>NZ_CM133230.1:0-3311891 GCF_054053395.1 Vibrio paucivorans
GTGTCATCTTCGCTTTGGTTGCAATGTTTGCAACAGCTTCAAGAAGAGCTACCAGCAACAGAATTCAGTATGTGGGTTCGACCGCTACAAGCTGAGCTCAATGACAATACGCTTACTCTATTTGCCCCAAACCGCTTTGTACTTGATTGGGTGCGCGATAAGTATCTAAATAGTATTAACCGACTACTGCAGGAGTTCTGCGGTAACGACATTCCAAGTCTTCGTTTTGAGGTTGGTAGCCGTCCAGTTGCTGCGCCAAAGCCAGCACCGACTCGCACGCCAGCCGATGTGGCTGCGGAATCCTCGGCTCCCGCACAGCTTCAAGCGCGTAAACCCGTGCATAAAACATGGGATGACGACGCTGAAGCGATTGTCGACATCAATCACCGTTCAAACGTGAACCCAAAACACAAGTTCAATAACTTTGTTGAAGGTAAATCAAACCAACTTGGCCTGGCGGCTGCTCGTCAGGTATCGGATAACCCTGGTTCTGCTTATAACCCACTGTTCCTATACGGTGGTACTGGTCTAGGTAAAACCCACTTATTGCATGCAGTAGGTAATGCGATTGTGGATAACAAACCGAATGCTAAAGTGGTGTACATGCACTCCGAGCGCTTTGTACAAGATATGGTTAAAGCGCTACAGAATAATGCGATTGAAGAATTTAAGCGCTATTACCGTAGTGTTGATGCATTACTTATCGATGATATTCAATTCTTTGCCAACAAAGAGCGTTCACAGGAAGAGTTTTTCCATACCTTTAACGCATTGTTAGAAGGCAACCAGCAAATTATCCTGACATCGGATCGTTATCCGAAAGAGATCAATGGTGTAGAAGATCGCTTGAAATCCCGCTTTGGTTGGGGCTTAACGGTAGCGATTGAGCCACCAGAGCTTGAGACGCGTGTTGCGATCTTAATGAAGAAAGCAGAAGACCACCAAATTCACCTTGCTGATGAAGTGGCATTTTTCATTGCTAAGCGTCTGCGTTCTAACGTTCGTGAGCTTGAAGGGGCGCTAAACCGTGTTATTGCCAATGCCAACTTTACTGGCCGCCCAATCACTATCGATTTTGTTCGTGAAGCACTGCGTGACTTGCTGGCACTGCAAGAAAAGTTAGTCACTATCGATAATATCCAAAAGACTGTGGCGGAATACTACAAAATTAAAGTTGCAGACTTACTGTCTAAACGCCGCTCTCGCTCAGTGGCTCGTCCACGTCAGCTTGCAATGGCACTGGCTAAAGAACTAACAAACCACAGTTTGCCAGAAATTGGTGATGCGTTTGGTGGTCGTGACCATACAACGGTGCTGCACGCTTGTCGTAAGATCGAACAGCTGCGTGAAGAAAGCCATGATATTAAAGAAGACTATTCGAACTTGATTCGTACCCTTTCTTCTTAAATCACAGTATTCTTGTACCTAATAGAACAATGTCGGCGCCTCGCCAAAATACCGTTAAGAGCTAGATATGAAATTTACGATTGAACGTAGTCATCTAATTAAGCCACTACAGCAAGTGTCGGGCGCATTAGGTGGAAGACCTACATTGCCGATTCTGGGCAACTTGCTGATCACCGTTCAAGATAATGTTCTGTCGATGACTGCGACAGATTTAGAAGTCGAGCTGATCAGTCGCGTGACGCTAGAAGGGGACTTTGAAGCGGGTAGTGTGACGGTTCCATCTCGTAAGTTCCTCGACATCTGCCGCGGGTTACCAGATAGCTCGGTTATTACTGTGGTATTAGAAGGCGATCGCGTACAAGTACGTTCTGGTCGCAGTCGATTTTCACTTTCAACGCTCCCTGCGAGCGATTTCCCTAATATCGAAGATTGGCAGAGCGAAGTAGAAGTCTCTGTCACTCAAGCTGAATTGCGTGGTCTGGTTGAAAAAACACAGTTCTCGATGGCAAACCAAGATGTACGTTATTACCTCAACGGCATGTTGTTCGAAATCGAGGGAACGACGCTACGCAGTGTCGCGACCGATGGCCACCGAATGGCAGTGTCTCAAACTCAGCTATCTGCTGAGTTTGCTCAAAAGCAGATCATTGTACCGCGTAAAGGGGTACAAGAGCTGGTTAAGTTATTGGATGCACCAGAACAGCCTGTAGTACTGCAAATCGGTAGCTCGAATGTGCGTGCAGAAGTGAATAACTTTATCTTTACTTCTAAGCTCGTTGATGGCCGTTTCCCTGATTATCGCCGCGTGTTACCGCAAAATACCACCAAAACACTGGAAGCAGGTTGTGATGAGCTACGCCAAGCATTTTCACGTGCAGCGATTCTCTCCAATGAAAAATTCCGTGGTGTTCGTGTCAATTTAGCTGATAACGAAATGCGCATTACGGCGAACAACCCAGAGCAAGAAGAAGCGGAAGAAATGCTAGACGTCTCTTTTGAAGGTGATTCTCTCGAGATTGGGTTCAACGTAAGCTATGTGCTTGATGTACTTAACACGCTGCGTTGTGAGACAGTTAGAGTCTCTATGTCGGATGCAAATGCCAGTGCATTGATCGAAAATTCACAAGATGACAGTGCAATGTACGTTGTCATGCCGATTCGCCTCTAATTGCTTCTGAATTTAAATGCCTCTTACGCGTTTAATCGTCCAACAATTTCGTAATATTAAAGCCTGTGATATTGAACTATCGACAGGCTTTAACTTTCTTATTGGCCCTAATGGCAGTGGAAAAACCAGTGTCTTAGAAGCGATCTATTTGCTTGGACATGGGCGTTCGTTTAAGAGCTCCCTTACTGGGCGAATTATCCAAAATGAGTGTGACGAGCTGTTTGTACATGGCCGTTTTTTGAACTCGGATCAATTTGAACTACCAATTGGCATTAATAAGCAGCGCGATGGCTCGACAGAGGTTAAAATAAGCGGTCAATCTGGGCAAAAACTGGCGCAGTTAGCGCAAGTTTTACCTTTGCAGTTGATTCATCCTGAAGGGTTTGATCTACTCACGGATGGGCCGAAACATCGCCGAGCATTTATTGATTGGGGCGTGTTTCATACTGAAACGGCATTCTACGATGCGTGGGGGCGTTTCAAGCGCTTGAACAAGCAACGCAATGCCTTACTGAAAACGGCGACCAGTTATCGAGAATTGAGTTACTGGGATCAGGAAATGGCGCGATTGGCCGAGAATATCAGTGCTTGGCGCAGCCAGTACGTTGAGCAAATGAAAACAGTGGCAGAGGAAATTTGTCGCACATTTTTGCCAGAATTTGATATTCAATTGAAGTATTATCGTGGTTGGGAAAAAGATACCCCATATCAACAAATCCTCGAGACTAACTTCGAACGTGATCAGTCGCTCGGCTACACCTTTAGTGGGCCAAATAAAGCGGATTTAAGAATTAAGGTGAATGGGACACCTGTAGAGGATGTTCTGTCACGTGGTCAGTTGAAGTTAATGGTGTGTGCATTGAGAGTCGCTCAAGGGCAACACTTAACTCAAATGACAGGTAAGCAGTGTATCTACTTGATAGATGACTTCGCTTCCGAATTAGATAGCCAACGTCGCAAGCGTCTCGCAGACTGCTTGAAAGAGACGGGGGCTCAAGTTTTTGTAAGTTCTATTACCGAAAGCCAAATTGCCGATATGCATGACAATACCGGTAAGATGTTTCATGTGGAACAAGGCAAGATAGAGCAAGGATAAAAGAGAGAAACTCATGTCTGAAAATTACGATTCATCGAGTATTAAAGTACTGAAGGGTCTGGATGCAGTACGTAAGCGTCCAGGTATGTACATCGGCGACACAGATGATGGCACCGGTCTACACCACATGGTTTTTGAGGTGGTGGATAACTCAATTGATGAAGCGTTAGCGGGTCACTGTAATGACATCATTGTGACTATTCATGAGGACAACTCAGTATCAGTACGCGATGACGGTCGTGGTATCCCGACTGAAATGCACCCAGAAGAAAACGTATCTGCGGCAGAAGTGATCATGACGGTACTTCACGCTGGTGGTAAGTTCGATGACAACTCGTACAAAGTATCAGGTGGTCTACACGGGGTGGGTGTTTCGGTAGTAAACGCACTATCTAAGCAAGTGACGCTAACGATTCACCGCGGCGGTGAGATTCATACTCAAACGTATCACCATGGTGAGCCTCAAGCGCCACTTTCAGTGATCGGTAAAACGGACACAACAGGTACAGAAATCCGATTCTGGCCAAGTGAAGAAACGTTCTCTAACGTTGAGTTCCACTATGACATCTTGGCAAAACGCCTACGTGAACTGTCTTTCCTAAACTCTGGTGTATCTATCAAATTGATCGACGAGCGTGAAGAAGATAAGAGCGATCACTTCATGTTTGAAGGTGGTATTCAAGCGTTCGTTGAACACTTGAACACTAATAAAACGCCAATTATTCAGAAGATTTTCCACTTCGATAATGAACGTGATGACGGTATTACCGTAGAAGTAGCCATGCAGTGGAACGATGGTTTCCAAGAAAACATTTACTGTTTCACCAACAACATCCCTCAGCGTGATGGTGGTACTCACCTAGCAGGTTTCCGTGCAGCATTGACTCGTACACTGAATACCTTCATGGATAAAGAAGGTTTCTCGAAGAAAGCGAAAACGGCGACGTCGGGTGATGATGCTCGTGAAGGCTTAACAGCGGTTGTTTCGGTTAAAGTGCCAGATCCTAAGTTCTCAAGCCAAACCAAAGACAAGCTGGTTTCTTCTGAAGTGAAATCTGCAGTTGAATCAGCAATGGGTGAGAAACTGTCTGAGTTCCTAGTTGAGAACCCGAACGAAGCGAAGATGGTTTGTTCGAAAATCATCGACGCAGCACGTGCTCGTGAAGCGGCGCGTAAAGCTCGTGAAATGACTCGTCGTAAAGGCGCTCTAGACTTAGCAGGCCTACCAGGCAAGCTTGCAGACTGCCAAGAAAAAGACCCAGCGCTTTCAGAACTCTACATAGTGGAGGGTGATTCGGCAGGCGGCTCCGCAAAACAAGGCCGTAACCGTAAGAACCAAGCGATTCTTCCATTGAAAGGTAAAATCCTTAACGTAGAGAAAGCACGTTTCGACAAGATGCTTTCTTCACAGGAAGTAGCAACGCTGATCACAGCGCTTGGCTGTGGTATTGGTCGTGACGAGTACAACCCAGATAAACTGCGTTACCATAACATCATCATCATGACCGATGCGGATGTCGATGGTTCGCACATCCGTACGCTACTATTGACCTTCTTCTACCGTCAAATGCCAGAGCTTATTGAGCGTGGCTACATCTACATTGCTCAGCCACCACTATACAAAGTGAAGAAAGGCAAACAAGAGCAGTACATCAAAGATGAAGATGCAATGAACCAATATCAGGTTGCGTTGGCACTGGATAATGCTGCTCTACACGTTAACCCAGAAGCGCCAGCGCTAGCGGGTGAAGCGCTAGAGAAGTTGGTTCAGCAGTACAATGCGGGTATCAAGCTGGTGGAGCGTATGAGCCGCCGTTACCCACAACCTCTTGTGCATGAATTCATTTACACTCCACGTCTAACTGCAGAGCAATGTCATGATGCATCAGCGGTTGAAGCGTGGACTAAGCAGCTTGTCGATCAGCTAAATGCGAAAGAAGTGGGCGCAAGCCAATACAGCTTTGAAGTTGAACAACATGCAGAGCTAGGCCTAAACCTGCCGAAGATTGTGGTACGTACTCACGGCGTGACTCATGAGCACGTTTTAAGCATTGATCTGATTAACTCTAAAGAATACGGCAAACTGGCAGATCTTTCAGAAGCGCTAGAAGGCCTAATCGAAGAGGGTGCTTACATTAAACGTGGTGAGCGTACTCAGCCTGTCGCGAACTTTGTTGAAGCACTAGAATGGCTAATCAAAGAGTCTCGTCGTGGTCTAAGTCTACAGCGATACAAAGGTCTAGGTGAGATGAACCCAGATCAGCTTTGGGAAACGACTATGGACCCAGAGACTCGCCGCATGATGCAAGTAACAATCGAAGATGCGGTTGGTGCAGATCAGCTGTTTACGACACTAATGGGTGACCAAGTAGAACCTCGTCGTAACTTCATCGAAGAGAATGCTCTTAAAGTAGCCAACCTAGACGTTTAGTATCTTTGATACTTCGCTCTTTCGCTTAATTTCTGTGTCAGAGGTGCTCACATACCTTCGTATGCTCCGCGCCTCTTCCTTGAACTAAAGCGAAATAGCTTCGTCTCAAAAAACTAAATTGTTATTTTAAAGACTGCCAGAAATGGCGGTCTTTTTTTGTTTTTAAGTGATTGAAAAGTATTGGCTTGTAAAAATAATTGAAAAAAGTCCCTTGAAACTGATTTGAGCTATCCACATATCTATTTGTGAAGAGGGAAGCTGTCTTGCTCAAGAGAGAAGAAACAGACCCTTTGGAACGCTGAAGAGGTATCGCTCAGGAGAGGATAGCCTTGAAGGCACACAATTGAACTGATTTATTACTATGTCCCTGCGTTATGAGAACCCGAGGAGTAGAGGATAAATCCCTTAGTCGGCAGCGATCGAACACACTATCGATCCATGCAAACTCACGACTAAGACTATTGCTTACTAAAAGGATAGCATTATGAGAACTGTAGATTTCACTCCACTTTACCGCAACGCAATTGGCTTCGATCGTCTATTCAACATGATGGAAGCGAATACTTCGAAGAACTCTTCTGGTGGTTACCCTCCATACAACATCGAGCAAAAAGATGAGAACAACTACCGTATTACGATGGCGGTTGCTGGTTTTGCTGATGAGCACTTAGATCTGACTCAAAAAGAGAATATGTTGATCGTTAAGGGTGAACACAAAGCTGAAGAAGAGAAAACATACGTTTATCAAGGTATTGCTGAGCGCGATTTCGAGCGTAAATTCCAGCTGGCAGACTACGTGAAAGTCGTTGGTGCGAGCATGGAAAATGGTCTATTACATATCGACTTAGAGCGCGAAATCCCAGAAGCTATGCAACCTCGTAAAATTGCGATTAATGGCAGCAAGCTAATTGAAGGTTAATGGTTGCCAATAGCTTTAATTAGCTGAACTAAATCGGGAAAAGAGTGAAAGAGCACCTTATAGGTGCTCTTTTTTATTGTGTGGTTTTTAAGTCACTCCATAGGAAGGAGAGGAGTGACTAAGTCGAGGGCTACTGATGTTCGCGATATGCTTTTTCTACTTCTTCAGCAATAATGGCAATGCCTTTTTGCATCATTTCATCGTCTTGAACGTAGTTCATTCGTAGGCATTGATGTGCATGGTCCCAATCGCCTTTTTGGCCGATAAAGAAATATTCCCCAGGTACTATAAGTACACCACGTGCTTTTAAGCGTTGGTATAGTTCCATTGTGGTAATAGGTAATTCGTCAAACCACAACCAAAGGAAAATAGCCCCTTCTGGTTTATGAATTCGAAAACGAGGGTCGGTGATGGATTGCTGCAAAAGCTCCACAGCTCGTTGGGACTTTTGCTGGTAAAACGGCTTGATGACATTACTGCTGAGGTTTAATAAATCACCCTTTTCAATCATATGATTAGCCAGTGCAGGGCCAATACTGCCCGGAGCTAAACTGATAATGCCATTCATATTCGTAAGAGCTTGGATCACTTCTTCACTTGCTATCACAATGCCACATCGCACACCAGGTAAACCCAGTTTAGATAAGCTCATACATAGAATTGTGTTTTCGTTCCAAAATGGCTGAACATCTTCAAAAATGATGTTTGGAAATGGCAGACCATAAGCGTTATCGATAATCAGCGGGATATTGTTTTCTCGGGCGAGTTTATCCAGTTTCAGGATTTCTTCGTCAGTGAGAACATTACCGGTTGGATTGGTTGGGCGAGAAGCACATATCGCCGCTACGGAGCCATCAACCGTTAACTGTTCAAAGTCGACATGGTATTTAAACAATCCATCTTCAAGCATCTCAATTTCAGGGTGGTAGGACACAAAAATGTCTTCATCAATCCCTGCGTCACCATAACCAATGTACTCGGGTGCCAACGGCAGTAGAATTTTCTTATGAGAACCATCTGGTTGAGCACCTGCCAACAAGTTAAATAAGTAAAAGAAGCCACTTTGGCTACCGTTGGTTAGGCTGATGTTCTTTTCGCTGATATTCCACCCATAGGTGTCTTTTAAAAGCTTAGCGAGTGCTTTAACAAAGCTATCTTTTCCCTGAGGGCCGTCGTAGTTGGCCATGGCGGCCACGAGGTCCCCGTTGGCGAGCATCTCCTCACTGGCTTGGCGAAAGTAGTCGAGCATGGCAGGAATGGCCGCTGGGTTACCACCACCGAGCATGATAGCGCCAGGTGTGCGTAAACCATCGTTAAGATCATCCATTAACTGCGTAATACCGGAATACTGATTAAATTTTTCACCAAACTTTGAGAATTGCATTACTACTTTTACCTAATTCATTGTGATTGCTTTTATTGAGTGTGAGTACTGAAGAAAGTTAGTGTCATACACTGTGCTTCGAGTAATCCTTGAACATACCTTAATGACATTGCGAGTCAAAGCTCATTTTTAGCTTAGCGCAAAAATAAAGCCCAACTCATGGAGTTGGGCTTTATCATTTTATCTCTGAAAGAATGGCTTCGAAGTGAAGATTACTTCTGCAGTAGAGAAATATCCGCAATCTGTAGGAACAGGTTACGTAGGTTGTTCAGCAGTGTTAGACGGTTTTTCTTCAGAGCTTCGTCATCTGCCATTACCATTACGTTATCGAAGAAGGCATCAACAGGCTCGCGTAGACCTGCAAGCTTGCTTAGCGCTTCTTGGTAGTTACCTGTAGCGAATGCTGGCTCTAGCGCTTCTGTCATCACTTCAACGCTTTCTGCTAGTGCTTTCTCTGCGTCTTCTTGTAGAAGAGCTAGGTCGATCTCAGCAGCTAGTTCACCGTCGAATTTCGCTAGGATGTTACCTACACGCTTGTTCGCAGCAGCTAGTGCTTCAGCGGCTTCTAGCTCGCGGAAGTGAGATACCGCTTTCACACGCTGGTCGAAGTCTGCTGGCTTAGTTGGACGGTTAGCCAGTACAGCTTGGATGATGTCCACACTGAAGCCTTCGTCTTTGTACCATGCGTTGAAACGACCAAGCATAAACTCGATAACGTCGTCAGCAACATTTGCGTTAGTCAGCTTGTCGCCGAATAGAGACTGAGCCTTCGCGATAAGGTCTGTTAGGTCTAGGTTGTAGCCGTTCTCTACGATAATACGTAGTACGCCTAGTGATGCACGACGAAGTGCAAATGGGTCAGAGCCTTTTGGAGCTTGGCCAATACCGAAGATACCTACGATAGTGTCTAGCTTGTCTGCCATTGCTACTGCAGAAGAGATACCAGTGCTTGGTAGGTCATCACCTGCGAAACGAGGCATGTACTGCTCGTAAAGTGCTAGTGCAACTTGCTCGTCTTCACCATCGTGAGTCGCGTAGTGCATGCCCATTACACCCTGAGTATCGGTAAATTCGAATACCATAGAGGTCATTAGGTCACACTTAGCCAGTAGGCCTGCACGCTTAGATTTTTCAACGTCAGCATCGATCTGCTCAGCGATGTAGCCAGCAAGCTCGGTGATGCGGTCTGTTTTGTCTTTGATAGTACCAAGCTGTTTCTGGAAGATAGCTTGTTCTAGCTCTGGTAGACGGTCGATAAGAGGACGCTTACGGTCAGTGTTGAAGAAGAATTCTGCATCCGCTAGACGTGGACGTACAACCTTCTCGTTACCTTCGATTACGTAGCGAGGCTCTTTTGATTCGATGTTTGAAACGAAGATGAAGTTAGGCAGTAGCTTCTTGTTGTCATCGTAAACAGGGAAGTACTTCTGGTCACCTTTCATGGTGTAAACCAACGCTTCAGAAGGAACCTTTAGGAACTCTTCTTCAAACTTCGCAGTTAGGACTACTGGCCACTCAACCAGAGAAGTTACTTCTTCTACTAGGTCATCTTCTAGATCCGCTGTACCACCAACCGCTGCTGCTGCTTTTTGCGAGTCAGCAAGGATGATCGCTTTACGCGCTTCGTAATCTGCCATTACTTTACCGCGCTCTTCTAGGAGCGCTGGGTATTGCTCTGCAGAATCGATAGTGAACTCTTGCTCACCCATGAAGCGGTGACCACGGATAGTGCGACCTGAAGCCACGCCTAGGATTTCGCCTTCGATAAGGTCAGAGCCCATAAGCATAGTTAGCGTTTTAACCGGGCGGATAAATTGAGTCGTCTTGTTACCCCAACGCATTGGCTTAGCGATAGGTAGGTTACCCAGTGCTTTTGCTGCTAGGTCTACAACGATTTCAGACGTTGCTTGGCCTTTCACTTCTTGTTTGAAAAGAAGCCATTCGCCTTTGTCTGTTACTAGGCGGTCAGCTTGTTCAACAGTAATGCCGTTACCACGAGCCCAACCTTGAGCCGCTTTGGTTGCGTTACCCTCAGCATCGAATGCCACAGAAACCGCAGGACCACGTTTCTCAACCACTTTGTCTGCTTGGCCTTCAGCTAGAGCTGAAACCTTAAGTGCGAGACGACGAGGAGCCGCGTACCATTTTACACCTTCGTGTGCTAGGTCTGCGCCTTTAAGCTCTGCTTCGAAGTTTGCAGCGAAAGCTTCTGCTAGAGTACGAAGTTGCGTTGGTGGTAGCTCTTCAGTACCCAGTTCAATTAGAAATTCTTTAGCCATGATTACTTCTCCTCTTCCTTACGGCACATTGGGAAGCCAAGAGCTTCACGTGATGCGTAGTACGCTTCTGCAACAGACTTAGTCAGGTTGCGGATACGAAGGATGTAACGTTGGCGCTCTGTAACAGAGATAGCTTTACGCGCATCAAGAATGTTGAATGCGTGGCCAGCTTTAAGAATGCGCTCGTAAGCTGGAAGCGGAAGTGGCTTCTCAAGCTCAAGTAGCTCTTTACACTCTTTCTCACACTGATCAAAGAACGTGAATAGGAAATCTACGTCTGCGTGCTCGAAGTTGTAAGTTGATTGCTCAACTTCGTTTTGGTGGAAGATATCACCGTAAGTTACCTTGCTGCCGTCTGGTGCGATGTTCCACACTAGGTCGTAAACAGAATCGACTTCTTGGATGTACATAGCTAGACGCTCGATACCGTAAGTGATCTCACCAGTCACTGGTTTACACTCAAGGCCACCAACTTGCTGGAAGTAAGTAAACTGAGTCACTTCCATGCCGTTTAGCCAAACTTCCCAACCAAGACCCCATGCGCCTAGCGTTGGGTTTTCCCAGTTGTCTTCTACGAAACGAATATCGTGTACTAGCGGGTCGATACCAAGAACTTCAAGTGAGCCTAGGTACAACTCCTGGATGTTATCTGGAGAAGGCTTTAGGGCTGCTTGGAACTGATAGTAGTGCTGCAGACGGTTCGGGTTTTCACCGTAACGGCCATCGGTAGGACGACGTGAAGGTTGAACGTAAGCTGTCGACATTGGCTCTGGGCCAAGTGCACGTAGACATGTCATTGGGTGAGAGGTGCCCGCACCTACTTCCATATCTAGAGGCTGAACAATGGTACAACCGTTTTGTGCCCAGTAATCCTGCAGCGCGAGGATCATTCCCTGGAAGGTTTTGATATCGTATTTTTGCATAGTAATTCGCGCGATTCTTCTGTCTTAAATTGAGAAAAAATAACAATCAAGTATACCCAGATATTTGGCATGGGAGTAGAGCTAATCTTGATTAATTGGTAGCCGAAAATCTCCTTTAGTGGATTTTTTCCGACTTATCTAACCGATTTCTATTAAAAGGGAGTTTATTTGTAGTTTGAAGGTTGAGAATCTTCAACGAGGTGGATAGAATCACGCTGTCTTTGGGGAGTAGCTTACCGTTTTAAACACTCTGTTTATTCGGTTCGTTCGTCAACATAATTGGTGCAAAATCACCATGGCGTTCGAGGCTTATCGCACGATGAGTTTAGCAAGACCTTAGACAAATCATCACGAACCAGGGTGGGGCGTGAGGTTTGTCTTCGGTTAAAATAATTATCCCACCCTAAAAGAGCATGTCGTGAGCGTTTTAGCTATTTCAATTACCACTGTAGCGTTAGCAGAAATTGGCGATAAGACCCAACTGTTATCCCTATTGCTGGCCAGCCGTTACCGAAAACCAATTCCTATTATTGCTGCAATCTTTTTTGCAACGATCGCCAATCACGCATTAGCGGCATGGCTAGGGGTGGTTATTGCTGATTACTTATCGCCTGAGATCTTAAAGTGGGTGCTGGTGGTGAGTTTTATCGCTATGGCAGCATGGGTTCTCATTCCAGATAAGCTGGATGACGACGAACAGATCTCTAACCGAGGCCCTTTTATAGCCAGCTTTATTGCGTTTTTTATTGCGGAGATTGGCGACAAAACTCAAATAGCCACTTCGATTTTGGGTGCACAATATGCCGATGCACTGACTTGGGTGATCTTAGGTACGACGATTGGCATGCTGTTAGCTAATGTTCCGGTGGTGATTATCGGAAAGTTATCTGCCGACAAAATGCCACTGGCATTGATCCGAAAAATCACCGCTATGTTATTCATGGCATTAGCCATTGGTGCGGCATTTTTCTAAGCCAATTTCGAGTGAGCTTATAGCGCAAGATCTTGATTGGTTAGGTTGAAGTTGCACTGGATCAAACTCTGGTTCGGTAGCATTGAATAGCGTGATGGCTGACATATTAGTGTCACAATTGTCATGTTAATTTAATGTTGGACAAGGTAATCCGTTCCTATCAGCGAGAGGGCACTATTATGCTTACACGTTATATGGGTATGACTGCGAAAAGTCAGAGTTACTTATTCACCTTTGGCCTAGTACTGACCATTCTCGGGATGGTGCTAACAGATATGTGGCTGCCGATGGTCGTAGGCGCTATTTTGATGACAGGCTTAATGGTGGAGTCTTGGATTCGCGTTGCGCACATTATTCCCATGCATGAAGAAATGCGCGCTATGAGAACCCAGGTCAATAAGCTGCAATCGGAAATACGCACCTTAGAGTACAACGAATAAAAAAAACGGCAGCCCAAGGGCTGCCGTTTGTTTTAGTTGGCTGGAATTATTCCATACCTTTCTTTATCAGATATTGGTAAGGCAACGTTTCTGTTTGCGAACCAATTAACTGGTGATCCATAAAACGGCAAAAGCTCGGAATGTCGCGAGTTGTTGACGGGTCATCAGCATTCACTAATAGCACCTCACCGTCTTGTAGATTTCGAATCGTCTTCCTGACCATCATGACCGGCTCTGGGCAGCGCAGTCCTTCTGCCTCTAGAGTATGTGTTGCGAGTTCTGGATTAAATGTCATGGTCATATCTTTATTACAGCGTATTGAGAGGTGAATGATACTAATGGAGAAAAAATATTCAATAAGCACTTGGCAAAGCGATCGAATTGTTTTAACTTAGTTAACAAGTTGGTAACAAATGCATTTATGCAGCAAATGGAGGAGCAAATATGTTAACAGCCCTAGATAGACTGACCATCTACTCTGTACTCTATTTTATTTCATTTTGCGCCTTAGTTTTGCGTACGCCAGCAGAGACGTCATTAATGCCATTACTTG
Source organism: Vibrio paucivorans (assembly GCF_054053395.1). Classification (NCBI taxonomy): domain Bacteria; kingdom Pseudomonadati; phylum Pseudomonadota; class Gammaproteobacteria; order Vibrionales; family Vibrionaceae; genus Vibrio; species Vibrio paucivorans. The sequence goes on from NZ_CM133230.1 coordinate 13,574, forward strand.
GTATGAGTGCAACTATTGCAGGAATTTGGCTTGAGATGCGCCGTTGGCACGGTTCATCAGAAGAACAAGAGAATAATTCCTAGCATATCGTAGGCACTTGTAAGACTACGCTCAAATACATTCCGACACTATCCCCAGTTTTCTTGGGCTTCCCCGCTGAAAGGCGGGATTTTTTTTATCTAAAGAAAGAGTACACTTAACGGATAAGGCAACCCTTTTGCCGATTGTGGAGTGTATACAGTGGAATTAGAAGATATCTACCGACGTGACCTTAATCTATTGGTGGCGTTAAGAGTCTTGATTGAAGAAAGCAGTGTGAGCAAAGCGGCAGCTCGGCTTAACCTGAGCCAATCGGCGATGAGTCGGGTGCTTGGGCGCTTACGCGATTTGCTTGATGATCCACTATTTACCCGCCAAGGTCAGCATCTTATTCCCACCGAGAAAGCGCTTGAGGTTGATCGGGCGCTTGGTGAGCCATTGGAGTCTTTGCGCGCATTACTCTCTCCGGTGGAGTTTGACCCGCAAAGCTGCGATCAGACTTTTACCATCGCTACCACTGACTACGCAATGCAAACTATTTTGCCTTTTGCACTACCAAGAATTTATCAGGAAGCACCGAACCTATCGTTTGAGTTTTTGCCTCTACAACATGATCGATTAGCTGATCAACTGACTTATGAAGGTGCGGATTTAGCGATTTGTCGGCCCACCGCACCTGTCGACCCACTGCGTAGTGAAATTCTAGGCCGGGTAGGGGTGTTGTGTTTATTATCCAAACAGCATCCTCTGGCAGACGCAGAGATGAGCTTAGAGGATTATTTGAGTTACCCGCATGCCATGATTGCTATAAGTGATGGCGTGAAAGCCCTAATTGAACAAGCGCTGGTGGACAAACCTAAACGCAAAATGGTGTTGCGTGCGTACCATCTTGAAGCGGCACTCGCGATCGTTGATACCATGCCGATTATTATTACCGTGCCTGCTGATTTAGCTTATTTGGTGGCTGAGCGCTATGACCTAGTGGTGAAACCACTGCCATTCCAGTTCACCCCGTTTGATTATTCAATGATATGGCACCCTCGTTGTGAGCATTCACCTGCACAAGAATGGCTTCGCTCTATGGTGAAGGAGGAGTGCAGCCGTTTGATAGCCAAACGCATTGAAGACATGGGACTAAACTGATGGTTTTAAATTGACTATCTAGTGATACAAAAAGAGCCAGCAATGCTGGCTCTTTCTGTTTTCTTGCTTGTCGTTATAGCTTGATGACAACGCGACCCGTTACTTGGCCGTTGGTAATGTCTTCTGCGTACTTTGGTGCTTCTTCTAGTGCAACTTCGGTACAGGCTTGCTCGAAGTAGCTGTCTGGTAGCAGTTCAACCAGTTTTTCCCACGCTGCAATACGTTTTTCTGTTGGGCACATTACGGAGTCGACACCTTGTAGGCGAACGTTACGTAGGATGAATGGCATTACCGTTGTTGGTAGATCAAAACCACCAGCAAGGCCACACGCTGCAACTGCGCTGTTGTAATCCATCTGCGCCAACACTTTCGCTAGTACTTTGCTACCAACCGTATCTACCGCACCAGCCCATACTTGTTTTTCTAGTGGTCGAGCTGGCTCTTCAAATTCAACGCGGTCGATGATGCGGCTAGCACCCAGTTTCTCAAGTAGTGGGCCGTTTTGTTCCACACGGCCTGTTAGCGCTGCAACTTTGTAACCGAGCTCTGCCAGAAGCGTTACTGCAACAGAACCGACACCACCACTTGCACCTGTGACCAGGATTTCACCATCTTCCGGTTTGATACCTGCGTCAAGTAACGCTTGTACACAAAGCATACCTGTGAAGCCTGCAGTGCCGACCATCATCGCTTTTTTGCTGTCTAGGCCTTTTGGTAGTGGAACCAGCCAGTCTGCTTTTAGGCGTGCACGCTGTGCCATACCACCCCAGTGGTTTTCACCTACACCCCAGCCAGTCAGTACCACTTTGTCACCCGCTTGGTAACGGCCGTCTTCAGAGCTTACTACTGTACCCGCTAAGTCGATGCCTGGCACCATAGGGAAGTTACGGATGATCTTACCTTTACCTGTGATCGCCAAACCGTCTTTGTAGTTCAGGGATGAGTAATCCACTTCAATCAGGACGTCACCTTCAGGAAGTTGCGATTCATCAATCTGCTCGATGTTAGCGATGGTACGTTTTTCTTCTTGGTTTAGGACTAAGGCGTTAAACATAAGAGTCTCCAGTTAAGCACTGCAAGGAATTAAATTAGCGTTAGTGTAGACGCTAAATCTATATGATTAAAATGAAACTTTAGCATTATATCTATGCGTAAAACGCATCTTATTTTGCAGAACATAGACATTGAGTAGCAAAAAGCCAGTCGAAGACGACTGGCTTTGGAAGTTTAAGATAAGAAGAACTGATAGGAAGGATTATCGGTTTCATCTTTACACTGATACCCCAGCTCTCTTAGATGAGTAGAGAAGCGAGCTAAATCGCTTTCATCCAGTTCAAAACCACATAACACTCGGCCGTAATCTGCGCCATGGTTACGATAGTTGAATAAGCTGATATTCCAGTGTGTACCAAGCGTACTCAAGAACTTAAGCAGTGCGCCAGGGTATTCTGGGAATTCAAAACTGTATAAACGCTCTTTGAGAGGCTTTGAAGGTTTGCCGCCAATCATGTAACGAACGTGCAGTTTCGCCATTTCATCATCAGACAAATCCACTACCGGGTAGCCCCCGTCACGCAGATCTTGGATGATGTTCTCCAACTCTTCCTGACCACCTTGAAGGCGAACACCCACAAAAATATTGGCCAGTTCATCACTACTGTAACGGTAGTTAAATTCAGTAACTGCGCGGCCACCAATGATGTTACAGAACTCAAAGAAAGCACCTTGGCGCTCTGGGATTGTAACTGCAAGTAAGCCTTCACGCTTTTCACCCAGCTCACAACGTTCAGAGACATAACGTAAACCGTGGAAATTGGTGTTGGCACCAGACAGCACTGTACCAAGCTGTTTGCCCTGCAACTGATTTTGTTCTGCGAACTTTTTCAGGCCAGCAAGCGCTAACGCGCCGGAAGGTTCAGCGATTGCTCGAGTATCTTCGAATATATCTTTTACGGCTGCGCAGATTTCATCGCTTGATACCGCAATGTGGCCATCAATGTACTTTTGGCATAAACGGAAGGTTTCTTCACCAATTCGTTTCACCGCAACCCCATCCGCAAACATGCTGACTTGGTCTAATACCACAGGCTCACCAGCATCGAGCGCGGCTTTCAAGCAAGAAGAGTCTTCTGGCTCGACGGCAATCACTTTGATTTCAGGCATCAGCTGCTTAACTAGTACCGCTACGCCTGCTGCTAAGCCGCCGCCACCTACTGGCACAAAGATGTAATCCAAATGGCCGTTTTGTTGCAGCATTTCCATACCAATAGTGCCTTGCCCTGCGATCACCAATGGGTGGTCGAAAGGTGGGACAAAGGTATAGCCATGCTCAGAGGACAAGCGCTCTGCTTCGGCTTTAGCTTCATCAAAGTTGCTGCCGTGCAATACTACGTTGCCACCAAACCCACGTACCGCTTCGACTTTGATGTCTGGCGTCGTTTTTGGCATCACGATGGTGGTCTTGATACCTAGTTTAGTGCCTGAAAGTGCCATGCCTTGTGCGTGGTTGCCTGCCGATGCGGCTATGACACCTGCAGCTTTTTGCTCCTCAGTTAAGCTCGCGACCATGTTGTAAGCACCGCGTAGCTTGAATGAGTGTACTGGCTGGCGATCCTCACGTTTGAGTTGCACATTGTTGCCAATGCGCTGCGATAGGCGAGGCATTTCTTGAAGTGGCGTAACGGTCGCCACTTCATAGACCGGAGCGCGAAGGATTTGGCGCAGATAGTCTGCGCCTGTTTGTTCGGTCAGGGTCATAGGGTTACCCCTCGAGTTTAGACTTGTCGCGTACTGCGCCTTTGTCTGCACTGGTCGCCATACTTGCGTATGCTTTCAGTGCAAATGACACTTCACGTTGACGGTCAACCGGTTTCCAGCCGAGTTCGTCTTGCTTAGCGCGACGTTCAGCGAGTTCTTGCTCCGACACTTCAAGTGAGATTGAACGGTTTGGAATATCAATCGCAATCATATCGCCTTGTTGAACCAAGCCAATCGCACCGCCGTTAGCTGCTTCTGGTGAAGCGTGACCGATTGAAAGGCCAGATGTACCGCCAGAGAAACGACCATCAGTCAGTAGCGCACACTCTTTACCAAGTCCCATTGATTTCAGGTAAGTGGTTGGATATAGCATTTCTTGCATACCCGGGCCACCTTTCGGACCTTCGTAACGGATAACAACCACATCGCCCGCTTTCACTTTGCCACCAAGAATGCCTTCTACCGCGTCTTCTTGGCTTTCAAATACCACAGCAGGACCTGTGAATTTTAGGATGCTTTCGTCTACGCCTGCGGTTTTTACGATACAGCCGTCAAGTGCAATGTTCCCTGACAATACGGCTAGGCCACCTTCTTGGCTAAATGCATTGTCTTTGGTACGGATACAGCCTTCTGCACGGTCGTCATCAAGGCGATCCCAACGGCAGTCTTGAGAGAATGCTTGCGTAGTACGGATACCAGCAGGGCCAGCACGGAAGAATTTAAGTACGTCTTCATCTTCGGTTTGCATGATGTCGTATTGAGCTAACTGCTCTTTCATCGACACGCCGAGTACTGTGCGTGCATCATTGTGCAATAGTCCAGCGCGATCCAACTCACCAAGGATAGCCATAACACCACCCGCGCGGTGTACGTCTTCCATGTGGTATTTCTGAGTTGAAGGCGCCACTTTACATAGGTGTGGTACTTGGCGAGATAGGCGGTCGATATCTTCCATATCGAAATCAACTTCACCTTCTTGTGCCGCAGCTAATAGGTGAAGAATGGTGTTGGTTGAGCCACCCATCGCGATATCGAGTGCCATTGCGTTCTCGAATGCATCAAACGTTGCGATGTTGCGTGGTAGCGCTGAATCATCGCCTTGCTCGTAGTAGCGCTTGGTTAACTCAACGATGCGTTTACCGGCATTGATGAATAGATCTTCACGGTCGGCGTGTGTTGCTAGCATAGAACCGTTACCTGGCTGAGAAAGGCCGAGCGCTTCGGTTAGACAGTTCATCGAGTTTGCTGTGAACATGCCTGAACATGAACCACAAGTAGGACACGCGCTACGCTCGATTTGCTCGCTCTGCTCGTCAGAGACTTTCGGATCAGCACCTTGAATCATTGCATCAACAAGGTCGAGTTTAATGATTTGGTCTGAAAGCTTAGTTTTACCTGCTTCCATCGGGCCACCAGACACGAAAATCACAGGGATGTTTAGGCGCATTGACGCCATCAGCATTCCCGGAGTGATTTTGTCACAGTTCGAGATACATACCATAGCGTCGGCACAGTGAGCGTTGACCATGTATTCTACAGAGTCGGCGATAAGCTCGCGTGACGGTAGTGAGTACAGCATGCCGCCGTGACCCATTGCGATGCCATCATCGACAGCAATGGTGTTGAATTCTTTAGCAATACCGCCTGCTTTCTCAATTTCACCCGCAACCAGTTGACCCATATCTTTTAGGTGTACGTGGCCCGGTACGAATTGAGTGAATGAGTTAACTACTGCAATGATAGGTTTACCGAAATCTTCATCTTTTACGCCAGTTGCACGCCATAGTGCGCGAGCGCCAGCCATGTTGCGTCCGTGAGTCGTTGTTGCGCTACGGTATTTGTTTTTTGGAGCCGAGGACATCTGATACTTCCTTATAAATTATTTAGCTGAGGGTGCGTTTTCTGGGTAGACGTAATCCAACCAGCCCCACTTGTCTTCAGTGGTGCCGTTGAATAAGCCAAAGTAAAGATCTTGCATTACTTTGGTGATTGGTCCGCGTTTACCGCAACCTACTTCAATTTTGTCGATAGTACGAACTGGAACAATTTCTGCTGCCGTACCGGTCATAAATACTTCGTCTGCAAGGTAAAGCGCTTCACGAGCGATATTCGCTTCACGCACTTCATAGCCTTGTTCTTTTGCTAGCGTCATGATGGTGTCACGAGTAATACCAGGCAAAATCGCGCTGGTTGCTGGTGGAGTCGTAATTACGCCATCTTTAATCACAAAGATGTTTTCACCCGCACCTTCAGACAGGTAACCATCTACGCTTAGTGCGATACCTTCATCGTAACCGTGACGACGTGCTTCACCACCAACCAGTAGTGAGGACAGGTAGTTACCGCCCGCTTTTGCTGCGGTTGGAATCGTATTTGGAGCAGCACGGTTCCAGCTAGAAATCATCGCATCTACGCCGTTTTCTAACGCTTCTTCACCTAGGTAAGAACCCCAAGGGAATGCTGCAATGATCAGCTCCATCTCAGTGCCTTCTGGAGGGCATACACCCAAGCCAACGTTACCCACAAAGCCAAGTGGGCGAATATAAGCAGACTGGAGTTTGTTTTGACGCAGTGTTTCACGAGTGGCTTCCATGATTTCTTCTTCAGTGTAAGGAATCGGGAAGCGATAAATCTTGGCAGAGTCTTTCAGGCGCTTGGCATGCTCCGGATGACGGAAGATGATTGGGCCGTTAGGTGTGTTATAGCAACGTACGCCCTCAAATACTGAGGTACCGTAGTGCATTGCATGAGTAAGTACGTGGACATTAGCTTGGTTCCATGGAACCATTTTCCCATTAAACCAAATGAAATCTGCAGTTCTCGCTGTCATTATTGCTTTCCTTATGCACTTACTTGTTGTTGTAGGTTGTTATTCGGGAGCTCGTCATTGCGTATTTGCAACACGTCTACTGTGCGTACATCCCATAACTTCTCTATCTGATTGGTAAGAAATGAAATCGGTCGATCGCTATCGACAATGATTTCAACACTCGCGACCTTACTCGTGTGGTTTTGTGTTGCAGCAACCTGCTTGATCACAAAGCCACGGTGGCGAATAACACGTAGTACCCTTTCTAATAATACTGGCTTATCGTCAGCCTTAATGTCTAATAAATATCTTTCCATTGGCTGAGTCTCCTACGTGTTTTCCAACATATCACTGTTTGATGCACCTGGTGGTACGAGTGGCCACACATTTTCTTCTTCATCGATTAAAACGTGCAGTAGATAAGAAGTCTTGCTCTCTAACATTTCTTTTAGAGCAGGCTCTACTTCTTCTTTTCTCGTGATGGTTTTACCTGGAATATCAAACGCTTTCGCTAACATGACGAAATCAGGGTTATCATCCAAAATTGTTTCACTATGGCGGCCATCAAAGAACAGCGATTGCCACTGGCGCACCATGCCTAAGCGTTGGTTGTCTAGCAGAACAATTTTTACTGGGATTTGGCGGCGTTTCAGTGTGCCGAGTTCTTGTACGTTCATCATGAACGAACCGTCACCGGTTATAAGTACAGACTGATCGTCCGGGCGAGCAACAGCTGCGCCCATCGCAGCAGGTAGGCCAAAGCCCATAGTGCCTAAACCAGCAGAGGTAATGAAGTTTTGTGGATTGCGTGGCTGAATGTGCTGCGCAGCCCACATTTGGTGTTGGCCAACATCGGTCGACACAATGCTGCTTTCAGGCATCATATCCGAAAGCTGTTTCAGCAGTAGCGGGGCAAAGATTAGATCACCAGGATGATCGTAGCGCCACTTAAACGCGCTGCGTAAACTCTCTGAGTGGTGAACCCATGGCGTGATGTCTTGGCTTAATTCCAACTGAGGTAAAATTACATTGATATCACCGCGCAATGATGCGTTAGCCGTTCGGAGTTTATTGAATTCAGCGGCATCAATATCGATGTGAATGACTTTAGCGTGCGGTGCGAAGGTATCCAATTTACCAGTGACTCGGTCATCGAATCGAGCGCCAACCACAATCAGTAAGTCACACTCTTGCACAATGAGGTTTGCCGCTTTCGTACCATGCATACCGAGCATGCCAAGGTAGTGTGGGTCGTGACGTTCGATAGTACCCAAGCCTTTCAGCGTGCTGACTGATGGCATAGGGTTAATACGTAGAAATTCACGTACTGATTCGGTTGCGTGCGCCAGCTGAACACCACCACCCACATACAATACCGGGCGAGTGCTTTGTGCTAACACTTCTTGTGCGCGAGCAAAATCTTCATTGCTTGCAATAGGAATCGCAGGTGGAATGAACTCTGGAAGGCTCTCGACAGGCGCTTGTCCAAGCTGAACGTCTTTTGCTATATCAACAATAACAGGGCCTGGGCGGCCAGTTTTGGCAACTTCAAATGCTTCTGCAAGGGTTGGAGCGAGTTCGTTGATGTCGGTGACGAGATAACTGTGTTTAGTACATGAAAGCGACATACCGATCACATCCATTTCTTGGAATGCATCGGTACCGATGTGAGAGCTTGCTACTTGACCTGTGATCGCCACTAACGGCACTGAATCCATAAAGGCATCGGCCAAACCCGTTACCAAGTTGGTCGCTCCTGGGCCCGACGTTGCCATACATACTGCAACGTCTTGAGTAGAGCGAGCCATGCCTATTGCAGCCATTGCAGCACCTTGTTCGTGTCGGCAAAGGATGTGTTCTACGCCGCCATCATAAAGCGCATCGTAGATTGGCATAATAGCGCCACCGGGATAACCAAATACGGTTTTGATCCCTTCTTGTCTTAAAGCGGCTACGACTAATTCAGCACCTGTCATCGTATGCCTCCTGTACTACCTGTCTGTGTAGTGATGTTGTGATTGTTGCACGTCATGTGCGCTCCCATTCTTCCTGTCATTTCTGACTACTATCTGTATGTGGTAATCAGGACTTACTTCAATTTAATAGTTGTAAAAAAAACCCCGGACTTTTCAGTGCGGGGTTTTTTTAAATCTTGTGGTTATCTTTCGCCCACTAAACCCCGCGCGGTGCCAATAATGACCACGATAAGCAGGATAATCAGTGCATTGAAGCGGGCGTTGAAGTTCATCTTTTCTTCTTTATATTGAGTCGCGTAATATCTTACGTAATTGTTTGCGTCTCTAGTGGTAACATACAAATCCGTTAAATGACAAGCAAAAAGTCATTCTTTTTTCACATTCAATCATCATTCCTACAAGCTATATAACAACCTCTATGAAAATACAGGCAGCTGATTACAGCTGTGAATGCTTTTAAATCAATAGCAAGGGTGTGTTATGGGGTTGGCGATAATTCATAGCCGTGCCAGTGTGGGAGTTGAAGCTCCTGCTGTTACAGTCGAAGTACATATTAGTAATGGGATGCCAGGGTTCAATTTGGTGGGCTTACCCGAAACGACGGTTAAAGAATCCAAAGATAGGGTGCGCAGTGCCATCATCAACTCACGATTTGAGTTTCCTTCCAAGCGAATTACAGTGAACCTAGCACCAGCAGACTTACCTAAAGAAGGCGGGCGGTTTGACTTACCCATTGCGCTTGGCATTCTTGCTGCCTCGCAGCAAATTGCGATAGAGCGGTTGGGGGATATGGAATTTGTCGGTGAGCTCGCTTTGTCGGGCGAATTGAGAAAAGTGAAAGGAGTACTGCCTGCGGCATTGGCGGCCAATAGTGCACAGCGTTGTCTCGTTGTGCCGCATCATAATGGCGATCAAGCAGCATTGGTCGCACAAGACAGTCACAAATCGGCGCAAAGTCTGTTAGAGGTATGCGCGGAAGTATGTGGGCAGCAGAGCTTGGGGCTGCACCAGAGTGTCACTCAGCAAGTTTCACCAAATTTGCAACGCGACCTGCAAGATATCATTGGCCAACAGCAGGGTAAGCGAGCACTAGAGATAGCCGCGGCAGGAAACCATAATTTGCTTTTCTTAGGCCCGCCCGGTACAGGAAAAACCATGCTAGCTTCTCGTCTGTGCGATTTGCTGCCAGAAATGAGTGATGAAGAAGCAATGGAAACGGCATCGGTGGCTTCGCTGACTCAGCAGGAAATCAATGTTCACAATTGGAAGCAAAGACCATTTCGTGCCCCTCACCACTCGAGCTCTATGGCGGCGTTAGTTGGAGGCGGCTCTATCCCAAGACCAGGGGAGATTTCGTTGGCGCATAACGGGCTGCTGTTTCTTGATGAAATACTCATAATCCTAATAATTATAAAATATCAAAAAATATAACTTATTGAATATTAAAGTTTAAAATTCAAATGAAGGTCTTTTTTAACATTGACAATGATTATTGTGACAACTAATGTGTTGAGAGTTGTCAATCTATGGGGATTTGGTTGTGAATGTAAAAGCACTAAATGAGCTTTCTTTATTAAAAACTGCACTGTCAGCGGAATACTCTAATTACCTAACACTTGCTGCTGAATCCTCAGTCCACCCAAGTTTGATACAGTCAGTATTGAATCTTTATGCGGCTTACTGCTACTTGGTTGGACAAAGCAGCTACAGTGCATTGGAGATACTGAATGATTCAAGCTCACTTAATGCACACTTCCAGTCGTTTATTGGGTTTGTATATAGCAGTGATGATATAACTATCAAGCGCAGATATGACATAGGTAATCAACTCAAAAACCTTTTCATGTACATTGCGCAAGATAAGCATTTAACCCTGAATGAAGTAAAGCTTTCGAAAGTTAAAATCACAGAGGAAGTTTCGATCTGTTTAGCTCAGTTCCGAAAGCTTAATGTAGATAAAATAAAAGTTGACTACCTTGGTGGTTGGCAAGTGGTGTCAAAAGAAGGCAAAGAATTTGAGGTTCACCTCGATACGCTTTATGTAAATTTTGGCAAGGTGTTTACAGACAAGGTTCACCTTGCTCTAAAAAATTATTCCTCTACACAAAAATCCACATCTCTGGGGCAGGCACTAAAAGAACTCAGAAAACTTTTTGTGGGTATCACTACTGTTTATAACGAAAAGGGTGGGCTAACAATAGAGACCCTTCTTGGTCGTAATCATGTGCAGTCATTCTTCCACAAGGTGTTTAAAGTGCTATTTGTGCGCTCCCAAGCTGCCCAGAACTGTCCAAAGCATTTTCATGCTAATTGGCGAAATACCATTAACTATTATACCGAGTGCTTTATCAAAACAGGTGTTTTTTCTGAGCCTCACAAACCATTCATTGTTCCAGGTTGGAAAGATCCAAAAGGTGCAGCGCCCACCTTTTCAATTGGCGGCAATGCTACGCAGCCAGAAAAACTTAGATGGTTTGCTAACATCCCACTTAAAATTAAAGATGAAGAGGCTGTTTCAATTATTAAGCAACGTGTAGATAGAGACATGGCGCATATCAAGCATGTGTGTCTCTTGAAATTTGAGGAGCTTTTAGAGCGAGAGGGCAGAAATAGAGATTTTCAAAGCACAGGCTTAGTTAAACCATTGAACGGCACGCCAGGCTATACACAATATAATTACTTTGTCGGGGTAGATAAGTTAGACAATACCGTGGCAACCTTTTATGCACATGGCATCGCTGCAAAAGACACTGGTTATTTATCATTTTTGGGGTTTTACAGGAATGCTAGCCAACTCAACACAGAGTTAAATTTACCAACCAAATCAACACTGAACGCTCTTTTGACACTTCTTGTGATGGAGCATCCTCTTATAACACCGTCTTGGTTAGCAAAGTGGGACTTATTTGATGTAAATGGCAATATGGTGGGCTATAAGCAAGTTGGTAATCAACACCTTGCTGTCAGTTACAAATCACGCAAAGGAGCGACTAATGCGCAGCAAGAAGTAGTGCTCAATGAGTTTTCTAAATCTATAGTCGAGTTCCTAATACAGCATACCCGCATAGCGCGTGAACACCTAAAAAAGAAGGGAAATATCAATTGGCGAAAGATGATTTTGACTGCAACCTATACCAATGTGATACACCCAGATAGTCTCAATAAAACTATTCATTCAGCAAATGATTTTTATAACTGGCTTCAAGATAAATCACTCTTTGATAAGAGCAGCGATATCACCTTGAAAGATGCCAAAGCCATTTCTGACATTCATTCATTACGCTCAATCAGACGACACAGAGGCTTTCAAATTTACTTGGAAACACGTTCTATGGATGCCGTTGCCGAGGCGCTTGGACATGAAAAAAAGATGCAAATCTACTGACCTCTTACCTTCCTAAACCTCTCATGGACTTCTTTAATGCACGTTGGATACGTCAGTTTCAGAACGCCATTTTACTTGAAGCCATGAAAGATTCAGAGCATCGACTTGATGCTGTGAACATGAGCGCTCAAGACATCGAAGAGTTCTTGAATAACCACGGCATAAGCAACATTCCAGAGCATTTCGAACATGGTTCTGTTCAGCAGACGACTACTGATAATGAAGTTTCTGAATCAATAGAGTTTGACCAGTTGACATACACTATATCGACGTCTCTTTTGCAGTTATTAATGGCGATACGCTTTGTTGTTGAGAATAGTGACAATGAGGAATCTTTTTTAGATATTGTGGCTCATTGGTATCAATCAGCAGTGTTTGTCACTGACACCCTGCGTTCAGGAAAACATAGTGCTGATGATGATTTAATGGAAATGCTTGATGTTGCGACCAATAACAAATTAGATACTGACTCGATTAAAGGAGCGCTGCTATGTTAAGTGTTGCTATCGACAATTCCTCCATTTCTAACCTCATTGAAAGCATAGTGCTAGACCATTCGATTTTGGATGGTCTAAGTGCCGAGAGTCTTGAAGAGATTATCAATTTCTCAGTAGCAAATGATGACTATCGAGCTTTAGATGTCATTACGAACTTCCATACAGGCATCTACGGTTACGATGACAGACAGCCCGAATGGTTAGAATCCAGTTTTCCTGCAAGCAAATGGGTACTAACATTTGGTAAAACTCCAAAAACGATACATTGGGACACGGTTTACTTGGATGACGGAAAGAAACTCACCGACATAAAGCATCACAACTTATTAAACAGTTTCAAATACTGGATCACAGCAGCAGATAATCCACTTGAAAACGGTGGGAAGATTATTAGTCCAATAACGGCTTATCAAAAAGTTACCAAAGTTATCGCTCTCATCAATGCTATCTTGCTGCACTCGAACGAATTGAAGCTAGCAAAATATCACCTTCTGAACGTGAACGATGACTTCTGGTTGAACATCTTGACGAAATACGCCGAACACGGAAATTTTCAAGGTGTATATGAGATTGATAGGCGCACTCAGGTATTGCTTGATAACGGTTCTCAGAGTATTTCTGATGCAGACGCACAAACGTTTAAAGAGAAGTTCCCCTACGTTACACAAGACATTGCGCAAGATGAAAGTTTCTTATTTCTAGTAGAGAGAGAAAAGGGGTGCGCTTGGCTCTTTGAACAAGGCTATTATCACGTTGGAGAAGCCATAAAATACACTGGCAGCAGCTCTATGCTGGGTGAGTTGTTATTTAAAGGTAAGATGCTTTATCACGACATTAAACTCCCCAACTACGCAGAGTTTCATCTCAAAGCGCCAAAGCGAAGCTCAGAGTATCGTGCAGTTGAGAATAAAGACACCTCAACAGGCACGAGTCAACAGCATATATCGGCATACATTGAAGCAATTCGATTGATTCATACCAACCTTGAGCGTGAAGATTCGGTAAGTATTTCAATCTTGTCCGAGCGAGTCAGTTCAGGTCACATTAGCCAGTTAGTTAGCTTAAAAAGAACAGGACGTACCCGCACCTTGCCGCCTGCCTTTGTGTTTAATTTAATTCGTCAGTGCTATGAGTTTGTCAAAGAGCATCTACCTACAGAGGAAGGCGCTGTTACTTTACTGGATGAAATATTAACGCTGCTATCTAAAGCAAGAAGCAAGTCTACTGCAACACATTCCAACACGCTCCGTCCACCTGAAAGCAGCCGAGCTTGGAATGAAGAATTGCATCGAGATATGTCTGGCTCTGAGCGAGGGTATTGGTTTCAAACGGATGCAATCAATTGCCTGAGTAGTGAATACCTGGAAAAAGGGATAAAGCAGGTTCAAGGTTTTGCTGATAGCACTGAAAATCGACACAAAAGAATTCGAGCTAATGAGAGCTTGTTTGATTTGTTTACTGTATTGCAAGGCGCAATACAAGTCTTGGTGGGTGCAATCATGGCTCGAAGACAAGATGAATTAATTAAGTTGAAGCCACATGGCAACCTCTCACCTAATGTAAGCCCCTTTTCTGAAAAAGGTGCAAAAACAGAGTACAACCTGATATTTAAGGTAAAAAAAACCGGCTCAAAAGGGGTAAACGCAACAATAGAAAGACCAATTCCCTTATCTATCGCAAGGTTCATTTGGCAACTGGAGCAATTTAACATCAAAGCGAGTGATCTGAACCTATGCAAAGGAAAGCTATCTCTGTTTAACAATCTTGATTCAAAGCGCTCTCAGTTAAGTCAGGTAAGCAGCTGTACTTATAATGCACACCTTGATGATTTATGTGATTACATAGAAACGGACTTGGTAGAGTACGACAACGGTGAGTATCGCCGTAATTATGTTCGCCAGCATCAATTGAGACGCTTTTTTGCGATGGCATTCTTCTGGTCTAAAGGGTTTGATGGTATGGATGCTCTGCGCTGGATGCTCGGACATTCAGACATGGAACATCTATACCACTATATCTCAGAATCAGAGACAGGGGCGGTACTTAATGGGGCTAAAGCCAGTGTAATTGTTCGTGGTGTGGTCGATTCCACTTCTGAACTAGCGAAGCTCGAAGGGATAGAAGAGGTTCGTAAGGTCATTGCAGAACGCCTGACAGGTGATAGTTCAACACCAATCACTGTAGAATCTGTTAGTGAAGCAGCAGAAGATTACGATGATGAGTCTTATCTAACCGTTCCTCATATCAGCCAACTTCAAAAAGAGCAGGACATTGAAACAGCGGTTATTCAGTTTTTAGAAGAAGGTCGCATCACGCTTGAGCCAGAGTTCTTTACCATCGAAGATGCTGATGGAAATACAACTCAAACCTTTAATCTAATTTTAAAAGTCAAAGACCTTGATTGAGGATTGGGATAATGAAAGTTTTAGAGAAAAACCAAACTAAGATACTTGAAACAGAAAAGCTGTTAAGGGAAATCATCACTACCCCTACTGAGTTTAAAAATGATGAGGAACTACTAAAAGCGCTCAAGTCTCAATCTGGTATCGCTAAATATCAGAATCAAGAGCGTAATATCACATCATGCTCATTAAACACGCTCAAAAGCATCTCAGAAGCACTCCTGGAAAGAGGCTTCTTATCATTAGATGAGCTTCGTATTAATGCAAAACAGGCGATAGAGGCTGCACATCACGATGAGAAAGCTTCCAAAGGCAATAAGCAAACCGTAGTGGGGCTAAGGCACAAAGTTGCTGAGCTTGAATCAGAGTTGGATGCAGCGGAGCGCAGCAATTCCTTACTGACCGCTATGGTCTCTGAGTTGCGCTCTAGGCTAAAGCAACTGGCGGTACATGAGGGGACAGTAGAAGAGCGACTGGAGCTTTATCGAGAGCACAATCGGACGATTGAAGCACAGATGAGTTACACCCTGAGTGGAGAGGTTTGATGGCGGTTCGTAAGCTTAAAAACTTTGAACAATGGAGTCATCTTGGGTTTGATGGAAAGCTTGTTTTTCGTAAGCCTTTGGACATTCCCTTCGTAACTTACAGTGACCATACTCCTTGCTATGAGGTTAATGCCTACATTCATAGCTTGATAGTGAGAAATTTGAAAAGCGACACGATTCGTGGATATGCACACGATATTATTCACTTAGTGCACTTTATTGAAAAACAGCCACTATTGAGCTGCTTTAGCCAGCTTACCGACGCAACGTTCACCCTTTTCATTCAATCACTACAAGCAGAGAGGACACCGCTCGGTGAGCTAAAACGAAGAAATAACTCGGTTATAAAGATCGCCCATACCTGCTTAGATTTCTTGCAGTTCGTCCAAGACTTTCATGATTTAAGCGCTTTTATAGGCAAAGATAAAGGCAACTCAATTCAGATAATTGAAAAACCTTATAAGCGCAAGCAGGAAGGTTATAAAGGCTTTATTGAAGGTGTCAAAGTCACCCATATAGCCGTGCCAACAAAAGATGAGATCAAGAAACGTCACCCTGTTTCGGAAGATGATGCGTTGCGAGTGTGGGAGTTTATAAAGACTCAGAAAAATAAAGATAAACGCAGAAGGGACATGGCGTTATATACTGCAATGGAGCAACTTGGCGCTCGTGTAACGGAGCTTCATTTGATTAAAATGAGCGATTATGAGGAAGCGAGACGCACAGGAATGCTTACTCTCACCACTCTGAAGCGTAGGGACGACAACACCACTAGAAAGATTCCTGCGCCACACCTTTTGTTATCAATGATTGCGGATTACATCAAAGTTCGTAAGAAAGTGATGAGGAAGAAAAAGGTTCAGCATGACTACCTCTTTATAAGCTTAACTGCAGGTCAACCCTTATCTGCTGAATCATGGACAACGTACATGAACACTTGGAAGAAAGAGCTTGGCATCGAGGGTGAGTTACATCCACACCTGTGGAGGCACGCATTCATTACAGACAAGCTTAAGGAACTTATTCTTGCCTCTAAAGAAGTGAATGACAAAGATGATTTCCGAAAACATTTGCTTCATACACAAACATTTAAAATGCAGCTTCAGCAATGGACAGGCCATACGCAATTGAGTTCTCTAGATATTTATATCGACCTCGCTTTTGCTGATATTCATGGCTATACCGAGGTTTATAATGCCGTTTCTCTAAAATCAAGCGTTGACCTAGCAAAACGTCAGGTTGAATTATTAAGAGAACAGGTAGCAAGGAAGGAGCTGACCACTACCGCTGCGCTTAGGGAGTTCGAGGTGATATTGGAAGCCTTCCAGTCAGATATCGATAAAAGTACTGTCTCATCGTGATAATAAAGCGTGTTAGCAGAGATAGCGCTGAAACATTTCTGGACATAAGTTTGTTAGTGCTTTTGATCTAACTTGTAAAGCTCAGATTAGCAAAAATATGGGTAGCGCCCGTAGCTAGGTAACCTTTGATAGCCTGTGAGCCTCGTTGCTAGTCATCGTCAATATCATCAAAGATACTTCTGGTGCCGTATTTTTCCTCAGGGGGAGTCACCGTACCAAAGGAGCGAGGGCTGACTTTCGGTTCTGGGGATTCAGACTCGGCAATCCACTCATTAACGAGCTCAAGCTCACGTTCAATAACCTTAACTGTATCTTCATTTTCGCTAAATTTAATCTTCAGTATGTTAAGCGACTCGAGCATAGTTTGCATGTGCTCATCCGGTTCCTCAGAAGAGTTATAATTGCTCTGAACATTCATCCGCACATCTGCCAGATTGGGTAACAAGTTGCAACGAACAGTCTCAATGAGTTCATCAAACTCACTCTCAGTAAAAACGCTTCTTATACCAGAGTCGTCCAAAGCGTATAAGTCTTCACCTTCGATGGCATAACTACTGACCGTCTCAACAAATTTTCTCCGATTAACTTCGGGAAGAAGATCAAACTCATGCAAGCGTATAGCAAGGTCAACTTCGGGTACCACGCTGAGATTTAAACCCGGATTAGATATACGCTGTAGGATTTCTGAATTTTGCGCAAGATACATCACCAAGAATTCTTCCGAGCAGCGATTAGCTAGGAATCGGTAGAGCGTCCATCTAGCGCCCCACGACGATAGCCATTGCACCTTGTTCTTGGTACTTTTCGTGAACTCATTTAACCGCTCGATCATCATTGTGAATAATGACTTGGGAACAATAACTGCCTTTTCAATACCAACATTGCCACATGTGACCTGTGATATTAGGTTTTCAGTTGAGCTTCCACTTAAGAAAATTCCCAGCAAGTCTGTGCTGAGGGATAGCGTAATCGCGTACGCATCTCCAATCGTCGGATGCTTGAAGCACCATACTGGCTGATCATCAGTCTGCACTTGCGTAACAAGACTACCATTGAGTGCAGTTAGTGCTGTGATACATTCCCCTAATGTACTGCCGAGTCGTTCCAATGCCAAAGGCTCAGACTTCTGTAGCGTGATAGGGCTTTCTAGATGGCCTTTTCTCATGTAGATCAAGCCGAGTGCGGCCTTATCGTTAACATCCAGCCCTTGGAGCACTTCAAGAAGAAGCTGTTCGCGCTTATCTACAAATTGCCCCAAATGATATTCGCTCAAATAAAGACCCTTAGTAAATAAAGGGTCAGCGATGCGGCGTGCTGTTTCTGGAATGAAGCGTGAATGTGCTGCAATGTACTCAAGATACGGCTTTATCGAAGAGCAAAAGGCAACGGGTTGTTTTCCGAGCTTCAAGTGGTTGTAAAGAATCTGCTGCCTTTCAAGATCTGATAGTTCATGAACATCGATCACGACTTGGCTCTCATTGATTAGTGGAAAAGTGCTTTCCTTTAGGTCATGGCGAGCACGATTGTAGATATAATCCCTTGAAGTCATGACGATCTTTACTCCTTGGCGCAACATTGCCTTAATCTGCACAAGAGAATGATTCCACCCGTGAACCAACGGCGACTCATACTGAGTTACGCCAAAAGCATCATCAATCCAAAAGAATTGAGTGGGCTCTTCCACGTTCCAATGCTCGACGACCTTTCCTGGGTCATCTAGTTTGAGAACAGACGAGTCCCATTTATCTGCAGCCGCCATTGCTAACATCGATGCAATGGTCGTTTTCCCCGCAGCTGGTTCGCCTATGAGTAATACAAACCCATGCTTATCAAGAGCATCAACTGCCTTTCGGTATGAATCCGTAACTACAACCTTAGCCAAATCTTCTCGTAACGATTCCAGAACTGCACGAGCCTGAGCGTAGGCTCGTTCGTCTAGAATTTGACTGAGATCTCCTAAACCATATACGCGAGGTACGAGCATCCGAAGCCGTGTATTTTCTTTGATTTGATCCTCGATCCATGTAGAACCTAAAATCAGAATGTGCTTCACGCCGGCTTTAAGCAACTCTGATTTTATTAACGATTCTTGATTGGCAGACACCCCAGCGTTCGTCATCAAAATATAAACATCGCAAAAACCATCAGCGACAAGCTTGCGTACTTTAGGTATTTCATCCGTTATGCTGGACTTCGTGAGATAAAAAGAGGGTCTATTTGTAAACTTGCACTGAATCACAAAATTTCCACTAAGATGCTCTCCTGAGGAAGGTGTCCAATTACCAGCAAAAGCACCATCCCGTCCAGCATCGTTTGAGTCCAGAAAGGACTGTACCGTTTGCCCAAGTACTTCTCGGGTGATTGTAAGGCAAAGCTGTTGGAAACTATTCCATCCAAGAAGGTGTAAGTCGTACATATTAGTCCAAATCAAGGCTAAGAAACTAAAGGGCTCAGCAATCCCTTGTCCCCTTCTTGGGGCTTAACGTCCAGTTGTTAGGCGGACAACGCTATAAACACTTTACCTACTGCAAACTAAAAAATGCCTCGCGCTGTAAACCGATGTATGAACAACAACTTCTTTTCATGCTGCCTAAACTAACTAAATTTAAAAAAAACAGTGCTTTAATACGCCATTATTGTGATTCCAATAACTCTGAAATACCTGAATACAACATGTATAAACGATGAGCGGACATATCCAAAATTGGTTCGTACATAAACGAATTCAGGTGAATATTTTCTGGTGTCATTAAGTTAACTTGATCCAACAAGTTTATGGTCTCGCCTTCAGCTGGGAACAAGTCAACATACTTATCAAAGAGTTCGCGGGTTTGGTTCGAAGAGATAGAGTTAACAAAGGCTTGATCAGCAATTTTGGCAATCATAAACTCTTCAGCTTTAAGCCTAATAGCCATTGCTAAAATAACTTTACATTCAAGCTCGGGGGACTCATTGTCAGCAGTTACTAGCGCATTACTTTGCTGAATAATTTTGTTTATGACAAGTTCATCGCCATCTGGCAACGTTAATTCAGACTGATCAATAAACACCTCTCGGAAGATCGCCTGCACATCGCTTACTTTGATGTCTCTGCTATCAGGTTTTGAATGTAGTAATGAAGTAAGCTTAAGAAAGTGCTCTTCGTGACCGCAATACTCGGCAATGTTCCTGGCAAATGGAATACTTGCTAGCATGTAACTTTCGTTGTTATGTAACCTTTGTTTCCAAGCTTTAAAGACATCATTTTGATACATCTCTTGCCTGATATTTATGCTGTCTGGGGACTTTATCGCCATTAGTCGATTCTGACGTTTTGCACCTAAACGACTACTTATGATTCGGTGAAAGTCAAAGTTGTGAGTAAGCAACAGCAAGTGGAAGTGGGCAGTCTTGGCAATGTCGCGCAGGTATTCAACAATGGCATACTTATTTTTGTAGTCGAATGAGTCAGCTATATCGTCGATAATAACGAGTGTAGGCCGAATATTCTGCTTCCGCACTTCAATTTCAAATAGTACATTAAGAATGTAGAGTGCACGCTTTTCGCCTTGGCTTAACGCTGCAATCAGGCTTTCTTGGTTCACTTGTTCAGTGTCTCCACGACCATCGTTAAACTCAAATTTGATCGCAGGGGCTACATTATTGAGTATCACTTCATCCTGATTATCGACACTTAACTTAAATGGCACGCTGAAACGCTTATTAAAAGTATCTACAACAGTTTCCCACGTTGTTTTTTGCTGTTGAGCCTGATGAATAATGTCTCCAACCAACTCTTGATTTTGCTTGTAGGTGACAACCAAATCTTCCCAAAGGGTTTGTTGTGACTGTAAGTAGCCCAGAATAACTTTCTGCTTAAGTAAAGGCAGATTTTGATATTCTGGCAACAACTCTTGATGTTCTGCGATGAAATCACGAAAAACTTGAGTATCTTTGTTTTTCAGTTTCCCGTCTACTTTACTAAATTTTTCTTTTAGTTCAGGGCTTTTCAGAACCCTATCCTGCTCATCTGTAAGTAGTTGGTTTAATTGTTCTTTTGATGTAATTTCCTGCTTTTCACCTTTAATAGACAAGTTCACGCTGTGTGAGGCTGTGAAGAAACCCGAGTCATTCAGGTTTTTTGATACATCACCTGCTCTCTGGTGATTAAAGGTTTTCGATAAAACGGTAGATTCTTGAATGAGCTTGTCATAAGTTTCAACGTATTCTGCTAGCTCTTGATTGAAATCACCTGAAGAGATTAGTTCAATCACTTTCGGGTTAAACAAGCTACCATACTTAAATGCTTTATAATGGCTATAATCCAGGTGTTCTTGTTGATACAACTCGGTGAGTAACTCTAGCAGGTGCTTTTCTGGTCTGCTGAAAGCTTCACAGATAAGCTCGGGGATAGCCTTAGCCTGCTTACCAGAAAATTTTACCAAGGCTTTGATTAACGCATTCCGTTTATCATCAACTTCTTTTAATGCCAGGTCATACTGTTGTTTTAAGTTCTCATCAACCAGTAAAGTCGATAACTGCTGAGAGCTGTAACTTTCATTGTAGGACTCAATAACCATAACTTGTTCAGCTTCAATATCAACATCATCGATCTCTATATCTCTTGTAGTGGCGCGATCTGGAAATATTAGATCCTTGGTCTCTTTATTATTCTCGATGTCTTTAAACGTTTTGGCTAGCGAGGTCTTGAGCGTTCCATTGGGAGCATACAGTGAGTTTAATCCATCATTAGTATCCGATTTTGTAAAATCAAATTCTTTCGACAACTGATTGATGCCATAACAGTTGATTAGATCTATTTTTAGTTTCATTGCTCTTCCCTTAAAACTGCTTCTCGGCACAAAATAGGCCATTAGATGTCTAATTCCATTGGTCATAATATAACATTGAATGCATAAAGAAGGACGTGATGTAGGTCGCAAGCGGATGTGGGTGGTGAGGTTTCGAGGAGAAAGGTAAGGAGTTGGGGCTGACGGATATGTAAGTGCTCTGCCTTAGAATAACTAATTGTACAGAGCGCATCTGTTAACACTCTATGGGGCAAAAACCGTTAAGCAAGGGCTAACTGATGTTTGTCAGCCCATCCTGTAGTCCAAGGATCAAAAATCTACAGTTAGTTCGGGGTTGTGTGACTCCAAATGTGTTTCGACTAAGAACAAAGCCATTGCGCCTGCGAGATTTACAGCTAATTCCGCGTGTCGTTTTTTGGGTTTCGCTGATTTTCGCTTGTCACCGTGCGCATCGCCATGTTTGTTTCTCAACGTGCCTAGACCATTAACAACACCAGAGCAACCACCAAGTATTTGCTTAAATACTTGTTCTGAATGCTGTTCAGGAGACATGTTTAATTCTTTAGCGGTGGATTTATATAAATCAGAAAGCTCAATGCGATTTTCATCAAACGTCACACCTCTATCATGAAGAATGTGCTTGCAAACTGACTCTATGATACTTCGGGCCATAGTAATAGCACCATCTGGATCGTGAGATTTACGCTCTAATGCTTTCTGCCATGCTCTATGAATGCTGTCTTCACTGAACTGACTCAGTACTTCATCAATAGACTGATTCGCTGGGTGGGCTTGCTTCCCTTCGAGAAAGTCTAAACTAGCAACAAACTGCCCATATATGTACTGTCTTCGCTCTTTGTAGGTTTCAAACTTTGGTTGTATGAACCCCCAAAACTGATCGAGGCTTCTATTCGTTTTTATGAACGAAGGACATAAGGCTTTTAAGGTTGAATGGTTGATAACATAGTCTCGTAGAATTTTGTAATCATCTTGGCTGTTATCATCACCTCCTGTAGCCCTTGAGATAAGCATGTTTTGGAGATATTCAATCTTCTCTAAATCGGTGTACTCATCTAAGTAGCATTGTCTATTAACCAAAAATTGCTTCAAATCACTCTCCAGAGTCATCAACATGTCGCTATGTGCATTTAATGATATTAAATGCATAAGATTAGTTCAGTCAAAGACAAGGCAGTAGAAATATTAAGAATACTTGCACTAACGCAGTTTGGGGCATAAACGGCTCACTAACCTTACTAAATTAGCAAGTTATGATTAACTGCAAGTATGGAAGGTCACTTAACTTAGTGTCCAATATCGATGGGGCGGATCACCCATTGGAAATAATATGTGGAACAACTACGTCGTATAGGAATTCAGCCACATCCTCGAGTTGACTCTCATAAACCGCAATATCATTTTCATACTTGCAACCATACAGCAGTTCGTCCCGAGTAGAAGCTATGGGAGGTCTTGGAATCTCTCCTTTATGTGAGTAAGGGTATCTGCGAAGAGTAAATACGTTCTTGTTTAGTTTGAGGTCTTCCTTGAATGATCGAGAATACTTGCTCATATAACCATTCTTCAAAAACTCTGCATCTCGTGGGTAATTGCATTCAAGCTTGTGGAAGATGCTCGTTAAATCGTGCGTTCTTTTTGTGTGGTTAACTTTTACGCCTAAACCCCTATCCCACAGCGTGGTTGTCCTTATACTCTTTAAAAAGCACTCGGCAGATATGGCTAGCATTAAATGATACGGAGTACCTTTTGAGCCATTGTCCTTGAGAGTCCGAGCTGCTTCGTAATATTCCTTGGCATACAAGCCTAATCCAAAATCTACTAAGTTTTCTGTTTCAGTAAAGTTCATTGTTTTCCTATAAGTAAAAGGTTTGGTCAAACACCATCTTACTAAACACTACACAGATAAGGAAAATTAGGTCAAACCAACTCAATATGATTTGTAAAGTTAAGTGTCTCTGGCACGGAAAGGGGCTCTTTTGCCCTAGTAAGTACCAAGTGTAACAAATCTAGATTGAAGAGTATCAGTAACTATGCAAACTTGACAAGAAGCAAGACATTAGCCTTCTAGTTCTTCATAATCTTGATAATACAAGCGATTAAAAGAATGGATGACATGAGCAGCATTGATGATAAAAAGATAATCAGTTGGATTAAAGACCAAGAATTTTCGAAGCTAACTTTTTTAGATAGCTGTTGGCAGTCTGATGATAATGAATGGCATCTAGGATTTTATTACTTTATCCAATATCTAAAGCAAGAATGCTTAGATGATGTTATTGCCGAAGTAATTTCACGACACAGTGATGAATCGTCCGCCTATTGCTACCTTGGAGATACCGCCAATAAGATTTACAGCTCATTCAATGAACAACACATTCCAGCCTGCTTCTATCGACATGCTAAAAAATTAAACCCAAATAACGCTCACGCTCATTGGGGACTCTTCATAACGGATGATGATACGAATTCATGCATCACATCTTTAAAACTCGATTATGAAAACAATGAGTTTGAGCAACTGGGCCGCACAATCGATAACCTGTTCTACCGCAGAAAACACTTCTCAAACTTTAGTCTTCAAGACTGGCAGTTTATCAAATCTTTAATTCAAGACAGCAAAGTTACTTGCAGGAGAGATATGCTTGTTTTTGCACTTTTCTATCTTGATGAAGTTGAGGATTGCTTAGCCCTAATAGAATCAATGGAGAGAGTAAGTGTTGAAATCATTGAGGCGTATTTTAATCGCAACTTAATCAGTAAAGAGTTTGCGCTAAGCAAGCTTAGTTACTGGCAGGTCGATCAGTTCTTGGGTGACGACCACAAAGCAATTTACCAAGCTTATGTTAAAGAATCAGAGAAAGGCGAAGCTAACCCTCTGAGGCAGGAGCTAATACAAAAAGCTTTTCAGGCTGGAGAATATAAAGACGTCGTTACTTACCATGAAGAAGCTTCAACAGACGATTTGGATTACCGAGGCGATGTAAACGGACGCCTGTATTACTTGCTAGCGTTGTCACACCTAAAGCAACCGGTGAACAAGCAAATTTTGGAGGTTATTAATGACAAGGCAGATACCTTGCGCGATGAATCTAAAATTCTATATCAAGCTGTTAGATGCAAACATAAAATCGATGAGCTAGAACGACTATTCCTAGAAAAGACACACTTCAACGATACAATTGATGGATGGGGAATATATCGAGAAGTGATTAAGGCATTTGACTCCCCCGACCTAATCAAACACCAAATCTATGAGCATTTGAGTAGTGAGTTAAAGTCATTAAAAACCATGTGGAACGACGCGTACTACGATATACAGCTAGCAGAGATGAAAGTCAAATTATCTAATGGAGATATGAGTAGTGACGATTTCATACGTTTATACAACTTAGGCATAGAGTGCAATGAATTTGATTTTGTCATAGAAAATGTCACTAAGTTTCATGCTAGCAATCAACCAACTATGTCATCGTACAATTGTATTGGCGTGTGTCATGAGCGCAAAAAAGAACTTAGTCATGCATTCGAATACTACAAGCTTGCGATAGAGCTAATGCGCTCATCAAAAGACCACAATCACATTATCATTGGTAACTACATTAGCTGTGCAGAAAGATTACCCAACATAGAGATAGCAGAAGAAGAATATAAGGATTTGCGACACTGGTACAATGCTGACTTGATCAACCAGTTCAAATGGCACACCTTTACAGCAAAATCAGGCCGACTTTTTAAGTACTCTCCTTTTAGCGTCAATAGTATTGATGCACTTACAAACCAGTACTTCTATTTTGCGTCAAAAAAACAGCTAAATGATCCCATTGAACTACCAACATTAAGGAAGCTTGATTCGGATAATCTCATAGATACCAACTATCGTATCTGCTCACTATCGAACAACAATAATTCTATGTTGATGTGGTCTCACTACGCACAAGAGCATCAAGGCATAATGGTTGAGTATTGGTTTGGCGGGGAATTTCCTTGTGGGGTTGGCGTTGAAAAAGTGAACTATGTGAATGAATCTAAAAGAAACTTAGAAAAAGATTTATACGTTTTTAATCAGTACCTTCTAACCAAAAACAAAGACTGGTCTTACGAAGATGAAGTTAGAATATTCACTAATGTTAAAGAAAAGATCAACTTTGAGAGTTTTGAGTACCCGAATACCGACCGCACCAAAATCAACGCTAGGATTTGCAGTATTACGCTAGGGTGCGATTTCCCTGATGATAAGAGAAAACTTATAGCAAATATAACTAATACTATAAACTCCAAGAGAGAAAGCCATGTGCCCAAAGTAACTTTACGAGAAGCTTTTATCTCACAAGATAACTGTTTCGCTTTAGAGTATCGGGATATCGATATTTCAAAAATCTAACTGAGAACCTCGGGGGATCTTGTTTCTCGCCATCTATTACTTTTTGTATCTCAAAGCTAGTAAATTGTCTGAAACAACTATTCGAGCTATAAATCATAATGGGGCATTTTTGACTCAGGCTAATTTGTGCAACAGGCTGTTGCACAATTGGGAAACGGCTTGTTTCACTAACACGCGAGTCTGATTTTAGCCAACAGGTTGTTGACCAAACCTTTCATCGGGAAGGTCTTTCTCATCATCGAACATCACAATGCTTCGACGATGCTCCTTTAGAGCAGATAATGCAACTTGAAAACAACTTTCACACATATCAAGGTGGTGGGTAATACCGTCCATTTTTGACCCAAATCCCCAGTTAGCAGTCAGCTCACCAACCTCTTCTAACTTAACGCCATTTGAATCGACCATCACGCTAGTACCACAGATATCACAACATCGATCAACAACGACCTCTATCGTTTTTTGTCCATAAACTTTCATTGTGAACTCCTGTCGCTGATAAGATTAATCATTACTTGGATGTTAACCAGTACCAAATAACAACTAAGCAGTAGCTGAAATTATAGCTGTCCTATAGTCAACTGAGCAATTAACAAAGTCGCTGAATTTTCATTGTTACTCAGCGAAGTATCCTTCTTATGTAAACATGTAAAACGTGTTAGTAAACCTAAGTCATGAGGCAGAGCAACAGGGAACAGGCTCAATTGACGCTGGCACAGAATGGGGCATTTCTGAGCTAGAAGTAGCCCCGTGAAGGTTATGGACATTTCCGAGTTACGTGCGATCACACTTAGGCACCAACAAGTAGTTGGAACAATACAGTAACCACATGACTTGTAGTACATTAGTGGCATATGCACTTGTATGCTTTTGAGGGGAATTCTTATGTACATCAAAAAGGTAACGATCAAAAACTACCGCAGCTTCCGCTTTTTCGAAGCACAGCTTCAGCAGCTAACAGTTGTCATTGGTGAAAACGATACTGGTAAGACGAACTTTTTCACCGCACTTTCGTTACCGTTAAGCGGCAACCAAATAGACTTCAACCAGAAGCGATTGAGTGTCTCAGACATTAACAAAGATGCCGTGATTGATTTTCTAAAGTCTGTTGTCGATGATGACACTGAAGAGAATCAGCTTACAAAGATCCCTAAAGTATCCGTAACCGTAGAGTTCGCAGATCCGAAAGATGCTTATGAAACAGCTCTGTTGGCTAAGTGGATTGTTGCTGATGGAGGCGAAGAAACATACAAAATTAGATACGACTTTAAGCCTAAAGACGACAAAGACTTGCTTGAGGTTGTAAAGAAATCGCTCGCTGGTAAGACTTTAGATGATATTAACTGGTTTACTCTACCCGTTGAGCTTTATGACTACCAAGTCGTATCTGTGAACAACGAAAAGCCTATCGCATACAGTGACTTAAAACACGTCAGTATCCATAGTATCAATGCAGAGCGAGATGACTTCTCAGAAAGCAGTTCAATGAAGTCCAATAGCATTTTCACCAAGCTGCTTATGAACACTCTCAACGATGACGACAAAGGTCAGATCAATACAGCCTACTCTGAGTTCTTTAGTGCTATTGAAAAGACTGAAACATTCGACAAAGTCATTGGAGCTAGTGACGATTTTGAGAATTACGACAGTATTATCAAACAGCTTGAGTGCACTCCTAACCTGCCTAATTTGAAGAACATCTTATCGAACATCACTTTGAAATACGGTAATGAATTTCTGTACCAAAAAGGCTTAGGGCAACGAAATCTTATCTACATACTCATCCTGTTTGCTTACTACAAGTCATGTGGTGATACATTCAACTTGTGCTGTATAGAAGAACCAGAAGCACACTTGAGCGTTAACAACCTTCGTTTAGTAAGAGACTTCATTGAGAAAAGCTCAAGCAACAGCGGCTCGCTTGTACAAACTATCATTTCGACCCATAACCCATCGATCATCAACAAGTTGAAGCTTTCTAATGTGTTGGCGTTTACTGGCGAGAAAGCAATTAGTCTGTCTGATACTCCAACTAAGCTAGTTGACTACCTAAGAAAGAGACCTAACTTCGACATCTTAAAGCTGCTGTTTGCGAACAAAGTAATTCTCGTAGAGGGGCCGACTGAAGAAATGCTAATCAGCACTTATCTGTCTAAACAACCAGCCCTCAACGACATCGATATTATTCCAATTGGTCAACGTGGTTACGCCACTTTCTTAGATATATGGCTAGCCTTGAACAAAGATAACCAGAATAAGAAAATTGGTGTTGTCCGTGATTATGACAATTCAGATGCGGCTAAAGCCAAACATGATGCCTATGACACAGCGCATGCGAATGTCACTGTAAGAACAACAACAAACTACACACTTGAAATTGATTTAGTAGAAGCAGAAGACAACCTAGCTTTACTAAATGATTTATTCGAAATGGAAGGCGACCTCGACGCAGTATCCAAGCACATGATTAATGGTAAGACAGCAAGAATGCTTGATGTATGTGATGCGATGGTTGATGAAGAGAATCCACTGGATATCAAGTTACCAGCTCACATCGCTGAGGTCATCGAGGAGGTATCATGATAGAAGTACAGATTGCTGGTGCAGGTGCTGGGAAAACTTATGGCTTAGCAAAGACTTTGATAGAGCACATCGAAGCTTGTACTAGTCACAAAAAGACATTTGCACTGACGTACACAAACTCTGCAACAGCGAAGATAGAGCAAGAGATAATCAAACAACATGGCTTTATTCCGTCGAATCTCTGTATACAGACCGTACATAGCTTCTTGTTAAACGAAATCATCTACCCATTCTCGTCATTCACTCTCGGAGATGTGTATAACGACGCATCAATAATGATGCTACCGAGCGATGCTAGATTCAAAAACTGGCACTTAAAACGATTAAAAGATAAGAACGTCATTCATGCCGAGAGCGTATACAACATCGCTAAACAAATTGTTGATGAAACCATCAGCAAGCACAATAACAGAGCGAAGAAAGCAAAAGTCCGCAGACTATTGGCTATTCTAGGAAGCTGCTTTGACAAGATATTCATCGATGAAGTCCAAGACTTAGACAAAGATGCACTCCGTTTTTTCGAAGTTCTAGGGTGCAACGATATTGATGTGTATATGATCGGAGATCCAAAACAAGCCATCAAGTTTCCCCAAGATCTTGATGCTTTCGTTCGAAAAGTAGCTCCAAAAGAATACGCGACCATACTACCGATCAACAATCAAACCAGACGAGTACCCACAGAGATACTAGCGGTCTCAAACAGCTTCTGTTATGAAGGTCAACAACAAGAGTCACTATCAGAAATGGTTGGTGAACTCATGTACATTGAATCGACGGACGGACGATATGACGAGCTACTAACGAACTACTTAGATACAAAACAACTTGTTTGTATCGACAAAAAGAATGGTCGCTATACAACTTCGTCTAAACACAAACACGCATTCCCACGAGAGATCGAGGAAATGATTCGTGATTCTAACCACAAGAAAGACAAAGCTTTGTTTGTTAAAGCAGCTTTTTCTGACTTTATGGACGATGTCGCCGAAGTCGGTGCAAGAATTGCTATCAATAGGCTAAAAGCCAGTCATGGCTTGACACTTAGTAAACAACACTTAGCCCAATTACTTGAGCTGTGCAATTCTTGTACGGGAAATGACGTTCAATTCAAAGTCCAAAGTATCGAATCTATCAAGGGATTGGATGCTGATGTGTGTGTAATCATACTTAGCTCTAATACCCTAAAATACTTGACCCAAAATGCTATTAGCGAAGCAAACCGATTTAATAAAGAATGGAAAAAGGTCTATGTCGCTCTTACTCGTGCCAAGAAGAGGTTGGTATTGGCTTTAGATCACGAGTTACTCGCTAAAGAAGATATGGCGGCTGTTAGGGACTCCATTGGTGAACTGGGATTCGTTACTCATAACTAGTATGCATCTGTACACAAACACCGATGGAGTCTAGTAGAAGACTGACTCAAAAAATGTGTGATATCTAGCGACCCTGTAAATAATTTTTTTGCCCCTGATTGTAACTCGCTTTGGGGCACATTTGAGTTAGCAAGTCTCATAGTAAAATTCAGGCTATGGATAATTCTGTTTTATAGCATTTACTACATTAGCAGTTATGAACTGAATTTCCTTTATCTAATTCTGCTACTCAATTATCATACTTAATCGACTGATTTGTTTAAAATTTACGTTATTATTGCTAGCTTGGAAGGTAAGTGGTTTGAAGGTAATCATCAAAATTCTTGCGGCGTTGGTCTCTGTTCTCGGTGTCTTATCCGCGTTCAAGACTCTTATTCCAGAAGATATTACATACTCGCAAATTGTTGAGAGTACAGTATTCATTTCTGGATGGGGGGTAAGTTTTATACTCTGTTTAGTATTGATATACCAAGAGGTTCGACACAGAGATGAGAAGCAAGCTCAAGATCAACGCCATACTGAACGACAAGATGTGATCAATGACTTACTCAATGAAAGATCAAGTGATAAAGAGTATCTTCAAAGTGAGCTTTCAAAGTCCAACATTAGTCTCAATCATCTAACTTCAGGGCTAGATAGATTCGAACGTCCAATACCAAGAACCCGAAGAAGCGAGGATCAAGATGAATTTTAGCCAGTATAAGTACATACCAACTCTGAGAACTCGCGCTTCTGAATTGCTAGGTGTTGAGAAACTGGGTGATTCTACCAAAGAAAAAATCCTACCGTTCGTATGTTTATCGAAAGCTAGTCGTGTTGCTACTGCTTCAGGCGCATTTGAAAAATGGCAAAGCGTCTTTGATAAGCCAGCGATACTAGGCTTTTCCGATAGTAAAAGACTACAGGTCGAGGACTATGAGCAACTATTGTCATCGGATAATGGTTTTAATGAATGGGCGAGCTTCTTCGAAAATGCTAAGAAAGTGAACGACCTACTAATTCCATCCCTAATTCTAAATAAGAATGTGGGAAAGAGAGACTTTGTAAAGCAATTACAAAGATTTGAGAGTGAATTTGGTAAAGTTGTACTTAGAGTTAACCCTTTGCACCGCCGTGAGATTGCAGCGGCAATGACTGCTGCTTCTGTAATCGGCTCTACCGACAATATTTTATTTATTCTAGATGCGGGCCAAATTTCTAGAGAGCATCAAAAAGCGACTCTCGACGCAACGATTCATGGTCTAAATGAGCTACGTTTAATCGACCCTAGTATCGAAGTAGTAACCACAAGCTCTAGCTTCCCTCGAATGTTCCAATCATATACCCAAGACCGCGAAGGTAAGTATGGCGAGATTCCTATGCTCGAGTGGGAAAACTATCACGCACTTGGCGGACAGAATATTGCAATTTATGGTGACTATGCTGGTATACATGGAGAGTTTTATGAAGGTAGTTATGCTAAATTTGTTGCACGAGTGGACTATCCTACACCCGCAACATGGATTTTTGAGCGCAGAAGGCAAGTTAAGGGGGATGATGTTCCCCGTGATAAACTTTATGGTAGAGCAGCTAGGGCAATTCTTACCAGTGAGAGCTGGGATGACTCTTTAGATGTTTGGGGATCGCAAATCATTAAAGATGCAGCTAACAATCAGCTAGAAAGATTTGGAACACCAGCAAAATGGATTTCTGTCCGTTTAAACTTACACATTGAAAGAATCACTCGCTTTCTAGATGCGGGGATTTCTATGCCGCAAGTATCTACAGACAATGGTGATTGGGACAATGATGACTTCGATTGGTAATTTAGGAAGTTACGATAAAAGTAATAAATTGTGTTAACCTCAAGAATATAGCCTAGCAAGCTACATTATGTAGCTTGCTTAACGACTCTGGGAATTACTTTAATTGGCGTTGAAGTAACAAAACCAAACCGATTCATACTTTCTGATATATCAACGCCAGTCTCACTAACGGCTTTAGAAGCATCTCCACTGATTTCCCATACTTCATCACGAATTTGAGTGGTTCTAATCTCAATAGACTCAGCATGAAGCTTCTGTGGGCTCAGGTATGTTAAATCTGATACCTCAGTAACATCATGTTTGTTTACCAAAAAGGATTCGCAGGTCGGGCGGTACTTGTTTTTTAAGTAATCTAAAACTAGGTTGCGCCAATATGATTTTGGTAGCCGACTCAACTTTTCACTCAACATGCTTCTAGTTTCACTAAATTGGCATGCTAGGTTTTTACTTTTGAGTGAGCTAACTAAATGTCTCTTATCGACGAAAGATAAAAAGTTGCTGGCAGTGTCTACTTTTTCAGTTCTGCCTCGACGTTTAACCTTTAGAGATACATCGCCGTGAGTGTCCGTAGCAAGCTCTAGCACTTCCACGACACTTGGTAACATATCAATTGCCTTTTCCGTAAACTTGGGTGAACAGACTAAAGTAACTTTATCAAAAAACGCTAAGTAAGTTTCAATCTGTCCTTTCAGGCGAATTAGGCTGTCAGCATCACTTTTGATCTCAAACGCGTGAAGTTTACCATTAGCGACGACTAGGTCGGCGCGTCTATTGAAATTGTCTACAGGCAACTCATTGATTAGAACAGCATCTTGGTTTAGATGACCCTTACTAATCAACCAGTCAATCGTAGCAACCTTATAGTCAGCTTCTTTCATAACGTCACACATAAAAACACAAAACAGGACTTACTCAAATTCAAACTGATGCCTTTTATCATTTACCCTGATTAATTACAATAGAGTAGGTTGATACATATGTCGATCCTTCAAGGCTAGCTTTGAGAGCTCAACATTAAGGTTCCAGTCCCATATTTCTCAACGGTTCTGTTCTAATTTCTCTCTGATCATTCTTCATGTAAAGCTCCCAAGCTAAGGATTTATGCCTCTTTCCAATCAATGGTTAGGTAAAATGGCTGGATAGCTAGAAAACGAGGGAAAAGTAATCTTGCCATATCAGTTTCTTAGCTTTAAATTGACGCTGAGAGCCTCGGGTATCCCTGCTTTTTCTTGAAGTTGCTATTTATTGTCTGGCCAGAAGTAATTGTATCGAATTGAACTTGGCTTAATTGCAAAGCAGACCACCGAGGACATACGATAAGTCTAGGTGCTTTCCCTCCCATATGCATTGGTGATTAAACACCCGACGCTGCACACAGAGTGTATTGAATGACAAACCTTCTGTAGCTGTTTACATAGCCATAGGCATTGCCTGTGGCTTTGTCGTATCTGGAACTAAAAAACTGGTTCAACAGGCTTACACACAAATTAATCTATTGATAGTTTCTTATGCTCTAAAAACGTTTAGGGGCGAAGGTGAGTTTGCTGTGAACTTTTTTGGACACCTCTGGACTCGAAACAAACAGGGCGTCCACATATGGTAAAAAAATGACATCCAACCACTAGTATTGCCTGTCTTTGTGTTTCCCAAAAGCTTGAATTAGTAGGTAGGAGTAATAACCGTAAATTTAATAAAATTTACGGTTGAATCAGGTGATTGGTTGTTAACGCTGGTATTTTTTCTTCAGCTTTTTTAGCTCTTCTGGATTGTTTTTCTCTAGCTCTTTTTCATATTCATCCATATGTTTCGAGAGCCAAATGTGAACATTTTCCGAATAGAGAGCAAAAGCAC
Organism: Vibrio paucivorans; assembly: GCF_054053395.1. Classification (NCBI taxonomy): domain Bacteria; kingdom Pseudomonadati; phylum Pseudomonadota; class Gammaproteobacteria; order Vibrionales; family Vibrionaceae; genus Vibrio; species Vibrio paucivorans. The sequence goes on from NZ_CM133230.1 coordinate 47,292, forward strand.
CAATAGCTAAACTCAATGCGAATATTATACTTAGAAACAACATCCTAGCCCTCTCATGTGTTGTGCCGACGCGCTAGTTCGTACTAGCTAACAACCCTATCAATTAATCAGTTGTAACTGTTTTTCATGAACCATTTTCGTTTATAATATATACAGCAATACGATACTTGGATTCGGGAGCAACTAGCAAGCCTCGACACATTCCCGTGTTAAAATAATCTAATTACGCCTATTGTGTAAGTGTAGTTAGGTTCGGAGGTACTTTAATGTTCAGTGCTGCTTATGAAATGCTTGGATGTGAAAAGCGTAACGCTCAGAGCGTAATCGATAGTCTAAAAATTATTCGTCAAGGGCTTCCTGTTGAAACAATGGATAGAGGAATGTTAACTCTCGGTCTGACTAAGACAGATTATGCGAAAATTATTGGCGTTAATCTGCGTACTCTCCAGAGAAAAATGAAAGAGCCGAGCGCAACCCTAAGCCCAACTGCCAGTGAACATGCTCTTATGCTTGCCGATATGGTCAAAGAAGCAGATGAGTATTTTGGTGATCGTGATGCGACATTACACTGGTTAAATAAACCCAGTTTAGTGTTTGAAAACGAAACACCACTTTCACTCTGTGACACAAAAATCGGTATCATTCTGGTGACAGAAGAGATCAATAAGTTGAAGTACGGATACACGGCTTAAATGGAAACCTACCGATGGTCACAAAGCAACTTTTCTGACATAGCAGGGAAAGTTGGTATGTTTGGTTCTGCGATATAGGTTCTTATACACATATGATTGGGTACAAGCGTGTTAGTTCCAGCCCATGTAGCGTATCTCTGCCTTGCAAAGTAGGCTTCATCCGGAAAGAGATGGCCAATGGCTCAACATATCAACCTGATTTTTTGAGATAAAAGCATCTCAAGAAAAATCACCATACCTGATACGATTTAATGCTTCTAAAACGCGTTTTAAATCACCTTTAAGCAAAACTTCTAGCGGAGTTAGACCAGATAGCGCTGGAATTGCGGAAGTTAACCATTCTGCTCCCAAACCAGAGCCCTCAAACACATCTTCCATTTGCTCTTTTAAAGTAGGATGTTGTGAAAGAATGTACTCTATAGACTTCGACTGGGTACCATCCTCAAGTTCAACTTTGCGTAAAGTCCATGAGCCATCGTTATTGTCGAGCCATTCGATTTGATCGCCTTCTTCCCATTGCAATTCTTCTTGAAGTATTTCTGGAATGTTGAAGAAAGCTTCACCATCACAGGTCTTCTTAATTTTAACTTTCATTGCTGCTTAGAACCTTATTCTATTCACATGGTGATTTTATGACACGCTTACTCCAGTTTAGCAAAAACAGATTGCAACTAATTGGAACGAACATGCAACTTGCACAATTATGGGCTAGAGTTTGTCCAATAGGCTGTTGCCCAATTGGATTGCAACCAAGAACATTCCTTCTTTCTTATCTAAAAGTGAGCAGACTCTAAAAAGGTTTGGGGAATAACTGTTTTAGCTGGCAGTTTCGCTTTCTATCTGAATTCTGTGATTGAGTCAGTTGTTGTATCTAATGAGTAAATGAATATTTATTCATGAGGAGGAGCTAGATGAATACGTCAGATTGAATGGATAACATAGCTACTTGCTCGACTAAATAGAAAAATGAATGACCTATCGTTCCGCTAGCATCTGAAGCGATGCGCTCCACTAACTCGGACAACACTCACAACATTCAAAGCCTCAAATTGACAATATTTATTACTTAAACTTGATATTAGGAAAATGCCTGAGTTTGAGCGCAAAGTGTTGGATTCACTCCGTGAGCCTTTGGAGTCCGGGGAAATTATCATTTCGCGAGTACAGGGCAAAACTCGTTTTCCTGCTCGGTTTCAGCTTGTGGGCGCACTCAACCCTAGCCCGACAGGGTATTACGAAGGCAATCAGTCTCGAATCAATCCCCAAGCTATATTGCGTTATCTCGGCAGGTTATCGGGGCCATTGCTGGATCGTTTTGACATGTCGATAGAAATCCCGTCATTACCGAAAGGGACATTGGCTCAAGGAGGCGATAGGGGAGAGCCTACTCAAGTGGTCAAGCATAGAGTTGAGTGCGCAAGAAATATCATGTGGCAGCGCGGTGGCATGAGCAATGCGTTGCTAGGTAGCCGAGAAATAGAAGCTTACTGTCCACTGCAAAAGGAAGACGCCGAGTTTTTGGAGAATGCGCTACATAGGTTGGGCTTATCTATTCGGGCTTACCATCGAATAATTAAGGTAGCGCGTACCATTGCAGATTTGGAAGGCTGCGAACAGATTGCGAGGCCGCATTTAGCTGAAGCGCTAGGCTACCGAGCCATGGATAGACTGCTTAAGCAACTTACCGCTCAAGCCGTATAATCATGAAGCTGCTAAGTTGTTGATGGGCTCGCTTAGTAAGGGGGCTAACAATCTTTAACGTCGACGACTGAGTAACTCTTTCTTTCTCCATTGACCCAAGTGTAGGTGACTATCTTACATAGCTCATCGGCTCTAATTGTGCCGACTGAAGTGACTAGGTAGTCTTCTTCTTTGATGACCTCGGTTGTTAATTCATAACTATCGTTGTTGACGGCAGTTAACTGGTCTACCATGCTTATCCATCCTTCTTTATCTGCAAGATGGGAGAGGGCCATGGCTGAGTCGGTTCTCATCTGACTGTTTTTTTCCTGCATACTCGAAAAGAGGTAGTAGCCAACAGCAGCTAAGAATAGTAGGCAGCCTAAGGTGATTTTATTGCTCATGCTCAAACGTTTTTCCAATTAAAAAGCCGCCTTATTATGAGGCGGCTTCTTTATCCTTTCTAACGTTAACTGAATCAATGTGTAACCAAGCGTTAGTGAGAGCAATAGAACTAGAACTTGTAGTTAATACCGAGAGACATGAAGTACTCGGTTTCATCGTAGAAAGTGATATTAGAATCGCTGCTGCTGTAGCCCGCTAGCGAGATCAGCGACCAATTTTCCCAGTTCATCAACTTATCGTATTCATAAACCGCAAATAAACCGAGCTTATCGTCGGAACGTATTTGGTTTCCAAACAAGGAGTTTTCACCTTCGTAATCCGACACTGTATATGAGCCTGTGAGACCAAACGTATGCTTGTTAAGGAAAGTGAAATAGCTTAACTCAAATGCATACGAGTCATAAGAATTGGCGTTGCCATCCGCTTCGTGTTTGATGTACTTGAGCGCCGGTAGGACGAAGCTAGTTCGGCTGAGCATCTGGCGATATTGTGCTTTGAGGTAATAGCTTTTTCCATTGCGAGCCAGCTCGGTGCCGACCAGTTCGTCGTTTTCTACATCTTTCGTCCCGTAGGCAAAGTCTAGGGTAAACGGTGAGCCTGCAATTCGATCTAGAGTGAGGCGATACGCATTGCCGTCTTCATCGGTTTCTTGGCGAGCGGTATTCAGTTCATAAGGGTTAGTCCAACTCTTCGCTGCCATTACTGTTGGTAAGTAAGCGACATCGATAATTGTCCCACCAGGGATCTGATATTTGTAACCAAATTGAAAGGCCAAAGTACCGACCGCGATATCTTCACGGGTGGTACCCATATACAATTGCTGCTGTTGTTGGCTGCCGAAGGTGTAGGCCAGATTACCTAATGGGCCGACAAAACTGCCACTTTCTGAGCTGCCACTTTGATCGAGTGAAGTGATGGTCGCCTCGCCTTCAGTATTGAAGTTAGAGTCACTGGATGTGTAGCCCGCGTTGAGTGAAATTTCGCCGCTGATACCGGCGGGCCCAGGTGCTGCGTAGGAAGGAATGGCAACAGCACTTAAAAGGGCAATAGAGAGAGACTTGTTCATTGAAATTCCTTTTAATTATCAAACATAAATAGACTGAATGTTTCAATAATGTCGATTACAACACATTAAAACTAATCTGACCATTTTGTGAATGATTCCATTGTGAGAATACAATTGTATAATTACACACTGTTTTATTGTCGGCAGCACTTTATGCTTGCTTAACAGGATCTTAGTCACTTTATATTAGCTATTCTGATGTTGGCCACTATGTTTGCGTATTTATTGCTCGTACTTAATGTTTCCCTAGTTATTGCGAACTCAGCAATTTGCTCCATTCTGATCTGTATTATTGCGTTGTTTAAGTTTGTGTTGCCAACACAAAGCTCGAAAGCGGCGGGCACGGCATTAGCAAATAAAGTGATGTGGCTGTGGGCAACCGTCAATGCCAAAATCCTCTCGATATCCAACGACATTGATTGGGATATTCAGGGAGGAGAACAACTAAAAAAAGATGGCTGGTATTTGATGATCAGCAATCACTTAAGTTGGACTGACATTGTGGTGCTGTGTTGCGTGTTTAAAGATCGTATCCCGATGCCGAAGTTCTTTCTAAAGCAGCAACTTTTATATGTCCCGTTTATTGGTATGGCTTGTTGGGCACTTGATATGCCGTTTATGCGCCGCTACTCCCGTGAGTACTTAATTAGGAACCCACACAAGCGTGGGCAGGATCTTGAAACGACTCGCCGCTCATGTGCCAAATTCCGTCATACTCCCACAACGGTGGTTAACTATGTAGAAGGCACGCGCTTTACATCTGAAAAGCAGCGCAAAAGTCGAGCAGGCTATCAGCACTTATTGCAGCCTAAATCTGGTGGTATTGCTTATACCTTAGCGGCCATGGGAGAGCAGTTCGATAATATTGTTGATGTCACTCTGGCTTACCCAGAGAATACGGAAAAACCGTTTAAAGATGCTCTTATGGGCCGTATGAGAAAGATTGTGGTGAGAACTAAAGTGCTGCCAGTCGATGAGCAAGTGCAAGGTGATTACTTTAATGATAAGCCTTATAAGCGTCAGTTCCAGCAATGGCTAGGGGAACTTTGGCAAGACAAAGACCAAGTGCTAAAAGATATTCATAAATAAAAAAGGGAGCCAAATGGCTCCCTTTTTTATTGCAGTGTTTATTTCTTAGTGAGCAGGTAGTTAACCAGCTCAAAGTACTCATCCAGAGTTTTGATCGACTGAGACTGAACTAAGTAACGGTTGTTTACAACAACGGCCGGTACACCAGACAAACCGCTATCTTTAAACTGTTTGTCGAAACGACGAACCATAGAATCTACCGCAAAGCCATTGAAAGCCGCGTCGAACTTCTTACCATCGATACCTTCATCAACAAAGATTTGGCGTAGCTCTGCATCATCTTTTGGTGCTTTACGCATATTGTGAATGCGGTTAAACATTACAGGCACCATCTTGTCTTCCACTTTCATAGCAACCATAGTTGCGTAGGCTTTGCTCATTGAAAGTCCCATGTTGCCACCCATGAAAGAAACGTGATTCTTTTGTAGTTTAGCACCTTCAGGTAGTTGGTCTTTCAACTGCTGAATGATCGGCTCAAACGTATTACAGTGTGGGCAGTAGAACGAGAAAAACTCGGTTACAACAGGCTTTTTAGAGGCTTCTAGGTCCAACACTTTGTAGTGTTCGCCTTGTTTAAATTGAGCTGCGTGAGCAGACAGGCTCAGCATGAGAGTTGCAACAAGTGCAAACAGCTTTTTCATTTTTTACTCCATTGTACTTTTTAGGCAAAACAGCCTGTTACCACTGAGGCATTAAAGAAAGAGGTGCTTCCTCTAACGCCGCAATTTGTTCTTTAAAGGCTAAAACTTGGCTTTCCCAGTATTTTGGATCATCGAACCATGGAAAAGCGATAGGAAAAGCAGGATCTTGCCACCTTTTTGCTAGCCATGCCATATAGTGCACCATTCGTAGACCGCGCAATGGCTCGATTAGTTTCAACTGGTTGGAATTAAAGTCGCAAAACTCTTGGTAGGCTTCCAAAATTACATCGAGCTGCATCAGCTTATCTTGGCGTTCGCCGTTTAACAGCATCCACAAATCTTGAATTGCTGGGCCATTACGTGAGTCATCCAAATCAACAAACATCGGCCCATCTCGCCATAGAATATTACCAGGGTGGCAGTCACCATGTAGGCGAATAGGAGTCGCACTGTTATCCCAGTGTTGTTCTAGTTGACCGATCAATAAATCGAGGTCATTGAAGAACGCATTCTCAAGATGCATTGGGATAAACTGAGAATTCTCTAAGATTTTTCTAGGTTGATGTAAGTACTCATCCAAACCTATGGTAGGACGATGAGCAAAGGGTTGTCGGCTACCTACTTTATGAATCCGGCCTAAAAAGCGGCCAACACCTTCAAGCTGGTCGATGTTATCGACTTCAAATTGTCGTCCACCCACACTGGCAAACAGAGCGAACAAATATCCCTGATATTGATGCAGTGTTGCGCCGTTGATCTGGCAAGGTGGAGCAACGGGGATATCTGACTCAATCAGTTCAAGAGTGAACTGATGTTCCTCAATAATCTGTTGTTGGCTCCAACGCTCTGGACGATAGAACTTCACTACGTAGCGTTGACGCTCTTCGTCTGTAAATTGGTAGACGCGGTTTTCGTAGCTATTAAGTGGAAGAAAACCAGACTCAGCACGAATTCCGATGCTTTCTAAGGCGTACCACATAAAGTCGGGTGTCAGTGCATCAAAATTAAAGGCTTGGTTAGTCATAGGTTTGGCTCGTTGAGTGGCGATGGAGGCGGTTCTCATCGCGTGAGTAATTGCTTATATGATTACACAGTTTTGCCGTTCGAGCCTAATCACAGTGAGCTTATGTTGTTGCTAGAAAATAAAAAGGCTCATTGCTGAGCCTTTAGGAAGGTATTAGTGAAAACTAGAGCTTTTTGATAAAACGGCTCTCTACTTCGATAGAGAAATCTTCACTGTCGGAAAGGACAAATTGAATGGTTGTCACTGGCGAACTGAGTTCATCAGGGTTAGCACCTAAACTCATTGGTAAGTTCACCACTTCACCCGGCTGTACGGTGACGGTTTGTCGACCATACCAAGACACATCACTGAAGCCTTTCACATCCAAGCGATATTCCTGTACCTGCTGGGTTTTATTGATCACTTTCAGCGTGTAGGTGTTTTCGATCTCACCGGAACTGTTGGTTCTAAACAATTGATTGCGGTCACGGATAACGCTGAGGCCTGCGGGGTCAACGCTGACAATCTGGACAAAGAACAAGCCAATCATTAATAGTAAAACCGCACCATAACCCAGCAATTTCGGGCGCATGACTTTGGTATTGTGGCCAGATAAACGGTGTTCTGTGGTGTAGTTGATTAAGCCTTTCTCATAGCCCATGCGATCCATGGTTTTGTTACAAGCATCAATACATGCACCGCAGTTAATACACTCATATTGTAGGCCGTCACGGATATCGATACCTGTTGGACATACCTGAACACACAAATCACAGTCGATACAGTCACCTAAACCGAGTGCTTTCGGATCGGCTTTACGCGAGCGAGGGCCTCGGCTTTCACCACGCTTGGCATCATAGCCAACGATAAAGGTGTCTTTATCGAACATGGCTGATTGGAAACGAGCATATGGGCACATGTGGACACAGACAATTGAGCGCATCCAGCCTGCGTTTGCGTAGGTACAACCAGCAAAGAACAGTACCCAAAACGCCACCCAGAAACTGGTGTTAAAGGTGAAGAAGTCAATCACGAGCTCTCGAACTGGAACAAAGTACCCAACAAAGGTCATGCCGGTTGCAAGCGCAATGGCCCACCACGCGAGGTGCTTCGCGGTTTTTCGCATTGCGAGGTTAGCGGTCATTTTGCCAGAGTCTTGTTTACGACGTTTGTTTGCTGCTCCCTCTAGTTTTTCTTCAAACCAGATATACATGAAAGTCCAGACCGTTTGCGGGCATAAATAACCACACCACACCCGGCCTAAAAAGGTTGTGAGGAAAAACAAGCCGAACGCGGCGATCATGAATAGCAGCGCTAGCAAAGTGAGATCTTGCGGGTAGAGGGTTGTACCAAAGAAATTAAACTGCTGATTGCCGATGTCGAGCAAGATAGCTTGTCGTTCACCGTAAGGAATCCAAGGGATTAAGGCAAATAACAGCAGCAGAAACCAGCCACCATACCGGCGCAGTTTCTGGAATGTACCTTTACTTTCCCGAACGTAAATACGATTGCTTGGGTTAAAGCGATCGTCATTTCCTTTATGGGTTTTGGGGTTAAAGGTTTTAGGAGTCACATCTTTGATATCGATCTTATCCTGACTCATGAAGTTTTCCTTTTTAGGCTTAACGGCACAATTTCTTTGATTGTGCTCTATGACATTGCTCAAAGAGATTTTATCAACGCTGTTGATACAAGAGTTGATAAGGCCTCTCTAATACTTTAGAAGATTCTTATGGACGGCGATTATATACGCAATAACATTTTTATTTCTTTAACGTTATCAACCTTTAACAACAAAGATCAGTACAGTTTTATAAATAAATAGCCTAACAGTTCAGGCTTTCATGATGTGTAGGTATAAAAAAAGCGACATGACGTCGCTTTAGTATTCTGAGTGGCTTAGTCGATCAAGCCACGAGCACGCAAGATTGCGGTTTTAAAATCGTCTTCTTGGTCTTTTTTAAGACCCGGAATCATTTCATCTTTTTCGCTGTTACGCATTTTAAGATGGTAGATCAGCACATCGTCAGTGAGATCTTCCAATTTGCCTTCATAGCCAGCTTCTTGGCTCAGTTTGATGATGAACTGAAGTAGGTTTAAATCTTGGTCTTTTTGCCATTCTGGCTCAAGTAGCTCAAGTAGCTCTTCAATACGGTGACACTTCACGGACTTTCTCCACAATATTTATAATGATTTGTTGGTAAAGGTATCAAATTGCAGAAATGAAGGTAAGAAAAAAGCGCAGTGATACTGCGCTTTTTAATTAGGCTGCTTTGACAACTTTTGCAGGAGCTTCAGCCATAAGAGCTGTTTTCTCTACAAGAGTCATCGCAGGAGCGATTTTTTTTGCAACCGGTGCAGTAACAAAACCACTGCGACGGCGCATCGCACTACGATTAGTGTGCGAGAACCTGACTGCTGTTGGGCGCATTAATTTACCTAACTGTCAGGCATATCCATTGCCAATGTAATGGCCTGTTCAACTATGAGTTGAGCTTCAACAATCTGAAGGGTGGCTCTTCTGGCTTTCGCCAATCCAAATAATTGAGCAGGAATAATGATATGCATGCATATCACAAAGTAGATTATCACCATCTGATAAATTGATCGATAGATGAACAATAAATACACAAAATATTAATGGTTTTAATTCATTATGAGAAAGGTATGAAAAGCAGCGTAGTGTGCGCTCTGGGTATAAAATTGTGTGAGTAGGGTAATTGAGTTCATAGTGACTTCAGGATTACTATGGCTGTCTACCAAGGAGGTGTGTATGTCGTTTTTTAAGAAAACCCTCGCGAGTTTTGGTATTGGCTCTGCACAGGTTGATTCCGTTCTACAGCAAGAAGTGCTGTACCCAGGTCAAAGCGTTGACGTCACCATCCATGTATATGGTGGCTCCAGTGATCAAGATATCGACAACATCGACTTAAAGCTTTGCTGCCGCTATGTTGAAGAGGTTCCTGTCGATCGCGATAGGGGGCAACATCGTCCTGGTGAGCGAATGCGTAAGGTGAATCAAAGCTATACATTGGCTAAGTGGAGCTTACCTTATGCGTTTACTATCAAAGCAGGGGAGACCCGCGACTTCAGTATTAGTTTAGATGTGCCTTGGAATACTCCGATCACGGTTGGAGACGCCAAAGTTTGGCTCGAAACTGGGCTCGACATTTCAATGGCCATAGACCCTACAGACAAAGATATTCTCACGGTTCGACCTGACCCATTGATGGATGGCATTTTCACTGCCCTCGAAGAGCAAGGTTTGCGTATCAGGCAAGTGGAATGTGAAGCGGTAAAAGGATTTGATTTACCGTTTGTACAGGAATTTGAGTTTGTGCCAACCACAGGCCCGTATCATGGTCGTTGGCGTGAGTTGGAAGTTGTTGCTTACCGTACCGACGAAGTACTTAAGCTATGGTTTGAGATAGATCGTAATCGCAGCGGCGCTAAAGGGTTGTTGGCAACTTTCCTCGGTACCGGCCAGCTCAAAAGGCAGTTGGATATTCCATTGCATACTCCGGCGGAGGAAGCGGGCCAGCAGGTGCTCGAGTATCTGGAGAGTACTTCTTAACCAAAACTTAATGTATTTGAGCTTACACCTGTACGCTTAATGTGTCATACTGCGCTTGTTGGAATAAATACTCTAGCTCGAACAGGTGCACTATGACGCAATCCACTCAAGCCAGTTATGGTTTAAAAGAAGAGATCGCCAATGCGGTGACCCATGGCCTTGGAATGGTATTTGGCATTGTTGGTTTGGTGTTTCTGTTGCTAAAAGCCAATGAATATCATGCAGATACTATGACCATCGCGAGCATGAGCATTTATGGCGGCAGTATGATCTTGCTGTTTCTCGCTTCAACCCTCTACCACTCTATCCCTTACCAAAGAGCAAAACGTTGGCTCAAAACCCTCGATCATTGCGCGATTTATTTATTAATTGCGGGCAGCTATACCCCATTTTTGTTGGTGAGTTTGAGAACACCACTTGCGATTGGTTTGATGGCTGTCATTTGGGGTATCGCGTTAGTCGGAATCATCATGAAATTGGCGTTTGTGTACCGCTTTAAACGTTTTTCATTGTTTACCTATCTTGCGATGGGGTGGCTGTCCTTAGTGGTGATCTATCAATTGGCGATCAACTTAGATGTGGGGGGATTGGTCTTGCTGGCTGCCGGTGGAATCATTTACTCATTAGGCGTGATTTTCTACGTTGCTAAGCGCATTCCCTACAATCACGCCATTTGGCATCTATTCGTATTAGCGGGATGCGCATGCCACTTCTTTGCTATCTACCTCTACGTTCACCCGGTGCCTGCTGTCTCTTAGTTTAGCGGGTGCTGACTTGGCTGATATGCGCTGACACTTGGTATTGTTTGTGTTCATCCAGATCGAGTTGGATGGTTTTACCTTGCTCTGCTTGTTGAGGGCGTAAGTAGGTGTCTGCCATGCGCTTTATTGACTTCCAAATGTCGACACTCTCGCTGAACAACACTTTGCCGGTAGTATCAGACACTGTGATATCGACCGTAACAAGTATCACTGATTGAGAGCTCTGGTTAGTGAGTGAGGTTGGAATAACTAACTCGCCATCTTGATATTGAGCTGAGCCTAATAGAACGTCAACTCCAGAATCAGATAACTGCATGGTTGGTTTTTTGCTACCGACAGTAACTAACGTACCTACTTTTTGAGTGACGACTGGGATTGCCACGACCGCTGGTTCAACGGCTTGTTTTACTTCAGATTGGTCAGTTGCCGGTTCAGGTACATACTGCCAGGTGAAGTCGTCGTTAAGTTGTACTTGTCTGCCATCTTCTAGCGTTACTTGTTCTGCGGCGTAGGTTGACGATGTTGCCAGTAGGCAAGCAAATGCGATTCCATTTTTCATAAGTATTTTCCTTGTTAACGGCGCCAGAATGCAGGGAAGAAGAGCACTAATAGCGTCAATATTTCTAATCGTCCCATTAGCATACCCAAGCTCAGCAACCACTTAGCGGCATCTGGTAGTGGAGCAAAGTTACCGGTTGGACCGATGACGCTGCCCATACCTGGGCCGACGTTTGCTACCGCTGTAATTGAACCCGAAATGCTGGTAATTGGATCAAGGCCCATCGCACTTAAGCAGCCAGCAATAAAAATGATGGTGATAAAGAACATCAAGCCAAATGCTACAACAGAGCGAACGATGTCATCATTCACAGGCCTTTGATTGTAGCGCTGGACAAACACACCTGAAGGGTGGATGAGCTTCATCATCTGCTTATGTAGAAGCGTCATGGCTATTTGGAAGCGGAATACCTTAATTCCACCTGAGGTTGAGCCTGAACAAGCTCCTGCCATCATAAGGAAGGCAAATAGCGTGGTAGGTAAGGCGCCCCAAGCGGTGAAATCTTCTAAACCAAAACCAGTGGTTGTCACGACGGATACGATATTAAACATAGAGACACGCAGCGCATCGAGTATCGGGTAACCATCACGAATATTCAGCCACAACGCAACGACAATACTCGAACCTAAGAACAGGTAAGTGAAGCCTCTAACTTGGGCATCGTTATACAGTGCCGCTGGTTTTTTCTTACGTAGTGCGGTGACAAACAACAAGAAAGGTAAACCACCTAAGAACATAAATAGTGTGCCCACCCAGTGAGCGCCTTTAGAGAAGTGATTCATTGAGCTATCGGAGGTGGAATAGCCGCCGGTAGACAAGGTGGTGAAAGAGTGGTTGATCGCTTCGAACAGGCTCATACCAGTGAGTAGGTACCCCAGTAAACATAGCCCCGTTAACACCAAGTACACGACGACGATGTTCTTCGCGACGGTTTTGGCTCGTGGGCTGCTTTTGTCGGACCAGTCTGATGACTCGGTTTGGAACAGCTTCATACCACCCACATTGAGCATCGGCAGCACCGCAACCGCCATAACGATGAATCCTACGCCACCAAGCCATTGTAAGATGGAGCGCCACAACAAAATGCTTGGTGCCATATTATCGAGCCCACTTAATACCGTAGAGCCCGTCGTGGTGATACCGGACATGGTTTCAAAGTAAGCGTCGGTGAAGCTGATGTGATTGATGAACACAAATGGCAAAGCAGCAAAAGCACTGGCAATCGTCCACACTAAGCTGGTGATCAAGAACATATCACGTACGCTAAGGCGGAATTTATCAGTGCGCCCTAAGCTTAGGCAGGCAAAAGCTGCAAGGTGAGTGATCAGCACCGCTTGGCCAAATTCAAGAAAACCATCGGTACCAGATACGAACGCCACTAAGGTTGGGACGTACATAAATAGGGCTAGTTTGGATAGCACTAACCCTATAACAAATAGAACGGGGCGTAGATTGACCATAATGCCAACTTAACTCGCGTTGCCTACTTCTCTATAGGAAGAAAGGACTCGGTTGGAACAGTGCTTCAACATCAGGCACGTATTTTTTATCGACTAAGAACATCACTACGTGGTCGTCTTGTTCAATGATGGTTCGGTCGTGGGCGATCAGCACTTCTTCGCCGCGTACAATGGCACCAATAGTGGTACCTGGTGGTAGCTTAATGTCACCAATGGCTCTGCCAACCACTTTAGAGGTGGTTTCGTCACCGTGAGCGACCGCTTCGATGGCTTCTGCCGCGCCGCGACGTAAAGACGATACGTTAACGATGTCTGCTCGACGTACGTGAGTGAGTAGTGCAGAGATTGTTGCTTGTTGTGGTGAGATAGCAACATCAATGACACCGCCTTGAACTAGGTCGACATAGGCGCCACGCTGGATCAGCACCATGGCTTTTTTGGCACCCATACGCTTGGCTAGCATAGCCGACATGATGTTGGTTTCATCTTCATTGGTGAGAGCGATAAACACATCGACTTGGTCGATGTTCTCTTCAGTGAGCAGCTCTTGATCGGCGGCATCACCACAAAAGACGATGGTATTCTCAAGCTCTTCGGAAAGTTTTTCGGCGCGTTGGTAACTGCGTTCAATTAGCTTAACGCTATAGCTCTGTTCTAGGCGTTTGGCCAAACTAGCACCAATGTTACCACCGCCGACTATCATGATACGGCGGTATGGCTTTTCTAAACGCTGCAGTTCACTCATGACAGAGCGAATGTGGTTACTCGCGGCAACAAAGAACACTTCATCATCGGCTTCGATAATGGTAGTTCCCTGTGGCCGGATAGGGCGACCTTGACGGAAGATAGCTGCAACACGAGTATCGATGTGAGGCATGTGCTCACGTAGGGCTGATAACGCATTACCGACTAACGGCCCACCATAATAGGCTTTTACAGCGACAAGGCTAACTTTCTGCTCGGCGAAACTGACCACTTGCAGTGCGCCTGGGTACTGGATTAGACGCTCAATGTAGCTCGTTACTAGTTCTTCTGGTGCAATCAGGTGATCGACAGGGATCGCACCGGATTTAAACAGCGCTTCTTTTTCCGCCAAGTACTCTGGAGATCGGATTCGAGCGATACGGTTTGGGGTATTAAACAAAGAGAACGCAACCTGACAAGCTGCCATGTTGGTTTCATCCATGTTGGTGACGGCAACTAACATGTCGGCGTCTTGTGCACCGGCCTCACGCAGCACATCTGGGTGGCTTGCGTAGCCATTTACAACACGTAAATCATATTTATCTTGCAGTTCACGAAGACGATCGCTGTTCTTGTCGACGATAGTAATATCGTTGTTTTCACCGACAAGGTTTTCTGCCAGCGTACCACCGACCTGACCTGCACCAAGAATGATGATTTTCATACTGAGTTCTCTTTGTTACCACTTAGCCAAATGACCTGATTGATTGGCGCATGCCAACCAAAACCAATCAAGGCGGCTTATACAATCGCCGCCTATACTGCGCCTAATCTATGCGTGTTTTGTCAGCACTGCGTAATAGAAACCGTCCATATCTTCTTCACCCGGAAGAATTTGGCGGCCTGGGTTGTCTGTGTCAGAGCCAATTAGAGTCGCGTTTTGAGTGCGCTCTAAGAAGGCTTTAACCTGCAGGCTGTTTTCTTGTGGAGTGATAGAGCATGTCGCGTAGACTAATGTCCCACCAGGTTTGAGCTGTTGCCACATCGCATCCAAAATCTCACTTTGCAGCTGAGCAAGTGCGTCAATATCATCAGCGCGGCGAAGCCACTTAATATCTGGGTGACGGCGTATTACCCCAGTTGCAGAGCAAGGTGCGTCTAGCAAAATACGATCAAACTGGTCACCTTGCCACCACTCTTGCGGGTAACGTGCGTCACCGCAAATTACGTCAGCTTTGAGTCGCAGGCGCTCTAGGTTGTCATGAACACGGTTCAAACGAGTAGGGTCGCTATCAATGGCGACCACTTCGGTATCATTGGTGTGCTCGAGAATGTGTGCGGTTTTTCCGCCTGGCGCTGCACAGCAATCAAGAATCAGTTCGCCTTCTTGAGGTTGTAGGTAGTCCACTGATAGCTGCGCCGCTGCATCTTGCACCGATACCCATCCTTTTTCAAAGCCAGGCAGAAGCGTAACGTCACATGGAGAGGCCAGTTTAATCGCGTCTTCTGCTTGAGAGTGAACACTATGTTCAATGTCAGCGTCTTTGAGTAGTTCTATGTACTCGTCACGGGTATGGTGCTGGCGGTTGACGCGTAACCACATCGGCGCCTTGCTATTATTCGCTTCAATCAGACTTTCCCATTGTTCTGGATATGCTTCCTGCAGCATTTTTAAGATCCAGCTTGGGTGGCCGTACTTGCCTGCGTTGTGGCTGACGGCGATTTCGTCGAGCTCTTCTTGATTACGTAGGTAGTTACGCAATACCGCATTGATCAAACCACGCAGGCTAGGGCCGCGTAGCGTTTTTGTTCCTTCAACGGTTTCCGCGACAGCGGCATGAGAAGGAATTCGCATGAAGCTCAATTGGTAAATACCGACCAAGATGAGATGGTGAAAAACGCGCTTTTTGCCTTTTAATGGGTTTTCCATCAGCTCATTCGCGATTGACTCAAGGCGTGGTAAGTAACGCAACGCGCCATAGCAGATCTCTTGTAGAAGAGCATGGTCTCTTGGTCTAATGGTTTTTTGAGCTGCCGGTAAGGCGTGAGAAAGAGATTGGCCTTTGTCGACCACTTGGAAAAGGACGTTAGCTGCCGCAGCGCGAACATTCATGGTGAATACCTTAAAGTCGGTGGAGGCATCTCTGCCTCCGAAATGTACTATCTAAAAATAAGTGTTAGCTCAGCTGTGAGCCAACTTCGAACCAATTGGCTCGTGAGTTAAGAATATCTTGCACAGCCATGGCTTTCTTGCCTGGTACTTGTAGCTGCTCTAGGACTAATACGCCGTTGCCTGTTGCGACATAGATACCCGTTTTATCCGCTTGAACAATAGTGCCGGCAGGTTTGTCAGTGCTTTGCTCTGCGACACGGCTTTGCCATACTTTGATGCTGTTTTCAGCCGCAATAAAGTGGCTCATCGGCCAAGGGTTAAAAGCGCGAACGCAGCGTTCAATGTGCTGTGCTTCATCAGCCCAATTGATGCGAGCTTCATCTTTACTTAGTTTTTTCGCGTAGTTTGCTAGCTCGTCATCTTGCTTCTCTGCAGTAGCGTTGCCACTTGCGATATCTGCAAGGCAGTCAATCAGCGCTTCAGGGCCGAGGTCTGCCAGTTTCTCGTACATAGAGGCACTAGTGTCTGTGTCTTCAATCGGTAACGTAGCGATTTTAAGCATGTCACCTGTATCTAGGCCGATGTCCATTTGCATGATGGTCACGCCTGTTTCAGTGTCACCCGCCCAGATTGAACGTTGAATTGGCGCAGCACCACGCCAGCGTGGCAGAATAGAGCCATGGACATTGATACACCCTAGTTTTGGCGTATCAAGCACAGCTTGTGGCAGTAGTAAGCCATACGCCACCACCACCATTAAATCAGCATTGAGGTCTGCAAGCTGTTGCTTTGCTTCATCTGACTTAAAATTCTCTGGTTGGTAAACCGGAATATCATGCTCAAGTGCGATGTTTTTAACTGGGCTGGCGGTTAGCTTTTTACCACGGCCGGCAGGGCGGTCTGGCTGAGTATATACCGCAATAACTTCATGCTCCGAAGACAACAACGCCGCCAAGTGACGGGCGGCGAAATCCGGAGTACCTGCAAAGACAATTCGTAATGACTGGCTCAAGAGAGGTTTCCTTCTAAATTCTAATACGGCTACAAAAGGCCGCGTGGCGTTACGCCTTGTTCGCTTGCTTATCGTTGAAGCGTTTGATCTTGGCAAGCTTATCTTGGATGCGCTTGCGCTTTAGAGGCGAAAGGTAGTCTACAAACAGTTTGCCTTCTAAGTGATCAAGTTCGTGCTGCACACAAATAGCAAGTAGGTCATCAGCATCAAACGTGAATTCTTTACCGTCACGGTCAAGCGCTTTAACCGTTACTTCTGCTGCGCGCGCAACAAGTGCTCGAGCACCAGGGACTGAGAGGCAACCTTCTTCAATGCCATCTTCTCCACGTTTTTCGATGATTTCAGGGTTAATAAGCACCATTGGCTCATCACGAGTCTCTGAAATATCGATCACAACAATACGCTGGTGGAAATCAACTTGCGTTGCCGCAAGACCAATACCTTCTTCGTCGTACATGGTTTCAATCATGTCATCAACGAACTTTTGGATCTCAGGAGTCACTTCAGCAACTGGCTTTGCGACAGTGCGAAGACGATCATCTGGGAATGTTAATACTTGTAATACAGACATATACACTCGAAAAATTGAACTGTGCCGAAGCAGCATAAACCTTGTTGGCTCAATTCTAGACATTTTGTAACCCAAATGACAGCATCGCAGCGTTATTAATCGATATTTACGACCAAGGAATTCAGGTCATGTCGCGACTTTTCCACTATCTCATACCAACACTTATCTCTACCTTTGTGCTTGTTTCAAATGGCGCGCATGCTAAGCCAAGTAACTCTGAACTGACCGTTAAGCACGATGCGCCGAAAAGCTACACTGTCGTAAAAGGCGATACCTTATGGGACATTTCGGCACTGTATCTCGATAGCCCTTGGTTGTGGCCTAGGCTATGGCAAATCAACCCAGAGATAGATAACCCTCATTTGATTTATCCAGGCGACAAATTGACTTTAATATGGCGTGATGGCCAGCCCGTACTTAGCCTTAAACCGATGGTCAAGCTTAGCCCGAAAGTTCGTGTTTTAGACAAACAAGCTCTGCCAACCGTGCCTGAAGGCTTGGTGCTGCCTTATTTAAAATCTGACCGTTTGGTCGATATGGAAGTGTTAGCCACAAGCGAAAAGGTCCTTGGTGCCAGTAATGGCCGAAAGTACTTAACCTCAGAAGACAGTTTGTTTATCAGTGGGTATCAAACGCAACAGAAGTGGGGGATTTATCGAGTTGCTGCTGAATTTAAGCGTGATGACAAAGTGATGGTAGCGCTAAAGAGAATCGCGTCGGCAACCCTGCTTAATGCTGAGCCTGAATTTACCGGCCTCACAGTGACCAATCAGCAGCAGGAGATATTGGTTAATGATCTTGCTTTGCCAGAAACTGGTATCGAAACGCTTGGGCTTTCGACCACCTTTTATCCTCAGCCTTCTCCGCCCAATAGCCAAGCGACGATACTCGGTGCGCTAGAAGGGGTAGAGTATGTTGGGCAAAACCAGATTGTGGTTATTGATAAAGGCACACAAGATAAACTCCGTCAGGGCAGCATGTTTGAGCTTTATCAGCAAGGCTCTAAAGTGTTCAAGCAGGGGAACGAATTCAGTTATCAAGAGGAACGTGGGGCCGGAGAGTTACAGCTTCCAGATACCCCTGTAGGTAGCTTGATGGTCATTCGCCCATATCCGTTCTTTAGCCTTGCGCTGATCACCGACAGCAAAGCCCCAATCGATAAAAACGTTACTGCTCTCTCTCCCGAGTCTAGCCAAACTTCCCTAAGTGAATCACCAAAAGACAATCAAACTTAATGTGCTCTCAATCGTTATTTGCTTGGTTAGCATTGAGCTTTACACCTAAATTGGGGGCTAAGGCTCTTGCTCGCTTAATGTCGATCGATTCTGCACCGAATTTGATTAAGCGAGATTCCCCTTCACTGCAAGCGATTGGGCTGACTACTGAACAGATTCGATACCTTCACGGAGAAGCACAGCGTCAAGCGGAACTAAGCCTAACTTGGGCAGAGCAAGACAATCACACGATCCTTACTTCATTTGATCCCATCTATCCCCCTCTTCTGAAAGAAATAGCCTCAGCGCCTCCTGTTTTATTTGTTAAAGGAGAGGCCAGTTGCTTGTCTGAACCGCAACTGGCGATGATCGGTAGCCGCAATGCGAGTTTGCAAGGGCTTCAGATTGCGAAAGAATATGCGAGCGCTTTTACTAAGCACGGCCTAGTAGTAACGAGTGGCTTAGCGTTAGGTGTAGATGGTCATGCACATGATGGAGCGTTGCGAGCCGGGGGAAAGACGATTGCGGTATTAGGTTCTGGTCTAGAGCAAATTTACCCAGCAAGACATAGGAAGCTGGCTAGTCGAGTGGTTGAAAGTGGTGCCTTGGTCTCAGAGTTTCGCCCAGATACTAAACCTAGGCCGGAGCACTTTCCTCGCCGAAATCGCATTATTAGTGGTTTGTCTGTTGGCGTCTTAGTGGTCGAGGCTGCAGAAAAAAGCGGTTCACTCATCACAGCGCGTTATGCTGCCGAGCAAGGGCGAGATGTTTTTGCAATTCCAGGCTCAATTCATTCCCCGACTAGCCGAGGGGGCAACCTTTTGATTAAAAACGGGGCGTGTTTAGTACAAAGTGAGCAGGACGTTTTAGATGAAATTGATACTTTGGTAAACTGGTCTATTGATAATAGGGCGAGCAGTCAGCCAGATCTTTTCAATGATAAATCTGAGCAGCCAAGAGAAAATGGTAAAGAATTCAATCACAATGAAGAATTGCCATTTCCGCAACTGTTAGCTAACGTAGGAATAGAGGCTACACCAGTTGATATTCTCGCAAGCAGGACCAATATACCTGTGCATGAAGTCATGATGCAGCTCTTAGAGCTTGAGCTTTCAGGGCATGTTGTTGCAGTTTCCGGTGGCTATATTCGTAAGGGGAGGGGCTAGCTATGATGATGGACATACTGATGTATTTGTTCGAAACCTACATCCATAGCGATGCAGAGTTACAAGTGGATCAAGATGAGCTAGAAGATGAACTGCTTCGAGCTGGTTTTCACGAGAAAGATATCTATAAAGCCCTAAACTGGTTAGAAGAGTTGGCAGCATTGCAGCAAAGCGATGAGCACTCTGCTATTTCAACCAGTGCAGCGACTTCAACTCGCATTTACACCCATAAAGAAATGGAACGGATCGATTTAGAAAGTCGAGGTTTCCTGCTGTTTCTTGAGCAGATCAAGGTGTTAACCACCGAGACGCGCGAAATGGTGATTGACCGAGTTATGGGACTAGAAACCAGTGAGTTTGAGCTGGATGATTTAAAGTGGATCATTCTTATGGTGCTGTTTAATGTACCTGGAAATGAAAATGCCTACACGCTAATGGAAGAGCTGTTGTACACCAAAGAGCAAGGTATTTTGCACTAATCAAGTAAGAGTACGATGAGCAGTAAGATTGACCATCAGCTGTTTTCAGCTCATGAACATGCTTTAGAACATGAGTCATGCCCACAATGTGGTGATGAAGGCGGTGAGTTGCAGCTTCGCCATGGTAAACATGGCCCATTTTTAGGTTGTAACCGTTACCCTAACTGCGACTACATCAAGCCGCTACATCAAAATGACGGGCATATCATTAAGCCGTTAGGTGTGGCGTGTCCTGAATGTGAACATGAATTGGTATTACGCCAAGGCCGCTATGGTATGTTTATTGGTTGTAGCAACTACCCGCATTGTCATCACATAGAATCGCTGGATCAGGCTCCCGAGAAAGAACAACCTAAGCATGCTTGTCCTGAGTGCCATAAAGGGCATTTGGTCGAGAGAAAAACGCGCTTTGGCAAATTATTTTATGCGTGTGATAACTATCCGAAGTGTAAGTTTGCCGTGAACCAGCCTCCTATTGAAGGCCTGTGTGAGAAGTGTGGCTTTGGCCTACTTATTGAGAAGAAACTCGCCAGTGGCACTAAGTATCAATGTGCAGATCGAAAGTGTCATCACACTCAAAGTGCTCTGGAAAAATAACATGGGTATATAAAGAAAAGGCGCCATGGGCGCCTTTTTCGATTGGTGTTTAGTTTTGCCTTGGGTACTAGCAATGCTTCTGAGCAAACTCATGTACAGCAGGGAAGGCTTCTTTATCCAAGATATCAGCCAGTGCGCAAAGCTTACGTTGCAGCTCTGCGGTGTACTCAGCAGAAACGTTGATGTGACCCATCTTACGTCCAGTACGTTTTTCTTTCCCGTACCAGTGTACATGACAGCCCTCCATCGCCAACACTTCGCTTGGCAAAGTATCCTCACCGAGGATGTTGATCATAGAGGTAGTACGAATCAGTTGAGTGCTACCAAGTGGCATGCCGCACACTGCGCGTAAATGGTTTTCAAATTGACAGGTTTCAGCACCCTGCTGCGTCCAGTGACCAGAGTTGTGGACTCGTGGCGCAATTTCGTTAACCAGTAACTGACCTTGTACGTCAAAGAACTCGAGAGCAAGTACACCTACATAATCGAGGCGATTCGCTACGGCGGTGAACATTTGTTTCGCTTGCTGTTGAAGTTCAAGGTTATCAATCGCTGTAGATAGGCTCAGTACGCCATTGGTATGAACGTTTTCAGCGAGCGGGTATACCGCGACACTGCCGTCTTTACCACGCGCACCCACCAATGACACCTCTCGGTCAAATGGGACAAACTCTTCAGCGACAATAGCTTGGGTTTCTGAAGCTTGAATGCAAGCTTCCATTTCAGGCCAAATTGCGTCGGCTTGTGCGATATCCTTGAGGCGCCACTGTCCTTTACCATCGTAGCCCCCTAATGCACTCTTGAGTACCATAGGAATACCGACAGATTCAATCGCAGCATCAAAATCGGCGCGAGTTTGAATGACGGCATACTTAGCATTCTTCACTTCTGCAGCATCAAGTAATGCCTTTTCGATACGGCGATCACCACCCGTTTTGATGGCCTCTGCACTCGGTAAGAACTTACCGCTTTGCTCACAGACTTCGAGTACATCATGGGGAATGTGCTCAAACTCAGCCGTGATAATGTCAGCTTGCTCAATCGCATTGGCTAAGCCATGGCCGATCACCGTTTGTGTCAGTGGATGAACGATATTTTCGCTACCGACATCAAACGCTGAAATTTCAATATTGAGAGGGGCACCAGCAAGAGACATCATACGAGCTAATTGGCCTGCTCCCAGTACTAAAACGTGCATGAGATTAATCCTCTGCTGGGTTTGGATTCGCTAGAATCGTTTCAGTTTGCTCGCTACGGAATGCTTCAACTTTTTCCATTACGGCGTCATCGAATGTACCGATGATTTGTGCGGCAAGCAGACCCGCATTAGCTGCACCTGCTTCGCCAATTGCAAGCGTCCCTACAGCAATACCTTTTGGCATTTGTACGATAGAATATAGAGAATCAAGGCCGCTTAGCGCGCGCGATTGAACTGGGACACCTAGAACTGGTAGTGCGGTGAAGGCTGCTGTCATTCCTGGTAGGTGAGCTGCGCCGCCAGCACCAGCGATGATCACTTTTAGACCGCGCTCTTTTGCGCTGTTGGCGTAATCAGCCAGAAGTTGAGGAGTTCGGTGTGCAGAAACAACTTTTGTTTCGTACTCTACGCCGAAACTATCTAGCATTTCAGCGGCTAGTTTCATGGTTGGCCAATCAGATTTAGAACCCATAATAATGCCGACTTTCATCTCAAACTCCTTAAAGCTACAAAAATGGATGAGCAGATAATTTGTGCGCATTATACGGGGAAAATAATTTCAAGCAAACGTTTGCGTCATTCTAAATTTCAATTGATACATTTTATAAACAAATAGCTTTAGGCACTGAAAGTGATTATTTGTACACTTATCATTTATAGAAAACATAAAAGTAACAACAGGAAGTCATAGTGGATAACTTTGAACAAGCGCTCAACGCACTCAAACAAGGCGAAGTCATCGCTTACCCAACGGAAGGTGTATTTGGTGTGGGGTGTGACCCAGATAACCCAGAGGCGATTGAAAAGCTGTTGCAGTTAAAACAGCGTCCAGTCGAAAAAGGCTTGATACTTATCGCTGCCAACTATGAACAGCTACTACCTTATATCGATGAATCACAGTTGACCGAAGAGCAGCTAAAGAAGGTGCAGGCTACTTGGCCTGGCCCTGTGACTTGGATTATGCCGACGAGCGAACGAGTTTCTGACTGGGTTTCAGGCCAATTCGACTCAATAGCTGTGCGAGTAACTGATCACCCATTGGTACAAAAAATGTGTAATGCCTTCGGAAAGCCGTTAACCTCTACCAGCGCGAATCTGACGGGGCAGCCTCCTTGTATGACAACTGCAGAGGTTGAGCAGCAATTAGGCGATAAGCTGGTGGTTATTCTTGCTGGAGAAACCGGTGGCAGAGAGAAGCCGAGTGAGATTCGCGACGCGAAAACATCAAAAATACTAAGACAGGGGTAGAGTGTCGGCTAACGACCTGTCAAAGGAATAAATATGTCAGTCATAGATAAGCAAGCAGTAAAGCAGTTCTTAATGGAGCTGCAAGATTCTATTTGTCATCAACTTGAGCAGGCGGACGGCAAAGCTCAGTTTGAAGAAGACGCTTGGCAGCGCGAGCCAGGAGAGCGCTTAGGTGGTGGTGGTCGTACTCGTGTTATGCGAAACGGTGATGTATTTGAGCAAGGTGGTGTGAACTTTTCTCATGTTAAGGGAAAACAAATGCCAGCATCGGCAACAGCACATCGCCCTGAATTAGCAGGTCGTAAGTTTGAAGCGATGGGAGTGTCGTTGGTGATGCACCCGAACAACCCTTACATTCCAACATCGCATGCCAATGTTCGTTTCTTCATTGCTGAAAAAGAAGGTGAAGCGCCGATTTGGTGGTTTGGTGGCGGCTTCGACTTAACGCCATTCTATCCATTTGAGGAAGATTGCCAGTACTGGCATAACACAGCGAAGGAAATTTGCGCGCCATTTGGCAGTGATGTGTATTCTGAGCATAAAGCCTGGTGTGATAAGTACTTCTATCTACCACATAGAGATGAAACTCGAGGTGTGGGTGGCTTGTTCTTTGATGACTTGAATCAGTGGCCATTTGATAAGTGCTTTGAGTACATGAAAGCAGTTGGCCTTGGCTATACAGACGCCTACTTACCAATCATTGAGCGTCGTAAACATACTGAATTTGGTG
This sequence comes from Vibrio paucivorans, assembly GCF_054053395.1. Classification (NCBI taxonomy): domain Bacteria; kingdom Pseudomonadati; phylum Pseudomonadota; class Gammaproteobacteria; order Vibrionales; family Vibrionaceae; genus Vibrio; species Vibrio paucivorans. The sequence continues at coordinate 71,234 of NZ_CM133230.1, forward strand.
AGCGAGAGCGTCAGTTTCAATTGTACCGCCGCGGCCGTTACGTGGAATTTAACTTAGTTTACGACCGAGGTACTTTGTTTGGCCTACAGAGTGGGGGGCGAACGGAGTCGATATTAATGTCTATGCCTCCTCTTGCGCGCTGGGAATACGCTTACCAAGTAGAGCCAAGCTCACCAGAAGCAGAGTTATACGATCATTACCTCAAACCTAGAGAGTGGTAAGACTTTCTTCCTTATAGGGATAGTGATAGGGTCAATGGTTCGCATTGACCCTTTTTATTTCCGACAGGCAAGGATATGACTCAGCAAGTAGACCAATACGTAGTGTTCGGTAATCCCATCAAACAAAGTAAATCACCTTTTATCCACACACTATTTGCTCGTCAAACCAATCAATCGCTCACCTATAAGACTGCTTGCCCAGAAAAAGATAGCTTTAATGAAGCGGTAACTCGCTTTTTTGCGGAAGGTGGTAAAGGCTGCAACGTGACCGTACCTTTTAAGGAAGAAGCGTACCAATTTGCACATCGATTGACAGAAAGGGCTCAACTTGCAGGAGCCGTGAACACTCTGAAAAAGTTAGATGACGGTGAAATCATTGGTGATAACACAGACGGTGAAGGGTTGGTGCAAGACTTATTGCAATACCAAGTGCCATTGAAAGGTGCGCGCATTCTTTTAATTGGAGCGGGCGGCGCGGCTCGTGGAGTGATTAAACCACTACTCGATCAAGAGCCCGCGGAAATTGTCATTACCAATCGAACTTATGCTAAAGCACAGACGCTCGCGAGTATGTTTGAGCAGTACGGCGCAATTAAAGCGGTGGCGATGGAAGAGGTTTCAGAGTCATTCGATGTCATTATTAACTCGACCTCTTCAAGTTTGAGTGGTGAGTTACCTAATATCTCCACGGCTATATTCTCACCTAATAGCACTGTGTATGACATGATGTATGGTTCTGGAAAAACAACGTTCAATCAATGGGCATTAGATAATGGTGTTGGGGTTGTCTACGATGGCCTTGGCATGCTCGTGGGTCAAGCGGCAGAAAGCTTTATGTTGTGGAGAGGGTTAAGGCCAGGCTCTAAGCAAATATTGCGTGAGTTACGTAAAAACCTAGAAGGCTTGTAATGAATCAGTCGATATTATTTCCCGATCTTCAAACGTGGGATGCAGTTAAAAACGTCATCGTCTTTCCGGCTCAACAATCCGGAGCTCTGATTGAGTGCGTAGTCTCGAAATCTTACTTGGAAAATATGGTAGGAAGTGCGATCGAAACAGAGCAACAAGCGATACAAGTATTTCAGAAGCTAAGGTTTGATCTGGAAGAGCAAGCAGAAGAACTCATAGAAGAGGAAGAGTTCAACCTGCAGGGACAGATTGAACTCGGATAATCTAAACGGGTTTTACATCATTGATGTAGTCGTTTTTGTTTTGTACATAGTTATCAGAAGATTTCTGTAAGAAGGCTCGTTCCTTTTCACTTAAAGGGCGAGCTTGCTTTACTGGACTACCAACATATAGATAACCACTTTCTAAAACTTTATTCGGTGGGACAAGGCTGCCGGCACCAATCATCACTTCTTCTTCAATGACTGCTCCGTCAAGTACAATTGCTCCCATGCCTACCAGTACACGATCTTTGATAATACAGCCGTGCAACATCACTTTATGCCCGATGGTGACGTCGTCGCCAATGAGTAAAGGGTAGCCCGCTGGGTTTTCTTTGTTCTTGTGTGTCACATGAAGGACGGAGCCGTCTTGGATATTGCTTCTTTCACCAATGTGAATATGGTTTACATCACCACGAGCAGCGACTAATGGCCAGACACTCGAATCGTCACCAATTTTAATATCACCAACTAAAACTGCACTCTCATCTATATAGACGCGCTCTCCTAACTGAGGGGCTATACCTTTGTAACTACGAATTGAGTTCATAACTTCTCCTTATTTGTGGTGATTAAAGGGCAATATCGCATAGAAGAGTAGCAAAAATAGCCCTTTTTGAATAAAAAACACCCAAACAATAAAAAAATCAAAAAAAACTCGAAAAAGGGCTTGCCAATGTGATGGCGATCTCTATAATGCCCCTCGCTGACACGGCAACGCTCCACAAGGAACGAGAGCCCAGTCAGCAAGGTCAAATAGCTAAGCCAAGTGCTTAAAAAAGTTTTGAAAAAAGTGGTTGACACTAAAACTTAACTCGCTAAAATGGCCGTCCGTTTTGAGCGTAGCTCAGTTCGGAAAGCTCTTTAACAATTTAAACCTATCAATCTGTGTGGGCACTCGTTGATGATAATCCAAATAGATACTTCGGTATCGATTTAGGTTTCAATGAAACGAAGTGACCATTGAATCTTCGGATTCAGCACAGTCAATTCAAACATTACTTTATGTAATGTTCAGTATTCATTGAGCCGACAAAATCTTAAATTGAAGAGTTTGATCATGGCTCAGATTGAACGCTGGCGGCAGGCCTAACACATGCAAGTCGAGCGGAAACGAGTTAACTGAACCTTCGGGGGATGGTAACGGCGTCGAGCGGCGGACGGGTGAGTAATGCCTAGGAAGTTGCCCAGTAGAGGGGGATAACCATTGGAAACGATGGCTAATACCGCATAACCTCTTCGGAGCAAAGCAGGGGACCTTCGGGCCTTGCGCTATTGGATACGCCTAGGTGGGATTAGCTAGTTGGTGAGGTAATGGCTCACCAAGGCGACGATCCCTAGCTGGTCTGAGAGGATGATCAGCCACACTGGAACTGAGACACGGTCCAGACTCCTACGGGAGGCAGCAGTGGGGAATATTGCACAATGGGCGAAAGCCTGATGCAGCCATGCCGCGTGTGTGAAGAAGGCCTTCGGGTTGTAAAGCACTTTCAGCAGTGAGGAAGGCATTAAGATTAACACTCTTAGTGTTTGACGTTAGCTGCAGAAGAAGCACCGGCTAACTCCGTGCCAGCAGCCGCGGTAATACGGAGGGTGCGAGCGTTAATCGGAATTACTGGGCGTAAAGCGCATGCAGGTGGTGGATTAAGTCAGATGTGAAAGCCCGGGGCTCAACCTCGGAACTGCATTTGAAACTGGTTCACTAGAGTACTGTAGAGGGGGGTAGAATTTCAGGTGTAGCGGTGAAATGCGTAGAGATCTGAAGGAATACCGGTGGCGAAGGCGGCCCCCTGGACAGATACTGACACTCAGATGCGAAAGCGTGGGGAGCAAACAGGATTAGATACCCTGGTAGTCCACGCCGTAAACGATGTCTACTTGGAGGTTGTGGCCTTGAGCCGTGGCTTTCGGAGCTAACGCGTTAAGTAGACCGCCTGGGGAGTACGGTCGCAAGATTAAAACTCAAATGAATTGACGGGGGCCCGCACAAGCGGTGGAGCATGTGGTTTAATTCGATGCAACGCGAAGAACCTTACCTACTCTTGACATCCAGAGAATTTTCCAGAGATGGATTAGTGCCTTCGGGAACTCTGAGACAGGTGCTGCATGGCTGTCGTCAGCTCGTGTTGTGAAATGTTGGGTTAAGTCCCGCAACGAGCGCAACCCTTATCCTTGTTTGCCAGCGAGTAATGTCGGGAACTCCAGGGAGACTGCCGGTGATAAACCGGAGGAAGGTGGGGACGACGTCAAGTCATCATGGCCCTTACGAGTAGGGCTACACACGTGCTACAATGGCGCATACAGAGGGCGGCGAGCCAGCGATGGTCAGCGAATCCCAAAAAGTGCGTCGTAGTCCGGATTGGAGTCTGCAACTCGACTCCATGAAGTCGGAATCGCTAGTAATCGTAGATCAGAATGCTACGGTGAATACGTTCCCGGGCCTTGTACACACCGCCCGTCACACCATGGGAGTGGGCTGCAAAAGAAGTGGGTAGTTTAACCTTCGGGAGGACGCTCACCACTTTGTGGTTCATGACTGGGGTGAAGTCGTAACAAGGTAGCCCTAGGGGAACCTGGGGCTGGATCACCTCCTTATACGATGATTATTGCGATGAGTGTTCACACAGATTGATACGGTTTAAGAAGTTTAAGAGATAGAGATGTCCCCCAAGACATTTCGCACTAGTGTCCCGTTCGTCTAGAGGCCTAGGACACCGCCCTTTCACGGCGGTAACAGGGGTTCGACTCCCCTACGGGATACCATTGGGTCGTTAGCTCAGTTGGTAGAGCAGTTGACTTTTAATCAATTGGTCGCAGGTTCGAATCCTGCACGACCCACCATTCTTTCTCCACGAAGGAATTAAAACTTTTAGTGGGCGATTAGCTCAGTTGGGAGAGCACCTGCCTTACAAGCAGGGGGTCACTGGTTCGAGCCCGGTATCGCCCACCATTCTCTAAATATTTTTGGAAATTCATTGTCCAAACCACAACAAAATATTGCTGATGGTTCGGATTTTTGACGCCTCCGAAAGTCTTTAGAAAATGTTCTCTAACGAGAAACATGCTCTTTAACAATTTGGAAAGCTGACGAATAACATTTGATTGATGTTATTCAAATAAAAGTTCTCAAATCCTATGTCTCTTAGAGATGTAGGTACCAACACACATTCAAGTGTTCTTGGGAATAACTTTCGAGTTATTCATATTTGAGTCCGGCAAAATCGAATGTCTCTCGCTCATTCAAATAATGAGAGACAACACCTTGGTTGTTTGCCATACGTAAAGACCCCTTCGGGTTGTATGGTTAAGTGACTAAGCGTACACGGTGGATGCCTTGGCAGTCAGAGGCGATGAAGGACGTATTAACTTGCGATAAGCCCAGATTAGGTAGTAAAAACCATTTGAGTCTGGGATTTCCGAATGGGGAAACCCAACTGCATAAGCAGTTACTGTTAACTGAATACATAGGTTAACAGAGCGAACCCGGGGAACTGAAACATCTAAGTACCCGGAGGAGTAGAAATCAACCGAGATTCCGAAAGTAGCGGCGAGCGAAATTGGACTAGCCCTTAAGCTTTTAATGATGCAGGTGAAGAGTCTGGAAAGTCTCGCGATACAGGGTGATAGCCCCGTAACCGACACATCATAATCAGTGAAATCGAGTAGGGCGGGACACGTGATATCCTGTCTGAATATGGGGGGACCATCCTCCAAGGCTAAATACTACTGACTGACCGATAGTGAACCAGTACCGTGAGGGAAAGGCGAAAAGAACCCCTGTGAGGGGAGTGAAATAGAACCTGAAACCGTGTACGTACAAGCAGTAGGAGCACCTTCGTGGTGTGACTGCGTACCTTTTGTATAATGGGTCAGCGACTTATATTCAGTAGCAAGGTTAACCGATTAGGGGAGCCGTAGAGAAATCGAGTCTTAACTGGGCGTCGAGTTGCTGGATATAGACCCGAAACCAGGTGATCTAGCCATGGGCAGGTTGAAGGTTGAGTAACATCAACTGGAGGACCGAACCGACTAATGTTGAAAAATTAGCGGATGACTTGTGGCTAGGGGTGAAAGGCCAATCAAACCTGGAGATAGCTGGTTCTCCCCGAAATCTATTTAGGTAGAGCCTCGGACGAATACTACTGGGGGTAGAGCACTGTTAAGGCTAGGGGGTCATCCCGACTTACCAACCCTTTGCAAACTCCGAATACCAGTAAGTACTATCCGGGAGACACACGGCGGGTGCTAACGTCCGTCGTGGAGAGGGAAACAACCCAGACCGCCAGCTAAGGTCCCAAAGTATAGCTAAGTGGGAAACGATGTGGGAAGGCTTAGACAGCTAGGATGTTGGCTTAGAAGCAGCCATCATTTAAAGAAAGCGTAATAGCTCACTAGTCGAGTCGGCCTGCGCGGAAGATGTAACGGGGCTAAGCTATACACCGAAGCTGCGGCAATGCAATTTATTGTATTGGGTAGGGGAGCGTTCTGTAAGCCGTTGAAGGTGGATTGTAAAGTCTGCTGGAGGTATCAGAAGTGCGAATGCTGACATGAGTAACGATAAAGGGGGTGAAAAACCTCCTCGCCGGAAGACCAAGGGTTCCTGTCCAACGTTAATCGGGGCAGGGTAAGTCGACCCCTAAGGCGAGGCCGAAAGGCGTAGTCGATGGGAAACGGGTTAATATTCCCGTACTTCTTACAATTGCGATGGGGGGACGGAGAAGGCTAGGTGGGCCTGGCGACGGTTGTCCAGGTTCAAGTGCGTAGGCTTAAGAGTTAGGTAAATCCGGCTCTTTTTAAGGCTGAGACACGATGTCGAGCTACTACGGTAGTGAAGTCATTGATGCCATGCTTCCAGGAAAAGCCTCTAAGCTTCAGATTGTAAGGAATCGTACCCCAAACCGACACAGGTGGTCGGGTAGAGAATACCAAGGCGCTTGAGAGAACTCGGGTGAAGGAACTAGGCAAAATGGTACCGTAACTTCGGGAGAAGGTACGCTCTTGACGGTGAAGTCCCTTGCGGATGGAGCTATTGAGAGTCGCAGATACCAGGTGGCTGCAACTGTTTATTAAAAACACAGCACTGTGCAAAATCGTAAGATGACGTATACGGTGTGACGCCTGCCCGGTGCCGGAAGGTTAATTGATGGGGTTAGACTTCGGTCGAAGCTCTTGATCGAAGCCCCGGTAAACGGCGGCCGTAACTATAACGGTCCTAAGGTAGCGAAATTCCTTGTCGGGTAAGTTCCGACCTGCACGAATGGCGTAATGATGGCCACGCTGTCTCCACCCGAGACTCAGTGAAATTGAAATCGCTGTGAAGATGCAGTGTACCCGCGGCTAGACGGAAAGACCCCGTGAACCTTTACTACAGCTTGGCACTGAACATTGAGCCTACATGTGTAGGATAGGTGGGAGGCTTTGAAGACGGTACGCCAGTATCGTTGGAGCCATCCTTGAAATACCACCCTTGTATGTTTGATGTTCTAACTTAGCCCCATTATCTGGGGTGAGGACAGTGCCTGGTGGGTAGTTTGACTGGGGCGGTCTCCTCCCAAAGAGTAACGGAGGAGCACGAAGGTGGGCTAATCACGGTTGGACATCGTGAGGTTAGTGCAATGGCATAAGCCCGCTTGACTGCGAGAATGACAATTCGAGCAGGTGCGAAAGCAGGTCATAGTGATCCGGTGGTTCTGTATGGAAGGGCTATCGCTCAACGGATAAAAGGTACTCCGGGGATAACAGGCTGATACCGCCCAAGAGTTCATATCGACGGCGGTGTTTGGCACCTCGATGTCGGCTCATCACATCCTGGGGCTGAAGTCGGTCCCAAGGGTATGGCTGTTCGCCATTTAAAGTGGTACGCGAGCTGGGTTTAGAACGTCGTGAGACAGTTCGGTCCCTATCTGCCGTGGGCGTTGGAAGATTGAAGGGGACTGCTCCTAGTACGAGAGGACCGGAGTGGACGAACCTCTGGTGTTCGGGTTGTGTCGCCAGACGCATTGCCCGGTAGCTAAGTTCGGAATCGATAACCGCTGAAAGCATCTAAGCGGGAAGCGAGCCCTGAGATGAGTCTTCCCTGGCGCTTTAAGCGTCCTAAAGGGTTGTTCGAGACTAGAACGTTGATAGGCAGGGTGTGTAAGCGTTGTGAGGCGTTGAGCTAACCTGTACTAATTGCCCGTGAGGCTTAACCATACAACACCCAAGGGGTTTTGATGGACTCAAATAGAACATTGAATGTGTATAAGTAGAACTTAAAATCAGTTTTCCGAATTAAGAATTTGCTTGGCGACCATAGCGTTGTGGACCCACCTGATTCCATGCCGAACTCAGAAGTGAAACGCAATAGCGCCGATGGTAGTGTGGGGCTTCCCCATGTGAGAGTAGGACATCGCCAGGCTTTGAACAACATCGAACTAAAGCAATTAAAGTAAGACTTTAGGACGGTTACATATTGTGGAGAGATGGCTGAGTGGTTGAAAGCACCGGTCTTGAAAACCGGCATACGTTAATAGCGTATCTAGGGTTCAAATCCCTATCTCTCCGCCACATTCGAAAGCCCCAGTCGAAAGACTGGGGCTTTTTCGTATGCGCTTTATAGTGTCTCACTGCAAGAGTGTACCGCTATATCCGATATCGATGAGTCATTGAAAGGCTCATTCGATATAGCATTTAGGAGTTAAGGGAGTGCATGCTCTAATAAAAGCGTAGATTAGGTGTTGTAAAGAGATACAAAAAAGCCGACACAAACTGTATCGGCTTTTAGCTAGGTATTTAAATACGTTAGGTGCGGTCAGCTACGCTATCTTTAAGCTCTTGCTTTTCTTTATCTGAGATAAACGCTAAATCAAGACCATTGATTTGTGCCTGGCGAATCTGTTGTTGAGATAGACCCGCTTGTGGTGCTGCCACTTCGTATTCGTATGGTAGTTCAATACCTTCTACCGCTGGGTCATCGGTGTTTAGACAAGCCATAACCCCATGTTCTAGGAATTGCTTAATAGGGTGGTTAGACAGTGACTCTACTGTGCTGGTTTGGAAGTTTGAGGTTAAGCAAGACTCGATACCGATGCGGTTCTCCGCTAGGTAATCCATAAGCTTCGGATCGTGAATAGCTTTTACACCGTGACCAATACGTGTCGCGCCTAGTTCTTGAATTGCCTGCCACATACTTTCTGCGCCAGCTGCTTCGCCAGCGTGAACGGTAACATTTAGACCTGCATCCTTAACTTGAGCGAAGTGTTTCACGAAGCGATCACCCGGCTGACCTAGTTCATCACCTGCTAGATCAACTGCAACGATATTGTCTTTTTGGGTAAGGATAGCGTCTAGTTCTTGCTGACAAGCGTCGGTACCGAAGGTACGACTCATAATACCAATAAGGTTAGCTTTGACACCAAAATCACGCACACCTGCTTGTACGCCATCTACTACGGCTTCAACAACGCCTTCTACTGGTAGTCTGTGTTTCATAGCCATGTAGTAAGGAGAAAAACGCAGTTCAGCATAATCGATTTGTGCATTCAGTGCGTCTTCTACGTTCTCGTACGCAACACGACGACAAGCATCCAAGTCACCCAGCACCGACACACCCCAGTCAAGTTTAGATAAAAACGCAACCAAAGAAGGCTCCGCCTCAACAATCTGAACATGCGGAGTCAGGCCTTCAATATCATAGGCTGGAAGTGCAATACCAAACTTTTGGCCTAGGTCTAGAATAGTTTGCGTGCGAATGTTGCCGTCTAAGTGGCGGTGCAAATCTGTTAGGGGGAGGTTTTTGGTTATCATTATCGTCGTTCCAAATCTGTGTGTACGCTAAGTATAAAAACCAAAGCTGATAGTGTCAGCAAGCAATTGATTGGTTTCGCACGAATATTGATGAATTCTACTTCATGTTAACCAAATGTGTTGGCCACTCCTCGAAGGGAACAGGTCGGCTATAGAGAAAGCCCTGACCTTGATTGCAATGGAGTTGTGTAAGCATCTGAGCTTGCGCTGTGGTTTCGATTCCTTCAGCAACAATGTTCACTTTCATGCCTTTAGTCATATTAATAATGGCAGCAACAATAGAGGTATCTAGGTTGTCAGGGTCCATTTTGTCGATGAAAGTTCGATCAATTTTAAGGCAGTCGAAAGGCAACTTGTGCAAGTAAGCGAGTGAGCTGTAACCCGTCCCAAAATCGTCAATAGCGATATGCACACCAAGTGCTCTAATGGCTTCCATATTGGAGAGCACGACAGGGTCGCGGCTCACTATACGTGACTCAGTAATTTCCAATGTAAAACAACTAGGGTCGATGCCCGTCTTGTCGAAGGCACGTTTGATGACGTCGATAAACTCAGGTTGAGAAAGTTGGTTTACCGAGACATTTACGTGCATCTGAAAATGATTGCTCCACTTACCTTGTTCGATCCCAGTCTTCAAATCTTGGCAAGCTTGAACAAGGATCTGCTCACCAATGACAGAGATGAGTCCACTTTCCTCTGCCACGGGAATAAAATCTAGTGGTGGAATCAAGCCTGACTGTGGGGATAGCCAGCGCGCTAAAGCTTCCGCACCAATGACATCACCACTATTGAGGTCGACAATAGGCTGATAAAAAGGAATGAACTCATTCTTTTCTGCTGCGGTTTTTATTTTGGCGAGCATCGAAGTACGTTGGCGAGAGATATCCGCCATTTCCGGGCGATAGTAGCTGATGTTGGAAATATCTTGCTTTGCATTACTCAAAGCAATGCTGCCATTACGGAGCCAATGAGTCATGTTGGTATCTGGACTGCTAGCTGAGATAACAATACCTATCGATGTATTTACCACGACATTTTCGTTCTCAGCTTCGAAGGGAGAAGCAAACATTTGAGCAATACGATTGGCGGTTAGCTGGATATCCTCGTAACTTTGTAAGTTAGGATGATAGAGGGCAAACTCATCTCCGGCAATTCGGGCAATGTAACACTCCTCACTAAATACATCTTTAAAGCGGTCTGCGATGACAATGAGTAGTTCATCACCTTTCGAATGACCTAGGCTGTCGTTGATATCACGGAATTTGTTGATACCAATAAGCATCAGTGTGCCATTTAGATTAGGCAGCTTATCGCACGAATCAATAAAGCCTTCTCTGCTGTATAAATTGGTGAGTGAATCGTAGAGTAGTTGGGCTCGTAAGGCGTTAAATGACGCTTTGAGATTATTGGTCATCTCATTAAATGCGTATACCAACATACTGGTTTCGTAGATGTTACCAGGCTTAGGCATAGTGGCATCCCAATCGCCTTTGGCAAGATGCTTTGCTGCAGAAGCGGTAGAGGTTATGGGTCTAGTTACTCGGTTGAAAGCAATGAGCCCAAGTCCAATGCCAATCAAGCTGACTACTAAGCCAATTAACCAGCTGTTTCTTTGATTCTCTGGTAGGTTACCGAGCAAATCAGACTCTGAGATAGAAACACCAATATACCATTGCAGGCCATGCTCATCTCGGTAAGGGGTAATGTGGTTGAAGTAGTGTTCTCCACTAATGAAAGTTTCGAACTTGCTTGTTTGATTTAATTTGCTGTCGGTAAAGGATTGTGCGTATTGAGCACTAGCTTGGATTATCGGGTTTGGGCTCTCAACCGCCAATAGACGTTGGCCTTTCTCAGATCGTTCTGTTCCCCAAGAAATCACACTGCTATTGTTGGAGTGGGCCACCAATCGTTTGTCTTGATCGAAAATAAACACAGAAGCTGTTGTTTGGTTTCTGAGCTGTTTCAGGAAGTTATTGAAGGTATTGATTTTGATATCCAGCCCAATCACGCCTAGGAAGCTGTTACGATCAAATACTGGAGTGAGTGCTGATAGGGTGACCTCTTGTCTTTCATCAGCGTTGGCATAGATAGAAGACCATGCAGGTTTAAAAGATTGGCTAACCGGCGTATACCAAGGTCGAACACGAGGGTCGTAATTTCGAATGACCGTACGAACATCGCTACTGATGGTTTGACCGCGGTAAATGATCAAGTTCTGCTCAGTACGGCGATCTTTAATCATTAAGGTATAGCCATCATTTGGCTCTTTACGGTAGCCAATATACTCTCCACCTTCTCCACCAAATCCAATCACATCTAATTGATCAATAGAGCTATACAGGTCTTCAAAACTAGTGAGCAGATAGCTCTGAATCTCTGAGCCATCATTTGGGTTGTATAGGTTGTTGAACCCAATACTGTGACCGATGGATTGAGCCGCTTGTAAAGGTTCTTTGAGGAAGTTATCGAGCTCTTTAGTGACATTATCTGTCAGGGCGGTAAGACGTTTAACACTGACGTCTTCTACCATTTGCTGGTAACTGCTTTTTTGAGTAGCAACAATAACACCGATAGTGATGAGGAAAATCATCACAAATGGAAGGACGACGGCAGTGCGTAGTGTAATTTGGGTCATTACCAGTATTTTTATTCTTTATTGGTATCCATTTAAACAGTGCGCCGACGTCTTCGGCGCTGCGTTAATACGAGCGCATTCGTAGTGAAAAAATACCGGTATGACAGTGGATGTATAAACTCAATAAAGCTCTTTGAGTTTACGTGTCAATGTGTTGCGTCCCCAACCAAGTACTTTTGCTGCGTCTTGTTTGTGGCCATTGGTATGATTCAACGCTGCTTCTAGAAGTATACGCTCAAATTCAGGGAGTGCATAAGAAAGCAGTTCGGTTTCTCCAGAGGTTAGAGCCTGTTTCGCCCATGAAGATAGTTGCTCTTGCCAACTTATACCATCGCTAAACTGAGGTATTGATTGCTCTGTTAATAACTCGGGAGGAAGATCACTTGGTAATATCTCATTTCCGCTAGCCATCACAGTTAACCAACGACAGATATTCTCTAGTTGTCGCACGTTGCCAGGCCACTCCAAATTATTGAGTACTTCCACTGTCGATGGGTGTAGAGACTTTACATCAACACCAAGCTCTTCAGCTGCGTGGGATAAAAAGTGCAAGGTGAGCTTTTCGATGTCTTGCTTTCGCTCACGTAGAGCAGGGATTTGAATTCGAATGACGTTAAGGCGGTGGAATAAGTCTTCACGGAAATCGCCTTGATGAACCAATTTTTCTAAATTTTGGTGAGTCGCAGCAACAATTCTTACATCAACCTGTACCGCAGCATGACCACCAACTCGATAAAATTGCCCATCAGCTAGAACACGCAACAAGCGCGTTTGAATATCAAGCGGCATATCCCCGATTTCATCAAGGAATAAAGTGCCGCCATTTGCTTGTTCAAAACGGCCTTGGCGCACACTGTTAGCACCGGTGAAGGCGCCTTTCTCATGCCCAAACAGCTCTGACTCGATCAAATCCTTTGGAATCGCTGCCATGTTGAGGGCGATGAAAGGTTTTTTAGCTCGAGGACTATGTCGGTGTAGAGCATGAGCAACCAGTTCTTTACCTGTACCAGACTCTCCATTGATAAGGACAGAGATAGAAGAACGCGACAATCTACCAATTGCACGAAATACTTCCTGCATTGCTGGTGCCTCACCAATGATCTCTGGAGCGTCATTGGCTTGTAAGTCATCGCCAGCTTGGCCTTTGCGTTGCTCTTGGTTATGGGTGATAGCTCGTTCAACCAGTGTTAGGGTTTCATCGACGTCGAATGGTTTTGGTAAGTACTCAAACGCCCCTTTTTGGTAAGCATTCACCGCGGCATCTAGATCTGAGTGGGCAGTCATGATGATGACTGGCAGCTCAGGTGAGCGAAGGTGGATTTGTTCTAGTAATTCAATCCCATCGATTCCAGGCATACGAATGTCAGAGACCAGCACATCTGGGACTTCACGTTCCAATGCGAGCAGTACGCTTTCTGCATCGGAGAAAGTCTCGCACTTAATGTTTGCTGAAGAGAGGGTCTTCTCCATAACCCATCGAATGGAGCTGTCATCATCAACAACCCAAACATATCCTTTACTCATAATTTTTAATCCTTACAGCAATAGCAAACTGACCCAATCTAGCTAAGCGCTAGATTGGCAAATAAATGGTGAACGTAGTTCTACCGGGCCAACTTTCAACGTCTATTTTGCCGTTATGTTGGTCAATTAAGTTTTGTGAAATCGATAGCCCGAGCCCAGTGCCACCTTCGCGGCCGCTGACCATGGGATAAAATAGTGTGTCTTGTAAATCGGCAGGAATCCCCGGGCCGTTATCAATGATCTCTACCCGAGCCGCAAGTTTATGGCGTTGGCCATGAATGTTCGCCTGATGCACCGTTCTGGTGCGTATGGTGATTTTTCCATGTTCTTGAGGTTGTAGGATTTGAGCTGCGTTACTGACGATGTTGAGCAGCGACTGCTCTATTTGATCGGTGTCCATTAGAATATCGGGTAGGCTGGGGTCATAATCCCTTTCAATCACCACGCTATGTCCTGACTCAAGCTCGACCAGCTGACGTACCTTTTCTAGGATGAGGTGAAGGTTCTCTGGTTTTTTTTGTCCTGGTTTTTGTGGGCCAAGTAATCGGTCTACCAAAGAGCGTAGTCGGTCGGCTTGTTCAATAATGATCTGGGTATATTCGGTCAAGCTCTGATCTGGCAACATGCGCTCCAAAAGCTGGGCTGCGCCTCTTAAACCGCCTAAAGGGTTTTTGATTTCATGAGCTAACCCGCGCACCAACAATTTAGCCGCCTGCTGCTGGGCATGTTGATTCAACTCTTGGCTTAGCCTACGTTGCTGCCCTATCTTTCGCATTTCAACCAGCAACATCAGGTTCTTTTCCCAAGATAGGGGACTAACGGTGACTTCTAGCATTAAAGGTTTACCGTCTACCACAAAGGTCACATCGCTATCTGTGATACTTTGGCCACTTTGTAATGGTTGAGAAAGTAGAGCTAAATCCATGGAGGCATGCTGAATCAATTTGGAGAGTGGCTGATCGACAATACGCTTAGCGCTTTGAGTGAATAGCTGTTCTGCAGCCGGATTGGCATAACGAACGACAAGAGCTTCGTCCAACATTAACGTGGCGGTCACTACATTATTGAGTATCGCATTACTGAGTTCGAGGTTCACTGCGTCATCCTTGGCGGTGGTAAAGAAAGTGTTGCACTAATTTGGTGCGTACTATTCTCAGTATGGCGCATTGATGCTGGAAGAAAAAGAAAAATAGGCGGGATAATTGCGTGATAGGCCTAAATTACTGCTTCTTGAGCGATGTTCTATGCAAATGCACCGTTATTGAATCTGATGATGCAATAAGCTTGCCGCCTCTAAATGATTGAATAGACAGGGTGTGAGTACCTCTATCAATATTTTTTAGCTGCCAGTTGTTCGCTATTTGTGGGGCGCCATATTTATTACCATCTAGCAGAAGTTGCAACTGCTCCCCCACGGCCAGCTTACGGCTGACCGATGCTGTAACAGCAATGAACCCTTGGTTGCTACGGATAGTTTGATCGTGCACTGGTGACTCAATCGCAAGCTCTAGCTTGGCTAACGGTTTCGTTGAGGTAGATGATGCAGTTGTAGAAGCCTCTACTGGTTCAGGTTGTTCAAATGTAGGGGCAGGAGATGCTGCACTATGATCAGGCAAACTAATAAGTTTGGCGTTCTTGTGCTGTGGTGAATCACCAAAATGAATCACACCATTGTCATCTTCCCACGTAAAGACATCTTGAGCTGAAAGGCTCAAAGGGATTGTGATCAATAAAGGGGCAGTAAAATGAAAAAGTTTCATTGCTCACCTCAGCCGTCAAGGCGTTGTATGGAAAGCGCAAGCTGGAGAAAGCGCTGGATTAGATACAATGCTACTGGTTGATTTATGAGCGAAAAATACAAAAAAGGCTCGCCTGCGAGGCGAGCCTAATATTTGGTCATTGGGTTACATGGTATTCCAATGAGATCTTGTGATCTAACCGTTAAGACGCTGAATTAAACAGAGTAGTACAGTTCGAACTCAAGTGGGTGAGTCGTCATGTTAACTTTTTCAACATCTTGAGACTTCAGGTCGATGTACGAGTTGATGAAGTCGTCAGAGAATACACCACCAGCTGTTAGGAACTCACGGTCAGCGTCTAGACACTCTAGCGCTTCTTTTAGTGAGTAAGCCACTGTTGGGATTTCTGCAGCTTCTTCAGCTGGTAGATCGTAAAGGTCTTTATCCATTGCTTCGCCTGGGTGGATCTTGTTCTTGATGCCGTCAAGACCAGCCATAAGCATTGCTGCGAAACATAGGTATGGGTTCGCTGATGGATCACCGAAGCGTAGCTCGATACGACGCGCTTTCGGGCTTGGTACCACTGGGATACGGATAGAAGCAGAGCGGTTACGTGCAGAGTAAGCAAGCATAACTGGTGCTTCGAAGCCTGGTACAAGACGCTTGTACGAGTTAGTTGATGCGTTAGCAAATGCGTTGATTGCTTTAGCGTGCTTGATAACACCACCGATGTAGTAAAGCGCCATTTCAGATAGACCGCCGTACTTATCACCAGCAAATAGGTTAACGCCATCTTTTGCTAGAGATTGGTGAACGTGCATACCGCTGCCGTTGTCGCCAACAAGTGGTTTAGGCATGAATGTCGCTGTTTTACCAAATGCGTGAGCAACGTTATGTACAACGTACTTGTAAACTTGGATTTCGTCAGCTTTAGCTGTTAGCGTGTTGAAACGAGTTGCGATTTCGTTCTGACCAGCTGTTGCTACTTCGTGGTGGTGTGCTTCTACCACTTGGCCCATTTCTTCTAGGATTAGACACATTGCAGAGCGGATGTCTTGAGAAGAATCAACTGGAGCTACTGGGAAGTAACCACCTTTAACGCCAGGACGGTGACCTTTGTTACCACCTTCGATTTCAGAACCTGTGTTCCAAGCTGCTTCGATGTCATCGATCTTGAAGAAAGAACCAGACATGTCAGTTGCAAACTTAACATCGTCAAATAAGAAGAACTCTGGCTCAGGACCAACTAGAACTGTATCTGCGATACCTGTTGAACGTAGGTAGTCTTCTGCGCGCTTAGCGATAGAGCGAGGGTCGCGATCGTAGCCTTGCATTGTTGCAGGCTCAAGGATGTCACAACGTACGTTTAGTGTTGCGTCTTCTGTGAATGGGTCAAGAACAGCAGATGATGCGTCTGGCATCATTACCATGTCTGACTCGTTAATACCTTTCCAGCCAGCAACTGATGAACCGTCGAACATCTTACCTTCTTCAAAGAAGTCTGCGTCAACTTGGTGAGCAGGGATAGATACGTGCTGCTCTTTACCTTTAGTATCAGTAAAGCGTAGGTCAACAAACTTAACTTCGTTTTCTTGGATCAGCGATAGAACGTTTTCTACTGACATCTTGGATAACCTCCAGTGTTATTAAAGCGGTAATAGCCCGATTCGGGTGAATCCAGCATTGATTAATTCCATTTCAATCTTATTAATCGATGCTATTTCTCATAAGGCCAAAATCGTGCCAAAAAAATTAATCCATTAATTTCAATGTATTAAGCTGTTTGTGGTGTTTTTGGTGCGTTCTGGTGCACCAAAATGATCTCTTGTTGCACTTTATTGGTGCAAGTGTTGATTACTGCACCAATATGACTCAAACACCGCATACCATTCAGCCTTTCTTTGCTGACTATGTCAATCGTATTTCTGTGTACCTGATTCGAGTTTGTTCCAAATCAACTCCTCGCCTAGTCTTAAAACAGACGAAAACTGCCGTGATAGATCACATATTTCTAGGTTTTTCGCTAGAATCTGGTACATTACGGTCGTTTTTTTAATCAAATAGGCAGTGCTCGTTAAATGTTCGGTTTAAGAGGGCTGCTTCTTTTATAAGTGAATCTAAATCCATGGCTACTCCACAGATTGATAAATTAAGAAATATCGCGATCATCGCGCACGTTGACCACGGTAAAACAACACTGGTTGATAAACTACTACAGCAATCAGGTACCCTTGAGTCTCGCGGTGAAACTGAAGAGCGAGTCATGGACTCGAACGACATCGAGAAAGAACGTGGTATCACCATCCTTGCTAAAAACACAGCAATTAACTGGAACGATTACCGCATCAACATCGTAGATACTCCGGGACACGCGGACTTCGGTGGTGAAGTAGAGCGTATCATGTCGATGGTAGATTCTGTGCTTCTTATTGTTGACGCAGTTGATGGCCCAATGCCACAAACGCGCTTTGTAACGCAAAAAGCTTTTGCTCATGGCCTAAAGCCAATCGTTGTTATCAACAAAATCGACCGCCCAGGCGCACGTCCTGATTGGGTAATGGACCAAGTATTCGATCTATTCGATAACCTAGGCGCAACTGACGAACAGCTAGACTTTAAAGTCGTTTACGCTTCAGCTCTTAACGGTTGGGCTTCTCTAGAAGAAGGCGAAACTGGCGAAGACATGGAGCCACTATTCGAAACTATCGTTGAAGAAGTAGCGGCGCCAGAAGTTGACCTAGACGGTCCTCTACAGATGCAAGTTTCTCAGCTTGATTACAGCTCTTACGTTGGTGTTATCGGTGTTGCTCGTGTGACTCGTGGTAGTGTTAAGCCAAACCAGCAAGTAACCGTAGTTAGCGCTGATGGCAAAACTCGTAACGGTAAAGTGGGTACTGTAATGGGTTATCTTGGTCTAGAGCGTCACGACGTTGAGCAAGCGAATGCAGGTGACATCGTTGCAATCACAGGTCTTGGTGAGCTGAAAATCTCAGACACTATCTGTGCGCAAAACCAAGTTGAAGCACTACCAGCACTTTCTGTTGATGAACCAACAGTAACTATGACGTTCCAAGTAAACACGTCTCCGTTTGCGGGTAAAGAAGGTAAATTCGTAACCTCACGTAACATCCTAGAGCGCCTAGAAAAAGAGCTAGTACACAATGTAGCACTGCGCGTTGAGCAACTTGATGATCCAGACAAATTCCGCGTATCTGGCCGTGGTGAACTTCACCTGTCTATCCTGATCGAAAACATGCGTCGTGAAGGTTTCGAACTTGCGGTATCTCGCCCTGAAGTAATCATCAAAGAAGAAGATGGCCAGCTAATGGAACCGTACGAAACGGTAACCATCGATGTTCTAGAAGAGCACCAAGGCGGCATTATGGAGAACATCGGTCTGCGTAAAGGTGAGCTAACTGATATGGCTCCTGATGGCAAAGGTCGTGTACGTATGGACTTCATCATGCCATCTCGCGGCTTGATCGGCTTCCAAACTGAATTCATGACGCTAACATCAGGTTCTGGCTTGCTTTACCATACATTCGACCACTACGGTCCGCACAAAGGTGGCGAAATTGGTCAACGTATCAATGGCGTACTGATTTCTAACGGCATGGGTAAAGCGCTAACGAACGCATTATTCAACCTACAAGAGCGTGGCCGTATGTTTATTGGCCATGGTGTTGAAGTGTACGAAGGCATGGTTGTTGGTATCCACAGCCGTGACAACGACTTAACGGTTAACGTACTAAAAGGTAAGCAGCTAACCAACGTTCGTGCGTCAGGTACGGATGATGCACAGGTTCTTACTCCGCCAATCATCATGACGCTAGAGCAAGCACTAGAATTCATCGATGATGACGAGCTAGTAGAAGTAACTCCAGAGAGCATCCGTATTCGTAAGAAGTTCCTAACGGAAAGTGATCGTAAGCGTGCATCACGCGGAGCGAAGTAATCTCTAGTTAGGTTGATTTCGTTATTAGATTGAAGGGTGAGAGGGAAACTTCTCACCCTTTTTTATTGACTCAATATGAGCAAATAGATGAAGCCATTTATTATTTCAGGTGGTCCTGGTGCGGGGAAAACCACACTCATTAATGCACTAAGTGATAGAGGCTATACGACATTTGAGGAAGCCTCGAGAACGTTGATAGAGCAGCAGAGCCGGTTAGAACACGGAATTTTGCCTTGGCACGACTTAGCGGCTTTTGCCAAACTGTGTTTTGAGCTGATGAGTGAGCAAAAACAGAGGGCTCGTGTGGAGCAGGTGCCAAGCTTTATGGATCGTGCTATCCCTGATGTCTGCGCCTATTTAACCCAAGCAGGTATCGATATACCTTCGCACTATATAGATGCATGCCAAGGGTACCAAACGGTGGCGTTTTTATGTCGTCCAGAAGCCTCTCTATATGTGCAAGATGAGGTGCGCCCTTACCCGTTTACGCAAGCTTTAGACATTCACAAACAACTTCACCACACATACCTCAACCTAGGCTTTGAGGTAGTAGAGGTACCTTGGGGCTGCATTGATCAGCGCACCTTATTCATTGATAATCATGTACAATCACTAGATTAGGGCATTGAATTCATTCTGTGAGATGATAGATGACCAAAGGGATTGTTAGGCTTGCTTGGCCAGACCATGAGATCAAGGATTGAAGTACATGCTACCGAAAGCACCATTCGAGTGGCCCCCAGCCATCACCACTACGGTACACTTTTTTCGCTATTTATTGGCGCGGATGAAACATGACCGCGTTAACGTCAATGCCGGTTATCTAGCGTATATCACTTTGCTGTCGATTGTTCCTATGTTGACGGTACTTCTCTCTGTCCTTTCTTCTGTGTCGGTATTTTCAGATGCAGGGGAAGTGATTCAAGATTTTGTGATTACTCATTTTGTGCCAGCTGCTGGTGATGCGGTTCGTGCAGCGCTTATTGAGTTTGTCGCGAATACCGGAAAAATGACCGCGGTAGGTAGTGTGTTCTTATTTGTCGCAGCGTTAATGTTGATCTCAAATATCGACTCGAACCTTAACTATATCTGGCGAGTGACTCACAAACGTCGGGCAGTGTTCTCGTTTTCTATGTACTGGATGGTACTTACCTTGGGCCCTCTGTTAGTCGGTACCAGCATTGCTGCAACTTCTTACATTACGTCGTTAAAAATACTAGAAAGCGATGCGGTTTCTGGGGTGTATAACCTATTGCTTCGCTGGTTGCCTTTCCTGCTGTCCTTTTTTGCTTTTGTAGGACTATATCTGATTGTTCCTAACAAAAAAGTACGCTTTCGCCATGCGATGTTGGGGGCGATTGTAGCTGCGATCTTGTTTGAGTTGAGCAAAAAAGGCTTTGCTGCCTACATTACTCAGTTCCCTTCATATCAGCTGATTTATGGCGCGTTGGCGGCGATTCCTATTTTGTTTGTGTGGGTGTATTTGTGCTGGCTAATCGTGTTGATTGGTGCAGAAGTGACAGCCGCAATGAGCGAGAGGTCACACTGGAGTCAAGAGCCGGACATGGTACACTCTAGCCAACGTAACCCAGAGCAATCGATAGGAAGTTGTAGTGATCGCACTGATTCAAAGAGTGAGTGAAGCCGCGGTAAAAGTGGATGGTGAAGTTGTAGGGCAGATAGACAAAGGTCTACTTGTATTACTTGGCGTAGAAAAAGACGATGATGAAGCGAAAGCGAAACGTCTTATGGAGCGTGTCACCACGTATCGTGTATTCGAAGATGAGGCTGGCAAGATGAACCTGAATGTTCAACAAGTGAACGGAAAGGTGTTGGTGGTGTCTCAATTTACATTACCAGCAGATACCAAAAAAGGGACTCGCGCTGGTTTTTCACGCGGTGCTCATCCTGCAGATGCGGAGCGTTTGTACGAGTATTTTGCCGAGCAGTGCGAAGGCGTCTTGCCAACGGAACGTGGTCAATTTGCAGCGGACATGAAAGTATCGCTGGTTAATGATGGCCCAGTGACGTTTTGGTTGCAGGTTTAATAAAGGAATAAGCGCTGGTTGCATAAAGCATTGATAACAAGCTAAGCGGCTAGGCAATTAGGGATGAATTCATGTTTAAACTGATTACGCCAAAAACAGATAACCAGCTTAATAAGTATTACCACTTTCGCTGGCAAATGCTAAGAGAGCCATGGCGTATGCCAATTGGTTCAGAGCGTGACGAATACGACCCAATGAGTCACCATCGAATGATTGTGGATGGTCGTGGTCGCCCTATGGCGATTGGTCGCCTGTATATTACTCCCGATAACGAAGGTCAGATCCGCTATATGGCGGTGAAAAGCAATCGCCGCAGTAAAGGTATGGGCTCATTGGTGCTGGTGGCGCTTGAATCTCTGGCGCGCCAGGAGGGAGCGAAGCGTTTGGTTTGTAATGCGCGTGAGGATGCGATCTCTTTTTACGAAAAAAATGAGTTTGAACCGCGTGGCGAACTGAATGATCAACGTGGTCCAGTAAGACACCAGCAGATGGTGAAGCAACTTGACCCTATGGCCAATGTACTGCGAAAGCCTGAATGGTGTACTGAACTGCAAGAGCGCTGGGAAAACCAGATCCCAATCAGTGACAAAATGGGTATCAAGATTAACCAGTATACAGGGTATCAGTTTGAGTGTGGTGCGCAGTTAAACCCAAACCTTAACCCACACAACACCATGTTCGCAGGATCTGCGTTTACTTTGGCAACCCTTACCGGCTGGGGGATGACTTGGCTGCTGCTGAAAGAGCGAGGCTTACAAGGTGATATTGTGCTGGCCGACAGTAAAATTCGCTATCGCCATCCGGTAGAGCAAAACCCAGTGGCCTCGACGTCCCTCGATGGCATTAGTGGTGACCTAGATAGGTTAGCCTCTGGTAGAAAAGCACGTATCGTAATTAACGTGACCATCTATAGTGGTGACAAGCCAGCGGTAGAGTTTGTCGGTACGTACATGCTATTGCCAAACTACAAGCAACGATTAACTGCAGAGACTTAGTCTACCGCTTCAGATTCTTTCTCTGAGCAGTTATCGGCAAACTGATTGATGCCAGACAGCACATTAGAAGTGACAGTCTGGCATTTTTGTTTGAGTTCTAGAGTGAGCGTTGCTTGCTCTGGACTAACTAAGTCTAGCTCTCCTGAGAAGTTTGCGTTTAGCTCCGTCCCTTCAATATTTGTGCTAGTGATCGTCACTCGCCCGCGATCGGCTTTTGCGTGAATGCTGGCGGAGTCTAAGGGTTGGAATAGAGTCCGATTGCGTTGTGATTGTTGTTCTTGTATCACTAACAAGCTGTCTCTGAGTTTGAGATCGATTTGCCCCGAAAGAGAGTGGGCTAAAGCCGATTGATCTCCAGACAAGCCTTGTAGCTCTAATTCTAACTCAGCTAACCCATCTAGCTTGAATGGTAATAATTTGGTGTAACTAAACAGTTCGGTCGGTAGCCCATCCCCATGAACGGAAAGCTGCCAAGGTGCGCTAGGCTGTTGCCTATCCCATTGTCCTGTTACATCTACATATCCTTGCTCTAAAGGAACAAACAGCCTATCGACTTGCCACAAGCCTTGATGAGATTGAGCAGAAAAAATTGCCTGAGTCGCGCTGGTATCTCCATAGCTTAAGCTATTGGCAGATGCGCTAAGCTTTCCTTGCCAAAGCCCTAGTTTTCGCTCACGAATCAACTCAAGCTCTTTCCCTTCTACACTCACTCCTGAAAGCTGCCAATACGGTAATTGCTCCAATTGGATTATTTGGCTGCGATTAATTTCGAGATCATCGACGATGAGGGTATCGGGTTCGCCTAGATAATCAGAAATGAACTGAAGCGTACTTTGAGTATCTTCAAGCAGTTTAAGCCCGGTAAGTCTTAGTGTAGACAGATGAATGTCAGAGGGGCTAAGGCGGCCTGATAGCTGCACTCGCCCTTGTAGGTAATCACTGTCGAAGTCTTCAATTTCTATCGTATCGGGTGTGAAATTGAGTGTCGCTGTTGGGCTGATGACCTTTTGTTGGCGCAACTCTATGCTTTCAGCATTAAATGATAAGTACGCCTCGGGTTGCTCCCAAGCCGATTTACTGAGCTCAAGGTTCTCTAGCGAAGCGTCTAGGTTAGTCAATGTCATGTCAGCAAAGCGAAAACTGCTACCGAGTATGTCCAGGCTATTAATGTGGTAGATATTTGCCAGCCAAGGCGCAACGACGGGCTGAACTTGGCTTAAGACGTCGGTGTCAGGCTGAACTAGGTGGTTGATGGTGACATTAATCAGCGACCAGCCTTGTGGAAATTGTTCTGCTTGCCCTGAAATATCAGCCCCGCGCCAGCGGAAAGAGGCGCCATAAATGGTGCTGTTTTCCTGTTTTAGCTCCGCATCGATCAATAATGAGTTCAGAGCTTCACCGTAGTAGTAGATCTGTTCGGCTGAAAGCTGAATATCACCAAACGGAATGTGTTGCGTTGGCTTATCCCAATGTGGCTGCTTGATCTGTACATTCACTCCTCGTGCAACAACGTCTTGATTGGAGAAATCAAAGTTATTCAGTGCCAGTTGGTGCAGTTCAATATTATCTATGGGCAGCTTGGCAAGCTCCTGATCTTGCAGGCTTAGACCATCAATCAGTATGCTATCAATCTGCAGCTTGTTATCTTGGAAAATCGATGAGTTAAACCAAATATCTGTTTGTGGGATATAAATAGGATTGGAATTCGTTTGAAGTGTTAAGCCTTTAATCGTGAAGTGGAAAGGGGCTTGGTAGCGGACACTTTCAACGTGAGCGTCATTGCCATAACGTTGCTGGAGTAGATAGTTTGCTAGCTTGGCGGAATAAGGGGTTTGTGACACAGTAAACAGCGCTGCAATGCAGATCGCTATAACAATTATCACAACTGCTAATGCAGTCAGTAGTTTCTTAGCCAAAGCTCTAACCAAATCCTTATGAATGTGCTGTTAGCTTGAAACAAATGCAGCAACTGTTCAATAAAAAAAGCCCCTCTTTAGAGGGGCTTGTAGCATAGTTAACAGTTTTATCGCGTGTTGCGATTAGTCTAGTTGAGGGCCTGCCGCAACCAGAGACTGACCTTCAGCGTTATCGGTGTATTTATCAAAGTTGTTGATAAAGCGACCCGCTAGATCTTTTGCTTTGCTTTCCCATTGTAGAGGGTCGGTGTAAGTATCACGTGGATCTAAGATGTTAGGGTCAACATCATGTAGCGCCACTGGCACCTCTAGGTTAAAGATCGGGATGTGCTTAGTTTCCGCTTGCTCAATTGAGCCATCTAAAATGGCATCAATGATCGCACGTGTATCTTGAATCGAGATACGCTTGCCGCTGCCATTCCAACCTGTGTTGACCAGGTAAGCTTCAGCACCAGCAGCTTCCATGCGTTTAACCAACACTTCTGCGTACTTAGTTGGGTGCAGGGTTAGGAAAGCAGCACCAAAACAAGCTGAGAATGTTGGTGTTGGCTCTGTAATTCCACGCTCAGTGCCCGCAAGTTTTGCTGTAAAGCCTGATAGGAAGTGGTATTTGGTTTGCTCAGGTGTCAGCTTTGAAACCGGAGGTAATACACCAAATGCGTCTGCCGATAGGAAGATCACTTTATTTGCGTGACCGCCTTTTGATACAGGCTTAACGATGTTCTCAATGTGGTGAAGTGGGTAGGAAACACGAGTGTTTTCTGTTTTTGAACCATCATCAAAGTCGATCGAACCGTCAGAACGAACGGTCACGTTCTCAAGAAGTGCATCGCGGCGGATTGCATTGTAAATATCAGGTTCAGCTTCTTTCGAAAGCTTGATGGTTTTTGCGTAGCAGCCACCTTCAAAGTTGAAGACACCATCGTCATCCCAGCCGTGCTCGTCATCACCAATTAGTGCACGTTTAGGATCGGTAGACAGGGTTGTTTTACCCGTACCCGATAAGCCGAAGAAGATAGCCACATCGCCATCTTGACCCATGTTAGCGCTACAGTGCATTGATGCGATGTCTTTAAGCGGAAGGAAGTAGTTCATCATTGCGAACATGCCTTTCTTCATCTCGCCACCGTACCAAGTACCGCCAATAAGTTGCATGCGCTCAGTTAGGTTGAAGACAGTGAAGTTTTCAGAGTTCAGACCATGCTCTTCCCACTTCTCGTTAGTGCACTTAGCACCATTCATGACCACGAAATCAGGTTCGAACGTTGCTAGTTCTTCTTCCGTTGGGCGAATGAACATGTTTTTCACGAAGTGCGCTTGCCAAGCGACTTCAGTAATGACACGAATGCTCAGGCGAGTATCAGGGTTGGCACCACAGTATCCATCGATGACGAATACACGCTTGCCAGACAGTTGTTCCGTCACTTTCGCTTTAAGATCGTTCCATACTGCTTGGTCGATTGGCTTGTTATCATTTTTCACCGCATCGGATGTCCACCACATGTGTTCTTCAGTAGTTGCGTCTTTAACGATGTATTTATCTTTTGGTGAGCGGCCAGTAAAAATACCAGTATCCACGGCGACGGCGCCTAGCTCTGTTACTACGCCTTTTTCGTAGCCTTCTAGATCAGCGCGAGTCTCTTCTTCGAACAACATTTCGTAGCTAGGGTTACGAATAACCTCTTTGACGTTTTGCAGCCCGTGCTTGGTAAGATCAATTGTTGCAGCCTTTGTATGTTCCATAACGGTCATAGGTGCTCCTTATTAGGATATTTTGTAGGGATTTTGTAAGTATTTTTAATTTTTATATGCTCACCATGTTAGCAACGGGTCTTACGACAAACAGGGATATAGCTCAAAATATACCCATGATTTTTGTGGGGTTTAAGCGTCCCGTCACATATTGGTACTGCTATTTTATCTCGCCCGCAAACCTTTGCGCTAGATCAAATGAATTATTAATATCAAAAAATTAAGTACGCTATTCGGTCGCTTGTAGGCCTTGATTTGTCAGGCTTTGATCACAAAAAAAGCCAACATAAAGTTGGCTTTTTCTCAGTGCTAATTAGCTTGTTGTTTAAGGCGAATTAATGCAGCGTATCGTTACCAGAGGATGCGTGACGGTAAAGCTCTTTGATCTCACCTTCATCGAACGAGTAATTCGTGCCACAGTAATCACAATGTAAAGAAACTGATCCTTCAGTGGCCAAAATGTCATAAATTTCATCTTGGCTGACTGTGATGATTGCTGCGCCACTTCGCTCGCGTGAACAACCACAATGAAATACGACAGGCTGTGGCTCAAACAAGCGCACTTTCTCTTGGTTGTACAAACGGTAAAGAAGTTCGTTTGCTTCAAGAGTGAATAGCTCTTCATCTTTCACTGTGTCGGTCAATTGCTCTAGATGCTCGAAGTCATCTGGGGAGCCTGTGCCGTCTGGCATGACTTGCAGTAGCATACCTGCTGCATGTGCTTTGCCTTCTACTTCACCTGTGCGAATCCAAATACGCGTTTTCAGCTGTTCAGAGTTAGCAAAGTAGCCTTCTAGAATAGAAGCGAGATCATCGCCTTCTAAACCAACGATACCTTGATAGCGTTCGCCTTTCTTTGGCTCAATAGTGATTACTAAATGGCCTTTGCCCATCAACTGATGGATTGATGCATCATCAGCAATATCGCCATCCCAGCGAGCGACACCACGGATTTTCTGGTCGTGGTCGCCATTGATTACAGCCAGTGATACAGGGCCATCACCTTGCAGTTGCATAGTGATTGAACCTTCGAACTTCAGTGTGGCGGTAAGAAGGGTAGTTGAAACGAGTAGCTCACCGAGTAGTTTTTGAATTGCTACTGGGTATTCCTTGCTGGAAATAATCTGTTGGTACGCTTCATCAACTTGTACCAACTCACCACGTACTGATAGGTCTTCAAATAAGTAGCGATTTAAAACGTTGTTTGCCATCAGGCTATTCCTCTCAAGAATGTGTGGAGCTTACTGGTGTTTAAACTTAATGATGTCGCGACGCTGCTTTTTGTCAGGGCGACGTTCAGGGCTAGGGTTGTGAGCATGAAGCTTACGCTGCATGGCATTTTGCTCTCGTTTGGCAACACTCTCGGACGTTTCTGAGTACAGTGTTTGCGCGATAGGAGCGCCCTTGCGTTGATCTGATAGAATTTCGACCACAACGGTTTTTTCTTCATGCCCCTGTCTTAGGGTAATCGTTGCGCCAAGCTCAACTATCTTGCTTGGTTTACTACGTTGACCATTATAATGGACTTTACCGCCGTCAACCATGTTTCGAGCGATAGAGCGGGTTTTATAAAATCTTGCGGCCCATAACCATTTATCAAGTCTAACGGCAACTGAATTGGAACTCATTGTGAAGAAACACCTCTAATTTATTCGGCATACTATCGATTAATGTTGGTAACAATGGTGTTGTGCTCCCAGTTTTTCAAGGTAAGGGGCAATTTTTGACAGTAATTCGATGTCGTTCAAAACAGCTATGTTATATTGAATAAACCCTGTAACTGCATGATCATAAAAACTTCACAAGCAGTCTCGTAGGATCTAAAAGAGTAAGGATTTTTTGGTGAGGCAGAACCAAATCGAAAGGAACACGGCTGTTATTTGGCTGCAAAACCTAGTCAGCAAAACACCCAATCTACAAGTCAAAGCCAGTTGGACGATCACGGCTTTGCTTTTAGCCTTGTCTGCTTGGTTACTCGGCCAAATGTTCTGGATGCTCCAAGGCGAGCAACAAGCTGTGCCTAAGTGGTCACCAAAAGCGGTGGCGACGACCACGACGACAAGTAACGGGGTTAATATCTCTGACTTACAAAAAAGTGAGCTGTTTGGTGAGTATCAGGCCGATAAAAAACCAGTCGAAGTTGCGCCAGTAGTGCAAGACGCACCAAAAACGCGATTAAATTTAACCTTAGTGGGTGTAGTAGCCAGCAGCAATGCCAGCCGAGGCTTAGCGGTCATTGCCAACCGAGGTTCTCAAGCAACTTACGGCATCAATGAACAAATTGAAGGGACTCGCGCTAGTTTGAAAGCCGTTCTTGCTGATCGCGTCATCATTGATAACGCAGGCCGTGACGAAACATTGATGCTAGACGGCATAGATTACAGTAAACGAGCGGCCCCTACTGAATCACGCCCTAAACCGGCCTTATCTGTGGGCAATAACGCGCACAATCAGGCTAATCAACTAGAAAAGATTCGCCAACAAATCACCAAAGATCCCCAGCAGATTTTCCAATATGTTCGCATGTCTCAAGTAAAGAGAGATGGCGACGTCGTGGGGTATCGAGTGACACCTGGAAAACAACCTGAACTGTTTCGCTCTGTTGGACTCCAAAGTGGGGATATTGCGGTACAGATTAATGGGCAGGATCTGACTGACCCAAAAGCAATGAGCAACGTGTTTAAGTCAATAACGGAATTAAGCGAGCTCAACCTGACCGTTGAACGAGATGGTCAGCAACATGATATCTACATTGAATTTTAGTACTGCTGCCGGAGTGCATCAGGGTGAGGAGTAAAGAGTGAAGCATTGGTTTAGTAAAAGTGCTTGGTTGCTAGCAGGAAGCTTATTTGTAGCGCCTATGGCTGCTGCTAATGATTTCAGTGCCAGTTTTAAAGGGACTGATATTCAAGAGTTCATCAACATCGTTGGTCGAAACTTAGAGAAAACAATCATTGTTGACCCTGCTGTACGCGGTAAGGTAGATGTCCGCAGTTATGACATGCTGACGGAAGAGCAGTATTACAGCTTCTTCCTTAACGTGCTGGAAGTCTATGGTTTTGCAGTGGTTGAAATGGACAACGGTATTCTTAAAGTCATCAAGTCTAAAGATGCCAAAACGTCTGCAATTCCTGTCGTTAGTGATGACAGCGCGAATGGCGACAGTGTGATCACTCGTGTGGTTGCGGTTCGTAATGTGTCGGTACGAGAACTTTCTCCTTTGCTGCGCCAGCTTAACGATAATGCGGGTGCGGGTAATGTTGTGCACTACGACCCGGCCAATATCATCTTAATCACTGGCCGTGCTGCTGTGGTTAACCGCTTAGCAGAAATCATCAAGCGTGTAGACCAAGCGGGTGACAAAGAAATTGAAGTGGTTGAGCTGAAAAACGCTTCTGCGGCTGAAATGGTACGTATCGTCGAAGCTCTAAACAAGACTACTGATACCAAGAATACGCCAGCTTTCTTACAGCCTAAATTGGTGGCTGATGATCGAACCAACTCGATTCTGATCTCTGGCGATCCTAAAGTTCGTTCGAGACTCAAAAAACTGATCACTCAGCTTGATGTGGAAATGGCGTCGAAAGGAAACAACCGAGTGGTGTACTTGAAGTATGCCAAAGCAGAAGATCTAGTCGATGTTCTGAAAGGGGTCTCCGACAACTTACAAGCTGAGAAGCAAGCGGGTCAAAAGGCGTCATCAAGCACTCAGCGCGGTGAAGTGATGATCGCTGCACACCCAGAAACCAACGCGCTCGTGATTACTGCTCCGCCAGATATTATGAATGCGATTCAAGATGTGATTGCTCAGCTCGACATTCGCCGCGCTCAAGTACTGATTGAAGCGCTGATTGTTGAAATGGCAGAAGGTGATGGCGTTAATCTTGGTGTCCAATGGGGCTCACTAGAAAGCGGAACGGTTATCCAATATGGTAATACGGGTGCACCAATTGGTCAGGTTATGGTAGGTCTTGAAGAGGCGAAAGACACTTCGACAACTACTGCTGTTTATGATGAAAATGGCGATTTCTTACGTAATGAGACCACTACCGAAGAAGGTGATTACTCGACGTTAGCTGCGGCCCTAGGTGGAGTCAATGGTGCAGCAGTGAGTATCGCGATGGGTGATTGGACCGCGTTAATTAGTGCAGTTGCTACCGATTCCAATTCAAACATTCTGTCGTCACCAAGCATTACCGTTATGGATAACGGCGAAGCGTCATTTATCGTGGGTGAAGAAGTGCCTGTCATTACCGGTTCTACTGCAGGTTCTAACAATGATAATCCATTCCAAACGGTTGACCGTAAAGAAGTGGGTATCAAACTCAAAGTGGTACCCCAGATTAACGAAGGTAACTCAGTTCAACTTAACATCGAGCAAGAAGTTTCCAATGTGCTTGGTGCTAACGGTGCCGTAGATGTGCGCTTTGCGAAAAGGCAATTGAATACCTCTGTGATGGTGGAAGATGGCCAGATGATTGTCCTCGGCGGTCTTATTGACGAGCGAGCATTGGAAAGCGAATCAAAAGTGCCTCTGCTGGGTGACATTCCTTGGTTAGGCCACTTATTTAAGTCGACCAGTACGCAAGTTGAGAAAAAGAACCTAATGGTGTTTATCAAGCCAACCATTATTCGAGACGGCGTGACAGCCGACGGTATTACTCAACGTAAGTACAACTTTATTCGAGCAGAGCAGCTGTATAAAGCGGATCAAGGCTTGAAGCTAATGGATGACGCTCATATTCCTGTTGTACCAAAATTTGGTCAAGATATTCGTCATCCAGCTGAAATACAGGCATTCATCGACCAGATGGAAGATGTTCAATGAGTGATACCCTAGAGGCACCTGCTTTGCGTCGCCTTCCATTTAGCTTTGCTAATCGCTTTAAGCTTGTGTTTGAGCATACCGAACAAGGGCCAACGCTGTTTTATGTTGAGCCTTTGTCTATGGAAGCGTTAGTCGAAGTGAAACGCGTAGCCAAAGTGGCGTTCGCACTGTCTGCTTTAAACTCTGAAGACTTCGATGCCAAGCTTACGCAGGTCTATCAAAGAGACTCTTCCGAAGCGCGTCAGTTGATGGAAGATATTGGCGCTGACAACGACGACTTCTTCTCTTTAGCTGAAGAGTTACCCCAGGATGAAGACTTATTAGAGTCGGAAGACGATGCGCCGATCATCAAGCTTATCAACGCCATGTTGGGTGAAGCGATCAAAGAAGGTGCATCGGATATTCATATTGAAACCTTCGAAAAATCTCTATCGATTCGCTTCCGTGTCGATGGTGTCTTACGAGATGTGCTTGCTCCAAGTCGCAAGCTAGCGCCGCTGTTGGTCTCTCGTGTAAAGGTTATGGCTAAGCTCGATATCGCTGAAAAACGCGTGCCTCAAGATGGACGAATTTCTCTGCGAATCGGTGGCCGAGCAGTCGATGTGCGTGTATCCACTATGCCGTCTTCTCACGGCGAGCGAGTGGTGATGCGTCTATTGGACAAAAATGCGACTCGACTTGATTTGCACAGCTTAGGTATGACCAAGTCCAATCATGATAACTTCCGTCACCTTATCCAAAGGCCACACGGCATTATATTGGTGACTGGCCCAACGGGATCAGGTAAATCCACCACGCTGTATGCTGGCTTGCAAGAGCTTAACAGCAATGAAAGCAATATTCTTACCGTAGAAGATCCGATCGAATTCGACATTGACGGTATTGGTCAGACTCAGGTAAACCCAAAAGTCGACATGACCTTTGCCCGTGGTTTGAGAGCGATACTGCGTCAGGACCCTGATGTAGTGATGGTGGGGGAGATTCGAGATTTAGAAACCGCCCAAATTGCGGTTCAAGCTTCTTTGACTGGCCACTTGGTGATGTCTACTTTGCACACTAATACTGCAATTGGTGCAATTACTCGTTTACGCGATATGGGCATTGAGCCGTTTTTGATTTCTTCATCGCTACTTGGTGTGTTGGCTCAGCGCTTAGTTCGCACACTGTGCAGTGATTGTAAAACGCCTTTCCAAGCCGACAAAGAGCAGAAAAAGTTGTTTGACTTGAGCGCTGATGAAGAGCTGATTCTGTATAAAGCCAATGGCTGTGAAAGCTGTAACGGTAAAGGCTACCGTGGCCGGACTGGTATTCATGAGTTGTTGATGGTCGACGACCAAATCCAAGAACTCATTCACAGTGAAGCGGGTGAGCAAACCATTGAGAAAGCGGTGCGCGAGAAAACACCAAGTATCCGTAGTGATGGGCTAGCCAAAGTTAAACAAGGGATCACCTCGCTCGAAGAAGTGATGCGAGTGACCAAGGAAGTGTAATGGCGGCATTTGAGTACAAAGCACTGGATGCGAAAGGACGTAAGAAAAAAGGCGTCATTGAAGGAGACAATGCTCGCCAGGTTCGTGCTCGCTTAAAAGAGCAAGGCATGGTGCCGATTGAAGTCACCGAGACTCGCGCTAAGCAGCAGAGCAGCAGTTCAAGTGGCTCGTTTACTTTTAAACGAGGTATTAGTACACCAGACTTAGCGCTAATCACTCGCCAGCTTTCGACTCTTGTTCAATCCGGTATGCCACTGGAAGAATGTTTAAAAGCCGTGTCAGAGCAATCTGAAAAGCCTCGTATACGTTCGATGCTAGCGGCTGTTCGCTCTAAAGTAACCGAAGGCTATACCTTGGCCGACAGCCTAGCCGACTATCCACACATCTTTGATGAGTTGTTTCGCTCTATGGTGTCGGCAGGCGAAAAATCCGGCCACCTAGATGCGGTGCTTGAACGTTTAGCTGACTATGCCGAAAACCGACAAAAGATGCGCTCAAAGTTACAACAGGCCATGATTTACCCTGCTGTGCTGGTGGTGTTTGCGGTCGGGATTGTCTCGTTTCTTCTGGCTAGTGTGGTACCAAAAATCATCGAGCCGATTATTCAAATGGGGCAAGAGTTACCCCAATCGACACAAATCCTGTTAGCCGCAAGTGAATTCATTCAGGCTTGGGGTCTGTACCTATTCATCGGTACGGTTGTGGTTATCTATGCTGTTCGCTGGCTGTTGAGTAAGCCGGATATTCGTTTGAGTTGGGATCGAAAAGTAATCGCGATGCCGCTGCTAGGAAAAATCGCCAAAGGGCTAAATACGTCTCGTTTTGCTAGGACTCTCGCGATTTGTACTTCGAGTGCCATTCCTATCCTTGAAGGTATGCGTGTCGCTGTTGATGTGATGTCGAATCAATATGTGAAGAAACAAGTGCTTGCAGCAACAGATAATGTGCGAGAAGGTGCGAGCCTTCGTAAAGCGCTTGATCAAACCAAGCTGTTTCCACCCATGATGCTGCATATGATAGCCAGTGGTGAGCAGAGTGGTGAGTTAGAAAGCATGTTAACTCGAGCGGCCGATACTCAAGATGCGAACTTTGAGTCGTCGGTGAATATTGCACTTGGAATATTTACCCCGGCACTGATTGCATTGATGGCGGGTTTGGTGCTGTTTATCGTCATGGCCACCCTGATGCCAATGCTTGAGATGAACAACTTAATGAGCCGCTAGTACCAAATGGTTTAAACGCTGGGAACTTATTGTGCTCATGCGTCTCTATATTGAATTAAATTTGCTGTAACCAAGATCCATAGTTGGAGAACATAATGAAAAACAAAATGAAAAAACAGTCAGGCTTTACGCTACTTGAAGTAATGGTAGTGGTAGTGATTCTCGGTATCTTGGCGAGCTTTGTTGTGCCTAACCTACTTGGAAACAAAGAAAAGGCCGACCAACAAAAAGCAATTACGGATATTGTGGCACTCGAAAATGCGCTAGACATGTACAAATTGGATAACAGCGTTTACCCAACCACCGACCAAGGCCTAGAAGCGCTGGTTAACAAGCCAAGTAACCCTGAACCGCGTAATTACCGCGATGGTGGCTACATTAAGCGTCTTCCAACTGACCCATGGGGCAATGAATACCAATACCTAAGCCCAGGCGACAATGGCACGATTGATATCTTTACGCTGGGTGCCGATGGTCAAGAGGGCGGTGAAGGAATTGCTGCTGATATTGGTAACTGGAACATCCAAGACTTCCAGTAACAGAAGAAAGCGGGCGGCACGTGGCCGCCCTATTTGTCTGTGATGATGTCATCTCGCCTTATGCCTTCGCGCGGGTTTACCCTTATTGAAATTCTGCTAGTGCTGGTGCTACTAGCGGTGAGTGCCGTTGCGGTTATCGCAAGCCTACCGAATAGCTCTGAAGACACTGCGAAGAAGGATGCCCAATCTCTTTTTCACCGAATGCAGTTGCTGAATGAAGAAGCCATTTTGAGTGGTAAGGACTTTGGCTTGCGGGTGGATGAAAAGCAATCTGGCTATGCATTGATGGCTCTGGCAAGCGATGGCTGGCAGTTGCTTGATATGGATGGACTTCCAGCTGAAACTCATTTGGATGACAGGCTTTCAATTCAAATGACCTTAGGTGGCGATGCATGGCGCGACGATGATCGGCTATTTAACCCGGGTAGTTTGTTTGATGAAGACATGTTTGCTGATGTCGAAAAAGACAAAAAAACAAAGCCGCCTCAAATATTCATCATGTCGAGTGGAGAGGTTACGCCAGTGAATGTGGCGTTTTATCCGAGTGATAAGGATGCTGAGCAAGATAGTTGGACCGTTGTGGTGAAAGAAAATAGCCAGATCTTGTTGCTTGCACCGGGAGAGTCGTTGGATGAATAGCGCTCGAGGCATGACTCTACTTGAGGTTCTGGTCGCTCTGGCCATTTTTGCGACAGCGGCGATCTCTGTCATTCGCTCGGTCAGTCAGCACATCAATACCATCAATTATTTAGAAGACAAAACCTTTGCTGCCATGGTGGTGGATAACCAAATGGCCAAAGTATTACTCCAACCGGGAAATTTAAAAAAGTCGAAAGGGGAAGAAGAACTCGCGGGTCGAGTGTGGTACTGGCAAGTTGAACCGGTAGCCACTACTGGTGACATGCTGAAAGCGTTCGATGTAAGCGCAGCCATAGAGAAAGAAGGTTCACCTTTGGTGACGGTGCGAAGTTATGTATCGAACTAGCAAGCATATTCCTATGAAGAAAAGCACCCTCTTAAACTTATCAGCGTCGAAAAAGCGAAGCCGAAGCAAAGGCTTTACCCTAATTGAGGTGCTGGTTTCCATTGCTATCTTTGCAAGCCTGAGTTTAGGCGCCTATCAGGTGGTGAGCCAAGTGCAAAAGAGCAACCAGTTGTCATTGGAGAGAAGCACTCGGCTCAAAGAATTGCAACGTGCGCTGGTGATGATGGACAGCGATTTTCGTCAAATGGCAACACGTGCGTTTCGTACCAATGGTGAGGAGCCAGGTGAAGAACTGTTGGTTTGGCGTGACTACTTACTCGACTCAGACCATAAAGGGGTGATGTTTACTCGCTTAGGCTGGCATAACCCGCAGCAGCAGTTTCCTCGTGGAGAAGTGACTAAAGTCGGCTATCGAGTTAAGGAAAATGTCTTAGAGCGCATTTGGTGGCGCTACCCTGATACGCCAGTGGGGCAAGAAGGTTTAGTGACACCTCAAGTGACGGACGTTGAGTCTTTTGATATGAAGTTCTATGTCAACGGACAATGGCTGACTAAGTGGGAAGAACAGCCCGGTTTACCTCAAGCTGTATCGGTGATGCTTGAATTAAAAGATTACGGAAAAATAGAGCGAATTTATCTGACTGCTGGTGGTGATTCGCTCAATCGTAGTGGTGATGACGAAGGTGAGAACAGTGAAAGCTAACACTCGTCAGAGAGGCGTTGCACTGATTGTAGTGCTTATGCTATTAGCCATCATGGTATCAATAGCGGCGGCAATGTCTGGACGCCTTTTTACTCAGTTTAAACGAGCGACAAACCAAATTAACTACCAACAAGCCTATTGGTATAGTGTTGGTGTTGAGGCATTAGCGAAAGTCGGTATCGAGCAGAGCTATCAAGATAGCGATACGATTAACTTGTCTCAACCTTGGGCATTAGAAGAACAAACTTACCCGCTCGACTATGGAGAAGTTAAAGGGCGTATTTGGGATCAGCAGGCTTGTTTTAACCTTAATGCGCTGGCGTCGATACAGCCGGCGAGTAATGGCAATGATAAGTCATACTTGCTCACAGTATGGCAGGCATTGTTAGAAGAGCTTGAAGTGGAAAACTATCAAGCTGAAGTTATCGCGGATTCGACTTGGGAGTTTATTGATCAAGACAACACCGTGCGCAGCCAGACTGGTGTAGAAGACAGCCAATATGAAGCTATGTCTCCAGCGTATTTAACGCCGAATGGCTTTATTGCTGATGAAAGTGAGCTGAGATCTGTGTATCAGGTTTCAGGGGAAGTGATGCAAAAAGTGTCCCCATATATTTGTGCTTTGCCAACGGATGAGCTGAGGATTAACGTTAATACCTTGAGTGAGGACCAAGCGATGTTGTTGGCGGCAATATTTACTCCGCATTTAAGTGAAGACGATGCGGCCGAGTTAATTGCTAGTCGTCCGTTTGACGGTTGGTCGAGTATTGATGATTTTATGTCTGAGGCTAAGATTGCCTCACTAGATGGTTCGGTGCGTGAACAAGCGAAGAGCCACCTTGGCGTAGATAGCGCCTACTTTGAGCTGGATGCCGAAGTGTTAGTCAATGACTCACGAGTAAGAATTCGTAGTCTGTTATTTAGTGATAATCGAGAAACTGCGACGGTGATACGCCGACGCTTTGGAGGGTTCAGTGAGCGAGTTTCTGATCGTTCGACTGAGTTGTGATAAGGACGCCACCATACAATGGTTAGTTTGGTCCACCAGTCAAAATGAAGTGATCGCCAGTGGCGATATAGCCTGCTGGGAAAATTTGCCAGAGCTGGCTGAGTATGCTCAGCAAAGGACAGTGCATTTGCTGGTGTCTGCGGATGATGTGATTTTGTCTCAGGTGGTGATTCCTGCCGGAGGCGCTAGGCAGCTTGACTCTATGTTGCCATTCCTTATGGAAGATGACATTGCGCAGGATGTCGATGCATTGCACTTTTCAGTGTTAGAAAAAGGTGCTGAGCATGCCTTTGTATGTGCGTTGGATAAACAATGGTTGACCGATACCCTTGCTGAGCTTAAGTCGTTCGGGGTAGAGGTAAAGAAAGTGCTACCTGACGTGCTAGCCCTACCAAGCTATTCTGATGCTGATCAACGCTCGGGAATTTCTTCTGCGCAGATTAATGACAAATGGCTGATGAAAAAAGGTCAGTACTTAGGTGTCAGTATTGATAGTGATTGGCTACAAGTGCTGGCAGCTTCTGAGTGGGTTAAGCAAGATGATGCGTTCTTACCGCTTTCCAGCCATAGCCCGCTGCCAAGCTTGGAGCTAGCGTCTGAACAGGAATGGCAGGAGCTGCCACCACAACTGGTGATGGCTTTGCTTGCACAAGGTGCTATTAGTTCAAAAGTTAATTTGCTAACCGGATCGTTTAAGCCTCGCTCTTCTTGGCTTCGCCATTGGAAAGTGTGGCAAAAAGCCGCGATGGCCGCTGTGTTCCTAATTGCGGTGTCGACCACTTATAACATTCTGCAGATTAGCCAATTTGAGTCTCAGGCCAATGCGTACCGTGCTGAGAGTGAGCGTATTTTCCGTGAAGCTTTACCTGGTAAAACGCGTATTCCGACCGTGAGTTACTTGAAGAGGCAAATGGAATCGGAAGCCAACCGATTATCAGGCGGTGGCTCAGGGGGGAGCATGCTGGAGTGGATGGCAAAACTGCCGCAATCACTGGGTGTGGTGAATACCATGCAGTTGCAAAGCATAAAATACGATGGTAATCGTGATGAAATTCGCATCCAAGCGCAGAGCAAAGATTTCCAAAGCTTCGAACAGGTTAGAGTGAAACTCGCTGAGCAATTTGAAGTTGAACAAGGCCAACTCAACCGTTCTGGTGAGTGGGTGAACGGCACGTACGTGCTTAAGCGTCAATGAGGATTGAATCATGGATAAGATGTTAGCCACATTCAATGCTTGGTGGGGGAGTATCAGCCAACGTGAACAACGATTGGTGATGGTGTGCTCGGCGCTATTAGTGGTTGGTGGAATATACTGGGGTGTGATTCAGCCGCTGACTGAACGTGCAGAGCAGGCGAAAATGAGCATCAATAGCGAAAAGCAGCTGTTCAATTGGGTCAGCAACAAAGCCGATGAGATCACGAGCTTAAGGGCACAAAGTGGTATCAAAACCTCATCTCAGCCGATGAACCAAGTGATTTCATCATCTGCTCGTCGTTTTAATATTGAACTGATTCGAGTCCAGCCGCGAGATGAGATGATTCAAGTGTGGATTCAACCTGTGGTGTTTAATCAGTTCGTGAACTGGCTGGATTATTTGCAGCAAGAACAGGGGGTTGGGGTCGAGTTTCTCGATATCGAACGCTCAGAACGCGCTGGAGTGGTTGAAGTGAAGCGATTGCAGTTTAAGCGAGGCAGCTAATGAAGCGGATCGTTCTAGTATCAGCACTGGTTAGCGTGGTCTTTAGTACCAGCGTTGTGGTACACACACCAGCAAGCTTTGTTGTTAACTACTTGCCTAACATCCCCTCTCTCTCTTTATCCGGTGTGTCTGGGACTATCTGGAATGGTAAAGTGAATCAAGTTGAATGGCAGGGCAACTCGTTAGGCGAGGTTCAATGGCACTTAAAACCTTTGAAGCTGCTAACCGGTAAAGCTGAAGCTGACGTACGTTTTGGCCGAGGTAGTGAGATGAACGTCAGTGGCAAAGGGACAGTAGGC
The DNA here is from genome assembly GCF_054053395.1 of Vibrio paucivorans. NCBI lineage: Bacteria > Pseudomonadati > Pseudomonadota > Gammaproteobacteria > Vibrionales > Vibrionaceae > Vibrio > Vibrio paucivorans. Next base: position 109,749 of record NZ_CM133230.1, read on the forward strand.
TATGGGTTCTCGGGTCCTTATGCCAACAATCTCGTGGCATCTGTACCGGCTGATTATGTCATGCAGCAGATTCACATCCCTGTTCCTCTAACGGTTGAAGGGCAGCTTGAGATGTCTATCAAACAGCTCGCGTACGCTGCGCCTTATTGTCAAACTGGTGAAGGTGCTCTGGTTTGGAATGCAGCGTCAGCGACGTCTCCTCTGGGAGGGTTAGAACTAGGGCCAGTGGTAGCGCAGCTAAACTGTCAGGATAGCGTTGTGTCAGTGCAGGGCGACCAAAAAAGTGAGCAGGTTTCTGCTGAGTTCAGTGCCACTCTTCAGGCTGATAACCGTTACAGTGCGCAGGCTTGGTTTAAACCCGGTGCGCAATTCCCTGAGGGGCTTCAGAATCAGCTTAAATGGCTACCTAGTCCTGATAGCCAGGGACGTTATCAGTTTAATTATCAGGCCAAACTGTAACTTAAGTTGGGACTTGGAAACACAAAAGCGGCGCATCATGCGCCGCTTTTCAATTTTGAAGAGGATTAATCTTTGACTTGAAGAATGTCATTCCATGGCAGATCTGCGTCACCCAATACAATAAAGTTAGGATTCTCTAGCGTCTCTCGTTCGTTGTACGACAGAGGGGCAAGCTGAGTGCTGAGAATGCGACCACCAGCTTCTTCAACAATGCATTGGGTCGCTGCGGTATCCCACTCACCGGTTGGCCCGATACGTAAATAGCAATCGACGGCCCCTTCTGCTACTAAGCAAGCCTTGAGCGCAGCAGAACCTAATGGAACAAGGTCATAGTTCCATTCGCTACTCATACGGCCTGTAATGCGGTTGATATCTTGGCGGCGGCTGATAGCAATGGCGATGCTTTGGCTGCCTTCCTCGTGCTTGTGAGTATCGATACGAACGCTTTCATTCATATCTGGGATTTTCCAAGCCCCTTTGCCCGAATAGGCGTAGTAAGTCACGCCCGAAACTGGCCCATACACCACGCCCATCACTGGGTGGTTATTCTCAACCAAAGCAATAATAGTAGCGAAGTCGCCGCTGCGAGCGATGAACTCTTGCGTACCATCGAGTGGGTCGACCAACCAATAGCGCTCCCACTGCGAGCGCTGTTCTAAGCTAATATCGGCATCTTCTTCAGATAAGATTGGGATATCAGGCGTGAGCTCGCTTAGCTGTTTCATGATCAGCTTATGTGCAGCAATGTCAGCACTGGTGACTGGTGTTTCATCGCTTTTTACATAAGCTTCGTATTGTTTGTTTTCGTAGATATCAAGAATCAGTTGCCCGGCAGAGCGCGCAATCTCGATCACGGAGGGGAGTAGGTTCGATAGATCTTTTTGTATTGGCATAATGTTTCCTAACGCCCTAGATTATTATTTTTAGATATTAATTTTTCTAGGTGGCTCATTCTTTAGGTGACTACCTATTTAGGTACTTAAGGGCGAGCATTAACGCGGTGATGCTCCGCGCTTCACAAAAATCGAGGTGAGTCAGCAGCTCTTCCGCTTGGGCAAGTGGCCAACGCACAATTTCCAAAGGTTCAGGTTCATCGCCCTCTAACTTTTCTGAGTATAGGTCTTGTGCTACAAATAATGTCATTCGGCTAGAAAAATAGGAGGGTGCGAGTATCACTTCTTTAAGTGGAGTCAGTGTTTGAGCACCAAAGCCAATTTCCTCTTTGAGTTCGCGAACTGCGGCCTGCTCAGCTGTTTCACCTAAGTCGATAAGCCCTTTCGGGAAGCCAAGTTCATAGCGCTCTGTGCCCGCCGCGTACTCTCTGACCAAGAGTAAGTCGCCTTGCTCAGTGACTGGCACCATCATCACCGCATTGCGTCCACTCGGTTTCATGCGTTCGTAAATTCGCTGTTCTCCGTTACTAAAACGTAGATCAAGCGACTCAATAGAAAACAATCTCGATTGCGCAACAACTTGCTTCGCTAAAATCTCCGGCTGGCTGCGTTTGGTCATGACGCTTACTCCTTAGCGTTTAGGATCGTCGATCCCATAGGTAGAGTTAATATATGAAAAAATACCGCGGTATTAAAGGGATAGATTTCGACCAATCAAGATTTTTATCAGTATTGGCGGAGACTTAAAAACAAAAAGGGCTGGCACATGGCCAACCCTTAATATCAACGATGATGACGGATTAGTAGTAAGAGTGCTCACCACGGTCATGTTCAGTCGCATCACGTACAGCAGTAAGCTCACCTTCAAACTGTTGAAGTAGCTCTTTTTCGATGCCTTCTTTCAGCGTGACATCGACCATTGAACAGCCGTTACAACCGCCACCAAATGCAACAATCGCCACGCCTTCGTCAGTAATTTCGACTAGGTTTACGTGACCACCGTGACCTGCGAGTTGTGGGTTAACTTGAGTTTGAATTGCGTACTCTACGCGCTCCAGCAGTGGAGCGTCATCGGCGACTTTACGCATTTTTGCGTTAGGTGCTTTTAGCGTTAACTGAGAACCCATTTTGTCTGTAACAAAGTCGATTTCAGCGTCTTCTAGGAACGGTAGGCTCAATTCATCAACAAACGCAGAGAAGCCTTCGAATTTAAGCTCAGTATCTGTTGATTCGACTGCTTCAGGTGGACAGTAAGAAACACCACATTCAGCGTTTTGAGTACCTGGGTTAACCACGAAAACACGAATGTTAGTGCCTTCTGGTTGTTGGCCAAGCAGGTTGGCAAAGTGAGATTGGGCGTTTTCTGTAATAGTAATAGAATTTGACACGACGAATACCTGAGTGAAATTGTAGGCTATTTAAGCGCCATTTTACTCCTGCACAGCCTAAGATCTAGCCTTTTTTCATCGTGATGCAATGACTAGTGTGAGTCTGTGGGTTCAGGGGTACGGCAGATACAGTAAATATCAATGGTTTCGACGCCCGCTTCAAGCAGTAATTTGCATAAATGATGCACCGTACTGCCTGTGGTGACGACATCATCAATAATCGCGACATGCTTTGCTAGTGGTGGCGATGAAAGTCGAAATGCTCCGCGCAAATTACTCAGCCGTTGAGACTTGTTTAAACCTTGTTGCTGCTTGGTTGGTCTACATCTTTTAAACAAATTATGCTGATACGTTATGCCTGTACGTTTTGCTACTTCAGCAGCCAAAATCTCACTGTGGTTAAAGCCTCGCCACCATTTCCTTCGCCAATGCATAGGGACTGAGGTTAGTATCTCTGGCTTGGTGTCGATTTTTTCCGTAAGCAATGGTGCCAAGTTGCGGGCATGCCAAAACTGGCGCTGGTATTTAAGTTTGCTGACGTAGTTGGACAGCGGTGCTTGGTAGTCGCCCACGCAATACAGTCGCGACCACAGTGGTGGAGCGGTTAAGCATGAGCCGCACATTGGCGTCGATGTTATTGTTGGAAGTCCACATCGCTGGCAACGTGATGTAGGTTGGAAGTAGCTTTGGCAACTAGAGCACCAGATGCTGAACTCTTGCTTTGGATCGAGCGGTAATCGGCATAAGTCGCATACCGGTGCGCAGTATTGGTGCATGGTTTTTTGTAGCCAATCGGATAACATGGTCGCCAAACTGTTGGGTGAAGTGGTGTTTATCATCTCGCCTAACGACGGTGATTAGGGCTGAATTTAGTAGGAGAGAGTGCGACCATGAAGGAAACTTTGCACTGGCATCGAGAAGGTCATGTGAATCAAGATAGCGAAGCCGCTGACTTGGTGCTTGTTCACGGCTGGGGAATGAATGGCGCGGTTTGGCATCAAACTGCAGAAGTTTTGAGCCAACATTTCAATGTTCATGTTGTTGATCTTCCGGGTTATGGTCATAGTGCTCACTTGCATGCCTCGACCTTAGAGGAAATTGCTCAGCAGCTTTTGATTGAAGCGCCAGAACAAGCCATTTGGGTTGGGTGGTCGTTGGGTGGTTTGGTGGCAAGTCATGTCGCTTTGCATCACTCCGAACGCGTCACTAAGCTTGTGACGGTGGCATCCTCACCTAAGTTTGCTGCAGAACGGCCTTGGCGTGGGATTCAACCTAATGTGCTGACGGCGTTCACCGATCAGCTGGTAGATGACTTTCAGACTACGATTGAACGGTTTATGGCGCTGCAAGCCATGGGAAGCCCGTCAGCTCGTCAAGATGTTAAGCAGCTGAAGCAAGCTGTGTTATCTCGCCCAAGTCCAAACCCAGAATCACTGTTGGCTGGGCTACAAATGCTGGCGAATGTTGATATGCGTGAGCAACTGGAAGAAATTTCGGCGCCAATTTTACGACTGTATGGTCGGCTTGATGGCCTGGTGCCAGTTAAGGTCGCCAGTGATGTTCAAAAAGCCCTGCCGAGCAGTGAACACTATGTGTTCAGCCAGTCTTCACATGCGCCATTTATGACTGAATTGGATGCATTCTGTCATCAAATTGTCGTTTTTGGCCAAAAGTAATGAATAATTGCTAAATTTTTAACCACCTCAGTCGATACAGAAATTAACCCAATAGAGCTGACACAAGTTAGGCATTATCGGGTTGGGCGATACTGAGGAGGTTTCGACTATGATCGTGTCACCGACTAACGTTAGTGTGCCACTTATCGCCCCATCAGTTAATGTACAAACGGAGCAGGCCGCGCGCGATAATAAAGTGCGGGAGCCTATAATACCGACCGTTGAACTGGCTAAAACCAATGCTGAGCGAAAGGTTAAGGCAGACGATAAACGGCGAAAGCAATCTTCATGGGACCCGTCGGAGCATCCTGGCTACGAAACGGAGAACGACAGTGAGGTTGCCGAGTCTTATCACGAAGACCCCAAGGATACCCTTGAGCGACTCTTCAGTTTGCTGGCCCTCGAGACATACAGCGAGAAGCAGGGAAAAGGCTATGCGATGCGTTTTCGGTTGCCCAAGTGCATTATTGATGCTGCGATAACTGAAGGAAGAATGGCGAAGCGGCGAACTGTGATCAGGTACCACTATGGTCATGCCGTTGCACCAAACACTCCATCTGAGGTTATAGCGGTGTTGTAAACATCTACAGTTCGGTGTTTATCGCTATCAAAAATACCCACTTTCTTGTAGTGCACCACTACCAGCAAGTGGGTTTTTCTTTTTTACTCGCATTAAAAAGCCATCGGCGTGCGATGGCTTTTGGTCAGTGATAGCTATTGGTCCGTTGATAGCTACTGTATCAATTAGCGTTTGGCTTTGGCAAAGGCTGCCGCAAACGCACCGCCCATAGCACCGTTTTGTGGTTCTTCACGTTTGCGCTGCCCTTGTTGGCGATGACCACCACGAGGAGCGTTTGAGCGTGATGTGTGCGAGCGCTGCGAACGGTTGTCTTGGCCTGGTTCATCTTTTAAGCGCATAGACAGAGCGATGCGCTTACGTTGTACATCGACTTCCATCACTTTTACTTTAACGATGTCACCTGCTTTTACCACTTCACGTGGATCAGAAACAAAGCGATCGGTCAGTGCCGAGATATGAACTAAGCCATCTTGGTGAACACCGATATCGACGAAAGCACCAAAGTTAGCCACGTTGGAAACGACCCCTTCGAGAATCATCCCGATTTCTAGATCTGACACTTCGTTCACACCATCTGCAAATGTGGCCGTTTTGAACTCAGGGCGTGGGTCACGGCCCGGTTTATCAAGTTCTTTAATGATGTCAGTGACGGTTGGAACACCAAAGCTTTCATTGGTGTAATCCACAGCATGCAGGCCGCGTAAGAATTCAGAGTTTCCAATCAGTGCTTTGATGTCTTTGCTGTTTTTCTCGGCGATGGCTTTCACTACTGGATAGGCTTCTGGGTGAACAGAAGAAGCATCCAGTGGATTTTTACCATCCATAATACGTAGGAAACCAGCACACTGTTCAAAGGCTTTTGGCCCAAGGCGAGCCACTTTTTTTAGTGCTGTACGGGCTTCAAATCGGCCATTATCGTTACGATACTCGACAATGTTCTGAGCCATAGTTGTGCTTAAACCTGCAACACGAGTGAGCAACGCTGCTGAGGCAGTATTCACATCCACACCTACTGCGTTTACACAGTCTTCAACCACCGCGTCCAGACGTTTGGCTAGCATCGCTTGGCTGACATCGTGTTGGTATTGACCCACACCGATCGATTTTGGATCGATTTTCACTAATTCAGCCAATGGGTCTTGCAGACGACGAGCAATCGACACGGCACCGCGCAGCGACACATCCATATTCGGGAATTCTTTCGCCGCCAATTCAGAGGCCGAGTACACCGACGCACCCGCTTCACTGACCATGATCTTTTGTACTTTGAGGTTGCCGCGCTTGATTAAATCGGCCACAAACGTATCGGTTTCTCGTGAGGCTGTACCGTTACCGATTGCAATCAGATCGACATTAAACTGGCGCACCAGTTGGTCAACCACTTGCATCGACTTATCGTATTGTTTCTGTGGTGGATGAGGATAGATGGTATCCGTTGCCAGCACTTTACCGGTTGAGTCCACGACAGCAATTTTAGAACCAGTACGTAGGCCTGGATCTAAGCCGAGTGTTGCGCGAGGGCCGGCTGGTGCAGCCATCAGTAAGTCTTTTAAATTGGTGGCGAACACTTCAATCGCTTCGATCTCAGCTCGCTCTTTCATTGCACCCATTAGCTCTGTTTCCATGTGCATGGAAACTTTAATACGCCATGCCCAGCTGATGACTTGTTTGCGCCATGCATCGGCTGGTGCACTACTGAGGTTAATACCGTAGTGGTCGGAGATAATGGTTTCACAGTAAGACTGACGCACACTTTCTTCCTGCTCTGGGTCAGCATTCATCGCTAAGGTTAGGAAGCCTTCATTGCGGCCACGCAACATAGCCAGTGCTCGGTGGGACGGCACTTTGCTGAGTGCTTCATTGTGCTCAAAGTAATCTTTGAATTTCTCGCCTTCGGTTTGCTTACCGTCGACAACACGTGCGACTAGCTCCGCATTGCGATTCAGGTGAGCACGGATTTTTTCTAGCAGATTCGCATCTTCAGCGATACGCTCCATGATGATCGCGCGAGCACCATCAAGTGCTGCTTTGGTGTCCGCAATGCCTTTATCGCTGCTGATGTATTGGTTTGCTTCTGCTTCTGGCTCGGTTTGCGGTTCATTCCATAGTTTATCAGCCAAAGGTTCTAAACCTGCTTCAATCGCGATTTGCCCTTTCGTACGACGTTTAGGCTTATACGGAAGATAAAGGTCTTCTAAGCGCGTTTTGCTGTCTGCTTGGTTGATTTCGCTTTCCAGTTCAGCGGTTAGTTTGCCTTGTTCGCCGATGGACTTGAGAATGGTTTGGCGACGTTCGTCGAGTTCTCTTAGGTAGGAGAGTCGTGAGTCTAGATTACGTAGCTGAGTATCGTCTAAACCACCAGTGACTTCTTTACGGTAGCGAGCAATAAATGGGACGGTGTTTCCGTCATCGATAAGGGTGACAGCAGCAGTAACTTGTTCAGTCTTAACATTCAGTTCCTGAGCAATCAGGCGACAGATAGCTTGGCTCATCCGTGTTTTCTCTTTATTTGTTTGATTGTAGGGAGATTCCCGTAAAGCGGACTTATGACGCTGTAGTGTTTGTATATATTGGGATTAAGGCGTTATTTTCCAATCTTTTTGCTACTCAGGTGTCAATTTTGCAGACAAAGTAAAAGATGAATGTGTACTTTGGTTAAAGTTATGTCAAAACTGTAACTAGTGTCAGAACTTATTGTTTTTTTTATGGACTGAAAGACGGTAAGGTTTACCGGAAGAATAAAACGGATGCATAGAATGAAAAAAATATCCTTGGCGTTAGCCATCTTGAGTACCTCCTTGTTTTCTCACTCGTCTTTGGCTGTTGAAATTCCTTTTACTACGCAGAGCCCAGCGTATGAGCTAGACGATAAATTGGTACTTGGCCGTCTTGAGAATGTGTACTTGCACGATGCGGAGGCGTTAAAAGGCGTTCCGTTTGTGGGCAAAATCGATACCGGTGCTGATAGCACTTCTATGCATGCGGAAAATATCCATGTTTCCAGTACCAATCCAGACTATAAAGACCTGAAAGATCACGACTTAATGGCTGCGATGGTGAAAGAAGTCGAGAAAAATAAAGAGCTCGACTATTTTGATTGGGACGGGGCCACGTTTGCACCCTTCAAAGCGACTGTCACCTTTACCGTTCAACACCCATATAGTGGTGAGCCTGTAGTGATCAAAGAACCACTGGAAAGGGTTGCGATGATCCGTAGCCGTACCAGCAGCACGCCACTGTTGCGCCCAACTGTGAAGATACCAATGAGCATCGCGGGGCTCCAAGTGAAAACCGATGTTAACCTAACCGATCGCAGCAATTTCTCGACGCCTGTGCTGATTGGTAAAACATTTTTGGCCGACAATGCGTGGGTGTTTGCGGGCTATGACTACTTGCAAGAGCAGCCAAAAGCCAAAGTGGTGGGTAAAAAAGAAACCGTCAGCATCAATGATATCCCGCTTAACGTCAGCTTCTCTTTGAAGAACAGCTACAGCATCTTGCACGCGAAGAATATCGATGTAGATACTAAGCGTGATGAAGTGAAGTTCGACATGGTTGGTAGTGACGGCAAGCAGAAAGAGATGACTTTGCCACTTGTACGCATGCTAAAAGTAAGTGGTCACAAACGCCCGTTGGTATATGTGCCAGTGCAGCTGGACAGTAAAACGACACAATATTGGTTGGTGTACCTAAAAGATCGTTCGGGTAGCAGTTCTCAGCTGCGTGTTGGTACCAACACAATCAGCGAGTCGTTCATGATCGACACTGGTGCTGAAAATCTTTTGGGTAAAGGTGCCAAGAGCTTCCTAAGTGTGGCCAAGTCGAACCAACCTTTAGTGGTCTCCCCACAAGAGAGCCTATCGCTGGATGGCTTTAAGTTAGATGCAGAACCATCATTTGCCGTCAAAACTCCACTACTCAAGGTGGCAAGCTTTGAGGTGACTGATAAGGGTAAAGATGAGTTCGTTGAGTACTTTTTGAGAAACTCGGACGGCGAACAGCAAAAAATTACTAAGAAGATTCAGAAAAACCTACGGGTAGGCGACACGGTTCGACCTGTGGTGCTAGGTCAGTTTGCTCTTGAAGGCGAAGTGCGTGAACAGGAATTTGCTATTGATGTGCTAGATAGCGATGAAAAACGTCCTTACTTCGTATTGGGGCAAAAAATGGTCAAAGATGGCGTCTTTGTAAATACTCGCGCTGATCACCTGCTGCAAGCTGATCCACTATTTAAAGCGGGTCATATCGAAATCGCTCAAGTCGAAGGTATGCGTTTCCCTGCGAAATTGGATACGGGTGCTGACGTAAGTTCAATGAATGCGGTCAACATCAAGCGTTTCAAGAAAGATGGCCAAGATATGGTGACATTTACGTATCAAAACAGCCAAGGTGACAAACAAGAGTTCACCAAGCCTGTGATCGATGTAATGCGCATTAAAGCGAAGAAAGGTGAAAAACCGAATATCCGCCCAGTGGTAGAAATGACGGTTAAGCTCGGAGATTTAGAGCGTCGCGTCAAAGTGAACCTTCAGGATCGTTCTCGCTTTGAATACAGCATGATTTTGGGTAAGAACTTCTTAAAACACGGTGCTGTCGTGAGTAGCGATGAAAACTACTTGTTAGGCAAAGACTAACAGCCGTAACACATTTAAAAATCCCCGCCTTAGCGGGGATTTTTTTATTGATAGCGAACTGAGTTAATAAACCACTCTTTTTCGCCTTCCGGTGTGCGCACCACAAACTCATCATCGACTTCTTTTTTCAATAGCGCCCGGGCCATTGGTGAATCGATCGAAATATAGCCCTTGGCATCACCATAAATTTCGTCTGGGCCCACGATACGAAATTGCATGATATCGCCGGCGTCATTTTCGATTTCTACCCAAGCACCGAAAAATACTTTCCCTTCTTGCTGTGGTGAGTAATCGACGACTTTCACCTGTTCCAAGCGCTTGCGCAGATAGCGGACACGGCGGTCGATTTCACGCAGCCTTTTTTTGTTGTACTGGTATTAGTTCTACTCTAAAGAACATACTAATAGCTGCAATTCTACTTCTAAACATCTGATATTAATCTGGCCTCTTCTATTAGTTGAGTCATTTGAAATAGTGAGAACCATCAACTATATACTAAGTAGTATGTTAAGAACTCCTTAGTATTTGAGGTTGTCTATGAAGTATGAAAAGCGATGGACGGGTTGGAGAGAGTTTCTAGAGAATACTCGCCGATTCTCCGATATTGATGATTGGGAATGTAAGAATAAACAGCAGTTTAAGCATTTACCTATAAGTATGACTGCCTATTACGACAAGAGTTGGTCTGGATGGCATGACTACTTAGAACAAGCGAAGAAATGAGCTTCGTTATAAAGCGTGGAGTGAGCTACATAGCTAGTACAGGCCGGCCTTCGTTTCGCTTTCCAGCGCTTTTTACTGAAAATGGTTTGCTGATTTCTCACTTGAGATTTTTGCATGAGAATCGCTATAAATCTCAGTCGTGGCTGGAGCGTAATACCTTCGCTGTAGAGCTTCTTTTGAAGTTTATAGAGCGCCAAGTATCCAACTTTTCATCGGCTACAGATTTACTCAGAGCCTTTGTTGAAGCATTACAGTTCGGAACTATTCAAGATGGGCAAGATGACTCTGGTTTGTTCTGGAACCCTCGAAGCAATGAAGACGTTAATGTTCTTCTTCGTCATATTACTCATTACTGCGACTACCTAGATACTATTCATGGTACTGATTTACCAAAGCTAAATCCTTTGAGAAAAGCCACTCACGCAGAAGAGCGCTTGCAATGGTGTGCTTACTATAGAAGACACCGGCGTTGTTTTCTTAATCACTTGACGAAACCATCAGTACAGCAGTTCTCATTAGTTAGAAAAATTCACGGGCCTGAGAGGCATTTTGTTGATATCGAAGCCGTCTACCGATTTCCAGAGGAGCGAATTGAAGACTTACTTATGCACGGGCTTGTTTCTGCCTCAGGGGAGCAGGATTATGGTAGTCAGTTAATCGTAATGTTGATGCATTTCGGTGGGTTAAGACTGTCAGAGTGCTTCCATATATATACCGATGATATATCGATAGATCCACAATCAGGTTCAGCTTTTATATCGGTTTTCCATCCTAGTGATGGAAAGTCTCCAGATGAACGTTTCAGTAAACGAAATGAATACCTGGTTAATAAATACCGTCTGATTCCACGGAACGAGTATTCGAGAAGCCATAGGCTCTACGCTGGCTGGAAAGGACCTTTGCTAACAAATCGCAATCTGTCCTTTGACGTCATGTTTTATCCGGCAAATAAAGCTGTTGAGTTTACTCTGTTACTACACAAATATCTTTCAGTCAGGCCCACCTCAGAATTTCCTTTCTTATTTGTTAACTCAAAGGGTAATCCTGAGAGTAAAAAGAACTTTCTTCAAAAATATAATAGAGCCATTAAACGAATTGGGCTAGAGCCCCACAAATCGCTAGGGACAACCCCACATGCTCATCGCCATTCCTACGGCTATAGATTAAGCCAAGAGGGTTTTTCTCAATTGGAAATTCAAAAAACGATGCACCATAAAAGTCCTGATAGTTGTTTGGTGTATTTAAAACCTTTGAATGAAGAAGTTCGATTAACTCTGAGGGAGCGACTGAATGAAGGGTAATAAATATGGAACGTTACAGGAGGCTTCGTTAGCAGCTAAATCCTTAGGCTTCAAATCCGCTAATCAGTATCAATATTCCTATAAGCAAGATCCTATGCTTCCCGCATCACCACAAATAACCTATAGAAAAGATTGGGATGGCTGGGGTAAGTTTTTGGGAGTTCCCGAGAGGGCTAGACACTACCCATCTATGTCTGAAGCAATGAAGGCGGTTGCACAGCTGGATATGTCGACACGTGGAGAGTACTACTTGCGCTACAAGGAAGATGTTCGCCTACCATCAAACCCAAATAGAACCTACAGTTCAGAGTGGAAAAACTGGTCACATTTTCTGGGTAAAGAACAAAAGGTTCTTTATTCTAGCTTACACAAGGCTCAAGAGAGTGCCCGAAAACTAAGAATCTTATTTGTTAGTGAATATCAACATCGTTACAAAGAAGATCCAAAGTTACCTGCAAATCCTGACAAGGTATATGCGAGTGATTGGATTAGTTGGCCCAACTTTCTTAGAGGTGAGGATGGTGAGATCTATAGCCAAATCAGGTATGCCTCTTCAGCAGCACAAAGGTTAGGAATCAAAAACAAATCTGATTATCGACTGCGCTATGTTCAGGACTCAAAGTTACCCCCTAATCCAGATAAGTATTATTCCACGGAATGGATGTCTTGGGAGCAATTTCTAAGCAAATATAAGAAAAAGTATTACGAGACTATCGAAAAGGCGTCTATGGCTGCGATAAAGCTTGGTATTAAAAGCATGGTAGAGTACAGGGCGCGCTATAGAGAAGACCAGTCATTACCCCCTAAGCCCCACGTTTTTTACTCCGAAAGCTGGACTAGTTGGCAAACGTTCCTCGGTCAGCCAATAAAGAAAAATTATAGTACTCTCAAGCAGGCTCGTCGTTCTGTATTAGAATTAGGCATCAAGTCGTCTAATGAATATCGATTCCGTTATAGAGAAGACCATTTATTGCCATCAAAACCTGAAAGAATATATGCCCATGAATGGCGAGGGTGGTGCTGGTTCCTTGGAAAACAAGTAAAGGACCTCTATCCAACATTAAGTGAAGCAATCAAGGCAGTAAAAGTACTTGGGATCAACTCATTTAATGAATATCAAGAGCGTTACCCAGAGGATAATAAACTTCCCACAAACCCTCATCGTTTTTACAAAGATGAGTGGATCAATTGGCCCAGTTTTTTTTCTAGAACTGAAAGGGCATTCTATTCAAACATAGACGCTGCACGTGCTTCAGTACAGGCATTAGGTATCACCACCGTAGTTGAGTATCGAGTTAGATATAAAGAAGACCCTTGTCTGCCGGCGATTCCGGATAGAACTTATGCAGCAGACTGGCGTGGTTGGTGGGACTACCTTCAACCGAAAAAAATTCGAGATCTAAAGTCATTTAAAGCATGGTGTCGTACGCTGAAAATAAAAAATTCTCTCGAATATAAAAAAGCGAGGAAAGTACACAGCAACCTACCCTCGAAGCCAGAAAAAACGATTCATGATTGGACAGATTGGTTTGATGCTTTGGATATCCCACGACCATATTCTTATAAGGAACTAGAAGCTTTAGTTAGAAAAAATGGCATCACTACTTTATCTGAGTACCGAGAATTCAGAACTTCATCCCAAGACCCTAGAGTGCCCGTCAAGCCAGAAGAGCAATACAAAGGAAAAGGTTGGACTAACACCTATGACTTTTGGGGAATTCCTCGCCCCTATCAAGTTAAATACTTTACTGATGAATGGTCATTGTGGGCGGAAAAGATAAAAGAGTTTCTCAAGTCTGCACGTGGTGGAGATACCAAAGCGAAAGACTTATGTGAATTTGTTCGTAAATACATTGAGCCGAATTCCTTCGAAACATGCCCTTTGGAGTTTCTAACACGCGGTTCGACAAACATTCAACCAATGCTCAATCTATTTGAACAAGTACCGTTGACACGCAGGAAAAAATGGGTCTTCTCAATCAATGAGTTCTTAGACTGGGTTATATCAAATTATCTGATTTTGGAAGACACTGAGACCGGAGAGGTTACTCACATTAAAGGGGCCAAAAATCCTTTTAGCCACATTAACTTTAATGGAGAGGTTGCACAAAATGTTGTCAATGAAACAAGTAAGATGGCCTTACCTTATCAATATGTAAAAGCGGGGCGTGAGTGGATATTTCCATTAGACTCGATAGAGAAAAAACTAAGCTATCGAGATTTGACTCATTTACATCAGTTTTCATCAGATTGGGTTCAGATAACCGACAGCTCTCTCCTAGATAAGAATGACCCTGACTGTGTATTTAAAGTTGAAAATGGAAAAACCTACCTATGGTTCCCCACATACTGGACTTATACATATTCATTGATGCAACTCCCTGCACGAGGTATACAGATCGTCTACTGTGACTCTGGTGAGGCTGACAAAGAACTCTCCGACTTCAAGAACGGTAAAGTCGTTTGGAAGAAAAATAGGACCAAATTGGCAGGCTTGACCAATAGGCAAAGTATGGTGAGTAAATCCGGTCAAGGAGAATTTGGAGTTCATTACACCTCTAACAAGACCAAATTTGATGGCTCAGGTTATACCATTCCTTTTATGCCGGTAGAACTGGCATATTGGTTGATAAAACTCAGAAAATGGCAACAAAAGTACAATCCGATTGAGGAACCGACGAAGTGGTTGGATTGTGAGCGTACCAACTTGAATGAGGTTCAGCTTAAGCAAAAAGGTGTTAATTGCTTTTTATTTAGGGAGTTTAAAGATATAGAGCCTGGATACTTCAGCGGACGCCTGGCAGATAGATTGGCTGCTGCACTGTTTTTCAGTGCCAAAAACGACGTCACTACGGCCACCTACCGTGGATTAAAATACAACGAGGTCATCAAAGAGCTAAAGAGTAGCGAAATAATACCGCTTTCTCACTTCAAATCTCCTTACACTCCCCACTCAATGCGGGTGAGCTTGATCAATGCATATGCCTATGAGTTTGGAATTCCTTTAGAAGTCATAATGAAGCTAGTCGGTCACTCCAGCATCCTCATGTCTATTTACTATATCAAGAGTGATAAAACAGGCGCTAACTTACGAGAGAAAATGGAGTTAGGAGAAAAAGAGGCGATGAACAAAGCAACACAAACGCTCAAATCGTTTGTGGAACAGCAGAGAATTGAAGAGGTTAAATCACAGCTAGTAGGGACATCTGTGGACCGAATCAATATACTCAGCAATGATAGACCTGCCTCCAGTTATCTATGGAAAGACTTTGGTATCTGCCCTGTTGGAGGTGCTTTTTGTTCAGAAGGTGGCTGCCCAGTAGCCACAAAAGCCAACATATATCACCCAGTACCAGCAGGTTATTTGGGGGAACAGAACTGTTTTCAGTGTCGATTCTTTATTACCGGCCCAGCTTTTTTGGTTGGACTTGCCGCCATGTTCAATGAAATAAGCCTCGCCGTAAACACGCAATCTATACGTTACACTTCGCTTGGGCAGAAGCTTGATGATATTGCAGAGAAGATAGATGTCATTGATCACCAACTTTACAAAATAAAAGCGGATTGCTTAGAGAAGTCGGCTTTAGAGTCTGATAGGCGTGAGTTAGTTGGAGAGCGTATGCATTTGAACTCGGAAATTGAAACACGAGCGAAGAAGCTAGATTTGTACCTCTCAGACATGAACGCGATTCACCGACATATTCATAATTGTCAAACTCTTATGCGTAACCCTAAAGAAAATACGGAGAATCACTATCAACTTATTGTTCCACATGAATTCACATTAGGTGTAGAGCTAGATGAAGTAAGCAATTTCCACCAACTATCAGAAGTGTGCTCGAACGCTGAGCTGTATCACAGTTGTAGTGATGATTTAGCAGTTACCAGACGCTCCCAAATGATAGACAAAATGATGGTCGAAAACGGTATTCAGCCGCAACTCTTCTTACTATCAGAAGAAGAACAGCTTGCAGTGGGCAATCAGTTAACAGAGCTAATGCTAACACGTTTGAAAGGCTGGGATAACGTCGATCGTCTCATGGATGGTAGCTTGACCCTAAAGGACTTATCGATAGATAACCAGTTCGACGAAAAGACGATTCGTGAATTGTTTGAGAAGTCGAAACCACTAAAAAGGATCGGTTAGCATGTCAGAAATTACTCCTGAGCAAGTATTGAGTCAGCTAAAAAAGAAAGCATCGTCTCGGGTACAGAACTCATTGGAGGCAGTGTTTACCATATGCAAGGAACAACAAGAGCGCGGATTGAACGACTTTAGTTACTCAACGATAGCTCGCCTCGGAAAAGGGCGAGGTGTTCCAGCTGCACAAAGCATCCGAAACAAAACGGGTGAATCGTACCGAACCTTAATAGCTAGCTTCAACTCTGCAACAAAAGACCAACTTAGGCCGGTACGAAATACCTCAAAAGGTAAGATGCACGCTTGGATAGATGAACTAGAAGATCCAGTAGTTAAACTTCAAGCTAATATTCTCTATGCTCAGAAAAAGGAGGCGGAACGACTACTCAATGAAGTAGTGCCTATTAATCAGGTGATTGAAGTGTTCGATAACGTCGATGTCTCTGTGGCGTCGATTAAACTCACTGAGCTCGAGCGCAGCGCATTGGAGTACCTAATTTCTAGTGAGTTTTTACGCAGACACCAATTGGAGCTTGGAAAAAATGGCAGTATAGTCTCGAGTGATACTCAAAAGTCTTTTTTTCCTGTTGCAACTTTAGACGCAATTAAAAAGGCGCTCCAAAACTTATAGATAACTTGGATTGTAGAAGTGAAAACAAAACTAATCACCAGAGAAGGTTATAACAAACTCAAAGCCGAGCATGACCATTTGTGGAATGAAAAGCGCCCAGAAATTACCAAAATCGTCACATGGGCAGCTAGTCTTGGCGATCGTTCAGAAAATGCTGATTACACCTTCAACAAGCGTTTACTTCGTCAAATAGACCGTCGTGTGCGCTTCCTTCGCAAGTTTCTCCCTGAAGTGGCCATCGTAGATTACTCGCCTCAACAAGAAGGAAAGGTCTTTTTCGGTGCTTGGGTTGAGATTGAGAATGAAGCTGGTGATGTGAAAACATTCAGAATTGTCGGTCCTGAAGAAATCTATGGAGACGCAAAAGACTACATCTCAATTGATTCACCAATGGCGAGAGCATTGTTGAAGAAGGAAGTGGATGACGAAGTCACGGTTCGCACACCTGAAGGTGACAAAGAATGGTTCGTTAATTCGATTAGCTACAACAAACCCTAATTATCTTCGGAACCGCTCAACGTACTGATAAGCTCTTGCCTCTCCTCTTCGCTCAATCTCGCAATCAAGCAAGCTAACTTGGCAGAGCTTTCTTCCTCACAAAAGAAATAGTTCAAAGGAACTCCTAGCTCCTCAGCAATGAGCTTTAGAGTCTGTATATCAGGAGCGTGTTTGCCTTTCTCATACTGATTCATTCTGGCACTCGCCGACCCTTCATCCATACCTATTTGCACCCCCAAGGCTTTCTGGGAGAGTTTGGCTTTTTTGCGTGCTTCTTTAAGTCGCGACGGGACTGGGCTAGTAAATGACATTTTCGGTTCATGTGTGAAAACCTACAGTAACTAAGATTTTCTTAGTTTTGTCGATTTCTGTATACTAAGCAATCCTTAGTTTTTAGTTCTGCATGAGTTGTAAATGAAACGTTCGACGAAAATCAGTGCGATTATGCACAAGTTATTGATTGAAAAAGGTATGGATGGTTTTTCGGTTATTGAACTACGCGACGCCTCTCTTTCTATGAGTGATCTTATGAAGGAGCCTGATGAGGCAAGAAAAAGACTCTACAGACAGATCCTTCGTTTTGTGAGAAACGGTTGGCTTCAAAGTGAAGGAGAAGGGCGCGATAAAAGATACTTTCAAACGGGGCTGTTTCGCTCTCTGAATGTGAAGCCCAAAGTAGGAAGAGAGAATGTAACCTCTCAAGTGAAAGCCTCTCCAGATTACTCGGTATTGCGCCATGAGCGAAACCAGTACAAAGCTGAGTTAGAGATTGTTCTGGGTGAGATCGACGAATATCAATCACTCAATCGTCGCTTCCCTGAGCTAGAACAGAGGCTCAACCCTATGTTGCAACAAGCGAGAGATCGCTCGGCACATCTATTTGGTAAAGTGAACGTACTCACCAACGTGATTAACTCCATCTCTTCGGATGTCACCGAATGTTGAGAACATGGCAACAAGAGTGCTCTGAAAGAGCGATACAAAACTACAAGAACGGGCAGCACCACTTTTTTTGCCAAGCTACTCCAGGGGCAGGGAAAACAGTATTGGCAGCAACTATTGCTTCCAGGTTGCTGAAGGATGACATGGTTGACCTTGTTTTGTGTTTTTCACCGTCGTTAACAGTATCAGATGGGATAAAAAGAACCTTTTCAGAGGCTCTCAATTGCACTTTTAATGGTGGTTTAGGCTCGATTGGACAGTCGCTAACTTACCAATCCATTCAGTTTCTCAGCGAAGAGTTTTGGCAGACACTGAGTAGTTATCGAGTGTTTGTTGTATTCGACGAGATACATCATTGCTCTGGTTCTGAACTTGAAAATGCGAACGTTTGGGGCCAGCAAGTACTTACGAAGATTCAAGGGCTCGCGACCTACACACTTGCTATGTCAGGGACTCCGTGGCGTTCAGATTCTCTACCCATAGTTATGTCCGAATATAGTGACCCCGAGGGTAAGCTTTTGGTTGATTACCAATACACTTTGAGGCAAGCGATCGTAGACAAGGTTTGTCGAGTTCCAAGGTTGGTTTTAATTGATAGTGAGCACCTTTCCGTGAGTAACGAAGATAAAGTGGAGTCGTTTTCTTCGATCTTAGAAATGCTCAAGCAGACCAAAACCTCATATCAAAGTGTTATACATAACCAAGATGCGATGGAGTATTTACTTGGGCTCGGCTGTAAGAAGCTTGCGGAAATTCGAACTCAATCACCCAATGCTGGAGGGTTAGTTGTAGCCTCTTCTGTTCAGCACGCTCAAACAATCCAAAAGATACTCTCTCAAAAGTACTCTCAATCTGTATCAATCGTTACTTATCGCCATGAAGACCCGTTAGCTGAAATAGAACGTTATCGTCAAAGCGAGGCTCAATGGATTGTTAGCGTTGGAATGATTAGCGAAGGCACGGATATTCCGCGCCTTCAGGTTTGCTGTCATATGAGCTCAGTCAAAACAGAATTGTATTTTAGACAAGTGCTTGGACGCATCCTTAGGGTAAATAGCACTATAAACCAACAAGCGTGGCTATACACTTTTGCAGAGCAAAGTTTGATTCAATTTTCTGAGCGGATTGAGCAAGATATTCCCGACTCTTGTATGTTTGCGAAAATAGAGAGCTTGATAGAGTTTGAGTCAGAATCTCAACATTCTGGCCTAACTGGTCATGGTCTCTTAGAAGAGCGAGAAGAAGTAAAATCAACGTTAGTTTGGAGTAGCGTTATCAGCACCGAACTTAACCCAGTAGGACCTCTTAGTGCACTCGATGAACTTAGATTGGGAGCTTTTAAGCAGCGCGTAATCTCAGCCTTTCTCGCCACTTCGTAGATTAAAAATGATCTATGCACTCTAGTTCAAGGGTCTGTTGCAAAGTTTGAGGATTTTGCCACGCTAATCAAAAACACCTAACGGATAAGCTGAATGTCAAATTTCAAAGGCCGCCATTTCACTCGTGATATCATTCTTTGGGCAGTGCGATGGTACTGCAAATACGGTATCAGCTACCGAGAGCTGGCTGAAATGTTGTCCGAGCGAGGTGTTTTCGTCAATCACACCACACTGTATCGCTGGATACAGCGCTATGCCCCAGAAATTGAAAGACGGTTGCGCTGGTGCTGGAAGCCAAGTTTGAGTACCAGCTGGCAGGTTGATGAGACCTATGTACGTGTAGGCGGCGCCTGGATGTACTTATATCGCGCCATCACCAAAGAAGCTCACACTGTCGATTTTTATCTCTCCCGCACTCGTAATCAAAAGGCAGCGAAGTGCTTTCTGGGCAAGGCCTTACGCAGTATCAAACCTCATAACCACCCGAAAACAATCAATACCGATAAAGACAGATCGTATGCACCGGCGTTAGCTGCCTTAAAGAAAATGGGAGTATGTGACGACGATACTGTCCAAAGGCAGGTCAAATATCTGAACAATCGCATAGAGTCGGATCATGGCAAGCTGAAACGACTTATCAACCCTGTTCGAGGGTTTCAATCCCTAAAAACAGCGTTTGCTACAATCCGGGGTTTTGAGGTGATGCGAATGTTCCGAAAGGGACAGTTTGATATGTGGTTATATGGGCGAGGCCCTTTGGCCGAAGTGCGTCTAATTGAAGAAGCTTTCACTGCTTAAGTCACTAGGAGACTGAAAAGTCAGACCTCCCGTAAACTTTGCAACAGACCCCATTTTTGCCCCCAAAGCTTGTTACGTTCGCATTGATGTCTATGGATATAGTCCATTGTTCTAGCCCTGTTCATAGGTACAGGGACAGTAAAAATTGAATACATAAACATTTAAGTAACTAGCAGTCGTATAAATAGAATCTATTTGTGTGTAGTCACTAAAGAAAATGACTATATTTCATTGAGTTAAACCTGCTCGTCTCATATCTTCTTTAGTGTAAAGTAACTGTACGGTATGAGGCAGAGGATCTCGGAGTCGCATAGGTAGCGTTATGTTCTAAGGAGTAAAAATGGGTTGGTTAGAAGATATTGGTAAATCATTACCAATAGAAAAAATTTATGATGACTTAGCTAGCGGAGCAGTAAGTGAAGTCGGTGATTTGGCTAAAAATACGGTAAAAGCAGCGAGATGTGTTCTTGCTCCTATTGATTACTTGGCAACTCAACAAGACCGTTTTCAACGTTATTTGCAACGTGTAAACGATAAGGTTCCGGAAGAACAGCAAGTTAATGCTCATCCACAGATTGCAGGTCCTGTCATGGGTAACCTCAAATACGTTGAGGAGGAGAGTGTTATTACGGAAATGTTTCTGAATCTTTTGGCTCGTGCTATCGACCAAGAGCGAGTAAACGAAGCACATCCAGCATTTGCCAATATCATCAGCCAGCTGTCACCAGATGAGGCTAAAATGTTGTATTACTTCGAAAGAAAGGAGTATGTGTTAAAACAAAGCTCTACGTTTTATCCTAGCTCTAATACCTTCGGTCCCAGAAATACTACTAGCAACGAGTTTCCTGTAGAACGTTTAATGTACCCTCAAAATTATTTTATGTACTTGGACCATTTACATAGCCTGAATCTTGCTGGAATGTGGCAGCGTGGTAACCAACAACCCACGTACTCAGGAGGGCAACAAAATGGTGTTGTGATTACTAGTGCTACTCAGCTGACTCCATTTGGTGAACTGTTCATTAAAGCCTGTATTCCTGAAGATATTGAAATTTACGAGAAATAAATAGTACGAACATAACAAACGTATAAGGTTTAAGATACTTTTTCTATTCTGAACAAAACGTTTTAGGGCAATACGCCTAAAACGTTTTGTCCAAAACCTTCATAGTTGGCACTTCGTAACTCAGAAGTGCCCCAAAAACATTTAGATTAAATACTCTACACAATTGAGAGGACGTGCGTTTACCCTACTAAAACTTATTCGATTGAGTTGATAACTGTTCATTCTCGTCATTAGGCGACATCTTGCAGCCTAACTTTCCGTCGTGTGCCATAACTTACTGATTATAAGTTGAGTCAATATGAAGATGTTGATTTTACCGAAAGATGAAAGACGACAATTTGTCGTCTAATAAGCGCTATCCCTCTCAATATATGGATTGAATTGTATATCGATACTTATCGGTATGATATTGTTATCTTTTTTATGTTTAAGGTACGAGAAATGGCATCAATGAATCGAAGTGAACGAGCTAAACATTACTTAGAGCGACTACTAACAGCACGAAATGTAGCTGTAGAGTTAGAGCTAATTGTTAATGAAATCAATAACTTGATTTACACGGAAAGCCGAGAGCCACTAAGTAAAGAAGATAAGCTTCTAATTATTGAGGAATTAGAACGTTTAGTCCGAGATTCACCATATCGTATAGATGAAAATACAGGGGTCGAACATTTTCAAAAAAGCACAACGGCGTCTGATAATAGCGACATACTAGATGTAATTAGTGCTATGAAGAAAAAGGTGGGTAAATGAATTTAGAATTTTCTGATTTTGTATCTGTTGTAAGTCTTTTGGTATCTATTGCCGCAGTTTTTTTTGCAAAAAAATCTAGCAAAGCAGCGCATGATATTGCTGAAAAAAACTTAAATCTTCAACATGGTATGGTTGAGTTGGAGATGAGGCAGGCGATTGAAAATGCAAAGTCTAAGGTCAATGAAATATCTGTCGTAATGGCTCCACTTGTTGCTAAAGAAGAAAAATCGAAGCTGAACGAAGAAGATGAGGGAACTCTTAAAATTTACCGAAAGAACTTAGATGCTGCTGTTCAAACACTGATGAATACTTACGATGATGCATGCTCAAAGTACATTGATGGAAAAGTCGATAAAGTTCGTTTCAAAAAAAATTACAAGTATGAAATACGTAACCTTTTAGAAAACAAAGACTTAAAAGAACATTTCGATCCTCTAACTTCAAGGTACAAACCTATTCTGAATGTATATACCGAATGGGAAAGTATGGAGTAAATAGGTATAACAAGCATCGAAGGTTTCAAGATACTTTTTCTAATCCAATTTTGGCACGTTAGAATTCATACTCTAACGTGCTTTTGTCCAATAGTACGTTACGCAGTTGGTCTAATCACTGTGATCACCAAGCGATTCTGTCACATCTTGGCAGTTGTGAATTGTGTTTTTATTGAAGTAAGAATAGTACATAGAAATAGTACTCATACTATTTCTAAATATTTATTTTATCAGTGCTTTAGTAACATTTAGTATGATTTTCATACTTCTAACCCCCAATCCGCATTCTCACTTCGGTCTCCAAGGCTGGCTGCCCAAGTGACTTTCTTGGTGACTTCCGGACGCTCTTCGCGCCAAAGAAAGTCCAATTCCTTCTTTAGTTTTTCATAACCTTCACGAGTAATTAGGTTTGTTTTCATATTCTTGACGTTATTCGATTGAATCTACTGCATACATTAGCTAAAAAGGTAATAAACGTTAACAATTCTTTGCGCCACTTTGCTTAGAACAGTGTTACATTTTGCGTGACCTAATTTTCTTTGGGTACAAGCTTATTAAATAGGTGGAACCATTACATGCAAGAAAACTACAAAATATTAGTGGTAGACGACGATGCACGTCTACGTGCGTTACTAGAGCGTTACTTATCAGAGCAAGGATTCCAAGTACGCAGTGTCGCTAACAGTGAGCAGATGGACCGCCTGTTAACACGTGAAAACTTTCACCTTATGGTGTTGGATTTGATGTTGCCTGGTGAAGATGGCTTGTCTATCTGTCGCCGCCTGCGTAACGCTAACAATATGCTGCCAATCCTTATGCTGACAGCCAAGGGCGATGAGATCGACCGTATTGTTGGCCTAGAAGTGGGTGCAGATGATTACCTACCAAAACCATTTAATCCACGTGAATTGCTTGCTCGTATTAAAGCGGTATTGCGTCGTCAAACGATTGAAGCCCCGGGAGCGCCAAGCTCTGAAGAATCAGTGGTTGAGTTTGGCGAGTTCCGCTTGAACTTAGGTACGCGTGAAATGTTCCGCGGTGATGAACCAATGCCACTGACTTCAGGTGAATTTGCGGTTCTGAAGTCTTTGGTGACCAATGCGCGTGAGCCGATGTCTCGCGATAAACTGATGAACATGGCTCGCGGACGCGAATACTCGGCTATGGAGCGTTCGATAGACGTTCAAATCTCGCGTTTGCGCCGAATGCTAGAGGTCGACCCAAGTAAACCTCGATACATCCAAACGGTTTGGGGGCTAGGCTACGTCTTTGTCCCAGACGGTAAAGAAGTTTAAGCTTTACTCTAAGCTCTCACATTGCTTCAATGTGGGAGCTTTTTTTACGATACTCCCTCCACCTCGTTAGGTCATTGCCATTCGTTAGGTTATTTCTATGCGCATTCGCAGTTCGTTTACTCAATCGATTCTAATATTTTTTACTTTGCTGATCGCCAGCCAAGTGTACTCATATTATGCGGTGTTTAATTACGCTCTGATGCCTAGCTTACAGCAGTTTAATCGCATCCTAGGTCATGAGATCAATCTGATGTTGGATGATTCTGTTGAGTTCCAAGAAGAGCTCGAGCTTGATGCGCCATCGCGTCGCAGAGTGCTAGAACAGCTTGGCGTGACCATCCACTCAGAAAGCAGCGAGATTGCCGATGAGTATTATCATGCGGTGACCATCGACCTGATGAGTGAAGAGATGACTCAAGAGTTAGGTGCACCAACCGATGTGAGGATGATGCTAGGCAGTGAAAGTTACATTCTTTGGATAAAAACAGAATCTCTACCTGGTTCGCTGATACGTATTCCACTCTCTGAGCTGCAAGAAGAAGACTTCGCCCCTCTGTTTCGTAATAGCTTGATTATGGCGCTATTGATTGTTGCAGGTGGTTGGCTATTCATTCGTTTGCAAAACAGACCTCTGATTGCGCTAGAGAAAGCCGCGAAAGGGGTAGGACGTGGTGAAATTCCCCCACCTTTGCCTGAAAAAGGGGCATCAGAAATTCGCTCCGTGACTCGTGCATTTAACCAGATGTCGAAAGGCATTCAGGAGCTCGAAGAAGACCGAGCATTGCTGATGGCTGGGATTAGCCACGATTTACGAACACCGCTGACCCGAATTCGTTTGGCTACAGAAATGATGTCTCCTGAAGACAGCTATTTAGCCGAGGGGATCATCAGTGATACTGAAGAGTGTAACGAAATCATCAGCCAGTTTATGGACTACCTAAAACCAGTCAATACACAGTCGTTTGAAGCGGTCGACCTCAACGATATTGCTAAAGATGTTGCCACGTCGGAAGGCGGTTACGAGATCCAAATTGAGACGGATCTGCAAGATAACATGAAGCCTGCTTTTGGTACGCCAATAGCGCTCAAGCGTGCCGTCAGCAACCTAGTGGTGAATGCAGTGCGTTATGGTGGTGGCTGGATTAAGATTTCGACAGGAACGACGGCTGACAATAAGTTGGCCTGGATTTGTGTGGAAGATAACGGCCCCGGTATCGAGCAAAGCCAAATTGCCAAACTGTTTGAACCCTTTACTCGTGGAGATACAGCGCGCGGAAGCGAAGGTACAGGGCTCGGACTCGCGATTGTGAAACGTATCGTCAGTCAGCACCATGGCTCGGTGGTGGTGAATAATCGCAGTGAAGGCGGTCTGAAGGCGCAGATAAGCTTCCCAACCAAATAATCTATGTAAAAAAGGGGCTCAATTGAGCCCCCTTTTTTTAAGGTTAAATACTAACCTACGCTTTGGAGTAGACATCTCTATCACCCAGCCAGCGGTCGATAATGGCAACGGCGTTTTGCGGATAGTTGTCGTGGATGTAGCGCGCAATACGCTGAACTTCTGGGATTAACCTTTGGTCACGCACCAAATCGGCAATCTTGAAATCCGCCAATCCAGTCTGTTTTGTGCCTAGTAACTCTCCGGGTCCTCTAATCTCTAGGTCTTTCTGTGCAATCACAAAACCATCATTGCTTTCGCGCAGAACGCTTAATCGCTTCTGTGCAGTCTTAGACAGAGGGGAGTGGTACAGCAGCACACAATGACTTGCGACACTGCCTCGGCCAACACGGCCTCGCAGCTGGTGGAGTTGAGCTAGCCCTAATCGTTCTGGGTTTTCGATGATCATTAAGCTTGAATTAGGTACATCAACGCCAACTTCAATCACTGTTGTCGCCACAAGTAAGTGCAGTTTGTTGTCTTTGAAGTCCTGCATGACTGCCTGTTTCTCAGCCGGTTTCATTCGGCCATGAACCAAACCGATTTTGACATCGGGTAGTGTGCGTTGCAGCTCTTCTGCTGTGTCGGCAGCGGCTTGTGCTTCAAGTACTTCTGATTCATCGATCAGTGTGCAGACCCAATAGGCTTGCTTTCCTTCGTTGAGGCAGGCATTACGCACTCGCTCGACAATATCATCCCGTTTAGTGTCGGGAATAGCGACCGTTTGGATAGGGGTTCTACCGGGTGGAAGTTCATCTATGATGGAGGTTTCTAAATCAGCATAAGCCGTCATCGCGAGTGTGCGTGGAATTGGGGTCGCGGTCATGATCAGCTGATGTGGGAAGCTGCCTTGTTTCACGCCTTTTTCTCTTAGCTCTAAGCGTTGATGTACACCAAACCGGTGCTGCTCATCAATGATGACTAAGGCCAAGTTTTGGAACTCGACGTGTTCTTGAAAGAGAGCGTGAGTGCCCACTACCATTTGCGCTTCACCGCTGGCGATGCGCGCCAGCTCGGTCTCTTTTGCTTTGCCTTTTAGTTTACCGGCTAACCACCCGACTTGAATGCCCATCGATTCGAACCAAGAGGCAAAGTTGATCGCGTGTTGTTCCGCTAGTAGCTCAGTGGGTGCCATAAGCGCGACTTGGTGGCCATGCTCAATGGCACGTACCGCCGCGAGTGCTGCAACTAGGGTTTTCCCAGAGCCTACGTCTCCCTGAACAAGGCGCATCATTGGGTGGGTTTTTTCCAAGTCCGCTTCAATTTCTTTCACCACGCGTGCCTGAGCGTTGGTCGGCTCAAACGGCAGCTGCTTGAGGAGTTGTTGCTTAAGTGAATCGACTGGCTTAAGGGGAGTGGCTGCATCTTGCTGACCTTTACTCCGTACCGACAGCATCGATAAGTTTTGCGCCAATAATTCTTCCATGATCAAGCGAACTTGCGCTGGGTGCTTCCCTTCATCAAACTCGTCGAGGTTGATGGTAGGCTGCGGGCGGTGAATGGTATGCAGTGCCTGCGCCAACGTAATTTGGTGATCGTATAGTCCGTTTGGAAGTAGCTCTTGCACTGCTGCTTTATCGAGCAAAGTTAGCGCTTGATCGGTGAGGTTACGTAAAGTGATCTGTCTAAGGCCGTCTGTGGTTGGGTAGACGGGGGTAAGGTTTTGTTCGATATCTGGGGTTTGGCGTGGAGCAAAAAACTTGTAATCAGGGTGAATGATTTCAAGTCCCATCCCACCTCGCTTAATCTCACCGTAAGCGTGTACTAACTTACCTTCAGCGAAGTTATTCTTAATCGCGGCAGTAAAATTAAAGAAACGCAGTGTCACGGTGCCGTTACCATCACTGATTTTAACCGCTAACATCTTTCGCTTGCCGAAGATGGTATCCACACTCATTACCTTGCCTTGCACTGCAGCCCACAGGCCAGCATGAAGTTTTGCAATAGGGTAGATTCGTGTGCGATCTTCATAGCGAAGGGGGAGGTGAAAGAGCAGATCTTGCACATTGTTTAGGCCGACTTTAGCCAGCTTTTCTGCCACTTTTGCACCAACACCAGACAGTGAAGTGAGCGGAATAGCGGAAAGCAGTTGAGACATAGCGAGGCTCTAAGTAAGTGGCTGAAATTAAGGTTAGTTAACCACCTGACTGTGTTTTTGTACAGGATAAATTACAACGCTTTGGTGAAGATAGAAGCCCTCCAAAGCGTTGTTCGTCGAAGCTAAGCTTTTTGCATCTCTTTCCACCATGCTTCTTCAGCAACAATTTGACCTTGGTCGTCTAATGGCGGATAAGGCAGTTTTTTGCGTTTGGCGACTTTAGCCAGCACAGGATGGCCGCGTTCAAACAAAATGCGATGAATGGTTTCGTCTGGTAGCGTGCTTTCTTCTCGCTGATACATTCCAGCCATTTCACGTTGACGTTGGGCTTCGTATAGGAGTACGGCGCTTGCAACAGAAACGTTTAATGATTGAACCATACCAATCATCGGGATGATGATGTCTTGGTCTGCCATCTCCAGAGCTTGCTTTGAAGCGCCAGTTTTTTCATTGCCAAGAATGATAGCGGTTGGCTTAGTGTAATCAATCTCGCGAAAATCGACGGCAGTGTCCGATAAGTTGGTGACCAGTACCTGCATGCCTTGAGATTTCAGCTCCCCAATGGCATCACCGATGGTGTCGTGTGTGTCAACTTCAACCCAGTTACGCGCACCCGCCGAGGTGTGGCTTAGCGTGCGCATTTCATTTGGCCAAACTGCATGGACTTTATGGATGCCTGTTGCATCTGCAGTACGGATAACCGCTGAAACGTTGTTAGGCTTGTGTACTTCTTCTAAGCACAGCGTTAAGTCTGTTTGACGAGATTTCAGCACTTGCTGAATACGTTGGTATCTTTCTAAATTCATAATGATATAAAAATGCGCTCCGAAAGAGCGCATTTATTTAATGTTTAACTAATCTAGTTCTTTCTGCGCCTAACTCTTAACGCATGCGGCATCACACGAATTTTCTTCATGATGCTAGCTAAGTGCACACGGTCTTTCGTCGTCAGTAGCACAGTCACGGTATACAGGCGACCATCACGCTCTTCGGTCGACAGGCCATGAATGTTAGAGCCCGTCTTAGAGATAACATTGGTTAGCTCAGCCAGTGCGCCTTGGTGGTTCTGCATGTCGACTTTCAGTTCGGTGATGAACTCTTGGTCGTAGTCGTTAGACCATTCTACAGCCATGTACTTGTCTGGTTCTTTTTGATAACCACGAACGTTTGGACAAGTTTCACGGTGTACTACTAAACCACGGCCTGGTGATACGTGAGCAATAATGTGATCATCCGGAATAGGGTGACAACAGTTAGCAAAGGTTAACAAGATGCCTTCCGCACCGCGGATTGGCAGTTTCTTCTTCGGCTTACCGTCGCTGCTTTCTACTTCGGTCAGTTCATCGGCATCACCTAGTAGGCGGCGCGCGATGACGATACTCATGAGCTCGCCTAAACCAATTTCAGCCAGTAGGTCTTCTACGCTATCGACTTTCAGGTCTGTGAGTACATGTTGCACATTGTCTTCACTGATGTCTGAAAGAGACAGCTCACCCAATGCATGGTTAAGCAGGCGGCGACCTAAGGTAATGGATTCTTCACGGCGCATGGTTTTCAGAACCTGACGGATCTTGGTGCGAGCACGTGAAGTCACCACATAGTTTAGCCACGCGGCATTCGGGCGAGCCCCCGGCGCACTAATGATCTCGATTGTCTGACCATTTTTCAGTGACTTGCTCAGTGGGTAAGGATTTCTGTCTACACGAGCACCAACACACATGTTGCCAACATCGGTATGAACGGCATAAGCGAAATCTACTGCTGTTGCACCAACTGGTAGCTCGACAATGCGACCCTTCGGTGTGAAGACGTAAATCTCATCGGGGAAGAGATCGGATTTAACGTTTTCAATGAATTCGAAGGAGTTACCAGCACTTTGCTGCAGCTCGAGTAGGCTTTGCATCCAGCGCTGAGCTTTAACCTGCGCTGTGGTGCCGGTGCGATCGCCATTGCCTTTGTATGACCAGTGCGCCGCGACACCTTTGTCTGCCATTTGGTCCATGTCTTCGGTACGGATTTGTACTTCAACAGGTACGCCATGTGGGCCAACCATTGAGGTGTGCAAAGATTGGTAGCCGTTCGCTTTTGGTACCGCAATGTAATCTTTCATGCGCCCCGGACGCGGCTTATACAAGCTATGAACTTGTCCAAGTACTCGATAACAGGTATCGGCGTCTTCAACGACGACACGGAAAGCGTAGATGTCCATGATGGTGTGGAAACGCTGCTCTTTGGTTTTCATCTTGTTATAGATGGAGAACAGGTTCTTTTCACGGCCTAAGACACGAGCTTTCAATCCAACATCTTCCAAGCGACCTTCAAGTTCGCTGTGGATACGTTGAATCATTTCTTTGCGGTTACCACGCGCAGCACGCACTACTTCTTTGAGTACGCGATAACGATTTGGGTAAAGTGCTTCAAAACCTAGCTCTTCAAGCTCGGTTTTAATGTTATGGATACCTAGGCGATGTGCCAAAGGAGAGTAGATTTCGAGCGTTTCACGAGCAATACGACGCTTTTTATCAGGGCGAAGTGCACCTAGCGTACGCATGTTGTGTGTGCGGTCGGCAAGCTTGATCAGAATGACGCGGATGTCTTGCACCATGGCAAGGACCATCTTACGGAAGTTCTCTGCTTGAGCCTCTTTGCGATCTCGAAATTTAAGCTTATCCAGCTTAGATACGCCATCCACTAATTCAGCAACAGTATTGCCAAACTTTTCTTCTAGGTCTTCTTTGGTGACGTCACAGTCTTCGATAACGTCGTGAAGGAGCGCTGCTTGAAGTGTTTCAATATCTAGGCGCATTTCGGCCAAGATACGAGCTACAGCAACAGGGTGGATGATATACGGTTCACCGCTTGAGCGGGTTTGCCCTTCATGGGCGTCTCTCGCTACCACATAAGATTGACGCAGAGCCTCAATTTGAGGCTCTGTTAGGTATTCTTGGGCAACGTCTTTGAGGCTATCGAATAGATACAAATTTTAGGCCCGGCTGGTTAGTCGTTCGAAAAACAACGTACTTATTACAGTGTGCTTCGAAAACAGCTGACGTCGAAAACGAGTTGTTATCGAGTGTGAGCGATGCTGCTTACTGCTACTAGCTCAGCTGCTTCTTGCTCTTGCTGTTCTTGACGTTCACGTGCGTCTAGAACTTCTTTAGTGATAAGGCCTTCTTCGATTTCGCGTAGAGCGATAACGGTTGGCTTATCGTTCTCTTCTGGCACTAGTGAATCTTTACCGCCAGTTTGCATTTGACGTGCGCGGCGTGCCGCAATTAGAACTAGGTCGAAACGGTTGCCAACTTTTTCAACAGCGTCTTGAACAGTTACGCGTGCCATAAGGACTCCAAATAATTAACTAAAATTTTGAATGACGAGAAAGTATACAACCTAAGTGCTTTATATTCTAGCTCTTAAGCTGCCACTTAACATTGCGGAATGGATTATTCCGCCAGTAGCGCTTTAAGCATGCCGTTATATTTAGCAGCTTGCTTATCCTGCTTCAATCTTTCTGCGCGAATGATTGCTTTAAAATCCATTAAAGCGGCATCGAAGTCATCGTTGACGATAACGTAATCGTACTCGCTGTAATGAGAAATCTCTGATTTTGCTTCTGCCATGCGTTTTGCAATAACAGCATCGCTATCTTGACCACGAGCGTTTAGGCGACGTTCCAACTCGCCATTTGATGGCGGTAGAATGAATACGCTGCGTGCCAAAGGCATCTGTTCACGGATCTGACGAGCACCTTGCCAGTCGATATCCAGAAATACATCGATCCCTTTGTCTAGGTTATCTTCAATCCAAACACGAGACGTACCGTAGTAGTTGCCGAAGACTTCAGCGTATTCAAGGAATTCGCCTTTTTCGATCAACTCTTCGAAGTGCTCTTTTTGCACAAAGTGGTAATGAACACCGTCTTGCTCGCCTGGGCGCATACCACGAGTAGTATGAGACACAGAGACTTTCATTGCGTAGGTCGGGTTAGTTTCTAGCATTGCTGAGATCAAGCTAGATTTTCCTGCGCCGCTCGGTGCAGATACGATGTATAGAGTACCTTTGCCCATCTGTTCTGTTCCACGTTTGGTTGGAGTGTAAGCCGAACTGTTGTACGACCTGACTTAAAGATAGCACTGACCATGAATATTCGACCAATTGGCGAAATTTAGGTCAGAAAAATGGAGGCGAAGAGTAGCATAACTCGACTATTTAGGACAACAAGATCGCATAGAGATCATGGTTTATTTATTGAGCGGGAAAGCCAGCGAAATTGATCTAAAACGAAAACGTTTGCTTTTTTGCGTTTTTCAGCAGTAAAGACGTTGAGTTTTTAGTCAATATCCTTACAATCCGCGCAAACGTTTAAATGCTGTATATGTCTAATGAAATGGATTAGATGTCTCTACTATCGAGCCTATCTCGATGACTACGGTTTTTTAGTGTGACGTCTCCTCTTATTAGGTACTCACAGCATGCATAACGTTTACTATTTATTTAAATTGTAAAGGTTTCATTGTGAGTCTCGATTCAACCCTTAAAGCCCAGAGAAGCTCTGGTGTACTGGACTCAGTGTTCAAAATCACTGAGCGTAAAACCACCCTTGGTACAGAACTCTATGCGGGTTTTATTACCTTTCTAGCGATGAGCTACATCTTGGCGGTTAACCCAGCTATTTTAGGCGACATCCCAGGTATGGACAGAGGCGCTGTCTTTACTGCAACAGCATTAGCGGCAGCAATCGCGACTCTGATTATGGGGATCTGGGGCAATTACCCAGTGATGTTAGCACCGGGCATGAGCATGAATGGATTCTTCAAAGGCATGCTACTAAGTGGTTCGGTTGCACTGGTATGGCATGAAGCACTGTTCGGTATTTTCTTATCGGGTGTGTTGTACCTGATTTTATCGATGACTAATATCCGTAAAGCGATGATTGAGTCGATTCCAGAAGATCTAAAATTAGCCATTACTGTCTCACTGGGTCTGTTTATCGCGTTTCTGGGTTTAAAAAATGCGGGGATCATTGTTTCTAACCCAATCATCCTAGTGAGCATGGGGAACATTTCTGATCCTCAAGTCATCATTGCTTACATCAGCATTTTTGTCGCACTGGGCTGTATGGTCCGCGACATTAAGCTAGCCACCTTTATTTCATTTGTGACAGCGATTGCGCTGACGATATTGGCTGATACCTTTATGGGCACCAGTAATGCGCCGCTGCCAGAACAGTTTGTCTCTGCGCCACCGAGTATGGCGGGTAGCTTCGGTGCAGTGTTTAACTTCTCGGGCTTAACGGCTGACAAGTTGTTTGATCTACTGTTTATCGTCATCATCTTTTTGATTGTCGATTTCTTTGATGGCTTAAGTACCATCGTTGGTGTTGGCCGTGACGCAGGCATCATTGATAAAGACGGTAAAGTACCGAACGCACGTTCTGCACTGGTAGCAGATGCCGGCGGTACCGTAATTGGTTCTGTGCTGGGTACAACTTCTATTACTGCGTTTTCTGAGTCGGGTATTGCCTCTTCGCAGGGGGCTAAAACTGGATTGGCTGCGGTGATGGTGTCGGGCTTATTCTTGCTGTCGCTATTCCTGTACCCACTATTCTCGATTTTCTCAGCTGCGATGGTGGCTCCAGCAATGGTAGTGGTCGGCATTTATATGATTGGCCGTTTGGGCCAAATCAGCTGGGAGCAAAAAGAGTCTCGCATTGCAGCGTTCTTTACCATTATGTTTACCGTGTTGAGCTTCTCGCCAGCTAACGGCATGGCAATGGGCTTCATTAGTTATGCGTTCACTATGGTTGTCGCGGGCAAAGGCAAGCAAGTTCACCCGGTTATTTACATATTGTCTGCAGTATTCCTAGCGTATCTGATCCTGCTTTAATGCTATAAGGGCTGTGTGATATCGATTATTGAGATTATTCACATAGCCCCTTTTATGCAACCTCGTGTAAACTCTTTCCTTAGTTGATTTCTTATTTGCGGAAAGAGGTTATGCCTTCCCATCTTCCTAAGTCTTTTAGTAAACCCTTTCTTAAAAGCTTCTACGTATTAGAAGCGGTGCTTCTGGTTGCCATTACGCTGGCCACGCTGTTTGCGATGGTGGAAGAATTTATTCATGTCTTCACGGAAAAGCGTGTTCTTCTCACCGATATTCTGCTGATGTTTATCTATCTCGAAGTTCTCGCGATGGTGAAGCAGTTTGTGATGAACGGTAAAATCCCAGTTCGATATCCAATCTACATTGCGATGATGGCGATTGCTCGTTACATCACACTGGGAATGAAAGAGTTAGATGCTGTGCTGGTCGTATGGTTATCCGTGGCAGCATTCATTCTTGCTGCGGCGACATTGCTGATCCGAGTTGGCCATCACTATTGGCCGTATATCGACAACCAAACTGCAGAAAAAGACGAGTAATCAAGGCATAGAGGGTAGGCGAGTAAATAAGTGTAAAGTCGCCTGCTCGATGATTGTCATTCCCCATTTCTGCCGCTATCTTTAGGCTTTCTATTTGACGTGATGAGGCTGTGTGATGCTAAGACGCTACACACCGACAATCTATTTGTTGCTCAGTGCACTGATAGCTACTTTGCTATTTAGTGTTGCTGTGCAAGCGAAAGTGCCTTCTCATCAGGTTTCGTCCTCTGGCTCGTCGATGATTGCAATCAGTTTGGATGGCTGCGGTACGGTGATGGATTCCGCATCTACTTCTGGCTGCTGCGATCCCGGTGGATCCTGCTTTGAAAAGCAGTGCTGCTCTCATGTTCAACTCTCAAATATTGCTCTAGTCGAAACGACAGTACGTTCATACAGTGCGCCTTTTCGTTACGCTCTAGTCGCCAGTATTCCCGTGAATTACTCTGATGCAGGGGTTCACTCTCTGTATCGACCTCCTATCGCATAACTCTTATTTCTCAGCGATTTTTCGCACCACGTTATTCACACAACACCTTTGTGTGCCTTTGATTTGAGTGTAAATAGGCTCGGCTTATTTACACCATCCTGTGATGGGAATAAGAATATGAATGTTGAAGTTTTTTTCGGTGCTGCTTACTGCGCCGACTCTTGTCTGCCTGTGTTTCCGGTGAATGGCCTATTTGGTAAGCAAGGAGGCGGTTATGTCGCATAAGTCTCTGACCGCCTTTTTATTTGTTTCGGTATGCCTGATTTGGGGAACCACATGGCTTGCAATGGAAATAGCCGTTGCGAGTATTCCGCCTATTTTTGCTACCGGCCTGCGTTTTTTGATTGCAGCACCATTGCTGGTGTTATTGGCGATAAAGCTAAAACAGCCTTTGCTGTTTCCCAAAGGGAAGCAATTTTGGATGTTTGTTGTCGCCATATTCTATTTTGCGATTCCGTTTACCTTGATGATTTGTGGTGAGCAGTACATATCTTCGGGGCTCGCTTCGATCATCTTCGCCAATATGCCGATTGCGGTAATGATTACATCTAGCTTGTTTTTAGAGTTACGGCTGAGCAAGCTGCAGCTCTCGGGGCTATTGATTGCGGTGTTGAGCTTGGTGCTTATCTTAGCGA
Organism: Vibrio paucivorans; assembly: GCF_054053395.1. Taxonomy (NCBI): domain Bacteria; kingdom Pseudomonadati; phylum Pseudomonadota; class Gammaproteobacteria; order Vibrionales; family Vibrionaceae; genus Vibrio; species Vibrio paucivorans. The sequence continues at coordinate 144,480 of NZ_CM133230.1, forward strand.
CAGAAATGACCTTGGGCGGTAAAGATTACTTGCTTGGCTCATTGGCGCTAGGCGGGGCGGTCGCAATTCATGCCGTGATGTATGTCTTTGTTGAAAAGTATTGCCGTGCCATTCCTGTACTGACTTATAACGCGATACCTAGTTTCATCGCTTCGATGTGCTTGCTGTTGGCTTCAGCATGGCTTGAGCAGCCAGAGGTTTCTGCTTTCTCCACAGATTCGATGGTAGCGGTAGCTTATCTGGGTTTATTCGCGAGTGTGGGTGGGATAGTGGCATACTTTAAACTTGGACAAGTGTCGACGCCGTTTACCGCCTCTATTTGTTTTCTATTCTTCCCACTGATTGCACTGAGCCTTTCAAGTTGGGTTGCAGGAAACAGCTTTTCGATGACATCTTTGCTATTGATGATGCCACTACTGCTCGGTATTTTGATAACCAAAGCGCAGCCGTCCTTTTGGCTTAAGCTTCGTTTTTGGCGCGTAAAACAAGCGCCAGTGCTGTGTGCTCAATGCGCGAAACGGCTTAGCGTCTAGTTAGGATGTAGAGATAAAAAAGCCCCGCTTTTTATGGCGGGGCTTTTATTTCAATTGAACTGATTATTCAATGTTTTGGATCTGCTCACGCATTTGTTCAATCAGAACCTTAAGTTCAACACCAGATGCTGTGATATCAGTGCTGATTGACTTAGAAGCTAGCGTGTTCGACTCACGGTTAAACTCTTGCATCATAAAGTCTAGGCGGCGGCCACACGCGCCACCTTTTTTCAAGATGTTGGTTGCTTCTTTTACGTGCGAGTCTAGGCGATCTAGCTCTTCCGCCACGTCAGATTTTTGCGCTAGTAGGATCAGCTCTTGCTCTACACGTGATGCATCAAGTTCAATTTTCGCTTCTTCAAACTTCGAGAATAGACGCTCACGTTGCCACTCTAAAATTTCAGGCATACGAGCACGCACTTTCACTACTTCTTCAGTGATTGCATCCAAACGCTGCACGATCAGCGCTTTCATGTTCTCACCTTCACGGCCACGCGCTTCAATAAACTCGCTTACGGCTTCATCGAATGCACCAAGTAGATCTTTGTTCACTGCATCCATATCCTGCTCAGACGTTTCCATTACGCCCGGCCAGCTCATTACTTGGAATGGATTTAGGCGGCTTTCTTCGCCGGTCATCTGCATTACTTGGTTTGCAGCACTAATGACTTGCTGTGCTAGATTTTCGTTGATGCTTAACTCGCCTTTTGCCGCTGGGTTCGCTTCAAAGCGCAGTGCACATTCAACTTTACCGCGTGCTAGACGTTTACGAAAACGCTCACGTAGCACTGGCTCTAGGCCTCGGAACTGCTCTGGCAGGCGGAAGTAGGTTTCAAGGTAGCGTTGGTTAACACTACGAATTTCCCATACCGCGCTGCCCCAATCGCCTTTCACTTCTTTACGTGCGTAGGCTGTCATACTGTAGATCATCGAATTTTCCTGTTTAATCATCTTTGAAAATAACGCGGGGCAATAGTAGCACAGATCCCAGACAGATAGCTTTGATGAGCAAACTTCGCTATAATCCTGCTCCAACCAAAAACGTCTCCCCCTTCATATAAGGTAGATGCCCATGCGTCCAAACGATCGCAAGGCGGACCAAGTTCGCCCAATCAAAATTACTCGTAACTACACAGCTTATGCAGAAGGTTCTGTATTGGTTGAATTCGGCAATACAAAAGTACTTTGTAATGCGACCGTTGAAGAGAACGTTCCACGTTGGCTAAAAGGTCAAGGTAAGGGCTGGGTAACGGCTGAATATGGCATGCTGCCACGTTCAACCCATTCACGTATGCGTCGTGAAGCGGCAAGTGGTAAGCAAGGTGGCCGTACGATGGAAATCCAACGCCTGATTGCTCGTAGCTTACGTGCTGTGGTTGATCTAGAAGCGATGGGCGAAATCATGGTGACAGTTGACTGTGATGTAATCCAAGCAGACGGCGGTACGCGTACTGCGTCTATCTCTGGTGCAAGTGTTGCGATGGCTGATGCTTTCCAACACTTAGTAGAGAAAGGCAAGCTAAAAGCGAACCCAATGAAAGGCCACGTAGCAGCTGTTTCTGTGGGCATTCTAGGTGAAGACATCTTATGTGACCTTGAGTACACAGAAGATTCAGCAGCAGATACCGATATGAACGTAGTGATGACCGAAGACGGTCGAATGATCGAAGTTCAAGGCACAGCAGAGGGCGAACCGTTCACCCACGCCGAGCTGATGAAGTTGCTGGAGTCGGCGACCAAAGGTATTACCGAGATCGTAGCGGCGCAGAAGGCGGCGTTAGAAAATTGATTTTATTAGATAGCTTCCCCTAAAAAGGAAGCTATTTTTTTATCAAGATTTAGCCGAGGCTAAGTTTTGAACTGTTTATAAACCGTCTAGAAAACTAGACCTTTTATTTAGAGAGAAAGTAATGAAAGCATACCAGCGTGAATTTATTGAGTTTGCACTAGAGAAAGAAGTCCTAAAATTTGGCGAGTTTACTTTAAAGTCTGGCCGTAAGAGCCCGTACTTCTTTAACGCTGGTCTTTTCAATACTGGTCGTGACTTAGCGCGTCTAGGTCGTTTCTACGCAGCAGCGCTAGCAGATTCTGGCATTGAGTTCGACGTACTATTTGGTCCTGCGTACAAAGGTATCCCAATCGCGACAACTACAGCAGTGGCATTAGCGGATCACCATGATGTGGATACGCCTTACTGTTTCAACCGTAAAGAAGCAAAAGATCACGGTGAAGGTGGCAACCTAGTAGGTAGCGCATTGGAAGGCCGCATTATGCTGGTGGACGATGTTATCACTGCGGGTACGGCAATTCGTGAGTCGATGGAAATTATCCAGGCAAATGGTGCAGATCTAGCTGGTGTTTTGGTTGCAATTGACCGCCAAGAAAAAGGTAAAGGTGAGCTGTCTGCAATCCAAGAAGTTGAGCGTGACTTTGGTTGTGCAATCATCTCCATTGTTAGCCTGACTGATCTAGTAACTTTCCTAGAAGAGAAAGGTACTGACGCTGAGCATCTAGAGGCAGTGAAGGCGTACCGAGCTCAATACGGTATTTAATCGGTTTCAATACCAAGAAATGCAAAAAGGGCTGATGTGTGCACATCAGCCCTTTTTACTTATTCAAGATCACTTGTATCGAATGCCTTTCTCGATATTTTCATCGGCCATAGTCTTGTAACGCTTGTGGAGCCACATCCATTGCTCTGGGGCGCGAAGGATGACTTCTTCAACGTAAGTATTCATATACTTAGCGGCAGCCAGCTCATCTTTTTGCGGGTAATCAGTTTCTATAGAACGATCGGCGATGATCTCGTAGAAGCCTTCATTGTTACGAAACCCAGAACCGGGAACAATGGCACACTTACTTGTGTACGCCAAGATGCTCGTACCTGTGGTTGTACATGCGTCTTCAACAGCAAAGAAAGGGACAAAGACAGATTTATTCCGACCGTAGTCATGGTCTGGTAAATAGAAAAGTCGTTCGCCCTTACGCATTACTTTGATCATCTTTTTCACGTCTTTACGGTCAATCAATTTATTCCCGTTGTGGGTTCGCCCCCAGTATTGGATGAAGTTGTACGCTGGGTTGTTATGCGGGCGAAAAGCACCGTATCCTGCAAGCCCCATAACCGCAAAGGCCCTTGCGGTTATTTCTAAGTTAAGTGCATGAACACAACACAATAGAACGCCTTTGCCATTGGCATCGTGTTCTCTTAAAACTTGTACATCTTTTTCGATGATACGCCGTTTAAACCGCCACGTTGGCCAGAACCAGGTTATCCCAGTTTCGATCAGCGCCATGCCTGTGTTACGGAAATTCTCGCTGACAATCTCGGCCACCTCTTGCGGTGATTTCTCTGGGAACGCGAGTTCGAGGTTACGAGTAGCGACATGGACTCGCTTTTTACCAAAGCGCATACCAATTTCGCCAAGTTTACGACCGATAAGCTGCAATACTCGATACGGCAGAATATTTACGATGAGTGCGAGCAAGCCAAACCCTAGCCATACTCCCCAGTTTTTAGGGTGTAGCAGGGACAGCTTGAATTCTGGTTGTTCGTAATGGTTCGATTTACTCATAATTACTGTATTTGAGCACTTAATAGCGCCCAGTATTCGTCAAAGTTGGCCGTTGGCTGGTATTTAAAGTCTGAGCGTACAAAGCGGTTTAAGCTGCCTTCTACTTGCCCTAATAGCTGTGCTGCTAAAATGGTTTCATCAACTGGGAATGACTTTCCTTCGCGTAATTTGCGTTCACGTAAGATCTGGCGTAGTTGAGTTTCAATACGTTCAAACAATTGATTAATACGTTCACGCAGTCGCTCGTTTTCAAACATTAAGGCATGTCCGGAAAGGATACGTGTTAGGCCTGGGTTACGCTCAGAGAACGCAAGGATAAGCTGCAGCACAAGGCGAATGCGGTTTAACGTATCTTTTTCATCATCAAGTATGCGATTAATGCGCGACATTAAAGATTCTTCGATGAACTCAATTAAGCCTTCAAACATACGCGCTTTACTAGGAAAGTGTCGATAAAGTGCTGCTTCAGAAACCCCTACTTGTTTAGCCAGTTTTGCCGTCGTGATGCGTGAGGCACCGTCATTGGACTCTAGCATTTCAGCCAGTGCTTGTAAGATCTCTTCACGACGATTTGATTTTCTTGTGCCGGCCATGGCCTCTTCCTTTTTATTACAACATATTGAATAGACAGGTTACTGTTCGCTAAGCGGCTAGTTTAACGAACAGTGATTCGACTGCGTAGTATTTAATAATAAATGATTGAAGTTGGTGCTATATACGGTCGTTTATATGCATCATTATTGCTTTTGCAAGCTCGTTTTTTGATGCCAAAGGTAACTCAAGTTCACCTTGTTTGTCGTAGATAGTAATCGCATTGCTATTACTGTTAAAGCCTTGTCCCTCAACAGAAACATCATTTGCACAGATCATATCAAGATTCTTTCTTGCTAATTTACCACGCGCATACCGCTCTACATCTTGCGTTTCTGCTGCGAAGCCAACTGTAAATGGTCGGTTTTTTTGTAAGCTAGCAACGGATGCGACGATATCTGGATTCTTCACCATACTGATCGTCATTTGATCACTCTCGTCGGTTTTTTTGATTTTTTGATCGGCGACGATCTCAGGGCGGTAGTCTGCCACGGCCGCGCAGCTGATAAATACATTATGGGATGTGGCGTAGTCGAGCACTGACTTGTGCATTTCTATCGCGCTCTCAACATTCGTTCGAGAAACACCATCTGGTGTTGGTAGCGAAACTGGGCCGCTCACGAGAGTTACGTGTGCGCCAAGCTGTTTAGCAGCTGCGGCGAGAGCAAAGCCCATTTTCCCAGAGCTATGGTTGGTGATGTAACGTACAGGGTCGAGTGCTTCTCGCGTCGGCCCTGCCGAGATAAGAATGGATTTTCCTTCCAGAGGTTTGTCTTGAAATACCTGTCTATCTTGGAAGAATTGTTCGCTCAGTTCAACCAACTGCATTGGCTCTAGCATTCTACCTGGGCCTATATCGCCACATGCTTGCTCGCCCGCTGCTGGCCCCCAAATGTGCATACCTCGGCGCTCTATAGTGGCGATGTTTTCTTGAGTCGCTGTATTTAGATACATCTGTTGGTTCATTGCAGGGGAAACGGCCACAGGAGCGTCGGTAGCTAGGATTAGGGTCGAAAGTAAGTCGTTGCCCATTCCGGCCGCCATACGAGCGATTAAGTCTGCCGTAGCCGGCGCCAACAGTACTAAATCGGCCCATTTGGCGAGCTCGATGTGCCCCATTGATGCTTCTGCAGCAGGGTCTAATAAACTGTCAGCAACTGGATGGCCTGATACGGCTTGCATGGTGAGTGGGGTGATAAACTCTTTGGCAGCATTGGTCATGACGACACGAACTTCAGCGCCGCGCTCAATCAATCGACGTGTTAGCTCTGCACATTTGTATGCGGCGATACCACCACTGATCCCTAATAGGATCTTTTTGCCCGCTAGTGTTTGCATGTTGTTATTCCTTCAAATCTCTGCGGCTAAGATAGCATGGAGGCGAATCGCGTTGCTAGTCAACACGCCTTGCGTCTGCTCAGCGCTAGCCAATAGTGTTAGACACATCAATTTCAACACCAAGCCAAGTCATTCGAAGCTCCCGCTTAACGAAATGAGTTTAGCCCGCAAACTTCATAGGCTTGCTGATGAGTTGAAAAGGAGTTCACCATGAGTATCAAGTCACTGCCTAATGAATCTATGCCTAGAGAAAAATTACTGAGTCATGGCCCTTCATCGCTGACTAACGCGGAGTTATTAGCGATATTTTTACGAACCGGTACTCAGGGGATGAATGTCATTGAGCTATCTGACCGTTTGATTAAAGAGTTTGGCTCACTGCGTGAGTTATTTTCATCAAGTAAGAAGGAGTTCTGTAGTCACAAAGGGCTTGGAGAGGCGAAGTATGTCCAGTTGCAGGCGGTGTTAGAAATGACGCAGCGCTATTTAGCTGAAACGCTACAGCGAGGAGATGCGTTGACTAGCCCGGAACATACCAAGCTTTATCTTTCGAGCATATTGCGTGATCGTCAAAGGGAAGCATTCTATATCCTGTTTTTAGATAACCAACATCGTGTGATTCAAGATGAGATCCTGTTTGAGGGAACGATAGACGCTGCCAGCGTTTACCCCAGAGAGGTTGTAAAGCGGGCACTTCATCATAACTCAGCCGCCCTTATTTTAGCGCATAATCACCCTTCAGGCGTTGCTGAGCCTAGCCAAGCTGATAGACGAATTACTCGTCGATTGAGTGATGCGCTGGCCTTAGTGGATATCCGGGTGCTGGATCACTTCGTTGTGGGTGATGGTGAAGTGGTTTCCTTTGCGGAACGTGGATGGATTTGAATCACATTTTGGCTTGTTAGTTGCTAAAAATCTGTTATCATCCCGCCACTAAAATTATCAACCTTATTCAGCTTTGATTGCTTGAGCTTTAATTTTTTAAAGAAAAGTAGCCCTGCTTAAAAAAAGATCACGAAAACCTGTAAAAAGGATCTGTTCGGGTCTTGAGCAATGCGTGTCAAGTTAGTATAATGCGCGACCTTTGATAGCCTTGTATGGACTTTCCATAACGGTTTTCGACCTCAACTTCTTATAGATTGCGAGGTTCGGCCACCAAGGTTGATATCGAGCTGAAACGATTTGGAGAAGACATTCATGTCCCGAGTATGCCAAGTAACTGGTAAGCGTCCAGTAACGGGTAACAACCGTTCACACGCACGAAATGCTACTAAGCGTCGTTTTCTGCCGAACCTACAAACTCATCGTTTCTGGGTAGAGAGCGAAAAACGTTTTGTTAAACTACGTCTAACTGCTAAAGGCATGCGTATCATTGATAAGAAAGGCATCGATGCTGTTCTTGTTGATATCCGTGCACGTGGCGAAAACGTTTAAGAGGAATTAAGCAATGGCTAAAGGCATTCGTGAGAAAATTCGTCTAGTATCTTCTGCAGGTACTGGTCACTTCTACACAACTGACAAGAACAAGCGTAACATGCCAGGCAAATTCGAGATCAAAAAGTTTGATCCTGTAGTTCGCCAACACGTTATGTACAAAGAAGCGAAAATCAAGTAATTGATTGAACTCTTTGAAGCTTCTTGTTTAGAGAAGATTGCGTAAAACCCAGCTTTCGAGCTGGGTTTTTTGTTTTTGGTCTCAGGCTACTTCTCGCTGCTTACACTTCAATCCTTTATACTGAACTTATGACAACGAAAATGTAAAGGTTCTGAATTATGCGAGTTTCTCCTGCCAGACGCCGCCGCTGGAACAACATTCTTATGCTGGCTGTGATAGCGTTTATCGCAGTGCTCAACCTGCCTACGATCATTAAAACCTACTTGGTCGAAGAACCTCAAAGTACATTCCCGTATCTTATTAACCCGAATGCCGAGTTACAGGCGCTGCATTTTAGTGACTGGTCGTTAGAGAAAAATCAAAATCGCTGGCGTATATCTAAGCCGAGTAATATTGCCCCTGAAGAACTGGCTGCCAGATGGCAATCGCTGGTTGGAACCGAAGTCGACGAGCGAACGCAACAGTCGTTAGGTGCTGCACTTAGAGAACCTAAAACGATAGAAGTGTGGTATGCCGATCTTGAAGAGCCTCAAAGGATCACGCTTTATCAAACCCCACAGTTCTGGTTGCTGAAGAACTGGCAAGACAAATGGATAGCGGTATCGGTCGATGCAAGTTATCTTATTCCCACCTTTTAGAGATGACATAGAGAAACACTGTGCCTGAGTTACCTGAAGTTGAAGTCAGTAGAATGGGGATCACGCCTCATTTGAAAGGTGAAACCATTGAGCGCTTTACGTTTAGAACCGCCAAGCTTCGTTGGGATATCCCTCAAGAGCTTAAATTACTTGAAGGGCAGGTGATTCGTGATATTTCAAGGCGTGCAAAGTATCTGATCATCGAAACCGATGCCGGTGATGCGATTGTTCATTTAGGTATGTCTGGCTCATTGAGAGTATTGGACGCCGACTTTCCGGCCGCTAAACACGATCATGTGGATCTTAAGCTTTCCAACGGTAAGGTACTACGTTACAACGATCCTCGTCGTTTTGGTGCCTGGTTGTGGAAAGCAAGTGAAGAGAGCCATAAAGTCTTAGAGAATATGGGGCCAGAGCCGTTAACCATAGAGTTCAATGCTGACTACATAGCCGAAAAAGCCAAAGGGAAACGTGTTGCGGTGAAGCAGTTCATTATGGACAACAAGGTCGTCGTTGGCGTCGGCAACATTTACGCCAATGAATCACTGTTTAGTGCGCGAATTCATCCTACGCGAGCAGCAGGTAAGCTCACCAACAAAGAATGGAAACTACTGGTAGAAGAAATAAAGCAAGTACTTGATACTGCGATCAAACAAGGTGGAACAACGTTAAAAGATTTCGCTCAAGCCGACGGAAAGCCTGGCTACTTTGCTCAAGAATTACAGGTGTATGGTAAGGCTGGAGAAGCCTGTCCAAGCTGTGGTCAAGAAATTGAAGAGCAGAAAATTGGCCAACGAAACACTTTCTTCTGCTCTAGTTGTCAGCTTTAGTGGCTATCCCTTCCACAATTTAGTCGGCTTATAATCGCTTCCGAGCAACTTTAAGTGATAGAAGTTCGTTGCAAGATTCAAAGTCATATTTTTGATTTTGTTGACGATCTTCATTGTCGCAACAAAGTAATCCTTCTTACCTTGACGTTTGCGATTACCAATAACGGAAGGTTTGTTCCCGCCCCATAGACCGGATTGGCACACTCCAAAGATCGGCTGTTTGTGGATCCAAGCATTACGCAGGAACACATCAACAGGGTAATCAAAAGTTTTGCTGTGTTCGATAAATGCTTTGGCTGTTTTCGGTGAGATTGCGTATCCTGTCATACACTGCGGGATTTTTAAGTATTTTACCAATCGCTGATCACCATAGGTACGGACTTGGTAAAACATATCGTGGTTATCTGCGTTTTCTATCCGAATGTATCCACAATCATCAATGTGCTTTTCGGTTATCTCTAGTGTTTTGGTAAACATGTCCGCATCGATGTCAAAATCGTCTTCAAAAATGATGATCGGCTCATCAAGCTCGACGCACTTTTCCCACATCAGATAATGACTGGCATAACAGCCTGCTTCTCCGATAGCACCAGGGCGCCCCATGTTGAGTAGAAAGGCTCTTTCTCTAAACCTCTCTAGGAGAGGGTGCGTATCTACTCTGGCATCGACACCTATGAAAAAATCTACTTTTACGTCAGCACGTTCAAGCACTTCTTCTGTTGTCTTCTGTCTGTCTTCGCAACCGTTGAGAGTTATGCAGTATGCTTTCATTTTATCGTTAAATTTGCTCAAAATTAGAGTGCTCAACTTATCTATTCAAGTGACATGTGTCAAAGGGGTAAATCTGATATAATTTAAGGTTAGATTTGACATTCTACCATAAACAGTATGTCAACGTTATTTTGATGAGTGTATTGTCAATGAAGTTATTCTACTACATAAAACACGCCATATTAGCGCTTACCCCTCGCTATGTATTTAAAAAAAAGCTGAAAAAGCTCGAGCAGCAATATAGTGATAGAGGTAGCTATATCCAAAGCCGCGTTGATTATTATGTGAAAGATCTAAATCAATTTGAAAGTAGTAGGTTGAGTACCACGATCAACGATTATAAACGTAAAGGGTTTACATCCTATTACTTTGATCTTAAAGAGTTTTTATATTATTTTCCTAAGCATTATAAGCTCAGTTACTACTTTGGCGATGAGACTCATATTGAGTCAATTCCAACTTTATTCAAAGCGCGCCCTATTGCTGGTAATAACAACAATTCAGTGTTGTTTAAACTCGATAAGCGCCGCCACTTTCGATTTGTTGATGATAAGTTGAGCTTTGCGGAAAAAGAAGATAAAGCAGTATTTAGAGGGGCGGTGACGCAGCCTCACCGTATTCGTTTTATGGAGCAAATGTTTGGACACCCACTGGTTGATGCTGGGCAGTCAAATCCTTCAGAAACAAATCCAGAATGGAAAAAGGAATTTATGTCCGTTGAGGAACAACTCAGATATAAGTTTTTGATTTGTTTAGAGGGCAATGATGTTGCTTCCAATCTAAAATGGGCGATGTCATCTAACTCGGTTGTTGTGACACCAAAGATGAAGTTTGAAACATGGTATATGGAAGGAACTTTACTGCCAGGAGTCCATTATATCGAAGTAAAAGATGATTGGTCGGATTTTGAACAAAAAATCCAACACTATCTAGCTAACCCTAAAGAAGCGGAGCAGATTGTTCGCAATGCACATGAGTATTTAGAGCCGTTTAAAGATGAATCACTTGAGCAGCTAGTATGTGTAAAAGCTCTCCAAAAATACTTTAGATTATCTGGGCAGTTTCATTAAGAGCAAAACAAAATGAAAATTTTAGTTATTGGCCCGTCATGGGTTGGAGACATGGTGATGTCTCAAGGTTTGTATATCGAACTAAAAAAGAAAAACCCAGAAGCTCAAATTGATGTATTGGCTCCGGCGTGGTGTAAACCCATTCTTGAGAGAATGCCACAAGTTAATCAGGCACTTGAGATGCCGCTAGGGCATGGGCAGTTTGGTTTAAAGTCTCGGTATCAAATCGGTCAATCACTTCGACGCACCGAATATGATGTTGCTTACGTGCTGCCCAATTCAGCAAAATCAGCTTTAATTCCTTTCTTTGCCAAAATTCCTAAGCGGATTGGTTGGAAAGGAGAAATGCGTTATGGGTTACTTAATGATATTCGAACCAACAAGAAATCTTTTCAATATATGTTGGAGCGGTATGTTGCTTTAGCACACTCAAAAACAAGCATGACAGGAAGTGGCTGCTTGGGTGAGTTATCAACGTTACCTTATCCAGCACTTAATGTACTGGAGTCAACTCAAACTGATGCGATGAGCCAATTCGGCCTTAACAAAGGTAGGCCTATTTTAGGTTTATGTCCGGGAGCAGAGTTTGGGCCGGCCAAACGTTGGCCTGATAATCACTTTGCTTATGTCGCTACGGAAATGATCCAAAAAGGCTATCAAGTATGGTTGTTCGGTTCTGCAAAAGATAAAGAAGTTACGACTCAAATTATCGAGCAGGTGCCTGAAGATAAGCAACAATACTGCTTTGATCTAGCTGGTGATACGAGCTTAATTCAAGCAATAGACTTGATTGGGGCGTGTAAGACTGTTGTAAGCAATGACTCTGGACTGATGCATGTGGCTGCAGCTGTTGGTTGTAATGTGGTTGCTGTTTATGGCTCCAGTTCCCCTAAATACACGCCACCGCTTACTAAAAAATTGGCCGTATTAAATACTGATATCGATTGTCGCCCTTGTTTTCAGCGGACTTGTCCAAAGCAGCATATGAACTGTTTAGTTGAACTGATGCCAGAAAGAGTAGTGTCAGCAATTGAAGGGTTTGATGCATTAAAAGTCGAGTAGGATGCATAGAATATGGCGACACTTATACGTTGGTGTTACACCATTGTTTTAGCGATGGTAAGTCCGCTACTACTGTTTGGACTCTATCGCTCAAAGCCAAACAAACCCAAATTTGGCAAACGCTGGAAAGAACATTTCGGCTTTGTTCCGCCTCTTCAGGCTCTGGGGAAAGAGGTGATATGGGTTCATGCAGTATCAGTAGGTGAAGTTCTAGCGGCTAAGAAGTTTGTTGCTTCCCTTCAAGATGCGTACCCAGATAAACAGTTGTTAGTGACTACAACCACAAGCACTGGTGCAGAACAAGTCTCTGCTTTTGAAGGAAACGTTCAACATCGCTATATGCCAATTGACTTTAGTTGGTGTGTTAACCGCTTTTTACGTGTTGTGACCCCTGAAGCGTTATTCATTATTGAGACAGAGATTTGGCCTAATACCATTCACTCTGTCGCTAAGTCTGGAGTCCCCATTACGCTTGTAAATGGACGATTGTCCGCAAAATCTGCGCGTAATTATGATCGATTAGCAATGCTGATGGCACCTACATTAAATAAGATGGATATGATCTTAGCAGTGCATGACGACGACAAGCAACGGTTTGAATCTCTTGGAGTAGCCAAGGGAAAGGTTATTTCTACGGGTTCTATCAAATACGATGTTAGTGTTGATAATCGTGTTCTGGACCAAGGAATTGAGCTTAGGTCAAACTTGGGATCTGACAGGAAAGTACTGATCGCTGCAAGTACTCATCAAGGAGAGGATGAACAGGTTTTATTAGCGTTTGAAAAGCTTAAGTCCAAGTTGCCAGAAGCCCTTCTTATTTTAGTCCCTAGACACCCAGAAAGATTCGATGATGTAGAAAAGCTGATTATTGATAGTGGTTTTTCTGTTTCGAGACGCTCTTCGGGAGAAACAACAAATAACAATGTTGATGTGTATCTGGGTGATACCATGGGCGAGCTAATGGTAATGCTTGCGGCAAGTGATCTTGTTTTTATGGGGGGGACTCTGCTGGGGAAAAAAGTAGGTGGGCACAACTATATAGAGCCAGCCTTACTGAAGAAATACTGCCTAACGGGACCAAGCTACTTTAACTTTGCCGATATTGCGAAGCAATTGATTGCAGCAAAAGCTCTTGAGGTAGTCGAAGATAGTAATGAGCTTTCTGAGCAAGCCTACAACTTTTTTGTGTCTCTCACTGGGAGAGAAGAGCTAGGCTCTAACGCATATGGTATAGTTCAAAAAAACCAAGGGGCACTGGGGCGAACGCTAGATGTCGCAACTTCAATGATTAATGAGACCAGAAAATGATCAAAACGTTTGTTATACATGTTAGTAAAGGTTATGAGGAGCGTCGGGAGCATATTGACCGCCATTTACCCTTGCATGGCATAACTGAGTATGAGTACATGCTACGTGGTGATATTGATGACCTCGGCGACGAAGTCATCGATGGTTTTTTTGGAGACGTGCTGCGCTTACCTGAAAAGTCATGCTTTTATAAGCACTACTTGGTTATGAAAGAAGTGGTTGAGAACGAAATACCTGAAGTGTTAGTGCTAGAAGATGATGTGATATTGGGCAGAGGCTTTATTTCTAAATTAGAGCAAGTCCAACAAGAGTTGGCGTTAGAAAAGTTCTACGTTGTGAATATTGAAGATGCTGCGACGTCAGTTCCTGTTAGTACAAGGAAAAAGGGTAAGCTGCTATATCAGAGTTCCGTAAATAAGTTGACGGGTGGTTTGGTGTATAACTTAGCATTCGCAAAAGCGATGGTAAGAAAGATGGAATCTATTGTTGTTGATGATCCTATTGATGCTTATATAGGTAATTTCAATAGGGAATTAGGATATAAGATATTTTGGTGTCAACCACCATTACTTTCTCAGGGAAGTAAGAAGGGGCTATTCTCTAGTGAGTTAAATGGCTCCAAAGCTGGGTTATATTACAGGGTAAGAAGTTCAATTAAGCATTTCTATAGAAGAAACATTCTAAGTAATCTAAGTCGAAAACAGAAAGATTTATTTTAGGAAGGGTTAGGTTTGAAGGTTAATACAATTATAAGAGGCTGCGTAATCGCTTTTCCATCCACAGCGTTTATAGGCCACTCAGCTATGGTTGTTATATTAGCTGTACTTCTTTTTTGTGGCTTGTGGGAATTAAGAAATAATAAAGAACTTATCCCTAAAAACAGCAAAATTATTGCTTTTTCATTTTTTGCGGCGTTTCTTCTTGCTATTCCTAATGTGATTCTTGATCAAGGGCGTTTGGCTGCATTAGATGCGCCGTCTAGATATTTGTTATGTGGGATCGTTTTACTCCTCATATCTAGGCAAAAGGTCAATATAGAAGACTATATCCACGGAGTGATGGTCGCGACGGTAATAGGGTTTATTGCTTATCCTCTTTACTTGGGGTATTACCTCGATCTACCAAGGTATCGAGGAGAACTACTGGGTGAAGAAGTCAATATTCTCTCGGTAGCATATTTTGCATTCATTAACTCATTAATACTTGCCTACTCTTCTTTATACCAGGCGAATAAAAATAATTGGCCTATAGCAAGTTTGTCTTTTCTACTTTCAATTCTGTCGTTCATCATAGGCTATATGTCTGGCTCTAAAGTGATGCTGCTGTGCTTACCGGTATTGCTCGTTTTATTTATCTTATTGGTTGGTAAGCTTCGCAAGAAATATGTTTTAGGTATCTTTAGCTTGGCTATTGTACTCGCGGTGGCATCCGTTAGTTCCATCATGAAGTCTGAGTTAGTTGAAAGAGCAGTACAGGATATTGAGCATATTGATGACTCAAAAATGACATCGACCAATCTAAGGTTAAACATGCTAAAAAGCGGGTGGTTGAGCTTTATAGAAAGCCCAATCTTCGGTCTAGGGTATGACAAACGATTGGAGTTTCAAAAAAGCTTGAATGAGCAAGGAGAAATTAAGTTAAGTAAAAAGTACTTAAAAGATGGTAAACACTCTATGCATAACGAGGTTGTTAATGCTTTAGCTAAAAAAGGTCTTATTGGACTAGTGTTAGTTCTTACCTTGTATTTTACGCCTTTGTGGTTGGCACTAAAGCAGAGCACCAGTAAAACAGCACAGAATGCGGGTGTAGTAATCATGTTTGTAGGTAGTTTTATCCTGATAGGCTTTACAGAAGCCCCTCTGATGGGAATAAGTACTTCGGTTTACTACGCTATTAATATTATTTTCTTAATACTGAGTTTTCCCCGGAACGATACGCAGAAAGCAGAGATTTCCAGTTAGCTTCAGAAAAACTTAAATGGTGCTTGAGGCGTTCTTTTTCAAAAGAGCGCTTCAGTCTTTTCAAGTTATCTTCTTCCCAGTTCCTCCCCCTTTGTTGTAGGTAGCACTTATCGAAATCTATGATCCATACCTTTCCTTTTTTGTCGATCATAATGTTATGGATGTTCAAGTCGGTATGATTGATTCGAGCATCATGCATCTTACGGACTTCACGGCCGATAGACGTTAGGCTTTCTATACTTAATGGCCCAGACTGTAAAATGGCTACCAAATCTTTCGCACCGGAAAGTAACTCAACCAAAATATCAGCTTGATAAGTTAGGGCACCTTTTTTTACTCTCGCCGCAATAGGTCTAGGAACATTGACACCACTTCGAATAAGAGAGTCAAGGACATGAATCTCTTGATAGGGTCTCGTTTGTTGTAAGTTAGAAAAGTAGTACTTGTCTTCAATCAATTTACCGAACAAGCCGCCACGGCGATAATGCCTCAGTGCAAAAGCAAGCTTCTCTCCTTGGACAAACCAGGTAGTCCCCCTACCTTTTGCGTAACCAAGAACTGCCTCCTGTTGTTTCCAAAACTCGATCGAAAAGGCCTGTTCTACACTTTCTGTTAAAAGAGCCGGGTCATACCAATAGGTTGTGTCTCCGATTTGTTTCTCTGTGAACATGAATCTCTGTCTCGTTTTGGGTTGTTTATGGCATACTAGGTTTAAGATTATATCAAATACTTACTGCAAATGAGCTATTCGAAAACTTACCAAAAGATTCTGGTTGTGGCGACCCATTGTATTGGTGATAGCCTACTGATCTCTGCTTTTACGCGTAGCTTAAGGGAAGCTTATCCGTCGGCTATTATAGATGTGCTTGTAAATGCTCGTGGTGAAATGGTGTTTGGAACCAACCCCGACATCAATGAACTGGTTGAAATACCCCAGCGGCCTAAATTGAATGACTACATCAAGGTATTAAAGCGTGGGCGCTATGATTTAGTTGTAAATGAAATGCTGAATGATAGGACGGCTATCTACAGTTTTCTTTTTGGGCGGAGTCGCTTAGGGGCGGTAGATGAATCTTTGCCAGGAGCCTGGCTAAAAAAGTTTATTTTTGATTTGCGAATTATTGAGCAAGACCGTTTTGAACATAAGATGAGCCGCGCTGCGCGAATGATGAGTAAGATAGGTGTCACGCTCGTGCCAGGGCTCATTTCTCCAGAGGAGCCTCTGCCTCATGTGGTTAGTTCAAGATTACCAGAGCAATATATTGTTATACATGCGCCTTCCTCGAATGAAATAAAACAATGGCCAGTAGAGTATTGGATTGAACTTATTCAAGACCTTTTGAAGCTCGGATATCAAATAGTATTAACTGGAGCTCCAGTACCAAGGGACGAGATGATCGTTAAAGAGATCTTGGACAAAATCCCCTCTTCATCAAATTTGCATTGTGTACTAGGGGAGTTATCTTTAGCGCAGACTTCAACACTACTTAAACATAGTATGGGCTTCGTTGGCCCTGATAGTGGGCCTGGTCATATGGCATCAGGTTATCCGATACCTATAGTCTCGATCATTAGTGTTGCACCAGCGAGTATGTGGGCTCCATGGCCTTATCGTCATCCTGTCGATGTCACCTCCAACTTGTATGATAATGGGCTGAAAAGCCAAGAAGTGGGTAACGTGCATTTGGTTCAATCGGAGCGCCGTTGTGTGCCATGCTATGCTAATAAATGCAAGATCAGTGATGACTTCTATTCTCCATGCCTACAAGATATTACCCCTGATGCTGTCGTCGGAGCTGTTAAGTCGATGATTCCTCTGCAAGAGAATAAATAAATGATTCCCGAACCACAAAATATCTGTGTATTGAGGCTTTCTGCGATAGGCGACGTTTGTCATGCGCTTTCTGTCGTGCAGCAGATTCAACGACGCTACCCAAGCTGTAATATCACTTGGATAATGGGAAGTATTGAAGCGCAATTATTAGGCGACCTTAAGGGGATCAATATTGTTGTCTTTGATAAAAAACGCGGATTTAAAGGGATGCAGGAGGTGTGGCAGCAGCTTCAAGGGCAGTGCTTTGATTACTTACTGCATATGCAGGTTGCACTGAGAGCAAGTTTGTTAACGCTAGGGATTAAAGCCAGAAAGCGAGTTGGATTTAGCTGGAGTAGAGCAAAAGAAGGCCAGTGGCTATTTACTAATGTTAAGTTGCCTGCAACTGGCGCCCCCCATGTCCTCGACAATTTCGCTCAGTTTGCCCTTTATTTGGATTGCCCGACTCAAGAGCCTAAATGGAGTATCCCTCTGGCCGAGAGTGATTACGCAATGCTGGAATTACTTGGGGGAAAACCCTACATTGTAATTAGTCCAGCAGCCAGTAAAGATGAACGCAATTGGCTTCCGGAGCGTTATGCGAGTATTGCCGATTATGCGGCGAAAAAAGGGTATCAAGTAGTGCTCTGTGGTGCCCCTACAGAGAGAGAGTATCGCCTAGCAGATAGCATCATAGGTTTTGCAAAGGCATCGATTCATAATTTAGTTGGGAAGACAAACCTCAAACAATTAACGGCTCTACTCTCAAAAGCAGAGGTTGTGATTGCTCCAGATTCAGGCCCTGCCCATATAGCGACGACGCAAGGCACGCCAGTTATTGGTCTCTATGCTCATAGTAATCCTCACCGAACTGGCCCTTATAACGGTTTGCCGTATGTGGCCTCTGTTTATGAGCAAATTGCAGAAGCTCAATATGGTAAAGCTGTGTCTGAATTACCTTGGGGTGCTAGGGTAAAAGGCGCTGATTTAATGTCGAACATTTCTGTCGAGTTAGTTAAGCAGCAATTCGATAAAGTATTGACTGCACCACAAGCTGAAAAGTCAGCGGTGCGATAAGAAACGGAATATATAGGATAGTTATGCGTATTGCCATTTACCCAGGCACTTTCGATCCAGTGACCAATGGTCATTACGACTTAGTAAAACGAGCAGCGAGTATGTTCGACCATCTTGTGATTGGTGTTGCAGAAAGCCCGAGTAAGAATACTTTGTTTTCTCTTGAGGAGCGAGTAGCACTGTTGAGAGAAACCTGCTCAGAGCTTAACAATGTGTCGGTAGATGGTTTTAGTGGTTTACTGGTTGATTTTGCAACAGAAAAGAAAGCGACAATATTGGTTCGCGGCTTGAGAACAACAATGGACTTTGAGTATGAGTTCGGTTTAACCACCATGTATCGTCGATTAAAGCCAGGGCTGGAAAGCTTGTTTCTGACCCCTTCAGAGGAATATGCGTTTTTGTCGTCAACGCTTGTTCGAGAAGTTGCGATTCATGGTGGTGAGGTAGAGCAATTTGTTCCCAAATGTGTTCACAGTGCGATTACCAAAAAGTTAGCGGCTAAATAGTAAAGAGAGTGCAATGAACATACTGATTTATACTCACGCGACTTTGCCTGTAGTGAACTATGGTGGCACTGAGCGTGTTATATGGGATCTGGTCTACGCTCTTCACCTGCAAGGTCATCAAGTAACGCTTCTTGCAGGAAAAGGAACGATTTGTGATTGGGCTAAGGTAATTGAGTATAACTCAGAGTTACCACTTGAAAATCAAATCCCTAGTGAGGTTGATGTTGTACATTTTCATGGGAATTTTGAGCCTATCTCACGTCCTTACGTGATGACTCAGCATGGAAATTCAAACGGGCCTATCGATCCAAACACAATTTTTGTCTCTTCACAGCACGCTCGCAATCACGGAGCGCAAGCTTATGTGCATAATGGCTTAAACTGGGATAACTACCTCAAGCCAAATCTAAACGCTGACCGACAGCGCTTTCACTTTTTAGGCAAGGCGGCATGGCGAGTTAAGAATGTTCAAGGGGCGATTGATGTAACCAAGCGCACTGGTGAGCAACTCGATGTTCTGGGTGGTCATCGCCTCAATTTCAAGATGGGTTTTCGCTTGACGTTAGATCGTCATGTTCGTTTCTTAGGGATGGTAGACGATACGATTAAGTCACAAGTGATGACCAAATCTAAGGGGTTAATCTTTCCTGTGACTTGGCACGAACCCTTTGGGCTTGCAATTACCGAGAGTCTTTACTTTGGCTGTCCTGTTTTCGGTACTCCTTATGGTTCACTGCCTGAACTTGTGAGTTGTGATGTTGGTTTTCTATCCAATAACCAATCTGAGTTGATTGAAGCGGTGGGCAGCTCTTCAAACTTTACTCCGACTATTTGCCACGAATATGCAAGAGACTTGTTTAATGCAGATGTGATGGCGAATGCGTATATTGCTATGTATGAGAAAGTGATTTCAGGCGAGGTTCTTAATCCTCACTTAGGTAAGATTATTACTGACTTTAAGCGCCTACCTTACATAAAGTAAGACCACGCATATGCGTGGTCTATCCATGACTAATAACCTATATAAGGGTCGTTACCATCTCTTCGTGTCTTGAGTAATTTGAGTATCCACATATATTGCTCTGGACGCGGATTAACAAATTGCTCAACCACTTCATTCATTACTCGAGCGTCTTTATGCTCATCGCCCGACAAATCCTCAATTGGTGCTTTAATCTCAATCTCATATTTGCCCGTTTCGATATTGTAACTCGCAAAAGTTGGAACAATTTTGGCGCGGCTCACTTTAGCCAACTTACCTAACCCTGGTAGTGTTGCTTTCTCTGTTGCAAAAAAATCAACGAAGACACTTTGTTCTGGGCCGTGGTCTTGGTCGGGGAGGTAATAACCTAAATAGCCATCTTTTACTGATTTAATAAACGGCTTAATACCACCACTTCGGTCATAAACTCTACCACCATATTGAACTCGCTGTTTATGCATCAGCCAATCGGTTAAAGGGTTTTTCTGGCTATTTGCCATTGCAGAAACTGGTAATCCTCGTGATGCCAGTAAGATTGCTGGGATATCAATACACCAAGAGTGCGGTACCATCAAAATAGCACTTTGATTATTGTCTCTTAGCGTGTGTAGGTGTTCAATTCCTTTTATCTCAGAATGCTTTTCAAGCCATTTTTTACTTCTAAGAGTAATGGCTGGAAAGCCGAGTAGAAATGCTCCGGCTGTCGTTAAGCATTTCTTTAGGATCGCTTCACGTTCTTGCTCCGACTTTTCTGGGAAGCAAAGCGATAAGTTGATGCGAGCCTTTTGTACAGAACCACGTTGCTTCTTAGCCATCTTTTTAGCGACGAACTGAGCAATAGTTACTCTAACCGAGTTTGGTAACAACGCTACTGGAAGACCAATAGCTAACCCTAGCCAAGTCCCCCAATGCTTTGGCGCTAAAAAACCTTGTTGGAACGTCGGATTGTATGCTTTGGGGTCATAGTCGTTACGTTGAATGCTCACAGAAAACCTTTAACTGACAGTAAAACTAAAAAAGCCAAAGGTAACGATAAACCTTTGGCTCACTTTCAGCAAATGTGAATTTAGTGATTAATGAGGTGCATGTATTCAGCAACACCTTCTGCGACAGTTTTGAACGAGTGATCGCAGCCGGCTGCACGAAGCTTCGTTAAGTCTGCTTGAGTAAACTCTTGGTAGGCACCTTTAAGGTGCTCTGGGAATGGGATAGTTTCTACTTCACCTTTGCCATGGAACTTAATCACGGCTTTAGCGACTTCTTCGAAAGATTCCGCATTGCCTGTACCTAGGTTAAAAATGCCTGATTGTCCGCTTTCCAAAAACGACAAGTTAACTGCTGCAACATCACCGACGTAAACGAAGTCTCGCTTGAACGTTTCACTTCCTGCGAATAGCTTTGGATTTTCGCCTGCATTCATCTGGTTGTTTAGATGGAAAGCAACTGACGCCATTGAACCTTTATGTTGCTCTCGTGGGCCGTAAACGTTGAAGTAGCGAAACCCCGTTATCTGAGATAGCTTCTCACCATGCTTTTCAGCGTCTTCCCAGATACGACGAACATAGTTGTCAAACTGCTGCTTAGAGTAACCGTAAACATTCAGAGCACCTTCGTACTCTTTTTCTTCAATGAAGGTATCGGTTTCACCATATGTCGCAGCGGAGGATGCGTAAAGGAACGGAATTTCACGCTCTAGACAATAGTGCAGTATTTCCTTTGAGTACTCGTAATTATTGAGCATCATGTATTTTCCATCCCACTCAGTGGTGGCTGAACAGGCGCCTTCATGGAAAATAGCTTCAATAGGGCCTAGCTCTTCACCAGCCATAATCTGTACAAGGAAGTCATCACGGTCCATGTAGTCTGTAATGTCTAAATCAACCAAATTCTGGAACTTTTTACCATTTTTTAGGTTGTCGACGACCAAAATGTCGTTAATGCCTTTTTTATTCAGTGCTTTAACGATGTTGCTGCCAATCATGCCAGCACCGCCAGTTACAATGATCATATGTATGCCCTAAATTGAGTTTCGTATGGGTTAAGTATATCGGTTCATTATGAGTCTTCCTAGGTGTTAACGAAAGAGATATGTTAATCGTGCTTAGACGGTTCTAACTAGAGATGAAAGTACAAAAAGTGCATGGTAAGTGGTTTTTCCTATCGTTCTACTTTATAATGAACTTTTGAGTTTTTTAAGCTAAATATAGTAATGTCAGCCAATCCTATGAACACTCACAACATCCAAAGGAACTTTGGACTTATTCATTACTTGAAACTTGCTGATTTACAAGCAAAGATGAAGTTAAAGTCTCAATCTAAAAAATTAATATTGAGCTATCTGTGGTGGGTGTTTGAGCCTCTTTTATTTGTTTCTATGTACTACCTTGTTTTTGAATTGCTCTTAAGTCGAGGTGGAGAGAATTTTTTGTCTTTTCTTATTATTGGTAAAGTAATTTATTTGTGGTTCTCTAAAAGTATTATTTCCACTTCGAAAGCTCTAATTCTAAATAAAAAAGTTATCAACCAATGTGATATGCCTAAATGGGTATTTCCTTTAGCTCATACAATTGAAACCTCATATAATACATTGATTTCATTTCTCGTTTTATTTTTGTTTTTGTGGATTAATGGGTTTATGCCTACGCTGAACTATATACATTTAATTCCATTGACAGCAATTACCTTATTACTCATTGGTAGTATCGGTTTTGTAGGGGCGTTACTTGTAGGGTTTGTTAGGGATTTCATGAATCTTATAAGAATAGGTATGACGGGCTTGATGTTCTTGTCAGGCGTATTTTGGGATGTTAATTCGATAGAAAATGAATCTATGAAAGAATTTATTTTGTTGTATAACCCTCTAGCGGTGGTGATAAACTCTTATCGAGATGTTTTAATGCATCAAAATGCCCCTGATTATAGTCAATTGATTCCATCGGTATTACTTAGTCTTATTTTGTTTCTATTATGTTTTACTATCTTCAAGAAGTGCAATAATAGTCTTTCTAGGTCATTGTTTTCATGAGTGATTATCTACTAAAAGTGCGAGATGTAAGTCTCGAATATCGTACTCGAACGGGATTGTTCAGTAGCTTTCGTCATAAGGCACTAGAAAACGTTAGTTTTGAAGTGGGCTATGGAGAGGTAGTTGGTGTTTTAGGTAGAAATGGGGCAGGGAAGTCGACATTACTTAAAATTCTAGCTGGTGTAATAGAGCCTGACTCCGGAAGCGTTTGGATGCCTCCTGAAACAACTCGTTCATTGCTCACTATCGGTTTAGGTTTCATTAGTGAACTATCCGGAAGAGATAATGCAATTCTCAGTTGCATGTTTAACGGTGTTTCTATGGAAGATGCTGAAAGAATTGTCGATGATATCAAGGAATTTTCAGAGTTAGGTGAATTTTTTGAACAACCTGTCAAAACTTACTCTTCAGGCATGCGTTCAAGGCTTGGTTTCGCTACTGGAGTCATTTCCGAGGTAGACTTACTGATGGTAGATGAAGCTTTATCTGTGGGAGATTCTTATTTTAAGAAAAAAGCAGAAAACTATATTTTGACCAAGATTGAAGGGGAAGATAAAAGTGTGCTTTTTGTTTCTCATAGTGCAAAGCAGATTCAAAGATTGTGTTCGCGTGTTATAGAGTTATAAACATCCATTATAATTGGGTGGGATTGTATAATATTTGTGGTTGTTTTTTCTGGAGAGTTATACCTTGAATTATGCGTTAATATTTGCAGGTGGTGTCGGTTCAAGAATGAACTACGGAGACATACCAAAGCAGTTTCTAACTATTGCCGGTAAATCAATAATTATACTAACTATTGAAGTCTTCGAGAAAAATGAGAACATTGATGGAATAATTGTTGTATGTAAAGAAGAGCATATAGAAAGATTAGAGGCTCAACTACAAGAACATAATATTTCGAAAATTATTGGGGTGATCCCCGGTGGTTCTACAGCTCAAGAATCGATACTATTTGGCTTGAGAGGACTTAAAGAGCATGATTCTCGAAACAATACAGTTCTAATACATGATGGTGTAAGGCCGATTATTGATGCGGATTTAATTAATCGAAACATTGACGCAGTCACTAAATTCGGTAGCTCCGTGACAACTGTACCTTGTAAGGAAACAATACTCTACCTTCAAGAGTCACCTCAGAATACTTATAATGCGTTAGACAGAAGTAAATGTGTTATTGCTAGAGCCCCACAATGCTACAAAATAAACGATGTACTACCGGTTGCAGAAAAGTCACATGCATCTAAATTGCATTTTATTGATACCTATTCATTAATGGAATATAGCGGTATAAGTGCTCATTTTGTTGAAGGTGAGCATTCAAATATTAAAATTACAACGCTGGATGATTACCTCATGGCAAAAAATTTGCTAGAGAAATCATTTTAATCTTCGCCAAAATGGAGTCTTAGAAAGCTCCATTAGATAGTAAGTAACTGAATTTAAAATCTATAAGAGAACACGTATGAAGAAAAAAGTTGGCCTAATTGGTCTATACAGTATCAAGAATATGGGAGATCCGCTGATTTGCGAAACTACGAGACATATTCTAGATGAAGAAAAAAACAATCTAGATATTGTTGAGGTTGATGCTGTTCCAAGAGGTAGAAAGGCATATCAAGGGCTTGATAGCATAAAGTATATCATTTCAGTACTGTTGATCAGATATGTTTATCCGCAGCTTTTTAAAGTCTTCAGTAGTTCAACACTAAGGTATTATGCAGAGACCTTTGCTTGGAGATTAAGAGTATATAAATATTACGAGCGTACTCTTGATGGCCTAGATGCCGTTATTTTTACTGGTGGTGGTTTCTTAAAGTTTAAAAATCAAGGCCTAAATTACTACGTCGAACAAATAGTTGAAATTTGTCAACGCAAGGGTATCCCCGTGATGTTTTGTGGTGTCGGAATTGAAGGGTTTGACCTAAATGATAAACGTTGTATTCAATTGAAGAAAACGCTAGCGAGTAGCTGTATTAAGTCTGTTACTACTAGAGATTTCATTGAAATTTTAGAGAATGACTACTTAAGAGACTCATCAGTACACAGAGCGCAAGTAGGTGATCCTGCTTTTTGGACTCCAGAATGCTACAACATATCTAAATCTATAGAATCCAATAACGTGATTGGAGTGAACGTTATTCGAGGTAATATCTATAAAGATTATGGGAATAACTTAAGTTATAATGAGTTGAAAGAACTTTATAAAGATCTGCTTAAAAAATTAGATGAAAAAGGAGCTAATTGGATTCTTTTTTCTAATGGTATGGAAGCTGATCAAGTGTTTGGAAAAGAAATACTTGTAGAGCTTGGCATGTCACATGAAGATAAGCTGCTCGGTGTTCCTAACTCTCCTAGAGAATTAGTAGAACTGGTCAACAGGTTTGACATTATTTTTGGTGCTAGGATGCATGCTTGTATATCTGCTTACTCTTTGGGCATACCAGTAGTAGGCTTGATCTGGAATGAAAAAACTTCTCGTTTTGCTGAATTAACCAAGCAGAGAGATATGTACTTTTCAGAAGAAGAGCTTGATGTAGATTTAATGGTATCTAAACTTATCTCAGCCGAAAAGCACAGCTATGATGCAGAGACTAGAGATGGCCTTAAAAAGAGTACTCAGAAAGAATTAGCACACTTTATTGATCTTATTTAACTAGTAAAGATCAGTCATGAAATGGGCATGTTAATATTATTAGCTTAATAGTAACAAGGCCCATTTTTATTTTATATTTCCGAAGGACTTATGATTAATTTTATTCTGAATTTATTACGCTATTCTCGAAAGATTGTTGGCGGGATAGCAGTTAATGTATGGGCTAGATTTATCAGAATTGAGTCAAATAAAGTCTTATTTAACTCTTTTCAGGGAGTATATTGTTGTAATCCTAGAGCGATATCAGACGAATTACTTAGGAACTTCCCCAAAGATGTAGAAATAATATGGGTTGTTCGGGATGATAAAAATAATGGTATTCCAGATGAGGTTAACACAGTCTTGATTGGCTCGTTTAGCTATTATTACCATTTAGCTTCATCTAAAATTATAGTTGAGAATACAATAGGGTTGCAAAGATCTCCATACAGAAAAAAACGTCTTCAAGTTGTTTATCAAACTTGGCATGGTTCGCTTGGAATAAAACGGCTAGATGGACCTATTGTCAATGGTATGAGGTGGAAAATCAGACGTTGGCTAGCAAAGAATGAGACAAATTATTGTATATCTAATAGTACATTTGAAACCAATGTCTTTCAGGGGGCATATTGGCCTGGTGTCAAAACTTTAACTTTCGGTCATGCTAGGAATGATCTCCTTTTTCCTCAGAATAAGAGTGTTGTGAAACATCGAGGAGACAGGATCAAAAAGAACCTAAATATAGAAGGCAAGCGTACTGTACTCATAGCACCTAGTCATTATGATGGTGAAAGCAATCCACTTCTTGATTACAATTTTCCAGCAATAGCTCAAGCATTTGGAGAGCGGTTTGGCGGAGAATGGGTAGTATTGTTCCGACTGCACCCAAGATATATCAATTCTGAACTGGATCGTTCGATCGACTCATCAAGTGATGTGGTAAATGTAACATCTGTATTTGACATGCAAGATTTATTATTTATTGCAGATTGCGGTATAACTGACTTCTCATCATGGATATTTGACTTTCTTCTCACTAACAAACCTGGATTTATTCTTCATCAAGACAAAGATTTTATTAACTATAAAAGAGGTTTGTACTTTCCATTTGAATCTACGCCATTTCCTATTAGCTCGAGTGTAAGTGAGTTGATTGAAAATGTACATAAATTTGATGAAGGAAGCTATAGAAATAAAACAGGTGAATTTTTAGAGGATAAAGGATGCATTGAAGATGGTGAAGCAAGTTCTAGAATCGCTAATCATATCATTAATCAGATGAGGTAATATTGATGATGAAGCACTATAATATTACTTATCCACTGCTCAAATTCTTCTTTGCAAAATTATTGATTCCTATTATTCAGGTGTTTGCATGGGTTTCAACACCATTAAGAAAAAGTAGACAGCAACCGGTTGCTTTGTTAGTTAGTTCTCGAACGAATTCTGTTTCATCCTCATATTCATCTCTTATCCCTGAACTTGAACGGCGTTCAGTGAAAATAGAGTTTCATTCAGTCAACTATTCAAATTTAGCCTTGCTAGACAAAATAAAGAAAATATATTTGTTTTTTTGTCAGTATAGAAATACTGATCTTGTTTTTTTGGATGATACTTTTTTACCTATTTCTTTTTCGTTCAAAATTCGTAAATTTTCTCCCGCATATATCGTTCAAATATGGCATAGCTGTGGTCTGTTCAAACAAACAGGGCTTGACGTGTGTAAGACGAATCTTAGTTATTATTTAGGCAAAGCTAATTACAAGAATTATGATTTAGTTTCTGTAAGCGCGGAAAGTTGTAGGAGAACCATCGCTGGTTTTATGGGAGTAGATCATAATCAAGTAAAGGCTCTAGGCTTAAGCCGAACCGATGATTATTTCAATACTCAGAGATGTGATGAAATTTCAGTCAGATTTTTTAAAGAGTATCCAAACGCCAAAAGTAGTAAGGTCATAGCTTATGCTCCAACTTATCGTGGGGAAGCGTTTAACGTAGATCCTAGCCCTATCCCCAGTGTGATTGATTTATTTTCTTCATTGGAAGGTGAATACACACCTTTTATCGCGCCTCACCCACATGAAGTTGTAAGTGATAATAAATTTGAGCTTGCTATGGATATATCTTCTATTTTACATTTGGTTGATATTTTGATTACGGATTATAGCTCATTAGCAATGGATTATATGGTGGCAAATCCTAGAGGCCGATTGATTCTCTATGTTCCAGATTATGAAAAATACTCTGAAGATGTAGGCTTTTATGTGGATATCCAAGATATAACGGATGAAATTGCTTATAACCACAAGCAATTAGAAGCTTTAATTAGGGCCAGTACAAGCGTTCAAGGATTTAGTTCATATAAAGGAAAGTATTTAAGCTGTTGCGACGGCGCTTCAACAGTCCGACTTTTAGACTATTTAAATCTTTAAAAGCATATCCTTTCTCTTCACGTTTATTGAGGTTGTATTCATGACGGGATTTAAGGGGAAGTATACACAGGTTTTTTTACCCGAGAGTGAAAGGCTAGGTGGAGATCGCGTCACTACTCAAGCTACTTATTTGAAATGTACAACTTAGGCTTGCGGAGAGCAGTGGATTTTGTTGCTGACACTGAATCTATGATAGAATTGTCCGGATGTTTAGTAGCTAGCAATAGGTTACAGGTTTGATTAAAGATTACAGTTACTTAGATTTAGCTGATTTAGCTACGGATGAGCAACATAAAGAATTTCTACTGAAAATGCTTGTCGAGTTTGACAGGTTTTGTGAAGAGCATGGGCTCACATATTACCTATCAGGAGGCACTCTATTAGGTGCTGTTAGGCACAAGGGTTTTATCCCTTGGGATGATGATATTGATGTGAATATGCCAAGGCCAGATTGTGAAAAGCTTATGGCACTATGTGGTGGAAAAATTGGCGATTATCAGTTGGCAGCCCCAAATCACACTCAGAATTATTACGCGTACCATTGGAAGCTTTACGATGAGAGCATTCTCGTAGCCAAACGTAAATCAGGTGGTATAGGGAACAAGGTATATCCTATCTTCTTGGATATTTTCCCGATTGACGGCTTACCGTCGACTGCAGAGGAGACCGACACGCACTATGACTCTATTATTGAGGTTAAGAATAAGGCGAATTTTGCAAGGGGCAAGCGCGTATATAAAGGGCGCAACCCGTTCAAGTTTGGTTTTAACTACCTCGTAAGAAAATTTTATCACACCCGAGGCGTAGCTCGCTATTTTGATCAAGTTATATCAATCGCGACTTCTATCCCGTACGAAGAATCAGAGCATGTTGGCGTCATGATGACGAACGTACATACCACAGAAGAAAGAGTTGTGAAGAGTGAATTTAGTCCCGTCATAAAGATGGAATTTGAAGGTAGGCTATTTTCTTGCCCTGCGGGGTATGACACATATTTAACACAGTTATATGGCCCTAACTATATGAGTTTACTCCCACCTCATCAGCGAGTCTCCAAACATGCACTAGTACCGTTCATAAAGAAATAGGTATAGGAAGAGTAAAGCGACATTTTGGTAGGTTAGAGTCAGAGTTTTATAGGGAAAAAGTCAACTACTCTACGTTTTATTATATTCATAATGTAGAGCGATTGGCTGAAATCGAACACCTGGTGAGGCTCTCGAGGTATGTACTCGATTTAGTTGACTTAGAACCCAAGTAAACGATATATGAGCCCAGATATGGGCACTAATAGAATTTTTAACATACGGTGATTTTGAATGAAGATTGCAATTTGCGGATTAATTAAGAGCGAGAATATTGGCGAGCTCTTTATCGCTAAAAGCTTGGAATACATAATCGAAAACGAGATTCGTGAAGTAGATCCAAGTATAAATATTGAATTTGTTAGAGTTGACCTGCTGGGTCGAAATGATGAGATTGTTGAGGCGACTGGATCTTTCGAAAAAAGACTAGCCAACTATTATAACTATAGTGCTGAAGGTATACGCACTGAAAAAGTTTTTCTTAACCTCAAGAAACGTGGCCACAATACCAAGAGTAAAGCATTACAGAACTTAATAGCACGAATTCGTCATTCTATCTGGACAAATGGCCAAAACTACAAGAAACGCTTGAATAGCTATTTTGAGCATAAATTACAAGGCGTGGACTTTATTGTTATCGATGGTGCGGGATTGTTAGAGTATAGCTATAACGAATATCACTGGCCTCTTTCGTTGATCAGTGAATATGCTGAAAATCATAACCTTAATGTTGTCTATAATTCGATCGGTAGGGCGGGTGCTTTCGATGAACGTGATTTTGGTAGCAAGGTTCTAAAAAAAGCATTGCAGTCTCCGTCTGTAAAATCTGTTTCTGCTCGAGATAATCCAATGGCAGTTCAAGCTTGTGCCGGTGGAAAGCATGAAGTCAAGCTTCTTGCTGATGCAGCGTTTTGGATGAAAGAAGCGTATCAAATCCCTTCTGATGTAAGTAACGGCAAGATTGGTATTGGCCTGATTCGAGGTAACTCTTTACAGGGTTATGGAGTGAACTTCGGAACAAAGCAATGGGTCAAGCTATTTAGTGGTATTGCGAATGAATTGAAAGCTCGAGGCTATAAGTTTGAATTTTTCACCAATGGTCTTCCTGCAGACACGAAACTTGGTCGAAAAGTTTTAAAGGCACTCGACCTGCCTGATGAATATCTTGTTGAACGCCCGCTAGGTGACGATGAGCTTGTTGATACTATCAATCAATATGATGGTATTGTGACTTGCCGTATGCACTCTTCTATCGCTGCTTTTACAATGAATGTGCCTTCAGTTATTTTATCTTGGAATGATAAAGTTGAAAAAATGATGGAGATCATTGGTTATCCTGAAAGGGCGATTAAGTATGAACAACTTGAAGCGAAATACATTGTTGATATGCTTGAAAGGTCTTTGAAGGAAGGTATTTCAGATGAAAAGCTGTTAGCTATGAAAGATAAAGCTCGAGAGAGTGTTCTAGATTATCTACCACTCATCTTAGATTGTAAAAAATAGTGTCATAAAAAGTATAAAGGATAGAAAATGAATATCGCATTACTGACGGCTGCGGGCGTTGGATCTCGTATGAAACAAGAGATTCCGAAACAATTTCTACATGTAAATAACAAACCTTTGATTGTATATACTTTGGAAAAATTTCAGAACCACCCAGGTATAGATAAGATACTGATTGTTACTCTTTCTTCTTGGGTCGATGTTGTTAAAGCATATGCAAAACAGTATGGAATCACTAAGCTTGAGTGGGTAGTTGAAGGTGGAGCGTCTGGTCAGGAATCAATTCTAAATGGTTTGTCAACGTTAAAAGATGGTGGTGTTTCGGCTGATGACACAGTGATGATTCATGATGGGAACCGCTGTAACGTATCCCCTGAACTCATTTCTGATAGCTTATCCGTATACAAAGAGAATGGCAGTGCTGTTGCTGCGATTCCATGTATTGAAGCAGTGTTCCGAAGCAATGATGAGGGTAGATCGTCCACCGTATCTATACCAAGAGAACAATTGTTCCGAACACAAACACCTCATACATACTCACTTGGTAAGCTCTTGTGGGCCCACGACGAAGCCAAAGAAAAAGCAATTGAAGATACAGCGGCATCTTGTGTGCTGATGCAAAAGCTTGGCGAAACAGTGTATTTTTCTAAAGGGCTTGAAGATAACCTTAAAATCACTACTTATGAAGACCTTGGAATATTTCAGTCTTTGCTTCTGGCACAAGCCAAATAAAAGGGTAATCCATGAGATATAGTGATAGTTATTGGAACGATGTGGGTAAAGCAGCAACGAGTATTCCAAGTTTAGATTCGTTGTCTAATAAAAGTATTCTTATTACTGGTGCCACAGGATTAGTGTGCTCTTCAGTTGTCGATTTGCTTTTGCATCTTAATCGCACTCAAAAAGCTAATATTAATATAATCATCGCTGGTCGCTCTAAACAGGGAGCTATGTATCGTTTTGAGGAATCTTTTGAAAAGGATGAGTTATCTTTTGTTCACTATGATGCTACCTCTTCTGAAGCGATATTGCTTGAGTCTAAGATAGATTATTTAATACATGGAGCAAGCAACGCAACTCCATCAGTATTCGCATCGCAGCCTGTAGAAACTATCCTAGCAAATGTTCTTGGTTTGGATGTGGTTCTTAAAACAGCTCTAATGGCTGAAGCCTCAAGAGTATTGTATGTCTCCTCTAGCGAGGTCTACGGTGCTAAGGATAGTAATGAACCATATTCAGAAACAGATTATGGGGTAGTTGATGTTCTAAACCAACGAGCAGCCTATCCTTTATCGAAACGAACTGGAGAGTCTCTCTGTATCGCTTACGGTCAACAATACGATCTCGATACTGTTATAGTTAGGCCGGGGCATATTTATGGACCTATAATCCAGAAGAGTGATAATCGTGCATCTGCTCAGTTTGCGAGAAAAGCAAAGCGAGGAGAAAGTATAGTGATGAAAAGTGCAGGTATGCAACTTCGCTCTTATTGTCATGCTTTGGACTGTGCTTCCGCTATGTTAGCTGTTTTAATTTCTGGTGAAAGAGGCAATGCTTATAATATTTCCAACTCCAACTCAATATGTACAATTAGCGAATTGGCAGCAGCAATAGCAAAAGAGGCAAAGGTAAGTGTTGTATATGAAAACCCTTCTGATACAGAGAAAGGTAGTTATAACCTTATGGAGAACTCTTCTTTGCGATCTCAAAAATTGGAAGCTTTAGGCTGGAGTCCTCTATTTAGCTTGGAGTCAGGCGTAAAGAATATGCTGGAAGAGCTTCAAGAATAGCAGCTGCTACAATTTTTCGGTTAGTTAACGTATGAGCAGTCGCCTAAGATATTCACTTAGGCGATTCTTTTTATGTAGTGCCTAGTTATAAGTGGGTACAGTTGCTTAATGTAATGTAAGTTTGATAAATATGATGAATGAAATCGTTAGTGTTATTATTCCTTGCTTTAATTCGGAAGATGTTATCGAAAAAAGTGTCAACTCCGTTCTAGAGCAGACATATCAGAATATTGAAGTTTTGATCGTGGATGATGGCTCTCAAGATAGTACACTAGACGTTCTCAAGAAATATGACGATCCTCGCCTTCATGTTTACTCTTTACCTAATAACACCGGTTCGCCAACAAAACCTCGAAATATTGGTATATCAAAAGCGACGGGCAAATATATTGCCTTTCTAGATAGCGATGATTTTTGGGAGCCAAATAAACTTGAAGTCCAACTAAAGTTTATGAGAGAGAATAAGTCCCCATTTTGTTGTACAAGCTATACTGTTATTGGATCAAATGGGCTTAACCATCGTCGACGTGTGCCAAAGTATTCTAGCTTTTCTGATACTCTCATACTTAATACTATTGGTTGCTCAACAGTCATTATTGAAAGAAGCTTAATATCAAGATATATGTTTTTAGATATAAGGCTAGAAGATTACAATCTTTGGTTAACAATTCTTCAAGATGGTTATTCAATTTTAGGCGTTGATGAATGTTTGACAAATTATGTTCAAAATGAGGGCTCTAGAAGTAAGTTTGATATGAAGCAGGCCAAGGCCTATGTTGATACATTTAGGCGTTTTGGTAAACCTAACCTGCTTAGTGCTTTGTTGCATTGTTGCCAGTATTTGTTACGCCGTTTGATTTGGGCGAAGCTATAAAAAGTGAAATTGGGTTATGTGTGTATGCCCAACGTAGTTCGTATCTTTCTGAATCGTATAATTAGGGCAGTGGCTATGCTTTTGGATATTAACGTGGATTTTAGGCTGAAGTAGACTTAAACCCTGTTGGAGCGTCTATTAAAATACGTTTAATACAAGCTTCATCAAAGTTATGGCAACATTGATCTAATTCATTGAGTAACAAACTCATATCTTCCCAGCTGAGCATTTCTTCTTTAGCCATCATGATTTTTTTGTGCCCACTTCCCTCTACATTGTCTCCTATGAGTAACTCTTCATAGAGTTTTTCTCCTGGCCTTAATCCCATGAATTTGATTTCAATGTCACCTTCCTCTGCTGTATTTTCGATATATTCTTGCATGCCCATTAAATGAATCATTCGCTTTGCTAGGTCTAGGATTTTAACAGGTTCACCCATGTCTAAAACAAATACTTGTCCATTGTGTCCCATCGTTCCTGCTTGAATAACTAATTGAGCTGCTTCAGGAATTAGCATGAAGTAACGAATTATATCTGGGTGGGTAACTGTTACGGGCCCTCCTGCTCTAATTTGTTTTTTAAATAGTGGCACTACTGAGCCAGATGAACCAAGTACATTGCCAAATCGAACCATGGTAAAAATAGTATTTTGTTGCTTATCAGCCAATGCTTGTAGAACTAGTTCGGCCATACGCTTGCTAGCACCCATTATGTTTGTTGGTCGTACTGCTTTGTCTGTAGAGATTAATGTGAAGTTTTTCACTCCAGCTGAGATAGCAGCATTGGCGCAAGCAAGTGTTCCAAATACGTTGTTTCTAATGCCTTCTATTACATTGTCTTCAACCAGTGGAACATGTTTATAGGCAGCCGCATGATACACTGTCTCTACGTCATGTGTTGCCATCAGCTTTGTAAGGCGATTTTCCTTTTGCACTGAGCCCAAGGCGGCGACAATTTTAGTATCAATATTTAGATTTGATACCATCATTCCTAATTCTTGGTCGATTTTGTATAAATTGTATTCATTAAGCTCGAAAAGGATAAGTGTTTTAGGTCGTTGAGTAATGATTTGTCTGCATAATTCAGACCCTATCGACCCGCCTGCTCCTGTTACCATGACACTTTTATTAGCAATGTTTTTTGAAAGAAGTTCTTTGTTAGGATCTACAGGAGCACGTCCGAGCAAATCTGCGACATCAAGATCTCTCACTTCGGTTGCTTCGGCTTTACCCGCAGCGATATCCTCAACCGATGGTACTGATTGAATCTCAATTGGCCAGTTAGAGAGCTTTTCAACCAGTCTTAGACGTTTGCCTTTATTGATATTGTTTATTGCCAGCAGCAACTTAACTGGTTGGTATAATGACTGGAGTTTTTCAAATTCGTTAGGGTGATATACTTTAATACCAAACATAATTTGCCCAGCTTTACTTCTGTCATCGTCAAGTAAAGCGACAGGATGATACTCGTCACCTTGGATTAGTGCGTAAGCTAAATCTCGACCAGTGGCTCCTGCACCATAAATGAAAACGTTAGGTTTTTGGCGCTTATAATAATGATAGTAAATAGTACGGATTAGAATCCTTGGACCACCCAGAGATAAGATCGCTAATCCTGCATAAATGAAGGGAACACTTCTAGGGATAAATGATTTAAAGAAAAAGCCGCTTACAGCTAAAGTTACCGCTGAGATAAATACCGCTAGGAAAATGTGCCCAATTGCCGGAAGCATCATATAGCGTAGAACAGCTCGATACATCCCCAGTTTTGCAAAGCAGTAAATGGTAATGAATAATGTGCTTACTAGGCTGGCTAACTCATCCGCACCAACTGAGAAAGAATAGGTGCCTAGCCTAAAAGCCACGGCTAGGTAAAGAGATACAATAACAGCAATAATGTCATAGAGAATGCTGATGATTCGCTTATTCTTGCGTTTGGCATTTAGTAGCTTTTGAATTGGTGTGAACATTTACTTTGCGTGTACCTATGCGGTTGATAAGAGAATAGCCTCTGAGGATGATTTTCGCCTGCAAGAAAAGTACCTAAGTGATTAGATGTTGCTTTTCGTTAGGTGTTGCAATGGCTTTAGTCGAAGTATTTTATGAATCTTTAGACCTATTAGCTAGTGTCTTCGGTGATAATATTGTTCTCTTTGCTCACGAATGTGATGTCTTTATGTTGGTGGTTGATAAATGTCCAAGCTAGGCTGGCGTATATACATAGATAATTTATTAGGGAAAGTCTGTGAAGTTATTAGTGACAGGTAGCTCAGGGTTTATTGGCTCGAGCGTTTGTACAACTGCAATTGAGCGTGGTTGGTCTGTAAAGGCCGTCGTTCGTCAAAGCCACCCTTCAATTCATCTGCCTAATATTTTTATCGCTGAGTGCTCTGAATCAATGGATTGGTCAGGAGCATTTAGTGGAGTGGATTGTGTCGTTCACTGTGCAGCAAGAGTTCATCAAATGAATGAAACCGCTCAAGAAGCAGAGGTGGGGTACAGGGATGTCAATGTCAATGGGACATTAAACCTGGCCCGTCAAGCTGTGATGGGCGGAGTGAAGAGATTCGTCTTTATTAGTTCTATCAAGGTTAATGGTGAGTTTACAGAGTTTGGTAGCACTTTCACTAATGAGGTACTCTCTCCACCAAAAGACCCTTATGGCTTAAGTAAATATCAAGCTGAAATCGGGTTAAAACAGATTGCTCGGGATACCGGCCTCGAGGTAGTAATTATTCGTCCACCTTTGGTCTATGGTCAAGGGGTGAAAGCTAATTTCCTGAACTTGATTAAGTTTGTTGAGAGAGGGTGGCAAGTGCCGTTTGGGGCAATTGATAACCGCAGAAGCCTAGTCTATTTGGATAACATAGTTGATCTAATATTGCTTTGTTGTGAGCACCCTCGCGCGATAGGTGAAACCTTTCTTGTATCTGACGGGCAGGATGTTTCGACCACTGATTTGATAAGGTTTACAGCTAAAGCTATGGGAAAGCGTCCACTTTTGATACCAATCCCAATGAGTTGGATGGTGTTTGCTGCAAAGGTTATTGGTAAACCTCAGATTTCACAGCGTATTTGTGGTAGTCTTCAGGTAGATATTTCCCACACGTGTCAAACTCTTAATTGGAGTCCACCAACCTCTATGGAGGAGGGAATAAATAAAACAATTGCAGCGTATTTAAATGAAAACGCTAGCTAGGTCATTGGAAGTGGTTTGTGATTCGTATTTTAGATCTGTTTTTTGCACTATTTGGACTGATACTGCTATGGCCTATACTGGTTATTGTCTGGATTTTAGGGTGGTTTGATACTGGCTCTCCCGTTTTTACACAAACACGGGTGGGATCGAAAAAAAAGCCATTCACTTTGATTAAATTCAGAACTATGCCTGTAGATACCAAGTCAGTTGCGACTCATCTAGTTGGTGCTACTTCAGTGACTAAGCTCGGTGGTTTCCTTAGGAAAACTAAGTTAGATGAACTGCCTCAGCTAATCAACGTGGTGAAAGGTGAGATGAGTTTGGTGGGGCCTAGGCCTTGCCTTTTCAATCAAACTGAACTGATTGAAGAGCGTGAGAAACGAGGCGTGTTTTCAGTACGTCCTGGTATTACCGGATTAGCGCAAGTTAATGAGATTGATATGTCGACGCCGGTTAAGTTAGCTGAGTGGGATCAGAAGATGATTGAAACACTTACGACTAAACTCTATTTCACATATATTTTTCAGACGGTTTTAGGGAAAGGTGCAGGAGATCGAGTATAGTGAAGTGGGTATCGCTTAGTACACTTACATATTCTTTTGAAAGGTACTGGAGCGTTAGTCTTTCTTCGATATTCTTCTTCTATTTTGCCACTAAGGTTTCGACCGATGCGGTCGCCTTGTTTGCTTACTATCAGGCTATCTTGGCTGTACTTTCGGTTTTCACTCTACAGTGCCTAGATCCTTTGATTCAACGTGAGCTGGCTGCAAGGCCGCATGCTACGGCGGAGATAATGGGTGGAACTCTGTTACTTAAGCTTGCTTCCCTTATTGTATTCCTTGCTATATTTAGTCTTATCTTAACCTTTACCAATGCTGAACAAATGGTGCTGTTGATAATTATGGGAACAGCCGTAGCCTTTGGTAGTTTCAAAGTTATATCTAGTACATTCATTGTGGCCGGGAAGCATGTGCACTATATGGTTCTAGGTATATTGGGTACCACCGCCGCTTTTGCGTATAAGCTGTTTATCTTACATTCCTCAGACGCTTTGACGCTATATGCAACCTTTTTTGTGGTCGATAGCTTTTCACTGTGTGTTCTATACTGGGGGGGAGCGAAATTTACCTCTAATATAGGATTTGTATACGATAAAAATTATATGCTCAACTTGTTTCGAGAAGGGCGCTTCCTTATTTTGTCGAGTTTTGTTCTACTTGTTTCAGCAAAAATAGATCAACTAATTGTTGGAACCTATGGTAACAGCGTCATGATGGCTAACTATGCAATCGCGGTAAAGTGTATAGGTTTTTTCGTACTTGCTAGTTCAGCGTTTAACTTAGGGTACGCTCAAAAGCTTAATAAGAATGCAGAGCAATATCAGCAATCAGTGAGAGCTCTTCTGTCTGAAACTTTTGTCTCTGGAACTATTATGATGCTATTAGGTGCCGTTGTTTCAGCGATGTTTTTGATTTACGTGTTTGGTGATAAATACCCTAATGCCTATCTATATGCGCTAGGTTTATCTCCTATTATCTTCTTCTCTTACTTTTTATCGTCAACGGGACGCATTTTGGTCGTCGAAGGCTTAACTAAGGTCGCCTTTAAAAGGAATTTGTATGCACTAACACTCAACGTCCTGCTAAGTCTTTGGCTAATGGAAATATTTGGTGTTTATGGAGTCATAGTTGCTTCAGTGCTTAGCCTTGCATTTAGTAGCGTATTATATCTGGTGATTAATCAGGAAGCTCGGCGTACTTTTAAAGGATTGCTGTATGACACTTGATGGAATGATTGCTAGGTTGGGAGTGAACAAATTTCTACCCTCTGGACAGGAAATGCCTAACGTCATATGTCGATTTGACACAGGGATTTCTTCTCTAAACTTGGGTGATGAAATTATTAATGGCAGCGCCGAAAAGCAACTCAGAAAGGTTTTCAGTACAGAACAGTTTTTTAATGTTTCGTCCCATAATGGAGTATCAGGCAAGTCCATTTATTTGGCGAACAATTGCCGATTGCGATTAGTGTGTGGCAGCAATCTACTAAGGAAAAACTTACTGCGCAGTGGGAACTGGAATATATCACCTTTGGATATCGCGAGATTAACACCGTTAACTCTTATGGGAGTTGGTTGGTTTCGTTACTCTTCCAGTCCTGATTTTCTCACGCAAGCTTTATATCGGCAGCTATTGTCCTCTTGCTACACACACTCTGTCCGGGATGAATATACAAAAACAAAGTTAGGCCTATGTGGGGTTACAAAGGTACTTAATACTGGGTGTCCTACTATTTGGCCTCTAAGTCCAGAGCATTGTCAGTCGATCCCACGACGAATAGCTGAGAGCGTAGTCTTTACGCTTACCGATTATTCCCCAAATATGGTGCGTGACCAAGCACTTATAGATGTATTGAAAGTGACTTACAAAGATATCTACTTTTGGCCACAAGGAAGTGGTGATCTTATCTATCTAACTCAGCTATCAACAGATGGGATCAAGATTTTACCTGCTAGTCTTGAAAGTTACGACGAACTATTAGCATCAGACATTGATGTCGAGTTTGTTGGCACTCGGTTACATGCCGGAATCAGAGCTTTGCAGCATCACCGAAGAACTCAAATAGTTGCGATAGATAACCGTGCCATTGAGAAGCACAAAGATTTTAATATTCCTATCATCTTGCCCAATCAGATAGGAAGTGAGATGAAAGCAGGGTTACGAGACCCAATGTCTACTGACATTAGGTTGCCTCAGAAGGATATAGATTTATGGCTAGGGCAATTTTAGTATGAATATACTTTACCTATGCCATGAATATCCTCCGTTGAAAAGTGGTGGGATAGGAACTTTCACTCAAGAACTCGCTGAAGCAATAGTATCGAAGAATCATCAAAATAAAGTGGTAGTTTATAGTTTGGTTGATGGTATTAGGTCACGAGTAGAGTATTTACAAAATGGTGTCCATATTATCCAAGAGCCTCGCTATCACGGTTTTGTGGGGTTTATTGCCAATAGGATAAAAAGCTATTTTTCTCTTTTAGAAATCATTAAAAGACATCAGATTGAACTGCTCGAAGTTCAAGATTTTCAAGGGCTTCTGGCATTTTACCCCTCTTTAGGCATACCACTAGTGACCCGTCTACATGGTTCTGTGACCTACTTTCAATCTTTGCTTGGTATAAGGCGTGGGAAAGACTATGTGTGGAGATGGCTTGAACAATCCCAATTGAAGAGGGCTTCAGATATTGTTTCGGTTAGCTGTTTTACTGCTCAAGAAACAAAGCGCTTGTTCTCCATCAAAAAGGAAATACCTGTTATTTATAATGGAGTTGCTATCAACTTTAGCTCTGTTGTGTGCAGTATTCAGGATCAGCCAAGGGTTTTCGCATACTCTGGTTCTCTCATCGGCAAGAAAGGCATTGAAGAGCTTATCGATGGCTGGATAGCGATTAGTCGGGAACATAAAAACATAGAGCTTTGGATTTTTGGCAAAGACATAGAGAACAGACGTCGAGAGCTAGAGCATAGGTTATCCAATAATGGTGTCACGACAGTCAAGTTTTTTGGCCACATACCAAAAGAAGAACTGTTGAGACATTATGCGAGTGTTGGTTATTGTATTTTTCCTAGCAAAGCTGAAGCTTTTGCTCTCGCACCAATGGAGAGTATGGCGATGAGAAAAGTGGTGCTATATACCGCTCAAACCAGTGCTAAAGAATTAATAGAAGATAACGTTGATGGAATATTGATCGATAAATGTACCCCTAAAGCAATTAAGGAAGCGATTGACTACGTACTTACAGAACCAGTAGACAAACTTAAAAAGATGGCGATATGCGGGCAGCAGAAGATTTTTCAGCAATTCTCTGTAGAGCAAAAAGTCGCAGAAAACATCAAGTTTTATAAGCGAGTGATACAGCGTTATGCTCCTTGAAGTCGCGATTTCTACGATCAATCAAGGCCTTTACAATATCCAGTTGCTAGATGGAGTTGAATATTTGATCGTCCATCAGGTAACAGACGGCAGGGAGCGTGAATATCAAAAGTTCATGGAACACTCTCTTCTGGGGTTTGATGTACGGTATATTCAGAGTGCGGAAAGTGGACTAAGTGTAAGTCGCAACTTAGCTCTTAATAGCAGCCAAGCGGATTACATCTGGATAATGGATGATGATACTCAGCTTAATCTGACGGCGATGAAAAGCATAAGAGCACTGCTTTTAAAGCATTTACCAGACATACTCACACTTGAACATAGC
Source organism: Vibrio paucivorans (assembly GCF_054053395.1). Lineage (NCBI taxonomy): Bacteria > Pseudomonadati > Pseudomonadota > Gammaproteobacteria > Vibrionales > Vibrionaceae > Vibrio > Vibrio paucivorans. Next base: position 184,953 of record NZ_CM133230.1, read on the forward strand.
AAAGAGCCTCGTTTGTATGGAGAAGGCCTTTCTCCGATAACAGTCGTGAAGGCACATAACTATCTATCAGCACTATCTATTTCATCGATTGATATGATTGTAAGTAGTAAGCTGAAAAATAGGTTTGATGTAAACTTTGGGTTGGGAGCTCGTTACGTTTCTGGGGAAGAGTATATATTTTTGGTAGATGCGCTCAATGGAGGGGGAAAGGCTATTAAGAGTAAAGTGATAGGTAGTATTCATACAGACCTTTCCTCTGGCGCTTTTTTCTACCAGTCAGATTTAGGTATTGAAAGCAAGTTTGCGATGTTCGATAGAGCGCATACGCATTTGTCTTGGCTTTGGTCTTTGGCCTTTTTAGTTAAAAAATCGCTACTGTTATCAAAGCGCTCACGCTTAGGGGCTGCATTGTCGCTTTACCTAAAGCACTATAGGTTACCTCGGAGAAAGTAATTGCAGTTAGTATCTATTATCACCCCACATTTCAATAATTTAAGTTGTTTGAAAGAAACGCTAGAGTCGGTCGCTCGTCAAACGTATACCTGTTATGAACATATAGTAATTGATGATTGTTCTTCTGCAGTTGATTACAGGGAGCTTCAATCATTAGTGGATAGCTTTCCAAACACGACGTTAATTTGTCTTAGTGTTAACTCGGGCGCTGCAATAGCACGTAATAGAGGGATTCAACAAGCTAGAGGGAGATTTATCGCATTTGTTGATGCCGATGATCTTTGGGAGCCATCAAAACTAGCGAAACAACTCGAGGTAATGAATGCCGATAATCTCGATTTATGCTATTCCTCCTACCTTGTGGTAAACAGTAAAGGAGAAGCCTTGAGGTTTAGGCAAGCCCCTAGCCAGGTTAGTTATCACAGTCTGCTAAAGTGTAATGAAGTTGGGTGCTTGACGGCGATATATGACACCAAACGGTTAGGTAAAGTTTACATGCCTGAAATAAGGAAAAGGCAAGATCTCGCTCTTTGGCTTAAGTTGATGAAATTAGGAGCAAAAGCGGGGGGTATTACAGAATCGCTAGCGCGTTATAGAGTAGGAGAGCAATCTCTATCTTCGAATAAGTGTAAGGTTTTACCTTACCAGTGGGCTGTATACCGAGAGTGTGAAAAATTAAGTGTGAGTCGAGCTAGCTACTATTTTGCTTTCTACGCATGGAATGGTATCTCACGTCATTATTGGTAACTGGAAATAAGTACTACTCCCCTTTACGTAGCAAAATAATCTTTAGGGTTTTTATCGCGATATATACATCCAGCTCCAGAGACAAGTGTTTAATATAGTAAAGGTCGTAAGATAGTTTGTCTTTGGTGCTTTGAATAGAGTCGGTATAGCCTTGCTCTATCTGAGCCCAGCCGGTAATGCCAGGTTTTACAATATGGCGATAGTTGTAGAATGGTATTTCCTGCTGGTACTGCTCGACAAAAAATAGCTGCTCTGGACGTGGGCCGATGAGGGACATTTCATCTTTTAGTACATTAAGGAGTTGCGGTAGTTCATCTAACCTTGATTGACGTAACCAACGGCCCACCCAACTTATTCTTTGATGCTCAGATGTGGCAAATTTAGCTTCATCGCCTTCCTTGCTCTCCATTGTTCGAAACTTATAGATGATAAATCGAGAGGCGTTTCTTCCTACTCTTTCTTGTCGGTATAAGATTGATTCTGATGGAAGGTTGATCTTCACAATCGTCGCAGTTATTAGCAGTAGTGGCAAAATAATCGGCGCTAGACCGATAATCAGCAGCTTTTCGACTATTGAGCGAATTTTGAGGTAGCCAATATTAGGGGACAACACTTCAATCGTGTTCTGTGTTAAGTGTGTTGTTGACACCTTCTTGTCTAGTTTTTCCCTTAATAAGTGTGAGTGGTAGATTGGGATATTGCTTAGACTACAATCCGCCAAAAAATGCTCTTCTTCCCTCGTTAGTGGCTTGTGTAGGTTGACCAACACACCATGTCCGACTTCCTTTATTTGTGTGTCATGGCTTATCGGTTTTAAGTCTAAGCTTTCATATTGTTCAAACTGCTCAACGCAGACGTTGCTTAAGTAAAATAACTTAGCTTTCAAGCGACGGCTGTATAGGAAGCGAAAAATTGAAAACCAAAAGAAAGATAGCCCTAAACCGAGAATTAATGTGGTTCGAGAGTAATCTAGGCGCAGCATCGCTATGGCAACTAATACAATGCAGTAATTACTTAAGACTATAGGGAGAACTTGATAGCGCTGAGTGCTAAATACGCGCGGCCGAGCTGCTGGGGTAAACCACCCAATAGAAAAAAAGCAGAGAGTGATCGCACAAATACTATATAGGATAGAGTTTGGGAGCGATGGGTAAAAAGCTGCGGTCCATAAACCTATAATTAATAGGATGCACATCAATCCAATAGCATGTAGTTTGATTTGTCTATCGAGTTTCATTTGATTTGCACACTTTTAGTCAGTAACAATACGGTATCACACTCATCCAATTGGTTTCCACGTTAGTCTAAGTGCTAATTTGGGGGCTAACACATAAAGTAGAGGGTAAATCGTGAAAAGAATTGCTGTAGTGGGAGCTGGGTATGTCGGTCTATCTATCGCTTTATTACTAGATAAGCCCCACCAAGTTATTGTCTATGATTTTTCTACTAAAAAAGTTGGACAACTGAAGGCAAAACGCAGTCCATTTCAAGACCCTTTAGTGCAGAAATATTTGGATGACGCAACTCTTAGCTTCACTACTGATCCGGATACAGCGCTTTCTGATGCGGAGATTGTAATTGTAGCAACGCCTACGGATTACAATAATGAGGACTTTCAATTTGATACTTCCTCAATTGAACAGGTCGTTCAGCTGGTTAAGAGTGTTAACCAAGATGCTACGATTGTTATTAAATCCACGGTACCTGTTGGTTACACTCAAAGTCTAAACCTTGAATTTGAATGCAACAATATCCTTTTTTCCCCAGAGTTTTTGCGAGAAGGTTCCTCATTACAAGATAGTTTATTCCCTTCAAGGATAATCGTTGGTGACTTGGGGGAGGAAGGTGCATCGGTGGCGGAACTATTTGCTAGTGCATGTTTGCAAAAGCAGCCTACCATTCAATTAATGCCTTCTTCAGAGGCTGAAGCAGTAAAACTTTTTTCTAATACTTATTTAGCCATGAGAGTAGCGTTTTTTAATGAACTGGATACTTTTGCTGAACAAACTGGTTTAGATAGTAGAAAAATTATTAGTGGCGTAGGCGAAGACCCACGAATTGGTAATCACTATAATAACCCTTCTTTTGGATACGGTGGATATTGTCTGCCCAAAGACACTAAGCAGTTACTGTCAAATTACCGAGGTGTTCCTAACGATTTGATACAAGCTATCGTAAAGTCCAATACAACACGGAAAGATTTTATTGTTGAATCTGTTCTTGAGCTGAGCCCTGAAACGGTAGGGGTTTATCGTCTAATAATGAAATCGGACTCGGATAACTTTCGTTCTTCTTCAATGGTTGGAATTATTGAGCGCTTACTAGCCAAAGGGGTGTCGTTAGTGTTGTATGAGCCACTGCTCACTGAGTCGTTATGGTCAAATGTGAAATTGGTGAGTGATTTAGACGTCTTTAAGCAAAAAGCGGATGTGATTTTAGCTAATCGATCTTCAGAAGAGCTCGCTGATGTATGTGACAAGGTCTATAGTCGGGACTTATTTGGTAACGGCTAATCAAAAAGCGAGAGCTCTAAAACTCTCGCTTTTTGACTACAGAATCTGTTTTAGCACTCTATCTGCTTTCACTCGGGTGATTTTGCGAATCAACTTTTGTACTGAGTCTGGATAATCTTCCACTTTCTCAAGCTGACGATAGGTACAAATCAGCTGAGTATGTTGCAGGATATTTTCCACTTCTTTGTCGAATTGCTCAGTTAGGTGATGGTAATGATCTTGAATTAAAATCGCATTCTCTAAATCCAGTTTCCAAGCGCGTGGATTTAGGTTGTTGCCTGTAATCAACATGTAACGTTTATCTACCCAGATCCCTTTTAAATGGAAGCTATTATCGTCGTGCTTCCAAAGATTGATAGAAAGCTGACGGCTTGCAATGTTTGCTTCATTAGCTTTAGCAAATCGTCTTAAGTTCAACTCATATAGGTAAGGTAGCCCACCAATTGTTTTGAACTCTTCTTCTGGTGATATATAGAAATCGTTTGCCGTTTTATCTCCGACGACAATAGTGACTTTTACGCCACGTTTGAGCGCTTTCTTAACTTCTTTTGCCACACTTTTTGGAAAGTTGAAGTACGGGGTACAGATGAATATTTCATCTTTCGCTTGGGCGATTAACTGATTGATCCCTTGGTTCAGCTTATTACGACGTTTACCAATACCTACAATAGGTGTCACTGCGATTTGCTCTGGAGTAGCTTCTTCTGGGGCAAACTGATAGCTAGATTGAGCAAGAGATGCTCGAAGTTGTCGAATGTCGGCTTTGATTGCCTTAGTTGTGGGTTTGGAACTACAGGCCAGCTCATTGACTGCAGGGTGTGCGATCATTTCTTGACGGACGAAGTCCACCATTGAGTTAGCTAGGGTAGTGTGGTTTAGAACGTGGTAGCGGTCAAAACGATAACGTTCGTGGTAACTCAAATAAATGTTGTTAAGGCTAGCGCCACTGTAGATGACTTGGTCATCGACAATAAAGCCTTTTAGGTGAAGTACTCCAAATACCTCTTTGCCTCTAACAGGAACGCCATAGACAGGAACTTTATGTTCATATTTTTCGCAGAATCTTTTGTACATTGCTGCGTTGCCTTCAGAGCTTTCTGCTCCGATTAAGCCGCGCTGCGCTCTGTGCCAATCAACGCAAATGTTGATGTCTAGCCCAGGGTTGCGCTGTTTTGCTTCATAAAGTTCAGTAAGTATTTCTCTTCCTGCTTCGTCATCTTCCAAATAAAGAGCAACAAGATAGATTCGTTTGCTTGCTTCTCGAATCGCACTGATGATGCGTGTTCGAAAGTCTTGAGCAGAATAGAGCACTTCAAAGTTCTCTGGATTCATTGCAAGAGCAGGAAGCTGATCGAATGGGTTCCTATTGGCCATCATATCGGGCGTATAACCTCAGTAGTTAAGAAAACAAGGCATGCGAAAATTCGCGAACCACGGATATTAGCAAAATTAAGCATTCCTTTACCAGAAAAGCCGCAAGCTACGTCAATTATCTGGCTGAAAGTGCATCGGAATGAGACATCTACCACTTTTAAGGTAGCGTTCCATTAGCATTCTAAGCGAGTTGGGTAGTTGCTCAATCGATATACTTTTAAAGCCATGTTGTTGGTAGAACCCTTCCAAATGGCTATAGGCAAAGCAGTAGTCATGAGTTGTGAGTATTTGTTCACGGCAATATTGCATCAATTGATGTCCATAAGCTTTAGAGCGATGAGCAGGAGTAACGAGCATGCCTGTTAGTAAGCGACATTGCTCTATAGAGCGAAACCTAACCACAGTGACAAGTTCATGCCCAAGTCGCCCAGCAACAACGAGCTCGTCCTTTTTGGCTTTACTCGACGAGTAGTGAGTTCTGTATAGGCGGTTTACGAGCGGTACTTTTATGGGCTCCAAGATGCCGATCGTTAATTCACACATTCTCACTTTCCCCTGAATTGCGTTAGAATGAAGCCAGTTTAATTGACCCTACAATGCCCATGCAATCATATTCCAATATAGATCTAAGCCCTTATCACACGTTTGCAATTTCGCAAAAGTGTCGTGAGCTGGTGGAAGTAAACAATCTTGATGAGTTAATTCAGGTTTATCAATCAACCCATTGGCAGTCACTGCCTAAGTTAATTCTGGGGAAAGGTAGCAATGTTTTGTTTACCGAGGCATATGATGGGCTAGTAGTGGTGAATCGGATCCTAGGAAAAAAAGTCGTTGAAACTGATAGCGACTTCCATTTGCATATTGCAGCCGGAGAGGATTGGCCGTCATTGGTTCAGTGGAGCGTCGACAATGGCTATGCGGGGCTAGAAAACTTAGCTCTAATCCCAGGCTGTGCAGGGTCTGCACCCATTCAAAATATTGGCGCTTACGGGATTGAATTTCAACACGTGTGCGAATATGTCGATATTTTGTGCTTAGATACTCTGTCGCTTAAACGGCTATCGAGTGCAGAGTGTGAGTTTGGTTATCGAGACTCTATCTTCAAAAATAGTCTCTACCAGAAGGCTGTTGTGGTCGCAATAGGTTTAAAACTAAGCAAGCACTGGCAACCGAATATTGAGTATGGTCCTTTAACGTCATTTTCTAGAGAGACTGTAACGCCAAGTCAGATCTTTAAAAAAGTGAGTGATATTCGCAACCAAAAGTTACCTAACCCTGAAGTGACAGGGAACGCGGGGAGTTTTTTTAAGAACCCAGTAATTTCTGAGTCCCAATATGAGGAACTCAAGGTTCACTTCCCTGAAATGGTGGCCTATCCGGCAAAAGAGGGTGTTAAAGTCGCTGCTGGTTGGCTTATCGATCAGTGCGGCTTGAAAGGCTTTACGTTGGGAGGTGCTCAAGTTCACCCAAATCAAGCACTGGTCATAGTCAATAAGCAGGATGCATCTGCTGTAGATGTTGTGTCGTTGGCTGCCCATGTTTGCAAGAGTGTTGTCGATAAATATGGTATTGAGCTTGAACATGAAGTGCGTTTCATGGGAGCGTCATCAGAGACAAAATTACACACTATTTTGGAGAGCCAGCAGTGAAAGATCATACCGTAAAGCTATCCATTTTAAAGGTATTGTCGGCTGGTGGATTCCACTCGGGTGAAGGCCTAGGCGAAGCCTTGGGTATTTCTCGTGCGGCAATTAGCAAGCATATTAAAGGTATACAAGAGTGGGGCGTGGATATTTATCGTGTCCAAGGTAAAGGTTATCAACTGGCGCAGCCGATGCAATTACTCGATGCAACAGTAATTCAAAGTAGAGTGACACTACCCGTTGAGCTAATTCCTATTATCGACTCAACGAACCAGTACCTTTTAGATAGAGCGGACTCTTTAGAATCTGGCACTGTTTGTATTGCTGAGTATCAAGCTAAAGGGCGAGGAAGACGAGGTCGAGAGTGGGTTTCACCTTTCGGTTCTAACCTATACCTCTCTATGTATTGGCGATTAGATGCTGGTATGGCTGCAGCAATGGGACTCAGTTTAGTTGTCGGTGTTGCTATCGTCGAGGCACTCGAAAAATTGGGCGTCGATGGTGTGAAGTTAAAGTGGCCTAATGATCTTTACTATCAAGATAGAAAGCTAGCGGGCATCTTAGTGGAGATGTCTGGACAAGCGGGTGCAGCAGCCAACTTAGTTATCGGTATGGGTATGAACCTAAAAATGGCAGAAAACACCGTGGGTATCACTCAGCCTTGGTCAAGTCTTACGGAAGCTGTATGTGGTGAGGCGTTGGATCGTAATGAGCTTGCATCTATGTTGGTCAATACGCTACATACTGCTCTAACGGACTATGAGCTGCAGGGTATGAGTGGATTCGTTGAACGTTGGAATCGCCTCGATAACTTTATTGGCAGAAAGGTGAAATTGATTATGGGGCAGCGTGAAATTACCGGTGTTGCCCGAGGTATCAATGAGCAAGGGGCTGTTCTACTTGAAACAGAACACGGTTTAGAAAGCTATATCGGTGGCGAAATCAGTTTGCGCGGCAATGATTAATTATTGTAGGTTTAGCGCCAGTCGTCGGACCTCGGCTTGAAAGGAATGATATCTGCGGTTTGTGTTGGCTCTGTAGCTTCTCCCTCTAGAGCATTACGAAACTTAAAAACTTGCAACGACAGTTCTTGCATGAGTAGAACATTAGTTTGATTTGGGTTTTTACATTGACTAACCACTCGGTCAATATGACTTTGTTGAGCCCATAGTCGCTCTTGCATCTCGCTGGACGCAGACAAAATCATTTCTTCACACATATCTTTTTTAAGCTGCAAGAAAGCATCCGGGTGGTGTTCCGCCAATTCTACTAGCTCGTCAAATGTAGGCAGAGTTTGATTTAAAGGGGAAGAATTCATTGCGGGTGCCTCCACATTTGTTGATTAAATCATCAACACACTACTCTAAGCTTAAGCGAGGAAGTAGAGTTAGGTTTGAACGAAGTTCTCCGTTCTCAATAATGAGACGGTTAGCTCTGACTAAGTGGAAGGCTGGCTTTCTATTTTTCGGATGTTTTTATCACGGAGTATGTGCAGCGACGTTCACCTTGAATAATATGTTCTGTACGAGTTACGTCATATTCGTGACCGATAAGTGATTGGAATACATTGAGTTCAGATTGACATAAGCTCGGGCAACGAGTCGCAGCTTTGCATATAGGGCAGTGGTTTTCTGTTAGTATAAAGTCTTCCCCGTCTTGTTCCAGTTCAGCCATGTATCCTTCTTGCTGGCGCAAATGGACTAGCTTGGTCAGTTTTTCTTCGACAGTTTTACTGTCGGCGAGAGCATTAGCGTAGTGGTTTAGAGTTTGGCTTTCTCTTTCTGCTGCAACTTTAGCGACACCTTCTGAGCCAAATAGTGATTCAACAGCATCAATCACTTGAATGGTGAGCTCTCCGTGGCGATCAGCAAATTGCGCATGTCCTTTCTTGGTTAGCGACCAGTGGCGAGTCGGGCGGCCTACTTTGACCTTAACGTCATGAAACTCGAGAATTCCTTCATTTTCAAGTGTTTGAAGGTGCTGGCGCGCTCCCATTGTGGTAATGCCAAAGCTATCTGCAAGCTGTTTCGCTGTTACAGCACCATCTTTCTTGATGGTGTTTAATATCCGATCACTGGTTTTCATACCACTCCTCACTGTGTGCTTTTTTATTATGTCGGATGTGCTTAATAAAGCAAACGTATTACTTAATAGCTATCGAGCAATTTGAAAGAGGGCTTACGTCTAACGAAAACGTTGTGATTTAGCACGAGATTTTCTAATGTTCCTCACAAAATTTTTTTCTTCCCCCCTTGGAATGGCTAGCTTTGCCCCCCACATCTGTTTCACGAGGTAACTCACCAAATCTTTTGTTGAGTTCATTTATCAAATCATATGGAAATTTTCAGGAGAGACGACCGATGAACATTCGTCCATTACACGACCGAGTTATCGTAGAGCGCCAAGAAGTTGAATCTAAGTCAGCAGGTGGCATCGTTCTTACAGGTTCTGCTGCGGAAAAATCAACACGTGGTACGATTCTAGCTGTTGGCAAAGGCCGCATCCTAGAAAACGGTACTGTACAACCGCTGGACGTAAAAGTGGGTGATACTGTTATTTTTGCTGAAGGCTACGGCACTAAAACAGAAAAAATCGACGGCAAAGAAGTTCTGATCATGTCTGAAAACGACATCATGGCAATCGTTGAATAATTGATTCTGAATCACAACGAAAACGAAAATCGAATTTAGAAAGGAAATTAAACATGGCTGCTAAAGACGTTAAATTTGGTAATGACGCACGCGTAAAAATGCTAGAAGGTGTAAACGTTCTAGCTGACGCAGTAAAAGTAACACTAGGCCCTAAAGGTCGTAACGTAGTATTAGATAAATCATTTGGTGCACCAACTATCACTAAAGATGGTGTATCTGTTGCGCGCGAAATCGAGCTTGAAGACAAGTTCCAGAACATGGGCGCACAAATGGTTAAAGAAGTGGCTTCGCAAGCAAACGACGCAGCGGGTGACGGTACGACAACAGCAACAGTACTGGCTCAAGCTATCGTTAACGAAGGCCTAAAAGCAGTCGCTGCTGGCATGAACCCAATGGATCTTAAGCGCGGTATCGACAAAGCAGTAACAGCAGCGGTTGAAGAGCTAAAAGCACTTTCAGTTCCATGTGCAGACACGAAAGCTATCGCACAAGTCGGTACTATCTCGGCTAACTCAGACTCTACAGTCGGTAACATCATTGCTGAAGCGATGGAAAAAGTAGGTCGTGATGGCGTTATCACTGTTGAAGAAGGTCAAGCACTGCAAGACGAGTTAGACGTAGTGGAAGGTATGCAGTTCGACCGCGGTTACCTATCTCCTTACTTCATCAACAATCAAGAAGCAGGCAGCGTTGATCTAGAAAGTCCATTCATCCTTCTTATCGACAAGAAAGTATCAAACATTCGTGAACTTCTTCCGACTCTAGAAGCGGTTGCTAAGGCATCTCGTCCACTTCTAATCATCGCTGAAGATGTAGAAGGCGAAGCGCTTGCAACTCTAGTAGTGAACAACATGCGCGGTATCGTGAAAGTTGCTGCGGTTAAAGCGCCTGGTTTCGGTGACCGTCGTAAAGCAATGCTACAAGACATCGCTATCCTAACTGGCGGTACGGTTATCTCTGAAGAGATCGGTCTAGACCTTGAGAAAGTAACGCTAGAAGACCTAGGTCAAGCTAAGCGTGTAACCATCACTAAAGAAAACTCAACCATCATCGATGGTGCGGGTGAAGAAGCAATGATCCAAGGTCGTGTTGCTCAAATCCGTCAGCAAATCGAAGATGCAACTTCAGACTACGACAAAGAGAAACTACAAGAGCGCGTTGCTAAGCTAGCAGGCGGTGTTGCAGTAATCAAAGTTGGCGCTGCGACTGAAGTTGAAATGAAAGAGAAGAAAGACCGCGTAGAAGACGCACTTCACGCAACTCGCGCTGCAGTTGAAGAAGGTGTGGTTGCTGGTGGTGGTGTTGCACTTATCCGTGCTGCATCTAAGGTGGCTAACCTTGAAGGCGATAACGAAGAGCAAAATGTCGGTATTCGTGTTGCTCTACGTGCAATGGAAGCGCCTATTCGTCAAATCACTAAGAACGCAGGTGATGAAGAGTCAGTGGTTGCTAACAACGTTCGTGCTGGTGAAGGTAACTACGGTTACAACGCGGCAAGCGGTGAGTACGGCGATATGATCGATATGGGTATCCTAGATCCAACTAAAGTAACTCGCTCTGCACTACAGTTCGCTGCATCAGTTGCTGGCCTAATGATCACTACTGAAGCGATGGTAACAGACCTACCTCAGAAAGAAGCACCTGCAATGCCTGATATGGGCGGCATGGGCGGTATGGGTGGTATGGGCGGCATGATGTAATCTGCGCTAACTATCTAGGGTTTTAGAAACCTATAGTTTAAAAACGGGAGCTTAGGCTCCCGTTTTTTATTGTTTGCTGATGCCAAACTCGCAATGACCTACTGCTAAGTAACAATGGCTTATTTAACAGGCGTAGTTTGAACAAATATGAGTATGAGGCTCTCAGCGTACAAAAGATGATCTTCACTCCACTTTGTAGGTGTGCACTTTGTGATATTTTCGTAGGTTATTTATATCCGTTAGGTGTTTGGGTGTTTTTAAGCATTTGGTCACATATTGTGGTGTTTGTTCTTTCCTATGATGTTGCCCGACTGGGGAGCCGATGATGTCTATCGGCATACTCATATCAATTGGTAACTTGAACAAATGGAAGGGATTATGGAGTTCAAAATAAACACATTGGCAAGTGCGACAATGCCAATGCTGGTGACATCAATATTGATACTAAGCCATTCAAAAACATTGGCAAGTGAAGTGATTCAATCGGATCTGTATGTGCCAGCGGAAGATGAAGTGGTGGTTTATTACAATAGAAACACGAGCGATGAAGGTGAGTACCAGGGCTGGGGCATGCATCTGTGGAACGGAGAAGGATGTACCAGCACCGATCTTGAGGTTATGGGGATAAGTAGCTCTGGAACCAGTTGGGATCAACCTTATCTTGCTGATGGCTTTAACCCTACTTATGGCGCATTCTACATTTTCAAAGTTGATCAGCAAGCGAGTGACCCTCATACGTGCATGAATTTTATTTTGCACAAAGGTGATGAAAAAGCATTTGGTAGCGCTAATCATAAAGTTGCTCTCACACAGTTGGATAAACACCGTAGTGTGTTTGGCTTCCATGGCTCCAGCCAGCTTTATTATGAACCGACCTCTGAACGTCCAATTGCAATTGATGGTCAAAAAGCCCATTGGTTAGATGAACAGACGATTGCTTGGGAAGCTGCTGCAACCGCTGCTCGAGTAGAACTTCGCTCGTCACCAAGAAACCGCATTAAGCTGGATGAAGAAAAAAATCAAATCATTGGTGGTATGCCTGTAGAGTTGTCGATCACCGGTGAATTGAATGATGAGCTCCAGCAACGTTTCCCTCACTTAAGCGGCTTAACCGCGACTCAAATTGACGTAAAGCGACACAAACTTACGCGCATCTTGAAAAGCCAAATCGTGCTAGTTGCCTATGACGACCAAGACAAAGTACTTGCGGCCACAGAAGTGCAGAAAGCGGGAGTATTAGACGATGTTTACGTCAACGAACAAGCGGGCAACGCCATTTCTGAACAGCTTGGGACTATTGTAAATGGGAGCAAGACAGACTTTAGACTTTGGGCACCAACGGCACAAAAAGTAACGCTGCATATCTACAACAAAAACAAAAGACCAATTAAAAGCCTCCCTATGTGGGAAAACCGACGTAACGGTATTTGGGAGCTAGATGGCTTAAGAGGTGTTGTCGGGAAATACTATCGCTATGAAGTGAGAGTGTACCATCCCACGACACAGCAAGTAGAAACGGTCATGGTGACAGACCCATATTCTCTGAGCGTATCTACCAACTCGATGTACTCTCAGGTGGTGGATCTTGATAGTAATAAACTCAAGCCCCGTGGTTGGGATCATTATCAAAGGCCTGAAACACCGTTGGCAGACGATGGCCAGTATTTAGATGAATACCATGTGCTTTATGAGTCGCACTTGAGAGACTTTAGCTACAGTGACACATTAGGAAGCCCGCAACTTAACGGGAAATACTTAGCGCTGACCGAGCAAGAACGTGAATCTGTCAGTCATTTAAAAGCTCTGCAAGAGGCTGGGTTAACAACACTACATATTTTGCCAGCGTTTGATATTGCCACCATCAACGAAGCGGAAACCATTGATATTCATGACACGGTTGGGGAGCTGTGTGCGGTCAGAGCTAGCGCTGTGGTCTGCGGGGAAGAAGATGCTAGTCAAACGTTAGAAGAGGTGCTTCAAGGTTATGATCCCACTACTGGCCAAGCTCAAAGGTTAATGAATGATTTGCGAGATCTAGACAGCTTTAACTGGGGCTATGATCCGTTTCATTACACGGTACCTGAAGGCAGCTATGCAACCAATACGGAAGGGACAACGCGTATCAAAGAGTTTCGTGAAATGGTGAAAGCGACACATGAAATGGACCTTAAGCTGATTATGGATGTGGTTTACAACCACACTAACGCGTCAGGTGTGAATGAAAAATCAGTGTTGGATAAAATTGTTCCAGGGTATTACCACCGCCTCAATACCAATACTGGCGGAGTCGAAACTTCGACGTGCTGCGATAACACCGCAACCGAAAATCGTATGATGGGAAAATTGATGATCGATTCTCTGGTTACGTGGGCAAAAGACTATCACGTCGATGGTTTTCGATTTGATTTAATGGGCCATCAACCGAAAGAGCTAATGGTAGAAGCTCTGGAAGAGGTGCGTAAGGTTCGTCCTGATATCTTGTTCTATGGGGAAGGTTGGGATTTTGGTGAGGTATCCAACAACGCTCGCTTTACACAAGCCACCCAGTTAAATATGGCGGGGACTCGGATAGGGACTTTCTCTGACCGCTTGCGTGATGCCGTTCGTGGGGGAAGCCCGTTCGATGGAGATGGTACAGGTTTAAGGAAAAACCAAGGCTTTGCCAATGCAGCTTATCCAAATGAGCGCCGTGACATGACTGAGCAAGAAGCGCAGGATTTACTGCACAATCAAGACTTAGTACGTCTGGGCATGGCAGGTAACTTAGCCGATTTCATTTTGGTTGATTACAAAGGTGAGACTAAAAACGGTAAAGGTATCGACTATAACGGGGCTCCTGCTGGCTATACAGAATACCCTTCAGAAAATATTTCCTACGTTTCAAAACATGATAACCAAACGTTTTGGGACAACAATGCCTATAAAACGGCAACGGGCGTTAGCTCTGAAGAGCGTGCTCGTATGCAATCCATCGGATTATCCACAGTTATGCTCGGGCAGGGCATTCCGTTTATCCATATGGGATCTGAGTTGCTACGTTCCAAATCAATGCAGCGAGACTCCTATGACTCTGGCGACTGGTTTAATCGCGTGAAGTTCAATGGCGATGATAACAATTGGAATGTCGGTTTACCGCGCGAAGATAAAGATGGAGCGAATTGGTCGCTGATATCAGAGATAATTGCGGACAGTACTAATGAGCCGAACACACAGGATATCGAGTTAACCAAACGACAATTCCTGGAGTTGCTTGAGATCCGAAGCGCTAGTGATTTGTTCCGCTTGAACTCAAAACAACAGGTGATGAAGCGAGTTGATTTTCATAATGTCGGTCCTGCTCAAACTCAAGGCTTGATCGTAATGTCGATCGATGACGGTATCTATGCGGGTACTGATCTGGATTCGAATTACGACGCGATTGTCGTAATAATCAATGCGACTCCAGAAACTCAAGTGTTTGAAGTCGAGGGTTCATCTGGTTTCCAGCTACATGATGTGCAGGCAGATTCGGCTGACAGTTTAGTTCGTAGCGCTTCGTTTGCAGATAGCTCATTTACCGTTCCTCCATTAACCACCGCAGTATTTGTTCAACCACAAGTCGGTTCGCAGGGGAGTGGTTTACCAGTGACAGAAAAAGACCAAGACTTACCACCATTTGGTTCGTCAACGGTCTATATCGCTGGGGGATTCGGGCAAGCATTTTGGGACCCCGCAGGTATTGAGGTGCCTTATACGACAGCGGGAGTTTACAGCGTGAGGTTGGGGTTGAGTGAGGAAACTAGTTACAAGTTTACGCTTGGTGATTGGGGGAGTGAGATGAGCTGTGGCGGTGATAACTGCCCGTCTAATTTCACAGAAATTGGTATGTATGAATTCGCGCTCGATGCCAATGATACGAAAAACCCAATTGTTTTAGACGCGAGACTGGTTGAAAGCTATGAGGGTAAAGAATGGTATATTCCAGGTACGCTTTCAGGAAGCTGGGATCATTCGGATGAACGCCGAATGTTTCAAGGTGATCAGGCTGGTCAAGTTGAGTTTGTCACGGCTGAATTAACAGCGGGTAATCAATATGAATTTAAGTTTACGTGTGGCAATTGGGGACAGTGTGAACATGGGGCTGTGAATGTCATCGAAGCGGAAGGATCATTGCCGATTACTAATGCCAGCGGCAACATTGGCTTTACA
Organism: Vibrio paucivorans; assembly: GCF_054053395.1. Classification (NCBI taxonomy): domain Bacteria; kingdom Pseudomonadati; phylum Pseudomonadota; class Gammaproteobacteria; order Vibrionales; family Vibrionaceae; genus Vibrio; species Vibrio paucivorans. The sequence goes on from NZ_CM133230.1 coordinate 200,222, forward strand.
CCGGATGTCACCACAACGTATTTGGTTGAGTTTGACTTTCTTCGTAAGCACGTGACTATTAGTCAGCAATAAGTGGCAGTAGCCGTGTCATCCACTAAAGCGCCACTCTTTTGAGTGGCGCTTTTTTTATTCAAGCTGGTGGACTAGTGTTCTGTTTCAATTTCTTGCACACTGGTTCTATTCGTACAACTTAAGGATGAGAAATGCAGGTTAAAAAGCTGAAATACAAGCAGGGAATAGCTGAGTTATTGATATCGGATTGGCATACCGAAAGAGGGCAACACTGGGGGATTTTTTCATCTCATAGCCAATGTTCAGCTTTAATTGTTCGTATGCTCAGTGGAGAGTTACAACCAACCTCCGGGGATATTTCTGGGTTACCTGAACGCATCGCATGCGTCTCTTTAGAGTTACAACAAAGCTTGCTTGAAGAGCAATTGGCGAAAGATGAAACCGACTTTCAAGATAGCATCGACTACGGTTCGACCGTCGAACAACTGATTTTGGAGATGGGGTGTACCGAATCTGAACTTAATGACGTCATCGAAAAGACAGATCTCAATACCTTACGTCAGCGTCACTTTAAGCAGCTATCGACAGGCGAAACAAGGCGAGTCATGTTAGCGCGAGCATTAGTGACTAAGCCGCAATTGCTGATACTTGATGAACCCTATGCAGGTTTGGACGTTGCCTATAGAGCCGCTCTGAGCGAGTTACTTAATCTCTGCGCTCAGCAAATGCAATTGTTGGTCATTACTTCACGCGAAGATGAGTTGCCTTCATGCATCAATCACGTAGCCTTGTTTGATCACCGCTCTCTCACGCAACAGATGACTCTTGAAGAGTGGCATAACCACCCGATAAAACAGCATATTCAGAAGCTGTCTCAGCAAAAAGGTGGCAGTGTCTTTGAGCTATTAGAGTCTTATCATCAGCAGCAAGATGTTCCGAACCCACTCATTGATATGCGTAACGTAAAAGTGGAATACCTCGATGGTTTGATATTTAAAGATCTAACCTGGCAAGTATTACAAGGCCAGCATTGGCAAGTTAGAGGCCCTAATGGTTGCGGTAAAAGTACGTTACTGGGCTTAATTATGGGTGACCATCCGCAGTGTTACTGTAATGACATTACAGTGTTGGGGATGAAACGTGGCAGTGGCGAAAGTATATGGGATGTGAAACGTCAGATAGGTATCGTATCTTCCGCCTTACACCTGCAATATCGAGTAGGCTGCAGCGCACTCGATGTTTTACTGTCGGGATTTTTTGATTCGATTGGATTGTATGAACAACCGAGTAAAAAACAGATCCAACAAGCTCAGCACTGGTTAGATGCGTTAGAGATGCGATCGTTAGAAAGGGAAAGCTTCCGCGCTTTGGATTATGGGCAGCAGCGCTTATTGCTCATCGGCCGTGCTTTGATTAAACAGCCAGCATTGTTGATTCTAGATGAGCCTTATCAGGGCTTGGACTTTATCAATCGAAAGTTGGTCCACTGTGCATTGAACCGTATTGCACAAGCGAATCTAAGCCAGCTACTCTATGTTACTCACTATCAAGAAGATGCCTTGGGAGCGATAGATAACTTCGTTGATTTCGTTCCAGACACAGAAGGGCACCGCATTGAAATAAGCGCTCGCTAACAAACAAAAAGGCTTCATACGAAGCCTTTTTTAATCTCTATGAGTGACTTAAAGGATGTGGTTACGCTCTTCTGGATCCTTGCGCTCTAGGTAGTGAATCGACTTAATACGGCGAATGGTACGGCAACGTCCACGGATCAGTAGCGTTTCGGTAGTGGCAATGTTTCCTTGGCGAGTGATGCCTTCCAGTAGGTCGCCTTTGGTGATTCCTGTTGCTGAGAATACCACGTTGTCGCTGCGAGCCATGTCTTCCATTTTTAGCACGATACCAGCCGTTACGCCCATTTCTTCACAACGCTTAAGCTCTGCAGCGCCGTAGATACGGTTTTCTTCGCTGTCGCCTTTGACTTCATGACGAGGAAGTAAGCGGCCGTGCATATCGCCATCGAGTGCGCGGATAACGGCAGCTGAGACTACGCCTTCAGGTGCACCGCCAATGCAGTACATAACGTCTACTTCGCTGTCTGGCATACAGGTTAGAATTGACGCTGCTACGTCACCATCTGGCACAGCAAAGACTCGAACGCCCATTGCTTGCATTTCAGCGATGACTTCATCATGGCGAGGCTTGGCTAAAGTAGTCACCACTAGAGTGTCGAGTGACTTACCGAGTGCTTTCGCGATGTTTTCTAAGTTCTCTTTGAGTGGCTTGTTTAAGTCGATGCAGCCTTTTGCTCCTGGGCCAACAACCAGCTTCTCCATGTACATATCCGGTGCTTTTAGAAAGCTACCTTTCTCACCAGCAGCAAGCACTGCAAGTGCGTTTGATTGCCCCATAGCAGTCATTCGAGTGCCTTCGATTGGATCGACAGCAATATCGACGGCATCGCCACCAACGCCTACTGATTCACCGATGTATAGCATAGGTGCGTCATCGATCTCACCTTCACCAATTACGATCTCGCCATCAATTTCAGTTTTGTTTAACAAGCTACGCATTACTTCGACTGCAGCATTGTCCGCGGCGTTCTTATCGCCTCGTCCTAGCCATTTGTAGCCTGCTAATGCAGCGCCTTCTGTAACACGTGAAAATGCCATTGCTAAATCGCGTTTCATGGTGACTCCAATCTAAAAAAGGGAAGGGGAATTTTTCGGCGCGATTTTATCACATCGAAAAGGAAACGTTTGCCTTTTCGTTTAATCGAGATCAATCTCAATCAAATTAGCCATGAATTCGACAGTGAGGCTTTGCTAAGTCAAGTGTTTGTCAATATACGGCGTTTTTTTAGGCAAATGACGCACATTATCGAATATAGGGCGTGTTTCTCATCGAACTGCTGAGTAGAATGGAGGCAAGGGTCCAACTCAACCGAACAACATGAAAGGTAGGCTAAGATGTCTTTTGAAGTACTAGAACAGCTAGAAGCAAAAATTCAAACCGCAGTAGATACAATTGCACTTCTACAAATGGAAGTGGAAGAGCTAAAAGAAGAGAAAGAGCAACTAGCGAGTGAAGCGAACGAGCTTAAAGCAAACCGTGAAGAGCTAGAGCAAAAAGCGCAACAAATGCAGCAAGAACATGCGGCTTGGCAAGAGCGCATCCGTAACCTACTGGGTAAAATGGACGAAGTTGAATAAGAAAACTTTCGTACCACTTCATTGTAAAAACAATGAACGCCAGACACAAAAAAGCCAACATTATGTTGGCTTTTTTGTGTCTGGGATTTGAGATAGAGTGCTTACGCTTGTGGGCGAACACCTAGGGTGTGGCATAAAGCGTAAGTCATTTCTGCGCGGTTAAGTGTATAGAAGTGGAAGTCTTTCACTCCTTCACGGCTTAGAATACGCACCATGTCGATTGCTTGGCTCGCCCCAACGAGTTGACGAGTTGTCGGGTCGTCATCTAGGCCCTCAAACTGTTTTGCCATCCAACCCGGCACTTTTACATTGTTTTGTGCGGCAAAGCGAGAAGCTTGCTTGAAGTTTGAAACCGGTAGAATCCCTGGAACAATCTCAACGTCGATTCCCGCAGCAACACAGCGGTCACGGAAGCGAAGGTAGCTTTCTACGTCAAAGAAGAACTGAGTGATGGCACGGTTAGCACCAGCATCCACTTTACGCTTCAGGTTAAGCAGATCGGATTGTGCGCTTTTTGCTTCAGGGTGTACTTCTGGAAATGCGGCTACCGATATATCAAAGTCATGACGAGCTTTGAGTAGCTTAACAAGATCAGAAGCGTACATCTCTGGAGCACCGCCACCCGGTGGAATATCACCACGTAGCGCTACAATATTTTTAATGCCGTTGTTCCAGTAATCGTCTGCGATTTGAATCAGTTCTTCACGAGAAGCATCAATACACGTTAAGTGCGGTGCAGCAACGAGACCTGTTTGGTCTTTAATTTCTTTAATAATGGAGTGAGTACGATCGCGCTCACCGGAGTTCGCACCATAGGTGACAGACACAAATTTTGGCTGAAGCGTTTTTAAACGATGAACGGAGTTCCATAGTGTTTCTTCCATCTTTTCGCTGCTTGGCGGAAAGAACTCGAACGAAACATTGATGTTGTCAGAAAGCTCTGCAACGTTCTGGTTTAAAGCGTCGATATGACCTGCGTGTGTGTAACCCATCTTACTCTCCCTGTGGCAATCTCAACCACAAACAAATATCTCAAATCCTTAAATTGACGTTTAGACGTCTATATGTCCACAGGATGTATTGAATACGATTTAATGTCAACAGTGTGACTATGAATTTTCTTCATGTTTAAGATGAGGAAGTTTCAATATAGCAAGGTGAGTAAAATGAAGATATATATAGAAGAAGTGAGGCTGGCGATAAGCCAGCCTCAGTGCCAAAGAAAGAAGTCTTATGACATGACGGAAAATTAGATAAGACTTGAGAGCAGATTCAAATCAGATTGAATTGCACCCGCGGTGACTTCCTGGCCTGCGCCTGGGCCGCGAATGACTAATGGGTTATCTTTGTACCACTTGCTTTCAATGGCGAAGATGTTGTCGCAAGGAAGTAAGTTAGCCAGAGCGTGCTCTTTAGAAAGCGCTTCAACGCCAACGGTTGCTTGACCATTCTTTTCCAGTCTTGCTACGTAACGCAGTACTTTGTCTTCACGCTGAGCTTTTTCTAGCCGTTCCGCTAGGCGCTCGCTGAGGATTTGGCTTTTATCTAAGAAATCGTCGAGAGACAACTGAGCCAGCTCTTCCGGCACCAGAGATTCCACCTTCACGTTTTCTGGCTCAATATCCAACCCTGATTCGCGGGCAAGGATAACCAATTTACGCATGACGTCTGAGCCGTCGAGATCTGCACGCGGGTCTGGCTCGGTTAAACCTTGTTGCCATGCAAGGTCAACCAGTTCAGAGAACGGGACGCTGCCATCATATTGCTGGAACAACCAAGATAATGTGCCAGAAAAGATGCCAGAAAGCGCCGTGATTTCATCACCACTTTCACGTAAGTCACGTACAGTATGATTGATAGGTAAACCTGCACCTACTGTCGCATTGTAGAACCAATGGCGATTAATCTTGCTGAAAGCATCTTGTACTTGATGGTAATACGCGCTTGCTGCTGAGCCAGCGACTTTATTCGCTGAAATTAAGAGCATGCCTTGCGAAGCAATATCTAGGTATTGCTCGGCTAGTGCTTTACTCGCTGTCACATCGAGTACGATAAGATCGTCAAAGCCTTGAGTTGCTCCCAGACGTTCAATCCACTCATTCCCATTGTGCGCAATGGCTTCATCATCGAATCGCTCGGCGACGGTATTCGCATTAATACCATTTGAATCGTACCAGTAAGTCTGGCTGTCGATAACCGCAACCAGTTCAAAGTTCATTCCACGGCGCTTTTCCAGCTCCGTTTTCTGCTCAGCAAACAGTGATAACCAACTGGAGCCAATATTACCTTTGCCACACAACGCGATGGCAACGCGTTTTTGAGCTTGGAATAACTGGCTATGGATAGCTGTCACTAGGGGGGATACAGGAGTGGTACGCAGAACAGCGACTAGGCTCAAGCCAGAAAGAGATTCAGAGATGAACTCTACCGGTGATGCCTTCAGCTGCTGGTAGAAACCGTAACAGTGGTTTGGGTTTTTAATTACGCCAGCCCCAACAGCGGCGATTAATGAGTAACCTTCTTTTAGCTTAATCTCAGCTTCGATTGCAGCATCTTGCAGATGGCTCAAAGCGCCGCTCGCGATTTCGCTGGTGTAGGCTAAGCGCAAAGTAAATTGATCCGGTTGCGCTTCGTACGCCAGAGGTTCAAGTTGAGCGCGTTTAAGGCTTTGCAACACATCAGATTCAATGCGTTCAAAGTCGTGACCATGGTCGAAAGTCAGTTGAATCAGTAAAACTTCATCTAAAGAGGTGATGATTTTTGCGCCACGACCGGAAGCGAGTACACGCTCTATACGAGTAGAACCCGATTCAGGTTGGTAGCTACAGCGTAGGTTGAGATCCATGGCACTTTGAGCAACGGGCTGAAGTGTGCGGCTGTGAAGAACAGGTGCCGCCAAACGCGCCAGTTCACTGGCTTCATCAAGACGCAATAGCGGCAGTAGGCAAGCATCGTTAACGACGCGAGGATCTGCGCTGTATACTCCTGCTACATCACTCCAGATAGTGACCTGAGACGCTTCTGCCAGTGCTCCAATTACTGTCGCTGAATAGTCTGAGCCATTACGTCCAAGTAGAACGGTATTACCTTGGCTGTCTTGGGCCATAAAGCCAGTGATAATCACGCGGTGGTGCGCGTGTTGTGCTAGCACCTCTTTCATTAGTGGGTAAGATGTACCACGTTCTACTTCAGGCTGCGTACCTGCTTCAGCCCGCAAAAATGCACGTGCATCCTGAGCGACCGCTTGTAAATCGTGTTCACACAACAATGCGGCGAGCAGTCGGGAAGACCAAACTTCACCATGACCGAGTATGGCGGCTTTTTCGGCTTCGGAAAGCGGTGCGACGAGTTCGCCTAACGTGCTGAATTCGTCATTGAGCTGAGCTAATAGGGCTTGTTTCGCGTCACCCGATATCAGGCTCTCGATGAGTTCTGTTTGGAACTGACGAAGCGTTTGAAGGGCTTCGTGTGCGATGCGGCCATCTTTGTGTAGCCCTTCCACAAACTCGATTAGACGGTTAGTGGTTTTTCCTGCCGCAGAGACCACCACTAAATCTTCACTATTGGAGTACTCTTTTAAGATATTTACCACGCGTAGGTAGCATTCAGGGTCAGCTAAGCTACTGCCACCAAATTTATGAAGTTGACGTTGAACAGTCATTCCCTAGGCACCTCGCTTAGCCGTTTTTTCAAATGCTTGAGTAAGGTCATCGATAAGGTCCTGCGCATCTTCTAAGCCAACCGATAAACGTAGTAATTGTTGAGAGACTCCTGCTTCAGCCAAAGCCTCTTCACCCATCGCGCGGTGCGTCATTGATGCAGGGTGGCAGATCAGGCTTTCTACGCCACCGAGAGATTCCGCTAACGAAAACAGTTCGAGTTCGCCAACAAAATATTTCAGTTCTTCAAATGAACCAGCAAACTCAAAACTCAGCATAGAGCCGAAACCAGATTGCTGCTTTTTCGCAATCTCATGGCCTGGGTGTTCTGGAAGGCTAGGGTGATAGATTGCTCCAACTAGTGGCTCCGACTGTAAGTACGTCAGAATCTCACGAGAGCTTTCTTCATGAACTTTCATTCGAGCGCCGAGCGTGCGAATGCCACGCAGTGTCATGTAGCTATCAAATGGTGTGCCGGTTGCACCAATGCAGTTGCCCCACCAAGCAAGCTCTTCTGCGTGTTCTTCTGTTTTCGTGATCACTACACCACCAATGACGTCTGAGTGACCATTAATGTATTTGGTTGTCGAGTGAATAACGAAGTCTGCGCCCAGCTCTAAAGGCTTTTGGAACACAGGTGTCAAAAAGGTATTGTCGACAGCGACGAGTGCACCAACTTGCTTTGCTTTTTGGCAAGTTTGGGCAATATCAATCACTCGAACCAGAGGGTTAGAAGGGGTTTCTAGCAGGATAAGCTTTGGCTTTTGTGCCAGAGCTGCGTCGAATGCAGCAGGGTCTGACTGGTCGACAAACTGTACTTTAAAGTCGCCTTTTTGAGCTCTGGTGTTGAACAGACGGTAAGTGCCACCATAACAATCGTGAGGTGCGATAATCAGATCATCAGGGCCAAGGAAAGCAGACACCCACAAGTTAAGCGCTGATGTGCCACAATTGGTCACAACGGCGCCTTTACCATTTTCTAGCTCAAATAAAGCGGTTTCAAGTAAGCCACGATTTGGGTTGCCAGAGCGGGTGTAGTCGTATTTTGGCACTTCACCAAATGCTGGGAATCCGTAGTTGGTCGAAAGGTAAATAGGTGGCACAACAGCGTGATGCTGAGTGTCTGATTCGATTCCTGTACGTACTGCAATAGTGGCTGGCTTACGGGTGCTCATAGATACTTCCTTTGTGACAATAGCTATCTCGTGGTGACTTATGATTTGGAATGAGCTATACCTAGGGTTTGTTGGTATTAACAACGATTGCTAAGAATCATTCCTTCTAGTTTATTCCACACTTTACTTATCAATTTTTGAGACGTCAACACTTCTAGACGTCTATATGTCTTTGCTTATAGACTTAAATCCCGCTAAAATCGCGCTTTAGAATTTTATAACAGACAAAATTGAGTAAAGGTGCGCAATGGCAGACTGGAATGGCGAATACATTAGCCCATACGCGGAGCATGGAAAAAAGAGTGAGCAAGTAAAGAAGATCACGGTTTCCATTCCACTGAAAGTTTTAAAAGTATTAACAGACGAGCGTACGCGCCGCCAGATTAATAACTTACGCCACGCGACGAATAGCGAACTATTGTGTGAAGCGTTCTTACACGCTTATACAGGTCAACCATTACCGACAGATGAAGACTTGCGAAAAGATCGCCCTGACGATATTCCAGCTGAAGTGAAAAAGCTGATGACAGAGATGGGGATTGAGTTCGAAGCGTACGACGAAGAATAATAGCAGCAACAACCCAGCACCTTGTTTTTCGCTGCGAACTCTGTCTATTGATGAAAATAAAAAACCGCTGATTCAATCAGCGGTTTTTTTGTTCCTTTTTGACAGGAAGGAGAGGCTGAAACTAGCCTTCCATATAACCTGAAGGCATTTCGATTCGAGCAACGCCTGAATCTACAGCTGCTTGCGCGACGGCTTTAGCAACACGTGGCAGTAAGCGAGGATCCATTGGTTTAGGAATAATGTAGCCTTTGCCAAATTCTAGCGATTCAACACCTGCAGCACTCAATACTTCTGCTGGTACTTCTTCTTTTGCAAGTTGGCGAATCGCTTCAACAGCTGCCAGTTTCATCTCATCATTAATTTCGCTAGCACGAACGTCTAGGGCACCACGGAAAATAAATGGGAAGCACAGTACGTTGTTTACTTGGTTCGGGTAGTCACTACGGCCTGTACCCATAATTAGGTCATCGCGGACTTCGTGCGCAAGCTCAGGTTTGATTTCTGGATCTGGGTTTGAACATGCAAATACGATTGGCTTATCGGCCATCAGCTTCAATGCTTCTGCTGGTAATAAGTTCGGGCCCGATACACCTAAGAACAGGTCAGCACCTTCGATAACATCTTCTAGCGTGCGCTTATCGGTGTTGTTGGCGAACAGCAGTTTGTACTCGTTCAAGTCGTCGCGACGTGTGTGGATAACACCTTTACGGTCGAGCATGTAGATCTTCTCGCGCATCGCGCCACATTTAATAAGAAGTTCCATACACGCAACAGCAGCAGCACCAGCGCCAAGACATACGATAGTCGCTTCTTCTAGCTTTTTACCTTGCAGCTCAATAGCATTCAGCATACCCGCAGCCGTTACGATTGCCGTGCCGTGTTGGTCGTCGTGGAAGACAGGAACGTCACAACGCTCGATTAGGCGGCGTTCGATTTCAAAACAGTCCGGTGCTTTGATGTCTTCTAAGTTAATGCCACCAAACGTATCAGCAATGTTAGCAACGGTATCAACGAATTCATCAATGGTGCGGTGCTTCACTTCAATATCAATCGAGTCTAGGCCAGCAAAGCGTTTAAATAGTAGCGCTTTACCTTCCATAACTGGTTTTGAAGCAATTGGACCTAAGTTACCTAAACCAAGAATCGCCGTACCATTTGAGATTACAGCAACCATGTTGCCTTTTGAGGTGTACTTGTAAACGTTATCAACGTTTTGCGCGATTTCACGGACGGGTTCAGCCACACCAGGACTGTATGCCAGAGCCAGATCTTCTGCTGAGTTAGCCGTTTTAGTGACTTCTACAGAGATTTTCCCTGGCGTTGGGTAGGCATGGTAATCAAGAGCTTGCTGGCGAAATTGTTCTTCTGCGGTTAGTTCTTGTGGCGCAGTGTCTTGACGGTTGTCATCTGGCATAGGTGTAGGTACTCATTTTTATATTGGGGGAAAGAGGAAAATTTATTCTAATTGATGTAAGTCAACCTGCATAGATAGGAATGCGACTCACGTCATCAAAAAACAGCAAATGACTGCTGATAAGACCAGATAGCAGTGAACTTGATAGGCACAAGAGGTGGGATTGTTGGATTTAACTTCTTTTTAACAAAAATTCGAGATTAATATCTTTACGTAAAGGTAATTTTATTAGGAAAGCTAATTCACTAAGAGCAAAAAAACAAAAAAGGACGCCGTGGCGTCCTTTTTCAGTTCTATGTAGAAAGAATTACTTCTTGCTAGATAGAGCACCGAAACGCTTGTTGAAGCGATCAACACGGCCGCCAGTATCTACGATACGTTGCTTACCAGTGTAGAACGGGTGACATTTGTCACATACGTCTAGGTGGATTGAATCTTTGTCTAGAGTTGAGTTGAACTCAAAAGAGTTGCCGCAAGAACAAGTTGCTTTTACAGCTTTGTATTCTGGGTGGATTCCAGCTTTCATGGGATAACCTCAAATTGGGCCGTGTCGCCATCCGATTCTAAGCCGGACACCACACGTAGTTAATAAAATAGTCAGTGTACCGCTGTATCTTCTTTACGAACTTAAAAGTCATAAGAACAGAAACTAGCCATAGCACTAAGGCGCAGTATAGTAATGAATCCAAAGCGGCGGATCAACAGGTTTGCTAATTATTTCGCCACTTTTTCTCCGCGCCATTGGCTTACGGTCAATTCGCTACGGATTACCGGTTTATACTGCGGGGACTTGGCGGTAGACTGTGATTTGTTACTGTATTTGATACTGCGAAGGTTATGCGCCCATCTATTGCTCGTGTTGCTCTGCCTGTCCCACTGGATAAGCAATTCGATTATCTGATCCCAAATCACTTGTTTCCTATCATTGGCGGGCGTGTATCTGTCCCTTTCGGGCGTCAAACGCTAGTCGGTATTGTGATTCAATTGGTGAACGAATCAGACTTCCCTCGCGAGCAACTTAAGCCGATCAAACAGGTGCTGGATGCTCAGCCTGTCTGGCCTGAATCCTTGTATTCGTTACTCCATTGGTGCAGCACTTTCTACCAATACCCACTCGGGGATACTCTGTGCAACGCAATGCCAAGTGCACTGCGTAAAGGAAAAGCAGCTGATTTCACCACGCTGGTGGAGTGGCAGATGACACCGGCTGGCAAAGACCAACTGATGCAGGGGTTTGGCCGCGCAGTCAAGCAAGCCAAAGTGATGAGCATGCTAGAAAGTGGCTCTGTTCCTCACCAAGAGTTTATCGATCAAGAAGTGAGCTCATCAGTGCTTAAAACACTGCAAGAGAAAGGCTGGATTGAATCGATAGATAAAAAGCCAAGCTTTGCCCCCTGGCCTAAAGAAATAGAGGCAATCACAGACAAACCTAAGCTTAATGAAGAGCAGGCGATAGCGATCGCGACGGTAAATAGTAATCCTGGTTTTGGTTGCTATCTATTGGAAGGGGTGACGGGCTCCGGTAAGACGGAAGTGTATTTAAACCTCATTAAGCCAGTGCTGGAAAAGAACAAGCAAGCTCTGATCCTAGTGCCTGAAATTGGTTTGACCCCACAAACAATCAATCGCTTCAAAAAACGGTTCGATGTACCGGTTGAAGTCATTCACTCTGGTTTAAATGATACTGAGCGGCTCAATGCTTGGCTTGCCGCTCGGGACAAAATTGCAGGGATTGTCATCGGCACTCGTTCTGCATTGCTGACACCATTTTCAGATCTGGGCATCATCATTGTTGATGAAGAGCATGATGCTTCTTACAAGCAGCAAGATAGCCTACGTTATCACGCGCGAGATGTTGCAGTGATGCGTGCAAATAAAGAAAAGATTCCTGTTGTACTTGGTTCAGCGACACCGGCTTTGGAGACGCTGCATAATGCTCTAACAGGAAAGTACCATCACCTCACTTTAACTCAACGCGCCGGTGTAGCCGTACCGACGACCAATAAAGTTTTGGATGTCAAAGGCTTGTACTTAGAAAGCGGCTTGTCTGCCCCTCTTATTGCAGAAATGCGGAAGCACTTAGGGGCGGGAAATCAGGTGATGCTATTTCTCAACCGAAGAGGTTTCTCGCCAGCCTTGATGTGCCATGAGTGTGGCTGGATCGCAGAGTGTCAGCGCTGCGATGCGTACTACACTTTCCATCAATACAGTAATGAGATCCGCTGTCACCATTGTGGTTCTCAGCGCCCGGTTATTCACCAGTGTCAGGGATGTGGTTCAACGCACCTCGTTACTGTGGGGGTAGGGACTGAGCAGTTGGAAACGCAACTGGCAGAGCTTTTTCCTGAGTACAAAACCATTCGTATCGATAGAGATAGCACACGTAGAAAGGGCAGCTTGGAAACGGCGCTAGAGTCGATTCGCAAAGGTGACTACCAAATTCTGATTGGGACACAAATGCTGGCTAAAGGCCATCACTTCCCTGATGTTACTTTGGTTGGTTTGCTGGATGTTGATGGCTCTCTTTATAGCAGTGATTTCCGCGCTTCAGAAAGGTTGGCACAGTTGTTCATTCAAGTTGCTGGGCGAGCGGGTAGAGCCAGCAAGCCGGGTGAAGTGATTCTGCAGACTCACCATCCAGAACACAGCTTATTGCAGGCGTTATTGCATAAAAGCTATCGTCATTTTGCACAGACGGCTTTGCAGGAACGTAAGCTGGCGATGCTGCCGCCATACACATTTTTGACTCTATTTCGCGCCGAAGCGAATGATCCCGCATTGGTTGAGGAGTTTTTGCGCCAAGTCCGTCATACATTAGAAGCCCATCCATTGTTTGATGATACCTGCATGGTACTTGGGCCAGCGCCTGCGCCTTTAGCCAAACGCGCAGGTAAGTCGCGTTGGCAATTGTTGCTGCAGACACAAACGCGTTCTCTGATGCAAAAGCTGCTAACCAGCGCCAAACCTGCCATTAATTTGCTTCCTGCTGCAAAGAAAGTCCGCTGGACATTGGATATTGAACCGCAAGATCTGAGTTAATATTCGTTCCTGCGTCGTTTTTAGTCACGCAAACGGTTGGCTTTTGCAGCTAAACCGTTTTATTGTGATGCACTTCACGGTTGCTATGCAAAAAATGTTAATCCCACCGTAACTTTCTGTTTGGAAATGAATAAACTAACAGAGTAAATTGAATGCATAATAAGAATGAATTGAAATTCATCTATCCGCGAAACTAATTTCACAATAATTATTATGTAGATTGTCTGCATACGAAGGAATAGAAGAGGGTAAATTTATATGGCGACAATGAAGGATGTTGCCCAGCTCGCAGGAGTCTCAACAGCGACAGTGTCTAGGGCGCTCATGAATCCGGAAAAAGTATCTTCGTCGACTCGAAAGCGTGTCGAAGATGCAGTATTAGAAGCTGGCTACTCACCAAACTCGTTGGCGCGCAATCTGCGCCGTAATGAATCCAAAACCATTGTTGCTATCGTCCCTGATATCTGTGACCCTTATTTCACCGAAATCATTCGTGGTATTGAAGATGCTGCGATGGAGCATGGTTACTTAGTATTGCTGGGTGACAGCGGCCAACAGAAACGCCGTGAGTCTTCTTTTGTCAATCTCGTGTTTACCAAGCAAGCAGATGGGATGCTATTGCTGGGCACGGATTTACCATTTGATGTGAGCAAGCCAGAACAGAAAAACCTACCACCTATGGTAATGGCGTGTGAGTTCGCGCCAGAACTGGAGCTGCCAACCGTACACATCGATAACCTGACTTCGGCATTTGAAGCCGTAAACTATCTGACTCAAATGGGCCATAAGCGTGTCGCACAGATCTCTGGGCCAGAGCATGCCGCGCTGTGTCAATTCCGTCAGCAAGGCTATCAGCAAGCGCTGCGTCGTGCGGGTATCACTATGAATCCGACTTATTGCACCAGTGGTGACTTCTCATTTGAATCTGGAGCGAAAGCCGTCCGTGCACTGCTAGCGCTTCCTGAGCCTCCAACGGCTATTTTCTGTCACAACGACACGATGGCAATTGGTGCGATCCAAGAAGCGAAGAAGTTAGGCTTGCGCGTGCCACAAGATCTTTCTGTTGTCGGCTTTGACGATATCCAGTTCGCCCAGTACTGCGATCCGCCGTTAACTACTATTTCGCAGCCTCGTTATGAGATTGGCCGACAAGCGATGCTGATGATGCTAGAGCTATTACGCGGGCACGATGTGCGTGCTGGCTCTCGATTGCTTGAAACCGAGTTGGTCGTGCGCCAAAGTGCTGCGCCACCGAGAGTGGTCTAAATCCGTTACCTATTCGAAACAGCGCATTTTAATGCGCTGTTTTTATTTGTTGGCTCAGAGTACCAATTCATACTGTTTGTCGGTGTCTTCAAGTGACTTAAACAACAAACTGCATTACCATGAAGGCTGACTTTTTTATTTCGATATATCGTTGTGGCAAATAAAGATTATGTAAGGCGTGGCAGAGGAACCGCGAGAAAACCAGCAAAGAAAAAAGCTCCTCGTCGTAAGCCATGGCGCAGTGGTCTCATTGCGTTGCTCCTATTGGGTGGGTTTGGATATGGGTTGTACTTGTTAAGTAATGATCCTGAGCCGCCAGCACCTGTAGTGGAAACTAAACCGAAACTAAAGCCAGCGAAAGTGATCCCACCTCCACCAGAAGAAAAATGGGATTACGTGGAAACTTTGCCAAGTCGCGAAGTGGAAGTGGAAGCGAAAGAACAGGTTGTATCTGAAGTTCCATACATCATGCAGTGTGGTGCCTACAAAACTTCAGAACAAGCAGAAGCGCGCAAATTGGATATTGCATTCCAAGGCATAAAAAGTGAAGTTCGTAAGAAAGATGGCAGCAGCTGGTACCGTGTGGTGCTAGGGCCATACAAATTTAAGCGTGATGCAGAGCGAGATAAGCACAAACTGCAGCGTGCGAAAATTGAACCTTGCGCAATCTGGAAAGACGCACAGTAGCAAACGAAGACGAGCCTTAGGGCTCGTTTTTTTTATGCGTTTGAATGTGGCGCTGAACTCAAGCACCGCAATTTTTAAGACCAGACAATATCACGACTTGAAGACATTCGACTCCGCCACGAATTAGCACGCCTTGTTCCCCTTGAATTTCCATTTTCCTAACCTCATATATCTGATATCTACAAGATTAAAACCAATCAGATGAGGCCCTACACGTGACTACCATAGTATCTGTACGTCGAAATAATAAAGTTGTCATTGCGGGTGATGGACAAGTATCCCTAGGTAATACCGTAATGAAAGGGAACGCACGTAAAGTTCGTCGCCTATATAACAACAAAGTACTGGCAGGTTTTGCTGGTGGTACCGCAGACGCCTTCACTTTGTTTGAAAAGTTTGAGAGCAAGCTGCAAATGCACCAAGGCCATCTAACGAAGGCCGCAGTCGAGCTCGCGAAAGATTGGCGTAGTGACCGAGCGCTACGTAAGCTTGAAGCGCTATTAGCCGTAGCCGATGAAACGGCATCACTGATCATCACGGGTAACGGTGACGTAGTTCAGCCAGAGAACGATCTGATTGCGATTGGTTCGGGCGGTAACTTTGCTCAAGCTGCGGCAACGGCACTGCTTGAAAATACTGAATTAGATGCACGTGAAGTCGCAGAGAAATCACTGAAAATTGCCGGTGATATCTGTGTGTTCACTAACCATCACCACACTATCGAAGAACTAGAAATCCCAGCGACTCAAGCCGAGTAAACACGCTGAATAAACAAAGATAGTGCTAATAGAATTTAAGGAAATTGATTATGTCTGAAATGACGCCTCGCGAAATTGTTCATGAACTTAACCGCCATATCATTGGTCAAGAAAATGCTAAGCGTTCAGTAGCGATTGCGCTACGTAACCGCTGGCGCCGTATGCAGCTTGAAGAAAGCTTACGGGTTGAAGTAACGCCAAAGAACATCCTAATGATTGGTCCTACTGGTGTGGGTAAAACCGAAATTGCCCGTCGCCTTGCTAAGCTAGCAAACGCGCCTTTCATTAAGGTAGAAGCGACTAAGTTCACCGAGGTGGGTTACGTAGGTAAGGAAGTGGAAACCATCATTCGTGACTTAACCGACGTTGCGATTAAGATGACTCACCAGCAAGCGATGGAGAAAGTAAAATTCCGTGCGGAAGAACAAGCAGAAGAGCGCATTCTAGATGCCTTGCTACCGCCAGCGCGTGATGCTTGGGGCCAAAACGAGCAGCAAGACGAAAGTGCATCGAATACTCGTCAGATTTTCCGTAAGAAGCTACGCGAAGGTAAACTAGACGACAAAGAGATCGAAATTGATGTCGCTGCACCGCAAATGGGTGTCGAGATCATGGCTCCTCCGGGTATGGAAGAGATGACGAACCAGCTACAAGGGATGTTCCAAAACCTTGCTGGTGATACGAAGAAAAAGCGTAAGCTGAAGATCAAAGACGCATTTAAAGCTCTAACGGAAGAAGAAGCCGCGAAGCTTGTCAATCAAGAAGAGCTGAAAGAGAGTGCGATCTTCAACGTTGAAAACAACGGTATCGTGTTCATCGATGAAATAGACAAGATCTGTAAGCGTGGTGAGAGCTCTGGCCCAGACGTGTCTCGTGAGGGTGTTCAACGTGACCTGCTTCCTTTGATTGAAGGCAGTACGGTATCGACGAAACACGGCATGGTGAAAACGGACCATATCCTGTTTGTGGCATCAGGTGCTTTCCAGGTTGCGAAACCTTCAGATTTAATCCCAGAATTGCAGGGCCGTCTGCCTATCCGAGTGGAGCTAGAAGCACTTTCAAGTAACGACTTTAAGCGTATTCTGACTGAACCTAAAGCGTCTTTGACTGAGCAATACGTTGCGCTGATGAAGACAGAAGAAGTGGATATTGAGTTTACTGAAGAAGGTATCACTCAGATCGCAGAAGCTGCATGGACGGTCAATGAAACGACAGAAAATATTGGTGCTCGCCGCTTACACACGGTAATGGAGCGCTTGATGGATGAAATTTCGTTTGAAGCAACGGATAAATCAGGCTCTAAACTGACCATTGATGCTGAGTATGTGAAAGCGAAATTGGGCGATACTATTGAAGATGAAGATCTAAGTCGCTTCATACTTTAATCTCTAGACTTAATGAGTTGAAAAAGCCGACCGTCGGGTCGGTTTTTTTGTACGTTGGTAAAAGTCGCGACAGTTCGCACTATTCTATTTATGTCATATTTTTGCCCCTCATGATGTGTGATGCTAAGGCTTGGAATAGCAACCATTCTTAGCAAGGAAGCAATATGTCGAACACGCAGCACCATCCTCTGAATGACTATATCGAGTATCCAGTTGAAGAAATGTCGAGTCGCTCTTTACAAAACTACCTTGATATTAAGCGTCGCCACTCTATCCGAAGCTTTTCCGATAGGCCTGTACCCAAAGAAATTATAGAAAACTGTATTAGAGCCGCGGGGACAGCACCAAGTGGGGCCAATCATCAGCCTTGGCACTTTGTTGCGATTAATAATTCACAAGTGAAGAGTAAAATTCGTCAGTCGGCCGAAGAGTTGGAACAATCTTTCTATCAAGGCCGTGCTGGGCAGGAGTGGCTGGATGCACTAAAGCCATTGGGAACCAATGCTAATAAGCCATATTTAGAAAAAGCACCTTGGCTCATAGCAGTGTTTTTACAAAAGAAAGGTGGAGTGAGCAATGATGGGGCGCAAACCAACTACTATGTGCACGAGTCTGTCGGGATTGCGACTGGGTTTCTCTTACAAGCCTTACACAATGCTGGGTTAGGAACGCTGACTCATACTCCCAAACCAATGAGCTTTCTGAGTAAGATTTGTGGTCGTGATAACGATACTGACAGGCCGTATATGTTGATCGTCACGGGCTACCCTGAAGTGGATGCAACGGTACCAGAACATGCTATCAACAAAAAATCATTGGATGATATAGCTACCTTCATCGAGTGATGTTCAGGCAATAAAAAAGCTGGCTTTAAGCCAGCTTTTTCGTTTTTGACATCTTTAACTAGAAAAGCATAAAGATGAACACAACTGCGAGTGCTGAAATCAAAAATGCAAACGCGTAGCAGGCCACTTTACCTGCGATACCCGCGTGGATTTTTAGATCATGCATACCATGGTGTACACGGTGCATCGCGTGCCACATTGGCAATGCAAGCGTCGCAATAATGAATAATGCTCCAATGATGCTGGTAGCAAAATCGACCACGCGGTCATAGCTCAATGCTTCAGGGCTAATCACCCCCAGTGGAGCTAAAATACCAAGTACCAAGACCGTAATAGGTGTAATCATCGCAAACCAAGTACCGCCAGCGCCAAATAGGCCCCACCAGATAGGCTCGTCTGAACGTTTAGGTGCTCTATCTACAGAGAAGTTAGGTTTCATAGTTAGCGCTCCTTTACACCACGACTAGGACAACAAGCGAGATAAACGCAACCGCTGCCCATTGAGTTAATACAATGATTTTCTTGTCGACAGGTTTACCTTTCAAGCGAATCGGCATTACCTGCGGCATCATGCTAAAGAACGTTTGAGCGTGTAGCAGGCTTCCCGCCAGCGCGACGATGTTAATCGCAATCACAACTGGGTTAGCCATAAAGCCTAACCAAGTTTGCCATGCTTCAGGCCCTTTCACCAATGACCCTAATCCAAAGGTTAGGAAAATGGTGAAGAGTATCAACGGTAGGACGGTTGCTTCACGCAACATGTAGAAACGGTAAAACGGATGATCTTTCCACCAAGTACGTTTTACTTCACGAACGTAAGGTTTACGATTACTCATTTCTATGCCTCCTTCGCTGGTGTGCCATCAGGCTTTAGCATTGCGATTACAAAGTCCATCGATGACTCGACTTTACCTTGGTTAACCGCCGCTGCTGGATCAACACTCTTAGGGCAGACCTCAGAACAGTAGCCAACGAAAGTACAGCCCCAAGCGCCATTTTCGCCATTGATCAGTGCCATACGCTCTGCCTTGCCGTTGTCACGGCTATCTAGGTTGTAACGGTGAGCTAGAGTCAACGCTGCTGGGCCGATAAACTCAGGATTCAAACCAAACTGAGGGCATGCCGCGTAGCACAGACCACAGTTGATACAGCCAGCAAACTGCTTGTACTTCGCCATTTGCTCTGGTGTTTGAATGTTCGTCCCGTCTTCTGGTTTACGGTCGTTACCAATGATGTATGGCTTAATTGCTTCAAGACGCTCAATAAATGGCGTCATATCGACAATCAAGTCTTTCTCAATTGGGAAGTTGGCCAGTGGCTCGATCTTCACGCCATTTGGGTAGTCACGTAAGAAGCTTTTACATGCCAGCTTAGGTACGCCATTGACCATAATGCCGCAAGAACCACAAATCGCCATGCGGCAAGACCAGCGATAAGACAGGTCTTTATCTAGGTTATCTTTGATGTAACCAATAGCGTCAAGCACAGACATGGTCTCATCAAACGGCACTTCGAAGGTTTGTAGATGTGGTTCTGCGTCTTTTTCTGGGTCATAACGCAGAATGTCGACTTTTTGGATACGATTGGCTGACATTATGCTTGCTCCTCTGCGTTCTTCTGGGCCGCTTTGGCTGCTTCTTCTGCTGCCGCTTTCTCTGCTGCTTCACCGTACAAACGTGCTTTAGGTTGTGACTTAGTGATGGTCACACCGCTGTAGTCGATGCTTGGTGAGGCATCTGGCTGATAGAATGCCAATGAGTGCTTGAGGAAGTTTTGGTCGTCACGTTCAGTGCAACCATCGTCTAGGCGTTGGTGAGCACCACGAGATTCTTTACGTAAAATCGCAGAGTGAACCATAGCTTCGGCGACTTCAAGACCGTAGCCAACTTCGATGGCGTAGAGTAGGTCAGTATTAAATACTTTGCCTTTGTCTTTTACGCTAATGCGCTTGTAGCGTTCTTTCAGCTCAGTGATCTTATCGATGGTAGCTTGCATCAGATCTTCTTGACGGTAAATACCACAACCCGCTTCCATGGTGTGACCCATTTCAGTACGGATGTCCGCCCAGTTTTCATCACCTTCTTGATTCATTAGCGCTGCAATGCGCTCTTCAACCGCTTTGACTTGTTTCGCGATAGAGTCTTCGTTCCAGCCTTTGAACTCGGCTGCACGTTTCACCGCTTGCTCACCAGCCACGCGGCCAAATACCACGAATTCAGCCAGAGAGTTAGAACCTAATCGGTTTGCACCGTGTAGACCAACAGACGCACACTCACCGACCGCAAATAGGCCTTTAATGCGAGTTTCACATTCACCGTTGGTTTCAATGCCACCCATGGTGTAGTGAACAGTAGGGCGAATTGGAATCGGCTCTTTCGCTGGGTCGACGTTCACGTAAGCTTTGGCAAGTTCACAGATGAACGGTAAACGCTCTTGTAGGTACTCTTCACCAAGGTGGCGAAGGTCAAGGTGTACCACATCACCGAGAGGGTGCTTGATGGTGTTGCCTTTTTGCTGTTCGTGCCAGAACGCTTGAGAAACTTTATCTCGAGGACCAAGTTCCATGTATTTGTTTTTCGGCTGGCCAACAGGGGTCTCTGGGCCCATACCGTAGTCTTGTAGGTAACGGTAGCCATTCTTATTGACGATGATACCGCCTTCACCACGACACCCTTCGGTCATCAATATACCAGTACCAGGTAGGCCTGTTGGGTGGTATTGAACAAACTCCATATCGCGCAGTGGAACACCGTGGCGATAAGCCATTGCCATACCATCACCCGTTACGATACCGCCGTTAGTATTACAATGGTAAACGCGGCCTGCGCCACCGGTTGCTAATACAACAGATTTGGCTTTAATTGTGACTAACTCACCTTCAGACATATGAATGGCAATCAAGCCTTGCACTTCACCGTCTTCTACCAACAAATCCACGACAAAGTATTCGTCAAATCGTTTAATTTGCTCGTACTTCATGGACGTTTGGAACAGGGTGTGAAGCATGTGGAAGCCGGTTTTATCCGCTGCAAACCATGTACGCTCTACTTTCATACCACCGAAGCGGCGTACGTTTACTTCACCATTTTCTTTGCGACTCCATGGGCAACCCCATTGCTCCATTTGGATCATTTCGCGAGTCGCGTTTTCAACAAAATATTCAACAACGTCCTGTTCACATAGCCAATCACCACCACCAACAGTGTCGTTGAAGTGGTTATCTAGACTGTCTTCATCCTTGATAACTGCTGCTGAGCCACCCTCTGCTGCGACTGTGTGAGAGCGCATTGGATAAACTTTAGAAATCAGAGCAACTTCTAAATCAGGGTTTGCTTCAGCTGCTGCAATAGCAGTTCGAAGACCAGCGCCGCCTGCGCCGATGACTGCGATATCTGTGGTAAGAATTTGCACAGTTATCCTCCAGTGTGTGATTGCGGATGAATCCGCTTGTTGTAGTGAGTTAGGGCAAGCTGCCCCAAAAGTGGTATAGCCAGTGTAGAAGAGGTTGTTACGAGAAAAATTGATGTATTTAGGTTTTTTCTCCGGAAATGCATACAAGAGCATAAAAAATATAGCTTATGTGACTGCTATCACGGCAATGAATTCGGTCTAACTATCTATTGGTGTTTCATGTGTTAATCGCTTGTTGAGTATGATTTTTGTTATCAATGTTCAAGTGATGAAAAAGATAGAAAACTTTACTGTAGTGCGTTATTTGCTCACTTCAATCCAGTAGCGTCTAACCGCTTGCAAATTGGGTTAAAGGTGGTAATTTCTCGGCAATTCACTACCGATACATAGCATGATTGAGGCTCACCTGATGCAATCTTCCTGGCAACCTACCGCTACCATTCAACAGCTTAAGCAGCGCGCTGAAACCTTGAAGCTGATTCGCCATTTCTTTGAGTTGCGTAACGTACTGGAAGTAGACACCCCTGCGATGAGTCATGCCACTGTGACTGATGTGCACTTGCACACCTTTCAAACCGAGTTTGTTGGCCCCGGCTATGCTGGAGGGCAAAGTTTATACCTAATGACCAGTCCGGAATTTCACATGAAACGCCTGCTTGCTGCGGGGAGCGGCTGTATTTACCAGATCTGCAAAGCATTCCGAAATGAAGAGAACGGTCGCTACCACAATCCAGAATTTACTATGTTGGAGTGGTATCGAGTTGGTTTTAATCATCATGATTTAATGGACGAAATGGATGAGTTGCTTCAGCTAGTACTAAAAAGTGAAGCAGCAGAGAGAATAACGTATCAAAACGCTTTCATTAGTGTATTAGACACTTGTCCACTAGAGGCTGACATGGGTGAACTAAAGAAAGTGGCAGCAAAGCTTGGTTTAAGTGATATCGCAGAGCCCGAGCAAGATAGGGACACCTTATTACAGCTACTTTTTAGTATCGGCATAGAGCCAGAAATAGGGCAATCCAAGCCAGTATTTGTGTATGATTTTCCTGCTTCTCAAGCGGCGCTGGCAAAGATCAACGAGCGTGACAACCGTGTAGCCGATCGCTTCGAGGTGTATTTTAAAGGTATAGAGCTCGCTAACGGATTCCATGAACTGGATAACCCTGTGGAGCAGCTTTCCCGCTTTGAACAAGATAATGCACTACGTGTGAAAATGGGTTTAAAACCTCAGCCAATTGATCACAATCTCATTGACGCATTAAAAGCAGGGCTACCAGAGTGTGCTGGCGTTGCGCTAGGTATTGATCGCTTGATCATGCTAGCTCTAGGTTGTGAGCATATCGATGATGTCACGGCGTTTCCTTTTCCTAGGGCTTAACCCACTAGTTGACCTATTTACTGAAATAATAGTTATGTTATGTTATGTTAATTTTCTTGTCTGGATGGACCGTTTGTGAACGATCATGGTTAACGGATTGAAGTGTATTGATGCCTGAATATTTTCCTGCTTATTTCGTCTTAATTGCGTTCAGTTTGACTGTGATTGGTCTTATTAAGTTTCAATCTCGTCCTGAGCGTGTGTTCGGGGTGTTATTGCTGGTTTTGGTTGCAACGGGAATGGTCGACAACGATCAGGTAGTCGCCAGTTTCGCAAATCAAGGTGTGCTAACGCTGGTACTACTTATGGTTTGTTCTTTAGCATTAGAGAAAACAAAATTGCTGCGTAAGGTTGCCAGTTATGTTGTTCGTCCGAGTTATCGTCGATCTTGGCTAAATCTTTTCGCCTTCAGTACTCTATCCTCTGCTGTTTTGAACAATACTGCAGTTGTCTCAGCGATGTTAGCTCCGATCCGTGCTAATCCGCATCATCCTGCTAGTAAACTGCTAATTCCCTTATCTTACTCGGCCATCTTAGGTGGAACACTTACTCTGGTTGGTACGTCGACCAACCTTATCGTTAACTCGATGGTGGTGGAGTCGGGTCTACCGAGTATTAGCTTTTTTGATTTCACGTTAGTGGGGAGTTTGTTGGTATTGGGCTGTGGAGCGGTTTTGTTTATTTGTTGCCGTTGGTTACCGGAACGTGTAGAGCAATATAAGACGGTAGCGGACTACTTTATCGATACCAAGGTTATGAGCGGCTCAACCTTAATTGGCCGAAGTGTCGAAGAAAATGGCTTGCGCCATTTAGAGTCTCTCTTTTTGGTAGAGATTCAACGTAAAGGTGCATTGATCTCTCCGGTGACCCCAGCAGAAGTTCTGCAAAAAGGCGACAGATTACTTTTTAGTGGTGATGTAAAAAAATCACGCTATTGAATCAGTTTTCAGGCCTGAAGTCGTTTGCTAATGAAAATGGCCTGCCACTCGATAACCTGTCTGAAGTTATCGTGAGGCCAGAAAGTGTACTGGTGGGGAAATCGTTAAAGCGCACTGGCTTCCGTGCCCTTTTTGATGCCGCAGTTGTGGCTATTAAGAGAGATGGTGAGCCGATATCAGGCAAGTTGGGAGAGGTGGTGCTGAAGCCGGGTGATAACCTCGTACTAGCAGTTGGTAAAGATTTCAAATCACGACACAACCTCGGTAAAAACTTCTTTTTTGTTAGCGGAGTAGAAACAGAGGCAACTCTGAGTGATAAACAAGAAGCTTTTGCTGTTTTAGGCTTTATTACTTCAATAGCACTTTCAGCACTAGGTGTTGTTTCTCTGTTCAAAAGTTTATTGCTGTTTCTTGGTGTGTTGTTGTTTTCAAAGATATTGAAACCCAATGAAGTGTTGCAGCGATTACCCACCCAAATTTGGCTTATTATCTCATCGGCTTTGTTACTTTCATATGCGCTATCTAATAGCCAAGCTACTTCGTTGCTCGATTCTATTATTTTAGGCAACCAAGACATGTTTAGTCCTCTTATTGGGTTGTGTATTGTCTATATCGCAACGTGGTGGCTAACTGAACTTGTTACCAATAACGCTGCAGCGGCATTAATGTTTCCTATAGCGATGGGGTTAGCAGATAGCCTGAATGTGGAACCTATGGCTTATATCATGGTGGTGGCATTTGGTGCGAGCGCTAGTTTTTTAAGCCCTTATGGGTACCAAACCAACTTAATGGTTTTCAACGCAGGGCGTTATAAGATTGCTGATTTCTTGAAAGTGGGTTTTCCAGTAAGCGTGGCTTATGGCGTAATTACCATTTTAAGTATCTCGCATTTATATAATGTTTGATTTTCATTAGTTACATATATGTAACGAGATTTGAAACTAAAAGAGCATTTTCGTAAGCAGTTTAGTAAACTGCTTCACAATTGAACAAATGGAAGATGGAAATGAAGATTTCACCGGAACGTATGACTCACTTAAAGCAGTTAGAAGCTGAGTCCATTCATATTATGCGCGAAGTCGCGGCAGAGTTTGATAACCCAGTAATGCTTTACTCAGTGGGTAAAGATTCTTCAGTAATGCTTCACCTTGCAAAGAAAGCATTTGCACCAGGTATTCCTCCATTTCCGCTAATGCACGTTGATACAACGTGGAAGTTTAAGGAAATGATTGAGTTCCGTGATTACATGGCAAAGAAACTGGGTATGAAGTTGATTGTTCATCAAAACCCAGAAGGGCTAGCGATGAACATTAGCCCATTTGTACATGGTAGCTCGAAACATACCGACATCATGAAGATGCAAGGCTTGAAGCAAGCTTTAGATAAGCATGGTTTTGATGCTGCATTTGGTGGTGCTCGCCGTGACGAAGAAAAATCTCGTGCTAAAGAGCGCGTATACTCATTCCGTGATGAGCATCATCGTTGGGACCCGAAAAACCAACGCCCTGAGCTATGGAATATCTACAACGGTAAGGTCAACAAAGGCGAAAGTATTCGAGTATTCCCGCTGTCTAACTGGACAGAGCTGGATATCTGGCAATACATCTACCTAGAAAGCATTGAAATCCCAAGCTTGTACCTGTCTGCTAAGCGCCCTGTTGTGGAACGTGATGGTATGTTGATCATGGTTGATGATGAGCGTATGGAGCTTGAAGAAGGTGAAGTTGTTCAAGAAAAAATGGTTCGTTTTCGTACCCTTGGTTGTTACCCATTAACAGGCGCCGTTGAGTCTGAAGCGACCACATTGCCAGAAATCATCCAAGAAATGCTGCTGACTACCACATCAGAACGCCAGGGCCGTGCAATAGACCATGATAGTGCGGGCTCGATGGAGAAGAAGAAGCGCGAAGGTTACTTCTAATGAACGTGCCTTACGAGCGAAAAGAAAACGAATCGGTCAGCGATGATGTTGTGTGGCACAACACTACAGTGACTCATCAGGATAGAATTCAACTTAAAAAGCAGCAGCCAGTGATTTTATGGTTTACCGGCCTAAGTGGTTCAGGTAAATCGACAGTAGCGAATGCTGTAGAAAGCAAATTACTTAGCCTTGGCAAGCACAGTTACTTGTTAGATGGTGACAATGTTCGTCACGGCCTAAACAAGGATTTAGGCTTTAGTGACGCCGATCGTGTTGAAAACATTCGTCGTATTGGTGAAGTCGCCAAGTTGTTTGTAGATTCTGGTGCTATTGTTCTCACTGCGTTTATTTCTCCTTTTATTTCAGATAGACAGCAAGTACGTGACTTGTTGGATGACTCACAGTTTTTGGAAGTCTTTATCGATACTCCAATAGAAGTGTGTGAGTCGCGTGATCCTAAAGGTTTATACAAGAAAGCGCGCGCAGGTGAGATTAAGAACTTTACTGGTATTGATTCGGAGTATCAGGCTCCAGTAAATCCAGAAATTCATGTAAAAACGGCGGATTGCACAGTGGAAGAGTGTGCAGAATTGGTAGTTCGTACGTTGCAAGATAAAGAATATATTTAAGGAATAATACGATGTCTCATAGTTCTGAGCTAATCGCGCAAGATATTGAAGCGTATCTAAAAGTTCATGAAAACAAAGACCTTCTTCGTTTTTTAACCTGTGGTAATGTTGATGACGGCAAATCGACACTGATCGGTCGTCTTCTATTTGATAGTAAGCTTATTTATGAAGATCAGATGGCTGCTATCGAAAAGGACTCTCAAAAATTCAATACCACTGATGAAGAGTTTGATCTTGCCTTATTGGTTGATGGCCTACAGTCGGAGCGTGAGCAAGGTATTACTATCGATGTTGCTTACCGCTACTTCTCGACCGACAAGCGTAAGTTTATCATTGCCGACACTCCAGGGCATGAGCAGTACACTCGTAACATGGTAACGGGTGCCTCGACTTGTGATCTTGCTATCGTGATGGTGGATGCTCGTCACGGTATTCAAACTCAAACTCGCCGTCATAGTTACATTTGTAGCCTGTTAGGTATTAAGCACATTATCGTTGCTATCAACAAAATGGATTTGATGGATTACAGCCAAGATGTGTATCAAAAGATCAAATCTGATTATCGTGAAATGGCTGAAAACTTCGATATCGACGACATTCGTTTTGTACCCATTTCGGCACTGAAAGGCGACAACGTAGTAACACCAAGTGAGCAAATGGATTGGTATCCAGGTGCAACGTTGATGAAGCTGTTAGAAACGGTAAAAATTGACCAAGATAAAAATCTTGAACATATGCGTTTCCCTATCCAGTATGTGAACCGTCCAAATTTAAACTTCCGTGGTTTCTGCGGTACGCTAGCATCTGGTCTCGTTCAAGTTGGCGATGAAGTCACGGCTTTACCATCTGGTAAAACATCTGTGGTGAAGAGCATCTATACTCATGATGGTGAACTGAAACAGGCTCAGCCAGGGCAGGCAATTACTCTGACCTTGGAAGATGAAATTGATGTGTCGCGCGGTGATATGCTAGTTCATACTGGGCATGAACCAACGGTGACGAGTAAGCTAGATGCTCACATTGTATGGATGGACGATACGCCGCTTCGCACTCATAAAGAGTATATTTTCAAATTTGCCACTAAGTCCTGTACGGGTAAAGTTTCTGAACTGAAACACAAAGTGGATGTGAATACGCTCAAAGAGCATGCTGAAGGCAGCGAAACGTTAGATCTTAACGAGATTGCTCTTACTAACGTATTTTTGACAGACAAAGTTGCGGTTGATGAGTATCGTGCTCTGCCTCAAACGGGCTCGTTTATCGTTATTGATCGCTACTCAAACGTTACGGTTGGTGCTGGTATGGTCAGCTCAACTTCTGTGGCAAATGAGCAGGGTGCTCAGCGAGAATATTCATCAGCTGAAAAAGAACTTAATGCGTATATTCGTAAGCATTACCCTGAATGGGGTTGCCAAGAATTATAACATCATTGACAATCATTGAATCTTATTTGGGTTTAGTGGTTGTATTGTGTTTTTGATGTAACTACTCGGTAGCCTATAGCTTACACCCCTTATCCTCGCTATACTCCTTGTCTGAATTTATTGAGCCCACAAGCTTTAAGGCTTGTGGGTCTTAGCGGAACGTATTAACGATAAACATTGCAAGAGCACAAGATATGCAAGAGTACATTGAGTTTTTCCAACAGAATATGATCCTATCTTTGGTATGGGTTGGTCTTTTTATCGCTCTAATTATGAGCATTGTTAAGTCGTCTACAGCGGCATATAAAGAAATTACAGCGTCTGAAACTACGCTATTGATGAACCGTGAAAACGGTGTAGTAGTGGATATCCGCTCGAAAGATGAATTCAAAAAGGGTCACATTACCGATGCGGTTCACATTTTGCCTTCAGATATTAAAGCGAATAACTTGGGTAGCCTTGAAAACCACAAATCAGACCCAATCATCGTTGTATGTAAAACAGGTCAAACTGCTCAAGAGAGCGCTAACCTATTAGCGAAAGCTGGCTTTGAAAAAGTAAACCTACTGAAAAACGGTTTGGTTGCTTGGAATGAAGCTAATCTACCTCTGGTTCGCGGTAAGAAGTAATTCTTTCGCCAACGCTTTGCCTAAAAAGGCAGCGCTTAACTGAGAGAGATGTGACGCTTTGCACGTAATAGCGGTTTAACCTAGTCAAGGTATGATCTCTCGGTTAGGCTCAAGGCAGATTTAGTAAACAGAATTTAAGGATTTAACAATGGCTGAAGCAGCACCACAACAAGAAGCACAAAACTTCGCAATTCAACGTATCTTCCTAAAAGACGTTTCTTTCGAAGCGCCTAATTCACCAACAATGTTCCAAAAAGAGTGGAACCCTGATGTTAAGCTAGACCTTGACACTCAAAGCCGTGAGCTAGGTGAAGGTACATACGAAGTCGTTCTTCGTTTGACTGTGACAGTGAAGAATGCAGAAGAGACTGCTTTCCTATGTGAAGTTCAACAAGGTGGTATTTTCACTGCAGATAAAATGGAAGCAGGCCAACTGGCTCATTGTCTAGGTGCATTCTGCCCTAACATTCTATTCCCATACGCACGTGAAACTATTTCAAGCCTAGTTGTTAAAGGTACGTTCCCTCAACTAAACCTTGCGCCAGTAAACTTTGATGCATTGTTTATGAACTACCTACAGCAGCAAGCAGCTCAAGGTGAAGGCCAAGCTGAAGCGTAATTTGGACACAGTCCTAGGCGCTATTCGTTGGCGTTACTACTAGTAAATAAAATGCACAAAGCATCTTCATTACGGTGCGATGTGCATTTTTTGTTTTTATCTTTATGATTAGTTATCGGGCGGAACAATGACACAATCCAATCAACCTCATGCACAAAACGCTGACAGTGTTTACGGAAAAGAAGTCACAATGTCGGTAATCGGTGCAGGTTCTTACGGCACTTCCCTAGCGATTTCTTTGGCTCGTAATGGTGCGAATGTTGTTCTATGGGGACATGAGCCAGGGCATATGAGCAAATTAGAAGCTGACCGTGCTAACCACGAGTTTCTGCCAGGCATCGACTTTCCAGAATCGTTGATTATTGAATCAGATCTAGCCAAAGCTGTGTCTGCGAGCCGTGATTTGCTGGTGGTAGTGCCAAGCCATGTATTTGGTATTGTATTGAATAGCTTGAAGCCTCATCTTCGAGAAGATACCCGCATCTGCTGGGCGACCAAAGGTCTCGAGCCGGAAACTGGTCGCTTGCTTAAAGAAGTGGCTCATGATGCTATTGGTGAAGGTTATTCACTTGCAGTACTTTCGGGACCAACATTTGCCAAAGAATTAGCGATGGGCATGCCCACTGCGATTTCTGTTGCCTCTCCAGATGCTGAATTCGTTTCTGATCTACAAGAGAAAATTCACTGTAGCAAAACTTTCCGTGTCTACGCCAATAATGACTTTATTGGTATGCAATTGGGCGGCGCAGTGAAAAACGTCATCGCAATCGGCGCCGGTATGTCGGATGGTATTGGTTTTGGTGCTAATGCTCGAACTGCGTTAATCACCCGTGGGTTAGCTGAAATGACACGTTTAGGCGCGGCTTTAGGTGCCGAACCTGAAACTTTTATGGGGATGGCTGGCCTAGGTGATCTAGTTTTAACCTGTACTGACAATCAGTCGCGTAACCGCCGCTTTGGTTTGGCGCTTGGCCAAGGTAAAGATGTCGATACTGCTCAAGAAGAGATTGGCCAAGTGGTTGAAGGGTATCGCAATACCAAAGAAGTGTGGCTGCTGGCTGATCGTATGGGTGTGGAAATGCCAATCGTCGAGCAAATCTATCAAGTGTTGTATCAAGGAAAAGACGCCCGTTTAGCGGCGCAAGATCTATTGGCTCGTGACAAAAAGTCTGAAGGCAAGTAGATTGGGAAGTGCGCGAGTCAACTTAGTTATGTCAGGCTCGCGATTAGGGAAGAATAAATGAAACATTGCGAAAAACAGAAAGTATGGAAAGCGATTGTTCGTGAGGCGAGAGAGCAATCTGAACAAGAGCCAATGTTGGCGAGCTTTTACCATGCGACCATCATCAAGCACGATAGTTTAGCCGCAGCGCTCAGCTATATTTTGGCGAACAAACTGAAGACCGCTTCAATGCCAGCTATGGCGGTGAGAGAAGTTGTTGAAGAAGCGTTTGCCGCAGATCCATCTATTACCGAATCTGCTGCTTGTGATATCTGTGCAACGGTTAACCGTGACCCTGCGGTCGCAATGTACTCTATGCCGCTGTTGTACCTAAAGGGTTACCATGCTCTGCAAGGTTACCGAGTTGCAAACTGGTTATGGAAACAAGGCCGTATTGCACTGGCTACCTATTTACAAAACCAGATCTCTGTAGCATGCCAAGTGGATATTCACCCTGCTGCGCGAATTGGTAAGGCGATCATGCTCGACCATGCGACAGGTATTGTCATCGGTGAAACGGCAGTGGTTGAAAACGATGTGTCTATTCTTCAGGATGTCACATTAGGTGGTACCGGCAAAGAGTGCGGCGATCGTCACCCAAAAATCCGAGAAGGCGTGATGATAGGTGCAGGGGCGAAAATACTTGGCAATATTGAAGTTGGTGAAGGTGCCAAAATTGGCTCTTGCTCCGTTGTCCTTCAACCTGTACCCGCTCATACCACAGTTGCTGGTGTGCCTGCTAAGATTGTTGGTCGTCCGAAAACGGATAAACCGTCATTGGATATGGATCAGCAGTTTAATGGTAAATCACAAAGCTTTATTGGTGGTGACGGAATCTAAACTGATACCGAGCTGTATACTTAAAGAGTTAGCGTTTTCGCTAGCTCTTTTTTGTTTCAGGTAAACCTTTTGATTCCAATAAAAAAGGCTGCCAATTGGCAGCCTAACTTTTGATTATTGTCATTTAAGACAGTGCATCAAGTTCTGTAAGTGTTTCTTCTGCCCAAGTGATCCAAGCTTGGCGAAGCAGCAGATTGCGACGAAGCGTTAAGCGCTCTAAACGCTGCTGCTTGTCTAGAGTAGCTGGGGTCGCATAGTAAGCTGTTTCAATTTCTTGATAGTGTGATACTAGCTTACGAGACTCTTCAACTAGCTCTGAAAGTTGTGTTTTAAAAGGTGCAGAGGCTTGAACGGCACAAGCCATGAGCTTAGCTGAAAACTCATCACGTACTGTTGGGTGAGCTGTAGGTTGGTCGAACCATTCACCAAGAGCGCTGCGCCCTGAATCAGTGATTGAATAAACCTTACGGTCTGGTTTGCCTTCTTGAGGCTCTAGTACACAGGTGACAAGCTCATTTTGAGCCATTTTGTTAAGCTCACGGTACACTTGCTGGTGGCTAGCTTTCCAAAAGTAACCAATGCTCGCAGAGAACTCTTTAGTAATGTCGTATCCGGTAGCATCACGAGTGCTTAAAACGGTTAGGATAACGTGTGGTAATGACATGTCTTCAATCCAAATGATCAATGATGCCAGTATCAAAAGTAACGAAGAGTATTGGAGGCGGATATCTTTTCTAAGCTAGGCTCAAACTTTCTAAGCTAGGTTTAAAGTAGATAAGGTACGTTCAATACATGCCAGATCGTTTCTATTGAGTGGCACAAATAAAACAATTTTGCTTAAGCGTTAAATGCACTTCTGTGGTGCTTATTTAGTTTCGTTGCTTGAAGCAATACCAACTTTATATTGTCGGTTCTGTCACCTTGGTTAAGCCGTATGTCACCTAGAGTGAGTACCTAGAGAGGTATCTAAGCTACGAGTTATGGGTATTAATTTGTTCTCGTAGTGGAGCAGTAGTATATCTAAATAATAAGCATAAAGTGGAATAGATGGCCAGTTTTGCCTAAAAAGCTGACAAAAAACTCAATAGTGGTTTTGTTATGGTTGATAGTACTGGTTTTGTGGGATCTTTTGTCTGGTTTTTGAATTTAAAATGAAGTGTTGAGCAAATTGGCAGATGAATAAAAAGTATCCATCTGCCAATTGAGCAGGCTGTTAGCCAGTATTTCGCATACCTGCGGCAATACCAGCAATCGTAACCATGAGTGCTTCTTCTAATTCAGGTGAAGACTCCTCATTTTGTCGAGTACGGTACAGCAGTTCTGCTTGTAGCATGTTCAATGGCTCAACGTAGATGTTACGCAAACGAATAGACTCTAGGCCCCATGGGTCGCTTTGCATTAGGTTCTCGTTGTTTTCCACATTCAATACAGCTTTGATGTCCTTTTGCAATTGATCACGTAGACGATCACCCAGTGGAAGTAATGGCTCATCAACAAGGCGCTCATCGTAGTAACGTGAAATCTCCATGTTACACTTGGTATATACCATCTCCAGCATGCCTAAGCGAGTAGAGAAGAACGGCCATTCACGACACATTTCTTCCAGCAGCGCTTGATGTCCTTTATCGACAGAGTATTGAATCGCTTCACCAGCACCTAACCATGCAGGAAGAACAAGACGGTTTTGACTCCATGAGAATATCCATGGGATTGCACGTAAACTTTCTACGCCACCTTTTGGATTACGCTTCGCTGGGCGAGAGCCCAATGGAAGTTTACCAAGCTCAAGTTCAGGAGTGGCTTGACGGAAATATGGAACAAAGTCCGCTTCACCACGCACTACGCTGCGGTAAGACTCACAACTAACTTCAGATAGCACGTTCATTAGATCGCGCCACTCTTGTTTAGGCTCTGGTGGTGGCAGTAAGTTTGCTTCTAAGATTGCACTTGCGTACAAGCTAAAGCTGTTGACTGCCACTTCTGGTAAGCCAAGCTTGAAGCGAATCATCTCACCTTGTTCAGTAACACGTAGGCCACCTTTCAAGCTCTTTGGTGGTTGAGAAAGTAGTGCTGCATGAGCTGGCGCGCCACCGCGACCAATTGTGCCGCCACGGCCATGGAATAGAGTCAGTTCTACCCCTTCGTCTTCAGCAACTTTAACTAAGGATTCCATCGCGTGGTATTGAGCCCAACCCGCAGACATTACACCGGCATCTTTCGCTGAATCAGAGTAGCCAATCATGACCATTTGATGATTCTGAATAAAGCCACGGTATAGGTCGATACCCATTAGCTGTTTCACTACCGATTCAGCATTGTTGAGGTCATCCAATGTTTCGAACAGAGGACATACATCCATGCGGTAAGGGCATCCAGATTCTTGCAGGAGTAAGTGAACTGCAAGGACATCGGAAGCAGTGCGAGCCATCGAAATCACATAGGCACCAAAGGCTTCACGTGGTTGAGCAGCTACGATCTTACACGTATCTAGTACTTCCTTAACAGCTTCAGAAGGTTCCCAGTCGCGCGGGAGCAGTGGGCGCTTGGAAGCCAGCTCGTTAGTTAGGAAGGCAACTTTGTCTTGCTCACTCCACTGATCGTAGTCGCCGATACCTAGGTAGCGAGTCAACTCTGACAATACATCGGAATGTCGGGTGCTTTCTTGACGGATATCGAGGCGAACCAGATGTACGCCAAACGCTTTGATACGGCGCAGAGTATCGAGCAACGAGCCATCGGCAATGATGCCCATGCCACACTCATGCAGCGATTGGTAACACGCGTATAGAGGTTCCCAAAGCTGTTCAATTTTTTGTAGTGGCGCTTTCACTGCCAGTTTTTGGCCGTGAATCTTCGCGTCTAGAATATCTTTGGTTTCTGTGAGGAGGGCACGTAACTCTTTCAATACCGCACGGTAAGGTTCATGCTCATCTTCACCAGCAAGCGCGCGTACCGCGTCGTTGCATTGTGTCATCGACAGTTCGCTAACGAGTTCATTGATATCGTTTAGGTAAAGGTCTGCCGCTTTCCATCTCGAAAGTAGCATGACTTCGCGTGTGATGGTGTGAGTGACAAATGGGTTACCGTCGCGGTCACCACCCATCCAAGATGAGAAGTGAACAGGTCGTGCGTCAATAGGTAGCCCTTCACCTAGGTAGCCTTCTAGGCGTTGGTCGAGTTCACGTAGGAAATCTGGAACCGCTTCCCACAGTGAATTCTCAACCACAGCAAATCCCCACTTCGCTTCATCAAGTGGTGTAGGGCGCTGTTTACGAATAGTGTCGGAGTGCCAGCTTTGAGCAATCAATTGTTCTAAGCGTCGCTCTGTTTTACGGCGTTCTTTTTCTGATAAGTCACCCAGCTCTAGTTTTGAAAGGCACTTATTAATCTTCACTAGTTTGTGAATCATTGTGCGACGAGTAATTTCAGTTGGGTGCGCAGTAAGTACCAACTCAATGTTAAGGTCGCGAACGGCCCGAGCGGTGTCTAGTTTGCTGATGTCTTGCTGGCTTAGCTTTGAGAACAGCGTGTTTAGCGCATCGGGTTCACAAACGTTAGCATCACAGTGGCGAGAAATTGTGTGGTATTGCTCGGCCATGTTGGTCAGGTTGAGAAATTGGTTGAATGCATGAGCAACTGGGGTGAGCTGTTCATTCGGCAGGCTTTTGATTTCTTCAATCAAGCTGTCGCGATCTTGTTGATTGCCTGCGAGGGCGGACTTGGAAAGTTTACGAATGGTTTCTACTTTCTCTAGAAGTACGTCACCATGTGCATCCTTGATGGTGTTGCCGAGCAAGTGTCCTAGCATGCTCACATTGCTTCTAAGAGCGGAGTATTTCTCGTTCATTGTCATCCTGCCTTGTAAAAAAATTACATCCAATGTTCCTTGTTAAGTACACAATCTAGCGAAAAGTGTTGTATGGAGTCAAATAAAGCCGTCTAAGATTGCATTTATTATGCAAGTGAGTGTTGATAAGCTTTTGAAGCAGTTAGTTTTATTGATATTGAAATTTTATTACAAGGAGTGAAGGGCGTTTTTAGCTCAGGAGAAAAAGTTGAAGTGGCTCGAAATAAGTGTAGAGAAAGGATGAGGCTGACAGCAAAGCATCAGCCTCACTGAATTCTAGAAGCAATATTTATGCATCGCCTTGGAAAGAATATCTATGGTTGGGTCGATAAACTCAAATGATAAGAACTCATCAGGCTGGTGCGCTTGGTCAATTGAACCTGGACCTAAAACGAGAGTCGGGCAAAGCTGCTGTAGGAACGGTGCTTCCGTACAGTAGTTCACAGTTTCGGAAGGTGTTTGACAAATTTGCTCTACACCACCGATAAAGGGGTGGTCATGTTGACACTCATAACCTGGAATTGGTTCATGCAGTGGCGTAATAGAGAGTCGCCCCGGCCATTTCGCTTCGACTTCTTTGAGTGCGCCGCGCAGCATATTGTCTAATCCATCTAAGCTGATCCCTGGTAATGGACGTACATCGTAATGCAGTTCACAACAACCACAGATGCGATTAGCGCTATCACCACCATGAATGTGGCCAAGGTTGAGAGTTGGACTGGGAATGGCAAACCCAGGGTGGTGATACTCTTTAATTAACTTGTCTCTGAGCTGCATTAAGGCAAATAGGACTTCGTGCATGATCTCGATAGCATTAACACCTAGCGCTGGATCTGAGGAGTGTCCTGATTTCCCGGTGACGCGTACAGCATTCGCGACATGACCTTTGTGGCCACGAATAGGGACTAGGCTGGTCGGCTCACCGATGATGCAGTAGTCAGGTTGAAACGGTGCATTTTCGGTAAAGTGACGAGCTCCCAGCATAGTGGTTTCTTCGTCACACGTCGCGAGGATATATAAAGGCTTAGTTTGTTTGCTCCAATCGACTTTCTTCACCGCTTCAATAATAAACGCAAAGAAGCCTTTCATGTCAGCTGTGCCTAAACCATAGAATTTGTTGTCTGATTCAGTCAGTGCATGTGGATCGAAATTCCAGCGGCCTTCGTCGAATGGCACAGTATCACTGTGACCTGCTAACAGTAACCCTCCTTCACCCGAGCCTTTTTTCGCAATTAAGTTGTGTTTTCCCGGCTCAACCTCAGTAACGGTTACCTCGAAGCCAACGTCTTTCAGCCAAGTCGCTAACTTTTCAATGACCTGTGCATTGCCTTCATCCCAGCTAGGATCGGTAGAACTGATGGATGAGGTTGAAATTAGGCCTCTATAGACCTCAAGAAAACTTGGTAATTGCATATTATCTTCACTTCTACTGTTGACAGAAATACCTTAAGAAGGTAAAACACATATTAAATCATAATTAATGAATAAAAAATCAAAATAAAGCGGTTTTTTAAAATTAATAGTCATTTAATTAGTGTTGTTTACTTAAGATTTGGATGCCTTAAATGTTAAAAGCTGAGATGCTAAAAACCACAATTATCGGCGCTAGCGGCTACACCGGAGCTGAGCTAGCTGTAATGATACATAAACACCCGCAACTTACGCTATCAGGTTTATATGTGTCCGCCAATAGTGTTGACGCAGGAAAAAGTATTGCTCAGCTGCACGGTAAGCTATCGGGTGTCATCGATACTCCTGTCCAGCCTTTGATTGACGTGAAAAAAGCGGCGCAAGAATGCGATGTGGTTTTCCTAGCTACAGCCCATGAAGTCAGCCATGACCTCGCTCACGTTTTTTTAGAGCAAGGTAGCCAAGTGTTCGACCTGTCAGGTGCGTTCAGAGTTAAAAGCGACAATTTCTATCAAGAATTCTATGGTTTCGCGCACCAGCACGAAGCATGGTTGGATAACTCTGCTTATGGATTGGCGGAGTGGAATGCTGAAGCGATTAAACAGCACCAGCTGATAGCGGTACCGGGTTGCTACCCAACGGCGTCGCAGCTTGCTATTAAGCCTCTAGTTGAAAAGGGGCTGCTAGACCTAAATCAGTGGCCTGTGATCAATGCGACCAGTGGAGTATCCGGCGCAGGGCGCAAAGCTTCGATGACCAACAGCTTTTGTGAAGTGAGCCTGCAAGCTTATGGCGTATTCAATCATCGTCATCAGCCAGAAATTGCGACTCACTTAGGGTGTGATGTGATTTTCACGCCGCATTTAGGCAACTTTAAGCGTGGTATTTTGGCGACAACCACGATGAAGTTAGCGAAAGGCGTGACGGCAGAGCAAATTGCACAAGCATTTGAAAGCGCATACCAAGATAAGCCGGCAGTGCGTCTTATGCAGGGAACTCTGCCGACCATTCAAAATGTGGAGCAAACACCATTTTGCGATATCGGTTGGAAAGTGCAGGGCGAGCACATCATTGTCGTCTCAGCGATTGATAATTTATTGAAAGGTGCGTCAAGCCAAGCAATGCAATGTTTAAACATTCGTTACGGTTTTTCAGAGCTAACCGCTTTGCTGTAATCAATGCAGAAAATAGTGTGAAAAGTAACGTTGTGATAAGTAATAAGCGACAGTAGGGATTAAGAAATGACAAGTAGTAAGCAGAATCCATTAGTGATCAAATTGGGCGGTGCTGCATTATCGTGCACCGATACACTTAGCCAAGTTTTTGGTGCTATCGCAACTTATCAACAACAAGCTCAACGACGAATTGTCATCGTGCACGGTGGTGGCTACTTGGTCGATGATTTAATGGCCAAGCTTCAGTTAGAAACTGTTAAAAAAGATGGTTTACGTGTGACACCTTACGATCAAATCCCAGTCATTGCAGGTGCCTTAGCGGGCACAGCTAACAAGCTACTTCAAGGTCAAGCGATCAAAGATGGCTTAAATGCGGTGGGCCTTAGCCTTGCAGACGGTGGATTGTGCCACGTAGAAGAGCTTGACCCAGAACTTGGTGCGGTAGGTAAAGCGACGCCAGGTAATTCACAGGTACTTCAGGCAATTTTAGCTAGCGGTGCACTGCCGATTATTAGTTCAATTGGTTTAACGAATGAAGGCCAACTAATGAATGTGAACGCCGACCAAGCTGCAGTTGCCGTTGCAGGTGCTTTGGATGCTGAGTTGGTTCTACTGTCAGATGTGAGTGGTGTATTGGATGGTAAGGGCCACCTAATTACTAGCCTAGATGCACAGCAAGCAGAACAGTTGATTCAGGGCAAAGTCATTACTGATGGCATGATCGTAAAAGTTTATGCAGCGTTAGAAGCCGCTAATGATCTGGGCCGACCAATTGAAGTCGCGACATGGCGCTACCCTGAAAAACTGACTCAGCTATTTGCAGGAGAAAGCATCGGTACTCAATTTGTACCCGCTTAAATTAGTGAAAAGAATAGAGTTCGTTGGCAGTATGCCAGCGAGCAAATAAAGAATAGTAATGGAAGTAACCCGAGCACTGACCGCCAAGCGCAGCGCAGGGAATTTGGAGAAAGAAAATGAGTAAAGTTCAAGTTAATAAAGTAGTTGTCGCATATTCTGGCGGTCTGGATACCTCAGTAATTATCCCGTGGCTAAAAGAAAACTACGATTGTGAAGTTGTCGCATTCGTTGCGGATGTTGGCCAAGGTGCTGAAGAGCTAGAAGGCATTGAAGAGAAGGCGAAAGCATCTGGTGCATCTGAGTGTTACATCGCTGATCTTAAAGAAGAGATGGTTGCAGAGTATATTTACCCAACTCTAAAAACAGGTGCTTACTACGAAGGTAAATACCTACTAGGTACCTCAATGGCTCGTCCAATCATTGCTAAAGCACAAGTTGAAGTAGCGCGTAAAGTTGGCGCAGATGCATTGTGTCACGGTTGTACTGGTAAAGGTAACGACCAAGTGCGTTTTGAGGGTGCATTTGCAGCTCTGGCTCCTGACCTACATGTGATTGCCCCTTGGCGTGAATGGGATCTTGTTAGCCGTGAAGAGTGTCTGGATTACCTTGCTGAGCGCAACATCCCATGTACCGCATCTCTAACTAAAATTTACTCTCGTGACGCAAATGCGTGGCATATCTCTACTGAAGGTGGCGTTCTAGAAGATACTTGGAACGCGCCAAACGATGATTGCTGGGCTTGGACGGTTGACCCTGAGCAAGCGCCAAACGAAGCCGAATACGTAACACTGAAAGTCGAGAAAGGTGCAGTTGTCGCTGTGGATGGCGAGACAATGACGCCATATAACGCTCTCGTTTACCTAAACGATAAAGGTGTGAAACACGGTGTTGGTCGTATCGATATCGTGGAAAACCGCCTAGTAGGTATGAAGTCTCGTGGTTGTTACGAAACTCCTGGTGGCACCATCATGATGGAAGCACTGCGTGCAGTAGAGCAACTTGTACTGGATAAGACAGCGTTTGAATTCCGTGAAGAGCTTGGTGTAAAAGCTTCTCACCTTGTTTACGATGGTCGTTGGTTCACTCCACTATGTAAGTCAATCCTAGCCGCTTCTGAAGAGCTGGCTCAAGACGTAAACGGTGAAGTGGTTGTGAAACTGTATAAAGGCCAAGCGACAGTGACTCAAAAGCGTTCGGACAACAGCCTGTACTGTGAAGAGTTTGCAACCTTTGGTGAAGATGAAGTTTACGATCAAAGTCATGCAGAAGGCTTTATCCGCCTGTACTCTCTATCAAGCAGAATCAGAGCGCTAAATGAAGTAAAGAAGAATAAGTAATTATTCTGAACAGCAGAAAGAAAACAAAGCCCGCTAGTCACCTAGCGGGCTTTTTGTATCAAATGCATTTAAATTTGCCTTTGTTGAATAATTATGTGAAATAAGTGAATTTTTACTTTGTTTTTATCTTGAATTGAGGTAAGTTTGAACCATACCAAAAAAGGAACTGATTCCAATCAGCTTCCATCATTGCAAAAGCAATGAATTAAGAGCAATTAGGAGAGACACAATGGCATTATGGGGCGGTAGATTTACCCAAGCAGCAGACACAAGGTTCAAAGATTTCAACGATTCACTTCGCTTTGATTACCGACTGGCTGAGCAAGACATTGTGGGCTCGATTGCCTGGTCTAAAGCACTTCAGTCTGTTGATGTACTCACCGAAGAAGAGCAGCAGAAACTAGAGCTAGCGCTTAATGAACTTAAGCTTGAAGTGATGGAAGACCCAAATCAGATTCTACGCTCTGATGCTGAAGATATTCACTCTTGGGTTGAGCAGCAACTGATTGGTAAAGTCGGAGACCTAGGTAAAAAACTTCATACTGGTCGCTCGCGTAACGATCAGGTGGCGACAGACCTTAAACTTTGGTGTCGTCAGCAAGGTCAACAACTTCTTATTGCTCTTGATCGTCTGCAATCTCAAATGGTTTCGGTTGCAAAAGAGCATCAGGGTACGGTACTTCCAGGCTATACCCACTTGCAACGTGCTCAACCAGTTACCTTTGCTCACTGGTGTCTAGCGTATGTTGAAATGTTTGAACGTGATTACTCGCGTTTGAATGACGCGATTAAGCGTTTAGATACTTGCCCACTTGGCAGTGGTGCTTTAGCTGGTACTGCTTATCCAATGGATCGTGAAAAGCTCGCTCATAACTTAGGCTTCCGCCGTGCGACACGTAACTCATTAGATTCAGTTTCCGACCGTGATCATGTGATGGAGCTAATGTCGATTGCTTCTATCTCTATGTTGCATTTATCTCGTCTAGCGGAAGATATGATTTTCTACAACTCAGGTGAATCAAACTTCATTGAGTTAGCCGATACCGTGACGTCTGGTTCATCGCTGATGCCGCAAAAGAAAAACCCAGACGCGTTAGAGCTGATCCGTGGTAAAACGGGCCGTGTTTATGGCTCTCTTGCTGGCATGATGATGACTGTAAAAGCGCTGCCATTGGCTTACAACAAAGACATGCAAGAAGACAAGGAAGGGCTATTTGATGCGCTTGATACTTGGAATGATTGTATGGAGATGGCTGCACTGTGTTTTGACGGTATCAAGGTGAACGGCGAACGTACGTTAGAAGCGGCGAAGCAAGGCTATGCGAATGCGACAGAGTTGGCTGACTACTTAGTCGCGAAAGGTATCCCATTCCGTGAAGCGCACCATATTGTCGGTGTTGCTGTGGTAGGGGCCATTGCTAAAGGTTGTGCGCTAGAAGAATTGTCGATTGAAGAACTGAAAGAGTTCTCTGAAGTGATCGAATCGGATGTTTACGACATCTTAACCATTGATTCTTGTTTGGAAAAACGTAGCGCTCTTGGTGGTGTATCGCCTAAGCAAGTGGCTTACGCAGTAGACCAAGCAGAGAAGCGCCTGGAAACCAGAGACACACTCGCGGTAAAAGTGCGTTCGGCGCGTTTAACGGATATTGAATCCCTAGAAGGCATGGTGACCTACTGGGCGAATATGGGTGAAAACTTACCACGTTCTCGTAATGAGTTGGTGCGTGATATTGGCTCGTTTGCCGTCTCTGAGCATCATGGTGAGGTAACGGGTTGTGCATCACTCTACGTTTACGACTCGGGCTTAGCTGAAATTCGCTCCCTTGGAGTCGAGGCGGGTTGGCATGGTCAGGGCCATGGTACTGCTATCGTTCAGCACCTAGTCGAAAAAGCGCGTCAAATGGCCATTAAGAAAGTGTTTGTTCTAACTCGTACGCCAGAATTCTTTATGAACCATAGCTTCTTGCCGACGTCTAAGAGTTTGCTACCAGAGAAAGTACTTAAAGATTGTGAGCAGTGTCCTCGCCAGCATGCATGTGATGAAGTCGCACTGGAAATTAATTTAATTGAGAAACTGATTGCTAAGGTAGAGGTTGCGTAACCTGCTGTAAGCTAAGGTGAATTGTGGTTCTCAAAAAAAGATCGAAAAAAAGATCATTTTTCTGGGAACCATTGAGAAAAAGCTCGGTCTATTAAAGTACCACTGCTTTTTCTTAGAAGAATCTAAGAAGGCCCCAAACCAGATTTGGTTTTGGGGCTTTTTTCTTTCTAGAGGTTGGAAAAAATCAGTCGTTGGCAGAGCACCAGTGTTTACCGTCTTTACTGACCTTTCTTTTTACGTTTCTTCCAAGGCAATATCACAAAGCGCATCCATAAGTGGAGAAATAGCAACCCGTTGAAGGCGAAGCCTGCCATGATCAGCGCGATGGACTCAATACTCTGCGGATTTTCTTTAAAGCCAAACCACCAAATGATCCAGCACACCACTGATAACACTGTGAGTTGATCCATACAGCGTTTACAACGGCCAATCTTTTTCCAAAACCAATTTTTTTCACAGTGGTTGCATGTCATGGGGAAAGCATATTAGGTACTATGGAGTTATTCCTATAAAAGTACCGCATTAAAGAAGTGAGAAACATGATAGAACGCCAACAAACTAAACAGCGTATGAGCCGAATTGTAAAGCATAACGGTGTTATTTACCTATGTGGCCAAGTATGTGCTGACGCGACGAAAGGCATTACAGAACAGACCCAAACTATGTTAGATAAAGTAGAAGAACTGCTGCTAGAAGCGGGAAGCGATAAAGAACACATGCTTTCGGCTACGATTTACCTAAAAGATATGCAGGACTTCCAAGCAATGAATGCCGTTTGGGATGCGTGGGTACCAGAAGGTCATGCTCCAGCCCGTGCTTGTGTGACCGGTGATATGGCGCGTGAAGCCTTGCTGGTGGAGATTTCTGTGATTGCGGCTGAAAAGTAATTTTAGCTGAGCGCTATCGTAAACGAAAAACGAGCCTAATGGCTCGTTTTTTAGTGTTGCTTAGCAGCCTGGGCCGCAGTCTAAACAATGCTTAATCATTTCTGGGCCAAGGTGTAACTTGGCGTTGAGGTCCCGAAGTGCTGTACGAACGCCTTCCTCAATGACGGGATGGTAGAACGGCATATCTAGCATTTCTGATACTGTCATCTTATTTTGATGTGCCCAAGCCAGTAGGTGCGCGAGATGCTCAGCATTCGGTCCCATCATTTCCGCCCCTAAAAAGCGCCCGGTGCCTTGCTCACCGTATACGTGTAAGATACCTTTGTTTCTAAGCATTACACGTGAGCGTCCTTGGTTTTCAAACGACACTTCACCAGTAGCGAAGCAGCCACAATTGCCCAGACGAGTGGTTAATTGTTTGTAGGTTTCTCCTACCATCGCGATTTGCGGATCAGAGAACACGGCTGAAATGACGGAACGGCGCAGACCTGCTCGGATATCTGGAAAGCGACCTGCATTGTCACCTGCAATTCGGCCTTGATCGGCAGCTTCATGCAGCAGCGGAATTTGATTGCTAGCATCACCGGCAATAAAGATGTTTTCTGCAGATGTTTGCAGAGTGTAATGATCCGCGTTTGGTACGCCGCGTTCATCAAGTTCTACAGTGGTGTTTTCAATAGCAAGTTTGTCGACATTAGGGCGACGTCCAGTTGCAGCC
Source organism: Vibrio paucivorans (assembly GCF_054053395.1). NCBI lineage: Bacteria > Pseudomonadati > Pseudomonadota > Gammaproteobacteria > Vibrionales > Vibrionaceae > Vibrio > Vibrio paucivorans. Next base: position 243,592 of record NZ_CM133230.1, read on the forward strand.
AACACATAGTCGACAACAAAAGTCTCTAAGTCTCCATCATGATTAATGAATTGAATTTCAACTTTGTCAGTGCCATCAATACGCTTCATGCTCTCGACTTTGACATCAGCATCTAAGTAGAACTCTTCTTTAAACGCTTTGTCTGCGTATTGCATTACTTCTGGATCCGTCAGAGGCCCGACTTGACCCCCAATGCCAAATAGCTTCACCTTTACACCTAGGCGATGTAGCGCTTGCCCTAGTTCTAGACCAATAACACCAGGGCCAAATACGGCTACTGATTCTGGCAAGTCATCCCAGTCAAAAACATCATCATTGATGACCAGTCGGTCGCCGAGATCGTTCCATACAGCAGGGTAAGCAGGACGAGAGCCTGTCGCGATCACAATGCGTTTGGCTGAAATTTGGGTATGGTCATCCACTTGTAGGGTGTGATCATCAATGAATTTGGCGTATCCCGAGACTTTATCTTGAGTAGGGATCTCATCCACCCCTTCTAATACAAAGCCAACAAAGCGGTCGCGTTCGCGCTTTACGCGATCCATGACTTCACGGCCATTGATGACAATTTCACCTTGAGGATGAACACCAAAACCAGGGGCCTTTTCTATTTGATGCACACTCTCCGCTGCAGCGATCAGCAACTTGGATGGCATACAACCGACACGGGCACAAGTGGTGCCATATGGACCACCTTCAACCATTACCACGCTGTTGGTATGTGCTTTAGCAGCGCGATACGCGCCTAGGCCAGCGGTACCACCACCGATGATAGCTACATCAACATTTAATTGTTTCATACTGCACACTCGCTTTGCCTCTGTCGCACCGAGGGCGCAAGAGGTTATCAATGGGTTTGTAAATTTAGATAAGTAGTGGAGTTGAACAACGACAAGCGACTAGTTATCTAAACTCGACTGAGGTTTAAAGTGCCCCCCAACGCCCGAAGGTGATGGGAGGCTGAGGGTTCGGAATTAACCTAAGTACGCTTCCAATTCTTCGCTACCACCAATGTGTTTACCACCGATGAAAACTTGAGGAACGGTCGTGCGGCCTGAAATTGCACGTAGGCTGACAGTCGTTGCATCTTTACCCAACACCACTTCTTCATATTGAAGACCGTGGTCTATCAGATTTTGTTTCGCCTTCATGCAGAAAGGGCAGCCTGGTTTGGTAAATACAGTGATTGATTCTTGAGTTTTGTAGTCTGGTGCCACGTGTTTAAGCATGGTGTCTGCGTCTGATACTTTGAACGGGTCGCCTGGCTCGTTTGGCTCAATAAACATTTTCTCAACCACACCGTTTTTCACTAGCATGCTGTAGCGCCATGAACGCTTGCCAAAACCTAGGTCGTTTTTATCAACTAACATGCCCATGCCGTCAGTAAACTCACCATTACCATCTGGAATAAAAGTAATATTTTCAGCTTCTTGGTCACTCTTCCATGCGTTCATTACAAATGTGTCGTTAACAGATACACACAGAATCTCGTCTACCCCGTGGTCTTGAAATACCGAAAACAGCTCGTTATAGCGTGGCAAGTGGCTAGATGAACAGGTTGGTGTGAACGCGCCCGGAAGGCTGAACACAATCACGGTTTTATTTTTGAACAGCTCGTCAGTTGTTACATTTACCCAAGCGTCACCTTGGCGAGTTGGGAAAGTAACTTGAGGTACGTTTTGGCCTTCTTTAGATGCAAACATAATGGTTTCCTTTATTGGATTCTAAATTTGTGTGGTTGAGTCTTATCAGTGTAGTGACTGTGCTCTGTTTCGATGTAGTTATTATTAAATAAAACCTTTGATAGCTCTAATCGTTTAATGTTATGGTTTTGATAGCTAATTCCTATCTAAACTATTTGCTGCCATTACGGTGGTGAGTCATGTCCTTATGGGGAAATTCATGAACATTCGTGACTTTGAATATCTAGTATCTTTGGCTGAGCACAAGCATTTCCGCAAAGCGGCGGAAGCGTGTTTTGTCAGTCAGCCGACGTTGAGTGGCCAGATTCGAAAACTGGAAGATGAATTGGGAACCACGTTACTTGAGCGTAGTAGTCGTCGAGTATTGTTTACCGATTCTGGCTTGCAATTAGTGGAGCAAGCTAAGCGTATTTTGGGTGAAGTGAAGACTTTCAAAGATATGGCTAGCCAACAAACGGGTGCTATGTCTGGGCCGATGCACATTGGCTTTATTCCAACTGTCGGCCCTTATCTATTGCCGAGAATTGTACCTAGCCTAAAAGAGCAATTCCCTGAACTGGAGTTGTATCTGCATGAAGCGCAGACTCATCAGTTAGTGCGCCAGCTAGAAGAAGGCAAACTCGATTGCTTAGTGTTGGCTTCGGTGACGGAAACAGAAATGTTTAAAGAGATCGAAGTATATAATGAGCCAATGAGTGTCGCGGTGCCTTGCGATCATGAATGGGCCAATCTTGATGAAATCGACATGCTAGAGCTGAACGGTAAAACAGTGTTGGCGCTGGGTGATGGCCACTGTTTGCGAGACCAAGCATTAGGTTTTTGTTTCGCTGCAGGGGCAAAAGATGATGAACGCTTTAAGGCAACCAGCTTAGAAACGCTGCGTAACATGGTAGCAGCAGGGGCGGGGATTACTTTGTTACCCGAGTTATCACTACCAAAAGAAAAAGTTAAAGATGGGGTGTGCTATGTTAAAGCAGCGAATCCGATTCCTTCGCGCAGTATTGTGTTGGCGTACCGACCAGGATCTCCACTGAGAGCTCGTTTTGAGCAGCTTGCTGAGGCAATAAAAAAGCAGCTTGAAAGCGCGGTATAGTTGAAACTAGCACAAATAAAAAAGGAGAGCATAAGCTCTCCTTTTTCCGTTTTGACTTGAGTTAGAACAGTTCTTCGGATTCTGAAGAGCTGTAAATATTGTCGTTAATGCGTTCAGCGACGAACTCTTTTGGTTCTGTACCTTGTAAGAAGTACTCAAACATTGAGCTGGAATCAAACTTGTTAGTGAGTAAGCCAGTTTCGCGGTCGATACGCACTCGAACAATTTCCGGTGGTAGTGCTTTTGGTTGCGCTGGTGTGTCTTGCAGCGCGACCTTCATAAAGTCGACCCATGCAGGTTGAGCGGTCTTCGCACCCGCTTCCGCACCAGAGATCTGGTTGTTGTCCAAGTTTTTATTTGGCTTAGTACGGCCTAACTTACGGTTGTGGTCATCGAAGCCTACCCAAGCTGTAGCGACAATACCTGGGCCGTAGCCGTTGTACCATGCATCTTTAGAATCATTAGTGGTACCTGTTTTACCACCAATATCGCGGCGCTTAAGTGGTTGAGCTCGCCAGCCAGTACCGTTCCAGCCAGTGCCATCGCGCCAGTTGCCGCCACCCCAAATGTTGCTGTACATCATTTCTCGAACTAAGAACGCGGTTTGCTCTGAGATGACTTGTGGTGCGTAGTGTGGAGCATTCTCGTCAACGACAACGTCTTGTTCTGCAAACTCGTTTTCAGCCGTTGTTGTCGCGGTTGATTGTTCAGGACAATCATCACGGCAAATAATGCTAGGGTTTGCTTGGTATTCTAAATCGCCAAAAGGTGTTTCGACACGGCTGATATAGAACGGTTCGACGTAGTAACCACCGTTAGCGAACACTGAGTAGCCTTGCGCCATTTTGACAGGGGTTAAGCTACCTGCTCCTAGCGCTATGGTTTCTGAGCGAGGCAGGTCGTTAATATTGAAACCGAAGCGAGTGAGGTATTCACGCGTTTCGTCTAGGCCGACTTCACGTAGAACACGCACGGCCATCACGTTTTTAGACTGTGCTAGACCAATACGTAGGCGTGTTGGACCAACGTAAGTCGGCGGTGAGTTCTTCGGTCGCCACGCCGTACCTTGGCTCTTATCCCACTGGTTGATTGGTGCATCGTTGATTAGGGTAGCCAATGTCATGCCTTGATCAATTGCAGCAGAGTAAATGAATGGCTTGATACTAGAACCGACTTGGCGAACTGACTGCGTTGCACGGTTAAATTTGTTGTGCACGAAGTTAAAGCCACCGACTAGCGATTTTACAGCGCCGTTCTCAGGGTTCATGGCTACAAATGCAGCATTGGCGTTAGGGACTTGGCTTAAACGCCAAGTTGGTAACGCTTCTAGGTTGTCATCGCTTGCTGGTATTTGCACTGAGCGAACCCATATTTGCTCGCCCACCGCTAGGATTTCGTTTGCTTGTTTCGGCTCAGGACCTTGGCGGTCGTCCGTTAAGAACTTACGTGCCCAATTCATCCCAGACCATTCAATGACTTGCTCGCCTTCATTTTTCACTTGTACAGTAGCCGTTTTACCATCAATGCTGGTCACAACAGCTGGCGTAATTTGGCCGTAAGTTGGTACTCGTCTTAGTGTGCTAGTGATTTCTTCTGGGCTAAGCGCTGTTTGTCCGGCTTTCCATAGCACTGTTTCTGCACCACGGTAGCCATGGCGTTCATCGTAAGCCAATAGGTTATCTATAGTGGCAGTGTTAGCCGCTTCTTGTAGCTTAGAGTCAACGGTTGTGTAGATTCGCATGCCCGAGGTATACGCATCTTCACCATAGCGAGATACCATCCAAGAGCGAGCAAGTTCAGCAACATAAGGGGCGCTTAACTCAATTTCAGCGCCGTGGAAGCGGGATTCAATCTCTTCAGCTCTAGCCTGGTCATACTCTTCTTGTGTAATGTATTTTTCATCCAACATACGTAGCAACACAATGTTGCGTCGGTTAGTTGCGCGTTCCAAGGAGTAAATAGGGTTCATGGTAGACGGTGCTTTCGGCATACCTGCCAAGGTTGCGATTTGGCTCAGCGATAAATCTTGTAGATTTTTACCGAAGTAAGTTTGAGCTGCTGCGCCAAAACCATACGAACGATAGCCAAGGAAAATCTTGTTAACGTACAGCTCTAGGATTTCTTGTTTAGTGAGCAACTGTTCAATGTGGATAGCAATGAAAATCTCTTTGATTTTTCGCATGATCTTCTTTTCATTCGATAAGAAGAAGTTACGCGCAAGCTGCTGAGTAATGGTACTCGCCCCTTGCTTCGCCGAGCCCGACATTGCAACGACAATCGCTGCACGGGTAATGCCAATAGGGTCTATCCCCGGGTGTTCGTAAAAACGGCTGTCTTCCGTTGCGATCAAAGCTTCGATCAAGTGCTGTGGAATTTCGTCATACGTGACTGGAATGCGACGCTTTTCTCCGAATTGGGAAATCAGCTTCCCATCTTGACTGAATACTTGCATTGGAGTTTGCAATTCTACGTCGCGCAAAGTAGCTACATCTGGTAGCTCTGGTTTGACGTGATAATAGAAGCCGAAAATAGTAGTGACTCCAAGAATCATGCAAATCAATGTGAATATAAACAAACGCTTTATGAACTTCACCGGAGAATCCCTGATTAGTTGAGGCTGCGTGATCGCAAACCCTTGTACTCTAAGCTAAAAAGTAGCTCAGATTTTAAGATGGAGCCTAATTAATCCATCCACTATACGCAAAATTGAGCTAGATATAGTCGTTGGAGCATACGCTACATGGGTAAATCATTAATAACTGGTATTGATATCGGCCACCATAGTATTAAAGCCGTGGTGCTAAAGCCAGCAAGTGAAGGGTATTCACTAGTTGGGTATAAACAGCTGCCAGTTACAGCTGACGTATTTTCTGATAATCACACCGTTAATTATCAGAAAATTGTAAAGAAACTCAAAGAACTAAGGAAGAGCCTGCCATTATTTAGTCGATATGTCTCAATATCGGTCCCCGATAGCGCGGTAATTAGCAAGGTATTACAAATAGATAGTGAACTTGAGGAGCGTGAACAGGAGTTCGCGATATTTCAGGCTTTTTCTCATCAATCTCCTTTTCCCATCGAAGAGCTGAATTTGGACTTTGTTCCATTAGATAGCTCACTCGGTCAGCCACTCTCTAGTCGTTCTTATCAAGTCTATGCGACGAAAAAAGACGTAATTGATAGCCGTACACTTGCAGCGACCAAAGCGGGATTTAAACCTGTTTTACTGGATACTCAGGCACATAGTTTGGTGCGCATTTGGCAGCAAGCGAGTCAGCAGCTTGGTCAATCTGATTGGCTGCTGGTGGATATCGGCTATAGCCAAACTTCCTTATGTATTGATTTCCCAGCAAAAGCTCCGTTTTGCAAGGAGATTGCGTTTGGTACTCAGTTTTTAGAGTGTGAGGAGCCTAGTGGAAGTCTTGCACCCGAGCGAACAGAGTTGTTTATCAATCAACTTATAGAACGGCTCCAAAGGCAGATGCAGTTGTTGCTTTCCGTAAGTGGTGCGGCATCGGTAAGCGGTATTTGGCTGACAGGGGGCGGGGCGACAACTCCTTTATTAGTGGAAGAGCTCTCTCGTCGTTTGTCGGTGCAGTGCGAGATACTAAACCCTTTAGCGCTGTTTAAGTGCAAATCTTCCAAGTTCAAGCAGCAAACCGTGCACGCGCAAAGCTTTACTTCTGCGGCAGGGTTAGCGTTACGTGGAGCTGAGTGGGTGGAGGCTAAGCATGCTATATAGCGTTAACTTATTACCTTGGCGGGAGCAGAAGAGGCAGCAGCATCGACAGCGCTTCTATCAACTCCTTATTCTTGCAGTATTGGTAGCTGGCGGCATTCAATATGGGTTTGGTGCATTTATTGGCGAGCAGAACACTATTCAGCAGCAACGGCTGAATTACCTTAAAGATTATAACTCCCGGCTGGATAAACAGTTGTCGAGGCTGAAACTCACTGAGCAAGAGCATCAAGCCTTACTTCAGCGCCTAAGTGTTGTGGAGTCCCTGCAGCAACAGCGTAATAAATCGACTGAGTTTATGAACGCAATCCCAGCAATGATTCCGGAAGGGGTTTACGTCGATAAAATTAAAATGAATACCCTTCATGTTGAGCTGACGGGGATTAGTGACAGCATGGCCCGACTCGCGACCATGTTGGATAACCTTGAAAAATCCCCTTTGCTTGAACAGGTCGAAATGCATTCAATTGTCCATGGCAAGCAGCGTTTTGGTAAGAAGTTCCAAACATTCAAAGTCTCTTTCTCTATAAAGCCCTCACAACTTGCGAATCACAGAGAGGGAAGTCATGGCTAATTTACAAGATCTTGATTTAGATGAGATGCCAGAGTGGCCCCTTCTTCCCCAAATGCTAGTGATCGTTTTACTTATCATCGCGCTTCAAGCCGCGGGGTATTGGTTCTATTTGCAGCCTAAACAGCAGCGACTCGAAAACCTAAAACAGCAAGAGCAAACTCAGAAAGCCACGTTGCGGATCAAAGCCAATAAAGTGGCGGCATTACCCAAGATGCAAGAGCAGCTAGACGAGCTAAAGCAACGTTATGATTTTTTACTTCAGCAGCTGCCAGAGCAAAAAGAGTTGGCGAGTATGTTGGCGTCGGTCAATAACCTTGGCTTAGATAACTCACTGACTTTTACTCGGATAGATTGGGGAGAGCGGCAAAATCAGTCATTTCTGTATCGACTGCCGCTCAATATTGAATTGACGGGTAGCTACCACGATATTGGCAGTTTTTCAGAGGCTATTGCAAAGCTGCCCCGCATCATAAATTTTGACGATATTGATTGGCAGCGAGTTAGCCAAGAAAGTAGCACGCTGCATTTTCGTGTTCGAGCTTATACCTACCAATTCAAACCGGAGGTAAGTCATGAAAAGTAAGTACTGGATCGTCTTGCTGGTCACTGTTGCTGGATGCAGAGCGAATCAAGAGCCGCTTAATCAGTTCATCGCACAAACCGAACAACAAGCACAGCGAGAAGTGGCTCAGTTGGTACCAAGCGAACCCTTTGTTGCTTCTGCCTATCAAAGAACGCAAGCTCGTGAGCCTTTTGTATTACCGAAAGAAGCATTGGTTCAAGATCAACCTGTTGTTAAGAAAGACTGCTGGCAGCCTCAAAAACGCAATAAAACAGGGCAGCTTGAGCGCTACGCTCTACGCAAATTGAGGCTGAAAGGAGTCATGGGTAGCAATGGAGCCGTGTCAGCATTAGTGCAAACCCCACAAGGCAATGTCGTCAAAGTGAAGAAAGGCCAGTACATCGGATTGAACAACGGCCGGGTGACACGAGTGGCATCTAATTACCTAATGATAAATGAGACCCTGCCAGACGGGATGGGGTGCTGGAGCAAGCGTAACGTCAAACTTGCCATGAAATGATTTTAAGTGTTTGGAATACAAGAAATGAATAAAGGACTAACAACAAGAATGGCTAAGCTGTTTAACCGTTTGATAGCGGTGTTCATTATGTTCGCCGCTTTGGTCGCATTTGGAGCGTCAAGTGAGGACGATAACGCCAATCAATTGCGCAATATTGATTTTCGGGTGAACAAAGATAAAGACGCATTAATCATTGTGGATCTCGCTTCTCAATCTGCCGTTGTGGATGTACAGAAAGTTCAGGAAGGGTTGAGTATTGAGCTACTTAAAACGGATGTGAGTGATGCAAAACTGTTTTTGCTTGATGTGGAAGACTTCGCAACCGCAGTGCAGAGCATTGAAGTGTTTCGTAAAGAACCGAGTACGCTGTTGGTGGCATCGATACAAGGTGAGTTTGATTACGATTACAGCTTAAAAGGAAAGTATCTAGAAGTGGTTGTGAGTCAATTGGATGAATCACAACAACCTAAGCCGAAGAGTATCCTTGAGAAAGAAGGCAAGCTCATTTCCATTAACTTCCAAGACATACCAGTTCGTAACGTATTGCAGCTTATCGCTGATTATAACGATTTTAACTTGGTGGTATCGGACTCTGTGAGTGGCAATCTGACTTTGCGTCTAGACGGCGTACCGTGGCAGCAAGTACTCGATATCATTCTCCAAGTCAAAGGGCTAGATAAACGCGTCGATGGTAACGTGATTTTGGTAGCGCCAAAACAAGAGCTTGATCTACGTGAAAAGCAGCAGCTTGAGAAAGCACGATTAGAAGAAGAGTTGGGTGAACTCAGTTCTGACATTATCAAGATCAAGTTCGCCAAAGCGTCTGACATCGCCGATATGATTGGTGGAGACAGTGCTGTGAGTATGCTATCTGAGCGAGGCTCAATCAGTATCGATGAGAGAACCAACTCTTTGTTGATAAGAGAGTTAGATGAGAACATTTCGGTGATTCGCGACATCGTAGAATCGCTCGATATTCCAGTGAAACAGGTCCAGATAGAGGCTCGCATTGTTACTGTTAATGAAGGGAATCTTGATGAACTCGGAGTGCGCTGGGGCTTTACTTCAACTAATGGCGATAACACCGTGGGAGGCTCTATTGAAAGCAACCTGTGGCAGCAGGGGTTGTTAGCGGGTGATGAGTTGCCAGTGGAAGACTTTCTTAATGTTAATTTAGCCGCGGCTTCGCCAAATGCGTCGTCGATTGCTTTTCAGGTAGCTAAGCTAGGTTCAGATATGTTGCTCGATCTTGAGCTCTCGGCACTTCAGCGAGAATCTAAAGCGGAAATCATTTCCAGCCCTAGGCTTATCACGACCAATAAAAAGCCCGCTTATATAGAGCAGGGAACAGAGATACCTTATTTAGAGTCTTCTTCGAGCGGCGCAACCAGCGTCGCGTTTAAAAAAGCCGTGCTGAGTTTAAAGGTGACGCCGCAAATCACGCCGGATAATCGTTTAGTTCTCGATTTAAGTGTTACCCAAGATAGACCTGGTGATGTGGTAAAAACGGGCACGGGTGAAGCTGTAGCGATTAATACTCAAAGAATCGGTACACAAGTGCTGGTGAATAACGGTGAAACGGTAGTGTTAGGAGGGATCTTTCAGCACAGTGTGACCAATACCGTCGATAAAGTGCCATTATTGGGGGACTTACCGTTACTTGGTGCATTATTTCGTCGAACGTATGAGCAAGCCGGTAAAAGCGAATTGCTGATATTTGTTACCCCTAAAGTGGTTATTCAGTAAAGCGCTTGTAGGAATGTTGGTCACAAAATTGATGAGAATATAGACGAACAAAAAATAAATTTGCATTAGTGGCACCTTATCTAGATAATTTCGGGTCTTATCACGAATTATCTGTGAGGAATCGGTGCCACAAGCGTCTATAAAGCCATGTTCTAACTGGCTCTTCTTGTGGCGATGTCATTGAATTAACGTTGTAAATTACTGCTAAACATGGCTGAGAAACGCAATATTTTCCTTGTTGGCCCTATGGGGGCTGGCAAAAGTACAATTGGTCGACACCTTGCTCAACAACTGCATATGGAGTTCCTAGACTCTGATACAGTGATCGAAGAGCGCACTGGTGCTGATATCGCATGGGTCTTTGATGTTGAAGGTGAAGATGGCTTCCGTAAGCGTGAAGAATCTGTCATCAATGATCTAACTGAGCAACAAGGTATCGTACTAGCAACTGGTGGTGGTTCTATTAAGAGCAAAGAAAACCGCAACCGTCTGTCAGCACGTGGCGTTGTTGTTTATCTTGAAACAACGATTGAGAAGCAACTTGCACGTACTAACCGTGACAAGAAGCGTCCTCTATTACAAACGGACAACCCGCGCGAAGTACTTGAGTCTTTGGCTGGCGAACGCAACTCCTTATATGAAGAAGTAGCGGATTATACTGTTCGTACTGACGACCAAAGTGCAAAAGTGGTAGCCAACCAGATCGTAAAAATGCTAGAAGAACGTTAAGTCGTTTTTTTAACTGGAGAGCAAACCATGGAACGGATTACGGTCAGCCTAGGTGAACGTAGCTACCCTATCTCAATTGGTGCCGGATTATTCAATGATTCGGCCCACCTTTCTTTCTTAGAAAACTCAAAATCATCGGTAAAGAAAAAAGTTGTCGTGATCAGTAATGTCACGGTGGCTCCTCTGTATGCCGATAAAATCCTCTCTCAACTTGAGCAGCTCAACTGTGATGCGAGCTTGCTTGAGCTCCCTGATGGCGAGCAATACAAAAGTTTAGAGACGTTTAACACCATCATGACTTACCTTCTTGAAGGCAACTACAGCCGAGATGTTGTGGTTGTGGCACTAGGTGGTGGTGTGATTGGTGACTTAGTCGGTTTTGCGGCTTCTTGCTACCAGCGTGGTGTGGATTTCGTACAAATCCCAACGACTCTGCTGTCTCAGGTGGATTCTTCTGTTGGTGGTAAAACAGCGGTTAACCATCCTCTAGGTAAGAATATGATCGGTGCCTTCTATCAGCCCAAAGCGGTTGTGATCGACACTGAGTGTTTGTCCTCTTTACCTGAACGTGAGTTCGCAGCAGGTATTGCTGAGGTGATCAAATACGGCATTATCTATGATGAAGATTTTTTTGTTTGGTTAGAACAAAACCTCGAGAAACTCTATGCTCTTGATCAGCAAGCATTAACTTATGCGATTGCGCGTTGTTGCCAAATCAAAGCTGAAGTTGTGGCGTTGGACGAAAAAGAGTCTGGAATTCGTGCTTTATTGAACCTAGGTCATACATTTGGTCATGCCATAGAAGCTGAACTAGGGTATGGTAACTGGCTACATGGCGAAGCCGTTTCTTCTGGTACGGTTATGGCGGCAAAAGCTGCTCAACTACAAGGCTTAATTTCCGAACAGCAAGTAGAGCGAATCCTCTCTATACTGAAAAAAGCTAAGTTACCAGTGCACACTCCAGAATCGATGTCTTTCGCTGATTTTATGAAGCACATGATGCGCGACAAAAAAGTATTAGCCGGCGAGCTAAGATTGATCCTTCCTACTAGCATTGGTACGGCAGAAGTAGTGAAAGGTGTGCCGGAATCGGTTCTAGAACAAGCTATCGATTTTTGTCGCACTATTTGATCTTATCTTTGAAAAGCTTAGGTTTTTGATAAACTTAAGCCTTTCATCGACTTAATAGCGACAGGAATCTGTCTGTAGGACGGCTTAATGAGTTTAACGCATGAATCCCGTGTGTTGGAGTTAGAGTCTCAATCAGAACTGCTTGAGCGTTTACAGCTACTCACCAATTTTGGATCTAATCTCGTCACGGTTGGTGGGGAATTAGGCTCCGGAAAATCGTGGTTAGCGCAACGCTACTTAGAAGCATGGGCGTCTGAAAAAAATCAGTCTCTTCTGATGTGTCATCCTAACCAAGATGATGCTCAGCGCCGTTCTACTATTCTCAATCAAATCGTACCCAATTCTCTATTTAGTTCACAAGACCCACTCGTGGACAGCCTTACGCATATTCTTGACGATGAGCCTTGTGATGTGGTTATTGTTGTCGACGATGCTCATCTGCTTAACGAAACTTTCATTTCCGAACTGTGGATGTTGGTTTTGGAAGCGCAAAACAATCCTAAGTGGACCATCAATGTCGTGCTGTTTGCTAAGTCGAACAGTATCGAAGGATTACTGACGCGTTTAAGTTACGGGCAAGACCATAAGCCGGTTGAGTTGGAAATAGAGAGCCTTTCAGAAGATGAAGCGGAACGCTTCTTTGAGTTTTTGGTTATTCGCTTTGTTGAAGACGATATGGAAAAGCGTGTTCGCAATGCATATAAGAAAGTGAACCCGCTACCGGGTGAAATCATGGCGTTAGGGGAACAGAAAGTGGAAAAAAGGATTATTATCCGCTCAATAGTGGGCTCACCTGCGAAAATAGCTGCTTTAGTGGCATTGATCTTGTTGATCATTGCCGGTGGCTTTATTTGGCTGCAAAGCCAACCTGGACCTGATGAAAAAGCGCAGCAGATTGCCAGTAATCTAGAGCAAACCGTGATTCCGACCTTGCCTGATGTCGAGCCGAGTGCTGAATCGGCACAAACGGACCAAAGTCGCGCGGATGAGATGGAAGCTGAAACCGAAGCTAGTTACCAAGGGGCAGAAGACGATAGCTCTTCCTTACCGCCAGATGTCGTTGGAGAGACTGCAAGTGTTGGCTCCACTGACGACGACCAGCAAAGAGTAGTGATTACTTCTGATGTTGTTGATGCTTTGCTTGTCGATAAAGCCGAGAGTGTTGATACTTCGAAAATTGATAATGCAATCGAAGCCGCGCAGCAGCAAGCGGAAGCCGTGGCTGAACCTGTTCCTGAAGTGGAAGTGGTTGAAACGCCGCCTGAAACCATTATTAGTTTCTCGTTTGCACGCGATGAGTTGAAAGCCTTTTCGCCGCGTAGTTACACTCTACAGTTGGCTGCGATGAACTCACTAGAAGAAGTTCAACAATTCATTGACCTGCATAAGTTACAAGACCAAGTTCGTGTTTATCCAACTCTGCGTAATGATGTGGAATGGTATATCGTCACGTACGACAATTATCCAACCATCCAGATTGCGCGTGATGCGGTAGAGACACTGCCTAAATCGCTACAAGAGCTAGGCCCGTGGGCGAAATCGTTAAGTCAGGTGCATCGAGAAATCGATCGTGACAAATAACGCTGAGCTTAGCGTGAAAATATGTTACATTCCGCAGCCTTATTATGTGGTTGATAGATAGAGCAGTAAATGAAGAAGCAACGTGCCTTTCTAAAATGGGCTGGTGGAAAATATGGCCTAGTAGAAGACATTCAACGTCATCTTCCAGCTGCTCGTAAGCTGGTAGAGCCGTTTGTCGGTGCGGGTTCTATTTTTCTCAATACTGATTACGATCAGTATCTGCTGGCTGATATCAATCCTGATCTAATCAATTTGTATAATTTGCTTAAAGAGCAGCCGGAAACCTACATCGCGGAAGCGAAGCGTTGGTTTACTCCGGAATACAATCAAAAGCAGGTTTACCTCGACATCCGCCATCAGTTTAACCACACCGATGATGTAATGTATCGCTCCTTAGCCTTTCTATACATGAACCGCTTTGGCTTTAACGGTCTGTGTCGTTACAACAAAAAAGGCGGTTTTAACGTACCATTTGGCTCATATAAGAAACCGTACTTTCCGGAAGCTGAGCTAGAGTTCTTTGCAGAAAAAGCGAAGAAGGCGACGTTTGTGTGTGAAGGGTATGAAGATACTTTCAAGCGCGCGAGAAAAGGTTGTGTGGTTTATTGTGATCCTCCTTATGCACCGCTTTCCACCACCGCAAACTTTACTTCTTATGCTGGTAATGGCTTCTCACTAGACGACCAAGCTGCGCTTGCTGATGTGGCCGAAAAAACAGCCATGCAGCGTGATATACCAGTACTGATTTCGAATCACGATACCAAGCTGACTCGTCGCTTATATCATGGTGCTGACCTTAGCGTAGTGAAAGTAAAGCGCACTATTAGTCGCAATGGTGCTGGGCGAAATAAAGTTGATGAACTTTTGGCCTTGTTCCACGCTGAAAAGAATCAATCAGTTAACTAATCTCTCTCAAACATTTCTTTTCATTGGCTAGGATCTCCTTGCGAGCTTAGGTAGAATTGCGCTCGATATTAATTCGCTGCGCAATTGTGCTCTACACACTCTTAAGAGGTCAGGTATGAAAGATTTTCTAATCGCTCCATCTATTTTGTCTGCAGATTTTGCTCGTCTTGGTGAAGATGTTGAAAGAGTGCTGGCTGATGGCGCGGATGTGGTTCACTTCGATGTCATGGACAACCACTACGTACCAAACCTGACTTTTGGTGCACCGATTTGTAAAGCGCTACGTGATTACGGCATTACGGCTCCTATTGATGTGCACTTGATGGTGAAGCCTGTCGATCGCATTATCCCGGATTTTGCCAAGGCAGGTGCATCGATGATTACATTCCACGTAGAGGCGTCAGAGCACGTAGATCGCACCCTTCAACTGATTAAAGAACATGGTTGCCAAGCGGGTGTTGTACTGAACCCTGCGACCCCACTTTCTTGTCTTGATTACATCATGGACAAAGTAGATATGATTCTTCTTATGTCTGTCAACCCAGGCTTCGGCGGTCAATCTTTCATCCCGAATACTCTGGATAAGTTACGTGCGGTACGCAAAATGATTGATGAGTCTGGTCGAGATATTCGTTTGGAGATCGATGGCGGCGTTAAAGTTGACAACATCCGTGAAATTGCAGAAGCGGGTGCCGATATGTTTGTAGCGGGCTCTGCCATTTTTAACCAGCCAAACTACAAAGAAGTGATTGACGAAATGCGTGCTGAACTTGCAAAAGTAAATGCATAACGGCCACACGCAGCTTAAGTAAAAGTTAAAACGTTAGGGGCGAATCTCGCCCCTTTTTCAATTAGGAATTTGGAATCATTATGTCGTTAGAAACAATCAAACTTATCGCGTTTGACTTAGATGGTACTTTGCTAGATAGCGTGCCGGATTTGGCTGTTGCGGCAGACCAAGCCGTTCAAGAATTGGGCTTCCCATCGGTAACGGAAGAACAAGTGCGAGATTATGTTGGTAATGGTGCTGATATCTTAATTGGTCGAGCGCTGAGCCAGAACTTAACTGTGTCACCTGATCTGAGTGATGAACTCAGAGCAAAAGCGCGTGTTTTGTTCGATGACTTTTATCAGCAAGGTGGGCACAAGCTAAGCCATCTTTACCCATCGGTAAAGGAGACACTTTCAGAGCTACACAAAGCAGGCTTCATTATGGCGCTAGTAACCAACAAGCCATCTAAGTTTGTACCAGAAGTGTTGGAGCAGCATGGTATTGCGCAATACTTCGTAGACGTGATTGGTGGCGATACGTTCCCTGAGAAGAAGCCAAATCCAATGGCGCTTGAGTGGTTGCTTGAAAAGCACCAAATCGAAGCGAGTCAAATGCTAATGGTTGGTGACTCCAAGAACGACATTCTTGCCGCAAAAAATGCAGGCTGCCATTCGTTTGGTTTAACCTATGGTTATAACCATGGTGAGCCAATTTCTGTGTCTCAGCCAGATTATGTCGCAGATACCATCGCAGATTTAGCAGAAGTCTTAGCTGTTTCAGCTTAATAGCGATAAAAGATCTTTCAAAATACTCGTTAATGAGTACACTGAGTAAACCGTGTGATGAGGTAGTGACTACCTGCGTTTACACGGTTTTTTTCATTTATTCGTAATAAGAAGTCAAAGGAATCATTCCCATGAGCAAACCCATCGTATTGAGTGGTGTTCAACCATCAGGTGAACTAAGTATCGGTAACTACTTGGGTGCTCTACGTCAATGGCAACAGATGCAAGATGACTACGATTGCCAATACTGTGTGGTAGACCTTCACGCGATTACGGTTCGTCAAGATCCGAAAGCACTGCATGAAGCGACTCTAGACGCACTCGCAATCTGTCTTGCTGTTGGTGTTGATCCGCAAAAGAGCACGCTATTTGTTCAGTCACATGTACCAGAGCATGCTCAACTTGGTTGGCTTCTTAACTGTTACACTCAAATGGGCGAGTTGGGTCGTATGACTCAGTTTAAAGATAAGTCTGCCCGTTACTCGAAAGACTCATCTAGCCAGTTTGGTGATGTCAATGTTGGTCTATTTGATTACCCAGTACTGATGGCTGCAGACATCCTGTTATACGGTGCGCATCAAGTTCCTGTAGGTAGTGACCAGAAGCAACACCTTGAGTTAGCGCGTGATATCGCTAATCGCTTCAACAACATCTACTCGCCAGAGCAACCAATCTTCCAAGTGCCAGAGCCGTACATTCCTACTGTGAATGCTCGTGTTATGAGCCTGCAAGATGCAACGAAGAAGATGTCTAAGTCTGATGATAACCGTAAGAACGTTATTACTCTGCTTGAAGAGCCAAAGTCAATCATCAAGAAGATTAACAAAGCTCAGACAGATGCTGAGACACCGCCGCGTATTGCACACGATTGGGACAATAAAGCAGGTATTTCTAACTTGATGGGTTTGTACTCAGCAGCAACGGGTATGAGCTTTGAAGAGATTGAAGCGAAGTACCAAGGCGTTGAAATGTACGGCCCATTTAAGAAAGATGTTGGTGAAGCACTAGTTGCGATGCTTGAGCCGATTCAATCTGAATACCACCGTATCCGTGCCGATCGCGCATACATGGATCAAGTGATGAAGCAGGGTGCAGAAAAAGCCTCAGCTCGCGCAGCAGAGACGCTGAAGAAAGCATACGAAGCAGTAGGTTTTGTGGCTCGCCCATAAGACAAATCAATAGCACGAAAAGCCGTCACATCTGTGGCGGCTTTTTTGTTTGTCTGGCTGTCTATACTTAGGAGTATTCGAACTTTTGGGTCAAGGCAATGTGGCGAATATGGTGGTGCGTTGTAGTGTTGTCAGCCAGTGTTGGTATTCGGGCTGAGCAACTTGCTCTAGCTATGTCGACGGAAGCTTATAAAGCATTTGAGCATACCCAATCTATGCGTTTGGCGTTAGAAGCTTTTACGCTGGCAGGGCATAACGTGACGATTAAAGTCGTCCCCGGAGAAAGGGCGCTAAGGTTGGCGAACAGCGGTGAGTTGGACGGCGATTTGTTCCGTCAGCCCCAGGCGGTCAGTGATTTCCCTCATCTCATTCCGGTTCAGGTTCCAATCCATAAAGCGAAATACTATGTTTATGTCTTCTCCAATCGAGAGTGTCCTCTGTCTATCGATGACATCACTCGACTAAAGCCGATCGGATTGTCTGGGCTTAAGTATTTTGAGCTTGTATACGCGAAAAGTGAGGTTGGCTTTCTTCAGGTCGATGGTATGAAGTTGCTAACCGATAGTCTTCGTAAACGCAGAGCTGATTTTACCGTGGCACCCATTGATTTGTTTGGTGCTTATGACAAGCTCGATGGTGCAGAAGACTTTAAACCTTGTTTTGAACAGCCGTTATTTGAAACCCAGTCTTACATCTATCTTCACGCCAAACATCAGCCGCTAATCCCTGCACTCGAAGCTGCGCTGATTTCACTAGGCCTGAGCTATCCATAGTCGCCAAATCTGTCCGAATTTTTGGGGTATCAACTGACTAAATCGAAAGTTTATGTTGGCATATCCTGTGTCACCTTATTGTTTATTAACCAAATTTTCCCACTATTTACTGGGATTGTTGAAAATATGCGCTGGGTTCAGCTATTCGTGATATTAATGCGATTTCGATCTCGATACTGACTGTGAATGTTTTTCTATTGCAACTAAAAGTCCAACATTGTTCGTGCAAAATTCATTTATAAATTCAACGAACGTGATATGGAACACTTTCTTTGATGTCGACTGAACATTGAAGGAGGATTTTTAGAGGTGGACAATGGAAACCAAACTTACTCCTAGCTTGCTTGCTCTCGCGATTGGCGCAACGCTGTCAGTACCTGCTACTGCTGATGTCGTACTTTCTCAATATGTGGAAGGTAGCAGTTACAACAAAGCCATCGAGATTGCCAATACTGGTGATTCAGCCGTAAGTCTCGACGACTTTGTGTTGGCAAAATCCAGCAATGGCGGTGGATCGTGGGACACAACTTTACCGCTAACTGGTCGAGTGATTGCTGCAAATGATGTACTGGTGCTTTCTCATTCCAGTGCGAACAGTGATATTCAAGCGGTGACAGATGAAAATAACTCGTCGGTCGTTAACTTCAATGGTGATGACCCTGTCGCACTGCTGAATTCGGATGGTAGTGTTCATGACATGCTAGGTGAGATGGGAGATGTTGATTGGGGTAAAGACGCCACGTTAGTTCGCAGTGATCTTACGCCATCAGCGACATATCAAGCATCACAGTGGGCGGTATTGGCGAAAGATAATATCGAAGGGCTTGGTTCACTTGAAGCGGGTGAGTTACCTGAAGCATTTGCTTGTACTCAGGACGGCTCAGAGCCAGTATTCACTTCTATCCAAGATATTCAAGGTGAAGGGGATACGTCACCTTTCATCGACGGCTACCCATATATCACCGATGAAGAGTACTTTGTCAAAGGTGTTGTAAGTGCCGTGACAACAGGTATTACAAAAGGCTTTTACCTACAAGCGCTAGAAGACGACTATAACGACAACACCTCAGAAGGCTTATTTGTTTATACTAATTTGTCCCAGTCCGATCTCCAGCCTGGCGATGTCGTGTGTGTTAA
Source organism: Vibrio paucivorans (assembly GCF_054053395.1). NCBI lineage: Bacteria > Pseudomonadati > Pseudomonadota > Gammaproteobacteria > Vibrionales > Vibrionaceae > Vibrio > Vibrio paucivorans. Next base: position 262,512 of record NZ_CM133230.1, read on the forward strand.
GGGTAAGGTACAAGAGTTTTACAACCTTACTCAGTTGAAGGCGGAGAATAACAATTGGGTGAAGCATGGTGAACAAGCTGCGCCTCAAGCGACTGAAATAACCATTCTAGAGAGCGACGAGGACTTCGAGCAAACGTTAGAGCGCTATGAAGGCATGCTGGTTAAGACCACCGAAGCTTTGGACATGCGTGTTACTCGTACATTTGGCTACGACTACGCAGGTCGCCGCAATAATATGGTATTGGCGCAAGGCCGAATCAACATGCAACCTAACCAAATGTTTGCTGCAGGTTCGGATGAAGCATTGCAACAGTCAGAAGAGAATGCGCAGCGTCGCGTATTTGTCGAATCGGATCAAAAAGCCGCTGATGGCCAAGTTCCATTTTACCCTGAGTTTGGCCGCACTGATGTGGACCAGGATGGTTCAACGGAAGATTACATTCGTATCGATGATACCGTTGTTGGCCTAGAAGGTGTGTTGAGTTACAGCTATAACGAGTATCGCTTAATCGCGACGAACCTTCTTACTCAAGACAACTTTGTTCGCAACGATCCTCGTACTGATAGCCCGGATATGGAAGAGGGGGATCTACGCATCGCAACCTTCAATGTCCTTAACTACTTCAACTCGCCATTTGGTGGTGATGCTAACCAGCACGGTGATAATCGAGGCGCAGACAGTTACGAAGAGTTTGAAGTCCAGCAAGAGAAGATCCTTAATGCGATCATTCGTCTTGATGCTGATATTGTTGGTTTGATGGAAATTGAAAACAACGGCTTTGGTGAAGGTGCGGCGATTCGCCAGCTGGTTGAACAGCTCAACTTACGTATCCCTAAGAAGAAAGATCGCTATGAATTTGTTGCGGTAGACTCAAATGGTGATGGCGTTACTGATGAAAATGATTCTGTCGGCACTGATGCGATTACAACTGGGGTTATCTATCGTAAGAAAGTCGTAAAACTGAAAGATACTCTAGTTATACCAATGCCAAGCCAGCAAGCACCAGAAGTGCTTGATGATTCGGGTAAAGTGATTGAAGACGGTAAAAACTATCAGCGTGATACGCTAGCTCCGACTTTCAAAGTGAAAGCGATGAAGGGAATGAAAGGCGAAGACGATAGAATCACAGTTGCTGTTAACCACTTTAAGTCGAAAGGCTCGAAATGTTGGGAAGACGCAGCACCGGTCGAAGACGGTGGACAAGGTGGTGTTGATGCCGATAAACAAGGTTCGTGTGAGCACTTCCGCGTCGCTGCAGCGGTAGCATTGGGTGATGCGCTCAAAGAGGTTAAAGGGCACAAAGTCATTCTAGGAGACATGAACTCTTACGGAATGGAAGATCCAATGTTGGTTCTGACTGACTACAGCGCAGAGCTATACGGAAAAGAAATCAAAGCCGCACGTAATACATACATCGATGGTGAAGTACAGTTTGGTGACCAAGGTGGTGTGATTACCGAAAGTTACGGTTACATCAATGCCGTCGCAATGAAGCACCCAACCAGTTGGAGTTATTCATACAATGATGAGGTGGGGGCACTGGATCACTTGCTGATCAGCAAAAGCTTAAAACACAAAGTAGTGGATGCGACGGATTGGCATATCAATGGTGGTGAGTCGACGCTGTTTGACTATAACGATGAGTACAAAGGCGACCTACCTAAGTACCAAGACCACTACCGCTCTTCAGACCATGACCCTGCGGTATTGGAACTGAATATGGCGGGTTCCTTTAGTTTTGGAGCTGTGATGTCTTTGTTTGGCTTAGCGTTATGGCGTCGCCGACAATAAGTCACATTAAGCTGTAAACCCTATAGGCCAGCTTATGCTGGCCTTATTTTTACTATTTGCAGACTTAACACTTGCCTTTCCGCCTTGGTATTGCACAATACCGCCCTTAAAATGTTTTCACTTTAGAGCCGTACCTTAAAGTTCATGCTACTTATCATCGATAATTACGATTCGTTTACTTACAACCTGTACCAATACTTCTGTGAGTTAGGTGCTGAGGTGAAAGTGGTTCGTAATGATGAAATTGATATAGCCGGAATTGAAGCATTGAATCCAACCCATCTAGTGATTTCTCCGGGGCCTTGTACTCCGAATGAAGCTGGTATCTCACTGAGTGCCATTGAACATTTTGCGGGTAAATTACCTATCCTAGGTGTGTGCTTAGGCCATCAAGCTATTGCACAGGTCTTTGGTGGTGAAGTAGTTCGTGCTCGCCAAGTGATGCACGGTAAAACCTCCCCAATTCGCCATAACAACCGAAGTGTATTTACTGGTCTGAATAATCCATTGACTGTTACGCGTTACCACTCCCTAGTTGTGAAAGCAGATAGCTTACCGGAGTGCTTTGAATTGACCGCTTGGACGGAGTTTGAAGATGGCAGAATGGATGAAATCATGGGCTATCAGCATAAATCATTACCACTGGATGCCGTCCAGTTTCATCCTGAATCAATCAAGACTGAGCAGGGTCACCAGCTCCTCGCGAACTTTCTTCGCCGATAAATCCTGCTTAGGATCACCTTTCTTAACATTTCTTTCATGAATTTACACTCGGGTAGTCTGTGCAAAACTATTCGCAATACGATTCGCTTTCCCTGTTAAAGCCTTTACTGGCTTATGATTAACCTCAGCTTATGCTAGCTATAAGAATAAATTGCTTCATAAAAGTGATTGCTTGATGCATAAATAGTCATGTGAAATGACTATTGGAATGCCACTGAGGCTGCAAAAAGAATTATTCACTATTGAAATAGTTAATTAAATGTAAATACAATGCTGCAGCAGTAAAAATGCAAAATATTATATGCCTTCATAATGTTGATGGTTAATACGCTTATCTGCTCGCATGCGGTATCAAGAGGGAATGTGCAATGACAGTGGAAAACTCAGGTTGTGAAAATCAACAGGTAGAGCGCGGTTTATTCAATGAGGTAATGGTTCCTTGTTATAACCCAATGGAAATGATCCCAGTGAAAGGCGAAGGTGCCAAAGTATGGGATCAGCAAGGTAACGAATACATCGACTTTGCTGGTGGTATTGCAGTGAGCTGTTTAGGTCACTGTCACCCAGCAATGGTAAACGCATTAACAGAGCAAGGTAGCAAGCTTTGGCATCTGAGTAATGTAATGACCAATGAACCAGCACTTCGTTTAGCAAAAAAACTAACAGAAGTTAGCTTTGCCGAAAAAGTCTTCTTTGCAAACTCGGGCGCAGAGGCGAATGAAGCCGCATTGAAATTGGCTCGCCGCTGGGCAGCGGATGTACATGGTGCTGAGAAGTCAGAAATTATCGCGTTTAAGCAAGGTTTCCACGGGCGTACTTTCTTCACTGTGACAGTTGGTGGTCAGGAAGCGTATTCAGATGGTTTTGGTCCTAAGCCGGGTGATGTCACTCACTTGCCATACAACGACGTTGAAGCATTGAAAGCACATATCTCAGATCGCACCTGTGCAATCATGATGGAACCACTTCAGGGAGAAGGCGGCATTATTTCCCCGACTGACGAGTTTGTGCAAACAGTTCGTGAGTTGTGTGATAAGCACAATGCTCTACTTATCTTTGACGAAGTGCAAACGGGTAATGGCCGTACGGGTAATTTCTACGCATATCAAGGTCTAGGGGTTACACCAGACATCCTAAGCACGGCTAAATCGCTCGGTGGTGGTTTCCCAATTGGCGCGATGCTAACGACGACTGAGCTTGCTCAGCATCTAAAAGTCGGTACTCATGGTTCTACATATGGCGGTAACCCGCTGGCATGTGCAGTAGCAGAAGCTGTAGTCGATGTCGTGAGCCAGCCAGAAACGCTGGAAGGCGTAAAAGAGCGTGAAACGCTATTCCGTGATGGATTGGCTAAGCTTAATGATAAATACCAAATCTTTAGTGAAGTGCGTGGTAAAGGTTTATTACTTGGTGCTGCACTTAACGAGCAGTGGCAAGGTCGTGCTCGCGATGTGCTTGTAGCAGCAGGTCAGCAAGGTTTGATGGTACTGGTTGCAGGTGCAAATGTGGTTCGTTTCACACCATCGCTGGTTATCACTAAAGAAGAAATTGAACAAGGATTGGCTAAGCTAGATAAAGCTCTAGCAACGCTAACACAATAATTAAAAACATCTTATAAGGTCAGGCAATCGGGCTTGACCTTATACCAATATCACTAGCCATATGTTCACGGCTTTCGTGTGTAAAACAATGTGCTATGCATTTAGCACTGAGTATACGCGAGCTAGCAAGTCTAACTTCACCATACTTTTCAATATGGCTTTTGTACTGCTGAACTCCTTAAGGTGAGGGGCTCAGTTGTCGGTGATTTGGTATTAGCATCAGGAGGGAGTATCGATGCTGGTTGTTCGTCCAATTGCAATGTCGGATTACGATGCTTTGCACACATGTGCGGTAGAGTCGGGTCACGGATTCACATCTCTTCCAGTTAACGAAGAACTGTTAACTAACCGAATTAAACACTCAGAATACAGCTTTGGAAAGCCAGACGTTACCGAACCGGGTGATGAAGGTTATCTGATGGTGGGCTTTGATAGCGAAACCGGCGAAGTAGCGGGTTGTACTGGTATTGAAGCCTCTATTGGCTGGGATGTTCCGTTTTATTCTTATCACATCAGCACCGTGGTGCACTCATCGCCAAAGTTAGGCGTGAACAATGTGGTTAAACTGCTAACGTTTGGCAATAACTACACTGGCTGCAGTGAAATTTGTACGTTGTTCTTACGTCCAAGTTTCCGTGGTGGTTTGAATGGCCGCTTAATGTCTAAGTGCCGATTCTTAATGATGGCAGAACATCCACATCGATTCTCAGATACCATCTTCGCCGAAATGCGCGGCGTGTCTGATGCAGAAGGTAACTCACCGTTCTGGCAATGGCTACAAGAACACTTCTTCTCGATTGATTTCACGATGGCAGATTACCTAACAGGTATTGGTAAGAAAGGCTTCATCGCTGACTTGATGCCTAAGTTGCCAATCTACATCAACTTACTGAGTAAAGAAGCCCAGGAAGTGATTGGTAAGGTCCACGACAATACTCGCCCTGCTCTCAAGCTATTGGAGCGCGAAGGTTTCACTTGCCGCAATTACGTGGATATCTTTGATGCGGGCCCTACGGTGGAATGTGACCGTCGTAATATCGAGTCGGTACGCCACTCGTTCCGTGCCAAGGTACAAATCGCTGAGCACACCAGCTCTCAAGATTATCTAATCTCGAATACCTCGTTTGAAAACTTCCGTGCCGGCGCAGCGAAAGCAGCTTACGACCAAGCGACGGAAACAGTGATCATCTCTGCTAGCGTTGCGAAAGCGCTCGAAGTGGAAGAGGGCGGCTATGTCCGCATGTTGGCTCAGTAATAGCCTGTCTTGAAACTGAACTTAGACAGTCGAATTTAGAAGGATAGAAACATGACACAGTGGATTGCAGGTGAATGGGTAGCGGGCCAAGGCGAGGCAATGAACTCAATCAGTCCGTTTAACAACGAAGTGATCTGGCAAGGCGACAGCGCAACACCCGCTCAAGTGGAATCAGCGGTAAAAGCAGCGCGTGAGGCATTTGTTAGCTGGAAAAAGCTCAGTTTCGAAGAGCGTGAAAAAATCGTTTTGGCGTTTGCTGAAAAAGTGAAAGAGAACAGCGAAGAAATTGCGCAGATCATTGCCAAAGAAACGGGCAAACCAATCTGGGAAACTCGCACTGAAGCGGCGGCAATGGCAGGTAAAATTGCCATCTCAATTCGCGCCTATCATGACCGCACTGGCGAAGCGCAACGTGAAGCGGCAGGTAACCAAATCGTACTCCGTCATCGCCCGTTAGGTGTGATGGCGGTATTTGGCCCTTATAACTTCCCAGGCCACCTACCAAACGGTCATATTGTCCCAGCACTGCTTGCGGGGAATACGGTGGTATTCAAACCTTCAGAGCAAACGCCTTGGACGGGCGAATTTGCCATGAAGCTTTGGCAAGAGGTCGGTCTGCCTGCTGGTGTGATTAACCTTGTGCAAGGCGCGAAAGAAACCGGTATTGCTCTGGCGGATGCGAAAGGCATTGATGGCGTACTGTTCACGGGTAGTGCGAATACTGGTCATATCCTACATCGTCAATTTGCGGGTCAACCGGGTAAAATGCTAGCTCTCGAGATGGGCGGTAACAACCCAATGGTGATTTCTGACCAATATGGCGACCTAGATGCAACGGTATACACTATTATCCAATCTGCATTTATTAGTGCAGGCCAGCGTTGTACTTGTGCGCGTCGTTTGTATGTACCTCAAGGTGAGAAAGGTGACCAGCTGATCGTTAAGCTAGTTGAAGCAACCAAGAACATTCGTATCGACCAACCATTTGCAGACCCAGCACCGTTTATGGGGCCGCAAATCTCACAAGCAGCAGCGAAGTTCATTTTGGACGCTCAAGCAAACCTACAATCGCTTGGTGGAGAAAGCCTAGTTGAAGCCCAAGCTGGCGTGGCTGCGTTTGTCTCACCGGGTATCATTGATGTGACAAACATTGCTGACTTGCCGGATGAAGAATACTTTGGCCCACTACTGCAAGTAGTGCGTTATCAAGGGCTAGAGAAGGCGGTTGAATTGGCAAATGACACTCGCTTTGGGTTGTCTGCTGGTTTGGTATCAACTGACGACGCAGAGTGGGATTACTTCGTTGATCATATTCGTGCAGGCATCGTAAACCGTAATCGCCAGTTAACGGGAGCAAGTGGTGATGCACCGTTTGGTGGCCCTGGCGCGTCGGGTAACTTGCGTCCAAGTGCTTACTACGCGGCGGATTACTGTGCGTATCCAATGGCATCTATGGAGGGGCAAGAGACTTTACTGCCAGCGACCCTTAGCCCAGGCCTAGCGCTGTAACGATGTTAAGAGTTAAGTCGCCATGGTATTAAGTCAATGCGGCGACTGAACCACATAAAAATAATAGAAGCCTAAAGAGCTTCAGTGGCTATCTGATTGTGGTGCGTCGTTTTCCTGCAATAGATAGCCATTTTTATACGTAGATTTCCAATAACCACAACCAATTAAGCAACACGCTCTACAAGGAGGCGACATGACGCCAACGGTATTATTTGATTCGCTATGGACAGACTACATTGCAAGGTTATGTCCTTCTGCTGAAAAGGTTCACAAACTGCTAAAAGAAGACGAAGCGTTGATCAATGATCATATTGCTTTGCGTACATTTAATGTCGCACCGCTAGGTATCGAAACGCTGGCGCAGCCGTTTTTAGACGTTGGCTATAAAGCTTGTGGCGATTATGTATTTGAAAGTAAAAAGTTGGTGGCGAAGCATTATGAGCACCCAGATCCTACCCAGCCTAAAGTGTTCATCAGCGAGCTCAAAGTGGAAGAGTGTTCAAAGCAGCTACAGAGCATTGTAGCCAAGCTCGTAGAGCAATTGGATCATAGTAAGCTAAAAGGTCATGAATTCTTGTCTGGTGGGCGATTATGGGAGCTAAGCTATGCTGACTTCCAAACATTGGCCAAAGAAAGTGAGTACGCTTCTTGGCTTGCTGCTCATGGATACGGTGCTAACCACTTTACAGTGAGTGTCAATCAGCTAAATGCGTTTGATGAAGTAAAAGGCGTGAATGACCACCTGCGTGAAGCAGGCTTTACTATCAATGAGTCGGGCGGCGAAGTGAAGGGCTCTCCAGAGGTATTATTAGAGCAATCATCGACGATGGCAGACAAAGTGCCAGTGAACTTTACTGAAGGCGCAGAGGTGATTCCTGGTGGCTTCTATGAATTCGCTAAACGCTACCCTATGGCTAATGGTGAACTCTACCCAGGGTTTGTAGCTGCTTCCGCCGATAAAATCTTTGAGAGCACCAACGGCTAATCGAGCGATAAAGCAGATACTTCGCTTGTGGTATCTGCTTGGTTTCACAATGTCAGAAAAACAAAAAAGCCACCAATGTTTCCATTGGTGGCTTTTAAAATTTTTGGTTTAATCAGTGAAGATTAACGAGTACCGTAAACAACGATAGTCTTACCGTGAGCAGAAATCAGGTTTTGCTCTTCAAGCATCTTCAAGATACGACCTACTGTTTCACGAGAACAACCAACGATTTGGCCGATTTCTTGACGAGTGATCTTGATTTGCATGCCGTCTGGGTGAGTCATTGCATCTGGTTGTTTCGCTAGGTTCAGAAGAGTCTGAGCGATACGGCCAGTCACGTCCAAGAACGCTAGGTCACCTACTTTTTGGCTAGTCACTTGTAGGCGGCTTGCCATTTGCGCAGAAAGGCGCATTAGGATATCTGGGTTAACTTGGATAAGTTGACGGAATTTCTTAAATGAGATTTCTGCAACTTCACAAGGAGATTTAGCACGAACCCAAGCGGTACGCTCTTGGTCTTCTTCGAATAGACCAAGTTCACCGATAAAGTCGCCTTGGTTTAGGTAAGAAAGGATCATTTCCTTACCTTCTTCGTCTTTGATAAGAACCGCTACTGAACCTTTAACGATGTAGTACAAAGTTTCAGCTTTCTCGCCCGCGTGAATCAGCGTGCTTTTTGAAGGGTACTTATGAATATGACAATGTGAAAGAAACCACTCTAGTGTTGGATCGGTTTGAGGTTTACCTAGAACCATAATATCTCACTTCCTCTGCAGGGTACGCTTGCCGCTTTCCATATTTTAGCTAAGCCTTAAATTGACTTACTAGGATAAGAGCACTTTACAAATGCTGCAAGCTAACTTGTGTTTCGGTTAAGAATAGTACCCTTTTCCGGGTACGATTTCTTGATTTTAATCGGGTCATAGCACGGATATTTTAAGCAAAAGTGTGCACATGATCACGGTATGAAAAGTAAACGACTTTTCTGTAGGGTTATCTAGCCAATTTTTCCAGTTTCGATGAGTTGTTGTAGGATTGGCCTTGCAATCAGTTCCATAGCAAAACTCATCTTACCGCCCGGTACAACAAGCGTGTTGTGGCGCGACATAAACGAACCATCAATCATCGCAAGCAAGTATGGGAAGTCGACATTCTTGATGCCACGTAGGCGAATCACGACAAAACTTTCGTCCAAACTCGGGATGCCTTTCGCATTCAATGGGTTAGACGTATCGACCGTGGGTACACGCTGAAAATTAATGTGAGTACGAGAAAATTGTGGCGTGATGTAGTTTAGGTAGTCGTCCATTGAGCGGACAATGGAGTCCATCACGGCTTCACGGGAATGGCCACGATCGCGAGTATCTCGAACGAATTTCTGAATCCATTCAAGGTTAACGATAGGTACCATGCCAATCAGTAGATCGACGTGCTGTGCCACGTTGACTTCGCCATCAACGACACCGCCATGGAGGCCTTCATAAAATAGGACGTCGGAGTCTTCTGGCAAATCTTGCCAAGGTGTAAACGTACCTGGCATTTGATTGTAAGGCACGGCTTCGTCAAAGGTGTGTAGATAACGGCGGACTTGGCCAACCCCTTCGTTACCATACTTACGGAAAAATTCTTCTAGGGTTGGGAAATCGTTGGCTTGCGGGCCAAAGTAACTGATGTGTTTTCCTTGCTCACGCGCTTTACGAATCTCCACATCCATTTCTGGACGTGTGAAGCGGTGGAAGCTATCGCCTTCAACCCATGCAGGTTTTACGTTCATCATATTGAACATTTTGCGGAAGGCTTCGGAAGTGGTGGTGGTTCCTGCTCCTGAAGAACCAGTCACCGCAATAATCGGGTGTTTTGCAGACATGACAAACCTTGTCTTAAAAGTAACTTACTTGTTAGCAAAGCCCACTATAGCACGGCAAAGAAAAACGTCTACTTTGGCGCACTACGTGCGTTATCAGCTTTATAGATGCTTTTTAAGTTGAATATCAACTGTCTCATGCAACTCAGAAAAAACGATGACTGCTTCACCGTTTTGCAGCTGCAATTTAACGTGGTCAACTTTATCTTGTAGCGAAAACTCCATTTCGCCGTAGTCCGTGCCTTCGCGGAGCACAAACTCTTTGATTAAGTTTTCTAGTGTGTCTGGCTGGATGTCTTGCCAAGGGATGATCATAAATACCTCTTCACTTTATGATGCGATTGACTCTTACTTCCACGCGACTTTTCTGATTTGCGCGCTTTTCCTAGTTTATACGTATAGCTGAGCTGCGTCAGAGTTTTCTGCCGCTTCGCTGTCGATAGGAGATTTAGCACTAGTGAAACTTTCGTAATAAGCAGGGAGAGCTTCTTCCAACCAAAAGCGTGGCTTCAACACGCTACCCGTAACGAAGCCGACATGCCCCCCTTGCGCGAATAGGCGGTAATCGATGTTGTCGGGTAGAACGAACTTCGGAATCACTTGATCCGTCATGAAAGGATCGTCTTTGGCATGGATGATCTGAAGAGGGAGCTTAATGTCTTTGAGCTTGTGAATTCCAGAACACTGCTGATAGTAATCTTGTGCGTCTTTAAAGCCGTGTAGCGGAGCGGTGATCAGGTCATCAAATTCATAAAGCTTTGTCACTCGCTTAATACTGTTGTACGACAGCCCCAGTTCACCTTTCAATAAGTGGTGTTTCTGTAGGGCGCTCTTCTTTAGTGAAGAGAGTAAGTAGCGTCGGTACACACGAGAGAACCCCACCTCAATTCGTTCTGAACAGGCGCCTAAATCTAATGGCGCTGATACTATGCTAGCGGCATCGAGCAGTGGCTGCTGATTGTATTTTGCCAAGTAGTTGGCAAGCATGTTACCGCCGAGAGAGATACCCACCGCGATTTTACGTTGATTGGGAAACAGATTATCTAAATGCTCCAAAAACAGTCGAGCGTCTTCTACTTCTCCAGAGTGGTAAGCGCGGGCTTGTTGGTTGGGCTTTCCGCTGCAGCCGCGAAAGTGCATCATCACAGATAGCCAGCCATCTTGTGCGAAGGCATCCATTAACCCATTAGCATAGGGGCTGTAAAAGCAGCCTTCTAAACCATGGAAAAGTACAAAGACAGGTTTGTTACGTGCAGACTCATTGCTCCAGTCTTCGCTCCAAGCGAGATCTAAGAAATCGTTGTCCGGCGTATCCAATGTTTGCCAAATAGGTGAAAACAGCGCCTGCTTGCGGATAAAACGCGGGGCAAGTGTTTGTAGGTGAGGGTTGGTTAGCCCTGTCGCGGCAATAAATTGAGTCATAGGCAGTCTTTGTGGATTAGCTTATTGATTCACTTGTGTCGGAGCTGGCTCTGAAAATGCTTGGAACAGATGTTCTCCACCTAATTGTCTGCAGTAGCGAAGTGTGAGTGGTTCACTTTGGTTGTTGGTAAGCTGCAGTGAGTTCATGCAATCGACTAAATCCGATTGCTGTTGCTTTTCCAACTGTAGCTCAAATTGCAGGGATTCTCGATATAAGGTATCAGGAAGGTGAACCTTAGCTTTGCGTCTAAGCTCACGGAAACTATGCAGGAGTGCTTCTGAGCGCCCTAAACACTCTTCGACTTTATGCCAGTCTTCGTCACGAAAAGAGACCTGCTGTTCATCAAGCCACTTGAGTAGCAGCAGTAGGTTTACATTGCCGTGGAACTGGTTTTGTAGCTGCAAGCACGCCTCTTTCACTTCACGCACGCTGTAGTACTGCAAGCTAAACTGCCATAAGCGCTCCAGTGTTAACGAAATGCGGACGTGCTCTATAGTCATTGTTGGTTGAATTCCTTTTCCATCTGCTCAAGGACTTCTTGTTGTGCCATCCAGTCCATCTCGACGTCTTCTAATTCGAATTTACTGCTGGCTTGAAGTGCGAGTACCTGATTAAGTTTAGCTTTATTTTCTGCTTCATACAGTGAAGTGTCTGATAATTGTGTTTCTGCGTCTTCAAGTGCCTGCGAAAGTTTGTCCATTTTCGTTTCAAGCTGAGTAAGCATCTTACGAATTGGGGCGGTTTGTTTGCGGAAGTCCGCTTCTCTGCGCTTTTGATCTTTTTTCGCTGCTGCACTGTTAGTGGTGTCTTTCGCTGGTTGCTGTGCTTGCGCTTCTTTGCGCTCTGCTTTTTGTTGCTCTGTTAGCCACTTGTAGTAATCATTGAGGTCGCCATCAAATGGTGCGACTTGGCGATCATGGACCAGGTACAAGTCGTCAGTTGTGGCGCGAAGTAGATAGCGGTCGTGCGATACGATCACCATCGCCCCCTCGAAGGTTTGTAGCGCGAGAGTCAGTGCTTGGCGCATGTCCAAATCTAAGTGGTTGGTTGGTTCATCGAGCAGTAATAGATTTGGTTTTTGCCAAACGATCAGCGCTAATACCAAGCGAGCTTTTTCACCACCTGAAAACGGAGCGACTTTTTCTAGTGCTTTATCACCTTGGAAGCCAAAGCTACCTAGGTAGTTACGCAGTTCCAGCTCGTTTTTATCAGGCGCGATCTGTATCATGTGTTGCAGTGGCGTTTCTTCTGGGTGAAGCGTTTCTAACTGATGCTGAGCAAAGTAGCCAATTTTGACGCCTTGCGAGTAAGTTAAATCACCGCCTTGTGGTGTCAGTTCTCCAGAAAGCAGTTTAATTAAAGTCGATTTACCTGCGCCGTTGCGTCCAAGTAGGCCGATACGGCTACCCGGAACGAGGTTAAGGCGAATCTTCTCAAGGATCAGAGTATCGTCGTAGCCAGCAGAAACTTCATCCATCATCATGATTGGGTTGGGTAGTGCGGCAGGCTCTCTGAACTCGAAACTGAATGGGTTATCGAACTGCGCGGGTAACACCTTCTCCATTTTCTCGAGTGCTTTTATGCGGCTTTGTGCTTGGCGCGCTTTAGAGGCTTTGTAGCGAAAGCGATCAATATAGCTTTGCATATGTGCCATTTGCTTCTGCTGTTTTTGGAACATGGCTTGTTGTAGGACGAGTTTCTGCGCACGCTGATCTTCAAATGATGAGTAGTTACCGGTGTACTCATTCATGGTTTGGTTTTCGATATGGACAATGCGTCCTACAATTGGATCAAGGAAGTCTCTATCGTGTGAGATGAGGATCAGCGTTCCTGGGTAATTTTGTAGCCAGCGCTCAAGCCACATAACCGCGTCGAGATCTAAGTGGTTAGTCGGTTCATCGAGTAGCAGTAGGTCTGAACGACACAGTAAAGCTTGCGCGAGGTTTAGGCGCATACGCCAACCACCAGAAAACTGTGTGAGGTTCCAGCTCATTTGCTGCTGGCTAAAGCCTAGACCATCGAGGAGTTCAGCAGCGCGTGATTTGATGGTGTAACCACCAATGGTTTCAATTTTTCCGTGGATCTCTGCAACGAGAGTACCGTTATCGGCCTGTTCAGCGTCTGCAAGTTGCCTCTCTAAATCGCGGTATTCTCGGTCACCATCGATCACGTACTCAAGCGCTGGGCGTTCTAGCGCTGGTGTTTCCTGAGCAACCCAAGCGAGCTCCCAATGAGCGGGTTGGCTAAAAGAGCCAGCATCGATGGACAGTTCATCTTTCATCAAGGCAAATAGCGTTGACTTACCACAGCCGTTTTTGCCGACTAGGCCGACTTTATCGCCGGGATGAATAGTTGCGGATGCTTGCTCTAAAAGAGGTTTGCCGCCACGAAGGAGTTGGATGTCAGAAAAGATAATCATAGAAGTTCAATTTGCGCTGTCGTTTTTAACGCGAAGAATAGTAGGGGGAATACCGATAAATGTCGATCATTATACAATTTGAGTTATCATGCTAAAAACGATAACAAATTGATAACGCATTTTTGCTAGGAAGTCTGCCCAAGGAATGACGGAACATAAAGACGCTATATTACAGTCTTCAACCCCACAGCCTCCAAAAGTTCTGGTGATTTATGCTCACCCGGAACCCGATAACTCGATTGCTAACCAGGTGATGATTAAGAAAATCTCGTCACTAGAGCATGTAAAAATTCACGACCTCTATTCAGAGTATCCCGATTTCTTTATTGATGTGAATTATGAGCACCATTTGTTGCTTGAGTACGATGTCATCGTATTTCAGCACCCTCTCTACATGTATTCATGCCCTGCGTTATTAAAAGAATGGTTTGACCGCGTGCTCGGTAAAGGCTTTGCGTTTGGTAATGAGAGCGCTCTGCAAGGCAAAATCTGGCGTAGCGTCATTACCACTGGTGGTAATAAGGACGCGTTTGGTGCAAGTGGTTATAACAAATATCCGCTAGAGCAAATTCTTCAGCCATTCGAGCTAACGGCAGCATTGTGTCGAATGGAATGGATCGAGCCGCTTGTATTGTACTGGTCTCGCAATGTCAGTGATATGGACCGCTATCAGCACGCTGAATCTTATCGTCAGTGGTTGATGAACCCAACCAAAGAGCTAAGGAGAGAGTATGGCACTTGAAAATGACTTTCTCCAAAGCAGCGTAATTTTCCTCGCTGCTGCGGTTACAGCGGTTCCTATTGCGCAGCGATTAGGCTTAGGCTCGGTTCTAGGATACCTGCTAGCTGGCGTAGCAATTGGACCTTGGGGGCTTGGTTTAATCAGCGATGTAGAAGCAATCCTACATTTCGCCGAGTTCGGTGTAGTGTTGTTATTGTTTTTGATCGGATTAGAACTCAACCCAAAAAAGCTATGGCAGATACGCGGCCCAATATTAGGTCTGGGTGGCGCGCAGGTTGTCATTACCACTGCTGTGCTGGCTTCAATTGCCTATATTGCAGGCGTTAGCTGGCAGACGAGCTTAGTCATAGGTATGGGCTTAGCCCTTTCTTCGACAGCAATTGCTCTTAAAGTGATTGAGGAACAAGGGCTGGCGGGAACGGAAACAGGTCAGTCTGGATTCTCGGTACTGCTTTTCCAAGATATTGCTGTTATCCCTATGCTGGCGTTGTTGCCGATCTTAGCGGGTAACACGGCCGGTAACTGGCTGGATGCAATGTGGATGCTAGGTGGCATTGCTGGCTTGTTGGTCGGCGGTCACTTCTTACTAAGGCCACTGTTCAAGTACGTTGTGCTTAGTGGTGTCAGGGAGTTATTCACGGTTGCAGCTCTGCTATTAGTGATTGGTATTGCTCTGATCATGAAACAGCTAGGTCTTTCGATGGCTCTTGGCACTTTCCTTGCGGGTGTGCTTTTGGCTGAGAGTGAATATCGTCATGAGCTGGAGATAGCGATTGAACCGTTTAAAGGTTTATTACTTGGGCTGTTCTTTATCTCTGTAGGCATGGCGGTAAACCTAGGTCTATTGGCCTTTGAGCCGATTAAGGTCATTTTGGCCGTGATTGGCTTGGTGGCGATTAAAGGTTGGATACTTTACCTATTGGCGCGCTTTTCTGGCACTAGGGCTAAAGCTCGCAGCAAAATGGCGGCCATTCTCAGCCAAGGTGGTGAGTTTGCATTCGTTATCTTTACTGCAGCAAGTGCAGAAGGCTTATTAACGACCGAACAATCTTCTTTCCTATTGGTGGTCGTTAGCCTGTCTATGGTGACCACGCCATTATTGTTAATGGCACAAAAGCATTGGTACGCCAAAGATTTAAACAGCGAGCAAAGCACAGTAACGTCTGATGTAGTCAATAAAGAGCCTAGAGTTATCATTGCCGGCTTTGGTCGTTTTGGTCAGATTATTGGGCGTTTGATGTACGCCAATAAAATTAAAATTACGGTACTAGAAAGTGATGCAAGCCAGATCAAATTGCTTAGAAAGTACGGCTACAAAGTGTTTTATGGCGATGCGACTCAACTCGACTTGCTACGAGCAGCAGGTGCATCCAGTGCTGAAGCAATTGTTATCTGTACCGATGCTCCTGATGAAATTATGAAGATTGTTGAGCTATGTAAACATCACTTCCCTAAGTTGAAAATTCTTGCTCGTGCGCGAAGCCGGGTAGAAGCGTATCAGTTACTCAATCATGGGGTAGAAAACTACTCCCGAGAGACCTTCTTAGGGGCACTTGATTTAGGTAGGCAAGCGCTCACAGAGTTAGGAATGCATCCTTACCAAGCAAAACGCGCTGAAGCCCACTTTAGAAAGCTCGACAATGCCATGCTTAAAGAGCTATTACCTCAGCATGCAGACGATAAACAATTAGCGTTAAGAGCCAAAGAGGCGAGAAAAGAGCTTGAAGAGATTTTTGGCAGGGAAATGGATAAAGACCGCCAGTCAAGAAACTACTGGGAACAGCAGTAGTCACCTTTCTTACCGCAGAGTTGTGCTTACATATAGGTAGTAGGAGTAAATATGAAAGCGAAAAAAAGATTTATTGCCGGAGCAAGTTGCCCGCAATGTAAAACGCAAGATACTTTGCGTTGGTGGATAGAAAACAATATAGAGTTAGTGGAATGTGTTGAGTGTGACTACGCTGAGCAGCGTACGCCAAATCCGCTTGCTAAAGACTCTGTCAACAAAACACAACAAGCCGAGCCAGAAATGATCGGGATTTTTAAACCGGAATAATTGAGTTTCTTTAATTGATCCCCATAATACCAGTGTAAAGATGTAGCTTGAACCAATCTTCAAGCCTTAACCGCCTCGGAGCAATTATGAAAATTGAAAAGAACGTAGTCGTTAGCCTAGCGTACCAAGTAAAAGTTGAAGACGGCGTTGTCGTTGATCAGTCAACTGCAGAAGCACCGCTAGATTACCTACACGGTCACAACAACCTAATCACTGGCCTAGAGAAGCATCTAGAAGGCAAAGTGGCAGGTGACAAGTTCTCTGCAACTGTTGCTCCTGAAGAAGCGTATGGCGAGCACAACGATGCACTTGTTCAACGTGTTCCAGCGAATGTTTTCCAAGGCGTGGAAGAAATCGAAGTAGGTATGCGTTTCCTAGCGGACACTGACCAGGGTCCAATCCCAGTTGAAGTGACTGAAGTCGATGGCGATGAAGTTGTAGTTGACGGTAACCACATGCTTGCTGGCCAAACACTGACTTTTGACGTTGAAGTTATCGCAACTCGTGAAGCGACAGCTGACGAAATCGAACACGGCCATATTCACCAAGCTGGTGGCTGTTGTGGCGGTCACGGTGAAGAAAAAGAAGGCGGCTGCTGCGGTGGCGAAGAAAAAGCTGACGACCACGAATGTTGTGGTAGCGGAAGCTGCAGCTCTCACTAATCTTGAGCAATTTTGTTTACAAGTAGCTCGTTACTCAAAAAACTTGCTACCTTAAATAAATGTAATAAAGCGCTTATCGTTGATTCGATGGGCGCTTTTTGTTTATCTTGAATAAAATCTTTGTTGCGAAGGAAACATTATGTCTCAGCCATTTTCCATTGCCATTCATGGTGGTGCCGGCACGATTTTGAAACAGCAAATGAGTGCAGAGTTAAAGGCATCGATACTCCATGACTTAGAAGCGTCAGTGCGTGCGGGTCACCTAGTTCTAATTAGTGGTGGAGATGCGCTAGATGCTGTTGTGGCTGCAGTGAAGGTCCTTGAGGACTCTCCCAACTTTAATGCTGGTAAGGGCTCTGTGATGACGAATAAAGAAATCATAGAGATGGATGCTTCGGTGATGCATGGTAAAGAAGGAGCTGCTGGGGCAATTGCCGCGGTGAGGCATATTAAAAACCCAATTGAGTTGGCTCGTGATGTAATGAAGAAAAGTAATCACGTACTGCTTATTGGTGAGGGTGCCGAAGAGTTTGCTTTTGAGAATGGCTATAGCTACACCGAGCAAGACTACTTTTACACCGACCGTCGTTATGAGCAACTTCAATCAATGAAAGAGAAGGGGCTGTTCGCCTTATCGGAATCGAAATACCCCGACGACAACAAGTACGGCACGGTTGGCGCAGTGGCGCTCGATCAGCAAGGTAATTTGGCAGCAGCGACGAGCACTGGTGGAGTGACCAATAAACAATATGGTCGTGTTGGTGACTCTTCTATTATTGGTGCGGGAACAGTTGCTGAAAATGGTAATGTGGCCGTGTCGACTACGGGAATGGGGGAGTTCTTCATTCGTAAAATGGTTGCTGGTGATGTTGCAGCACGTATGCGTTATTTGAAAGAAGATGTGCATATTGCTAGCGAGACAGTGATTCAAGGTGAGCTTAAATCGATGGGGGGAGAAGGGGGCCTTATCGCGATTGACAGTGCTGGAGATATACACTTTGCAATGAACAGCTCCGGTATGTATCGCGCCGGTATCGATGTCAATGGCCAAATCAGTGTAAAAATCTATGCGGATGAGTAAACAGCGTTAGTTCGACTTCTTTTCTATTTTTGATCAATAAGTTAAGTCTGTATTGATAAGCCATGATTAAAAAATGACTGCAAGAAATGTGATTCAGTGCTAGAATCCATTTTTAACTAGCAATCAGACTTGGAAAGATGGGAAATAACGTAGTCGTTCTAGGCACCCAATGGGGTGACGAAGGTAAAGGTAAAATCGTAGACCTTTTAACTGAAGATGCAAAATACGTGGTTCGCTACCAAGGCGGTCACAACGCAGGTCACACTCTTGTCATTGACGGTGAAAAAACCGTTCTCCACTTAATTCCATCAGGTATCCTTCGCGATAACGTAAAGTGTGTTATCGGTAATGGCGTAGTATTATCACCTGATGCGCTACTAAAAGAGATGAAGCCTCTTGAAGAGCGTGGCATTCCTGTAAAAGAGCGTCTTTTCATTTCTGAAGCTTGTCCTCTAATTCTTCCATACCACATTGCTATCGACCAAGCGCGTGAAATCGCTCGTGGTAAGAAAGCAATTGGTACGACTGGTCGTGGTATCGGTCCTGCTTACGAAGACAAAGTGGCTCGTCGTGGTCTTCGTGTTGGCGATCTTTTCGATAAAGAAATGTTCGCTGAAAAACTGAAAGAAGTAATGGAATTCCACAACTTCCAACTAGAGCACTTCTACAAAGCTGAAACAGTAAGCTACGAAGAAGTACTTGAGCAGTGCATGGGTTACGCTGACCTACTGACGTCAATGGTTATTGATGTGACTGACGAACTAGACGCAGCTCGTAAGCGCGGCGATAAGATCATGTTCGAAGGTGCTCAAGGTACGCTACTAGATATCGACCACGGTACTTACCCATACGTAACTTCTTCTAACACGACTGCTGGTGGTGTTGCTGCAGGCTCAGGTTTCGGTCCTCGTCATATCGGTTACATCCTTGGTATTACTAAGGCGTACTGTACTCGCGTTGGTTCAGGTCCATTCCCAACAGAACTTTACGACGGTCTAGATAAGCAAGACCCAGTTGGTAAACACCTAGGTGATGTTGGCCACGAGTTTGGTGCAACAACGGGTCGTCTACGTCGTACTGGTTGGTTTGATGCAGTTGCTATGCGTCGTGCAGTACAAATCAACTCGATCTCTGGTTTCTGTCTAACTAAGCTAGATGTTCTTGACGGTCTAGAAGAGCTAAAAATCTGTACTGGTTACAAGATGAAAGATGGCTCAATTCTAGAAGTTTCTCCGATGGCTGCTGAAGCTTTCGAAGAAGCAACGCCAATTTACGAAACTATGCCAGGTTGGTCTGAGACAACGTTCGGTGCTAAATCAATCGATGCGCTTCCACAAGCTGCTCTTGATTACATCAAACGTATTGAAGAACTTACTGGTGTACCAATTGATATCGTATCAACAGGTCCAGATCGTAACGAAACAATCATTAAAGTTCACCCATTTAGCTCTTAATGGTTGATTCTTAAAATGTTCTTAAAGCCGGCTATAACAGCCGGCTTTTTTATATCTGTTTCACGGTTGTTTTTTGTACGCCGTATGGCAAACTGTTGCCAGATAGTGGCAAATTTTGTCTAAAGAGTTTGCGGATGTTGCCGATAAAGAAATCAAGCTAAGCTTTAATAGTGCAAAATGCGCTATTGCGGCGATCGGAACACATTAAGAGTGCAGATATGAAGCTACGTACGGTAGCAGCTTCGTTAATACTGGCGCTAAGCTCATCATTAAGTCATGCCAATGTGGCAGAAGTGGGTGAGCCTGTCCCCATTTATACTGAAGCTGAACTAATTAAACTGATACAACAGAACAAACATCTAGAGCGAGTCAAAGCCGATAACTGCCAGTTGGTAGAGGATATCGTGGCTCGAGCAACGCGGATAAGCTTGCCATCCTATGAATTTTTGTATGGCGATATGTTGGCTTGGGGCGTCTGTGTTGAGCAAGATGTTGAGTTGGGCCTCTACTACATGGAGAATGCTGCGCACCAAGGGTTAGCAACGGCTCTTGAGCAGCTCGGCCGTTATTACTCCCGCGGGACATTAGTTCAGCAAGATAAAGAGCGAGCTATTCCATACCTGCGTGAAGCTGCTGCAATGGGCAACTTAAATGCGCGTATTCACTTAGCTGAACTACTGCTTCGAGATTATGGTAGCCCACTTGACTATGAAGATGCCTACCGCTGGTTGTACAACTCAGTGACAGCAGATCAGAGAACTCATAAACGGATATCTATCTTACGCCAAGGTCTTGAACGGCGAATGCCAGGTAATGTGATTGCCCGGGCTAAACGGCGGGACACGCCTTGGTAAAAATACCGGAATTTTTTAGAAACGCTCTCAGCACTAATTTGATTAGTTGGAGAGCGTTTTTTGTTTCTTTTTCAAAGCTTAACTGTAGCTAATGTATAGAACCGGATATACTAGTTACAAACCCTCCCTCGCTTAAGCAGGCCTGCCTATGTCAGACACAATCAATAACGACCCTTTTGCGGATCGCGAATCAAAGAATTACGAAAATCCGATCCCTAGCCGAGAGTTCATTACTGAATTCCTTACCCAAGCTAATGTGCCAATGAATCGCAATGATCTGTTTGAAGCACTGCAACTTTCGGGAGAGGAACAGTATGAAGGTTTACGCCGTCGTTTAAGAGCGATGGAACGTGACGGTCAGTTGGTATTTACTCGCCGTCAGTGCTACGCCTTGCCAGATAAGCTGGAAATGATCAAAGGCTATGTTATTGGACATAAAGATGGTCATGGTTGGGTAAGGCCAGAAGGAAGTGTGGGGAAAGATGATGATGTCTTACTCCCTCATCATCAAATGCGTACCATCATTCATGGTGACTATGTGCTTGTACAACCAGCAGGTACAGATAAGCGAGGTCGTAAGGAAGGGCGGTTAGTTCGAGTCTTAGAAGAACGAAAAACTCAGATAGTGGGTCGTTTCTTCTTAGAATATGGTTATTCGTACGTGGTGGCCGACGATTCACGCATTAGCCAAGATATCTTAATCCCTAATGAGCATAAGGGCAGTGCCCGTATGGGGAATGTCGTCGTGATTGAAATTACCGACCGCGGTAGTCGATCTAGAGGTATGACGGGTAAAGTGATTGAAGTACTGGGTGAAAACATGGCACCTGGAATGGAAACTCAAATTGCCATTCGTACTCACCAAATTCCTAATGTGTGGCCTGATGAAGTTGACAAGCAGATAGCTAACCTTGGCGAAGAAGTGCCTGAAGAAGCGAAGAAAGGTCGAGTCGATTTGCGCGAGCTACCTTTAGTTACCATTGATGGGGAAGATGCACGTGATTTTGACGATGCTGTTTACTGTGAAGCAAAGAAAAGTGGTGGTTGGCGTCTTTGGGTTGCGATAGCCGATGTGAGCTATTATGTTCGACCAGAGACGGCTCTGGATAAAGAAGCGATTAATCGCGGTAACTCGGTTTACTTCCCGTCTCAAGTAGTACCGATGCTACCTGAAGTATTATCGAATGGATTATGTTCACTTAACCCTCAAGTTGATCGCTTGTGTATGGTGTGTGAAATGACCATCTCGGCAACAGGTAAGCTATCAGGTTATAAGCATTATGAAGCTGTGATGAACTCTCATGCTCGTCTGACTTATAACAAGGTCGGCGCTATCTTAGAGGGAGATGAAGAGCTAAGGCAACGTTATGACAGTTTAATCCCTCATTTAGAAGAGCTGCATAACATGTATAAGGTGCTTAAGAAAGCACGTGACAACCGCGGCGCAATTGAATTTGAAACCGTTGAAACCAAGTTCATTTTTAACGCTGATCGTAAGATTGATAGCATAGAGCCTGTGATTCGTAATGATGCGCATAAGATTATTGAAGAATGTATGATCTTAGCCAATATTGCATCAGCGTCCTTAGTTGAGAAAGCCAAGGAACCTTCGTTATTCCGTATCCATGAATCACCGGGTGAACTTCGCTTACAAGGTTTCCGAGATTTCCTTGGCGAGTTAGGTTTGAACTTAGCGGGTGGGCTTGAGCCATCACCAACGGATTATGCGAACTTAATGAAACAAATTGGTGAGCGACAAGACAAAGAACTGATTCAAACCATGCTGCTGAGATCGATGAAGCAAGCGGTATATAACGCAGACAACTGCGGCCACTTTGGATTGGCACTTAAACGTTATGCTCACTTTACTTCACCAATTCGCCGTTACCCAGATTTACTGTTGCACCGAGCAATCAAGTACCTGATAGCGAAAGAGAACGGTACAGTGAAGGATCGTTGGACACCAACTGGGGGCTTTCATTACTCGTTTGATGATATGGACGTATTTGGTGAGCAATGCTCTATGACTGAACGCAGAGCAGATGATGCGACTCGAGAGGTTTCTGATTGGCTCAAGTGTGAATACATGCAAGACCACGTTGGCGAAGAGCTTGACGGTGTGATTGCTAATGTCACGGGTTTTGGTTTCTTTGTGCGACTAACTGAGCTGCATATTGATGGCTTGGTACATATTTCTTCCCTAGCTAATGACTACTATCAATTTGATCCGATAGGTCAAAGGCTTATCGGTGAAAGCTTCGGAGCTATCTACCGCCTAGGTGATGCAGTCAAAGTAAAAGTTTTATCAGTGAACTTAGATGATCGCCAAATTGACTTTGAATTAGTTGAAACAAGTCGTAAGCTACGCGGCAAAGGAAAAACAGCCAAGAAACGTGCCGCAGAAGCTCAGAAGAAAGCGAAGAGCAAGAAACGTGCGTCAGTAAAAGCGCGTAAGCCTGGCGTGGCGGCAAAACCTTTGGTTGAGCCAACCAAGCGTCCAGATGGAAGTAACGAGGGGAATGCTGAAAAAGGCTCTCGTAAGAAATCTAAGGCAGAAAAAGCACGTAAGAAAAAGTCGCGTACTAAAAATAGTAAGGCTCGCGGCAAGAAATCATAATCGGATTAGAACATGAGTAACGAATTTATCTACGGAATTCACGCAGTGAAAGCCGTATTGGAAAAAGATCCAGCGCGTTTTATTGAAGCGTTCGTATTGAAAGGTCGTCAAGATGACCGACTTCTACCTCTGCTGAATGAACTGCAAGTGTGTGGTGTCTCTATTCAGCAAATGGGGCGTAAAGCGTTAGATGATAAAGCTCGAGGGGCAAACCACCAAGGTATCATTGCCAAAGTTAAGCCTGCAAAGCAGCTTAATGAAAATGACCTTGATGGCATTTTGGCTCAACACGAGCAGCCGCTCTTATTGGTACTTGATGGCGTTACCGACCCGCACAATTTAGGCGCGTGCTTACGTAATGCTGATGCAGCGGGTGTTGCTGCAGTAATTGTGCCTAAGGATAAATCAGCTCCTCTTACGGCAACGGTGAGCAAAGTAGCCTGTGGTGCAGCTGAAACAGTACCTTTGGTCCGTGTGACCAACCTAGCGCGCACAATGAGAGCGTTGCAAGAGCAGGGGATCTGGTTTGTTGGAACGGCTGGTGAAGCCACCCACGATATTTACCAAGCAAAGCTAACTGGTCCATTGGCTATCGTAATGGGAGCTGAAGGAGACGGAATGCGTCGACTCACTCGCGAAACTTGTGATGATTTAATCAAGATCCCAATGGCTGGTAGCGTGTCGAGTTTAAACGTATCGGTTGCCTCTGGTGTTTGCCTTTTTGAAGCAGTTCGCCAACGTTTAGCTTAATCAGCTCCTTCAATCAAAAGCGCAGATTGCTCAGGCAGTCTGCGCTTTATTGTTTTCAGTCGACCACAGGTTAGAAACCTAAATCCTGCCTTATTCTGAAGTGCCACTTTGAAATCCCAATAGAGCAAGGCTAACAATAACCAAGTTTTCCTGCCCCGTTTATTTTTCAAACAACCCTTGCATGTAAAACTGTGATCTGTATAATGCAGCGCACTGGTTAAGCCAGTTGTGAACCAATGAGCATCGAGGAGCTGATAATTCTTAGGATTTATCAGGTAATGTAAACTCAGCTTATGTTCGCGGTTAATACAATTAGCTACTTATTCTCACGAATAACTGCACCGAAGGTGACTTTGGCTTCAGGGGTAGTTTAATCGAAAATTAACTGACAATGCGTCCTAATCTTGGATGCTACGGTTTCACATAAATCAATCGGCATTCTCTCGTCTTGACGAGTTTGAGTGGCGATATTGTTTGTGTAATTTTTAATTATTGGAGCTCTGTCTCATGCAGAACCAACGTATTCGTATCCGCCTAAAAGCTTTCGATTACAAACTAATCGACGCTTCTACTGCGGAAATCGTTGAAACAGCAAAGCGTACCGGCGCACAGGTTCGTGGTCCAATTCCACTGCCTACTCGTAAAGAGCGTTTCACTGTTCTTATCTCTCCACACGTCAACAAAGATGCACGTGACCAGTACGAAATTCGTACTCACAAGCGTTTGATCGACATCGTTGAGCCAACAGACAAAACTGTTGACGCTCTAATGCGTCTAGATCTTGCTGCTGGCGTTGATGTACAAATCAGCCTAGGTTAAGGGAGATTAGAAGAATGATTGGTCTAGTCGGACGTAAAGTGGGTATGACCCGCGTATTTACTGAAGAAGGCGTTTCTATCCCAGTAACTGTTGTTGAGGTTGAAGCGAACCGTGTATCTCAAGTTAAAACTCTTGAGAACGATGGCTACGCAGCAATCCAGGTAACTGCTGGTGCTAAGAAAGCTAACCGTGTATCTAAGCCAGAAGCTGGTCACTTTGCGAAAGCAGGTGTAGAAGCTGGTCGCGGTCTTTGGGAATTCCGTTTAGAAAACGGCGAAGAGTTTGAAGTTGGCGCTGAGCTAAACGTAGAACTTTTCAACGAAGTTAAAAAAGTAGACGTTACTGGTACATCTAAAGGTAAAGGCTTCCAAGGCGCTGTTAAGCGTTGGAACTTCTCTACTCAAGATATGACTCACGGTAACTCTTTGTCTCACCGTGCACCGGGTTCAATTGGCCAATGTCAAACTCCAGGTCGCGTGTTTAAAGGCAAGAAAATGGCAGGTCACATGGGTGCTGAGCGTGTAACGACTCAAAACCTAGAGATCGTACGTGTTGACGCTGAGCGCAATCTGCTTCTTATTAAAGGTGCAGTCCCAGGCGCAACTGGCGGTAACGTGATCGTTAAACCAGCTGTTAAAGCATAACGTCTCAGGAGTAAGTAATGGAATTAATGGTTAAAGGTGCTGATGCACTAACTGTTTCCGAAACTACTTTCGGACGTGAGTTTAACGAAGCTCTTGTACACCAAGTAGTTGTTGCGTACGCAGCAGGTGCTCGTCAAGGTACTCGTGCTCAAAAGACACGTTCAGAAGTTTCTGGCGGTGGCGCTAAGCCATGGCGTCAAAAAGGTACTGGCCGTGCGCGTGCTGGTACAATCCGTAGCCCAATCTGGCGTACAGGTGGTGTTACTTTTGCTGCGAAACCACAAGATCACAGCCAAAAAGTTAACAAGAAAATGTACCGTGGTGCTATGAAGAGCATTCTTTCTGAGCTAGTTCGTCAAGAGCGTCTAATCGTTGTTGATAACTTCTCTGTAGAAGCTCCAAAAACTAAAGAGCTAGTAGCTAAGCTTAAAGAGCTTGAGCTAACTGACGCTCTAATCGTGACTAGCGAAGTAGATGAGAATCTATTCCTAGCGGCTCGTAACCTGTACAAAGTTGACGCTCGCGACGTAGCTGGTATTGACCCAGTTTCTCTAATCGCGTTTGACAAGGTTGTAATTACTGCTGAAGCAGTTAAGCAAGTTGAGGAGATGCTAGCATGATCACTGAAGAGCGTATCCTAAAAGTTCTACGTGCACCGCACATCTCTGAAAAAGCAACTATGGCAGCTGAGAAAGCGAACACTATCGTTTTCAAAGTAGCTAAAGATGCAACTAAAAAAGAGATCAAAGCAGCTGTAGAAAAGCTATTTGAAGTTGAAGTTAAGTCTGTAAATACTCTTATCACTAAGGGTAAGACCAAACGTCAAGGTCTACGCCAAGGTCGCCGCAGCGACGTTAAGAAAGCGTACGTTACTTTGAAAGAAGGTCAAGATCTTGACTTCGTTGGCGGCGCGGAATAACAGGAGTAGTTAAAAATGGCTATTGTTAAATGTAAGCCGACTTCCCCTGGTCGTCGTCACGTCGTTAAAGTTGTTAACGCTGACCTACACAAGGGTAAGCCATACGCACCTCTTCTAGAGAAAAACTCTAAGAACGGTGGTCGTAACAACAACGGTCGTATCACAGTACGTCACATCGGCGGTGGTCACAAGCACCACTACCGTGTAATTGACTTCAAACGTACTAAAGACGGTATCCCAGCGAAAGTTGAGCGTCTAGAATACGATCCAAACCGTAGCGCTAACATCGCTCTAGTTCTGTACGCAGACGGTGAGCGTCGTTACATTATCGCACCTAAAGGTGTTCAAGCAGGTGACCAGATCCAATCTGGTGTTGATGCGCCAATTAAAGCAGGTAACACTCTGCCAATGCGCAACATCCCAGTAGGTTCTACTGTACACTGTGTTGAACTTAAGCCTGGTAAAGGTGCACAGCTAGCTCGTTCGGCTGGTGCTTATGCTCAAATCGTTGCTCGCGACGGTGCATACGTAACTATCCGTCTACGTTCTGGCGAAATGCGCAAAGTACTTTCTGAAGGCCGTGCAACAATCGGTGAAGTTGGTAACTCTGAGCACATGCTACGTGAACTAGGTAAAGCTGGTGCTAACCGCTGGCGCGGTGTTCGTCCAACCGTTCGCGGTGTGGTAATGAACCCAGTAGACCACCCACACGGTGGTGGTGAAGGCCGTACTTCTGGTGGTCGTCACCCAGTTTCTCCTTGGGGTCAGCCAACTAAAGGCTTCAAGACTCGTAAGAACAAGCGCACTGACAAGTACATTGTACGTCGTCGTAACAAATAATCTATAAAGAGGAATCGCCATGCCACGTTCTCTCAAGAAAGGTCCATTTATTGACCTACACTTGCTGAAGAAGGTAGAGAAAGCGGTGGAAAGCGGAGACAAAAAGCCTATTAAGACTTGGTCCCGTCGCTCAATGATCATCCCAACAATGATTGGTTTGACCATCGCTGTCCATAATGGTCGTCAACACGTTCCAGTATTTGTAACTGAAGAAATGATCGGTCACAAACTGGGCGAATTTGCACCAACACGTACTTACCGCGGTCACGCTGCGGATAAGAAAGCTAAGAAGCGTTAAGGAGTAGATGATGGAAGCATTAGCTAAACATAACTTTGCTCGCATTTCGCCTCAGAAAGCTCGCTTAGTTGCAGACCAAATTCGCGGTAAGTCAGTAGACCAAGCACTAGAAATCTTGACGTTCAGCAACAAAAAAGCTGCTGATCTAATCAAGAAAGTTCTTGAGTCAGCTATCGCAAACGCGGAGCACAACGAAGGTGCAGATATCGACGATCTAAATGTCGCTAAAATCTTCGTAGATGAGGGCCCTATCATGAAGCGTATTATGCCTCGTGCTAAAGGCCGTGCGGATCGTATCTTGAAGCGTTCAAGCCACATCACTGTTGTTGTAGCAGATCGCTAAGAGACTAGGAGAGTAAGCAATGGGTCAGAAAGTACATCCAAATGGTATTCGTCTTGGCATCGTTAAGCCTTGGAATGCTACATGGTTTGCTAACACCAAAGATTTCGCTGACAACCTAGACGGCGACTTCAAGGTACGTCAGTTCCTTACTAAGGAACTACAAAAAGCGTCTCTATCACGCATCGTTATCGAGCGTCCTGCTAAGAGCATCCGTGTGACTATTCACACTGCTCGTCCAGGTGTTGTTATCGGTAAGAAAGGTGAAGACGTTGAGAAGCTACGCGCAGCTGTAGCTAAAATTGCAGGTGTACCAGCGCAAATTAACATCGCTGAAGTACGTAAGCCTGAGCTGGACGCACAACTTGTGGGTGACAGCATCGCGTCTCAACTAGAGCGTCGTGTTATGTTCCGTCGTGCTATGAAGCGCGCAGTACAAAACGCAATGCGTCTAGGCGCTAAAGGTATCAAAGTGGAAGTAAGCGGTCGTCTAGGCGGCGCTGAAATCGCACGTTCTGAGTGGTACCGTGAAGGCCGTGTGCCTCTACACACTCTACGTGCTGACATTGATTACGCAACTTCTTCGGCTCACACTCAATACGGTGTGATCGGCATTAAAGTTTGGATCTTCAAAGGTGAGATTCTAGGCGGTATGCCAGCTGCTAACGCAGTAGAGCCAAAAGGCGACAAGCCTAAGAAGCAGCGTAAAGGCCGTAAGTAAGGAGTCGACAGATGCTACAACCTAAACGTACTAAGTTCCGTAAGGTTCAAACTGGTCGTAACCGTGGTCTAGCGAAAGGTACCGACGTAAGCTTCGGTACATTCGGTCTTAAAGCAGTCGGCCGCGGCCGTCTAACTGCTCGTCAGATCGAAGCAGCTCGTCGTGCAATGACACGTCACGTTAAGCGTCAAGGTAAAATCTGGATCCGTGTGTTCCCAGACAAACCAATCACAGAAAAACCGCTAGAAGTTCGTCAAGGTAAGGGTAAAGGTAACGTTGAGTACTGGGTAGCCCAAATCCAACCTGGTAAGGTTATGTACGAAATGGACGGTGTACCTGAAGAATTGGCACGTGAAGCGTTCCGCTTAGCGGCACGTAAACTGCCTTTCAAGACTACATTTGTAACTAAGCAGGTGATGTGATGAAAGCACAAGATCTACGCGAAAAGAGCGTTGAAGAGCTTAACGCTGAGCTATTGAATTTGCTACGCGAACAGTTCAACTTGCGCATGCAAGCTGCAACTGGTCAGCTACAGCAAACTCATACTCTGAAAGCTGTACGCCGTGATATCGCACGTGTGAAAACTGTTTTGACTGAGAAGGCAGGCGCATAATGAGCGAACAAAAACGTACTCAACAAGGTCGTGTTGTTAGCGACAAGATGGACAAGTCTATCGTTGTTTCTATCGAGCGCATGGTTAAACACCCAATTTACGGCAAGTTCGTAAAGCGCACGACTAAAGTACACGCACATGACGAAAACAACGAGTGTGGCCTAGGCGACACAGTTGAGATCGCTGAGTGTCGTCCACTGTCTAAGACTAAGTCTTGGACTTTGGTTAAAGTCCTAGAAAAAGCGAAAATTTAATTTCGGTTTTTCTTCGATAATAAAGCGGCTCCAAATTTTTTTTGGGGCCGCTTGTTTTTTGTCTACCCAATCACAAAAAAGGGTGGTACAATTCGCGTCCCTTTAAAGAGGCAGCCCGACCCGAGAGGGTCTAGTTTTTAATATTTAGCGGAGCACTAACAATGATCCAAATGCAAAGTACACTTGACGCTGCAGATAACTCTGGCGCGCGCAAGGTAATGTGTATTAAGGTTCTGGGTGGCTCACACCGTCGTTACGCACACATCGGCGACATCATCAAAGTTACTGTAAAAGAAGCAATTCCACGCGGTAAAGTTAAAAAAGGTGATGTTCTGAAGGCGGTAGTTGTTCGCACCCGTAAAGGCGTTCGTCGTCCAGACGGTTCTGTCATTCGCTTCGACCGTAATGCTTGTGTATTGTTAAACGACACTACTGAGCAACCAGTCGGCACTCGTATCTTTGGCCCAGTGACTCGTGAACTTCGCAACGCGAAATTCATGAAGATTGTATCACTGGCTCCAGAAGTTCTGTAAGGAGCACGAAAGATGGCAGCTAAAATCCGTCGTAATGACGAAGTAATCGTTCTTGCTGGTAAAGATAAAGGCAAGAAAGGTAAAGTAACTAAGGTTCTAGCAACTGGTAAAGTTATTGTTGAAGGTATCAACCTTGTTAAGAAGCACCAAAAGCCTGTACCGGCTCTAGGTCAACAAGGTGGCATCGTTGAACAAGAAGCAGCTATTGATGCTTCTAACGTTGCAATCTTTAACGCAGCTACTGGTAAAGCTGACCGTATCGGTTTCCGTATCGAAGATGGCAAGAAAGTTCGTTTCTTCAAGTCTAACGGCGAAACCGTTTCTAACTAATAGAAGTAATTTGGAGTTCTACTATGGCGAAACTGCATGATTACTACAAGTCGTCTGTAGTCGCTGAGCTTACCAAAGAGTTCGGCTACACAAGCGTCATGCAAGTCCCTAGGATTGAAAAAATCACCCTAAACATGGGCGTTGGTGAAGCAATCAACGATAAGAAACTGCTAGAAAACGCAGCAGCTGATATGGCAACGATCTCTGGTCAAAAGCCACTTATCACTAAAGCGCGTAAATCTGTTGCAGGTTTCAAAATTCGTGAAGGCTACCCAATTGGTTGTAAAGTAACCTTACGTGGCGAACGTATGTGGGAGTTCCTAGAGCGTTTAATCTCTATTGCTCTTCCACGTGTACGTGATTTCCGTGGTGTTAGCGCGAAGTCTTTTGACGGTCGTGGTAACTACAGCATGGGCGTTCGCGAGCAAATCATCTTCCCGGAAATCGACTACGATAAAGTCGATCGTGTACGCGGTCTTGATATCACTATCACGACGTCAGCTGGTACCGATGCGGAAGGCCGTGCTCTGCTGGCTGCCTTTAACTTCCCATTCCGTAAGTAAGGTGAAGGGTTACTGTTATGGCTAAACAATCAATGAAAGCACGTGAAGTAAAACGTGCAAAGCTAGTTGCTAAGTTTGCTGAAAAGCGCTCAGCACTAAAAGCTATCATCAGCGATGTAAACGCATCTGAAGAAGATCGTTGGAATGCAGTTCTTAAGCTGCAATCTCTTCCACGTGATTCGAGTGCATCACGTCAGCGCAACCGTTGTAACCAAACTGGTCGTCCACACGGTTACCTACGTAAGTTCGGTCTAAGCCGTATCAAAGTTCGCGAAGCTTGCATGAAAGGCGAGATTCCTGGACTTCGTAAGGCTAGCTGGTAATTTGCCACTTAATCATTTGGAGTAAATCTTATGAGCATGCAAGATCCGATTTCGGATATGCTGACCCGCGTTCGTAACGGTCAGGCAGCAAACAAAGTTGCTGTTAAAATGCCTTCTTCAAAGCTTAAAGTTGCAATTGCTGCACTACTAAAAGCTGAAGGTTACATCACTGACTTCGCTGTTGAAGGCGAAGTAAAACCTGAGCTAGAAGTTACACTTAAGTACTTCCAAGCTAAACCAGTAATTGAGCAAATCAAGCGTGTATCACGTCCTGGTCTGCGTGTCTACAAGAACAAAGACTCGCTACCAACTGTGATGGGTGGTCTTGGTATTGCTGTAGTATCCACTTCCAAGGGTCTGATGTCTGACCGTGCTGCTCGCAAAGCAGGTCTTGGTGGTGAAATCATCTGCTACGTAGCGTAATAGGAGTAGAATATGTCTCGTGTTGCTAAAGCACCTGTCGCTATTCCAGCTGGCGTAGAGGTGAAACTAAACGGCCAAGAAATTACTGTTAAAGGCGCTAAGGGCGAACTATCTCGCACTCTTAACGATGCAGTAGTGATTGCACAGGAAGAAAACAACCTTACTTTCGGTCCAAAAGAAGGTGCTGCTAACGCTTGGGCACAAGCAGGTACTGCTCGTGCACTAGTTAACAACATGGTTGTTGGTGTTACTGAAGGCTTTACTAAGAAGCTAACTCTTAAAGGTGTTGGTTACCGTGCTGCTATGAAAGGCAACGCTGTAGGTCTAACACTTGGCTTCTCACACCCAGTAGAGCACGCTCTACCTGAAGGTGTTAAAGCAGAATGCCCTAGCCAAACTGAGATCGTTATTACTGGTTGTGATAAGCAACTAGTTGGTCAAGTTGCGGCTGACATTCGTTCTTACCGTGAGCCTGAGCCTTATAAAGGTAAAGGTGTTCGTTACGCCGATGAAATCGTGCGTACTAAAGAAGCTAAGAAGAAGTAAGGTAACACTATGGATAAGAAAGCATCTCGCATCCGTCGTGCTACACGTGCACGTCGTAAGATTGCAGAACTGGGTGCAACTCGCCTAGTAGTACACCGTACTCCTCGTCACGTGTACGCTCAGGTTATTGCAGCTAACGGCTCTGAGGTTATCGCAGCAGCTTCTACTGTAGAAAAAGCGATCCGTGAGCAAGTTAAGAACACTGGTAACATCGATGCAGCTAAAGCAGTAGGTAAAGCTATCGCTGAGCGCGCTCTTGAAAAAGGCGTTTCTGCTGTTGCATACGATCGTTCTGGTTTCCAATACCACGGTCGAGTAGCGGCGCTAGCAGAATCTGCTCGCGAAGCTGGTCTGAAATTCTAAGGTAGGGTTGGAAGATGGCTAAAGAACAACAAGTTCAAGCGAATGATTTGCAAGAAAAGCTAATCGCAGTTAACCGTGTATCTAAGACGGTTAAAGGTGGTCGAATCATGAGCTTTACTGCACTAACTGTTGTTGGTGACGGTAACGGTCGCGTAGGTTTCGGTTACGGCAAAGCTCGTGAAGTACCTGCAGCGATTCAAAAAGCAATGGAAAAAGCGCGTCGTAACATGACTACTATCGCGCTTAACGAAGGCACTCTTCACCACCCGGTGAAAGGTCGCCACTCGGGCTCTAAAGTTTACATGCAGCCTGCTGCTGAAGGTACTGGTGTTATCGCAGGTGGTGCGATGCGTGCAGTACTAGAAGTTGCTGGTGTACACAACGTACTATCTAAAGCATACGGTTCTACGAACCCTATCAACATCGTTCGTGCAACGATCGATGCACTAGGTAGCATGAAGTCGCCAGAAATGGTTGCTGCTAAACGTGGTCTAACTGTTGAATCTATTTCGGAGTAAGAACACCATGGCAACTATTAAAGTAACTCAAACTAAAAGCTCAATTGGTCGCCTACCTAAGCACAAACTGTGTCTAAAAGGTCTTGGTCTTCGTAAAATCAACCATACAGTAGAACTTGAAGATACACCGTGTGTACGCGGTATGATCAACAAGGTTTACTACATGGTTAAAGTTGAGGAGTAATCAGAATGCGTTTGAATACTCTATCACCGGCTGCGGGTTCTAAGCCTTCTAAGAAGCGTTTAGGTCGTGGTATCGGTTCTGGCCTTGGTAAAACAGGTGGCCGCGGTCACAAAGGTCAAAAGTCACGTTCTGGCGGCTCTGTACGTCCAGGTTTTGAAGGCGGTCAAATGCCTCTGAAACAACGTCTACCAAAATTCGGTTTCACTTCTCGTAAGAGCCTAGTGTCTGCTGAAGTTCGTCTAGCTGAGCTAGTGAAAGTAACTGGTGACGTAGTTGATCTTAACAGCCTTAAAGCTGCTAACATCGTTACTAAGAACATCGAATTTGTAAAAGTTGTTCTTTCTGGCGAACTTAGCAAAGCTGTGACTGTTAAAGGTCTACGCGTGACTAAAGGCGCTAAAGCTGCAATCGAAGCTGCAGGCGGTAAAATCGAGGAATAATCTCGAGGAACGAGGTACAGATGGCTAAGAAACCAGGACAAGATTTTCGTAGTGCTCAGAGCGGCTTAAGTGAACTAAAGTCGCGCTTATTATTCGTAATTGGTGCACTTTTAGTATTCCGAGCGGGCTCTTTTGTGCCGATTCCTGGTATTGACGCAGCTGTACTTGCCGATTTGTTCGAACAGCAAAAAGGTACCATCGTAGAAATGTTTAACATGTTCTCCGGTGGTGCTCTTGAGCGTGCATCTATTTTAGCATTGGGCATCATGCCGTATATTTCGGCTTCGATTGTTGTCCAATTGCTAACTGTAGTTCATCCAGCGTTAGCGGAACTCAAAAAAGAGGGTGAAGCAGGCCGTCGTAAGATAAGCCAATATACACGCTACGGCACGCTTGTACTTGCAACATTCCAAGCTATTGGTATTGCAACAGGCTTACCAAACATGGTCGACAATCTGGTTGTTATCAACCAAACCATGTTTACGCTAATTGCAACCGTAAGTTTAGTAACCGGTACCATGTTCCTAATGTGGTTAGGTGAACAAATTACAGAGCGAGGAATTGGTAATGGTATCTCATTACTAATTTTTGCAGGTATTGTTGCTGGATTGCCTTCTGCAATCGGTCAAACAATCGAGCAAGCGCGTCAAGGTGAATTGCATGTACTTCTTCTATTGCTGATCGGTGTATTAGCTTTTGCTGTAATTTACTTCGTTGTTTTCATGGAGCGTGGTCAACGTCGTATCGTTGTCAACTATGCGAAGCGTCAACAAGGTCGTAAAGTTTTTGCAGCGCAAAGCACTCACTTGCCTCTTAAAATTAATATGGCAGGTGTTATACCAGCGATTTTTGCATCAAGCATTATCCTGTTCCCAGGAACACTGGCTCAGTGGTTTGGTCAGAATGGTGAGAGCAGCGCGTTCGGTTGGTTAACTGACGTGTCTTTGGCTCTTAGCCCAGGTCAGCCTCTGTATGTAATGTTGTATGCAGCAGCAATTATTTTCTTCTGTTTCTTCTACACGGCGTTAGTATTTAACCCGCGTGAAACAGCAGATAACTTGAAGAAGTCCGGTGCATTCGTACCCGGTATCCGCCCAGGTGAGCAGACAGCGAAATATATCGATAAAGTAATGACACGTTTAACCTTAGCTGGTGCACTGTACATTACCTTTATCTGTCTGATTCCCGAGTTCATGATGGTCGCGTGGAACGTACGTTTCTACTTCGGCGGTACATCACTACTTATCGTAGTAGTTGTTATCATGGACTTTATGGCACAGGTACAGACTCATCTGATGTCACAACAGTATGATTCTGTGTTGAAAAAAGCGAATCTGAAAGGGTACGGCCGTTAATCCGGCGGTAGTCTCAGATTTCATTACGGAGTTTAGCAATGAAAGTTCGTGCTTCCGTTAAAAAAATCTGCCGTAACTGTAAAGTTATCAAGCGTAACGGTGTCGTTCGCGTGATTTGCAGTGAGCCAAAGCACAAGCAACGCCAAGGCTAATTAGCAGAAATTTTTACTTGAAATATAAGGTAGTGTCGAGTATATTCCTCGGCCTACCTTTTGCGTGCAAAAGAAGTAGTATCCCACAGCGTATCCATCACGGGCTTTGCTGTGGTTAATTCTTTTATGAAACACTTAGGAGTGAATAATGGCCCGTATAGCAGGCATTAACATTCCTGATCAAAAACATGCTGTAATCGCACTAACTGCGATCTACGGTATCGGTAAAACTCGCTCTCAAGCTATTCTAGCTGACGTGGGTATTGCTGAAGATGTTAAGATCAGTGAACTATCTGATGAGCAGATCGATCAACTGCGTGATGGTGTAGCTAAATACACTGTAGAAGGTGATCTACGTCGTGAAGTATCAATGAACATCAAGCGTCTTATGGACCTTGGTTGTTACCGTGGTCTTCGTCATCGTCGCAGTCTACCACTACGTGGACAGCGTACTAAAACCAATGCTCGCACCCGTAAGGGTCCGCGTAAGCCGATCAAGAAATAATCGGGAAGGTAGAGTACAATGGCTAAACAACCAACTCGCGCGCGTAAACGCGTTCGCAAACAAGTTGCAGACGGTGTTGCGCACATCCATGCTTCTTTCAATAACACAATCGTAACTATTACTGACCGTCAAGGTAACGCTCTAGCATGGGCTACTGCAGGTGGTTCAGGCTTCCGTGGTTCTCGTAAGTCTACTCCGTTCGCAGCACAGGTTGCAGCTGAGCGTTGTGCTGAAATGGCTAAAGAATATGGCCTAAAGAACTTGGAAGTTATGGTTAAGGGTCCAGGTCCAGGTCGTGAATCTACTGTTCGCGCACTGAACGCTGCTGGTTTCCGCATCACAAACATCGTTGATGCTACACCAATCCCTCATAACGGTTGTCGTCCACCTAAGAAACGTCGCGTATAACGTTTTTTAGATTACTGGAGAAAGATCATGGCAAGATATTTGGGTCCTAAGCTGAAGCTTAGCCGTCGCGAAGGTACTGACTTATTCCTTAAGTCTGGTGTACGCGCGATCGATACCAAGTGTAAAATTGATAACGCACCAGGTGTACACGGCGCTCGTCGCGGTCGTCTATCTGAGTATGGCGTTCAGCTTCGTGAGAAGCAAAAAGTTCGTCGTATCTACGGCGTTCTAGAAAAACAATTCCGTAACTACTACAAAGAAGCTGCGCGTCTTAAAGGCAACACGGGTGAAAACCTACTTCAGCTTCTTGAAGGTCGTCTTGATAACGTAGTTTACCGCATGGGCTTTGGCGCAACTCGCGCAGAAGCACGCCAACTAGTTAGCCACAAAGCTATCCTAGTTAACGGTAACGTTGTAAACGTTCCTTCTTTCAAAGTTTCGGCTAATGACGTTGTTTCAATTCGCGAGAAAGCTAAAAAGCAAGCTCGTGTTAAAGCGGCTCTAGAAGTTGCTGAACAACGTGAAAAACCAACTTGGATTGAAGTAGATGGTGGCAAAATGGAAGGTACATTCAAGCGTATGCCTGAGCGTTCTGACCTGTCAGCTGACATCAACGAACAATTGATCGTCGAGCTTTACTCTAAGTAAGGTTTAAACTAAAGAGAGGACACAATGCAGGGTTCTGTAACAGAATTTCTTAAGCCACGTCTTGTTGACATCGAACAGATCAACACGACACACGCAAAAGTAACTCTTGAGCCGTTAGAGCGTGGTTTCGGTCATACTCTGGGTAATGCACTTCGCCGTATTCTTCTATCTTCTATGCCAGGTTGTGCTGTAACAGAAGTGGAAATTGAAGGCGTACTACACGAATACAGCACTAAAGAAGGTGTACAAGAGGATATCCTTGAGATTCTTCTTAACCTGAAAGGTCTTGCTGTTCGCGTTGCCGAAGGCAAAGATGAAGTGTTTATTACGCTGAACAAATCAGGCTCAGGCCCTGTGGTTGCAGGTGACATCACCCATGACGGTGATGTAGAGATCGTAAACCCGGAACACGTAATCTGTCACCTAACTGATGACAGTGCTGAGATCGCAATGCGTATTAAAGTAGAACGTGGACGTGGTTATGTTCCAGCTTCTGCTCGTATCCATACTGAAGAAGATGAGCGTCCAATCGGTCGTCTACTTGTTGATGCAACTTACAGCCCAGTAGACAAAATTGCCTACTCTGTAGAGGCAGCACGTGTAGAACAGCGTACTGATTTAGACAAGCTTGTTATCGATATGGAAACGAACGGTACTCTTGAACCTGAGGAAGCTATCCGTCGTGCAGCTACTATCCTAGCTGAACAATTGGATGCATTCGTAGATCTTCGTGATGTACGTGTTCCTGAGGAGAAGGAAGAGAAGCCAGAATTCGATCCGATCCTACTGCGTCCTGTAGACGATCTTGAACTAACAGTTCGCTCTGCTAACTGTTTGAAAGCAGAAGCGATTCACTACATCGGTGATCTTGTACAGCGCACTGAGGTTGAGCTACTTAAAACGCCAAACCTTGGTAAAAAATCTCTTACTGAGATTAAAGACGTACTTGCATCACGTGGTCTTTCTCTGGGCATGCGCCTAGAAAATTGGCCACCAGCGTCTATCGCTGAAGATTAATCGATACTAGTTAGAAGGATTAGGTCATGCGCCATCGTAAGAGTGGTCGTCAACTCAACCGCAACAGCTCACATCGTAAAGCGATGTTTAGCAACATGGCTAGCTCTCTAGTACGTCATGAAGTTATCAAGACTACTTTGCCAAAAGCAAAAGAGCTACGTCGCGTAGTTGAGCCTTTGATTACATTAGCTAAGACTGATAGTGTTGCTAACCGTCGTCTAGCATTTGCACGCACTCGTGATAACGAAGTAGTTGCAAAACTATTCAACGAACTAGGTCCACGTTTTGCTGCTCGTCAGGGCGGTTACACTCGTATCCTAAAAGCTGGCTTCCGTGCCGGTGATAAAGCTCCAATGGCTTACATTGAGCTTGTTGATCGCCCAGCTGCTGAAGAAGCTGCTGAGTAATCAGTTCGTTAGAACAAAAAAAGGCCGAGCGAAAGCTCGGCTTTTTTTGTATCTGTTGAAATCTCAACATTACCAGTTAAATTACTCCGACCATAGCTTCTCTAAGGAGGTTAGCAGTCCACTACTCGCACCTTGCTCGGTTAAGTAACCTAAGATCACGGGTGTAAACTGGCTGATCATTGATGGATCCAGTCCAACACTTTCAAATGCCTTTTTAACTGCTGGCATGTCTTGTAGTCCACTAGCTAGGGTTGACACTTGATTGAACTCAGCCAACCCCGGAATGAGAGATGTTAGCTCTTTATTTTGCCCTGAGGAAAGTTGGCTTTGTGCTAAAGATAATAAGGCGCTTCCTCCAGTCATTGCTTGCTGTTTTGATACGGGAAGTTGCTCAGTTAACTGGTCAGCTATTGGTGTTGATTCTGCACTCATTCCTTTTGCTACCATATCCATCAAGCCTTGCTGCTCTTCTTTATCTGTCAGGCTGTCTAGGAAGGCATATGTTGGTGTAGAGGTGAGACCAATAGTGGCGACGAGAACTAAGTAGTTTTTCATACTTTTTCCTTGTTGTTTAACTCTTCCATATAGTTTAGATAAAAAAAGCAGCGCGATGCGCTGCTTTTTAAACAATCGTAACAATGAGATTGCTTACAGGATTGCTAGTAGTTCTACTTCGAATACTAGAGCTGCAAAAGGAGGAATAGCAGCACCTGCACCGCGCTCACCGTATGCTAGGTCTTGTGGGATGTATAGCTTCCACTTAGAACCAACTGGCATTAGTTGAAGCGCTTCAACCCAACCTTTAATTACGCCCGTTACTGGGAATTCAGCTGGTTGACCGCGAGATACTGAGCTATC
Source organism: Vibrio paucivorans (assembly GCF_054053395.1). Classification (NCBI taxonomy): domain Bacteria; kingdom Pseudomonadati; phylum Pseudomonadota; class Gammaproteobacteria; order Vibrionales; family Vibrionaceae; genus Vibrio; species Vibrio paucivorans. The sequence goes on from NZ_CM133230.1 coordinate 301,320, forward strand.
GAATACAGTACCGTCTGTTAGTTCGCCGTGGTAATGAACTCGAACTTGCTTGTCTGAAGTTGGGATTTCACCTGTACCTTCAGTAATGATCTCATATTGTAGACCTGATTCAAGAACAGTAACTTCAGGGCGAAGAGCATTGTCTTTTAGGTACGCTTCACCGTCTGCTGCTGCTGCTTTAGCTGCTTCTTGACGAGCTGATTCTGCACGAGTATGAAGCTCTTGCAGTGCATTGTTGATCTCATCAATTTCGATAGCTGGCATATCACCAGTTAGTGCAGTTGCGATACCTGCTGCGATAGCATCAACGCTTAGGCCTTCTAGACCAGAACCTGCAAGTTGTTGGCCCATTTGCAGACCAATACCGTAGCTTGCTTTTTGCTCTACAGTTTCAAATTTTACTTCAGACATGAAAGTCACTCTTTGTATGATAGACAAGAAAGAGCACAGGATAACAGGTATAGAAAAAGGATGAAACGCCTGCCACAACTGTATAGCGCGATAAGTCTACAGTGTGAGCTCTATCTTACTACGCCGCGAAAATTACAATATTTTACCGACTAATGACCTTGCTAAGCTAAATTCCCTATACTCAGAGCGAGTCTGTTTTTATACTAATCATATTCAAGTTTGGGAACGGATAGTAATGAATCGCCGTAAGAAGAAACAGCAGCAGGTTGATTACGTTGCATTAATTCAGGAAAGAGTTAAGCAGGTAGATTGGAAGAAAGCGAGTTTAGAACTAAAGTCGCTTTGGTTAAGCTTGCCTAAATTGCATCAAAGAGCACTAATGGTATTAGTACCACTTGTGATGATTTTGCTGGTTTTACCCACTCCTAAACCGGAAGTTGAGCCTTCCATCAAGCCGAATCAAAGGGTAGAGATAGACATTAATACCCAAGGTTTGAGTGAACAGAAAAGCCAAGCAACAGTCACTGCCCCAATCGAATCTTGGAGTGAATACACGGTGAAAAGTGGCGATACGCTTGCCCAAGTATTCCGTGCAAATGGTTTGCCAATGGCAGATTTAAACGCTTTGGTAAAAGTTGAGGGTACCGACAAGCCATTAAGTCGAATTAAGAAGGGCCAGTTAGTGCGTTTTAAACTCGCATCTGATGGTAAGCTCGATATTCTTCAGCTAGAGAAAAATAGTGGTTCAGTGATGTTTTTCCGTCTTTCTGATGGAGGGTTTGGACGCAGTAAGTAACGGATGCTTTTCCCTTCTTCTTAACACGCTCTTCCAAGGTAGTAGCGGAGCTATTATCAATGCTATGCCCGCTATGGTGAATCCATCTGGGATCTCGTTAAACCCAATTGCTCCAATAATAGCAACGAACACCAACCCCGAATATTCCGCTAACGCAACTTGGCTAGCCTGTGCCTTTTTGTATGCCAGGACCGCGAGTCCGTTGTAGGTTAGAATCAATACGGCGCTTACCACTATCCATAGTACCTGCGTATTTGTAATTGGTTGCCAGTAAATGTAGGCAAGAGCCGTTGATACTGGCAGAGAACTCAACGTTGTCCAAAATAGTGTAGCTATCATAGGTTGTTCTGAAGGTAGCCTACGCACCAATATATTAAATAGCGCTAAAGTGATTGCGGTACCGAGTGCAAAAATCGCTGCCCAATGAAATTGTGAAGGTCTGAGCACAATTAACACCCCAATAAATCCAATGCAGGTAGAGATTACTTTAGTGACATTTGGTGTTTCTTTGAGTAGCCAAATCGACAGAGGCAGCATGATCAGTGGGGCGGCATAAAAGACAGCGTTAGCAGTAGCCAAAGGTAGATAGGTTATAGCGACCATCATACAGCCGCTGCCGATCATAATCAGTTGTCCTCTAGTCACTGTAGTGATTACGGCGGTTAACTTGCGTTGTCGATGATGAAGCTGTAACCAAAAAGGTAGGATGATCGCGACCGAAGTGAGTTGCCGTATGAATATGTATTGGAAGGGAGATATCCCTCCCTCTAACAATTTTACCGCTACATCAGACAACGACGCCGCTAGATTTCCAACAACCAGTAACATTACCGCAACGGATTGAGGTGACATCGCTAGTCCTTACGAAGCATATCTATATGTGGGATACCGTCTTCCAAGTAAGGTGGTGAGCTTTTTTTAAAACCGTGCGCTTGGTAGAAGTGCTCGAGATGAGCCTGAGCACCTATCTCGATATCTTTATTTGGCCATAATTGTTCGCACTCCAACAGTGCTTTTGCGACGAGTTTGTGGCCTATGCCGTCACCACGTACGTTTTCTTTAGTTGCGATTCTACCTATGCTGATATTGGAGTAACTGACGCCTGCTGGGAGTAGGCGAGCGCATGCGACAATTTCGCCGCTCTGTCGGCCAATTAGGTGATGCACCTCGGTATGGGTATCTTTGTCGTCGAGTTCAGGGTAAGGACAGTTTTGTTCTACAACAAAGACGTTCACTCTAAGTTTAAGTAGTTCGTAGAGTTCATATTGGGATAACTCGGAAAAGCGTTTTAGTTGCCACTCAATCATTGGATAGTACTGGTTGTCTGAAATATTGATAAACTATAGCAATGAGAGGAAAGGGTGGCATTAACATATGTTAAGAGGTTGCCCGGTTTTTTATTCGGCTTAAGCTAATGGCGGTGATCCCCAAATAGGCCGCGATTTGATAGTCATTGAGTCGTTCCAGTAGTTCTGGGTAATGTTGGCAAAACAACTCGTAACGTTCTTCTGGTGTATATAACAACATAAAGCGTTCTTTGTTCTCTTTGTACATAAGCTGCGTTTCGAGCAGTTTTAGATAGATAGGGTGATTGACCTCCCGCCATTGCTGGAAAACCTTTATTGGTAGACAAAGCAGTGAACAAGCCGTTAGCGTTTCTAATAAGTAAGGAGAGGGTTGGTTTTTTATTACGCTTTCAAATCCAATGATCCAGTCGAGTTCCCAGTAAAACTCTTTGCTGAACTCTTTTCCCTTTTCTGTCAGATAGCCTGCATGGCATACACCATCAAGAACGAAGTAAATATGGGACGCGATCTCCCCTTGATTGATTAGGATATGGCGAGTTGGGAGTTCTAACTCTGTCGTCACTTCGCCAATTTGAGTAATTTCGTCTTGAGTAAAACCATGCTTATCAAGTTGCTGAATAAGTCTTAAATCCATCTTTGCTCCTACAAAAAAGCCGCAACATGAGTTGCGGCTTTTTACTTTATATAACTAATGCCTATTTTTGTAGATCAATCTGGTAAACACCAAAGCCAACATCGTCTGTCGCGACACGTTTCATTGGGTACTGACCTTTCTCTTCGATGAACTTCGCAGCTTTTTCACTTGGTGAAGTTTCAAAACGGATATCCAGCTTCTTGTCCGACTTGATAGGAGCGAATGTCCAGTTGTTGTCTGCACTTGGTGTTACTTCACCTTTCTCTTGGCTCACGCGAGAGATGTATGCCGCGATAACTGAACGGTTTTCATCTGGAGAATCGAACGCAACGAACTCAGAACCAGTGCCAGGGAATTTGTTGCTGTATGCACGGTAGTTGTTAGTTGCAATAATGAAGTCTTGATTCATTTCGATAGGCTTACCTTGGTAAGTTAGTCCTACGATACGCTCAGAACCTTCGTTAATAACTTTACAGTTACCATCGTATTTTGCTGGTTGAGTAACATCGATCTGGTAGTTCACGCCATCGATAACATCGAAGTTGTAAGTGCGGAAACCATCCCAGTCGATAAGTTGTTGAGGCGCAGTGCTGTTCACGTCAATTTGCTTGAACTGGCCTGCAGTACACTCTAGCCACTCTTTTACTTCTTTACCTGTTACTTTCATCGCTACTAGCGTATTCGGGTACAAGTAAAGGTCCGCGGCGTTACGGAACGTTAACTGGCCAGATTCAACTTCAGTAAAGTTTGCAGGGTCATTCTTACGGCCGCCTGCTTTAAATGGTGCAGCAGCAGAAAGAACAGGGATATCCGCTAGATCAGGGTCACCTTGGATGAAACGCTCAACGTAATCTTTTTGAGCTAGGTTGACGATTTGCACGGTTGGGTCGTCTTGAACAAGTGCTAGGAAGCTGTACATCACATCGTTCGCTTTACCAATTGGTTGGTTAACGAAGTCACGTGTGCCTTTGTGGTCGGCTTCTAGTGCTTTAACGATACCAGCGTCCGCGTCCGCCAGAGATTTCTTTTCTGTTTTGCTGTAGATCGGGCGAGCTTCAGATTGGCCTTTTTCTACTTCCCACTTACCGTCTTTTTGAACCAGAGTTAGATCCATGATACCAACGTGACTACCCCAACGGCCTGGCATTACAGCCGCTACGCCATTGATTGTGCCGTTTTCGTTGTCGATCCCTTGCATGTTGTCAAAGCCCTTACCAGGGAATACAGCATGCGAGTGACCAAATGCAATGGCATCGATACCTTCAACTTCTGATAGGTAGTAAGTTGAGTTTTCTTCACCTTGCTTGTACGGGTCCATTGAGACACCAGAGTGCGGGATAGCAACAATCACTTCCGCACCTTCTTCCTTCATTTGAGGAATCAGTTCTTCTGCGGTTTCTTTAATGTCACGAGCGGTAACTTTACCCTCAAGGTTCTTCTTATCCCAAATCATGATTTGTGGTGGAACAAAGCCGATGTAACCCACTTTTACTTCATGCTCTACGCCCGCAGTATCTTTAAATGTGTGCGTTTTGATGATGTATGGCTTGAAGTAGTGCTCACCTGTTTTGGCATCAAATACGTTTGCACTGATGTAAGGGAACTCTGCATCATTGATAGATTCAGCTAGGAATTCTAAGCCGTAGTTGAATTCGTGGTTACCAATGTTACCAGCATCATAGTTTAGCTGGTTCATCGCTTTGTACGCCGGGTGAACTTCGCCAGCTTCGATGCCTTTGTCTGCCATGTAGTCACCCATTGGGCTACCTTGCAGCAAGTCACCATTATCAACAAGAACACTGTTGGTTACTTCAGCACGAGCTTCTTTAACCAGTGTTGCAGTACGAGCAAGACCGATCTTTTGGCTTGGCTTGTCTTTGTAGTAATCGTAATCCATTAGGTTGGTATGAATATCTGTTGTTTCAACAACACGTAGTTTGATTACTTCGTCAGTATCTGGAGTAGTCGTACAACCAGATAGCGTCGCTAGGCCAAGACCTGCGATTACTGCGATTGATAAAGGTTTGATTGCCGGTTTCATGGAAAGCTCCAATTTGGAATAGAAGAGATTTGTTGCGTAATGTAACAAATTACTATGCAAACAAATTAATTTGGAGCACGAAAGTGTGAACCCTTTCGGCGTTATAAGGCGAAATTTGGCGCTAAGTATAAGAATTTAGCATTTTTTAATAAATCGGCATTCTGTTTATAAATGCTCTTATTGTTTTAAGTAATAAAAAATGAAATTTTAGAATTTCCGGTAATATATGCAGGTGTCCATAATGCGACTATCTGAAAGTATTAAGTGATGGGCTACAGCAGTGGAGTTGAGAGTCTCAAAAGTTAGATTGGTTCTTATCTAATACTCAAATCAACAATAGTGCTATTGCCTTCTCAATATACTTTCGACCAAAGATTTAGGGACATAAATAAGCCTAAAGGCTTAAAAGGAAACACATATGGATCAACAACGCCTGACTCACTTAAAGCAGCTCGAAGCTGAGAGTATTCATATTATCCGCGAGGTCGCCGCTGAGTTTGATAACCCAGTGATGATGTACTCGATTGGTAAAGACTCTTCAGTGATGCTTCATTTGGCTCGCAAAGCTTTCTACCCAGGGAAAATTCCTTTCCCTCTACTCCATGTCGATACGGATTGGAAATTCCGTGAAATGATCGAATTCCGTGATCGTACCGCTGAAAAGTATGGCTTCGATTTACTTGTTCATAAGAACCCAGAAGGTTTGGCGATGGGGTGTAGCCCATTTGTTCACGGCTCGTCGAAGCATACTGACATCATGAAAACGCAAGGGTTAAAGCAAGCGCTCAATAAATATGGCTTTGACGCAGCTTTCGGTGGTGCTCGTCGTGATGAAGAAAAATCTCGTGCAAAAGAGCGCGTTTACTCCTTCCGTGATAAAAATCATACATGGGATCCTAAGAACCAACGTCCGGAGCTTTGGAAAACGTATAACGGTCAGGTGAATAAAGGGGAGAGTATCCGCGTCTTCCCACTATCTAATTGGACCGAACTTGATATCTGGCAGTACATCTACCTGGAAAATATTGAAATCGTGCCACTTTACCTATCTGACAAAAGACCAGTAGTTGAACGTGATGGCATGCTGATCATGGTGGATGACGATCGTATGGAGCTTCAGCCGGGTGAAGTGATTGAAGAGAAAAGCGTTCGTTTCCGCACATTAGGTTGCTACCCATTAACTGGTGCTATCGAGTCTGAAGCGAATACGTTGACCGGCATTATAGAAGAGATGCTAGTGGCAACATCCAGTGAGCGCCAAGGACGAGCGATCGACCACGATCAGTCAGGATCGATGGAACTTAAAAAACGACAAGGCTACTTCTAAGGATCAAGGAACGATTATGAACAGTGCAGTAGAAGCTCAACTTGCTGAGCTAGGTATTGAAGGTTACCTAAACCAACACCAACATAAATCCCTACTTCGATTCCTTACTTGTGGCTCGGTAGATGATGGTAAAAGTACTTTGATTGGGCGCTTACTCCATGACACACAACAGATTTATGAAGATCAGTTAGCAGCGGTTCATTCTGATAGCCAGCGTGTTGGTACAACTGGCGAAAAACCGGATTTAGCACTATTGGTTGATGGCCTTCAGGCTGAGCGTGAGCAAGGGATTACCATTGATGTTGCTTACCGCTATTTCTCGACTCAAAAACGTAAATTCATCATTGCCGACACTCCAGGGCATGAGCAATACACTCGCAATATGGCTACTGGAGCATCAACTTGTGATTTAGCTGTCATTCTAATTGATGCACGCAAAGGTGTGTTGGATCAGACGCGTCGTCACTCGTTTATCTCCAACTTATTGGGCATTAAACACTTTGTTGTTGCGGTCAATAAAATGGATTTGGTCGATTATTCTCAAGATCGCTTCGAGACGATTCGAGATGAGTACTTAGCGTTTGCTGAAAACCTGCAAGGTGACACAAATATTCAGATTTTGCCGCTATCGGCGCTAGAAGGTGAAAACGTTGCCTCTTCAAGCGCGCAAATGAAGTGGTTTGATGGTCCATCGTTACTTGACCTTCTGGAAGGTGTTGATATTGATGCAACGAAATCATCGGGTGATTTCCGTTTCCCCGTTCAGTATGTCAATCGTCCTAATTTAGATTTTCGTGGCTTTGCTGGAACAATCGCTTCTGGAACAGTAAAAGTTGGTGATGAAATTAAAGCGTTACCTTCAGGCAAAACCTCAAAGATTGAGCGTATTGTGACCTTTGATGGTGACTTAGAAGAAGCGCAAGCAGGTTTAGCCGTTACTCTGACGTTAGAAGATGAAATTGATATTAGCCGTGGCGATCTTATCGTTCTGCAAAATGCGCAGGTGGAATCAAGTAACCATCTTCTCGCAGACATCGTATGGATGACTGAACAGCCTCTACAACCTGGCCGTGAGTACGATATCAAAGTCGCAGGTAAGAAAACGGTAGGGCAGGTTGAAGCGATTCGCCACCAATACGACATTAACCAATTATCTAAGCATGATGCTAATGAATTACCTTTGAACGGGATTGGTTTATGTGAGTGGTCGTTCACCGAATCGGTAGCTCTTGATAACTACCTATCTTGTGCTGACACGGGAGGTTTTATCGTTATCGACCGTCTAACTAATGTGACTGTTGGGGCAGGGTTAGTTCGAGAAAGCTTAACCCATATCGAACGTACGGCGGGAGACTTCTCAGCGTTTGAGTTAGAGCTTAATGCGCTTGTTCGTAAACACTTCCCTCACTGGGAGGCGAAGGACTTAAATCAGCTATTTAAGTAAATAGCATTGCGGAGCTGAGAAAGCTCCGCTAGTTAAGGATGAGTTATGTGGGAACAGGGATTTGTGTTGGCGATGCTTCTTGTCATCATCACATGCTTAATTGTCACCAAGATTAAACCAAGCTTTATTTTTGCAGGTACTGCATTTGTGGCTTTTCTGGTCGGGACAATAGAGCTAAACACGATCGCATCGAATTTCACTAACTCATCTTTACTGACTCTAGTACTGCTAATTTTAGCCTCAAGTGCCTTGGAGAAAACGCGCTTGATTAGCTGGGTTAGCCAGTCTATATCTGATGGTAAGTTAGGGGTTGTCGTGGCTAAATTGGGTCTCTCTACAGCCATTCTTTCTTCCTTTACCAATAATACTGCCGTAGTGGTTTCGTTAATTGGTGCCATCAAACGCAATCCCAAACACGCTCCCTCCAAGTTACTCATCCCGCTTTCTTATGCGGCAATTTTTGGTGGTACGCTTACGTTAATAGGCACCTCAACCAACCTCATCATTAATAGTTTTGTTGAAGATGCGGGCTTACCAAGCTTAACGTTCTTTACTCCAACTCTCATCGGCCTCGCTGTTCTGGTTGGGGGAGTACTCATACTTATCCCAATGAGCTACTTGCTTCCGAGTTATGATGAGCAAGGGCAAGATGAACTGCCCTATTTCTTGGAAGCCCGGGTTGAACCTGGCTCCCCACTCGTTGGAAAAAGTATTGCAGAAAACAATTTACGGGCGCTTAGAAAGCTGTTTTTAGCCGAAGTTGTCCGTGATGGACAAAGCTTACCGTCGGTAGAGCCAGACTTCGTGCTCAAAGAGAAAGATCGGCTGCTGTTTTGTGGGGACATCGAAAGTGTTACGACCCTGCAGGAAATCCAAGGGTTAACCTTTTTTGGTCAGCATCATCTTAATGGTCAGGGCTTTATCGAGGTCATCGTCAGTTCTTCGGCCAGTTTTTGCAACAAGACATTGAAGTCTAGTCACTTTCGTGACCGCTTTGATGCTGTAGTAGTGGCGATTCGTCGCGGGCATGAGAGGCTAGAAGGTGGCCTAGGGAACATTGCTCTGGAAGCTGGAGACACTTTAGTTCTAGTGCCTGGAAAGCGTTTTGAAGCAGAACGAAGAGCGCACCGAAAAGAGTTCGTTTGGGTCAATAATCTTGACTCAAGTGCCAAGCTTGACAGTAGTAAGTCAACCATGGTGCTTTTAGGGTTTGCATTGACTATCGGCTTAGCCTTACTGGGGTTAGTTCCCATTATTAAAGGGCTAGCGGTTTATCTGATCGCTTTGCTCGCGTTTGGAATTGTGCAAGTGAGCGAGCTTAGACGGCGTTTCCCGACCGATATTGTTGTCATAGTTGGTTCGGCGCTTTCTATTGCACAGCTCATGCTATCGAGTGGGTTGTCGATGAGAATGGGCGAAATGTTTATGCAGGCCTTTAATGGTTGGGGGGTGTTTGGCGCCTTAGTCGCAACATATCTAATGACCCTAATTCTCACTGAGTTGGTGACTAACAACGCGGCCGCCGCTTTAGCTTTTCCCATTGGTTATAGTATGGCGTTGGGATACGGCGTTGATCCTATGCCTTTTATTATGGCTGTTTTGTTTGGTGCTAGTGCTAGCTTTATTTCTCCTTATGGGTATCAAACCAACTTGCTGGTATACAGCGTTGGCAATTACCGATTGGCTGACTACATCCGTATTGGTATCCCTATATCAATAGTTTACTCAGTGCTTGTACTTGGGTTGATCCCTCTATTTTTCCCGTATTGATTTGAAGTTTAAGGAATAAACTATGACTACAGTAACATCTGCTAAAGATGAAAACATTGTTTGGCACAAGCATGTTATCGACAAAGGATTTCGAGCTAACCTTAAAAAACAAAAACCAGCAGTGCTTTGGTTTACTGGGTTGTCTGGCGCAGGGAAATCTACCGTAGCTGGAGCGCTTGAAAACCGACTCGCAGAGCTTGGGTATCATACATACCTACTTGATGGCGATAACGTACGTCATGGATTGTGTAGTGACCTTGGTTTTTCAGATCAAGATCGCCGTGAGAACATTAGACGGATAGGAGAACTTGCGAAGCTGATGGCTGATGCTGGGCTGATTGTGTTATCTGCTTTTATTTCCCCGCACCGAACAGAGCGCCAATTGGTTAGAGATATGTTACCAGAAGGAGAGTTCATCGAAGTGTTTGTGAATACCGCACTTGATGTATGCGAGCAACGTGATCCTAAAGGACTTTATCAGAAGGCTAGAGCGGGAGAAATCTCGAACTTCACTGGAATCGATTCTGAGTATCAAGTACCAGAAAACCCTGAGATTGACCTTCCCGCGGGAGAAAAGTCAATCGAAGAGCTAGTTGAGTTGTGTATGGAGGAGTTAGAGTCGAGAGAGATCATTGCTCTACGTCAAACCGTATGATGAATTGAGCTGTTAGCTTCAGTGTGCACAGTAAACTTTTGGCTAAGCACAGCAATCATTTGATCATAATATTGGCTGTTGGGCTTATTACCCAACAGTTTACACAGCTCATTTCCTGTCGGGCTAAATCGGTAATATAGCAGCCTGACCCCTTTGGTTTGAGCCTGTAGCGATAGTGTTTTGCCTTGATACGTGAGTGGCAATGGCGGTTCGACTTCAATTTCTCCTGATTCGAGCTCGGTACCATGTAGTAGGCCCAATTCGATCAAAACAAGTAAGCTAGAGTAGGGCAATTGATAATTGCCGATGTTGATAGCGCTAGTGGTATCACGCTTACCAAAGTGAAAAATACCACCTCTCGCTTTAAAACCGATTAGTAGCTTACGGCTATTGTCACTGCCGAAGCTACAGGCTAATGCTGCGGCGCGTTGTAAGGTTTGAGCTTCTTTCGGGCTCATGTCCTGAAGGACTTTTAGAGCTTTCATTGATGTAGACCCAGGGTTCGTTACTTCCCTTTTTAGTACTTGGGCCCACAAACGTTGCATCGCAGGGTTGTGGATCTCCTGTGCCATATCGAAAAAACGATATAACCAATCTTTGTCTGGTTCCCCAGCTGTCTCATCTCGACAAGACTGATGAGTTGCTTTCAGAATTTGTTCCAGATTTTGTTGACGTTGTTCACGTCGCTTACGTTCTCGAAGCAATGCTCTGTCTAGCGTCGACTTCTCCGGTGCTTCACTTTGCAGCAGCGCATCAAGGCCATAAGTCTGAGCAATATTGATCACTCGACTCGCGCTATCTTTAATGTAGCTTGATTTCTTTTCGTGGCTTTTCTTGGATTGCGTCGCACCTTCGTGCTCTATTACAACGGGCTTGTTTTCCTGCGCCATGTTAGCTCCAACTCAGTAAGCTTTTGGATTCACTGGTTAAAATGTAACTCGGAAACCGATTGCCTGCCACACAAAGGTTGTGAGCCCGCTTTAAAAATGGCTATCACGAATGATAATAATTTGTTAAAATTGTTACTTGTGTAAGTGAGGGCTTATGAAGTATTTGAATGAGAATAAACTGAAAAAGCACCTGTCAATCGCATTACTATTACTAGTTTACCTAGGGGTTCTAGCGTATTTATCTAAATACATTTCGTAGAGCAGTGGATTAACAAGGTGCTTTGATTATATAACTAGTTGTTACATATCATCATATTCAGCGATAGCTGTACCCTCGATGATATAAGCTGTTTCAGCCAATTCATGGTTAAACGTTTCTGTTTTTAACTTTCCAATCACATATATAACATCCCAAAGTTGCTGAACTGGCGCACCTTCTGGGAATTTCACGTAAATGATTTGGTTTGGTGGTGGCGGTGGCACATGGATACATGCCCCAAAGTAAGGCACCAATAAGAATTCCGTTACGATGTTTTCATCCCCTTCAAGTGGGATAACAAAGCCTGGAATTTTAACCGTACTACCGTTGAGTTCTGGTCTTACACTACCTACCTTAGATTGCGCCATGGTGGCGCCAGAGTGGTCAATCGCCGGCATGCCTATTGCGTCAAATTGATTACGTTCATGTTCTGGGACAAGGTCTATCCAATCCAGAGTGAGTACGTCTTCGCTACTACTGGCTTGAGCCAGAGCTGGAAAAAGCGAGGTTAAGATAACTAAGACATAGAGTGTCATTGTTTTCATATTTGTGCTTCCTAGATTCTAATGGTCATACCGTCGCTCAGAGATTGGCGGTAAGCTCTAAATGCTGGGATGAAACCTATAATAATACCAGCTAATTGTACAAACCCTAGAAGCATCCATTCGTGAGCCGTTATACCTGTGAGCGCGATGTTGATTCCATATTGCTGAGAAATTATCGGTTGAGCGATACTAAGAATCAAATAGACTCCAGCGATACCCGTGATAATGCCGGCGAACGTTAAAGCACTTGCTTCACTAATCAGTAACGCGAAGACATGCTTTGGCCTAGCGCCCATCGCTCTGAGTATCGCCATCTCACGGCGCCGTTCTTGCAGGCTAGTGAGTAGGCTACTTAGCATTCCGAGCAGTCCTGCGATGACTACAAAAATAGATACCGCCATCAGTGCTTGTTCTGCCACTGACATCATGCCCCATAATTCATGTAGGGCTATGCCTGGTAATATCGCGCTTAGAGGTTCTTTGTTGTAGGTATTGATTTGGCGTTGTAGAGCAAAGGTTTGGATTTTTGATTTCAATCCAAGCATCATTGCAGTAATTTGTTTCACTTCAAAACGATGGCTTTCGAGTTGCTCTGCTGTGGGGGTTGGCCCAAGGCGAGCGCCAGACTCCCAGCCCACATGAATGGCTTCGATCGCCTCGAGCGATACGTGAACGGTTTTGTCTACGGGTGTCCCGGTCGGTGCTAGAATCCCTACCACCTTAAATGGAAGGTTATCGTGTCGACTAAATCCGACATCACTGATCCCATGGGCGATGATCATTTCAGAACCAATATCATAGCCTAACGACTTTGCGACATCAGAGCCGATAACACCTTCAAATAAACTGTTGAACTCTCGGCCTTTTGCAAATGTGAGAGGTTGCTTTTGCCCATATTTGAAATGCTCAAAATAACTGTGATTGGTGCCCATGACGCGGAAGCCACGGTGCGAATCACCCAGTGAGATTGGAATTGCCCAGTCTACTGCAGGGTGTTGACTAAACTCTTGGTAACTTTTCCAGTCGATATTGTTGGTCGCATTTCCGATACGAAACACTGAATAAAGCAGTAGGTTAACTTGGCCTGAACGTCCACCAACAATGAGATCGGTACCAGAAATAGTATTGGCAAAGCTACTTTTAGCCTGAGTTCGAATCCGTTCTACCCCCATGAGTAGAATGACGGAAATCGCAACGGTTAAGATGGTGAGAATCGCAGTCGCTTTTCTATTGGTCGCACTCTTCCATGCTAAATTTGCTATCGCTTTCATTGTGCCGCTCCTGCTTGGTTGAGATCGCGAAGATTGATACTGCGATTAAATAGAGGTTCCAAAGTGGGATCGTGGCTAACAAAAATAAGCGTCGATTGAGCTTGGTTTGCTTGCTCCATAAGAAGCTCAATAAATGCAGTACGATTATCATGATCCAGCGCCGAGGTTGGTTCGTCAGCAATCACTAGTCTAGGTGAACCCATCAGAGCTCTGGCGGCGGCGACTCGTTGTTGTTGTCCGATACTGAGCTCGACGACCGGTTTATCAAGCAGATCTGGAGATAAGTGCAAGCGTTCCAGTAGCAGCCGAGCGGTATTTGAAGGTGTATCGGTGAGTTTAGTTTGTCTTTGTGTTGAAAACTGGCATGGCAGAACAACGTTATCCACCACGTTTAAATAAGGCAGTAGGTTAAACTGCTGGAAGATATAGCCTATATTATCTGCCCTGAATTTATCTCGCTGACGAGCGCTCAACTGAGATAAGTCTGTCCCTAAAATTTCTATGCGTCCCTGCTGACATTCATTAATTCCGGTCAGTAAGCTGAGTAAAGTCGATTTACCACAGCCACTAGGCCCTTTAATGAAAACGTGCTCCCCTTGCTCGATAGTCAGTGCGGGAATATCTAGTATAGCCTGCTGAGCATTTGGCCAAGTAAATTTCAGCTCACTCAATGTGACCACGGGTTGATTTGTCATAGCGTAGATTCCAAAGCTTTGATTGCTAGCCTTAGCAGCGAATTTCGCTGCTAAGGCTTAATGGAAATTAAAGAGAGATTGAAGCGTTACCTTTCGACAATTTTGTTGCGGTTTGGGCATTGTCGGTCAGTAGGTTAACACTGATTGACTCAGTCGTTGGGAAGTGGTTAAACCATTGAGTATCAATAGACTTTAATTTGTCTAAGTTGTCGCAGTGGTAATGATATTCCACGGTAAATGAGCCGTGACCATCGTGGTGTTCATCGTGGTCATGATGTCCATGATCGTCGTGCTTATCATGGTGTCCATGATCGTCATGCTTATCGTGGTGCCCATGGTTGTCATGGTCATCATGATGGTCATGCTTTTCGTGGTCGTGGTCGTGGTCGTGGTCGTGGTCGTGGTTGTGGTCGTGATCGCTATGGTCGTCACCGCCCAAAGTATGGCTGACCGATGCAGTCTCGATATGGCAGTTGGCTGCGCTAGTTAAGGTGATTACATTGTTTGCTTGTTCAAGCTTTGCAATGGTATCGCTCATCAGTGCTTTCTGCTCTTCATTCTTGGGAGCGTGCTCAAAACCTACTACGTCTGCACCAGGTGCAGTAAACTCCATCAATAGCTCATTGCCGTCCTGAACAATATTGAGCTCGACATGACCATGGGCGTGGGCGTCATGTTGTCTAAATCCTTCCTCGGCGAAAACAGAAGTGCTTAGTGCTAACCCGATTAATGCCGCTAATGGTGTTTTTGTATTCATTGATTGTTTCCTCAGTACTCAAATAGTTATAAAAAATCATTATGTTAAAAGAGTAGTCAGAAATGGCGGAGAGCGGGCTAGGTATGCGTAATATGGCTCAGAACCATCAATAGCATGACGCTTCTCTTTTTGGAGAATACACCGATAACTCGGTGTTAATGTTGGAGCTGTTGGCGTGACAGCACCATGCACGGCAGAAAACTGCTCACACTGGTGGTGTGCATGGTGGCTCGGAATAAAGTCATATTGGTGCTGAACAGATGCAAAGCCTAGCCAGAGCGTTAAAGCTATGGTATTGAATGCGATTAAGCGAAAAGAGTTCTTGCAATGCCGAAGGGTAGACACAACCAATCACCAATAAAACAACGAAGTGTTATAATATAACAACGGATGTTGGTTGTGTCAGGCGTTTATTAAAACATTGACGTCAAAGGGCTAAAGGTTCGCTTTGACAAGTTCCAGCACAGAAGCGATTTGGGCGTCATCGAGTGCACCCTCGTGGACAAATAGAACTTTACCTTGTTTGTCTTGAACAACAATTGCTGAAGACTCTTCTTGTAAGCCCCAAGAGCTGGCAACGACACCGGATTCATCCAATACCATGGAAGACCAAGGGAATTCTTGTTTACTATCTTCTGCTGAAGACTTAACAAAAGACCCCGTCCCCCACATTGCATCATCTTGATTAATGATAGTGGTGGTTTGGTAATCAGATTCTGAGAATTTAGCTGCAGTGATGGCTTGCATGAGGGGCGCGTTCATTTCCTTTGAGCTACTGCGGCCCGCAATCGCCTGTATAACTCGAACTTTGCCAAGCATCTCGGCATTACTCCAGCTTTGATAGGTTGTGTCGTCTCCGCTGATTAGGATCTCTCCGTATTTATCTACTTTCACGTCAGGAACGGTCTGACCAATAGATAAGTTGTGAGCGAGAACTGTTAGTGGAGAGCAAGCAAGTAGGGTTGCTATTAATAGTTTATGTTTCATTATTATCTTCCTTATTTAGCGCGTAAAACTCACTCTTTCTGAATAGTTATTAGCTACCCATATGAGTTAAATTTCAGCGTTAACAAGTATAACCCGATTTTTGTAACATAATACAGCCACCTCGCTCCTTGCCGTTAAGTCTCAATTAGAGAATATTTTGGTTGAAGCATAACTATTCAAGACTATAATATCGCTATCTAGGGGGAAATTGGATTCACTCCCTGTGAAGTCTCTCAGGAAGAAGAGATTGTTGTACCGCAAAAGGATATTGAGGTTTTATGCTGCGCGAATTTACTATCTATCGCCCACGTCAGGTGGCACGTTTCGTTAAAACCCTTTTTAAAGGGCAATTCACTATCGCCGGAATTGGCGAATTTCAGTTTGATAACGGGAAGGTTCTACTCCCCGATACCACAGACCTGCAAAAGATGACCGTATTTAAAGAGATTAATGGCGTCATTGCGACTATGCAGGCATAGACTTCTACTATCTCGGAACTATTCTGGTGGGAAGCACACACCAGTGCCACCTAATCCACAATACCCGTTAGGGTTTTTGGCAAGGTACTGCTGATGATAGGTTTCTGCCAGATAGTACTTGCCGGCAGGCAATATTTCAGTAGTGATGGTCCCTTGTTTTTGTTCGGTTAGCAAAGCTTGATAGGTTTCTTTGCTTTGCTCTGAAATGGTTAACTGCTCTTGGTCGTAAACATAGATGGCAGAGCGATATTGAGTGCCTAAGTCGTTGCCTTGGCGCATTCCTTGGCTAGGATCATGGCGTTCCCAGAAAACATTCAGTAGTTGTCTGAGTGGTAAAACTTGAGGATCGAAAACGACGCGTACCACTTCGGTATGGCCGGTTTGCCCTGAGCACACTTCTTCATAAGTCGGGTTGCGAGTATAGCCACCAGAGTAACCAACCGAAGTCGATACCACACCATCTAGTTGCCAGAACAATCGCTCAGCTCCCCAGAAGCAGCCCATACCAAATAAAATTTCTTGGCAACCATTTTCAGGAGGTGCGGTCAAACTAGAATGATTGACATAATGGACATCATCAACAATGAGCGCCTGCTCTCGCCCTGGTAACGCTTGGTCGGCGGTGATCATTATCTGCTTTTGTTTCATTGTGGATTTCCTTATTGCGATGATTTTAACAGTAGACCGCTTAATTAACTGATTTCATACAGACTTCAATAAATAATGTCGGTATTATTTCTACTACTTCCGTAACCCTAGATTTGCCTTAATAGAAGCATGATAAGAAAGCCATTACCAGTTTTACTCGCCTTCCTTGGCATGCCTGTTAGCGCCGCTGGTGTTGAGCTATCTATTGAAGGTTTGTCGGGCGCCCTGCAAGATAATGTTGATGCTTATCTGGTCTCTATTCCTGAAGAAGAATATTCCACAAGCTTACGTTTTCAATCTCGAATTGAACGAACTATCACAGAGGCATTAAACGCTTTAGGTTATTACCACCCAACGATTGATTTTACTGTCGCGGAAAGTGGCGATGAACTGATAGCCACCGTAACGCCTGGTGAGCCGGTGCGTATCAAACTGGTGGACATAGTGGTGACTGGCGAAGCGGAAAATGACGACTCGTTTACTAACCTTATAAAACGCAGCGGCCTTAAAGAAGGGCGCAGATTAAATCATGGGGCGTACGATGCATTGAAGTCAGGTATGCGTAATTTGGCTTTGCAGAGAGGGTATTTCAATGGCCAGTTTGAGCAAAGCAAATTGGAAGTCGTTCCTGAGCTTAATCAAGCGTTTGTTCGTTTACATTACGATAGTGGTAAGCGGTTCCATTTTGGCGAGACCTCGGTAAAGGGCAGCCAGATTGAAGAAGATCGGGTTCAATCGCTACAGCCTTACAAAAAAGGCGAACCTTATCTTGCATCCAAAGTTGGTGAATACAACCAGAACCTATCCAATACGGATTGGTTCTCATCTGTGTTTGTTGAACCTGATCTAGAGTCGCTTGGCGATGATCGTGAGCTACCGATGAAGGTCTCCCTAGCGCCTCAAGCGCAGAATAAAATCGAAACGGGTTTGGGCTACTCAACGGATGTTGGGGTGAGAGGCACATTGAAGTGGAAAAAGCCGTGGGTGAATGAACGAGGCCACAGCTTCGATAGTAGCTTTTCACTTTCCGCTCCAGAACAAACTATTACAGCGGGGTATAAAATCCCGTTGGAAGACGTACTGCATGAGTTTTATCAAGTCCAGTACGGCATGAAAAATGTCGATAACCGCGATACTAAAAGTTTGGAATCGAACCTTTCACTAGAGAGGCATTGGCTGGTGGATGATGGCTGGAATAAAACAGTGCGTGTCCGTTACCTGATCGAAAACTATACCCAAGGCTTGCAAGACGATGTTGGCCAGTTCGTACTGCCAGGTGTGTCATTTACCCGTACTCGAGTACGAGGAGGAGCGATGCCTTCTTGGGGTGACCGTCAGACATTGACTTTTGAATACGGTGACTCCGCGGCCTTATCGGAAACTCGAGTGTTTCGTGTATTAGGTGGTTCTTCTTGGATTCGTAGTGTGGGGCGCAATCATCGCGGATTACTGCGAATGGAAGGGGGCGCCAACATAACGGATGAATTTACCAAGCTCTCTCCTTCATTACGTTTCTTTGCTGGTGGCGATAACAGCCTGCGAGGTTACGGCTATGAGTCGATATCCCCGACCGATGAAAGTGGTGCATTGACCGGTGCTAAGTACATTTTTACCAGTACGTTAGAGTATCAATATCGTGTCACGGGTAATTGGTGGGGCGCGGTGTTTTTTGATGCTGGTGATGCATTTAACGATTCTCCTGATATAAAAAGAGGTACTGGTGTGGGCGTACGCTGGGCATCACCTGTAGGTCCAATTCGGTTAGATTTCGCTTGGGGGCTAGATGCTAATAAGGGCGATGAATTTAAGGTCCACTTTACGTTAGGGCCAGAGCTATGATCAAACGCGTACTGAATTGGACCAAATGGTGCACAATCTCGCTGATTACGCTGTTAATCGTTTTGATCCTTGCCATCATTGGGCTTCTATATACTAACGCAGGCTTGAGTGTCGCCTTGTGGGGGGCACAAAAAGCCCTTCCACAATTGACGGTTGAGTCTAGCACTGGCGCGATCTTTCCACGTTTTAGCTTGAATAATGTTCGCTACCAAGATGAGTCCTTGTTTATTGATACCAAACTTAAACAGGTGACTCTAGCTATCAACCCAAGCTGCTTTCTAGAGCCGAAAGTGTGTATCACTGAACTAGCTGTAGATGGGTTGGACTTTTCTATGCCGCAACTGGCACCTTCTGAACCAGCGCCAGACTCACCCGAAAGTACCGGTAACACACGTTTCAGAATGCCAATACCTATCAATGTGGGACGTTTGGCGTTGTCTGATATCCAATTGGATATATTGGGTACTCAAGTTGGATGGCAATCATTTACGACCAGTGCTTCTATGGTTCGTCACCGACTGAGAATAGGTGATACGAATTGGCAAAATATCTATTTGGAGTTGGCCAAATCAGAGCCGAGTGAGCCTAAACCTAAAAACAGTACTGCGACGCCTCCGACGCCAATTAAACTGCCTGAAGTGTTCATTCCCATTAATGTCGATATCAAGCGTTTTGATGTAAATCAGTTCACCCTACAACAGGAGCAACCTTTAGTAGTGAACCACCTTGGCCTCGAAGGAAGTGCAGGTGACTTCAATGTCGATATACGCAGGATAGAGCTCGATATGCCCCAAGTTAGCGCTGATGCACTGGCTAAAGTTGAGCTGAAACAAGGCTATCCGTTGGAACTCGAACTTAATAGCCTGATTAAGCAAACTGATCTTAAAGGGCAAGCGATCCATTTAAGTGCATCAGGCAGTGTTGAAAAGTTACAGGCCGAAGCCGAGCTTAAAGGGGCAATTGGAGCCAAACTTGTAGCGAAATTGCAGCCTTTGCAACCAGAATTGCCATTTGACGTTCAACTGAAGCAAGGTCAAGTACAGTGGCCGATACAAGGAAAGGGTGACTACGTTGTAGAACAACTTGAACTCACCACTAAAGGGTCGCTAGAAGGTTACTCACTTGACTTAGACAGCCAAATCTCTGGAGCACAGTTACCTGATATGACCTTAACTGCCAGAGGTTATGGCACGTTATCTGATATCGATATCCAACAAATCGATCTGGCTACACTTGGCGGTCATGTTGCAGGAGCCATTAAAGCGAACTGGGATACTCCAGTAAGCTGGGCGGCAGATTTGTCCCTAAGTGATATTCAGCCAGGCTTGCAGTGGCCACAAGCCGAAGGCTCACTGAGTGGTAAGCTCGCAACAACTGGCGGGCTTACAGAACAAGGCGGTTGGCAGGTAGATTTACCCCTATTAGATATCGACGGATTGCTGCGTAATTACCCACTGAATCTTGAAGGCTCATTAAAGGCTTCCGACATCCAAGGGACAGGAGAGCTTCTCGTGACGACGCCAAAGCTGGTGCTCGCTCATGGAGAAAATAAGCTGGAAGTTGCGGGAGAGCTGGATAAAACCTGGGATATGAACGCCAAGTTGCACTTGCCTGATTTAGCTAAATCGATTCCAGATTTGTCCGGAAGAGTTGAAGGCGACGTGAAGTTAGCCGGGAAAATGCAGCAGCCTGATGTGAAGCTGGACCTACGGGCCGATGGTATTCACTGGCAGGATCAAGCTGCTCTTGAACAATTAACACTGCAAGGTAGCGTGCATACAGCCCCAAACTTAAGTGCAGATTTAACTCTTAATGCTTACCAGTTGGCGTATCAAGATCAGCTTGTCGATAGTATCAAACTGGATGTTTCCGGAGGCGAAGAGTCTCATCAGGTCGCGTTGGATGTGATATCTGAGTTGGTTTCTACCAGTTTATTGATTACTGGAAGCTTACAACAATCTCCCAGTCTTATTTGGAGTGGGCAGTTAGAAAGGCTCAGTCTCACCTCAATGCAAGGCCCTTGGCGCTTGGAACATCCGACGCTGATTACCGTCGATGTTGATAAGCAGCAAGCCAATATTGCTGCGCATTGTTGGCTACAAGCAGGCTCTTCGCTCTGCTTAGATAAAGATACAACGGTAGGTAAAAATGGTGAAGCAGCATTAAGCATCAAGCAGTTTGACTTCGCGCAGATAAAATCGCTTTTGCCACACCAAACAGAGATACAAGGCTTAGTGGATGCACAAATTTGGGCAAAGTGGGCGGAGTCTCAACCACCTGAAGTGAAAGTGAATGTGCAGCTTCCTAAAGGCCATGTTGAACAAACTATCGAGCAGCCAATCGTGCTGGGTTGGGAGAGTATTGAGCTCAATGCTGAACTCAAACAAGACCGCTTAGATGCGGATTGGATGATTGATGTAGTCGACAATGGTGATTTGTCTGGGCGTATCTCGATCCCTGATGTGCTGGCTAAAAACAAGCAAATTGACGGTGCACTCAAGCTCACTCCATTCAGCCTTGACTTCCTTTCTCCAATCGTGGGTGATTTCAGTAAGTTAAAATCCACACTCGAAACCGATGTCACGTTCAGTGGCCCGATTCTGCAGCCCAAAGTGCAAGGTCGCTTAACAGTATCGGACATCTTACTCAAAGGGGATATTTCACCGGTTGATGTGAATTCGGGCCAGCTTACGCTCGACCTGAATGGTTATGAAGCAGAGCTCAATGCGGGCATTCAAACTCCTGATGGTGAGCTTAAGTTAGCTGGTGAAGCGGATTGGCAAGATATCGAAGATTGGCGTGCTCATTTACGGGTGTTTGCCGATGAATTATTGGTCAAGGTTCCGCCTATCGTACAAGTCAAAGTTGTTCCCGATATGACGATTTCGGCGACGCCAACATTGGCCAAAATTGAAGGCGATATCGGCTTGCCTTGGGGGCGTATTGTAGTTGAAGAACTCCCACCGAATGCGGTCTCAGTTTCCAAAGACCAAGTGATTCTGGATGAATCTTTGCAGCCGGTAGATGGTAGTGGCTCGTTGCCGCTGAACATTGAAACTAACGTTAACATCACCATTGGCGATGACTTTAAATTGTCGGCGTTTGGCCTTGAGGGGGGACTAAAAGGCCAGCTCAATGTGACTCAAAAAGATAAAGGCCCATTTATTACGGGTGAAGTGAATATCGTCGATGGTTCTTACCGTTCTTTTGGTCAGGATTTGTTGATTGAAGAGGGCAAAATCTTAATGAACGGGCCTGCCGATCAGCCATATGTTGCAATCACCGCGATCCGTAATCCTGATAATACCCAAGATGATGTTACGGCTGGGGTTCGTGTTACTGGCCCTGCAGATGAACCGTCACTGACTATCTTCTCTGACCCTGCTATGCCACAAGCGAATGCGCTTTCATATCTGCTCCGTGGGCAGGATATTGACGCAGAAACGGGGGGGAACACCATGACTACCACTTTAATTGGATTGAGCTTAGCCAAGAGCGGTCGCTTAGTGGGTGAGATTGGCCAGGCGTTTGGGGTGCAAGACCTTCAACTGGATACCGCTGGTACGGGTGACGATTCTCAGGTAACGGTGAGTGGCTATGTACTCCCAGGCCTGAAAGTGCAGTATGGGGTGGGGATTTTTGAGCCTGTCGGAGAATTCACAGTACGTTACCGACTGATGACTGACTTATATGTTGAAGTGGTGTCTGGTTTAGATAACGCCGTTGATCTGCTATACCAATTTGAGTTTGACTAAAATAGTCTTGTAGCTTGGTAGCTTAGGAGGAGCAAATGCAACATTTAGTATTTGTATATGGAACGTTGAGGCAAGGCGAAGTGAATAGTCACTTACTTGCTAACAGTGAACTACTAGGGCAATTTGAAACTGGGCCTCATTACGCTTTGTTTGATTTGGGTGAGTACCCTGCGATCTCTGATGGTGAGCAGTCTATACTTGGAGAAGTCTATCGAATAGATGACACAACGCTTGCTAATCTGGATGTACTTGAAGATGTGCCTAATGAGTACCGACGATCGTCACTAGATACGCCTTTTGGTAAAGCTTGGGTATATCTCTATCAAGACGAATCAAAATTATCAGTACCCATTCAATCCGGTGATTGGTGCTATAAAGTGTGAACCTTTTCTGCGAACCAAACGTATAACAAGGCAGTGCAGTGGAATTTAAGCTAACAATTGGAGAACAACGATGAAAACTCTAATGCTAATGAGTGCTATGTTATTGACCGCATGCGCGCACAGCCCACTCCCTCTGACTGCTGAATCTTCGGGTTGGGAAGCGTTTGGAAAACAGCAAGCGCTAGATGGCCAGTTAAAAATTTCTCAGCAATCATTAGAAAAGCGAGCCGATGTTTCGGTTTGGAATCCTGATTTATACTCTGCTTACAGTATTGGGTATGAAATGGGGAAACAAGAATACTGTAGTCAAAGTGCTTATATCTTAGGGGTAAAACAAGAACGGTACCTAGGTATTTGCGATGACATCAATATCTTCTTTCAACAAGATTATGTCTCGGGGCGCCACTCCACCGCTTCTATGTAGCGATACGGTCAGCTAGAAAAGAGCCTGCTTTTAAGCAGGCTCTTTCAGTTTATTTTTGTGCACGTTCGTAAGACGATAAAATTTCGGCACGCGCTGCTTCAACATCAGCCCAACCATCGACTTTTACCCACTTACCTGATTCCAGCTCTTTATAGCGCTCAAAGAAGTGAGTGATTTGCGCTTTAAGTAACTCGGGAATGTCACCCACATCTTGGATATGGTCATATTCTTTAGATAGCTTAGAGTGCGGAACCGCAAAAACTTTCGCGTCTTCACCCGACTCATCAGTCATTTTTAATACACCAACTGGTCGGCAACGAATGACAGAGCCCGGCATCAGTGGGTGTGGTGTTGGGACGAGTACATCAACAGGATCGCCATCGAGAGACAAAGTATGGTTCACGTACCCGTAGTTACATGGATAGAACATAGGTGCAGACATAAAGCGGTCTACGAATACGGCACCTGAGTCTTTGTCGACCTCATACTTGATTGGGTCGGCATTGGCTGGGATTTCAATCACGACATAGATGTCATCTGGCAGCGATTTCCCTGCCGGTACATTATTCAAACTCATACAAATTTCCTTTTGTCATAGCTCTGAGCTGAGTAAAGCTCGTTAATGTAAGTGTAACTTTAAAACTTCAACCGAGTATAGTTATCAAATTATCGAACATGGGTAAATTATGAATTAGTCTAATCCATAGTAATTTGGTCAAGTACTCGAGTGCGCTCATGCCCTGCCATCGATAGCAATAAAAAAGGGTAAGCACTTGCTTACCCTTTTTAGTGAAATGAGTGATGGATTACTCTTCGCGATACGTTTCCATGAACTCTTCGACTTTTTTGACCATGTTTTTAGAGCCACAGAAGAACGGCACTCGTTGGTGTAGTTCAGTTGGCTTGATGTCCATGATGCGAGTCGTACCATCCGAAGCTAAACCACCGGCTTGTTCCATTAGGAATGCCATTGGGTTGCACTCATAAAGAAGGCGTAGTTTGCCGTTTGGATGACTTAAAGTGCTTGGATAAAGGTAGATACCACCTTTTAGCAGGTTGCGGTGGAAATCTGATACGAGTGAGCCAATGTAGCGTGAAGTGTAAGGGCGCTTTTCTTCAGGCACATTCTCTTGGCAGTACTTAATGTACTTTTTCACGCCCATCGGGAAGCGGATGTAGTTACCTTCGTTGATAGAGTAAATAGTACCGTCTTGAGGAATCATCATGTTTTCATGAGATAGACAGAAGGTGCCAATCGATGGGTCATAAGTAAAGCCGTTAACGCCCTTGCCAGTGGTATAAACCAGCATGGTTGAAGAACCATAAACAACATAACCGGCGGCTACTTGTTTGTTGCCAGGTTGAAGGAAGTCCTCTTCTGTTGGCGGTGTGCCTACAGGAGAAACACGGCGGTAAATCGAGAAAATCGTACCAACAGAAACGTTAACGTCGATATTGGAAGAGCCATCAAGTGGGTCCATTAGCACCACGTATTTCGCGTTCTTGTTGAGCTCTTTATTGAACGCGACAGCTTCGTCTTCTTCTTCACTAGCAACACCACAAACTTGATCACGAGCTTCAAGTGCGGCCTTAAACTTGTCGTTTGCATACACATCAAGTTTTTGCTGTTCTTCGCCTTGTACGTTATCCGTACCAACAGCACCAGTGATATCCGCTAGCCCAGCTTTGTTAATCTCTCGGTTAACAATTTTTGCAGCAAGTCGAATAGAAGACAAAAGAGATGAAAGATCACCGCTAGCGTGGGGGAAGTCCGTTTGTTTCTCAACAATGAACTCGCCAAGGGTGCGCATTTCAGACATGTTATTTCCTTAACTATCTTTGGGAGTGGGGGAGTTAGCGCAAGTGTTGGCCTCTTATTGGGCTTTGGGTGCGCATAATTGTTAGTGTATGCGCCAGATCTTATTAATGGTAATGAACTAACCGACTGAGATCTCAATTCATTTGTCGACTGTTGCTTATTTGCAAAGCTGCTCGCTTTTAATAATGAAATGGCGATAATGAGTCATTCGTTTTAAATAACCGTTGCTAGGTTAGGTTTTATGCATATTCACATTTTAGGTATCTGTGGCACTTTTATGGGCGGTGCAGCAATTCTAGCGCGTCAACTAGGTCACAAAGTGACTGGCTCCGACGCGAATGTATACCCGCCAATGAGCACACTTTTAGAATCTCAAGGTATCGAAATTATTGAAGGTTTCGACCCGGTACAATTAGAGCCGAAGCCAGACTTGGTGGTGATTGGTAATGCCATGAGCCGTGGAAATCCTTGTGTTGAACATGTGTTGAATACCAACCTGCGTTATACCTCTGGGCCACAGTGGCTACAGGAATTTTTACTTCATGACCGGTGGGTGCTGGCTGTATCTGGTACTCATGGTAAAACGACCACTTCCAGCATGTTGGCGTGGATTCTAGAAGATTGTGGCTACCAGCCTGGCTTCTTAGTTGGGGGAGTGCTTGGTAATTTTGGTGTGTCTGCTCGCTTAGGGGAAAGTATGTTCTTCGTGGTAGAGGCCGACGAATACGACAGTGCTTTTTTCGACAAACGTTCTAAGTTTGTTCATTACCATCCAAGAACGTTAGTGATGAATAATCTAGAGTTCGATCACGCCGACATCTTTGATGATCTTGAAGCGATAAAGCGACAATTCCACCACCTAGTGCGCACTGTCCCAGGCAATGGACGAATTTTGGCGCCTCAAAGTGATGAAGCGATTGCTGATGTGTTGCAGCGAGGTTGTTGGAGTGAAACAGAGCTAAGTGGTGAGTCGTCAGACTGGTACGCCAAAAAAGTACAGATTGATGGTTCGGTATTCGATGTGTATTTCAAAGGTGAACTTGTGGGCCAAGTAAATTGGGACTTGGTTGGCGATCATAACGTCGATAACGCACTAATGGCGATTGCCGCGGCGCGTCATGTTGGTGTCACTCCAGATCTTGCGTGTGAGTCTTTAGCCAAATTCATTAATACCAAGCGGCGTTTAGAGTTAAAAGGCACAGAGCACGGCGTAACCGTCTACGACGATTTTGCTCATCACCCAACCGCCATTGAACTTACACTAGGTGGTTTGCGTAATAAAGTGGGTAAAGACAAGATAATTGCCGTGCTTGAACCTCGCTCTGCTACGATGAAGCGTGGTGTACATAAGGAAACGCTCGCAGCGTCTTTGAAGCAGGCCGATTCTGTTTACCTCTATCAGCCTGACAATATCGATTGGTCGGTGGAAGAAGTGGCTCAGCAATGTAGCCAAACAGCATTTGTAAGTGGCGATATTGAGCAATTTGTCGCTAAAATTAGTCAAGAAGCTCAGCCAGGAGAGCACATCTTAGTGATGAGCAATGGTGGCTTCGAAGGCATCCACGACAAACTATTACAATCGCTAAAGGCGAAATAATACCAATGGCATCATCACAAAAGTCCATTACTCTGGCATTTACTGGCGCTTCGGGCGCCCCATATGGTCTGCGCTTACTCGAGTGTTTGTTAGCAGCAGACTATAAAGTGTATTTACTCATTTCTTCTGCAGCGCGAGTGGTGCTTGCTACCGAGCACGATCTCAAGTTACCTGCAGGGGCAGAGGCGGCTAAAAAAGCATTGGTTGCACATTTGAACTGTGATAGCGAAAAGTTAGAAGTATGTGGCAAAGAGGATTGGTTCTCTCCTGTGGCATCCGGTTCCGCTGCGCCAAAGCAAATGGTGGTTTGCCCGTGTTCAGCAGGCAGTGTTGCTGCTATCGCTCACGGTATGTCTGACAACCTAATTGAGCGAGCGGCTGACGTGGTAATGAAAGAGCGAGGTCAGTTACTGCTGGTGGTGCGTGAAACGCCATTTTCTACTTTGCATTTAGAGAATATGCACAAGCTATCGCAAATGGGGGTGACCATCATGCCTGCGGCCCCTGGCTTTTACCATCAGCCCAAATCTATCGAAGACTTAGTTGATTTCATGGTGGCACGAATCCTAGATCATCTTGGTGTGGAACAAGGCTTGGTTCCTCGCTGGGGCTACGATCAACGTAGTGAATCTTGATCCTTATAGCTAATTATCTCAATAACAATTACAATTTGGACAACTCATCGGGGAGCTTATTATTCACTTTATGAATGTGGGCTGAGATCAAGCGTCTGCTTGGGACCCGCACGATAAGGTTTGTGCTTCTACAAACCCACATCTTCACCTGACCCAGATAATGCTGGCGTAGGGATTGAGTTAGGAACTTCAATAGCAGTAAAGGACTATGTCTTCCTCCCTCAACCTCGCGCCGCTCAAACCAAGGAGAGCGAGCAGTGAAAACCACACTTAGCGCAATTGCACTGGCCACAATGGCTTCTTTTTCTGTCCAAGCCGAAGAAAACACGTTAACCGTCTATACCTACGACTCTTTTGCATCTGATTGGGGCCCAGGCCCGAAAGTAGAGCAAGCGTTTGAAGCGCACTGTGGTTGTAACGTAGATTTTGTGGCTCTGGATGACGGAGTGTCGATCCTTAACCGATTGCGTTTGGAAGGTAAAAATAGCAAAGCAGATGTGGTATTAGGCCTTGATAACAATCTTATGGCTGAAGCGAAACAAACCGGCTTACTTGCTGAGCATAAGGTAGATACCTCCTCGATTTCACTACCAAGTGGTTGGAGTGATACCACCTTTATTCCTTACGACTATGGTTACTTCGCTTTTGTCTATAACAAAGAGAAGCTAGCTAACCCACCGAAAAGCTTGAAAGAACTGGTTGAGCAGCGTGATGATCTTAAGGTTATTTACCAAGATCCTCGTACTTCCACTCCGGGACAAGGTTTAATGCTGTGGATGAAATCGGTGTATGGCGATGAAGTGACGCCAGCATGGCAATCTCTGGCGAAGAAGACAGTGACCGTCACTAAAGGCTGGTCGGAAGCGTACTCTATGTTCTTAGAGGGTGAGTCAGATATGGTGCTGTCTTACACTACGTCACCGGCGTATCACTTGATTGCTGAGCAAGACGACAAGTTTGCCGCTGCTAACTTTTCTGAAGGTCATTACACTCAGGTCGAGGTGGCAGCGAAAGTGAAAGGCAGTAAAAATGAAAAGCTGGCTGATGAGTTTATGAACTTTATCCTAAGTGATGAATTCCAATCGGTGATGCCAACCGGTAACTGGATGTACCCAGTAACGGATGTCGAGTTACCAAAAGGGTTCGAAACTCTGTCGGTACCAAGTAAAGCGCTGAGCTTTTCTCCTGAAGAAATTGCTGAAATGCGTAAACCATGGATCCGTGAGTGGCAACATGCACTTACGTTCTAATCGGGGCTTGATTTGAACACTATCCCGAAAGTGGGTATTTGGGTCGCGATAGCTATCGCGGCCTTTGTCATTTCAGCGCTTGGAGCGTTATTGCTAGAAGCGCCGTCGTTGAACCTAAGCGCGGTCTGGTCAGATCCGTATTATCGTCATGTTACTCAGTTTAGTTTCTACCAAGCCCTGCTCTCAAGTGTACTGAGTGTCGGGTTAGCGATACCTGTAGCTCACGCTTTGTCACGGCGTCAATTCAAGGGACGCAGTCTATTACTCAAGTTATTTGCGACAACATTGGTATTGCCAGTTCTGGTTGGTGTGTTTGGGTTACTCGCTATTTATGGCAATAGTGGCTTACTTGCCAACATGTTAAAGCAAATCGATCACTCTTTGCCTTTTTCTATATACGGCTTGAACGGCATATTACTGGCACATGTGTTTTTTAATCTTCCGTACGCGAGCCGTTTGTTACTGCAGGCGCTAGATACCGTTCCTGCGGAGCAGCACAAACTGTGTGCTCACTTAGGAATGAGCCATTGGCATAAATTCAAGTGGGTTGAGTGGCCTAGGCTTCGTCAGCAACTTCCTCATGTGTTTGGTTTAGTCTTTATGCTGTGCTTCACTAGCTTTGCTACGGTGATGGCGTTAGGCGGTGGCCCTAAGTCGACTACTATTGAGCTGGCAATATATCAGGCGATTAAGTTTGATTTTGATTTGCAAGCTGGAGCTCTGCTCGCGCTGTGGCAGATGTTGTTGTGCGGTGTACTTGCTTTGTCTATCCAGCGTTTAGCCAAACCGATAGCGGTTTCTACTGGGAGTGTGTCGCCGGGAAAAATACTGATTCAGGATAGCTTTAGTTCGAAAGTGTGGGACTTTTTTTGGATTGCAGGAGCATGTCTATTGGTTATCCCGCCCCTTGCTATGGTGGTTTTGAGTGGTATTAACGAGCAGGCTTTGCTGGTGTTTACTGATGGCCGATTCTGGTTAGCGTTTGGCGCGTCTCTTAAAGTGGCTATTTCAGCGAGTGCGATTGCGTTAGTGATAGGTATGGCTATATTGACGACCAGTCGGGCTTTAAGGCTGAGGAATAAAAACAGTAAAGCAGACGGAATCGAGTTGATTGGTACCATTATTCTCGTTACGCCGGGTCTGGTGATCAGCACGGGTTTATTTCTGCTACTACGTTATTTTGCGGATGCATTTAGTTATGCCTTTTACGTGGTGGTTGTGGTTAATGCTTTGATGGCGTTGCCGTATGTCATCAAGACGTTATCTCAGCCTATGCTGCATGTTGCTCAGCAATATCAGTACCTGTGCGCGAGCTTAGGTATGCGAGGGTGGCAACGATTTAAGGTGGTCGAATGGCGCGCGTTACGAAAACCGATCGCGCATGCGTTTGCGATTGGCTTTATGTTTTCGATTGGTGATCTCAGTGCCATTGCTCTGTTTGGTAGCCAAGAGTTCCGAACGTTACCCCTGTATTTGTTCCAGTTACTTGGCAGCTATCAAATGGAAGCCGCTGCGGTTGTGTCTGTAACCTTACTGCTACTCAGTGTTGGTTGCTTCACACTTACCGAAATGTTGTTTAAAACGGGCTCAAAACAGGCAAAAAAAGACAAGAGAGGGCAAGATGTTATCGGTTGAACAGGTTGAATACTACTATCATCAAGAGCTGTTTGAGTTTGATATTCAAGTTCGGCCCGGTTCAATTGTGGCTTTAATGGGGCCTAGCGGGGCAGGGAAGTCGACGCTTTTTAGTCTTGTGGCAGGTTTTATCGAGCCAAGTCGTGGCCGGATAGACGTCGATGGTACGTCTCTATTGGGTAAACCTCCTCATCAGCGACCTTTTGCGATGCTGTTCCAAGAGCATAATTTGTTTGCGCACTTAAGTGTGCGAGAAAACATAGGGCTGGGTCTGCACCCAGGGTTAAAGCTGGATAATCAGCAGCAACAGCTCGTAGTTGAAGCTGCGCAGCAAGTCGGTGTGGATGCTTATCTAGACAGGTTACCAGAGCAGTTGTCTGGTGGACAAAGGCAACGCGTTGCCCTTGCGCGCTGCTTTGTTCAGCCGCATCAGATTTGGTTGCTCGACGAGCCTTTCTCGGCACTTGATCCGATTTTACGTGAAGAGATGCTGAGTTTAGTGAAGAAGCTAGCCATGGAGCGCGGTATCACCGTCGTGATGGTGACTCACCATATCA
The DNA here is from genome assembly GCF_054053395.1 of Vibrio paucivorans. Classification (NCBI taxonomy): domain Bacteria; kingdom Pseudomonadati; phylum Pseudomonadota; class Gammaproteobacteria; order Vibrionales; family Vibrionaceae; genus Vibrio; species Vibrio paucivorans. Next base: position 332,130 of record NZ_CM133230.1, read on the forward strand.
GCGATGCTAAAGCGATTGCGACGCATTTTGCTTTTATGACTCACGGTAAGGTAGCGCTGGTGGATAGCATTGAACACTTATCAGCACAGCATGCTAATCCAGCTTTAGCTGAATTTGTACGCGCAGGTGAGTAGGGATTAAAACTGGCGAACGTCAGTGAAAGTTAGATATAAAAAAGCCGAGATTCACTCGGCTTTTTAGACTTTTCTTTCTGAGATTGTTTGTGCTCACCAAAGAGTGATTAGGGGTTGTTGAACTTTCGAACGAAATTTAACCGCGAAAGATCAACAGACCCTATAGCTCTTCTTCGTTTAGCTCTTTCAACACTTGAAAGATTTCACGGTAAGCTTTAGCAGGCTTACCTGCTTTTTTCTCTTTGTTGGCTTGGCGAGCAAGTTGGCGTAAGCGCTGACGATCAGCCTGTGGATACTGCTCGACCGCTTCAGCAATTGCACTGTCGCCTTCTTCAACAATGCGGTCACGCAGCTGCTCCAGTTTGTGCAGTTCCGCGGTCGCTTGTGAGTGCTTATTGCGAACTTTGTCTAACGCAGCTTGAAGAGGTTCTGGATCTTCATTGCGCATTAATTTGCCGATGTATTGAAGCTGACGACGTCGTGCTTCGTTTTTAAAGCGTTGAGCGTCTTTAATCGCGTCCGCCAAGTCTTCACTTAATGGAAACTTTTCAAGTACAGAGGGCTTTAAGCCGACCAGTTCTTCACCGAGCTTTTGTAGCTCTTCCATGTCATTTTTCATCTCGGTTTTACTTACCCAGATGATTTCTTCTTCCGGTTCCCAGGGCGCTTTCTGGTTTTTACGAGCCATCTTTTCTGCCTATATCACTATCTCAAACTAATATTAGGTCTATTTTAACAAGAATCGTGGGGAGAAAGCGAAATTCTTGTTATCCTAACGCTATCAATGGCAATTACTTAGATTCGATATGGATGTAAAACAACAAGTTGCTCAACAGCAAGTTGAGCTTGAAGCTGCGGTTGCGAAAGCGTTAGAGCTAGCTTCAGTGAGTGCTGATGCGGCTGAAGTGGCCATTACTAAATCAACAGGCCTAAGCGTTTCTACTCGCATGTGTGAAGTGGAAAATGTCGAGTTTAATAGCGATGGGGCTCTGGGTATCACGGTATACCGAGGCCAACGTAAAGGCAGTGCGTCTACATCAGATTTAAGTGAGAAAGCGATCAGCCAGACGGTAGCGGCTGCGCTTGATATTGCTCAATACACCTCAGAGGACCCTCATGCAGGCCCTGCGCCTAAAGAGTTGATGGTGCAAGATATTCCTGATCTTGACCTGTTCCACCCGGATACTCCAGACCCAGATTACGCCGCGAAAGTGGCGATTGCAGCTGAGCAGCAAGCGCTGGCTTATAGCGATAAAATTAAACAAAGTGATGGCGCAAGCTATGACAGTCACTATGGTCTAAAGGTCTATGGCAATAGCCATGGTTTACTTGCTAGCTACGCTTCGAGCCGTCATAGTACTAGTTGTTGTGTGATTGGCCAAGGAGCCAATGGTGAGATGGAACGTGACTACAGCTACACCGTTGCCCGTCATCGTGATGAGCTTTGGGCTCCTGAAAAAGTGGGTCAACTAGCCGCTGAGAAAACCGTTAACCGATTAGATGCGAAAAAACTGACCACAGGTAAGTACCCTGTTATGTTTGCAGCGGATGTCGCGACTGGACTATTAGGTCATTTGGTGATGGCGATCAGTGGCGGTAACTTATACCGTAAATCTTCTTTCTTACTCGCTCACCTTGGTAAGCAAGTACTTCCAGAATGGTTTAACGTATCGGAGCGCCCACACGTATTGCGTGGCCTTGCATCTAGCCCTTTTGATAGTGAAGGTGTGTTTACTCAAGATCGTGAAATTATCACTGATGGTGTATTGTCGACTTACCTGCTTACCAGCTACGCAGCACGCAAAATGGGCATGACTCCAACGGGGCACGCTGGTGGTATCCATAACTGGTTTGTGAAATCTACTGGGCAAGGTTTTGAGCAGATGCTTAAAGAGCTTGGTACTGGCTTCTTAGTGACTGAAGTCATGGGCCAAGGTGTGAATATCGTGACAGGTGATTACTCACGTGGTGCGGCTGGTTTCTGGGTTGAAAACGGTGAAATTCAATATCCAGTGTCGGAAGTGACCATTGCAAGCAACCTCAAAGATATGTTTAACCAAATTGTGGCCGTGGGTAACGACGTTGAAACTCGCTCACAAATTCAGACGGGTTCTATTTTGCTGGAATCAATGAAAGTCGCGGGTGAATAACATAGCCTGACGGTAGCGAATATTATGGTTAATAGAAGGGCTCGTACTAGATAGTACGAGCCCTTTTTGATTTGGAACTTTAGTAACGAGCTTTAGAGTGCGACTAAATTAAAATCGTCGCAAGCCCTAAGAATACGGAGAGGCCGATGACATCGGTCACGGTAGTGAGCGCCATACCACCCGCTAAGGCTGGGTCAATATTCATTTTCTTGAGTAGAATTGGGATAGTTACCCCAGCAATCCCTGCAACCAGTAAGTTAGTCATCATGGCTGCGGAGATAATGCCGCCAAGCATCCAGTCACTCTTCCATGCGACAACAATACCACCAATGATCAGCGCCCAAAGAATACCGTTAAGGAAACCGATAGCGGCTTCTTTAAGCAGTAATTCGCGTTTGTTACTGTCACCGATATGGCCTAAGGCTAAACCGCGGATGACGAGAGCAACAGTTTGGTTACCTGCTACGCCGCCCATTGAAGGCACGATGGTCATCAATACTGCGATAGCAGCCATTTGATCTAATGTCGCTTCAAACATGTTTGAAACTGAAGCCGCAGCAAGAGCAGCTAAAACGTTGGCTCCAAGCCAAACACTACGCTTACGTGCCGACTTTACTACAGGTGCAAAGGTATCTTCGTCATCATCAAGGCCAGCCATACTCATCATTGAGTGCTCTGCATCTTCACGAATGACATCTACCACGTCATCGATCGTTATACGGCCAACCAGATGTTGGTTTTCATCAACAACAGGTGCAGAAACCCAGTTACGACGTTCGAACAAGCTGGCGACATCTGAGTCGCTGGTATCGACAGAAATCGCTTCATCCGCGTCATCCATTACTTCGATAACCGGAACATCTGGTTGAGTCGTGAGTAGAGTCGTCAGCGATAAATGGCCTATAAGGCGGCTTTCTTCGTCGATGACGTAAAGTGCATCGGTCGCCTCAGGCAGTTCACCTTTCATGCGCAGATAACGAAGGACTACGTCGACGTCGACGTCACCACGAATGGTTGTGACGTCAGTATTCATTATCCCGCCAGCAGTGTCCTCTGGATACGACAGCGCGGTTTCAACACGCAATCTATCAGCCGTGTCCATTTGCGATAGGACTTCACGTGAGACATCATCAGGTAGGCTTCGCAGGACGTATGCAACGTCATCGGTGTCCATACCTTCTGTTGCTTCTGCCAGCTTTTCTGGCGCCATCTTGGAGACAAGCGCATCTTTAACGTCTTCGCTTAACTCGTCGAGGATTTCACCGTAATCTTCAGGATCGGTGAGCTGCCAAAGAACGTCACGGCTTTTACGTGGTGAGGCTTCAAGGAGGTGAGCAATATCTTCTGGCTCCATATCCTGCAGTTGGCGTCGGACATGGACAAAACGGCCATTTTCTAGAGCTTCAGTAACTTCTTGGAGGGCTTGGTGAGCTTGGTCAAATTCTATTTGCTCTGCCATTGATTCCCCCTAAACTCTTAATACTTACAATGTTTTAAATAGTAACTTAAATATATAGCTTGGTTAATAAGATATTGTGAACAAACGGCTATTTAATGAGTTTATGGGCAGGTTATTCGTCTTCGTCGAACTTGTGTTCGATTAAGTTACACACCGCTTCCAGCGCTGGGGCGGCGTCATTGCCTTCGGCGGTGATAGTCACGTGTTCGCCTTGAGCAGATTCGAGCATCAGCAACCCCATGACGCTATCGGCTGTGGCTTCTTTGTCTTCGTGATTGCGAATAGTCAGAATCGCTTCAAACGATTGAGCTAATTCGACCAATTTAACAGCAGCACGAGCATGAAGACCTAATCGGTTCTGAATGAGTACAGTTCGGCTTTGCTGCTGCATGGTAAGAGTCCTATGAGTGATGTTTTTCTAACGAAGTGTGGCGGATTTGAACTTGATGGCCCAGCTGAGAAAAATACTCACCAATTTGTTGAGTCAAATACACTGAGCGGTGTTTTCCGCCAGTACAGCCAATCGCCACAGTGAGATAGCTGCGATTGTTTTTCTCTAGCATAGGTAGCCAGTTGTCAATAAAGCCTTGGATTTGCAGTTTGAGGTCGATGACTTCTTGGTGAGATTCCAAGAAGGATTTAATCGGAGTATCGAGTCCGGTTAACGGCCTTAACGCGGGTTCCCAGTGAGGGTTAGGTAAAAAACGAACATCAAATACGTAATCAGCATCATTAGGTAAGCCATATTTGAACCCAAATGATTGGAATACCATGACAAGCTCTTGTCGTTCCCTTCCTTCTACTCGCATACGAACGGTTTCGCTGAGTTCGTGTAGAGATTGGTTACTACTGTCCAACACTAGGTCGGCATGCTCTTTTAGTGGTGCGAGTATCTTGCGTTCAAGCTCAATCGCTTGGGCCAACGAAGGTTTTGAATCACTTAACGAGAGCGGGTGTAGACGGCGAGTTTCACTATAGCGCTTTAGGAGCGTTTCTTGGTTAGCACCTAAGAAAAGAACGTTAACGTCAGTGCTTTGCTTTAGCTTTTCAAGCAAGTCGTCAACTAGTGTCGGCTCTTTAGGTAAGTTTCGGATATCGATACTAACGGCGACATTTTGCTTGCTGTCAGATACCGACTGAATAAAAGCATCAAGTAGACTAACGGGCAAGTTATCTACACAGTAATATCCAAGGTCTTCAAGCACTCTTAGAGCGACACTTTTACCTGCACCAGATTGACCACTCACAACGATTAAACGCATCGCAATACTGCCTACTTGTTAACCATGATGTTATAGAGCTCTTGATCGCTTTGTGCGTTTCTCAGCTGCTTAAGGATTTGTTTGTCGTTAAGACGTTCGGCCATCGAAGAAAGTGTTTTCAGGTGCTCTTTACATTGTGCGTCTGGCACGAGCAGAGCGAAAAGAAGGTCGACAGGTCGATTGTCTATAGAATCAAATTCGATAGGTTGTTCACATTGAAGAAGTACGGCTACCGCTTGGTCGCTCGACATCATACGAGCATGGGGAATGGCGATACCATTTCCAATGCCAGTACTGCCCACCTTTTCACGGCTGAGCATACATTCAAAAAGTTCGGTGGAGTTTTGACCAGTTTGCTGTGCGACGATTTCGCTGATCATTTCTAGAGCGCGTTTTTTGCTCGTGCATTGGACTGCACTTTTAGTGCAGTCCAATGAAAGTACTTCGCTGATTTGCATGATTAGTGGCTACTTAGCTTTTCTTTATGCTTGTTAAGTTGTCTAACGAGTTTATCCACTAGTGCATCGATTGCAGCGTACATATTTTCGTCGTCTGCAGTTGCGTGGATATCCCCTTGGTTTACGTGAAGGGTAGCTTCAGCGATTTGTCTTACTTTCTCAACACGCAATACAACGTGTACGTTATTGATATGGTCGAAAAATCGCTCAAGTTTTTGAAACTTTGAGTTTACATAGTCTTGCAGTGAATCGGTAAGATCAACGTGATGGCCATTAATGTTAATTTGCATAGACTTTCCTTCTCGGTTATAGGCCTTAAAGTAGGCGTTTGCGCTGACTTGAAGGGGCAATGCCCAAAGATTCTCGGTACTTAGCTATGGTTCTTCTAGCGACCTGAATCCCTTGATCAGCCAGTAATGCTGCAATCTTGCTGTCACTGAGTGGTTTCGCGGTGTTTTCCGCTGCCACCAGTTTTTTAATCAAAGCGCGAATTGCAGTGGATGAACACTCTCCTCCGTTGTCTGTACTAACGTGACTAGAGAAGAAGTACTTCAATTCAAATATGCCTCTAGGGGTATGCATAAACTTCTGAGTCGTAACACGTGAAATAGTGGACTCATGCATATCAACAGCGAGGGCAACATCATTTAGGACCATTGGTTTCATGGCCTCTTCCCCATACTCGAAGAAATCACGTTGGTGTTCAACTATGCATTTTGCAACTTTGAGCAACGTCTCGTTTCTACTTTCTAGGCTTTTAATTAACCACTTTGCTTCTTGCAAATTGGTTCGAATGTACTGGCTATCGGCACTGTTTCCTTTGCCTAAGCTAGCATATTGTTGATTTACTTTAAGTTTTGGAACACTGTCTGGGTTGATGGTAACCACCCACTTACCATGGTCTTTGAAAACAGACACATCAGGAATGACATACTCAGCGTGATCTGGGGTGATGCGACTACCTGGACGAGGATCCAGTTGTTGGATAAGCGCCAGTACGTCTCTTAACTCTGCTTCTTTAAGTTTGGTTTCTTTAATGATCAGCTTGTAGTCTCGATTACCAAGATGATCGATATGGTTGTTCAAGACCAATTTGGCTTCATTTAGCCAAGGAGTATCTTCTGGGAAAGTCGCCAGTTGTAATAACAAGCAATCTTGAAGGTTTAAAGACGCAACGCCCAGTGGGTCAAATTGCTGGATGCGTTTACGCACAGCTTCAATTTCATCCAGTTCGATCTCTTCATTATCAAAGCTGTCGAGGATGTCTTCACTGCTAATCGTAAGGTAACCATAATCATCGATAGCGTCGATGATAGCTAGCGCAATGGTTCGGTCGGTTTCACTGAATGGAGTTAAGTCGAGCTGCCACAACAGGTAATCATGCAGTGACTGCGTAGTTTCACCTTGGTAAATAGGTGCATCGTCATCTAGAGCAATACCAGTGCTACCTGTATTCGCGCTGTATACATCATCCCAAGTGGTATCGATTTCGAGTTCGTTGCTGATTTCTGATTTTTCGATCAACTCGGAGCTGTCTTTAGGCTCAGGCTCTGCAACTTCTACGGTAGGCTCTTTTTCCTCATTAGTGCTTTTTTCTTCGCTCGATGCTGGTTCATCGCTACCTTCTTCAACATCAAGTAGCGGGTTGGAGTCCAGCGCTTCTTGAATCTCTTGTTGAAGATCCAAAGTAGACAGTTGCAGTAAGCGAATCGCTTGCTGCAACTGAGGAGTCATGGCTAATTGCTGACCTAGCTTGAGTTGTAATGAGGGTTTCATTCAGTGTCGCTTACCTTATTATTTTTAGATTCCGCTACCGACTCTATTTAATCATAGACGGAATTGTTCACCGAGATAAACTTGTTTTACTTGTTCATTATTGAGAACGTCCGCCGGTGTTCCTTCAGCGATCAAGTGCCCTTGGCTTACGATGTAAGCTTTTTCACACACATCAAGCGTTTCACGCACGTTGTGGTCGGTGATCAGCACACCTAGGCCACGATCTCTTAAGTGTTCGATGATCTTTTTGATGTCGATAACTGAGATTGGGTCAACCCCGGCAAAAGGCTCATCCAGCAAGATGAACTGTGGGTTTGCTGCTAATGCGCGCGCTATCTCTACGCGTCGACGCTCACCACCTGACAACGCCATCCCCGCGCTTGCACGGATATGTTGGATGTGGAACTCTTCCAGAAGGTCTTCAAGTTTATCTTGGCGCTCCTCACGAGTCATTTCTTCACGAGTCTGAAGAACGGCCATGATGTTATCTTCCACCGATAATTTACGGAAGATAGACGCTTCTTGCGGCAAGTAGCCTATACCCATGCGAGAGCGGCTGTGCATTGGAAGAATACTGATATCTTGATTGTCGATGCTTATTTTGCCTTCGTCTCGAGCGACGAGACCAACAATCATGTAAAACGATGTGGTTTTACCTGCACCATTCGGGCCGAGTAGGCCAACGATTTGACCAGACTCTACTTCTAAGCTCACATCAGAAACTACGCGGCGGTTTTTGTAGCTTTTCGCTAGGTGCTCTGCTTTTAATATTGCCATATTAGTTTTGGGCTGCCTGTGGTTGAAGAACGGTGCTGACACGGTCGCCTGTTTGACCGTCGGCAATGAGCTTCTGCTCGGTGATTCTATAGCGGATCTTGCTGCCACGGATTACGCTGTCGTCTTGTGACAGCATGGCTCGCTTAATCATAGTGAGTTGGTCATCGACCATTTTGTAATACAGCTCTTCTGCTTCACCATAAAGGGTTTTGCCATCGTCAGTCAGCTGTGAAAACGTCGCTAGATCGCCATAGCCTTCAATCTCTTGGATTGTGCCATCTTTTGGGTCACGAATGACGATTACTTTATCGGCATTCATATTGATACTGCCTTGCTTAAGCTTTACATCGCCGAGGAAAGTCACTCGGTTGCTCTGCATATCTAGGTGCTGGCTGTCAGAGTCGATGTAGACAGGCTGGTCTTGGTCTGTAGATAGTGCCATGGCATTGCTTGATGCCAATAGGCAAGCAAATAGACTAAGGTGTGAGAGTTTCATATCTACCTTGTACATGGTTGTAAAGAACAGCGGTATTGTCAGCAAAATTGCCTTTCATCGCCTGTCCTTCCGTTTCAAATTGAGGGCCGACAAGAACAACTCGATTGTCTGCCCAAAAGTCTCGATTATCAAGTTTTATGCTCATTTCGTCGGTAGACATAGTGTCAAATCCCGAGTCACTGAGTAGGTTTTTAGCCAAAACGTTGTCGTATAATGTCAGGACTTGCTCTTCACTGAGGATGGCTCGGTCAGCAGTGATTTCCCATTCCTGAATGACACCTTCTTTATAGATTTTCAGTACAGGAAAATCGAACTCAGTGTCGCCACTTTTCGCGAAGTGGTCTAAGTGTGTTGAAGTTATGATGTAGCTGCGGATTCCGTCTTCTGCGTAAGAAACGTTCTCCATGTTGGTGCCGCTAAACATCGGCAACTCCTGATCTGGAGTTACTTGGATATCGAATGTTTGTTCTTTGTCGAAGAGGTAATAAGCCGACCAACATGCAACAAAAAACAGTAAAGTATAAATAATACGAGATAAACTCATATACTTAAGCCTTTATGTACGTCTAACTCATCACGCGCTTGAAGAATAAGATCGCAAACCTCTCGTACTGCGCCATGCCCACCTTTGATAGTAGTGACATAATTCGCTCGTTTGGCGAGAAGTGGGTGACCATCAGCGACGCAAACTTGTAGTGCAACTTTTTCCATTACTGGCCAGTCAATCAAATCATCACCGATGTAACCAGTTTGCTCGGGTGCAATATTAAGCTTACGACATATGTCTTGGTATGCTTTAATTTTGTCGTCTTGCCCCTGGTAAATCAGAGATATACCAAGAGCCTTCATGCGATTTTCTACAATTTGAGATTGACGGCCTGTGATAATGGCTACTTCAATCCCGGCGTTCATTAACGATTTGACGCCATAACCATCGCGAGTATGAAACGTTTTCAGCTCCTCGCCATTATTACCCATGTAGATTAAGCCATCTGAAAACACACCATCGACATCGCAGATCAGCAGTTTAATCTCTTTGGCAATTTTTAACAGGTTTTGTTCTACTGGACCATAAAGAGTTTCAATTAATTTGCTCATTACATCACTCCAGCTTTTAATAAATCGTGCATATTAAGCGCACCAACCAGTTTGCCGTTATCACACAACATAAGGCCATTGATGCTTTTCTCTTGCATTAAGTTAACCCCTTCAGCTGCAAGCATATCTGGGCTGGCTGTTGTTGGGTTTTGAGTCATTACTTGGCCAATGGTTTCAGTATGGATATCGACGCGCTTGTCGAGAATACGACGTAAATCACCGTCGGTAAAAATGCCGACGAGTTGCTGAGTGTCGTCAACAACAGCTGTCATGCCCAAGCCTTTTTGGCTAATTTCCAATAATGCATCGCGGATTACCGTATCGGCGGTGACCATAGGTAACTGCGCTCCGGAGTGCATAATATCGGATAATTTGAGTAGCAGCTTACGCCCAAGCGCACCACCTGGGTGAGAGAGCGCAAAATCTTCAGCAGTAAAACCACGAGCCTCGAGTAGGGCAATTGCAACAGCGTCCCCCATGACGAGCGTAGCCGTGGTACTGGATGTTGGAGCTAGCCCGAGTGAACAGGCTTCTTTCGGTACCGTAATTTGCAGGTGTGCGTCAGATAGCTTCGCCATATTGGATTGCGGCTTACCTGTCATACTAATGATACGAATATTCAAGCGCTTCAATACTGGGAAAAGAGAAAGAATTTCTGTTGATTCTCCAGAGTTTGAAATAGCAAGAACGATGTCACCAGGTTCAATCATACCAAGGTCGCCGTGCGCAGCTTCACCAGGGTGAACAAAGAATGCAGAAGTGCCAGTGCTTGCCAGTGTTGCGGCAATTTTGTTACCGATGTGGCCTGATTTTCCCATCCCCATCACGACAACCTTGCCTTGGTTAGACAAAATCGTTTCACAGGCTTTGGTAAAGTCTTGATTAAAATACTGGTCCAGTTGTACCAATGCAGCGACTTCGGTATCTAACACTCGTTTCGCTACGCTACGGAAATCAAACGTTGATGACATCAAAATACTCCACTAATGGGGAAAGGTGTTAAGCGCTCATGTTCATGATGAGATAGCCTTGGTAGGCAATGAAAGCGATGAACAATACGCCACCTTCTATACGGTTAATGCTGCGAGATTTGCCCAGAGCCATCGCAACTAGCAGTAGAGACACACCCAGCATAACCCAGAAGTCGCGTCCCATTGCGTATTCGCTCAGCATTGAAGGATTAAGGATGCCTGGAAGGCCCATTACAGCAAGAATGTTAAACACGTTTGAACCGATAATATTACCAACGGCCATATCATCTTCGCCTTTAAGGACTCCGGCTAAAGAAGCAGCTAGCTCAGGTAAGCTAGTACCTACCGCGATAATAGTTAAACCAATAACTAGGTCACTCATACCGAAGTATTTAGCAATAACAACTGCGTTGTCTACTAATGTGCCAGCAGCAATAGGCAGAATAATTAAACCAATGACTACCCACATCGCGGCTTTGCCATTGCTTACACCGTCAGGAATCTCGGATTCTTGCTCCTCTAGCAGCACATCGCCGTTTTGCTTTTCTTTACGGCTGATGTGTAGCATCGCGAAAATGAAAGCAGCAAATAGAACAAACAGCAGTACGCCTTCGTAAAAACCTAGGTGGCTATCCCATAAGATGGCGCCAGCAACCAGCGTAACGACAATCATCAATGGCAATTCACGGCGCAATACCGCAGAGCTTATAGATAGTGGTTTGATGAGGGCGGTGATACCTAAAATTAAAGCAATGTTGGCAATGTTTGAACCTAACACGTTCCCCACGGCTGTGTCGGTTTTACCTTCAAGAGCCGCTGTCGCAGAGACCATCATCTCTGGTGCCGATGAGCCCATAGCTAGGATCGTCATACCGATAACCAATGGAGAGATACCGACATTACGCGCTAGAGCCGCAGCTCCGAATACTAACTTATCTGCACTCCAAACGAGAAAAACAAGGCCGACGATAAGTAACGCAACGGCTTCAAACATAGAGATTCCTAATTCATGAACAATTAATGATTTAACCGCTAATTTTGACGGTTTGGTAGGCAAAAGGGAAGCAGAACAGGTAACTATTTAACAATATTGACCTATTTTATAAGAATTCAGAATGGAGAAAACGCAAGGTCCGAATTAGATTTAATTGAACAGTGCTTTTAATCCCAAGTTAATGTGCTTATGATTGCCCATATAAAAGGATGTACTCGTTAGGAATGATACAGGTAGCTTATGCCAGCGGCAGATCTTGTTACAATCAATAACTTATACTTTTCCCGAGGTGAGCGGACGATATTTGATGATGTCAGTCTGCATGTACCAAAAGGCAAGATTACTGCGATCATGGGGCCATCGGGGATTGGTAAGACCACCTTGTTGCGCTTGATAGGTGGACAGCTCGCGCCAGACGCGGGGGAGATATGGTTTGATGGTGACAACATACCCACTTTGAGCCGTAAAAGACTTTATCATGCGCGTAAAAAAATGAGCATGCTGTTTCAATCAGGTGCCTTGTTCACCGATCTCAATGTCTTCGACAATGTCGCTTTCCCGTTAAGAGAACATACACACCTCGATGAATCATTAATTCGCACTTTAGTGTTGCTCAAACTTGAAGCTGTGGGCTTGCGAGGAGCGGCTGAGTTAATGCCGAGTGAGTTATCTGGGGGAATGGCACGCCGTGCTGCTTTAGCGCGCTCTATCGCCCTGGACCCAGAGTTAATCATGTACGATGAACCTTTTGTTGGTCAGGACCCGATAACCATGGGGGTTCTAGTTGAGCTGATTCGTAAACTGAATGATGCACTAGGTGTCACTTCAGTGGTGGTTTCTCATGATGTGCCTGAAGTAATGAGCATTGCAGATTGGGTCTATTTACTCGCGGATGGAAAGATTATTGCCTCAGGTACACCGAAACAACTCGAAGAAAACGATGATCCTCGAGTACAGCAGTTTCTCTTAGGAACGGCTGATGGCCCTGTCCCATTCCGTTTTCCAGCTGATGATATTACAAAGGATTTGTTCTAATGGCTTCTGGTTTGTCCGACTTTGTCGTTAATACAGGTCGCAGGGCGTTAGCCATTTGCGAAGCTTTTGGTCGAGCCAGCTTAATGCTGCTAGGTGCGATAGCTAGCCGCCCAAGGCCAATTGAAAACCTACCTTTGTTGATAAAACAACTCTACAGCGTTGGTGTTCAGTCGTTGGCTATCATTGTTGTATCTGGGCTTTTCATTGGTATGGTGCTCAGCTTACAAGGGTATGTCATTCTGGTTGATTACGGTGCAGAAGGCAGCCTAGGTCAGATGGTAGCACTGTCTTTATTGAGAGAATTAGGCCCTGTTGTTACCGCTTTATTGTTTGCTGGCCGCGCAGGCTCTGCGTTGACTGCTGAGATTGGACTAATGAAGGCAACAGAACAGCTTTCGAGTCTCGAAATGATGGCAGTCGATCCACTTAAACGAGTGATTGCACCGCGCTTGTGGGCGGGCCTTATTTCTATGCCTTTATTGGCGATGATTTTCATGACTGTTGGCATATGGGGTGGTCAATTGGTTGGTGTTGATTGGAAAGGTATCGACCATGGTAGTTTCTGGTCAGCGATGCAGTCGTCTGTAGAGCTCGGCAGAGACATCGGCAACAGCATGATTAAATGTTTAGTGTTTGCAGTAACAGTGGCTTGGATAGCGTTATTCAATGGCTACGATGCTACGCCTACCTCTGAGGGGATAAGCCGAGCAACTACACGCACCGTTGTGCACTCGTCTCTAGCTGTATTGGGGTTAGATTTTGTACTTACCGCATTGATGTTTGGGAATTAATCATGCAACAGACAAGAAAAACGGAATTTTGGGTTGGCACTTTTGTTATTGCGGGAATTTGCGCAATATTGGTAATGATTTTTCAAGTTGCTGACGTTAAAGGGCTCGGTTCTAACGATACTTACACGCTCAAAGCTGAGTTTGACAATATTGGCAGCTTAAAAGTACGTTCTCCTGTGAAAGTGGGGGGCGTCGTTATTGGGCGAGTTACTGATATTTCATTAGATCCTGAGAAGCTATTGCCTGTCGTTTCAATGGCAATCAACGCGCAATATCAGCAGTTTCCAGACACTTCTAGTGTACAAGTACTGACGTCAGGTTTAATTGGTGAGCAGTATATCGGTTTGGTACCGGGCTTTATCTTTGAAGATGAAGAAATGCTCTCTGACGGCGATTATATTGAAGATACCAAATCAGCATTAGTGCTTGAAGATTTGATTGGTCAAGTGCTTTACAGTGTGGGTGGTTCTGACGACACAGGAAGTGAGGAATAGTCGCATGATAAATAAAATGTTTTTCAAAAACTTGTGGCTTGTGTGTTTAGCAATACTGCCTTTATTTGCTAACGCTGCGGAAATTGATAAAACGCAACCCTATCAAATGATGCAGCATGTTGCGCAGCAAGCTTTTGAAAGGTTGAAGAACGAGCAAACTGAAGTTCATCGAAATCCAGACCACTTGAAGGTTATCGTTGAAGAGGAGCTTATGCCTTACGTCAACGAAAAGTATGCGGCGTTAAAGTTGTTGGGGCCTAATTTGAAAGGCGCAGATAAGAAAGATGTTGAGACTTTCATTATTGCGTTTAGAAAATATTTGGTGGCATCATTTGCTCAGGTGTTAACTCAGTATACTGCTCAGGTGATTGAATTTGGACCTGAGCCAAAGCTCGATCCCAAGAAGCGCATTACGGGTATTAAAGTAGAAATTGTTGATACACCGAGGCCGAACATCAAACTCGAATTTAAACTTCGTAAGAATAAGAATACTGGAGAGTGGGCTGCATTCGACATGATTGCTGAAGGGATTAGCTTATTGTCGAGTAAACAATCAGAGTGGAGCAGCAAGCTACGCCAAGAAGGGCTAGTGAGTGTTGCTCAGGAACTTGAAGAGTTGGCAAGCCGCCCAATACAGTTTGAATCCGCCGAGAGTGCTCAGTAATGAGTCACTCTCAATGGCAACAATCCCGACCAGAGCTCGTTAGCTTACTGGGCGCTCTCGATAGAGAAAATGTGCCGGCGCTTTGGGCGTTTATCAAAGCCTGGCAACCTAGCGAAGCACAAGTCGAGTTTTCGCTTGAAAAGGTCGAAAGAATAGATTCGTCTGGCATGGTGATGTTAATTCACTTAATAGAGCATGCAAAAAAGCAAAACTGTCATATAATGCTCAGTTTCGTGCCAGACCAACTGAGCACTTTGTTTCAGCTAAGCAATGTCGAGTCTATGTTAGCTAAACATATAAAACACTAAGCAGAGGTGAATTGTGGATAGCGCAAAAGTACAACAGTTATTAGAAGAAGCACTCAACCTTCAAGAAGTGCATGTAAAAGGTGAAGGTAGCCACTATGAAGTGGTTGCTGTTGATGCTTGTTTCGAAGGAATGAGCCGCGTTAAGAAGCAACAAATGATTTACTCTCCTCTGATGGAGTACATTCAAAGAAACGACATTCATGCCGTTTCTATCAAAGCATTCACGCCCGACGAATGGGCTCGCGATAAGAAATTGATGTCGCTGTAAGGTTAATTAATGGAAAAGTTTCGAGTAATTGGATCGGACCAACCTCTAAGTGGTGAAGTAACGATCTCTGGTGCAAAAAATGCGGCTTTGCCAATTTTGTTTGCCTCAATACTGGCTGAAGAGCCTGTTGAAGTCACCAACGTACCTAAGTTACGCGACATCGATACAACGATGGAGCTATTAAAGCGTCTAGGTGCGAAGGTTGAACGTAACGGCTCTGTACATGTTGATGCTGGTGGTATTGATGAATACTGTGCACCGTATGATTTAGTGAAAACGATGCGAGCGTCGATCTGGGCCCTTGGGCCTCTAGTAGCGCGCTTTGGTCAAGGCCAAGTATCACTACCAGGTGGATGTGCTATTGGTGCACGTCCAGTGGACCTACATATTCATGGCCTAGAGCAGCTGGGTGCAACGATCACTCTGGAAGATGGCTACGTAAAAGCGAACGTTGATGGACGCCTTAAAGGTGCTCATATCGTAATGGATAAAGTTAGCGTAGGTGCGACGATTACCATTATGTGTGCGGCAACGCTTGCGGAAGGTAAAACTGTGCTGGATAACGCGGCGCGTGAACCTGAAATCGTAGACACGGCCGACTTCTTAAACAAACTAGGCGCTAAAATCTCTGGTGCAGGTACAGATACTATCACCATTGAAGGTGTTGAACGTTTAGGTGGTGGTAAGCATGCTGTAGTTGCAGACCGTATTGAAACGGGGACTTTCCTAGTCGCTGCCGCAGTATCAGGCGGTAAAGTAGTCTGTCGTAACACTAGCCCTCATTTACTTGAAGCCGTGCTTGCTAAGCTAGAAGAAGCTGGGGCTTTGGTAGAATCCGGTGAAGATTGGATCAGCGTTGATATGACAGGCCGCGATCTGAAAGCGGTGACTGTGCGTACTGCACCTCACCCTGGATTCCCTACGGATATGCAGGCGCAATTCACACTATTGAACCTAATGGCGAAAGGTGGTGGTGTGATTACTGAAAATATTTTCGAAAATCGCTTTATGCACGTACCAGAGCTTATGCGTATGGGGGCTAAAGCTGAGATTGAAGGCAACACCGTTATCTGTGGTGATGTTGACCGCTTGAGCGGTGCTCAAGTAATGGCAACAGACCTACGTGCATCAGCTAGCTTGGTTATCGCTGGTTGTATTGCACAAGGTGAGACTATTGTCGATCGTATCTACCATATAGACCGTGGTTACGACAAAATCGAAGATAAGCTATCTGTATTAGGCGCTAATATTGAGCGTTTTAAAGAAGCAAACTAGTTTCAGCTAACGTTTGTAAGCCGAAACCTAGGTTTCGGCTTTTTTATGAGTAAGAGATCAGTTAAAGTCTGGGATTATTATTTCAGGGTTAGTTGTTCTGGAGAACAGAAAATGATTGCACTATTACGTGTATTGGCTGTAGCGATTTTTGCGATCGTCATGTTTGTATTCGGTTGTGGCTATTGCCTACTTAGTCCACGTAACCCGAAGCATGTATTTACTTTTGGACGCTACTTCGGTCGCATGTCCAAGGTCTTTGGTATCAAGCTAGATTTGAGAATACCAGAAGACGCATATAAGCGTGGTCAGCATGTGTACATTGCGAATCACCAAAATAACTGGGACTTGTTTACCGTTTCGTCGGCAGTCACACCTAAGGTTGTCACCGTGGGTAAGAAGAGCTTGGCGTGGATGCCACTGTTCGGTCAGCTGTATTGGTTAACCGGTAATATTCTTATTGATCGTGCTAACCGCTCTAAGGCGAAAGGTACCATTGATCAAGTAGTTGATAACCTAAATAGCAGTGATGTGTCGGTTTGGATGTTCCCTGAAGGTACTCGTTCACGTGGCCGCGGGCTACTACCATTTAAAACTGGAGCGTTTCACGCAGCGATTGGCGCTGGGCTACCTATCATTCCGATTGTATGTAGTTCGACACGTGGCATTAAGCTAAACCGCTGGAACAACGGTCATGTAATCGTAGAAATGATGCCAGCTATTAACATTGATGGCTACAGCAAAGAAAACGTTCGTGAACTTGCTAATGTTTGCCGTGAGCAAATGAAAGATAAGCTGGAAGCCTTGGATAACGAAGTCGCGATGCTAAACCAGCAAGAAGGTGTAAAAGCGTAATCCTGACTTTAACTTTATCTAAGCCTCAATCTAGCGATTGGGGCTTTTTTATTGCTCAAGTAAAAGCAGAGTGTTCTCACCTCAACTGATATAAATGACCAGGGATAGGGTAGGAGTGATTAAGAGAGGTGATGACTAAGAATGTGATTACATACAACGCGCTTATCCATCAATGCGTTAAACTTCACTAGGAGCCTTGTAATACGACGTAGTTCCATCAAGGTCTGAGACATTTACTTGGAGCAGGTAAGTCGCAGCTAATACGAAAAAAGCCAAGTCTTTCGACTTGGCCTCTTGAATATGGCTCCCCCTGCGGGACTCAACGCGGCCGGCTAGGTCTGAGACATTTACTTGGAACAAGTAAGTTGCAGTTGAAATGAAAAAAGCCAAGTCTTTCGACTTGGCTTCTTAAATATGGCTCCCCCTGCGGGACTCAACGCGGCCGGCTAGGTCTGAGACATTTACTTGGAACAAGTAAGTCGCAGTTGAAACGAAAAAAGCCAAGTCTTTCGACTTGGCTTCTTAAATATGGCTCCCCCTGCGGGACTCGAACCTGCGACATACGGATTAACAGTCCGCCGTTCTACCAACTGAACTAAGGGGGAAAAATGGTGCCGACTACCGGAATCGAACTGGTGACCTACTGATTACAAGTCAGTTGCTCTACCTACTGAGCTAAGTCGGCGCCTAAATTAATAAGCAATCGGCTTATTAATTTTAATATGGCTCCCCCTGCGGGACTCGAACCTGCGACATACGGATTAACAGTCCGCCGTTCTACCAACTGAACTAAGGGGGAATAAATCTTTGCAAGTAATAAATGGTGCCGACTACCGGAATCGAACTGGTGACCTACTGATTACAAGTCAGTTGCTCTACCTACTGAGCTAAGTCGGCACACTTTATTCTTGCTTGTTGTTGTCATTAGACACCAACAAATAAATTGTGGTGCCCGGAGGCGGAATCGAACCACCGACACGAGGATTTTCAATCCTCTGCTCTACCGACTGAGCTATCCGGGCGACGAGGTGTATTAAACGGTTTTTCTCTTTTCAGGTCAACACTAAAATACAAAAAAAATGTCGTTTGTTGTTTTTCTATACTCAGTGGGGTGTTTTTGTTCATTTGAAAGGGAATAAAGCCCGTTTAGCTAAGTAGATATGGTGTTCTTTTACCAAATTGATACAACTAAAAAACAAAAAAGCGCGTAAAAATACGCGCTTTTTTATTCTCTAAAGTAGAAAAAGATTCGAATATAGAGAAGTTAGTGTTTGATAGTGAATTTACTCACCCACGATTCTAACTCGTTCGATAGTGAAGTTAGGGTTTGGCTGCTATCGTGGCTTTCGGATACGACACCACTTAACTGGTTTCCGCTTTCTTCGATCAGATTAATGCGTTGAGATATGTCATCGCTTACTTGCGTCTGCTCAGCTGCTGCGGTGGCAATTTGGTGGCTCATTGAAGAGATGGACTCGAGTGCCATTACAATTTGTTGTAGAGCTTGTGAAGCATTTTGAGATTCGGTTACTGTGCTCTGACTTGTTTCTGCACATACCTCCATCGTGTGTATCGCATTACGCGAGCCCTCTTGAAGGTTATTGATCATTTGCTGAATCTCTTTTGTACTGTCTTGAGTTCGCCCTGCTAGATTACGTACTTCATCTGCGACGACTGCAAATCCGCGTCCTTGCTCACCTGCACGAGCGGCCTCAATAGCGGCATTGAGAGCGAGTAGGTTAGTTTGCTCAGCAATGTCTCCAATCACATCGAGTACTTTGGCGATATTGTTTACATCGTTGTCTAGATCTGAGACCGCTTGGCTTGCTGTACCTAATTGATTCGCCAGCCCTTCAATATTCTCCACGGTATTATGGATTAATTGCTGGGTATGCTGGCTTTGCTTGTCTGCTTCGTCAGTGTTAGTGGCTGTATCTCTTGCTGAATCTGCAACATTGTTTGCTGAAGAGGCCATCTCGGTCATTGCGGTTGCGATCATAGCGGTAGATTGCTGCTGCGTTTCCGTCAATTGGGCGATGCTTCCAGCACGGCTTTCGACATTGCTTAGCTCGTTTCTCAATGCGTGCATAGAAGAATCTAAATTTGTCACTAGCTGAGCGAGTGACTGGCTCATCTGTTGAACCGCTTGATAAATACTGCCTTCTGGTGCACTCGTATCGAAAGAGTTCTGTATTTCGCCTCTTGCTACAGCTTGGACTGCTTCACGAACATCATTAGGTTCCCCACCTAGTAGTGAGATTGTTTTTCGGATTGCGAATATAAGCACAGACAGAATAGCGAGAGCGATTACCAAGCAAAGTGCAACTTGCCATTGTGCTGTAGACCAGAAGCGCTGATTGACTTCATCAAAGCTTATCCCTGTTCCCACATACCAACCCCAACGAGGGCTCTTTTGAGCGATAGATAATTTGTTGTCGATAGTTCCGTCTGGGTAAGCAGAGGTCCATTCGTATTGAGCGATACCTGTCGGGTTCTTACGAATCGCGTTGATTAGGATCTCACCGATACTGTTTCCGTTGCCATCTTTAAAGTCGTGGAAGCTAGTGTCATGAAGTTGAGGGTCGAGAGGAGCTGCCACAAACATCATGTTCTCATCAGCGACATAAACATACTCGTTGTCTTTATAGATGTTATTGCGTAGTAGGCGGGTAGCCAGTGCTTTTGCTTCTTCTTCTGGAAGCGTGCCGTCAGCGGCCATCTTTTCGACTTCAGTCAGTATGCTGTAGGCGCTCTTAAAGATTTCAGTGACTCGAGCTTGGTTGTCTTGATCGCTGGCAACTCTAAGAGTCCATAGTCCAGTGGCGGTCAGCGCAAGTAGCGCGAACAAAATTATCGCCGATAAAAAATATGCTTGTGTTTTTAGCTTCATATTGCACCCACCGAAAAAAGGTCAGTTAAATATTCACAGTGATAAACCACACTGTGGTTTGTAATAATTAATTCATATTAGTGTAAGAAGTATAGCGGCGAATATCGTCATGAGATGAAAGTATGATGAGGATTAAATTTTTAGCGTAAAAAAAGTTTTTACTTGCTGTGTTGGATTAGAAGAAGAGCGATGAACGCTGATTTAATAAGGGATTAGGTGAATAACAGGTGCGGGGCAGGGGGAAAGTTACCGTTCAGAAAGTCGGGTTCGATGTCTTATCGAGAGTGGAATGAGATATGCTGCCATTAAATATGCAAAGGCCAAATTTTTCGGTTTAGTTTTTAAAAGTGAGCCCCTGACAGATCGTAATACTACTGACTAGGGTGAAGGTATGTACTGGGTACAGAACTGTTATCGTTAAAACGAAAAAAGCCAAGTCTTTCGACTTGGCTTCTTAAATATGGCTCCCCCTGCGGGACTCGAACCTGCGACATACGGATTAACAGTCCGCCGTTCTACCAACTGAACTAAGGGGGAATTATTTGTGTATCTCTTCGAGATAAGCACCAAATAATGGTGCCTCGAGGCGGAATCGAACCACCGACACGAGGATTTTCAATCCTCTGCTCTACCGACTGAGCTATCGAGGCAAAAGAATGGTGCCGACTACCGGAATCGAACTGGTGACCTACTGATTACAAGTCAGTTGCTCTACCTACTGAGCTAAGTCGGCACACTTTATTCTTTGCTTGTTGTTGTCATTAGACACCAACAAATAAATTGTGGTGCCCGGAGGCGGAATCGAACCACCGACACGAGGATTTTCAATCCTCTGCTCTACCGACTGAGCTATCCGGGCGACGGAGCGCTATTAAACGGATTTTCCGCCTCCGCGTCAACTTGTTTTTAGAAAAAAATTCAAAAAAGTGGTTAACTGCTGCGAATTTAGACAATATTGCCCATTAGCTTTTACCCGCATTAAAATCTTTCTTAAATTTGGTCACTTTTTCTAAGTATCGCCTTGCTTCTGCATTTGAGTGCTTTTTAGTCAGAGCCCAATAAACTTGATTTGGCTGTAAAGAATTGAGGTTATTCATTGCCCGCGAGCGGCTATTGCGGTCAAAGGTGTTTAGCACACCGCCAGTGCCACCGTTGTAAGCAGAAATCATACTGTACTCGAGCGAAAGAGGGTGATTCACGTCTTTTAGATAGCGGTTCTTCAAGATGTAGAAATAGGCAGTGCCGGTATCAATGTTGTTTTCTGGGTTAAACAAATATTCCGGTGTCGGGTCTCCAGGCTTCTTTTTCACCAATTTAAACACGTCACGGCCAGCTGTTTTCGGTACCACTTGCATCAGCCCGTAAGCATTGGCCCAACTAACCGCATACGGGTTAAAACTACTTTCGGTTTTTATGATCGCGTAGATGAGATCTTCTGGGATGTCGTAGCGTTTCGATGCTCTTCGAACAATATCTGCGTACTTATAACTTCGAATCTCAGCTTGTTCTTCCACCATGGTGATTTCAACGTAGTAGGCTTTTTTGAAATCGACCTCTTTGACTTTCAGTTGGTGTTCGATCAAGTAATCCGCGTAGCGACTTGCGCGCCACGACCATTGAATGGGTTTCTTATCCTGGTCTACGACTTGCTCATAAAGGAATGGCTGACCTTCAAGAGTGATGTCCTTAGAAGAAAATAGGTCGACACTTGCCGGATCGTCTGGAGTGAGCAAAGTCGTGACGATCGCGTTTTTTAGGTGCTTTTTCGGCTCAGTTGGTGAGACTGTTTCGATTGTGATCTTACCACTAGAAAAGTTAACTTCTGCACGACTGAGATAGTTGTCGATGTACTTTACGTAGTTACTTTTACCGGCGACTTTGATTTCTCGGCTACCCCAACGCTTTTCAATGTTGCCGGAGAAGCTACTAATGAGAGCGTCAAGCGCTGCCGTGTCTTTGGCAAATTGGCCGGGCAACTCGGCAAGGTTGTTTGCAAAACGGTTGGTGGGCTCATAATTGACGTCGTAGATACTTTCAACGAATTCTCGGCTGCAGCCAACAAGCAGTAGTGTCGTTAAAAAATACGCTAGCTTTTTCATAGGGTCCTATTATTACGTTTTTGCAATGTCGCTTAATTTCAATGTCACTTTTTTCGATGACAAATTGGAGAGGAGCGGATAAAACAAAATGACATCACAGCAGGCTATGATGTCATTCGATTAACGGATGCAGTGGTTACTTCTCACTTGGTGGCGTATAGCCTTCAATGTGGACGTCTTTCCCTTCGAATAGGAAGTTAATCATTTCTGCTTCGAGTAGCTTACGGTGCTCTGGGTCCATCATGTTGAGTTTCTTTTCGTTAATTAGCATAGTTTGCTTACTTTGCCAAAGCCCCCAAGCTTCTTTAGAAATGTTATCAAAGATGCGCTTGCCTAGTTCGCCAGGGTAAAGTTGAAAATCTAGACCTTCAGCATCTTTCTGAAGTCGAGCACAAAATACGGTGCGGCTCATAATGTTTCCTCATAATGACTATTGAAGTTCAAACGGTAGGCTTTCCAGCAGCTGTTTTACTGGTGCGGCTAAACCGATCTCTTCAGGTTGGGATAAGTTATACCAAAGACCTTTCGAACCTTCCATTATCATGTCTGGCTGCTTTGATACATCCACCAAAATTGGCGTGATATCTAGGTGGTAATGGCTGAATGTGTGGCGGAATGCAATAAGCTGCGTTTGTTTGATAATGGAGTCGTCATTGACATTGCGGTTATCTAACAGCGGCTGAATATCGGCATTTGCGGTCTCAGGGAAGCAAAATAGCCCACCCCAAATGCCGCTTTGTGGGCGTTGTTCGAGCCAGACTTGGTTGTTGTGATGTAACATGGCAAACCAAGCTTGTTTTACGGGCTTGTCTTTCTTTGGTTTTTTGCCAGGGTAATCAAGAGGGTTGCCTTGTTTTTTGGCTACGCAGAAGCTTTCTACAGGGCAAAGCGAGCACTTAGGATTGCTTCGTGTACACACCATGGCACCCATATCCATCATGGCTTGGTTATACTTATCGGTATCAATCTGTGGAGTATGCTGATCGGCAATTTCCCAAAGTGCGTTCTCGACTTTCTTTTGTCCCGGCCAACCAGCCACAGCAAAGCTGCGAGCTAAGGTGCGTTTAACATTCCCGTCTAGAATTGCGTGAGGCTTTTTATACACAGATGATAAGACCGCAGCCGCTGTCGAACGGCCTATCCCAGGTAGGGCATTCATTTGTTCTAAGTCGGTAGGAAACTCGCCTTTATATTCTACCGCGACAATTTGTGCTGCTTTATGCAGGTTGCGTGCTCTCGCGTAATAGCCGAGCCCAGTCCATAGATGAAGAACTTCGTCTTGATGTGCGTTAGCCAGATCGATGACGGTTGGAAAGCGTTCTAGGAAACGCTGGTAGTAGGGTATGACGGTGGCAACTTGAGTTTGTTGCAACATGATCTCCGACAGCCAAACACTGTAGGCTGTTTTATTTTGTTGCCACGGAAGGTCTTTACGTCCGTAGGCGTCATACCACTGTAATATGGCCTGTGCAAAAGGGGTCACGACTTACTCTAATATCTATTATAATTTGGGGCAAAATTGCACCACACTTAGCGCTGGATGTAAAACAGACAAATTGTGTGGGATTTGGGTAGATAAAACTTGCACCCAAGGCGATTCTTTGGATAATCACAAGCCCTTTGAGGCAAGTGCAAAATTTATACAGGCAGAGCAATGAGTGAAGTAACCACTAATGAATACACAGAAGACGGCAAACTGGTACGTAAAATACGTAGCTTTGTTCGTCGCGAAGGTCGTTTAACCAAAGGCCAAGAAAATGCGATGAATGAATGTTGGCCAACAATGGGTATTGATTACCAACCACAACGTTTGGATTGGCAACAGGTATTCGGCAACGAGAACCCTGTGGTACTTGAAATTGGCTTTGGTATGGGCGCTTCTCTAGTCGAAATGGCAAAGAATGCCCCAGAGAAAAATTTCCTTGGTATTGAGGTGCATAGCCCTGGTGTTGGCGCTTGCCTAGCTTCAGCTCGCGATGCTGGTGTCACAAACCTTCGCGTAATGTGCCACGATGCAGTCGAAGTGTTTGAGCACATGATCCCAGATAACAGCTTACATACATTACAGCTTTTCTTCCCAGACCCTTGGCATAAAGCTCGTCACCATAAACGTCGCATTGTGAAAGCCGAATTTGCAGAGATGGTGCGCCAGAAGCTGATCATGGAAACAGGTATTTTCCACATGGCGACCGATTGGGAAAACTATGCGGAGCATATGATTGAGGTGATGAACGCAGCACCAGGCTTCGAAAACATCGCGCAAGATGGTGACTTTATTCCTCGCCCTGAAGAGCGTCCACTGACTAAATTTGAAGCACGTGGTCACCGCCTAGGCCACGGTGTGTGGGATATCAAATATAAGCGTACCGCGTAAGCTAAAAAGCACTGATATCTTGATTAGTTTTGAAAGCCGACATTTGCTAATGTTGGCTTTTTTGCCCTTTAGGGCAGTAGATACCGATAATAAAAAAATGACAGGTCAAAGATGAAACCGACACCCGCAATACTGACTGAAATCCTACAAGAAGTTCGGCCGCTTATTGGTCAAGGTAAAGTAGCCAACTATATTCCGGCTCTGGCGAAAGTATCAAATCAAAAACTGGCTATTGCTGTTTATACCAATCAAGGTGAAGTGATTAAAGCTGGTGATGCGGACGAAGCCTTTTCTATCCAATCGATTTCTAAAGCATTAAGCCTTACGCTTGCAATGGTGCTATACAAACCTGAAGAGATTTGGCAAAGAGTGGGCAAAGAGCCTTCTGGTCAAGCGTTTAACTCGATGATTCAGCTAGAGATGGAGCAGGGGATACCGCGTAACCCATTCATTAATGCAGGAGCGATTGTAGTCGCAGATTTACTGCACAGCCGCTTATCTGCGCCTAGGCAGCGATTACTTGAGTTTGTCCGCCAGCTGTCCGGTGATACCCATATCACTTACGATAAAATCGTTGCGGCTTCAGAAATGTTACATAGTGATAGAAATGCGGCGATCGCCTATCTAATGCGCTCATTTGGCAACTTTAGCAACGATGTGATCCCTGTGCTGAATAATTATTTCCATGCCTGTGCATTGAAGATGAGCTGTGTTGACCTTGCTAAGACTTTTAGCTACTTAGCCAACAAGGGCACATCAGTTCAAACAGGCAAGCAAATCATTACCCCAATTCAAACCAAGCAACTTAATGCTTTGCTCGCAACGTGTGGGCTCTATGATGGGGCGGGGGAGTTTGCGTATCGAGTCGGAATGCCGGGGAAATCGGGTGTAGGTGGCGGAATTATCGCTGTCGTTCCTGGAGAAATGACCATAGCGGTTTGGTCTCCAGAGCTTGACCCTTCGGGTAACTCGTTAGCGGGTACAAGAGCGTTAGAGTTGCTTGCAGAGCGAATTGGCCGTTCGATTTTCTAGCCTGCTTGTTCTTGTTATAAGGGCAGATAGCGAAACTAAAAAGAGCAGCGAAAGGCTGCTCTTTTTAGTTTAGTTACTATCGAGATGAGGCTATTGCTCGAACAGTTCCAAGTGCAGCTTCTGAATTGCCGCTTTTGACTCTGACTCATCGAGTAAGAAACATAAGTTATGCGGGCTAGCACCGTAACAGATCATGCGTAAATTGAAGTCTTCTAGCGTTCCAAAGACTTGTTTTGCGTATCCTTTGCTTTCACTCATGTTGTTACCGATAAGAGCCACCAAGCAAAGGTTATGTTCAACATCGACTTTACATAGCTCTTCTAGCTCTTTTCGTACTTCTTCTGGAAGCTCTGGTGCGCCACCAGATGTGTCAGTTTGATCTAACGTGAGTGACACACTGATTTCAGAAGTGGTGATCAAATCGACCGAGATTTTATGTTTGGCTAGGATTTCAAAAACTTTGGCTAGGAAGCCGTACGCGTGGAACATGTTTGCACTGCGCAGCGTTACCATTGTCTGGTTGCAGCGAAGCGCAAGGGCTCTAAATAGTGGTGAGCTTTCGACTTGATGACGAATCCAAGTGCCACCTTTCTCTGGCTCTTTTGAAGAACCGACAAACACAGGGATGTCATGGCGAAGAGCTGGAACGAGCGTAGAAGGATGCAAGATCTTAGCACCGAAGTTAGCCATTTCAGAAGCTTCACTAAAGCTTATCTCTGGGATTGGTGAAGCTTTCGGTGCAATGCGTGGGTCAGTCGTATAAATCCCTGGTACATCTGTCCAGATCTCTAGCCCAGCAGCTTGTACTGATTCTGCTATCAGCGCCGCACTATAGTCACTACCACCTCGACCTAGGGTTGTTGTGTTGCCTTCGTTGTCACTGCCGATAAACCCTTGTGTAATAACGACATAGTTTTGGCAAAGCGGGACAAGTTTTTCTTGTGCTAAAGCAAAGATATCGGCTAACTGAGGCTCTGCCTTGCCGAAATTGCCATCTGTTCTTAACACATCTCGAATATCAAAGCGTACCGCGTTAATGCCCCTTTCCTTCATTAATTGGGTCAGCAAGTAAGTCGACATCAACTCACCACAGGCAACTAAGTGATCGGTCAGTTTTTTGCTGGATTGGAATGACGCAGCTTCAGCGGCGCTAGCCACACTGTCCAAAATGCTTTGTACTTGTTGCTTTGTTTCTTGTGGCTCTTTTAGCTGTGCAAGTACATCTTCATGAATTGCATTGATCTTTTCGAGCACTTGTTGGCGCTTATCCTGATCTTGAACTCCATTAGCGAGCTCGACCAGTAGATTTGTTACCCCTGAGCAGGCACTGCTGACCACAAGCTTAGTGTTTGGATTGTTCTCAATAATAGAGGCACAACGGCTCATTGCTTCAAAGTTGGCTACACTGGTTCCACCAAATTTGGCGACATTGAATGCGCTCACAGCATTTCTCCCACGACTTCCTAAAAATAATTACAGTTGGTTATAAACAGATAACCTAACGTCCGATGTTGAAGAGAGTATTAGAGCAAAAAGAGAGGTGTTAGATTTGAATTTGAAACCTCAGAAGCTCTTCACTAGACAGGGCTAGCGACAGTTAAGGGGATTCAGCCCTCTTAACCGACAATTCTAATCCGCAACTTAGAATTGTCTCGGCACGGCTCCCCATCAATGTTTTGTATTGGAGTTGTGGCTCCACAAAACACCTGCCTGGGCAGTGCTCCTCTTCTGCATAAAGCTCATTCATTGAACGTGTTTGTGCGATCTTTGTCAATCGTTTATTAGGGCATGCTGCACTTTCGAGCTGATTTTTGCAGCAACAAGTGCTGCCCAAAGGGTTCGGCCAAAATTGAATCACGAAAGGTCAATACGCCCTGCTTGGAGTGAAAGATTTTGTTAACAAATTTGTGACACTGGTTTGACCTCAAGACTAGAGTCGAATTGCCGTTGGGTTGATTCTCGATTAATGTGGTTGTTTACACCATTGTATGCAAGGAGCCCTTATGTCGATTCAAAGTTTTATTCCCCCACACCGTATTTTAATGGGGCCGGGGCCTTCAGATATTTCACCTCAGGTTCTACAAGCGCTAAGCAGACCGACAGTCGGGCATCTAGACCCGCTGTTTATCCAAATGATGGATGAACTCAAACAGCTACTAAAGTATGCCTTCCAAACGGACAATGATTTTACTATCGCTGTGTCTGCGCCGGGTAGTGCTGGTATGGAAGCGTGTTTCGTTAACTTGATTGAGCCTGGCGACAAGGTCATTGTTTGTCGTAATGGCGTATTTGGTGAACGTATGCGTGAGAATGTGGTGCGCGCTGGTGGTGAAGCCGTAATGGTTGATGACGAATGGGGGGCTCCTGTTAGTGTGGATAAAGTCAAACAGGCGCTGAATGACAATCCTGATACTAAGATATTGGCATTTGTGCATGCAGAGACTTCGACAGGTGCGCTTTCTGATGCCGAGGCGCTCGGCGCATTAGCCAAGCAGCACAACGTGTTAACCATTGTTGATGCGGTAACGTCATTGGGAGGAGTTCCACTCAAAGTGGATGAGTGGCAGCTCGACGCTGTCTACTCGGGTAGTCAAAAGTGTTTATCGTGTGTGCCAGGCTTATCGCCAGTGACTTTCTCTGCTATAGCGATAGAGAAAATCCAGTCTAGAACGACACCGGTACAAAGCTGGTTCTTGGATCAAAGTTTAGTATTGGGGTATTGGAGTGGGGAGGGCAAACGTAGCTACCACCACACCGCTCCTGTTAATAGTTTATATGCATTGCATGAGTCTCTAGTGATTCTGCACAATGAAGGGCTAGAGAGAGCGTGGGCGAGACACCAAGCTATGCACGATAAGTTGAAAGCTGGGCTCGAAAAAATGGGCTTCAAGTTTGTTGTTCAAGAAGGTAGTCGCTTACCGCAACTGAATGCGATCTATATTCCTGAAGGTATCGATGAAGCTAAGGTTCGCGCAGATTTACTTGAAAACTACAACCTTGAAATCGGTGCGGGACTTGGCGCGCTTGCTGGCAAGGCGTGGCGAATTGGTTTAATGGGTTATGGCGCCCGCAATGAAAATGTGTCTTTGTGTTTACGTGCACTTGAAGAGTCACTCAGCGAGCAATAGAGCAATAGAGCAATAGAGCAATAGCTAGCCAATCAAAAGGGCGATTGACTTTATATAGTACATCGCCCTTTTTCATTTTATTCTTTTTTCCCAGTGCTTTTCGCAGCGCTCGTTTCCTTGGGGGCTGACTTAGCCTTCGAAGGTAGCACGTAGTTCAGTTTGGAAAAGTCTGTATCAGGGAATAAGAACTCAGCCTCGGCTTTAATTTGCTGAGCGCGGCTGTCATCCCCTAACCCTTGATAAGCGAGGATCAAATTGCTGTAGAACGCTGGGCGCGGCTTATGCTTAATTATTTCAAGTGACCAGTTGATATAAGGGATGATCAACTGAGGATCGCCTTTGTACAGCCCTATATTTAGGTACGTGCTGTAGACATCCCAGTCAAACCTATCTTTCCAAACCACTGGGTTGGTGACTTGATTTAAAATATCAGGGTTTTTAGGACGAGACTTTTCAAACTTGGTGAGAATGTAATTGGTGTGCAAAGCACTCAACATGTAAAACGCAGTCAATAACGGCAGGATAAGTGTTGTCACTCTAAGTGCGCTTTTGCTAAATCGGCTGAATTTTACTTGCTTATAGTTAGCTACGCGCTGGTCTACCCAGAAAAGCAAAATAATGAAAATCAGCCAATGAATAGCCGAATGATAAAATGGGTACTCGAGTTGAGAGTGCAGTACTATTGGAACAAACAGCGAGAACATCGCCAATCGTGTTCCCTTTTTAGCATAGTAGATTCGGGCAAGTACCAGACCAGCAGCCAGTAAAATGCCAAGTACAGGAATCAGCCCTCCTTCAACAGCCCAAAAAAGTAACTCATTATGTGGGTGGTCCATCGCTGGAAGCGCAGGTTTGTAATCACTATTTAATTGATGCTGACGAGCGGTATAAAGCACATATTCTGATTCGAAGTTACCGTAGCCATAACCAGTAAATGGTTTCTCAATCACCATATCCAGAGTTTGCGGAAAGGTATAACGACGAGGGCTGTCTAGATCCACTTTACTGGATACTAGGCCTGCTCCATCTTGGGCTGACACAGCTAAAAATCCCAAAAGGACTCCAGCCACCGCTGATAATGTCCATCCCCAGAAGCGCTTTTTGGTTGAAAACTTAAACAGGTAGGGTAGTAGCAGCCCTGTTCCTACTATTGCTGCCAACCAGCCCGTTCTAGAGCCAAGCGCAACCAACAGAGGGACGGCTAGCAACGGCATAATGTAGAGAACAGTAACATCACTAAATTGGTTATATTTGTTTGGTTGTCTGGCAAGTAAATATCCAGATACGACCAAACCTGTGGCTAGAAAACTCGCCATGACATTGGGTTGCTGAAAAATGCCGTAGGGGCGGTTTTTTATGGCGTCGTAGCCAAACATATTACCAGGCTGAAGGAAAAAATACTGGAAGTAGCCAATCAGTGCTTCGATAGCAACAGCAAGTACGATGAACCACAACAAGCGTTGTTTGTGTTTATTACTGAACTGAAATTGCTGCAATACAACAAAGAAAGTAAATCCAGCCCACAAACCGACTAATCGGCCAAGTGGTAGGTGTTGGCCGACATTGAGGTAAATCAACGGTAGCGTCATGAGCAAACAGCTAATCAGTAAACCAATGGTGAGTTTGGAGTAGCGCAATGCTTGGTTGTTTGCGAATTGATAAAGGCCAAGAGACAGAGAAATACTAAAGAACAACCAAACGACAGCATTGAATGAAAGTGCTAAGCCAGAGCCTCCGGGATTAGGCATAAAGAAGTGCATGGCAGCTAAAAAGATAACAGCCAAAGACGCCATAAATGGCTTGTTCATTGGAACTTCAGGGGCCTTGGGTTCTAGTTGAGTACCGCTTACATGTAATGTCGCCATCGCTCTCACTTCATTATAAAAAGAAACCAGCAATGAATGCTGGTTTCTTCATTTTAACGCTTTTTACTATTTTAACATAGGCTTAAGGAAGCGTGCCGTGTGAGAGCCCTCGACCTGAGCAACATCCTCTGGGGTACCTTGAGCAATGATTTCACCACCACCTTGTCCGCCTTCTGGCCCCAAATCGACTATCCAATCTGCTGTTTTGATCACATCGAGGTTATGTTCAATGACGACCACAGTGTTGCCATGGTCTCGCAGGCGATGTAGTACGGTCAGTAGTTGTTGAATATCGTGGAAGTGTAGGCCGGTAGTAGGCTCATCCAAGATATAAAGCGTTTTCCCTGTATCACGTTTTGATAGCTCTCTTGCTAATTTGACTCGCTGAGCTTCACCACCAGAAAGTGTGGTAGCTGCTTGACCCAGTCGAATATACGACAAACCAACATCAACCAAGGTCTTGAGTTTTCTAGCAATGACAGGAACTGGCGCAAAGAAATCGTGAGCATCTTCGACGGTCATCTCTAAGACTTCATCGATCGTTTTACCTTTGTATCGAACTTCAAGTGTTTCGCGGTTATAGCGTTTACCTTTACAGATATCACAAGGTACATACACGTCAGGAAGGAAGTGCATTTCGACTTTAATTACACCATCACCCTGACACGCTTCACATCGGCCTCCACGAACGTTGAAGCTAAATCGACCTGGTTTATAGCCGCGTGAGCGAGATTCTTGAGTACCGGCAAACAGTTCTCGGATTGGTGTAAAGATGCCCGTGTAAGTTGCTGGGTTGGAGCGTGGAGTACGGCCAATTGGGCTTTGGTCAATGTCGATTACCTTATCGAAGTGTTCTAGCCCTTTTATTTTTTTGTATGGGGCAGGGACTGCTGTTGTTGCTCCGTTTAGTTGGGTATGAGCAATCTTAAAGAAGGTATCGTTGATCAGCGTGGATTTCCCTGAGCCCGAAACGCCAGTAATACAGCTGAATAAACCGACTGGCAGAGAAAGGGTGACATCTTTTAAGTTATTCCCTGTTGCGCCTACTAGTTCAACGGTCTTTTTAGCATCCATTGGCGTGCGTTCAGCGGGCAATGAAATTTCTTTGGCACCGCTTAAATATTGCCCAGTTAAAGAGTTCGGATTAGCGATGATTTCATCCGTGGTACCTTCGGCTACAACATTACCGCCGTGCACGCCTGCTCCAGGGCCAATATCAATCACATGATCAGCGCATCGAATAGCATCTTCATCATGCTCGACAACCAATACGGTGTTACCCAAATCGCGAAGATGGGTAAGGGTTTTTAATAGGCGTTCGTTATCACGTTGATGAAGTCCTATTGAAGGTTCATCAAGGACATACATAACGCCGACTAAGCCTGCACCAATTTGGCTAGCAAGACGAATCCTTTGCGCTTCACCGCCTGATAATGTTTCTGCACTACGCGATAAATTTAGGTAGTTCAAACCAACATTGACTAAGAAATTTAGCCTGTCGTTGATTTCCTTCATTACCTTCTCGGCAATTTGACCGCGCTGACCATCCAACTTTAGAGACTGGAAAAAAGCTAGAGCATCAGCAATGCTGAGTTCAACGATCTCTGGCAGTGTGGTATCACCGATAAAGACATTTCGTGCTTCAAGGCGTAGGCGAGTGCCTGAACAGCTAGAACAAGATTTTGTTGAGATGTATTTAACTAAATCTTCTCGTACAGAGTTAGATTCAGTATCTCGGTAGCGTCTTTCTAGAGTATTCAAAATACCTTCAAATGGGTGACGCTTTACGCGAATATCACCTCGATCATTGATGTATTGGAATTCTACTTCGGTTCGCCCTGAGCCTTTTAAGATGATATCTCGTGTCTTTTTAGGCAGCTTATTGAATGGCGTATTGAGATCAAAGTCGTAGTGCTTAGCCAATGAGGTCAGCATTTGGAAATAGTAATAGTTTTTCTGGTCCCAGCCTCGAATAGCTCCTTCGGCTAAGCTGAGCTTTTCGTCTTGAATCACTCGGTCTGGGTCGAAGTATTGTTGCACGCCTAATCCATCACATGTACCACATGCTCCCGCGGGATTGTTAAATGAGAATAAGCGTGGCTCTAACTCTTGCATACTGTAGCCACAGTGTGGACAGGCGAAATTGGCAGAGAAAACAATTTCTTCGCCATCACCATCCATTGGTGATACCACGGCAATACCACCAGACAGCTCCAGTGTTGTCTCAAACGATTCGGCTAGGCGCTGCTGTAGATCATTACGCACTTTAAATCGATCAACCACGACTTCTATGGTGTGTTTTTTGTGTAGTTCTAAGGTCGGTGGATCGGAAAGATCACAGGTTTCTCCATCGATACGAGCTCGGATAAAGCCTTGCGCTGCAAGGTTCTCTAGAGTTTTAACGTGTTCACCTTTACGCTCTTTGACGATAGGCGCCAGTAGCATCAGTTTCGAACCTTCTGGTAGCTCCAAAACTTTATCGACCATTTGGCTGATAGTTTGCGCTGCCAGTGGTGTTTTGTGTTCTGGACAGCGAGGCTCACCGACTCTTGCGTAAAGTAAACGCAGGTAGTCATAGACTTCAGTGATAGTACCAACAGTAGAACGTGGGTTGTGCGATGTTGATTTTTGCTCGATAGAGATTGCTGGGGAAAGTCCTTCAATATGATCGACATCAGGCTTTTCCATTAGCGATAAGAATTGACGAGCATAAGCTGACAGTGACTCGACGTAACGACGTTGCCCTTCTGCGTATAAAGTGTCGAAAGCCAGAGAAGATTTACCAGAGCCGGATAATCCAGTGACGACAATGAGTTTGTCGCGAGGAATAGTTAGGTTAATGTCTTTAAGATTGTGAGTGCGGGCACCGCGTACTTCTATTTTATCCATCTTCTCTGCTCTATGTAATCGCAAGTGTGCCAAGTATTACATAGTGTGAGAATTGTGCAAAGAAAATACTGGATAAAAAAACAGTAAAATAAAAGCTGCTCGAGAGCAGCTTTCGTATGAAGATATTAGGCGAGAGTCTAATATTAGCTTTCTTTCTGAGTTGCGTGTTTACCTAGCTCAGATTTTTTCTCGTCTTTTAGATACAGATTTTCAAAGCAGTAGTTTGTGGCTTCGATGTAGCCTTCTACGCTACCGCAGTCAAAGCGTTGGCCTTTGAATTTGTATGCCAAAACACAGCCTGACTTCGCTTGCTTTAATAGAGCATCGGTAATCTGGATCTCACCACCTTTACCTGGCTCAGTTTGCTCAATCAGGTCGAAAATATCAGGAGTGAGGATGTATCGGCCAATGATAGCGAGGTTGCTTGGTGCAGTGCCTTGCTCTGGTTTTTCTACCATATCGTCTACACGGTAAAGATCATCTTTGATCATTTCACCAGAGATAACACCGTACTTGTGGGTTTCGTCTTCTGGCACTTCTTGAACGGCAACGATGGAGCAGCGGAACTGCTTATACAGTGCAACCATTTGGGCTAAGACACCTTGTTGCTCATTCACGCACAAGTCATCGGCGAGTACTACTGCGAAAGGTTCATCACCAACCAGTTCTTTACCTGTCAAAATTGCATGGCCTAAGCCTTTCATTTCACGTTGACGAATATAGGTAAAGTTAGCGCTGTCGATAATTTCACGAATATCAACCAGTAACTCTTCTTTATTTGTACCGTTGATTTGGTGTTCAAGTTCGTAGTTTTTATCAAAGTGATCCATGATTGAGTGCTTACCACGGCCTGTCACAATACACATGCCGTTCATACCAGCTTGAATTGCTTCTTCTACACCATATTCAATCAATGGTTTGTTGACAACCGGCATCATCTCTTTGGGCATTGATTTGGTAGCAGGTAGAAAGCGAGTACCGTAACCTGCAGCGGGAAAAAGACACTTCTTAATCATGTTAAAACCTATGTAATTCCATATAAAAAATCCGTCGCCACCATAGCATTCTTTTGATGAATAAATGGTGTACGAACGGTGGAGTTATAGAGTATTTGGCATTTGTAGCAAATTTAAGACGCCAAATTTTGATTTGCCCATGCTATCGCTTGTACTCGGTTTTTAACAGAGAGTTTTTTGAAAATCTGATACAAATGGGATTTTACGGTAAATTCACTGATAAAAAGCCCTTCGGCGATTTGATTGTTCGATGCATTAGTCTGCAAGCAGCGAAGAATTTGCAGCTCCCTAGAGGTTAAATCAACAGTGACCGGAGCTGTATTGCTGTCGACGACGTGGCGATAGTAATGAAGAAGTTGGCTGGTGACTTTTCTTGGCAGCCAATTTTGACCATTGATGATCTCCCCACACCCACGTGCAATATCTGCAATTTTATCGTAGCTGTAAAATAGGCCTTTCAAATTACCGAAAGTAATCAGTTCGTCTGTTGTTAGGCGTTTGTTCACGTTGAAGATAATGGTCTCATAATTTTTGTCCTGTAAAGGTAAATTACGCACTTGCTGGCGCAGTTCTTTATGGGTTTGATAATCGATGAGTAATATCTTGTGTTTGTGGCGTGGGTTCGCCTCCATGAGTTCATGGGGTTCAATTTTGGGAAGAGCAATCGCGAGCGCTTCCTCAATACGATTTAGTTCAGGGTAATCTAACCTCTTGTCTCTACATAAGAAATAAATTGTTCTGGTGTAGTCTGCTTTCCTCATAATGCCGTCCTTGCATCGTTATTCTATTAGTTGAGCAACAAAATGAAGCAATTCATTGCAAAGTGCTATTTAATACCAATGATTTGCGCCTAGTTTCATATTTGTAGGTAATCAAGTGATCTATCAGTGCGATAGAGTATTGTGGGCGCTCTAAAAAATTGTTGTGTAAGACGAGTGGACCTAGTGGAGTAAAATACAAAGCGGGAATCCGATTTGTGATGAGTACAAAGCGTGTTATTCTATTGCGCTGTTTAAGCAAGACTCAAAGATTAAGACGGAGCAAAACATGGCAAGCCGTGGAGTAAACAAAGTTATTTTAGTGGGTAACCTAGGTAACGACCCTGAAATTCGTTACATGCCAAGTGGCGGTGCTGTGGCAAATATCACCATTGCGACGTCGGAGTCATGGCGTGATAAAGCGACTGGCGAACAGCGTGAGAAAACGGAATGGCACCGTGTGGCATTATTCGGCAAACTTGCAGAAGTTGCTGGCGAATATCTGCGTAAAGGTTCTCAAGTTTATGTTGAAGGTCAGTTACAAACTCGTAAGTGGCAAGACCAAAGCGGTCAGGACCGTTACACAACAGAAGTCGTTGTTCAAGGTTTTAACGGCGTGATGCAGATGCTAGGTGGTCGTGGTCAAGGTGGAGGTCAACCACAAGGCATGGGCGGTCAACCTCAGCAACAAGGTGGTTGGGGACAGCCTCAGCAACCAGCGATGCAACATCAGCCAGCTCAACAGCATCAACAACCGGCTCAAAAGCAAGCTCCGCAACAAGCGCAGCCACAATACAATGAGCCACCAATGGATTTTGATGACGACATCCCGTTCTAAACTAATAAATATCAAAAAAAGCCGCGGATTCCGCGGCTTTTTTATATAGTTTGTATATTGTGGTGATTTTATTGTTGCCACGGATTATCACGGTAAATTCTTGAAACATGTTGGAAAAGGAATTCTGATTCGATGAGGTATACCCCTACCTTAAAGCTAAGCACCCGTTTAGTTGCCTTTGTCACGATAATTGTGGTCAGCGCGACATTTATCTTATTTGTCGGCGGTACGCTTACCTTTAAGAGAATTGGTCAAGAATATCTTCATCATTACCTAGACGGCATAGTCGAAGTGGTTGATAAAGAAATGGAAGATCCAGATGCAGCCTATTCAATGCAGCGTTGGATGCCCAAGATGCTGCAAGCTTCCAATATTGTGGAAATGCGGCTGTACTCTAATGCTGGCATGATCTATCGCTTTAAAGATACCTCTTCACGTGTAGACGCCACTCGGCTGTATGAAAAAGAATATTCTCTTGAGCGCAATAGTGGCTATCGAATCGTATTTAAAGCTGTTCCTCCCTATCTAGGATATAGCTACTCATTTGAAGCGCTATGGTCAATCACGCTCGCTTTTGCTTTGATCACCTTTTGTTTGGTGAGAGGGGTCAAGTGGCTGAAAGAGCAGTTGTTAGGCTCTGAATTGTTAGAGGAGCGAGGGCGAATGATCTTAGCTGGGCGGGTAGAGCAGTATGCTAAAGGTGACTTAAAAGAGTGGCCTTATACCGCCAGTGAAGCGCTGGATGTTTTAATTGAAGAACTCCAAGATGCAAGGCAAGAGCGTAGTCGTTTTGATACCTTCATTCGCACTCAAACTTTCCTCGATAAATTAACGGGTACTGCTAACCGAGTGCTGTTTGACAGCAAGCTTGAATCGGTGCTGCACGAAAGCGGATCACATGGTGGTGTATTGCTTATTCGGATTGATGATTGGGATGACATCAAAGATTCGAGCAGTTTGAAAGTCGCTAATGACTTCGTGGTCGAAGTCGGTGAAGCTCTATCCAACGTCATTCAACGTTATCCTGATGTGTTGCTCTCTCGCTATTACGAATCAGACTTTGCCGTATTTCTCCCGCATCAAAATAATAAAGAAGTGTCGCATATTGCATCCAGCTGTATGAAGCAGCTGGAGAAGCTAGATCCACCCGCTCCACTAGAGCGGGATAATTGGTGTCATATGGGAGTGACCATGTTCAGGGAAGGTGAACGCCAAGGCAAGATTATGGATGAAGCTGAGACCGCGGTAAAAAGTGCGCAGTTACAAAGGATCAATACTTGGACTAAATTTAATAAGGTAGACGTTGTTCAGGAAGATCGCGGAAGTGTTCGTTGGAGAACTTTATTCGATCAGGTGTTGACGGTCGAGAAGATCAGAATATTCGTTCAGTCATGCTACTTACTTGAAGATGGGAATCTAGATAAGCTTCACCTCGAAACATTCGTACGAATAGATGATCCTGAAAAGGGATTGCTAAAAGCGTCAAGATTTAATGCCGCGATAGAATCTGTCGGATATCAAAATATCGTTGATCGTTCTGTATTTTTGAAAATGGTGCAATATGTGAAGTTGTCCCAAGAAAAAATATGTTATTCTATAAACCTTCATGTTGAACCTTTTGATAGTAAAGAATATTTCAAATGGTTTAGAAATGAGTTGTTACAACTGACCACACAGCAGCGGGCACGATTAACTATAGAATTCGCTGAAGGACGCCTAGTTAAACACTTAGATTACATGCGGCCAGTCGTCAAAATGTTGACTGGCTTAGGGTGTACGGTCATCGTTGGCCAAGCGGGAAGAACAATAGTTAGTACTCACTATCTAAAAGATTTGAAAGTGGGCTATTTGAAGTTACATCGCAGCCTGATAAAGCGTATCGATCAACGCGATGAAAATCAGTTATTTGTACGAAGTATCTTAGGAGCTTGCAGTGGCAGCAAGACCAAAGTTATTGCTGTTGGAGTTGAAACGAAAGCAGAGAAACAAACTCTCATTGATCTTGGTATACATGGTTTCCAAGGGCGTTTGTTTGAAGCAGAATATGACCTGTTTGAGCAACCGGTAGTCGAGGCTAAGCCAACAGCTACTGTAAGTCAGATTAAGCCAGGGCGACGAAATCGCTGGCGGAAGAAGTAAAGTAAATGGCCAAATGAACATAAAAGCATTCATTGAAAAATTAAAACCAGCCGCAGCCGCAGATACTAGTTTGTATGCGGTTATACAGCCTGACGCAATCTACTTTTCTCAATTTGGCGAAACCCAATTAGAGAGTGTTAAGCTAGAAAACGGTAATTGGCAATCTCTCCTTTTCGATGAACTTAAAAAGCATCATGTTTCAGGTGTTACGCTCAATATTGTTCTTAACTCCAACTTATATCAAACCTATCAATTAGATACGCCAAATCTACCTCAAGAAGAGTGGTCAGTAGGACTGCCTTTCCTGCTAAAAGATCTTGTTACTGAAAAAGTGACAGAGATAGTGGCTGATGCGTTTCATTTACCGGGTAACAATAAAATCCAAGCGCATGTGGTGAAAAAAGCGCTGGTTTTAGAGCTTGTTCAGGGCCTGTCGGCGATAAGCTGTAAGTTAGGCTCTATCTTGGTTGAAGATGATGTTTGGGGTAATGCTGGGGAAACACCCCTGAGCTTTCTTCTATTGCAACGTAGTCGGCAGGGTAGTTATAAAATTAGTGCCTACCAAGATGGAAGAAGTGTTTTTCATCGTACGATTCGAAATGTAACCGCACCTCTAACCGGCGTGGCTAGCTCGGTTCTTCAGCTTGACGGCATGGCATTGGAGCTGCAACGTTCAGTAGATTACTTATCCTCTCAGCTCAAAGGAGCACCACTGCACCTACTTAAAGTGTGTTGTGATGACGAAGAACAAAGCGAACTTGTTCAAGCGCTTGATGAACGTTTGAACGTAAAGGTGACGCCTTTAATTGAGGAGCCTTTGTTATCGGGTGAGATACTAGCCGCTGCAACACTCGACTTGCCAGATGGAAATATTAACTTATACCCAAGCCACCTTCGCCCTAAGAAAGATTATTTTACTTTCCAGAATGTTGCCGCTTGTTGGGGGATTTCCGCCACACTGCTTCTAGTGACTTCATTTTATTTCCAGTACCAATCTAGCCAGCTCTCAAGTGAATTGAAGGTATATCAGTCGCAGGCAAGCGAACTGAGTGGAGAGAAAGCCAAGTTACAAAAAGAGCTAGGGGCACATTTACCTTCACCAGATAAAGTGGCTGCGATCGCGCGACTCAAATTGGAAATACAGGCTAAACAAGACTCGCTACAAGCGATTGGTGATTACGATCGTTCTTTACAGCAGGGGTATTCCGGTGTGATGTCTTCATTGGCGAAACTGGGGCGTGAAGACATATCTCTCAGTAAAATTTATATCGGTGGCAACCAGCTAGACTTACAAGGATTAGCGCGTGACGCTAAAACAGTGCCGAATTGGATCAATCAGTTTAAGCGCGAACTTGATCTCGTTGGGCGCACTTTCGAAAAATTAAAGATAGGCCGAAATGAAAGCGATGTGGTTACTTTTGAATTATCGACTCGTGGAGATGTGAATCGATGAAGCAAGCTTGGCACCAACTTTGTGAGAAGTTCGCAGCGCTTTCTGAAAGAGAAAAGTGGCTGATTAGCTTATGTGGTTTAGTAGCGGTAGTGCTTGGAGTGTTCACTTTGCTTCTTGAGCCAGCGATGCAATCTGTTGCTTCCCAAAAGCAACAAATTCAAGCAAAAAAACTGGAAGCGCAGAATTTACAAGGAGATATCCTCCTCTTAACCGCTAAGCTGAAAAAAGATCCTGATCAGGAAGTAAATACGGAATTGAAGAAGCTGCTCAGTGAAAGCCAGAAGCTATCAAGAGAGCTTTCTTCGGCCGTTGAAGGACTAATTTCACCCACCCAAATGAGTGAATTGCTGGAAAATGTATTGGCCAAAAGTGACAAGCTTCACTTGGTTTCACTTGAATCTATGGGCGCTGAGTCGATAAGTAAGAACAACAGCACCAATGTTGGATACTTTGTTCACCCAGTTAGGATTGAATTAACTGGTAGGTACTTTGATATTCTGGAGTACCTCAAAGCGCTAGAGAGCCTACCATTAAAATACTACTGGCGTAGCTTCCAATACCAAGTAGAGGAATATCCTCAGGCTAGGCTTATTATGGAAGTGTATACATTAGGCGCACGTAAGGAGTTTATAGGTGGTTAGATACTTTGCCTTCGTATTAGCACTACTTGCACCTTTAGGGTATGCGTCCCAGGACCCTACAGCGCCACTGGGCTGGGAAAAACCTAACTCAACACAGCCTTCGGCGAAGAAGAAAGTGGTGTATCGACTACCAACTTTGAACAGTATTGTTTGTGTGAAAAGTGACTCATGTTACGCGACATTGAACAATACTGTGGTGGAAAGTGGCGATAGAGTGAATGGTTATCAAGTTACTCGTATTACCGATGAAGTTGTCACAGTTGCTCGCGACAGTAAGCAATGGAATTTAGAACTTTTCTCGTTAGATATTAAAAATTAGGGTATTAGCAACTCATGCGTAAAATTGTATTGGCTATCACCATCGCCTCGCTAGCAGGTTGTTCTATGGGGCATCGTGATCCTGTAGAAGCGAAAGCAGCGTTAAATGAAGCGATTAACGAGACCAACAGCCGTAACTTACAAGAGTTACCGCCTTCTGTTGAAGCAGACCTTATGCCAGATATTGATGGTGTAAGCTTAAGTTCTACTCAAACCGTTAAGCGTTTTCGTATCCGGGCAGACGATGTAGATGCACGAGCCTTCTTTACTAGCTTAGTGAAAGGCACGGAGTTTAGTGTCGCCATTCATCCATCAGTACAAGGGCGTATCACAGTCAATTTGACCGATGTTACCTTGGATGAAGTGTTATCCGTTGTACAAGATATGTACGGATATGATGTCGAGCGTAAAGGTAAAGTTATCCAAGTTTACCCTGCCGGTTTACGTACTGTGACGATTCCTGTCGACTATCTACAGCTTAAGCGCAGTGGGCGCTCACTCACTGCAATTACCACTGGCACTATTACCAATACGGATGACTCTTCAAATAATTCGTCATCTTCATCCAGCTCTTCTTCGAGTTCCTCTTCTAATAGCTCGTCAAACAGCTCCACGACTTCCA
Organism: Vibrio paucivorans; assembly: GCF_054053395.1. Classification (NCBI taxonomy): domain Bacteria; kingdom Pseudomonadati; phylum Pseudomonadota; class Gammaproteobacteria; order Vibrionales; family Vibrionaceae; genus Vibrio; species Vibrio paucivorans. Next base: position 373,454 of record NZ_CM133230.1, read on the forward strand.
GAGGTGGTACTGAAATAGAGACCACGAGTGAAAGTGATTTCTGGCCTCAATTGCAGACTGCTGTATCGCAGTTGGTGGGCCAAGGTGATGGGCGTAGTGTAGTCGTGACTCCTCAAGCAAGTGTAATTACGGTGCGTGCATATCCGAATGAAATTCGAGAAGTGAGAAACTTCTTGGGTATTTCTCAAGAAAGGCTACAGCGTCAGGTTGTCCTTGAGGCCAAAATTCTGGAAGTTACCCTAAGTGATGGCTATCAACAGGGGATTAATTGGTCCAATATTTCCATGGGAGATGGAAAAGTGGTCATTGACCGTTTGGGTGATACGACCTCGACCCTACCTGGTTTAGATGCCATCGGGAGTTTATTGAATGGGCAGACGAACGTGACCATTTCCGATGGTAGTTTTAGTGCCGTGTTGAGTTTTATGGATACTCAAGGGGATTTGAATGTGCTGTCTAGCCCAAGAGTGACAGCAGCTAATAACCAAAAAGCAGTAATAAAAGTCGGTACTGATGAGTATTACGTAACAGATTTTTCTAGCGTAGTTGGCTCTGGTGATAACTCAGAACCTGCTCCTGATTTTGAACTGACACCTTTCTTCTCTGGCATTTCGTTGGATGTTACACCTCAAATTGACGATGAAGGAAATGTGCTGTTGCATGTTCACCCAGCAGTTATCGAAGTTGAAGAGCAGATGAAAGAGATACGCTATGGCAGTGAAACCGATGTGATCACTTTGCCATTAGCGCAAAGCTCAATTCGAGAATCAGATTCGGTTATCCGAGCTCGCGATGGCGATGTTGTGGTGATTGGCGGCTTGATGAAGTCGAGCACTTATGATCAAGTATCAAAAGTCCCGTTCTTTGGTGATATCCCTGCGCTTGGTCACTTATTCCGCAACACCACTGAGCTAACTCAAAAAACAGAACTGGTTATTCTACTGAAGCCAACGGTTGTTGGGGTTAACACCTGGCAAAAAGAACTCGGCCGTTCACGTGATTTACTCCAAGAGTGGTTCCCTGAAGAAGAGTCTCAATAAGCTTTATGTACATAGAGCACTTTGGTTTTGATGGCTATCCATTTCATTTAACCCCAAATACCAGTTTATTTTTGGGGTTAGAGCCACATTATGAGGCGATTCAAACTGTCATCGCCGCGCTCGATATGGGCGAAGGTGTTATCAAAGTGACAGGTGAGGTTGGTGCTGGCAAAACGATGGTGTGTCGTATGCTGATCAATCAACTGAAACAAGATATTCAACTGGTTTATCTGCCCAACCCAGCCCTTTCTGGGCATGAGCTTCGCCAGTCCGTTGCTCGTGAGTTAGGTGTTGAAGTGCTCGATAGCACTTCCATTGTGGATGATATTCAAAGCCAACTGATTGCTCTGTCGCAAGCGGGTAAGAAAGTGGTTGTGATTGTAGATGAGGCTCAAGCGTTATCGGATGAAGCATTAGAAGTGCTTAGGTTGTTCGGCAACCTAGAAACAGAGCAAGCAAAGCTATTACATATCGTTTTGTTTGGTCAACCAGAGCTTGATGAGCGCCTAGAGCAACACCACCTAAGGCAATTTCGTCAGCGAATTACATTTAACGCCAAACTTCGTGCTCTGACGGTAGCGGAATGTGTGACTTACATTGATAGCCGACTGCATAAAAGTGCATGTCAAGTTAGCCTTTTCACGCTCAGCCAAAAAAAAGCCATCTGGCGTGCTAGCTTAGGCAACCCACGCTTAATCAATCAAATCTGTCACAAATCTTTGATTGCAGCGTTTAGTGCGCAAGCAAAAAACATCAACAACAACCATATTTATAGTGCAATTCACGACACTTTTGACTGTAGCAAACCCAAGTTTAAATCCCCGGTATTATGGGGTTGGAGTGATTAATGAGTGCGATAAATCAGGCGCTTTCTAAATTGGCGAATAAAGACAGTGAAGCCGCGGCAAGTATTGAAAAGGCGCAAGTGGCTAACATCAAGCAACGTTCAGTTTTGCCTTGGATCGTTGTTGGCTTTGCACTGAGCTTAGCTATGGGAGGTTGGGCGGTTTCACAGCAGGCCGAACAGGTTGTGGTCACTTCAGTTGAGCTTGTTTCCTCGCAGGTTGTCACACCAAACGAAGTGACTACTCAGGTCACTCTGACAGACTCACCAACGTCGAAAATGATCACTGAACCGAGTGCGACGATTTTTACGCCTGAAGTAGTTAAGCCGGTTAAGCAAGCCCCGACTAAAACGGATATTGTCGTTCAGCCAAAGTCGATTGCAGCTAAGAGTAATGATCTTCCAAAGGTTGAACCCAAAAAGCCGATGTTAGTGGCTAAAGTGTCGAGCCAGCAGCCGTCGTCGAATATGATTGTGGAACAAGTCGAACTCACTCCAAAGCAACTCGCTGCCAAGGCGCTAGAAAGAGCTAAAAAAGCCGTTGATAGCAATAATGTTGATGAAGCGCTTCGTAATTACACCGAAGCGCTTCGCTATACCCCGTATGATGAAAATGCCCGCCAGCGTCTAGCTGCCTTGTATTACGGTAAAGGCAACGCACGCAAAGCATTCGATATTTTGCAAACGGGCATTAAGCTCAACGAAGATGGGGAAACCTTACGTATTGCGCTGAGCAAAATGCTGGTGAAAGAGAGCCAGCAAGAAGCCGCTCTAACACCGTTGGTTCATTTACCAGATAACCCAAGCCTAGAGTATTTGTCTTTAAGAGCCGCGCTTGCCCAGCGTGCAAAGCAGGATGCAATTGCCCTAGAAACTTATCAGCAGTTGGTTTTGATCCAAGAAGACAATGCACGTTGGTGGTTAGGGCTTGCCATTCAACAAGAAAGAAATTTGGAGATGTCTCAGGCTAAAACCTCCTACCAGCAAGCATTGAGTAATGTAGGTTTATCGCGTCAGTCGCAAACTTTTGCCCAAGACCGTTTGAAACTTCTTCAGTCTTTAGAGGATACCAGTAGTGCAAATTAAACTTCGTAAACGCCTCGGGGACTTATTGGTTGAAGAGGGTATTATTACTGAAGCTCAGGTCGAGCAAGCTCTAGGTGCTCAGAAGAGCACTGGGCGAAAGCTCGGTGCGACTCTCATTGAGTTAGGTTTCTTATCTGAGCATCAGATGCTGAGCTTTCTTTCTCAGCAGCTTTCTCTACCGCTTATTGATCTTGGCCGTGCAGCTATTGACGTCGATGCGGTCCAAATACTCCCTGAAGTACATGCTCGTCGATTGAGAGCATTAGTCATCGGCCGCAATGGTGACACGTTACGTATTGCAATGAGTGATCCTGCGGATCTATTTGCTCAAGAGGCATTATTAAGCCAGTTGCCACAATATGGTCTTGAATTTGTCATCGCACCAGAAAAGCAGTTGGTCGATGGGTTTGATCGATACTATCGCCGCACTAAAGAAATCGCTTCATTTGCTGAGCAGTTGCAAGCAGAGCACCAAGTGAATGACGCGTTCGAATTGACGGCAACGGAAGAAGACAGCGATGAAGTCACGGTTGTAAAACTGATCAATTCTTTGTTTGAAGATGCTATTCAAGTCGGTGCGTCTGATATTCATATTGAGCCGGATGCCAATGTTCTGCGCTTGCGCCAACGTATTGATGGTGTCTTGCATGAAACCTTACTGAATGAAGTTAATATCGCCTCTGCCCTTGTTCTGCGTCTCAAACTTATGGCTAATTTGGATATCTCTGAAAAACGTTTACCACAAGATGGTCGTTTTAATATCCGAGCTAAAGGGCAGTCGGTTGATATTCGTATGTCGACCATGCCAGTTCAGTTTGGTGAATCGGTGGTAATGCGTTTGCTAAACCAGTCTTCAGGTATTCGTAAACTTGAAGAATCCGGCATACCGGATGACTTACTTGTGAAGCTCCGCCGTCAGTTAAGACGCCCACATGGGATGATTCTGGTCACCGGTCCAACAGGTTCGGGTAAAACTACCACTCTTTATGGTGCGTTGAGTGAATTGAACTCCCCAGGTAAAAAAATCATTACTGCTGAGGATCCGGTTGAGTACCGCCTACCACGTGTTAACCAAGTACAGGTTAATCCAAAGATCAACTTGGACTTTTCTAGCGTTTTAAGAACTTTCCTACGTCAAGATCCGGATATCATTCTTGTCGGTGAGATGCGAGATCAGGAAACTGTAGAGATTGGGCTACGGGCGGCATTAACTGGTCACTTAGTGCTGAGTACTTTGCATACTAACGATGCGGTAGACAGTGCGCTTCGTATGATGGACATGGGGGCGCCGGGTTATCTTGTTGCAAGTGCCGTCCGAGCGGTAGTGGCACAGCGTTTAGTGCGTAAAGTGTGCCCAGACTGTAAGACAAGCGACAATATTGATGATGCACGTAAGCAGTGGTTATCGGTACGTTTCCCAAACCAAACGGAGTCTGGTTTTGTGAAGGGTAGTGGTTGTCAAAACTGCAACTTAACCGGTTACAGAGGGCGTATCGGTGTGTTCGAGATGCTTGAATTAGAGCATGACATGATGGATGCATTACGGGCTAATGACGCGGTAGGGTTTGCTGAAGCGGCCCGAAACTGTAAAGACTATAAACCGTTACTGGCTTCTGCTATGGAGCTGGCTCTTCAGGGGGTTGTGAGTCTTGATGAAGTTATGAACCTTGGAGAAGGGGATTCGTCTGGCATAAGCCAAGCGATTCTGATGTAGGGACTGTATGCCAACGTTTCAATACCAAGGTCGCAATTTAGATGGCAGCAAAGCAACGGGGCAAGTTGATGCGCCTACGGAGGAGCTTGCTGCAGAAGCTCTAATGAATAAAGGCGTTATACCCACCTCCATTGTGGTGGGAGGAAAAGGCTTTTCGTTCGACCTTGACCTGAAAACTTTGATTACTCCTGCAGTTCCGCTCGAAGTGTTGGTGATATTTTGTCGCCAGTTGTTCAGCTTAACCAAAGCGGGTGTACCTTTACTGCGTTCGATGAAAGGGTTAACGCAAAACTGTGCTAATAAGCAGCTGAAAGAAGCGCTTGAAGAAGTCGTGACCGAGCTGACAAATGGTCGCAGTCTTTCTGGAGCAATGCAGCTCCATCCTAAGGTATTTAGCCCGTTGTTTGTCTCTATGATCAACGTGGGGGAAAACACAGGTCGACTCGATGAAGCTTTGATGCAGTTAGCGAGCTATTACGAGCAGGAAGTGGAAACTCGCAAACGAATCAAAACGGCAATGCGTTACCCAACCTTTGTGATCAGCTTTATTGTCATCGCTTTGTTTATATTGAACGTGAAAGTGATTCCACAGTTCTCTAGTATGTTTGCCCGATTTGGGGTTGATTTACCGTTACCAACGAGAATTTTGATTGGTATGTCTGATTTCTTTGTGAATTATTGGACAGTTATGATCGGAGTAATTGTTGGGCTGATGTTTGCTTTTCGTGCTTGGGTGAATACAGCGAAAGGTAGGGAACGTTGGGACCGGTTTAGGCTACGAATGCCGATTGTGGGAGACATAGTCAATCGCGCACAGCTATCTCGTTTTTCTCGCACTTTTGCATTGATGCTTAAAGCGGGGGTACCGCTAAATCAATCACTTGCCCTGTCGGCGGAAGCTTTGGACAACAAGTTCTTAGAAGGCCGATTATTGGAAATGAAGGCAGCGATTGAAGCGGGTACAGCAATCTCATCGACCGCAATTAACAGTGAGATTTTTACGCCGCTCGTGATTCAAATGATTTCGGTAGGTGAAGAAACTGGCCGTATTGATGAATTATTGCTGGAAGTCGCTGATTTCTATGAGCGAGAAGTAGACTATGATCTTAAGACACTGACAGCTCGAATAGAGCCTATTTTATTAGTCATTGTTGCGGGCATGGTGTTGATTCTAGCGCTGGGTATTTTCCTGCCAATGTGGGGAATGTTAGATGCGATAAAAGGTAGCTAGCATGGGAACACGGCGTGAACAGTGAGCGGGCTAGATTTGTAGTTTGGCTGGTTTTAATTCTTTTGCTAGTTATTGGCTTTATGAGTCAGTTTAGAAAAGTAGAACAAGAAGCCACGGACACCGCATTTATTGTTGCGAGCAAGCGCATTCTTGAAAGGGCGAGCAACATTAAACAAGAGTGGATTTTGCAAGGCCACCCAAGTGAATTACAAGTCGCTGGTGAACGATTGGCAATCAGTCAGAATGGCTGGGTGTTGCCTATAGTTAATAAAGGTCAGGTAGATTGTTCATATTGGTTGAGCGTCCTTTACCCTGAAAATCAAGAATTTGAACCGTATTCAACAAAAAACAATGATGTTGATAGCGTTAAAGATTACACTTGTGAATATATATATGCAGAACAAAAAGTGCTCAGAATACAGTTGATTAATAAAAAGTTCTCGGTAAGTGTCAAATTTATTACTTAGCAGGATATTTGACGGAGAACAGGTAGCGAGTTACCAAATTTTACGTATAATACGCCATACGAAATCGTGAGTAGAACAGCATGAAAATGAAACAAAGTGGCTTTTCTTTAGTTGAGCTAGTAGTAGTGATAGTCGTTGTTGGGTTGTTAGCCGTTGCGGCACTCCCTCGCTTTTTAGATGTCACGGATGAAGCTAAAAAAGCCAGTATTGAAGGTGTTGCTGGGGGCTTTGCTACAGGGGTATTGTCTGCGCGAGCTCAGTGGGAAGCGGAAGCTCGTCCACAAGACAGTACTAATACCTACAATACGGTAGACTACGACGGTGTGGATTTTTGGTTAACCAGCTCTGAATTAGATTCAGACTTTCGCGATGGTTACCCAATCGCTTTGAACAATACTGGCTCTGATTATCCCGATGCCGTGACGGATGGCGCGTGTATCGATCTGATGGAGAACCTGTTACAGAACCCGCCTCAGGTAGGCACTGTATCAGAAGCGGAATCAGATTCTAATATCAAATACTCAGCGCAAGCGAATGGGACAGACTCAACATGTACTTACGTACAGAAAGAAGGGACGACTGACCATGAGTTTGTGTATGAAATTAAAACGGGTCGTGTGACCGTAACATTGCAGTAACCCTGCATGATTTAACCATAGAGAGAAATAGACTATGAAAAAACAAGGCGGTTTCACCCTAATCGAACTAGTGGTGGTAATTGTTATTCTAGGTATTTTGGCTGTAACGGCTGCACCTCGTTTCCTTAACTTCCAAAACGATGCACGTAAATCATCGCTGCAAGGCTTGAAAGGTGCAATCGATGGTGGTGCTGGTATTACTTATGGTAAAGCAGCGCTTGAAGGTATTGAGACAGAGAGTTCAGCAACGGATACTACCGAAGGTATTGAGACGATCTTTGGTTACCCTACGGCAACTACTGATGGAATAGGTGAAGCGGTAATTGGACTGTCTTCTGACTGGTTCTCTGCTGCCTCTGGCGCGGATCCTGCTGCTTATTACATTACATTTAAGAATGATGATCTAGCAGATGCATCGGATGTGGTTGATACTAGTTGCTACGTAACATATACCGAAGCGAGTGATGCGACGACACCTTATACTGCATCTGTAGAAGATTCAGGTTGTTAATATCCTCAAAATACTATTAAGGCCAGCGTTTGCTGGCCTTTTTTATTAACTATTTCTCAATCAGTTAGCTGTACCCTAACTTTAAATTTTCGGTTGGTTTACACTGATACAAAGGGGTTAAAAAGGGCTTTGATGCATGCGGTCGTCTTTCTATAGAGCTGGTTTTACTTTAGTAGAGTTGATCGTGGTTATTTTATTAATCGCGATTGTCTCACTCTATGCTTCAAGCAGATATATCGGTGTGTCTAGCGTTTCAGCTTATGCCATTCAAGACCAAGTTATCTCTGTGATTCGTCAAGTGCAAGTTAATCGCATGCAGTCTAATGTCGACTCTAGTGAGGAACACTTTGAACTAGCCCTGCAAGCAAGTTGTTTAGGTTCAGTGGATGCGTGTTCGGGAACGACCGCTGGACGAAGTGATGTGGTTGACGGTGATAATATTAGTTTTTCCTCAACACCTTCTACCTCTGTTGTGACCTTTGATTTGCTCGGTAATCCAGAGAATGCTGCTAGTGCAGGAGTCAGCATTTTAATTTCCGGTGGTCGAAGCCAAGCATCCGTTTGTATTAATGAGCAAGGTTATGTGTACGCGGGAGCTTGCCAATGAAGACTTATCGCGGCTTTACTCTGATTGAAAGTATTGTGGCAATGGTGGTTATTGGCTTAGCTATGGTGATGCTCGTGACGATTTTGTATCCGCAAGTTGAACGATCAGCAGCGCCACATTACCAAACCAGAGCCACTGCGCTAGGCCAAAGTATGATGAGCCAGATCCTTGCTCGAGGGTTTGACCATAACAGTGACCTTGACGGTGGTACAGTGAGGTGCGGAGAACCTGATGACGGCAGCAACGATTGTACAACCACGATGGGTACCGATGGCTCTGAGTCTTCCCCTGAAGACTTTAATGACGTGGATGACTACCTAGGCTGTTGGCAAGGGAGTAATAGCTCTGATTGTGAAGGCGTGACTCCCGTATATTCTTTAGAAAATATTCTTGGCTCAGATGTGTCTAGTCAATATCAGAATTTCACTGTGTTGGTGGATGTCTTTTATGTTGATGATGACTTTGAACAAAGTAGTTCTGTGACTTCCTTAAAAAAAGTCCACCTAACCGTAAAGGCTGGAAAGTGGGGGGATTACGAATATACAGCTTATAGGGGGAACTACTGATGAGACCGCTAGGGTTCACTCTTATAGAAATGATTCTAACCATTATCGTAGGCTCGATAATTGTGCTGGGTATTGCTGGTTTTGTAGAGCTAGGCGCGAGTGGTTATGCCGATACGGTTGATAGGCAGCGCTTGCAAACCCAAGCTCGTTTTGTTCTCGAGAAACTGTCGAGAGAAGTCCGCCACTCTGTGCCTAATAGTATTGAATCAGACAGTGACTGTTTGTCTTTTTATCCAATAGATTATTCTGGCTTTTACTCGGTCTCTGCAGCCGATAACTTAAGCCTTTCTTTTATTGTCGGTAATGAAACACCCCCTAGTGACTATTCAGGCTACTCCATGGTCATAAATCCAAGTCGACAGAGCGATCTCACCGATCATGGTATAGCGTTATCGGGGGCCAGCAGCACGATTACCTTAAGTGAGCCGCTAGATAGTGAGTCTATTGCTAATAGGCACTATATTTATAGTGAACTGGTTACCTATTGTTTTGATTCTTCTGCAAGCCGCATTACCCGTGAAGTTAACAGTAATAGCGTTCAAGTTGCCGATAGTGTTGAGTCTGCAACGTTTAATTACTCGGAGCCGACCTTGCAAAGAGGAGGCATTGTCCACATTGGGCTTACGCTTAGTAACAATGGTGAGAGCAGTAACTTCCAACAAGATGTGCAGGTGCTGAATGTTCCCTAGAAGAAAACGGCAAGTAGGTAACTTGTACATTGTTAGCGTATTTGTATTGGTAGTGATGGGGTTCTTAGGCGCCAATCTTGCTCGAATTGAATGGTCGAATAGTGACAGCCTAACTCGCGATGCGCTTGGTACACAGGCATGGTTTGCAGCGCATTCTGTTAATGAATTAGTGCTGACTGATATGTACCCGCTAAATGCATCAGCCGCAGTATCAACGGTGTGCGCGTCTATTCAAGGCGGAACATATACCAACGCTGGGGAGCTAGTCGCGACCTACCCTAATTGTGGAACGGTAACGGTTGAGTGTCATGATGTAGACAATAACAGTACAGACTCAGAGCTGGATGGCTATTATCGAATAGAAAGTGCCGTTGTTTGTGGTACTGGTATTAATCAAGTTCAAAGAACGCAAGAAGTGTGGGTCAAGGAGTAGCATGAAAACCGTCAGTCGTATCCTGTCATTGTTCCTATGGGTTATCCCCTTTTTAAGTTATGCGGATTACTCTTCGGAGCAGTGTGAAACTTTGCATGCCAACGATGACTTTTCTGTTTGGTTTAAGTTGGACCCTGCAAGTTTAGAAGAAACGGTTTTTGCGACGAAGCGAAACGGGCGTGATCCGGTTCCAATATGGACTAATAACGATTCAGTTGCAGGCGCGACGATTACTGATGATGAGACCGAGGATGGGCATTTCTACGATGTTTGGTTAACTTATGAAACCGTAAGTAATAAATCAGGTTTGCTGACTTATTACTTATCTGAGAGTGGGACCTTTCGTGAAGTAGACAGCCAAATTGCGGACTTATCTGACTTATCTGCAGCCATTGCGGTCGATGGTGATGAAGTAGAAGAACTTAAGTGTGATGATGACCTTGAACAGCCTCCAATTGACCCAGGTTATTCACTTGATGCTCAGTATGAATTTGGCACTAAGCAATGTAGCAGTATGCCTTGTACGATTAACTTCAATAATAGCTATTCATATGCACCGCTCGTCTTCGTTATGCCGACAATAGATCCCTCTGAGCCGGATGATGACAAGCCTGCAACACTTGTGATTACGTCTGATTTATCAAGCAGTTCAACCTCTGTCACTATTGATCAAGATGTCGTTAACATTCGACAAATCCCCAATACTGTGCAGATGACCGAAGTCAGTTACTTAATTATTGAGCCAGGGGTTGCTGATTTTAATGGTCACACTGTTGTTGCCGGGTATGTAGAAACGGACGAAACAAGTGGTAAGTTTGGCGCCAATGGTAACGAAAGGGTGGATTACAGTGACTTTGGCTACAGCGGTTTTTCTAGTAACCCTGTCGTTTTGCATCAAATTCAAACCCGTAACAATGGCAACATATGGACGACGTCGGGAAAAGTTCGTCGAACGAATGAGCGAACGTTTGTCGATTTGTTTATAGAGCTAAGTGCGTCAAACAATAGTAACCGAGACTATGAAGACGAAAAAATCGCGTTTGTCTCAGCGTTGGCGACGAACACTCCGATTGAGGTTGATGATTACCAAGTACAATTTTTAAGAGGCTACGATACCCCGAGCCAAACAGGTTCAGATCCTATGCTTGATGGCTGTGAAGATAAATACGCTTTAACCAGTTTGGACTTAGTCGATGGTGTGATTGCGAACAAGCAAGAGCGTGCTGGAGGACATGGTGGGTGGGTGCGTCGTTGTAACATTGATACTAGCAGGATTAGCTTTGTTATCGACGAAGATTTTCGTGATAGAACTCATATACCAGAAGAAGTAGGGTATTTCGCGTTTGATAAGAATGAACTAGAAATCGATTTGTGTCAGTACTTCCCTGAACCGGCCCAAAGCTGGAAAAATGGCAGTCTACTCAACATGCAAAATAGTGGGAGTGTGATTTCTGGATGGTCACAGACATTTATCGATAATAACTTAAGCAATGGTGCGTTGACCGTTGGTTTTGACAATATGTCTTACCATGCTGGTTTGGACGGAGCCTGTGATGTCGGAAGTTGTGATTCAGGTGGTGATAAAGTTGATACACCATTTACTATATCTCCAAGCTTCGACAGTAATGTCACTTTGAGTATTGAAAAGTCTAACTATGAAAGCGTCTGTGATGGTACCTACTGCTCTTACACCGATAATGGTGGTAATGATGTCACTATCGATATTTTGTCCTCATTAAAGAATCTGACCGTTAATGCATACGGGATTAGTTTTACGGTCAGGTTTGAAGATCTCGGCGGAACATATGGGACAGAGGTTCAGAATTACAACGCGGGTGGCGATGTAGAAACCTACTTTACGCAAGCAGGTGTTTATACCTTTGGTGATATGACTTTTTCCGCTGGTGGTTCGATGAGTTTTGAGCAAGGCGTCACTATATTGGTCGAGAATTCATTTCAACAAAATAACTCCATGGAAATGAATGACGTTGAAGGTTTGAAAGATCTGATTATATATGGCCCGACAGCTGATTTCGTATTTAACACTCCAATCGGTGACTTTGCTGCTCAAATTCTTGGCGACAATATCACGTTTAGTAATGCAATTACGCTTCGAGGGGCTATCACCGCCAATAATCTCAATATGTTGACCAGTAATATCAATATTATTGGTGAAGGAGCTTGTCTAACGCCGGCACCTTCTAATGACTATGAGCTAAGTTTAACACCTGAAGTTGATATCGCATTGAGTTGTGAAGCGCAGCGTATTGAATTCCAAGTTCTCGATGAAAATGGTGATCCTGCAGACGACTATTCTGGGAGCATTCTGGTTACCTACTCATCTTCTGCCTCCCTGTCTGTTGTGAGAGGGAGTGGCTCTAATGGAGTTTATCAACCTAATAGTTCTGGTGAGCTCTGGTTTGATGTAACAAATCAAGGAGTGGGAGATATTGAGATCTCTGGAGAATTGAGCGACTCGAGTAACGACACTTTGGTCAGCGGTGATTACACGTTTGTTGCCAATAAATATCAACTTACCCCAGCATCGGCCACTGCCATAGCTGGGAAATCATTTACTACGACCGTGCAACCTATGGAATGCCGAACTTCAGATAGTGGTTTAACCGTACCTGTAGTTTCAACAGGTTATCTTGGAGACAAGACGCTCTCTGCTTCTACGACTAATTACACTCAGCCTACTAGTGCTGATGTTATTAATAGTCAAGCTATTGAAATAAAAGACGAAAGTGATACTGGCTATACCTCTATTCCTAGTGATTCGTTTGTGCTGAAGTTTACTGCCAATGCCGACGGAGAAGCTGAGGCAACAATGGATGTGAGGTATTTGGAGGCAGGGCAAGTTTTCTACCGCTTATCTGGTACTGAGTGTGTGATAGACGAAGATGGTGACGAGCAGTGTAAAACGTACAGTGGCACACAAGTAATTAATGCTAGGCCATGGACTTTTGCTGTATGCAGCGATGACAGTGTTGATGGTACAAGTAGCTCTGGAAGTGGTTACTTAGCAACGGGCAGTGAGTTTGGCGTTAAAGTTAAACCTATTATTTGGCAGTCTAATGGCAGTGAAACCGATGACATTGATACTACCAGTCTGTGTTCCGTTACGGTAACAGAGAACTTTTTTGCAGCGTCAGCTCCAGCTGCAACGGTTGAAATTACTCACACCCTAGGTACACCTTCTAGTGGGAGGGATGGTAATTTAACCGGCACTGTTTCCAAGGCTAATACTGATAATGAACAAGGAAATAACTATTTAGAGTTTGACGACCTTAGTTGGGATGAGGTGGGGAGTGTTTTAGTGCAGGCAGACACTGCTTCCACTTACCTAGGTATGAATGTCAATTTAGGCTATCGCTCCGTAGGGCGCTTTTATCCAGCTCAATTTAGTGTAGTCGGGACCACGTGGGATTATGCCGACAATCAAACGTTTGAATACATGGGGCAACCATTTGATGGTTTGGAGTTTACTGTCGAGGCGATGGGGCCGAATGGTGAGCCGTTGCAGAATTATGTAGGTTTTGCTGATGCTTATATAGCTAGGTTTAACATTATTGAAAACAGTACAAATGCGAGCCGTTTCGTCTCCCCTGAGTTAGAGGCCGGTGACTGGGCACTTGAGAGTGAACGATCGATCGGCACCTTTGATAACGATAAAGTGTCGGACTGCACAGATAGTATTTGCTGGAGTAAACGCACCGACTTTGAACCTGATGGCCCGTTTAATCACAGTGGCGATGATGAAACTAATATTATTTTAGATGCATTCGATAGCAATATAGATCCTGTTACTTATTCTACAGATGGTGAAGTACTCACTACACAACCTGATATCCGCTTTGGCCGAATTCGTCTGAGTGATGTGGGCGGTGAACAAGGCTCAGATATTACCGTCCCATTAGCTGTGGAATACTGGGATAGCTCCCAATTTATTGCCAACTCAGATGACAATAGTACGGAGTTTGATGGGCTTCATTACTGTATGGAAGCGATTTGGCCAGACAATAGTGACAACGCATCCCTTGCAGGGAGTGAGCAAGTATCAAGTGGCGAGTCTCGCGAGCTTTATGCGACTCAAGATACATCGATTAGGGAGCAAGTGAGATTGTGGCTCACGCTTGATAGCGATGGCTTGCATTGTACCGGAGGCAGCTCTAATGAATTGCCTTGGCTGAGGTACAATTGGGATACCGAAGACAATGCAGAGGAAGATCCTTCGGTTGTGGTTACATTTGGTGTTCACCGTGGTAACGACAAAGTGATCTACCGAGGGGAAACAGGGCTAACCGGGCAGTGATTATGGTAAATTATTTGCCCTAAGTAAGGAAACTGTTAGAAATTGCGGGTTTTAGTCCATGTTTGCGCTTCAATGCCTTGCTGTGATGGCAAGGCATTGGTACATTTAGTGCAATTTTTATCTTCTAATTCTTGCAGGACGAGCGAAGAATATGTTTAAAAAACTTCGTGGCATGTTTTCAAATGACCTATCAATCGATTTAGGTACTGCCAACACACTTATTTACGTAAAAGGACAAGGTATTGTCCTCGACGAACCTTCAGTAGTTGCTATTCGCCAAGACCGTGCACGTGCCGGTAAAAGTGTTGCGGCTGTAGGCCATGCCGCTAAGCAAATGTTAGGTCGTACGCCTGGTAACATTTCTGCTATTCGTCCAATGAAAGACGGTGTTATCGCTGACTTCTACGTGACTGAAAAAATGCTTCAGCACTTCATCAAGCAAGTTCATGACAACAGTGTTCTGAAACCAAGCCCACGTGTTCTTGTTTGTGTTCCTTGTGGCTCTACTCAAGTTGAGCGACGTGCCATTCGTGAATCAGCACTAGGTGCTGGTGCTCGTGAAGTTTACCTCATTGATGAGCCAATGGCGGCAGCAATTGGTGCTGGCCTGCGCGTTTCAGAGCCAACGGGTTCGATGGTTGTCGATATCGGTGGTGGTACTACTGAAGTCGCAGTTATCTCTTTGAACGGCGTGGTTTACTCTTCTTCTGTTCGTATCGGTGGCGACCGCTTTGATGAAGCGATCATCAACTATGTTCGTCGTAACTACGGCAGCTTGATCGGTGAAGCTACGGCAGAAAAGATCAAACACGAAATCGGTTCAGCTTACCCAGGTGATGAAGTTCAAGAGATTGAAGTTCGTGGTCGTAACCTAGCGGAAGGTGTGCCACGTAGCTTTAGCTTGAACTCAAATGAAATCCTTGAAGCACTGCAAGAACCTTTAACGGGTATTGTATCGGCAGTGATGGTTGCACTTGAGCAATGTCCACCAGAACTTGCTTCTGATATCTCTGAAAATGGCATGGTTCTGACTGGCGGTGGTGCGCTGCTGAAAGATCTTGATCGCCTTCTGACTGAAGAAACCGGTATCCCAGTGGTTGTGGCAGAAGATCCTCTAACGTGTGTTGCTCTTGGTGGCGGTAAAGCGTTAGAAATGATCGATATGCACGGCGGTGATCTGTTCAGCGAAGAATAATCACGCTTTTAGGTCTAGGCTTAATTCTAGCCTAGACTGAACAACCGAAAACTAGGATCTCTATAGAATGAAGCCGATATTTGGCAGAGGACCTTCACTTCAATTTCGCCTGTTTCTAGCGGTCATTTTATCAGCCAGCCTTATGCTGGCTGATAGTCGTTTAGGCGCGTTTTCAAATGTACGCTATTTTTTAAATAGCTTGGTCGCTCCTCTGCAGTATGCAGCTGATATGCCTCGTTTAATGTTCGATGGCTTTTACGAGAATTTTAATACTCGTAAAAACTTGCTGGAAACCAACCGTAACCTAAAGCGTGAAGTGCTGAGGCTGAAGAGCGACATGATCTTGCTCGAGCAGTATCAGGAAGAAAATAAGCGCTTTCGTAAGCTACTAGGCTCATCTTTTGTGCGTGATGAAAAGAAAGCAGTCACGGAAGTGATGGCTGTGGATACCACACCGTACCGCCGTCAAGTCGTGATCGATAAAGGCCGAATTGATGGAGTATATGAAGGGCAACCGGTTATCAATGAAAATGGTATTGTGGGCCAAGTGACTTTTGTCGCTGCACACAATAGTCGCGTGTTACTTCTTACCGATAGTAATAGCGCTATCCCTGTTCAGGTGATACGAAATGATATCCGAGTGATTGCATCCGGTAGCGGTAATATTGAAACCATTCAGTTAGAGCATATTCCTATCAGTACCGATATTCAGGAAGGCGATTTACTTGTGACATCTGGCCTTGGTGGTGTGTACCCAGAAGGATACCCAGTGGCACATGTGTCCAAAGTAGATCGTGATACTCAACGTGAATTTGCAGACATCAGTGCGGATCCTGTGGTGGACTTTGAACGACTCAGATATCTACTGCTTGTTTGGCCTAATGAGTCTCGAGTAGAAAGGGCAATGCAGCCTTCCTCTGAAGAAAGTATAGAGGAGGTGCCAAGTGACCAATAATGTACTTAGAACCAAGCTGGTTATTGGCTGCTCGTTTTTAATTGCTCTTATCCTACAGACTATCCCATGGCCGGGAATGTTAGACCTGCTTCGCCCGTCATGGCTTCTATTGGTCGTGTGTTACTGGGTATTGGCCGTCCCTCACCGTGTTAACGTGGGAAGTGCGTTGATTCTCGGTCTTCTATGGGATCTGTTACTCGGTTCAACGCTAGGTATTCGCGGCATGATGATGTCGATAGTGGTGTATGTGGTCGCGCTCAATTTCCTTGTCCTGCGAAATATGGCGCTATGGCAGCAAGCCATCGTGATCGGTTTACTGTCGATGGCCTTAGAAGTGTTGATCTTCTTCGGTGAATACCTAATACAAGATGTCGCGTTTAATCCACTTTCTCTGTGGAGCGGATTGATCAACTGTATACTTTGGCCATGGATGTTCCTGCTTATGCGACGGGTTCGCCGTCATTGGCATGTGAAGTAGGGGCCATTGGTTATGACTAAATTAGTACTTGCTTCAGGCTCACCTCGTCGTAAAGAATTGCTTGCGCAATTAGGCTACACCTTTGACGTTGCGAGTAATGACGTTGAAGAACGACGAGAGCCGGCTGAGTCGCCATTCCAGTATGTTAAGCGTTTATCGAAAGATAAAGCTCTAGCTGGGGTTGCGGCCCAAGATAATGACAGTGTGGTCATTGGCTCCGACACTATCGTGGTTCAAGACGATCAAGTTTTAGAAAAGCCAAAAGACTTTGCGGATGCAAAGCGAATGCTATTAGGCCTTTCTGGTAAACAGCATCAAGTAATGACCGCTGTTACGGTAGCAAACACACACACATTTCGCTCGGTAGTTGTGACTACCGACGTATGGTTTAAACCCTTGTCAGAAAAAGAGATCGAACAATATTGGCAAACAGGGGAACCATGCGATAAAGCTGGCAGTTATGGGATTCAAGGTTTAGGTGGACGATTTGTCACTAGAATCGAAGGCAGCTACTACGCTGTAGTAGGCTTGCCGTTATTTGAAACTGACCAGCTCTTGCAAGAATTCTTATAAATTATAATTGAGGTGCGCTCATGAGTGCAGAGTTGCTGTTAAACGTTACGCCGAGTGAAACTCGCGTGGCGATGATTGAAGGCGGGGTTCTTCAAGAGATTCATATTGAGCGCGAAGCCAAGCGTGGCATTGTTGGTAATATCTATAAAGGTAAAGTCAGCCGAGTGCTACCGGGGATGCAAGCAGCTTTCGTTGATATTGGCCTAGATAAGGCCGCTTTTCTGCATGCTTCCGATATTGTCCCTCACACTGAATGTGTGGCGGAAAACGAGAAACAGCAATTCCAGGTTCGTGATATTTCTGAATTGGTTAGACAAGGGCAAGACATTGTTGTGCAAGTGGTGAAAGACCCACTTGGAACAAAAGGCGCGCGCTTAACCACTGATATTACTCTTCCATCTCGCTACTTAGTTTTCATGCCTGGTGCTAGTCACGTTGGTGTATCGCAACGTATCGACAGCGAAGCCGAAAGAGATCGCCTCAAAAAAGTCGTAGCAGATTACTGTGACGAACACGGCGGCTTTATTATTCGTACCGCCGCAGAAGGGGCTGATGAAAAAGAGCTGTCTCAAGACGCTGCTTTCCTCAAGCGTTTGTGGTCTAAAGTGCTTGAGCGCCGCAGCAAATACAAAACTCGTGCAACGCTGTATGGTGAGTTAGGTCTATCTCAGCGAATCTTGCGTGATTTTGTGGGCACTGAATTGAACAAGATTTTAGTCGATTCACGTTTGGAGTTCGAAAACCTACGTGAATTTACCTCTGAGTACGTTCCTGAGTTAACCGACAAGCTGGAGCTCTACGAAGGTGATAAACCTATCTTTGATATGTACGACACCGAAAATGAAATTCAGCGTTCATTGGAACGCAAAGTAGAGCTCAAATCTGGTGGTTACTTAATCATTGATCAAACCGAAGCAATGACCACGGTAGATATCAATACTGGAGCATTTGTTGGTCGTCGAAATTTAGAAGAAACCATCTTCAATACCAATGTTGAAGCGACTCAGGCTATTGCTCGACAGCTCAGGTTGCGCAACCTAGGTGGTATCATCATTATTGATTTCATCGATATGATGTCTGAAGAGCATCGTAAACGTGTAATCACCTCTTTGGAGGCTGCACTGGACAAAGATCGCGTTAAAACCAACATCAATGGTTTCACTCAGCTTGGCCTGGTGGAAATGACGCGTAAGCGCACTCGCGAAAGTATTGAACATGTTCTGTGTTCTAGCTGTCCAACTTGTGAAGGACGTGGCAGTGTGAAAACGGTGGAAACCGTATGTTTTGAGATCTTACGTGAAATCACTCGCGTGAATAGAGCTTATGACGCAGACAAGTTTGTTGTTTATGCAGCCCCAGCAGTTGCAGAAACGCTTGAAGGTGATGAATCACATGCTCTTGCTGAACTGGAAGTCTTTATTGGCAAACAAGTTCGCATCCAAGCAGAGCCGCTATACGTCCAAGAGCAATTTGACGTCGTTATGATGTAATGGAAGTTTTGTGAGCCTAAGTTTTACTCGTATTTCACGCTTTATTCTCTGGTGTGTGGTGACATTTTTGGTGATTCTCGCCATTGCTGTCACCGCGCTGCGCGTGACGCTACCACAACTCAATCGCTTTCAAGGTGAGATACAAACGTGGGTCACCCAAGTCAGTAGCATTGATTTTAAAATCGAGAGCGTGACGGGGTTTTGGCGTAACACCCATCCTTCAATTTCACTTCAAGGCATAACTGCTCAGCTACCAGACAACTCTGAAATCCACTTTTCGACGGCAAAGCTGGATATTGAGTTTGATTTGATCCAATCACTCTTTCGCATGCAACCGGTTGTCGCCGACTTAACTATCCATCAGTTGAAGCTGGATGTGAGCTCAGTTGATCTTCTCAACTCTAAAAACGGCGAAGGCAGCAGTTCTGAGCAAGATAGCGATACGCTTACAAAGATTGATCGCTTATTCTTAAGGCAACTTGATGATTTCTCACTGCTAGACTCAAATATCATCTATAAAGCGTTGGATGGTGATACTCGTCAGTTAGATATCGAAAAACTTCGCTGGCAAAATGATGGTAGTAATCACCAAGCGGAAGGGGTGGTCAGCATCCCTGATACGACGCTAAACTCTATCTTGGTTAGTGCAGACTTTACCGATCATGGCTCGTTGAATGATGTATCGGGTGATTTCTATGTATCAGCAGAAAATATTCTGATTACGCCTTGGTTAAGTGAGTACCTACAAACTGAAACGGGAATTGAAAAAGGCCAGGTTAGTTTTAGCAGTTGGATAACCCTTTCGCATAACCAGCCGATAGATGCTTATGTTGAACTTCGTCCTTCTGAGCTTACTTGGACGGAAGGCTCACAGCACGAACTTATCATTGAATCAGGGGTTGTTAAGCTCCTTCCTGTTGAAAATGGTTGGGTAGTAAACGCCCATTCACTGAACCTTCGTACCGACGACACACAATGGCCTGAGCTAGATGCCGCGTTTGAATGGCAGCAGGGCGAATGGCGACTCAATGTGTCTCAACTCGACATTGGCGCTATTACCCCGCTGGTTAAGCTTGCGCCGGACTCAAATAAAACCTCTGAGCTGCTCGATAAATTCCAGTTGGGCGGTTTACTTGAAGATTTAAGAATCTCACAAGGCAAAGCCGCAGATTCACTTCGTTACTCGGCGTCTATCTCAAATGGTGCAATGGCGCAGTGGGAGCTGTTACCAGAAGTGCATCATTTAGGCGCGAAAATTACAGGTAACACCGAACAAGCTAAAGCATCGGTTACTTTGATTGATGATGTATTGCCTTATGGTGATGTGTTCCAAGCACCATTGAACATCCGCCAAGCCCAGGTCGATATTGTGTGGCAAAACAATCCAGATGGCTGGTCGCTTTGGGCTGATAAGGTCACTGGTGCAACACCAGACTTACAAGTCTTAGGTGCATTTCGCTTAGATTTCCCTGAAGGTCGTAGCCCATTTTTATCTTTTTATGCGGAAGCGGATCTTTATAACGCGAGCCAAACGTGGCGTTACTTGCCGACATTAGCGATGGGGCAAAGCCTTACTGACTACCTTTCTACGGCTATTCAAGCCGGTAAAGTCGACACAGCAAAACTGCTTTGGTACGGCGAGCTAGGTGATTTCCCGTACAGCGATAACAACGGTATGTTCCAAGCTTGGGTTGGGTTAGAAAATGCCAAGTTCAGCTTCGATACTGCTTGGCCACCGATCACTGATTTACAGCTGGATCTGCTGTTTGAAAACGATGCGATGCATTTGGACTCACGTGATGCGACTTTGATGGATGTGAAAGCCAGTCGGATTACAGGGCGAATCCCAGTGTTGGAAGGCGGCGGGCATATTGAAATTGAAGCCAGTGCTGTCGCTCAAGGCAATGCTGTCCGAGATTATATGACAGCCTCACCGTTGGTGGATTCTGTGGGGGCTGCACTTACCGCGATTCAAGTTGGTGGGGAAGTGAGCTCTAGCTTTCAGCTATATATCCCGTTTGATGGAGAACGAGAATCTAGAGCTTGGGGCTATGCTGAGTTGCAAGATAATCATGTTGAGATTGATGCGCCGCCAATGACTTTAGAATCAGTGAGTGGCCGCGTTGAATTTGATAATGATGTCGTTAATGCCGCGGGGTTGTCTGCGAACCTATTAAGCCAACCTATCTCGATTGATTTTTCTAGTGAAAATGCTGGTTCTGGTTATGCGGTCGATATTGACGTGCTGGGTGATTGGGACATAAAACCACTTACACCCTATGTGGGTGAGCATCGACTAGGGTTATTGTCAGGACATGCGCCATGGCAAATGGACGTCAATATTCAGCTAAATGACGTGGGTTTTACTTATCAGATCGATTCGGTTGCCGATTTGAAAATGCTGAAAAGTGACTACCCTTATCCATTGACAAAATCAGTCAATGAAACAGGGCAGGCGCGATTACAAGCATCGGGTAACCAAGAGTCAATCACTGCTCGCCTGCAGCTGCCGAATGCGAAATACCAAGCGGAAATTGATATTCGCCCGGAGACACCGGTTCTAACCGCATCTAACTTGGTGGTGGGCAAAGGTAACTTCCGAATTAGCCCTGTTGTTGGCCACCATGCTCAAGTGCGAACGGATAAGTTTAACCTTGATGATTGGCTGAGTATTTCGAACAGTAAATCTGAGCCTAAGCAAAAAGCCAAACTCGATGAACTGAATACCCCTACCATCCCGCTTCCGCAGCGAGTGAAGATGAATGTGGGAGAATTGACGCTCGCCAATATTGAATGGCATGACGTGGACTTCTCTGCGCGAAAGAAAAACTTAGGCTGGTACTTTGAATTGCAAAGTCAGGAGGCATCGGGCGAAGCGAATTACATCGAACCGTATGACCTATCTGTGTCGCTCGATAACTTACACATCTATCTGCCTGCACTAGACCGTGAATTAAAAGATAAATCGTTACTGAGTGCTCATGCTCAGAAGTCGGGAGCAATTTCGTCTTTTGACCGCGAGTTCCATGATGCTATGCCAAACTTAACCCTAGCTATCGATGATTTCTGGCTGCAGGGGTACAAAGTAGGCAAGGTCAATGTCGATTTGCAGCGCCAAGGCGATAAGCTCGAGTGGAAGAAATTCTCGGTACGAAGCGGCAGTAACGCCATTGATATTACAGGCGCTTGGGAATTAACTGATGAGCGTAGCCATACCAATTTTGATGTGACATTGAGTGGTGAAAACAACAGTGATTTGATGGAGCGCTTTGGTATCAGCTCTGGTATTCAAAAAGCCCCGTTTGATCTTGATGCGCAGCTTGAATGGGAGGGCGCCCCTTGGTCTATGAGTGTGTCGAGTTTATCCGGTACAGTGAAATCGAAGCTCGGCAAAGGCATTGTTTCTGATGTCAGCGGCGCGGCGCGCTTGTTAGGATTATTTAGTCTAGATTCTATTATCCGGAAAATGCAGCTCGACTTCTCTGATGTATTTGATGGTGGTATGGCGTTTAACTCGATTACAGGCAGTGGCGAAATTCGTAACGGTATATTCGTGACCAATGACATTACCATGGACGCCGTTGCTGGTGAGATGAACATTAAGGGTCTTGCTGATCTGAATACGAAAACCGTAGACGCATCGGTGAACTTTATTCCTGATGTCACATCCGGTATACCAATGCTGACGGCATTTGCGGTCGCACCGCAAACCGCGTTGTATGTTCTAGCGATTACTACCGTGATATCGCCAGTGGTTGAAGTCTTTACTCAGGTTAACTATGAAGTAAAAGGACCACTTGATAATCCTGTGGTGAGCGAACTTTCTCGTAGCAAAGGTGAGTTTAAACTTCCGGAAGAGTTACGTAAGGACGCACAAGCAAAGTAATAAAGGTAGAGTGGGTAATAACATGGAAAGTGTTGGTCTGATCCAAATGACCTCTGGCCCAGAGCCACTGCAAAACATAGCGTATATTGAACAAGAAGTGACACGATTGGCCGAGCAAGGAGCAAAGCTAATCGTGACACCAGAAAATGCACTGGTGTTTGGTAATAAACAAGATTACCACTTGTGCGCCGAACCTCTTGGTAGTGGAGAGCTGCAAGACCGGCTGAGCCAATTAGCTGCAAATAACAAAATATGGTTATTGGTTGGCAGTATGCCAATTGCCACACTAAACGGTGTGACAACAACGAGTCTGTTGTTTAATCCGGATGGCCGCCTTACTGCACATTACGATAAACTGCATATGTTTGATGTCGATGTCGAAGATGGCCATAAACGCTACCGAGAATCAGAAACCTTTTCTGCCGGTAATCAAGTGGTTACCGCTGAGACATCGCTAGGCATCTTAGGTTTATCCATTTGCTACGATGTACGTTTTCCACATCTTTACTCTGAATTGGTTCAGAAAGGGGCACAGATCTTAATTGTACCTGCGGCGTTTACTGCCGTTACGGGCAAAGCGCATTGGGAAACTTTGTTGCGTGCTCGAGCAATAGAAACGCAAGCATGGGTAGTCGCTGTCAATCAAACCGGTGTTCACCCGTGTGGCAGAGAAACATGGGGTCATTCAATGGTGATCTCTCCGTGGGGGGAAGTCATTTTAAGCTTAGCGGGAGAAACTGCGAGCGCCATTACTGAAATCGATTTAGCAATCGTCGAAGATATTCGTAAAAACATGCCAGTGGGTCAACACACTCGCTTTGAAAATACATTTAAAACTAAGAGCAGAATATGACAATTAATCGCATTGAAGATGCACTGCTAAGTCCAGCAGGTCTGACAGAGCAAGACATCGCAGATACTCTTGCCAGTATAGCTACCCGTCAGATTGATTATGCGGACATTTACTTTCAATCGAGCTGGCATGAGTCTTTGGTGCTGGAAGACAGCATCATTAAAGATGGTTCATTCAATATCGATCGTGGTGTCGGTGTGCGTGCTGTCACAGGGGAGAAGACAGGCTTTGCCTACTCAGATCAAATCCAATTGGAAGGCCTGAAACAGAGTGCAATCGCAGCTCGTGGTATTGCCCAACAGGGGCAAAATGGCAAAGTTCAAGCGTTTAAGCGCAACGAAAACCAGACTTACTATGATGCGGTTAACCCTCTAGATAACTGGCAGAAGCAGCAAAAGACTGAATTGTTGAAAGAGCTGGATGCGTATATCCGAACCAAAGAGCCTTTGATTCAAGAAGTATCGGTGAGCCTGAGTGGTGTTCATGAACAAATGTTAGTGGCGGCGACCGACGGGACTTACGCAGGCGATATTAGGCCATTGGTTCGTCTTTCTATTAGCGTGTTAGCTCAGAAGGGCGATCGCCGTGAGCGTGGTAGCGCAGGTGGTGGTGGTCGATTTGGCTACGATTTCTTCTTAGGTAGCCAAGAAGGGACCCAGATTGCGTACCAGTTTGCCGATGAAGCGATTCGCCAAGCGCTAGTTAACTTGGAAGCGGTGGCTGCGCCAGCCGGAACAATGCCAGTCGTTCTAGGCTCTGGTTGGCCGGGTGTTCTACTGCATGAAGCAGTAGGTCATGGCTTAGAAGGCGATTTTAACCGTAAAGAGTCGTCGGTTTTCTCCGGTAAAGTGGGAGAAAAAGTGACTTCTGATCTTTGTACTATCGTTGATGATGGTACGCTAAAAGATCTGCGTGGTTCGCTTAACGTCGATGACGAGGGCGTGAATGGTCAATACAATACCTTGATTGAAAACGGGGTATTGAAAGGCTATATGCAAGACAAGCTCAATGCGCGTTTGATGGGAGTCAACCCAACGGGTAATGGCCGCCGTGAATCCTATGCACACCTGCCAATGCCACGCATGACCAACACTTATATGTTGCCTGGTCAGCATGCGCCTGAAGAAATCATCTCGACGGTGAAAAAAGGCCTTTATGCACCAAACTTTGGTGGCGGCCAAGTGGATATTACTTCTGGTAAGTTTGTATTCTCTGCCTCGGAAGCGTATCTAATCGAAGATGGTAAGATCACTCGCCCTGTTAAAGGTGCAACGCTAATTGGTTCTGGTATTGAAGCGATGCAGCAAGTGTCGATGGTGGGTAACGACCTCAGCATTGACCGCGGCGTTGGTGTGTGTGGAAAAGCAGGCCAAAGTGTCCCTGTTGGGGTTGGTCAGCCGACCTTGAAGTTGGATGCGCTCACTGTCGGTGGTACTGAGTAACGCCCATCTTTCAACGTACAGTAGATAGAAAAAAGCTGCGAGACGACCTTTCGCAGCTTTTTTATTAGGAGTTATTCTAGGTTACGTTAATTCACTAGATAGCATCACGTTCAATTGGGCAACTCATACAGCGTGCACCGCCACGGCCACGGCCGAGTTCGTTACCTGGAATAGTCAGAACTTCAATCCCTGCCTTGTCGTATTTCTCATTGGTGTACACATTACGTTCATAGCCAATCACAACCCCTGGTTTCACAGTCAGTACGTTATTGGCGTCGTTCCATTGCTCACGCTCAGCTTCGTAGCTATCGCCACCGGTGGTAATGATCTTCAAATAATCTAAGCCAAGCGCTTCTTCAATTGCATGAATGTAACTAGGTACTTTCTCCACCTTCATTTCGCCGTCGTCTTTTGGTGTTAGACGCCAAGTATCAAGATCTTTACGCATGATCTCTGGGTAGACAGAGAAAGTGTCAATGTCCATATGAGTCATTACTGTATCAAGGTGCATACAAGAACGGTGCTTCGGAAGATCTACGGCGATCACTTGCTTGGCCTGACCGTGTTTAAACAGGTTTGCGGCTAGGTTCTCAACACCTTGTGGCGTTGTGCGCTCAGAAATGCCGATCAAAACTGCATCTTTACCAATAACCAGTACATCACCGCCTTCAATGTTAGCGTTGTCGTAGTGAAGGTCTTCATCACCGAAGTATTTAATGAAGTCTTGCCCTGCAAAAACCGGGTGCCAGCGATAAATAGCTCGCAGGTGGTTGGTTTCACGTTGACGCGCAGGCTTCATCATTGGGTTAAGTGATACACCACCATATACCCAACATGAGGTATCACGAGTGAAGAGGTGGTTTGGCAGAGGCTCAATGACAAAATCGAGTGGTCTATGCATTTTAGGCAGCATAGAAGAAGACTTTAGCTTCAATTCAGAATAGGCTAATCCACCCAGCAACACTGTCGCAAGGTGCTCGTTATCCATCTGTGATAAGTAATTACGTAGATCTCTCGCAAAGGTTGGCCCGTAGCGGAAATCGGAGATCTGTGTATTGAGTAGCCACTCACGAGCTTCTGTCACAGCCAATGTTTCCACCAATAGATCGTGCAGTAACAGCACTTCTACGCCTTGCTTGGTTAGCGTATCGGCAAATGCATCGTGTTCTTCACCTGCTGCTTCTACTGCCAATACGTCATCAAACAGAAGTTCGTGACAGTTTGATGGTGTTAAGTGGGTGAGGGCGCGTTCTGGTCGGTTTAACAGTACTCGTCTTAGCTGACCTACTTCAGATCCAACGTACAACTTACTCATTTTGTATCCTTACTTTTGTTCCTGAGCGTATTTATGACAAGCTTGTTATAAAGATGCAAGCCCCTTGTTTAGATTGAGATGCTAACAATTAGTAAACTTTTGGTGGAAAATTAGTCAAAATTAGTCAAAATTAGATTTTTTAGATTTTTAGTCTAATTTTAAGTGGAATCTTCCTAGTGGTATTTTCTGCGTTTCTATTCGTTTATCTCTAGCGGTTGGGAACATATCAATGGAGATAATTGCGCATAGTCATTCACATAAACGCGAGATGTCCGAAAATGTTAACTGTTTATGCAATACCACTCTTGTATAAGCTATGCAGAGCAAATTCATATTCACTCACTTTTACTTGGTTACTATTGCGAGCAGGATAAATACAAAACTCTAAATAGCGGTCAGAGTATCAAATTGTTAAATTTCTGTTTCTGAGAGGTCGATCTGAGGGATTTCAGATTGATCCACTTGTTACTAAGTAAAAAGATGACGACTTGTTGCGGTTGTTGGTGGCATTTCAGCGCGATCCATGCCATATTTCGCCTCAATTGAATTTGATCCTATGACCACTATCTGGAGCAGCACTTATGTCTCATGAAGATGAATATCTATCAGTCGAAGAATTAATTGAGATTCAAAAGGAAGAGACTCGCGACATCGTTCAAGCACTATTAGAAGATGGCAGTGATCCAGATGCGATGTACGAGATCGAACACCACCTGTTTGCAGAAGACTTTGATACGCTAGAAAAAGCGGTAGTCGAAGCGTTTAAGATGGGTTTTGAAGTACTAGAAGCGGAAGAAACGGAAGACGAAGATGGCAACAAGCTACTTTGTTGTGATGCGACTATGCAGTCAGTACTAAATGCAGAAACCATTGATGCTCAAGTTGAAAAACTTATCCATCTTGCTGAGAAGTACGACATCATCTATGACGGGTGGGGTACTTACTACGAAGGTGAAGACGCGTTATACAGCGACGAAGATATGGAAGAAGAAGAGCAGTAATAGCGCCTTCTACTTTTAAAAGACAAAATAAAACCGAGCATATGCTCGGTTTTTTTATGCCCGCAGTTATTCGAACTCATCGCCTTTGTTATCAAGCTGCTTATGGCCACACACCTTACACTTCACGTATCGGTCCATGTTGTAGTAGTGCCCGCCATTGATGAACTCTCTAATAAAAAGAAGAATTCGACCTGTCCAAGTAAACTGTGTGTCGTAACGACTAGGCTTACGAACTAACACTTCACTATGTACAGTTTCTTGTTGGCATTTCTCGCAAAACTGAGTGGCTGTAAACATAGATACCCCTTTCCTTTGGTTGACAAAACTAGGTAAAAAACAGCCGCAGGGTGAGGTTATCCACCACTCACTTGTTAATTATGCATAGGGTTTAATTATAAGTAGTGTGAATTTATTACTATTTTCGTGGCATATCACTCTATGGGTGCGAAGTAGCCGCCTATCAGTTACTATCTGTGACACGTAAATAGAGTAAAGGCGATGGGATCCATGCTAAAAGTCGCGATCAATGGATTTGGGCGTATCGGGCGTAATGTATTGCGAGCGGTATATGAAAGTGGCAAGCACCAACAGATTAAAGTGGTGGCTGTGAATGAACTGGCGCAGCCAGATGCCATGGCACACTTGCTCCAATACGACACCAGTCATGGCCGATTTGGTAAGAAGGTGACTAACGACCAAGAGCATATCTATATTCATCACGGCTTATGTGAGAAAGATAAGAGTGAGTTTGATTCGATTAGAATTTTGCACCTTAGCGATATTGAGCTATTGCCTTGGCGTGATCTTGAAGTGGATCTTGTGTTGGATTGTACTGGTGTTTTTGGTTCGCAAGCCGATGGGCAAGAGCACATCAAAGCCGGTGCGAAGAAAGTGTTGTTCTCTCACCCTGGTGCCAACGATCTTGATAACACCATCATATATGGTGTGAATCACGACACGCTGACTGCTGAGCATAAGATCGTATCGAACGGGTCTTGTACTACTAACTGTATTGTGCCGATCATCAAAGCGCTTGATGATGCGTTCGAAATCGAATCTGGCACCATCACTACCATTCACTCTTCTATGAACGATCAGCAGGTGATCGATGCCTACCATTCAGACCTGCGCAGGACTCGAGCTGCGAGTCAATCCATTATCCCAGTAGACACCAAGTTGCATAAAGGGATTGAAAGGATATTTCCGAAATTTTCCAACAAGTTTGAAGCAATTTCTGTAAGAGTACCGACGGTAAACGTCACTGCGATGGATTTAAGTGTCACAATTAATACAAATGTGAAAGTTAATGACGTAAATCAAACCATTGTTAACGCATCTCAGTGTACATTACAGGGCATTGTTGACTATACTGAAGCGCCGCTCGTTTCTATCGACTTTAATCATGATCCCCATAGCGCGATTGTCGATGGTACACAGACACGAGTAAGTAACGGGCATTTAGTGAAAATGCTGGTTTGGTGTGATAACGAATGGGGCTTTGCGAATCGTATGCTGGATACGGCACTCGCAATGCAGGCATCTGAATCCAAGTAAGGAAAGATGCGTGGAGAAAACTTTATTTCAGACCTTGAAATAAATAAGCGGTATCTCCATATAAGTAACCAGTTTGAAGAATTATTAGGCTCGGCAGGGGTGCCGGGTTTCCAAAAACTTTATTTATTAAATATTTGAGAGGACAAACCATGTCTGTAATCAAGATGACTGACCTGGAACTTGCAGGTAAACGCGTATTTATCCGTGCTGACCTTAACGTGCCAGTAAAAGACGGCAAAGTAACTTCAGATGCTCGTATTCTTGCATCACTTCCAACTATCAAGCACTGTCTTGAAGCTGGCGCGAAAGTAATGGTTACTTCTCACCTAGGTCGTCCTACTGAAGGTGAATACGCTGAAGAGTTCTCTCTAGCTCCTGTTGTTAACTACCTAAACGACGCTCTAGATTGCGACGTTAAACTAGCGAAAGATTACCTAGATGGCCTAGAGCTAAACGCTGGTGAGCTTGTTGTTCTTGAAAACGTTCGCTTCAACAAAGGCGAGAAGAAGAACGAAGAAGAGCTTTCTAAGAAGTACGCTGCACTGTGTGACATCTTCGTAATGGATGCATTCGGTACTGCTCACCGTGCACAAGCGTCAACTCACGGTGTTGGCATGAACGCGCCTATCGCGTGTGCTGGTCCTCTTCTAGCTGCAGAGCTAGAAGCGCTAGGTAAAGCAATGGACAACCCAGAGCGTCCACTGGTTGCTATCGTTGGTGGTTCTAAAGTATCGACTAAGCTAACGGTTCTAGAGTCTCTATCTAAAGTTGCTGATCAACTGGTTGTTGGTGGTGGTATCGCGAACACATTCATTGCAGCAGAAGGCCACAACGTAGGTAAGTCTCTATACGAAGCAGACTTAGTAGAAACGGCTCAAAAGCTAATGAAAGAGTGTTCTATCCCAGTAGCAACTGACGTTGCATGTGCAAAAGCATTCGATGAGAACGCAGAAGCTGAAATCAAGAACGTTGCTGACGTTGCAGATGACGACATGATTTTCGACCTTGGTCCAGATTCAACTGCAGCACTAGCTGAAATCATCGGCAATGCAAAAACTATCCTTTGGAACGGCCCAGTTGGCGTATTCGAATTCAAAAACTTCGAAGCGGGTACTGCAGGCATCTCTAAAGCAATTGCAGAATCAGCTGGTTTCTCAGTTGCAGGCGGTGGTGACACACTAGCAGCAATCGACAAGTTCGGTATCAAAGCTGACGTATCTTACATTTCAACAGGTGGCGGTGCTTTCCTTGAGTTTGTTGAAGGTAAAGTACTTCCAGCAGTAGCAATGCTAGAAGAGCGCGCTAAGTAAAACATTCAAAGCGGGGGAAGAGATTCTCCCGCTTTCTCGTTTGCTGCACTTCACATTTTTTTGCTAGAATAGCGCACGTTGTGAGCAAACGTTTGCCAAAATTTGAACTTAACAAGTTTTGTTATAAAAACGACACTTTTTCTAAATGACGGTTAAATAGGATTAAATCCATGTCTAAGATCTTCGATTTCGTAAAACCAGGTGTTATCTCTGGTGATGACGTACAGAAAGTATTTGAAGTAGCTAAGGAAAACAACTTCGCACTTCCTGCAGTAAACGTTGTAGGTACTGACTCTGTAAACGCAGTACTAGAAGCAGCAGCTAAAGTTAAATCTCCAGTTGTTGTTCAGTTCTCTAACGGCGGCGCAGCTTTCTTCGCTGGTAAAGGCGTTAAACTTGAAGGTCAAGGTGCTCAAATCCTTGGTGCTGTAGCTGGTGCTAAATACGTTCACGCTGTAGCTGAAGCTTACGGTGTTCCAGTTATCCTGCACACTGACCACGCTGCTAAGAAACTACTTCCTTGGATCGACGGTCTACTAGACGCTGGTGAAGAGTTCTTCGCTCAAACTGGTAAGCCTCTATTCTCTTCTCACATGCTAGACCTTTCTGAAGAGTCTCTAGAAGAGAACATCGAAACATGTGCTAAGTACCTAGAGCGCATGGCTAAAATGAACATGACAATCGAGATCGAACTTGGTTGTACTGGTGGTGAAGAAGACGGCGTAGATAACTCTCACATGGACGCATCTGAGCTTTACACTTCTCCAGAAGACGTTGCTTACGCATACGAGAAACTAAACGCTGTTAGCCCACGTTTCACTATCGCTGCATCATTCGGTAACGTACACGGTGTATACAAGCCAGGTAACGTTGTACTAACTCCAACTATCCTACGTGATTCTCAAGCATACTGTGCAGAGAAGTTCGGTATCGCACCTAACGCTCTAAACTTTGTATTCCACGGTGGTTCTGGTTCTACCGAAGCAGAAATCCAAGAGTCTATCGGCTACGGTGTTATCAAAATGAACATCGATACTGATACACAGTGGGCGACTTGGGATGGTATCCGTGCATACGAAGCGGAAAACCGCGATTACCTACAAGGTCAAATCGGTAACCCAACTGGTGAAGATGCACCAAACAAGAAGTACTACGATCCACGCGTATGGCTACGTGCTGGTCAAGCTTCTATGGTTGCTCGTCTTGAGAAAGCATTCGCTGACCTTAACGCAGTAGACGTACTATAATTCGTCTTTACTAAGTTAACGAAAAGCCCGCTCTTCGAGCGGGCTTTTTTGTGCGTGTTACCCAAGCTTTATCCCTATCTTGTCTTATCTTTGTGGATGAATGGAAAAATCTCGCATAATCTAAAAGGTGGCGATGTAAGAATAGTCTGATAACTGATTGTTTTAACAGCTTTTGCAAAAACCTGACTTTGAAAAAAGTAACGATTGATATATCGTGCCGAAAAACTGACACATGTTCAGGAAATTGATATGCTCGTTACTGTTCATAGGACTTTGACGGCAGCTAGATTCATAGCAGCATTTATTTTTAGAGGATACGCGTTATGGCAAACGAATCGACGACGATCGAAACACCATTGGTGGATGGGTTAGAACAAGCTGAACATTGGCTCAGCAATAATTCGGATCTATTGATTCAGTACGGTGTGAATATTTTATCTGCATTACTGATTCTATTTATCGGTAACATCATTGTAAAAGCAGTCGCTAACAGCGTTTCTAAAGTTCTTGAAAAGAAAAACATGGATAAAGCGGTTATCGAATTTATCCATGGTTTAGTGCGTTACCTGCTATTTGTTATTGTATTGATTGCCGCTCTAGGGCGTGTTGGTGTTCAGACTGCATCTGTGGTTGCGGTTATTGGTGCCGCTGGTTTAGCCGTTGGCTTGGCACTACAAGGTTCATTGTCTAACTTTGCTGCTGGTGTATTGATTGTGGCATTCCGCCCATTCAAATCAGGTGACTACGTAGAAATTGGCGGTGTTGCTGGTAGCGTAGAGTCTATTCAAATCTTCCAAACGGTCTTAACGACTCCTGATAACAAGATGGTCGTTGTACCGAATGGTAGTGTGATTGGTAGCCCAATTACTAACTACTCACGTCACGAGACGCGTCGTATTGATTTGATGATTGGCGTTTCTTACGGCGCTGATTTACAGAAAACAAAAGAACTGTTAACTAAGATCTGTGAATCTGACGAGCGTGTTCTACAAGAGCCAGGAGTACAAGTTGGTGTGCATACCTTGGCAGACTCTTCGGTAAACTTTGTGGTTCGCCCTTGGGTGAAAACAGCGGATTACTGGGATACCTACTTTGACTTGATGCAGGCAATTAAAGAAGGCCTAGACAATGAAGGCATTGAAATCCCATTCCCACAAATGGATGTTCATTTAAATAAAGTTGAAGCGTAATCGAAGTATTATGCTGTGATAGAAAAAGCGAGGCATTTAGCCTCGCTTTTTTAATGTCTGCCACTATTCAATCTATTCGCACATAGGGGAGCTGCTACATCTCGATAACCGGATTATCGATTTCAGCCAGTAGTGTAGGTAGTGCTTGTCCAGCAAAGCCAAAGGTAACTTCCGGATGCCCAGGTGTATAAAGGATTTCCTGGCAGGTGTATAACCTTGTATCTACAACGATAGGGATATCGCTTGATAGCGCAAAGGGGCTGACGGCTCCTGGTACGCAGCCTGTCTGCTCAATCATTTCGTCATCACTGCAAATTGATGGTCGCTTACCTAGCAACGTCTTCAGTGCTTTTGCATCAAAGCGAGTATCTTTGTCGGTTAAGTACAGCGCGTAACCAGTGCCTTTTAGTTTCAAGAATAGGCTTTTGCTGTGTGTTCCTGTCCAGCCAAGTCGCTCTGCCACCAACACATCAGTAGCGAAATCAAGGATTGGTTCATGTCGCCACTCTTGAAACGGCACTGATGTTTGCTCAAACAGGCAAATGTTTTTCTGATAAATATGCTCTAACTGGATCATGATTCCTTACCAATATTGAGTGACGAGTTGATTGGTGAGCACCGCAGCAATGGTAAACATCATCAGTGCGACACCAATATCTATCGCTTGTTTTACTTTCGGTTTAGATAACGTTGGCCCAAGTTTCGCGGCGCCCATCGATAAACTATAGAACCAGACGAAAGACGCTAAGATGGTACCAATCGCGAACGAAATACGCTCTTCACCTTCAAACTGGCCGCCAATCGAACCTAAGATGACCACTGTATCCAAGTACAAATGCGGGTTCAATACCGTCACGGCGAGTGCGCCGAGAATCACGGTTCTCTTACCGCGGGCAATGACCTCGCTGTTGGATTCACTTGCATCTGCCCCCTTAAATGCACTACGCAGAGATAATGCCCCGTAAACCGATAAAAATGCGATGCCTCCTAAGGTAACGCCAGTAAGCAAGACTTCATTCTGCGACAGAATCGCGCCGCCACCAAATATACCCAGAGAAATAAACAGTGTATCGAGCAAGCTACAAATAGTGGCTGTCGTAAGGTGATGATTACGTTTGATCCCCTGATTCAGAACATAGGCATTCTGCGCTCCGATTGGAATAATCATACTGGCACCCAAACCAAACCCTTGTAGCAAGACCCAAAAACTCACGATACACCTCAATGCTTTGTTCAAATAAGGGCTGAACGATATCGCTTAGTGGTAGATAAGTATAATTAATGATATTAATGCATCATAAGAGATTCTGATTTAAGGGCGGATGGATGAGAGGGTTAGACTACAAATGGTTGGAAGCGTTGGACTCAGTGTTGAGCCAAGGCAGCTTTGAGAAAGCGGCAGAAGAGCTGTTTATTTCGCAGTCTGCAGTGTCCCAGCGAATCAAACAACTGGAAAAGTTTCTTGCTCAGCCTGTCCTTATCCGAGAGCAACCACCACGCCCGACTCCAGTCGGTAAAAAGCTGCTGGGTCTAAATCGCCGTGTTCGTTTATTGGAGAGCGAACTGGTACCTGAGCTAATGAACCAAGATACTGAGCGGCCTCTACAGATTTCGATAGCGACCAATGCAGACAGCCTAGCGACTTGGTTGCTCCCCGCTTTACAAGATCTAATGAAAGTGCGAAAGGTTGAGCTGAGCTTAGCGGTGTATGGTGAGTCACGCACGATTGAAAAACTTAAAAGTGGTGAAGTTGCAGGGGCTATCAGCTTTGAGTCGCAAGCTCTGCCCGGGTGCACGGCCGAGTACTTAGGTCGTATGGACTACATTTGTGTCGCCAGCCCAGAATTTGTCACGCGCTATTTCTCACAGGGTGTGAATGCGGAGTCTTTACGCAAAGCGCCAGCGGTTTCATTTGATCAGCATGATCAACTGCATCATCAATTTCTACGCGAGCGATTTGGTTTACCACGCAATAGCGTGATCAACCATAATTTGGGTAGTTCAGAAGCCTTTGTCAAAGTCGCCGAAGCCGGTGTGGCGTATTGCCTGATCCCCAAATTACAGATCGTTGATGAATTAAACGCTGGGACATTAGTGGATGTACTTCCCAACTACATGATTTCTCATCAGATGTATTGGCATCACTGGCAGCTTGAAACGGGAGTTTTAAAAGAGATCACACAGTCAATTTTGAACTACGCCCACCAAGTGTTACCTCAGTAGTTCTTCAGTTGCAAAATAGCTATTCAGGTCAAAGTTATGTCAGATTGATGAGAAACTGCTAGTGAACGTAGCTTGGTTGCCTATTATGTACTGGAGTAGATGATTAAGGATGAATTTAATGAGAGCAGTAACCAAGTGGGCAATCGCATTATCGAGCGTTGCCTCATTCAGTGTATTCGCCAACCCATCATTCCCGCATATTGCCACGACAGGCTATGGTGAAGTAGTGGCAAAGCCAGATATGGCAGAGTTTTCAGTCAAGGTTGTAGAAACGACTCTGACCGCAGAGCAGGCAAAACAAACGGTCGATAAAGTGGTTGAAGACTTTCTAGCGAGCCTCAAGAGTAATGGGGTTGAAGCAGACAACTTTACCAGTTCCAACCTGTATCTAACGCCCCAGTATCACTACCCTAAAAAAGGTAAACCGGAACTGGTCGGTTACCGAGCGACGAGAAGTGTTACAGTCGTGGTTGAGGATCTTAGTCAACTGAATCAGTACTTAGATCTCGCGTTAGCTGATGGAATCAACCAAGTGAACAACATTCGCTTGAAAGTGAAAGATCAGGCGAGCTATCAGGAACAAGCTCGTATGGCGGCGATTAAAGATGCTAATCAGAAAGCGAAATCGTTAGCCGAAGGTTTTGAACAAGAGTTGGGGCCGGTGTGGCGAGTTAACTACAATATGCAGAATAACCAACCTGTTTTAATGCGCTCGATGGCCATGGATGCCAAGAGTGAAGCCAGCAGTTATCAGGACTCGACTATCGTAATTCGTGACCGAGTGGACGTAATTTATAAACTAGACAACTAGTTGTCTATCAATCGGTTTAATCCATAGGTAGTGCTGATGAATAAATCACCACTACCTATTTTATAACCGAATGAAGGTGGTATAATCGCCCCGATTTTTGTCTGGGCATATCAATGAAATTTTCTAAAATCCTCACATCGTTATTCATGATATGTCTGGTGTTTAGCTTGATTATTTTCGGCTACTACTATCAGCGCTACACGACTCTCAAACAAGAAAACATCCAACAAAGTGCTAAAGAAGCGTTATTTCAGCTCGCTTACAGTGAGCGAGAGTATCGCAGCTTACGCTCGCAAATGGTCTCTATTGCGAACCTGCTCTCCCACAGCCAAAGTATTTACGATTACTTAATCGCACCGACTAATGCTAACAAACGCACCCTAGAAGAAGTCTGGTCTTCTATTGCTGTAAACCAGAAGTGGTATACCTCGGTGCGCTTTATTGACACCAAAGGCATGGAAAAGATCAAAGTTAACTATTCTGTGGCTCGTAACATTGCGACACCGGAAGTGATGTTAGAAGACATCAGCCATCGTGATTACTTTAAACATGCCCTGACGCTAGCGGATCGCGAGATAGGATCGTGGGGAATCGATCTTGAGCAAGATCTTGGTGAGTTTGTGATCCCTTATACGCCAACGCTCAGAGTGATGATCCCAGTGACTATGATGGGCCGACGTGCGGGTTACTTGATCATCAACTTAGATGTTTGGTATTTGTCTTCGCGCTTGAACTATTCGCCCAACAATGACTTTAGACCTGAAGTGATCAATGAAGAGGGCTTCTATATCGCCAGTCACCACGGTGGCAAGTTATTTGGTGACTTGATTGAGAGACGACGTGATTTCAATATCGCCAAGCAGTTTCCAGATGCTTGGTTAACCATGAACAATAAGAAAGTTGGCTACGTGGTCGAAGATGACACGCTGGTGGCATTTACTAAGCTTAAATTGTCTGAAAGCCAGTCGCTGCGTTTGATCATTCAAGTTTCTCAGCAGCAATTGAAACAGCGAGCAGCACGAGATGTTAACGACTTATACCAAGAAGCCATTTTCGTGTTCTTGTTAATGCTGTTATTTGCCGTACCGACCACTTCAATGTTGCTGCACTACCATAAACGAAATATCGAGAGTAAATTGGCTCGGGCGGCGCTCAACGGGATGTCAGCGGTGATGATTTCCGATAAGTCCCACCGAGTGGTGATGGTTAATGAAGAATTCTGCAACATGACCGGCTACCGCCCGAACCAAGTAACCAACCGTAATTTGCTCAAGATCTTGTTGGGCGAGCGTAAGATAGAAAAGCTTATCGATGTGCTCGACATCGTTTCTCAGCGTCGTCGTTGGGAAGGTGAACTACGGATTAAAAACGCCTCGGGTGGTGAGTTTACGGTTATTACACGTATTCAGGCGGTGTTGTTTGCTAACAACAAAGTGGATTATTACATTACCTCGTTTGTTGATATTTCTGCGCGAAAAGAACTGGAAGAGCGCTTACGTACGCTCAGTGAAAAAGATGAACTGACGGAGCTGTGGAACCGCAGAAAGTTCGAAAGTGAATTGGTTAAGTCTGCTCAATTAGTAGAGCGTTATGGGGCAGAGCAAGCGATGTGTCTTGCTCTGGTAGATATCGATCACTTCAAGCGCGTGAATGACGAGAAAGGCCACGATGAAGGCGATAGAGTTATCCGTGTGGTAGGTCATACCCTAGCAGAGACGTTACGTAATACTGACTTTATCGCTCGAATTGGTGGGGAAGAGTTCGCGATCATAATGCCTCACACCTCAGTGCAAGAAGCGGCCTTAGTGCTCAATAGAATACGCCAAGCGGTGGAGAAGCATAGTGATTTAACGGTTACTGTGAGCGCAGGCTTTACCGACTTAACTTCAAATAGCAATCGCTCTTATAAATGGGCCGATATCGCGCTGTATGAATCAAAAGACCTAGGGCGAAACTTAGTCTCGCTTCGATTGAGCCAAGAAGAAATTGTATAAAAAAGCCGGGATATCCCGGCTTTTTTACGACTTATATTCATGCAGCAGTAAGGGCTGATTCAATATAACGATGTGCTTTGTTGAGGTGTTTATCCAACAACGCTGTGGCTTGCTCAGTATCTCGTGCTAACACGAGCTTCATGATCATTTCGTGGTCACTGACATCGAATAGGGCCTCGTCGCTATGTCTGTTGATTGCATAGTAACGATAGCGAGTGATTTGATTGATGATTTCGCTAAAGAAGCCGTACATATTATGTGCTTTTGCTCCTTCAAGCAGCGCGCAGTGAAATTGGTAGTGGCGCTGTTCCCATTCGCTCTTGTTAAGCTGTTCGGGCGTGTGAGCGACGCGCGCTAACTTATGGAATGAAGTGAGAACATCTAATTCCCAGTTTTCACATCCAGACTTCATCGCTTTGCGAAGTAAGACATCAGAGATTAATTTTAGACTATCAAACAGATCGTCTAGCTCTTCTTTACACATAGGTGCCACCCAGCAGCCTTTCTGTGGCGCTAATTTGACATACTTAGTCCAAGATAATTGAACCAAAGCTTCACGCACTGGAGAAGCGCCTACGCTGTATCGCTTACTTAACTCTGCGACAACCAGCTTTTGTCCGGGGATGAGGTGACCTTCAAGAATATCTTGGCGGATAAGTTTTGAGACTTTATCAGTTAAGGTTGGGCTAGACACAATTACTGCTCACTTACACTTATTAATAAACGGTATGATGTACTTTATTTTAAATAATACGCCATACTTATAATTTGAGCAATCAATATATAAAAAAAGAGGGCCGAAGCCCTCTTTTTATATTTAGCAAATGTATGTCTTATAGAACGTGTACAGACGCTGTGTTTGTAGTGCCTGAAGCAACAAGAGCACCAGAAACCATTACTACGATGTCGCCTTTGTTACCTAGGCCACACTCTAGTGCAAGCTCTTTACCTGCTACGTAGAATGCATCTGTGTTCTCGATAGAGTCAACAACCATTGGTGTAACACCTTTAGTAAGAACTAGCTGTGCAGCAGTCTTAGTGTTAGTTGTTAGCGCTAGGATGTTTGCAGTTGGGAAGTACTTACGTACTGAACGTGCAGACTTACCACCTTCAGTTGCAACAACGATAAGTGGAGCAGCTAGCTTTTCAGCTGTGTCTACAGCGCCTTTACATACCGCTTCAGTGATACGTAGACGTGGGCTGTCTAGACGAGAACCTAGTTCAGCTTTAAGCGCTGAATCAGTACGGTTCGCGATTTGAGCCATGATAGTTACTGCTTCAACTGGGTACTTACCTTTTGCAGTTTCACCAGAAAGCATTACTGCGTCAGTACCGTCCATTACAGCGTTAGCAACGTCGCCTGCTTCCGCACGAGTAGGACGTGGGTTGTTGATCATAGAATCAAGCATTTGAGTTGCAGTGATAACCATCTTACGTGCACGGTTACACTTCTCGATCATCATCTTCTGAGCGAAGATTACTTCTTCAGCTGGGATTTCAACACCTAGGTCACCACGAGCAACCATGATGCCGTCAGAAAGCTCTAGGATCTCGTCGAAGTTATCAACACCTTCTTGGTTTTCGATCTTAGAGATGATGTGGATGTTCTCGCCGCCGTTTGCTGTTAGCACTTCACGGATTTCTTGAACGTCAGAAGCTTTACGGATGAAAGAAGCTGCAACGAAGTCAACGCCTTGCTCACAGCCAAACTTAAGGTCGTTCTTATCTTTTTCAGATAGAGCAGGTAGGTTTACTGAAACGCCTGGTAGGTTAACACCTTTGTTTTCACCTAGTGCACCGTTGTTCAGAACTTTACATTTAACTTCAGTCTCAGAAGTTGCAAGAACTTCCATCTCGATTAGACCGTCGTCTACTAGGATAGTGTTGCCAACGTTAAGGTCAGCTGCAAAGCCTGCGTAAGTTACCGCTACTTTGTCTTTGTTACCTACAACTGAAATGTCAGTTGTGAAAGTGAATTCTTGACCTGCTACTAGATCAACGTCGTCGCCGTTTTCTAGTTTGATCGTACGGATCTCAGGACCTTTAGTATCTAGAAGGATAGCTAGTTGCTTGCCAGACTCTTCCATTACTTTGCGGAAGTTCGCGATACGAGTGCCGTGCTCTACGTAGTCACCGTGAGAGAAGTTCAGGCGCATTACGTTCATGCCTGCGTTTACTAGTTCAGTTAACTTCTCTACAGATTCAGTTTTAGGGCCAATCGTACATACGATTTTGGTCTTTTTCATGGAAGATACTCTCCGGTAAGTATTGTTACAATTTGAATTTAGTTTCGTTGCTGAAGCGATGTTTGTTGGCGGCA
Source organism: Vibrio paucivorans (assembly GCF_054053395.1). Classification (NCBI taxonomy): domain Bacteria; kingdom Pseudomonadati; phylum Pseudomonadota; class Gammaproteobacteria; order Vibrionales; family Vibrionaceae; genus Vibrio; species Vibrio paucivorans. The sequence continues at coordinate 413,432 of NZ_CM133230.1, forward strand.
TTTTGTGCCTGCCGTTTCACTCTTTAATGAGTCCAACTGCTTTCTTCAGACTTGTAAGTCTTTCATCAAGTTTAGTCATTTTATGACCAACTATTTGCCTGTGACTCTAGGCTTTTTGTGACTTTCACCACTTTAACCGCTGAAAGTTGCAAAAAAATAACGGTCAATTCTGTAATTTTTTTTCTTTTCGGGGCCGAATTCTACCACCGAATCATTTCAATATCACTGTTTAAGAATTGTCTTAGGACAAGGTTTTAGCGCTAAATATTAATTTTTTGGATCGAAATAAATGGACAAATAAGTTTCGTTGTAACTATACTTTCTTTCGAAACGAAACTTTAAAAAGAAACTTAAATGTCGAAACGAAACACTCAGCTACGAAGACATGCCATTTCCCACCTAGTAAACGATAAAGGGGAAGTCAGCGTTGAAGAATTATCCAATCAATTCGAGACTTCAGAAGTCACAATTAGAAAGGATCTGGCTTCTCTCGAAAAAAATGGTCTGCTACTTCGACGCTATGGAGGCGCGATTGCTTTACCGAAAGAAGTGGTGAGTGATGAATTGGACAAAAAAGTTTCGACTCGAAAGATGTCGCTGGCAAAGACGGCTGCCGGGCTGATTCGCGATCATAACCGTATTGTGATCGATAGTGGCAGCACAACGGCCGCTTTGATCGAGCAGTTAAATCACAAGCGAGGGCTGGTGGTGATGACTAACTCTCTCAATGTCGCGAATGCTCTAAATGAACTTGAGAGTGAACCAACCTTATTGATGACTGGCGGTACATGGGATACGCATTCGGAGTCGTTTCAAGGCCAAGTGGCCGAATCGGTTTTACGATCCTACGACTTTGATCAACTGTTTATTGGTGCCGATGGGATCGATCTTGCTCGAGGAACGACTACATTTAATGAGTTAGTTGGTCTTAGCAAGGTGATGGCGGAAGTATCGCGTGAAGTGGTAGTGATGGTCGAGTCAGAAAAAGTCGGCAGAAAGATCCCGAACCTCGAATTGAGCTGGGATTGCATCGATGTTCTCGTGACTGATGGCGATCTCGCACCAGAATATGTCGAAGAAATTGAATCCAATAACGTCAAAGTGATTCAAGCCTAACGTGCTGTACTAGGTCGAAAGACACAAATCGAGTTCCCTAGCTTTATGGCCTTTGCTTGCTGCCTCTTTAGGGACGCTAAAAATATAATAATTGGAGTGAAAACTATGTGTGGAATCGTAGGTGCAGTTGCACAGCGTGATGTCGCGGAAATTTTAGTTGAAGGGCTACGTCGCCTTGAATATCGCGGCTATGACTCAGCAGGGGTTGCTGTTGTCGATCCGAATTCAAATCTGACCCGAGTGCGCCGTTTAGGTAAAGTTCAAGAGTTGGCTGATGCCGTCGAAGAGCAACATGTTATCGGCGGTACGGGTATTGCCCATACACGTTGGGCGACGCACGGTGAGCCTTCAGAAGCCAATGCTCATCCACATATGTCCGGTGACATTGCGGTGGTGCATAATGGCATCATCGAAAACCACGAAGAACTGCGTGAAACGCTGCGTGAGCGTGGCTATGTGTTCCAGTCTCAAACGGATACTGAAGTCATAGCACACTTAGTTGAGTGGGAACTGCGCACGAGCGACTCGTTAGTTGAGGCACTGCAAAAATCGGCAAAGCAGCTTGAAGGTGCCTACGGTACGGTAGCGGTTGATCGCAAAGATCCTAGCCGAATCGTTGTTGCTCGTTCTGGTAGTCCGATCGTGATTGGTTTCGGTGTTGGGGAGAACTTCTTAGCATCGGATCAACTTGCACTGTTGAATGTAACGCGTCGCTTCATGTACCTAGAAGAAGGCGATGTAGCGGAAATCACTCGTCGTGAAGTGAATGTGTTTGACGCTTTGGGTGAGTCTGTTGAGCGTGAGATCATTGAATCAAACGCTGAGCATGACGCCGGTGACAAAGGTAAATACCGCCACTTCATGCAAAAAGAGATTTACGAGCAGCCAACCGCGCTTATCAACACTATGGAAGGGCGTATCAGTGATGATGCTGTGGTCACTGAGGCCATTGGTGTTAACGCTGCAGATATCTTAAGCAAAGTAGAACACGTGCAGATTGTGGCGTGTGGTACTTCTTACAATGCAGGTATGACGGCACGTTACTGGTTTGAAGACATTGCTGGCGTGAGCTGTGATGTTGAGATTGCCTCTGAATTCCGCTACCGCAAGTTTGTTACTCGTCCAAACAGCCTGTTAATTACGCTTTCTCAGTCGGGTGAAACGGCCGATACATTAGCGGCGCTTCGCTTGGCAAAAGAAAAAGGCTATATGGCTGCGATGACGATTTGTAATGTCGCTGGCTCTTCGCTGGTGCGTGAATCTGATTTTGCCTTCATGACACGTGCAGGTGTCGAAATTGGTGTGGCATCTACAAAAGCCTTCACTACTCAGCTATCGGCACTTTTAATGCTAGTGACTGCGTTGGGCAAACAGCAAAATCGCGTTTCAGCAGAGAAAGAAAAAGAGATTGTTCAAGCCCTGCATGCGTTGCCAGCACAGATCAACGCTGCACTATCGTTTGAAAAAGACATCGAAGCATTAGCAGAAGACTTTGCCGATAAACACCATACTCTGTTCCTTGGGCGTGGTGAGTTCTACCCAATCGCTATGGAAGCGTCGTTAAAACTCAAAGAGATCTCCTATATTCACGCCGAGGCATACGCTGCCGGTGAGCTTAAGCATGGCCCATTGGCGTTAATTGATGCGGATATGCCTGTGGTTGTGGTGGCACCAAGTAATGAGCTGCTTGAGAAGCTGAAGTCCAACATCGAAGAAGTGCGTGCTCGTGGTGGACTACTGTATGTATTCGCGGACGAAGAAGCTGGCTTTGAAGCTGATGAAACAATGAAGATCATCACCATGCCTCACGTCAGCGATATTACGGCACCTATTTACTACACCATTCCAATGCAGTTGCTGTCTTACTATGTGGCGCTGATCAAAGGAACCGACGTGGATCAACCTCGTAACCTAGCGAAAGCGGTGACGGTTGAGTAGTTTACGATACATGATAAAAAAGCGGCGCATTAGCGCCGCTTTTTAGTTTATAGGTGTTTCTTAATTTCATTGAGCTCTTCAACCGTTATTTCCCCACTGGCATAGCGCCTTTTAGCGATATTGATTGAAGACTCAGCTTTGTTTGAATCTTTACCGTAAGAAAAGATCAAATAGATGATAGCTCCCCAAAATAACATCATCGAGATTGGCATTAGCCAGCTCATACCATGAAATCCGTACATATTTTAGCCTTCTGATTGTTATTAAATGAATCCAAGTTTCTAATCGTTAGCTGCCGTGTGCGTTTAATTCGCATCCCATTTCTTCTGCCATTGCAGATTGTTGCATCGCCTTATTCATAGAACCGGACTGCTCCATCATGTGCTGCATTTGTGCTTTAGCCTGAGGATCATCCATTTTACTCATCATATTTTGCATACATTCTGAGTTATTCATTGTTGTCATCATGTGTTGCATGTCTCCGGCTCCCATCATTGCAGACATCATTCGAGTCCCTGAATGCTCATGCATCATATTCATTCCAGCCACAGCGAGCGTTGGTACAGCGATAAGAGCAACCGCCGCAAAAAGAGTTGTTCGTTTCATTGTGTTTCCCGATTTATTTGTTTCTTTGTAGTGAATGGAATGCATTCTGAAGCTTCCTCTAACAGGAAGGTCAACAACGTTCTCGAGAAATGTTTTGACCTGATCTTTCTATGAATCAATTTGCCATCATTGCGATATAGCTTGCTTGACCTTCCAGTGATAGGAAGGTTTAGGCTCTTCTCATGACGAAACGGAGCAGGCGTGACAATGAACCAACAAGCAACGTTAAATATTGCGATTCAAGGTATGAGTTGCGGTGGATGTGCGGCAAAACTGTCTGAAATGCTAAAAACAAAAGATGGGATCTCTTCTGTGGCCATTAACTTTGCCACATCGACAGGAAACTTGCAGATAGATAGAACAAAGGTCACTCAGCAAGATGTGAACGTTTGGGTGTCTGAGATGGGCTACTCTGTCGAGTTTATGCAAGAGGCTCAACGAGTGAGCCGTAACGATGAGGACTCAAGGCACGAGAAGGCTCAGCTTATCGCTGTGGTCGTAGGATCGCTGCTTAGCTTCCCTCTTCTCGTTGGGATGATTGGTATGTTCAGCGGAAATATGGCCTGGCATGTCCCTCCAGGGGGGGAGTGGATGTTGGCGACCCCAATTCAGTTTTGGCTTGGGTGGCGATTTTACAAAGGAGCTTGGAATCAGGCGAAGTTTGGTAGCACTAATATGGATACCTTGGTAGCGATAGGAACCAGTGCCGCGTATTTTTACAGTGTGTACTTAGTGCTAAGCCTAGGCGAACAGGCTAAAGGACACCTATATTTTGAGGCCAGTGCTCTAGTGATAACTTTGGTATCGTTAGGTAAATATTTAGAGCTGAGAGCAAAGAGAAGTGCAACGTCTGCAATTGAGGAACTGATGAACCTAAGGCCAAGTTCTGCCACAGTTTGGCGTGAAGAGCGATGGTTGAGAGTGCCAACTGAAGAAATATACATTGGCAATAAAGTATTGATCAAAGCGGGAGAAAAAATCCCGGCGGATGGGAGAGTTGTACGTGGTCAGACAGAAGTTGATGAAGCATTACTGACCGGAGAAAGTGCGCCAGTTATTAAGCAAGTGAACGATAGTGTCTCGGCAGGAAGTATCAATACGACAGGGGTTATTGAAGTTGAAGTGACGGTGTTGGCCACAGAGTCACAACTGGCAAAAATTATTGAGTTGGTCGAAAACGCACAAATGGGTAAAGCACCATTTTTGCAGCTCGTTGATCGGATTAGCTGCATATTTGTCCCTATCGTATTAGTCATTGCTACGATCACGTTTGGTGCTTGGCTGTGGTTAACTGGAGACTTTGAAGCTGCATTAGTCAGTGCAGTGACGGTATTAGTGATCGCGTGTCCGTGTGCGTTAGGACTGGCGACCCCTGCTGCTTTGGTCGCGGACAATATTCAAGTGTTTGCTGGAGAAGGGTTGGTAGGGCAGTACCAAGGGAAACAGGTTGCTCTTGGTAATGACCTCTTGTTGTCACGCTATCACTTAGATGTATCGTTTGTTCGGGGTCAAGCACAAGCGCATATCGAAGCTGGCCATAGTATCTCTTACCTAGTTATTGATGGTGTGATAGAAGCTGTATTGGCGTTTACTGACCCAATTAAGCCAAGCGCTAAAGCAACGATCGATGCATTAAATAAACAAGGAATTAGCTGTTCTATTTTGAGTGGTGATCAAAGCATGGCTGTGATGAAAGTGGCCAGTCGCTTGAATGTGAATATGGCTTACGGTGAATTGTCACCTAGGGATAAACTGGAAAAGCTGGCTATGCTGAAGAGGCAATATCCGCAAGGTGTGGCTATGGTTGGAGATGGTATTAATGATGCTCCAGCATTGGCAGCAGCTGATATCAGTATTGCTATGGGTTCGGGTACCGATGTCGCAATGGAGACAGCGAATATCACTTTGATGGCGAGTCAACCAGAGCGTATTACTGACGCGGTTTCGATATCGAAAAATACATGGGTCAAAATCAAGCAAAACCTGTGTTGGGCATTTGCTTTAACACCTTAGGGATTCCGCTAGCAGCTTTGGGTTATCTGAGCCCTGCGATTGCTGGCGCTGCTATGGCATTTTCAAGTATTGCCGTTCTACTTAATTCAATCAGTCTTAAATACTGGAGAGGTATTCATGTTTAATATTAGCCAAGTCGCTAAACAAACTGGGCTATCGAGCAAAACGATTCGCTATTACGAGAGCATTGAGCTTATCAGTTCCCCACCTCGCTCAGAAAATGGCTACCGATTTTTCAACCAAACAATATTGGACGAATTGAGTTTCATTGTGAAAGCAAAACAAGCGGGGTTCAATTTAGAGGAAATTAAACAACTGCTAGACTTGCAGCGCAATGAAAATAGAGCAAGCAGTGAAGTGAAGCAGCTTACTTTGCAAAAAATCAGTGAGATTGAATATAAAATGGATCAAATGGCATTGATGCTGGCGACACTGAAAAGTTTGGCTGGAAAGTGTCAGGGGGGAGATTCTCCAGATTGCCCGATAGTGAAGTCTTTTGCACAGAGTAAGTCAGAGTTATAAACCTCGATGTTTTGAACTGCTCTATAGAAAAACAAAAAGCCAGCGATAGCGCTGGCTTTATTGTGCATCAACAGTAGAGGAAATTGCTTTTTTAATTATCTGTTTGTTTTTGTTCATTATTTTGTGAGTGAGCAGGACTATTTTTACATCCCATCATTTTCATCATTGCAAACATCATCCCACCACAAAATAGCAATTGCACTGCGATGCTTGTGATAGCTGAACCTGAAAAGTTTCCAGTGAATAGAAACGCGACAAGTGACAAGCCTAAACACAACGCACAAATGATTTTACATAGCTTTTTGGTGTCCATTTTATATTTTAAACCTTGTTAGGAATCATTATGTATAGCGTAAGGATTCCTCTAACTGGAAGGTCAAGGGAGTCGTTCATTTAATTACTCGAGGTGTATAGAACAATGTAGAAGTTTTAGGCATGAAATAAATTAAGCACGAGAGTAAGCGCTTTCTCGGGTTTGATATACATGCCTGCTCGCCTGATTCCTCCTCAATGCTGATGTAAGTTACTGTAAGGCAACGTGTACAAATGCTTCTTTTTGTATATGTTACAAAACTTTGCCCACGGTTGTTTTCACCCTTTAATCATTGTTTTCTTGACCACTGTTTTTTAGAGGAGTGACGCAAACTTTGTTCTTTCTAATTTAGCTTTTTCACGTACTTTAGCGTCAAAAAGCTGAACATTAACGAGATAAAGCGTCAATATTCCGAATATATAAAATAAAAAAGATAAGGATATGTATGGGCCAGTGGTTAGGTCGTCTCAAACTCTCTCAGTTAATTATTGGGGCGTTAGTTTTTATAGGAGTGGTTCCAGCGGTAATGCTGGGTTTGAATGCAGTGCTGTTAAGCCAGACTGCGCTTACAGAGCGATCTTATGATCAGCTCGATACGGTTCGAAGTATTAAATCGGCGCAGATCAATGCGTTTTTTGATGAGCGACAAGGGGATATGGATGTTCTAGTCGATGTCGCTAATACCCTTCAGCTGGAAGGCTTCCGCAAACTGGAAGCGATTAACCAGTCGCAAGCGAATCAAGTGAACGAGTACATCAAGCAGCTAAAGCTTGGGCTGCGCTTATTTGCTGACTCTTACACCACTAAAATGGTGATTCAAGAGTTTGAACGAGCGTTTCAGGCGCAAGGTGGCAGTATAAGTGGACGTCAATGGAGCAGTGTTGCGGAGCGCTACGGTGAAGAAGTGGACCGTTTCCAGCAAAACTTCGGCTGGTACGACGCATTTTTGATTAATACTAATGGTGACATTATTTACACCACCACGCGTGAGCAGGACATCGGGAAAAATGTACGCTCGAGCAATATTGTCGGCACCGGCTTAGAAAAAGCCTTCAGCCGTGCAAAGCAATCTTCCCAAGTTGAAAGCGTCTATTTTGGTGACTTTAGCCTTTATCACTATTCGAACAACGTGCCTGCGGGCTTTTTTGTCACACCTATTACTAATCAGCAGCAACAAGTGATTGGTTACGCAGCACTTCAATTCCCAATAGATCGAGTCAATGCCATTACCGGCCAAACCCAAGGTATGGGCGAAACGGGCGAAACCTATCTGATTGGCAGTGACAAATTAATGAGCTCTGACTCTCGATTGGATCCGATTGGTCACTCGGTGGTGGCATCGTTTCAAAATACTACCCGCGTGGAGACAGAGGCAACGGATAAGGTCTTTAAACAGGCTGGGTCGGATATCATCACGGATTACAATGGCAACTTAGTGCTATCGGTATGGCAATCCATTGAGCTGGATGATCAGCACCAGTGGGGCATTATTTCTGAAAAGGACGTTACCGAAGCCTTTGTGCCTAAAGATGATCGAGGCGTTGAGTTCTACCAAAAATACATCGAAAGTTACGGTTACTACGATCTGTTTTTGATCGATCCAAGTGGCGAAGCGTTTTATACCGTGACTAAGGAAGCGGATTACCAAACCAATTTAGTCGATGGACGTTTTTCATCCAGTAACTTGGGTGAACTGGTGCGAGAAGTACTGAATACAAAGCAGTATGGAATCGTGGATTTTGCACCTTATGCACCGTCTAATGATGCACCAGCGGCGTTTATTGGCAAGCCGATCCTGAATCCTCAGGGTGAGGTGATTATGGTGGTGGCATTGCAATTGTCATTGGATGCCATTAACGCGGTAATGCAGCTACGTGAAGGGATGGGAGAAAGCGGTGAGTCTTACCTTGTCGGTTCTGACTATCGCATGCGCTCTGACTCGTACTTGAGCCCTGAAGCACATTCTGTGACGGCTTCGTTCGCTGGAGACATTGAAAACAACGGCGTTAGAACCCAAGCTACACGTGAAGCATTAGCGGGTAAAATGGGGGCAAACATCATCACGGATTACAACGGAAATCAGGTTCTGTCTTCGTACGCACCGTTAGACATAGGTGACTTCCGTTGGGCTTTAGTGGCCGAAATCGATCAGAGTGAAGCGTTCGCCTCTGTTACCAAGATCCGCAGCAGCATCATCTATTTGATGCTTGGTACGTTACTTGTCACGGTCGCTCTGGCACTTTATTTGGCCAAGGTGATCAAGAAACCACTCGGTGGTGAACCAAGAGAGATGATGCTATTGGCGCAGCAAGTGGCGAATGGCGATCTGACTTATCAGTTCGATAGTAAAGCGCCTGCTGATAGCTTGTATGGTGCATTGCGTGAAATGTCGGAAAACCTTAAACAGTTGATTGCGCATATTTTAGAGGCGAGCCAAAGCCTTGCATCAACGGCGGAAGAAACTTCTGTAGCCAGTGAACAAACGACGAATGCGGTGACGACTCAGCATAGAGAGACTGAGTCTGTAGCTTCGGCAATCGAGCAAATGACGGTATCGATTCAGGAAGTCGCTCGTAGTACTCACGATGTCGCACAAGCATCGATTGTCGCCCGAGATACCAGTACATCGGGTCAGCAGACTTTAGAGAAGGGCAGTGTGGCGCTCAGTAGCTTAGTGCAAGAAGTGTTTGCGGCTAACCAAGACATGAAGACGCTGCAGAAAAAGAGTGACCAGATTGGTCATGTACTGGTAGTGATACAAGAAATTGCTGAGCAGACTAACTTGCTGGCGCTTAATGCTGCGATTGAAGCGGCGCGTGCGGGCGAAGCTGGGCGAGGCTTTGCGGTGGTAGCTGATGAAGTCAGAACTCTGGCACAGCGCACGCAAACGTCAGCGTCGGAAATTCAACAAATGATTTCTTCAGTTCAACAAGCGGCGAACTCGGCGAGCAGCAATATGACCCGTTGTGAAGAGCAAGTGCAGATGACAGAACAACTGTCTGAACAAACTAAGGCTAACTTCGTCGGTATTCTGGACTCGATTAATCAAATTCACTCCATGATGGAGCAAGTCTCTACTGCCGCTGAAGAGCAGGCTAAGGTGACTGATACGGTGAGTAGCAGCATTACGACTATCAGTGAAATGTCAGTTCAAACTTCTGCCAGTGCAGAACAGCTTGCGGGCGCAAGCCATGAGGTGGCGCAATCAGCAGAAGAGCTGAATGCTCATACCTTACAGTTTAAGGTGTAAGCGCATTCAACTTCTCTACAAGACAAACAGGTTGCCCATAAGGCAGCCTGTTTTTATTTGTTGAGCTAGCCATCGAGTAAATCAATGACTTTGTCTAGTGAAGGCAATACTGTGATGCGTGGTGTGAGCTCTTCGAGTGGTGGAAGTAAATCGGGGATCATCACTGCTTGGCAGCCAGCGGCCAGTGCTGCCTTAATGCCATTGTTGGAGTCTTCCAGAACTAAGCAATGCTCTGCCTGTAAACCTAGCCTTTGATACGCCAGCTGGTAACAGTCGGGTTCGGGTTTTCCTCTATCAACATCTTCTGCGCTAATTACTAGGTCAAATTGGTCTAGGTAAGGGGGGGGAGCAAAATTATGCTCAACTTCAGGCTTATGCGAGGAAGTGACAATAGCCGTTGTAAGCTGACGTTGTTTGATTGCGATGAAAAGAGCATCAAAGCCAGACTTTAACGCAATACCTTGTTCACGCAGCTGGTGGAAGTGCTGATTGCGTACCGAGCAAAAGCGTTCCATATCAATTTTTTCGTCAAAGTGATTAGCAAGAATACGTTCACATTCAGGATCTTGCACACCAATAAATTGTTGATAGAACGAGTCTGAAATTGTTAGGCCTTGCTCTTTAGCGGCAAACTGCCAGCTGGTTTTGTAGATTGATTCGGTATCGAAAATTAGACCATCCATATCGAACAGAACGGCTTTAATCATAATGTGTAACTCCTAATTAAGTCAGGAGGCTAACAGACTTTCTTTAGAATGGGCTCTCTTTTGCAAGTTCGTTGCAGATATCTACAATCGCCAATGAGAGCCCTGATTTTATTATTTGTTGTTGCCTTTGGAGCTGAAGTTGATAGAACTCAAGATCGGCATCGTCTTCAGGTTCTGTTACCTCAAGTTGCACCATCCCCATCTTTTTGACCAAGTTGAGCTGCTTGATCGGTTGTAAGATGCTTGGATCGGTAAACTCGTAGTCCTCGGCATCGTTGGTGAGCTTATTTTTAAGTTTGATGATGCTTTCAATATCGTGATACACATCATCAGGTAAAACGCCTAAGCCATATAGCAGTTTTAATCGAACAGAAAGATCGCCTAATGGCCCTGAATCTTGTAGCAGTGGGCCGACAACAGATTGGACAGCAAAGTTATCCTTACGAAAGATTCTTTGGATAAGCGCGTCGATGGATTCGTTGAATACGTCAACTGCCGCAATAAAGAAACCTCGTACCGAAGGTGCGCTGTTTAATCGCTCGATGATCTCGGTTTCGTTGATGTGATTTGCCATAAACTGATTCGAATATTCTTATTATTAACGGGGAGCTTAAGCTCTCCGCAGGTTTTATAGTTGGTTATAGATAGCTTCAATCTGGCTGACTTCTTTACTTTGTTGGTCAAGGCCAGTGTATTGTGCCAGCGTCTGTTTGATACCAGTGTCTTTTAGCGTTTGTTGTAATTCAATCGCTTGAGGATCGGTGGCATTGGTATATTTGAGTGCTGCTGCAATCCCTTTCAAAAGTGTTTTGTTTTCAGTGCCATATTCGATTGTACCTAGTAATGGCTTCACTAATCTATCGTTAGCACCTAATTTTCGGATCGGCTGACGACCTACGCGATCAACCTCATCGACCAGATATGGATTAGCGAATCGACCTAGAATCTTATCGATGTACGCGTTGTGAAGGTCGCGATCGAAGCCATAGCGCTGAATCAATACTTCACCACTCTCCTGCATTGCCTGTTTTACTTCGGCGTAGATTTGCGGATCTTCGATAGCTTCACGAATGGTTCGATGGCCTTTCAGACAACCCAAATAAGCCGTAATACAATGGCCTGTGTTAAGCGTGAACAGCTTACGCTCTACAAACGCCATTAGATTATCGGTTTTCTCCATTCCTGAAATGTCAGGCACTTCACCTTTAAATTGTTGCTCGTCGACAATCCATTCGCTAAAGCTTTCCACTGTGACTTCCAGTGGGTCATCGTTGGCAGCTTCCGCTGGTGGAACAATTCTGTCGACAGCGGAGTCAACGAATCCAACTAGCTCATCGGCTTGGGCGTGCAAAGAGGCATCTAGGTGTTTGTAGACTTCACCTTTTAGGTGGGTAGTACCACGAACCATATTTTCACATGCGATGATATTCAGTGGTGCTTGGTTGTTTGCCGTGAAACGTTTGGTGATGCCCGTTGCGATGGTTTTCGCGATTAGATCTAATACATTCGGTCCCACAGCAGTGGTGACTAAATCGGTGTGAACAATGCGGTCGATGACGTCTTCACTGGCTGAATTAACAGCGGTGACGTGAGTAACTGTATCGATTTGGCAATCGGTGCCAACGACTTTAACTTTGTATTCTTGCTTATGACTTAATTGGTCAATGAGTGGTGCATCAACATCGGCGAAAGTGACGGCGACATCTGCGTCTGCCAGTAGCTTACCGATAAAACCGCGGCCAATATTGCCGGCACCAAAGTGAACTGCGTTTTTCATAACTTACCTACCAAAAATATTTACCATTCATCATGGTCACTAACGACTTTAGGGTGAGGTCAACTGAATAGGGGGCTCAGTCGACCTCGGCTTTGCTCAGGAGCAAATAATTACGCGGCTTGGTGACCAGACAGAATGTTCAGAATTTCATTCACATCTTTGGTGCTTGTTAGCCTATCAATTGCTTCTGGCTCATCAAGTGCGTTAGTGATGGTAGTGATAACTTGGATATGTTCATCGTTCTTCGCAGCGATACCGATAACCAGTTTGGCGATGTCATCTTGATCATCAGTGAACTGAATACCTGAAGGGTATTGGCAAATCACGATGCCGGTTTTCTTAACACGATCTTTTGCTTCAACAGTACCGTGTGGAACTGCAATAGATTCACCTAGGTAAGTTGGAACTAGCTTTTCACGTTCGAACATAGCGTCAACGTATTCAGGATCAGCGTAACCGAGTTCAACCAATTGGTTGCCTGCAAAGCGAATCGCTTCTTCTTTGTTTGCTGCTTGTAGACCTAAATGGATGTTTTCAGCTTGAATTTGGAATACCGCGGGTTGCTGCGCTTCAAAGCTATCATCATTGGCTGCTAGAACAGACACTTTGGTTATTTGGTCGTCATTTGCAGCAGTTTGGTTTTGCGCAGCTATAAGCTTAGCGACGAACTGATTGTACATTTCGCTATCTAGGAAGTTAGTCAGTGAAATGTGGTGTGCGTTTGGAGCGTGCTTACGTGCACGGTCGGTTAAGTCTTTATGAGTAATCACGATATCTGCACTCTCTGGTAAGCTATTAATGGCAAGGTTAGTGACGTGGATGTTCAGTCCTGCGTCTTGGACTTTCTTACGTAGCATGCTGGCGCCCATTGCACTTGAGCCCATGCCCGCATCACAAGCGACGATAATGCTCTGTACGCTTGCTAAGTCGACGTGACCATTGTTTTCACTGCTTGTCGCAGCATTACCTTTAGAGCCAGACTTCATGTCTGTCATCTGTGCTTTAGCTTTATCTAGCGCTGCTTTGTCACCATCTTCTTCTGTAGACGTTTGTGTTTTCATTAACAGAGCTGCCACGGTGAAAGACACCGCTGTTGCTGCTGCAATGGAAGCCAGTACGCCAACAATCGAGCCTTTCTGAGTCATAAGTAGAATCGCGAAGATTGAACCTGGAGACGCCGGAGACACAATACCTGCGTTGAACAGTACCAGTACGAATACACCAGCCATACCGCCTGCGATTGCCGCTAGGATCAAGCGTGGGTTCATCAGGATGTATGGGAAGTAAATCTCGTGGATACCACCGAAGAAGTGGATGATCGACGCGCCACCTGCTGTTTGGCGTGCAGTACCTTTGCCAAATACCATGTAAGCCAGAAGAATACCAAGACCAGGGCCAGGGTTAGCTTCAATCAGGAAGAAGATCGATTGACCCGTTTCTGATGCTTGTTGGATACCTAGCGGTGAGAAGATACCGTGGTTAATAGCATTGTTTAAGAACAGGATCTTCGCTGGTTCAACAAAAATTGAGGTGAGTGGCAATAGGTGAGCCGAAACAAGGAAGTTCACACCACCGGCGAGTACGCCTGAAACGACTTTCACGAACGGGCCGATAAACATGAATGCTAAAATAGCACACAGCATACCGATGATGCCTGCCGAGAAGTTGTTCACCAACATCTCAAAGCCGCTTTTCACTTTGCCATCGATGTAATTGTCGAATTTCTTGATTGCCCAACCACCAAGAGGGCCTACTATCATCGCGCCCATAAACATCGGGATGTCGGTTCCGACAATTACACCCATTGTCGTAATTGCACCCACAACTGCGCCGCGTTCACCACCGACCAACTTACCGCCGGTATAGCCGATCAATAGTGGCAGAAGGTAGGTGATCATTGGGCCAACCATTGCTGCCAGTGTTTCGTTTGGCAGCCATCCAGTTGGAATGAAAAGTGCGGTAATAAAGCCCCATGCGATAAAGGCACCAATATTTGGCATTACCATGTTCGATAGGAAGCGACCAAAATTTTGTATCTTGATCTTGGCATCTGGTGATATCATAAGGATTCCCCGTTCGATGTTCTGATGAATATTGTTGTTGTAAACGGTTCGCTAAAACCGCTGATTGCTTAGTACCCAATCAATTTACCACACAATCTTATATTAGAACTGACGACGGGTTTTTTGTGACCTGAGTAGACTTTTCTTCCGCTTCCAAATTATTTTAATGAGATCTTAATCACTATTTAGCGTTGTAATTTTATTACCAATACTATAATTTTTATTTGTCAATAAAAATTATAGTGATAAAAATCTCATTCCCGTTATTTTGATTTTGATATTTAATGTGATCTAGATCTCTATTTTGATCTAATTTAAAACCGACATGATTTTTAGTGTGATCGATATCTCTGATTTAAGGCTTAATTCTCGTCGCGAACTAATTTGGGCTTGATTTTCGCGTTGTTATGAAAATTAATAACAGTGATTTATCTAAATCTAAAGTGGTAATAGCAGGCTTGATGTATGTTGAGCTTCATCTCAGTTTGAGATGAAGCGACAGGAATGCTCAGCGGTGCTGTTGTAGGTAGTTCTCAGCTTGTTTCGCTCCCATATATCGACCTAATGTTTTACTTGGAACACTACGCAGATCGACAACGATTAGCCCATCTAATGCGTTATTAAACGATGGATCAACGTTAAAACAGACTAACTTTCCATTGAGCGCAAGGTATTGGCGTAGCAATACTGGAACGCTCTTACCGCTGTCGATACGCGCAATGACTCGCGAGAGCAACTGAATATCTGCCAGAGCTGTCAGTAAGTTGGTGTTCCACGCTGTATCCGGTTCAGGCCTTGGATGAGAAGCCTTGACCAGCTGGGCACCGGTTTGGTCATAGTGATGAAACTGCATCGTTTCTGCCAATAAATGCCGAGCTTCTGGGCTGTAATCATTGCTGATACTGACAGGGCCAAAGAGGTGAGTAAATTGTGGGTTGCGATGAACGTACGTTGCAATCCCTTTCCATAGCAGTAATAGAGCACTCATGCTTTTCTGGTATCGAGCAGCAACCACTGAGCGTCCCATTTCTATTGATTTGGGCATGGTGTTTAGAAATGGTTGGTCATACTCAAACAAGCTGCGTGAGTAGAGCCCGTTTAATCCATTCTGTTGACATATTTGCTCTACGATACCAAGTCGATAGGCACCGACTAAGCAGTGATTCTCCCTATCCCAAACAAAGAGATGCAAATAGTCTCGATCAAATTGATCGATGTCGATCGCAAACCCAGTCCCTTCGCCTGCGGCTCGGAAATTTTCTTCTCTACAACGTCCAATCTCATGCAAGATAGCAGGAATGTGTTCGGCAGTAGTGCAATATACATCAAACTCATTGCTTGAAAGCAGGTGCGCCTCACTAGGAAGGTTTTGTAGGTCGTGGGAAAAATCATTGATTGGCAGTGACTGCGCAATGGGAAGTAATGGTTCTTGTTGAGTGGAAGTGACTTCGTTAGCTTGTGGGGCTCTGTGCAATAGATAAGTATTGAGGCGTAAGTAATTCACCACCTGTTGGTCGGTAAGATTGGCTACCTCTTTATATTTTACCGGTTCTCCAATCGATATCTTGATTGGTAGAGAGTGTTTGTTGAGTAACTCTCGCCCAAGCATCATGGTGCGAAGCAGAGGGTGCACTTTTCCAGCCATATAAAAGCGTTTCGAGTTATGCCCATCAATGAAGACTGGCACTGAAACCGCCTTATGTTTACGCACGAAAGAGGCGATAGAGCGGCTCCATTCTTTGTCTTCTAGTTGCTGCTTCTGGGTAGGTTTATCGACCAAGTGCGAGACTTCACCTGCTGGAAATACCAGTAACAAACCGCCACTTTCTAGATGTTTGTTTGCCACTCTAAGGGCTTTCATATTGGCGCGAGCAGCTTTACTTCCTTCAAAGACATCTACACCGATAAACAGCTCATCAAGCTCGGGAACGGTTTTTAAATAGTGATTTGCCAGAATTTGTACATCACTACGTATCATCAGTAGCAGCTCAGCGAGAATGACACCTTCGGCACAACCGAGTGGATGATTTGCTACGACGAGAGTTGCCCCCTCTGCGGGAACGGAGTTGAGATAACCTCGCTCGATGGTGTAGTCAATACCAAGGACATCTAGGGTATAGCGTAGAAAAGTATTGGTATCACACTCTAGCGGTCGCTGTGCATACAGTTTCTCTAGCTTGGATAAACCTGTTGCCCACTCAGTGATGTTTTCACCTAAACCAAAGGGCGTTTTGCGTGGTAAGCGGAAAGGGCTAGTGACGTCCATGAAAACCTCAATCGTGAATATCAGACCACTAAGAGGTTAATCAATGAAGATGACTGTTTTGCTAAGGAAATGTGTGTGGTTGATTGCGATAAGGTGACGTTACGATGAATGCAAAAATGAGATATATATCATTGATGGTGATTTGTGTGTCACAAATTATTACAAATTCGTATTTAACTAGAGGTAAAGCTGCTAACGTTAAAAGTGCGGTTAACGCAATTATAAAAAATACGTCAATATACCTTTGTTTTGCTGATCTGGAAAAGACGGGAGCTAATGTGCTCCCGTCGTTGTATGTGTGGAAATTAGTATCAGCAGAATAGCAAAAGGCCTGAGAAGTGAAATCACTCTCAGGCCTTTTTAAATTCTATTATGCACTTCTCGAAGAGAAAGTGGTGGCCCCTCGCAGACTTGAACTGCGGACCAATCGATTATGAGTCGTGAAAATGCTTGTTTCATGAGTTCTCATAAAATCTCATTTCATGACAAACTATTTAAATTACAGTAAGTTAACTTTATTGATATATCGCATTTTGTCTCATAAACTCTTACTAAGCGACTTCCTAACTACACCCACAACTACACCCACTTTGGGGATGGGTGTAGTTGCGCAACTAAGGATTAAGCAATGGCAATTACTCAAAAAGAGATTATTGGACTTCAGCCAAAAGGCAGTGCCTATTATGTTTGGGATGATGATCGAACAAAGGGGGCAGGCCGACTTGGTATTAAAGTGTTGCGAGGTGGCAGTAAGACGTTCGTGTTTCGTTATTACGAACAAGGGCAAAGACGCTTTATTCAATTAGGCAAGTTTCCGACACTTAGCTTAGTTGATGCTAGGAGTAAAGCACATGAATACGGACTCATGTTAAAGCAAGGGCTAAACCCCAAAACAGAGCTTCAACTAGTAGAAAAGAAAAAAGAGCTAGAGATCAAAGAAGAACAACGGAAAGGGAGTTTAGAGCTTCTTTTCAATAGCTATACGAATCAAATGAAGAAAGATGGTAAACGTACCTATCGTGCTGTATTAACAGCTCTAGAGAAAGAGGTATACCCTTTCATCGACCCCAAGACGAAAGCTTCGAATGTTCAAACTTCAGATCTAGTCAATGTTCTTGCCCATATGATACGTCGTGATGCCGAGACTCAAAGTAACCGAGTGAGGAGCTATTTACATGCTGCCTTTAACTATGGCTTATCCCATGACAATGATCCGGCTAACTATCTAGAAGAGGCTAAGTTTGGACTCGTCTTTAATCCTGTTTCTGCGATACCCAAACAAAAAAGTGCAGAGCGAGTGGGAGAGCGCTATTTATCATTTGAGGAGCTACACCATTTTCTCGAAGATATCGAATATGACTCAGAAGGTGTAAGAGCTGGCTTTACTGTTCGAAATCTAATTTTATTGTGCTTCCATACGGGAGGACAAAGGCCTTATGAGCTAATCGCTTCCAAGTGGTCAGCCATCGATTGGAAGGAGAAAACACTTTTAGTAACCCCTGAAGTATCAAAGAACGGGCGAAGCCATCTAGTACCATTGACTGATACATCACTGAAGCTCTTACGTGGACTAAAAGAGAGTGCATCGGACAGTGCTTTTATTTTCCCTCACCTAACCAATGGCACTACACACCTAAGAACGGATTCTTTGAGCCAAGCTATTGCTCGATATCGAGAAGACCATCCAGACTTTATCCCTTTTGTGCCAAGAGATTTTCGTAGAACATGCAAAACACTTATGGGTGAAATTGGCATTAGTAAATCTGTTCGAGATAGGCTTCAAAACCACGCGCTTAATGACGTGAGCTCAAAGCATTATGATCGTTATGAATACCTCATTGAAAAGCGAGCTGCTCTTGAGGCATGGGAAAGAAAGCTTAGCGTCCTCAACGAGTCCTCATCAAACATTGTGAATCTTAGAGGTTAGTCCCGAAGCATAGTCATCTCTTTAGGCTGTGAGTTATTTTTGTAAAATCGGCCGCTCAAAAAAAATGTTCTCCAGATTCTCCTACATACTGGACTTGTCATCAGTTGGAAAAAGGAGAGAACTCATGGCAAGTAATCGCATAATGTCTTTGAAAGAGGTGTCAGAGGCAGTGGGTCGAAGTCCACGAACTATTTGGCGTTGGTGGGCCAAAGAGAAAACCTTTCCTGCACCTATGTTAGTTAATGGTCGATGCCTAGGTTGGCCTGTGTCTGAGTTTATGAAGTGGTTGAATGAAGCGAATCAGAGAGGTAAGTCATGACCAAGAATACTTCTCAGAAAGAGTTTGGCCCTGTAAATAAAGTGGGGGATGGGCCTAACTTTCCAGATCAGAATGTAGAACGAGGAGCTACTAAGGTCCTCAATACAGCTGACAATTTAAAAGCGTTGCTTAGCTACCTTGGGGCTACCCCCTGCCTTAACACGATGACTTTTGATGTTGAGGTCATCGTGAAAGATAAGATAGTTCCTTCTGATGAACTGAGTAGTCTTCTGATAAGTGAATCTTCAAAATATGGTTTTCCTCCACAAGGTATAGATAATCATCTACACGTAATTGCAAAGCAGAATAAATATCACCCTGTAGAGAGACTTCTTAATGGTCTTGAATGGGATGGCGTTAAACGTGTTGATGACGTTATTTGTTGTATTGATTCTAAGTATCCTGACATTACTCGTGTTGTGATGAAACGTTGGCTAGTAGGGTGTATCGCTTCATTATACGAATCTAACTTTAAAAGTAAGCTCGTTCCTATTATCCAAGGAGAGCAGTCTTTTACTAAGACAGCCTTCATCGCTCGTTTGGCAAGTCTTACGCCCTTCACATTTCTGGAAGGAGCGGAGTTAAACCCTAATAAGAAAGATAGCGTGTTATCTTGCATAAGTTCGTGGATTATCGAGTTGGGAGAGTTAGAGCGTTCGACTAAAAATTGCCAAGGTGCTTTAAAAGCCTTTATTTCTAAACAGATGGATACCGTTAGGCCTCCAT
Source organism: Vibrio paucivorans (assembly GCF_054053395.1). Classification (NCBI taxonomy): domain Bacteria; kingdom Pseudomonadati; phylum Pseudomonadota; class Gammaproteobacteria; order Vibrionales; family Vibrionaceae; genus Vibrio; species Vibrio paucivorans. Next base: position 432,975 of record NZ_CM133230.1, read on the forward strand.
ATCACCCTAGGGATGTAAAAAAGCCTCGGCAAAGCCATTTTATAGCGACTGTAAATGGTACTGATTTTTTGAAAGATCGAACTGGTAACTCTCGTTATGCAGTCATCGAGCTAACAGGGCAAATCGATATAGATCGAGCAAATCAAATACTAGGTTGGACATATAAGCTTTCTGGTAGCCTTACTCTTGAACAACCTGAACGTCTTAAACAATTTTGGTTAGAAGTGAAAAGCCTATATGAAAGTGGGGCAGGGTGGATGTTGTCTCCCGAGGAGCAGAAAAAAGTTGATATCGTCTCAAATTGCTACCTAGATAAAGGGAATTGGTATCAAGTTTTGCTAGAGCACTTATATGTTTGCCCTAGTTCTTCCACACACACTAATGAATGGCTTGCTCCTAATCAGGTTTGTGAAGCCTTGAATATACCAATAAGTAATGCTGGGCATGTAGGTAGAGCTTTGAAGATGTTGGCTGATGAAGGACAGATAGAAACTCGCTATCAGAATGGCTACAGAATGTATGTGTTTCCAGTCGCTTGAAATTTACTCCACTACTTCACTTTAAGTGGAGTAGTGGAGTAGTTGTTTGGTTGGCTGAGGGACAAACTTGTAAGTCTAGGTTTTTTATTCGAGATAGCTAACTCATTTCTGCCCCATTATGAGTTAGAAGATAATTTTTCGGCGATGAAATCTACAAGTAACTTTGATATGTGTGAATGAAAATTTATTGCACGATGATGAATGAATATTGTCAGTGGAGATAAATCATAATCTACAGAAACTTGTTGTAATTCATTCTGTTTTATTTCATCTAAGCAGAAGCTACTGGGCAGAGCGACAAACCCAAGCCCACGTTGTGCAAGAGCTTTTGCCGTAAATCCACCATCTACTTTTATTCTCGATTTTGGCGATAGTGACCTATACCCATTTGACTCTGGAATAGCGAAAATCCAAGGATCACCCCCAAAAGATTTATAGCTTGATATACAAGGCATTGACTCCAGTTCAGTTAGGGTTTTTGGCAAGCCATAGCGGTTAATACACTCTTTAGAAGCCAAGATAATAGTGTCCCATTGGCAAAGTGGCTTCGATACCCAATCTCTGTCATCGAGCTCTCCTCGCTCAAAGCTAATAATAATATCGGGGTCGTTTGAGATAGCATTTTCAATCGCAGTACTGTGCTCACAGTACAGTGTAATGTCTGTATATGTGGCTAAAAAGTCCGCTAAAACCTCTCCAATAATAGGTATATCTGGAGAACTAAGTCGAATGCTTCCTTTAAGGGAGGTCTGTGCCTCACTTAGTCGCTGTAGTGACTGATTGAGGTTGTACAATGGTTCTCTAATTTCTTGGAAAAAACGCTCACCCATCAGTGTTGGGGTTACTTTACGAGTTGTTCTATAGAATAGCTTTTCACCCAATACCGACTCTAGTTGTTGGATGTGTCTGCTGACGTTGGAACTTGGAATTGCTAGGTGTTCGGAGGCTTTTACAAAACTATGGTTTTCATAAACGGAAAAAAATGATTGTAGCCAAACATTATCAATTCTATCTAACATGATTATCCCAAAATTTGAGCTATAGAATCCCATATTAGCTCATTTAATCGGTCTAAACCATGTTCTAGAATGGTTCCATAGCAACCAGAGTGAGTATATAAATGAACGATAGAAATCCTTTATTTGTCCATCGTGATAATTATCATTTACAAGTCGAGCAGCATGGAACAGGCCCACATTTGTTAATTATTGGTAGTGTGAACTACTACAAGAAAGTCATTCCCGAATCTCTGCACAATTACTTTACTTGTGTGTATGTGGATCATCGCGGATTCTCAAAATGTGATGCTGTAAATCCAGTTGAGTTTGTCAACTTAGATACTATCACTCGTGATATTCAAGCAATATGCGACAGCCTAAATCTAACTAAAACTAGTGTTTTAGGCCATTCAGGTCATGCGTATATGGCAATGCACTTTGCAAGTCATGCGAAAACAAAGATCGAAAAGTTGATTGTAGTTGGTGCTGCGCCAAGTCTGTCAGTTGATATGCAACAGAAACAGTTTACTCATTGGTCTGAAAACGCTTCTGAACAACGAAAAAAGTTGCTAGATACAAGTTTGGCTAGACTAGAAAGTGATATTGCCAAGCAGCCAGAACGTAAGTTTGCGCATATCTGTCGTAGATTAGGCCCAATGAGATGGAAAGATGCATCATTTGATGAGTTACCTTTGTGGGATGATGTTGAAATGAATACACCACTACTAGATACGCTTTGGGGAGAAATATTCAGAGATATCGAACTTACGCAGTTTTCTTCAAACTTGGATACCACCGTCATTAATGGGGAACTAGATTTTAGCATTGCTCCGATTGAGGTGTGGGAAAGCATTGAAGGCGCATTTAAATCATTACAGCTAATTAAGTTAGAAGATGTATCGCATACGCCAATGCTAGAAGAACCAGAAAAATTTATTGAAACGACCCTGAGTATATTTAACCATTAGATAGAATTCATAGTTATGTGTAGTTGATAGTTCAAATAATAAGGAGCGGAAGTTTGAGTAGTTCAGACTCTAACAAGCTTTTGTCCAGATGTTTGTTGGAGGGGCATGTAACACGAAAATGCCCCGAAATGTGTTTAGATAGCTGCAAACCTTCATAAGAATAATTTGTCCAACAGATTGTTGGACAAACTCTAGTATCCAATTTTGCAAAGGGGGCTCGCAAAAAAGTAGCAATAGCTGCCTGAGCGAGGAGAGTGTTCAAATTTGCCACGTTCATATACAGTTCGCAGCAAGCAATTGGCCAAAAAACAGTTAGAGTACGGATTCTAGAGTGCTAAATGTCCTTAAAAAGTATCTGCAACATATGTAAGCCGAACAGTCGTATCGCCTTACAAAATGAAATTAAATTTAGTCCTTCCGTACTGGGAAGTTGATGACAGCAGTATGTACTGTGTTCGAGTTCCAAGAAACAAGTAATTTGTCATTATGGCTTGTTAGTGTAGGGAAGCCTGTAGTTCGGCTTGGACTTAATTGAACAACAGTATTTCTGTCTACTAGCTCTCCCCTAAGAGTGTATCGGCTCAAGATTAGGCTCACCCTGTTGCTATTGTTATCTAGATGACTGACTATCAGGAAACCATTATGGAACGTTGTGTCAATTCTCCCAATAGTATTCTGAGATACGACTATTGAGGGGAGAAAATTATCACCGTAATCATTAGAAATCGAAAGCTTGACGGTCGCCTTATTATTCTGAACAGTATACCAACTGAGAGCAACCATTTTCCCTTTAGCGGACAGGGATGGTCCGTTCACTGGACAACCGTCTATTTGCCAATTATCTGTTGGTATGTAGTTAGCGGGTTGCCATTTACCATCAATTAATCGAAGAATTTTAGTGTCCCGAATCTCATGTCCAGTTCTACCTCGGTAAGCAACAATTACCCCCTTATCTGTAGTAACTGCAGCCGTAGCACAGCAGTCACATACTCGTTCGTCTAATAACCATTCATTATATAATTGGCCATTTTTAAACGTGGCGGCTCTCAGCATCATAGATTCAGTGTTGCTGTGATGGTGAGAGTGATTGAAGCTTTTTGTGTGCCTCCCATCTAACCAAACCGCAAATGTTTCTTTTCCTAGAGGGAGTAGAGAGACAAATCCATGCTCAGCATGTATTTTTGTTTGGTGGGGTGTTAATGGTGAAGACCAGTTTACTCCTTTGTCATTTGACTGACTGAGTTGAATTTTATAGTCGTATTTACCAACATCTGTTTTTTCTAGCCAGTGTGCTGTTAAAAGTGAACCATGCTTGATAACACTTGGGAAATCAGCCCAATTGTTAAACCAATTTGTACCGGATGCTACGGTTTTGGCATCACTCCATGCATTATTGTTGAACGTAGAAAACTTTAAAGTTGCATTTTCTCCATTTTCTTCGACCCATGAGAGTGTCGTTTGTGGTTCTCCTTGATTGTAGTTTGTAGAAAGCCTAGAGAGTGATGCATTAGGACCTATTCCGCTTATTGGACGCATGTCAACCTCAAAGGCTTGGACATAGATTGAACACAGCAACAGTGGTGTGATAAGTAGTCGATTCATTTTTATACCCATTAATAATTGCTTAAAAAGAATATCTAGCTAGTGCTTTTGTAAGACTCTCTAGAGATTGTTCCCCATATAAAGTATGAGCAATTTCACCTTTATCAATGATATAGGTGGTAGGTAAAACTGGCGGCAATGGATACATGACAAGATCTACACTCTCTAGTTTATATACTGGAAATTGTATTTCCAAATCTTCCACTATTTTTTTTGTGTGATGGTCTGGTGACAAATCGTAGTTTATTCCTACCACTGGATATTTATCTATAAGGGAGTTTAGTACTTTTGCCTCTTTTCGACATGGGACACACCATTCGGCAAAATAGGAGACTATAATTATGTTTTCAACTCTTTCGCCATGTATGAAGGGAGAGGGTGACGCCGAGTTAGACACTAAAATAACAAGGGTCATAAGTAATGACTTCATAAGGTTCTCACTTTCTAGCTGGTGAATTTTTTGAAACATAACTGTCGTATAGTGAATATCGGATCTTATCCCAATGTCCGGATTGGTCAGATCTGTTTTTAATAGAGTTTTTGAGTTCGCAAATCAATACAAAAGCAGCGCCAAATAGAGGAAGATGGCCTTCAATTTCATGAGCTCCGTGGATAAAAGATGTAGTAACAAAAGCAATTACTAACATTATCATCACCAATCGATTTGCTAAGCCCAGTGAGAGTAATACTCCGAGAATTAGCTCACACAGACCTATAAAGTAGACGAAATGTAAGTCAGATACCGTACTGAGCCCAATTGCTGGGAAAAAGTTATAAAATGGAAACATTTCAATAAACACCAGAGCTAGTCCCGGGTAAGCCAGTTTTTCAGTGTAGGCTAAAATTGCTAGTTGACATCCTATTCCTACTCTCAGAAATTTGATAGAAATACTCCACATAGCAGCTTTATTGATGTTAAGCTTTGTGAAGACCTGTCTATCCAAGTTAGAGAGATATGGCCCCGTCAAGAGCATAAATATACCGACTGAGAGAAACTCAAAGATGTAGTTTATAGATATTGCTAATGGTATATGGACCATCATGAAAAATGCAGAAACTAAAACAAAGAAACCTGACAGAGAGATGCTTATGCAAGCGGATAACACTACTAAACTCTGCAGGTATACACCAGTAAGGATTTGATTACTTGGTAAGTTCAAGTTTGGAGCGATAAACCCACCTTGTACAACAATTAGTAGAAAAAAAAGCACTGTCGATACTGAAAATAGTGAAGCTAGAATTACTTTACTAAATCCAATTCTAGTGTACATTATTTTGTCTATTATATTTATATTACTACCGTGTCGAGTGATGAATACACCAAATATAGAAGGAATTAGAACTAATAGTGTTAGATTGGTATAGATATTGTCCCAAGAAAAACTTGCATACTTCATTTCATCAGAAGCAACAAACCATTGAACATGAGATAGAGTGATTGGCGAGTATAGCAATAACGTTATAAAAAACAATGATGGTAATTTAAATTTTCTAGTTTTCATGTTTATCACCTAGTGCTGTCAAAAATTTAATAAGTTGCTGGCGTTGATGAGGAAGTAACCTCAACGGTTTTACATCTGTGTGAGTTAAAGGGAATCTATAAGGGTTAACATAAAATTCAATTACTTCTTCTAAATTTTTGTACCTGCCATCGTGCATGTAACTTGGGCTCTTATTTAGGGTTCTAAGAGAAGGCACCTTAAATGCACCTTTTATCTCATTGTTATAATTTACATATTGGTACTTCCTACATTCAACTTTCTTATTATATAGGTCGCACTTATAATCTGAGTTCTTGTATTCTAATAGACCTTTAGCACGGTCATTTTTATTATTCCCTCCTGTTCCAATGGAATAAAACCCACCGTTAGAAAATCGTTTTCCGCTATGGCAATTAATACAACCAGTTCTCTGAGAGTCAAAAAACAATTTCATACCTTCTAACTCATCGTCAGACAATATATCATTGTCATAATTAGACTTATAAATCACTTGATAAGAAAATTCGTCAAATCTAGACCAGTAATATGGTATAGAAGATACATAGTCGGAAATTAATTTCCCCACATTCACAAACTTATCCTGTAAGCTATTTGATGAGTTACAAAAATCTAGCACCAGTAGGTAATCGGATAAGTATTGACCACAAATATATTCAACAGCTTGCAATTTTGTTAAGTTATGATCTTTGATTATAGCTTCAAGGACTTGGGCCCATAGAGAATCTTTTCGGCCATTCCAAAAATACCAATCCTGTCCACCTGTACCACGTATACTTATAGCCCTAAAATTCGAGTTTGGATTTATTTTTCTGGAGATATTGTTTTTATCATGAAAATTGTCTTCCGGTACATGACAAGTAGCGCAACTGGTGTCGTTGTTATTACTAAAATTTGTGTCGTTAAAGATTTTCTTTCCCAACTTTTCTCTTGAAGAAAGAATAGATCGTGATTCATCAAAATTTCTTAATTCAAGGTCTAGCATACTTTCTTTAATTAGGCGTAATTCATTGCTATCTAACCTAATCTCTCGCTTGTTTAAAGTAGTCATAAAAATTATAAAAGATATTGATGCAGCCAAAACACTAATGTACGTTAAATTTAATTTCTTTAAGTATTTCATTGCCTGACCTTATATTTATCACCCATAACCCCATCATATTTAAATATATACCATTTATAATACAGTGATTATGATTGAGATTAGATACTTTTGGTTCTGTAGGTAAGCCGTGACTGTGTCCTTTCATATAGCCTGATACAGACAAGGCAGTACAAACATGATTATTAGAATTAAAAACTATCGAAACTTGTTCTTTTATATTTTGAACATTATTTTCAAATGATGATGGAATATATAAATATAATATTAACAATAAATAAATTGCAATTATTTTTATTAAGAATTTCATTTAAATTTACTAGTACGAGAAAAAGGGGAGAATCTCCCCCCTTTTATTGGTTATATTAATTAACTACTACAGTTTTTGTCACTACATTACTATTATTTTCGTTATCAATAACGGTTAGCTTAATTTCATGCTCACCTGATACATTAGGAATAAAGAATACTAGATCTAAGTTAGGAACCTCCGGGTAGATTACCTCTCCATTAGGGTCAGTCATTTCCCATAAATATTGTTCAATATTTCCGTCCGAGTCGTATGAATTACTGGCATCAACTGATAAAGGTAGACCAACCATGTGAGTTGCACCTTGTATCGTGAACGACGCTGTAGGGGATTCCCCGATGCTTTCTTCTGGAGAAGGGTCGATAACTTCTTCGCTGTTTTTGAGAACTTCAAACGAAAATGTTTCTACAGCATTGCTATTTATTGAATTTGCAGAAAAAGATAAGGTTTGATTTCTCTGGATAGCACTTGTGTCAATCACAATTAATGAACTGTCGTTATTCTCAATGGTGACATGATCCCCTTGCGTTTGTGTTATAGTGGAAGGTTCCTCGGGGGAATATACTACGACCTCTCCAGCATTGACGATATTGTCACTACTTGCTAATTCATACAATTCACTCTCTAATGGTTGAGTTTGTTCGTTATCGCTTTTAATTAGTGACAATTCTCCGGACGCATTTCCACTCTTGGAATTAAAATAGTTACGTGAGATATCGTCTTGGAAATACATGTAATGTTGCATTTCTGAATGCCAGTCACCGATAAATATCGCTCCATCCTTGTATTGCTCATGCCAGCCGTTGATTTCTGAAGCTAAAAGACGAGCCCAACTTCCCATGTTAGAAGAGTTAATATCAATATCAAAACTACGTGTAATATCGCCGTATTGATTAAAAATATCATATTGAACAATATCGCCAATTTCTGGACTTTCAAATTCTTCGGAGATGAAGGCTTCCCCTCTAACGAGATCAGGAGTTAATACGGGAGTTTGTTCACCATCGCCATTTATTGTGATATCAGAACAGTTGTAGAACCCTTCGCCTGCAGAGTCGTCACGTTGCCAACGTACAAATAATATCGCATCTCCTGAACGGTCACTTGGGATCGTAACGTTCATTCGGTATTTCCCTCCATTCGACAAAACATTGCCGTTCGAATGAATTAGTTCTAGATCACTCCAAGCTAATTTTTTGTTTAAGTCAGCATTAGGTTTCGTCAAATAAAACTCCCAATATGATGGGTTATGAGATGCAGTTGCGTTAAATACATACTGGAATGTCCCTGTATTGAGTTGAGTTCGAGTCCATTCTGTGTGAGCTACGCCCATCCCTTGCTTTTGTGGGTCGTTCGCGTAGCAAAGAGTGCCATCAGGAATTGCTGCTTTTACCGCTGCGATGTTTCTAAAATCTGCGATATTTTTGGAAAATTCGTTCTGCTGAACAAAAGGGTAAGTTCCTGATACCCTTTTAGCTGCTGCACATGCTTCATTTGGCGGGCTTCCAGACCACAAGCCGCCTTGCGAATAGCATATATGTTGACGAGCCGCAGGAAATTCAGACCAACCGTGAGCATGAGCGGTAGTTTGAAATCCTGAGAATACAGCGAGGCTTATCGCCACATTTAAAATAGATTTATTTGCTGTCACTTTATATCTCCTTTTTTAAAAAGTTACAGTTAATTATCCACTAGATATTTCTTCTCTAGGGACAAATGTAATAATAAATAAAATCCACATAAAAACATCTTTTTAATAAAATTGATTTTTTTATTGGGAAGCTATACTGCATAAAATAAAAATATCACTTTTTTTTATTGAAAAATGGAAGCGTAGGTCACATTTCATTCCTGTAGTGAGTTGACTTATTGTTTTTCATGTTTGATTTAATATTAAACCTGTATGCCTTATTGGTTTTTTTGTATATATTTTTCGTAGAACAGACTCCCAGAATTATTGCAATAGTGTTTTTAATGGAAATCTGTGAGAAGCGCTATATGAGTGAAATTGCAAGGTGTAGTTGTTTTAATAAGTCCGGACACTAAATTGGGTGGTAGAATATTGGGGCTAAGGTGTAACGGAACGAAGGTGGACGTGTTTTTATTAAACTATTGATTTATAATTTGCTTTTATTTTTACTTGTATTCGTTTCAGTATTTACCATCATTAACATCTAAAGATCTTAACCCTCCTGTCTCTTAGTCTTCTGGAAAGGTAAATGTGTAATGGCCTAATATATTGGTATTAGTGGAGAAAACCGTGATGATCCGCACCAGCAGTTTTGGACACCGAGTTAAGTGAGTACAATCACTAACGAGGTGAAAAATGACAACTAAGGAAACACGAATCAAACATGCTCCTGAATTTAAAGCCGAAGCACGTAAGTTAGCAGAGAAAGTCGGTATCGCGGCTGCCGCACAACAGTTATCGTTTTATGAATCTCAAATCTATGGATGGCGCAAAGCCGTCAAAAAAGACACGAAAATCAGCGATAGAGAAAGAGCACTCGCCACTGAAAATGCCAAGCTCAAACGATTATTGGCTGAGCAAGCTGAAGAGCTAGATATCGTAAAAAAGGCCGCCACCTACTTCGCTAAAATCTAAAGTAGATTGCTATGAGTTTATGCTCGAATACCTGATGCAATATAGGATTGCTAGTATGAAGCATGAGAGCTACCTCTTATTGTCTTTGATTAGTGATTAAGCACCTTTAATCAAAGTGGGTAACTCTCTTCTTTTCAAATTGAAGTGTCAGATCTAGTCGGAACTAATACAGCTGATGTGTTTGGGTCACTTGTCGATATCCGTGATACGTTTGTCGGGTTTCAGAAGTATTTGTATAATCAGGGACACTCGCTTACCCAATATTGAACTCTACTAGCGCTAGTTACTTTGCTGTAGCTTCAATTTCTCGTAAGGTTTTATTGAGAATAGTCATTCCATTAAGGTCACTCTGCCCAATCTGAGCTAATTTCTGGATGAAAGCTTGTAGGTAACCAATCTCATCTTTTGCTACTTTTAACTCTGTCTCTAACTGAATAACTTTTTCCGCTAAATCAATGTCCTGCTGCAAAAAGGAGAGAAGTTCAGCATCACTAGGTGAAATGGGTTGTCCTTTGAGAAAGCGCTTCCTTGTCTTGTATTCGTTTTTGATATTGAGGTATTTATCGAGTGCTTGCCTAGTTGTAGTAATCTCAAGATTAAACTCAATTCTTGTGACCAACAAATCTAATGATTTGAAAATATCATGGCCGCAGATGGAATATTCCGAGAGTTACCGTCTTTCTTCATAGAGTGCCTAACTTACAATTGCCCAAATTCCGTATTTTCGCATTCAACTTGGACAGAGCGGCTACGAGCCATGCTTTTTTACATTTGGGATAATCTGGAAGGTGACGAGCCTAGTGAGAATCGTTGGCTCGAAGTAAATGAATGTTTTTTCTGTTTCACTCAGGTCTGAGTGGACTCGAAAGGATGGCCGAGATTTTGCCAAGGCGGCCTGGAATTACTTGGGGTGTGAATAATGCCAACTAGACTACATATATCTTCATTTATTGGCCTTACTATTGGAGTCTGGTTGATAGCTCTTTGGTCATGGAAAATATTTAAAGGCTGGTACGTTAAACGTCCAGATTTACGAGGAACATGGAAAGTTGAGCTGAAAAGTAACTGGGTTAACCCAGAAACAGGAGAAAAAGCTGCCCCAATTTACGGATATGCAGTTGTTTGACTGACTTTAACAAACCTAAGCCTAAGATTGCTGACTAAAGAATCTTGTTTAGTCCTTGTTGCACATAGTATTGAGCAACAAGAAGACGATGATTTATTCAAACTCGTTGGAGTGTATAGAAACGAACCAAATATTGAACTACAGGGTGCTAGGAGTGAAATCCATCACGGTTCTCCAGTAGAAGAGCTTGATGGGCATTATTGGACAGATAGGGCAACGAAAGGTGGCATTAAGTTATTCAATAAAATTGTAAACACTACGCAATATTCGAACTGGCTGAGCGAGATTTAAGCAACTTAAAAGGGGCATCTGCGGTAAACGTTTTCTGCTAGGTGGGGTGCCAATAGCATTTGTGTAAATTAAGACAACAATGGATAAGTACACATTTATAGCTTAAATGATTAAAGCCCTAGCAAGGCAATCGACATCGATACTTGTTCTACCACTCTTGCGTAAGCCTCTAGTTTTCCATACCGTCCGTGCGTAGATTGAAGCTGAAATAGATGAAACTTTGGATATTATCTCCATTTATGTGGTGTGTTGAACGACGCAAAGGCTTGTATCCTGATAGCGTTGAGTCTAGTTAATCAAATTAAGGTAGATTAAATAGCTAATTCATAACGCCCATGGCAAACATTGGATCGCTATAGTTATGAGTTTGCCTTAGTTCAATTAATTCATAAAAACTAAAGTAGAGAAAAGACATAACTCGTTTATGTCCAGAACCTTCACAGTTGGCATTTCGTAACTCGAAAGTGCCCCAAAGTTTGTTAGATTAAATACTCTATTCTTTTCTGGGGCGTGCGTTTTCTCTATCAAATCTAATCCGATTAATGAGGTTGGAACCATGCTCACTTTGGTCGTGTGTAGGTTGATAATCGTATTGCTCAGAATCCGCCTGAGTTATACGGAAACTTTCTGCAATTTCTGAAGTTCACATCCTAGATGCTAGGTAATACGGGCATTAGATTGAGCGTGAGTATGATTAACGTTATGATTGGTCACGTACAATTACGGAGTAAATCCGTCTAATCAGCGTTAAATGGCAATCTAGGGTGGTGAATTATTAAATTAGAAACATATGATGTGTTTGGTGGTGAGTCGGCTTCTGGTAACCCTTGTGGTGTATTAGAGCTTGATAGTTGGCTTTCTGATGAAGAGTTACAGAAAATAACTTGTAAAGCAGGACTTCCAGTTACCTCTTTTGTTATCAAAATTAATGGGCAGTTTCACATTCGTTGGTTTGCGTTGGATGGGGAAATTAACCTGTGTGGGCATGGTAGCTTAGGGGCTGGTGCTGCAATTATCTCTAAGTACAAACTCGATAGCGTACTTTTCAGTAGCAAATACGGAGAAGTCTTAATTGCCAAAAAGAATGGTGTGTATACTCTTGAGATGCCTAGCTGGAAAGGTGAAACATGTGTCGTTCCACCCGAAATAGCGGATTTGGCTGTTGATGCTATTGATGTATTTTCAACTCGAGACTTAGTTATAGTCTTGCCCTCAATAGAATCAGTAAGAGATTTTAAGCCTGATGATATGCGCTTTAAACAGCTTGGTAATTACCATGCTTTAATCGTGACTGCAGCAAATGGCGAAAATGGGTACGTATTAAGATATTTTGCGCCCAAAATTGGTATATCTGAAGATCTAGCGACAGGATCTGCTCAATGTTCTTTAGCTCCATACTGGTTTGACAGGTTTGACTCAGATTCACTTCAGGTACACCAACTTTCGTCGTCAGGTGGCTATTTTGGCGTAAGGCGTATTTCAGGTGACTCAATCGTGTTGTCAGCAAATGCAAAGCTACGGAAAATAACAATTTAACAAACGACTATGGCACGATTCGCCTTACGCGAAGTAATCCGCCTATATCTAAATTAGTAGATTCACTGACACGGAAATGTCCAAACACGACTTTGAAGCCCTGTCACTCTCACAGAGTGACAGGGCTTGAAACACCTACCAATCCTAGCCTTAAAACCACTTTTCTTGAATGCTTACCGCGTGACGGCGGAAACAATGACGCTCTCAGCGTCACTTAAATTGCGATAGCCTCATCTATAAACGATACTCTTCTTGAATCACTTCAACACAGCAATTGCTGTATCGCACTCGCATCGAAAACCAAGACTTTTAGCGCATATTCCTTTTCGCCCACACGGGCTTCTAAAAGCATCAATTGACAATGGCTTACGGCTAATCAATTGTTCAGGGATTTCTCGCGTAGTAGCTTCGTCCCAATACCATCACCTTGATGGCACTTAATAAAGTGGGGGCAATAACACTAACCGAATTTTCACTATCTGCTACTGCATCTTAGAAATATGAGCAAATGAAATAGACGAATCCAAAAGCCGACCATGTGTCGGCTTTTCTTTTTCTGCCCACTTTAATTCGGAGTAACTTATGGCTAGTAATTTCATGTTCAAAGTGACAAAGGTACTAAAACGCAACCCAGATGGCTCTCATGCGACACGTGCAGAGAGGAAGAAGGTACTGAAATTGGTCGATAAGAATTTGGCTGAGCTCGGTTTTAGGCGCTTAGAGTTACACAACCTTTCATCAAAGCATCTTCAAGCAGTTGTAGGACATTGGATTTCTGAAGGACTGTCCGCAGGCACACTTAAGAATAGAGTGGCTCATTTGAGATGGCTCCTAGAGAAAATCAATAAAACAGGTCTGCTTCCCGCCAGCAATACATCGCTTGGCATTCCAAAACGAGCCTATGTAACAAACATAGATAAGTCTCGAACCCTTGAACTCGATAAGCTGGCCCTTATCAGTGATCCTTACTTGCAAACGTCTTTTCGAATGCAATCTGAGTTTGGCCTACGACGAGAAGAATGTATGAAGATTTGTCTTAAGGATGCAGACAAGGGCTCCTACTTAAAAATTGTTAAATCGAAAGGCGCTAGACCAAGAGAGATTCCAATTACAACAAGCAGCCAGAGGGAGTTATTGGACTCTGTGAAGCCATGGGTTGGCTCTGGCTCTTTAATCCCGTCAGGAACGCTGTATAAGACACAGTTGGGCCGATATCAACAAGCATGTATCAAAATGGGATTAGATAAGGCTCACGGGCTTAGACATGCGTACGCTCAAGATAGATACAAAGCTCTTACAGGATTAGATTGCCCTGCTAAAGGCGGCCCTAGAGCGGCTACATTGCCAATTGAACTGCGAGATAAGGTTAAACAAGTCAGACTTCAGATCAGCAATGAGCTGGGACATGGACGCGAAGAGGTGACCGCGGTATATCTTGGAAGGTGAAAAAAGTGGGGGAGTTGATGCTCGTGATGGGACAGAGTTAAGCATTTTCCTAACTACACCCACTTTCCACAAAATGCAAAAAAGGCGTAGTAGATACTAACCTGCTACGCCTTTTCAAATTTGGTGGCCCCTCGCAGACTTGAACTGCGGACCAATCGATTATGAGTCGACTGCTCTAACCACTGAGCTAAGGGGCCATGTAGGGCAATGATTATAGGGGATGAGGATCTAGCTGTCTAGCCAGTAACTAGGGTAAATGCGCTTAGATTTTATCCACTTAAATCATTTGACGATAAAAAAGGTGAGCTATTGCTCACCTTTTCATCAATTACTTCAAAACAATCGTTACGATTATTCGTCTAGGAAGCTGCGCAGAGTTTCTGAACGGCTTGGGTGACGTAGTTTACGTAGTGCTTTTGCTTCGATCTGACGGATACGCTCACGAGTTACGTCGAACTGCTTACCTACCTCTTCTAGAGTGTGGTCAGTGTTCATATCGATACCGAAACGCATACGCAGTACTTTTGCTTCACGAGGAGTTAGGCCTGCAAGTACGTCTTTCGTTGCAACTTTTAGGCTACCTGAAGTCGCTGAGTCTAGCGGCAATTCAAGTGTTGTATCCTCGATGAAATCACCTAGATGCGAATCTTCGTCGTCACCAATTGGTGTCTCCATTGAGATTGGCTCTTTAGCAATTTTCAGTACTTTACGGATCTTGTCTTCTGGCATTTGCATGCGCTCTGCCAATTCTTCCGGTAATGGCTCGCGACCCATTTCTTGTAGCATTTGACGAGAAATACGGTTTAGCTTGTTGATCGTTTCGATCATGTGTACCGGAATACGAATCGTACGTGCTTGGTCTGCTATTGAACGAGTGATTGCCTGACGAATCCACCATGTTGCGTAAGTCGAGAACTTGTAACCACGACGGTATTCGAACTTATCTACCGCTTTCATCAGACCGATGTTACCTTCCTGGATAAGCTCCAAGAACTGTAGGCCACGGTTGGTGTACTTCTTAGCGATAGAAATTACTAGACGTAAGTTCGCTTCAACCATCTCTTTCTTCGCACGGCGAGCTTTCGCTTCACCGATAGACATACGACGGCTGATTTCTTTGATGCTTTGCACTGTCAGTGACGTTTCTTTCTCGATCATATCCAGCTTTTGGATTGAACGACGAATGTCATCTTCGCTGCGCTTAATTTTCTCAGCGTATGGTTTATCTGAAGCCAGCGCTTCATCTAACCATGCTTCGCTAGATTCGTTACCAGTGAATAGGGCGATGAACGATTTCTTCGGCATCTTTCCGTATTCAACAGTTTGACGCATGATCAAACGCTCTTGAGTACGCACACGATCCATTGAAGTACGTAGTTCATTAACTAGGTAATCAAATTGTTTTGGCGTTAGACGGAATTCAGCAAAAACCTCTTGTAGCAACTGCGTTGCTTGAGAAGCTTTAGAGCTGTCAGCGCCATGCTCGTTAATCGCTAGTTGAAGATTCTGATAAGAGTTACGCAGGTCTGTGAACTTCTCAAGAGCAAGTTCTGGATCGATACCAGTATCTTCTTCCTCTTCCTCGTCATCTTCACTTTCGTCTGCGTCTTCTTTGTCTTCGTCTTCTAGATCAGATTCTGCAAGTTCCGAACCGATGTGAGTGGCAGTCGGTGCTGCTGTCTCTTCATCGTTAGGGTCTACAAAACCAGATATTAGGTCAGTAAGGCGTAGCTCTTCCGCTTGAACTTTATCAAATTGCTCAAGAATGTATGGGATAGTGCCAGGGTATTCCGCTACCGCGTTTTGAACTTGGTTGATGCCGTCTTCAATACGTTTAGCGATGTCGATTTCGCCTTCACGAGTTAGAAGCTCTACAGTACCCATTTCACGCATGTACATGCGAACTGGGTCTGTTGTACGGCCAATCTCGTTCTCTACACTTGAAAGTGCAGCTGCCGCAGCTTCTGCAGCATCTTCATCTGTGATGGTGTTGTCATCGTTCAGAGCTAGATCATCGGCATCAGGTGCAGTTTCTACTACCTTAATACCCATGTCGTTAATCATCTGAATAATATCTTCTACCTGTTCAGAATCTACGATTTCTGCAGGTAGGTGGTCATTTACTTCGGCGTAGGTCAGATAGCCTTGCTCTTTGCCTTTAATAACAAGTAGTTTCAGCTGTGACTGCGGATTTTGATCCATAGACGGTATCCAACTTCGTATCTGGTGACGGATTTAGTATGCGAATTGCAAACCACGAATATTAACAAATTTATTCATTGCTGACTAATCAAACAGGGTTACGCTTTTAAATCTAGCATTAGGGCTAGCAGCTCCCTTTTCTCTTCGGCTGATAAACCGATACTTCTTGCTTTGGCCTGCAGGTTTTCAATTTGTTTTTCTACGCACTGGGCCAAAATTTTGTCCAGTGAGTCTAAAAATATATCTTCTTGATTGTCTTCATCGAGAGGGATCTCCCAGCTCGCAAGACGAGACAGAAGTGCCTCATTTTGCCTATTTCGCCAGCTTTCTAGCAATTGGCCGGTGTTGATATGGGGACGCGCTCGACAATAATCAAGGACTTCGACCAATAAACCTAATCCCGGTAGTGATAACTCTCTCACACTGGTGAGATCCGGTACCATATCAGCATAGCTCGGATTCTGGATAAGCAAAGCAATTACTTCGCGCATCGGAGTACGCTTGATCTCTTTATGTGGTTGAGGTCGCGTTTCATTTACATGTTTGCGCGCCTTGCGCAATTGGTTATCAAACCCGGTACGCTCATCCAGCAGTTTTTCCAATAGTTCTTGAAAATAGCTATCCGGAATTTTGTTGATTAATGTACTGGCGTGGGCACGTAATGCCGATTTACCTTCATTAGTGCCCAGGTTTATTTGGTGCAACTCAATAAGGTTCTCAAACAAGTAGGTCGACAGTGGTGTTGCCTCTTTAACCAATTGTTCAAAAGCATCTTTACCGTGTTGGCGGATATAGCTGTCGGGGTCTTCACCATCTGGTAAGAACAAAAACTTAAGGGTATTGCCTGTCTTTAAGTACTCCAGTGAGTTCTCTAAGGC
Organism: Vibrio paucivorans; assembly: GCF_054053395.1. Classification (NCBI taxonomy): domain Bacteria; kingdom Pseudomonadati; phylum Pseudomonadota; class Gammaproteobacteria; order Vibrionales; family Vibrionaceae; genus Vibrio; species Vibrio paucivorans. The sequence continues at coordinate 450,077 of NZ_CM133230.1, forward strand.
TCGCCATGCTGCTTCCTTACCTGCGCGGTCGCCATCGTAACAACACACTACAGTGTTCGTTTGGCGAAATAGCATTTGCACATGATCGCCGGTAGTAGAGGTGCCCAGTGATGCCACTGAGTAATCTACCCCATACTGTGCGAGTGCCACCACATCCATATAGCCTTCCACCACCAGAACTTGCGGTGGCTCTCGGTAGGCTTGCAGTACTTCATACAAGCCATATAGTTCTTTGCCTTTATGGAAAATCGGTGTTTCAGGTGAGTTAAGATATTTAGGTGTCCCGTCTCCTAACACTCGTCCACCAAAGCCAATCACTCGGCCACGACGGTCGCGAATTGGGAACATCACACGTCCGCGGAATCTGTCGTAGCGGTTGCCTTTGTCGTTCTCGATCAGCATGCCACCTGAGACAAGCATATCTTGCGCGTCTTTTTGCTGGCCAAAGTTCTTACGAACTAAATCCCACTCATCGGCAACATAACCAATGCCAAATTTTTGGACAATTTCGCCGGAAAGTCCGCGTTCTTTCAAATAGTCGATAGCGACTTTGCTATTGGATGATTTAAGCTGTTTCCGGTAGAACTGAGCAATGCTACCCATCAAATCGTATAGATTGCGTTTTTGCTCTGTGTTGGCTCGAGGCTGGCTGGAGAAATTCCCGTTTCGCTGCTCTCTAGGGACATCAAGTCCAAGGAAAGAAGCGAGTTCTTCAATAGCTTCAACGAACTCTAATCGCTCGTATTCCATCATAAAGTCGATGGCATTGCCGTGAGCACCACAACCAAAGCAGTGGTAGAACTGTTTTTCTTGGCTAACGCTGAAAGACGGGGTTTTCTCGTTGTGGAATGGGCAACAAGCGCCGTAGTTTTTGCCTTTTTTCTTAAGTTTTACGCGTGCGTCAACGATATCGACAATATCGAGCCGAGCAAGGAGGTCATCAATGAAACTTCGAGGAATGTGTCCTGCCATAAAACCTTAGAAAAATGCACTAACAGTAAGAAACGACATTAGGTTAGATACAAACAAGCCGTGCGTCCAGAGGATAGCACGGCTTGTTGCAAATGGGGTTTGGGTTAAGCCAGTTTAGCGCGAACTAGACCGCTTACTTTACCCATATCTGCGCGCCCTTGAATTTGAGGCTTAAGCACGCCCATCACTTTACCCATGTCTTGCATGCCCGCTGCGCCAGATTCTGTGATTGCACTTTCAATCAGTGCTGCTACTTCATCTTCGCTCAGTGGTTGAGGCATAAAGTCCTCAAGTACAGTGATTTCTGCTTGCTCTGCATCTGCTAGATCTTGACGACCTGCTGATTCAAATTGAGCGACAGAGTCGCGACGTTGTTTAACCATCTTAGTCAGCACAGCTAGAATGTCGTCGTCGCCCAGAGTAATCTGTTCGTCAACTTCACGTTGCTTAATGGCTGATAGAGCTAAACGGATAGTGCCAAGGCGCAATTTGTCCTTGGCTTTCATCGCTAATTTTTGCTCTTCTTTGAGTTGTTCAATAAGAGCCATAACTGGAATCCTTTTGGGACCTAGTTATTAGTACAGGCGAACGCGACGAGCGTTTTCGCGAGCTAGCTTCTTAGCGTGACGCTTTTGAGCTGCTGCTTTAGCGCGTTTGCGAACTGTAGTTGGTTTTTCATAGTGCTCACGACGACGCACTTCAGAAAGGATACCTGCTTTTTCGCAAGAGCGCTTGAAACGACGTAGTGCAACGTCGAACGGTTCGTTTTCACGTACTTTAACTACTGGCATATGCCTTTCACCTCAGGGGTTATTCGTTAATGCTGGTATCAGTGGACGGAACGTGTTGTGTTCGGTCTATAACCAGCTTGATCAAAAATGGTGCGGAATTCTAATCCGATCACACAGCCTTTGTAAAGCCTTTTATTGTTTAGCCACTGTACAAAATTTGTTTGATGGAGCAAGGCAAGGTAAGATTGCGCCAATTTCCCATTCTAGATAGAAGCATACCGAGAAAAATATGCGCATTATTGGTATTGAAACCTCTTGTGATGAAACGGGTATCGCCATTTACGATGATGAGAAAGGACTCCTTTCACATCAGTTATATAGTCAGGTTAAATTACACGCTGACTATGGTGGTGTTGTCCCAGAACTGGCCTCTCGCGACCACGTTAAGAAAACCATTCCTCTTATTAAGGAAGCATTGAAAGATGCTAACTTAACGCCAAAAGATATTGATGGCATTGCTTATACCGCAGGGCCTGGTTTGGTTGGGGCTTTATTAGTTGGGGCGACAATTGGTCGCAGTATTGCGTACGCTTGGGGTGTTCCTGCTGTTCCTGTCCATCATATGGAAGGGCACCTACTGGCGCCAATGCTGGAAGATAATCCACCACCTTTCCCATTTGTGGCGCTGCTGGTTTCTGGTGGTCACAGTATGATGGTAGAAGTAAAAGGGATTGGTGAGTATAAGATCCTAGGTGAATCGATTGACGATGCTGCAGGTGAAGCCTTTGATAAAACGGCTAAGTTAATGGGGCTTGACTACCCAGGTGGCCCGTTACTGTCTCGCTTAGCTGAAAATGGCACCCCTGGGAGGTTTAAGTTCCCGCGCCCGATGACTGACCGCCCTGGTTTAGATATGAGCTTTTCTGGTCTAAAGACGTTCACTGCAAATACCATTGCGGCGAACGATAACGATGATCAAACACGCGCGGATATTGCCTATGCATTCCAAGAAGCGGTCTGTGACACATTGGTCATTAAGTGTAAACGTGCATTGCAGCAAACGGGTATGAAACGTATCGTGATCGCAGGTGGCGTGAGCGCCAACAAGCTATTACGTAAATCGCTGGAAGAATTAGCGGAAAAGATTGGTGGTGAGGTGTATTACCCACGCACTGAATTTTGTACCGACAACGGTGCCATGATCGCTTATGCAGGTATGCAGCGTCTTAAAAATGGTGAGGTTGCTGATCTTTCAGTTCAAGCAACACCTCGTTGGCCGATCGACCAGCTTAAGCCAATCGCTTAATACCAGATGAATACATTAGAAAACGGTCGCCCTCGCGGCCGTTTTTGTCATATAGGGTACGTAAGTCCCTAGAACAACGGATAGAAAAAGAGAGTAGAAAATGGATGCAATCAAAAAGACATTTTCGATAGACGGTCAAACAATGCATTACCTTGATCAAGGTGATGGCCCGGTACTGCTATTTGGTCACAGTTACCTTTGGGATAGCGCAATGTGGGCACCTCAAGTTGAAGCGTTGAGCCAATCTTATCGCTGTATTGTGCCAGATTTATGGGCGCATGGGAGTTCAGAGGCTGCACCTGCTACGACTCGTTCGTTACGTGACTACGCTTCGCATATGGTGGCGTTGATGGACCATTTATCCATTGAAGAGTTTTCAATTGTTGGCCTTTCTGTTGGCGGTATGTGGGGAGGTGAGGTCGCCCTGCAAGTGCCGCAACGAGTCAAATCACTGGTTCTAATGGATACGTTTCTTGGCCTAGAGCCAGAAGTTACCCATCAGAAGTATTTTGGCATGTTAGATGCGGTTACTGCGGCGAAGCAATTCCCTCAACCTATTGTTGATGCGGTTGTACCTCTGTTCTTTGCACAACATGCTGCGCAAGATACTCCAGAGTTAGTTGAGAAATTTTCGAACAGCCTAACTCAGGTTAGTGGCGAACGTGCTGAAGAGGTAGCCCGAGTCGGGCGAATGGTGTTTGGTCGTCGCGATTTAATGGAAGAGAGCGAAAAATTTGCGTTGCCAGTTTTAATTACCGTGGGACAGGAAGACAAACCTCGCCCAGTGCTTGAGTCTTATTTGATGAATGATGCCATTACTGGAAGCCAACTCGTGCAAATCCCTAAAGCCGGCCATATTAGCAACCTTGAGCAACCAGAGTTGGTGACCAAGATGTTGCAAGAGTTCTTCGCCACGGTTTACTAATTTTGCCAAGGGTTGTAATAAGTAAAAGGCCTCTTACGAGGCCTTTTTTAATCCATCTTTTTTCTCGCCGACTTTTGGCTCGGTACCATCAAATAAGCGTTTAATGTTTTGATGGTGTCTCAGCACAATCAAACAACACAGCATGGCCACGGGCAAGGTGTATTGCGGTTTGATAATCCAAGTATAAAAAGGAGCAAGTAGTACACTGACGATTGCTGCTAATGAAGAGTAACGGAAGACCAAAGCAACGGCTAACCATGTGAGCATGATGATACTCGTTAGTCCAAGCCCAATTGGTGCAATGGCACCAAGTGCTGTAGCAACACCTTTGCCGCCTTTAAAGTGAAAGAAAATAGGGTACATGTGCCCAAGGCAGGCAGCGATGGCAACTATGCCAAGCATTATTGGGTCAATTTGTAGAAAATACCCACCCCAGACAGGGATGGTGCCTTTTAACATGTCACACAGCAGCACTGCAGCAGCTGCTTTCTTGCCACCGATACGCAGTACATTAGTGGCTCCAGGGTTATGTGAACCTACTCCGCGAGGATCAGGAAGGCGGAGCACGCGACATATCAGAACTGCACTCGATATCGAACCTAACAAATAGGCAGCGATGATCGTGATGAGTGCGAGTGGAGTCATGATGAGTGTAACGTCCTTGAAACGGGTGCTCTAACAGCAAGTAATTGGTATCATATCGCGATTCATACAGCCAAACTACCTCAATGTTCACAGCATGTGGAGACTGGCTTGTTAGGCGAATAGTAAGTTTTTTTCACCCGAATGGGTATCCGACCTCTAGAAAGGACAAGGCGCGAGCATGGATAAAGTGTTTATCGAACAGTTAGAAGTGATCACTACGATCGGTGTATACGACTGGGAACAGGAAATTAAGCAAAAGCTAGTGCTCGATATTGAAATGGCGCATGACAACCGCCCTGCAGGGAAAAGCGATGATGTGGTAGACGCATTAGACTACTCTCAGGTAAGCCAAGCGGTACTCGATCATATTGAAGGTGGGCGCTTCCTACTAGTGGAGCGAGTTGCCGAAGAAGTAGCAGAAATCATCATGCAGAGATTTAGTGTGCCATGGATAAAGATCCGCTTAACTAAGCCTGGTGCTGTCCCACAAGCGAAAGGAGTGGGCGTTGTCATTGAGCGAGGTCGGCAATGATCACCGCTTATATTGGTGTTGGCACCAATATAGATCGCGAAAAACATGTTGAAGCAGCGGTAGCGGAGTTATCTCAAATTGGAGATAACTTGAAACTTTCAACCGTTTACGAGTGTCCTACTGTCGGTTTTGATAGTGCACCATTTTATAATTTAGTGATTGAACTCGAGACTTCTATGCCATTCACGCAATTTACACAGACCTTACGTAATATTGAGTTACGTTGGGGGCGTAGTGAATTTGCAAAGAAGTTTCAAGATCGCACTTTGGATCTCGACGTTCTTCTTTTTGGGGAACGAGTGTCTAGCGAAAAGCCAGAACTACCCCGTAGTGATATTTTTAAATACCCGTTTGTGATTCAACCTCTCTATGAGTTATGTCCTAATAGGGTCGTGCCTCAAGATGGACGAACCATTGCACAAATTTGGCATCAGTTTGGAGAGTTTGATTCTTTAACGCCAATTTCATTGTGGTTTGAACTAACAAGCGAACACCATATTTGATGAGAATCTAATGAGTTACTTTGAAGCATTTATTTTGGCTTTGATCCAAGGCCTGACTGAGTTTTTACCGATTTCGAGCTCTGCGCATTTAATTCTACCGTCAGCAATTTTAGGCTGGGAAGATCAAGGCTTAGCCTTTGATGTAGCAGTGCATGTCGGCACACTGGCAGCGGTGGTTATCTACTTCCGTAAAGAGGTCGTGACGTTATTAACCGCATTCTTTGCTTCTATCTTCAAAGGTGAACGTAGCAAAGAGTCCAAACTGGCTTGGATGATCGTATTAGCCACGATTCCAGCCTGTATCTTTGGCCTGTTAATGAAAGATATTATTGAGATTTACTTGCGCAGTGCGTGGGTTATTGCCACGACCACAATCGTGTTTGGCTTGTTGCTTTGGTATGTCGATAAGAATGCCAAGCTTGCCAGTGATGAGTATCAAGCCGATTGGAAAAAGTCATTGTTTATTGGCTTAGCTCAAGCGATGGCCATGATTCCAGGAACCTCTCGCTCTGGCGCAACCATTACAGCGGCACTGTACCTTGGCTTTACTCGTGAGGCAGCAGCACGTTTCTCCTTTCTGATGTCAATCCCGATTATACTGCTGGCTGGTGGATATTTAGGTTTGAAGTTGGTGACTAGCGGTGAACCTATTCATGTTGGTTTTTTGGTGACGGGTATTATTACGTCTTTTATTAGTGCGTATATCTGTATTCACTTTTTCCTGAAGTTAATCACTCGAATGGGTATGACACCATTTGTGATTTACCGACTAATATTAGGTTTCGGTTTGATTGCGTTCCTAATGTTAGGCTAACGCTAAATCTACTTCCATTTGTGTAAGACCACATCGCTCAATCTCGCTTGATATGCGTGGTTGTGGTATATATGTGGTCTTTCTATATTCTCCTCAAATACATCACGACTTATGCGAATATTTGTTCTTACATTGACGCTACTATTTGGCTGGCTACAGTACACATTGTGGTTTGGCAAAAATGGAGTAGTTGAGTTCAACTCAGTGAACAGTGATATTCAAGCTCAACACCAAGTAAACAGTAATTTGCAAACTCGCAACGCAGAAATGTTTGCCGAGATTGACGATCTTCGCCAAGGGCTCGATGCCATTGAAGAGCGAGCTCGTCATGAGTTGGGGATGGTGAAAGAAGGAGAGACCTTCTACCGTTTGGTTGGAGAAGAGTCGAACTAATATGTCAGAATCTCAATCTATTGTTGCTATCGTCCCTGCTGCTGGTGTTGGTAGCCGTATGAAAGCCGACAGGCCAAAACAGTACCTCATGCTACAAGGCAAATCGGTTCTTGAGCACACTATCGAAAAGCTTCTTACTCATTCTCACATCGATCTAGTGGTTGTTGCGATTACTGATGGCGACCCTTACTTTCCCACTCTGCCGATATCTAAGCACCCTCAGGTAATTCGTGTTTCTGGTGGCAAAGAACGTGCAGATTCGGTGCTTTCAGCCTTGCAGTATGTCAATAACGAGCTGAGTAGTGATTGGGTGATGGTGCACGATGCTGCTCGCCCTTGTGTAAACTTAGAAGATATCGATGCTTTAGTAACACATGCCTATCAGCATGACGTAGGCGCTATTTTAGCTGCACCAGTCAGAGATACGATGAAACGATCAAATAACGAAAACAATATTGATCATACCGTTGAGCGTGAGGCGCTATGGCATGCCTTAACGCCGCAAATGTTCCCAACTCGAAAGTTATGTTCTGCACTTGAGCAAGCTTTACAGCAAGGTGTCACTATTACGGATGAAGCCTCAGCGTTTGAGTGGCTGGGACAACAACCTGCATTGGTAGCGGGTAGAGCAGATAACTTAAAAATTACTCAGCCGGAAGACTTGGACTTAGCGGATTTCTACCTCAGTCGACAAGCACCTCTAGCTGATGACCGAGATAATCACGGTCAAAACAAGGAATAGAATATGCGTATTGGTCACGGTTTTGATGTACATAAATTTGGTGGTGAAGGCCCAGTTATTATCGGTGGTGTGGCTGTTCCCTACGAACAAGGTTTAGTGGCTCACTCGGATGGTGATGTTGCGTTGCACGCGTTGTGTGATGCATTACTTGGCGCAATTGCTGCAGGAGACATAGGCAGGCACTTCCCAGATACTGATGACAAATGGAAAGGCGCCAACAGTCGCGACTTACTAAGAGATGTATATCGCCGAGTTAAAGAGCACGGTTACATTCTTGGTAATGCAGATGTCACTATCATGGCGCAAGCCCCTAAGATGGCACCTCACATTGAAGCTATGTGTGCTGCGATTGCTGAAGATCTCGAAACCGATATTCGCAATGTGAATGTAAAAGCGACGACCACTGAACGTTTAGGCTTTACCGGTCGAAAAGAGGGCATCGCATGTGAGGCAGTTGTCCTGCTACTTAATAAATAGCAATACCAAACGAAATCGACCTAGGTTTGTTAAAGCTAGGTCGTACACACTTTTTCAGTGAGCAGGATTTCTCCTACTCATCACCACTCATTGCCGTGTAACGGCAACGGAATAATCAGATATGTCAGACATTTTATCGCCAATGGCTTACTTGCTTGGTCAGCCAACCGCAAAAGCAAAATTAAAAGCGAAGCCAGAACATTTTAAAGTAAATGAAGATTTAGGCTTTGAGTTTAGCGGTGAAGGTGAGCACCTAATGGTGCGAATCCGTAAAACTGGAGAGAATACCAGTTTTGTTGCGAATGAATTGGCGAAAGCGTGTGGCGTCAAATCGAAAGATGTTAGCTGGGCGGGGTTAAAAGATCGCCATGCGGTGACGGAACAATGGTTAAGTGTACATTTACCAAAAGGGAATACTCCTGATTTCAGCGCATTCCTAAATCAGTACCCTTCGATTGAAATTCTGGATACTGCTCGCCACAACAAAAAGCTACGTCCTGGTGACTTGGTTGGTAATGAATTTGAAATCACGTTGTCAGAAGTGACCAACGTTGATGATGTGTTAGCTCGATTGGAAAAAGTATCACTGTTAGGTGTGCCCAACTATTTTGGTAGTCAACGCTTTGGTAATGATGGTAATAACTTACAAGAAGCGCGCCGATGGGGACGAGACAATGTTCGTACCCGCAATCAGAATAAGCGTAGTTTGTATTTATCTGCAGCACGTTCTTGGATTTTTAACCGTATTGTATCTGCGCGAATTGAGCAGGGATTGTTTGAGCAAGTTGTTGAAGGTGACATCGTACTGAAGCAGCAACAACAGTTGACTGTTGAAAGTGGCAACCAAGAAGAGCTGCAAAGCCTTGTTGAGCAGGGAGGTGTGGATATCACAGCTGCAATGGCCGGTGATAATGCACTTCCAACACAGTCTGATGCGTTGAATTTGGAGCAGCCTCACCTAGATGATGAGCCTGATCTAATGGCGTTAATTCGCGGTAATCGAATGAGACACGATCGCCGAGCGATTGCTTTGAAGCCTCAAAACCTTCGCTGGAAGAACTGTGAAGATCAGGTCACGCTCACTTTCTCATTAGATGCAGGTTGCTTTGCTACCGCAATTGTTCGAGAGTTAGTGGAAGAGCAAGCCGTAGAACGCGAGTACTAAATGCAGTCGAAATTAAAAATATTACTCAGCAATGATGATGGTGTGCATGCCCAAGGTATTCACGCATTAGCCGATGCGCTTAGAGATATTGCAGACATCACCATTGTGGCACCGGATAGAAATCGCTCGGGGGCGTCTAACTCTCTGACGTTAGAACAGCCGCTTCGAGTGGCTGAAATTGCACCTCATATATACTCAGTTCAGGGAACGCCAACCGATTGTGTCCACTTTGCGTTGAATGAGTTGATGAAAGATGACTTACCTGACTTAGTACTGTCTGGTATTAATCATGGCGCAAACCTTGGTGATGACGTGCTGTATTCTGGAACAGTGGCTGCTGCGATGGAGGGACACTTCCTCGGCGTACAATCGATCGCATTCTCTTTAGTTGGGAAAGTGAACTTTACTGCTGCCGCTAAAGTTGCGCGTTCTATTGTGGAACAGCACATGGTGCAGCCTATCCCGACTAATCGTTTGCTGAATATCAATATTCCAGATGTTGATGAGTCGGAATACCTTGAACGTAAAATTACCCGTTTGGGTGCTCGGCACCATGCGGAAAATATGATTAAGCAAAAAGACCCGCGTGGTCACGATATCTATTGGTTAGGTCCTCCTGGTAAGGAGCAAGACGCTGGCGAAGGTACGGACTTTTTCGCGGTTGAGCAAAAGTTTGTTTCTATTACACCGCTTCAAGTTGACCTAACAGCGCACGAAGCGTTGCGAACGATTGATAATTGGTTAAAGGGAACTGCATTATGACCAACCCACATGCCGACAAGCTGATTGAGTTTCTTGTCGCGAGTGGAATTCAAGATCCGCGAGTGATTGATGCAATTCGTCATCTACCAAGAGAAAGCTTTGTTTCTCAGGCGATGATGCATCAGGCTTACGATAATAATGCTTTGCCAATCGGGCAAGGGCAGACTATCTCTCAGCCCTATATTGTGGCAAAGATGACCGAGCTGCTTGGGTTGAAACGAGACAGTAAGGTACTGGAAATTGGAACTGGGTCGGGATACCAAACTGCAGTGCTCGCTCAAATAGTGGACCATGTTTATTCTGTAGAGCGTATTAAAGCACTGCAGTGGGATGCGAAACGCCGCTTAAAGCAGTTAGATATTTACAACGTATCGACCAAACATGGTGATGGCTGGCAAGGCTGGGCGTCGAAAGGCCCTTTTGATGCGATTATTGTCACCGCCGCTGCAGAGTCAATTCCTCAAGAACTGTTGAACCAGTTGAGTGATAACGGTGTCATGGTCATCCCTGTTGGGGAAGATGAGCAACGTTTGATTAAAGTGACTCGGCACGGAGATAGCTTCCAGTCAGAGTTAATCGAAATGGTCCGGTTTGTACCTCTTATCGCAGGTGAACTTGCGTAGAAATGAAAGTTGTCATTAGAAGTATTTTGGTTTTGGTGTTTTTCAGCGTGCTTATTGGGTGTGCTGCAAGTACGCCTGCGCCGGTATCTAATGTCACTAAAGGGGCTTCTGGCTTAAAGAAAGATTATAACTCGGTGTCACGGGGTAGTTATCGTGGTAGCTACTATGAAGTTCAGAAAGGCGATACGCTGTACTTTATTTCATATGTCACAGATAGAGATGTAAAAGAGATAATACGTTACAACAACTTATCTGCTCCTTATACCATTCGACCAGGACAAAAGCTCATGCTTTGGCGTCCCGCTTATGTTGCTCCCAACTTCGGTGGTACAGGGGCGGGCGAGGCTCCAGCCGCAGTAGCAGCGACGACAACTCCACCTCCAAGTAAAAGCGCTACTCAAACAACAGCTTCAAAGAAAACTCCTCCACCTCAAACGGTGGCGAAAAAAGATCCACCAAAGAAGGTTGATCAATCGAAATCAAAGGAGTATGTTAAATCAACAAGTAAACAAAATGTTAACAAACCCACAAGCAGTAGCACTGCTAGTAATACCAAAGTTACTAAGTGGTTGTGGCCAACGAAAGGGAGAGTCATTAAAAACTTTTCTGCTGGAGATCAAGGGAATAAGGGCATAGACATCGCAGGACAGCGTGGTCAGTCCATCATTTCGACAGCAGGAGGAACCGTCGTTTATTCGGGAAATGCACTACGCGGTTACGGCAATCTTGTGATTGTAAAACATAACGACAACTACTTAAGTGCATACGCTCATAATGATCGGTTACTCGTACACGAAGGACAAAGTGTAAAAGCCGGCCAAAAAATAGCAACAATGGGCAGTTCTGGAACCAACAGTGTTCGTCTACACTTTGAAATTCGCTACCAAGGTAAGTCGGTGAATCCAAAACGCTACTTACCATAAAATTTACTTTGTAAAGGTAATATAGCGACATTAAAGAAGTAGTAATGTCTTGCTAGCTCGCCAGGGGGAGGCGCTATGAGTATCAGCAATGCAGCAACGAAAGTCGAAGAGTTCGATTTAGAACAAACGGATATCAGTTCTGAAGAGAGCCAAACTACATCAAAAACTTCTACTGCTGAAGAAAGCAAAGAAGAGTTTGAAGTTTCCGCCAAAAGCCTTGATGCCACTCAATTGTATTTGGGTGAAATCGGTTTTTCTCCACTCCTAACCGCAGAAGAAGAAGTCTTATATGCTCGTCGAGCGCTACGAGGCGATGAAGCCGCACGTAAGCGTATGATCGAGAGTAACCTTCGTCTTGTGGTGAAAATCTCACGTCGTTACAGCAATCGTGGTCTTGCGTTACTTGACCTAATTGAAGAAGGTAACTTAGGCTTGATTCGCGCAGTTGAAAAGTTTGATCCAGAAAGAGGTTTCCGATTCTCTACCTACGCAACATGGTGGATCAGACAGACCATCGAACGTGCACTGATGAATCAAACGCGTACTATTCGCCTACCTATTCATGTGGTTAAAGAGCTGAATATCTACCTGCGTACAGCACGTGAGTTATCGCAAAAACTTGACCATGAGCCTACCGCAGAAGAAATTGCAACTAAGCTAGATAAGCCAGTTGATGATGTAAGTAAAATGCTGCGACTGAATGAGCGCGTGAGTTCTGTGGATACACCAATTGGTGGCGATGGTGAAAAAGCGCTATTGGATATTATTCCAGATATCAACAACTCAGACCCAGAGGTTTCCACTCAAGACAATGACATTAAAGACTCCCTAATCCATTGGCTTGATGAACTAAACCCTAAACAAAAAGAAGTGCTAGCACGTCGTTTTGGATTACTGGGCTATGAGCCTTCAACGCTTGAAGAAGTAGGGCGTGAGATTAACCTTACTCGTGAGCGTGTACGTCAAATCCAAGTGGAAGGTTTACGCCGCTTAAGAGAAATCTTGATCAAACAAGGCTTGAACATGGAAAACCTGTTCAGCGTTGAAGATGAATAAGCGAAAAGAGTAGCAAAAAAGGTACTGATTTCAGTACCTTTTTTGTTTTATTGGAAACAACTAAAGCAGTTTCTTTAGTCGGTAGAGTTCTTCCAATGCCTGACGTGGAGTGAGGTCATCCGGGTCGATATTCGCCAGTGCTTCTTCTACTTCACTTGGTTCAGGAATCAAGCTCAGTTGGTTAGCAATATCAACGTTACTACTTGTTGATGACGCATTCGGTTGTTGGCTGAGTTGTTCAAGCTGAGTGAGCTTACCTCGTGCATTCTTGATAACCGTTTTCGGCACACCTGCAAGCCCAGCAACCGCGAGACCATAAGATTTACTTGCCGCTCCTTCTTGAACAGCATGCATGAAAGCAATGCTGTCGCCATGTTCAACCGCATCTAGGTGAACATTTGCTAAGCTTGGTAGCTGATTTGGCAACTCTGTAAGCTCAAAGTAGTGAGTGGCGAATAAAGTCATAGCACCGATTTGGGTTGCTAGCCACTCTGCACTTGCCCAAGCTAGTGAAAGACCATCATAGGTGCTTGTGCCTCGGCCGATCTCGTCCATCAGAACCAAGCTATTTTCGGTAGCATTGTGCAGGATATTCGCGGTTTCAGTCATTTCAACCATAAAGGTAGAACGACCAGAGGCCAAATCATCCGATGCACCAATTCGAGTAAAAATCCGATCAACCGAACCAATTGTCGCCGCTTCTGCAGGAACATAACAGCCTATGTGAGCCATCAGCGCAATCAGGGCAGTTTGACGCATGTATGTTGACTTACCACCCATGTTTGGACCCGTGATGATCAACATTTTTCTTTGGCTATTAAGCTCTATTGGATTGGCAATAAATGGCTCATCCATGACCTGTTCTACCACGGGGTGGCGGCCGGCTTGAATGTGAATGCCCACTGTTGAGCCGAGCTGAGGACGGCAGTAGTCTAATGTTTCTGCACGCTCTGCAAAGTTTTGTAGAACATCTAGCTGAGAAACAGCAGAGGCGAGGTTTTGCAGCTTCTCAAGGTTGGGTAGCAGTAAATCAAATAGTTCATCCCACAGTTTCTTCTCTAGTGCGAGCGCTTTTGAGCGTGAGTTGAGAACTTTGTCTTCATGCTCCTTTAGTTCAGGAATGATGTATCGTTCCGCATTTTTTAGCGTTTGACGACGCACATAATGCGGCGGAACGAGATGACTTTGCCCACGGCTGACTTGAATGAAGAACCCGTGGACATTGTTATAGCCTACTTTGAGAGAATCTATTCCGTGGCGCTCACGTTCATCCGCTTCCAGCTTGTCTAGGTACTCTGTCGCGCCATCGGCCAGTCTACGCCACTCATCAAGTTCTGCATTGTAGCCTTCTGCTATCACTCCGCCATCACGAATAACAACGGGTGGGTTATCCTTAATAGCACGCTCGAGTAACTCGCATACTTCTTCATTTGGTGCCGCATATTGAGCGAGCTTGGTTAAATACGGGTGAAGAATGCTAGATAATGTAGTTTCAAGATCAGGCAGTTGTTGCAACGCTTGGCGTAAACGCGCCATATCTCTTGGCCTTGCTGAGCGCAGTGCTAATCGAGCGAGTATGCGTTCAATATCGCCAATCTGTTTGAGAACTGGCTGCAGTTCAACAAACAGTGATTGGTCTTTCAGTTCTGAAATCGCATCGAGTCGTTGATTTAGCGTGTCCGTGCAGCGCATTGGCTGATGGAGCCAGCGCTTTAGCATACGGCTACCCATTGCGGTGGCTGTCTTGTCGAGCACTTCGGCGAGCGTGTTGTCACTGCCACCAGACAAGTTTTGTGTGATCTCTAGGTTGCGGCGAGTCGCGGCATCAAGAATGACAGAATGATCTTGGCGATCGAACGTTAACGAACGAATGTGAGGCAGAGCGGTTCGCTGAGTATCTTTAACATATTGGATTAAACATCCAGCGGCACATAAGCCTAGCTTCGCGTGCTCGACACCAAAACCGACCAAGTCTTTAGTACCAAACTGCTGATTAAGTTGTTGTTTAGCAGTATCAAGTTCGAACTCCCATACCGGACGGCGGCGATTGCCGCTTCGGCCATTCATTAGTTGTACAGGTTCAAAATCTTCCGGGAAAAGCAGTTCGCGTGGAGCTGTGCGCTGTAACTCGGCCGCCATTGCTTCTTCTGTTTCTGGCTCTGTAAGTTGGAAACGGCCAGATGTTACGTCGAGAGTGGCGTAACCAAACTTACCTTGGTGATGGTAGATAGCAGCGATTAAGTTATCGACTCGCTCAGACAGCAGCGCTTCATCAGTCACCGTGCCAGGGGTAACAATACGCACGACTTTTCGTTCAACAGGGCCTTTGCTGGTAGCAGGATCGCCCACCTGCTCGCAGATAGCGACAGATTCCCCAAGTTGAACCAATTTAGCTAAATAACCTTCGACAGCATGGAAAGGGACCCCGGCCATAGGAATAGGCTCGCCAGCTGAAGCACCACGTTTGGTTAAAGAGATATCAAGTAACTGGGACGCTCGTTTTGCGTCATCGTAGAAAAGCTCATAGAAATCCCCCATACGATAGAACAGCAATATTTCTGGGTTTTCAGCTTTTAGCTTCAAGTATTGCTGCATCATTGGAGTGTGTTTTTGGTCGGCTTTCACGGCTAATATCTTTCGTTTATTGCAATTGCGGCTTAGGATACGTGAATCACTGTCACGCGAAAAGGTTCAAAGAGGTTTTTCAGACATGGAATCACATACACAACTCAGCCAAGAACTGGGCATGTTGCTGCTTCAAAAATCACAGGTCCTCACCACCGCAGAGTCTTGTACTGGTGGCGGTATTGCAACAGCGGTTACCGATATTGCAGGTAGCTCAGCTTGGTTTGACCGCGCGTTCATCACCTACAGTAACCAAGCAAAAGTAGATATGGTCGGAGTGAAGGAATCAACACTCGAGCAAGTCGGTGCCGTTAGTGAACAGGTCGTAATAGAAATGGCACAGGGAGCTTTGCTTCATTCCAATGCTACGATTTCAGTGGCGGTCAGCGGTATTGCTGGACCAAGTGGTGGAAGTGAAGAAAAGCCTGTTGGTACAGTGTGTTTTGCTTGGGCTGATAACCAAGGGTGGCTAAAGGTTGAAACGTACTGTTTTCCAGGGGACAGAGCACAAGTTCGAGCCCAGACAGTGCGCCATGCTTTGCAGCAGCTCTCTCAGCACTTATCGTCAAGTTCATAACTTCAAACACATTTTTTGGAGGGTGAGCACTTCTTGGCAAAAAAAGTTTATACAGGTATAGACACTGTATGAATCAACAGTATAATGACAACCAATTAAAGACAAAACTGCATGCCTAGATTGTAGCTTTGTACAAAGAACATAATTGACATTCATCGATAAGCAGATGAATACATCGGAGAAAGTGATGGACGAGAACAAACAGAAGGCTCTGGCCGCAGCTTTAGGTCAGATCGAAAAGCAATTCGGTAAAGGTTCAATCATGCGCCTTGGTGATAACCGCACCATGGATGTTGAAACCATTTCAACAGGTTCACTTTCTCTTGATATTGCACTGGGTGCTGGTGGCTTGCCAATGGGCCGTATTTGTGAAATCTACGGACCAGAATCGTCAGGTAAAACGACACTTACTCTAGAGCTTATTGCTGCTGCTCAACGCGCAGGCAAAACGTGTGCATTTATCGATGCAGAGCACGCACTTGACCCAATTTATGCGAAAAAGCTAGGCGTGGATATTGATGCACTTCTTGTTTCTCAGCCAGACACTGGTGAGCAAGCACTAGAAATCTGTGATGCATTGGCTCGCTCTGGTGCGATTGACGTTATGGTTGTCGACTCGGTAGCGGCTCTAACACCTAAAGCAGAGATCGAAGGCGAAATGGGTGATAGCCACATGGGTCTTCAAGCGCGTATGCTTTCACAAGCAATGCGTAAGCTAACAGGTAATCTAAAGCAGTCAAACTGTATGTGTATCTTCATTAACCAAATTCGTATGAAGATTGGTGTGATGTTTGGTAACCCTGAAACAACCACGGGTGGTAATGCACTTAAATTCTACGCTTCAGTTCGTCTAGATATCCGCCGTACAGGCTCTATCAAAGAAGGTGATGAGGTGGTTGGTAATGAAACTCGTATCAAGGTTGTGAAGAACAAGATTGCGGCACCATTTAAGCAAGCTGAAACTCAGATCCTATATGGACAAGGCTTTAACCGCGAGGGTGAGCTGATTGATTTAGGTGTTAAGCACAAGTTGGTAGAAAAAGCAGGTGCTTGGTACAGCTACAATGGTGACAAGATCGGTCAGGGTAAAGCAAACGCAGGTAAATACCTACGTGAGAACCCAGAAGTGGCACAAACGATTGATAGCAAACTTCGTGAGATGCTATTAACGCCAGCGGTTGCTGATGAGCCTGAAACAGGTGAGATGCCAAAAGAAGAAGAGTTCTAAACGTCGACATTACCTGCTCGTTTTATAACGACTGAGTTGAAAGCCCTGCATTGCAGGGCTTTACTGTATCTATCTTCCAAGCAAATTGCGTCACATCATGTACTATCGAAATACTCCACCAACATTGTCATCCAAAGAAGCTGCAATACAACTTCTTAGCCGGCGAGATCATGGCGAATATGAATTACAGCAAAAATTGGCACTGAAGGGTTATGACAATGACGCCATAGAAGAAGCACTACGCTTTTGCGCCGACCATAACTATCTAGATGACTTGCGTTACGCAAAAAGCCAAATTCGACAACATGTATACAAAGGCCACGGTGAGCGGAGAATTCGCCAAGAGCTGAGTCAAAAACGCGTTTCTGAGTCGACCATTGATGAAGCGTTTTCTGAAGAGCCGCAAGATTGGTTTGAGTTAGCAAAAGCAGCGGCAGAGAAAAAATTCAAAGGCATTAAAGCGCAAGATCAAAAGGAATACGCCAAACAGGTGCGGTTCCTCCAATATCGAGGGTATAGCTTTGAGCAAATTAGCTATGCACTAAGTGATGACACCGAAAGCTAATCACTTCCTACTTAATCCAATCCCTTCATATTGAAAAGCAGGCTCTACAGTAAATCGTTCAGAAAAGCAGTTTTGCCTGAACAATACGGCTTATCCGGGTAGCATCTAGCCGTAGCTTGGGTATACAATACAGCAAAATTCTAACTCGACTATTTTCAGGAAGAGCTGCATGTACATGAGCACTGATGAGGTTCGTAACGCGTTCCTCAAGTTCTTTGAGAGCAAAGGACACCAAATCGTAGACAGTTCATCGTTGGTTCCACATAACGATCCAACCCTGCTATTTACTAACGCAGGTATGAACCAATTTAAAGATTGCTTCTTAGGCGCCGAAAAACGTGCCTACACTCGAGCGACTACGGCTCAACGCTGTGTACGTGCTGGTGGTAAACACAACGATCTAGAGAATGTTGGTTTTACTGCTCGCCACCATACTTTCTTTGAAATGCTTGGTAACTTCAGCTTCGGTGATTACTTCAAAGAAGACGCAATTGCGTTTGCTTGGGAGTTCCTGACTAAGACACTTGGTCTACCAGAAGAGAAATTACTGGTTACAGTATACGAAACCGATGACGAAGCGTTCGAGATCTGGAACAAGAAAGTTGGCGTTCCTGCCGACAAGATCGTTCGTATTGGCGACAAAGAAGGCGGTAAGAAGTTCGAATCAGATAACTTCTGGACAATGGGCGATACAGGTCCTTGTGGCCCATGTACTGAAATCTTCTACGATCACGGTGAGCACATTTGGGGTGGCCGCCCAGGTACGCCTGAAGAAGATGGTGATCGCTTCATCGAGATCTGGAACAACGTATTCATGCAGTTCAACCGTCATGCTGATGGCACGATGGAGCCACTACCTAAGCCTGCTGTTGATACAGGTATGGGTATCGAGCGTATCTCTGCGATCATGCAAGGCGTTCACTCAAACTACGAAATCGATGTATTCCAAAAGCTAATTAAAGCGACAGCAGAGGTTGTTGGTCACGACGATCTATCAAACCAATCTCTACGCGTTATTGCTGACCACATCCGTTCTTGTTCATTCCTAATTGCTGATGGCGTTATGCCTTCAAACGAAGGTCGTGGTTACGTACTTCGTCGTATTATCCGTCGTGCAGTTCGCCACGGTAACAAGCTAGGTGCACAAGGCGTATTCTTCCACAAACTTGTGGGTGTATTGGCTGAAGTAATGGGCAGCGCTGCTGAGGAGCTTAAGAAGCAACAAGCCGTTGTCGAAAAAGTACTTCGTATTGAAGAAGAGAACTTTGGCCGCACACTAGAGCGTGGCATGGTCATTCTTAACGAAGCATTAGACGCACTTGAAGGTAAAGAGCTAGACGGCGAAACCGTCTTCAAGCTTTACGATACTTACGGCTTCCCTGCTGACTTAACTAACGATGTAGCGCGTGAGCGTGAGTTTACGATCGATGAAGCGGGCTTTGAAAAGGCGATGGAAGAGCAGCGTCAGCGCGCTCGTGAAGCTGGGCAATTCGGTACTGATTACAACGCCACGATCAAATCTGACGTCGATTCTGATTTCTGTGGTTACACAGGTACAGAGGGCAAGAGCCCTGTAGCGGAAATCTTTGTAGAAGGTGAAGCGGCTGAATCTCTATCTGCTGGTGATAAAGCGATTATCATCCTTGGGGAAACGCCATTCTATGCAGAGTCAGGTGGTCAGTGTGGTGACGCGGGTGTACTAAAAACTGAATCTGGTGTATTCAAAGTTGAAGACACTCAGAAGCTTGGTAACGCAATTGCGCACCACGGCGTTCTAGCTGAAGGTGTTTTAGCGAAAGGTGATGAAGTTGAAGCGGTTGTAGATGCAGAGCGTCGTGCTGCTATCTCTCTAAACCACTCTGCAACGCACTTGCTTCACGCAGCTCTACGCCAAGTACTTGGTGAGCATGTTGCTCAGAAAGGTTCGCTTGTTAAACCAGAAAACCTACGTTTTGACTTCTCGAACCTAGAAGCGGTAACGCCAGCGGAACTGAAAGAAGTTGAGCGCCTAGTGAATGCTCAAGTTCGTCGCAACCACGTGATTGAAACTAACATCATGGACATCGAGTCTGCTAAGCAGAAAGGTGCAATGGCACTATTCGGTGAGAAATACGATGATGAAGTTCGCGTACTGTCTATGGGCGAGTTCTCAACTGAGCTTTGTGGTGGCATCCACGCTTCAAACACGGGTGACATTGGCTTGTTCAAAATCACTTCTGAAGGTGGTATTGCTGCGGGTATTCGTCGTATTGAAGCTGTAACAGGTGAAGCTGCGCTCGATGCTATTGAACAACAACAAGCGAAGTACGAAGAAAAGCTTGTTGAATCTGCGCAAAAAGCGAAATCGCTAGAGAAAGAAATTCAGAAACTTAAAGACAAGATGGCTGCAGCAGAGAGTGCAAACATCTTGGGTAAAGTTCAGGAAATCAACGGTACGAAAGTGTTGGTTGCAGCTCTTGAAGGTGCAGATAACAAGAACCTACGTACTATGGTTGATGACATTAAGAATCAAGTGGGTAGCGGCGTAATTCTTCTTGCCAACATCAATGGTGACAAGATTGGCTTGATTGCTGGTGTAACTAAAGACCTAATTGGTAAAGTGAAAGCGGGCGACTTGGTTAAGATGGTTGCTGAGCAAGTCGGCGGTAAAGGCGGTGGCCGCCCAGATATGGCGCAAGCGGGCGGTACTGATGTTGCAGCTCTGCCAGATGCGATTCAATCTGTTCAGCCTTGGCTGGAAGAGCGTCTATAGCGCAGTAGCGAAGACTTAATGAAACTCGATGCCCAATCATTTTTGATTGGGCATAATTTATTTTAGTCTCGCAAATATTAGTTTTATTTCAGTAAATCTTGTGTCTACACAATGTTTGCAAAAAGTTTGGCGCGGCATAATGTGCCAAAAGAAACAATCAATGAAAGACTTTGGTCTTGGGAAGGTGAAGACTGGTGAAAAAGCCCCTTATCGTGCAAAAGTTCGGCGGAACGTCTGTAGGCTCAATAGAGCGTATTGAAAATGTCGCAGAACAGATCATTAAGGCGAAGAATGACGGTAATCAGGTCGTAGTTGTAGTCTCTGCGATGTCTGGAGAAACAAACAGACTAATGGACCTTGCAAAGCAGGTAGATGATGTACCGTGTGCAAGAGAGTTGGATGTTCTGCTTTCTTCGGGCGAACAGGCATCTATGGCCTTATTGGCCATGATGCTTAGTAAGCTAGGACACCCTGCGCGTTCATTGACTGGTGGACAGGCCCATATCATTACCGACGGTCAGCATAATGATGCAACGATTAAACACATTGATACTAAAGTGATAAAAGACTTGCTGGCACAGGAGCAGATTGTCATTGTCGCTGGATTCCAAGGTATCAATGACAATGGGGATATCACCACTCTTGGCCGTGGTGGATCAGATACTAGCGCTGTTGTCTTAGCTGGCGCTTTAGCCGCTGATGAGTGTCAGATTTTTACTGATGTTGATGGCGTTTACACTTCTGATCCGCGTGTTGTACCTTCGGCTCAAAAGATGGAAGTGATTGATTTCCCATCAATGACTGAAATGGCTCGTAAGGGGGCGAAAGTCCTGCACCTACCATGTGTTGAATTTGCTTGGTCAAACAACTTACCTCTGCGTGTATTATCTTCATTTACGCCGAGTCAAGGGACGTTAGTGACGGGAGAGATAGGGGATAAGCCTGTCGTCGGGATTGCTATTCAACGCGAGATGTCATTGATTCACATAGATAATACTTATCTGTCCAGTGTCCAAAAACAGTGTCAAATGCTTGGTATTGCGATTTGGAATGTGATCGAGCATCCAGAACGGGCAGGCATCGTGATAAAACGCGACGCAAACGCCAAGTTGTCACTGGTTTTCGGTGACAAAATCCGTAATAGTGAAGAGGTAAGCTTGTTAACAACTGTCGGGTTACAAGCGAAAGGACTTAAAGATCATGCTCATGAACTGCTTTGTCAGCAAGATGTCTCGGTGAGTCATATATCAACAACAGATCGAACGTTGGTATTTGTGGTGTTACCAAATTGTGTCGACAAAGCGGCTAACATACTGCATGATGCATACATTACTGAAAGCGAAGCATTCGATTGCCAGCAAAAACATGCGTTTTTGGGTTGATTTTGATCATTTAGGCAGTTTACGAAAATATAACTTTTGTTAGATAATGGCTTCGTAGCAGATAAAACAGAGATTACTCAAGGAGCAAAGAATGCTAATTTTGACTCGCCGTGTTGGCGAAACCCTTATGATCGGTGATGAAGTGACTGTGACAGTTCTTGGTGTTAAAGGTAACCAAGTACGCATCGGTGTGAACGCGCCAAAAGAGGTATCTGTTCACCGTGAAGAAATTTACATGCGCATTCAGGCTGAAAAAGGTAATGGTAACGTTGCATCAGGCAACTACTAATTACTCGAGAGAGGCTAGCGATTTGCTAGCCTTTTTTATGTCTGTAAGGCACAGAGAATGAACAAAAAGTGTGAATTCACACCGCTTTGATTAAATACCCAACGGTTAGTAGTTTTTTTGTTATTTTTGCCAAGAAAGTGTTTGACATATTTTTGGTAAATCGTAATATGTGCCTCCGCAAGACGGTGAGGTGGCCGAGAGGCTGAAGGCGCTCCCCTGCTAAGGGAGTATACGGTTTGTAGCCGTATCGAGGGTTCGAATCCCTCCCTCACCGCCATTCTTGCAACGCTTAGAAATAAGCAAATGCGCGTCCTTAGCTCAGCTGGATAGAGTACCTGGCTACGAACCAGGCGGTCGGAGGTTCGAATCCTCCAGGACGCGCCATATTCTTTTTAGTACAGAATATGATTGCGGTGAGGTGGCCGAGAGGCTGAAGGCGCTCCCCTGCTAAGGGAGTATACGGTTTGTAGCCGTATCGAGGGTTCGAATCCCTCCCTCACCGCCATTCTTTATGAATGGTTAAGTTGACCTTTGGTCAATTCTTTTGTTCTAAAAGAAATTAAATGTGATATAGTTCACAACCCGTGCGTCCTTAGCTCAGCTGGATAGAGTACCTGGCTACGAACCAGGCGGTCGGAGGTTCGAATCCTCCAGGACGCGCCACTTATTCAAGGGTGAAAACCCTGATACTGATGATTGGTTTCAATCGTTGATATCGAAATCTGCGCGTCCTTAGCTCAGCTGGATAGAGTACCTGGCTACGAACCAGGCGGTCGGAGGTTCGAATCCTCCAGGACGCGCCACTTATTCAAGGGTGAAAACCCTGATACTGATGATTGGTTTCAATCGTTGATATCGAAATCTGCGCGTCCTTAGCTCAGCTGGATAGAGTACCTGGCTACGAACCAGGCGGTCGGAGGTTCGAATCCTCCAGGACGCGCCACTTAATTCAAGGGTGAAAACCCTGATACTGATGATTGGTTTCAATCGTTGATATCGAAATCTACGCGTCCTTAGCTCAGCTGGATAGAGTACCTGGCTACGAACCAGGCGGTCGGAGGTTCGAATCCTCCAGGACGCGCCACTATTACAAAGCCTCGCAATTGCGAGGCTTTTTTGTATTTAACATTTTATTATCATTTTTATAACTTTAATATTACAACTTGTTGTTTTTTAAAGTATCTTTTCGATTTCCTATCCATCTCTCACTATTCATGTCAAATCTTCATTATCTTGGAGATATCACCTAGTTAATCTCTCTATATAGGCCGAATATTTCAGAGTTATGTGATTTCTGTGACGAAATTATCACCAGATCTGTGTTTTCTCCTTAAGACTCCCTTAAACAAAATTGACAAACTTTTACCAATCGAGATAATCCTAGACCACTTGCCTGGACATTTGAGGTCCAACTCTCGGCAAAGTGTTGTCAGGATGACAAAGAAAGGAAGCAACATGACAAATATTGGAAGCCTGCTAGGAGATGCAGCAACCCTTATGGTTACGGGGATGGCTGTCGTCTTTATTTTCCTCACAATTCTTGTATATCTCGTTCGGTTAATGTCAAAACTGGTACCAGAAGAAGTACCTGAACCGCTCAAGACAAATACACCCATTCAAAATAATAAAGTTCAATCAAACCCTTCTGCTGTTAGCCCAAAGGTAGTGGCGGCGATTTCCGCTGCGGTACATCAATATCGTACCTCTACTGCGAAATAGCATTTAAAGGATTAAAAGGAGTTAATGAGCATGTCTAAACCACTAGCTATTACAGATGTGGTCCTTCGTGATGCCCATCAATCACTGTTTGCTACGCGCATGCGTATCGAAGATATGTTGCCAATTGCGGCAGAACTGGACAAGGTCGGTTACTGGTCCCTTGAAACATGGGGCGGAGCAACATTCGATTCGTGTATCCGTTTCTTAGGCGAAGACCCTTGGGAGCGTCTACGTGAGCTAAAGAAAGCAATGCCAAATACGCCGATGCAGATGTTATTGCGCGGCCAGAATCTATTGGGCTACCGTCACTATGCTGATGATGTGGTCGAAAAGTTTGTCGAGCGTGCTCATGCTAATGGGATGGATGTGTTCCGTATCTTTGACGCGATGAATGATGTTCGCAATTTCCAAAAAGCAGTAAAAGCGGCTGTTGATGTTGGTGCTCATGCTCAAGGCACCTTGTCTTACACTACAAGTCCTGTACATAATTCTGATACTTGGGTGGACCTTGCTAAGCGTCTAGAAGATCTAGGCTGTCACTCGCTTTGTATCAAAGATATGTCTGGCCTTCTGAAGCCATATGAAGCAGAAGAGCTGATCACTCGTATTAAGGCTTCTTGTGATGTCCCACTGGCTCTTCATTGTCATGCGACGACAGGTCTATCAACGGCGACGGCGGTTAAGGCGGTTGAAGCTGGAATCGATATTCTTGATACCGCAATTTCTTCTATGAGCTGTACATACGGCCATACACCAACAGAAACAGTGGTAGCAATGCTTGAAGGTACAGAGCGTGATACCAACCTGAAACTCGATCAAATTGAACCTATTGCTGCCTACTTCCGTGAGGTGCGTAAGAAGTACGCTAAGTGGGAAGGACAGCTAAAAGGGGTCGATTCACGCATCCTAATTGCTCAAGTCCCAGGTGGCATGTTGACGAACATGGAAGGTCAACTTAAGGAGCAAGGTGCTGCAGATCGCCTAGATGAAGTATTGGAAGAAATCCCACACGTGCGCGAAGATTTAGGCTTTATTCCACTTGTTACTCCTACTTCTCAGATTGTTGGTACCCAAGCTGTGATAAACGTGCTAACTGGTGAGCGTTATAAGAGCATCACCAAAGAGACGGCGGGTCTATTAAAAGGTGAGTATGGTGCTGCACCTGCTGAACTCAATGCTGAGCTACAAGCAAAAGTACTTGATGGGGCGGAAGCGATCACTTGTCGTCCGGCCGACTTATTGGAGTCTGAATTAGATACGTTGACGACTGAGCTGTTAGAAAAAGCGAAGTCGGAAGGCATCTCTTTGGCGGAAGACACGGTAGATGATGTATTAACTTATGCCTTGTTCCCACAAGTTGGTTTGAAGTTCCTTAAGAATCGTCGTAACCCAGATGCATTCGAACCAGCTCCAGGAGTTGAAGACAAAGTGGAAGCAACTCCGGTTGCTGTGCCTGCTTCGGGTAGCATCGAAAGTTATAGCGTCAAGGTTGATGGTCAAGTTTATGATGTGGAAGTGGGCCCTCAAGGTCAATTGACGTCTGTTGCTCCAGCTGCGGCTAATCCAGTACAAGCTCCTGCTCCAACTGTACCTGCTGGTAATGCAGAGGCGGTACCGGCACCTCTAGCAGGTAACATCTTTAAAGTGAACGTCCAAGCGGGTAATCAAGTTGCAGAAGGGGATGTGCTTTTGATCCTTGAAGCGATGAAGATGGAAACCGAAGTACGTGCCGCGCGTGGTGGCATTGTGCAAGATCTGCATGTTAAAGAAGGCGACTCCGTGACGGTGGGTGCGCCTCTGTTGAGCTTGGCGTAAGGAATTACCATGGAAGGATTGATGACCTTATGGTCAGAAACAGGGATCGCCAACTTTGAATTCGGCCAGATCTGTATGATCTTGGTGGGATGTACTCTGCTGTTTTTGGCTATTCGTAAGGGGTTTGAACCCTTACTGCTTTTGCCTATAGGCTTTGGTGCTGTTTTAGCAAACATCCCTAATGCTGGTTTCACAGAACCAGGTGGATTGCTTTACTACGTTTATTATGTAGGTATCGAATCCGGTATCTTCCCACTGCTTATCTTTATGGGCGTTGGTGCGATGACGGACTTCGGAGCGCTTATCGCTAACCCTAAAACGTTATGGTTAGGCGCTGCAGCGCAGTTTGGTATTTTTGCGACCTTGTTTGGTGCGATTTTGCTTAACTATGTACCGGGTATGGAATTTAGTATGCCTGACGCTGCATCGATCGCTATTATTGGTGGTGCAGATGGTCCGACTGCTATCTTCTTAGCCAGCCAGTTATCTCCTGACTTGTTAGGGGCTATCGCGGTTGCTGCATACAGCTACATGGCATTAGTTCCTATCATTCAGCCACCAATTATGAAAGCGCTGACTTCACCAGAAGAACGCAAAATACAAATGGCGCAATTACGTCATGTGAGTAAAGGTGA
This sequence comes from Vibrio paucivorans, assembly GCF_054053395.1. Lineage (NCBI taxonomy): Bacteria > Pseudomonadati > Pseudomonadota > Gammaproteobacteria > Vibrionales > Vibrionaceae > Vibrio > Vibrio paucivorans. Next base: position 476,233 of record NZ_CM133230.1, read on the forward strand.
AAAAATCCTTTTCCCACTAGCTGTATTACTGATGACTATCTTGTTCTTACCGTCTGCGACACCGCTGGTTGGGATGTTCTGTCTGGGTAACCTAATGCGTGAAGCTGGTGTGGTTGATCGTTTATCGAAAACCGCTCAGAACGAGTTGATCAACATCGTTACTATTTTCTTGGGTCTTGGTGTGGGTTCTAAGCTACAAGCTGAAGAGTTCCTGAACGTTGAAACCCTGGGTATCTTGGCTCTGGGTGCGGTAGCGTTCAGTATTGGTACTGCTGGTGGTGTATTGATGGCTAAGCTACTCAATAAACTATCAAAAGAGGATATTAACCCACTCATTGGTGCAGCAGGTGTATCTGCAGTTCCTATGGCGGCTAGGGTTGTAAACAAGGTTGGGTTAGAGGCTAACCCGCAGAACTTCCTATTAATGCATGCAATGGGGCCAAATGTGGCCGGTGTACTTGGTTCAGCGGTTGCGGCAGGTATTTTGTTAGCTCTAGTCGGTTAGAGTATTAGCGGTTGGTAAGAGTATCTATTGGCTTCAATTTCAGTCAATTGATGGTTAAATTGCGAGCCAATAGTTAACTAAATCGAAAGAAATGTTATATATTCAAAGGGATGCTAGTGCATCCCTTTATTTTTTATCAATAGGGAAATATCGAAATGGAAAACAAGCAAATCGCTATTACCAAGTTTGGTGGACCAGAAGTCTTAGCTGTACAAAGCGCCTCAGTGCCAGAACCGAAAGCAGGCGAGGTTATTGTCAAAGTAGCGTTTTCAGGTGTTAACCCCATTGATGTAAAAACTCGAGCAGGCCTAGGGTGGGCTGCCTCTCAAAATAAAGATAAACTCCCTTGGGTTCCTGGCTACGACGTGTCAGGGCAAGTGGTGGCGTGCGGCGAGGCTGCTGAACGTTTTAATCAAGGCGATAATGTTGCAGGCTTTATCGGCTTCCCATTGCAAGGTGGTGGCTACAGCCAGTATGTTTCGGTACCCGAAAATGAGCTGAGCCTAGTACCCGATGCCGTGACTCTAGAAGCAGCTGCTGTGCTCCCTTTAGCTGGTCAAACTGCAGCGCAAGCCTTGAATAAGGCCGAAGTCAAAGAAGGCGATAGAGTGCTGATTCTTGCCGGTGCTGGTGGGGTTGGCCACCTTGCAGTGCAAATTGCGGTGGCGGCTAAAGCTGAGGTTTATACCACCTGCAGCGAGCGCAATTTAGATTACATGGCCACTCTTGGTGCCCATGCCATTAACTATCAATTTGCACCAGCCTCTGAACGAGTAGAGGAAGTGGATGTACTCATTGATTTAGTAGGTGGGGATGCCGCTCTGGATGCACTTAAGTGCCTCAAAGATGGCGCGCGGGTTGTGACTGTCCCAACCCTTTCTGCCGAGCTGATTTGCGAGAAAGCTAAGTTATTGGGCTTTGAAGCCACAGGAATGCTGGTAGACCCAAATCCTGAGCAACTCGACACAATGCTTTATATGGTGAGTGTTGGTTTGCTTAAAACTGAAATTCAAACCGTGTACCCTATGACGGATGTTGTGAATGCACATGAACAAGTCGAAACGGGGCACACCAGAGGCAAGGTACTACTTGATATGCAGTGTTAGAGTTTTTCAATTCTCTTTTCGAAAGTGTCGCACTATGGTTTTCCGATTCAGCATTATGGGTACTCTTTCTTAGCGGTTTCTTAAGTGCAACACTTCTTCCTGGGGGCTCAGAGGCAAGCTTAATCGCTACCCTGAGCCTTCAGCAGTTTTCTACGTTATCCATTATTTTAATAGCGACTATTGGTAACACCTTAGGTGGGATGACCAACTATTGGTTGGGCTTATGGCTACCAAATAGAACTCAATCAGAAAAGCATGGTCATAAAGCTTTGAAGTGGCTCAATAAGCATGGCTATTGGGCACTGTTTTTTAGTTGGTTGCCTGTCATCGGTGATCCACTTTGTTTAGCAGCTGGATGGCTAAGAATGAAATTCTTGCCATGTTTTGTCTTTATTTTGATTGGTAAACTGCTCCGGTATAGTTTACTAGCTGCAATATTTCACGGTTTTTTCTAAGGAGATGTCATGAGAAAAATCTGGCTAGGTACGTTTTCTCTTATTGCACTGTACGGGTGCTCGACTTCCAACGTACCCTCCGATTCGCTCTTCTCTTCACTTCCAGAGGGAGTGACCTTAGTTGAGGAAGTTAAGCCTCAGCCTGGTAAGGTCATGATCCCTTACTCTAAGTATCAACTTGCTAACGGGTTGACCGTTATTTTGTCTCCCGATCACTCAGATCCTTTAGTCCATGTTGATGTGACTTATCATGTAGGATCTGCACGCGAAGAAATAGGCCGTTCAGGCTTTGCTCATTTCTTTGAACACATGATGTTCCAAGGGAGTGAAAACGTGGGTGACCAAGAGCACTTCCGTATCATCACAGAAGCGGGAGGGACCTTAAATGGCACAACTAATCGAGACCGAACTAACTACTTTGAGACTGTACCGTCTAACCAACTAGAAAAAATGTTGTGGTTGGAATCTGATCGTATGGGCTTTTTGCTTGACGCAGTATCGCAACGAAAATTTGAGATACAGCGTGACACCGTGAAAAACGAGCGTTCGCAAAACTACGACAATCGACCATATGGCTTGATGTGGGAAAGAATGGGTGAGGCGATGTATCCAGAAGGTCACCCATATTCTTGGCAAACTATCGGGTATGTTGAGGATCTTGACCGAGTAGATGTTAACGACCTAAAAGACTTCTTCCTACGTTGGTATGGCCCTAACAATGCGGTCTTGACTATCGGTGGTGATATCGATGTTGATCAAACATTAGAGTGGATCAACAAGTACTTTGGCTCGATCCCGAAAGGGCCTGATGTTGAAAAAGCGCCTAAGCAGCCAGCGGTATTGCCAGAAGATCGCTATGTCACTTTAGAAGACCGTATTCAGCAACCTATGGTGCTGGTCGGTTGGCCAACAACATATCGTGGCCAAGAGCAGCAAGCGTCTATCGATGCCCTAGCCAATGTGCTGGGTAATGGTGCCAACAGCATGCTGTATCAAAACCTGGTAAAAACTCAGAAAGCCGTTGATGCGGGAGCATTCCAAGACTGTGCCGAGCTAGCGTGTACTTTCTATGTTTATGCTATGGCACCTTCTGGTGGAGAAGAGGGCTTAGAGTCTCTGTACCAAGAGTTAATGACAACCTTAGATGAATTCGCCAGCCAAGGTGTCGCTCAAGAGCGACTTGAGCAGATCAATGGCATGGCAGAAGCTAATGCGGTGTTTGCCTTGCAAAGTGTTCGCGGGAAAGTGACTCAGTTAGCGTCGAATCAGACTTTCTATCAGCAACCAGATCGCATTCAAACTCAGTTGGAGCAGCTACGTGCCGTATCTCCTGATTCGGTCATGCAGGCCTACCAAGATTTCATTAAAGGTAAAAACAAAGTTACCTTAAGCGTTGTCCCAAGAGGGCAAACTCAAATCGCAGTCAAAGAAGCCAACTTCGTTACTCCTGTGAGAGAGCTGCCTAAATATGACAAAATAACCGACGATCAACTCGTTGTTCGCCGTGCAGTAGATAATTTTGATCGTTCTGTGATGCCTCAAGTCGCGGAAGGGGTAAAGGCACAGATGCCTAAGCTGTACGAATTGTATTTCGATAATGGTATCGAGCTACTGGGCACTCAGACCTCAGAGACACCCACAGTACAAATTGAAATTCGCTTACCAGCTGGAGAACGTCAGGCACCTCGAGGAAAAGAAGGCCTTGCGAACTTAACGGCTTCATTGATGGAAGAAGGCAGCACTGAACGAAGCCTCGAAGAGCTTAAAGCAGAGCTCGATAAACTGGGGAGTTTAGTGAGTGTAGGTGCGGGTTCTTATACGACCAATATTAGTATCTCTACGTTAGAGAAAAACCTAACGCAAACATTAGCGATTGTTGAAGAGGTACTCTTTAAGCCAGCATTTGAGCAAAATGACTTTGATCGCCTAAAACGACAAATGTTGGAAGGGACGATTTACCAGCACCAAAAGCCAAGTTGGTTAGCTTCTCAAGCAACACGACAAGTACTATTTGGTAATTCGATCTTCTCTCGTTCAAGCGATGGAACCAAAGCATCGATCGAAAGCTTAACGTTGGACGATGTGAAAAACTTTTATGCGAAAAACTACACGCCTCACGGTGCGCAGGTTGTCGTTGTTGGAGACATCAACCGCAGCGCAATTAAACATGAGTTGGCGTTTCTAGAAGAGTGGAGGGGCGAAGCTGCACCCTTGCTGCGTCCACAAGTCGTAGCGCCACTAGGCGAACAGACAATCTACCTAGTCGATAAACCAAGTGCACCGCAAAGTGTGGTTCGTTTAGTTAGGCAAGGGTTGCCGTTTGATGCAACGGGTGAAACTTACCTTACTCAGCTGACAAACTTTAACTTAGCCGGCAATTTTAACAGTAGAATTAACCAGAACCTACGTGAAGACAAGGGTTACACCTATGGAGCCAGCGGTTATTTAGCAGCCAACAGAGAAGTGGGGGCGATTGTGTTCAGCGCTCAAGTGAGAGCTGATGCGACCATTCCTTCTATTATTGAGATGAAAAGTGAGATGGCTCTGTTTGCTCAAGAAGGGCTGACAGACGAAGAGGTGGACTTTATGCGTTTGGCAGTGGGCCAACAGGATGCATTGAAATACGAGACACCTTCTCAGAAGGCGTCGTTACTGAGCAGCATTCTGACCTACAATCTGGATGAAGACTATCTGCGTCAGAGAAATCGAATTGTGGATACTGTTTCTAAGTCAACGCTAGATAAGCTGGCCAGCAAATGGTTTAACCCAAATGACTATCAAATTATCGTAGTTGGCGACGCGAAGAGCTTAAAGCCACAATTGGAAAAACTGGATATTCCTGTTCAAGAGCTTGAAATCGAGCAGTAGTGAACACATCTATTAGAGGCGGCTAATGGTCGCCCTAATTTTATCCATTGTTTGTCTGTCATCTCTACTTGCTCTATGCGTACTTTAGAGCGAGTATTGACCCTCAAACACATAAATATAAGTGAACTTCATTTTGACTGACTTTGCTGCTCGGCTAAATTCATTAGCCCAAAAGAATGACGTGTTTAAGCAATATGGCCGCGGTGTAGAGCGTGAGACTTTGCGTTATCACCAAAATGGTAAACTGGCGATGACGCCACACCCAGAAGGGCTAGGCTCAGCTTATTCAAATGAATGGATCACAACCGATTTCTCTGAATCTTTACTCGAATTCATCACACCGGTTTCCAACGATGTTGAGACTCTACTTGCTCAGTTGAAAGATGTGCACCACTTTACTCAAACGAAATTGGGCGAAGAAAAGCTCTGGCCAATGTCTATGCCTTGTTTTGTGAGTGCGGAAGATGACATCAACCTAGCTCAATATGGCAGCTCTAACTCAGCCAAAATGAAAACGCTGTATCGAGAAGGGCTAAAGCGTCGCTATGGTAGCCTGATGCAGATTATTTCGGGTGTTCACTTTAATTTTTCCTTCCCTGAGAGTTTTTGGGATGCGTTATTCGGAGAACAAGGGGAACAAGACCGCCAAGAGAGTAAGTCAGAGGCCTATTTTGGTCTTATCCGAAACTACTACCGTTTTGGCTGGCTGATTCCATACTTTTTCGGTGCTTCTCCAGCATTATGTGGCTCATTTATTCAAGGTCGCGAAACTAAGCTACCATTTGAAAAAATCAATCAGACTTTATATTTACCAAAAGCAACATCGCTTCGCTTAAGTGATTTAGGCTATACCAACAGTGCGCAAAGTGTGCTGAAAATTGGGTTTAATAGCCTAGACCAGTACCTTGAAGGGCTTAATAAAGCGATCCGTACTCCGTCTGAAGAGTTTACCAAAATTGGTGTGAAAGTTGATGGTGAGTATCGCCAGTTAAATAGCAATGTTCTTCAGATTGAAAATGAACTCTATGCACCAATTCGTCCTAAACGTGTTGCGAAGAATGGTGAAAAACCGTCTGAAGCTCTGGAGCGTAGCGGTGTGGAGTACATTGAAGTGCGTTCATTGGATGTTAACCCATTCAGCTCGGTCGGTATAACTGATGAGCAAGTACGCTTCCTTGATCTATTTTTGACTTGGGCAACGTTAACCGACTCAGAGCCGATGGATGATTGTGAGTTAGAGTGCTGGCGTGATAATTGGAACAAAGTCATCGTCGAAGGGCGTGAAATTGGACTCGAGTTGAAGATAGGTTGTCATGGTGAGCGTTTATCGCTGCAAGCTTGGGCCAAACGAGTATTCCAAGATCTTAGCCAAATTGCTGAAGTGATGGATGCACAGCAAGGTGGAACCGCTTACCAAGATGTATGCGAAAAACTGAGCTCATGGATTGATAACCCAGAATTGACCATTTCTGGTCAATTGCTAGAACTAACCAAGCTGCATAATGGTTTGGGCCCAGTAGGCTGTGAACTAGGTAAACAATACCGAGATGAGCACCTAGCACACCAGTACCAAGTGTATTCACAGCAGCAAATGGAAGATGAAGTTGTGCGCTCGCGCCTTGCCCAAACAGAGCAAGAGAATGCTGATACCATCGACTTTGATACCTTCTTAGACCAATATTTTGCGTACTTGAAGTAGAAGCAGAGTGAGTATCAATTTCAATTGGAAAAATGTGTCGCTTGCGACGACTGGGCTACTGTTGTTGTCCGGCTGTGCGACAGCGCCCCCAAAGAATCAAGATAACATTTGTGAGATCTTTCGCGAACACTCGGGCTGGTACGAAGATGCGCTAGATATGCAAGAAGAGTGGGGAACCCCTATTCACGTTGCGATGGCGTTCATTAAGCAGGAAAGCAGCTTCCGACACGATGCTCGACCACCGAAAGACTATATTTTAGGCTTTATACCTTGGGGGAGAGTGAGCAGCGCGTATGGTTATGCGCAGGCTCAAGATCCCGCTTGGGAAGATTTTCAAAAAGCGACTGACCAAGGTGGTTCTCGAACTAATTTTGATGACTCTATGATGTTTGTTGGTTGGTATACCAGCGAGACACAAAAGCAATTGGGGATATCGAAATGGGACCCTTACAATCAGTATCTGGCGTATCATGAAGGTCGCGGCGGTTATAAGCGTAAAAGCTACCAATCTAAGCCTTCATTGATAAAAATTGCTCGGAAAGTCGAGCAGCAAGCAAAAAACTACGGCTGGCAACTTAAACAATGTCAGCAAGAATTAGAAGACAATCGTAGTTGGTTCTTTTAAAGCCAACCAAATGTACTCAATCAGGGAGAAGAGCAATGCCACTATTAGATAGTTTTACCGTTGACCACACACGAATGAATGCTCCAGCGGTACGCGTTGCGAAAACAATGCAAACCCCTAAAGGCGACACTATCACTGTGTTCGACTTACGTTTCACTGCACCAAACAAAGATATTTTGTCTGAAAAAGGCATTCATACTTTAGAGCACCTGTATGCAGGCTTTATGCGTAACCACTTAAACGGTGACCAAGTAGAAATCATTGATATTTCTCCAATGGGGTGTCGTACGGGTTTCTACATGAGTTTGATTGGTACGCCGGGTGAAGATCAAGTAGCAGCTGCGTGGCTAGCGGCAATGGAAGACGTGCTGAAAGTAGAAAGCCAGAACAAGATCCCAGAGCTAAACGAATACCAATGTGGTACGGCGGCAATGCATTCACTTGATGAAGCAAAAGCTATCGCTAAAGCCATCATTGAAGCAGGTATTTCTGTGAATCAAAATGATGAACTGGCGCTTCCTGAGTCAATGCTGAAAGAGTTAAAAGTCGATTAGTCTCAGTTTGCGTAGTGTGAATATTGAAAAGGCCTTGATGAAATCATCAAGGCCTTTTTTATTGAAATCAATGTTTGGTCTCGCGCAAGCGAGGGAAGACTTTTACCAACTTAATACGGTTTTCTTCCAGTTCAACAATCTCCATAGGGTGCTTCGCTACCTGAACACTTAAATGACTCTCGGGAATGTCTTCTAGGTGCTCCAAGATCAAACCGTTAAGCGTTCTTGGACCATCGGTAGGCAACTTCCACTTCAGGCCTTTGTTGATATCGCGAATGTTAGCACTGCCTTCGATTAGGAAGCTGCCGTCGCCTTGGGGGATAATTTCTTCGGAAAGGCTTGGAGCAATTGAAGTGGTAAATTCACCAACAATCTCTTCTAGAATATCTTCCAAAGTGACTAAGCCGTTAATGTCACCGTATTCATCGACAATCAGACCTATGCGCTCTTTGTTGCGTTGAAACTTCAGCAACTGAACGTTCAATGGTGTACTTTCTGGGATGAAGTACACTTCGTCTGCTGCTCGCAGTAACGTTTCTTTATTAAACTCGTTTTTCTCCAACATCAGACGATATGCCTCACGTAGCCTGAGCATCCCCACTACTTCATCGATTTGATCGCGGTACAGTACGATGCGGCCATGAGGTGAGTGAGTGAGCTGACGAATAATCGATTTCCAGTCGTCGTTGATATCGATACCTGTAATCTCATTGCGTGGCACCATGATGTCGTTAACTGTCACGTGCTCTAAATCCAAAATCGACACCAACATGTCTTGGTGGCGACGCGGGATTAAGCTACCTGCTTCATTTACAACGGTACGCAGCTCTTCTGAGCTGAGGTGATCATCATCGTCATGATTAGCTTTTACACCAATTAAGCGGATAAAACCGTTGGTGATGAAGTTAACCAGAAGAACCAGTGGCGATAGCAGTTTCATGAGAATGCCAAGCAGGATGCTGCTGGCGTAGGAAACGCGCTCTGGATATAAAGAAGCGATAGTTTTTGGTGTGACTTCGGCAAATACCAGTACGATTAAGGTGAGAGCACCGGTAGCAATAGCAACACCAAGGTCGCCGTATAAACGCATACCTAGAATGGTTGCGATAGCAGAGGCGAGAATGTTAACGAGGTTATTGCCAATTAGGATTAGGCCGATCAAGCGATCTGGGCGACGAAGGAGCTTTTCTACTCGTCGAGCTCCCTTGTGGCCAGTATTTGCTAAATGTTTTAGGCGGTAGCGGTTAAGAGACATCATCCCTGTCTCAGAACCCGAAAAGTATCCAGAAATTACGATTAAGCCGGCGAGTATAGCGAACAATAAACCCGTGGAAATGTCGTCCAAAACTGTGCTTGTCCTTGTTATGTGTTGGTTAATATATGACCGATAATGGTCTTGATGTCAATGGATTAGCAAAATGAACAATAAGGAGCTTATGCTCCTTATTCTAGTGATCAAGTGAGAATGATTTCACGCACAAAGCGACTACCAAAGTAGGCCAATGTTAATAGGGTTGCACCAGCGACGGCAAACCAAGTGACTTTACGCCCTCGCCAACCTTTGCGGTAGTGTCCCCAAAGTAGTACCGAGTAAACAATCCAAGCGATCAGAGATAAAATTCCTTTGTGTGCCTTTCCTTGCGCAAACATATCTTGAACAAACACAAAACCGGTGAGCAACGTACCTGTCAAAAGTAGGTTACCGATAAGAATGATCTTGAAAAGCTGCCTTTCCACCATCATTAAGGGAGGTAGATTAGGATTAATCGCCAGCGCTTTCTTTGCTTTAAGTTTGTGGTCAAGCCAAGCAAGTTGCAAAGCGTAGAGTGCACCAATAGTCAGCGTTGAATATGAAAATAGCGCCAATGAGATGTGGAACAGTAGCTTAGGTGCATTTTCTAAGTGGGTAATGAAAGTGCTTGGCAAAAACGCCGCGGCAATTAGGTTAATAGCCGCAAAACTAAATACGACAGGAAGTAAGAACCACAAACGCGTTTTTAGCATTGCAGTACTCATAACCAGTGAAATAATGAAGCTGATTAACGAGGCAACATTCAAGATACTTAAGTTTTGTCCGCTGCCATCCAAAATGAGATCGCTAAGCAACCAGCCGTGAAACGCCAATGCCAAAGCCGCACTAACCAAGACGGTTTTCGCGCGAATACCGGTTTGATGTACTAAGCCAGGAACTATGGTTGCGATAGCAAAGGTGTAAAGCATTGCTGCAGCAACGGCGAATAAGTTATCCATTTCTTTCACAAAGTTGTTAGTCTCGTGCTGGAATTATACCTTGCATCAAGCGCTTGGGCTATCTTAGATCCCGATTCAATTGCAAGAGATGAGAGATTAAAACTGTCGTTGCTTAGCAGAACGGGTATAACTGGCGGGTTGGCTATTGTATACTCACCGTAATTTATCGCCTTATAGCGAAGAGTAGAAAGATGTTTGAGAATTTAACGGATCGATTATCCAGTACGCTGAAAAATATCAGCGGCAAAGGTCGTCTGACCGAAGACAATATTAAAGATACCTTACGCGAAGTACGTATGGCTTTGTTAGAAGCCGACGTTGCACTGCCTGTTGTTCGCGATTTTGTTAAGCGCGTTAAAGAAGGTGCTGTTGGTGTTGAAGTATCTAAGTCGCTAACGCCAGGACAAGAGTTTATTAAGATCGTTCAAGCTGAGCTTGAAGCAGTGATGGGTGAGTCTAATGAAGCGCTCAACCTAGCGGCTCAGCCGCCTGCTGTTATTTTAATGGCTGGTCTGCAAGGTGCGGGTAAAACAACCAGTGTCGGTAAACTATCTAAGCTTCTTACAGAGCGTGATAAAAAGAAAGTGCTGGTGGTTTCTGCCGACGTATATCGCCCTGCGGCGATCAAACAGCTAGAAACGCTAGCGGCGGATGTGGGCGTTGATTTCTTCCCGTCTTCTGCTGATCAAAAGCCAATCGATATCGCTAATGCAGCAATCGATCATGCTAAGAAAAAATTCTACGATGTTCTTCTTGTCGATACCGCAGGTCGTTTAGCGGTTGACGAAGAAATGATGGCAGAGATTCAAGATCTGCATAACGCAATTACTCCAGTAGAAACCCTGTTTGTTGTTGATGCAATGACAGGTCAAGATGCTGCCAATACCGCCAAAGCGTTTGGTGATGCACTGCCTTTGACTGGTGTTATCTTAACTAAAGTTGATGGTGATGCCCGTGGTGGTGCTGCACTTTCGGTTCGTCACATCACAGGTAAACCAATTAAGTTCTTGGGTGTGGGTGAAAAAACCGATGCACTAGAACCATTCCACCCTGATCGTGTCGCTTCACGTATTCTTGGTATGGGAGACGTACTGTCGCTTATCGAAGATCTACAACGTAATGTTGATACTGAGAAAGCAGAAAAGCTGGCGAAGAAGTTTAAAGAGAAGAAAGGCTTCGACCTTGAAGATTTCCGTGAACAGCTTGGCCAGATGCAGAACATGGGCGGCATGATGGGCATGATGGATAAGCTGCCAGGTATGAGCAACTTACCAGACAACGTCAAAGATAAAGTCGATGACAAGATGTTCAAGCAAATGGAAGCCATCATCAATTCAATGACGATGAAAGAGCGCCAACGCCCTGAACTTATCAAGGGTTCACGTAAAAAGCGTATTGCTGCCGGTTCCGGTACTCAGGTACAAGATGTTAACCGCCTGCTGAAGCAGTTCACTCAGATGCAGAAGATGATGAAGAAAATGCAGAAGGGTGGCATGAAAGGCATGATGCGCAATATGCAAGGCATGATGGGTGGTATGGGCGGAATGGGTGGTGGTTTTAACCCGTTTGGTCGTTAATCCACGTATTCATCGCTGAGCTATCAGATGATAAAAGAGCGTAACTCTGCGGGAGTTACGCTCTTTGATTTTTTAAGGGCGGGTTGAGTCAATCTTTATTTTCAACCTGTTAGCTGAGTCACAAACTACAATCGTTATTTGTGGTGGTGAAAAAATAGCTAAAACCCTTGCAAAGACTTGGAATAAGAGTAAAATTCCGAGGCTTTATTTTGGCACGAGACCCCAAATCGACTATTTATAGACGGTTTCTGGGGTTAATTTTATTTTTGAGAAAGCAAAGAGGACGACATGGTAACCATTCGTTTGGCACGTCACGGCGCTAAGAAGCGTCCATTCTATCAAATCGTAGTAGCGGACAGCCGCAACGCTGCAACTGGCCGTTTCATCGAGAAAGTAGGTTTCTTTAACCCTACTGCAACTGGTCAAGAAGAAGGTCTACGTCTAGACCTAGACCGCGTTAACCACTGGGTTGGTCAAGGCGCGTCTCTATCTGACCGCGTTGCTAAGCTAGTTAAAGACGCTCAAAAAGCGGCTTAATTTTTACTGTTTAGTAGAAGAAATTAGCTTATGTCGATGAAAGGTAAAGAAACAATGAGCGAACAAAACGAAAAAATTGTTATGGGCAAGTTTGGTGCTACCTATGGCATTCGTGGTTGGCTTAAAGTTTTTTCCTATACAGACAATGCTGAGAGCATTTTCGATTACAGCCCTTGGTTTATTAAACAAAAGGGTGAGTGGGTTGAGTTCAAAGTAGAAACTTGGAAACGCCATAACAAAGGTATGGTGGCTAAGCTGGAAGGCTTAGATGTTCGTGAAGACGCGCATCTCCTAACGAACTTTGAAATCGCTGTTGACCCTGCATCATTACCAGAATTGTCAGAAGATGAATTCTACTGGCGTGAATTGTTTGGCATGCAAGTAGTAACCGACAAAGGTTACGATCTAGGTGTTGTTTCTGACATCCTAGAAACTGGCTCAAACGATGTTCTCGTAGTGAAAGCAAATCTTAAAGATGCTTTCGGACAGAAGGAACGATTAATCCCGTTCCTTGAAGAGCAAGTGATCAAAAAAGTTGATCGCGAAGCTCAACGGATCGAAGTTGACTGGGATCCTGGATTCTAATTCCAAAATTACAGAGCGAGAGAACACATGTGGGTTGGCGTAATTAGCCTATTTCCTGAAATGTTCCGTTCTGTTACTGATTTTGGGGTAACAGGTCAAGCGGTTAAAAAAGGTCTTTTGTCGATTGAGACATGGAATCCTCGCGATTTCACTCATGACAAACATCGAACTGTCGATGATAGACCTTACGGTGGTGGCCCTGGCATGTTGATGATGGTTCAGCCTTTGCGCGATGCTATCACGACAGCAAAACAGGCTTCACCGGGTAAGACGAAGGTTATCTACCTTTCTCCTCAAGGTCGTAAGCTCGACCAGAAAGGAGTCGAAGAGCTGGCAACTAATGAGAATTTGCTTCTTATTTGTGGCCGCTATGAAGGGGTAGATGAGCGTATCATTCAATCTGAGGTTGACGAAGAATGGTCAATCGGAGATTTTGTGATGACGGGTGGTGAGATACCAGCCATGACGTTAATTGATTCAGTATCTCGGTTTATTCCGGGAGTATTGGGAGATTTTGCGTCGGCAGAAGAAGATTCTTTTGCCAACGGCTTATTAGATTGCCCTCACTATACGCGTTCCGAAGTGTTAGATGGAAAAGAAGTACCATCGGTACTGATGTCCGGAAACCATAAGGATATTCGTCGCTGGCGACTCAAGCAGTCGTTGGGCCGTACTTGGCTAAGAAGACCAGAACTCCTGGAAAACCTAGCTCTGACTGACGAACAGGAACAATTACTTGCCGAGTTCATTAAAGAACATCGAGTTAATAGCAAGTAACCTATTTTATTTAGTATCAGTTTATTCTAGGAATTTAAAAAATGAGTAACATCATCAAAGCTCTTGAGCAAGAGCAAATGAAATCAGACCTACCTAAATTTGCACCAGGTGACACTGTTGTTGTTCAAGTTAAGGTAAAAGAAGGTGACCGTGAGCGTCTACAGGCTTTCGAAGGCGTTGTAATCGCAATCCGTAACCGTGGTCTACACTCTGCATTCACAGTTCGTAAGATCTCGAACGGTGAAGGTGTTGAGCGTACGTTCCAAACTCACTCTCCAATGGTTGATAGCATTGAAGTTAAACGCCGCGGTGCAGTACGTCGTGCCAAACTGTACTACCTACGTGAGCGTTCTGGTAAGTCAGCTCGTATTAAAGAGAAGCTTGCTAAGAAGTAATGCTATAACTAGCGTTCTCATAAAAAAAGCGGAGCCATTTGGCTCCGCTTTTTTATTGTCTACTCTACATGGACAAACAGATTATACCAATCACAGTAAGTAAGTGTTCATAAATAGCGCAGGAAAAAGGCTTGATAACAAGGCAGAAATTTTCGATAAGTAGTTATTCTACAATCAAAATTTCTAACGATGTTATCGAGTGTTTTAACAAGCTAGGGGGAACAGTTATTTACTACGATTGGTATTAGGCTGATAAGGCTGCAATAGCCGCGACGCGGCGTTTCTCCATTTCCTCGCGAATAGCGGCACCTTTAAAGCCATCCTTGATAATGTCTTGCACATTCACTCCAACTGCCGCTTGATAGGCCTGAAGAAAGGTGTCTTTTTGCGGGTAATCAGTATCCTCAAAGCCAAGACGACCGCGGCTATCGGCCATACAACACAGTAAAATGTCTGTCAGTCTGTCAGGTTTACGCCATACATCGAATTTGTTCAGCACCTTAAGCTTAGTGGCAGGCTTTAGTTCTGCAGCTCGGTGAATGTTTGAGTGTTGTTCACACACCATAAGTGCAAGATCTCTGAATTCATTCGGGACACGAACTCGTTCACATAGGCGCTTGATCAGCTTTAAACCGGTATGACAATGCATTTTGTGGCTTGGCCATTCAGATTCTGGTGTGATCCCTTTACCTAAGTCGTGGACTTGGGCGGCGAAGCGGACAGGCAGTGAGTCAGATAGCAGTGCGGCTTGATCTGCGACCATCAAAGTATGAATGCCAGTGTCAATTTCTGGGTGCCATTGCTCGGGTTGAGGGACGCCAAACAGTTGGGCTATCTCGGGCAATACGACCTCCAGTGCACCACATTGATGAAGTACAGACAGGAATACGGCGGGGTTTTGGGTCGCCAGAGATTTGTGCCACTCTTGCCAGACTCGTTCTGGGGTTAAGTGCTCCAGTTCGCCCGAGCGGCTTATTTGTGTCATTAAATCTAAAGTCTCGGGGGCGACCGTAAAGCCGAAGTGAGCAAGTTTAGCGGCAAAGCGTGCGACTCTTAAGACGCGTAATGGATCTTCGACAAATGCAGATGAGACGTGGCGCAATACTCGATCTTTAAGATCTTGTTGACCATGATTAGGGTCGACTATGTTGCCATCGGGATCTTGTGCCATCGCGTTTATGGTGAGATCCCGGCGTTGCAGATCTTCTTCAAGGGTAACATCTTTTGCGAAGTAACATTCGAACCCAGTGTATCCTGATGCGGTCTTACGTTCCGTTCTGGCGAGCGCATACTCTTGCTTGCTTACAGGGTGGAGAAAAACCGGAAAGTCTTTACCAACGGCGGTGAAACCTTGGCTTTGCATTTCTTGCGGTGAACTGCCCACCACAACCCAATCTTTGTCATGTACCGGAATATTGAGCAACTGATCTCGAACAGCTCCTCCAACTAGGTATACTTGCAATGGATTCCCTTATTTTAATGATTTGCCATTGGCGATTTGAAGTCTGCAATGGTACTTTTCTTATCAGTTAAATTATAGAGACGTGAGTGATGTACAAGGAATTTTTTGGTTTTGTCGAAGCCCCTTTCTCAATTGTGCCGAACTCGCGTTACTTGTTTCTTAGTCAAAGACACCGTGAAGCGATTACTCACCTTCAAGCTGGGTTAGGTGAGGGGGGCGGTTTTGCCATGCTCACCGGAGAGGTTGGTACGGGGAAGACGACTGTCGCGAAGGCTATGTTGGACTCGTTGGATACGCAGACTAAAGCGGGATTCATACTTAACCCTACATTTTCGGGTATTGAACTACTAGAGTCGATATGCGATGAATTCTCTATCAAGTATCCATCACAGGCGACCCTTAAACAGCTCAATCAAGCCATTTATCAGTATTTGCTGTCTAACCATGCGGAAGGCTTTCAAACCTTACTGGTAATTGATGAAGCGCAGCATTTAGCTGCGGATGTTCTTGAACAGCTCAGGTTGTTGACCAACCTAGAAACAGACAGTCGAAAGTTGTTGAAAGTTTTACTGGTAGGGCAGCCTGAGCTTCAGCAGAAGTTGCAGATGCCGCAACTTCGCCAATTAGCGCAGCGTATTACTGGGCGCTATCACTTACTTCCGCTTGATGGTGTAGAAACCGCCAAGTATGTGCATTTTCGTTTGTCTTTGGCGGGTGGGCGAGATGATTTATTTCCGGCCAAAGCCTTGAAGATGATTGCTCATTCGACACAAGGAATCCCAAGGCTAGTGAACCTTGTTTGTGATGCCACGCTTAAACAGGCTTATCAACAAGGCGAACGTGAGATTAGCTTACCACTAGTTCAGCGAGCTTGTGACGAAGTGATGGCGTTTCAGACCTCTTCTGTCGCTATGCAACCCGCTAGAAAAACGAGCTGGTGGTTATCTTCTGGTGTCGCGATTAGCGCTAGCTTAGCGCTTGGGGTAATAAGTAGCATTGCTCTGACGACACTGAGTAAACCTTCTCTAGATGCTTTTGCGCTTCAGTATTGGTCAGGAAAACTACCTACTCCGCCAGCAGTTGAAACTCGCGCAGAAGTATTTGCTCCTGAACTTAAGCAAACCTTGTTAAATGACGCATTGCTTGAAAGCAGTATTGATAAGCTCTACCAAGTGTGGGGCTACAACGCGAGCGTACTTGATAGCTTTTGTTCTGCACAAACTAGAGAAGATGCCCTCTTTCGTTGTGAAAAAGCGGAAGGTGATTTACAGCGGTTAGCGCAACTTAATCAGCCAGTTGTGCTGTCGCTTGATATTGACGGTGTGATGGCTTACGCCGTGCTGTACAAGCTCTCTGATGACAACGTGACCTTACTCACTGGAGGCAAGCAGATTGAATTTGATAAGCGTTGGCTATCGACGATATGGCATGGTGAGTACCGATTCATCTGGCAGCCTTCATTTGACCGCACTTTAAGAGCGGGAATGAGTGGTATCCAAGTTGCTGAGCTCGATAAAAAATTGTCTAAGTTGCTAGGTGAGAGCGTGGGAAATAGCAGTGAATTTGATGCTCAATTACGCAGAAAAGTCGAAACATTTCAACAGTGGCAAGGTATGACGGTCGATGGCATCGCAGGAAGGCAAACACTGAAAGCGATTGATCTGATGAGTCAGGAAAATGCGCCTTCGTTATTGAATGTCACAGTTTTCGATGAAGAGGAGCAAGGCTGATGTCTAATGTACTCAACGCATTGAAAGCCTCAGAGCAAAGAAATAAGCAATACGGGGTAATGAGCGTTTCACCAAACTTCGAACCTGCACAAGCGGACACTCGTCAAGAAACTTCAAACTGGCGGCTATGTGTATTGGCTGCGGTTATGCCCTGTGTGGTTGGGTTGGGATTTGCTGGCTATCAGAGTTATCAGCAACAAAAAGAAGTGGCGTTGGCGTTATCTGTGGCGCAAAAAAGAGTGGTTGAAGTGCCAAACGAGTTCAGTGTTCACGATTCACCGCGTTTTGAGCCTCTTATGTCCACCTTTGTTGAGCCAACTGGGCTTGCTGGAAGGGCCACTGATGAAAACACACCAACGACGTCTGAGTCTCCCGTGGTTTCAAATCAGAGAACCCTAACCGTTGAGCCTGAAAAAGACTTGGTAAAACCAGAGCCTGATGAGTTGTCACAGTTAGACTTGACTCAGTTGTCTCCAGAGTTAGCAAGGCGAGTTCAGTCTGTGATGAATCAAAGTGGTCAAGCAAATGGTAGTTCTGATAATCCAAGAGGTGGAAAATCACAACTAAACACCATCAAGCTTAACCATCATAGTAGCGATTTTATTGGCCAGTTACCTGCTATGAATTTTCAGACTCATGTCTATTCAAGCCAAGCAAATAAGCGTTGGGTTAAAATTAACGATGTGGAGTATATGGAAGGTGATTGGATTGACTCACGTGTTCAGTTGGTGAAGATCGAACCTCAATCGAGTATTGTTGAATTTGAGTCTCAGCGCCTGGAGATTCCGGCTCTGTATGATTGGCAGGGTTAGCTTTGAAAGTAACAGGCATAAAAAATGGTCACCGAAGTGACCATTTTTTGTATCAATCTTATGCCCAGCCTGATGGAGACTTCTTGCGACGTGGGATAATGTGAGGAAGGATTAGGCCAAACAGTAAGCCACCGCCTGCAACACCGCCACCGTACATAAAGTACTTCAGCAGCAAATCTTCTTTTTGTGTATCCAGTCTTGCGCGTAATTCACGCACTTCAGTTTGAGATGCGGTCAGTTGAGAACTGATATCGCTGTAGTTCTGCTCAAGTTCAGAAATTTGTTGGTTACGTACTTCAAGTGAATCAACCAAGCCTGCCTTTTCGCTGTCGGCATTGTTACGAGCATTTGCCAGCTTTTCTTTTACCTCAGACAGTTCTTTTTCTAGCTTTGGTAAACGAACAGCCATGCTTTCTTGGCGTGTGATAAAGCGACTTTCTACCCAACCTTTACGGCCTTTTCCATCCAGGATTTGGCTATAACCGGTTTCTTTGTTAGAAGTCAGAAGTTTAATTTTATCACCAGCATCGATGCTGCCAATAATACGAAATTGATTACTTGGGCCTGAGTGCATGTAAGTAAATAATTTATCTGCGATATAACGGTCTTGAGCAAATGCGGCAGGTACAGCCAGCATAGAGACTAAAACCATGCAAATCAGTTTTTTCACGGTAAATCCTTTAACAGTTTTAATACGTAAAGCGCTTTGTATTTGGCAAATAGTATGAACTTTCTAGGCTAGGTGCAACAAAGAAGGGAGGCAAAGCCTCCCTTTATGTGCGTTTGAGTCAATAATGACAGTGCGCTTACACAGTGCTGACGGTGTTTATCCGCCAAACATACCTTGGATAGCGTAGAAGAAGACTACTGCTAACAATGCGCCAGCTGGAAGCGTAACAATCCAAGACGCTACAATGTTACGAACTACGCCTAGGTTTAATGCTGCGATACCACGCGCAAAACCAACACCCAATACCGCACCAACCAGTGTTTGTGTGGTTGAGATAGGCAGACCAGTACCAGACGCCAGTACAACCGTACATGCAGTGGCTAGCTGAGCGGCGAAACCACGGCTAGGTGTTAGCTCGGTGATACCTGTACCAACCGTTGCCATTACTTTGTGACCAAGAGTGGCAAGACCTACAACGATACCAAAACCACCAAGTGGCAGAATCCACCAAGCGATAGTGCTCTTGCCGGTGATTTCACCCATGTGTTCAACAGTAGATACTACCGCTGATAGAGGGCCAATCGCGTTCGCTACATCGTTAGAACCATGTGCAAATGCCATCGCACACGCTGTGATAACCATTAGTACGCTGAAGATACCTTCTACGCCAGCAAATCCGTGGTCGTCTTCGCGGTTAGCAAACTTCTTCTGGATGTATAGGTACCCACCTACCATGATCAAGCCAGATACACCTGCAGACCATAACCAAGCTTCTGTATTGCTTAGGTGTAGACCAACGTGCTTCAGACCTTTCTTAATGGTTACTAGAGAGATAACCATGGTGGTGATAAACATGTAAACAGGAACAAAGCGCTTTGCATTAAATAGCGGGTTTTCTGTGTCGAAGATCAGTCGCTGAGCACTAATGAAAATCACATATGCAAAGAAGCCTGAAATTACTGGTGTAATGATCCAGCTACCTACAATACCTTGTACGCTGCCCCAATCTACTGCTTCAGTGCCCACAGAAACACATGCGAAACCAATAATGGCACCGATGATAGAGTGGGTCGTAGAAACTGGCCAGCCCATGTACGAGGCGAGAAGTAGCCATGTACCTGCTGCCAAAAGCGCAGACATCATACCGAAGACCAGTACATCTGGTTGGTCGGCAAATAGAGATGTTTCGATTACACCTTTACGGATAGTGTCGGTTACTTCACCGCCTGCAAGATATGCCCCCGCAAATTCAAAGATCATCGCAATGATGATCGCTTGTTTCACGGTAAGAGCTTTCGAGCCTACTGAGGTGCCCATTGCGTTCGCAACGTCATTCGCACCAATACCAATAGCCATCAGAAAACCGAAAGCTGCTGCAACAATAATCAGGACAGTGCCGTAGTTCGCAAGGATATCCATCGTAATACCTAGTTGTTTGATAACAAGCGGAGCAAAATTTTGCGCGAGTTGATCCCATCAGCGGTGAATATATTCACCGCCTAAGCTGACGCACTAAATAATACTCTTCGTTATTTGGTTAACTTATGATTTAAGAGCGAGAAAGCATCACTTCAAGACGAGCGCCAACACGCTGTGCTTGATCGGCAATGCCGCCTACCCATTCTAGAATTTTGTACAAGAACATGACGTCGATAGGGTTATGCTCTGATTCAATCGCCATAAGTTGTTGGCGAAGTTGGATCTGCATAGCATCGGTGTCATCTTCAATCACATCCAGTTGATGGATCATTTCAGCCACAAGTGTTACTTCACGGCCTTTAAATCCAGTTTCCAATAACTCGTCGAGCTCGTTGATCACTTTCTGCGCTTGGTCTGCTGCATCGAGACAACGTTTTACGTACGCGATGAAGTTCTCTTGTAGAGCTGTAGGAATGACTAGTTGACGGCCGTAGACACGACCAGAGATGTCTTTTGCTAGGTTGGCAAGTTTGTCCTGTTGAGTGAGTAGCTCAAGCATGTCAGTACGATCGACTGGCATGAACAAACCGCGAGGAAGTTTGAGGCGAATTTCGCGCTTTAATACGTCAGCTTCTTTCTCTAGATGAGAAATCTGTGCACGAATCTCTGCTGCTTTTTCCCAGTCTCCTTGAGAGGACACTTCGAAAAAGTTAACTAGGTGCGAGCAACACTCGTTGACACACACTACGTGACGTTGCAAAGGCTTAATTGGGGACTTTGCAAATAACCCCATAATTGTATTCACTGGCATGGTCATTCAACCTAATAAATATAACCTTAAAAGAACATACACCATTTCGTGGCGAAATGTTGAACGATGGCTATAAAGGCGCGCATGTTAACGCATTAAATCCCTCTTTAAAACTGTTTTAGATCATCATTCGGGCGATATTTGTCACTTGCTCAGTAAAGAAATAGGCAATATCCTGTCCCTATCTGCTTTGAAAGGTAAAACTATGGAAACCGAGATAGAACTGAAGTTTTTTGTTTCTCCTGATTTTTCAGCAACATTGCGTGAAAAAATAGCTGAAACGAAAGTACTTCAGCACAGTTGTCGTGAGCTAGGAAACACTTACTTTGATACGCCGGACAATTGGCTGCGCCAGCATGACACAGGGTTACGAATTCGACGCTTTGATGACGTGTTTGTTCAAACGGTAAAAACCTCTGGTCGCGTCGTCGCTGGGTTACACCAAAGACCTGAATACAATGCAGAGCACACCTGTAATGAACCACAACTCTCGCTTCATCCTGAAGATATTTGGCCATCAGGCCGAGGTATCGATACGCTTCAATCTCAACTCATTGCCCTTTTTTCGACCAACTTCACTCGTGAGCAGTGGCTGGTGGGTATGGCTGATGGTAGCCAAGTGGAAATTGCGTTCGACCAAGGTGCAGTGATAGCCAGTGACAAAGAAGAGCCCATTTGCGAAGTCGAGTTTGAACTTAAGTCAGGCCAGACCGATGCACTGTTTACGTTAGCGCGCATGTTTAATGAAGACGGTGGTATGCGTTTAGGTAACCTAAGTAAAGCTGCGAAAGGGTATCGATTGGCTTATGACCACCAAGGTGATGATGTACAACCGCTTTCTCTTGTTGACACGGATAAAAATGACACGGTTGAATCGTGCTTTATTCACTCGCTAGAACATGCACTTTCACATTGGCATCGCCATGAGCAAATCTACACCGAACAAGAGTCGGTGGCAGCACTGCACGAAATTAGCCACGCATTGAGCTTTATCCGCCAAACCTTAACTATTTATGGTGGGATAGTTCCACGTCGAGCGAGTGCGATATTGCGCCAAGAGCTTAAGTGGTTAGAGCAAGAATTAGTCTGGTTGAAGTCATACGACTATCTTGAGGATTTGCTGGAAGATAAAGGCCACGTGCTGCGTAAACTTGATGCGAGAAAGTTCCTAGTGGGTGAACTGAAGCTGTTGAAAGAAGAACTTCCTACTCGAGAAGAGAATCTACAGCTGCTGTCGTCGGCTCGCTATACTGGCTTATTGCTTGATTTAAGTCGTTGGATTCTTACTCGAGGTTGGCAGCCGTTTTTGGACGATAAAGCTCGTGAACAAATGGCGCTCAACATTCAGCATTTTTCTGAGAAGCAGCTTGATAGAACGTGGGCTGAACTGATGGAAGCTTTTCCACCGGAAAGAGTGCTGAGTAGTGATGAATATGTTGAGCAGCAATACCGCTTAATGCGCAATCTATATACGGGTGTTGGTTTTGCTAGCTTATACGATTCAGAAGAGCGTAATAGCTTTAGGCTTCCTTGGGCAGACTTAATGCAAGGGATTGACGACCTTCTGATGCTTAAGCCATTAGAGAAGCTAGTGGGTAAGCTAGAAGGAGAGGAGCAAGAGCAGCTACAACGTTGGCTAGTTCGTCAAGAGACCTCAATCTTGCACGCCATGGAGCAGACTCGCTTAATCAGCGTAGAAGCTGAACCGTACTGGCGAGATTAATCTTCAGAAATAGGACGCGATGACGTCCTATTTTTTTGTCCATCGTTTTGTTTTTCTTCAAGTGCTGATAAGCGCTGCAGAATCTCTTCTTGTTGGCTGACAAGTTTCAACAGCAGACGCTCTTTGTTTTCAGAGCGTTCATTTTGCTGTTTGGTCGGTGAGGTGATCAGTGACGTGATCAAGCCCGAAATCATACCGAACAATCCCACCCCACAAAGAATTAACCCTGAAGCCAGCACTTTACCGGCGTCGGTTACAGGGAAGTGATCACCGTACCCAACGGTAGAAATCGTGACCAGAGCCCACCACAATGCATCGCCTCCAGATTGGATGTTAGCGGCGGGGTTTTTGCCTTCGATAAACAACATCATGCTGGAGCCTATGGTTAGCAGCATAACCAACAACAGTAATATAGAAGCTAGGGTGGTCTCTCGGCGATTTGTGATTAACTGCGAAATGATCAATTTACTGGATCGAATCACTAATACGACACGCAGAATATGGAATAAGCGCGCGTAACGTAGCGGTTCGATCATGGGAATGCTGGCGAGAAAGTCTATCCAATGCCGTTGCATGAATTTCATACGATCTGTGGATCGGATCAAATCTATGCTCAGTTGTAAGATGAAAATACTACAGATAACGAAATCGAGGCCGATGAGAACTTGTCGAGCCTGATCGCTAATTGGAACAAACAGCAGGCCAGAGATCACAAATAGCGCCATGAATGACAGAATAAGTGACAGCAAGCTCATCGGTTTGGTGTTGTCTTTGATATCATCTTTATTCATACGAGGCTCGAAATAAATAGCAGACCTAATTTGAGTCGTTCAGGGCAGTCAGTGTTGTGGCGTAGATAATTTATATCACTAAGTAGCAGTAATAGTGAAAAATTGTTACTAGAAAGTGGGCAAACTAGTGGAGAAAGGATAATGGCAAAAATGGCATTTAAGCCATGGGAACGAGTGATTACGGATATTCGTCTCGTGCCTAAAATGGTGATGCTAATGGTGTTCAGTACGGTGACGTCGCTCGTGAGCTAGAAAAGACACGCCGTCAATTGCAAGAAATGATTAAGATGCAAGTGGAGTCTTCGCAGGAACTCGCAACGCTGACGGAAGTCATGACTCTTAGCATGTCTGAAACCAAAGAATCGGCGCAAGAAGAATTCAATGAAATCGATCAGCTAGCAACGGCGATGAGCGAAATGAGTTCAACAGTTCAAACCGTTGCCGACCATGCGCAAAATGCATCTAGTTTG
Source organism: Vibrio paucivorans (assembly GCF_054053395.1). Classification (NCBI taxonomy): domain Bacteria; kingdom Pseudomonadati; phylum Pseudomonadota; class Gammaproteobacteria; order Vibrionales; family Vibrionaceae; genus Vibrio; species Vibrio paucivorans. The sequence goes on from NZ_CM133230.1 coordinate 500,054, forward strand.
ACGGAAAGTGCGTCTGGTCAAGCGCAGACAGGTCAACAATTTGTTCGCGGTACCATCACCAAAATGAGTGAGCTTTCAAGCGATATTTCTTCTTCAGCACAAGCTGTAAACGAGGTTGAAGAGCGCGTTGAATCGATTGGCAGCGTAGTAGGGACTATTCAAGGCATTTCTGAGCAGACAAACTTGCTGGCACTTAATGCTGCAATTGAAGCGGCACGCGCGGGTGAAGCTGGCCGAGGTTTTGCTGTCGTAGCCGATGAAGTGCGTAACTTAGCTCAACGTACTCAACAAGCAACAGTGGAGATCCAAGAAATGATTTCTCAGCTGCAAACAAGTGCGTCGTCAGCAGTTGAGCTGATGGAGAAAAGTGTTGTCGAAGCTGCTGAAGGTGTAGAACTTGTGACTAACGCTGGCAGTGAGTTAGATGGCATTGTGAGTCAAGTTACTCAAATTAATGATATGAACTTCCAAATTGCGACGGCTGCGGGTCAACAGAGTAGTGTAGCGGAAGAGATGAACCAGAATCTGACCAATGTTCGTGAGCTGGTGGAAGCGTCAGTGACTGTGGTGACAGAGCTGCTCGAAACGTCAGAAATCATGCAGAACAACGCAGAAGAGCTGGATCGTAAGATCACATCGTTCAAGGTCTAATTCCATACTATTAATGCAGTTAAAACGCCTACTTAGTGTTAAGTAGGCGTTTTTTATGCCCGTAAGTTTGATATAACTACGGTTATCACTTAGCACAAGGAAGAATCATGCAATTGCCTTCGGAGTTACAGTCTCATTCTCAAACCGCTGTTGAGTCTCTTTTGAACCAATTTCCAGATGCATTTCAATCATGGACTCAAACTCGTACAGACGAGCTGAAGTACATCGCAGGGCTTAGCCAGTTTGTCGTTGAAGTTTTGTCTCGTGATGAACATTTGGCGCAGCAGTTGCCAGACATGTTATCCGAGAAACAGCGAAGTGAGCACTACCGAGAGCGTTTAGCCGCTTTGTTGGCTAATTGCAGTGATGAAATGAGTGGGCATCGTGTTCTGCGCCAATTCCGTAATCGTGAGATGGCCTATATTGCTTGGCGTGATTTCACTCAAATGTGGCCTCTAGAGCAAAGCCTTGAACATCTATCTAGCTTAGCTGAAGCAATGATCTTCGAAACTTATCGTTGGCAATATGAAGCGTGTTGTAAAGATTGGGGTACGCCATGTAACGAGCAAGGCGAAGCTCAACCAATGCTGATTATCGGTATGGGCAAGCTGGGTGGTGGTGAGCTGAACTTTTCTTCTGATATCGACCTGATCTTTACCTACCCCGAGAACGGCGAAACTCAAGGTGCCCGCCGCAGCATTGCTAATGCTCAGTTTTTCACTCGTTTAGGACAGCGAGTGATTAAAGCGCTCGATCAACAGACCTTTGATGGCTTTTGCTATCGCGTCGACATGCGATTGCGTCCATTTGGCGAGAGTGGGCCGCTCGTAATGAGCTATGCAGCTTTGGAAGATTACTATCAAGAACAGGGGCGAGATTGGGAGCGTTACGCGATGATTAAAGCACGCGTAATGGGCAGTGAAATGTACCCTGAGTACCAAGAACTGCGTCAAATGCTAAGACCATTCGTGTTCCGTCGCTATATCGATTTTAGTGCTATTCAATCGCTGCGCCGTATGAAGTCAATGATCAGCAGTGAAGTTAGGCGCCGCGGTTTAAGCAATAATATAAAACTCGGAGCCGGTGGCATTCGAGAAATCGAGTTTATTGCTCAGGTGTTCCAGCTAATTCGCGGTGGTCGAGAGCCAAGTCTGCGTGGGCGAGGCCTATTGCAAACCTTGCAAGCGATCAAAGAACTGCAGCAGCTTGAAGAGAAAGAAGTCGAGAACCTGACGCAAAGCTACCTCTTTTTACGTCGTTTAGAAAACCTACTTCAGGCAATGGCCGACAAACAAACTCAGACCTTACCAGATTCTGAAGTAGAACAGTTGAAGTTAGCCGTCGCGATGGGCTATCAGGATTGGCCTTCGCTTGTTGAAGATGTGAAACGATACATGGCCCAAGTCCACGTGGTGTTTGAACAATTAATCGGTGACGATGAGGAAGAAGCCGGCACTATCGAGCCTTTCTACCACGAACTCTGGGATATGGCTCATAAGCCTGACGTGATAGAGCATATTCTGCAGACCGACATTAGTAGCGACGAACCAAGCTCGCTGGCAAAGACCATTATTCAGTTTAAAAAAGACTTAGCAAAGAAAACCTTAGGGCCTAGAGGACGAGAAGTACTGAATCGTCTTATGCCTAAGGTGTTTCACGCTATTTTCTCCCATAAGGATGCTAGGTTTGGTCTAAGTCGTGTCCTCCATCTGCTACATAAAATAGTTACTCGAACGACTTACCTTGAACTACTAGAAGAACATCCAGCAGCCCTAGTGCAGCTAGTTCGACTCTGTACCGCAAGCCCTATGATTTCGGAGCAATTAGGTCGCTACCCAATTCTTCTGGATGAGCTTATCGATCCTCAACAGCTATACAACCCTGTGCCATTAGAGTCTTACAAAACTGAACTACGAGACTATTTGGCTCGAATTCCGGAAGATGACATGGAGCAGCAAATGGAGGCGCTGCGTCAATTCAAACAAATTTGTATTCTCCGGATTGCTGCTGCTGACATTGCAGAAGTGTTGCCTGTAATGAAAGTGAGCGATCACCTGACTTATCTTGCTGAGGCGATTGTTGAGTCCGTGGTACATCAGGCGTGGCAGCAAATGGCAGAAAAATATGGTGAACCTACTCATATTAAAGATAGGGAAGGTAAAGGGTTCGCTGTGGTTGGGTACGGGAAAGTTGGTGGCTGGGAGCTAGGTTATAACTCTGATCTCGACATCGTGTTTATGCATGATTGCCCTGTGAGCGCTTACACCGATGGTAAGAAAGAAATTGATGGCAGACAGTTTTACCTTCGATTAGCCCAGCGCATCATCCATATCTTTTCGACTCGTACAGCATCAGGCATTTTGTATGAAGTTGACACTCGTTTGAGACCTTCTGGTGCTTCTGGTTTATTGGTGAGTCCAACCGAAGCCTTTGACGAATATCAGCATAATGATGCATGGACATGGGAACATCAGGCGCTAGTCCGCGCACGTATGATTTACGGAGATGCGCCACTGCAACAAGCGTTTGCAAAAACGCGCAGTGACATCATGTGTTTAGAGCGTGATGAAGCTAAGTTGAAAAAAGACGTCGTGGACATGAGGATCAAAATGCGTGATCACTTAGGGGGCAAGAAAGCGGGCCGCTTTATGCTCAAGCAGGACCCCGGTGGTATTACCGATGTTGAGTTCCTCGCTCAATATTTGGTTCTGAACTACAGTCATCAGAAACCGAAATTAACACGTTGGTCTGACAATGTTCGTATCTTTGAATCTATGATGGCTCAAGGAGTGCTTGAAGAAGAGCAAGCTATGGCATTAACTCACGCCTATACCACTTTGCGTGATGAAATCCACCACCGAAATTTACTCAACCTCGATGCTGATGTAGCGGAAGACAAGTATCAACGCGAGCGTCAGGTGGTCATTCAAGTTTGGAATCAGTGGTTAGGTTAATGCTAAGCAAACATTTAGTGACAAAAATCCCTGTGTTACACTTCGCCTTGTATTGAATTTTGGAGATCCACAATGAAACCAATCCTACCTGATTACAGCGAATCTGGTGTTCTGATCATCGGTGATGTGATGCTAGATAGATACTGGTATGGCCCAACGGGGCGCATTTCGCCAGAAGCTCCAGTACCTGTAGTGAAAGTAGAGAACAATGAAGAGCGTCCCGGTGGTGCGGCAAACGTTGCGATGAATATTGCTTCCCTGGGCGGACATGCACATATCGTTGGTTTGACCGGTATGGACGAGCCTGCCAAGGTTCTGACTGAAACGCTAACTTCACTGAAAGTAACGTGTGATTTTGTGGCTCTACCGAATTATCCAACCATTACTAAGCTTCGTGTCCTCAGTCGAGGTCAGCAGCTGATTCGTTTGGACTTTGAAGATAAGTTTGAAAACACAGATGCTGAATTGATTTTGTCTCGTATGGAGCAAGCGCTACCAAAGGTAAAATCCGTGATTTTGTCGGATTATGCGAAAGGGGCTCTTGAACACGTGCAGCAGTTCATTCAAAAAGCACGTGCGGCGAACGTTCCAGTATTCATCGACCCTAAAGGCGCGGACTTTGAGCGTTATCGTGGTGCGACACTACTCACGCCAAACATGGCCGAGTTTGAACATGTAGTTGGTAAAGTGAAGTCGGATCAGGAGCTGGTTGAAAAAGGTTTAGCGCTGATTGACGAGTATGACTTTGAAGCGTTGCTTGTGACACGCAGTGAACATGGTATGACGTTGCTTCGTCGTGGTGAAGAACCGTTCCATCTACCGACTCAAGCGAAAGAAGTGTATGACGTGACTGGTGCGGGCGATACCGTTATCTCTGTACTCGCGGCCTCAGTTGCTGCGGGTAAGCCGCTCGACCAAGCGTGCGCATTGGCTAATGCAGCCGCTGGTGTGGTTGTCGGTAAACTAGGAACCTCTACGCTATCGACGATTGAACTGGCTGAAGCGATTCACGGCAGCCAAGATACCGATTATGGTGTGATTACTGAACCAGCGTTGATTGAAGCGGTGAAGCAGGCTCGCGCTAAAGGTGAAACGGTTGTGATGACCAACGGTTGTTTTGATATCTTGCATGCAGGCCATGTGTCTTACTTAAACCACGCTGCTCAGCTTGGTGACAAGCTAATTGTTGCGGTTAATACTGATGAGTCAGTGAAACGATTGAAGGGACCTGGCCGACCAGTTAATCCAACCGATCGCCGCATGGCTGTATTGGCGGGCCTTGGTGCTGTGGATTGGGTTGTCCCATTTAGTGAAGATACGCCACAGCGTTTGATCTCGGAAGTATTGCCAACCATGTTAGTAAAAGGTGGTGATTACAAGCCAGAAGAGATTGCAGGCGGCAAAGAAGTGATAGCAGCGGGCGGTGAAGTGAAAGTACTTAACTTCGAAGAAGGTTGCTCAACGACTGAAATTATCGATGCCATTAAAGGTGGCCGCGGCTAGTATCGCTGTTAGCACTGCTTACCATGTAAAAACGTCAGCAATTCGCTGGCGTTTTTGTTTATGTCGATTGGTCGTATAAGACTCAAAACAAAAAAAGCCACTGAAGTTCAGTGGCTTTTTAACTATTGATTGTGACGTTTATTGAGCTGCGGCGGCTGCTTTTAGGCCGTCATTGATATCTAGGATATCTTGCTCGTTCAGTGAGCCCACTGCTTGACGTAGTTGAAGTACGCTCAAGATGTAGTTGTAACGTGCATCAGACAAGTTCTTGTTCGCATCGTAAAGACGACGAGTTGAATCGAGTACGTCAACAATGGTACGAGTACCAACATCAAAACCAGCTTCAGTTGCTTCAAGTGCCGAGTTGGCAGAAACTACAGTTTGCTCGTAAGCGCGCAGTGCACCAATAGAGGCTGTAATATTGTTGTTGAATGCGCGAACGTCTTTTACAACACTACGGTAAGTCGCTTCTAGATCTTGGCTCGCAGCAACGTAAGCAAACTCAGCTTGCTTAGTTTGCGACGTGATATTGCCACCTGTGTATAGAGGCACTACTAAGTTCACACCAATGTTGAAATCGTTGTTAGTGTAATCATCACCACCGTTAGCAAATACGGCAGAATTGCTACTATTAGTTTCATTACCGTAGTTATAACCACCATCTAACGTTAAAGATGGTAAGTGTCCCGAACCCGCAAGAGCAATGTTGTCTCGTGCCACATCTTGTGCAATACGAGCGGTCAGTAGGCTAAGGTTTTTGGTTTGCGCTTCTTCTACCAAGGCTTCTGGTGATGAGCTGCTCTTACTTGCTGAGAAGCGGTCAGTATCCAGTACGTAAAGATTGGAATGCTCCTGACCTGTGATTTCACGTAGAGATTCGTAGCTGTTGACTAGGTTATTTTCAGCCAGTACTTCATCAGCCAGTACGCCATCGTATTGAGCTTGTGCATCATGAACGTCGGTGATCGCAGATAGGCCTACTTCAAAACGTTGTTTAGTTTGCTCAAGTTGACGGCCAACCGCGGCTTTCTCTGCGCGTACAAACTCGAGATTGTCTTGCGCACGTAGCACTTCGAAGTAAGCTTCAGAAACACGAAGAATTAGGCTTTGCTGTGCTGCTGCGTATGCAGAGTCTGCTTGGCGAGCGGTTTTCTCTGCGGTGTCTAGAGTGACCCAACTTGAGCGGTTATATAGCTCTTGCGAGAAGTTGATGCCAGCAGTCAGTTTATCACTTTCACGTGCGTCCTGATCACTACGGTTAATGTTGTAACCAGCCGTTAAGTTAATTTGTGGTAGTAGGTCACTACGGCTAGATGTTACTGCTTCAAAAGCGGCATCACGTTGTGCTGCGGCACTGAGTAACTGAGGGTCGTTGTCTTTTGCCTGATTGTAAATATCAGCCAGAGTATCTGCCCAAGCTGATGTAGATAAGCTACCGAGCGCTGCGCTGATAAATAGTGGAAGCAGTTTTTTCATTAGTCCTATTCCTGCCTAATATATAAAGAGAATTACTGTTCAAGAGTTTAACTCATGTTGATGGCCTTTTACTCAAAACTTTGCGCTTTTTTACACATCAATAACGTTTTGAGTAATTATTCGTAAAAACGTTAAATTAAAAATATAAGTTTTATATAAAAAGTTGAGCCATGTCCTTGGTTGTTTAGGAAAACTCTGAGTAAACTATAAGATTCACTCAGAGAGGTGCCAAATGCAACAGTCTGACAACCAACAAACGCAGTTTACTGCGCAAGATGTAGAAATAATCTCAAAAGAAACACTGTTTAAGGGTTTCTTTAAGATGGTTAAGTATCGTTTCAAGCATCGGTTGTTCGCTGGTGGCTGGAGCTCTGCGATAGATCGAGAGATGTTTGAGCGCGGCCATGCTGCGGCAATACTGCCTTATGATCCTGTGCGTGACGAGGTGGTGATCATTGAGCAAATTCGTGTTGGTGCGTTAGAGCATCGCTCTCCATGGCAGCTTGAAATCGTCGCTGGAATTATTGATCCCGGTGAATCGGCTGAAGATGTCGTTAGGCGTGAATCTATTGAGGAAGCTGGTGTTGAAGTTGGGCGTATTGGCAAGATTACGTCTTACTATCCTTCATCTGGTGGTTGCTCAGAAATGTTGGATGTTTTCGTTGGAGAAGTGGATGCTTCCACTGCGCAAGGAATCCACGGGTTGGATTACGAAGGCGAAGATATTCGAGTGGCAGTGATGAGCAGAGAAGAAGCTTATCAACAGGTCAAAAATGGCAAGATAGAAAATGGAGCTACCATCATTGCATTGCAATGGTTAGAGCTGAACTATTTGGAATTAAGAGAGCAATGGCTGAATTAGCAACTAAGCCGTATCACGTTGATTTATCTGAATTGATGCGTGTTTACGAGACAAACTATGCCAAACTTAACGCTTTGCTGCCTAGCCAGCCAAGTGTCGGGGATGTGCGATGCTATGAAGCGGCTTCCATGACTTATCAACTGCAAGTGGCAGAAGTCACAAAGTACACAACTTTAGTGGATATTTGTCAGAGTGATGACGTTCCAATATTTCCATTGCCAAAAATGTCTGTCAGGCTGTATCACGATGCTCGTGTGGCAGAAGTGTTTTCTAGTCATCATTTGAGCCGGGTTCAGGCGCGTTTTGACTACCCAAATAGTCAAATGGTGCAAAAGGATGAAAAAGCACAGGTAAATCGCTTTTTAGGTGATTGGCTAACCTTTTGTTTAAAGCATGGTATTAGTCGAGCACCCTTAGATCTTAGTAAAAAATCATAGTTCGAGTTATTAGGTTTTAGTTTTGAAATTGTCGTCGACTGCAGAAGACACAACTAGCATTAAGTTGCTACAAATAACTGACACTCACCTGTTTGCTCCCGCAGACGGGAGTCTTTTGAGTGTCCGTACGTTGGACAGTTTTCAAGCTGTTGTACGTAACGTGGTTGAACGTAGTGTTCAGTTCGATGCGATTTTAGCGACGGGAGATATATCCCAAGATCACAGCAGTGAGTCTTATCAGCGTTTTGCTGATGGCATTGAAGAACTTCATAAGCCTTGTTTCTGGCTACCGGGAAACCATGATTTTAAGCCGAATATGGGCAGTGTTTTTCCTTCGCAGCAAATTCACCATATAGAACACGCATTGCTTGGCGAACACTGGCAAGTTGTGATGCTCGACTCTCAAGTCGTAGGTGTACCGCATGGCCGCCTTAGTGAGCAGCAGTTAGCACTGCTGGACACTAAACTCGCAGCGTACAGTGAGCGCCATACACTGGTGTTGTTGCACCATCACCCAGTATTAGTGGGGAGTGCTTGGTTAGATCAGCACTCATTGAAGGACAGTGAAGATTTTTGGCAGGTGGTTCGCAAACACTCGAATGTTAAAGCTGTGCTTTGTGGTCATGTTCATCAAGATATGGATGTGGATATTGAAGGGGTGAGAGTGATGGCAACACCTTCTACTTGTGTGCAGTTTAAGCCAAATTCAGATGACTTTGCGCTAGATAAGCAATCTCCTGGGTGGCGAGAGCTGGAGTTACGTTCAGACGGCGTACTTGAAACAAGTGTTGAAAGGTTACGCCCAGGTTCTTTCTTACCTGACTTTAGCGCAGATGGATACTAACTATGTCCAAACCTTCGCTATTGCTCTACATTCATGGTTTTAACAGCTCTCCTCAGTCACATAAAGCCAATGTTATGGCAAGCTACTGTGCTGAGTTTCGCTCAGATATCAAAGTCGTTATTCCCCAATTAGATTGTTTTCCTCAGCAAGCGGCGCAGCAGTTGCTGAAGATTGTTGAACAGCATCAAGAAAACTACAACATCGGCTTAGTGGGGAGCTCACTGGGCGGATACATGTCGACTTGGCTCAATGCTAAATTTGGTTTTCGTGCTGTGTTGGTCAACCCAGCAGTGAAGCCTTATGAATTATTGGTCGACTACCTTGGTGAGCAAGTTAATCCTTATACCAACACGCGCTATCAACTTGAAAGTAAACATATAGCTGAACTGAGGCAGCTGGATGTACCGGAAATAAAATCGCCATCAGACTTTTGGTTGTTGCAGCAAACAGAAGATGAAGTTCTGGATTATCGTCAAGCGGTTGAAAAGTATTCGCTCTCTCTACAGACAATAGAACAAGGCGGTGACCATAGCTTTGTCGACTTTGAGCGATTTCCTGAGCAAATTATTCAATTCCTCAAGCTCTAGGCTGCTAATCTGTTTGTCACTTATGCCTCTTAGCGAGAACTGATCCAAATCATAATTAGGTTCAACATTCGCCAGTTCATTGAGGGTAGAGTCATAATTTTACTCGCAACTTACTTATCTCGCTTGACATAAGTGAGTCTGTTCCAGACTATGTTCCCCCTATAGCTTTCGCAGAAGCAAGCGTTGAAATGTTCAGCGTTTTTGTCACTTTTTAGTCTAAATTTCTAAAAGCTTTCATAAACCGTCTGCAAAGTTACAACTTAACTCTCTATTACAAATTTCCGTATTATGACTGAACAATATAATGCTGGAGCCATTGAGGTTCTTAATGGCTTAGAGCCAGTACGTCGCCGACCAGGGATGTATACGGATACAGCGCGACCTAACCACTTAGGTCAAGAAGTTATCGATAACAGTGTCGATGAAGCGCTAGCCGGACATGCCTCTAAGGTGCAAGTGATTCTCCACCCAGATCAATCTCTAGAAGTGATTGATGATGGCCGTGGTATGCCTGTCGATATTCACCCGGAAGAAAAAGTCTCGGGTGTTGAACTGATCCTTTGTAAGCTTCACGCTGGTGGTAAGTTCTCCAACAAGAATTATCAGTTTTCTGGTGGCCTACACGGGGTGGGGATTTCAGTTGTAAACGCCCTGTCCAAGCGTGTAGAAGTGACGGTTCGCCGTGATGGACAAGTGTATGAAATTGCATTCGAACACGGTGATAAAGTTTCTGATTTAGCGGTTACTGGTACTTGCGGACGTCGTAATCGCGGTACCAGTGTCCATTTCTGGCCAGACGCAAAGTACTTCGATTCAGCTAATTTCTCTGTTACACGCTTAGTGAACAATCTGCGTGCGAAGGCGGTACTTTGTCCAGGCCTTGAAATTACCTTTACCGACAAGGTGAATGGTAAGGACTATAAATGGCACTACGAAGATGGTCTGAAAGACTATCTTGCCGAAGGCGTAAAAGGGTATACCGTTATTCCTGAAGAACCGTTTACCGGTGAGTTTAGTGCAGAAACGGAAGCGGCTAACTGGGCTGTGATTTGGCAGCCAGAAGGCGGTGAGATGATCACCGAAAGCTACGTTAACTTAATCCCAACCGCACAAGGTGGTACGCACGTCAATGGCCTTCGCCAGGGCTTACTTGATGCTATGCGCGAATTCTGTGAGTTCCGCAATCTACTTCCTCGTGGAGTGAAGCTAACCGGTGACGATGTGTTTGACCGATGCTCATATGTTTTGTCGGTTAAAATTCAAGACCCTCAGTTTGCAGGCCAAACCAAAGAACGTTTATCGTCACGTCAAACCGCTGCGTTTGTCTCTGGTGTCGTGAAAGATTCGTTCAGCTTGTGGTTGAATGAAAAGCCACAACTGGCAGAGCAACTCGCTGAAGTGTGTATTGCCAATGCGCACCGTCGTATGCGTGCCAGCAAAAAAGTCGTGCGTAAGAAAGTGGCGTCAGGCCCAGCACTACCAGGAAAGTTAACCGACTGTTCCGTACAGGACTTAAACCGAACTGAAATCTTTTTTGTCGAGGGGGACTCGGCGGGTGGCAGTGCGAAGCAAGCGCGTGATCGTGAATTCCAAGCGGTTATGCCGCTGCGTGGTAAGATCCTTAATACTTGGGAGGTGTCTGCAGACCAAGTACTTGCTTCACAGGAAGTTCACGACATTTCAGTTGCTCTCGGTATCGATCCTGATAGCGATAACCTAGAAGGTCTACGCTACGGTAAGATTTGTATCCTTGCCGATGCGGACTCGGATGGTCTTCACATTGCCACTCTTCTGTGCGCGCTATTTACTCGTCACTTCAGTGCGTTGGTGGAAGCTGGGCACATTTATGTTGCGATGCCACCTCTATATCGTATCGATTGTGGTAAAGAAGTGTTCTATGCCCTTGATGACGATGAAAAAGAAGGCATTTTAGAGCGTCTCTCTAAGAAAAAAGCCAAAATCAACGTGCAACGATTCAAAGGTCTGGGTGAGATGAACCCACTGCAGTTGCGCGAAACTACCATGGACCCGAATACTCGCCGTTTGGTTCAGCTAACTATCGACGATAACGAAGCAACCATGGAAATGATGGACATGTTGTTAGGTAAGAAACGTGCGGATGATCGCCGTTCTTGGCTACAAAACAACGGTGATATGGCTGAGGTTTAACGAATGTCGACAGAAATTACCTATGATGGCGTTGAACAGCTGCCTATGCGCAGGTTCACCGAAGATGCCTACCTCAATTACTCTATGTACGTCATCATGGACCGTGCGTTGCCATATATTGGTGACGGTTTAAAGCCGGTTCAGCGACGTATTATTTATGCAATGTCGGAGCTTGGTCTTTCAGCCGCTGCGAAATACAAAAAATCTGCACGTACCGTTGGTGACGTTCTGGGTAAGTACCACCCACACGGTGACTCAGCGTGTTACGAAGCCATGGTACTAATGGCCCAGCCTTTCTCATATCGCTACCCATTGGTTGATGGCCAAGGTAACTGGGGTGCACCAGATGATCCTAAGTCATTTGCTGCGATGCGTTATACCGAAGCAAAACTGTCTAAGTTTGCTGAGGTACTGCTCGGTGAATTAGGCCAAGGCACGGTTGAGTGGCAACCAAACTTTGATGGCACAATGAAAGAGCCACAAATGTTACCAGCTCGCTTACCTCATATCTTACTCAATGGTGTGACAGGTATTGCGGTTGGTATGGCAACGGATATTCCTCCACACAATGTGAGAGAAGTAGCCGATGCGACCATCCACTTAATCGATAATCCGAAATCAGAACTTCCAGATGTGATGGAATTTGTTCAAGGGCCGGATTATCCGACTGAAGCAGAAATCATTTCTCCAAAGTCGGACATTGAAAAGATTTATCGCACTGGCCGTGGCAGCATCAAGATGCGCGCAGTCTGGCATAAAGAAGGTTCTGACATCGTTATCACCTCGCTACCTCACCAAGTGTCTGGTGCGAAACTGCTAGAGCAAATTGCTAACCAAATGCGAGCCAAAAAGCTGCCAATGGTTGATGACTTGCGTGATGAATCTGATCACGAGAACCCGACTCGAATTGTGGTAGTGCCACGTTCGAATCGAATCGATTGCGATCAGTTGATGAACCACCTCTTTGCTTCTACTGATTTAGAGAAAAGCTTCCGCGTTAACTTGAACATGATCGGTCTAGACAACCGACCTCAAGTAAAAGGTTTAGTACAGATTCTATCGGAGTGGATTGAATTCCGTCGTACAACCGTTCGTCGTCGTTTACAGCACCGTTTAGATAAAGTGCTTGCTCGCCTACATATCTTAGAAGGCTTGTTGGTTGCTTACTTAAACCTTGATGAAGTCATTGAAATAATTCGTACTGAAGACGACCCTAAAGCTGTGCTTATGGAACGATTCGGTATTACTGATATTCAAGCTGATGCCATTTTGGATACTAAACTTCGTCATCTTGCTAAGTTAGAAGAGATGAAGATCCGTGGTGAGCAAGATGAGCTGGAAAAAGAGCGCGAAAAACTTGAATTGCTGCTTGGTTCAGAGCGTCGCTTAAATACGCTGCTGAAGAAAGAGATTAAAGCCGATGCAGAGAAGTATGGCGATGACCGCCGCTCTCCGTTAGTAGAAAGAGCGGAAGCGAAAGCGCTAACAGAGCGTGATTTGGTGCCAAGTGAACCAATTACGGTTGTGCTTTCTGAGAAAGGTTGGATTCGTCATGCCAAAGGGCATGAGGTTGATGCCGAAGGCTTGAACTACAAGTCGGGTGATAAGTATATGGCTCATGCTCGCGGTAAGAGCAATCAACAAGCTGTATTCCTTGGTAGTGATGGCCGAAGTTACTCACTTGAGTCTCATTCGTTGCCGTCGGCACGTAGTCAAGGTGAGCCTATTACTGGCCGTTTAAACATCAGTGCTGGAACCAGTATTCGCCAAGTGATTATGGGTGAAGAAGAGCAACTATGGTTAGTGGGTTCCGATGCGGGTTATGGCTTTGTATGTAAAGGCTCAGACTTACTGTCTAAAAACCGCAGTGGTAAAGCTCTAGTGAACCTACCTCAAAGCTCAGAGATCATGGCTCCAGATGCCATTACGGATTTAGATAGCGATGAAATCTTAGCGATTACTAACCAAGGTAGAATGTTGTTGTTCCCAATTAAAGACTTACCTCAGTTAAGTAAAGGTAAGGGGAATAAGATCATTAATATCCCTGCAGCGAAAGCGAAAGAGCGTGAGGAATTTGTTTCTCACCTAATAGCGTTGCCACAAGGTGTCTCAATTACGCTATATGCTGGTAAGAGAAAGTTAGGGTTAAAACCTGCAGACTTGGAGAACTTCCGTGGCGAGCGAGGCCGTCGTGGTGCTTTATTACCGAGAGGGCTACAAAGAGTTACTCGCATTGAAATCGATGCTGATTCAGCGCCTGACGTTGAAGCAGAATAAACGCTAGATAAAAATAAACCCCGCTACATATAGCGGGGTTTATTTTTTGTGAAGAAGTTTAGCGTGTGTCTTCAGCAATCGTAACTGGGAGTGTCATCTCTTCTCCCTTACGTAGAACCAAAACATCGACGGTGGTACCAGGCCTTAGATTTGTGACAATATCTAATACACTTTGTCGACCATTCACTTTTTGTCCATCAATCTTCAAGATAATGTCTCTTTCCTCGAACCCTGCCTCTGCACCAGGGCCTTGTGGGTCGACACCTAGAACAATAATTCCGCCGACATGTTCACTACCGAGTAAGCGAGATGTTACTGAATTGATATCCTGTCCGTCTAAACCTATGTAACCACGAATCACTCGGCCATCTGCGATGATTTTTTCCATAATTTTATTGGCCAGAGGGAAAGGTATTGCAAAAGAGATCCCGTACGTTTCTAGTTCTGTTGCTTGCTGGAAAGACGCAGTATTAATACCAACAAGCTCACCTTGAGTGTTGACCAGAGCACCACCAGAGTTACCTTCGTTGATCGCTGCGTCAGTCTGAATGAAGGCTTGTCTGCCATCCATGCTGATAGAAGAGCGACCTGTCGCAGAGATAATTCCAAAGGTCGTGGTTTGTCCTAGGTTATATGGGTTACCAATAGCCAAAACAACGTCGCCAACTTTGGCACTATAGTTGGGGTTGAGCGGAATGACAGGTAGGTTATCACCTTCGACCCGTAAAATTGCAATGTCAGTACGGCGGTCTTTTCCGACTAATTGCGCGGCAGCGACTCGGCCATCTTGAAGTGCGACTACAATTTGATCTGCTTGAGCCACTACGTGGTAGTTCGTGATGATGTAGCCTTTCTCACTAACAATAACGCCAGAACCTAGGCCTTGTGTAGAAAGCTTGGAACGATCGCTCTGAGAGTACTTTCGGCTGTATATGTTTACGACAGCTGGTGCGGCTTTGCGTACCGCATTATTAAATGAAATCTGTAAGGAAGCACCGTCGTTGACTGTACTTGTGGCCTCATTTGGCAAGATATTGGTGCGCAAGGAAGGTAGTGCGACGAGTAGTAGAGCCGCGGTGGCAAGCCCCAAGACTACTGAACGCAACAAGAATTTCAGCATAGTTTCCCCAAAGTCGACGACAAAGCTCATCCTTTAAGTGCTTAAAACTAAAGCACCAAAACCCGAAGCATAGCATTAGAGCTCAAAATAATAAAAGGGCAGCCTATAAACAGGTTGCCCTTTACTAACTCGCTCGCGTTTTTTAGCGGATAACGAGGTAGATGGTTCTGTCGCCACGTTGGATATTTAGTGCAAGTATGCCAGGCTTCTTATCAATTATAGCTCTGAAGTCGGCAAGGTTTTTCACACGTTTACGGTTAACGCCGATGATAATATCGTTAGCTTCAAGTTGGTATGCTTGAGCATTTGAACCGTCTTCCACTGATGTCACTTTTACCCCTTGTACTTTATCGCTGTCGGTAGTGTTAGTGAGTTCAGCTCCAGCAAGGCCCTCATGCAATTTGTCGGCTGAGGTTTTATTGGTAAGTTGTTCGCCAAGAGTGACGTCGAACGTTTTTGATTTACCATCGCGAATCACGCCTAAGGTGATTTCTTTACCTGCTCCTAAGGTCGCGACCTTGGCTCTTAACTCGCCAAAGGTATTTATTTTCTTACCGTTAATTGAAACGATAATATCTCCGGCTTCAAGGCCTGCTTCGTCAGCAGCACTGTCTGGAACTACTTGGCTAACAAAGGCCCCTTTACTTGATTCATAACCTAATGCTTCAGCTAGCTCAGAAGTGATTTCTCCACCTTGAACGCCAAGCATGCCGCGTTTTACTTCACCATACTCTTTGATTTGCTCTGTGAGGTTCTTCATCATATTTGAAGGGATGGCAAAGCCAATACCAACGTTGCCGCCATTTGGACCTAAAATAGCGGTATTAATACCAATGAGTTCACCATTTAAGTTGACTAGTGCACCACCCGAGTTACCGCTGTTTATTGCGGCATCAGTTTGAATAAAGTTTTCGAAATTTTCTAAATTTAGTCCGCTGCGACCAAGTGCAGAAACTATGCCTGACGTTACGGTTTGGCCCAATCCAAATGGATTACCAATCGCTACGGTGAAATCACCGACACGTAATTTGTCAGAGTCCGCTACGCTGATTTGAGTAAGGTTCTTAGCGGTTTCAAGTTTGAGTAGTGCGATGTCCGAAAGCTGATCGCCACCGATCAGTTCAGCATCATATTCTCTGCCATCATGCAGTTTTACTCGGATTTTCTCAGCACCGTTTATTACGTGATAGTTAGTAACAATATGGCCTTTCTTCGCATCAATTATGACACCTGACCCCAACCCTCTAAACGGACGTTCTTGTACTTGCTCTGATGGAAAGTCTGGACCAAAGAAGTAGCGAAACTGTTCTGGAAGTTGCTGGCGAGAAACCTGTGTGCCTTCCACTGCAATGCTAACAACGGCGGGCGTTACTTTCTCAAGCATTGGAGCAAGGCTAGGAAGCTGTTGGCCATCTACTGAAAGGGGGAGAGTAGCAGAGGCTTGAATTGGGGTGATGAGACTACTTAAGCTTAACGATAGAACGGTTAAAGCAAGCAAAGGTTTTTTCATCGAATAACTCCTATGTGGTGTTTAACCGACCTAGGCGCATTGTTGAATGCTAAAAAGTCGGTGCCAGTGAGAGTTATGACTTAAAAACCTTTGCAAAGTTCCTAACTGGTTAGGATGCTTTCGCCGTTACGACTTCTGCGGAGTCGATAATTTCTTTCTGATGCTCTTTTAAAAGGCCAGTAGAACCGCTCGCATAATCTTTAGGTGCTTGTTCGATGCTATTCTCGACGGTGTCTTGAGATTCATCGATTTTTTGCGGGATCTTATTTGCAAAAGGATTATCTTGGTCGGGTAGGTTAGGTAAGAGCTCAGAAGAGGTCTTAGCCATATGTTGATAAAGCTTGGTGTAATCTTTACCAAGAGTTTCTAGCATTTCAGCAGTTTGAGCGAAGTGGTCGGTCAGCTCTTGACGTTGTTGTTCAAGAGAGTATTTTGCTGCGTCGAGTTCTTTTTGAACCGATTTTTGTTTCTTGTAGTCAGGAGTAGTTAGGCGACAAATAATCACTCCAAGCACAGCACCGATTAGTAAGCCAACAATGGCGTAAATCCAAGGCATAATTGCTCCTTATCGTTGTAATTTAACATGTGTGTTACCGAGTGGTTACACATGTTCAAGCCTCATGGTACTATGAGATTCTGAGTCAATAAAGAAAAATACGTCTGTTCTGTTTAGCGGGTAATGCTGTCGTGACACCTAAAGAAAAATATCAAAACGATCTACTCACACTTGGTTTCCAGCGCGATGAGGCACAAGCTAATGCAGTGAATGCGCTTGATAATCTATACCATCAATTGGTTGATTATTTTAATGCACCAGTCCCTAATGTAAGTCGTTGGAAAAAGTTGCTTGGTAAGAAGCCAGATATGCCAGTCGCACCAAAAGGGCTCTATTTTTGGGGGGGCGTAGGCAGGGGTAAAACCTACTTGATGGATTCTTTTTATGACGCACTGCCAACGCAAAAGAAAATGCGAGTGCATTTTCACCGCTTTATGTATCGAGTGCATGATGAACTCACGGCTTTAGGGGATGTGAGTGATCCACTTGAATTAGTGGCGGATAAGTTCAAATCTGAAACAGAGATCATTTGCTTTGATGAGTTCTTTGTATCGGATATTACAGATGCCATGATCCTTGGGACTTTATTCCAAGCCTTGTTTGCTCGAGGGATTGTATTGGTCGCTACATCTAATATCCCACCTCACGACTTATATCGAAATGGTTTGCAGCGCGCTCGATTCTTGCCGGCTATTAAGCTCATCGAAACCAATTGTGTGGTGATGAACGTGGATAGTGGGGTTGATTACCGCCTTAGAACGCTAGAACAAGCTGAAATCTACCACTACCCATTAGACGAAGCGGCAACCAGTAATTTGTTCAGCTACTATTCCCAACTTGCTGGAGAGGGGAAAGCGAAAGAAACGTCGATCGAAATTAACCACCGCGAGATTGAAGTTGTCGAAGCATGTGACGGTGTTTTACATGCAACTTTTGAGCAGCTTTGTCAAAGTGCTCGCAGTCAAAATGATTACATTGAAATGTCGCGTATTTATCACACGGTTTTATTGGCAGACGTAAAGCAAATGAGTGGTGTCATCGACGATGCAGCAAGGCGATTTATCGCTTTGGTCGATGAATTTTATGAGCGTAACGTTAAGTTAATTATTTCTGCTGAGGTGGCGTTAGAAGCACTATATACCTCAGGGCAGTTAGAATTTGAATTTAAGCGATGCCAGTCACGTTTAATTGAAATGCAAAGTCATGATTACCTAGCGAAAGAGCACTTGGCTTAACCCTTTTTCCGACCTAGGAAGAGTTGAACGAAAAAAATCGTGATTTTGTTCAAAAAGAGGTGATTTTTTCTTCGCTCTTCTCTATAATCCTGCGACCTACCGTTACTGCTGGCCTCTAGTTATAGAGATTTTGTGTAACTATGCCGAGAGTTGCCAACACTCGAAGGGGTGATGAATGGGGCTCTTAGACAGTGGGAACTAACTGTTCCTTAAGTGTAAATTTTTTAATAGGTAATTATTAGCATGAAAACTTTCGTTGCTAAACCAGAAACTGTAAAACGCGACTGGTACGTTGTAGACGCTGAAGGTAAAACTCTAGGTCGTCTTGCAAGTGAAATCGCTTCTCGCCTACGCGGTAAGCACAAAGCTGAATACACTCCACACGTAGACACTGGTGATTACATCATCGTTGTTAACGCGGAGAAAGTTACTGTAACTGGTAACAAGGCTAAAGGTAAGATTTACTACCGTCACACTGAATTCCCTGGTGGTCTAAAATCAATCAGCTTCGAGAAGCTAATTGATCGTAAGCCAGAGATGGCGCTTGAACTAGCTGTTAAAGGTATGTTACCACGTGGTCCTCTTGGCCGTGCTATGTACCGTAAGCTAAAAGTTTACGCTGGTACTGAGCACAACCATGCTGCTCAACAACCAACTGTACTAGACATCTAATTGGGGATTATGAAAATGGCAGAGAATCAATACTACGGCACTGGCCGTCGCAAAAGCTCAGCAGCTCGTGTTTTCATCAAACCAGGCAGCGGTGAGATCGTAATCAACAAGCGTAGCCTTGATGTTTACTTCGGTCGTCCAACTTCTCGTATGGTTGTTAAGCAACCTCTAGAGCTAGTTGAACTAACTGAGAAACTAGACCTTTACATCACTGTTAAAGGTGGTGGTATTTCTGGTCAAGCAGGTGCTATCCGTCACGGTATCACTCGCGCACTAATGGAATACGATGAGTCTCTACGTCCTGCTCTACGTGCAGCTGGTTACGTTACTCGCGACGCTCGTTGCGTTGAGCGTAAGAAAGTTGGTCTACGTAAAGCACGTCGTCGTCCACAGTTCTCTAAGCGTTAATCTTCAATTCGAAGATTACGCTCCAGTTTCGACTGGTTTGTGGTTCAAAAGCCTGGCAAATATGCCAGGCTTTTTTGTTTTCTACGGCAAACAAAATCCCGCCCCCATTAATATTTCGTAATCCTTTCTTTTAATTATGTCCCTTTTGTGACCTAACGAGCGAATTGCTTTATGGATGTTACAAAAAGGTAGCTTTATCTTGTCAAAAAGTAGGGTTTTATTTATCATTTGCCATCAAATAAATACAACTAAATTCGTATTTTGTTAGCCATGCTCTGTAAGCGGAATAACAATAATCCAAAAGGAGCAAATGGGAGAATGTTTGGATGAGCAATGCGCCTTTAAATAACGGTCGCAGACGTTTCTTAACCGCAACAACAGCTGTTGTTGGTGGTTTAGGTGCGGCTGCGGTTGCCGTGCCTTTTATTAAATCTTGGAACCCAAGTGAAAAAGCGAAAGCTGCCGGTGCCCCTGTTGAAGTTGACGTCAGTAAACTTGAAGAAGGGCAAATGGTTCGTGTTGAGTGGCGAGGTAAACCTGTATGGGTTGTACGTCGTGCTCAGTCTGTTGTTGATGGTCTTAAAGAGCTGGATGGAAAATTACGCGATCCGAGCTCTGGTGAAGAACAACAACCAGAATACGCACAAAACGCTTACCGCTCCATTAAGCCAGAGTACTTTGTAGCAGTTGGTATCTGTACTCACCTTGGCTGTTCCCCAACGTACTTACCAGATAGCTTTAGC
Source organism: Vibrio paucivorans (assembly GCF_054053395.1). Taxonomy (NCBI): domain Bacteria; kingdom Pseudomonadati; phylum Pseudomonadota; class Gammaproteobacteria; order Vibrionales; family Vibrionaceae; genus Vibrio; species Vibrio paucivorans. The sequence continues at coordinate 520,058 of NZ_CM133230.1, forward strand.
GAGCAAGTTCAAGGTGTTAGGTCTGGTTTCTTCTGCCCTTGTCATGGCTCTAAGTTTGATATGGCTGGCCGTGTATTCCAAGGCGTTCCAGCTCCACTTAACCTAGTCGTTCCAAAACACATGTACTTGAGTGATACCAAGATCATCATCGGTGTTGACGAAACAGGGGAGGCATAATGCAAGCTGTACTTGATTGGGTAGAAAAACGTCTACCGGCAATGAACGCGTATAAGAAGCACCTTTCTGAGTACCCAATGCCAAAGAACTTTAACTTTTGGTATTTATTTGGCTCGCTAGCGATGCTTGTACTGGTTAACCAAATCCTAACGGGTATTTGGTTGACGATGAACTATGTTCCTTCTGGGGAAGGTGCGTTTGCATCTGTTGAATACATCATGCGTGATGTGGAATACGGGTGGTTACTGCGTTATATGCACTCAACAGGCGCATCTGCGTTTTTCGTTGTTGTTTACCTGCATATGTTCCGTGGTTTGATCTATGGTTCATACCAAAAGCCTCGTGAGTTACTGTGGGTTTTCGGTATGCTTATTTTCCTAGTGCTAATGGCTGAAGCATTCATGGGCTACCTATTACCTTGGGGACAAATGTCTTACTGGGGTGCTCAGGTAATCATTTCGTTGTTTGGTGCGATTCCTGTCATTGGTGATGACCTAACACTATGGATCCGTGGTGACTATGTTATCTCTGGTGCGACACTAAACCGTTTCTTTGCTCTTCACGTAATTGCACTACCAATCGTTCTACTGCTTCTTATTGTGCTGCACGTATTGGCACTACACGAAGTAGGCTCCAACAACCCAGACGGTATTGAGACTAAACTACCGAAAGGCAAGATGGGTGACGATTATAAGACTCAATTTAAGTTCCACGATTACTACTCTAAGAAGTACGATATCATCGACTCAATTCCATTCCATCCGTACGGTACAGTTAAGGATATGGTAGGTGTTGCTGGCTTCTTGTTCTTCTTCTGTTATGTGCTGTTCTTTAACCCTGAGATGGGCGGCTACTTCCTTGAGCCACCTAACTTTGAAGCAGCGAACCCACTGAAAACACCAGAGCACATTGCTCCTGTTTGGTACTTCACTCCGTTCTACGCAATTCTACGTGCGGTTCCGGATAAGCTACTTGGTGTTGTTGCAATGGGCGCGTCGATTGCAGTGCTATTTATTCTACCGTGGTTAGATCGTTGTAAAGTGCGCTCTTACCGCTACCGTAGCAAATTCCATCTGTTTAACATTATTCAGTTCACCATCAGCTTTATCGCGTTGGGTATTCTTGGTGCGCTTCCAGCAACACCAACATACACACTACTAGCGCAGATCTTTAGCTTAGGTTATTTCATGTTCTTCGTACTACTGTACTTCTACAGTAAGAATGAAGCGACGAAACCATTACCAGAGAGGGTGACATTCAAATGAAAAAATGGATTGTAATTTTATTTGCAATGCTGCCATCTCTTGCAATGGCAGCCGGTGCTAACGTACCACTTGATAAAGCAAACAACGATTTGACTGACCAAGCATCACTTCAAAATGGCGCAAAGCTGTTTATGAACTACTGTTTCGCGTGTCACTCAACTCAGTACCAGCGTTACCAGCGTGTTGCTCGTGATATCGGTATCCCGGATGACCTACTTAAAGAGAACTTGATCTTCGATCCTGAAGCTAAAGTGGGTGATCTAATGGTTAACGCCATCCCGCAGGAATCTGCGGCGAAATGGTTTGGTGCTCCACCACCGGATCTAACATTGGTTGCTCGTGTTCGTGGTACAGACTGGTTGTACACTTACTTGCGCTCATTCTATGAAGATCCATCTCGTCCATTTGGTGTGAACAACGTAGTCTTCCCAAGTGTTGGTATGCCACATGTTCTAGAGGAACTACAAGGTATTCCAAAACCTATCTACGGCACTAAAGTTGTTGAGGGTGAAGAAGTTCAAGTGGTCGTTGGTGTAGAAGCTGACGGTACAGGTGAACTGAACGCAGAAGAATATGACAACGCTGTTCGCGACTTGGTTAACTTCCTTGAGTACTCAGGTGACCCAGTGAAGCTAGAGCGTCATGCACTAGGCTGGTGGGTAATGGCATTCTTAGTGCTATTCACTATTGTTGTTGTGTTGCTTAAGAAAGAGTATTGGCGTGATGTGCACTAATTGTGCTACCATACCGTGCTAATACCTAATTTTTAATGTTTACAATGGAGGCTTAGCCTCCATTGTTTTTTATATCTGTAAGTGTGCTGGAGGGCTCCATGGCTGTAGCTGCCAATAAACGTTCTGTAATGACTCTGTTTTCAAGTGCATCTGATATGTATAGCCATCAGGTTCGTATTGTACTAGCTGAAAAAGGCGTAAGCGTCGAAGTTGAGTTGGTTGATGAGGCAAACCTGCCTGCGGAACTGATTGAGCTAAACCCGTATAAGACAGTACCAACATTAGTTGATCGTGAGCTAGCGCTGTACGACTCAAAAATCATCATGGAATATCTCGATGAGCGTTTTCCTCATCCACCATTGATGCCTGTTTACCCTGTTGCTCGCGGTAACAGCCGCCTAATGATTTACCGTATTGAACGTAACTGGTACTCATTAGCCGAGAAAGTAGTAAAAGGTAACGCTGAAGAATCTGAAAATGCGCGTAACAAGCTTCGCAATGATTTACTAACACTTGCGCCAGTATTTGCTGAGTACGAGTACTTCATGAGTGAAGAATTCAGCTTGATCGATTGTTACCTAGCTCCGTTATTGTGGCGTTTGCCTCAATTAGGTATCGAGTTGGTAGGCCCAGGTTCAAAAGAGCTTAAAGTTTACATGAACCGCGTATTTGAACGTGATTCATTCCTTGCTTCTTTGACTGAAGCTGAGCGTGAGATGCGCTTATCTCGTTAATGGTTGTTTGATGGATATTTCCAAAATGACACCTCGCCGACCATATATGCTACGTGCATTTTATGATTGGCTGGTTGATAACGATTTAACTCCGCACTTGGTTGTTGATGCAACTATGCCTGGTGTTCGAGTACCGCAAGAGTTTGTTCAGGACGGTCAAATTATCCTGAATGTTGCCCCACGAGCTGTAGGAAATTTAGAACTTGGTAATGAAGCGATTACGTTTAGTGCTCGCTTTAGTGGGCGCCCTCACTCTGTGATAGTTCCTTTGTATGCGGTTCAAGCTATTTACGCCCGTGAGAACGGTGCAGGTACTATGTTTGAACCAGAAGAAGCATATGTTGGTTCGATTGAAGAGGAAGAGCCAAACGATTTGTTTGAAGAAGATGTGGCTGCTCACTCCCTTTCAAGTATTGAAGGAGAGCCAGAGTTAGAAACAGAAACTTCTGACGATGAGCCTCCAAGGCCTAAAGGCAAGCCGAGCTTACGCGTGGTTAAATAAAAAAAGCAGCGATATCGCTGCTTTTTTTGTGCTTGTTTGCGGAGTGTTAGTTGCTGTACTGGAATGCTCGAACCACTTTTTTTACACCAGATACGTTACGAGCAACCTCTGTCGCGATTTCGGCATGCTGTTGAGATACGTAGCCTAGTAGGAATACTTCACCATCTTCCGTAATTACCTTAACGTTCGCACCACTCAACTCGGATTTAGTCAGCAATGCGGATTTCACTTTAGTGGTTATCCAGCTGTCTTGACTAACGTTACCTACACTCAATGGCGCTTTAATTCGTACTTGATTATGGATGGTTTTGACACCTTTAACTTTACGCGCCTGAGTCTCAAACTCGGTTAGCAACTCTTGTGTTCTCGACTGCCCCATTAGAATCACTGTGCCTTCAAATGAGCTCGCTGTAATACTCACGTTACCACGGTAAGGTGGTTTATTACTTAAACCAGCGACTTCGAAGTCAATATTGTTATCGCTCCAAATTTGGTTCATGCTGCGCGGATCACTGGCTGTGTTTTCAGCGCTAGAGCCCGCACAACCGGCTAATGTTATGAAAATGAGCAGTAAGCTCGATAATTTAAGTATCTTCATAATTACTCTTCGTGGGCTGGAAACAAGACTTGGTCGATTAAATCACACAAGCAATGTAGCGTGACCATATGAACCTCATGAATGCGAGCGGTACGGTGTGATGGGATCCGGATTTCAACATCGTTCTCGCCAAGAAGCCCTGCCATCTCACCACCATCTTTACCGGTAAAGGCGATGATAGTCATATCACGTGTTACTGCCGCTTCCATCGCTTTGATGATGTTTTTACTGTTACCACTGGTGGAAATGGCTAACAGTATGTCACCTGGTTGGCCGAAAGCGCGTACTTGTTTCGAAAAAATCTCTTGGTAGTGGTAGTCGTTTGCGACGGCTGTGAGTGTGGTGTTATCGGCTGTAAGAGCCATTGCTGGTAAACTTGGACGCTCGGTCTCAAAGCGATTTAAAAGACAAGAAACAAACTGTTGTGCATTGGACGAAGAGCCACCATTGCCGCAGCAAAGGATTTTATTGCCGTTGAGTAAACTGGCAACCATGGCTTGAGCAGCATGGGTAATAGCATCAGGAAGCGCTTCTGCTGCTGCGATTTGAATTTGAATGCTTTCTGTAAAACTGTCTTTAATGCTATCTAGCATTGTTTATCCTTGAGTTATCGCGTTTTTATACCATTCGATTTGTTCACCTTGTTGCTGGATAGCAACGATATCAAATCGGTAATCCGTTGAATGAACTGACAAGCCTTGTTTGAGTAACCATAAGGTCGCTGCTTTAATCAGCTTTTTCATTTTGCTAGCCGTGACGGTTTCTACGGCCAGTCCATGTGTTGTTCGCGCTCGATACTTAACTTCAACGAAGACGATGGTCTCTGCATCCGCCATGATGAGATCGATTTCACCTGCCTTAGTGTTGAAGTTTCTCTCAATAGGTCTAAGACCGCAACCCGTTAAATAGGTTTCGGCTACGGTCTCATAGTGATTGCCAGTACTACGTCGGCTAAATAGCCTCACGTTTCGCCCAGCTAATTTCACGTTGAACAACGCACTGTTCGTCAATACTCAGTACACCTGTTTGGCCTTGAACGGTGTAGTCGGCGACTACCTTCATTTGAGGTAACTCTTCCATCAGCTGATAGGCATCCATCCCTAGAGCTTGTAAGCGTTTCTCTGCGTTAGACCCTTTAGGCCAAAGTGCATCCATCTGAGCTTTTAATGCCGTGTCTGGTTGAATCAGCAGAGGAATATCACTGTACTCAACGCCGGTTAGATCTTCGTACTGGGTAGCACTGCTGTTACTACGCGAGTTTGAAAATAGCTTAGGCGGTTGTGTGTCTGGGTTAATTGCGACTTCAATGAATGGCTTGATAAGAGTAAGATCCGAGCTTTTAGCAACAATGTAGACAGAGTCAATGTCACGGCGGCTGCGTGGCATGCTTTCTAGTGACATGTCCATTAAGCTATCCATTTGCGCGATACGTTGCTGGCTTTCTTGTAAACCAAACACCGAGTTGATGTTTCTCTGTAGTTGGCGTTTATCACCGAACAAATTTACGGCCACTTTATTGTCGCTGTGTTTTTTCCATTCCTTATCAAAGGACTCTACAACTCGTTCACCTAATCGTCCTTGTGGAGCGAGTATAAGTGGATACTCAAAACCTTGCTCTGCTAGGTGCTTAGCCGCTTGAGCTACTTCCTGCTCCGGTGATAGGGCTAGGTAACAGGTATTCGTGCCTTCTTCTACTGACTCTGGGATATTTAAAGCTAGTGTTGGAATTGGCTGAGAAAGGTCATCTTGTACCTCTTCAAGCATTTCAACATTTGCCTTGGTTAATGGACCAACCACAAAGTCGATGTTTTTCTCAAGTAACGTAAGCTTTAGCTGATCAGGTGTCAGCTGATTTGTGTCCAAAATAGTCAGCGTTGCTTCTGAGTCTTTTTCGTCATCGTTCATCATAGCCATGATGAACCCATCACGGATTAGCTGAGCTTGCTTAGCGAATTTTCCTGATAGGGGGAGTAGCAAAGCCGTATTTGTTGGCTTAGTGATCTCTAAAGCAAGAATATCTTGGATCGATTGCGGCGTATGTTGAGCGGCTGGGTGATCAGGGTTTTCTGCTAGCCAGTTCTCCAGAGCGTTTTTTAATTGGGGAACATTACTCGCAAGAGTTTTCATATAAACAGCCAGCTGTAACCAGCCATCAAGAATATCTTCTTCTGGTGCGGTATTTAGGGCGGTAATTTCAGATTCGTTGTAGAGGCTGAAATTATCCCATATGAGCGCTGCAGTATCATCTTGCAGTTCTTGGCTTTGGTATTGGCTAAGAGCGACTAGCTCTCGGTTGGCTGAAAAATAACGATGTAATTGAGTATACAGGTCAGCTCTCAACTGGTGATAGTCTTTCCACTGTTCATTTGGCAGGGTCCACTGTGGCTGAAAATTTAGCTGACCGAGTGCTTGGTCATATTGACCATCTAGCTGCAGTAACTCAGCTCGTGCTAACTGCCATTCTGCCTGCTGGATCTCAGATAAGGGCTGCTTAGCGATGCGCTGTGTCAGCCTTTGGGCTAGCTCAAAATCTTGGTTATCGACAGTGGCTTTCAGCGCCATAATCAGCCAATCAGTTTGTAAGCTTCCTTTACTGCTGTCAGCTTGCATTAGGTAAGATTGAGCCGATTTAACCGGATCGAGCGTGATATCTACGTAAGTCGGTGCTGCGGGTTTAGACGAACAAGCAGCCAATGTAATTGCGAGTGCAACAGGAGTTAGTAAGCGTGGTACACTGATTCTCTTATGGTTCTTCATAGCCATGAGTTCTTAACTTGTAAGTGTAAAATTGTCTCTATATTAATCGTTGAAGTGATGGTAAACAAATGACAGATAACAAAACATTGCCAGCAGAGATCCCAACTCTCTATATTGTTCCGACTCCTATTGGCAATTTAGGTGATATCACCCAACGTGCAATTGAAGTCTTATCGAGTGTGGATGTCATTGCTGCGGAAGATACTCGTCATACTGGCAAGTTGCTTGCTCACTTCAATATTCAAACTAAAACATTCCCTTTGCATGATCACAATGAACAGCAGAAAGCACAAGTATTAGTTGAGCGATTACTAGCAGGCCAATCTATTGCCTTGGTGTCCGATGCGGGGACACCGCTGATTAGCGATCCAGGGTACCATCTTGTCAATAAGTGTCGTCAAGCGGGTGTTAAAGTTGTGCCATTGCCAGGTGCTTGTGCGGTCATCACTGCGTTAAGCGCATCAGGTTTACCGTCGGATCGCTTCAGTTTTGAAGGTTTCCTTCCTGCCAAGAGCAAGGGGCGTAAAGATAAGTTTCTTGAAATTGCTAAAGCTGAGCGTACCTGTATTTTTTATGAATCGCCGCACCGAATTACGGATTCGCTTAAGGACATGTTGGAAATCCTTGGACCTGACCGAGAAGTCGTTTTGGCTCGGGAACTAACAAAAACCTTTGAAACTATTCAAGGCAAGCCATTAGGTGAGCTTATTGAGTGGGTACTAGCGGACGAAAACCAACAACGTGGTGAAATGGTACTTTTGATCCACGGTCATAGAGAGAGTGCCGAGGACTCTTTACCGGAAGAGGCAACACGTACTTTGGCAATTCTGACTAAAGAGTTGCCTCTGAAGAAAGCCGCTGCTATGGCCGCAGAAATATACAATCTCAAGAAGAACGCTTTATATAAGTGGGGGCTTGAGCACTTAGATTAATACAGCAATGCTGCTTGTTTAGTGTAAAAAAGCATCACTTAGTGCATGCCTTTCAGCATATTTGTGATCTTGCTAGACACTGTTAGCGCTTATCTATACAATCCGCCTTCGGAGTTGAACGGGTAATCGCTGCTTCATTGATGTCCTTAGGGAGACTGATGGAGGGGAGGAACGTCCGGGCTCCATAGAGCAGGGTGCCAGGTAACGCCTGGGGGGCGCGAGCCCACGACAAGTGCAGCAGAGAGAAGACCGCCGATGGCTCAATTTTCTTTTTCTTCGGAACTAGGAATGAGTACAGGTAAGGGTGAAAGGGTGCGGTAAGAGCGCACCGTGCGACTGGCAACAGTTCGTAGCAAGGTAAACTCCACCCGGAGCAAGATCAAATAGGCCCTCGCATAGCATTGCTCGTGTTTGGGGGCGGGTAGATTGCTTGAGCCTGTGAGCGATTGCAGGCCTAGACGAATGGTTACCACCGCGTAAGCGGGACAGAACCCGGCGTATGTGTCAACTCCACCCATTCGAGACCCATCATAACCTCCCGTTATGATGGGTTTTTTGCTTTTAATTGACGAAATAAATTTCGTAAGCACTAAACTTAGCGCAATATCACGAGAAGCCTGATTCGAAAGGTGGAGATATGGCGTTAAATCAGTACACTGATACTAGGGTCTGTTGACCTTTCGAACGAAATTTAACCAAGAAAGTTCAATAGACCCTAATAGCTAGCGTTTTACGCGAATTCAGCACCAGCTTGATGAGATAACGATGACCGAATCATTCCAACACATATCTGTACTCCTTAATGAATCTATTGATGGGCTCGCTATCAAACCAGATGGCACCTACATTGATGGAACGTTTGGACGTGGTGGGCATAGCCGCACTATCTTATCTAAGCTAGGTGAAAATGGTCGCCTGTTCAGTATTGACCGTGATCCTCAAGCGATTGCCGAAGCACAAAAGATTGATGATCCTCGCTTTACTATTATTCACGGCCCATTTTCTGGTATGGCGGACTATGCCGAGCGATACGACTTAGTCGGTAAAGTTGATGGTGTACTGCTGGATTTAGGCGTGTCATCCCCACAGTTGGACGATGCAGAGCGTGGCTTCAGCTTTATGAAAGATGGCCCGTTGGATATGCGCATGGATCCAACATCGGGTATCCCAGTGTCACAATGGCTATTAGAAGCTGATCTTGATGATATTACCTGGGTGATTCGTGAGTTTGGCGAAGATAAGCATGCTCGCCGAATTGCTAAAGCGATTGTCGCGCATCGTGACGATGAAGAAAAAGAACCGCTGACTCGTACTAGCCAGTTAGCAAAGCTGATTTCAGAAGCAGCGCCGAAAAGCTTTAAAGAAAAGAAGCACCCTGCGACACGTGCATTCCAAGCGTTTCGTATTTACATCAACAGTGAATTAGAGGAAATTGATACCGCGCTTAAAGGTGCTGCCAGTATTCTAGCACCACAAGGTCGTTTATCTGTGATTAGCTTCCACTCGTTGGAAGACAGAATGGTGAAGCGATTTATCCGCAAAGAAAGCAAAGGGCCAGAAGTGCCACACGGTATCCCTCTGACAGAAGACCAAATCAAAGCGTTAGGTCGCGCCGACTTGAAGGCGGTAGGGAAAGCCATTAAGCCGTCAAAACAAGAGGTTGAGCTGAATACACGTTCAAGAAGCTCGGTATTACGCTTAGCTGAAAAACTGTAGTGAATCGATACCGATGAGTAGAAAAGTGCCTAACTTAGCAAAATTAATCGCACAGGATTTAATTACTGTTGGCCGAGTGCCGATGGTGTTGTTAGTGCTAATTTTTGCCAGTGCAATGGGCGTTGTGTTTGTCACTCATCATTCTCGCCAGGCCATTTCTGAAAAAGATCAGATGTTATTAGAGCGTGATCGATTGGGCAGTGAATGGCGCAACCTTATCCTCGAAGAAACCGCATTAGCCGATCACAGTCGGGTGCAAGCTCTTGCTAAACGAGAGCTTGAGATGAAGCGCCCAGATGCAGACAAAGAAGTGGTAATCAATCTGCAATGACCAAGAGTAAAGCCAAAACCAGTGTAAAAGCGAAAAAAACTCCAGCGAAAGAAACCCCTATTCTGATTCGTTGGCGCTTCCATTTAGTGCTGTTCTTTCTGTTTTTAGCCTTTGCTACGTTAGTCGCTAGAATTGGTTATATTCAAGTTATTGAACCTGACAACCTCATTCGTCAAGGTGATCTGCGCTCAATTCGCGCCAAAACACTTCACTCTGCACGAGGCATTATTTCAGATCGTAATGGCGAACCGCTTGCTGTTAGTGTCCCTGTTGAAGCGGTTTGGGCCGATCCTGCAACTATCTTCAAAGAAAATAGCTTGGAAGACCGCGACCGCTGGTACGCCTTGGCTGATGTACTTGGGCTTGAGCGGGATGCTTTGGTTGAGCGTATCGAAAATAATAGTAAGCGCCGCTTTATCTACCTTCAACGCCAAGTCAGCCCAGCCATGGCGAACTATATTCGTGAGCTGAAATTAAAAGGGGTAGGGTTAAAATCAGAATCCCGCCGTTACTACCCCGCAGGGGAAGTCAGTGCTCACATTATTGGTGTAACCGGAATTGATGGCCATGGCCTTGAAGGCGTGGAGCGTAGCTATGACAAGTGGCTGACCGGAGAAGCGGGTAAACGCATTATTCGTAAAGACAGATACGGCAGAGTGGTTGAAAACATCTCGTTGGAAGAACGAGAAGAAGGTAAGCCTCTAGAGCTGACCATCGATCAGCGCCTGCAAGCCATTGCCTTCCGAGCCATAAAACAAGCTGTGGCGGATTTCCGTGCAACCTCTGGTTCAGCCGTTCTGTTGGATGTCAAAACAGGCGCGGTCTTGGCGATGGTTAACGCCCCTTCATATAATCCAAATAATCGCTCAGATCTTCAATCGTTTAAGATGCGTAACCGAGTGATTACGGATGCTTTTGAGCCCGGTTCAACAGTGAAGCCATTTGTTGTACTCGCGGCGCTAGAGAATGGTGTGGTGGATGAAGATACTGTAATCGATACCGGCAATGGCATTATGCAGATTGGCGGTAGCCGAGTTCGTGATACCTCAAAGGTTGGCAAGGCTGACCTTACCACTATTTTGAAAAAGTCCAGTAACATCGGTGTGGCGAAAATGGCCTTGGACATGCCGCTTGAGGCTTTGTTGGGAATGTATAGCTCCGTGGGCTTTGGTGAAGTATCAGGCTTGAACTTGGTCGGTGAAACGACAGGTATTTTCCCTAATCGCCGTCGTTGGTCAAAGTTTGAAATCGCGACCTTAGCGTTTGGTTACGGCCTTACCATTACCCCACTCCAGCTTGCACACGCTTATGCGACATTAGGCAACTATGGTAAATATCAACCCGTCCATATAATCGAGAATAACCAACAAGACTTGTCGCGCCAGGTGATTGACCACAACATTGCTAAGCAAGTGCTGGAAATGCTGGAAACCGTGACTCAGCCGGGCGGCACAGCGACCAAAGCTGCGGTTCCTGGTTATCGGGTGGCGGCAAAAACCGGTACCTCCCGTAAAGCGATAGCTGGTGGTTACGGTGATGAATATTTTGCCTACACGGCAGGTGTAGCACCTGCAAGTAACCCGAGAGTTGCGCTGGTGGTGGTGGTCAATGAGCCGCAAGGTGACAACTACTATGGTGGTTCGGTTGCTGGGCCTGTTTTCTCTGAAATTATGAAAGGTGCATTGCAGATCATGAACATTGCACCTGACGAGAATAAATTTAAAAGCGAATGATTAAGCGAGAAGTAGCATGGCTTCTGAAATGACACTTGCGCAGCTGATTGCGCCTTGGTTAACGATTGACGACTCCTCTCTGGCACAAACTCAGATCACCAGTTTGGAGCTAGATAGCCGTAAGATACAAACAGGCGATACATTTGTCGCGGTTCCGGGGCATGCCGTAGATGGCCGCGATTTTATCAGCAAAGCAATCGAGCAAAACGCGAACTTAGTGCTAGCGCAAGCGTGTGAATTAAGCCCGCATGCGAGCATTACTTACCAAGACTCAACACCTGTTATTTATATAGACTCTCTTGAGCAGCGTTTGTCAGAGCTTGCTGGGCGCTTGTATCAAAGCCAAGGCAACCGAATTATTGGTGTCACGGGTACCAATGGCAAAACGACAATTTCTCAATTGATTACTCAGTGGATCGATTTGCTGGGGAAACGTGCAGCGGTAATGGGCACTACTGGAAATGGCTTCTTGTCTGATCTTAAGCAGGCTGCGAATACTACTGGTAGCCCAATTGAAATACAGAAAACGCTAAGCGAATTGGCACAGCAAGGCGCTGAATATACTGCGCTCGAAGTTTCTTCTCATGGCTTGGTTCAAGGCCGCGTTAAAGCACTAAACTTTGAAATCGGCGCTTTTTCTAATTTGAGCCGCGACCATCTCGATTACCACGGCACGATGGAAGATTACGGTGAAGCGAAATTTTCACTATTTTCACAGCATAATTGCAAACGCGCCGTGATTAATGTTGATGATGAAGTCGGTGAGAAATGGTTGTCTCGATTACCTGATGCGCTAGCTGTCTCGTTGACGCCGAAGCCCAGTTTAACTCGTGCCGTATTTGCCCAAAGTGTCCGTTATTCGGAAAGTGGCATTGAGCTGAGCTTTGATGGTCAGTATGGCAAAGGGGTGTTATCAGCTCCGCTTATCGGCGAATTTAACGCGTCTAACCTGCTATTGTCTTTTGCTTGTTTACTGAGCTTGGGCTTTGATAAGCAGGCCTTGTTAGATGTCGCTCCTCAACTGACGCCGGTCATTGGCCGAATGGAGCTTTTTTCCTCTCAAGGTAAGGCGAAAGTAGTGGTTGATTATGCTCATACGCCGGATGCATTAGAAAAGGCGTTAATGGCGCTTCGTGTTCATTGCCAAGGGAAGTTATGGGCGATCTTTGGTTGTGGTGGTGACCGAGATACAGGTAAACGCCCAATGATGGCGGCGATTGCAGAGCAGTATGCCGATGAGAGTATTTTGACCGATGACAATCCACGCAGTGAGTCGCCGCAAGCTATTGTAGAAGACATGCTTAAAGGGCTCACCCAACCGGAAAAAGCACATGTTGAGCACAGCCGATATGAAGCGATAAGCTACGCACTTTCTAAAGCTGGGGAGCAGGATATTATCTTGCTAGCGGGTAAAGGCCATGAGGATTACCAAGTGATGGCGAATGAAACCGTCCACTACTCAGATCGCGAGTCTGCGCAACAATTGTTAGGTATTTTGTCATGATAAATGTTTCTCTGAGTCAACTGTCGTCAGTGCTGGGAGCTGAGTTAATTGGTAATGATGTTTCTATCGCTAGTGTCTCGACTGATACACGCAACATCGAATCGGGTGCTCTGTTTGTTGCATTGGCGGGTGAACGTTTTGATGCCCATGATTTTATTCATCAGGCTGAGAGTAATGGTGCTGGGGCGTTGTTGGTCCATAAGCGCTGTGAAACCTCGTTACCGCAATTGGTGGTGCAAGATACCAAACTTGCTCTAGGCTCTCTCGCTGCTTGGGTTCATCAGTTGTGCTCTACACCTACCGTCGCAATTACAGGTAGTTGTGGCAAAACCACCGTTAAAGAGATGCTGGCGAGTATTCTTTCGCGTCGAGGCCAGGTGTTGTTTACCGCTGGGAACTTCAATAATGAAATCGGAGTTCCGCTGACGCTGCTTCGTTCTACACCACAAGATGACTTCGCTGTGATTGAACTAGGAGCCAACCACATCGGTGAAATAGCCTATACCACTTCGCTGACCCAACCTGATATCGCACTGGTCAATAACGTGGCTGCTGCTCATCTTGAAGGTTTTGGTTCTATGGATGGAGTCAAGCAGGCGAAAGGTGAGATTTATTTGGGTCTCAAGCCTGGCTCAGTTGCGGTAGTCAACTTAGACAGTAATGGTGGTGAACTATGGCAAGAAGTTCTGGCAGATAAGCAGGTGCTTACTTTTTCGGCCAAGAACGGTTCGGCTGATGTGTTTGCTTCCGATGTTCAGCTTAATGAGCAAGGTGAGGCGAGCTTTAGTCTTCATACACCGATTGGTGTGTGTCAGGTTCAACTTGGCATTATAGGTGAGCATAATGTTGCGAATGCGCTTGCGGCAAGCTGCTTGGCGATTAAGCTAGGAGTTGGACTTGATGATATTCAACATGGCTTAAAGCATTTGATGAAAGTGAAAGGGCGTGTGGAAGCCATTGAGCTTACGGACAGTATCAAATTGATCGATGACAGCTACAATGCCAGCGTTCCGGCCATGAAAGCTGCGGCTGACCTACTTGGCAGTTTTGGCGGCTGCCGTTGGTTAATTTTAGGTAATATGGCAGAGTTAGGCGCTGAAAGTCTTGCACTTCATCGTCAAGTCGGGGAACATGCTGCCCCGTTTAAATTTGAATATGTATTGACGTATGGGGATGACACGAAAGTGATCAGCGAAGTTTGCGGTGGCCGTCACTTTGAATCCCATGAAGATATGATCGTATATATAGAGCAACAGCTTACAAAACAGAGCGATAAACGCCATACCTTGCTTGTTAAAGGCGCAAATAGTGCTGGGATGAGCAAAATAGCGGTTGCTTTAAAGGAGACCCATTCATGATCATCTGGCTTGCTGAGTTATTACAGCCACATTTTTCTTTTTTCAGGTTGTTCGAGTACTTATCGTTTCGAGCCATTATTAGCATTCTCTCAGCACTAGCCATTTCATTGTGGATGGGGCCAAGGCTGATTAAACGCCTACAACTACTACAAATTGGTCAAGTTGTTCGTAATGACGGCCCTGAATCTCACTTCAGCAAGCGTGGTACGCCAACAATGGGTGGCGTTATGATTCTCGCTGCGATCGTGATTACCGTCTTTCTTTGGGCGGATTTATCGAACCCATATGTATGGGCGGTAATGGCTGTATTGATTGGTTATGGTGCGGTTGGCTTCGTTGATGACTACCGAAAAGTCGTTCGTAAAAATACCGATGGTTTGATAGCTCGCTGGAAATACTTTTGGCAATCCGCTATCGCGTTAGTCGTGGCATTTGCTCTATATGCGCATGGTAAGGACACCGCAGCAACTCAATTAGTTGTACCGTTTTTTAAAGAGGTAATGCCTCAGCTCGGGCTGTTGTATATCGTATTAACTTACTTTGTCATCGTTGGCACCAGTAATGCGGTTAACTTAACCGACGGTCTAGATGGCCTAGCGATTATGCCTACAGTGTTGGTATCGGCTGGCTTTGCTGCGATTGCTTGGGCAACCGGCAATGTGAACTTCGCTAATTACCTACATATTCCTCACATTCCATTGGCGTCTGAATTAGTTATCGTATGTACGGCGATTGTGGGAGCTGGTCTTGGTTTCCTATGGTTTAACACCTACCCTGCACAAGTATTTATGGGTGACGTAGGCTCGTTAGCATTAGGCGGCGCTTTGGGCACGATTGCTGTTCTCGTCCGACAAGAATTTGTTCTTGTGATTATGGGCGGTGTATTTGTGATGGAAACCCTATCCGTTATTCTTCAAGTTGGATCCTACAAACTACGTGGCCAACGTATTTTCCGTATGGCGCCGATTCACCATCACTATGAGCTAAAGGGCTGGCCTGAACCGCGTGTTATCGTGCGTTTTTGGATCATTTCTATCGTGCTTGTTTTGGTAGGCTTGGCGACACTAAAAGTCCGATAATGATTTGCATGCTCTGTGCTGAGCGTGCAGATTCAACACCTTTGCAGGTTACTAAATGAATCAGTGGCAAAACATCAATCGTGTTGTCGTCGTAGGGCTCGGTATTACCGGGCTCTCTGTCGTTAAACACCTTGTGCAATTACCTCATAATCTAGACATTAAAGTCATTGATACACGAGCGAACCCTCCAGGACAGACTGAGCTTCCACAAGATGTTTCACTTCATGCTGGTGGATGGAATCTAGAGTGGCTGCACCAAGCAGATTTGTTGGTGGTGAACCCTGGAATTGCGCTTGCGACAGCTGAAATTCAGCAAGTCATTGCCAAAGGTATCCCTGTTGTTGGAGATATAGAATTATTTGCTTGGCAGGTGAACAAGCCTGTTATTGCTATTACGGGCTCGAACGGTAAGAGTACAGTTACTGATCTAACCGGTGTTGTTGCTGCTGGCTGTGGGCTGAAAGTCGGTGTAGGCGGTAACATAGGTGTTCCCGCCTTGGAACTTTTGAACCAAGATGCGGATTTATATGTCTTGGAGTTATCAAGCTTTCAGCTTGAAACGACTTCGAGTTTGTCTTTAGTTGCCGCGGCTTTCCTTAACCTGTCAGAAGACCACATGGATCGCTATGACGGCATGGAGGACTACCGACAAGCTAAATTAAGAATCTTTGCAAATGCACAAGCCTGCATCGTTAATAAGGAAGACGCTCAAACTTATCCAGATACGATGGATAAACGCTTGATAGAGTTTAGTCTAGGTAACCGCGGACAATTTAAACTAGACCTTCATCAGGGACAGGAATACTTGTTTGCCAATGATGCCCCCGTTTTGGCTAGTAGTGAACTGTCTCTAGTCGGTCGTCATAATGTCGCTAACGCTTTGGTTGTATTAGCATTACTTGCAGAGGCTGGCATCGATTTCACTAAAGGCCTGAATGCGCTGAAATCTTACAATGGTTTGACGCATCGCTGCCAAGTTGTCGCAGATAATAACGGTATTAAGTGGGTGAATGATTCCAAAGCGACGAATGTTGCCAGTACATTGGCTGCGCTCTCGGGTTTAGAGTGTCGTGGCATTTTGTATCTGTTAGTCGGGGGGGATGGCAAAGGTGCCGACTTTAGTGAACTTAGGCCTGCGCTCGCTTCTCTTAATGTTGAACTGTGTTGCTTTGGGGCCGATGGTGCTGAGTTTCTGCCATTACATCACTCATCGAAGCGCTATGAATCAATGGCTGAAATTGTGGAAAGCATTACTCCTAAGTTACAACCCGGTGATATGGTGATGCTATCGCCTGCGTGTGCAAGCTTTGATCAATTTAATAATTTTATGGCACGTGGCGAAGCCTTTACACAGCTTGCACGTCAATACGCCTGACTGAGGTAATTAATGCAGTTAAAAGGAAGCCTTTCAGGCGCGAAAGCATGGTTTAGCCACCCAGTACCAGACGCCCTATTTGACAGGCAATTGGTATGGATAGCGCTGGGCCTAATGCTGACGGGCCTAGTGATGGTAACATCCGCTTCGTTTCCTATTAGCTCACGCCTCACTGATCAGCCTTTTCACTTTATGTTTCGCCATGCAGTGTTTCTGATCTTGGCGCTCTCTACGTCTGCTGTTGTGTTGCAAGTGCCTTTGGAGCGTTGGCTGCGCTATAGCTCAGTATTGTTGGGTATATCGTTTTTCCTGTTGATTGTTGTGTTAGTAGCGGGAAAGTCGGTTAATGGTGCTTCCCGTTGGATCCCGCTTGGGTTATTCAATCTTCAGCCTGCAGAAGTTGCCAAACTATCGCTATTTATATTTATGGCAGGGTATTTGGTTCGTAAGCAAGAGGAAGTAAGAGCCACCTTTTTTGGCGGCTTCATGAAGCCGATCATGGTGTTTGGCACATTAGCGATATTACTATTGGGCCAGCCTGATTTAGGGACCGTTATTGTTATGTTGGTCACCTTGTTTGGCATGCTGTTCATTGCAGGAGCAAAACTGTCGCAATTTATCGCGTTAATGGTCGCCGGTATTATGGCCGTTATCGCGCTGATTGTTGCGGAGCCTTATCGAATGAGGCGGGTCACCTCTTTCCTTGATCCGTGGGAAGATCCATTTGGTAGCGGTTATCAGCTAACTCAATCGCTGATGGCATTTGGTCGAGGTGAGTGGTTTGGTCAAGGACTTGGAAACTCCATTCAAAAACTAGAGTATCTTCCTGAGGCACATACTGACTTTGTGTTTGCTGTTTTAGCAGAAGAGCTGGGGTTTGTCGGTGTTACCTTGGTGCTTATGTTGATCTTCAGTTTGGTATTTAAAGCCATTTTTATTGGCAAAAAAGCGTTTGATAACAACCAGCTATTTGGCGGTTACTTGGCTTTTGGTATTGGTATTTGGTTCGCGTTCCAAACGTTAGTTAACGTAGGGGCTGCGGCTGGTATTGTTCCAACCAAAGGCTTGACGCTACCTTTGATTAGTTACGGTGGCTCGAGTTTAATTATAATGTCTGTCGCCGTGTCGATCTTACTTCGAATCGACCATGAATGTCGGTTAATAGAAAGCCGCAGTACGCCTGAAAAGAATGTGGCGGAAGAAAAAGAATCTAATGAAAAAGAATAAACGTTTGATGGTAATGGCTGGCGGTACTGGTGGGCATGTATTCCCTGGGCTTGCCGTTGCTAAGAAGTTACAGCAACAAGGTTGGGAGATTCGCTGGTTAGGTACCGCGGACAGAATGGAAGCTGAATTGGTGCCAAAACATGGTATTGATATCGACTTTATCAAAGTGAAAGGGTTGAGAGGTCAAAGCCTGACTAAGTTGGTCAAAGCGCCATTCCAAATTATCAGTGCTATATTGCAAGCCAAGCGCCATATTAAAAATTGGCAGCCTGATGCGGTATTGGGCATGGGTGGTTATGTCAGTGGCCCTGGAGGTATTGCTGCTTGGCTTAGCGGTGTGCCTGTCGTTTTGCATGAGCAAAATGCGGTAGCAGGGCTGACGAACCAATGGCTGTCAAAAATTGCCAAAAAAGTGTTTCAGGCGTTTCCCGGTGCATTCCCAACTGCGGAAGTGGTCGGCAACCCTGTGCGTGAGGATGTCGTAGCTTTGCCGGAGCCTTCTATTCGTCTATCAGAGCGTGATGGTCCTATTCGTATTTTAGTAATGGGTGGTAGCCAAGGCGCTCAGATTTTGAATACCACGCTACCAGGAGTGATGCAGTCACTTGGTGGACACTATCAGGTGCTTCATCAGGCAGGAAAGAATAATCAAAGTTCGGTACAGGCCGCATACCAAGAAATGGGAGTGACTGAAGCTGAAACGGTAGAGTTTATCGATGATGTTGCTAAAGCTTATGACTGGGCAGATATCCTAGTTTGTCGCTCTGGAGCGTTGACTGTGTCAGAAGTATCTGCAGCAGGTGTAGGGGCGATATTTATTCCGTTTATGCATAAAGACCGTCAGCAAGCCTTGAATGCTGATCATTTAGTGGAGTGCGGTGCAGCCAAGATGATTGAGCAGCCAGACCTCACCCAAGACAAATTAACAACGATGATTGCCAGTTTAGATCGCCCTGCGTTGCTGACTATGGCGATAAAAGCACGTGAAGCCGCTAAGCTAGAAGCGGATCAAACGGTAGCGAGCGCGATCATTGCTTTGACTAAATAACGAGACAAGATTCATGACCATAGAACATACACAAGATTTAGCTCAGATCCGTGCCATGGTGCCAGAGATGCGAAGAGTAAAATGCATCCACTTTATCGGTATTGGCGGAGCTGGTATGAGTGGTATTGCCGAAGTATTGTTAAATGAAGGCTACCAAATTACAGGGTCTGATCTTGCAGAAAACCCGGTAACCGAGCGCCTAACTGAAAAAGGTGCCACGGTTTATATTGGTCACCAAGAGAGCAATATTGAACAGGCGAGCGTGGTGGTGGTTTCTACCGCGATTAATGAAGAAAACCCAGAAATCATGGCAGCCAGAGAGCGTCGTATTCCTATAGTTCGCCGAGCAGAGATGCTGGCGGAGCTTATGCGTTTTCGTCATGGGATTGCTGTCGCGGGTACTCACGGTAAAACGACGACGACTGCATTAGTCACTCAGATATACTCTGAGGCGGGATTAGATCCCACGTTTGTAAATGGCGGATTAGTAAAAAGTGCTGGAACCAATGCAAGATTAGGTTCAAGCCGTATTCTTATCGCTGAAGCAGACGAAAGTGATGCTTCTTTCTTGCACCTTCAGCCAATGGTTAGCATTGTGACTAACATTGAAGCGGATCATATGGATACATATGGCGGGGACTTTGAAACGCTAAAGCAGACGTTTATCGATTTCTTACACAATTTACCATTTTACGGTCAAGCTATTGTGTGTATCGATGATCCAGTCGTACGAGAATTGATTCCAAGAATCAGTCGTCAAGTTATCACGTACGGTTTTTCTGAAGATGCCGATGTTCGTATTGAAAACTACCGTCAGGACGGCCAACAAGGTAAGTTTACTGTGGTCCGTGAGGGTAAAGATAATTTGGATATTACGCTGAACATTCCTGGTCGTCATAATGCACTGAATGCGTCAGCAGCCATCGCGGTTGCGACAGAAGATGATGTGAGCGATGAAGCGATTCTGGCAGCAATGGCAGGAACACAAGGGACGGGACGCCGCTTTGACCACCTAGGTGAGTTTGATACTGGCAATGGTAGTGCAATGCTGGTGGATGATTATGGTCATCACCCAACCGAAGTAGACGTAACCATTCAAGCAGCTCGCAGCGGCTGGGAAGAAAAACGACTGGTCATGGTTTTCCAGCCCCACCGTTATAGCCGAACGCGCGACCTTTATGATGATTTTGCTAATGTACTCGAGCAAGTCGATGTACTTATCATGCTTGACGTCTACTCGGCCGGGGAAAAGCCAATAGCAGGTGCAGATGGGCGTGCGTTATGTCGAACTATCCGTAGTCGAGGTAAAATCGATCCAATATTTGTTGCGGAAACATCTGCTCTACCATCTGTTTTAGCTAATGTTTTACAAGATGGTGACCTCGTACTAACCCAAGGTGCTGGTGATGTTGGCAAAGTAGCTAAACAACTCGCAGCTTTTGAGTTAAATATTAATAAAATGCAGTCTGCATAATGCAAAAAGTAGAATTGAGTCATTTTATTGGTTTGGCTCAAATCTATACGCTAATTATCACTTTCTGTATTTGATACTTTCAGTTAGCTCAGTATAATCCCAAGGTTAAAGTAACTGCTTTACCTCTATAAAAATAGGGAATGTATTGAGAGCCATGTGTAGGGACAGCGACTTTGGTAAAAAGTGCTTTGAGAAAAAGCCGTCGTGTATCGCATTCACCACTAGTTAAACAACATGCCGTTGGCGGTGTGTTTTTGCTAGTGGTTTTGTTGTCCATAGGTTTTACCCTCTACTCAACATTGTCTTGGATGTGGGATGATCAAAGGCTTCCGCTTTCCAAAATAGTTCTTCAGGGCGATTTGAATTACGTTTCAGCCAACAATGTTCAACAGGCATTTTCTGAACTAGAGCATATTGGCACGTTTATGTCTCAGGACATCGACGAACTGCAAGAGGTGGTATCAACCATTCCATGGGTTGCTCACGCTTCTATTCGTAAACAGTGGCCAGATACCATCAAAGTTTTTCTGACTGAGTATCAAGCAGAGGCTATATGGAATGGAAACGCGTTACTGAATGAAAAAGGCAATGTCTTTGACGGAGATATTGGCCAGCTAAAAGGAGAGCGGGTTAAGCTTTATGGCCCGACAGGGAGTAGCCAAGAAGTATTGAATATTTGGCGAGAAATAACCCCTCTTTTTAAAGCGTTAGATCTAAATATTACATCGTTGGTTTTGAACGATCGCCGAGCATGGCAAATAATTCTAGATAATGGTATTCGTCTTGAATTAGGCAAAGAATCGTTAAACGAACGAATTGAGCGCTTCATTGCGCTGTATACGAGCTTAGGAAGTGACGCTGATAAAGTCAGTTATATCGACCTCAGATACGACACGGGAGCGGCAATTGGCTGGTTCCCTGAACAAGAGTTAGAACAAGAGAGTACAGATGACTAAGGCCGCTGATGACAACTTAATTGTTGGTCTTGATATAGGCACTGCAACCGTATCAGCTCTAGTAGGTGAGGTCTTGCCTGACGGCCAGATAAATATCATTGGGGCTGGAACAAGCCCATCGAGAGGTATGGACAAGGGCGGAGTTAACGACCTTGAATCTGTCGTTAAGTCTGTTCAGCGTGCGGTTGACCAAGCTGAGTTGATGGCAGAATGCCAGATCAGTAATGTTTTCATCTCTTTATCCGGCCGCCATATCGCTAGCCGTATTGAAAAGGGGATGGGAACCATTTCTGATGAGGAAGTGTCCCAAGAAGATATGGATAGAGCGATTCATACCGCTAAATCGATCAAAATTGGAGACGAGCAAAAAATCCTGCACGTCATTCCTCAAGAATTTACTATCGACTACCAAGAAGGGATTAAGAATCCACTTGGCCTTTCTGGTGTTCGAATGGAGGTGAGTGTTCACCTCATTTCTTGTCACAATGATATGGCAAGAAACATTATTAAAGCTGTAGAGCGTTGTGGCTTGAAAGTGGATCAGCTTGTCTATTCTGGCTTAGCTGCAAGTAATGCAGTTATCACTGATGATGAACGCGAACTGGGTGTTTGTGTGGTAGACATTGGCGCAGGTACAATGGATGTTTCCATTTGGACTGGTGGTGCGCTACGTCACACAGAAGTATTCTCTTACGCCGGAAACGCAGTGACTAGCGATATAGCATTTGCGTTTGGTACGCCAGTAAGCGATGCTGAAGAGATCAAGGTGAAATACGGCTGTGCACTTAGCGAATTGGTGAGTAAAGACGATACGGTTAACGTGCCTAGCGTGGGTGGGCGTCCATCGCGCAGTTTACAAAGGCAGACCTTGTCCGAGGTTATTGAGCCTCGTTACACTGAACTGATGGGATTGGTTAATCAGACAATTGATACAGTCCAATCAAAACTTCGTGAAGATGGCATCAAGCATCATTTAGCTGCTGGTGTTGTTCTTACCGGTGGTGCAGCACAGATTGAAGGATTGGTGGAATGTGCCGAGCGTGTATTCCGCAATCAAGTTAGAGTTGGTAAACCGCTAGAAGTTAGTGGTTTAACAGATTATGTAAAAGAGCCGTTTCATTCGACGGCTGTTGGCTTACTTCATTACGCAAAGGATAGTCAAGTGAGTGATGACATAGAATATAGCGAACCAAAGCGTCAATCTATGTCTGGCTTCGTTGGCCGTTTACGTAATTGGATACAAAAAGAGTTTTAACCTGAGTAGCAGGAAAAACGGAGATAACACATGTTTGAACCGATGATGGAAATGTCTGACGATGCGGTAATTAAAGTCGTTGGAGTGGGTGGTGGCGGCGGTAACGCTGTAGAACACATGGTGCGTGAGTCCATCGAAGGCGTGGAATTCATCAGTGTAAACACCGATGCTCAAGCGCTGCGTAAAACGAGTGTAAGCAGTGTCATTCAGATTGGTGGTGACATTACTAAAGGTCTAGGTGCTGGGGCTAACCCTCAAGTTGGCCGTGAAGCTGCACTTGAAGATCGAGAAAGAATTAAAGAAGTTCTAACTGGTGCCGATATGGTATTTATAGCCGCTGGTATGGGCGGTGGTACCGGTACTGGTGCTGCGCCTGTTATTGCTGAAGTGGCTAAAGAACTTGGCGTGTTAACGGTTGCAGTAGTGACTAAGCCATTTAGCTTTGAAGGTAAGAAGCGTTTGGCGTTTGCGGAGCAAGGAATTGAAGAGCTGTCGAAGCACGTAGACTCTTTAATCACTATTCCGAATGAGAAGCTACTGAAAGTTTTAGGACGTGGTGTCACATTGCTTGAAGCGTTTGCGAGCGCAAACGATGTACTGAAAAATGCGGTACAAGGCATTGCTGAACTTATCACTCGTCCTGGTATGATCAACGTCGACTTTGCAGATGTGAGAACGGTCATGTCTGAAATGGGTCACGCAATGATGGGTAGCGGTGTCTCTAAGGGAGAAGATCGCGCGGAAGAAGCAGCTGAAACAGCAATTTCAAGCCCTCTACTTGAAGACATTGATCTTGCCGGTGCTCGTGGTGTACTTGTGAACATCACTGCTGGCCTAGACATGCGTCTTGATGAGTTCGAAACGGTGGGTAACACAGTTAAAGCGTTTGCATCTGATAACGCGACAGTGGTTATTGGTACTTCCCTTGACCCTGATATGACAGATGAGATTCGCGTTACAGTTGTTGCTACTGGTATTGGTAACGAGAAAAAGCCTGACATTACGCTAGTTGCGGGTGGCAAAGCGAAAGTAGCTCCAGTCGCTCAGCCGCAAACGCAAACTGCTCCGTCTACGCCTTCTGCTCCACAGCAGCCAGCTGCTAAAGTAGAAGAGAAGCCGGCACAGCCTTTGCAGGAAAAACCTCAGGTAACATCTCAACCAGCACCTACGGCACCTGTTTCGTCATCAAATGGCCAAAATGCAGCTGCTAAGACAGAAAAAGATGGTGGGTACTTGGATATTCCGGCATTTTTACGTCGCCAAGCTGATTAAGATATAAGCATAATTTGACACTGTTCAAAATTATGGTAGGATTTGCGGTCGGTGAACTCATCGACCGTGATTTGTAGCACTTTTATCGAGGCAAGTAGATGATCAGACAACGTACTCTGAAAGAAATAGTGAAAACTACTGGTGTGGGACTCCACTCTGGTCGTAAAGTGACACTTACTCTTCGCCCAGCCGCTGCAAATACGGGTATTGTTTACCGTCGTACTGACGTCAACCCACCTGTAGATTTTCCAGCCGACCCAGAGTCAGTGCGCGATACAATGCTATGTACCGCATTGGTGAACGATGAAGGCGTACGTATTTCTACGGTAGAACACTTGAACGCAGCACTTGCGGGCATGGGTATCGATAACATCATTATCGAAGTCGATGCGCCTGAAATTCCGATTATGGATGGTAGTGCAAGTCCGTTTGTATTCTTACTGCAACAAGCTGGTATTGAAACGCTTAACACACCTAAGCGCTTTATCCGCATTAAGAAACCAGTGCGTTTTGAAGACGGTGATAAGTGGGCTGAACTGGTACCGTACAATGGTTTCAGAATGGACTTCGAAATTGAGTTCGATCACCCAGCAATAGATGCAGACCAGCAACAACTGCGTTTTGATTTTTCTTCTCAAGGTTTTGTAAAAGAGATTTCTCGCGCACGTACTTTCGGTTTTATGCGTGATATTGAGTACTTACAATCTCAAAACTTGGTTCTAGGTGGTAGCTTTGATAACGCGATTGTGCTGGATGAGTACCGCATTCTAAATGAAGAAGGCCTTCGTTTTGAGAATGAATTTGTGACTCATAAAGTACTTGATGCAATCGGTGACCTATACATGTGTGGTCATGCTATTGTAGGTGAGTTCCGCGCATATAAATCTGGTCATGGTTTGAACAACCAATTGCTACGTGCAGTACTAGCCGATCAGGAAGCATGGGAATGGGCAACATTCGAAGAAGAAGTTGGTTCACCTGTTACTTTTGCTGAACCTAACATGGTGCTTGCGTAAACACTGAAGATATAGATTTTAAAAGCCAGACCTTCGAGTCTGGCTTTTTTGTTTCTTATACTTGCTAAATAAAGTTACTCATCTCGTGCAAGTTGAGCGAGTTTCTCTAAGCGCTTTTTCACTTTAGGTGGAGCCCCCGAAGCAATCATCAGTAGTGCACTTGCGGCATTATTGGACAATGGTGCGCGTTTCTTTGCTGGTTTGTCAGAGGTGAACTCGCCTGGTCGGCGCTGGTAGAGTCCTGGATTTATGCGAATTTCGACCGCCATTAACCGTGCGAACCCAGCGTTTCTTAATTGATTTAGGATATTGAGTCGATCGTAATCGAGCTTCATTTTTATTGCAGCACTGGCAACTTCAATGACGAGGTGGTTTGATCGCACGTTTGCCGCGCGGCAATGATCCACCACTCCTTTAGGTAAGATCTGGGATAGGGCTTGATTGATCTTGATGATCTCTCCGGCGTGTTGCTGGATCTGACCGAGTTTTGAGCCAGTAATCAATTCGTCAGTAAGAGTAGGGCGATGATCTCTCATAAAAGCCTCGATTGGTTTCTATCCCTAATAGTAGGCGATTGTACGGTAGCAAAACAGCCATTCTTAAACGAAATATCGCTGGAATTGGAGAAAAATTTAAGTGAGCTTCAAACAAATGCTCACACTATTGGTTGTTCGGGAGAAAATTCCTTAAACTATGCGGCACTAATTATAGATAGTGCCTTGAAATTCAGCCCGCTCATCACAATATCACTGATACATGATTTATCTCAGTATCCTTAGTTTAAAACGGGTAGAGACTGAAGGCATTTAGAGTAGATCTGAACGATCTAAGCAAAGAGAGATTCACAACAAATGATAGCTAAGCTACTGACTAAAGTTATTGGTAGCCGTAATGACAGAACATTGCGCCGCCTTAAAAAAATAGTTAAAGAAATTAATAATTACGAACCAACGTTTGAAGCTTTTTCCGATGAAGAGTTAAAGGCAAAAACCGTTGAGTTCCGTCAGCGTTTAGAACAGGGTGAATCACTAGACAAGCTATTACCAGAAGCATTCGCGACCGTTCGTGAGGCATCTAAGCGTGTTTATGGTATGCGTCACTTTGACGTACAGCTCATCGGTGGCATGGTACTGAACTCTGGCCAAATTGCAGAAATGCGTACTGGTGAAGGTAAAACACTAACTGCAACTCTACCTGCATATTTGAACGCACTAAAAGGTGCGGTTCACGTAGTAACGGTGAACGACTACCTTGCAAAGCGTGACGCAGAAACAAACCGTGTTCTATTCGAATTCCTGGGCATGACAGTTGGCATCAATGTGCCTAATATGCCTCCGCAAGAGAAGAAAGAAGCTTACCAAGCCGATATTCTTTACGGTACAAATAACGAATTTGGTTTTGACTATCTACGTGACAACATGGCTTTCCGTGCGGAAGACCGTGTACAGCGTGAACGTTACTTTGCTATTGTCGATGAAGTCGATTCGATCCTTATCGATGAAGCTCGTACTCCTCTTATTATTTCTGGTCCTGCGGAAGATAGCTCAGAGCTTTACACGCGTATCAATGTTCTTATCCCTCACTTGCAACAGCAAGAGCAAGAAGACTCTGAAGAATACCGTGGTGATGGTCACTACACAGTCGATGAGAAATCTAAACAAGTACACTTGACGGAAACAGGTCAGGAATTTGTTGAAGAGTTAATGATAAAAAATGGTTTGATGGAAGAGGGCGATACTCTTTATTCACCAACGAACATTAGCCTTCTGCATCACGTGAATGCTGCATTGCGTGCGCACGTGTTGTTTGAAAAGAATGTGGACTACATTGTCAATGAAGACGAAGAAGTGGTCATCGTTGATGAGCACACTGGTCGTACAATGCCGGGTCGTCGTTGGTCTGAAGGTCTTCATCAAGCAGTAGAAGCAAAAGAAGGCGTTAAGATCCAAAATGAGAACCAAACTCTCGCGTCTATCACCTTCCAAAACTTCTTCCGTCTTTACGAAAAACTGTCTGGTATGACAGGTACTGCCGATACAGAAGCATTTGAATTCCAGTCAATCTATGGGTTGGAAACTGTCGTTATTCCTACGAACAAACCAATGATTCGTAACGATATGCCTGATGTGGTTTATCGTACTGAAGTTGAAAAATTCAATGCAATCATCGAAGACATTAAAGAGCGCGTAGAAAAAGGTCAGCCATCACTAGTAGGTACAGTTTCGATTGAAAAATCGGAATTGCTATCGAATGCCCTTAAGCAAGCCAAGATCAAGCACAACGTTCTCAATGCTAAATTCCATGAACGTGAAGCTGAGATTGTAGCTGAAGCGGGTACACCAGGCGCGGTAACTATTGCAACTAACATGGCTGGTCGTGGTACCGATATCGTGTTGGGTGGTAGCTGGCAGATGAAAGTTGAACAACTAAACAATCCAACTCAAGAGCAGATCGATGAGATCAAGGCAGAGTGGAAAGTTGTTCACGATAAAGTACTTGAAGCAGGTGGCCTACATATTATTGGCACAGAGCGCCACGAGTCTCGTCGTATTGATAATCAGCTGCGTGGTCGTTCTGGTCGTCAGGGTGATGCGGGTTCTTCGCGCTTCTACCTTTCAATGGAAGATTCATTGCTGCGTATCTTTACTTCTGATCGTATGGCTAGTTTGATTCAAAGCGGTATGGATGAAGGTGAAGCGATTGAGTCTAAGATGCTTTCTCGCTCGATTGAAAAAGCTCAGCGTAAGGTGGAAGGCCGTAACTTCGATATTCGTAAACAGCTACTAGAGTACGATGACGTTGCCAACGACCAGCGTAAAGTGGTTTATGAGCTTCGCGATGAACTGATGAGCGTTGATGACATCAGCGAAATGCTAGAACAAAACCGTGCGGATGTATTCAGCTCGGTGATCGACGAATATATTCCGCCACAGTCACTAGAAGAAATGTGGGATATTGCCGGCCTTGAAGAACGCTTGAAAAACGACTTTGACCTTCATGTATCCATCCAAACTTGGTTGGATGAAGACGACAAGCTATACGAAGAAGCTCTACGCGAGAAGATCTTAGAAGAAGCGGTAACTGTCTACAAACAGAAAGAAGAAGCAGTTGGTGAGACAGTGCTTCGTAATTTTGAAAAGTCGGTTATGTTGCAAACACTGGACGGCCTTTGGAAAGAGCATTTGGCTGCGATGGATCACCTTCGCCAAGGTATTCACTTACGTGGCTATGCACAGAAGAACCCGAAACAAGAGTACAAGCGTGAATCGTTTGAACTGTTCGAAGGATTATTGGACTCACTCAAGTTTGATGTGATTGCCATCCTTTCTAAAGTTCGAGTTCAACAGCAAGAAGAAGTTGAGAAGATGGAAGCTCAACGTCGTGCTCAAGCCGAAGAAGCAGCTCGTCGTGCTCAAACCCAACATGCTGCAGCGGAAAATCAGTTATCTGATGGTGAAGAATCAGAAGAAGGCAATCAGCCTATGGTACGTGAAGAGCGTAAAGTAGGTCGAAATGAGCCATGCCCTTGTGGTAGTGGTAAGAAATACAAGCAGTGCCATGGTAAAATAGGCTAAGCTAAAATGTTGAGTAAAAGAGCCGCTTTAGCGGCTCTTTTTTATTATGGAAAACTTTCCTATTACGGATGGAATAGTGATGAAACGAATTCATATTGTTGCTGCGATCATTTTTAACCCTGAACAGTCGCAAGTGTTTATTACCAAACGCCCCGAGAAACTACATAAAGGTGGATTTTGGGAGTTTCCAGGAGGGAAAGTTGAGCAAGGTGAATCGCCCGAGCAAGCGATAGCTCGAGAGCTATTTGAAGAAATTGGTATTGAGGTAACGCAAGCGAAGCACTTTGAACATCTTGAGTATGATTACCCAGACAAATCTCTTAAGTTCGATTTCTTTACCGTGAATAGCTTTAAAAATACCCCTTATGGTAAAGAAGGCCAGCAGGGCGAGTGGGTTGATGTAGCGGCATTAAGCGATTACCAATTTCCAGAAGCGAACGTTCCTATTCTTGAGCGTGTAGTCGCAACTTATCGTGGCCAATAATTGGGTGGTAACCCAATTCATTTGTTGCTAGTTTATGTAGACAATTTCAATGAGAACTCGATAGACCCGTGTTATTAGGGGGAGAGTTCAATATCAACGGAGAACAACGCAGTGGTTAGAATTGCGATTGCAGGAGCAGCAGGCCGAATGGGCCGAAACCTCGTTAAAGCAACTTATCAAAATCAGGAGGCACTGATCGGTGCAGGCTCTGAGCGTCCAGAATCGTCACTAGTTGGCGTCGATATTGGTGAGCTATGTGGTGAGGGGAAAATCGAGGTAACACTAACCGATAATCTCGAAAAGTCCATTGCAGATTTTGATGTCATCATCGACTTCACTGCTCCTGTGAGCACACTTGCGAACATCGAGTTGTGTAAGAAACATGGTAAGAAAATTGTCATAGGTACAACTGGTTTCAGTGATGAAGAACGAGCTCAAATTGACGCTGCTGCTAAAGATATCGCAATTGTGATGGCACCCAACTACAGTGTTGGGGTAAACCTTGTCTTCAAGCTGTTAGAGAAAGCTGCTAAAGTGATGGGCGAGTACTGCGATATCGAGATTGTTGAAGCACACCACCGTCATAAGGTTGATGCACCGTCTGGTACAGCAATTGGTATGGGTGAAGCCATTGCGGGAGCTATGGGTAACCAGCTCAATGATGTTGCTGTATATGCTCGTGAAGGAATTACTGGTGAGCGTACCAAGGATGAGATTGGCTTCGCAACGATTCGAGCTGGCGATATTATTGGAGAGCATACTGCAATGTTTGCTGATATCGGTGAGCGTGTTGAAATTACCCATAAAGCGACAGATCGTATGACCTTTGCTAATGGTGCTGTGAAAGCGGCTGTCTGGCTGAACGGAAAGCAAAGTGGTTTCTTTACTATGACAGATGTTCTTGGATTGAACGAACTTTAATACATAATTATGCGCCAGCTTTTGCTGGCGTTTTTATTCTACCTTTCTATGCTATTCGATATTTAGCTGAGCTACATTTCATTTATTTCCCTCCTTTACCTTTGTGTTTTGCGTGTTCTGATGTGTTTTTTATTAAAACCCTTAAAAGTGTGGTTAATCTTTGCTTGATTAACGTTTGCGCAAATTAACAAATAAATTTTGTGATCTTGGTTTTCCTAATCCTTGGCTAAAAATCCCAAATTGCAATTTGATGTAATTATAAGGCCTGTAAAGTTACTGTTTTGGAGGCTTTAAGCGGTTTTTAATGTAGATCCCCTAAAGTTTAATTTTATTTATCGACAAATATTGACAGCAATCAAGACCATCATTAGAATACCGCCAATTTGTCTAATTTCCATAAACACGCAGTTTTGGGTGTTGCAGGAAGGTAGATTTGCAAATTAAATCAATTTTAATGCATTTTTATTCTGGAGGTTGTCTTGAGTAAGTCAGCACTGCTAGTCCTAGAAGATGGGACAGTATTCCACGGTGAATCCATTGGCGCGGAAGGTTTCGCAGTTGGAGAAGTCGTTTTTAATACCTCGATGACGGGGTACCAAGAAATCCTCACTGATCCTTCCTATTCTCAACAAATCGTTACTCTCACTTACCCTCACATTGGCAATACCGGAACCAATTCCGAAGACGAAGAATCTTCTTCCATTCATGCTCAAGCCCTTGTGATTCGCGATCTCCCTCTCATCGCTTCTAATTTCCGTAATGAACAATCCCTTTCTGATTACCTAAAATCGCAAAATGTTGTCGGCATTGCTGATATTGATACGCGTAAGCTAACTCGTATTCTACGCGAGAAAGGTGCACAGAACGGTTGTATCGTAGCGGGCAATAACATTGACGAAGCTTTGGCTCTAGCTAAAGCAAAAGAATTCCCTGGCCTGAAAGGTATGGACCTTGCGAAAGAAGTTACAACAAAAGAAGCGTATCAATGGAAACAAGGTTCGTGGACGCTTACGGGTGGACTTCCTGAAGCGAAAGCAGACTCAGAATTGCCATACCACGTTGTTGCTTATGACTTCGGTGCAAAACGAAACATCCTGCGCATGCTCGTTGACCGCGGTTGCCGCCTAACCGTTGTTCCTGCTGAAACTTCTGCTGAAGAAGTGCTTGCACTGAACCCAGACGGCGTATTCCTTTCAAATGGCCCTGGTGACCCAGAACCATGCACTTACGCAATTGAAGCGACAAAAGTGTTCCTAGAAAAAGGCTTACCAATCTTCGGTATCTGTCTAGGCCACCAAATTCTTGCTCTTGCGTCAGGCGCTAAGACAGTGAAGATGAAGTTTGGTCACCACGGGGCAAACCACCCAGTTAAAGATTTAGATCGTGATGTTGTGATGATTACTTCACAAAACCACGGCTTTGCTGCTGATGAAGAGACGCTACCTGCGAATCTACGTGCAACGCACAAGTCACTATTTGACGGTTCTCTGCAAGGTATCCACCGCACAGACAAGCCAGCATTTAGCTTCCAAGGTCACCCAGAAGCGAGCCCAGGTCCAGAAGACGCAGCGCCGCTATTCGACCACTTCATTGAACTAATTAAACAGCACACAGCGTAATTCGGAGTAGTAGACAATGCCAAAACGTACTGACATTAAAAGTATTCTAATTCTAGGTGCTGGCCCGATCGTAATCGGCCAAGCATGTGAGTTCGATTACTCTGGTGCTCAAGCTTGTAAAGCGCTTCGCGAAGAAGGTTACCGAGTTATTCTTGTAAACTCGAACCCAGCGACCATC
The DNA here is from genome assembly GCF_054053395.1 of Vibrio paucivorans. Classification (NCBI taxonomy): domain Bacteria; kingdom Pseudomonadati; phylum Pseudomonadota; class Gammaproteobacteria; order Vibrionales; family Vibrionaceae; genus Vibrio; species Vibrio paucivorans. The sequence goes on from NZ_CM133230.1 coordinate 551,878, forward strand.
ATGACTGACCCAGACATGGCAGATGCAACTTACATCGAGCCTATCCAATGGGAAGTTGTTCGCAACATCATTGCGAAAGAGAAGCCAGATGCAGTTCTACCTACAATGGGTGGTCAAACAGCTCTTAACTGTGCACTAGACCTAGAGAAGCACGGCGTTCTAGAAGAGTTCGGTGTAGAGATGATTGGTGCAACGGCTGACGCTATCGATAAAGCAGAAGACCGTTCTCGTTTCGATAAGGCGATGAAGTCTATCGGTCTAGAGTGTCCACGTGCTGATACTGCGAAAACCATGGAAGAAGCTTACGCTGTTCTAGATATGGTTGGCTTCCCTTGTATTATCCGTCCATCATTCACTATGGGTGGTACTGGCGGTGGTATCGCATACAACAAAGAAGAGTTCGAAGAGATTTGTCGTCGTGGTCTGGACCTGTCTCCAACCAACGAGCTTCTAATCGATGAATCTCTAATCGGTTGGAAAGAGTATGAGATGGAAGTGGTTCGTGACAAAGCGGACAACTGTATCATCGTATGTGCGATTGAAAACTTTGACCCAATGGGCATCCACACGGGTGACTCAATCACAGTTGCACCAGCACAGACGCTAACAGACAAAGAATACCAACTGATGCGTAACGCATCTCTAGCAGTACTGCGTGAGATTGGTGTTGAAACGGGTGGTTCTAACGTACAGTTTGGTATCAACCCAAAAGATGGCCGTATGGTTATCATCGAGATGAACCCACGTGTATCTCGTTCTTCTGCACTAGCATCTAAAGCGACAGGTTTCCCAATCGCTAAGATTGCAGCGAAACTGGCTGTGGGTTACACATTAGATGAACTGCAAAATGACATCACAGGTGGCGCAACACCAGCATCATTCGAACCAACAATCGACTACGTAGTTACTAAGATTCCTCGTTTTAACTTCGAGAAATTTGCAGGTGCTAACGACCGTCTAACGACGCAAATGAAGTCTGTTGGTGAAGTTATGGCTATCGGCCGTAACCAACAAGAATCTCTACAAAAAGCACTTCGCGGCCTAGAAGTTGGCGCGACTGGCTTTGACGAAATGGTTGACCTAGATGCGCCAGACGCACTAACAACAATTCGCCACGAACTAAAAGAAGCGGGCGCAGAGCGTATTTGGTACATCGCGGATGCATTCCGTGCGGGTATGTCTGTAGATGGCGTATTCAACCTAACGCAAATTGACCGTTGGTTCCTAGTTCAAATCGAAGACATCGTTAAGCTTGAGCAAGAACTTAAAGCGAAAGGCTTTGCTGGTCTGAACAAAGACGAGCTAAACAAGCTGAAGCGTAAAGGTTTTGCGGATGCACGCCTATCTAAGATTCTAGGTGTAGCGGAAAGCGAAATCCGTCGTCTACGTGACCAATACGATATCCACCCAGTGTACAAGCGTGTTGATACGTGTGCGGCTGAGTTCTCTTCAGACACGGCTTACATGTACTCATCTTACGATGACGAGTGTGAAGCAAACCCAACAGACAAAGACAAGATCATGATTCTTGGTGGCGGTCCAAACCGTATCGGCCAAGGTATTGAATTTGACTACTGTTGTGTACACGCATCTCTAGCGCTACGTGAAGATGGCTTTGAGACTATCATGGTTAACTGTAACCCTGAGACTGTTTCTACGGACTACGATACATCTGACCGTTTGTACTTCGAACCAGTAACTCTGGAAGATGTACTAGCAATCGCTCGCGTTGAGAAGCCGAAAGGCGTTATCGTTCAGTACGGTGGTCAAACACCACTTAAACTGGCTCGTGCACTTGAAGCGGCTGGCGTGCCAATCATTGGTACTAGCCCAGATGCAATCGACCGTGCAGAAGACCGTGAGCGTTTCCAAGTGGCTGTTGACCGTCTAGGTCTTCTACAGCCAGAAAACGCGACAGTCACGACGATGGAGCAAGCGGTAGAAAAATCTCGTGAAATCGGTTACCCGCTGGTTGTACGTCCTTCTTACGTACTGGGTGGTCGTGCGATGGAAATCGTATACGACGAGCAAGACCTACGTCGCTACTTCAACGAAGCAGTAAGCGTATCGAATGAATCTCCAGTTCTTTTAGATAGCTTCCTAGATGACGCAGTAGAAGTGGATATCGATGCTATCTGTGACGGTGAGCGTGTGGTTATCGGCGGGATCATGGAGCACATCGAGCAAGCAGGTGTTCACTCAGGTGACTCAGCATGTTCTCTTCCTGCATACACGCTAAGCCAAGAAATCCAAGACGTAATGCGCGAGCAAGTTGAAAAGCTGGCGTTCGAGTTGGGTGTTCGTGGTCTAATGAACACGCAGTTCGCTGTTAAGAACAACCAAGTATACCTAATCGAGGTTAACCCTCGTGCAGCACGTACGGTACCGTTCGTATCTAAAGCAACTGGCGCACCAATCGCTAAGATTGCGGCACGTGTAATGGCGGGTCAATCGCTAGAGTCTCAAGGCTTTACCAAAGAAATCATCCCACCTTACTACTCCGTGAAAGAAGTGGTACTTCCATTCAACAAGTTCCCAGGTGTTGACCCATTATTAGGCCCAGAAATGCGCTCTACTGGTGAGGTTATGGGTGTTGGTGCAACGTTCGCAGAAGCTTACTCTAAAGCTGAGCTAGGTTGTGGCAATGTTTACCCAGAAGGCGGCCGTGCACTTCTTTCTGTTCGCGAAGGCGACAAAGAGCGCGTTGTAGACCTAGCATCTAAGCTTTCTAAGCTTGGCTACCAGCTAGACGCAACACATGGTACAGCAGTGATTCTTGGCGAAGCAGGCATCAACCCACGTCTAGTAAACAAGGTACACGAAGGTCGCCCTCACATTCTTGACCGTATCAAGAACAACGAGTACACCTACATCGTGAACACTGCAGCTGGCCGTCAAGCGATTGAAGATTCTAAAGTTCTTCGTCGTGGTGCACTGGCTGAGAAAGTGAACTACACCACCACGCTAAACGCGGCATTCGCAACTTGTATGGCTCATACGGCTGACGCTAAAACGACAGTAACGTCTGTACAAGAATTGCATGCGCAAGTGAAAGCATCTGAAGCGTAATTCAGATTAACTTTGCTTAATAAAAGCCCGCTCTTTTGAGCGGGCTTTTTTGTTTCGCTGTAATAGAAATAAATTGATGAATAACGTGAACGATTTAATTGATGAAAATTTGGAATGAATTACTGTCTACGGTTTCGTTATTGCTCGAAGTGACATGGTGATACTGTAGCCCGAAATACACACTCATCGCATGGCACCCTCTGATGGAACTCACCTTAGAAATACTAACGATCTTATTCTTTGTAGCGACTGCAGCCGGGTTTATTGATGCGATGGCTGGGGGAGGCGGTTTATTGACCTTGCCAGCGTTGTTGGCAGCGGGTGTGCCGCCCACCCAAGCTCTTGCTACGAATAAACTACAAAGCTCTTTTGGTAGCTTTTCAGCCAGCTGGTACTTCGTGCGAAATGGCATCGTCAGTGTGAAAGAAATGCGCCTTGCCATAGTGTGTACTTTTGTTGGTTCAGCTGTTGGCGCCGAGTTGGTTCAGTATATTGATGCCAGTCTTCTCACTAGCATCATTCCCGTGTTACTTATCGCGATTTCGATGTACTTCTTATTGGCACCACAAACGAAAGCACATAAGGGTAAACAGACGATCTCAGAAGCGACATTTGCTTTCTGTGTAGGTGGTGGTGTCGGATTCTATGATGGCTTTTTTGGCCCAGGAACAGGCTCGATATTTACAGTGTGTTTTGTTGCGATAGGTCACTTTTCGCTGGTGGATGCCACCGCTCGCACCAAGGTTTTGAACTTCACATCGAATATTGCAGCGCTACTGTTTTTTATCTTGGCTGGGCTACCTATTTGGGAGTTGGGCTTGGTCATGGCGGTAGGTGGGTTCATTGGCGCTCAACTCGGCGCTAAGGTTGTAGTGACGAAAGGACAGAAATGGATTCGCCCTCTTGTTATTGTCATGTCGATGCTAATGGCCATTAAACTGCTTTGGGAACAGCATCAGCAATGGCTTCTATCAATGTTTTGACCCTTGGTGACTGATAGCGACTGGGTCTCACGCATATATGAATAGGCCTGATAAGGTGCTCCAACTCCGGAAAGTAATGGCAGCATTGTGGTTCTATATTTAGTGTTCTGATGATGGAAAGCGGAATAAGCGCTGGCGCGGTTCCGCCTAATGCTAATTGGGCGGCTGCGGTATAGGCATCCATTTCCATAATGGGTTTTATGCCTAATTTTTCGAGTGTGCTGAGCTGATAGCTATTGGCTGGGTTGGTTAAATCATTAGTGATGATTGTTTTGGGCAGTTCGGTGAGTGGAGTGTGGCTTACGATGGCGAAAGGTTCGTCAAATAGGTGGAAAGTCATTAGTCCATGATGTGGTGGCAGCAAGCCTGCACAAAGCCCAAGTGTCGCTTTTCCCGATTGAACATGCTCGATGATTCTAGGCGTATGGTTGGTGGTGATTGACAGGTATTTATCGCGCTGAAGATAGTCACCGATGGTTTTTCCTAAATAACCTGCAATTAAAGACTTCGAGCTATCCAGCTTAATCAGCGAAGTATCTTCTAATTGCTGTTGCTCATATATCAACCCTCTCAATTCACTAAAAGTTGGGCCAATATTCTCAATCAGTGCCACTCCATCGGGCGTCAATTTTATCGAGCGACCTGAAGGCTCAATCAGCTTTTTACCTAGCTTCTTTTCAAGGTTCGCAATTCGCTTACTGACGGCTGACTGGCTGATGTATAACTGACTGCCTGTGCGGCTCATCGTTTTATACTTGCTTAATACCAGCAGTGTTTCAATCCCTTCTAAAAGCATGGTCTCTGATGAAAATTAGGAATGGATAATAGCAATGTAACCAATGTAATGGACGATTGCTAGAGTGGGGTATTTAGAGAGGAAAGAGGCTCTACCTTGAAGTAGAGCCCGAAGAACTATTTATTTATCGCAAATGTGGGCAGCGACAAATGCCAGCGGATCGCACCGAGGCGAATAATAAGTGTCGAAAATACACCCGCCATGAAAGCAGTGGAGTTGTCGTAACCCATGCTAAGTGCAGTGGTATGGAAAATACCACCGACAATACAGGCCGTAGCGTACACTTCACTTCGAAGTACCATTGGGACCTCACGTGCTAGTACGTCACGAATAATACCGCCGCCACAACCAGTAATAACGCCCATGATAATGGCAACCAAAGCAGAGTCTTGGAATGTCAGCGATTTCTCTACACCAATGCCGACAAATACCGCTAAACCAATCGCATCACACACAGGAAGGATCCACCAGGCCAAGCGTTTTGGGCGGCGTATGATCACCATAGTAAGAAGACAAGTAGACAAAATAACCCACAAATATGTGGTGTCGGTTATCCAGAACACGGGAGTTGCGCCTAGGGCCATGTCGCGAATGGTTCCACCGCCGATAGCGGTTACACTTCCTAGTACAGCGACACCAAAAGGATCCATCTTTAGTCGACCTGCCAAGAGAACACCGGAAATGGCAAAAACAGCGGTTCCGAATAAGTCGATAATATAAAGCAGCATGGAGTCCATGTTACTGAGTACTCTTTGTTTATTTTCAGCGGAATTATGGCTCGAATTGTACGGATTTTTATCGCTGAGCGTTAGCTTTTTCGGCGGATGGATTCAAAGTGCTGACACACCTGCTCAATGGCTTTTAACGTACGTGGAGTCGGGCGGTTTATCCAGTCTGAGTTAAGTGTCCAAATGTGCTGTTCTTTTACCGCTGGGATCTGTTGCCAACTTGCCCACATGTTACCGTTTTCTAACGCATGCTGAGAGGTAAATATAGCTTCAGGTTTGGCTAACACAACTTGTTCGATACCCACTTGAGGGTAAGGTAGGGCGCTGTTCTGAAAGATGTTTTCTCCACCACAGAAAGAGAAAACCTCACTTGGCCACTTATTTTGTGCCAAAGTTATGATTGGCTTTTCACTCAATTGGTAAAAATAACGGATTGTTTGCTCGGTTTGGTAGCGAGACTTTATCTCAACCAGTTGCTGTCTAAACTGGTCGGCGTTTTGTTTCCCTATACTAGGGTCATCGCTGTATTGACTCAGTTGCTCTATGTTTGTAGCGATGTCTTCGAGGCTGTTGGTTTGAGAGTAATAGATGTTGAAGCCGAATTGCTTGAGTTTTTCCAACTCCTTAGTCGGGTTTCCTGCTGGCCATGCGATGATCAGATCGGGTTGGAGCGCTATGATGCGCTCAAGCTTCATTCCTTGATAGTTTGCGACTCTTTCTAGTTGCTTTGCTTGTTCGGGAAAGTCACTTCTCTCACTCACCGCTACCAGTTTGTCGCCTAATCCCGCTGCGTAGGCTATCTCGGTTGCGTGAGGCGCTAGGGATATTATTTTTTCCACTGTCTGGGAATACGCAAAAGAAGTGAAGAGTAGAGTGATGAACGTTAGATGGCGTAGCATCTAGAAACCTCGATAAACGATAAAAAGAAGGATACTTTGCAGGGCAATCCAAGCAAACAGGCGCCATGCTAAAAGCTTTTGCAATTGAGCTAAGTGAATTGCCGCAGGGGCGATTCTTCCGCCGATTTTTGCTCTTACGGCTTTACGCTTTTCATAGATAGCGGGGCCGCCAAGCGCAAGCTCCAGTTTTCCACCGACAGCAGTCAGTAACCAAGCAGGCCCCGGTAATGGCCAGCTAGCACTTTGTGCCAGTATCAGTTTGAAACTATGAGAAGCGCGATTGCCAGCAACGATCATTAAAGAGAACAAACGCAGTGGTACGTAGTCGAGTACAGCCACTGCGCGAATAACTGGAATACCAAAAGGAGAATACTGCTGACGAGAAGGGGACCAGGCTCTTGCTAATTCAGCAGTGAGCCGATAAACCAGAGCTCCGCTACCACCGGCAATTGCGTACCAGAATAACACGCAAACCACATTACGGCCGTAGCCCATAATAATGGTCTCAGCACCTGCTTTACCTAGTCCTAACGGAGATAGGCTTGAGGTTTCGCGGTTGACGATTGGAGCAAGTAGGCTGCGGGCGAGTTTTTTATCGTCTTTAGCTAATGCTAGAGTGAGCTCACTGGCCAGTTTTTCAGTACTACGCCAATCAATGGCAAGCAACAGCAGCGCTAACTCAAACAGTTGAGGCTGCCAAACAAGTGGTTTGAGTGCCCATAAAACGAGCAAAGCAGGAATGGTCATGAGTAACCAAGCTAACGTCCCTGAGATGATGCTTTGTGAATAGCTTGTGTTGGTGTTGACTTTATCTGCGAGTTGTTCGGCGAACTTATGCCAAAGAGTGGCTGGGTGCGCTTGCCTTGGAATGGGTAAGATTAGATGAAACAGCAATGCACCCCACATGACGAGGAGTGCACCATTTGCGTAAAACTGATTAAAAAATTCGTCCATGAATTGTTCGATTATGATTTAAGTATGTCGACCATTTTAATCACCATTTCTGACGAACTCTGTGCAGCCAGTGGCAAGAATTCTTCAAAGCTCATCGGTGACTCTTTATCTGCGACGTCTGAAATAGCGCGCACTACGACGAACGGAACATTAAACTGATGACAAGCTTGTGCAATGGCAGATGCTTCCATCTCAACGGCGATTACAGTTGGAAAGTGCTTGCGAATGAAGTCCTGGCGTTCTGCAGTGCATACAAAAGCATCACCTGTACAAATCAAACCACGAACGGCGTGCTTGTCTTCCATAAGTGTTAGTGCTTTTTCCGCTACATCCATGAGTTTGCTGTCTGCAATGAATGCTGCAGGTTGGCCGGCCATTTGACCCATCTCGTAGCCAAATGCAGTGACATCAGCGTCGTGGTGGCGAACTTCTGTTGAAATCACCACATCTCCAAGATTAAGCGAAGAATCAAATCCGCCTGCAGAGCCGGTATTGATAACCACATCTGGCTGATATTCATCAAGCAAAATCGTCGTGCCAACAGCCGCTGCAACTTTACCGATACCAGATTGAAGCAATACAACCTCTACACCGTTTAGTTGGCCTGCAAAAAAGGTACAGCCTGCTTTATTGACGGTTTCACAGTTCTCGATAGCTTGTTTAAGAATCTTAACTTCTTGTTCCATTGCACCGATGATGCCGATTTTCATACTCAATCCTGTTCATTGATAAATAGATGTTTAATGGCGGTAAGTGTAACAGAAAAGGCCAATAACGGAATATTTTGCCTATGGTTGACTAAGGTCGAGAGACCTTAAAATAGCGACTCAAATTACCTATTGCTTAAGCTATGTACATCCCCTATAATTCGCGCTTCTCGTGTCGGCTGAATCAGAGATTGGCTGGCACAAATATTAACCTACTCTTATTAGGAGAGAATTATGTCTCTGAATGCAGAAACTAAAGCAGCAATCGTTGCTGAATACGCTCAAGGTGAAGGCGATACTGGTTCACCAGAAGTTCAAGTAGCTCTACTTACAGCTTCTATCAACCACCTACAAGGTCACTTCAAAGCGCACAAAGGCGATCACCACAGCCGTCGTGGTCTTCTACGTATGGTTTCTCGCCGTCGTAAGCTTCTTGACTACTTGAAAGGCAAAAACCTTTCTCGTTACCAAGATCTAATCAAGCGTCTAGGCCTACGTCGCTAATCAGCGGCTGCATAGAACAGTTTGTCGAAAAAGGGGCTTTTAGCCCCTTTTTTGTTGCCTGCTACTTACTTTTGGTTGGTATGGCTTAGCCAAACCGAATTTATCCCGCTATAATACGCACGGTAAAATTCCAATCGGGATTTTACACGCAATTACTCATAGCATTACAGTCAACCAAGTCGACCAAAAGGTCGCGACTATTAAAAGTGAACTCACCCTATATCTGTAGTTTGTTTTTACTAGTCGCGATTTGTAATGCCTTGAGCTTTTATCAAAATCATCTGAGCCTTCTAAATAAGAATGGCTGAGACACAAGGAATAACAATGTTCGAAAAACCAGTTGTTAAAACGTTCCAGTACGGTAACCACACGGTTACTCTAGAAACTGGCGTTATCGCACGTCAAGCTACGGCTGCAGTTATGGTAACAATGGACGATACTTCAGTATTCGTTTCTGTTGTTGGTAAAAAAGAAGCCGTTGAAGGTCAAGACTTCTTCCCGCTAACAGTAAACTACCAAGAGCGTACTTACGCTGCAGGTAAGATCCCTGGTGGTTTCTTCAAGCGTGAAGGTCGCCCTTCTGAAGGTGAGACTCTAACGGCTCGTCTAATCGACCGTCCTATCCGTCCGCTTTTCCCTGATGCTTTCAAAAACGAAGTACAAGTTATCGCGACAGTAATGTCTGTAAATCCAGACGTTCAGCCTGACATGGTAACAATGATCGGTACATCAGCAGCGCTTGCTATCTCTGGTATCCCGTTCAACGGACCAATCGGTGCAGCACGTGTTGGCCACATTGACGGTCAACTAGTTCTTAACCCGAGCAACACTGAGCTAGAAACTTCTAAGCTAGACCTAGTGGTAGCGGGTACTGAAGGCGCTGTTCTTATGGTTGAGTCTGAAGCAGACAACCTAACAGAAGAAGAGATGCTATCTGCAGTTGTATTTGGTCATGATCAACAGCAAGTTGTTATCAACGCGATCAACGAGTTCGCAGCTGAAGTTGCTACTCCTGCATGGGATTGGGTTGCTCCAGAAGAGAACACTGCGCTTAACACTCGTATTGCTGAACTAGCAGAAGCTAAATTAGTTGAAGCGTACCAAATCACAGAGAAAATGACTCGTTACGACCGCATCCATGAGATTGCTGCTGAAGTTAACGAAGTACTAGTATCTGAAAACGAAGAAGTGAACCTAAAAGAAGCTCACTCTATCTTCCACGATCTAGAGAAAACAGTAGTACGTCGCAGCATCATCGCGGGTAACCCACGTATCGATGGCCGTGAAAAAGACATGGTTCGTGCACTAGACGTGCGTACTGGTGTTCTTCCACGTACACACGGTTCTTCGCTATTCACTCGTGGTGAAACTCAGGCTATCGTTACCGCTACTCTTGGCACACAACGTGATGCTCAAATCATCGATGAGCTGACAGGTGAGCGTAAAGATCACTTCCTACTACACTACAACTTCCCTCCATACTGTGTAGGCGAAACTGGTTTTGTAGGTTCTCCTAAGCGTCGTGAAATCGGCCACGGTAAACTGGCTAAGCGTGGTATTGCTGCAGTAATGCCATCTGTAGATGAGTTCCCATACACAGTACGTGTAGTATCAGAAATCACAGAATCTAACGGTTCTTCTTCAATGGCTTCTGTATGTGGTACGTCTCTAGCACTTATGGATGCTGGTGTTCCAATTAAGTCTTCTGTTGCGGGTATCGCAATGGGTCTTGTTAAAGAAGGCGATGACTTCGTTGTTCTTTCTGACATCCTTGGTGACGAAGACCACCTAGGTGACATGGACTTTAAAGTAGCAGGTACTAACACTGGTATCACTGCACTTCAGATGGATATCAAGATCGAAGGTATCACTAAAGAGATCATGCAAATTGCTCTTAACCAAGCGCAAGGTGCACGTAAGCACATCCTATCTGTAATGGATGAAGCTATCTCTGGTGCTCGTGAAGATATCTCTGAGTTCGCTCCGCGTATTCATACAATGAAGATCAGCGCAGAGAAGATCAAAGACGTTATCGGTAAAGGTGGTGCAGTTATCCGCGCTCTAACTGAAGAGACTGGTACAACTATCGAAATCGAAGACGACGGTACAATCAAGATTGCTGCAACTGAAGGTACAGCTGCGAAAGAAGCTATCCGCCGTATCGAAGAGATCACTGCTGAAGTTGAAGTAGGCCGTATCTACACTGGTAAAGTTGCACGTCTAGCGGACTTCGGTGCGTTCGTTACTATTCTTCCTGGTAAGGATGGTCTAGTACACATTTCTCAAATCGCGGACAAGCGCATCGAGAAAGTGTCAGACTACCTATCTGAAGGCCAAGAAGTTCAAGTTAAAGTACTTGAAATCGACCGCCAAGGCCGTGTTCGTCTAAGCATGAAAGAAGCGGTAGAAAAGCCAGCTGAAGAAGCAGCAGACAACGCTGCACCAGAAGCTGAGTAAGCCTAGCGCGTAAATCAGTGGAGTGAGGGGATAGTTACCTATTTCACTGAAAGCATGTTATAAAGGGAGCATTATCGCTCCCTTTTTTTATGCGGATTTGTCAGTCAGATACTGACCTACAGGAGTATCAATTTGTGAAATGGTTTCGAACCGCAGCAGTTAGTGCTTTTTTATTGGTAACAGCAGGTTGTGCATCAACCTCGAGCTCAGATCAAAGTGAGCAGTGGGTATACCCTCCGATGGCGGTACCTCTTCAAGCAAGTGTGCAGCAGGAAGTACAAATAGCTCGCTTAACGCAATTACTTCAACGTACTGATTTAAATGATGAAGTGCGAGCGAAGATGTATTACGAACGTGGTAACTACTATGATAGCGTTGGTCTACGTGACTTAGCTCGTTTGGATTTCAATCAGTCACTTTCGCTCAATCCTGCTCAGCCAGATATCTTTAACTTGCTTGGTGTGTACTTTACTCAAGTTGGTGAATTTGATGCTGCGTATGAAGCATTCGATTCAACGTTAGAGTTAGATCCTGAAAACTCTTATGCGGAGCGTAACCGCGCGATCGCTCTGTATTACGGTGATCGTAATGAACTTGCGTTTGAGGATATGACGAAGCACTTTGAAGAAGATCCAAGCGATCCGTTCCGTGCATTATGGTTGTATATCATTCAGTCGGAACTTGATCCGGTACAAGCCAAGGCTGATCTTCTAAGTCGTTATGAAGAGCGCAATGAAGAGTGGGGCTGGGTGCTGGTTGCCCTGACTTTAGATCAAATCGCTGAAGAGCAAGCATTTAAAGCGATTCTGACAGGAACCCGTGATAATACCTTGTTAGCACAGCGCTTAACTGAAGTGTACTTTTACTTAGGTAAGCGTTACCAAAGTGAAGGGGATTTCGCTAGTGCCGTGTCATTGTATAAGTTAGCGCTGGCCTCCAACGTATTTGAATATGTTGAGCATCGATACTCTTTCCTAGAGCTCAGCCGAATTTACAATGAGGTAAAGGCAGAGCAGGTAGCGAAAGCAAAGCAGCAAGCTGAACAAGAGCAAGCTAAGTCGGAATAGCCCGTAACCAATGTATAAAAAAGCCGCCTGTAAGGCGGCTTTTTTATTTTTAGCTAGGTGACATTGGTTAAAAGTACCGCTAAAATAGTTAGCTTAACTAACTAAATCATTGAGTGGCGCATGGCACTGGAATCAAATTTAGAGAAGCTAGAACGTTTTTCTTCTAAAGTATGGCGTAAATACAGTAAAGAAGATCCTCTTTGCCACTTAAGCTTTAATGAATACGATTACCTTAAAGTCGTGCAATGTGCACCAGAGCCAATTCGTTTGACTGATTTAGCCAGTGAGATGGAGGTGTCTAAACCTTCTGCTTCAAATATGATTAAACGCCTTGAAAGAAAAGGTCTGGTAGCTCGAATCGACTGTGAGCAAGACGCTCGTTCAAAACGATTTGTGTTAACAAAAACCGCCTTGGAACATTTAAGTTACGAAACCAAGGTGTATCAAATTATCGCGGAAAAAGTATCTAAAGGATTAGAGAGTGCGGAAGTAGAGCAACTGAATACGTTGCTCAACAAAGTTCTGAAGCACTACAACTAACCAACTACGAATTGTGTAGTGTTAGTGTCGAATAATAGTTAGCTATGCTAACCAATATTTTAAAGAGAAATTTCATGTCGCAATCTATTTACCGCCAGTTTTGGCGCTATACCATTCCAACCGTCGCGGCGATGTTGGTCAACGGCCTATATCAGGTGGTTGATGGGATCTTTATCGGCCAATACGTTGGAGCTGATGGTTTAGCTGGCATCAACGTGGCGTGGCCAATCATTGGTACCATTTTAGGTATTGGTATGCTGGTGGGGGTGGGTACAGGAGCATTGGCTTCAATTAAGCAAGGGGAAGGAGATAACTCTTCTGCTAAACAAATCCTCACAACCGGACTAATACTGCTGTTAATTCTGGCACCTGTAGTTTCGATAACATTGTACGCATTTGCCGATGATTTCTTGCTGTGGCAAGGCGCGCAAGGGCGAGTGTTTGAACTTGGTTTGCAGTATTTACATATACTGATTTTTGCCAGCGCGTTCACGTTGGGTTCGATTGCGATGCCATTTCTGCTGCGTAACGACGACAGTCCTAACTTAGCGACATTGTTGATGGTGGTGGGTGCCGTGATCAACATTGCACTCGATTATGTGTTTATTGTCTGGTTGAACTGGGAGCTCACTGGTGCTGCACTCGCGACGGCATTTGCACAGTTTGTTGTGACGTTATTGGGAGTGGGTTATTTCTTCTCTTCTCGTGCAAAACTGCGATTGAGCCGCCGATGTATTCGTTTACGTGCAGACTTAGCGCCTAAAATTGGGGCGATTGGAGCGTCTAGCTTCTTTATGTATGCCTATGGCTCTGTCATGGTTGCGCTGCATAATGCACTGTTTGCTCAATACGGCAGCTCTATTCTAATTGGTGCTTATGCAATTCTAGGCTACATAGTAACGGTTTACTATCTGACAGCAGAAGGTATCGCAAATGGTATGCAGCCCTTGGTGAGTTTTAACCACGGAGCTAGGAATCAAGATAACATTAACAAGTTGCTGAAGGTGGCAATGAGTGCTTCTGTACTGGGTGGATTGGCATTTGTAATAATACTGAACCTATTCCCATACCAGTTTGTTTCTGTCTTCAATTCAACCGATCAAGAGCTAATCGATGGTGCCGTTTGGGGAATTCGCCTGCATATGTTTGCTCTGTTCTTAGATGGATTTTTGGTGGTTGCAGCGGCTTATTACCAAGCGGTGAATAGAGGCAGCAAGGCGATGTTTGTGACAATAGGTAATATGCTTGTGCAGTTGCCGTTCTTGTTCATCCTGCCAAAACTATGGGGCATTACAGGGGTTTGGCTAGCCTTCCCATTGTCGAATATTGCACTGAGTTTGGTAGTACTCACTATGCTCTGGAAAGACATACAACGAGCGAACCAACAAAGCTATCAACCTGCGACCGTCGCAGGCTAAGAGAAAATAAAAAGGTCTGGCAATGCCAGACCTTTTTTCTATATGGAATAGAGGGGGTTAAATGTTTTTCACATCCAACCCTGCCAGTTGATGCCAGTAGCCATTACATTGTCTGTCTTCGATGACCTTCGGCTTCTGACCAGCTTCGTTTGCACGGAAGTCATCTAGCTCTGTGAAGGTGTTTAATCCAAGTGGACTCAAGCGCACCACATCGACTAAACCTTGCATACTTGGTAAGTCATTGACCAAGTTATAGCAGTATCCTGATTGGGTTTGAATACCGTTCAGGTTGAACACGGCTTGCCCTTCCTGGCTGTGCACTTGAATACCCGTCGGGTATTTAATACAGCAGGTTTCGCAATCATCTTTGGCTTTGTTTTCTGCACGCGCAGTAAAGCAACGCGCCGAATAAGCGAGCGGTAAATAGCCGTGGCTAAATACTTCGACTTCAAATTGGTTCTTGATGCCTAATTCGTCACATTGCGACAATACGTTGCTTAGCCAATCTCGCGACAATTCTACTGGCATACACCAACGAGTCATGCCTTGTTTGAGAAACAGTTTTAACGTGTGCGCATTATAGGTATTAACCGCTGGGCCCACGACAAAAGGTACTTTGCTGTCGCTGGCCAGTTGAATGGCAGACACATCGTTGGCTTCAATCGCAAAGTCGCCGTTATCAATGTACTTTTTCATCACATTGACTTCGCTAGGCGCTTCTAGCAGAGCTATGGTAGAGAGTACAACTTGCTTGCCTGTGGACGAGAGTTCTTTTGCGATATCAAACCAGTGCGCCGGCTTCATTTCGCGGCGCTTAGAGCAGACTGACTCACCTAAATAAATTATATCGGCACTGCTTTGTTTCGCTTGTTGGTAGAAGTGTTCGATGTCTTGTTTTGGCCAGAAATACAGAAGAGGGCCAAGTGCATATTTCATGTTGTTTTCCATGCTGTTCTCCACAACTGACGCGCTATTGCCATTTACGGTGATAAGCACCGAGAGTGGTTTGGGTGCCTTCCGAGACATTCGCTAATGCGGCATTCCAAGCGGCTTCGACTTGGTACGCATCTGGATTTGCTTGGTAGCGATCAATTGCCGCGCGCCAAGTTCGTGTTACTTGCTCAACATAGGCTGGGCTGCGTTGTCGCCCCTCAATCTTCACAGACGCAACATTTGCCGCAAATAACTCTGGCAGCATTGATAGAGTATTGAGGCTGGTTGGCTCTTCTAACGCGTGGTAGCGTTTAGATTCACCTTCAATATCAGCGGTGAAGCGGCCTTTACACAAGGTCGGGTAACCTGCGTTCTCACCTGCTTCATAGCGATCGATCAGGATATTATTCAATCGAGACTCTAGCCCTGTTTCTGTTTCTTGCCAGCGAACGTACTTAGCTGGAGAACATGCACCTACAGTATTTGGTGATTCACCTGTCATATACGAAGAGAGGTAGCATCTCCCTTCCGCCATGATGCACAAACTGCCAAATGCAAAAACTTCTAGCTCAACTCCTTGCGGAATATTGCGTGATAGCTGCTTCACTTGATGGATAGAAAGCACTCTTGGTAATACAACGCGCTTAACATTAAAGTTCTGTTGATAAAAGTTGATAGCTGCGACGTTGGTAGCTGAGGCTTGAACGGATAAATGCAGCTCGAGATCTGGATATTTGTTAGCGGCGTATTCGAGTACCGCAATATCGGCGACGATTAAAACATCGACACCCAGTTGAGCGGCATTGTCGACGGCGTTAGTCCAGCGTTCAAACCCATCAGGGTGAGCAAAGGTGTTCAATGCAACGTGAATTTTCTTATTACGGTCGTGTACATACTGAACCGCTTTGTCTAACTTCTTGCCTGTAAAGTTCAGGCCTGCAAAGTGGCGGGCGTTCGTATCATCTTTGAATCCGATGTAAACCGCGTCTGCTCCACAATCAATGGCTGTTTTGAGAGCAGGTAAGTTACCTGCTGGACATAAGAGTTCCATTGCTCAGTACCAATTTCTATCAAAAAAGTGACCGCATTTTATGAAGAATTATGAATGGCAAATTTGATGTAAGGCAGGTTTGAGTGAATAAAGCCGACAATTAACCAGATTGGGGTAGTGCTGAATTAGGGTCTGTTGAACTTTCGTGGTTGATTTTTGTTCGGATGGGGACGCCTAGTCAAAATCGTTTTAGTCGAGGCGAAGACTGTGTAGCCTAGTTATTCTAAGCAAATAGTCTTCAACAAAGCGTAAAACGATTTTAGTCCGGGGCGCGTAGCCGAACCCTTTGGGCTGCCTTTGTGGTTCATTTCTACTGCGTTATCGGCTTCTTATGTAGGCTAACTACACATCAAAGCCTCTGCCTTGTATAAATTTCCCACAAAGCGCAGCAAAAATCAGCTCAAAAGTTCAACAGACCCTAGTGTTTATGACGGCGGTTTTGAGCGAACAGCTCTTCAACTTCTTGTTTTGGTTGAGGGCGGTAAAAGTGGAAGCCTTGAATCGAGTTGCAATTCAAGTTGGACAAAAGCGTGGCTTGCTGCTGAGTTTCCACCCCTTCGGCGACAACAGATAAGTTGAGGGACTTACCTAAATTGATGATGTTTTCGATGACGGTGACTTGCTTAGGTAGGGTATCTAGATCGGTAATAAAGGCTCGGTCTATCTTAAGTTCATCGATTGGGAAGCGTGCCAAGTAAGACAGAGAAGAGTAGCCAGTTCCGAAATCATCAATTGAAAGCGCAAAACCGAGCTTTTTGATTGCATTAAGCATTTGCAGCGTGTGTTCACTGTCGCTCATCACCGCACTTTCGGTGAGTTCGAAGGTAATACAGCTTGGGTCCAAATCGGTAGTACGGAGCAGCTTTTCCATGTAGTCGATAAGCTTAGGGTTACCGAACTGCTCTGGAGATAAGTTGATTGCTACGCGACCCGGTAAAATACCTTGTAATTTCCAACGCTTAACGGTAGCGAATACTTCACGCATGACCACTCGGCCTAAGTGTTCTATCAAGCCAGCCTTCTCTGCAACGGGAATGAAAGCCGCAGGGCTGATGTAACCTTCGACTGGGTGTTTCCAGCGAATCAATGCTTCCGCACCATTGATACTGAAATCACGGGCGTTAACTTTTGGTTGGTACCAGACTTCAAGCCCGTTTTGTTGCAGTGCTTTTTGCAGCTCGATCTCTAACCACAAACGCATGCGAGCTTCTTTGTTCATTTGGTCGTTGAACTTGATCAGGCGGTTACGGCCACGATCTTTTGCTTCGTACATTGCGGTATCGGCATTTTGCAGCAAAATTCGTGCATCGTTACCGTCGCCTGGGTAGGCCACACTACCGATAGAGCAGGCGAGGCGTTTGCTAAAGTGATGCAGATCGAACGGTTGGTTGATGAGGGCAATAATACGTTCAGACAGCATTTCTGCCATTCGGTTGTTGTCTGGCTCTGGCAAGATCAAACCGAACTCATCACCACCTAGGTGTCCTAGAATAGCGTGTGGGGGCAATAGACGTTTTAAGCGTGATGCCACTTCTTTGATCACTTTGTCACCGATGTGGTGACCAAGCGAATCATTAATGTTCTTAAAATTATCGATATCCAAGTAGAGCATGATCAGCGGTGTTTCGTTGTTGATCAGTTGCTCAAGCCGTTTGGTGAAACCAAATCGGTTATACGCACCGGTTAGACTGTCGATATGGATATCTTCTTGGTTCGATGCTGATAGGGCTTTAGGTGCATCATCGGCATCTTGAATCAGGATTATCTGAGATTGGCTGCCCAAAACCATGGTTGAGTCGGCATGCAGCTGAACTTTCCTCTCAAAGCCACAACGCGGTCCAGTTAAGCACACCACTGGTGCTTCTGCGACCAACAAGCTGAGTTTGGTGTTGAATACGGCTTTGGTACTTTGGTCAATGAACAGCCTTGTTAAATCTTCACCAAGTAAATCGCCCGAGTCATTAAAGCCAAGCATTCTAATTGCTGACGGGTTGGCTGAAATGATGCAGTCGTCTTCAACGAGCAAAAGGCCGTCAGGTAGCAAAGAGGCCAATGTCGAGAATTTGCTTTCGGACTCTTCGAGTGAGCGGATTAGAATCTGCTTTTCTGAAGTATCAATAGCATGAAAGATAACATGCTCAACTTGCTTGTTGTTGATGATAGGAGAAAGACTGAAATGCAGGCTGGTATCGAGGTCGATGTCGTTGAGGGTAACTTCTGCTTCCAGAGTTTCCCCTTTAAAGGCACGCTCGTAGTAAGGTTTTAGGTGTTGGTAGAAGTGTTCACCTAGCACTTGAGAGTCATTCATTCCTACTAACTCTGCAGTGCTAAGCCCAGCTACGTCACAATAACGTTCATTGACCATGCTGTAGTTATGCTGGTCGTCCAAGATTGCAAAAAAGAAAGGACTATTAGACGTTAATTTTGCAAACCAATGTTGTAACTGTTGCGAAGGCATCAAGTACTACCACTCTCCAAAGAGCATATTCATTCACAAGCCATGTGAAAGGTGCGCGATACATTAACTATACCTGTGAATGGCGCCATGTAAAAGGCTAGCGCGCATTGTATAGTTTTTTGATGCATAACAGGAATCCGCACAATCACTTCCATTATGATGAGAAATTCTCTTTACAAAGTAACGGATAAAGCTCGTGATAAACAAGATTCGTACCCAACTAGTTCAAAATGCCGCATCAATTTTGCGATCTCCAGTCCACTTATTGCCGCAAACTGTACAAAAAAAGGCCTTGCTAGAAGGTATGAAAACGGTGTTTAAAGAAGCCTTGGAAGATGGTGACTTTGAATTTCTTGAAGATAAGTGGCTGAAAGTTGAAGTAAAAGATATGAAACTGAGTTGGTACATCAGTTACGAAAACGAGAAAATTGTTGTTGCCGATAAGCCTGTTGATGAAGATGTCAGCTTCAGTGGCAACTTAAACGATTTGGTACTGATTGCAGGGCGTAAAGAAGACCCTGATACACTATTTTTCCAGCGCAGACTCTCTATTGAGGGGGATACAGAGCTAGGCTTAGAAGTGAAGAACCTAATGGATAGTGTCGATTTGGATCTTTTGCCAAAACCGTTACAAATTTTGCTAAACCAACTAGCTGATTTTGTGCAGAAGGGCGTACAATCCCCAGCGACACAAAATGAGGTAGTGAATGCTTATTCGAACTGAAGCACCCGCAGACATTTTGGCGATCGATCGCCTGCTCAAGTCTGCTTTTGAAACTGATGCTGAAGCCAACTTGGTGATGAAGCTCAGAGAAAATAGCCATCTGACCCTTTCTCTCGTTGCTTGTAACGATGAAGGCGAAGTGATTGGCCATGCGATGTTTAGCCCTGTATTACTAGAAGGCGAAGACTATAACTGGCAAGGGCTTGCGCCTGTCGCTGTGAAATCTGAATATCGCAAACAAGGCGTTGCGCAGAAACTTGTTACTGAAGGCCTAGAGTCTTTAGTGGAGTTTGGTTATCCGGTTTGTGTCGTGTTAGGCGATCCAGCCTATTACTCTCGCTTTGGTTTTAACGCCGCAGAAAAGTATGGCTTTAACTGCCAGTGGGAAGTGCCAGCAGGTGCATTCCAAATCGCAGAGCTAGTACCAGAGCAACTTACGGGTAAAGGTGGGATGATTCAGTACTGCGAAGAGTTCAACGAGCTATAACCGTATTTGCTGTGTAACCCGATGTACATAAAAGCCAAGAAGCAGTCTTCTTGGCTTTTTAGGTTATCGATCACGCATTCTAGAACGATGTTTGATATTATGAACGGGTTCTCAAAGGTTCTATCGTTATGCAATCACTTCAATCAAACCAACAGCACTCTGCCTATCTTGAAGAGATGGGGATTAGCCAATGGACGTTAGTCCACCCTGAACGTTTATCTGGATATCAGCTTGATAAAGCGCCATTAGAAGAAAGCTGCAAGTTACTGCTGGTTTCACCTGTCTGCCCTGAAGCGGGGCTAGCTGAAATGTTTGAACGCGTACTGAAAAGTATTAAGTTAGATCTTACTCAAGCCCAACATGTTACTCCAGATAACTTAGCTGTAATTGGTGAGCACCAATTGGAATGGGTTTGGTTCGCCGGATGTGAGCGTGTAGACGGGGTCACCGACAAAGTTCTTACTTCACCTCTGCTATCAGACATTGATGGTAACAATGAGCAGCGCCGCTTGCTGTGGCAACAAATCTGTTCTTATTAAGCTACCTTGGAATTTCCTATGTCCTTTATTTTTACTCCGCTTAGCCAAGCGCATTTGGATGCTGTATGGCAGATCGAAACCGTTGCCCACAGCCATCCTTGGGCTGAGTCGATGATACGCGATGTGCATAGTCGTGGTGCGATGCATTATGTTATGCATCATAACAATGAGTTGGTGGGTTACTTCTACGCTCAGAATATTGTTGGTGAAGTAACGTTGCTGAACATTGCAATAGCGCCTAAACATCAAGGCAAGGGGTTAGGGAGGGCACTATTAGAGCAGTTTCTCACGCTCTGTGAACAGCAAAAGGCTGATAGTGCATGGTTAGAAGTTAGGGAAAGTAATCAGGCGGCATATGGACTTTATGAAGCGTTAGGCTTTAACGAAGTCGATAGACGTCGTAACTATTACCCAAGCGATAATGGCAAAGAAGATGCCATTATCATGAGTTACCTGTTTTTCTAGTTAATGTGTATATTATTTATGGGCGGTTTTGATGTTGCCAATCGGTTCCACTTCTGGGATTTGATATTGGTTGTGAGCAAAGCGGCTATTAAGTTCAGCCGCAGGGAGCGGTTTATCAAATAGATAACCTTGGAACTGATCGCAGCCAAGTTGCTTTAACGCGTGTAACTCATTGGCGTTTTCGACCCCTTCTGCAATTACCTCTAAATTCAATCTTCTTGCCGTCATCACGATGGTATCAACAATCGCCTGGTCGCTTTCGTCCATATGCAGTTGAGTGACAAAAGAGCGATCGATTTTAAGTACGTCAACCGACAAATGCTTGAGGTAGCGCAGTGAAGAGTAGCCTGTACCAAAGTCATCAATCGAAATCTTAAGCTGATGCTCTTTTAAGTTGGCCATCTTTTGAATAGCACTTTCTACATTTTCTAACAGCAGACTTTCAGTAATCTCGAGCTCGATATGCTCTCCAGTAATGTTGAACTGAGATAGAGTTTGAGTGATATGGTCGACGAACGAGTCCTGGGAAAACTGCAATGGACTGATGTTGATTGCGAGACGGCGGAATGTACTTGGGAGTATGCCTTGTTGCTGCCAGTTCGCATATTGATAACAGGCTTGCTCAATGATCCAGTCACCGATTTGCAGGATTTGCCCTGTTTCTTCAGCGATTGGCATGAACACACCAGGTGGTAGCAACCCTTTATCGGGGTGGTTCCAGCGAATCAAGGCTTCGACACCAACAATCTGGTGATGTTCGTTGACCTGAGGTTGGTAATACAGCTCTAGCTGACCTTTGTTAATGGCTTCGTGCAGACCTTTTTCTATTTCTAAGAAAGATTCCACCTGAGCCTGCATTTCAGGTTCATAGAACATGTACTTGTTACGACCTGCGACTTTCGCCCGGTAGAGGGCGGTGTCGGCTTGGCGTAATACATCAATGTTAGTGCTCCCCACCGATGGAAAGATGGCGATACCGACACTCACCGTGCAGTAAAGCTGGTGGTCGTCAATTGAATAAGGGTTCGAAATCAGAGCCAATAGCTGCTTTGCAACGTCGTGTGCTTTATCTGGTTGAAGGTCGGGAAGTAGGATGGCAAATTCGTCACCACCAATTCGAGCGGCAATGTAATCACTATGCAGCCAAGCTTCCATGCGAAGCGCAATGGCTTTTAGTAAGTTATCGCCAATGGTATGACCGAGCGAATCATTAATGGTTTTAAAGCGGTCTAAATCCAGATAAAACAGCACCCCAGAACGATGCTCTTTAATCGCGGTATCGATACTTTGCGCCAACGTATCAAGCAGCAAACTTCGGTTTGCTAGGCCGGTTAAGGAATCGTAGTACGCCAATTGATTGAGCTGGTGTTCGGCTTTTTCACGGTCGGTCCACAA
Organism: Vibrio paucivorans; assembly: GCF_054053395.1. Classification (NCBI taxonomy): domain Bacteria; kingdom Pseudomonadati; phylum Pseudomonadota; class Gammaproteobacteria; order Vibrionales; family Vibrionaceae; genus Vibrio; species Vibrio paucivorans. Next base: position 574,052 of record NZ_CM133230.1, read on the forward strand.
GGTGTGAAACGAGGTCGCCAATTGGCTAAGCTCGTCATTTTGTTTTTGCGCTGGAATAGGCAGCGCTTTTTGTTTGTCTTGTAATGAGTGAACCCACTCAATCAGAGTGACTATCGGCTTCGACAGCTTGTAGTAGAAGAAAGCCAATAAGATGGTGGTCAGCAGGATGTTACGGAACAGGTCGAACAGAATAACGCGAGTCGTTTTGGTCAGAAAATCTTGTGCGATGTTATTACCATTAACCGAGAAGCTGAGCAGGCCGACGACGACATTGGAGTTGGGTTGGTGAAGCTCTGCTTGATACACAGGCGCAGACGGTGTGAGGTAATTAGACAATACTTGAATGAAAGAGCCCTTAGAATCGATCACTCGTTCTTGTTGAGTCAGAGTGTCGCCAAAGTCATCAATGATCTCGACCTTATAAATGGCGGTGTCCATCATTAAGCTAGACGCCACTTGTTCAGCTAATAGGTGATTAAGGTGGTAAGCCGCTTGGCTCGCGTTCGAGTAGTTTTGTAATAACTTGAATTGGTAGTGCTCTTCAATGCGATCTTGTTCTTGATGGAGGTCTAGCAGAATATGGTAAAAACTAAAGCAGAGACCCAGTATCACGGATACTAGGAATACTGTTTTAGCTTGTCTAAATGCGAGAGAGTTTATCTTTTTCGGTCTTTGCATAGTCAGTTTTAGTTCCATCTACTCTCTTAGTTATAGTCCATATTTATTGATATTTTAATTACAAAGCGTTTTATCCTGCCTTTATACCGGATAGCGCTGCTGGCTCAGTTGCTCAAAAGGCAAATATAGGGGAGAATACCGCGCAAAATTGAATCGAATCGCCAGTCGTGACAAATCGTTTTTGTCGACACCTTAACTGGCAACAAGAGAAGACCATTTCCATGTCAAATACATTTACTGGTGAAGTTTCTAAACGTAGAACCTTCGCAATCATTTCGCACCCGGATGCGGGTAAAACCACCATTACTGAAAAAGTATTGTTATTCGGACGCGCTATTCAATCTGCGGGTACCGTAAAAGGTCGTGGTTCTAGCCAGCACGCTAAATCTGACTGGATGGAAATGGAAAAAGAACGTGGTATCTCGGTTACAACCTCGGTGATGCAGTTCCCGTTCAATGATTGCTTGGTGAACCTGTTGGATACTCCGGGACACGAAGACTTCTCGGAAGATACCTACCGTACACTTACCGCTGTTGACTCATGCCTTATGGTAATCGATGCGGCAAAAGGTGTCGAAGACCGTACGCGTAAATTGATGGAAGTAACACGTTTACGTGACACTCCGATTGTAACGTTCATGAACAAACTTGACCGTGATATCCGTGATCCGATGGAATTGATGGATGAAGTGGAAAGTGAGCTAAACATTGCTTGTGCTCCAGTATCATGGCCGATTGGTTGTGGTAAAGAGTTTAAAGGTGTTTACCACATTCACCGTGATGAAACGATTCTCTACACAACAGGTCAAGGCCACACGATTCAAGAAGAGCAAATCATCAAAGGTCTAGATAACCCTGAGCTAGACGCAGCAGTTGGTGAAGAACTGGCTGAGCAGTTACGCGAAGAGCTAGAACTGGTTCTTGGTGCTTCACATGAATTCGACCAAGAGCTATTCCTACAAGGTGAACTGACGCCGGTATTCTTCGGTACTGCACTAGGTAACTTTGGTGTTGACCACATGCTTGATGGCTTAACAGACTGGGCTCCTGCACCTCAACCACGTAAAGCGAATGAGCGTGAAGTTGAAGCGACAGAAGAAAAGTTCTCTGGCTTCGTGTTTAAGATCCAAGCCAACATGGACCCTAAACACCGTGACCGTATCGCTTTTATGCGTATTGTATCGGGAACCTACAAACAAGGTATGAAGATGAACCATGTTCGTCTTGGTAAGCAGATCAATATCTCTGATGCCGTAACCTTTATGGCGGGTGATCGCTCTCGTGCTGAAAACGCTTATGCCGGTGACATTATCGGTTTGCATAACCACGGTACAATCCAGATCGGTGACACCTTTACTCAAGGTGAGTCGCTGAAGTTCGCTGGTATTCCAAACTTTGCACCTGAACTATTCCGTCGTATTCGCCTGCGTGATCCTCTTAAACAGAAGCAGCTTCTGAAAGGTCTGGTTCAGTTATCTGAAGAAGGTGCGGTTCAGGTGTTCCGCCCTCTACAAAACAACGATCTGATCGTTGGTGCGGTTGGTGTGCTTCAGTTTGATGTGGTCGTCGCTCGCCTTAAATCCGAGTACAACGTAGAAGCTATCTATGAAAGCGTAAACGTTGCAACTGCTCGTTGGGTAGAATGCGATGATGAGAAGAAACTAGAAGAGTTTAAGCGTAAGAACCAAGCCAATTTAGCGTTGGATGGTGGTGATAACTTATCTTACGTTGCGCCAACAATGGTAAACTTGAACCTAGCGCAAGAGCGTTTCCCTGACGTTCAGTTCCGAGCGACTCGCGAACACTAATATTTTGAATAAATAGCCCCACCCTAATGATTATTGGGGTGGGGCTTTTTTATGTCCAGTGTTTACTACACGGTTCGATTACCAAAAGAATAGGAAATCCCATTCAAGTTCTCTGCTGATTTCAGCAAACTGTCTGCTAGCTGAGAGACAGTTTCAACTTGAGTGAGATTGGCATTGGATACATCGCTGATCCTTTGGATATTAGCGCTGATTTCTCGCGACACAATACTTTGTTCTTCAGCTGCGGTGGAGTTTTGAATTGCAATATCTGAGATTTCAGTCAGAGCACTCGCCATGAAGCGCACTTTTTGTTCCGACACTTGAGTATCTTCCACACAGTTTTGGCTGACTTTTTCGTTCTCATTCATCCGTGTTTCAAGCTTCCTCAACGTGTTTTGTATACTCACAATCGAGTTTTGAATATGCTCGGTGGCTTGGCCTGTTCGGGTACTAAGCGTTCTGACTTCATCGGCGACAACAGCAAACCCTCGGCCATATTCTCCAGCACGCGCTGCTTCAATTGCGGCATTAAGTGCCAGCAAATTGGTTTGCTCTGATATTGCTTGGATCTCTGTCATGATGCTATTCACTTGCTCAGCTTCAGCGACTAGCTCCGAAGCAATATTGGCGGATTGCTTTACTTCACTGGCCATGCTGTCGACTTGATTACGAGTAACCTCGATGGATTCAATCGCCTGAGTGCATTCCTCACTGGCTTGATTGACTTTATCTGAAGTGAGGACGCTATTTGCAGCGATGTCGCTGATCGTGTTGGTCATTTCTTCAATGGCGACAGAAACAGCAGATATCTCTGCAAACTCATGGTCAATGTTACGTTTTGCTTCACTCGATGCCTCACTCAGTTCATTGGCATTGTTACTGATTGTTTTACTGCTATCGATCAGGCGCCCAAGGATAGTTCTGACTCTTCCTTGCTCAATTTTTAAGTGAAACTCAGAGCTTCTATCCGACTCTTGGCAAAAAATTAGACGTGATAAACTGTCATATTGAAGCGCTAAACCGGATTCCCATTTGCGATGCTGGAACAACTGTTGGTAAAAAAGGGTGCACATCGCAATCGGTGGCAAGAGTGTAAAAAAGGGCGATAAAGTAAAAGCGAGGTAAGTGCTTGCTATGCTAGCTGCACCAACAGCCAATAACTTATGAGGGAAAAAGCGATTGATCGTAGTATCACATTTATTAGTATCAACAAGTTTCTTATAAGCGTGAATCGCTCTGTGCTTGTAAGAGTCGTTGAGCCTTACCCGCACAGATTGGTAGCCTATGACTTGTTGCCCTTGGTAAATAGGGCATACAAAAGCATCAACCCAGTAGTATCGCCCATCTTTAGTGATGTTTTTCACCGCACCACGCCAAACCTGCCCCTGCTTTAAGTGACGCCACATATCGGCAAACGCGAGTTTGGGCATCTCTGGGTGGCGGACAATATTGTGGTGTTGATTAACCAGTTCTTCGAGGCTATAACCGGCTACCTCACAAAACGCTTGGTTGGCATAAGTGATGCGGCCATCTTTATCAGTGGTGGATATGAGTTCAGCCCCATGAGATGCTGTGTAATATGAATGGATATTCATGTGCTACATCACGTTATTGATGTTCACGGTTGTCACGGGCTGTGCTGGTTATGGGCTTTCTGAACAGAACTAAAAATTGATAAAAGAGTTTATTTAATAAACTCAATTGGATAGAAAGGCTGTTACGGCGATGGATGGGGAAGCTGCGTTGAGCTATTTAGATGGATTCTAGATGCAAAAAGGGCTGGCGCGAAACGCCAGCCCTTTCCATTTTTAGCTGTTACTTTTTCTTCTTCGCTGTTTTCTTTTTACCTTTAACAGCTGTTTTTTTCTTATCGTCTTTCTTCTTGTTCTTTTTCTTAAACACGGGTTTCTTGTGTTTAGGACGAAGCTCTTTGATAAAGCGTTCTTTGATGTCTTCTTTAGTATAACGAGCAACACGATCTAGCATAGGTTGATCGTGCGCTTCTACGAGAGATAGGGCGTTACCTTTTTTACCAGCGCGAGCTGTACGGCCAATACGGTGCAGGTAAACATCAGCCGTGCGTGGCATATCAAAGTTAATCACGTGGCTAACATCAGGTAAGTCGATACCACGAGCAGCGACATCCGTTGCCAGTAAGACGTTGACACTACCATCACGGAATCGTGCAATCGCGTTGTTACGGCGGTCTTGCGGCATTTCGCCTTGAATCCATGCACAAGGGATTTGAGCTTTTTCAAGCTCTACGCGCAAATCGGCCAAACGCTCACGCGTCTTGAGGAAGATGATAGAGCGCTCTGCTTGCTCCGTGATGATGACTTTCAATAGAGCTAACTTGTGCTCCATGTCGTCTGCACGGTGATACCACTGTGTGATTTTTTTACGCTCGCGGCGTGAAGGTTCAGCATCAATTTCAGCCGGCTCTTTTAAAAGATCAGCAGTGAAACCTTCAACGCCACGACCTTCTAATGTTGCAGAGAATAGTAGAGTTTGCTTACGCCAACGACACTCAGCCGATAAACGGTCAACCGTTGGGCCAAAGCCCATGTCTAGCATGCGATCCGCTTCATCTAAGATCAGCCATTCAATTGCGCGGCAATCAAATCGTTCTGCTTCGATGTATTCCATTAAACGGCCAGGTGTTGCAACCACGATATCTTGGGTTGTCGCCAGGATATCTGCGTGCTCTTGGTACTGAACACCACCGGTAATGGTGAAAATATTAAGCTTAGTGTTTTTTGCTAGTGCACGTGCTTGGTCTGCTATCTGCATTGCTAATTCACGCGTTGGAGTTAGGATCAACACGCGAGCAGGGCCTGCTTTCTTACGTGGAAAGTCTTGCAAATATTGCAGGGCAGGGATAACAAACGCAGCGGTTTTGCCTGTCCCTGTCGGTGCAGAAGCAAGAATGTCTTTCCCGTCCAGTGCTTGTGGGATTGCTTCTGCTTGGATTTGGGTTGGGCGATCAAAGCCCATCTCTTCTATGGCTTCAAGAAGATTTTGGTCAAGTTCAAGGTCAGCAAAAGTTCTGATCACAGTGGTTCTCCACAAGCCTGTAGGCATTTAAGGGCAAAATTAAGGTCGCACATTATAGAGCGTTCGGTGATAAGGATCACATGTTATTTCTACATCTTTAAATAAAAGTCTTTGGTAAGAGAAATAAACTCGTCGCTATAACCTTGCGGGGTATGAATCGTTAGCTCGCTTACGTTGCATTCGATGGGGTGTAAGCTCAGCTCAAATAGTAATCGATGTGCGGCTTTTTTTATAGATGGCTTTACTATGCATTTTCGGCTGATGTACCAGCCTGATTGTTCGGCGAACTGAAGCATTTGCTCTCCCTCAAAGGTGGGTAAAATAAAGCTCGCTCGGCCGTTAGGCTGCAGTAATGTTTGGCAACGCTTGAGTAAATCATGGTGGTTCAATGTATCTGTATGTCTGGCGGTGGCTCGAGCCTTACTCTCTGCTTGCTCGCCGCTATTAAAGTACGGGGGGTTACAGATAATGTGTGAGAAAGTACGCTCAAATCTATGACTAAGTACGTCTGTATGCAGCACTTCGATATTGTGTCGCCACGGTGATTGCTCGGCATTCTGCTTTGCGGCTTGGTAGGCATTTTGTTCTATATCTACGGCAACAACCGACAGCCTTGGATTACGCTGCAAACACATCAGGGATAGCAATCCCGTTCCTGTGCCTATATCAAGTAACGTTTCAGCACCATCAATTCCACTCCAAGCGCCGAGCAGGACGCCATCGGTACTGACTGGCATTCCAGATTGCCCGCCATGAACTGAAAATTGTTTAAATTTGAAGTCTTTAGTCGTGTTTTTCGATTCTTTCATGATTATTTGTTAATCAACTTATTTATAGTGCCTGTCACTAATTTTTACGTGGTTTTTAGATTAATGTTCTAATTTGTTTATGAGATGTATCCATTTTGTTTGGTTATAAATTCTGGCCTTTATATAAATACCAGTGCTATTCACTGCTTTATATTCCTCATCCTGAATTTATATGGTGTTTTTTCCTTAATGGTTGCGAATTGTTAATGATTTCGTCATCATCCGCTCGAGTTTACATGCTAATTGCACAAATTTTGCAAACTAGCGCACACAACATTTTTAAAAAATTATTATAAGGGTTAGCTGTGAAGCAGACTTTAAAATTAACAGACATTATCGCAGTAGGCTTTATGCTATTTGCGTTTTTCTTAGGGGCGGGCAACATTATTTTCCCACCTCTAGCAGGGCAGCTGGCTGGTGAAAGCCTGATTCCAGCGATGACAGGTTTCTTGTTAACAGCAGTAGGTCTTCCTCTTATTACTATTGTTGCTATTGCTGTAGCAGGTGGTTCATGGGAACACTTAACTAAAGATCTGCCTAAGCGTGCAGCGATGATCATGGCCGTATTGATCTTCATTATCATAGGCCCTGCGTTTGCTGCGCCTCGTACCGGGTTGGTTGCTTACGAAATGGCAGTTAAGCCATTTTTCGTTGATGCGGCGCAATCCCATTTAACGATTTTCTCAATTGCATTCTTTGCTATCGCGATGTTCTTTGCTTGGTCACAAGGTAAGTTGATTGATGTGATCGGTAAAGTTCTGACCCCAGTTCTATTTGTAGGTCTAATTGTATTGGCCTTGGCCGTTTTTGTTGATCCACAAGGGGAAGTGTTAGCAGCGCACGGTGAATACTTAACACACCCATTGCAAAAAGGTTTCCTAGAAGGTTACAACACCATGGATACCTTTGGTTCATTGATGTTTGGTGTATTGATTGTGGATGCATTGCGTAAAAAAGGCATCACTGAACAAAGTGCTACGTCGAAGTATCTCATTGCTGCTGGCTGTATTGCGGCGGCAGGCCTGACTTTTGTTTACGTATCTCTTTTCTACTTGGGCGCAACGAGTGCATCTGTTGCTGCTGGTGCTGACAATGGTGGTGTTGTACTGAGCTTGTACGTGCAGTCACTGTTTGGCCCATATGGTCAAATTGTGTTGTCGGTGATTGTGTTGCTTGCGTGTTTGACGACTGCAATTGGCCTGATCTCAGCGTGTTCTGATTACTTCTGTTCATTGACTCCGCTTTCTTACAAGCAATGGGTTGTGATCAACGGTATTGCGTGTGCGACGGTTGCTAATGTTGGCCTATCTCAGTTAATTGCATTATCGGTTCCTGTGCTGTTTGCTCTGTACCCAGTTGCGATTGCATTGGTTGCACTGACCTTTATTCGCTCTAAATTACCGAACCCTCAGGCAGCGTACCGAGTGGTGATTTTAGTTGCACTAATGTTTGCGTTAATTGATGCGGCTAAAGTCGCGGGTATCGATGTATCTGCTTTCAACATGTTGCCCCTATTTGAAGTTGGAATGGGGTGGTTATTACCAACGGCAGCAGCGATGATTTGTATGTGCTTTATAGGCAGCCGTCAAAATGAAGAGCTAACTGAAGAAACGGTTTAACTTTTCTCGTTTATCGCAGATGACAAAAAGGCTGGTGGAAACACCAGCCTTTTTTCATTTCCCGATTTGAGCCTATTTTTTTCTGTATCTTCGTCACAATTTTGAGTAGAATTCTGCGGTTAAATTCTATTCATAAATGTTGAGCAAACATGTTTGAAATCAATCCTATTAAAAACCGTCTGCAGGATGTGTCTGAGCGCACAAATATCCTGAGGGGGTATCTTTGACTATGACGCTAAGAAAGAGCGTCTAGAAGAAGTCAACGCAGAACTAGAACAGCCAGATGTATGGAATGAACCTGAACGTGCACAAGCACTGGGTAAAGAACGTGCATCTCTGGAAGCGGTAGTAGAAACCATCGACTTACTTGACCAAGGTGTTGAAGATGTAGATGGCTTACTAGAGCTGGCTGTAGAAGAAGAAGACCAAGAGACTTTTGATGAAATTGAACCAGAACTCGCTGAGCTAGAAGCAAAGCTTGAGAAGCTGGAATTCCGTCGTATGTTCTCGGGTGATCACGATGCTTCAGATTGCTATATCGACCTACAATCAGGTTCTGGTGGTACAGAAGCACAAGATTGGACTTCAATGATGCTGCGCATGTACTTGCGTTGGGCTGAAGCGAAAGGCTTTAAGACCGAAGTAATTGAAGTATCTGAGGGTGAGGTGGCTGGCTTGAAGGGCGCAACAGTGCGTATCTCTGGCGAGTATGCTTACGGTTGGCTACGCACGGAAACGGGTGTACACCGCTTAGTTCGTAAGTCTCCATTTGACTCAAGCGGTCGTCGTCATACTTCGTTTGCATCTGCGTTTATCTACCCAGAGATTGATGACAACATTGATATCGACATTAACCCGTCCGACCTGCGTATTGACGTATACCGTGCATCTGGTGCAGGTGGTCAGCACGTAAACACCACGGAATCGGCGGTTCGTATTACTCACGTTCCAACCAACACAGTGGTTCAATGTCAGAATGACCGTTCTCAGCATAAGAACAAAGACCAAGCGATGAAGCAGCTTCGTGCAAAACTGTTTGAATTAGAGATTCAAAAACAGAATGCAGAGAAGCAAGCCAATGAAGATGCGAAATCTGACATCGGTTGGGGTAGCCAAATCCGCTCTTACGTACTTGATGACTCGCGCATTAAAGACCTACGTACTGGCGTAGAAAACCGCAATACTCAAGCGGTTCTTGATGGCGACCTAGACAAATTTATCGAAGCTAGCCTGAAATCAGGTCTGTAAGCTTTTCACCGAAAAAACACTCGTTACTAACGAAAACAGGATACATCGAAAATGACTGATGCTGTTCAAAACGAAAACGCACAAGAAGAGAATAAGCTAATTGCTGAGCGCCGCGCTAAACTGGATCATATCCGTAAGAGCTGCAAAGCAAACGGCCACCCAAATGACTTCCGTCGTGAGCACCTAGCAGGCGACCTTCAAGCGGAATTCGGTGAAAAGACGAAGGAAGAGCTAGAAGAGCTAAACCACGTTGTTGCAATCGCTGGCCGTGTAATGGCTAAGCGTGGTCCATTCCTAGCTATTCAAGAAACATCTGGCCGTATCCAAGCATATGCAGCGAAAGATGTTCAAAAAGAGCTGAAAGAGAAATACCAAGGCCTAGATATCGGTGACATCATCGGTGTTAAAGGTGCACTTCACAAGTCAGGTAAAGGTGACCTTTACGTGAACATGGAGTCTTACGAGCTGCTAACTAAAGCACTTCGTCCGCTTCCAGAGAAGTTCCACGGTCTGACTGACCAAGAGATGCGTTACCGTCAGCGTTACGTTGACCTAATCGTGAACCAAGATTCACGTGAAGCGTTCATCATCCGTTCTAAGCTTGTATCGGCAATCCGTAACTTCATGAGCTCAAAAGGCTATCTAGAAGTGGAAACGCCAATGATGCACGTGATTCCAGGTGGTGCAACGGCTCGTCCATTCATTACTCACCACAATGCACTAGACATCGACATGTACCTACGTGTTGCACCTGAGCTTTACCTTAAGCGTCTAGTAGTGGGTGGTTTTGACCGTGTATTCGAGATCAACCGTAACTTCCGTAACGAAGGCCTATCGCCACGTCACAACCCAGAATTCACAATGATGGAATTCTACCAAGCGTACTCTGACTACAAAGATCTAATGGATCTAACAGAAGAGATGCTAAGTACAGTAGCAATGGATGTTCTTGGTTCAACATCTATGCCTTATGGTGATGAGACTGTAGAGTTTGGTGGTAAGTACGCGCGTCTAAGCATGTTCGATGCTATCAAGCAGTACAACCCTGATCACGCTGAAATTCAAGCTCTAACAGAAGCAGATCTACAAGATCGTGAGAAGATGGTAGCAATCGCGAAGTCTGTACACGTTGAAGTTGAGTCTTTCTGGACATGTGGTCAGCTTCTTGAAGAGATCTTTGGTGAAACAGCTGAGCCTCAGCTAATTCAACCAACTTTCATCACTGGTTACCCAGCAGACATCTCTCCTCTAGCTCGCCGTAGCGATGACAACCCGTTCTTCACAGACCGTTTTGAGTTCTTTATCGGTGGTCGTGAAGTTGCAAACGGCTTCTCAGAGCTTAACGATGCACAAGACCAAGACGAGCGTTTCAAAGCGCAAGTTAATGCTAAAGATGCAGGCGATGATGAAGCAATGTACTACGATGCAGACTACATCACAGCACTTGAGCACGGCTTACCGCCAACAGCAGGTCAAGGTATCGGTATCGACCGCCTAGCAATGCTGTTTACTAACACGCACACAATCCGTGACGTGATTCTGTTCCCGGCAATGCGTCCTCAACAGTAATCTTCAGTCATTGAATTTAAGGAAGCCACCTATATTTAGGTGGCTTTTTTATTTGAACGTACGCAAAACTGAATACTTCGATTTATTACATTTACGTTGTGAATCCTGATCGACTTATTGACTAGAAATATTAGTAATGGCTAACTAGTCTTAAATTTGAGACAGATTATCTGTCCAAGTCTCGATAATGTAACGCTCAGCGGTATGTGCGAAACATTGCACTGCATATAGATAAGATTTGTCAGTATAAGGAACATATAAATGGGCACTCAATTCCGTATGGATTCTGTCCCTGGTTCACTAGTCGTTGTGGGTGGGACGTACGAACCTTGGCTTTCAGTATTAGAGCAGGTTGGCTGGCGTTGTACCCAATGTGCCGATTTACGTAAAGCAGATGCTCTATTTACTGAAACAGGACCCTGCATTGGTATCGTTGATCTCAGCCATGATGAGTTTAGCTTGAACGGTATCGCCAATTTAGTCAGCAATCACAAGCAAGTGCGCTGGCTTGCTTTTATTCGAGAATCTCAACTGAGCTCGGATACTATTTGCCAGTTCATCGTTAACTTTTGTATTGATTTTTTCACTGCGCCAATACCCGATGCCCAGCTGCTGAGCACGATTGGTCACCAACTCGGCATGCTTAAGCTCGAAAAGAAAGTATGGCCTAACTATGGTGAAAATAACGACATGGGGCTCATTGGTGACTCTATTCCAATGAAACGCCTACGTGACCAAATCAAACGCATCGGGCCTACAGACGTGAGTATTCTTATCTATGGTGAAAGTGGTACTGGCAAAGAAACGGTGGCACGAGCGGTGCACAAAACCTCAGCTCGCGCTCAGAAAGAGTTTATTTCGGTAAATTGCCGAGCGATGTCTGAGCGAAGAATTGAGTGTGACTTGTTTGGGGTTGATCGAGAAGACGATACGCAAGTATCGATGCTCGAAAGAGCTGATGGTGGCACTATCTTGCTTAACGACATTCTCACTTTACCAAAATCGCAGCAGCTCAATTTATTGCGCTTCTTGCAAGAAGGCACGGTTGATACAGTGGATGGACGCAAGGAAGTGGATGTCAGAATCCTTGCGGCCAACTCATCAGATATTGAAAAAGCATTAATTGATGGTGACTTCAACGAGGAGCTATACCACTACATCAACGTGCTACGCATTAACGTGCCAAGTATTAAGGAACGGGCTGGAGATATCTCTGTATTGGCGCGTCACTTCTTGCAGGAATACTCAAAAGAGTTTAATGCGCAAGCACGTAGCTTTACTGAAGAAGCTATCCGTGAACTCACTCGTTACCACTGGCCAGGCAATGTTCGCGAGTTGATGAATCAAATTAAGCGTATTGTACTGATGTCAGACAATGTGATGATTGAAGAACATCAGCTCGATTTGCCTAAACGCAGTGATGGAAGACGCAGCCTTAAAAGTATTCGTGAGCGAAGCGAACGTGACGCCTTGTTGTTAGTATTAGAGTCTCATTCTGGGCAGGTATCGATGGCAGCCAAAGAATTGGGTGTATCACGTGCAACAATGTATCGTTTATTGAACAAGCATAACTTGATCAGCGAACATGCAATGTAACTATTTGAGTATATAGATAAAAAGGCTAAGCACTTAGGAGCTTAGCCTTTTTTGTTTTAATGCAATGTGTTGGTTATTCAATATAACCCAGATGAATATGTTATTTCATTGTGAGAGGTAAGGTTAATTCTAGGTGAAAAAATTGTTTTTTCTTTTTGCGCAAATTAGCGGTTGATTTATAACCTTGATTGCATAGAATTTAACCGTGAGCAACAGCTCCACATTTCAAAATTTACCGGATTAATTATTAGCTAGGAGGCACAAATGCAACATTTAAATGTTACCGCAACTGTTTGTGCTTCTATGGATTGGACCATGTCTGATATGGCCAAGTCTATTCGCGTCACCAGCTTTGGTACCGATCGTAAATCTAGCTCAAAACAATAGTTAATCCGTAACCTTTTAGGCTGCGGAAAATGGCAGCCTAACGGGAATCTATCTACTTCTTCTACCTGTCATTTTCCCCAGTCACATACAAACTGGAGAAATATCATGAGTCATTCTGTATACCTAAAATTAGCAACACTGCTAGTACGTGCTGATCTACGTCGTGAAGAGCGTGAATGGAAACGAAAATTGCGCCGTAGTGCTTACGCAATTCCTTGGGAAAACACCCATCTACTAAAAGACATCGGCTTAGAAAGTGATGGTCGTCCGATTGGAGTAAGTGAACCTGACGCAGTCAAAGCTGAGCGCCGTGTACGTCATCTTCGTCGAGTACTCAGTACGCGAATACTGACGTAGTAAAACGGGCTAGCGGCTGGAGCCGCTAGCCCGTAATCATATTGTTAAGGACAAGGGTTGGAGTAAGTGGTACTAACCTCTTGTAAGTCCTGCATTAGCTCATCTGTTAGCACCACATCTAAACTATCGATATTGGACTTGAGCTGCTCCATCGTCGTAGCACCAATAATATTTGAAGCCACAAAAGGTCTTTGGTTGACAAACGCAAGCGCCATTTGCGCGGGGTCGAGTCCATGCTTATTCGCTACATCTACATAAGCTTGAGTTGCTTTAATTCCTTGTGGAGTAAAGTAACGTGAGAAGCGTTCGAACAGTGAACAGCGAGCACCTTCTGGACGAGCTCCATCCAAGTATTTACCGCTCAAACAACCAAAGGCGAGAGGCGAGTATGCAAGTAACTGAACCCCTTCATAATGACTAATTTCTGATAAGCCGACTTCAAAACTTCGGTTCAACAGATTGTATGGGTTTTGGATAGAAACAATCCGTGGAAGCTCATGTTTTTCAGCTAGTTTCAGTAAGCTCATTACGCCCCAAGGTGTTTCATTGGAAACACCGATGTAACGAATCTTACCGGCGTTTACCAACTCGTTGAGCGCCTCGAGTGTTTCCACTAGTGGGACGTCACCTTGTTCATCTGGATAAGGGTAATTGAGTTGACCGAAGCAGTTGGTTTGACGTTGAGGCCAATGAAGCTGGTACAAGTCGATGTAATCGGTATTCAGTCGCGTCAAGCTATCATCGATTGCTTGATGAATATTACGTCTGTCTAAACTCATGTTATCTCGAATATAAGGCACGTTTCTTGGGCCCGCGACTTTAGTTGCGATAACGACTTTTTCGCGTTTGCCTGACTGTTTTAGCCAGTTTCCAATATAACTTTCTGTTGCACCTTGTGTGTCTTTTTTCGGCGGGACGGGGTACATCTCAGCAGTGTCTATGAAATTCACTCCGCGCTCTACAGCGTAGTCCAACTGATTAAATGCATCGCTTTGTGTATTTTGTTCCCCATAAGTCATGGTACCAAGGCAAATTTTACTGACTTCTAATGTGGAATGAGGCAACTTGTTGTATTGCATTGCACTTCCTTTTATTGGTTGTTTTCAAACCAATATGCCAGCAATAGTGGAATAGGCATAGTCCCCATTCGCAAAAGTTGAGTCTTTGACTAAACTTTTCTAGACGGAGGTGTTTATGCAAAAAAGACAATTAGATAAATGGATTCATGGGGTACATAAAGAAACTTATCAGCCACCGAAAGTTTTTGTGATTGGCTGTTCGGATCTTTCGCAGTATCTCATCGCAGTGGAATACAAGCATAAACTTGAACCGGTCAAGTTGAATGATGAACCGATGCACTTTGGCTCGTTAGAATTAGTCAAAGAGGAGCTCTTAAAGCTAGGAGTAGAAAAGGCGTATCTACGCCTCCATAATGCTTATGATGAGTGTGGCAGCGAAGCGTACCAACCCTATTGTGACATCGAAATGTCATTGGTAACCCACTAAACGAAATGCGATTGTAGGATATTAGCCGTAAATTGCGTTCTTAAGTAGAAGCCACGTGGTAGGGTTTTGATCAACTTACCGCTGGCTCCATAGGCGTCGGTTAATGCTCTGCTGTTTGCCGCTTTAGGGCGCAGTTGCAGCACTTCACCGTGCCTCGCAGTGATCTTTTCTACTTGGCCAAGAACAATCATTTCCATTAATTCTTCCCAGTCCTGTTTTAACTGCTTTTCTTCTTGTTCTGAAGGAGACCAAATTAAGGGTGAACCAACACGTCTATCAGCTAAAGGAATTTCACGTTCCCCTTCCACTGGTACCCACAATACACGCGACAACTTGTTACGTACGTGGCTTTGTTCCCACGTTAAACCATGAACGCCAACGAGTGGGGCAACACAAACAAAGGTTGTTTCTAGCGGTTTGCCGGTGTAACTAATTGGAATACTTTTTAACTCAATGCCAAGTTGTTCGAAGTCTTGCTGAGGCTTGCTGCCCGCAACAGCACCTAAGTGCCATTCGAGTAATTGTCCAACCCAGCCTTTGTCTCTAGTGAGATCTTTAGGCACATCCATTTCGGCTTCTTCAGCCAAATCTAGAAAGCTCACCCCAGCAATTGCTCTCGCGCGTTCGAACAATTCTGATTCTGACTGAGGTTCTGGTTTCATCGGGTCTGTGGCTCTTAGTAAAAAAGTAATTCTAACAAAATGTGAGGAGGTAGCGGTATACCCAATCGTTTTAATTGCTTACATGAGGAGACGGAGGCGCTGATTTGAGATGCTGACTTTATGATCGTTTTGAGTAAAAGATCATCATGCAATCACTTATCCACAGCTTGATCAGAAGTGATGTCTTGTTTAGTTTCTACTGGGTAAAAAAACAGGGGTTTATCGGCGTTAAACTGCTTGAAAATTCTGGTTGTTATCAAATTTGAAACTAAGAGTGTGGATAAAAACCGCTTTGGATGATCTTTGACCGATCTGTGTTTTGGATGTTTTTATTGACGCTCTATGCGGGGTGGGAAAAATTAAATTTAACTAACTTTATGTTTTTAATGGTTAAAATTACTATTTCCTTTCATGTTTGTAGATCGGATTTGTATCAACCTAGGATCTTTGATCTGTTTTCTTCCAATTCTTCACACAGTTATTCACAGAAAAGGTGAATAAATGTGGTCAATGTCTCATTGTGGTGTTGATAAGTGTTAGCTTGGATAAAACTTATCCTTGCGGGCTGTTGTTACCAATAAATCACGTGCTAATCACACTAGTAAGTTTGCTCCTATTGGGGATATGTGGAAAAATCACTGTAATTAAAGATTTTATTTGAGGTTGGCCAGTGATAGATGGCGATGGTTACCGCTTAAATGTGGGAATTGTAATCTGTAACAACCATGGTCAGGTCTTCTGGGCTAAACGATACGGACAACACTCTTGGCAATTTCCTCAAGGGGGAATTGATGAAGGAGAATCTGCCGAGCAAGCGATGTATCGGGAGCTGTATGAAGAGGTTGGTCTTACTAAAAAAGACGTAAAGATCGTAGCAACAAGTCGTCATTGGTTAAGGTACAAATTACCCAAACGATTAGTACGCTGGGATTCAAAACCCGTCTGTATCGGGCAAAAACAGAAATGGTTTCTACTGAAGCTCGATTGTGATGAATCACGAATTAATATGCAGTTAGGTAGTACCCCTGAGTTTGATGGTTGGCGCTGGGTAAGTTATTGGTACCCAGTTAGACAGGTCGTGTCCTTCAAGCGCGATGTTTATCGTCGTGCGATGAAAGAATTTGCGACGATGGCAATGCCGTTTAGAGAACGAAAAATCAAGGGCAAACGCAAACACAAACACCGAAGAGGGTAGACATGCTTTCTCAACTAAGGGAAATAGTTGAACAAGTTTCCAAAGTAGATGACGTATACCAAGCGTTAGAAGTTTTGGTTAAGCATACATGTAGTGCAATGCATACAGAGTGTTGCACTATCTACCTTGCCAATGAAGAAATGCACCGTTTGGAGTTGATGGCGACACAGGGCCTCAAGTTCAAAGGGGACAAAATACACATTCGCTTTAGCGAGGGCTTGGTTGGTTTAGTCAAACGCAGCGCCGAGCCGATCAATGTTGCTGAAGCATCAAAGCATCCTAACTTTAAACTCTTTCCTGAACTTGGTGAGCAGGTTTACCAAAGCTTCTTAGGGACTCCCATCATTCATCGTAAGCAAGTCTTAGGTGTTTTAGTTGTTCAGCAAAAAACGCCACGCTTGTTTGATGAAATGGAAGAGTCATTTTTGGTGACATTAGCGGCACAGTTGGCCGTTATTATTGCTCACGCGCAAACTCAAGGGCATTGGAAGTTATCCAAGAAACAACAAGCGATCAAAGGTATCCCTGCGTCTTCAGGCGTCGCAATTGGTGAATTGTGGTGGGATGACACACAGCCTCAACTGTCTGATGTTTACCCTGCATCTGCTCTTAATGTCGATCAGGAGCAAGAATGGTTGTTGCTTGCGATTGAGGAAGCGTTGAGTGACTTCCGCCGTATGCGTAAGAAGCTTGATCGAGAGATAAACAAAGATGCCTTGGCGATTTTTGACCTCTTTACGCACTTGCTTAACGATCCGATGTTGCGAAAAGATCTTAAAGAGCAAATTCAAAAAGGGGACCGAGCGGATTGGGCGTTGCGACAGGTTGTTGAAACCTATGCGAGCCGATTTGCCAAAATGTCGGACGTCTATTTGCGTGAACGAGCCCATGACATCAAAGAACTCGGTCAGCGACTGCTTTACTTTCTCCACAATACTGAGAACGAACAACAGCAATTAGACAAGCCAGTAATTTTAGTGGTTCGTGAGTTAACGGCATCAATATTAGCTTCGATGCCAAAAGACAAGTTGCTCGCAGTTATTGCACTTGAAGGTGCTGCAAACTCGCATGCAGCGATTTTGTCGAGGGCGTTAGGTATTCCCGCCGTAATGGGGCTCAGTCTGAACCTCAAGGATATCAACGGTAAGCAGGGCATCGTTGATGGTTACAGCGGTAAAGTATTGGTTTCTCCGACCAAGCAAATATTGAAAGAGTATCGTGCGCTGGTCAATGAAGAGCGTGAGCTTGCTTCTATGGTTAGCGAGGGCGCTGATAGGCCAGCAATGACCAAGGATAATCACCGTGTAGAGGTGATGCTCAATGCGGGGTTAAGTGCCGATACCAACATTGCCATTAACCAAGGGGTTGATGGAGTAGGGTTGTACCGAACTGAAATATCATTCCTGCTACAGCACAGGTTCCCTTCAGAAGAAGAGCAAGTTCAACAGTATCAAAGCGTACTCAAGTCTTACCCAAACAAGCGAGTGGTAATGCGTACTCTTGATGTAGGAGGGGATAAAGCTCTGCCTTACTTGCCTATTGAAGAAGACAATCCATTCCTGGGCTGGCGTGGTATCCGTTTTACCTTGGATCATCCTGATATTTTCTTGATGCAGATCCGTGCGATGATGAAAGCAAGCGCGGAACAGCAAAACTTGAGTATCTTGTTGCCAATGATTGCCAGTACTCAGGAATTGGATGATGCGTTATCACTGATAAACCAAGCATACAATGAAGTGTCTCTGCTTGATGAACGCATTAAAATGCCAGAAGTCGGTATTATGGTTGAAGTACCTTCCATGCTGTACTTATTGCCATTGATTGCTGATAAAATTGATTTCGTTTCAGTTGGTAGTAACGACCTTACTCAGTACTTACTTGCTGTGGATCGTAACAATGCTCGAGTAGCGGATGTGTACGAATCCATGCACCCTGCTGTCATAATGGCGTTAAAGCAGATCCATGATACCTGTCAAACCCTCAATCTCCCTGTCTGCGTATGTGGTGAGCTAGCGGGTGATCCTATTGGTAGCTTGCTGCTTGTAGGACTGGGTTATCGAAGCTTAAGTATGAACACGTCTAATGTTGCTAAAGTGAAGTACCTCCTGCGTCACTCTAGCAGTGAAGAACTCGAGATGTTTGCTAACAAAGCTCTGATACAACCATATGGACAAAATATTTATACTATGATGCTGAAACATTTCGAGCAGAAAGGTTTTGCAGGCTTTGTTCGTGCTGGTAAGAAGTAATTAACCGATAGGGAAAAGATGTGGATATTGAGCTGCTGTTGTTATTGCTTGCTCTAGGCTCCGTAGTGGGTGTGATGGCAGGCTTATTAGGCATTGGTGGCGGTCTTATCGTCGTACCTGCATTGCTTTATTTATTACCAAAATCAGGCATCAGTGTAGATATCACAATGCAATTGGCTTTGGCGACATCTTTAGCAACAATTATTGTGACCTCAGGTTCTTCTGCCATTAATCACCTCAAGCTGGGCAATGTCGACATGTTTGTTGTGAAGTGGCTAATGCCTGGCGTCGTCGTAGGTGGATTTGCTGGAACCTATGTTGCCGAGTGGATTCCTTCTCAATATCTCCCTAAAGTGTTTGGTGTGATTGTATTGTGCCTTGCGCTGCAAATGCTTTTGTCTATTAAGTCCCAAGCTCAGAAAGCGATGCCGAGTAATGTGGTGACGTCTCTGTACGGCACTGGAATCGGTGTTATCTCCAGCCTAGCTGGCATTGGTGGTGGTTCACTGTCGGTGCCATTTTTGAGCAAACATGGCGTCGAGATGAGAAAAGCGGTCGGGTCTTCTTCCGTGTGTGGATTTTTCATCGCGATTTCAGGAATGACGGGGTTTATTCTACATGGCTCTAAGGTGGCTGAATTACCTCAATACAGCGTTGGTTATGTTTACTTGCCTGCACTGGCGGCGATTGCTGCCACCTCCATGTTAACGACTCGCGTTGGTGCAAAACTGGCGACTAGCTTGCCGACCAAAGCGCTGAAAAAAATATTTGCTGTATTTTTGATGTTTGTTGCAGGAACTATGTTGCTGTAATGTCATCTCACTCATAGATTTCAATTCAAAAAGAGAACCCTTTTATGTCTCAGGGATTTATCGAATTTCCTAATATTGATCCTGTTTTATTTTCTATCGGCCCACTGTCTGTTCGCTGGTACGGGCTTATGTATCTGGTCGGTTTTGCATTCGCGTTGTGGTTGGCTAACCGCCGAGCTGATAAACCAAACAGTGGCTGGACACGTGAGCAAGTCTCCGATTTGTTGTTTGCCGGTTTCTTAGGTGTCGTTATTGGTGGCCGTGTTGGTTATGTGTTGTTCTACAACTTTGATCTATTCCTAGATGACCCTCTGTACTTGTTCAAAGTGTGGACTGGTGGCATGTCTTTCCACGGTGGTTTGCTTGGTGTGATTACCGCTATGTTCTGGTATGCAAAGAAAAATGGTCGTACTTTCTTTGGTGTTGCCGACTTTATTGCGCCACTCGTGCCGTTCGGTTTAGGCATGGGCCGTTTAGGTAACTTCATGAACAGCGAGCTTTGGGGGCGTGTAACTGATGTTCCGTGGGCAATCGTGTTCCCAAATGGCGGCCCGCTTCCTCGTCATCCATCTCAACTGTATGAAATGGCGCTTGAAGGTATTGTGCTGTTCTTTATCTTGAACTGGTTTATCAAAAAGCCACGCCCTCTTGGTTCTGTATCAGGGTTATTCCTTGCTGGATATGGTACATTCCGCTTCTTAGTAGAATATGTACGTGAACCAGATGCGCATTTAGGCTTGTTCGGCGGGTTTATTTCGATGGGGCAAATCTTGTCATTGCCAATGGTTATTATTGGTGTGCTGATGATGGTTTGGGCATACAAGCGCGGTCACTACAAAGACGAATTACCACAACAAACGAAGTAAGGAATTGGTGTGAAACAGTATTTAGAGCTCTGTCAGCGTATTGTTGATGAAGGTACTTGGATTGAAAATGAACGTACTGGGAAGCGATGCTTAACCGTTATCAATGCTGATCTCACTTACGATGTTGCTAACAATCAATTCCCACTGGTAACAACCAGAAAAAGCTTTTGGAAGGCGGCAGTTGCAGAGCTTCTTGGATACATTCGCGGCTACGATAACGCTGAAGATTTTCGCAAACTAGGTACCAAAACTTGGGATGCGAACTCTAACTTGAACGAAGCATGGCTGAATAACCCTTACCGTAAGGGCGAAGACGATATGGGCCGTGTATATGGTGTACAAGGTCGCGCTTGGGCTAAACCGGATGGTGGTCATATTGATCAGCTGCGCAAGATTGTAGATGACTTGACGCGTGGTGTTGATGACCGTGGTGAAATCCTAAACTTTTACAATCCAGGTGAGTTCCACATGGGGTGCCTACGCCCGTGTATGTACAGCCATCATTTCTCTTTACTTGGTGATACGCTTCACTTGAACAGCACTCAGCGCTCTTGTGATGTGCCTCTTGGCCTCAATTTTAATATGGTTCAAGTATATGTGTTCCTAGCGATTATGGCGCAGATAACAGGTAAGAAGCCGGGAATGGCTTACCACAAAATAGTTAATGCACATATTTACGAAGACCAGCTTGAGCTCATGCGTGATGTTCAGTTGAAGCGTGAGCCACTAAAAGCGCCGACTTTCCATATTAACCCTGAGATTAAGTCTCTTGAAGATTTAGAAACATGGGTGACACTGGATGACTTCTGGGTAGAAGGGTACGAGTGTCATGAAGCGATAAAATATCCGTTCTCAGTCTAGATTGGAACAATGTTGACTAAGCCGCCTAACATGGGCGGCTTTTTTGTAGCCATACTCAATTAACTTCAAGGTAATAGGCTCTGCGAGAATCACTTGGTTTACAGGCACAGCAACCATCGGAAAGCCTACTGGGATTACGTGAGAGTCGCTAATAAAGCATGTAGGCCAAGCAAACTCACTCTGAATTCCGCTCATTGAAGTTGTTTGGGTATGTAGGACATTCGCGACCACCTAGCTCATTGAGCTTAACAAGGTTTAAACAGGACAGACTTTTACTGAATTGCGCTGCGATGTGGCTTACCGATAGGTGAGAAGCTGGGCTGTATCTTCTCATTAGAGGAAAATTAGGGAGCGAACCTAGCAGTGACTAGAGCATTACTGCTGAGTTGTTACAGGCACAAAAAAGCCCCTAACCTAGGTTAGGGGCTTTGTAAGCGATGGTGTCTTTTTATTACGCAGTCAGCGCTAGGATGGAACCTGGCAGTACAACGAATACTGCTAAAAGGTAACCGGCTACAACTACTTTGTTCTTCACGGCCATGTCTGAAATCAAGTCTGCACCTTTCACTGGTAGTTCACGTAGGAACGGAATACCGTAGATGAATACTGTCGCCATGATGTTGAACACTAGGTGTACTAGAGCAATCTGTAGTGCGAATACTGCGAACTCACCTGATACAGCAGTTGCTGCTAGTAGAGCCGTGATACAGGTACCGATGTTAGCGCCTAGAGTGAATGGGTATACATCACGTACCTTCAGAACGCCAGAGCCAACAAGTGGAACCATTAAGCTAGTCGTCGTTGAAGAAGACTGAACGAGCACAGTTACTACTGAGCCTGAGAAGATACCGTGGATTGGGCCACGGCCAATTGCATTCTTCAGGATTTCACGAGCACGGCCAACCATTAGGCTCTTCATTAGCTTACCCATCACAGTGATTGCGATGAATACTGTAGCGATACCTAGAGCGATAAGCATAACACCGCCCATCGTGCTGCCAAAGCTTGCTAGTGGATCTTGAATAGCACTAACCACTGGCTTAGTAATTGGCTTGATAAAGTTCAAACCTTTGATGCTCATATCACCAGTTGCTAGGAATGGAGAAACTAACCAGTGAGAGATCTTATCTAGAATGCCAAACATCATTTCTAGTGGCAGGAAGATTGCTACCGCCAGTAGGTTAAAGAAGTCGTGAATTGTGGCACTTGCGAATGCACGTTTAAACTCTTCTTTACAACGAACGTGACCCAATGAAACTAGCGTGTTAGTTACGGTTGTACCAATGTTGGCACCCATTACCATAGGGATCGCTGTTTCTACTGGAAGACCGCCGGCTACTAAGCCCACGATAATAGAAGTTACTGTACTAGAAGACTGAATCAGAGCAGTGGCTGTTAAGCCGATCATTAGGCCTGCTACAGGGTGTGAAGCAAATTCAAACAATACTTTTGCTTGATCACCAGTAGCCATTTTGAAGCCGCTGCCTACCATCGATACCGCTAGAAGTAGCAGGTACAACATGAATGCCAAGTTAGCCCAGCGCAACCAGCGAGTAGTGCTCGATATCGGCGCCGCTGTAGTAGTAGCTTGGTTCATAATTATTTTCTCCGTGGACCGTTTATGTCTTGTTTATGGTCTGTTGTTGAAACTGAGGCTGATACTAGAACGGAAATATTTCAGTAATATTACAGTTGTGTGTAATAGAATTTTTTTTATCTAGACATGCCAATATATTGTGTTTTTTTTAATTTACACCTAGTTTAATTTGTTGTTTTTAAATGATTTTTCTGGGTGTTCTTGCATTTGCTTTGAGTGTGATAAAAGTCGAAAAAAATACAGAAAAATGAACGCTAAGATGTGAAATATTACACTTGGTTGTCATAAATGAAATTCACTTATCGGTAAAACCTTCAATAAGGGTGTTTTAAGTAGGTTTTGTCGAGTTATTGTTGTCATGCGCTGGTTTTGATATAACCTAGGGCTCTTATCATAGGGAGCGCCTCGTATGTCACATTTAAACTATAACCATCTGTATTATTTTTGGATGGTGTGCAAACAGGGGTCTGTAACAAAGGCAGCCGATGCGCTGTTTCTGACGCCGCAAACGGTGACTGGCCAGATCAAAGCGCTTGAAGACAGAATGGATGGCAAGCTCACTAAGCGTAATGGGCGTAGTGTTGAACCAACAGAACTGGGTCAATTGGTCTTTAAATATGCCGATCGTATGTTTGGACTCGGTTATGAGATGCTCGATATCGTGAACTATAGCCAGCGTTCCAATATTTTGTTTGAGGTCGGGGTTGCGGATGCGTTGTCGAAACGATTAGTGAGCAAGATTCTTATGACCACGGTGCCCGAAGATGACAGCATTCACTTACGTTGTTTTGAATCTACCCACGAAATGCTACTAGAGCAGTTATCACAGCATAAGTTAGATATGATCTTATCGGATTGCCCTGTAGACTCCAGTCAGAGCCCTGGCCTATATAGCAAGAAGCTGGGTGAAAGTAGTATGAGTTTCTTCTGCTCAGGTAACATCGATAACATTCAATTCCCCGCCGTACTAGAACAAAGAAAGCTACTTATTCCTGGCAGCCGAACTGCGATGGGGCGGAAGGTCCTCCAGTGGCTAGATACACAAGGCATTCAACCTAATATTCTAGGCGAGTTTGATGATGTGGCATTGATGAAAGCTTTTGCGCGTTATCATCATGATGCAGTATTTCTTGCTCCTACCTTGTATGTGGAAGAGGTAGGGGATGATTTCCCGCTTCAGTTAGTTGGGAACATTGAAGGTCTGAAAGAAGAGTTCTATGTCATTTTTGCTGAGAGAATGATCCAACATCCAGCAGTGAAAAACGTTTGTGACGCAGATTTTACCAATTTGTTTAAGTGATGACTTTTATTACTGATGGTAAATAGATTACTATCAGCGATGATATTGTTACAGTTTATAAAATACCCTTGAATGCTTGAAGTGTGATAAATCACTTCGATGTGTTGCTGTTCCAAGAGGACCTGCCAATGAACCTACAAGAAATGGAAAAAAACTCGGCAAAAGCAGTCGTGCTTTTGAAAGCGATGGCCAATGAACGTCGTTTGCAAATTTTGTGTTTGTTACACAATCAAGAGCTATCAGTAGGGGAACTCTGTGGCAAATTAGAGTTGAGCCAGTCTGCACTCTCTCAGCATTTAGCATGGCTACGTCGCGATGGTTTGGTGAATACCCGTAAAGAAGCTCAAACGGTTTTTTATACATTGAGCAGCGATGAAGTGAAGGCGATGATTGAACTACTTCATAGCATCTACTGTGAAGATCTTGAACAGGCGTAGAGCCAATGTTGTTTTACGAATGAATACAACAGATATAAAAAAACCGGCAAAAGCCGGTTTTTTTGTTCTCTTGAATCAAGTCTCTATTATAGAGCTTTGATTGCAGCAGAGAAACGAGACTTATGACGAGCTGCTTTATTCTTGTGAATAAGGCCTTTAGTCGCCATGCGGTCTAGTAGTGGTGTAACTGCAGCGAATGCAGCAGTTGCAGCTTCTTTGTCGCCAGCTTCGATAGCAGCGATAGTTTTCTTCATGTAAGTGCGCATCATAGAACGACGGCTAGCATTGTGCTGACGACGTTTCTCAGCTTGGATAGCGCGCTTCTTAGCAGATTTACTGTTTGCCAAGGGTCTAACTCCCAAAAACTTAGTTCGGTGACAATTTAAGGGCGAGGAATATCCCTCATTTGCGCCTCATTGTCAAATGATTTGTGCAAAAACCCATCGAGGCCAAAACTAATTTTGGTATGAAAAGGTTATCGCGGTTAAGATGGCGGGGATTCTAACAGTATTTTTATACCATTGCTAATACTTATCTGCGGTTCCCCTGACATTCCTTGCTTGTCATTGAAGATAATGAAGTTTTGGACATACCAATTGAGGTTCATGTGAGTAAACGTCTCCTAAAGTCGGGCATGATAGTCAGTGCCATGACTTTGATTTCGCGCGTTCTAGGCTTAGTTCGTGATGTTGTCGTCGCCAACTTAATGGGGGCTGGCGCAAGCGCGGATGTCTTCTTTTTTGCTAATAAGATTCCTAACTTCTTACGTCGCTTATTTGCTGAGGGCGCTTTTTCTCAAGCTTTTGTTCCAGTCCTGACGGAGTATCACGCATCTGGCGATATGAATAAAACTCGAGAACTCATTGCGCGCGCTTCGGGAACATTAGGCGTCATTGTTTCTATAGTTACTGTGCTTGGGGTATTAGGGTCTGGCGTAGTGACGGCTTTGTTCGGCTTTGGCTGGTTTCTCGATTGGCTAAAGGGCGGACCATCAGCTGAGAAATTTGAGCTGGCGAGCTTTATGCTCAAAATTACTTTTCCTTATTTATGGTTTATCACCTTTGTCGCATTGTCTGGTGCGATTCTTAATACCATGGGTAAATTTGCAGTTTCCTCTTTTACCCCGGTATTTCTCAATGTGATGATCATTGGGTCAGCTTGGTATATAGCACCAAACCTAGCTCAACCAGAGGTCGGCTTGGCGATTGGTGTCTTTCTTGGTGGCTTGGTTCAGTTCCTATTTCAAATCCCTTTCCTAATTAAAGCAGGTGTGATGGTTAAGCCCAAGTGGGGATGGCGCGACCCTGGAGTCGTGAAAATCCGTACTTTGATGATCCCCGCTCTGTTTGGTGTTTCGGTAAGTCAGATCAACCTGTTATTCGATACGTTTATTGCGAGTTTCCTTCAAACCGGTTCGATAAGTTGGTTGTACTATTCCGACCGTTTATTGGAGTTCCCTTTGGGGCTATTCGGAATTGCGATTGCAACAGTCATATTACCAGCTTTGTCTCGAAAGCATGTTGATGCACAAGGTGAGGGGTTTGCTCATACCATGGATTGGGGGGTAAGAATGGTGACTCTATTGGGTATCCCTGCAATGTTAGGACTTATGGTATTGGCAAAGCCTATGCTGATGGTGTTATTTATGCGTGGTGAGTTTTCTCCGAATGATGTGCATCAAGCATCGCTCTCTTTACTTGCTTACGCGTCAGGTTTACTTAACTTTATGTTAATCAAGGTGTTGGCGCCTGGCTATTACAGCCGACAAGATACTAAAACCCCAGTAAAGTACGGCATCATAGCAATGGCAACCAATATGGTGTTTAACGCCATTTTTGCTTGGTTCTATGGATACGTGGGGCTAGCGATAGCAACGGCATTATCGGCGTTTGTAAATATGGCGCTTCTATATAGAGGGCTACATATCCAAGGTGTATACAAACTTACTAAAACAACGGTGCTATTTGTAAGCAAGTTAATTGTTGCGGGTGGTGCCATGGTAGCGGCTATTTTATGGCAGCTTGAAGATATGTCTGTTTGGTTAACTTGGGGACTTTCTGAACGGATTGGAATGCTAACTTTACTGATTGCTTTAGGAGCGGCTGTTTACCTAGCAATAATATTTACACTGGGTGTTCGTCTAAAAGACCTAAAAGCAGCGACAGAGTAAGGTTGATTAGTATATAATCCGTCGGTTTCACGTATTAGTATCCGAGAAAGATAGGTTTTTAGTATATTCCAATGGAATTGATCCGCGGCATTCACAATATTAAGCCACAACATCAAGGTTGTGTGCTCACCATAGGAAACTTTGATGGCGTCCATCTTGGGCATCAGCAAGTCCTTAAGCAAGTGTCTGAGCAAGCAAGTGTTTTGAACTTGCCTTCTGTTGTGATGACGTTCGAGCCTCAGCCATTAGAGCTGTTTGCGAAAGAGAAAGCGCCAGCTCGATTGACTCGGTTGAGAGACAAGTTTGTTCAATTAGGAAAACTAAACCTTGATCGGTTGTTATGCGTAAACTTTAACGCCTATTTTGCAAACTTATCTGCCGAGGAGTTCATTAGTGACTTGTTGGTGGCTAAGTTGGGTGTTAAGTTTTTAGTCGTTGGTGACGACTTCTGCTTTGGCAAAGGCCGCACTGGTGATTTCTCTATGCTGAAAGAAGCAGGAGAGAAGTACGGATTTGAAGTAGTGAGTACGCAAAGCTTTTGCTTTGAGCAAGCAAGAGTGAGCAGTACCGCTATTCGCCGCTCTCTAGCCAGTGATGATTTAGCTAATACTAAGACTATGCTGGGTAGAAACTACAGCATCAGTGGCCGTGTTTCCCATGGTCGTAAGCTAGGCAGGACCATTGGTTTCCCAACGGCGAATATTCCGCTGAAGCGTTGCGTTTCGCCAGTGTCCGGCGTATATGTTGTTCAAGCATTAGGCTTGGGAGATGAGCCTGTCGGTGGTGTTGCTAATATTGGTCAGAGACCAACAGTAAACGGTGTTCGCCAACAACTCGAAGTGCACTTATTTGACTTTCAAGCCAATTTGTACGGCAAACAGTTAGAAGTGGTACTTTTACATAAGCTCCGAGATGAGCAAAAGTTTGAGTCATTTGATTTACTCAAGCAACAAATAGAATTGGATGCTGAGGCAGCAAGGGTGTGGCTGCAGCAGCGTAAAGTCCAAGCGGTTTAGTTCGCTGCTTGGCATAATGTCTAACTGTCACCCAACACAACGGAATTAAGAATCGATGAGTGAGTATAAAGATACCCTGAACCTTCCTGAAACAGGGTTTCCGATGCGTGGCAATCTGGCAAATCGTGAGCCAGAAATGCTTAAGCGTTGGTATAAAGAAGACCTTTACGGCGCAATCCGTGAAGCGAAGAAAGGCAAAAAATCTTTCGTTCTACATGATGGCCCTCCATATGCGAATGGTGACATTCACATTGGTCACGCACTAAACAAGATTCTTAAAGACATTATTATTAAATCCAAAACACTTTCTGGTTTTGATGCACCGTACATTCCTGGTTGGGACTGTCACGGTCTACCTATTGAACTAATGGTAGAAAAGAAGAAAGGCAAACCAGGCCAAAAAATCTCTGCGGCTGAGTTCCGTGAAGAGTGTCGTAAGTACGCGGCTGGTCAAGTTGAAGGTCAAAAAGAGAGCTTCAAACGTCTAGGTATCATGGGTGAGTGGGACAAGCCTTACCGCACTATGGACTTTGCTACAGAAGCAAACATCATCCGCGCACTTGGTAAGATTGCAGACAACGGCCACCTACTGAAAGGTTTCAAACCTGTTCACTGGTGTACTGATTGTGGCAGCGCGCTTGCTGAAGCGGAAGTAGAGTACAAAGACAAAGTATCTCCTTCTATTGATGTTCGTTTTAAAACAGCAGACGAAGCTGCACTTCTGTCTAAGTTTGATCTAAACGAAGGCCATGAAGGTGAAGGCGACATTTCTATCGTTATCTGGACGACAACACCATGGACACTGCCTGCAAACCGCGCAGTATGTCTACGTGATGATCTAGAGTACGTACTTATCCAAGTAGAAGGCGAAACGAAAGAACGTATCATCGTTGCGTCTGAACTAGCGAAAGATGTCATGGATCGCGCGGGTATCGAGCACTTCCATAACCTTGGTTTTGCTAAAGGTGCCGACCTTGAGCTTTCTCAATTCCAACACCCATTCTACGACTTTACCGTTCCTGCGATCCTTGGCGATCACGTAACAACGGAATCTGGTACTGGTGTTGTTCACACAGCACCTGGCCACGGTCAAGAAGACTTTGCTGTTGGTAATAAGTACAACCTAGAAGTTGCGAACCCAGTAGGTTCTAACGGTGTTTACCTACCTGACACTGAGCTATTTGCCGGTCAGCACGTATTTAAAGCAAATGATGCCGTAGTAGAAACGCTAAAAGAGAAAGGCGCGCTACTACACCACCATGCTTATGAGCACAGCTACCCACATTGTTGGAGACACAAAACGCCAATCATCTTCCGTGCTACACCACAGTGGTTCGTTTCTATGGACCAAGCTGGCCTACGTGCAAAAGCACTAGAGTCAATTAAAGGTGTTGAGTGGATGCCTGAATGGGGTCAAAGCCGCATTGAAGGTATGATTGAAGGTCGCCCTGAGTGGTGTATCTCTCGTCAACGTACTTGGGGTGTGCCAATTGCTCTGTTTGTTCACAAAGAAACTGCCGAGCTTCACCCGAATACGATTGAACTGGTTGAGCAAGTTGCAAAACTAGTAGAAGAAAAAGGCATTCAAGCTTGGTGGGATCTAGAAATCTCTGATCTACTAGGTGAAGAAGCAGATAAGTACGAAAAAGTACTAGATACGCTAGACGTATGGTTTGATTCAGGTGTGACTCACTACTCTGTAGTTGATGCTCGTGAAGAATACAACGGTGCAAGCGCTGACCTATATCTTGAAGGTTCAGACCAACACCGTGGCTGGTTCCAGTCTTCTCTAATTTCATCAATTGCGATGAAAGATGAAGCGCCATACAAGCAAGTACTAACACACGGTTTTGTGGTTGATGGTCACGGCCGTAAAATGTCTAAATCTATCGGTAACGTTGTTGCTCCAAAAGATGTAACGAATAAGCTGGGTGCAGATATTCTACGTCTATGGGTTGCATCTACTGACTACACGGGTGAAGTTGCGGTTTCTGATGAAATCCTAAAACGCTCTGCTGATGCGTACCGTCGTATCCGTAACACGGCGCGTTTTTTCCTAGCGAACCTAAGTGGCTTTAACCCAGCAACAGATATTGTTCCTGCAGAAGAGATGGTTGCTTTAGACCGTTGGGCTGTTGGTCGTGCACTGGCTGCGCAAGAAGAGATTGTTAAAGCTTACGAAGAGTACAACACGCACGGTGTGACTCAGCGTCTAATGCAGTTCTGTTCAATCGAAATGGGTTCATTCTACCTAGATGTAATCAAAGACCGTCAATACACTGCGAAGTTGGGTGGCCACGCTCAACGTAGCTGTCAGACTGCGCTTTACTACATCGTAGAAGCTCTAGTTCGTTGGATGGCACCAATCATGTCGTTCACTGCAGATGAAATCTGGAACGAAATGCCAGGCGAGCGTGAGAAGTTTGTCTTCACCGGTGAGTGGTTCGAAGGTCTATTCGGTCTAGCGGAAGGTGAAGAGCTAAACAACGAGTTCTGGACTGAAATCCAAGCGGTTCGTGGTGGCGTAAACAAACTTCTAGAAGACGCTCGTAAAGAGAAAACCATCGGTGGCTCACTACAAGCGGAAGTGACGCTATACGCTGAAGATGCACTAGCAGCGAAAATTAACAAGCTAGAAGATGAACTGCGTTTCGTTCTTCTAACGTCGGCAGCAACAGTGAAGCCTCTAAGCGAGAAATCTGATGCAGCACAAGCAACTGATGTTGAAGGTCTGTTTGTTGAAGTGAAAGCAACTGAAGCCGAGAAGTGTGACCGTTGTTGGCACCACACACCAGACGTAGGCACGATTTCTGGTCACGAGAAAATCTGTGGTCGCTGTGTATCTAACGTAGATGGTGAAGGCGAAGTTCGTAAATTTGCGTAATTGGCAAAATAGCAACTGAACTTTTTAGCAATTCTATAGCCCCAGTATCTACTGGGGTTATTTTTATCAGCCATTTTTAGGGCTCATTTTTAGGGGATAAGATGTCAAATATTCCATTAAAACAATCAGGTGTACGTTGGCTCTGGCTTGCACTAGTTATCTTCATAGCGGATATCGGTATTAAATTATTCGTGATGGATAACATGGGTTACGGTTGGGCGAATCGCATTGAAGTTCTACCGTTCTTTAATTTTCTTTATGTTCATAACTATGGAGCTGCATTCAGTTTTTTGAGTGATCAGGCTGGCTGGCAACGTTGGTTGTTTACTGGTATCGCGTTTGCTGTGACTGGTATGTTGACTTACTGGATGAGCAAGCTTCCGGCGCAAGAGAAGTGGAATAATATTGCTTACGCCATGATCATTGGTGGTGCAGTTGGTAATGTGTTTGATCGTGTAGTTCACGGTTATGTGGTTGATTACTTAGATTTTTACTGGGGAACCTATCACTGGCCTGCGTTTAACTTAGCTGATATGGCGATAGTCACGGGGGCAGCAATGATCATTCTAGATAGCTTCCGCTCTAAACAAGAAAGCCAAGCCTAAACGATTTAAAGCAAATAACCTTAAGCGCTGTCTGTTGATTCAGGCGGCGCTTTCTAATATAAGAACACAGCAACATTAATAAATACTAGGGTCTGTTGAACTTTCGAGCTGATTTTTGCAGCACTTTGTGGGAGATTTATACAAGGCAGAGGCTTTGATGTGTAGCTAGCCTACATGAGAAGCCGATAACGCAGTAGAAATGAACCACAAAGGCTGCCCGAAGGGTTCGGTTAAAATTGTTTTATGCTTCGTTGAAGACTATTTGCTTAGAATGACTAGGCTACATAGTCTTCGCCTCGCCTAAAACGATTTTATCTCGAACAAAATTTAATCACGAAAGATCAACAGACCCTAATAACAAGGAAGCGGTAACGTGACGACAATAGCCCAAGACTCTGCAGTAACGCTGCATTTCACCATCAAACTTAAAGATGGTTCCGTTGCTGATAGTACTCATAATATGGGTAAGCCAGCGAAATTAGTCATTGGAGACGGTAGCTTGAGTGAGAACTTCGAACAATGCTTATTAGGCTTAAGTTCGGGTGACAACAAGGCCATTGAGCTAAAAGCGGAAGACGCATTTGGTATGCCAAACCCAGACAATGTTCACCACATGGACAGAGCTAAGTTTGTCGGTGATGCTGAAGTGGAAGTTGGCACCATCATGGCTTTTTCTGGTCGAGATGGAATGGAAATCCCAGGTATTATTACTGAAATCGCGGGTGACTCAGTGACGGTAGACTTCAATCATCCTTTAGCAGGGCAAGATGTGACTTTTGAAGTTGAGATTTTGTCAGTAGAATAGCGAACCCATAAAGAACATAAACCATGAGCAATGCAATGAAGATCCTTTTAGCCAACCCACGTGGCTTCTGTGCAGGTGTTGATCGCGCCATCAGTATCGTAGAGCGCGCGTTAGAAATGTATCAACCACCAATCTATGTCAGACATGAAGTGGTTCATAACCGTTTTGTTGTCGAAGGGCTAAAACAGCGTGGTGCGATTTTTGTTGAAGAGTTAAGTGAAGTTCCTGATGACAATATCGTGATTTTCTCTGCTCATGGTGTTTCGCAAGCGGTTCGTAAAGAAGCGAAAGAGCGAGAACTTACAGTATTTGACGCTACTTGCCCATTGGTAACCAAAGTCCATATGGAAGTGGCACGAGCAAGCCGTAAGCACATGGAAGTAGTCCTGATCGGTCACGCAGGCCACCCTGAAGTCGAAGGTACTATGGGGCAATATGCGAGTGAGCAAGGCGGGATGTACTTGGTGGAAACGCCTGCAGATGTTGAGTTGCTGAAGGCCAAAGTAAAAGATCCTTCACACTTACATTATGTTAGCCAAACGACGCTTTCAGTGGATGAAACTGCGGATGTGATTGATGAACTGCGCCGAGTTTTCCCTGATATCCAAGGCCCTCGTAAAGATGACATTTGCTACGCGACACAGAATCGCCAAGATGCGGTACGTGAGTTAGCCAGTGACGTGGATGTAGTTGTGGTAGTTGGGTCCAAAAACTCTTCTAACTCCACTCGCTTGAAAGAGCTGGCAGAAAAACTAGGTACGCCTAGTTATCTGACGGACTGCCCAGAAGACATCAAGCCGGAATGGTTTGAAGGCAAAGTAAATGTGGGTGTGACAGCTGGCGCATCTGCACCGGAAGAATTAGTCGATCAGATACTGGGCCGCATTCAAGAGCTTGGTGCAACTTCTGTTGAAAACGTTGTTGGCCGAGAGGAAAACATGTTCTTCGAAGTACCTAAAGAGTTGCAGGTTAAGCAAGTCGACTAACGATATCAATTCGCGCAAAAGCCCACTAATTGGTGGGCTTTTTGACATCACCGAAAAATACACGGTGCAGAGTATGCGTTAGGTGCGAAACGCTCGGTTATGTTTGTCTGCTCTTCGTTTTATATGAAATAAAAAAGCCAGTCTATTCAGACTGGCTTTTTATTAGCAAGCAAAGATGTATTGATTAAGCAGTTTCAGTCACTGCTTTTGGTTGCTCTTCATCATCAAGGTCTAGTTCGCCTTTTCCTTTAGAGTGCTTAATTACCAGAGCAGTTACGCCTAAAGTGAAGATGATGCCAGCAATAGTTGAAATGTTCATCGGCAGACCGAAGCCTAGAGTACTGTTGTTTAGGATAAAGGTGACAACAACAGTAGTCATAAACATTGCTGGAACGGTAGTAATCCAGTGTAGCTTGTCGTGACGTAGTAGGTACGCAGACGCTGTCCATAACATCATCACTGCTGTTGTTTGGTTAGCGAAGCCGAAGTAGCGCCAGATAACACCGAAGTCTACTTGAGTTAGGATGCCACCAATAACAAACAGTGGGATTGCCATCATTAAGCGGTTACGCAGTGTTTTCTGTTCCATGTTGAAGTATTCAGCAAGGATTAGACGGCTAGAGCGGAATGCTGTATCACCAGAAGTGATTGGTAGAATAACCACACCTAGGAAAGCAATGATGCCACCAAATACACCTAGAAGACCAAATGATGAGCTGTATACGACATTACCTGGACCGCCGTTAGATACTGCTTCTTGTAGTAGTTCAATTGAGCCGAAGAAAGACAGTGCAATAGCACACCAGATAAGAGCGATAACGCCTTCACCAATCATTGCTCCGTAGAATACAAAGCGGCCATTCTTCTCGTTTTCCATACAACGCGCCATCAGAGGTGACTGAGTCGCATGGAAACCAGAGATAGCACCACAAGCGATTGTGATGAATAGCGCAGGCCATAGCGGCAGGTCGTTCGGGTTCATATTAGTGAACATGTCGCTCATTTGGTAGTTACCCATCACTGAGTGCTCGCTAGAGAATGCTACAGCAGTGATTAGGCCAACCGACATAAAGATAAGCAGTGCGCCGAATAGTGGGTAGAAGCGACCAATGATCTTATCAACCGGAACGATAGTCGCGATGATGTAGTAACCAAAGATGATAGCAACCATAGTACCCATTGTTACTGTCATATCAGTTTGGTCGTTGATAAGGTTAGTGATCATGCCAGCTGGCGCACTTACGAATACCACACCTACAAGTAGCAATAGGACAATGGCAAAAA
The DNA here is from genome assembly GCF_054053395.1 of Vibrio paucivorans. Taxonomy (NCBI): domain Bacteria; kingdom Pseudomonadati; phylum Pseudomonadota; class Gammaproteobacteria; order Vibrionales; family Vibrionaceae; genus Vibrio; species Vibrio paucivorans. The sequence continues at coordinate 608,412 of NZ_CM133230.1, forward strand.
TGTTCATAAAGTGTTTAGCGCCTTTGCCTAAGTAACGTCCTGTAATGGTCGGTACAGATGCACCACCGTTGCGAACAGATAACATGCCTGAGAAGTAGTCGTGAACTGCACCTGCGAAAATACAACCGATAACGATCCACAGCATTGCTGCAGGGCCGTATAGAGCACCCATGATTGGACCGAAGATTGGACCAACACCTGCGATGTTGAGTAGTTGTACTAGGTAGACTTTTTTAGTCGACATTGGAACGTAATCAACACCATCCGCTTTGGTATGCGCTGGTGTTTGACGTTTTTCGTTGATGCCAAATACTTTTTCGACAAAAGCGCCGTAAATAAAGTATCCGCCAATTAAGGCCGCGACACAGGTGAGGAACCACATCATAGCAATTATCCTTTGGGTAAATTCTTATAAGCTCAGGGTGAATACTATTTAAACGACTGGCGAGAAACACCCGCTTTTGTGTTGAGTGGTCGTATTGGCGTTTTAGTGGTTTTTATCAATAGTGAGTGGTTTGAGGAATTACTGAGTGGTGTGATTAGAGTTTAAGTGGTGTTGTTGATGGGTAACTGGTGTTTATCGATGATAAACGGTCCAACCCTAAAATTTAGCTTATCGGTTCGCGATCATAGCTAGGGTCTGTTGATCTTTCGAGCTGATTTTTGCAGCACTTTGTGGGAAATTGATACAAGGCAGAGGCTTTGATGTGTAGCTAGCCTACATGAGAAGCCGATAACGCAGTAGAAATGAACCACAAAGGCTGCCCGAAGGGTTCGGCTAAAATCGTTTTATGCTTCGTTGAAGACTATTTGCTTAGAATGACTAGGCTACACAGTCTTCGCCTCGCCTAAAACGATTTTATCTCGAACAAATATTAACCGCGAAAGATCAACAGACCCTAATGACATGATGTACTATTGATATCAAGGAAATAGGCCTTCGAATAAAAAGGAAAAGCATGAAAAACATAATAATGGCATCGGTATTGATGATGTTGGCTGGTTGCGTATCCACTTCTCAGGAAGACTTAGCGCAAGAAGGAGATTGGCGCCAAATTGGTTATCAAGATGGTATTAGAGGCCATACTGAGCGCTCTTTTTCTCAGCTTTCTAAGTTGGGTAGTGTGGTGATGGCGGAATACGATGAAGGTTACTTAGAGGGTGTGGCTGAATATTGTAATCCAAACCATGCCTACATGATTGGTCTATCTGGACAGCCATACGAGGGCGTGTGTGAAGGGATGGAAGACGCGCAGCAGTTCCGAATGGAATGGCAGCGTGGTTGGAACGAATACAGCAACTAAGTGAAAAAGAGCACTCAGTGATGGTCAATGAGTGCTCTCCTGGTGGATGTTTAGATAAGTGACAATTTAGTCGTCAGAATGGTGCTCTTCCACGGCCTTACGTAAGAAACCCTGCTGATGATTCAATTGCTGGCGAGCGGTGTCGATATCCAGATCGGTCAAGATCATTAAGATCGCCAGTTTTACATCGTAGTTGGTAGCATCCAAAGTCTCTGCTGCTAGGGATTTCTCACAATCTGTTGCTTGCATAACTATTCGAGTCGCTCGGGCAACCAGCTTTTCGTTGGTCGCTTTTACGTCGACCATCAAATTTTGATAGCTCTTGCCTAATCGAATCATGCTTGCGGTTGTCAGCATATTGAGCACCAGCTTTTGCGCCGTACCAGATTTTAATCGAGTTGAACCGGTCAAAGCTTCAGGGCCAACCACCGGGCTGATAGCGATGTGAGCGATATCGGCGATAGGTGAGTCTGGGTTACAAGACAGCGCGACAGTTTGTGCACCAATTTTTTTTGCGTACTCTAGAGCACCGATCACGTAAGGCGTTCGCCCACTTGCAGCAATACCGACCACGACATCTTTACTGCTAAAGTGAATCTTCTCTAAATCTTCGATTCCAAGGGCCTTGGAATCTTCAGCGCCTTCTTTTGCTTTTAAAATGGCTTCAGGTCCACCGGCAATGAGTCCAAGCACCATTTTGTCGGAAACACCAAAGGTTGGCGGGCACTCAGAGGCATCAAGCACACCGAGGCGCCCACTAGTACCAGCTCCCATATAAACCAAACGGCCACCATGTCTAAATGCAGCGGTAATGATGTCTACGGCCTTGGCGATATTGGGGATTTCCTTTTCGACCGCGAGTGGGACGAGTTTATCTTGCTGGTTGATACGTTTAACGATTTCAACAGCAGGTAACAGATCGATGTCCATGGTTTCAGGGTTTCGCCCCTCTGAAACCAAGTGAGAAAGCGCTGCGATAAGAGCATCGTTGGTCATAATGAACCTTATTTAACGGGTTAAAACTTCTCGACAAAATGAGCTGGTGATCAAGCTAACTATCGGCTAAATACAATACGCCGAGTGACGCCAGTTGCTTAGCACCAGTCACCTCTGGCAGATTGCTTGGTAAGTTATGAATACGTTGATGAGCGAGCCAAGCAAAGGCCATTGCCTCCATATTGTCACTGTCGATACCTTGATTGGTAGTGGAGTCTACGCGCCATCTAGGCAACAGTGCGTTCAGTCTTTCTATGAGTAGCGGGTTATGAACTCCGCCGCCACAAATAAAGAGTTCAGGTTTAGCGCCTACACTATAACGTTCGACGTCGTTAGCAATGGTCAAAGCAGTGAACTCACATAGCGTACGCTGAACATTTTCGGCTGTGGCATTAACATCATGGCTTAGTTCGGGAGTATCGCTCAAAGAAGTCAGAATATTTTCAAGCCATGGCAAATTGAATAGCTCTCTTCCTGTACTTTTAGGTGGTTGTTGAGAGAGGTAATCTTCTTGAAGCAAGCGTTCGAGTAGCGGTGTTATTAATTGGCCTTGCTTGGCAAAGGTGGCGTCAGCATCGTATTTCCGGCCAGTGTGTTTTTGGCACCAAGCATCCATCAACATATTACCTGGACCTGTGTCGTAGCCAATGACTTTTTGGTTTGGCCTAAGTACAGAAATATTGGCGATACCACCAATGTTGAGTACCACAACACTAGAGTGCTGTGACTGGAATAACGACTGATGGAATGCAGGAACCAACGGCGCTCCTTGGCCACCAAGAGCCATGTCTTTACGCCTGAAATCCGCGATGGTGGTGATACCGGTACGCGTCGCGATAATGTTGGCATCCCCGAGTTGCATGGTAAATGGTGATGGGCCATTCGGCTGGTGGTAAACAGTTTGGCCGTGGTTGCCAATAGCGGTAATTTGCTGCGCTTGATAGCCAGACTTTTTGAGTAGCTCTAAAATAGCATCGGCGTAAAGGTGGCCAAGGTCATGATCGAGTTGCCCTACCGCAACGAGGTTTGTGTCCTGTCCAAGGCAGACATTTAATACCCGTTGTTTCAGTGTTTCTGGAATAGTGAAGTCATTTGAAGCCAACAAGGTGACTTTGCCGTCGCTGATTTCGGTTAATACCGTGTCGATTCCATCCAAACTGGTGCCAGACATCACACCAATATACAGTTCTCGCGATTCCATCTGTAATCTCATTCATATTCCACTTGAAAACCATTGTAATGCAATTTTAAAGCGAATAATCTCGGTAACTTAGCGAATTATGAGTGTAGGAGAAATCATGGGACCGTTATGGGTGGATGTTGAAGGTTATGAGTTAACCGCGGAAGACAGAGAAATACTAGAGCATCCGACGGTTGGTGGCTTGATCCTATTTGCTCGGAACTACCACGACAGTGAGCAGTTACTTGCGCTTAATAAAGAGGTTCGTAAAGCGGCCAAGCGTCCAATTTTGATTGGTGTGGATCAAGAAGGAGGGCGAGTTCAACGCTTTCGTGATGGCTTCTCGTTGATCCCTGCAGCCGAGCTGTACGCTAAACAAAACAACGGTGAGCAGCTCGCAAACCAGGGCGGGTGGCTAATGGCAGCAGAGTTAGTGGCGCACGATATTGATTTGAGCTTTGCGCCGGTACTGGACAAAGGACATCAGTGCAAGGCAATTGGAAACCGTTCATTTGGTGAAGATATTGGTACTATTGTCAGGCACAGTACTGCATTTATGCACGGCATGAAGTCGGTGGGTATGGCGACAACGGGTAAGCACTTCCCAGGCCATGGGGGAGTTATTGCCGACTCTCACTTAGAAACGCCTTACGATGAACGAGATGACATATTTGAAACGGATATGTCTGTGTTTAAAGCGCAAATCGAATCTGGTGTCTTAGATGCCATGATGCCGGCTCACGTTATTTTTCCACATTACGATCAGGAGCCAGCAAGTGGTTCTGAATATTGGTTGAAGCGTGTATTACGTCAACAGCTTGGTTTCGATGGCTTAGTTTTCTCGGATGACTTAACGATGGAAGGGGCGGCTATCATGGGCGGGCCAGCTGAGCGCTCTCATCAAGCATTAGTTGCAGGGTGTGATATGTTGCTTGTGTGCAACAAGCGCGATGCACAGGTCGAAGTGCTCGATAACCTGCCAGTATTAGAAGTACCGAAAGCGGATGCACTACTGAAAAAACAGTCTTTCTCTTTGGCTGATCTTAAATCTTCACAGCAATGGAAAGACGCCTCGAACGCGCTGCTTAGAATGCAAGAACAAGGTTAAGCACCTCCGAAATAACCAAGAGCCACTTATTACAGTGGCTCTTTTGATTAGTGGAATCCTAACATCTCTTTGAGTGTTTTAAGGTAGCGCCTGCTGACCGGAACGGGATGATCGCTGACCGTGACTATTTCTGCCAACCCATTCTCTAGCAGCTTAATTTCTTTTATCGCTTTGATGTTCACTAAGTACTGACGGTGGCAGCGCACCAACGGTGTTTTCTCTTCTAACACCTTTAATGTCAGTTGGCTGGTGGCTTTTTGGTCGTGAGTCAAAATGGTTACACCGCTTATGTCGGTATACGCGCATTCAACATCAGTTGACGGAATGATCATGATCCGGTTGTGACCGATACACGGAACCTGATCTAAAGTTTGAGGGGCGATAGGACTAACGTCGACGCTGCTTTCTTGTCCACTTTTGATAAGGCGCTTAATGGTTTTATTTAGGCGGTGCGTATCAACGGGCTTCAGCAAATAATCAAAGGCATTATCTTCAAAGGCTTGAATTGCATATTGATCGTAAGCCGTTACAAATACCACATTAGGCATCGTATCTGGGTCGAGCATACCCAGTAGTTCAATGCCGGTGATTTGTGGCATCTGGATATCAAGGAATACCACGTCAGGTTTAAGCTGGTTGATTTTCTTCAGCCCTTCGATGGCATTACTTGCAGTATCTATAACCGTGACTTTCCCTGTTTCTTCAAGTAGCTCTGAAAGTTCTTCTCGAGCAAATAATTCGTCATCAATAACCAGAGCTGAAAGCATGTAACTACCTTACTGTTGTCCATGTGATAGCGGCGGAATGATAAAGCTCATTCGTGTGTATTGGTTCTGTTCCACGTCAATTTTTAGCGCTGCGTCACGGCCAAATTTGTTGGTGAGACGCTTATCAACAATTTGCATCCCAAGCCCTGCATGATCGATCTGCGGGGTTTGGTAGTTGCCAGCATTGTCTTCTACTACAATGCGATGACCGCCTTGCAATGTAGGCTGGTTGTATATCCTTACTCGACCATTTTCGAGTAACTGGGAAGTGCCGTGCTTAATCGCATTCTCTACTAATGGCTGCAAAGTAAAGCTTGGCAGATTTCGTTCAAGAAGCGAGTCATCGATATTGATGTCGATGTCTAATCGGTCTGTGAAACGGGCTTTTTCGATGGTGAGGTAGGCGTTAACGTGCGCTAACTCTTCACGAAGTGTAACGGTTTCAATATCCTTTTTAAGGTTACTACGGAAAAAATGGGAGAGATGCTGGATCAGTTCTCTTGCCTTATCTGGGTCGCGACGAATCACTGCGCTGATGGTATTAAGCGCATTAAATAAGAAGTGTGGATTGACCTGAGCATGTAACAGCTTGATTTCAGCTTGCGACAGTAAGATTTGCTTCTGTTGATAGTCACCATAGAGGATTTGGCTAGACAGGAGTTGAGCAATCCCTTCCGCCATCGACATATTGATGGTCGAGAACAGTTTTCTTTTCGGCTCATACAGCTTAATCGTACCGATAACTCTATCCCCAGCCCTCAATGGAATGATCAGAGCAGAACCAAGTTTACAGTCGGATGAAATGGAGCACTGATACGGTGTTTCTTTGCCGTCGAGATAAATGATGTCGTTCTTATGAATGGCATCTAAGGTACTTTGAGAAGAAATGGGTGTGTCGGGTTTATGGTGATCGTCCCCAATTCCGACAAAGGCTAATATCTTATTGTCATCAGTGATAGACACTGCACCTACATTGGTTTCTTCATAGACAATTCGAGCAATTTTTTCTGCGTTTTGACTATTGAAGCCAGAGGCCAAGATGCCGACAGAACGCTCTGCAATGTTTAATGCTCGGCGTGAGAAGGTTGCTGAGTATTCTTCGAAGATAGTTTTTCTGTCTTGTAGAATACTCATAAACAAGGCCGCGCCCACAGAGTTGGCAATGATCATTGGAGCCGCAATGTCTGAGACAAGTGCGTACGCTTGATCAAATGGTTTAGCGACAATCAAAATGATGACCATTTGGGCGATTTCTGCCACGAGTGTTATCGAGAACACCACGCTTGGGTTGAAAAGCTGGCTGGTTTTACCGCGGCGTATTAAGTAGATATGAAGTAGACCACCGATTAGCCCCTCTGCGGTGGTCGAGATCGCACAAGCCAAGTCAGTAAAACCACCCAGTGAGTATCTGTGTAAGCCGCCAGTTAATCCCACCAGAGTGCCGATAACAGGGCCACCAAATAGGCCGCCCATCACGGCTCCAATTGCCCGTGTATTTGCAATGGCATCATTGATCTGCAAACCAAAATAGGTACCCATGATACAAAACAGCGAGAACATTACGTAAATACTGACTTTGTGACTCAGACGGTTGGAGATGCTTAATAGCGGCAGAAAAATAGGGGTCTTACTCAACATATATGCGAGTACAAGGTAAACACACATTTGTTGCAGCAGAGAGAGAACGAGATCCATAGTCGCTTCCGTATTTATCTCATGAAAGGCCGAAATTATATTGCCTAGATAAGGTAATTTTAGAGAAGAAAGTCATAATAAAACACGGCTGAGTTAAGGTTTTTTAAATTAGTGACTTGTTATAGTAAGTGTAAATTTATTTTTACATTAAATGTTTTTAAATATTTACACTTGCAAAATGTTCTGTGGCTGTTATTTTGTTGATCATTGGCTGGTGAGATGAGTTATTACTTACTGGTGTAAAGAATTAAATACAGGTGTCGTTATGCAAAAGAGTGAACTGAGTAATATTAATATTAGTGATGAACAGGTACTGATTACCCCAGAGGAGCTAAAGGCTAAGCTACCTTTGAGCGATAAAGCACGACGCTTTATTCAGGAATCACGTGAAACCATCGCTAATATCATCCATAAGAAAGATCATCGTCTATTGGTGGTTTGTGGCCCTTGTTCAATTCACGATATTGACGCAGCAAAAGATTACGCTAAGCGCTTGAAAGCTTTGTCTGCAGTACTTAATGATCAACTGTACATCGTGATGCGTGTGTACTTTGAAAAGCCTCGTACCACGGTAGGCTGGAAAGGCCTAATCAACGATCCACATTTGGATGGGACATTCGATATTGAGCACGGTCTTCATGTTGGCCGTCAGCTTCTGGTAGAGCTTGCTGAAATGGAGATCCCACTAGCGACTGAAGCGTTGGACCCAATTAGTCCACAATACTTAGCAGATACATTCAGCTGGGCAGCGATTGGTGCTCGTACCACTGAATCGCAAACTCACCGTGAGATGGCAAGTGGTTTGTCTATGCCGATCGGCTTTAAGAACGGAACTGACGGCAGTTTAGCAACGGCAATTAACGCGATGCAGGCTGCTTCTTCAAGCCACCGTTTCATGGGAATTAACCGAGAAGGGCAAGTCGCGCTTCTCACTACGCAAGGTAACCCAAATGGTCATGTCATTCTTCGTGGTGGTAAACAGACTAATTACGATTCTGTTTCGGTTACCGAGTGTGAGCAGGAAATGGCAAAATCTGACCTAGACGCTTCGTTAATGGTGGATTGTAGCCATGCGAACTCACGTAAAGACTACCGTCGTCAGCCGTTGGTGGCGGAAGATGTGATTCACCAAATTCGCGAAGGCAATAAATCGATTATTGGCTTGATGATTGAAAGCCACATTAATGAAGGTAATCAATCTTCAGACCTAGCGCTTTCAGACATGGAATACGGCGTTTCAATTACCGATGCGTGTATCAATTGGGATTCAACTGAGGCACTATTACGTCATGCACACGAAGAGCTAGTGCCGTTTTTAGAAAACCGCCTAAAAGGATAAGAAAGGAAAAAGCATGGCCGTTGAGTTGAACGAATTGCGCGATCAAATTGATGCAGTAGATAAACAGATCCTCAATTTACTGTCTGAGCGATTGTCTTTAGTTGAAAAAGTCGGAGAAGTGAAAAGTGAACACGGCTTACCGATTTATGCGCCAGATCGTGAAGCTGCCATGCTTGCTTCTCGTCGTGCTGAAGCAGAGCGTATCGGCGTTCCGCCTCAACTGATTGAAGATATTCTTCGTCGTACGATGCGTGAATCGTATGCCAGTGAAAAAGACTCAGGCTTTAAGTGCTTAAATCCAGAACTGCGCTCTGTTGTGGTCGTAGGTGGTAATGGCCAGTTAGGTGGCTTGTTTGGCCGAATGTTTACGCTTTCTGGCTATCAAGTAAAAGTACTGGGGAGCCAAGACTGGGACCGCGCTGATGAAATCCTAGAAGGTGCAGGTTTAGTGGTTGTCACTGTGCCTATTCACTTAACTCAAGGTGTGATTGAAAAGCTAGGTCAGTTGCCAGAAGACTGTATTCTATGTGACTTAACCTCAATTAAATCTAAACCGCTCAATGCCATGCTTGAAGCTCACTCTGGCCCAGTTGTTGGGTTGCACCCAATGTTCGGTCCAGACGTAGCAAGTTTAGCTAAGCAGGTGATTGTGTACTGTAATGGCCGCGGCGAAGAAAGCTATCAATGGCTGCTTGAGCAGTTCTCTATTTGGGGAGCGAGTTTGTGTGAAATCGATGCCGCTGAGCACGATCACGGTATGACTCTGATTCAGGCGCTTCGCCACTTTACTTCATTTGCATACGGCCTACACCTTAGTAAAGAGAACCCTAATATCGATAAGCTCCTTCAACTTAGCTCTCCAATTTACCGTCTGGAGCTGGCTATGGTAGGACGTCTGTTTGGGCAAGATCCAAACCTGTATGGCGATATTATTCTTTCTTCCCAAGAGAATATCGACATGATTAAGCGTTTCCACACTTGTTTTGGCGATGCTCTGCGTATTTTGGAGGGGCAGGACAAACAAGCGTTTGTTGAGAGCTTCAACCAAGTGAGTCATTGGTTCGGTGAGTACTCACAGCAGTTTATGAATGAGAGTCAAAACTTGCTTAAGCAGGCCAACGACGCCATTCATCGTGGCTAATCACAACGTGTATCTTGGCCAGAAAAACAAAAAAGAGCTGCAGTGTGCAGCTCTTTTTTTGTTGGCTAGTTTACAGTGGCCGTGGACACTTCTGCGCTAATTTCGTTACTTACGGTATCAATCGAGTGGTCAACATAAGGGTTATTGGTTAGGTTAACTTGTAGGCGCACTACATCATCGATGAGCTTAACCAACGGGGCCCATTTAACTTTATTTTCTTTCTCGAACAAGTAGTCAAAATTTTCTGGCGTCCAATCCATCGTGTACTGAGGGTTTAGAGAATGTCCTACAAAACGGACTTCATAGTGCAGGTGCGGGCCTGTCGAGTTACCTGAATTGCCGCAAGTTGCTATCACATCTCCCTTCGACACAAATTGTCCGCCACGTACTTTGAAGTTCGTTAAATGGGCGTAAGATGTCATAAAGCCAAATGAGTGACGTACAGTGAGGAAGTTGCCAAACCCTTTTGAGCTTGGACGTACGGTTTCTATCACGCCGTCTGCAGGGGCGATAACAGGTTGACCTGGCTTACATGTCAGATCGATACCAGTATGAGTATGGCGTCTGCCTGTTATTGGGTTAGTGCGTCTGCCATAGGAAGAAGAAATGCGTTGGTATTCAACCGGAGAAGCATTCGGGATCAAGCGAAACATCGTCGCTCGTACTGCGGAATCTATCGCGGCTGCATCAATCCTTTCTTCTAAGTTTGAGCCTTCGAGCAGTAATTCATCATTAGCTAACCCCAGTACTGACTCTACATCAAATACTCGTTTACCTAAGATTTGGATTTGATCGCGCTTTTGTTCAAGTTCTTGCGATAGAGAATGAATGGTGTCCACTTGTTCGTTGGATAGCGCTTCGATTTGCGTGCGTTCTTGCTCTGATTGTTCCAATTGCGCCATTGCATGGACGATTTGAGTTTGCAGTTGGGTTTGCTGCTTCAATTGCATTACCAAATAACCTGTTGTAGCGGAAACAGCAGTAATGCAGAGTAGTAAAGAAGATATGAGTGTTTTTTTTCCGACAAAGAAAAGCTGTTCCCCATTGTGAGTGGGAACAGAAATCGTGATTTTTTGCGACATATAAAGCTTGTTAGGTGTGTTCACCCAAATCTGATAAGTGCTCTAGCTCTCTGTGTAACAGGCTATCGTCACCTACATTAAGTTCTACCAACCGCCTCAAGTGTCCAATACTTTCAATATCAATATGATCAATGCTGGCATGAATCACATTGTTTTTGTTGCTAAGTAGTCGCGCGACTAATTGAATAACGACATCACTGTCGGGAAGCGAAAACTGAATATTTGCCGTTGTATCCGTATCAAGCACTTCACCATCGGAATCGACGCTGAGTAACAAGCCGTGCAGGGATAGGTCTTGAATGCTGGCATTAACCACCGTATTGCCCTGCTCAATTGAAGCCGGAGCTTGATAAATAATGCGCGAAAAGCGACGTCTTTCTACCATAGTCATATCTCATCTATTAGCTTGATTCAGTCTCCGCTCTGGTTAAGAGCGAATATTCATCATAGCAAAGCTAAAGTGACATCAACGTGTTGTAGCTCTGAATTCACTCTCATACTTGATGACAGTGAAGGCGCATTGTATAGACCGTAAACAACAAAGGCCGCTAATCTTAGCGGCCTTTGGATAATTTTCAAGCGATATTACTTAGTGATTCGCTTGTACTTGATACGGTGAGGCTCAGCCGCTTGTGCGCCTAGAGTCTGTTTTAGCCACTCACTGTATTCAGTATAGTTGCCTTCGTAGAAGTTCACCTGACCTTCATCACGGTAGTCTAGGATGTGTGTCGCGATACGGTCTAGGAACCAACGGTCGTGCGAGATAACCATTGCACAGCCAGGGAATTCAAGTAACGCCTCTTCTAAAGCACGTAGCGTTTCTACGTCAAGGTCGTTAGTTGGCTCATCGAGTAACAGTACGTTACCGCCAGCTTTAAGCAGCTTAGCAAGGTGCACACGGTTACGTTCACCACCAGATAGCTCGCCAATGATCTTCTGCTGATCTGAGCCTTTGAAGTTAAAGCGAGAACAGTAGGCACGCGCTGGGATTTCGAAATTGTTGATCTTGATGATGTCAGCGCCTTCAGAAATCTCTTGGTATACCGTTTTGGTGTCATCCATTGCATCACGGAACTGATCCACAGAAGCCAGTTTAACGGTTTCACCTAAATCAATCGTACCTGAGTCTGGCGGCTCTGTGCCGCTAAGCATTTTGAATAGCGTTGATTTACCAGCACCGTTGGCACCGATAATACCGACAATCGCACCTTTAGGCATGCTGAACGATAGGTCATCAATCAGAACGCGGCCATCAAATGACTTAGTAAGGTTGCTAACTTCAAGAACTTTATCACCTAGGCGTTCACCTGGCGGAATGAATAGTTCGTTGGTTTCGTTACGCTTCTGGCGATCACCGCTTTGTAATTCTTCAAAACGAGCCATACGTGCTTTCGATTTAGATTGACGACCTTTAGGGTTTTGACGAACCCACTCAAGCTCTTTTTCAATCGTCTTTTGACGAGCTGCTTCTTGCGATGCTTCTTGTTGTAGACGTGCATCTTTTTGCTCTAGCCAAGACGTGTAGTTACCTTCCCATGGAATACCTTCACCACGGTCAAGCTCTAGAATCCAGCCTGCAGCGTTGTCTAAGAAGTAGCGGTCGTGCGTGATTGCCACAACAGTACCGTTATAATCGACAAGGAAGCGTTCAAGCCAGCCCACCGATTCTGCGTCCAAGTGGTTGGTTGGTTCGTCGAGCAGCAGCATGTCTGGCTTTTCAAGTAGAAGACGACAAATCGCAACACGACGGCGCTCACCACCAGATAGGTGTTGAATCTTTGCGTCCCATTCTGGAAGACGTAGTGCGTCTGCAGCGCGCTCAAGAGCGTTTTCTAGGTTGTGACCATCTTTCGCTTGAATTAAGGCTTCAAGCTCACCTTGCTCTTTAGCCAGTGCGTCAAAGTCGGCACCTTCTTCAGCATAAGCAGCATACACTTCATCCAAGCGAGTTAATGCGCCGGCAACATCGGCAACCGCTTCTTCAACGATTTCACGTACAGTTTTTGATTCATCCAATACTGGTTCCTGTGGAAGGTAGCCAACATTTAAACCAGGTTGTGGACGCGCTTCACCATCAATATCAGTATCAATGCCAGCCATAATACGTAGCAGGGTAGATTTACCTGCACCATTAAGACCTAAAACACCAATTTTGGCACCAGGGAAAAAGCTTAGAGAGATGTCTTTTAGAATTTGACGCTTAGGTGGCACAACTTTGCTCACCCGCGACATGGTATATACGTATTCAGCCATTGCCGATCGTTCCTAATCATTAATTTACATAAGGCTGTTATTTTATACCAATCAGAGTCCTTTTGTTACTAGCTAATGGCCTTTTGTCGAACGATTAACCGTTTCTAGATATGGATGTGGTGTTTACAAAATAAGCATCAGAGTGCGTATGTCGCAGTTTTATGAATTTATTATTATTTACAACTAGGCACTTTACATTTATAGCTAGAATTAGCGTAATTAGGATTATCCATTCACCCATCTCAACAGGATGAGAGCCCATGGCGCAATTGAATTTATTTCCGTCGCATCGCATTCTTCGGTCAGTGGCTACATTAAGTACCCTGATCTGCGGCACCGCCTTCGCTAGCTCGGTTTCACACTTGCAAGAGCAGCGCGCAATTTACGATCAGGCGCAGAAACTTTTAGATAATAAACAGGTGGATGAGTATCGAAAACTCAGAGACAAGATCGCTGATTATCCTCTAACTCCGTATGTGGATTATCGGACTTTTCTGGTCGAAATTGATCAGCAAACGCCACAACAAGTAGATGCATTTATTGAATCCCACCAAAGCTTTCCTTTTTCAAACCGAATTCGCGCCCCTTATATCGATGCGCTCGCCAAGCGGGAAGATTGGAAGACTCTAGTTGAATTTCAGCAAACCCTACCAAAGGGGCAAACCTACCAGTGTCATTATTTTAATGCGCTATACCAAACTGGTGACAAAGAGGCTGCATTTACTGGCGCAGAAAAGCTGTGGTTAACAGGGAGCAGCATTGCTGATGCTTGTGACCCACTATTTTCAGCTTGGGATAAAGCGGGCCTGAAAAGCGATGAGTTGGTGTTAGAGAGAATGCTGCTAGCCTTTAAAGAGCGAAACGGTAGCTTGATGAATTATCTTCATAAGCAGTTGGATAGCTCTGAAGCTCAGAAAACCTCCAAGGCGATGAAGGCACTCTATAGCGGGCCTGAGTCTGTCGCTACATTTGCTAAAAAAGCACCTGTGACGGAGTTTAGCCGAGCTCAAACCACCGCTGCGATGAGAAAGTTAGCTCGTAAAGAAGCTGAACTGGCACAACAAGCGTTTGATAGCGTGGTGAAAAGCCAGAAATACCCGCAGAAAGAAAAGCAAGTGCTTGCGGACTATATTGCATTTCGCTTGATCAATACAAAATCCGATAAGCTTGCCAGCTGGCGTGATGGAGCGATAAAAACGACCGCGAATGAAGGGTTAAAAGAGCGTCGAATTCGCCTAGCGATACAGCAATCGGATTGGCAAGGTATCGTGAACTGGATTGAGCTATTACCTAAGTCTCAACAGCAATCACTTCGTTGGCAGTATTGGCTAGGACGTAGTGAGATAGCGCTAGGTGATACGGTGAAGGGAAAAACACGCTTGAACGAACTTGTTGGACAGCGCAATTTCTATAGCGTGGCGGCCGCTTCAGCGGTGCAGCAATCCATTAATTACCCAACCAGCTCTTTGGTGTTAGACAAGAAAGTGGTCGCACCGTATTCACAAGCATTGGTTCGTATTCAAGAATTGATTGATGTCGATAAAATTGCTGCGGCGAAAAGCGAGTGGCGTTGGCTGCTAAGTCATACTAATGTGAATGAAAAAGAGATGCTGGCTGCCTATGCGGCAGACCGAGGTTGGCACCATTTAACCGTTACAGCATCGATTTCCGCAAAACTTTGGGATAATACGCAACTACGCTTCCCAATTGCACACCAGTGGTGGTTTAACTTCTACGGTGAAAAACATGATATCGACCCAATCACTTTAATGTCGTTGGCGCGACAAGAAAGCGCTATGGATATTGAAGCTCGCTCTCCTGTAGGGGCTCGAGGAATCATGCAGATCATGCCTCGCACGGCGAAGTACACGGCTCAAAAGTACAAGCTCTCTTATAACGGTGTGGAAGATTTATATGAAGTGGGCAAAAACATTGAAATCGGCAGTCATTATTTGAATGGTTTGCTGGAGCAATACGACAACAATCGTATTTTTGCTTTGGCGGCATACAATGCTGGCCCTCATCGGGTGAAGCAATGGCGATCTCGCACAGATGAAAAATTGGACGCTTATGCGTTTATTGAAAGTATTCCCTTCAATGAAACGCGCGGCTATGTGCAAAATATTTTGATGTTTGAAACGTACTATCGCGATTTAATGGGTGTGGATGACGCATTTCTTAATGAGCATGAAATCAAAGAAAAATATTGATTCCATTGAAGTGTGAAAAAACTACAATAGATCCACGCATTGTTAAATGAGCAGTCTTATGTCGTTACAACCTGAATACCATGATTGGCAGCAACTGATGGATCTTGTTAAGGAAGCATCCGATAAAGGGCAGCATGAATTATTGCTGACTATGATGCTGACTCCGGACGAACGTGAAGCCTTAATCGCTCGTGCCAACATTGTCTGTGAATTATTGAAAGGGGAGTTATCTCAGCGACAAATTAGTCAGTTGTTAGGGGTGGGGGTTGCAACCATCACTCGAGGTTCGAATGAACTAAAAGCAAAATCTGATCAGGAAAAAGAAGAGATTGCTCAGCTGCTACTGCCAAGTAAATAACTCGCTTTCAAAGTTAGCTCAATCAAAAATGCCAGTACTGATGCTGGCATTTTTATTTTCAGCCCTAAACCACCTACTTCAGTAGGTGGTTATCATTCACTTCGGCTTTGCCTTTATTATCAATGCTGCTTAAGTCTGTTCTGTATTTATCAGAGGCTAACAGAAGTATAAAGATTATACTTCTTCAACAAACTCGATGACTTTGTTCAACTTCTACTTTTTAGCGACGCCATAAGCTCAGCAACGAATAAGTCAAGTAAGACTGTGATGCTAAATCTAGATTCAGGCCGAGGCCCCCTTTTAGGGGGCTCACACAAAGCCACCTTCTTTAGAAGGTGGTAATTTACTGGGTACTGTTCTTAACGGCAGTAAAGCTTCAATATTTACAGATTACTAGGGAAGTGTTCCGGGTTGGTGAATGGAATAAGGGCCAGAATCAAAGCTTGGTGGTAGACGCTGCTGCGAGTCAATTGATGTTTAGTAAGCAGCCCAATCGCGCCGCCTTTCTGTTTGATGTTATCAGTACCAAACACTTCGTCCATTACGTCACCCAGTTCATTTGCATGTTCCAGTTTGACTAGTACCTCTGGTGGTAACATCAAACTAGCCGAACGTGACTCGCCTCTGTGAGTTGCCGACTCGATGACCATCCAAGCAAATGTCACATTGTCTTCTATTCCCGCTTCTAAACCGACAAAAAAATCACCTTGGGTTGCTGCTTTAGCATTGCGAACACGGTTTAACGCACCTAAGTGCGTTTCTTGGTTGGTCATCGGTTGGTCTGCGACTTCACTCGCGACATTAATACCGACAAACTCAAACTCTTGACTGGTAAAAGCGCTGTTGAACGCACTCTCTACCGCTTTAATCTTGGCTGGATTAAGCGAAGCTATGACGACTTTCTTTGCTGACATCTTGTGTTCCTTGTCGCTCTATATTATGCAGTTGATATAGCTGGTGGACTTTTAGTGGTTCACCAAAATAGAAGCCTTGCATGTAATCACAGTTATATTCGGATAGCCAGTAATACATTTCTGCACTCTCAATCCCTTCCGCAGTCACTACCATTGACTGGGAATGACACAGTTCAACTAATGGCTTGATCACTTTTTGGTTGTTGGTTTTTATCAGTGTTTCTAGGAAGTATCGGTCGAGTTTAATTTTCTGAACCGGGTACTCTACCAATTGCGTGATTGATGTATAACCTGAGCCAAAGTCATCAATCGCTAACTTATATCCCTGCAGAGAAAGCTCGTGCAGTAGTGGGAAGCTTTGTGAATCAGAGGCAAAAGTCTCGGTGATCTCGAAATCGATTAAGTGCGGTTTTACGTTGGATAATACCGCTTGCTGCTGGATGTAATTTGCCAGCTGAAGCGAATCTAACTCTGCCGATGAGAGGTTAATTGAAAGTTGAATCGGCGAATTAAACTGGCTCTGAATCGAAGTGAAATCAGCAAAAGCAGTCTTGATGACCCATCGATCTATCTTACCGAATAAGCCTGTCTGTTCTGCAATAGGAATAAATTCACTCGGAGAAACGTCCCCAAGCTTCACTGAGTTCCAGCGCAGTAAGGCTTCAACACCTACAACAGTACATGCACTTTTATCAAAATAAGGTTGATAGAGCAGTTCGAACTCTTGATCAAAGTTACCATTACGCAGAGCTCGTTCGACTTGAGTTCGCCTCTGAATGACAAGATCAAGGTCTTTGGAGTAGTGAGCGATTTGGTTTTTTCCTGCACGCTTAGCCTGATACATAGCGGTATCGGCATTGGAGATCAGCTTATTGACCTTATGTCCGTCTTCAGGGAAGGTTGCTATACCCACACTCGCCGTAATAGGGAGGTTACCAAGCGGGCTAATACTGTTGTTCTGAATCGGGTCAAGCAGCTGTCTAGCGAATTGCTCAATCACGTGGTTTTCATTTTCATAGTGTTTTGACGAAACAAAAATCGCGAACTCATCGCCCGAGAGACGAGAGGCTAAGCATTTAATTTGATGATTTTCTTCAAATTCACTAGTCAGAGCTTGAACGTGGTTAGCAAAACTGATCAGTAGATGATCGCCTGCTTGATGGCCGTACTTATCATTGACGTACTTAAAGTTGTCTAAATCGATGTACAAGATCCAGGCTTGTTTAGTGGCAAAGGTATTGATCAAAGCTCTTTCTACGTATTGCTGGAACTGGTGACGATTGGCCAGTTGAGTTAGGTGGTCGTTTTCAGCCAGAGCTTTAGTTTTTTGATAAGTGGTATCTAGCTCGTTGTACATGTCATAGAAGCGTCGTGATAGATGCGCAATTTCGTCCTCAGAGTAGAGGATCTCAATATTCTTTCTTTGATTGTTCTCGACTTGTTTTAGCTGTTTATCGAGTTTAGATATTGGGCTTATCACATGTCGATAAAGCAAGAAGAGCAGGATTAACACGGTAAAGAGTGACGATAAACCAAAGGCGATTGCTAGGTTTTTACCAATCGCTTGTACTTTGGCTTGAATCAGAAATCGCGCTGGATCTAACGTAGCGTAGAAGCCAGATTGGAGCTCGACGGTTTGAGTGAGAGCCGTCTTTTTAGGTAATGGTTCTTCAGT
The DNA here is from genome assembly GCF_054053395.1 of Vibrio paucivorans. NCBI lineage: Bacteria > Pseudomonadati > Pseudomonadota > Gammaproteobacteria > Vibrionales > Vibrionaceae > Vibrio > Vibrio paucivorans. The sequence goes on from NZ_CM133230.1 coordinate 626,434, forward strand.
GAAGAAAATCGTACTTTTGTTATCGAATTCGATTTTCTTGCGGAGTTGGTTGAACTGCTCTAGGGACACGCAAACAACCACAAAAAAGATATCGTTGCGGTTATAGCTAAGTGGTGAGCTGAGCGTGTTTTTATCTAACGCTTCATAGCGAACTAGTACCCCAGCGCCTTGTGAGTTCTGAGTATAGCCCGTGTGCGATGTTCGGCCTGTCGTGTTAAATATCTCCTTGGTGTAAGCCAAGATTTTTGGGTCGAGCTGAGCAAAGGGGTCACTGCTTGTATCGGCGTAATATTGTGGCTCTTTATTCCCATCCAAAATAGCGAGGCCGGTAAACTTTTGTTCTCCAGCTTGCAGAGTGGAAAGGGTGCTTTGTAGATTGGCAATCAATTCTAATGAGCGGTAGGAATTACCTTCGTTATAAATGTAGTGCCTAATGATATCGCTTTTGGTGAGAGTAAAAGCATAGCTGTTGAGAGACGTTACCGCTTGGCGAAAGTGCCCAGCAAGTTTTTCCATGCTGAGTTGCAGGTAGCTATCTTCTCGCTTAAGTAGCGCGTCTTTTTGACTGGCGTAAATAGTGTAACTGGACATCGCTGCACTGAGTGCGATTACTGGGGCGACGAGCAGTAAAATTCTAGTATTGAGCTTCATGACGTTTGAGAATGTTGTTGATGATTTTGGCTCGAGTACCTATGTTTTCTGCGGATAGCTCGCTATCCATCCAGGCTTGATCAAGCTGTAGTTGATTTGGAAACAATGAAGGATCATTGAGGTAACTGTTTGGCAAGTAAGCTTTGGCGCTCTTATTCGGCGTCGCCGCTTTAATATAGTTTGCATTGCTTGCTGCAATTTCAGGATCCATTAGATAGCTAAGTAACGCCTTAGCTAGGAGTTTATTTTTTGAATGGCTACTCACGGCAAGACAGTCTACCCAAATAAAGGGTTTTCCTTGTGGCAAAACGTATGCCCAGTCGTTATCGACATAGAAACGATTGAGGGAATATTGATCGCCACTATAAGCCAGTGCCATGTGCAATTTATCCGCTTCTCGATGACTGCGAATGTAACTCAGGACATACTCGTATGTCAGGACACCTTCATTAAACGTTTTCAGTTTGTCGTAAGCTAGGCGTAATGACGCTTCATTGCTAGTGAGTGGAGATAAACCAAGGCTGTTGAGAGCTGGAAGCAGGGTTTCGACGCTGTCATTAAGCATTCCAATATGCCCGTTTAATGCATCGTCAGGGCGCATGAAGTCAGCCCAAGTTTGTGGTGGGTTAGCGACTTGGCTTTTTCGGTATACTACGCCGACAGTTCCCCAAAAGTATGGAACAGCATGAGTTCCACAAGCCTCTAGCCAGATGTTGGCATTGTGGCCTCTGTTGGGGAGCTCAGTCAGGTTCTCAAGCACATCATCTCGCGCATACATCTGCGCCGAAACATTGTCTAGTACAACAACGTCAAAAGGCAGCCGAATACTATTTAGCATCAATAAGCTACGTTCGTCATCGTTGTCGAAGTGGGCAAGCTTTAGTGGCGTTTGTGTCTGTACTTCCCATCCACTGATTACTTCAGGTGCAATAGTGTCTTCCCACATGTAGAGGTTCAGCTCTGAAGCGTGGGAAAAAGTTGAGTGTACCAGTGAGCAAAATAGAAATGTTGTTGTCCGTAACAGCTTCATTTGCGAGGTTGCCTTTTCGCATCCATGTGTATCGAAGCAAGATAAAGGCTGTCAGAACAAAAAACTGACACTTCTTTATATGCAACCAAAGCATTAGTCTATGGTTTGTATAGAGGAGTGTCAGATTTTTTAGTCAAATGTTTGACTAAGGTAGGGTTATTGGATCTTTACCTGGGTCGGTTTGACATTTTCGCTCGGATAACATCCCAAAACTTTTAAGTGTTTGGTGATTTTAGTGAGCTCATGAATTGCCGATTGCATCTCTTGAGAGTCAAGGTGCGACTGTAAATCCACATAGAACATCTCTTCCCACGGATTACCCATAATAGGACGTGACTCCAGTTTGGTCATATTGATGCCGTAGCGCTGAAGTACCAGCAAGGTTTCAACCAGTGAGCCAGCCTCTTGTGACGTTGACATGATTACTGTTGTTTTAGCTGGAATCTGCTGCGAGACTTCCACTGGTTTTCTTGCGACCACGATAAAGCGAGTGTGGTTCTCTGTTTGGTTAGCGATGTTCCCTTGAATTGGTTGGAGTCCGTAAAGCTTGCCACTTGATGCGTTACCAATAGCAGCAATATCACTACGGTTAAGCTCTTTTACTTTTTGCATGGCGTCTGCAGTACTTGCACAAGACTCTAACTTCACCCCTTTCATACGGCTGAGAAATTCACTGCATTGCTGGTGTGGCTGAGGGTGAGAATACAAGGTGGTGATATCTTCGAGGCGAATATCGGTTGTTGCAACTAGGCAGTGCTCAATAGGTTGAGTAAGTTCGCCTACAATGTACAGCGTGGTGTGCTGTAGTAAGTCGTACACTTCGTTAATTGAACCCGAGCTCGTGTTTTCAATTGGTAGCACGCCGTAATCGGCATGGCCTGACTCAACGGTATTCGCCACTTCTTTAAAGTGCTCACAGTTTAGTTCTATAAGTTCAGTATTTTTACGGCTGAAGAACTCGCGACTTGCCAAGTGCGAGTAAGATCCTTTTGAACCTAGAAACGCCACACGCGCAAGCGGCTTGCGACTTTGCTGAGGATTAGCCAGATTTTGAAGGTATGACTGTTGCAGTAATACTGAATCTTCAATGATGGAATGGAACAGTTTAGTAATGTACTGGGCATCTAAATCGTATTTATCTTTGCCGTTGTTGATCAGTTTTACCAACAGCTGTTGCTCACGATCTGCATCTCGCACTGGCTTAGATGTTTCTACTTTGCTTTTTGCTACTTCTATGCTCATTTTACGGCGCTCGGAAAGCAAATAGAGCAGTTGGTCATCCAGTTCGTTTAGACGTAAACGAATTTCATCGAGCGAGTATTGTCTGTCAGTCATGAAAGTGTCCTTTATAAAAAAGCCTCCCTGTTGGGAGGCTTTCTGTTCGTTTTTGACTTGTTTCTTACAAACGACTCCGCCTCCAAAGGTTATTGGAGAAAAAAGAAGTCAAAAAAGAACAGGTGGTTATTCATAGTAATGAGTCAAGTATGTTTGCCTGTAAACACAATAGCAATCTGACATAGAGCGTCAAGCAAAAAAATAGCGCCTTTCGGCGCTATTTTTTTATTTCTCTCTTTCTATTCTTCTTCAAGCTCTAGCTCTGGTTTTTCAGAGCGTCGCGCCTCTGGTTTATGGCGCAGTTTGTTTAGCTGACGTTCTAGTTTCTGTTCTACCTCGTTAACGGCAGCGTATAAATCTTCGTGGGTAGCGGATGCGATGAGTTGTCCTTTAGGAACTGTGATTACCGCTTCAAATTTCTTTTGCTTGTTTGGCTCTTCACTAAAGCTTGCTTGGCAACCAATGATGTCTACTTGCCACTTTTCTAGTTTTTTAAATTTGCTCTCAATGTGATCACGGATTGCAGAGGTGATGTCGATATTTTTACCAGTGATGTTTACTTTCATAGATGTTTTCCTCTGTGTCATCCCTCATGGGTTAACTCCAGATTACTCATCCATGGCTAAAAGAATGTGATCTAGATCATTATTTTCGGCGGGGTTTTAGGCTTTAAAACTAAATGTGATCTTACGCAAAGAGTGTCATTTTTTTCGCTAGAAAAAGCTTGTTATTCCTAATGAAGTGATTAGATTGGGAAGGGTAACGTGCTAAAAATCTTCCGCTTTTTAGGGACCAAGTACAGCCCTAAAAAAGTGCCTGTATGTTTCCTACCCAACCTAAACTGTGAGCTTGCTCTCTCGCTAAGCGGCAATGAACCGCTATTCGAATCTAACTAACTTCAATCAATTACTCGGCAAAATAAACTTTGGGCTATTCACACTGGCATTACGCTTAGTTCTAATCTGTTCTAGTGAAGAAAGCTGTTTGTACACCACATACTAACGATTGATGTTAGCTACGTAAGTCACAGGTTCCCTGCCAATGTTACGCCTAGTGATTACCTCAACATTTTTAAACCAAACATTGGGGTCGTAACCGTGTTTTTTTGCTAGGCGGCGCATTTTCCTAATGTTCGCTGGGCCCGCATTGTACGCAGCCAGAGTAAAGTAGACTTGGTCATCGCTGCCTATATCATCATCAGAGAAATACCTGTCCTGAATAAAGCGCATGTACTTAACGCCGGCGTGGATATTGTTATCAACCTTATGGATGTTTGGAATATTGACGTTGGGATCTTTGGCTGTACTGGGAAGTACTTGCATAACACCCACGGCGCCTTTATGAGAAACTTTACTCTGGTCTAACCCAGACTCTTGAAAACCTTGGGCTGACATCATCAAAGGATCAAAGGCATATTCACCAGAGTAGTGTTCAAATATGGAATACAGAGACTCTAGTCGTGCAATTTTATTTGGGTTTAAAAGACGTTTTAGCCAGCGAGTGTCATCTATGTACTTACCGTAAATGACATTACCCAATAATGTCCCAGAGCGTGCTGAGCGTAAGTATTGATCGACGACTTTTTTTAGTTCAGGGCTTTGCTTTCTCATTGCCCAAGCGATTTGCCCATCACTACGTAGGGGCAAGTTGCTATGAACAACCAAGTTATCCATTACATTCATCCATAGTTCTGTTTTATGGCTATCAAGTACAGTTGCTTTGATGTGTCCGAGATTAACCATCTCAATCAGCTCGTAGTCTTGCAGCGTCTCCTCAATAAAGTTGATAACGATAGGTGGGAGATCGAGCTCATCAAGTTTAGCGTTGACGGCTTGTAAGCTTTCAAAGTAACTGGAACTGGCTCTGACCCAAACCTCTTTACCACTTAGATCTTCAATGCGCTCGATCGCTGGATAGGATTTTGATGTCACTAGAAATTCTTGGACATTCCTAATTACGGGCGCACTAAAGTCAACGAACTGCTGGCGACTTTCAGTAATGGTTAAGTTTGCAACTGCGAGATCACCATGTCCGCTTGCGATGGATGGGATTAAGTCGTCACGGTGAATAGGAATAACTTGTAGATTTAGGTAAGGGGAGCTTTTTTTAAGCTGCTTTTCGAAGTGATATAACAGTTCAGCGATGATGCCTTTAGGCCTTCCACCTTCTATATAGTAGAACCCTAAATCTGCAGAAACGAGAACCCTAATAACGCCTTTTTTCTTCAGTTCACTGAAATCACCATCATACGGGTCGTTACTTAATGGAGATAACTCTAAAGCGTGACTGGTTGGGCTTGCTGCTAGCATGAAAATCACGAGCAGCATTTGGTGAAATATCCTTTTCACAGCCGACTTCCTTAACCAAGTTTGTTAAATAAAGGTTAAGTCTAAACGGCGAGAACAGCAATATAAGAAAAATAAAAGCCGCCTATATTGTGGCGGCTTTTAGTGAACTAACTCTATGAGTTATTGAGGATTAAGCTCAATCATCTCTTCGGTTCGTGCAACGGCATCTTCTAATCCCAATTGCTTATACGCTTCAAGTTGGATCGTTAAAGATTTGCGAGCGGCTTCAGTATTTGGATACGTTTTTTGTAGCTCTTGAGAGCGATTAATCGCTGCAATCCAAGCTTCTCTGCGTAAGTAAAAATCTGCAGTTGCGAGGTCGTATTCTGCTAGACGGTTTTTAAGGGCGAACATACGCTTTTGTGAGTCTTCAGCATATGGGCTATTTGGGTAGCGCTGCAGCAGCTTCTTAAAATCAGCAAAAGCTTTTTTTACTGGTTCAGGATCTCGGTCACTACGATCTATATTGAATAGGTCGTGCATGAAGTTACGATCCTGTGCCATATGGGTAAGACCGCGCATGTACAAAACCCAGTCCATTTTTTCGTGGGTAGGGTTTAAACGGCTAAAGCGTTCAATGGTCGCTAAGCCAAGCGGTAAATCATCGTTTTTGTAGTAGGCGTAGATAAGGTCGAGTTGCACCTGCTCGGAGTACGCACCAAATGGGTAACGAGAATCCAGTGCTTCTAGCTGTTCGATTGCTGTCAGCCAGTTACCGCCTTGTAGAGATAATTGTGCCTCGGAATAAAGCTCAGAAGGCGGTACATCAGGGACAATTTCTTCACTGCTCGAGCAGCCAACTAACAGTGATAAAGCGAGTAAGCCTGATAAAGTTTGGTGTTTCATGTCAGGAGCTGATTCCTTGAATTTAAATATTTCTTAAGCTTCCGTTACTTTCTGGTCAGTAACAGATACAATGCAGCTTATTTTTCCACAGTAGTGAGCATTAGTCTCACAGTTTTTAAAAAAGTTCGATATGGCTCAGCAGATTGAATTAACAAACACAGTAAAAGACAGCCAACTTGGTCAACGTTTAGACCAAGCAATAGCTGAATTGTTCGCTGACTTTTCACGTTCTCGCCTAAAAGAATGGCTTTTAGAGGGGAAAGTGCAGGTTGATGGTGTCGTGGTTACTAAACCAAGAACCAAAGTCATGGGCGGTGAAGTAATTACAGTTCAGGCTGAACTGGAAGATGAAGAACGCTGGGAAGCTCAAGATATTCCATTGGATATCGTTTATGAAGACGAAGACCTATTGGTGATCAACAAGCCTCGCGATTTTGTTGTACACCCTGGTGCAGGAACCCCCGACGGTACAGTGCTTAATGCGCTATTGCATCACTACCCTGATATTGCGGAAGTGCCGCGAGCGGGTATCGTTCATCGTCTAGATAAAGACACAACAGGTTTGATGGTTGTTGCGAAAACAGTACCTGCTCAAACTCGTTTGGTGCGTGCGCTGCAAAAACGTAACATCACACGTGAATACGAAGCGATAGCGATCGGTACGATGACGGCAGGTGGTAAAGTTGAACAACCAATTGGTCGCCATTCCACTAAGCGCACCTTGATGGCGGTTGCACCTCTGGGTAAGCCCGCGGTAACCCACTACCGAGTAGCAGAGCATTTCCGTGAGCACACGCGTATTCGACTGCGTTTGGAAACCGGACGTACTCACCAAATTCGCGTTCATATGTCATATTTGCAACACCCTCTATTGGGTGATACCGCGTATGGTGGCAGAGCTCGAATCCCTAAAGGAGCCTCTGAAGAATTAACGCAGATGATTCGTAACTTTGATCGTCAAGCGTTGCATGCTGTCATGTTGAAGTTCGAACATCCGGTGACCGGGGAACCTTTGGAGTTCCATGCTCCGATTCCAGATGACATGGTTGCAATGACAGAAGCGCTTCGTGAAGACGCGAAACTAAACCATTCGGAAGAGTACTAATGAGCTTTATCGTCCCTAATTGGCCAGTACCTAATAAAGTAAAAGCGATTTCCTCGACTCGAGCTGGTGGCTTTTCTACTGGCGCTTATCAAGGATTAAACCTAGGTAAACATGTTGGGGACGAAGATTCTCTTGTCGAGAGTAACCGGGCAGCACTCTCGGAACTCGCCAACTTTCCAAGTGCCCCTGTTTGGCTAAACCAAACTCACTCTACTCGTGTGGTAAAAGTGAATCAGCCAACTCAGCAAGTACTCGATGCCGACGGCGTATTTAGCGACAACGCCAATATTGTCTGCTCGGCAATGACTGCAGATTGCCTGCCGGTACTGTTAACCAACACCCAAGGAACTCAAGTGGCTGCAGTTCATGCAGGATGGCGTGGGCTGGCGGGTGGTATTGTCGAAAATGCCGTAAAGATGTTTGATGGTGAGGTAATGGCTTGGCTTGGCCCAGCTATTGGTTCGACGGCATTTGAAGTCGGAGACGACGTGCTGCAAGCGTTCATCGACTTTGATGCAAACGCCATCAAAGGTTTTCATTCTCTTAAGAAAGAAGGCAAAGAAGGTAAGTGGCTGGCGAATATGGAGTTGATTGCGACTCAACGATTAAATCGTCTTGGTGTAACTGGTGTTTATGCCAGTGGTTTATGCACCTACCGACAGCCGCAAGACTTTTATTCTTACCGTCGCGATGGTGTGACAGGTAGACAAGCCTCGTTTATCTGGTTGGCTGACTAAATTCTATTTCTTAGCTTCAAGCTGTCCACTCTTCTTACTCTATCCCCTTGAAAATCATCGTCTGCGTATCCATCTTTCTAAGTAATAATAAATTATCTCAGTTGAGGTTAGGAAGGTTGATATGCGTCTTGATAGGTTCACTAGTAAATTTCAAATCGCTATCTCTGACGCCCAATCTTTGGCGTTAGGGCGTGATCATCAGTACATAGAGCCTGTACACCTGATGGTGGCGCTGTTAGATCAGACAGGCAGTCCGATTCGACCGCTACTCACCATGTTAGATATTGATGTAATGCATCTACGATCAAAGCTAAGTGAGTTGCTAGAGCGATTACCTAAGGTCAGTGGTATTGGCGGTGACGTCCAGTTATCCGGTGCAATGGGTACGTTGTTTAACTTGTGCGATAAGGTGGCTCAAAAGCGTCAGGATTCATATATCTCTTCAGAAGTTTTTCTTCTAGCAGCTTTGGAAGATAAAGGCCCTCTGGGCGCTTTATTAAAAGAGATAGGTTTAACCGAAAGCAAAGTGTCTGACGCGATTGAAAAGATTCGCGGCGGACAAAAGGTCAACGACCCTAATGCGGAAGAACTTAGGCAGGCGCTAGAAAAGTTCACCATCGATCTCACTGAGCGAGCTGAGCAGGGCAAACTTGACCCTGTTATAGGCCGCGACGATGAAATTCGCCGTACTATCCAAGTCTTGCAACGCCGAACCAAGAATAACCCTGTCATCATCGGGGAGCCTGGCGTAGGTAAAACGGCGATTGTAGAAGGATTAGCTCAACGCATTATTAATAACGAAGTACCCGAAGGGCTACGTAATCGCCGTGTGTTATCTCTTGATATGGGAGCTCTTGTGGCGGGTGCAAAATACCGAGGTGAATTCGAAGAGCGATTGAAATCGGTATTGAATGAACTTTCTAAAGAGGAAGGCAATGTCATCCTCTTTATTGACGAGTTGCATACGATGGTTGGTGCCGGTAAAGGCGAAGGTTCTATGGACGCCGGTAACATGCTTAAACCTGCACTTGCCCGTGGCGAACTTCATTGTGTTGGTGCTACGACGTTAGATGAATACCGCCAATATATTGAAAAAGATCCAGCTTTAGAGCGACGCTTCCAAAAAGTGCTGGTGGATGAACCGACAGTAGAAGACACCGTTGCGATATTGCGTGGTCTAAAAGAACGTTATGAGCTGCATCACCATGTGGAAATTACTGATCCAGCGATTGTGGCAGCTGCGAGTTTGTCGCACCGCTACGTATCTGACCGTCAACTGCCTGATAAGGCGATTGATTTAATAGATGAAGCGGCATCGAGTATTCGAATGCAGATTGACTCAAAACCAGAATCTCTCGACAAGTTAGAGCGCAAAATCATCCAGTTGAAAATTGAACAACAAGCGCTGACGAACGAACAAGATGACGCCAGTAGCAAACGTTTGAAGTCAATAGAGCTCGAGTTACAAGATAAAGAGCGTGAGTTTGCTGAGTTGGAAGAAGTTTGGAACGCGGAAAAGGCAGCACTGTCTGGTACGCAACATATAAAGGCTGAACTTGAGCAAGCGCGGATGGATATGGATTTTGCTCGCCGTGCAGGCGACTTGAATCGTATGTCAGAACTTCAGTACGGTCGTATCCCTGAGCTGGAGAAGCAACTAGATTTAGCTACTCAAGCTGAAATGCAAGAAATGACCTTGCTGCGTAATAAAGTGACAGACAATGAAATCGCGGAAGTACTGTCGAAGCAGACGGGGATTCCGGTGTCAAAAATGCTGGAAGCGGAGAAGGAAAAGCTGCTTCGTATGGAAGAAGTGTTGCACAAGCGTGTGATAGGCCAGTTGGAAGCGGTGGAAGTTGTGTCCAATGCTATTCGCCGTAGTCGAGCAGGGTTATCCGATCCAAATAAGCCTATCGGTTCGTTTTTATTCTTAGGCCCAACCGGTGTAGGTAAAACGGAGCTATGCAAAACATTGGCGAACTTTATGTTTGATAGTGAAGACGCCATGGTACGAATCGACATGTCCGAATTTATGGAGAAGCATTCGGTCGCTCGCTTAGTCGGTGCTCCTCCAGGGTATGTGGGGTATGAAGAAGGTGGTTACCTAACAGAGGCGGTTCGTCGTAAGCCATACTCAGTAATCCTATTGGATGAAGTGGAAAAAGCGCACCCAGATGTGTTCAATATCCTTCTACAAGTTCTGGATGATGGTCGGTTAACTGATGGTCAAGGGAGAACGGTCGATTTTCGTAATACCGTGGTGATCATGACATCAAACTTAGGCTCTTCTCGAATTCAGGAGAACTTCCAGAATCTAGATTACCAAGGCATCAAAAACGAAGTGATGGATGTTGTTGGTAAGCACTTTAGGCCTGAGTTTTTAAACCGGGTAGATGAAAGTGTCGTATTCCACCCACTTGGACAAGAGCATATTAAGTCTATTGCCAGCATCCAGTTGGACCGACTAGCGAAGCGAATGGACGCGAGTGGTTATGAATTAGAAGTGTCAGATAAAGCGCTAGATCTGATATCCAAAGTTGGTTTCGACCCAGTATATGGAGCTAGGCCTTTGAAGCGGGCTATACAGCAGAGTGTTGAAAACCCACTGGCGAAGGCCATACTGGCTGGCAAGGTCGATCCTGATAAAAAGGTACAATTGCTGGTTAACAATGATCGCATCATCGCGCATCAGTAATATTTGACGGGAAAGTGTGATTTGAAGAGCAAAATAATGATGTTTTGCTCTTTTTTTCTACGTATTGATTGAATGTTGGTCGAACGATGCAAAAAGGGAGTTTTTTGTTGAATTAGGGCTTGCACCCAAATCTAATCTCCCTATAATGCGCATCCACTGACACGGCAGACGCCACAAGGCTTCAGCAACGTCAGAGAGGTGAAAAGCTTCTGAGAAAATAAATTTGAAAAAGTGTTTGACTCTTCAAATTATCTCGCTAGAATGCACCTCCGCTTTGAGAGAAAAGTTTCTTGAAAAGCCAAGCTCTTTAACAATTTAAACCTATCAATCTGTGTGGGCACTCGTTGATGATAATCCAATTAGAAACTTCGGTTTCAAATTAGGTTTCAATGAAACGAAGTGGCCATTGAATCTTCGGATTCAGCACAGTCAATTCAAACATTACTTTATGTAATGTTCAGTATTCATTGAGCCGACAAAATCTTAAATTGAAGAGTTTGATCATGGCTCAGATTGAACGCTGGCGGCAGGCCTAACACATGCAAGTCGAGCGGAAACGAGTTAACTGAACCTTCGGGGAACGTTAACGGCGTCGAGCGGCGGACGGGTGAGTGATGCCTAGGAAGTTGCCCAGTAGAGGGGGATAACCATTGGAAACGATGGCTAATACCGCATAACCTCTTCGGAGCAAAGCAGGGGACCTTCGGGCCTTGCGCTATTGGATACGCCTAGGTGGGATTAGCTAGTTGGTGAGGTAATGGCTCACCAAGGCGACGATCCCTAGCTGGTCTGAGAGGATGATCAGCCACACTGGAACTGAGACACGGTCCAGACTCCTACGGGAGGCAGCAGTGGGGAATATTGCACAATGGGCGAAAGCCTGATGCAGCCATGCCGCGTGTGTGAAGAAGGCCTTCGGGTTGTAAAGCACTTTCAGCAGTGAGGAAGGCATTAAGATTAATACTCTTAGTGTTTGACGTTAGCTGCAGAAGAAGCACCGGCTAACTCCGTGCCAGCAGCCGCGGTAATACGGAGGGTGCGAGCGTTAATCGGAATTACTGGGCGTAAAGCGCATGCAGGTGGTGGATTAAGTCAGATGTGAAAGCCCGGGGCTCAACCTCGGAACTGCATTTGAAACTGGTTCACTAGAGTACTGTAGAGGGGGGTAGAATTTCAGGTGTAGCGGTGAAATGCGTAGAGATCTGAAGGAATACCGGTGGCGAAGGCGGCCCCCTGGACAGATACTGACACTCAGATGCGAAAGCGTGGGGAGCAAACAGGATTAGATACCCTGGTAGTCCACGCCGTAAACGATGTCTACTTGGAGGTTGTGGCCTTGAGCCGTGGCTTTCGGAGCTAACGCGTTAAGTAGACCGCCTGGGGAGTACGGTCGCAAGATTAAAACTCAAATGAATTGACGGGGGCCCGCACAAGCGGTGGAGCATGTGGTTTAATTCGATGCAACGCGAAGAACCTTACCTACTCTTGACATCCAGAGAACTTTCCAGAGATGGATTGGTGCCTTCGGGAACTCTGAGACAGGTGCTGCATGGCTGTCGTCAGCTCGTGTTGTGAAATGTTGGGTTAAGTCCCGCAACGAGCGCAACCCTTATCCTTGTTTGCCAGCGAGTAATGTCGGGAACTCCAGGGAGACTGCCGGTGATAAACCGGAGGAAGGTGGGGACGACGTCAAGTCATCATGGCCCTTACGAGTAGGGCTACACACGTGCTACAATGGCGCATACAGAGGGCGGCGAGCCAGCGATGGTCAGCGAATCCCAAAAAGTGCGTCGTAGTCCGGATTGGAGTCTGCAACTCGACTCCATGAAGTCGGAATCGCTAGTAATCGTAGATCAGAATGCTACGGTGAATACGTTCCCGGGCCTTGTACACACCGCCCGTCACACCATGGGAGTGGGCTGCAAAAGAAGTGGGTAGTTTAACCTTCGGGAGGACGCTCACCACTTTGTGGTTCATGACTGGGGTGAAGTCGTAACAAGGTAGCCCTAGGGGAACCTGGGGCTGGATCACCTCCTTATACGATGATTATTGCGATGAGTGTTCACACAGATTGATATGGTTTAAAAAAGTTTAAGAGACGATACTGGGTCTGTAGCTCAGGTGGTTAGAGCGTTCGCCTGATAAGCGAGAGGTCGGTGGTTCAAGTCCACTCAGACCCACCAATCTTCCTCCCAGGGGATTGGCTGGTAGTATCGACACCTTGATGGGGCTATAGCTCAGCTGGGAGAGCGCCTGCCTTGCACGCAGGAGGTCAGCAGTTCGATCCTGCTTAGCTCCACCATCTTTAAGCGCATTAGCGATAGTGCTTTTAAAAATGGTTCTTAAATGAATCTAGCTCTTTAACAATTTGGAAAGCTGACAGATAACAATTTGATTGATTGATTGTTATCTAAATAAAAGTTCTCAAATCCTATGTCTCTTAGAGATGTAGGTACCAACACACATTCAAGTGTTCTTGGGAATAACTTTCGAGTTATTCATATTTGAGTCCGGCAAAATCGAAATGTCTCTCGCTCATTCAAATAATGAGAGACAACACCTTGGTTGTTTGCCATACGTAAAGACCCCTTCGGGTTGTATGGTTAAGTGACTAAGCGTACACGGTGGATGCCTTGGCAGTCAGAGGCGATGAAGGACGTATTAACTTGCGATAAGCCCAGATTAGGTAGTAAAAACCATTTGAGTCTGGGATTTCCGAATGGGGAAACCCAACTGCATAAGCAGTTACTGTTAACTGAATACATAGGTTAACAGGGCGAACCCGGGGAACTGAAACATCTAAGTACCCGGAGGAGTAGAAATCAACCGAGATTCCGAAAGTAGCGGCGAGCGAAATTGGACTAGCCCTTAAGCTTTTAATGATGCAGGTGAAGAGTCTGGAAAGTCTCGCGATACAGGGTGATAGCCCCGTAACCGACACATCATAATCAGTGAAATCGAGTAGGGCGGGACACGTGATATCCTGTCTGAATATGGGGGGACCATCCTCCAAGGCTAAATACTACTGACTGACCGATAGTGAACCAGTACCGTGAGGGAAAGGCGAAAAGAACCCCTGTGAGGGGAGTGAAATAGAACCTGAAACCGTGTACGTACAAGCAGTAGGAGCACCTTCGTGGTGTGACTGCGTACCTTTTGTATAATGGGTCAGCGACTTATATTCAGTAGCAAGGTTAACCGATTAGGGGAGCCGTAGAGAAATCGAGTCTTAACTGGGCGTCGAGTTGCTGGATATAGACCCGAAACCAGGTGATCTAGCCATGGGCAGGTTGAAGGTTGAGTAACATCAACTGGAGGACCGAACCGACTAATGTTGAAAAATTAGCGGATGACTTGTGGCTAGGGGTGAAAGGCCAATCAAACCTGGAGATAGCTGGTTCTCCCCGAAATCTATTTAGGTAGAGCCTCGGACGAATACTACTGGGGGTAGAGCACTGTTAAGGCTAGGGGGTCATCCCGACTTACCAACCCTTTGCAAACTCCGAATACCAGTAAGTACTATCCGGGAGACACACGGCGGGTGCTAACGTCCGTCGTGGAGAGGGAAACAACCCAGACCGCCAGCTAAGGTCCCAAAGTATAGCTAAGTGGGAAACGATGTGGGAAGGCTTAGACAGCTAGGATGTTGGCTTAGAAGCAGCCATCATTTAAAGAAAGCGTAATAGCTCACTAGTCGAGTCGGCCTGCGCGGAAGATGTAACGGGGCTAAGCTATACACCGAAGCTGCGGCAATGCAATTTATTGTATTGGGTAGGGGAGCGTTCTGTAAGCCGTTGAAGGTGGATTGTAAAGTCTGCTGGAGGTATCAGAAGTGCGAATGCTGACATGAGTAACGATAAAGGGGGTGAAAAACCTCCTCGCCGGAAGACCAAGGGTTCCTGTCCAACGTTAATCGGGGCAGGGTAAGTCGACCCCTAAGGCGAGGCCGAAAGGCGTAGTCGATGGGAAACGGGTTAATATTCCCGTACTTCTTACAATTGCGATGGGGGGACGGAGAAGGCTAGGTGGGCCTGGCGACGGTTGTCCAGGTTCAAGTGCGTAGGCTTAAGAGTTAGGTAAATCCGGCTCTCTTTAAGGCTGAGACACGATGTCGAGCTACTACGGTAGTGAAGTCATTGATGCCATGCTTCCAGGAAAAGCCTCTAAGCTTCAGATTGTAAGGAATCGTACCCCAAACCGACACAGGTGGTCGGGTAGAGAATACCAAGGCGCTTGAGAGAACTCGGGTGAAGGAACTAGGCAAAATGGTACCGTAACTTCGGGAGAAGGTACGCTCTTGACGGTGAAGTCCCTTGCGGATGGAGCTATTGAGAGTCGCAGATACCAGGTGGCTGCAACTGTTTATTAAAAACACAGCACTGTGCAAAATCGTAAGATGACGTATACGGTGTGACGCCTGCCCGGTGCCGGAAGGTTAATTGATGGGGTTAGACTTCGGTCGAAGCTCTTGATCGAAGCCCCGGTAAACGGCGGCCGTAACTATAACGGTCCTAAGGTAGCGAAATTCCTTGTCGGGTAAGTTCCGACCTGCACGAATGGCGTAATGATGGCCACGCTGTCTCCACCCGAGACTCAGTGAAATTGAAATCGCTGTGAAGATGCAGTGTACCCGCGGCTAGACGGAAAGACCCCGTGAACCTTTACTACAGCTTGGCACTGAACATTGAGCCTACATGTGTAGGATAGGTGGGAGGCTTTGAAGACGGTACGCCAGTATCGTTGGAGCCATCCTTGAAATACCACCCTTGTATGTTTGATGTTCTAACTTAGCCCCATTATCTGGGGTGAGGACAGTGCCTGGTGGGTAGTTTGACTGGGGCGGTCTCCTCCCAAAGAGTAACGGAGGAGCACGAAGGTGGGCTAATCACGGTTGGACATCGTGAGGTTAGTGCAATGGCATAAGCCCGCTTGACTGCGAGAATGACAATTCGAGCAGGTGCGAAAGCAGGTCATAGTGATCCGGTGGTTCTGTATGGAAGGGCCATCGCTCAACGGATAAAAGGTACTCCGGGGATAACAGGCTGATACCGCCCAAGAGTTCATATCGACGGCGGTGTTTGGCACCTCGATGTCGGCTCATCACATCCTGGGGCTGAAGTCGGTCCCAAGGGTATGGCTGTTCGCCATTTAAAGTGGTACGCGAGCTGGGTTTAGAACGTCGTGAGACAGTTCGGTCCCTATCTGCCGTGGGCGTTGGAAGATTGAAGGGGGCTGCTCCTAGTACGAGAGGACCGGAGTGGACGAACCTCTGGTGTTCGGGTTGTGTCGCCAGACGCATTGCCCGGTAGCTAAGTTCGGAATCGATAACCGCTGAAAGCATCTAAGCGGGAAGCGAGCCCTGAGATGAGTCTTCCCTGGCGCTTTAAGCGTCCTAAAGGGTTGTTCGAGACTAGAACGTTGATAGGCAGGGTGTGTAAGCGTTGTGAGGCGTTGAGCTAACCTGTACTAATTGCCCGTGAGGCTTAACCATACAACACCCAAGGGGTTTTGATGGACTCAGATAAGAACATTGAATGTGTATAACTAGAACTTAAAATCAGTTTTCCGAATTAAGAATTTGCTTGGCGACCATAGCGTTGTGGACCCACCTGATCCCATGCCGAACTCAGAAGTGAAACGCAATAGCGCCGATGGTAGTGTGGGGCTTCCCCATGTGAGAGTAGGACATCGCCAGGCTTTAAATTTAGTACATCTGCTCTGGCGGATGATACCACTGCGGAGTGGTAGTTCAGTTGGTTAGAATACCGGCCTGTCACGCCGGGGGTCGCGGGTTCGAGTCCCGTCCACTCCGCCATTTATTTCAGAGTTTCAGCTCTTAAAAACTGAAGATAGGGGTGTAGCTCCAATTGGCAGAGCAGCGGATTCCAAATCCGCGTGTTGGGAGTTCGAATCTCTCCACCCCTGCCATATATCAAGCCTCAGCGGAAACGCTGGGGCTTTTTTACATCTGTTGCTTCTATGAAGTAATGTTGGGAGCTAGAGCGCGAGCACGGTCGAATCTTTCCACCGCACCATATACTAAGCCTCGGCAGAAATGCTGGTTTTTTGTATTTTTGGGTTTGAATCAGTAGAGAAGCGGATTCCCCTAATTCAAAATAGAGCGTGTTGGAAGTTAGAGCACCAGCCAGGTCTAATATCTTTACCCCGGACATATTTAAGGCTTTAGTCGAAAGGCTAGAGCCTTCTTGCTATCTAGCTGTCACTGTAATCGTCGCTAATGTATTAGAACACAGTAGGCTCAGTTAATGCCAATGGATGCTTTTGTGGGAGTTTGACTCTCAAGAGTGTTGGTCCATTCCCCCTTTCTACATTAAAGGCCTTAGGCTAACCTTCGAAAACAAAGCCACTTGGCTTTTTGGTGTTCATATGATTATCGAGATTACATATCTCTGATATACAAGACTGCTGCGTCAGCAGTTTGAATAGATCAACTTTGTCCTATTGAAGGTTTCAGTGGAGATATTTGGTCTTTGTATTTATTGCTTTTAGTCGTGCTGGTATAAGCGGCCAAGTTTCAAGAACAAAAAAGCCCTGCTCGAATGAGCAGGGCTTTCAATATTCACATATGTAAAGAGGCGAATTACTTTAGGATCGCTTCATTACCATTTTCACGGATGTGCTTAAGCATTGACTTAACGCCACGAGCACTTGAGCCGACAATGTTGCCAGACTTCATGTACTCAGTACCGCCAGAGAAGTCAGTTAGGATAGCGCCGGCTTCACGAGCGATAAGTTCACCTGCTGCCATATCCCAAGGCTTAAGGCCAAGCTCAAAGTAACCATCTACTCGGCCTGAAGCCAAGTAACATAGGTCTAGTGCAGCAGAACCTGTACGACGGAAATCAGCACATTCTGTAAATAGAGATGTCATGATCTTCATGAAAGATTCAGAGTGTTGCTTCTGTTTGAATGGGAAGCCAGTCGCAAGTACAGTACCTTGAAGATCTTTCAGTTGATTTACACGAATACGTGCATTGTTTAATTGAGCGCCAGCGCCACGTTGAGCAGTGAATAGCTCGTTCAGCATTGGATCGTAAACACAAGCTACTTCTGTTTTTCCTTTGATGCGTACAGCAATAGAAACAGAGAAATGTGGGAAGCCTTTAAGGAAGTTTGTTGTTCCATCCAGTGGGTCGATGATCCATTGTACGTCGTTATCTTTACCTTCGATAAGACCGTTTTCTTCCGCAACAATAGAATGCTCTGGGTAAGAGTTTTTGATTGTATCGATGATGATACTTTCAGCTTCTTTGTCAACATTAGTAACAAAGTCGTGTGTACCTTTCTGAGCCGATTCAATCTTATCAGAGTTTTCTAGCGATTTAGCAATGTGATTGCCTGCCTTGCGCGCAGCGCGAATGGCAATGTTAAGCATTGGATGCATACATATTTCCCAACGGATGTTAAAGAACGAAAAAAGCGGGCGCAGTATATCAGAGATTAACGAAAAGGGAAGTGGTTATTTTTTAGCCTTGCAATGCGGCATTTACAAACACAGGCACAAATTTACTGAGGTTTGTGTTAGTATCTTGCAGTTTTTTGATTCTCACTGGTTATGGTCATGCTCGATAAAGTTAAAGTTGTTTTAGTTGGAACTTCCCACTCAGGAAATATAGGTTCTGCAGCTCGAGCTATGAAGGTTATGGGATTAAGTAACCTTGTCTTAGTTGACCCTCAGTGTGAAGTCGATGGTCAAGCGCTAGCATTAGCTGCTGGTGCTAGTGACATCGCTGAAAATGCCGTTGTTGTTTCTACTCTAGATGAAGCAGTGAGTGACTGTGGCTTGGTCGTGGGCTCTAGTGCTCGCTCTCGCACTCTTGAGTGGCCAATGTTGGAGCCTAGAGAGTGTGGTGAAATGTTTGCTTCTGAGGGATTAAAACATCCGGTGGCAATCGTATTTGGTCGAGAAAGAACAGGTCTAACGAACGAAGAGCTGCAGAAGTGTCACTATCATGTGTGCATTCCTGCAAATCCTGAATATAGCTCACTCAACCTAGCTATGGCTGTGCAGACACTAAGTTACGAAATTAGAGTTGCACATCTTAATCGTGAACAAGCTCAGTACTCTGCCGAGCAAGTTGCAGAATACCCTCGTCATAAAGAGCTTGAAATGTTCTACGACCACCTTGAAAAAGTGATGATTGATACCCAATTCATTTCCAAGGAGCAACCTGGTCAGGTTCTGAATAAGCTGCGCCGTTTATTTAGCCGAGCTCGTCCTGAAGCACAAGAGATCAATATCTTACGTGGTGTTTTGACAGCAGTAGAGAAACAAAACAAAGGCGTAAAATAACCACTTTATGTCAATGGTTAAATACCTGACTAAATTAGTCAAATAAATACTTGACCAAATTAGTCAGGTATGAAAAACTTCTTACCACATAAACAATGTGGATATGGTGTGATATGAGACTTACATCTAAAGGAAGATATGCGGTGACAGCCATGTTAGATGTGGCTCTACATTCGCAACAAAACCCAGTACCTCTTGCTGATATTTCAGAGCGACAGGGTATTTCTCTCTCTTATTTAGAGCAGCTGTTTTCTAAGTTACGCAAAGCGGGCTTAGTCGCGAGTGTTCGCGGACCAGGTGGTGGTTACCGATTAGGAACAGATGCTCACGAAATTGCTATCGGTACAGTGATCGCGGCTGTTGACGAGTCCGTCGATGCGACAAAATGTAGCGGTAAAGGAAATTGCCAAGGTGGCACTCGTTGTTTAACTCACACCCTATGGCGCGATTTAAGCTCGCGTATTAGTGGCTTTCTAAACGGCATTACGCTGGGTGAGCTAATGAACGACAACGAAGTGTTAGAGATCTCTGATCGTCAGGATCTTGATTTGGCTGCAAGCCATGGTTTTGCACAAGATAATAAAGGTGCCGCAGTAATCGGTACTAACGCACGCTAATAGCGGCGATGTTTACATTGGAGTAGAAAATGAAACTGCCTATTTATTTCGACTATTCAGCTACATGCCCGGTTGATCCTCGTGTGGCTGAAAAAATGGTTCAGTACATGACGATGGATGGTACTTTTGGTAATCCAGCATCTCGTTCACACCGTTATGGCTGGCAGGCAGAAGAAGCAGTAGATACAGCTCGTGAACAAATCGCTGACCTATTGAATGCTGACCCACGTGAGATTGTGTTCACTTCTGGTGCAACAGAATCAGATAACCTAGCAATTAAAGGTGCTGCGCACTTCTACGGTAAAAAAGGTAAGCACGTCATTACCTGTAAGACTGAACACAAAGCAGTACTTGATCCATGCCGTCAGTTAGAGCGTGAAGGTTATGAGGTTACCTATCTTGAGCCAGAAGCAAACGGTATTATCGATCTCAAGAAGCTTGAAGCAGCAATGCGTGAAGACACTGTTCTAGTTTCTATTATGCACGTGAACAACGAGATTGGTGTAATTCAAGATATCACATCAATTGGTGAGCTATGCCGCTCACGTAAAATCATCTTCCACGTTGATGCTGCGCAATCAGCTGGTAAGTTGCCTATCGATGTACAAGAGATGAAAGTTGACCTTATCTCGCTGTCTGCACACAAAATTTACGGTCCTAAGGGCATCGGCGCATTGTATGTTCGCCGCAAACCTCGCATCCGCTTAGAAGCGCAAATGCACGGTGGTGGTCATGAGCGTGGTTTCCGCTCAGGTACACTTCCTACTCACCAAATTGTTGGTATGGGCGAAGCATTCCGTGTTGCTAAAGAAGACATGCAGAAAGACTTCGACCACGCGCTTGCTTTACGTAACCGTCTATTCGCTGGTGTAAAAGATCTTGAAGCGGTAACGGTAAATGGCGACTTTGAGCAGCGTGTACCTCATAACCTAAACATCAGTTTTGCTTTTGTAGAAGGTGAGTCTTTACTGATGTCTTTGAAAGACTTAGCGGTTTCATCAGGCAGTGCATGTACATCTGCAAGCCTAGAGCCTTCATACGTACTACGTGCTCTTGGTTTAGATGATGAGTTAGCACACAGCTCAGTTCGTTTCTCATTCGGTCGCTTCACGACAGAAGAAGAAGTGGATTACGCAATTGAACAAATCCGTGTAGCGGTAACCAAGCTGCGCGACATGTCTCCTCTATGGGATATGTATAAAGAAGGGGTTGATTTGAGCACAGTTGAGTGGGCACACCACTAATTCAGTTCATAGTACAAACCCTAAGGATAGAACTAGAGGATTCGAGGAAAATATCATGGCATATAGCGAAAAAGTAATTGATCACTACGAGAACCCACGTAACGTTGGCTCATTCGATAAAGAAGATCCTTCTGTAGGTAGCGGCATGGTTGGTGCTCCTGCGTGTGGTGACGTAATGAAACTGCAAATCAAGGTAACGCCAGAAGGCATTATCGAAGATGCAAAATTTAAAACTTACGGTTGTGGTAGTGCGATTGCATCTAGCTCACTTGTTACTGAGTGGGTAAAGGGTAAGAGCATCGACGACGCAGCAGCAATCAAAAACTCCGAGATTGCAGAAGAGCTTGAACTTCCGCCAGTGAAGGTACACTGCTCAATCCTTGCTGAAGATGCAATTAAAGCTGCAGTTGCGGATTACAAAAAGAAACACGACCAATAAAATAAAGACAATGGGAGTGCGTTGCGCTCCCTGTTTTACTTCATTACCTAAGAAACGTTAAGGTGCAGTATGGCCATTACTATGACAGAAACAGCGGCAAGCCGTGTGAAAACATTCCTAGACAATCGAGGCAAAGGTATCGGTTTGCGTTTAGGTGTTAAGACTACGGGCTGTTCGGGTATGGCTTATGTACTAGAGTTTGTAGACGATCTGAATGAAGAAGATCAAGTCTTTGAGCATATGGGCGTAAAGGTTATCATTGACCCTAAAAGCTTAGTGTACCTTGATGGTACTGAACTTGATTACGTTAAAGAAGGCTTAAATGAAGGCTTTGAGTTCAACAACCCTAACGCGAAGGGCGAATGTGGTTGTGGTGAGAGCTTTAACGTATAACGATTTGATAGTGTCTCTCTAGGTCTATCAGGCCTAGAGCCTGTAACCTAGGACAAAATTCTTCATGAACCACTTTGAGTTATTTGGGCTACCTATCCAGTTTGAATTGGACGGTAGCCTTCTTTCTTCTCAGTTTAGAGAGCTTCAAAAACGATTCCATCCAGACAACTTTGCTACGGCTTCTGAACGAGATCGTCTTATGGCCGTTCAAAAGGCGGCTCAAATTAATGATGCCTATCAGGTGTTAAAGCACCCAATATCTCGCGCAGAGTACCTTTTAGCAGAGAACGGCGTAGAAATCCGTGCTGAGCAACAGACGATGCAAGATCCTATGTTCTTGATGGAACAGATGGAATTGCGAGAAGAGCTAGAAGATATATCCTCAAGTAGCTCTCCTGAGGATGCTCTGTTCGACTTTGAGAGCAAGGTAACGAAGAATTACAAGCAACACCTTACTTCAGTGACAGAGCAATTGGGAACAGCACAGTGGGCAGAAGCTGCCGATACTGTTCGCAAACTCAAATTTATAGCCAAGTTAAAAAGTGAAATTGAACAAGTCGAAGAGCGTCTTCTCGGCTAGTTGAAATAATAAGGATTACGCAATGGCACTACTACAAATTGCTGAACCAGGACAAAGCAGTGCACCGCATGAACATAAATTGGCTGCGGGTATCGATTTAGGAACGACCAATTCATTAGTGGCTTCTGTTCGTTCAGGAGAAGCAAAAACTCTGCTTGATAGCCAAGGTCGCAGTATTCTCCCTTCGGTAGTCAACTACGCGAGCAAGGAATCTAAAATTGGCTACGATGCTCGAGAAAAAGCGCAATCTGAGCCTGAAAATACCATTATTTCTGTTAAACGTTTGATTGGCCGTTCACTTAACGATATTCAAAGCCGTTATCCTTCACTGCCATATCAGTTCAAGGAGAGTGATAACGGTTTACCCGTACTGGTTACGAATCAAGGTGATAAGAATCCGATTCAAGTTTCGGCTGAGATATTAAAGTCTCTTGGTCAACGGGCTGAAGAAACACTCGGCGGTGAGCTTGCTGGTGTAGTTATTACCGTACCTGCTTATTTTGACGATGCCCAGCGTGCTGGAACTAAAGATGCAGCGAACCTAGCTGGTTTACATGTCCTTCGTTTATTGAATGAGCCGACCGCTGCAGCTATTGCCTATGGCCTAGACTCCGGACAAGAAGGCATTATTGCTGTTTATGATCTTGGTGGCGGAACGTTTGATATATCGATTTTGCGTCTCTCAAAAGGCGTATTTGAAGTACTAGCAACTGGCGGTGACTCAGCGCTAGGTGGTGATGATTTTGATCATCTAGTGGCAGAGTATTTCCAGCAGCAAACTGGTATAGCAAGTCCTCTTTCTGCTGAGCAAAACCGTACTCTGTTGGATGCGGCTACAGCAGCGAAAATTGCGTTATCAACTGAAGGTAAAGCTAATGTTGACGTACTTGGGTGGCAAGGCGAGTTAACGCGTGAGAAGTTTGAAGAGATCATTCAACCGTTAGTGAAAAAAACATTGCTCTCATGCCGTC
The DNA here is from genome assembly GCF_054053395.1 of Vibrio paucivorans. Taxonomy (NCBI): domain Bacteria; kingdom Pseudomonadati; phylum Pseudomonadota; class Gammaproteobacteria; order Vibrionales; family Vibrionaceae; genus Vibrio; species Vibrio paucivorans. The sequence goes on from NZ_CM133230.1 coordinate 649,739, forward strand.
GTGCATTGAAAGATGCTGAAGTAGGTGCTGATGAAGTAATGGAAGTCGTAATGGTTGGAGGCTCAACTCGAACTCCACTTGTTCGCGAACTTGTTGGTGACTTCTTTGGTCGTACACCATTGACAAGCATTAACCCAGACGAAGTGGTAGCGATTGGTGCTGCGATTCAAGCTGATATCTTGGCAGGTAACAAACCTGATTCAGAGATGTTACTACTGGATGTTATCCCTCTTTCGCTCGGCATTGAAACGATGGGCGGCTTGGTTGAGAAAATCATCCCGAGAAACACGACTATCCCTGTTGCGCGTGCTCAGGAATTCACCACGTTTAAAGACGGCCAAACTGCGATGACGGTGCATACGGTGCAAGGAGAGCGTGAAATGGTTGATGACTGCCGTTCACTTGCTCGTTTTGCTCTAAAAGGCATCCCCCCAATGGCGGCTGGAGCTGCGCATATCCGCGTAACTTACCAAGTAGACGCTGATGGTCTGTTGTCTGTTACAGCAATGGAAAAGAGTACAGGTGTACAAGCTGAGATTCAGGTTAAACCATCGTATGGTTTAAGTGATGATGAAGTGGCTAATATGCTTAAAGATTCAATGACCTATGCGAAGGAAGATATGGATGCTCGTGCTTTGGCTGAGCAACGTGTCGAAGCCGATCGCGTCATTGAAGGACTGATTGCTGCAATGCAGGCTGATGGTGATGAGTTACTGTCAGATGAGGAGAAGCAGCAACTATTAAAAGCAATTGAAAGCCTCATTGCGCTGCGCAATGGTGATGACTCTCCTGCGATTGAACAGGGGATCAAAGATACAGATAAAGCGAGCCAAGAGTTTGCTTCACGCCGCATGGACAAATCTATTCGCGCGGCGCTTTCCGGTCAATCGGTTAACGATATTTAAGAGACAATAAAATGCCTAAGATTATAGTATTACCTCATGAAGATCTTTGCCCAGAAGGGGCTGTTTTAGAGGCGAATTCGGGCGACACTGTATTAGATGTTGCACTGAAAAACGGTATTGGTATTGAACATGCGTGTGAGAAGTCATGCGCTTGTACAACTTGTCATGTTGTTATTCGTGAAGGCTTCGATTCGTTAGAAGAGAGCGATGAGCTAGAAGACGATATGCTTGATAAAGCTTGGGGCTTAGAGCCTGAATCTCGTCTTGGCTGCCAAGCTAAAGTAGCGGACGAAGACTTAGTTGTTGAAATTCCGAAATACACGTTAAACCATGCGTCGGAAGACCACTAAACTTTATAACAGTGAAGTAAAGCAAGGAGTACGGCAATGAAATGGACGGATTCAAGAGATATCGCAATTGAACTGTGCGACCTATACCCAGATACAGATCCAAAGACAGTGCGTTTTACTGACTTGCATCAGTGGGTGATGGATCTAGAAGAGTTTGACGATGAACCAAATCGCTCTAACGAGAAAATCCTAGAGGCAATTATTCTGTGTTGGATGGACGAAGCAGATTAATTGATTTGTTGAAGAAACATCGCGCAGTTAACAATTTCTACTAAAAAAAGCGGGCCTAATGGCCCGTTTTTTTATCAATTTGACACTTTCGACCTACATAATGCTAACATCGAACCGTTATCTAAAACGATGGTAAACACTAATACCACCAGACAAGGAGACACCATGTCTACACAGATGTCAGTATTCATCAGCCAAGATTCTGCCCAGCCTCAGTGGGGAGAAAAAGCTATTTTATCTTTTTCAGAAAATGGAGCGACCATTCATCTTGGCGAAGGCCATGATCTTGGTGCGGTTCAACGTGCTGCGCGTAAACTGGATGCACAGGGTATTCAATCCGTATTTTTGAAAGGCGAAGGCTGGAATATTGAAAATATTTGGGCGTTTCAACAAGGTTACCGTGGTCCAAAGAAATTAAATACGCTTGAGTGGGAATCACTTGCCGACGCAGATCAAGCAGAAATCGAAGCTCGCATTAAAGCAACGGATTGGACTCGTGACATTATCAACAAGAGTGCTGAAGAAGTTGCACCCCGCCAGCTAGCAACCATGGCGGCCGAGTTCATTAAATCTGTTGCTCCTGAAGGCACTGTCACAGCTAAGATCGTAAAAGACAAGGATCTACTGACCGAAGGCTGGGAAGGGATTTACGCGGTAGGTCGCGGTTCTGAGCGCACATCGGCAATGTTACAACTCGACTTTAATCCAACAGGCGATGAAAATGCTCCTGTCTATGCGTGTCTTGTGGGTAAAGGCATTACGTTCGACTCTGGCGGCTACAGCATTAAGCAGTCTGGCTTTATGACGGCAATGAAAGCTGATATGGGTGGCTCAGGTACTATTACTGGTGGTTTAGGCCTTGCTATCATGCGTGGTCTAAACAAGCGCGTTAAGCTAATTCTTTGCTGTGCAGAGAACATGATTTCAGGTCGTGCATTGAAACTGGGTGATGTCATTACTTACAAAAACGGTAAGACGGTAGAAATCATGAATACCGACGCAGAAGGACGTTTGGTATTGGCGGATGGTCTAATTTATGCGAGCGAGCAAAAACCTGAGCTAATTATTGATTGCGCTACCTTAACGGGGGCTGCTAAAAATGCTCTAGGTAATGACTACCACGCGCTAATGAGTTTTGATGATGAGCTTTCGCATCAGGCGCTTAATGCTGCTCGTGAAGAGAAAGAAGGCTTATGGCCGCTTCCTCTCGCCGATTTCCACCGCGGAATGTTGCCTTCTAATTTTGCTGATCTGTCAAATATCAGTAGCGGTGACTATACACCGGGTGCAAGTACGGCTGCTGCATTCCTTTCTTACTTTGTTGAAGATTACAAGAAAGGTTGGCTGCACTTTGATTGCGCTGGTACTTACCGTAAGTCTGCAAGTGATAAATGGTCTGCAGGTGCAACGGGTATGGGCGTAAGAACACTTGCACGCATCCTCACTGAGCAAGCTAATTAATCAGATTTGGCAGCGAGTTCGCTGCCGTCATAACTACAATAATCGAAGTAAAAGGATACCTTATGGCTCTAGAAAGAACATTTTCGATCGTTAAGCCTGATGCAGTAGAAAGAAACTTGATTGGTGAAATTTATCACCGTATTGAGAAAGCGGGACTACAAATCATTGCCGCTAAAATGGTTCACCTAACGGAAGAGCAAGCGAGTGGTTTTTATGCTGAGCATGAAGGCAAGCCGTTTTTCCCAGCTCTTAAAGAGTTTATGACTTCTGGCCCAATTATGGTTCAGGTACTAGAAGGTGAAAATGCTATTGCTCGTTACCGTGAACTAATGGGTAAAACTAACCCAGAAGAAGCGGCGTGTGGCACTATCCGTGCTGATTATGCTGTGAGTATGCGTTACAACTCGGTACATGGTTCTGATAGCCCAGAGTCAGCGGCACGCGAAATTGAGTTCTTCTTCCCTGAATCTGAGATTTGCCCACGTTAATCCTCAGAATGATAGTGATAGCTGAGAGCCTTGGCGATATGCCAAGGCTTTTTCTTTTTAGTACAGAGATAAAAAGACGTACTTGCATTTCCCTGTACAAAAAATAACCTTTCTTATATTAATACCTTACTAAATTACTGTGTTTACAAGCCTTGTTGAAGGTGAACAAACGCTGTACAATTCGCGCCCTTAATTACTGTTCCGTCATTGAGAGGCTACATGACCACTGAAAAAATCAATCTACTCGATTTTGATCGCAAGGGATTACGCAAACTGTTCGCTGAAGAGTTAGGCGAGAAAGCATTCCGCGCCGATCAAGTTATGAAGTGGATCTACCATTTTGGTGTTGATGACTTCGAAAAAATGACCAACATTAATAAGAAGCTCCGAGAAAAGCTTCAACATCGTTGTGAAGTTCGTGCTCCTTACGTATCAGATGCACAGCACTCTTCGGACGGTACCATCAAATGGGCAATGCGAGTTGGCGACCAAGATGTTGAAACGGTTTATATCCCTGAGGATGACCGTGCAACGTTGTGTGTATCTTCGCAAGTTGGATGTGCGCTCGAGTGTAAGTTCTGCTCAACAGCGCAACAAGGCTTCAACCGCAACCTAAAAGTATCGGAAATTATAGGGCAAGTATGGCGTGCTGCACGTGAGATTGGCCTCGAGAAAGAAACTGGCCGACGCCCAATCACTAACGTCGTGATGATGGGGATGGGTGAGCCACTGCTTAACATGAAAAACCTGATCCCATCGCTTGAGTTGATGCTTGATGATCTTGGTTTTGGTTTGTCTAAACGCCGTGTCACAGTTTCTACGTCTGGTGTTGTATCTGGATTAGATCAAATGACTGGCAATATTGATGTGGCACTTGCTATTTCATTACATGCGCCAAACGATAAGTTACGTAGTGAAATCATGCCAATCAACGATCGTTGGGATATCCAAGATTTTCTTGCGTCAGTTCGTCGCTATATTGCATCATCGAATGCTAACCGTGGCAAAGTGACCGTTGAATACGTATTACTTGATCATGTGAATGACGACATGGACCATGCTCGTGAGTTGGCGGAGCTAATGAAAGATACTCCGTGTAAAATCAACTTAATTCCATTTAACCCGTATCCGGGTTCACCATATAAGAAGCCAAGTAACTCTCGAATCGACCGTTTCCAGAAAACATTGATGCAATACGAGCATACAGTGACGGTTCGTAAAACTCGTGGTGACGACATTGATGCTGCGTGTGGCCAGTTAGTTGGGGACGTGATTGACAGAACCAAGCGAACTCAGCAAAAACAGCTGTCGGGTGAAGCGATTCCCGTGAAAGCGGTTTAACTAGTATTTTTTATACAACAAAGCCAGAGCATGCTCTGGCTTTGTTGTATTTGTAAATTCTGAAACATTCTCAGCCTTTCTTTGTAAAAATTAGGAAAAACCTTGAACTGCTTGTGATTTCTACATAAAGGTAATGTTGTTTAACGACAAATATCTATTAGAATTGCAAATTAACCTGAATATCAATTTTGCATCAGGTTTTTGACATGGAATGAAGTGGAGAGCATTGAAATCTGCTTTGTTTAAATAGGGGAAACCCTGAATGAATTTTGTTTTTCCGCACAGTAACTACTAACAATAAAGAATGAAAGTTACAAAGTAGTGAAAAACTACGACAGAGAAGTACAACACTAATGAGTACTGAACAAGACGCAGTAACCGAACAAAAGACGGACACGGAACAACCAAAAATTGAAGCGGGTACGATACTTAAATCTCGTAGAGAAGAGTTAGGCCTTTCACAAAAACAAATTGCAGATCGCTTACGCTTACGTTTATCGATTATTCAGGGAATTGAAGAAAACAACTTTGAATCTGGACAGGTCGCTACATTTACTCGTGGTTATCTGCGTTCATACGCGAAAGCGGTAGGGCTGGAAGAGTCTGTCGTTTTATGCGCGCTTGATGATTGTGGAAGTGCACAGCATAAAGAACATGAGATGTTGAGCTTCTCCAAGAAAACCAAACGAGAGCGCCATGATAGCCGCATCATGGGGATTACTTGGGGTATCCTTGCTGTAATGATTGGTATTTCCTCTGTGTGGTGGTGGCAAAACCAACAAACTGACACTTTAGCCATCATTGATGATTTACCTGAAGAAGTCAGTGTCGTACAAGATGAATCTTCTGAGCCAGGCAGTTTTGCTACGATAACCTCTGCTGCGGAGCCATCGGACGACGTAGAAGTTGTTGAGGTAGTGCCTGAAGTCGCCGCTGAGCCTATAGTTACTGAGGTAGCCGAAGTAGCAGACACTTCCGAACTTGAGGTGGCAAATGAGGTAACGTCTGAAGCCATCGTAGAAGAATCACCTGTACCTGCTCAGCTACCTGAAGTTGAGCAAGTGGAAGAACCTGAATCTGTTGTCATTTCTACTGACAAATTATTAGCCATGTCTTTTAGTGCGGATTGTTGGATCCAAGTAAAAGATGCTAATGGAAAAACCTTATCTACAGGCATAAAGAAAGCAGGCCAAAACCTCGAGTTATCCGGTGAAGCGCCATTTAATGTCATTCTTGGTGCTCCAGAAAGTGTTTCGATGACATTTGCGAGTGAACCTGTCGACCTTTCTGGGTATACTTCAGGTAAAGTAGCAAGATTCACCTTACCTTAGAAAGTTAATATGCAACACGAGTCTCCTATCAAACGTCGCCCATCGACACGTATTTATGTGGGCGATGTGCCTATTGGTGACGGCGCCCCGATCGCGGTGCAGTCAATGACAAATACCCGCACGACAGATGTAGAAGCAACTGTTGCTCAAATTCGTGCGTTAGAAAATGTGGGTGCAGACATCGTTAGAGTCTCTGTACCTACCATGGATGCGGCTGAAGCGTTCAAGCAAATTAAACAGCAGGTATCCATTCCTCTAGTAGCGGATATCCATTTTGACTACCGTATCGCACTTAAAGTTGCTGAATATGGTGTTGATTGTCTGCGTATTAACCCTGGTAACATTGGTAAAGAAGATCGTATTCGCGCGGTTGTTGACTGTGCACGCGACAAAAACATTCCAATTCGTATTGGTGTAAATGGCGGTTCTTTAGAAAAAGACATCCAAATGAAGTATGGCGAACCGACGCCTGAAGCATTGGTAGAGTCAGCAATGCGCCATGTAGATATTCTAGATCGACTTAACTTCGATAAATTCAAAGTAAGCGTGAAAGCTTCTGATGTCTTCCTAGCGGTAGACTCATACCGCATTTTGGCAAACAAGATCGATCAGCCGCTACACTTGGGTATCACTGAAGCCGGTGGTGCACGAGCGGGCGCAGTTAAGTCTTCGGTTGGTTTAGGTATGTTACTTGCTGAAGGCATTGGTGATACGCTACGTATCTCCCTGGCTGCGGATCCTGTAGAAGAAATCAAAGTTGGTTTTGATATCCTAAAATCTCTTCGCATCCGTTCTCGTGGCATAAACTTTATTGCTTGCCCTAGTTGTTCTCGTCAGGAGTTCGATGTTATCGGCACAGTCAATGAACTAGAGCAGCGTCTAGAGGACATTATCACACCAATGGATGTTTCTATTATTGGTTGTGTTGTTAATGGCCCAGGTGAAGCAGAAGTATCCCATCTAGGTTTAGCGGGTAGTAACAAGAAAAGTGCTTTTTATGAGGACGGTAAACGTCAGAAAGAGCGTTTTGACAATGATGATCTTGTTGCTCAGCTTGAAGCTAAAATTCGCGCAAAAGCATCAGTGCTTGATGAAAGCAATCGCATTGATGTAAACCAAATCGAATCAAATTAATCTCAACGACATTACGGTAAGTACTGTGGCAAAAACAATCCAAGCAATCCGAGGCATGAACGACTGCCTCCCAACTCAATCTCCACTGTGGCAAAAAGTGGAAGGTGCGGTTAAAAACGTCATCAGTGCATACGGCTACAACGAAGTACGTATGCCAATCGTTGAGATGACTCATCTATTTAGCCGTGCAATCGGTGAAGTGACCGATGTGGTTGAAAAAGAAATGTACACATTTGAAGACCGTAATGGTGACAGCTTAACGCTGCGCCCTGAAGGTACAGCAGGCTGTGTACGTGCTGGCATCGAAAATGGTCTGCTTTATAACCAAGAGCAACGTTTGTGGTACATGGGGCCAATGTTCCGCCATGAGCGCCCACAAAAAGGTCGTTACCGTCAATTCCACCAATGTGGTGTAGAAGTGTTTGGATTAAATGGTCCAGACGTAGATGCTGAATTGATCATGATGACGGCTCGACTATGGCGTGATTTGGGTATCGACAAGCATGTACGTTTAGAGCTGAATTCTATTGGTTCACTTGAAGCGCGTGCAAACTACCGTACTGCACTGATTGCTCATCTTGAACAGCATATCGATGTACTCGATGAAGACAGCAAGCGTCGTATGCACACTAATCCGCTACGTGTATTGGACTCTAAAAACCCTGAAGTACAGGCAATCCTTGGTGATGCACCACGCTTATCTGATTACTTAGATGAAGAATCAAAACAACATTTTGCAGGTTTGTGTGAACTTCTAGACGCTGCTGGTATCGAATACACGGTAAATGAACGTTTAGTGCGTGGCCTTGATTATTACAATCGCACGGTATTTGAATGGATTACTGAAAGCTTAGGTGCTCAAGGTACGGTATGTGGCGGTGGTCGCTACGATGGTCTAGTTGAGCAACTTGGTGGTAAACCAACACCAGCTGTTGGTTTCGCGATGGGTCTAGAACGTTTAGTTCTCATGATGGAAACTCTAGAACTAACAGAAGTTCGTCGTAGCGTTGATGTTTACATGGTGACTGCGGGTGAAGGTACCATGATGGCTGGAATGAAACTGGCCGAGCAACTTCGTGAGCAGGTTCCTGGGCTACGTGTTATGAACCATTTCGGCGGTGGTAATTTCAAGAAGCAATTTAAGCGTGCTGATAAAGTCGGTGCCGCAGTTGCTCTAGTGCTTGGTGAAAATGAAGTCGCTGAATCTAACGTCGTTTTGAAAGATCTCATTGGCGGCGATCAAACTACGTACTCTCAAGCTGAAGTAGCTGAGCAGTTAGCAAAATTACTGTAAGTTTTGGTCATAGATACCGAAATTTAAGAAATATTAAGAGGACAGGAAGTGGAACTCTACGATTCTGAAGAACAACAAGTTGAAGCGATTAAAGACTGGTGGAAAGAGAACGGTAAAGCCGTGATCTTTGGTGCCGTTATTGGTCTCGGTGGCCTATTTGGCTGGCGCTATTACCAGGATTCAGTTCTGCAAGGTCAAGAAGCGGCATCAGAAGCTTACACTAGTGTAATTACGTCGCTACAAACTCAAGGCGCAGACGCAGAAGCGAGCATTCAAACATTCATTGATGCGAACAAAGGTTCTGAATACTCTGTACTTGCTGCTCTTCAGTTAGCAAAAGTACAGGTTGAAGCGAATAACCTTGATGAGGCGCTTGCTCAGTTAGAGTGGGCTAAAGCCAACTCTAAAGATGACGCGCTTAAAGCTGTGACGTCTTACCGTATCGCTCGTATCCAAGCAGAGCAGCAAAACTATGATGGTGCTATCGCAGAGCTAGAGCTGATCAAGGATCCTAGTTGGGCTGGTCGTATTGCTGAGTTACGTGGTGATATCTCTCTGCGTAAAGGTGATGAAGCCGCGGCTTATGCTGCTTACACTGAAGCTCAACAGGCGGAAGATGCGAGTCAAACTCTGCAAATGAAGCTGGACGATCTAGCCAAGTAATAAGGGCGCTTGTTAATGAAAAAACTGCTTAGCAAAGTGCTTTTATCCGCTGCAACTATCGGTGTTTTAGCTGGGTGTGCAGGTGAAGAAGACACCATCATCATGGCGCCTGTGCCACAAGTACAAAGTGAGTTTACGCCTTCACAGCAATGGTCGGCGTCAGTAGGCGATGGTGTTGGACACTTCTTCTCTAAGCTGACTCCTGAGTACGCTTATGGAAAAGTGTTTGCTGCGAGTCGATTAGGCTTGGTGAAAGCGCTGAATCCAGAAATGGGTAAAACTGAATGGGAAGTCGATTTAGAAGAAGAGACATCGGCTCGACTTTCTGGTGGTATCACAGCAGCTTACGGTAAAGTGTTTATTGGCAGTGAAAACGGCCAGCTAATTGCGTTAGATGCTGAAACAGGTGAACTTGAGTGGCGTGTTGATGTAGATGGCGAAGTGTTGGCTGCACCTGTCGCTGACAGCAACTTCATTATGGTGAACACTAGCCGTGGCATGTTAATCGCTTTAGATCAAACTAGCGGTGAGCAGAAGTGGACTATCAGCACCGAAGTTCCAAACCTAACGCTGCGTGGAGATAGCACTCCAGCAACGGTATCTGGTGGTGTCTTCTGGGGCACAGCTAATGGTCGACTAGCGGCTGCAATAGTGGAACGTGGTCAACTCATTTGGCAACAGCCTGTAGGCATGCCTCAGGGGGCGACTGAAATTGATCGCTTAGTCGATGTTGATGCGTCTCCCGTTATTTTAGGCACAACGCTTTACACTGTTGGTATAAACGGCCAATTGATTGGTTTAGACCTTCGTTCTGGTAAACCAATTTGGAAACGTACTTATTCTTCCGCGACAGATCTAGCCAGTGATGGCAGTCGTTTGTTTGTCGTAACCGATAAAGATCATATTGCTGCTGTTGATGCGCGTAGTGGTACCGAACTTTGGAGTAACGACCAACTTGAGCACCGCCTGCTAACTGCTCCTGTAATAATCAATGGCTATGTCGTTGTTGGTGATACGGAAGGTTACTTGTACTGGATAGATCGTTCGAGTGGTGAGTTTGTCGCACAGCAGCTTGTTGACGAAAGTGGCTTTGCCGTTGGTCCTGTTGCTTTACCTGATGGTTACGTAATTACAACGCGCAATGGCGATGTAAAGAAACTGACGATCAAGAAATAATTTCGTGATACAATTCACATTCGGCTCCTGGTTGGAAACAGCTAGGAGCCGTTTTATTGAGATAAACTAAAGTGAATGTGGTTATAGGTAACGCCTGGCTTGTTAACGCTTGGCAGGATGCAAGTCGTTACCTATAACTACATAAGAAAGAATATTGTAGAGGTTGTTATGGTACCTGTTGTTGCTCTTGTAGGGCGCCCAAATGTAGGTAAATCTACGCTGTTTAACCGATTAACACGTACGCGTGATGCTTTGGTTGCGGATTTTCCAGGGTTAACGCGTGACCGTAAATATGGCCAAGCTAAGCTTGGTGAACACGAATTCATTGTAATCGATACTGGTGGTATCGATGGCACTGAAGAAGGTGTTGAAACTAAAATGGCTGAACAGTCGCTAGCGGCGATTGATGAAGCTGATGTGGTGTTATTCATGGTGGATGGTCGTGCTGGCCTAACGCCTTCAGACATCGCAATTTCGAACCATCTTCGCAAGATTGAAAAGCCATCTATGTTGGTGGTAAACAAAGTCGACGGTATCGATGCTGATGCTGCATCTGCAGATTTCTGGCAACTTGGTGTGGAAAACATGTACCAAATTGCGGCAGCGCACGGCCGTGGTGTTGGAGCATTGATCGATCGCGCTCTTAACCCATTTGCAGAAAAAATGGCGGAAGAGGCAAAAGGCGAAATCGAAGATTTAACTGACTTTGTAGACGAAGAAGAAGAGAAGCTCGATTACACTGAAGAAGAAGCTGAACAAGAGTTCAACCGTCTTCAAGACCAGCCTATCAAACTCGCCATCATTGGCCGTCCAAATGTTGGTAAATCAACACTGACTAACCGTATTCTTGGTGAAGAACGTGTGGTTGTGTATGACATGCCAGGGACGACTCGTGACTCTATCTACATTCCGATGCAGCGTGACGACCGAGAGTACGTGTTGATTGATACTGCTGGTGTTCGTCGCCGTAAACGTATTAATGAAACTGTAGAGAAGTTCTCAGTTGTTAAAACGCTTAAAGCTGTTGAAGATGCGAACGTAGTCCTTCTTGTTATTGATGCTCGTGAAAATATCTCTGATCAAGACTTAAGCTTGCTTGGTTTTGCTCTTAACGCTGGCCGATCGATTGTTATTGCTGTCAACAAATGGGATGGTCTAGACACTGATGTGAAAGAGCACGTGAAGAAAGAGCTGGATCGCCGCCTAGGCTTCGTAGACTTTGCTCGAATCCACTTCATTTCAGCACTGCATGGTACTGGTGTTGGTCACTTGTTTGAATCAGTTCAGGAAGCTTATAAGTCGGCAACAACTCGTGTAGGTACATCGGTACTGACTCGCATTATGAAGATGGCCACTGACGATCATCAACCACCAATGGTTCGTGGTCGCCGTGTTAAGCTTAAATATGCTCATGCTGGTGGTTACAACCCACCAATCGTAGTCATTCACGGTAACTTGGTAAACGATCTACCTGACTCTTACAAACGTTACCTAATGAACTACTATCGCAAGTCTTTGGAGATCATGGGGACACCGATCCGCATTAACTTCCAAAGTAGTGATAACCCATTTGAAGGCAAAACGAACAAGATGACGCTATCCCAAGAGCGTAAGCGTAAACGCCTAATGAGTGCGATGAAAGATCGTAAAAAATAGTAAACTGGCCCAAGTATCTACTTGGGCTTTTTTATGCCCATAAATTACAGAGTACCAACGCTATGATCTCTCCAACCATTACTCAATTTTGCCATCAAGTTTGGCAACTTGATTCCACAGTGCAGCTTGTCGAAAAGCAAGGCAGTGTTAGCTATGTTGTGGCAGATAAAACCCCTTTTCACCCTGTTAGCCATATTTGGCCAGATCATCCTGCTGATACCGGGAGACTGGTCGTTGGCGAGCAGGATGTCGAAGTATTCGATAGTTTAGTCGGTGCGATTGAGCTATCAACGGATCAGCTGTATGTTGACAAAGCGATCCCCGTAAAACGTGATAGTGATGGCTGGGTGTTCGTTGTAGTTCACTGCGTTCACCAAGCTATCGACTTATCAGTTGGGCAATTGATAACCTTGTGTGTCGATAAAGAGCGCCAACTAGCATTGAGCCGAGGCCATAGCGCAGGACATTTGGCTTATCTTGCGCTTAATAAGGTGCTAGCCGATGGCTACTGGCGCAAGGATGCGGATAGAAAAGACCCTCATGGTCACTACGATTTTAATAGCTATGCTCAAGAAACAAGCTTCGTAACCGAAGATAAATGTGTCGATAGCTATCGCTTAGGTAAAACACTGCGCAAAAGAGGGCTCAACAGTGCAGAAATGCTGCAGGATCTAGCAAGTATTGAATCTCGAGTTAATGCACAATTATCTGATTGGTTATCGTTATCTTCTACTGTTGAGATGCATTGTGATGGTGAAGCATTAACGGATTCTCGTTACTGGCGATGTAACTTACAAGAAGGAGAAATTGCCGAGATTCCTTGTGGAGGAACGCATGTCACCTCATTAAATGAGTTCGCTCGTATTACTGTCTCTCTATGTCAGATTGATGGACAGAACATTGAAATGCACACCGATGTAATTCCGACATAGCCCTAAAGCGATCTTTTTATTAAAATCTGTTTATTCTGTTCCGTGTGTTTATTTGTGGTTTTTTATATTGTTTAAAATCCAAAAACAGCACATGTAACTTATGCTTTCGGTGTGTGGTGATATAAATATTCTTTTTAGGGTAGATCGCTGATCAAATAGAATAAAGCGGATGATCATATAAAGATCATGGTAGGAGAATAACACTCAGTATAACTCATACTAGTGAACTATCACGGGACAAAATCAAGGAAAGTGACAATGATCTTGTTAGATAATCCCCGTATAAGTAAAAGTTAAATGACATTATAAAGGTGATGCGATGACTGAGAATCAATGCCCGAAGTGTGATAGCGAGTTAGAGTGGGATGGCGCTTATCACTGCGGATCTTGTTCTACCCATTATAAAAAAATAGGATATTGTCCTGAATGTAGTGCAGAGCTAGAGAAGCTACAGGCGTGCGGCTCGGCAAGTTACTTTTGCAATACTTGCAATGAGTTAAAGTCGAAGTCGAGAGTAAGCTTTGTGCTTCAGCCCATTTTAGCTCGTGACTAAGCTAGGAAGTGAAAACCTAGACCTAATCAGTTAACAGTGGAGTGTACTTCACCATCAGCAAGGCGGGTGACCAGTGTGTCGCCCATTTTTACATCTGAAGCACGTGTTACCACTGTCCCATGCTTATCTTGAGTGATGGAATATCCACGTTTTAACGTTGCCAAAGGACTAACTGTGTCAAGCTTTTCCGCGGCTAAAGCCAATTGATGTCGTGTATTGAGCAGCTTTCTATCCATAGCATCCAACAACTTTTGTTCTAGCCTTTGTAGGCTAGATTTTTGTTCGCTGAGCTTTGTAACGGGAGAGTGGAGCTGTATTCGATATTGTTGTCGTTGTACGGCCTGTTTGCGCATGGTGATGAAGTTGTTCATGCTTCGATGCAAGCGTTGTTCTAACTCGTCGAGTTGTTGGCTCTGGCGCTGTAGCTGATGGTTAGGGTGTTGTTTCTCTAAACGGTGCAGCAATGTTGCGTTGTGTTGACGCTGTTGGCTTAGGTAATAGCGAAGTGCGCTAACAAGCTTTTGATGTTTGGTCGCCAATGCCTGATCTTTATGGCTATTATCACGACTAACTAACTCAGCAGCGGCAGAGGGAGTAGGGGCACGCATATCTGCTACAAAGTCAGCAATAGTAACATCCACTTCATGACCGACAGCACTGATAATAGGAATCTGGCTAGCTGCGATAGTTCGAGCCAAGATCTCGTTATTGAAACACCAAAGATCTTCCAATGAACCGCCCCCTCGACCAACAATCAAGACATCACACTCGTTACGACTATTTGCGCAGCCAATTGCTTGAGCGATTTGAATCGCTGCGTCGTCACCTTGTACCGTTGTTGGATACACCACAACAGGCAGCGAAAGGTCTCTGCGTTTTAACACATCAAGAATATCGAACAGCGCCGCACCGGTTTTAGAGGTAATGACCCCAACACGGGTTGGATGCTCAGGGAGAGGGTGCTTGTTGGTTTGAGCAAAGAGTCCTTCCCCTGCGAGTTTCATTTTCAGTTCATCAAACTGTTGCTGCAGGCGGCCATCACCTTCTGGCTGCATGCTTTCAATGATCAGCTGATAGTCCCCACGAGGTTCATATAAAGACAAGCGTGCTTTTACTAGAACTTGTTTACCATTTTGCGGCTTGAAGGTTACACGTCTATTGTTGCCCTTAAACATCGCACACTTAACTTGGGCGCGAGAATCTTTAAGGGTTAGGTACCAATGACCTGAGACAGGGGCTGAAAAGTTTGAGATTTCACCAATTAGCCACACAATTCCCATTTCATTTTCAAGGAGTAAGCGGACTTCTGCATTGAGACGGGAGACAGTGAAGATATTTTGATTGGTCAGAGAAGACACAGCTAATCTCATAGACGTGAGTATGGAAGTTAGCGGCAATATAATACATATCAAGGGGGTAATTGCAAATAAAAAATAGAAAAATGTGTAGCCAAGCGATTTCGTTAGCCGTATAATCCGTCCGCAATATCTAATCCAAATGCAATGAAGTTGCCTTAATTTTGTTGCCCTCATTATGCGAAACGATGAGATTGGGTTGTTCTTTTTACTCCTCTAATTGTGAGATATTGCAAATGCTAAGAATTGCCAAAGAAGCGCTGACATTCGATGACGTACTACTTGTGCCAGCACACTCCACCGTTCTCCCAAACACAGCTGATCTTCGCACTCAGTTGACGAAAAATATCACCTTAAATATCCCAATGATTTCTGCGTCGATGGATACTGTGACGGAAGCTCGTCTTGCTATCGCACTTGCGCAAGAAGGCGGTATTGGTTTTATTCATAAGAACATGTCTATTGAACAGCAAGCAGAGATGGTTCGTCAGGTTAAGATTTTTGAAGCTGGTGTTGTAACCAACCCTGTGACTGTGAATCCTGATGCAACTATTGCTGATGTTGTCGCTTTAACTGAAAAGCACGGCTTTGCTGGTTTCCCTGTTGTTACTGAAAGCAATGAATTGGTTGGTATCATTACTGGCCGTGACGTTCGCTTTGTTACTGACTTATCAAAAACAGTTGAATCGGTAATGACACCTAAAGATCGCTTGGCTTCGGTAAAAGAAGGAGCAACTCGTGAAGAAGTGCAAGAGAAAATGCACGAAGCACGCGTTGAGAAAGTACTGGTTGTGAACGATGAGTTCCAACTAACCGGTATGATCACTGCGAAAGATTTCCATAAAGCAGAACGTAAACCAAACGCATGTAAAGATGAGCGTGGTCGTCTACGTGTAGGTGCAGCTGTTGGTGCTGGTGCTGGTAACGAAGAGCGTGTAGCCGCTTTGGTTGAAGCTGGCGTAGACGTTCTACTTATCGACTCATCGCACGGCCACTCTGAAGGTGTACTTAACCGTATCCGCGAAACTCGCGCAGCATACCCTGATCTCGACATCATCGGTGGTAACGTAGCAACAGGCGCAGGTGCTAAAGCACTTATCGAAGCAGGCGTAAGTGCTGTTAAAGTGGGTATTGGCCCTGGTTCTATTTGTACTACTCGTATCGTAACGGGCGTAGGTGTTCCTCAAGTTACTGCAATTGCAGATGCTGCTGAGGTGGCAAATTCTTACGGTATTCCAGTTATTGCTGACGGCGGTATCCGCTTCTCAGGCGACATCTGTAAAGCTATCGTAGCGGGCGCATCAGTTGTGATGGTTGGCTCTATGTTTGCGGGAACAGAAGAAGCACCGGGTGAAGTAATTCTTTACAATGGCCGTTCATACAAAGCTTACCGTGGTATGGGTTCACTAGGCGCTATGTCACAAGGTTCTTCAGACCGTTACTTCCAGTCTGACAACGCTGCAGACAAGCTAGTACCAGAAGGTATTGAAGGTCGTATCGCATACAAAGGTCGCTTGAAAGAAATCGTACATCAGCAAATGGGTGGTCTACGTTCAAGCATGGGTCTAACAGGCTCAGCGACTATCGAAGCAATGCGTACTCAAGCAGAGTTTGTTCGTATCTCAGGTGCAGGTATGAAGGAGTCTCATGTACACGATGTTCAGATCACCAAGGAAGCACCAAACTACCGTTTAGGCTAATTTTACTTGTTATTTTGTCCGAGAACGGCGTCGAAGATGCTCACTTATACTTATTAAGCTGCGCGTCTTCTCCTTGTTCTCGACCAAAATCCCGACGTAAAACGGGAACAAGAAATCTTACGTAAACGTTTGCTTTTTTCCTTGAAGCATTGATAAGAGGCGAGTAAACTCGCCTCGTTTTCATAACCTAGCTTATAAGACTGCCCAAAATGACTAAAAACATTCATGACCAACGTATTCTGATCTTGGACTTCGGTTCTCAGTACACTCAACTTGTCGCTCGCCGCGTACGTGAAATCGGCGTTTACTGTGAACTATGGAGTTGGGATGTAGAAGAAGCGGATATTCGTGAATTCAATCCAGACGGAATTATCCTTTCTGGCGGCCCTGAAAGTGTAACCGAACAAAACTCGCCACGTGCACCTCAATATGTATTTGATTCTGGTGTTCCAGTTCTAGGTGTATGCTACGGCATGCAGACTATGGCGGAGCAACTTGGTGGTAAAGTAGCAGGCTCTAACGAGCGTGAATTTGGCTACGCACAAGTAAAAGTATCTGGCGAATCTGCACTATTTAAAGATCTTGAAGCGACTCAAGATGTATGGATGAGCCACGGCGACAAAGTAGTAGAAATTCCAGCTGACTTTGTAAAAGTGGGCGAGACAGAGACCTGTCCGTACGCTGCAATGGCAAACGAAGAGAAGAAATACTACGGCGTGCAATTCCACCCAGAAGTAACGCACACAAAACAAGGCCTGCAAATGCTAGAGAACTTTGTTCTTGGCGTATGTGGCTGTGAGCGTCTGTGGACTTCAGAGTCAATCATCGAAGATGCTGTTGCTCGTATTAAAGAGCAAGTAGGTGAAGACGAAGTTATCCTAGGTCTATCGGGTGGTGTTGATTCATCTGTTGTCGCGATGCTGGTTCACCGTGCGATTGGCGACAAGCTAACATGTGTATTCGTTGATAACGGTCTTCTTCGCTTAAACGAAGGTCAACAAGTAATGGATATGTTTGGCGACAAGTTCGGCCTAAACATCATCAAAGTTGACGCAGAAGATCGCTTCCTTGCGGCTCTTGAAGGTAAGTCTGACCCAGAAGAGAAGCGTAAGACAATCGGTCACGTATTCGTAGACGTGTTCGATGAAGAGTCGAAGAAGCTGAAAAACGCGAAATGGCTTGCTCAAGGTACGATTTACCCAGACGTAATCGAATCGGCTGCATCTAAGACGGGTAAAGCGCATGTAATCAAATCACACCATAATGTGGGTGGTCTTCCTGATGATATGGAAATGGGCCTTGTTGAGCCACTACGTGAGCTATTTAAAGATGAAGTGCGTAAGATTGGCCTAGAGCTTGGCCTGCCTTACAACATGCTTTACCGCCACCCATTCCCGGGTCCTGGTCTAGGTGTTCGTGTTCTTGGTGAAATCAAGAAAGAGTACTGTGATCTTCTACGCCGCGCAGACGCGATCTTCATTGAAGAGCTACACGCTGCGGACCTATACAACAAAGTATCTCAAGCGTTCACGGTATTCCTACCAGTACGCTCTGTAGGTGTAATGGGCGATGGCCGTAAGTACGACTGGGTTGTGTCTCTACGTGCTGTAGAAACGATTGACTTCATGACTGCGCATTGGGCACATCTACCATACGACTTCCTAGGTAAGGTTTCTAACCGCATTATCAACGAAGTTGATGGCATTTCACGCGTAGTTTACGACATTTCAGGTAAGCCACCTGCAACTATCGAGTGGGAATAATTCCCAACGGTATTGTTTTTGATTGATGAAGCCCTGAGGATTCCTCGGGGCTTTTTTATATCTATCGCTGTCACATATGGTGCTCAGTTGATGAAACCAAGTGCGCATTAAGTAATTGAAAATCTTATGTTTACTAACTTAGTGTTTTTTGTAGCACACCTAATACTCTTGATGTCACCATACGTTGGATGGTTTACATCGAGAGGAAATCACTCGCAAATCTCCCGTTCAACATCACATTTGTCTGCATAGGTCTCCATTAAGCCTCTATTCTTCTAAAGAATTTTTTAGTGAGACAGGGACTTCACTGATGATAAAACTAAAACCACTCACCTTACTTGTGGGCTGTTCAATAGCGGTAAATGCTATGGCAGCGATGAACATTCAACCTGACCCAGAAAACCCAACTGGTTATGTCATTTCTCGTGCTGATATCCAAGCGGCTGGCGATGCGCAAACCTCCGACCCTATGTATGCCATTTGGTCTAAAGCATTAGAAACTCGCCCTAATGCTGTGGTGGAAGCGATTGAGCCGGGAGCGGCTGCAAACCCAGAGAATGTTAAGCGCGTAGAGCGGGTTTTTCCTCAATCAGAGTGGGATTTCCTCACTCAAATGGCCACGCATGAATATACTTACACTCGCTTTCTACGTGCGATTGGTAAGTTTCCGGCATTTTGTGGTGAATACACAGATGGCCGTAATTCGGATGCGATCTGTGAAAAGTCGATCGTGACGGCATTTGCTCACTTTTCGCAAGAAACCGGTGGTCATATCGCCAAAGATAATATTTCGGATAACCCATTAGCACTGGAAGAGTGGCAGCAAGCGCTCGTTCATGTACGCGAAATGGGTTGGTCTGAGGGGCAAGAAGGTTATACAACAGGATGTGGTCAGGACTATTGGCAGAACCGCCGCTGGCCATGTGCTGCGGGGCAAGGCTACTTTGGCCGCGGTGCTAAACAGTTATCCTATCACTTTAACTATGGTGCATTTTCGGAAGTGATGTATGACGGCGATGCAACGGTATTGCTTAACAATCCCGGTTTGGTTGCGGATTCTTGGCTAAATCTGGCCTCTGCCATTTGGTTCTTCCTAACGCCACAGGCACCTAAGCCGGCGATGCTACATGTGATTGATCGTACTTGGACGCCATCTCTGCGTGAAATTGATGCAGGTATCGGATATGGCTTTGGCACCACAATTAATGTGATTAATGGTGGTATTGAATGTGGCGAACAAAACAAAGAGAAAGGACAGCCAGTCAATCGTATTCGTTACTGGGAAGGGCTATCGAGTCATTATCAGATTCCGCTAGAAGCCGACGAAAAGAACACTTGTTGGCAGCAAACACCTTACGGTAGCTTAAACCTTAATGGTGCAACGGATGTTCTTTACACTAACTGGGATGGCAACTGGAAATATTACCCAGATCGCCCAGAAGGTTACTCGTTTGAGTGTGAGCTGGTGGGCTTCCAAACTGCCTATTCTGCACTTGTTCCAGGTGACTACGAGAAATGTGTCACTAACTTTTATGGCTCACATGCAAGTTGGCCAGAGGTTCGAGTGGTAGAACAGCTTGATCCTGTCGACCCAGGTACTGACCCTGGCGGTAATGGATGGGATGTAAACAAAGTGTATAACACTGGCGATCAAGTGACTTATAACGGAGCAACATATCAAGCGAAATGGTGGACTCAGGGCGATGATCCTGCCAATGGTGGACCTTGGGAGTTAGTTGAAGGCACACCAACCGAGCCTGTACCTGAGCCAACCCCAGATCCAACACCAACGCCTGACCCAGAACCAACGCCAGATCCGACTCCAAACCCAACTCCGGATCCAAATACCTTTATTCAATGGGAAGCGGGAGTGACACAAGTGGGGAATGGCGACAAAGTGACGAATGCGGGTAAATGTTTTGTTGCGAAGAACTCCCCTGGGGTTTGGGACACACCGACTGCTAGCAACTGGTTCTGGGATGAAATTTCGTGTCAGTAGTTTGCGGAGTCGTCCGTAGCGAAAAACTTTAGACCGACGGTTTAGACTCTCCAACTAAGGTAGCAATATGCATTAAATAGAGCTTTAGGTTACCCATGTTCCTAAAGCTTTTTCTATTGTTCGATAGAGGGTTTAAGCCCTTAAAATCAATTATTTAACATTGGTGGTATTAATTGGCTTATGATGATCTAATTGCTGATGTGGTACTTTACTGAATTGTTTTTTCCTTAGTGTTATTCAACCTGACTTATCCCTTTCATATTCAATTTCCTAACTTATGGTGATTTTCGAAATCTTAGTTTTCGCAAGGTTCGCTATCATTTAACGTTATCTGTTTTAAAATCCGCGCGTAATTTTTATTAACTTTTTTGAAAGGTGCGCGAAATGTCTACTAAACTGGCAAACCCAGCCCCACTTGGCCTAATGGGTTTCGGTATGACAACCATCCTGCTCAACATCCATAATGCAGGTTTCTTCCCAATCGACTCAATGATTCTTGCGATGGGTATCTTTTACGGTGGTCTGAGCCAAGTTCTAGTTGGTATGATGTGTTTTAAGCGTGGTGATACTTTCGGTACAACCGCATTCACTTCATACGGCTTGTTTTGGTTGACATTGGTTGGGTTAATCGTGATGCCATACATGGGGCTGCCAGCAAGCCCTGCTCACTTTATGGGGTGGTATCTAGCTCTATGGGGTATTTTCACAGGTTTCATGTTCATTGGTTCACTGTGCTACCCACGAGCTAAGCAAGTTGTGTTCGGCTCGCTAACGGTTCTGTTCTTCCTATTGGCTGCCCGTGATTTTACTGGTAGCACTCTAATCGGTACGATTGCTGGCTTTGAAGGCATCTTCTGTGGTGCGAGCGCGATTTATTTTGCAATGGCCCAGGTGCTTAACAATGAATATGGTCGTACGATCTTGCCAATTGGTGAGAAGAAATCAGCATCAGTTGCACCTACTACTCAAGAGATTGCTGCTTAAGTCAGTGCAAAACCAGACATTCTGGTACGGGAACAAAAGAAAGGGGCTAACCATTGGTTAGCCCCTTTTTTAATGTCCGTTATTCGGACCACTGCTTTTTCTTATATTTCCTGCCAACAGGACAAGAACTGAATAAGACTTAGGTTGATGGCTGCTCTACTGCTTCTGTTGAGTCGCTATCTGCAGTTGGTGTTTTACCGGTTTTGCGCTTGTACTTCTCTTCCCAGTAATCAGCACCTTTAATGCCAAGTTTTACAGGGTTGAATGTGTACTCTGTCACGCCTTTCTTCTGTTGTTCTTCATAGTCGGCTAGCGCTTTAAGTGCTGGCTTCGACATGAAGAAAATTATCAGAATACCGACAATGTTTAGCCAAGCCATTAGGCCTACGCCCACATCACCCATCGCCCAAGCGAGATTCGCTGTCTTAACAGTACCGTAGAACACTGCGGCCATAAGTACCAACTTTAGGACGAACATTAAGCCGTTAACTTTGAAGGTACGACGAATATAAGCAATATTTGTCTCTGCAATGTAGTAGTAAGCAAGGATGGTAGTGAATGCAAAGAAGAACAATGCAACAGCAATAAACGGCTTACCAACACCAGGTAGCGCACTTTCGATCGCCATCTGTGTGAAGACTGGACCGTTAGCACTGATTTCAGCACTGATGTTCTGAACTAGGAACGCACCGTCTGCACCACCGTGTACGTTGTATGCACCCGTGATAAGGATCATAAACGCTGTTGCTGAACATACTAGCAGTGTATCGATATAGATTGAGAATGACTGAACCAGACCTTGTTGCGCTGGGTGATCAACGTTTGCTGCTGCAGCTGCGTGAGGACCAGTACCTTGACCTGCTTCGTTAGAGTAAACACCACGTTTAACACCCCAACCAATCGCAGCACCAACACCAGCCATAGGAGTGAATGCATCGCTAATGATCATAGAGAAGATGCGTGGAACTTCACCGATGTTAAGTAGGATGATAACGAACGCTGTGATGATGTACGCAAGCGCCATAAATGGAACGACGATTTGAGTGAAGTTCGCAATACGCTTAACACCACCAAAGATGATGAAACCAAGGATGATTGAAACAACCGTACCAGTGAAGATTTTAGCGAAGCTGAATGTACCGATTGCGGTTTCGATCATCGCACCCGGGCCAAACGCTGCTTCTACTGCGTTACCGATGCTGTTTGACTGAACACCAGGTAGTAGCACACCACATGCAAAAATAGTCGCAATTGCGAATATCCAAGCGTACCACTTCTGACCCATCGCTTTTTCAATGTAGTAAGCTGGACCACCGCGGAATTCGCCTTCGTCTTCTTCTTTATAGATTTGCGCTAGAGTGGATTCTGCGTATGCTGTTGCCGCGCCAAAGAACGCAACAACCCACATCCAGAATACTGCACCTGGGCCACCGAAACCGATAGCGGCAGCAACACCTGCAATGTTACCTGTACCTACACGGCCAGAAAGCGAAACGGCAAGTGCTTGGAAAGATGAGATACCTTTCGTTGAACTCTTGCCTGAAAGTAGTAAGCGCCACATTTCGAAAAAGTGACGAATTTGAACGAATCGAGTCATGATCGAATAGAACAAACCAGCACCAAGACACAAATAAATCAGTGCCGGACTCCAGATAATTCCATTCAGAAAATCAACTAATGACTGCATGAGCATTTTCCCTGTTTTGTAGATGTATTGTTTGTTTTCTAGGCGATACATTAACCTTTGTGTAACTCAATTGTTAATGGTTTTATCTATTAGAGCCTAGCGGTGTGATTAAGAGCACAAAACTCCGTCTGGTTGTTAATAATTAGTTCTCTATATTAGTTTTTACTTATTTCTACGATCTTATTTGAATTATTTGATAACTATTAAGGGACTTATACGGTTAACTTATCGGTGGTTGTAATTTATTAATCTCTGAATTAGTTACTCTCAGTAAATTTATATTCCGATTAATTTTTAAGCAGAAAAATCGCGCTCACTGATAGCGAGATAAATCTAGGCCATCGATAAGTGGCTGAGTAGCCATTGGGTAGGCTTTCGTTGATTGTGTAATGACTTGGCTTAGCAGCTGCGCTGAACCGCATGCCATGGTCCAGCCCAAAGTGCCGTGACCAGTATTCGTAAACAGGTTTTGGTAGCCTGTTTTGCCAATGATCGGGGTTCCGTCTGGGGTCATAGGCCTAAAGCCTGTCCAGTATTCTGCGTGCTCGAAGTTGGCACTGTGTGGGAAAAGATCTTTGGCGACCATTGAAATCGTGTTTTTGCGTTTTTCTGGAATTGTAGGGTCAAATCCTGCTAGCTCTGCTGTGCCAGCCACGCGGATGCGATCATCGAAACGCGTTAAAGCGACTTTGTAGGTCTCATCCATTACTGTCGAAGTTGGAGCTAACGTAGGGTCGATGATAGACGCAGTCAGTGAGTAACCTTTTACTGGGTAAACCGGAATAGCAATGCCTATTGAAGCAAGCAATGGAACAGAGTAGCTGCCCATTGCGACGACAAACGCATCGGCATGAAGGGTTTCTTTGTCCGTGATGACGGATGTAATTTTACCTGAGCTGCGGTCTAGGCCTTGAATGGTATGGTCAAACTTAAACTCGACACCTTGCTGTTGCGCTTTCTGAGTGAGTTGCTGACAAAACAATTGGCAATCGCCCGTTTCATCATCTGGCAAATACAGCCCACCTTTGAGTTTATCTATCACTGGCGCTAGACCTGGTTCTTGTTCGAGGCACTGTTGTGGATTGAGCAATTTGAAGCGGGTGTTGGCCTGTTGTAATAAGCGGATGTCTTTTTCGACTGCATCCAATTGCTTCTCAGAACGAAAGACTTGGAGCGTACCGCGTTGGCGACCTTGGTATTCTAACCCCAACTCTTGATTTAATTGCTGCAGACATTCACGGCTATGGTTAGCGACTTTTAACATACGAGACTTATTGACTTCGTAGCGGGTCAGTTGGCAATTGCTAAGCATCTGCATGGCCCAGTTGAGCATTGTGATGTCTACTTTAGGTTGAACTTTTAAAGGAGCATGCTGCTCGAACAGCCAACGGATCGCTTTTTGTGGGATACCTGGAGCAGCCCATGGTGAAGAGTATCCATAAGAGATTTGCCCGGCATTGGCGAAGCTGGTTTCCTGACCACTTTTCGCTTGTCTATCGATAACTACGACCTCATGGCCCGCTTTAGATAGATACCATGCGGTGGTTACACCAATCACGCCGCTGCCTAATACTGCAATTTTCATCTTCATGCTCACATTAATGACTTTTGCGTATCGTGCGGGTTTTACATTGTTTTAACAATCGAGAATAATTGTTTACTGCATATAGAATTTCTAAACGCTGGTGAGAGTCATGATCCGAAGTACCTTAGCAACAAGTTTGTCGACGTTTCGTGTGGCGTCTCAATATGCCAGTTTGACTGAGGCCGCGAAGAAAATGCACCTCACTACCGGAGCGGTAAGTCAGCAATTACTTCAGCTAGAGACGTTACTAGGCTTTAGTGTTTTTGAACGCCATTCCCGGGGGATCCGCTTAACGCCGCAAGGAGAAGTTCTCGCTAATGCAGTGAATCAGCACTTTGCGGATATTGAAGCGGTGATCCAATCCCTGCAGCAACCAAGTGGCCAGTCGAAAGAAGTCAAATTGAAACTCACACCGTCTTTAGCGTTTAAATGGTTGGTTCCGAAGCTAGAACAATTCCACCGCCATCACCCTGATATTCAGGTAGTGACTTTTGCAGAAACAGCCATCGTTGATGGAGATGAGAAAGACTATGATTTGGCCATTGATTATGGCTGCTTCCCATATCGCTCCGACAACGCGGAGCTGCTGTTTGAAGAGTCGTTACTGCCAGTTATGAGTGCCGCTTATTGGGAACAGTACAGTGGCATAGAAAGGCAAGATGACGTGGAGCTTAGCGAAGCTTTATGGAGTGACGCGACGTTGTTACATGATGCGATGCCTTGGCAAAATGCACCAAGAGATTATGAGTGGCAGTATTGGTTCGGAAAACATGGCTTAGCACTTGAGACTAATCGTGGTCACTTTTTTAATCGCACAGATATGGCCATGTCTGCCGCGGAGGCAGGAGTCGGTATCGCCTTGGCTCGTAGCCTATTGATAACCAATGAGTTAGAGAAAGGGAAGCTGGTTTCCCCGTTCCCTTCCATTCCAGCCAATGCTGGCTATTTCCTCCTCACGAGAACACAGAACGACAGCACTCGTTCGTTCACTGAGTGGCTCAAATTACAGTTTGATCTGGTGTGAGTTCCATTAATCAGGAAGCTAACCGTCTTGTTTATTTACAGTTAATGATTAATTTGTAATTAGTGTGGCAACTGATCAGTCACCACCTACAATTAGTTATTGAGGGCGGTGCATATGAAATCAGAAAAAGGCCGATGCAGCTATCAAAATCCCGATGGCTGGCGCTGCGATCAACCTTGTGGGGAGTCAGGGCTTTGTTATTGGCATGATCCCGCAGTAGATAAAAGCAACGATAACGTAAAACAACAGGTTGAAGAATGGGCCGCAGCGGGTAAACCTTTAGACGGATTTCAGTTGGCAAGAACAAACTTAGTGGACTTAAACCTAGTAAACCGAGGGAATAAAGTCGGCTACTCCTGTCGCAATGTAGATTTCTACCGTGCGGACTTGAGCGAAGCACATTTTTTTGGCTTAGATTTACGCGGTTCATCATTGATGAAGTGCAAGCTTGTGTGCGCAAATTTACACTGCGCACAGCTCAATGACTGCAACTTGCTTGGCGCAGATCTCGCGCGAGCGCGTCTTGAGAATATTCACTGGGGCAGGGCGCTAAAGCAAGAACGTGAAGCTAAACTTGCTGCAAAAGTTGGCGATAGACATAAGGCATCTTCACTGTATCAGGAAGCAGAAGAGGTGTGTCGTAACATCCGCAAGCAGTGCGAGAAGCAGGGCTTATTTGAGACTGCAGGCGAATTCTTTCAAAAGGAAATGCGTTTTAGACGCTATCAAATGCCACTGTTTAGCTTGCGCCGAATCGTGTCCAAAATCGTGGATGTGTTCTGTGGTTATGGCGAGTCACCCGCTCGAGTTGTGTTGTTCTCCATTTTTCTAATCTTGGCGTGCGCTATTGCGTATTTTCTACTTGATACGACTTCGTCCAACCCTGTGTATGCTGGCGTTGAAGGTTGGCAATTCTATGCGTTTGAATTTTTTAATGCGGTGTATTTCAGCGTCGTGACCTTTACCACCTTAGGCTATGGCGATATATCCCCAGTAGGAATCGCTCGCTTTATTGCGGCTTTTGAAGCTTTTCTTGGCAGCTTTACGATGGCGTTGTTTGTAGTGGTTTTTGTTAAAAAAATGACTCGCTAATAGACCGTTTTCCATTTCTTCGTCTTTGACTCAAGCAGGCTAAACAGCCTGCTTTTCTGCTTCTATTTATTCACAGAAGTTAGGCGCATTTGCGGTGCGATGACTACCCTTTGTATATCTCTTTTAAATTTAATTACTCAAAGGTATGTAATTTTTTTATCTAACGGCAGGTCTGTTAAATGAACTGAGGGCTAACGGCCATAGGCTGAGAATTCATTTAGAGAGGGAATGTGGTGTCTGGAGCAGAACTACAAGAATGGATAACACACGGTGGGCATTCACTTACGTGGCTGTTTGTTGGAGTGATCCTACTTTCCTATTTACTTGAAGATCTCGCTATTGTCACTGCCGCGGGATTAGCAGCCCAAGAAGTGATGCCTGCTAGTTGGGCGTTGTTGGCGATTTTTGTCGGCATCGCGACTGGTGATTTAGGCCTCTACTATTTGGGGAGAGGTGCTCGAACTATCAGAGTTCTTCGATATCGCTCTTTGACCAATAAATACTTCAAGCAGGTCAGAAGCTTACTGCATCGCAAGCCGTTCATTAACCTATTCATTATCCGTTTTATACCGGGGATGCGAACCGTTGGGTTTACCTTGAGTGGCTTCTTTTCTATCCCACTGTCACTTTTTTTACTTGCGGTGGTCAGTGCGACATCAATTTGGACTGCTGTTGTATTTGGTGCTGTCTACCAGTTGGGCAGTGTGGATTGGCTGCAAAGTCGAGGCTACCAATGGCTCACGATTCCAGTGGCATTCGGCGTACTGTTTGCTGCAAACCGTATTTTAAATAAATCACTCACTAGAGGAATTTCATGAAGTCTCACTTAGCTATCTCTGGTATTGAGCAGATAAAGTTTATTGAACAGGGAAAGATCAACGCAGGTATGCCTGAGCTGGAAGTTGATACTGAGCGTGCGGTGTCACCGTATGAGTTTTTGCCGAGTTGGTTTTTTTACACGCCTGTTGTCATGCAAAGCTTGTTTCAGGGCGTAAGGCACCGCGATTGGGGGCTACCGTTAATCGCTAATCCGAGTATTAAATTAAGCGGCATGGTCGGTGAATCTAAGCACGATATTCTTAGTTTGGCTGGGGAGCATGCCAAGCAGTGGATTTCTCCTTTCATTACTGTGACTCGAGATTTACGTAATGTTTCACAGCAGCTAGACAGTGCTCTGGAAGCTATGAGTCAGGCTCAGTTGAGTTTTCCTATAGTGGCTAAGCCCGATCTGGGTTGCCGAGGGGCGGGAGTGAAGCTGTTGCAGGATAAAGATCAGCTCGCGAGTTACATTGAATCTTTCCCTCGTGATGCGCGGTTTTTGTTGCAGGAGAAAGCGCCGTATCAGGCTGAAGCCGGCGTGTTTTATGTTCGCTATCCAGAAGATACACGTGGAAAAATCATTTCCATCACACTCAAGTACGCGCCTTCCGTTACCGGAGATGGAGTCAGTACCTTACAGCAGCTTATCGACAACTGTCCGAGAGCAGGGCAGCTATCTCACCTATATTTACCAAGACATGAAGACAAACTTCAGGAAGTACTTGAGTTGGGAGAAGAGTTCCAACTTGCCTTTGCAGGAAGTCACAGCCGAGGTTCTATTTTTCGCAATGGTAACCAGTACATTACCGAAGCGTTGAGCCAAAAGCTCGATGAGATCTTCGATGATCTTGATGGCTTTCATTATGGGCGTTTGGACATCAAGTTCGCCGATATTCACCAGTTTATGCAAGGTGAGGCATTCACGATTCTAGAAATCAATGGTGCGAGTAGTGAGGCTGCCCATATCTGGGACCGTAACACCCCGCTAAGCGAAATATTTTCGACTCTACTTGAACAGTACCGAATCTTGTTTGATATCGGTGCCAGACAAAAACGTCGTGGTCATAAAACACCGTCAATGGCGGCATTGTTGAACGCATGGCGTTAAGAAAAGCTACTGACACAACAGTATCCAGCAACGGATTAAAACCCAATATTGGGTTCGAATAACAAGAAAACAGGGACTTTATATGGTTGCTATTTCGACTTCAGAGCTCTCGAGTGAGCTTGAATTTCACTCTCAAGATTCAGTGATGGTATCGGTGCTTCATGGTGCGATTGAAACATTGCAGCAAGGGCGTGATTTCTTACTGACACTGACGGACGAGCAATACTGCTTTATTGCCAAACCGTTGCTAACCAGTTCGATTGGCCAGCATTTTCGTCATTGGCTAGATATTTTCCATGCGCTGTTTCAAAGCCGTGGGGTGATTGATTACAACTTGCGTCGACGTGGCCATGAGGTTGAATCGACCAAGCGCGTTGCACTGCAGGAAATTGATGAATTTATTGCCAAATTACAGCGCCAACCACTGGAAGAGTTGAATCAATCTGTAGTGGTGTTAAGTGAGGTTTCATTAAGCCAATCACATACATGTTCATTGGAGTCGACGTTCGGCCGTGAACTCACTTTTGCAGCTTTGCACGCTAATCATCACTTTGCGATGGCCAAAGTCGCGACCACCTTGCTTGATGTCAAAACGTGCGACGAGTTTGGTTTGGCTCCGGCTACAGCATCATTTATGAGGGAGCAATGATATGTGTTCCGTATCTTGGCTGGTGGACGAAGGTGGCTATCAAGTTTTCTTTAATCGTGATGAGCAAAAAAGCCGCGCACTAGCTTTGCCGCCGACTCAGTTGCAGGTGAGTGGAGTAGAAGTGCTTATGCCGGTCGACCCTGTTGGTAATGGCAGTTGGATCAGTATGAACGAATTCGGTTTATCACTGTGTCTATTGAATAACTACCAAGGTGTTATGCCTTGTCAGTCGTTGAAAACCGAGGCGAGCCACGAAGGCATCTTGTTAGATGGTTCGATTATGCAAGGCAGCCTAGTCAGCAGAGGGTTACTACTTAAGCATCTTTCAAGTTGTGTAAATAGCCAGCAAGTGAAAGAAGCGTTTGTAATGTTGAATTTAAATCAGTTTGCACCCTTTACTCTGCTGGTATTTGATTCACAGCTCAATAGCCAAAACCCTAGCGTACAGGCATTGGAGTGGGATGGTCGACACAGTTCAATCCATAACACCGACTGTCCACTGTTTTCCTCCAGTGTCGATTTAAATGCGGTGAGTGCGTATCGCTTACAGGTATATCAGTCATTGACCAAACAGGGAAAAAGTACGGAAAGCTTACTGGCTTTTCATACTCACCATCATGCCAGTCAGCCACACATGTCGACTTGTATGCACCGAGATGATGCTCAGACGGTGAGCTTTACACATCTCAGAGTCGAGGGAGGCATCCAGCGTATGGTTTATGTGCCGGGCTCACCGTGCGAGAACCTAAATAATCAAACTTTAGAACAACACATTTATCAGCTTAGAGCTGCGACATCTTTAGTGTCGTGAAAGACAAGCTGTGCCCAGAGAAAAGTGAGGGAACGATGAAACAGACTCTTAATTCAATCAAAGTGCTATTGGCGTTTATCGCTTTATTTACCAGTGCATTGTTTACCAGTTCAGTAAGCTATGCAGAGGATGAAATCTATACCGGGATTTTTAGTAATAAGGCGCTTGCTGGCTACGATACGGTTGCTTATTTCACTGAAAACAAACCTGTGAAAGGCAGTTCGAAGTTTCAAACCGAATACAAAGGAGCTGATTGGTATTTTTCTTCTCAGCAGAACTTAGACGCGTTTGTGGCGCAGCCAGAAAAATATGCGCCTCAATATGGGGGGTACTGTGCATGGGCTGTATCGGCTAAAAACGACTTTGCTCCGGGTGACCCTCATGAATGGTCACTGGTCGACGGTAAGCTATATCTAAATTACGACGACGACATCAAGCAACGTTGGGAACAAGATCGTACATACCATATCACTCAGGCCGACAAAAATTGGCCGAACCTGATCAACTAAAGAGGTCGATATGAAATTTACGCTCAGCAAGCATGGACCGTCAGCTTTTATCGCGTTTGTCTTTATTCAATCGCTGTTCTTTAAGTTTTCAGGTTCCTACGAAACAGATCATATCTTCGGTACGTTGGGTGAATGGTCTGGTCTGGATTGGTTCGGCTCTGCCGGTGGTTACGTCATTGGTGTGGCCGAGTTGATTGCTGCCATTTTATTGTTCACTCGTTTTCATGGCATTGGAGCGGTAATGAGCGCTGGAATTATGACTGGCGCGATCTTTTTTCACCTCTTCACTCCGCTCGGTATTGTGATGCCGGAGTTTAATCAAGCCGGAGAAGTGGTTGGTGATGATGGTGGTTTGCTATTTGGTATGGCGTGTTTGGTTTGGCTGTCGGGGGGATACCTGACGGTGAAAGATATTAGTTCGCCAGCAGGCTCATTGCGCTTGTTAATGACGAGAGGAGTATAAGCATGGTTGAAAGTCCATTTCGTTTACCACGCCACACCCCGTTTGGTTTGGGTGAATCCGTTGTTGAGTGGGCGACAGGCCTTGCAAAACTCGACCACTATTATCAGCAAAGGCCATCGCATCAATCGAGCTTTGAGTTTATGCGCTACACCTTATCGGTGCTCAATATTAACTACCATGTAGCGCAGGGGAGTATCGATAACATCCCCCAAACCGGAGCGACTGTGATTGTTGCCAATCACCCTTTGGGCGCGATAGAAGGGGTGATTCTCGCCGACTTGGTGGGGGCGGTTCGGAAAGATGTGAAAGTATTGGCGAACCAATTGTTAAAGCGTCTTCCCGAAATTGACGAGTTGTTTATCGGCATTGATGTGTTCGATGGCAAGGAAGCGAGACGCACTAATGCCAATGCGGTGAGAGAAGCGCATCGTCATTTAGCCGACGGTGGATTGTTGATTGTATTTCCTGCAGGGGAAGTGTCGACCTATCAAACCGACAGTCAAACTCTCTCTGACATTGAGTGGAGTCAGTCGGTGGCGAAGTTTGTCAAACGTAGTGAAGCGGTGACTGTACCGATATTTATTAATGGTCAAAATAGTGCATTGTTTTATCAGGCCGGCCGAATTCATCCTTTGCTTCGCACGGCGATGTTAGGTCGGGAGCTACTCAATAAACGTGCTAGCGATATTGCTATTTCGGTAGGCTCTGCGATTCCATACTCTGAAATCAAAGGGTTTGAACAAGACAGGGATATTGTTCATTACCTTCGCTTGAATACTTACTTAATGAGTCCATCTGAGCAATTGGATACCAATGAGCTTTTAGATCATAGTAACCCTTCCTTGTTCGATACTCCGATTATATCTCCATTGCCCAAGCAAGAGTTAGCTAATGAAATCAATCAGCTAGAGTCTACATGCTTATTGTTAGAGCAAGGTGACTTTAGTGTGTACTGTGCTGCAACCCATGAGATTCCGGTCACGATGAGAGAAATTGGCCGCATCAGAGAAGAAAGCTTTCGTGAGGTTGGAGAGGGAAGTGGTCTAGCATGCGATGTTGATGAATACGATCTGCATTATTACCAATTGTTCGTTTGGCATAGCCAAGAGCATGAAATCGTAGGTTCATACCGTATGGGGCTGGTGGATCAACTTATCGAAAAGCATGGCCTAGATGGGCTGTATTCGCGAAGCTTGTTTCAGTATGACCAAGCGTTTATTGATACGTTGGAGCAAAGTATTGAATTGGGCCGATCCGTTGTCGCTAAGAAGTACCAACGTAACCTCAATTCGCTACTGATGCTTTGGAAAGGTATTGCTGCATTTGTGCAACGTCACCCGAAATACACTCATTTATTTGGCCCGGTAAGTATCAGTAACGACTACAGCCATTTGGCTCGTCAGTTGATGGCTGCGACTTTGTCGATTCATCATTACGACAAGGAAAAGGCCACCTTGGTGAAAGCCTCAACGCCATTACGCACATCTGGTAATGTCTTTTGGCAAACCAATTTATTGTCTTCACTGGCTAGTGTGGCTTTGCTGTCAAAAGTGTTAGCTCGAATGGAGCAAGGTAAAGGGTTACCTGTGTTACTACGTCAGTATCTCGGTATGAATGGTAAGTTGGTGTGTTTTAATGTCGACCCAGCATTTAACGATGCGCTAGATGGCCTAATAGTTGTGAACCTAAAATCGGTTCCGGTTAAAACTTTGGGTAAATATATGGGGCGCAAAGAAGCTCAGCAATATTTGGCATCGTTTGAGTGATTTGGACTGACTGATGGGAAAAGGCCAGCGATGTTTGCACATCTCTGGCCTATTTAATTTTAAGGAGTGAACGGTTATCAAGGCTGATCGATAAACGATAACTCAGCCCAATCTTCCACCATGATTTCGTCGTACTTGAACTGGTTGGAGAAGTGCTCGATCAGGGCGGCGAGATGCTCTCCAGAGTCACAGATAGCATTGGAAACAAGATCAGAGCTCACTTGAATAGCGGCGCCTTGTGGGTTGGCTTTTGTTGCAATCAGAATAGGTACGATAAATTTGTCGTGGCTGGCTTGGTGGTGCGCTTTTAGAGCATGAGCCAGCTGGCTTGTCGCTGCAATATCGGAGCAGGTATATGAACTGCCGCCGAGTTTCACCTCAATGACGAAGACAATCCCACGATAGAGTACAACTGCGTCGATTTGGCGCTCTAGTGATGGGTAAGGGAAATGCAACAACACATTGCCAGCTAAGTGTGGCAGTTCCGTTAACCAGCGTTGTAAGTGCTCAACTTTTTCGCTTCCCTCCTCTTGGATACCAAATGGTTGTAGAACCTCTGCCGTCGGTTGTTGGCAAAATTGTAGGAGCGGCATGTATGGAGCGGTGTGGGTGGTCATAAGCAAGCTATTCACTGGAAGTTAATCTTTGAAAGTGAGCGGTGTAGAACCGAATGCACAGCAAACTATCTCAAAGGTTTTTTGTTCGCAATGATCAAGCGCTTAACTTGCCGACTCGAACCTGCAAAATTCGATTATGGGTTACTGCAAGCACTTCAAATCGCCAGCCATTATAGTTGATGACTTCGCCTTGTCTTGGCACTTTACCGACTTTCCAAGTTAGAAAACCATTGAGTGTCTGGAAGCCTTCAATGGACTCTCCTTCCAATACCTCTTGATGCAGACGATGCTTTAGCTCATGGACAGGAATCAATGCATCCATAATCCAATTCCCATCGAGGTCCTTTTTCGCCCAGCTATATTGAGGAGCACAGCCAAGCTCACCGGCAATAGATTTCAATACATCGTGATAAGTGACCAGCCCTTGCACATCTCCATATTCGTCGACAATGAAAGCCATCTCCGAATTAGAACTTTGCATTTCATTTAGTAAGGTTAATCCTTTTATAGATTCGAGCATGTACCTCGGGCGATTACTGTACTCTGCGATGGTACGTACTGAAAGGTAGGGATGTTGGTCTAGCAGCACTTTTGACGAAATGGTACCTATCAAATTATCCAATCCGCCTCGGCACACAGGCCACACAGAATGTTGGGTGTGACAAAGTCGTTTTAGTGTCTTTTCGATTGGATGGGTGAGATCCAAATAGTCGATGTCGCTGCGCGGGGTCATGAGGGAGCTGGCCATACGATCATTCAAATGCAGCAGATTACGGATCATAGTCTGTTCTTGAGGTTCAATAGCGCCGGAAGCGGATCCTTCCGTCACGACCGCAACAATGTCTTCTTCCGTGATGATATCGCTATCTTGGTTCTGCTGGCGTAACAGGTTGAGTAAGGTATCGGTAGAAGCGCTGAGTAGCCAAACAAACGGTGCGAATAATTTGGCTAAGAGATGAATAGGGTAAGCTACAACGACAGCGATTCGTTCTGCGTTGTTTTGCGCACATCGCTTCGGAACCAATTCACCAACCACAATAGTAAAGTAGGTGATACTAATCACAACCAATGCCGTCGCCATTGGCTGAGCGATTTCAAGTGGGAGTCCGTGAGTAGATAAATACTGAGCAAGCGGCTGCGAAAAATTGGCTTCGCCGACAATACCGCTCAATATGCCAATGGCTGTGATGCCGATCTGAATGGTTGAAAGAAACTGAGTCGGGGATTGTTTCAGCCTTAATGCCGTCCGAGCTAGCGAGCTGTGTTCCGCTTGTTTCTTTAACCGACTGGACTTAGCGGCAACTAAGGCAATTTCAGACATGGCCAACACACCATTTAAGCTGATGAGCCCCACTAGCAATACAATGTCCATTGCGTACTCCACTCAAGTAATTGATTTATTGTCACTGTTTCAGCTTACTGACTGACTAGGTGGAAAAAAGTGAACCGCTAGTAAATTTGAATAAAGGAAGGATGAATTGTTTTAGTGGTGACGATAAAAGTGGTTGCTGTGTGAATACTTTATTGAGCCCAATAAATATTTTTCTTTGGTGTTCGTCTTTTTCAGGATCTCACCGTCTTAGCTAGTAAAAGATTGATTATTCCATATCGGAAAATCGATACCTTCATCTTGAACTTCAAAGAAAATACACACGAGGCCTTTATGTTCCAAGCATTGCCAATGACCGAAGACTCCAGCAACAAATTTATTAAACACGATAGCCAAATGCTCAACCAGATTTACGGTACGGATGATGTGGCGCCATATTGGGTAGCGGACATGAGTTTTCCTATTGCTAATCCAATAACCAAAGAGCTGTCGCGACTTGTTGAGCGAGAGATGTACTCCTACGAATTTGATTCGCAAAGTGTGTTTTCGGCGATTGCGCAATGGAACCAGTCACGACATGGCCTATCCATGGACACCGACAACTTTGTGCAAGTGCCTGGAGTGCTCAGTGCTATTGCGCTGCTGATCCGAGAGTTTTCTGCGGAAGGTGAAGGCGTGCTGATCCAAACGCCAGTTTATCACCAGTTTCGTCGATTGATTGAATCAGCGGGGAGAAAGGTGGTTAACAACTCACTTAAGCTACAAGATGGCCGATATGAGATGGATTTCGATGATTTTGAGTCCAAGTTGAAAAATGATGCAGTGAAAATAGTGTTGCTGTGTAACCCGCATAACCCAGTTGGGCGGGTTTGGACTCAGCAAGAGCTGAGAATCATGACGAAGATCGCTAAGCAATACAATGTGCTGGTGATCAGTGATGAAATTCATGCTGACATTGTTTTTAACGGGCATACCTTCAATAGTATTTTGCAGCAGGATTACCACAACACCATTTCGATTATTGGTTCGCCAGCAAAAAACTTTGGTCTTAATAGCATCTCCAATGGTTATATCTATACTGATAATCCTTCGTTACTCAAGCCAATCAAAACCGTTGTGAGCTCGATGGCGTTAGATCATGGCAATGCATTTACCACCTTTGCGACCATTGCCGCCTATAGGGAAGGCCTACCTTGGTTTAACGGATTTTTGGCTTACCTGCAGCAAAGTGTTGATTGGATTGAACAGTTTGTTGCTTTAGAAATTCCACAACTGAAGATGTTCAAACCAGAGGGGACAGGGCAAATTTGGTTTGACTTCTCCACTCTTAAGTTGAGTAGTGAACAGCTTAAGGCGCTATTGGTTGAGCAAGCAAAAGTGGGGCTGACCCCTGGCTCATGGTTTGGGGAAAGCGATAGTAATTTTTATCGCATGAATATTGCGTTACCACTAGAAGAGCTACAAGAATCGTTTGCTCGGCTGAAAAATGCAGTGGAGCGGTACGATGAAATAGCGACACAATGCAGCGGCAACGAATCAGCGTCTTCTGGTTGCTGTTGTTAGGCTAGCACAGAAAGGGCTGCCAAGAGAGCAGCCCCAAATAGTTTTACTTTCAACTCTATGAGCGTTGTGCTTTGTGCTCTTGTCCTGTTGCTAGTTCTAACTCGGCCACCTCTTTATCCAGTTGGGCAATTTTTTCTGCCATTAATGCATGGCAATGATCGGCAAGTTCACGAGCTTGGTTTAAGTTATAGCCAGAGACATCAATAGGTTCGAGCATTTCTGTAATCACAATGCCATTGTCTTTGCGGCTTAAGTTGATCTTGTTGTGAGTTGTGCTCACGCACATTGGAGTAATAGGTACTCCTGCTGCAATGGCCATGCGAAAAGCGCCAGTTTTAAAGGGCAATAATCCTCTTCCTTTGCTACGAGTTCCTTCTGGGTAAGCCCAAATAGAAAGGTTACGTTGGTGAATGGCTTCAACCACTTGCTGAAGCGTATCGCGGGCTTTGGACTTGTCCTGTCTATCGATAAGAATATTGCCCGTTATCCAGTAGAGTTGGCCAAAAAACGGCACCCACAATAGCTCTTTTTTACCTAAAGATACCGTTCTTGGACGCAGCATGCCTGGTGACGTGACAAAGTCATACACGCTTTGATGATTGGAAATGTAAACACTGTTTGCAGGAGTCGGTGCTTTGTCTAACCCCCGCTGAATTAGATCAACGCCAATTAACTTGTGCAGCTGATTAAACCAACGGCAGAAAAAATAGACGTGTTTTGGATCTCTGGGGCTAAATAAGCAATATACCAGTGCAAACAGAGTGATGACGACCATGAACACAGCTGCGAGTAGCAACCTTATAACTTTAAGCACAATGTTCTCCTTTCCAACAGCATCAAGGCTTAGGGATATTCTCTGTAGATTCATAGTATTAGAGTTTTAATTCTATTTAACTAAATTGCAAAAGAATTGGGAGGGAGGTAATATTCAGTTCGAGATTACGTTGAATGAAGTAGGTGAGATAAGAGTGAACGGTATAGGTATTGATGGATGTAAGGCGGGTTGGGTTGTCTGGTACGTCAAAGATGGTGTACCTAACTGCAAAATAGTTCCGCTTTTGAACGACGTATTGAATGTGTTGGAAAGTGGTACGGCTTTGATCGATATTCCGATTGGTTTTAGTGACCCCAAAACGCCGGATAGGCTATGTGACAAGGCGGCTCGGAAGTTCTTGTCACCCACACGTAGCGCTTCGGTTTTTCCTGTCCCTTGTCGTGAGGCTTGCTACGCTGAAACGTATGAACAAGCGTGTGAAATTAATTTTTCAGTATTGGGGAAAAAGATTTCAAAGCAGACTTGGTTTATTTTACCCAAAGTTCGAGAGGTGGAATCTGTACTTGCCTCAAACCCATCACTCACCTTAA
This sequence comes from Vibrio paucivorans, assembly GCF_054053395.1. Taxonomy (NCBI): domain Bacteria; kingdom Pseudomonadati; phylum Pseudomonadota; class Gammaproteobacteria; order Vibrionales; family Vibrionaceae; genus Vibrio; species Vibrio paucivorans. Next base: position 687,443 of record NZ_CM133230.1, read on the forward strand.
GAGAGTCTCATCCGGAAGTGGTGTTTGCTGCGCTTAATGGCGCACCGTTAGAGTTTGGTAAGAAAACCAAAGAGGGACAAAGTGAGCGATTGGCTTTGATTCGGTTACTTGAGCCTAAATGGGGAGTTGTATTAGATAGCCAACTTCAACAGACACCATCAAAACTGGCCAATAAAGATGATGTTATTGATGCGTTTGTGCTCATGTTAGTCGCAGCTGAGGCTAGTGCTCTTTCTACTTTGCCATCATCGCTAGATACCGACCCGAGCGGTCGCGTGCGAGAGATTGTCTATTTGGATAAGTGCTTGAGATAATAGAAGATAGTATTCTAAACGAGTAGGCTAATTAGGCTGACTCGATATGGCACTCATTTACAGTTAGCTCAGACAACGTAAGGAAGTTTCACGTGAAAAAATGGTTACTAGGCTTAGCGGCTATTTCATTCAGTGCAGCCAGTTATTCTCAAGTCGCACCGGTCTCTGAATGGCAGTGTGGCATGATGAAAAAGCAAGGTGTGTTGAATGAGGGCGCTCCTGTTGGTTGTGAGCGATTATCGAAAGTCGACTTCACGTTTGTTGATTTTAAGGGGGAAACAAAACAAGGCAGTATGATCGTCTTGGATGTGGTTGCTCCGTCAGTTGAGCGTATTTTCTCTGAATTGCACCAACGTAAGTTTCCTTTGCACTCCGCTCGATTGATGCGTGAGTTTAAAGGAGATGATAATGCTTCCATGGATGCCAATAACAGCAGTGCTTTCAATGCGCGGCCAATTACGGGCGGTTCGAGTTGGTCGAAACATGCTTATGGCGTGGCCGTAGACATTAACCCAGTTCAAAACCCTTTCTTGGAGTTTGATGACAACGGGCAAATTACGGTTAAGCCTGCTCAGTCAGCGACGAGTTACGTTAACCGCACGCGCTTTAGAGCGAGAAATGAAATAGAGCGTCAGGGAATGGCAGAAGATGTCGTAGAGATCTTTGCTCATCATGGCTTTCTTATTTGGGGCGGTGACTGGAATACCCCAATTGATACTCAGCACTTTGAAGTCGGCTCTAGAAAGTTCGTTAGTCAACTATTAGCACTCCCTAAGCCAGAAGCTGAAGCGGCATTTGAAAGTTACATTAAGCGCTATCGCAGTTGTTTTACTCAACGACAAAGCCAAGGCGGTGAAAAGGCGAGAGCATATTGCGCGTTTCAGACTGTTCACAGCATTTAGCTAACAGAGACAAAAAGGGTCAATCCTTTCAAGTTAGCTCTTTCCAAACCAAGAGAGGAGGGTATTGCTGGCTACCCAATAGAATGCTTCATTAGTGCTAGTTGTATCAACATCAGTTACCATGGCAATAGCTGTATCAAGATGGAGAGTAAAATGACCAAGCCACTCAACGAATGTATTGTGCCCATGTACCCAACTATTCAAGCGTTAGACGTTAACGCGCTTGAAGCGGGCGAGCACAAATTTTGGTTTGCGGTGGCAACAGACGCGATTGGTCATCCACAAACACTACCCGTTAGAGTGTTTAAAGGAGCAAAGCCAGGAAAGCGTATTGTGATTACGGCTGGTGTACATGGCGATGAGCAAAATGGCATTTTAACGGCACAAAAGCTTGCAAGAGAGCTAGAAGGCAAAACAATTTCCGGCTGTGTTACTATCGTTCCGGCGGTTAACTTATCGGGTATTGCTCGCCACAGTCGTGATTTTCATTCTGCTGCTCCAGACAGTTCTTCTGCGAACCTCAACCGAATTTTTCCAGGTAACCCGAGTGGTGATGATGCCAGTCGCTACGCCTATAGCTTATGGGAGAATTTACTCAAGCCAAATGCTGATCTCGCAATTGATCTTCACTCTCAAACGAGTGGCAGTGCATACCCACTTTATGCGTTTGCCGATTACCGGCTTGATGATGCGATTCGGATGGCGAGGCTAATAAACCCTGATGTGATTCTTAACGACCCGGGCGACCCTGGGATTCTGGAAACGGTTTATAACCGTGCAGGCATTCCTTCCATCACTATTGAAGTGGGCGTTGGTCGTTACACCGATTTAGAGATGGTGGATAGAGCAACGCTGGGTGTTTTAAATGTCCTGCGCTCTTACGAGATGCTTGAAGGAGAGGTACCGGCAACACAGGAGCAATGTGTTGAGGGAAAGACCATCACCAGCGTGAGGGCAGAAGAAGGTGGCTTTGTGATTTGCCATGTTGAGTTATTGGATAGTGTCGAACAAGGCCAAAAACTTGCTACGCAATACAATAGCTTTGGTGATGAGATTCAAACCTACTACTCACCTTCAAGCGGGACGGTGATCAGCCATAATGTAGAATCGGTTCGAGCACCGGGCTCACTAGTGGTTCGATTGATAAAGTAAACCCGATTTATCAATATCATATTGAAATAAAAAAAGGCCACCCGAAGGTGGCCTTTTCCAAACGTTTGGTGGAGCTGGCGGGAGTTGAACCCGCGTCCAAAAACCATTCATCATTGGTACTACATGCTTAGTCGATCTTTAATTTCACCACCTACCTGCGAACCGACACGCTAGTAAATGGCTAACCTGAATTATAATTCGCCGTTCATCTCTCAGGTGGGAAAATCCGGGCTAGCGCGTTTGGGTTTGATCTCTCGTTGGTCCCCGTCTTACGTGCGGAAGCTAGGGCGAGAGAGCTCTGAGCAGGTTATTAAGCTGCTAGTGCGTAGTTTTCGTCGTTTGCGACTATTTTTTTGCGGCTTTTTACGTGGCCAACCGCCCCACGGCATGCACCTCAGACTGCAAAATTCCTGTCGAATCCTAAATCAGCCCCAAAGTGTTCTTCGCATAGTACCAGAAAAGCTTAACCTGTCTAGCGTTACGCGTTTAAGTGCTCACATTTAACGCAATGCGCTTTTCATTACGCGTGCTTTCTCGCGAGCCCAGTCTTTCTCTTTAAGATCAGTACGTTTGTCGTGAAGCTTTTTACCCTTCGCAACGCCAATCTTCATTTTCACCCAAGAACGAGACCAATACAGCGATAGCGCTGCAAGTGTCATCCCTTCGCGGTTGATTCGACCAAATAGGTTATCTAGCTCGCGGCGGCTCATTAAGAGCTTGCGAACACGAGTAGGGTTAGCGACTACGTGTGTAGATGCTTGGTTCAAAGGAGTGATTGTCATGCCACTTACAAAGGCTTCACCATCACGCATGAAAACGTAGCTTTCTGCAATGTTAGCTTTGCCTTGGCGAAGCGCCTTCACTTCCCAGCCTTGTAGCTCTAGCCCTGCTTCAATTTCATCGTCGATGAAATATTCGTGGCGAGCTTTTTTATTGAGCACGATAGTATTGCTACCCGCTTTATTCTTTGATTTCTTTGCCATAGTCTCCGCATTATACGGCTTGGATTTCGGATAGGAAATGCTTTTATTTGCGCTATCAGAGAATAAAAGTAAAATTGCACCACGCTTAAGAACAAATTTTGGCGATAGAGGAATAACTATGAAGCAAGTCAGTCGCTCTGCGTTGGTCTCATTTAGTGCAGAGCAGATGTTCGATTTGGTTAATGATGTGGCTAAGTACCCAGAGTTTTTGCCGGGGTGCTCTGGCTCACGCGTGATTGAATCGTCGCAAGATGCCATGGTTGCTTCTGTTGATGTATCCAAAGCTGGGATCAGTAAAACCTTTACGACTTCAAATGAGTTAGTCGCAGGTTCAGCGATCATTATGAGTTTGGTCGATGGGCCATTTAAAACCTTAAAAGGGGGCTGGTACTTTACACCGCTTGATGACAAAGCATGTAAAGTAGAACTTAAACTGGAATTTGAGTTTTCTAGCAAAATGATCGAAATGGCTTTCGGTAAGATTTTTAATGAGCTAACCAGTAACATGGTCAATGCATTTACCAAACGCGCGAAACAGGTGTACGAGTGCTATGAGTATTGAGTCGGAAATGATTCATGTTGAGGTGGTGTATGCGTTGCCTCAAGAGCAGCGAGTATTTACGCTGGTAGTTAACAACTCTATGACGGTTGAAGAAATTATTCAGCAATCAGGTGTGATGAGTTTGTACCCGGAAATCGATCTGGCTAAGAATAAAGTCGGTGTGTTTAGTCGCAATGTGAAGCTTGATGCGACGGTGCGTGACAAAGATAGAATCGAAATCTATCGCCCGTTATTAGCCGACCCGAAAGAGATTCGGCGAAAACGTGCCGAACAGGCGAAAGCGGCAGGCAATGCGGATCCCGTAACTGGTGGGAAACCTAATACCTTACGTAAGACAAGCTAATGTATTTATACAAAAACACCTCCAACCGGAGGTGTTTTTGTTTGTGACTGTTGAGCTTATCTCGGTGAGTCTATGGTACTCGGTGTTTCTTCTTGGGTATAAATGAGTCCATCGGCAAGCTCTGTTGCCCGTAATAGTGATTGGCCTACAATACTATTTGGGCTGCTAAGAGACGCGAGGTTAGCCATCTCTATAAATGCGGTTTCTACGCCGTTTTGGGCGAGCAATTTCTCTACACTATTAGGTACACTTGATGCGTAATAGGGAGTCGAGCGCAGCTCAAGCTCAGCTTACATTGGTGTAATGTAGCCGTGGTCAAATGAATGGAGCAAACTGTACACGTTGTCTTCACCTATCATCTCTTTTAAGTGAGCAAATGCACCGATCGAGTCATGCCAAGCTCCGATGTAGGAGCTGATGTGCACGTTGTGTCCCCAAGCAACAATATTCTTATTTGGGAACCATTCTGTTTTTAGCCAATACAAGTTATCTGCTTGCATGATTTCATCGTCATTGTATGAGTCAAACCAACGGCTGTTGATTTGTGCTTGCATGCTTTTGACTATTTGTAGCCAGAATGTCGCATAGTCGCGAAAACCTGAACGATCTTCGAGGGCAGGTAGGGCCTGCGACGCTTTCATCTGAGTGAGCGCTGAATTAAGGCTTTGCAATTGGGTTATGAGTAATTCTTTATTCGCTGTGTCTGGCTCTTCAAAGTACCAAGGGCACATCATGGCGTTCCCGTTAGCAATAAAGCTATCCCAATCTAACGAGACGAGCTGATTCGCTTCGGAAAAAGTTTTCATTTCAGGAAGCATAGTGTCGCATGCAGGATCGCTGCTGTGTCTACCGTCAAAAGCAACTAGGTACATTGGGTTGTCGGTAAAGGCTTGCTGCTCTACGTATTCGTATAAAGGGTAAATCTCTGGTGTTTCTGCATATAGGAACATAAAGGAGTAAAGTATTGCGTCACGTACATCGGTGACGTCTCCATCCATTAAGCGTTGCCACAAACGCAGCCCGTCGTACAGGCCGCTTTCCATCGCGAGAACCTGATAGCCTTCTTCTTGATGAAGGTACTTAGCGACCCTTGATTTTAACTTATAACCTTGAGCACCACCGTGTGTGGCTTCGCCTAAACCAATAATGCTTTTTCCCGAGACGGCAGTACCAATCGCTTCGAGATCGCTATTATCCGTTTCACTGAACTCCAAGCTGTTAATGTAAGAGGTGACAGAGACTTGCTCTGGTTCGTTGTCTCCGCCACAGCCGAATAGCAAAAGAGTACAAAGTAGGGTACCGGTTATAGATTGATTATTCATAAGCAACTTCCTTGATATGTATGTTGCTATGAAGATTAGGTTTATGGATGGGCCGTTCAAATAGGGGAAAAGCCTAATTGCGGTGGTGTTCAATGTGTGGGGGGGGGGGGGCGAAGGGGAGTTTCTCGATTCACTGCGAATAAAAAAGCCTCCTAGGTGGAGGCTTTTTCATAAAAACTAGAGAGAACTCAAACTAACTTATTGAATTTGCTCAAAGAAGGTATCACTGGCTGGAAAGTCACCCGTAATATCTACGAGAGTGCCAGCTGCGTTGAAGTTCACAACGAGATTCTTTTGAATCGATGCTTTGTGGCCTTCAGTGTGGTGGTAGATGTAGTACCAAGTGTCAGGGTAGCCATTTTCAATCAGCATTGGAGAGCCCATTACATAACGCACTTGCTCTTTAGACATGCCGAACTTCAGCTTATCGACTGCTTCTTGTTCTACGTAGTTACCTTGATTGATGTCGATACGGTACACCAATTTTTCCAACAGGGAACAACCTGTCAGCATTGTCATTGCTAGTGGTACAGCGATTAGCCACTTTTTCAGTTGCATACTTAAAATTCTTAACTAATGGATCTCGAAACTGAGCTGATAATAAACAAGCTGGGAGCTAAAGTAAAAAGCTCCCTGCACTTTGAACTGTTTCAGACCATGAATTTTGAATTTGGTTGCAAACTCGACGCATTTTTTCGCCAAAAGGGAACTTATCCCTGCAAAAGCCTCAGCGGTAAGGCTAGGCGGCAATCAAAAGCTCTTTAGCGTTCGCCAGTGTGGAATCAGTGATTTGGCTACCACCGAGTAATCTTGCTAGCTCGGAAACGCGTTGCTGATCATCTAATTGGTGCATCTGAGTTTCTGTCTTTCCGGCTTTTGTCTGCTTGGCAACAAACAATTGCTGATGGCCGCAGCCTGCAACTTGCGGAAGGTGGGTAACACATAGAACTTGCGTTGACTCACCAAGTGTACGAAGCATTTTGCCTACCACTGCCGCTGTTGGACCACTGATACCCACATCCACCTCATCAAAGATCAGGCTTGGAGTATCCACTTTCTGTGCGGTAATGACTTGGATTGCTAAAGAGATTCGAGACAGTTCACCACCAGAAGCCACTTTAGCAATTGGCTGCATTGGTTGGCCTGGGTTGGTTGATACTAAGAAAGTCACGCAGTCTAACCCGAGTGGCGATGGGTGAGTATTTTGATTGTCTACATCAATACAGAACTTGGCTTTTTCCATGCTCAGTTCGTGCATACTTTGGCTAATCAGTTTATTTAGCTCCTTGGCGTAGCGGCTACGAGACTTGTGCAGTTTCTCAGCGGTCACTAGGAAAGCTTGATACTTATCTTCGACTTCTTGTGCTAACGCATCCAGTTTTTCATCTGAGCAGTCTAGTGCTTCGATCTGAGCTAACAAATCTTGGTGATGCTGATAGAGCTCCTCAGGCATGACATGATGCTTTCTCGCGATAGACATGACTTTGGAAAAGCGTTCTTCAATAAAGGCCATACGAGCGGGATCGACGTCTATGGCATCAAGGTAGTTACGTAGCTCACTATTGGTTTCTTCTATTTGGATAATTGCTTCCGCCAGCATATTCGGCAGTTCAGCGAGTTTCTCATCCAATTCAGCGAGTTGAATTAGGGAGTGATTGGCTGATTGCAAAATACCAAGTGCATTAATTTCTTCACCTTCGTAAATAAGCTCGATGGCTTGCTGGCAGGTAGAGGCAAGCTCTCCGCTATTCGACAATCGTTTGTGTTCTTGTTCGAGTTCTTCAAATTCATTCTCCCCAATCGACAGTTCGTTGAGTTCTTTGATTTGGTATTCCAGCAATTGTTTTTGTGCGAGGTTTTGTTGGCTGTTTTCTTTGAGTTGCTTGAGCGTGTTATCTGCTTGACGCCAAGCTTGATATGCGTTTCGCGTATTTTTTAAAAGGTTGAGGTGGCCAGCATACTGGTCGAGCATTGCCATTTGGTGATCGCTTTTCATCAATTGATGATGGGCATGCTGACCATGAATGTTAATAAGCAGCTGACCAAGAGTTTTGAGCTGAGAAAGCGGAACGGGACTACCGTTTACGAATGCACGGGAGCGGCCTTCTTTTGTAATCGTACGTCTGAGAATACATTCGCTGCCATCGAGTAAGTCGTTATCTTCTAACCAGCGAGTTGCATGGAGATTATTGTCCAACAGGAATGCAGCACTGACTTCGGTTTTTTCTTCACCTTGGCGTACCATGCCAGCTTCAGCTCTTCCGCCAAGGCAAAGCCCTAAGGCATCAATAGCAATAGATTTACCTGCACCGGTTTCACCGGTAATGGTCGTCATTCCTTTAGAAAGCTCTAACTGCAAAGACTTAACGATAGCAAAGTTATTAACACTTAAATGAGCCAGCATTTTGGTTACCTGTATAATTGAACGATACTGTATAAAGAAACAGTATATACTGTTTCTTTATACAGTAAAGTGAGCAGGTGATTTTTTTGTGAAGAGGATCAGAGCAGAGATTTACTGAGAGAGTGATAACGTCGCTGTGGTGGTGTTTTGTTTAACGTACTTTGAATTAATCCTATAAAAAGAAAGGGTTGACGTTTTTCGTCAACCCTCGCAAATGTATTTAATGGCTTAGAAAAGCTTACTCGACCATCCCAGTTTGTTTCGTAGCACATGGTAATAGCTGTAGTCTTTAGGGTGGATGAGTTTTAAAACATTCGGACTTTGATAGATGAGGATTTCATCACCAGGTGAGACTGGCAGAGAAATTTGGCCATCACAACTCACTTCTTGAGTTCCTCGGTTATCTGGCGACACAACCAGTTTTATACGGCGTTTTCCGTCGACGACGAGTGGTCGGCTAGAAAGAGTATGCGGGAACATTGGTACTAAACTGATCGCGTTCAAACTAGGGGATAGTATAGGGCCACCACCGGATAGTGAATAAGCGGTTGAGCCAGTTGGCGTCGAAACAATTAACCCGTCGGAACGTTGAGAGAACGCAAAGCTGTCGTCTATATAGACTTCGAATTCAATCATATGAGCCACTTGGCCCGGGTGAAGTACGGCTTCGTTTAGAGCTGCATTGTGGCTTTTGATTTGGCCGTGGCGGTGGATCTCGGCTTCGAGTAGAAAGCGCTCTTCCACCATGTATTCGCCATTGAGTACATCAAGTAATGCCGTTTGGAAGTTGTCTGGATTGAGGTCGGTTAAGAAGCCTAGGTTTCCTCGATTGACCCCAATTACGCAGATGTCGAAACGCGAGAGTACCCGTGCAGCACCTAGCATGTTTCCATCACCGCCGACAACAATGGCGAGATCAGCCTTTTTCCCTAACTCTATCAAGCTTGCGAAATGGTTCTCGGGTACGTCGTCGAGAATTTCACACAGTCTGTCATCGATATACACTTGGTAACCAAGAGATGTTAGCCAAAGATACAACTCTTTATGCGTTTGAATCGCTTGTTGATCTCGTGGTTTTCCGATAATCGCAATCACATCAAATGATTTTTTCATAGGTTTTCCAGGCGAATTAGGCTTGATTCAGGAATCTTCATCCCCATAATAAGGGCAAGTTACCCATTTATGCGAATTTTTGTGTATCTAATCCTTATAAACTTGAAGGAATTAGACACTGAGCAAGTTGAATTCAGGAGAAATCATGAGCAACGAAGAAAACAAAGTTACAGAAGAAGAGCTTGATCAAATCATCGAAGAAGCAGAGAAAGTAGAAGCGGCTGCTCAAGAAGCAGAAGCAGAACTTGAAGAAGCTGGTGACGAGAAAGACGTTAAGATTGCTCAACTAGAAGCAGCACTATTGTCTAGCGAAGCGAAAGTTCAGGAGCAAAAAGATTCTGTATTACGTGCGAAAGCTGAAGTAGAAAACATGCGTCGTCGTACTGAAACTGAAATCGATAAAGCTCGTAAATACGCGTTGAACAAGTTTGCTGAAGAGCTTCTACCTGTTATCGACAACCTAGAGCGTGCAATTCAAGCTGCAGATGCTGAAAACGAAGTGGTTAAGCCTATTCTTGAAGGCGTTGAGCTAACGCACAAAACATTCGTTGATTCAGTGGCTAAGTTTGGCCTGAAAGAGATCAACCCTGAAGGTGAAGCGTTCAACCCTGAATTTCATCAGGCTATGTCGATCCAAGAAAGCCCAGATCACGAATCAAACACAGTTATGTTTGTGATGCAAAAAGGCTACGAATTGAATGGTCGTGTAATTCGCCCAGCAATGGTTATGGTTGCAAAATAACACACTGCAACAGAGTGAATTAAGAGAGGCTTTTGCCTCTCTTTTTTTTTGCTTTTTGTTTAAAACAATAGCAAATACAAAGGTAGGAGAGGGGGAGAGCAACTAATTAATTGTTGTGATTGGTAAATGGTGTTTTATATCGTTAGATATATGATTGGCTAGAAATTGTTCTAACTTGTTTGGTGTGACATTTTTGTAAATAAAGACTTTTATTTGTAACTTTTGTGTGTATTATGCGCGGTTGTTAGCTGTTTAAAACAAATAAATAGCTTAATTATTACAAATATTCAACACAACAAACTGGAGACGAACGATGGATAAATCGCTCTCAAGTAAAATTTTTGTAGGCTTATTTGCTGGTCTGCTTATCGGTACTGCGATTCAGTACTTGTTTAATGGGGTAGCTATCTTTGATACGTACTTGCTAGGTGCAGCTGAAGGCGCTGGTGGTATGTTTGTTTCATTGATTAAACTTCTTGTTGTGCCACTTGTTTACGTATCTATCGTATGTGGCATCGTCGATCTAAAAGACATCACTGCTTTTGGTCGTTTAGGTGGTAAAACTTTTGCTCTATACATTATTAACACCATCATCGCGATCACTGCGGCATTGACTGTTGGCCTAATCTTCCAGCCAGGTGCAGATGCAAACCTAGCTGGCACTATTTCTGAAGCGGTTCAATTAACCACTACAGAAACACCAGATATTTTCTCTCTTGTTGTGAACATTGTACCTAGCAACCCTGTTCAGGCGTTTGCAAACGGTGACATGCTACAAATTATCTTCATGGCGATCCTGACTGGTCTTGCGATTCAAGCTTTGGATTCACGTGGTGGTCCGGCAATCCGCACGTTCAAAATGGCAAACGAGATTATGATGAAGCTTGTTGGCCTAGTAATGAGCCTTGCGCCATACGGTGTATTTGCTCTGATGATTCAACTAGGTGCAACACTAGACGCGAACACGCTAATGTCGGTTGCGGGCTATGTAGCACTCGTTGTTGCAATGCTGGTATTCTGGATTTTCTTCTTCTACCCAATGATGGTTGGTCTAACGACAGGTATTTCTCCAAAAACGTTCCTGCGTGCGACTCGTGAGCAAATCCTTTTCTCGCTATCAACAGCAAGCTCCAATGCAACAATTCCAGTAACAATGCGCACTCTAACTGAGAAGCTTAAAGTTTCTAAGTCAGTGGCTGGTTTCGGTGTACCACTAGGTGCAACCATGAACATGTCTGGTGTGTCTATCTACATTGCACTAGCAACTATTTTCGTAGCAAACGCGTTTGGTCAACCAATCAACACAGCTGACGTATTCACGCTTGGTTTAACTATCCTTCTACTATCGATCGGTGCTGGTGGTGTTCCAGGTGGTGGCGTGGTAATGGTTGGTGTTCTATTGCACCAACTAGGTCTTCCACCAGAAGGCCTTGCAATCATTGCAGCAGTAGACCGTATCAACGATATGTTCTGTACTTCTTCTAACGTAGTGGGTGATACCGCTGTAAACACTATCGTTGCGAAGTCAGAAGGCGAAGTGAACAAAGAGCAAGAAGTGGACGTTCAACCAGCGCAATCGAACGCTTAATTGTCAACTTATCGTATAAAAGCGAGGCCAAGTGCCTCGCTTTTTTATTTCTAGTCGCAATATTTTTCCATTTTTTTAGTTTTCTCCCTTGAAAAGCAGTTTGCCGCCCCTATCTATGGTGCATACAAGAAGCAAACATAATTATTTTTGTTTGTGTGAAAGGGTTGAAAGCCCACTATTCGTCCCCCACATAGGGGATATACAAAACGAAAATAGAATTTATTCGGAGATAGCCTGATGGGTAAAATCATTGGTATTGACTTAGGTACTACTAACTCTTGTGTTGCTGTTCTAGATGGCGACAAACCACGCGTAATCGAAAACGCGGAAGGTGAGCGTACAACAGCATCGGTAATTGCATACACAGATGGTGAGACGCTAGTTGGTCAACCAGCAAAACGTCAAGCAGTTACAAACCCAACTAACACGCTATTTGCTATTAAGCGTCTTATCGGTCGTCGTTTCGAAGACGAAGAAGTACAACGTGACATCGAAATCATGCCTTTCAACATCGTGAAAGCTGATAACGGTGATGCTTGGGTTGAAGCGCAAGGCCAAAAAATGGCGGCTCCTCAGGTTTCTGCTGAAGTACTTAAGAAAATGAAGAAAACTGCTGAAGACTTCCTAGGTGAGGAAGTAACTGGTGCAGTTATCACAGTTCCTGCTTACTTTAACGATGCTCAGCGTCAAGCAACTAAAGATGCTGGCCGTATCGCAGGTCTAGAAGTTAAACGTATCATCAACGAACCAACTGCTGCTGCTCTAGCTTACGGTCTAGACAAGTCAGGCGGCGATCGCACTATCGCGGTATACGACCTTGGTGGTGGTACATTCGATATTTCTATTATCGAAATCGATGAAGTTGAAGGCGAGAAGACGTTTGAAGTTCTAGCAACTAACGGTGACACTCACCTTGGCGGTGAAGACTTTGATAACCGTCTAATCAACTACTTAGTAGAAGAGTTTAAGAAAGAGCAAGGCATCGATCTTAAATCTGATCCACTAGCGATGCAGCGTGTTAAAGAAGCGGCTGAAAAAGCGAAGATTGAACTGTCTTCTGCACAGCAAACTGACGTAAACCTACCTTACGTAACGGCTGACGCGACTGGTCCTAAGCACATGAACGTTAAAGTAACTCGTGCGAAGCTAGAATCTCTAGTTGAAGATCTAGTTCAACGTTCTCTAGAGCCGCTAAAAGTTGCTCTAGCTGATGCTGACCTATCTGTAAGCGACATCAACGACGTTATCCTAGTTGGTGGTCAGACTCGTATGCCAATGGTTCAAGCGAAAGTTGCTGAGTTCTTTGGTAAAGACGCTCGTAAAGACGTAAACCCTGACGAAGCAGTAGCAATGGGTGCTGCAGTTCAAGGTGGCGTACTTGCTGGTGATGTGAAAGACGTACTTCTGCTAGACGTTACTCCTCTGTCTCTAGGTATCGAGACTATGGGCGGCGTAATGACTAAGCTAGTTGAGAAGAACACAACTATCCCAACGAAAGCGAACCAAGTATTCTCTACAGCTGAAGACAACCAAAACGCGGTAACAATCCACGTTCTTCAGGGTGAGCGTAAGCAAGCGACTTACAACAAGTCTCTTGGTCAGTTCAACCTAGAAGGTATTCAGCCTGCACCACGTGGTATGCCTCAAATCGAAGTAACTTTCGACCTTGATGCGGATGGTATCCTGCACGTATCTGCTAAAGACAAGCAGACAGGTAAAGAGCAGAAGATCACTATCCAAGCTTCAGGTGGTCTAAGCGACGACGAAATCGAGAAAATGGTACAAGAAGCAGAAGCTAACAAAGAAGCGGACAAGAAGTTCGAAGAGCTAGCTACTGCACGTAACCAAGCAGACCAAATGATCCACGGTACTCAGAAGCAAATCGAAGAAGCGGGTGACGCACTTCCAGCGGAAGAGAAAGAGAAGATCGAAGCAGCAATCAAAGAACTAGACGAAGCGAAGAAAGGCGACGACAAAGAAGCTATCGACGCGAAAGTTCAAGCTTTAATGGCTGCAGCTCAAAAGCTGATGGAAATCGCTCAACAACAAGCTCAAGCTCAGCAAGGTGCTGAAGCGGGTCAACAGCAAGCGCCAGAAGACGATGTTGTAGACGCTGAGTTTGAAGAAGTAAAAGAAGACGAGAAGAAGTAATTTCGTTTCAGGATAGCTAGGCTCCATTACCAGAAGTCTCGCTATCCGCTTAGAAATCTTTTGCAAGTTATAGTGCGGGCGTTTGAGGTGACTCTTACGCCCGCATGTTTGTAAACAATGTCTATCTAACTAAAAGTGTCTTTTTGGCGAGAAGTCATTAGGGCGTGTTGAACTTTCGAGCTGATTTTTGCAGCATTTTGTGGAAGATTTATACAAGGCAGAGGCTTTGATGTGTAGCTAGCCTACATGAGAAGCCGATAACGCAGTAGAAATGAACCACAAAGGCTGCCCGAAGGGTTCGGCTAAAATCGTTTTATGCTTTGTTGAAGACTCTTTGCTTAGAATGACTAGGCTGCACAGTCTTCGCCGCGCCTAAAACGATTTTATCTCGAACAAAATTTAACCACGAAGATCAACACGCCCTATAATCCAGAGCCATTAGTTAGATCGATATAAACACCAAGCGACATTCGGTCGTTTGCAGTAAGAAATTGGTGACGAAAACAATGTCAAAACGTGATTTTTACGAAGTATTAGGCGTTAGCCGTGATGCATCTGAGCGCGATATTAAGAAAGCGTACAAACGCTTAGCGATGAAGTTTCACCCAGACCGTAATCAGGGTGATGAGTCTGCAGCGGAAAAGTTTAAAGAAGTAAAAGAAGCGTACGAAATTTTACTGGATCCTCAAAAGAAAGCGGCTTACGACCAATATGGTCATGCTGCTTTTGAACAAGGTGGCATGGGCGGCGGTGGCTTCGGCGGCGGTCAAGGCGACTTTGGTGATATCTTCGGTGATGTTTTCGGTGATATCTTTGGTGGTGGTCGCCGTGGTGGCGGTCAGGCGCGTGCACAACGCGGTGCCGATTTACGTTACAACATGGAACTGTCTCTAGAAGAAGCAGTTCGCGGAGTATCAAAAGAAATTGAAGTTCCTACGTTAGTTAACTGTGACGTGTGTGACGGTAGCGGAGCTAAGAAAGGCTCTTCTCCTGAAACCTGTGGTACTTGTCATGGCCACGGCCAAGTGCAAATGCGCCAAGGCTTCTTTGCTGTACAGCAAACCTGTCCTACCTGTCACGGTAAAGGCAAGATCATTAAAGACCCGTGTAACTCTTGTCATGGTCAAGGTCGTAAGCAGAAAACCAAGACACTTAACGTTAAGATCCCTGCTGGTGTGGATACTGGTGATCGCATTCGTCTATCTGGCGAAGGTGAAGCGGGAGAAATGGGTGCACCAGCGGGCGACCTATACGTACAGGTTCATGTGAAAGAGCACCACATCTTTGAACGTGATGGCAACAACTTATACTGTGAAGTTCCAGTAAGCTTCGCGATGGCTGCGCTTGGTGGTGAGGTTGAAGTACCGACCCTAGATGGTCGTGTTAGCCTTAAAGTTCCAACTGAAACCCAAACCGGCCGCATGTTCCGTATGCGCGGCAAAGGTGTGAAGGGCGTTCGTGGCGGTGGTGTTGGTGATTTGATCGTTAAATTTGTTGTAGAAACGCCAGTTAACTTAAGTTCGCGTCAGAAAGAACTTCTGAAAGAATTTGAAGAGTCTTGCGGTGGCGAAGCGGCAACTAAGCATAAGCCTAAATCAGAAGGTTTCTTCAATGGTGTGAAGAAATTCTTTGATGATTTAACTAGCTAGTATTTAGTCACGAAGAAATGAATTAAAAAAAGCCTGCAGCCGCAGGCTTTTTTACATTTCGTTACTGTAAGTAAGATATACGTTAAGCCTGTCTACGCTTTACTCTTAAGCGTAAGAGTTATGCCAAATCATCTGCATGCTAACAGTCCCCTCAAACAATTGATCTAGCTTGCTTGTCTTTCAATAAGTAATGAGGGAACAAGATGAAGAAGTTAGCAGTGGCAGCAATTATCACCAGTGGCCTTTGGGCTGAGTCAATTAAAGCGGAAACTGGTGTAGGTGCTTTTGTAGGGAATCCATATTGGGGAGCAGAGCTTAAGCACAATGGATTGCGGATGAACGTCAGTTTGGATGAGCAATTTGGTTTGGCAATGAACAAAACATTCGCGGTAAACAACACACCATTGTATCTATTCATAGGCGGTCAATATGTTGATCGAGAGCGCCACTATATCGCGGTAACTCCGGGTATCGGCGCGGAATTTCGTGTAAAGCCAATGGGGTTCTATCTGGATCTAGCGCCTAGCGTGTATCTCGATGAACTTGAAGTTGAACTGGAGGCTAGAGCAGGATTACGAGTCTACTTTTGAGTTGTTGGCGTCACCAACATTCAGAGGGGAGCGCCTCACCGTCTGATGATAAAGACATTTGATGGTTGCTCGGTAGGCAGCTGTCGTTGGTTTGGCCTTTAGTGTTCTGTGCAGTCGCCACTATGGTGTAGGCGGCGGTGGCTGAGCTTGTTATTGAAAAGAGGTATCGCTCATTCGAACTTTCACAGACGGTGCAGCTACCACCACTTAACAGGCTCCCCCAACTGTAACCAGTGCCATAGTTCTGCTCGAGCAGGAGCTGTAGTTTCACCATGTCAGCCTTGGCAAGGTTGCGATGAGCTTGCAAGCTGTGATTTTGGTAAGCCGGGTAAGCAATGCTGGCTAAGATACCTATAATGACCACTGTCAGCATTACTTCGATCAGGGTCATACCTTTCGCATTACATCTCGCTGTTTTGCAAAGATCTTTTCGAATCATTTCCATTACTTCTGTGAATTCACCTCCGCTATTTTTAGGAGCTGTTAGCATTCGTGCAAGTTCATATTGGTCGACATCATGATTTACAGAAGAAATTGGGAAACGTCTCTCGGGTTTACACTCTTAGAGCTTTTGATCACCATTGCTGTCATGGCGGCTATTTTATTGGCGGCTGCTCCTAGCTTTTCTAGCCTTACAACAGCGAGCCAAATGACCCGGCTAGCCGACGAGCTACTCGGTTTTATGAGTCAGGCAAAATCTGAAGCGGTTTTCCGCAATCAAGACCTGTGGGCTCATATCAATGTTGCAACCATTCCGGATGATTCAGGGGCGTGGTCGATAACTTTAACTGACTCGGATGCACCCGGATCGGGAACGGCATTACTGACTATGTCGGGAAAGCCCTTTACCAACATCGCTCTGGAGCCGGTTTATAGTTCAGAGCAAGTGAAGTTTGGTGGGGTGAGAGGCAAAGTAAAAGCGGGAAGCATGTACTTTTATCCCACCGGGCAAACAAGTAAAAAGCTTAAGCTGAGCACTTCTTATGGTGCATCTCGAATTCTAGTATGCGGTGTTGGGGGAGACGTCTATGGCTATCCAGAGTGCGATTAGTCGTTCTTCAGGAGCATCGCTCATTGAGTTCATGGTGGCTTCATTGGTGGGTGTGATTGCAATTGGCTTAGTTGGCTCAGTGTTTATGTCCGGCCAAAAAGCTGCACTGGAGCGAAGTAAGCATATTTTGTTACTGCAGAATATGAACGCGGCTATGCAGCAATTGAAAGAAGACATGCAAAGAGCTGGCTACAATGGCAGTGAAAGTGGCGTCGTAATGTTATCTGGGGCTTCGCAAGTGGTTCATACCCAATCTTCCCCTGGAACGGTGGGGTATGTATATCGGGTGATGACGTCTGGAGCGGAGGATCTCAGACATGTTGTCTACCGTCACCAACCTGAGTCATCAGGGGCAGATCTACTTAGGTTATGTGAAAAACATCAGTCTGACGTACTGACTCCCGCTTCTGCTGCGGACTCGGGTTATGCGGGTGTCTGTTTTTCTATTTTTGATCCTAACCAAATCAACGTCGATGGTTTCTCTGTCGAGAATTCGTTGGTTGCCAGTGATTCTGCCAGTAGTGCATTTACGACAATTTCAATGAGTGCATCCCTTATTGGCGATTCTTCTGTTTCTCACTCAATGGTGCTGAACGTACAGCAGAGGAATTGGCAATGAGAGCGCAAACCGGTATCGCCACTCTATTGGTGACCAGTGTGTTACTCACAGCGGCATTGCTGATTACGTTGGGTAGCTATAAGTCACTTTTTTATCAGATCAAGAGAGCACAAAACGAAGTCAAAGCTCGTCAACAACATTGGGTAGCGGAAGGTGCCTTAGAGTGCTTCTATACCAAAGCAATTCAAACTCAAACCATTCCACAGTCTTCGAACTTCTCTGAGTGCAATACCAATGGAACAGTAACGTTTGGTTTTCAAACGTTAACGGCAAATCAAACATTGATCACCGCTTCCTATGGGTTTGCTCAAATTCAGAAGATCCTAACTTACCCGGGTAAGGGCGCGTCCGGTGTTATGAAAGCAACCTCAAGTCTCTATTTCGCTGGAGGGATGGCAATGCGGCCCGATCCGGGTGCGAGCTTAGGCGATGATGAGTGGGGATGTACGATGTTGCGTTATAGCAGCGACTTTAAAGTGTTTGGCACGATATCAAATCAAAACCTCAATGACGCACATCCACCCTATGCAGGCTTTCCATCCGGACAAAGTTGTCGCAATAGTAGCGGTGATAGCCACATCACTACGGCAATAGGAAACTACAATACGCCAACCGATCTGCAGCAAGATTTCGTCAATGATACGAGTCAAAAACCGTTTGAAGATCTGTTTGCCACCCCTCGTGAGCAATGGTTTGAAGTGATGTCGTCACAAGAGTTCATCAAGATATCTGACAGTATCCTAGTTAATGGGAGCGGTGAGTTGCTGTATGAGCAGTCCACATTGCCTGCGCCACAAATTGTTACTCACTGTGGGGATGAAATCGCGACTGCGATTGAATCTGGAGAGGATCTGATTTGGGTATATGGCAGCTGTCACCTTGATAGTGATGATCTTGCTAATATCGGCGAGGCTATTGACCCTGCGACAGGTACTTCCCCCATCGCTGGCGGAGTGATACTGGTCATCCACAATGGGCTGCTGTCTACGTCTGGAGCGCTCGATTTTAAAGGTATGCTGTATCACTTTGTGTCAGAGGATTCCGATGGTGAACCAGAGTTTGAGCCTACCGCATCTCTTTGGGAGTCTTTGGATGCCCCTCAAAAGCTTGTCCTTGATGGAGCTGTAGGACCGGTATCGGGTGTATCAGCTAGCAATACTGCGTATTTTCAGAGTGGCTCTTTTTATCCCATTGGTGGATATGTGATGGATGCTCCGGGGACGTATGCGGTTTACAACTCTTCAGTGAGCTTTAGTTACGACCAAGATGTTATTAATGTCCCTCTCTCTAAAATGAAAAAGCTCGAATGGAAGTCGGGAGGTTGGTATGTTCAATAAAGCATCACCAAGTGTTAAGCAATGTGGCTATAGCTTGGTCGAAGTGATGATTGCATTTATCTTAATCGGTGTGGCGTCACTGGCTTTATTAAAGCTGCAAGCGTATGTCGAACAAAAATCGGATTTTGCAACCCGCAGTATAGATGCTCTGAATATGGCTGAGCAAAAGTTGGAGTGGTTTCGTACTCGAGGTGCTTCATCAGCACTTTCTTCAATCGGTGTGGCGGACTATACAACTGACATTATAACCGGCAGTGATAATTCAGATCCTATCTACTCAGTGTCATGGACACTAGAAGAGGAAAGTTTGTCGGGGGCGCTGAAAACGATCAGCGTGGAAGTCAGTTGGTCCGATAGAAAAGGGACTACGCAAAACATCCATTTAGACTCTATGATCTCTCTTTATAGCGAATTTAGCGACTAGATAGGCTTATAGTTGCTTATTTTTGATTATGTAATGGGTGAGAGGTGAGTGGCGCTGTATGTTTTACAGAGTGGTGTATTTATTGTTGAAAAAACGTATATCATCATGTCTTTTTTGTGTTGCACGTAGATTGCGTTTTTGCAAAATATGTCTCCATTTTTGAATTATCCCTTAGAACCTTGTGCTTTTATTTGTGTCTTTTAATAGAATAAAGGTCGAAATATAGACCAGCATAATTATTCAAAAAGGTCTTGGGCACCAACATCAATTATGGAGTTACCATGAGTAACCAAGCTGCAAAACAAGCACCATCGCCGAAGCCGAGCGGTATGGATCGCTTTCTAAACTTTATTGAACGTGCAGGTAACAAAATTCCAGATCCTGCCATTCTATTTTTCTGGGCACTTGTCATTGTTTGGGTATCATCTGCACTTTTGTCGAACGTTACGTTCGATCTAATCAATCCTCGCACAGGTGATGCTCTAGAAGTAAACAACCTTTTAACTGGCGAAGCACTTGCTAGTTTCCTTGCAAACATGGTGACAACGTTCACTGGCTTTGCTCCATTAGGCATCGTATTGGTTGCGATGTTAGGTGTTGGTGTTGCGGACTCGTCTGGCTTCATCACTACTGGCCTTAAGAAGATGCTGAACTTCACACCAGCTAAGCTTCTAACGCCTATGCTAATCCTAGTGGCAATCGTATCGCACACTGCAGCGGACGCGGGCTACGTATTGGTTATTCCACTAGGTGGTATCATTTTCCACGCGGCGGGTCGTCACCCTCTAGCTGGTATCGCGGCAGCATTTGCTGGTGTATCTGGTGGTTTCTCTGCAAACTTCATCCCTTCAGGTATCGACCCTCTACTCGCTGGCTTCACGCAAACAGCGGCGCAAGTTCTTGATCCTGAGTACATCATTAACCCATTAGCAAACATCATGTTTACTGGCCTTTCTTCAGTAGTGGTTATTGCTATTGGTTGGTATGTGACAGAGAAAATCATCGAGCCTCGCTTAGCGAACACTCCAATTGATGACGATGCAGAAGAAGCACCAGACCTAGGTACGTTCACTGAAATCGAATCTAAAGCTTTCCGTTACGCGGGTTGGGCAATGGTAGTAGGTATTGCGGCTCTAGTATTTGCGGTAATGCCTGAAGATTCGGCGCTTCGTTCACCTGAAGGTGAAATCACGGCATTCTCTGCACCACTAATGCAGTCAATCGTACCGCTTATCTTTGTACTGTTTATCATCCCAGGTATCGTTTACGGCCGTGTTTCTGGCAAGTTCCAGAACAGCAACGACGTGATTAAATCGATGTCTGAGACGATGTCGACAATGGGCGCGTACATTGTAATGTCGTTCTTCTGTGCTCAGTTCCTAGCGGCATTTGGTCAGTCAAATATCGGTACTATGCTGGCGCTTTACGGTGCAGAAGGCCTGAAAGCGATGAACCTGCCTGGTCAAGCAACCATTGTGGGTATGATTTTACTTACTGCTAGCGTTAACTTACTGGTAGGCTCAGCATCAGCGAAGTGGGCTCTGATTGGTCCTATCCTAGTACCTATGCTAATGGCGGTAGGTATTTCTCCAGAGCTTTCGCAAGCTGCATACCGTGTAGGTGACTCTGTATCGAACATCATCTCACCACTAATGGTATTCTTCCCACTTGTGGTTGTTTACTGTCAGCGCTACGTTAAGTCGACAGGTATCGGTACGCTAGCGTCATTGATGATGCCATTCTCGATCGCAATGTTGATCGGTTGGACTGCGTTCCTACTCGCTTACTGGGCGCTAGGCATCCCACTAGGTATCCAAGCTCCGTACACTTACACAATGTAATTTGTCGTAACGTATCATTGATTAAAAAGCCTCGCTTATTAGCGAGGCTTTTTTATTGGTTATGGAATATAAATCTGCTTAATGTGTTTATGGTGGATTAAATAATTATAAAAAATAAGTATCAATGGTTTTAAATTCTACTAATTGTTTTATATATAACATTACCCATGATTCATCAGGGTGAGTTTTGGAACTATCTATCGCTAAGCCTTTCTCTATTAGTGTTTAATGTTTATTTGGTACGTCGTTCTGGGTTTTACACCATATATTCTGTTTGCTAATGTGCCCGCCCACTCAATAAGTGTGACTTAGTTAAAGTTTAGGATGTAATTTATGAGTGACATTGCAGCGCCAGAGCCAAAAGCATCAGGTGTAATCGGGTTTATCGAACGAGCGGGTAAAAAGATCCCGGATCCGGTGATTATTTTCATGTTCTTGTTTGCTTTTTCATTAGTGCTAACCAGCCTGATGGATGGCGTGAGCTTCGAGACCATTGGAAAAGGTGGAGAGGCGGTTGAGTTCTCTGTAAAGAACATGCTTGCAACAGAAAACTTCCGCTGGATGTTTGAAAATGCATTGCTGCAGAACTGGCTAGCCTTTGGCCACGGCGTACTTGGTGTCATTCTGATTGTAATGCTCGGGGTTGGCATTGCTGAAAATTCTGGTTTATTGACCGCAGTGATCAAGAAAGTCGGCCTTAAAATCAGTGACCGCTTGCTTCCTCTTCTGGTGGTGTTCCTAGGTATTATGAGCTCAATTGCGGCAGATGCTGGTTACCTTGTACTCATCCCGTTAGCGGGTCTTTTATATGCTGGTTTAGGCAAGAATCCACTTATTGGTATGGCTGCTGCTTTTGCGGGCGTATCAGCAGGCTTTAGCGCCAACTTACTGCCTGCGACACCTGTCGATGTGGTACTGGGTGTAAATGCAAAGATCTTTGCTGAATCGCAGAATGTTCCTTTTGTTGGCCGAGATGGCGAAGCGCTAAACCCAGCGACGATGCATTACTTTTTTGTACTGGTTTCTACTTTCCTACTTGCTATCGTTGGTGCTTGGGTGACAACCCGCTTCATTACTCCTCGCTTAGAAAAAATGTCTTACCAGCTTCCAGAAGAAGTAAACTTTGATGAGTTTGAACTGAGCAAAGAGGAGCAGAAAGGCCTGCGCTGGGCTGGTGTTGGCCTGTTGGCATCACTAGCTGCCATTTACGGATTGGCAGTTGGTCCACTAGCAACCTATACAAATGATGCAGGTAAAGAGGTCACACCGTATCTGGATAATATTATTCTGCTGATTTCACTTATCTTTGCGGTTGTCGGTTTATGCTTTGGTGTGGCTACGGGTAAGTTCAAAAAGCTTCAAGATGTAGTGACAGCCATGGTTAAGCAGATGAACACGATGGGTTACGTGTTAGTGCTGACTTTCTTCTGTTACAACTTCCTTGCGCTTCTGAGTTACTCGGGGTTAGGCACATACGTAACTTACCTTGGTGCGACATTCCTACAATCTTTAGGTTTGCAGCAGTTCCCTGCACTGATGTTGCTCGGTTTCATTTTGACTACAGCAGTGATTAACTTGTTTGTCGGTGGTTTGACTTCGAAGTGGATGCTGCTGGGTCCAATCTTCGTTCCTATGCTATATCAAGTAAACCCGAACATGACGCCGGATCTTGTTACTGCGGCTTATCGTGTTGCTGACTCATCAACCAATATCATTACTCCAATGATGAGCTATGCGGGTGTCGTACTGGCATTCATGCGTAAGTACAAACCAGAGCTGACTTTCGGCGATGTGATTGCGATTATGGTGCCTTACTCAGCGGCATTCTTGACCTTATGGTCGGCAGTGTTGATTGGTTTCTTCGCCTTTGGCTTACCGCTAGGTTTCTAACTAGAGACTGCTATGTACTAATAACGCCCAGCTTATGCTGGGCGTTTTGTTATCTCGGCTTGAAACGCTATAATTCTTTCTCTTTTTACTTCTTCTGCGAGCTTTCCTGTGTCTACTGAATCTACCGCGTCTACCACTCAGTTTACCGAACAAGATTACCACTTTATGCGAATGGCGATATCACTAGCCGAACGTGCAGAAGCTGAAGGGGAAGTGCCAGTAGGTGCTGTATTGGTTAAAGATGGAGAAGTGATAGCAGAAGGCTGGAACCAGTCTATTGGTCATCATGATGCGACGGCACATGCAGAAATGCAGGTGTTACGCCGTGCAGGACGATCTCTAGAGAATTACCGTCTCTTGGATACCACGCTGTACGTGACATTAGAACCGTGTCCTATGTGCGCTGGAGCGCTTTTACATAGCCGAGTTAAGCGTGTGGTATTCGGAGCCCCAGATCTTAAAGCTGGAGCGGCGGGAACCGTTCTTAATCTGTTCGAACATCAAGCCGCTTATCACTATGCTGATGTGGAAAGTGGGCTACTAGAAGAAGAGTGCCGCACTCAGCTTCAGGCTTTCTTTAAGCGCCGCAGAAAAGAGATAAAGGCTCAGAAACAAGAACGTCGTATGAGCTTACAAGCAACGTCTGAAAATAAAGGAAAGTCGAGTAAGAAAGGTGGCTAAACCAGTTGCTGCATAAAAGCTCGGTTACGCCATATGACTTTCTTCTTGTTATTCGCCAACATTCGCTTACGGCGATTAGCTGATACAGTTTGATTAATTCGTTTCGGTTGTCGGTTACGTTTTAGCATTGCTTGATGCCCTCAATGAAAGTGACAGCGAGTGTTTGTGTTTGCAAACCTCTATTCAGCCCTCTTTATAGAACGCAATTATTACCAATTTATGACGTTATGGCTGCGCGATGACAGACAAAAAAGCCGCACAAAGTAGTACGGCTTGTAGGTTAACTCTTTAACGAAGCTATTGTTTTTCTTCTTCCGTTTGCTCTGTGGCCTCTGCACCAGAAACGGTATCGTCGGTGCTATATAGGTCATTTTCAGGTACTTGAATCACGGTTAAATCATCAATACCACCCACTTCATTATCGCGATTTTGCTGCTCTACATGACCGATAATGCTTTGGTAATAACGTCTGATGTTCTCTACATAGTTTCGGGCTTCATCACCACGAGCAAACCCGTAACGAGTTTGGCTGTAGTATTTTTTCTGGCGCAGTAGTGGCAGACGATCTTTTACATCTGCCCACGCATCTGGGTTACCACCTTGCCACTTGGTCAGTCGTCTGGCATCCATCATATGGCCATAGCCGACATTGTAGGAAGCAAGCGCAAACCAGATCTTCTCGTGTTCAGCGATGCTGTCAGGGACACGACCTACCATACGACGCAGGTATTCCACTCCGCCCCAAACAGACTGTTCAGGGTCAAGGCGATCGCTGACTCCTACACTCTTGGCTGTAGGTAGGGTAAGCATCATCATGCCTCGTACACCTGTTGGCGATTTTGCTTTCGGATTCCAGTGAGACTCCTGATAAGCCAATGCTGCTACTAAGCGCCAGTCAAATTCGTCTGAGTACTCTTGGAACAGCGGCGCCCATTTCGGCAACTTGCTATCTAACGCGCGAATAAATGCTCGGGTATCCACATAATCAAAACTGTTTACATGGCCGATGTACTTTTCTTCCAACGCGGCAAGCTGATTCGACTGTTGTAGCCCACCAAAGAACTCAATCAACAGCGCATACAAACTCTCGTCATCAGAACGATTTAGGAACCAAGAGATTGGCTGATCCTCTGTTAGCTCGAATGCTAATGCGATGTCTGGGTAAATGCGCTGCGAAAGTGAAATTTCGACAGAGTCGGCAACGGTAAATTGCAAATCGCCATTTGAGACTTGTTTTAAGAGTTCGTTAACGTCGGCATTGATATCAACTGAGTATTTGAATTCTGGGTGCTTTTGTTGAACTTCACTTAGGCTATTTTTGAAGTGTGAGTCGTCTACGATAGTGAGCACTTTTTCTTGACTGGATTCTTCAATCAGTGACGGTTGCCTTTCTAGCAGTTGTTCTAAATTACGAGGTCGCCATTGACCTTTCTTATAAACCACTTGTTGGCTGACATAGTAATAGACAGGTCCCGCACGGAAGTTCTTTAAGCGCTCTTCTGATTGGCTTAAACCCGCCGCGATAATATCAATCTCACCATTTTTAAGCGCAGGGTAAAGGCTAGACATGCGATAAGCCGGCTTCATTTCTAACTTCACGCCGAGTTCATTAGCAAGCTCTCGTGCTAGCTCGTAGTCTAATCCCGCAGGACCATCTGGGCCGATGTAGTAAGAAAGCTGATTGTTGAGCGTACCAACACGCAGTACACCGCGTTCACGAATTTGGTCTAGTTCGCTTTTCGGCTGCGACTCAATTTGGCAGCCAGCTAGCAGAGTTAGAGCTGTAAACAGTGTGGCTAAGCGTTTAAAAGATAACGGGTATTTGATTAACATTTAATTCTTCTCATACATCCAGTAAGGCTTTTATATCAAAGCGGGGCGAGCAGGCAAAGTGAGTAAACGAAAGAATTAGTGAACTGTGTACTATTTCATCAATTTGCCTGTATTTCAAAATTGACAAAAAAAATGACGCAAACGGTTGCGTTTGGTGTTACATCACAAAAACAATTGCTATATAATGCGCTCGCAAAGGAGAGGTGGAATCGGCATAGGTTCTTAAATCTTAGGGAATAGCTTCGAAGTAAAACAGTCTAACCCACTGAATTTATTCCAATATCACCTCAGGTCATGAGACCTTAACCAATTGCATAAGAGACCTAAGCACATGAGAATTTTTCGTGGCTCCCCAGCTCTATCTGAATTTCGTGTTAACAAGCTTCTAGAGCTTTGTCGTGAACTTGGCCTGCCTGTGACTGGCATTTACGCTGAGTTTGCTCACTTCGCTGAATTATCAGCAGACCTTGATGCGTCTGAAGTTGAGAAACTAGAAAAACTACTGACTTACGGTCCAACAATTGAAGAGCATAAGCCAGAAGGTCTACTTCTACTTGCGACTCCTCGCCCTGGTACCATTTCTCCTTGGTCTTCGAAATCGACCGACATCGCTAATAACTGTGGTTTAGGCAAAGTAGTTCGTCTAGAACGCGGCACGGCATACTACATCGAAACATCGGCAGAGCTTTCTGAGCTTCAACTCGTTGAGTTAAAGGCGATCCTTCACGATCGCATGATGGAAGTGGTTTTCACTGACTTCGAATCAGCAGCCGCACTTTTCCAAGTTGCAGAGCCAGCACCAGTCGCTGACGTTGACCTACTCAATGGCGGTCGTTCTGCGCTTGAAAACGCAAACGTTACCCTAGGCCTTGCGCTTGCCGATGACGAAATCGAATACCTTTACGATGCGTTCGTAAACAAGCTAGATCGTAACCCAACTGACATCGAGCTAATGATGTTTGCACAGGCGAACTCAGAGCACTGTCGTCACAAGATCTTCAACGCAGACTGGACTATCGACGGCGTTAAGCAAGAGAAGTCTCTGTTCAAGATGATCAAGAACACCTTCGAAACCACACCAGAAAACGTACTGTCTGCGTACAAAGACAACGCAGCAGTAATGGTGGGTTCGGATGTCGGTCGTTTCTTCCCGAATCCAGAAACTCGCCAGTACGGTTACAGCCAAGAGAAAGCGCACATCCTGATGAAGGTGGAAACGCACAACCACCCGACAGCTATCTCTCCATGGCCGGGCGCTTCTACTGGTTCTGGTGGTGAAATCCGTGACGAAGGCGCTACGGGTATTGGTGGTAAGCCGAAAGCAGGCCTAGTTGGTTTTACAACGTCTAACCTACGTATTCCTGGTTTTGAGCAGCCATGGGAAACAGACTTCGGTAAGCCAGGTCGCATCGTTAACGCACTAGATATCATGCTAGAAGGCCCACTTGGTGGCGCAGCGTTCAACAACGAATTTGGTCGTCCAAATCTACTTGGTTACTTCCGTACTTACGAAGAAAAAGTGAACTCTCACGCTGGCGAAGAAGTTCGTGGTTACCACAAGCCAATCATGATTGCTGGTGGTATGGGTAACATCCGCGACGAGCACGTGCAGAAGAAAGAGATCCCAGTCGGAGCAAGCCTAATTGTTCTTGGTGGTCCTGCAATGAACATCGGCCTTGGTGGCGGTGCAGCATCTTCAATGGCGTCTGGTCAATCAGCAGAAGATTTAGATTTTGCTTCAGTACAGCGTGAGAACCCAGAGATGGAACGCCGCTGTCAGGAAGTGATCGACCGTTGTTGGCAGCTTGGCGACGAGAACCCAATCGCATTCATCCACGATGTGGGCGCGGGCGGTATCTCTAACGCACTTCCAGAGCTTGTAGACGATGGCGAACGTGGCGGTATCTTCCAATTGCGTGATGTTCCAAACGACGAACCGGGTATGAGCCCACTTGAGATCTGGTGTAACGAATCTCAAGAGCGCTACGTAATGGCAGTTGCTCCAGAGAACATGGAAGTATTCGATGCGATCTGTAAGCGTGAGCGCGCACCATACGCTGTAGTAGGTGTGGCAACGGAAGAACGTGAATTGAAACTTGAAGATTCACACTTCGACAACACGCCAATCGACATGCCGATGGATGTTCTTCTAGGTAAGACCCCTAAGATGCACCGTGATGCGAAGACGCTAAAAGCGAACAACCCAGCAGTTAACCGTGACGGTATTGAGTTAAACGAAGCCGCAGAGCGCGTGCTACGTCTACCTACGGTTGCAGAGAAAACATTCCTTATCACTATCGGTGACCGTACGGTGACTGGCCTAGTAGCTCGTGACCAAATGGTTGGCCCATGGCAGGTGCCAGTAGCAAACTGCGCAGTAACAGCAGCAAGCTACGATACTTACCACGGTGAAGCGATGTCGATGGGTGAGCGTACGCCAGTTGCTCTACTAGACTTTGGTGCTTCAGCTCGTCTAGCGGTGGGTGAAGCAATCACGAACATCGCAGCGACAAACATCGGTGATATCAAACACATTAAACTGTCTGCAAACTGGATGTCTCCAGCAGGCCACCCAGGTGAAGATGCAGGTCTTTACGAAGCGGTTAAAGCTGTGGGTGAAGAGCTATGTCCAGCACTTGGCCTAACTATCCCAGTTGGTAAAGATTCAATGTCGATGAAGACCAAGTGGGAAGAGAACGGTGAGCAGAAAGAAGTCACGTCTCCGCTATCTCTCATCATCACTGCGTTTGCTCGTGTTGAAGATGTTCGTAAGACAATCACCCCACAACTTCGTACCGACAAAGGTGACACGTCACTGGTTCTTATCGACCTAGGTAACGGTCAAAACCGTCTAGGTGCAACAGCGCTAGCACAGGTTTACAAGCAGCTTGGTGATAAGCCGGCAGACGTAGACAACGCAGCACAGCTAAAAGGTTTCTACGAGGGCGTACAAACTCTAGTAGCAAACGACCAAGTAGTGGCTTACCACGATAAGGGCGATGGTGGTCTATTCGTTACTCTTGCTGAGATGGCATTTGCTGGTCACTGTGGCGTTAAAGCGGACATCGCTGACCTAGGTGACGACGCTCTAGCAGCACTATTTAACGAAGAGCTAGGTGCAGTACTTCAGGTTAAGAACGATGATCTAGATTCTGTACTTTCAACGCTAGCAGCAAACGGCCTTGAAGCATGTTCACATGTTATCGGTTCTGTTGAAGCGTCTGATGAGCTAGTGATTACTTCTGGTGACACAGTCGTTCTTGAGCGTAACCGTACTGAATTACGCACTATCTGGGCTGAGACAACGCATAAGATGCAAGGTCTACGTGATAACCCAGCATGTGCTGACCAAGAGCACGAAGCGAAGAAAGACAACTCAGACCCAGGTCTGAACGTTAAGCTAAGCTTCGATGTGAACGAAGACATCGCAGCACCTTACATCGCGAAAGGTGCTAAGCCTAAGATGGCAATCCTACGTGAGCAGGGTGTTAACTCTCACGTTGAGATGGCTGCAGCATTCGACCGTGCTGGCTTCGAAGCAACTGATATTCACATGAGCGACATCCTAACCGGTCAAGCGGTTCTAGAAGAGTACCAAGGCCTAGTGGCTTGTGGTGGCTTCTCTTACGGTGACGTTCTAGGTGCGGGTGAAGGTTGGGCGAAATCTATCCTGTTCAACGAGCAAGCTCGCAACCAGTTTGAAGGCTTCTTCCAGCGTGAAGATACGTTCTCTCTAGGTGTATGTAACGGCTGTCAGATGCTATCGAATCTGAAAGAGCTAATCCCAGGTGCAGACCTGTGGCCACGCTTCGTTCGCAACGAATCTGAGCGTTTTGAAGCTCGCTTCAGCCTAGTCGAAGTGCAGAAGTCTGACTCTGTATTCTTCGATGGTATGGAAGGTTCACGTATGCCAATCGCAGTATCACACGGTGAAGGCCGCGTAGAAGTACGTGATGCTGACCACCTAGCGGCGATTGAAGCATCAGGTACAGTTGCTGTTCGTTACGTGGATAACCACGGTAATGCGACTCAGCAATACCCGAACAATCCGAACGGTTCACCAAACGCAATCACAGGTCTAACGACTCAAGACGGTCGCGTAACTATCATGATGCCGCACCCAGAGCGTGTATTCCGCACAGTCGCGAACTCATGGTCTCCAGAAGGTTGGGGTGAGAACGGCGCTTGGATGCGTATGTTCCAAAATGCACGTAAGAACGTAGGTTAATTCAACGACCTTAGTTTTCGCTTAGCAGCATAATAAAAGCGCAGATCGAAAGGTCTGCGCTTTTTATTTGTTGAAAAATCTATAGCCAACGGCTCTTTTTTGCGCTCTAATACCGCGCTTGCCAAGGGATGGCTAAATCCCTCAACAATCCCTTAGGAAATGAATATGTCGAACAACAAAAAATTTGCTATTCGCGTTACTGAAAAACGTAACGGTTGGTGTGCAGAAATTACTCGCCAAGTAACCTCGCGTAAAACATCAGTATCGAAGCGTGAAACAGGCTTTGAAACTGAAGCTCAAGCTCAAGAGTGGGCAGAGAAAGAATTAGCTGGTTTCATTCAAAACCAAGCTGCGCGCAATGAACGTAAAGGCGAAGCTCGTAAAGTACGCGTTGAACGTGAAGAGCGTTTGGCGCAAGAAGCTGCTGAGAAAAAAGCACGTCGTGCTGAAGAAGCAAAGCTAGCAGCTGCGGCTGAATTCGCTGAGGAAGAAGACTTCGCGGACGAAGACTAACTCACTATTGAGTTAGTCTTCATGCCAAATAAAAACCGCCTAATAAGGCGGTTTTTTACATCAGTTAAGCGACCAGAATGGGTTTAGCCTATCAGACTCCGTCGCTGATTAGCGAAACTGACCCGCTTCGGCCAAGAAGTCAAAACCAGCGGAAGCCAGTTTTGCTTCAAGCGCTGTTTTATCGATATCGAAATAAGCAACTAACTTGTCGAGATCCCCTGCGAAATCATCACGCAATTTCATGTTGACTATGCTCATCAACATCACGGGATCCATGCTTTCAAATTTAGACAAATTCATTACTTATCCTCAAAGTCTGAAATCAGCAGATTCGCTGCCGCGAAAGCCGCTTTTTCACGGGCTTCTTTTGGTAGTGACTCATCTGCCGCAATGTCGTTGAGTGCTCTCACTGCACAACTGATTGCCTGCGGTACATAGGCTTGATCGCCACTGCCGATTTGAGCGTAGAGTTCGCGGACTAGTTCACAACAGCCGTATACTTGCATGGTATTTCCCCTAAATGATAACTGATCTCAATATACACATTGAGCAAGAGAAAACAAAGTGAGAACCTTGTGCTAGCGCAAGAGCATGGTAGGTTTGGCGAGAAACTAACCTTGCACCTGCATTTCTAATTGCTGAACGACTTCTGGATTTAGGTTGAGCTGTTTACTCAGTTCCTGTAAGTAAGATTTTTCCATAAAGTTTTGTTCATCTGCGACCAACAGTGAAGCGAGGTAAACTTCGCTTGCTTGCTGTGGAGTGCGCGCTAATCGAGCGACATCAGCGGGGTCGAGAGGCTTGTTTAATTCTTGATGAATAAGCGCCTGCACGGAATCGTCCGCGCCCATTTCCGCAACCGCTTGGTCAATGCGCGCCATTTCTTGCTCATCGACGTGTCCATCGGCTTTGGCCGCTGCAATCATGGCTTTTAGAATTATTTGTTGGTGGTAATGATCACTTTCATCAAACTGGGCGTCAGAAGAAGCGGGTGGGGTACCGGGCTGCTTTGCTTGCCAATCGTTATAAACTTTATAGGCTAGCGCGCCTAGAGCCGCTGCACCACCGACACCTGCGGCCGTCTTAGCGTACTTCTTGGTTTTTTTAGAGCCCATCAGCACGCCAATTAGTCCGCCTGCGGCAACGCCAGCTCCCAGTGTTTTTAAGGTGCCTTTGTTGTCTTTAGAGGCGCTGCGCAAGCCTGAAGCATGCTGACTTAGCTTTTCGGAGCCTTGTTTAACAATGTCAGACTTTAGAATATCGGATTTAAGTGCTTGGTTGAGCAAACTGCTTAAGTTCATATATACCTCCAATGAATTTAGTTCAGTGTAGGAGACGTTAGATGAACCCAAGATTAATGACTGAAAACAAAAAGGGTTGGCAACGCCAACCCTTTATCTATTTTGCATTTGCTAAACGCTGTGGTTAGCTTAGCTGTGCCTGGATGTGCTCAACGATTTCAGCCATCGCTACAGGTGTTTTCTCACCGCTGCGGCGGTTCTTGTATTCGAAGTTGCCTTCTTTCATCGAACGATCGCCAATCACGATAGTGTGAGGAACGCCGATAAGCTCCATGTCTGAGAACATAACACCTGGGCGTTCTTTACGGTCGTCGAATAGCACTTCGATACCCATTGCAGTCAGTTCAGCATACAGCTTCTCAGCTGCCTCCTTTACTTCTTCTGACTTATGCATGTTCATAGGAACGATAGCCACTTGGAAAGGAGCTAGAGCGTCTGGCCAGATGATGCCGTACTTGTCGTGGTTCTGCTCGATTGCAGAAGCAACCACACGAGAAACACCGATACCGTAACAACCCATCTCTAGAATAACGTTCTTACCGTCTGGCCCAAGCACACCACAGTTCATTGCTTCAGAGTAAGCTTTACCTAGCTGGAAGATGTGACCAACTTCGATACCACGTTTAAGCTGAAGGGTACCTTTACCACATGGGCTTAGGTCGCCTTCGATTACGTTACGTAGGTCTTCTACTTGAGCAAGCTCGACATCACGACCCCAGTTGATACCGAAGTAGTGTTTACCGTCTACGTTTGCACCCGCGCCGAAGTCGCTCATTACCGCAACAGAGCGGTCAACGATGAACGGTAGTTCTAGGCCTACAGGGCCGAGTGAACCTGGACCTGCGCCGATCAGTGCGCGAATTTCTTCTTCGCTAGCCATCTCTAGTGGAGAAGCCACTTGTGGTAGGTTTTCAGCCTTAACTTCGTTCAGCTCATGATCACCACGGATGATCAATGCGATGATATCAGCTTCGATTTCTTCTGACGCTTTAACGAATAGAGTCTTAACGGTTTTCTCAATTGGTAGACCGTGTTGTTCGACTAACTCTGCGATGGTTTTCGCGTTTGGTGTATCAACAAGTTCCATCTCTTGAGTTGGTGCTGCCGCTTCTTCTGCAGGCGCTAGCGCTTCTGCTTTCTCGATGTTTGCTGCGTAATCAGATTCTGTTGAGAATGCGATTAGGTCTTCGCCGCTTTCAGCAAGCACGTGGAATTCTTGAGAACCACTACCACCGATAGCGCCAGAGTCAGCCAGCACTGGGCGGTATTCAAGACCCATACGATCGAACGCTTTACAGTAAGCGTCGTGCATTGCGTCGTAAGACTTTTGTAGACCATCTTTATCGATGTCAAAGCTGTAAGCATCCATCATCGAGAATTCACGTGCGCGCATTACACCAAAGCGAGGGCGGCGCTCATCACGGAATTTAGTTTGGATTTGGTACAGGTTTAGCGGCAGCTGTTTGTAAGAGTTCACTTCGTTACGCACAAGGCTAGTGATCACTTCTTCAGCTGTTGGGCTAAGTACAAACGGACGTGTATGGCGATCAGTAAAGCGAAGTAGCTCAGGGCCCATTTTTTCGCTACGACCTGTTTCTTCCCATAGTTCAAACGGCTGAACAACGGGCATCAAAGTTTCGACTGCACCTGCATTGTCGATTTCTTGACGAACGATGTTTTCGACTTTACGCAGTACACGTAGACCGGTAGGTAGCCAGGTGTATAGACCTGAAGCCAGCTTACGGATCATACCTGCACGTAGCATGAGCTGGTGGCTCACTACTTCTGCGTCGTTTGGAGTCTCCTTCAGAGTAGAAAGAAGATAATTACTGGTACGCATTAAATTTATCCGTTTATTAAAGTTAGTTACTCAACCTTGATTTGGCAGAGTATAAAGGACCCGCGAGGGAATTTTATTAGCCGTATATAATAGCAGCCATTTTACTAAGTCAAAAGCATTGTGAAGCTGAGACCTATTGTTGAATTCGCTTTTTACTCATCGTTGGTTAATTTGCATACATCAACCACGGTAACAAATGCGTTATTGGCTTTAAATTTCACGTCTAGATCAAACAGCCTAACTGAATAGAGCTTGTCGTCTTGGCTATTTTTGCGGTAAGCAGGCCTTGGATCTTGCGCCAACACTTCAGTGATCACTTTGTAAACTTGAGTTCTGTTTGGGTGACTATTGAGAATTTCTCTCGCACCGCAGTGAAAGGTCACACCTAACGTTTCTGGCGGGCTCTCAGCGTACCCACCACTGGAGTGTGGGAGTGAGTCGGTATAAGGAATATAAGGTTTGATATCAACAATAGGCGTGCCATCGACGAGATCCACGCCACCAAGATCAAGGTAAACTTGGTCACCTTTTTGTGTCACACCTTTTACTTCAACCGCTGACATGCCAATCCCATTTGGGCGAAAAGTAGCGCGTGATGCAAAAACACCAATACGTTGATTTCCTCCAAGCCTTGGTGGCCTGACGGTCGGTTTCCATCCTGCATTCAAATTTTGGTCGAATAAAAAGAGCAGCCATATGTGGTCGAACTGCTCTATACCGCGAACGGACTCTATACAGTTGGCAGTGCCTGTCAATCTTACTCGAGAGGTGGCAGACGGCACTAAGCTTGGTTGTCTAGGGACTGCAAACTTCTCTTTATAAGGAGATTCAATAAAGCCAATAGGGTCTATGGAATACATGGTAGTGACTCAAAATTTCAAATTAGCTAGAAAATATCACAAAACTGCTTGCGTTTCTTTTTGAGAATGATTATTAATTGCAGTGTTATATCATAACAAATTAATTTGAGAGGAAAGAATGAAACAGGGAATTCATCCTGAATACCGCACCGTGGTTTTTCACGATACTAGCGTTGATGAGTACTTCTTAATTGGATCAACTCTACAGACTGAGCGCACGATTGAATGGGAGGATGGTAAAATTTACCCGTACTTTATGGTTGAAGTATCCTCACAATCACATCCGTTTTATACCGGTAAGCAACGTGTGATTCAGAAAGAAGGTCGCGTCGCTAATTTCAATCGCCGATTTGGTCAGTTTGAAGCTGGAGGTAAATAATGAAAGTCGTTAAATCTCTGCGTAGTGCAAAGAGTCGTCACCCGGATTGCCAAATCGTCAAACGCCGCGGAAGGCTCTACGTTATCTGTAAAACTAACCCTAGGTTCAAAGCCGTTCAGAAGTAATACGCGACATAAAAGATCTATGAAATATAAAAGCCAAGTTTATCAACTTGGCTTTTTTAGTACGCAACCCAGAGAATACTTGGGTTTATGACCATTGCGTGACATCACAGTTTTAGAAATGACTAGGTCAAAAATTCTTAAGATCTATGAATTAAAACCGGTTCTATAGAAATAAGCGTTATATCAATAAAAATGGTTACAGGTGAATCGCTTGAAAGTATTCACGGCGAGAATGTTTGGTGGTTTTTATGGCAAAAATTGTATTTTTTTAGTTATTAGTTCTTTTAAAGCTGTTAAATGGTGGTTAATTATTAGGTTTTATGACATTTTTTGTTACATGTTGGGCTTCTGTTTATGTTCTCAGTCAAGTAACCTGCGCTCGCTTCGCTATAGATGGCGACGGCATAGGAATAACTACAAGGAGGGAACTGATGAGTTCATCAGCTTCGATTAAAAACAATTCACCTAAGAAACCGATATTTACTCGTTTTCTAGATACAGTTGAATATTTGGGGAACCTTTTACCTCACCCAATCACTCTTTTTGCCATTTTCTGTCTTGCTATCCTCGTAATGTCTGGCGTTGCCGGCTATTTTGAGGTTGCGGTTGCAGATCCACGTCCAGAAGGCGCGGCGGGTCGTGCTGCGGACGGTATGATTCAAGTGGTAAGCCTGCTCAACGCCGATGGTTTAGAGCTTATTGTAACTAACCTAGTGACAAACTTTGTTGGCTTCGCACCGTTAGGTACCGTATTGGTTGCGATGCTTGGTGTTGCCATTGCAGAACATTCTGGACTACTTTCTGCTGCAATGCGTGGCCTAGTCATGGGCGCTTCTCAGCGCATGGTTACAGTGACTGTCGTATTCGCGGGTATCATTTCAAATACAGCATCTGAGCTTGGCTATGTGGTACTGATTCCACTGGCTGCGATGTTGTTCCACTCTTTAGGTCGCCACCCTCTTGCTGGTCTAGCGGCGGCATTTGCGGGTGTATCTGGTGGTTACTCTGCAAACCTTCTAATTGGTACGGTTGACCCACTGCTTTCAGGTATTACTGAAACTGCAGCTCAGATGATTGATCCAAACTACACTGTTGGCCCAGAAGTTAACTGGTACTTCATGTTTGTTTCAACCTTCTTCATTGCGATTACTGGTGCATTCGTTACCGAGAAAATCGTTGAGCCTAAACTGGGCAAATACAATGACGAAGAAGCAGCAGAAGACCTTTCTCAAGACAAAATGGGCAGCCTAACTGCACAAGAGAAGAAAGGCCTTAAATTAGCGGGTATCGCGGTACTGGTTGTTTCAGCTCTTCTTGCTTGGACGGTTGTTCCAGCAGATGGCATCTTGCGTTCAGACGCAGGTACAGTTGCAGGCTCTCCATTCCTGAAAAGTATTGTAGCGTTTATCTTTGTGTTCTTCGCAGTACCAGGCTTCGTATACGGCCGTGTTGTAGGCACAATGAAAAACGATCGCGACGTGATTGATGCAATGTCGAAGTCGATGTCTTCAATGGGCATGTACATCGTATTAGTATTCTTTGCTGCTCAGTTCGTTGCTTTCTTCAAGTGGACTAACTTTGGTCAGGTATTCGCAGTTGCGGGTGCAGACTTCCTACAAAGCATCGGTCTAACAGGCCCAATGTTGTTCTTCGCATTCATCCTAATGTGTGGCTTCATTAACCTAATGATCGGTTCAGCTTCAGCGCAGTGGGCGGTTACAGCGCCAATCTTCGTTCCAATGCTGATGCTTGTTGGTTACGCACCAGAAACGATTCAAGCGGCATACCGTATCGGTGATTCAACCACTAACATCATCACTCCAATGATGAGTTACTTCGGATTGATCCTTGCGGTAGCGACTCGTTACATGAAAAATCTAGGTATCGGTACGCTGATTGCGACCATGCTACCTTACTCAATCGTCTTCATTGTAGGCTGGAGCTTGTTGTTCTACCTATGGGTATTCGTATTCGGTCTGCCAGTAGGCCCTGGTGCGGCAACGTACTACACGCCTTAATTGATTCGAACTCGAATCTAAAAAGCCTGCGCATTGCGCAGGCTTTTTTTATTTCTTATCTACTTACTTGCTTCTCCTGGACTAATAGGAGTAGGTCATGATGATGTTGAAAATCTGCCTGCCTGGGCCACCCATGTATTCCAAGTTCAGCCCGTATGTTTTGGTGATATTCCAGTTCATACCAACTAAGGCTGAGTAATCTTCTGCACTTTCTTGTGACAATTGGTAAGAAAGTCCTTCAACGCCTAGCGCATTATCTTCTTTAGTTAAGCCTTCGCTGTGCATGTACGCACCACCGATATAGGGGAAAACGTTGCCCCAACTTTCAGTTTGGATCAGCTTACCCACTCGCGGGCTAAACAAAATGGTTTTGGTATTGGTACGTTCATCGTCGGTGCGAGATTGAGTCATGCTGGCGGGCAACACATATGTGAAGTCACCCAGTTGGCCAACGAAGTTCATCGAGAAGCCCCAGTTCGTACCTTCTACATCAGGGGTAAACTCTGGTGTGGTGATAAAGTCTTGTTGGCACAGCTTGGGCCTATTCTCACAAATATCGAATAGAGAAGTAGGGATGGTGGCGGTGAGTGCAGTGCCACCATCAAATCGCCCTACATGGACACCCATTTGTAAAAATGGAAATACCCATGCTGCAGCGCGAATTTGCATACTTTTACTTTCGATCTCAGGTGTACCAAACGACACTTGAGAAAGATCGAATCTGTCGCCTAAGTTTACATCTCCAACTTGGACGCCAAGGTCGTACATGTTGATGTCTTGCTTGGAGGAATTACCAATCAGGGAGATCGAAAAAGGTAAGGGGAGTGAATAACCTAAATCGATGGCTTCTTGGGCGTGGAATGGCAGTGCGTGCTTCCACTTCTTATTGAGCTTTTCTTGGGTTTCGGCATCGGGGAAGTCGACACGCGCCCCTTCTTCTCCCCATGCAAACGTCGAGCTAGCAGCCAGTGCTGCGTATGCAGCAAGCTTAGTGAGTTTAGTCATTGTTACCCCCTAGAATGCTTCGTTGATCGACAAGTACAAGCCTTGAGCATCATTGGAGCCAAAGCCAAGGTCAACGCGGACATTCATGCGGGGTTGGAGTTCGTAGCGGTAACCTACACCATAGCTGTATATTTGCTCTTGATACAGCTCACCGGTGTGCTCTGCTGTACTGGCAATTCCCGCCCATAACGTAAAGCCGTGCTTGGTGTAATCACCATCACTTAAGAAAGATTGGCGGTACTCCATCGTGTGCTCAACACTGTGCATGTCGCGGTATCGCCCATAGTAGATCCCTCGCATCGAATCTTGACCACCAAATGTGGGCAGCTCGTAATACGGAACATCACCGGAGCTGAAGTTGGCTGTGTTGAGAAAAGCGAAGGTGGAGCCTTTCACCGGTGTCCAGTAGAAGCGATAGTCCGCTTCCATTTTTTCAAAATTGGAATCACTGCCAATGTTGTCTTGATAATTGGCATACTCAAGGCTAAAAAACTGGCCTTTTCGAGCATTGACAGCAACATCGCGAGTATCCCACTGCAACGCAATACCAAGCCCGAGAGCAAAAGGGTTCTCTTGGCCGTAAATGAAATCAGCATCCTGTGCGACAGTGCTAGACACCGACTCCTCGATTGCTTTTTTGTACTGCAATCGCAAGATAGGACCTAGGTAGATATTATTGCCTAGGTGAACACCAAGGTCGGCGTTATAGGTAATGAAGTCGTAGTCGACGAGATTCTGGTCATCTTTGCCGTTGTTTTTACCCGATTCATAGCCTGTGCCGAAGTAATACAGGCTCTGTTTGCCCATCGATAGCTGGCCGAAGTAGCGGAAACGATTTTGCTTGGAAAAGATTTTTTGTTTTGAGCGAATACCGAAACCAACACCACTGTCCATCTCGTTGGCAACCCCAACCAATGTAACCGATGAACGTTGAGTTGAATCTGGATCTTTTGGCGCAGCGTTGAAGGAATACAACCCACCAATGGCCAGCATAAAGCCAGTTTCAGGCATGTAAGCCGGACCACCCAGCAAGGAAAATAGACCATTGTCTTTTTCGGCCGGTGTGGTTGCCAGAACGGGATTTTCTTGAGCATGCGAGGCGGTAGAAAAACAGAAAAGCAGGGAGCATATCCATTGCAACGAGCCAAAAATCGTCGTTGTATTGCGTAGCATGGTGCACTCTTAGGTTCGCTAAAAGAGAGAAGTATCTATATCTGAGCTACGACTAGGTAATGAACTGTTTTTATATCTGGTATGCGTCAGGCGTATATTCTTTATCTAACAAAGGGTTAATCGCCATTATGAACATTGTTCAAAATGGCGAAAGTCGTAATAAGCGGGTTATTTAGGTCTTTTCGCGAGGATTTTATCTAGGTGATTAGCAAACTCTCTACGCTCTGTTTGAGACAGTGCGCTAGGACCGCCAGTTTGAATACCACTTGAGCGCATTGTATCCATAAAGTCGCGGATATTAAGTCGCGCTTTGATGGTGTCTTTCGTATAAAGTTCTCCGCGAGAGCTTAATGCCTGGCCCCCTTTGGTGATCACTTCATCGGCGAGCGGGATGTCAGAGGTAATCACTAGGTCGCCTGCTTCGGTGCGTTTTACGATCTCGTTATCAGCAATATCAAAGCCGCTTGGAACTTGCAGAGAATGGATATTGTCGCGTTTGGGTACTGGGACTACATGATTAGCAACAAAGGTACATTGTACGCCAGTACGTTCTGCTGCACGGACGATAGTTTCGCGGATCACTTTTGGACACGCGTCGGCATCTACCCATATTTTCATTAATCGTTTTTCTCTTCTAGTTGAGCTTCCAACGCAGCAACGCGCTGGGTGAGGGCGGCAATTTGCTGCTCGAGCGCGGCTATTTTGTCTTGTCCATCATCAGTTTTCACTGCGACTTCGACTTTAGGTACGCGGTTTGCTGCTTTCCAGCTCTTGATGGTAGTGATCAGTGCTGGCATAGGCACCGAGGTCGTTAAGCGAGATTTCACTAAGGCGACGGTGGGTTCTTTTCCCTGTGCGGCTAAACCTGCAAGTATGGTTTCTAGCTCTTTTGTTACGTCTTGAGTCAGCATGTTTAGCTCCTATATCTGCTTTAACGCTGATAATACGCGTTAAGGTAAAATTAAGCGAATATCAAAAATGCCTTATCGGTGTGAGAGATCTCGCACAGCCGTTGTGCGACAAAAGCAGAATTTGCGCAAGAGATTAGTGTGGTGTTTGTCTAACTTTATGAAAAATAAGCATTAGATGAGTTGTTTATGAATTGTTAAGGGAAAAAATGTGATAGCACCGGATTGTTCTATTTCTGAAAAGGCGTAAATTAAACCCTGTCGGAAGGAGCTGACACGGAACAGGAAAGGCCCAAGGATTTGGTCATCTTCAGGACGAAGATATGGTTGTTTAGGATAAATAACCAAGTAAGGATGCCGGGACATTGTAAGGACACAACAGTTAACAGGACGTTAGCTGCAAAGGAATGACAATGGACACCTCTAGGATGAGGAAGGACACCGCTTAAGGATAAGTGATGCGCGCTAACGGGGAATAGTTAGCTTTCAGGAAGAATAGGACACCGCTAGGACGGCGACGTACGGATAAAGCTGAAGGACTCAGCACTATTATGGATGATGCATGGAGCACACATTAGTAGCCGGACTGCTGCGAGTAAGACTATAGCCCCGATACGAAAGTGTCGGGGCTTTCTTTTTGGTGCATAGTCACTTCTCTAACTTTTTATAAAAACATCAATTACAACGACTAAAAAGTATCCTAGATCAATTACATACCAGTTGAGTTAGTTTAATTTTCGGCTTTCAATTATCAGCCTATACCTATCAAAGAACGTATATGAAACGTCAGTAGGTAGTAGGGCTGTGATGCGGTTTCTTTACGCGGATATTTTCTCGTGAAGGAGCATGTCTATGTGCTGCTATCAAGGATTGAGTGTGACTATAGTGACAAGAAGAATGCTTCTTCTTCCATACAATGAGTCGTTACAGTCAGAGTTTCTGATGTTGAACTGCTGCGCTAAAAATAGGGCCGAAATGAATGGTCCGCACTCTGTATCGTCTGCCAAACAACTATTTGATAAAGTCCTTAATGACCCTAATACCTACAGTATGGCTGTGCTAGATAGCCATACGCGTGAGTACATGGGGCATGTTTTTGTTTGCCAATTGGACACGGCGCCTGAATTAGGCTTTATCTTTGATAAGGTGTATTGGGGGCAAGGGTTTGCTTATGAAGCGCTGAAAGCATTCTTTCCGAAAGCGTGCCGAGAATTAAAATTAAGTAGGGTGATAGCTACCGCCAATACTCATCACGAAGCTTCGATTAAGTTATTAAGTAAACTTGGATTTAAGCATTCAGGCCAGCAAAAAGATCTGTACGGGCCTTATTATGAATTTGTATTTACATCCGATGTGGCGGTAGATGAAAGTTCATTGGCCTAAAGCCTACCATGATCAACTGACCTTGGTAGCAATCGTCTCCTAAGGCGGAAAATTCAAACTGATATGTTGTATGCCAACGCCAGCTTCCTGCTGGCGTTTTTAGTTTATGCTGCCCGAAAGCCACACTGATAAGTTGAAGATCAAGCTGATCGCATTTACGGCTGATTGCGGCTTTAGCCAGTTCCGATTGGCGGCGTTGTTGCCAGAAAAGAAAGCAGACAAAGCTGAGTCCCAGTATCGCCAGAAGATCTCCAAACATATGTGCTCCTGTTAGCCCTTAGCGGCTTGCTGAAGGTTAACCAAGGCTTTTGCCAGCTCTGGAGATGGGTTTGAGTGCAGCAGTGGTAGCAGTACCATGCGCAGCTCCGGCAGCATAACTAAATCCGCAAATAGCTGATTGAAAAGCGCTTGATTGCCTGTTTGAGCCAAACGCAGCAAGAATTGTTCTGCGGTATTTTCAAGCGCTAGTAAATGCCATGCTCGGCCTGCAATTCCGATCAATACTTCTTGATGACTCAAGCGTGGGCTAGAAAGAATTTGCTGCACCAGTGGAAGCGAGAGTTTGTCTTCCGCACCCGCTAGAGCTCGAGCTAAAGCGGAT
This sequence comes from Vibrio paucivorans, assembly GCF_054053395.1. Classification (NCBI taxonomy): domain Bacteria; kingdom Pseudomonadati; phylum Pseudomonadota; class Gammaproteobacteria; order Vibrionales; family Vibrionaceae; genus Vibrio; species Vibrio paucivorans. The sequence continues at coordinate 729,268 of NZ_CM133230.1, forward strand.
AACAAGAACAGATCTGGCTCGTCAGACTGAATCTGTGACTCGGCGAGTTCGGCAATTCTGCCAGCAAGTTTTGCTGGTAAGTCAGTATGTTCTAATGCACCTAACAGGGCGTAAAGAGGTTCACTAGGAAGGTGTTTCAGCGCTTTACGTACATTTACACCATTTTGCTCGATGCTTAATCGAGCACACAGGTCAGTAATTCCTTGTAGGCCAACGGTTTGCCAGTTATCCCATCCTAGATCACCGGTGAAGTAATGCTGCGCATGCTCGTAATATTGGCTGGTCGGCAAGTCTAGTTGTGCACGGACTTGGCTGTGAAAAACCGCCATTTTGTCGTCTTTTGGTTTAAACGTATACGGGTTGTTAGACAGTTTTTCTTGTTGCTCTTCACTCATCTCTTTATTTAGCCTAGTGCCCATGGCTTCAATGACGTATTTGAGGAAGTTACCAATATCGGCTTGCTTGAGTAAGCCACGCTCGTCTAAGTCAAACTTGAGAAACCAGATCCAAGGCTGGTTGTCTTCGTTCCAATAAGCGATAGCTAAATGCGCTTTTCTTTGCAGTGGAAAAGGGTATGGATGTTGGCCTTTTTCAACATTCTCAAATAACGGGTTGTCGATGGTTTTAATGCGGCGGCCCAAATCGAAGATTTTGTACTGGCAGCCACTGTTTTGAAGAAGTTGAGTGAGAGTATGAATGGTATCCATGGAAAATTGTGTCCTAACTGCATTTGTCTAATAGATGGTATCCTATGGCCCAATTTCAAGGTCCTGCACCCAAATAACTTCAAGATACTTTGAGCAATTGATGACACAGACTGAATCAATATTAGCATTACTCGACGCACTTCAAACTGAGTTGAGCCAACAAAATCTTTGGCAAACCGTTCCCCCAACTGATGAGGCGTTAGCCAGCGAACAGCCTTTCGCGATTGATACGCTCGCTCCGCACGAGTGGCTACAGTGGATTTTTATCGCCAAACTGCATTGGATGCATTCGCAGAATATGCCGTTGCCCAAAGGGTTTGAAGTGACACCTTACTTTGAACAAGTTTGGCAAGAGAAGCCTGAGTATCGTCAACTGTTGGTGATACTGAACAAGATTGATGAGGCGTGTGCCTGATGTTAGAGATAGTGTTTCAAGACGAGTACCTTGTCGCGGTCAATAAGCCCGCTGGAATGTTGGTGCACCGTAGCTGGTTAGATAAACACGAAACCCAGTTTGTGATGCAAACTTTGCGTGATCAAATTGGACAGCATGTTTTTCCGCTGCATCGATTGGATAGGCCTACATCCGGGGTGTTGGTGTTTGCTTTATCGAGTGAGATAGCATCTAAAGTCATGCCTATGTTCGCCAATCATGAGATGGAGAAAACTTACCATGCAGTGGTTCGAGGCTGGATTGAGCAGGGTGATATTCTGGATTACCCGTTGAAAGTGGAGCTCGATAAAATCGCTGATAAGTTTGCGAAAGAAGACAAAGAAGCTCAAGAGGCGATTACCGAGTATCAACCTTTAGCGAAAGTTGAAGTGCCTTATTCCACAGGACGGTTCCCAACCAGCCGCTACAGCTTGATTGAAATGAAACCGAAAACAGGGCGTAAACATCAACTTCGTCGCCATATGCATCACTTGAGCCACCCTATTATCGGTGACACCACCCACGGCGATGGTAAACACAATCGTCTGTTTCGAGAGTGCTATGATGCGCATCGATTGATGCTACATGCCTCCGAACTTCGCTTTGCTCATCCATTCACTGGTGAAGCTTTGGTGCTAACCGCGAGTATGGATGAAGTGTGGCAGAATCTGTTTACCCAGTTTGGCTGGTCACTACCAAACGCGTAGGTACCGTTTACGGCTACAAGAAACGAATAAAAAAACAAAAGCCCTCGAAAGAGGGCTTTTTAGATCGGGTTATGATTATCGCCAAATTTGCTTTGGAGGCTTATTTCGCCAGCCAGGGTCTTATTTCACGAGATAGTCACGAATCGATTGTTCAATTCCTTTGGAGTCTAAGCCAAGCTCTTCGTGCAGTTCTTGCTGAGAGCCTTGGGCTACAAAACGATCAGGTAAGCCAAGGTTCAGTACTGGCTTGAGGATCTTCTCGCTCATCATAAACTCGACAACCCCTGCACCAGCGCCACCTGCAATGGCGTTTTCTTCCAAGGTAACAATCACATCATGACTTGCCGCTAGTTCTTTAATCAGTGATTCATCCAGAGGTTTGACAAAGCGCATATCGGCAACAGTAGCATTAAGCGCTTCGGCCGCTTCGAGTGCACTTGGCATAAAGGTACCAAAGTTAAGAATTGCGACTTTTTCACCTTCACCAGCAGTTTCACAGCTACGAACAATGCGGCCTTTACCAATTTCTAGTTCGGTAAATTGCTGTTCGATTTCTGTCCCCATACCATTACCACGTGGATAACGGACGGCACTTGGACCATTGTGTTTGTGGCCGGTGTACAGCATTTGACGACACTCATTCTCATCGCTCGGCGCCATAATGACCATATTTGGGATGCAACGCATGAAGCTTAGATCAAAAGCACCTTGGTGAGTTTGTCCATCTGCACCAACAAGCCCTGCACGGTCGATGGCAAACATAACCGGAAGGTTCATGATTGCTACGTCGTGAATCAGTTGGTCGTAACCACGCTGCAAAAAGGTTGAGTAGATTGCAACGATAGGGTTATTGCCCGCAATCGCCATCCCTGTTGCTAGAGTCACAGCATGCTGCTCTGCAATCGCGACATCGAAGTACTGTTCTGGGAACTCTTTTGAGAAACGCACCATGCCAGAGCCTTCACGCATCGCTGGCGTAATCGCCATCAGCTTAGGATCTTGCGCAGCCATGTCACATAGGAAGTCGCCAAAAATTTTCGAGAATGTCGGTTTGCCATTGCTGCTTTTCGGCAGTTTATTGTGGCTTGGGTCGAACTTCGGTACACCGTGGTAGCCAATAGGATCTTTCTCGGCAGGCTCATAACCTTTGCCTTTCTTGGTCATGATGTGCAGGAACTGAGGACCCTTTAAGCCGCGCATGTTCTTCAGCGTTTTGATTAGCTCACTGACATCGTGTCCATCGATAGGGCCAATGTAGTTAAAGCCGAGCTCTTCGAATAGAGTACCTGGAACGACCATGCCTTTTAGGTGTTCTTCAGTACGACGAACCAACTCTTTAATAGGTGGTACACCGGATAATACTTTCTTCCCACCTTCACGAATTGAGGTGTAGAGATTTCCTGAAAGCACTTGAGCAAGATGGTTGTTCAGCGCGCCAACATTTTCTGAAATGGACATTTCGTTATCGTTCAGAATGACCAACATGTCTGAGTGAACATCACCCGCGTGGTTCATTGCTTCAAATGCCATACCAGCCGTGATGGCACCATCACCAATTACGCTGACGACTTTACGGTCTTTACCTTCTTTTTCAGCGCTGATGGCCATGCCGAGCGCAGCACTGATCGACGTAGATGAATGGCCGACAGATAGCGTGTCGTATTCACTTTCTTCACGCCATGGGAAAGGGTGTAATCCATCTTTCTGGCGGATAGTCGGCATTTGGTCACGGCGACCGGTAAGGATCTTGTGTGGGTAGGCTTGATGGCCCACATCCCAAATCAGTTGGTCAAACGGAGTGTTGTAGACGTAATGTAGCGCAACAGTCAGTTCAACGGTGCCAAGGCCAGAAGCCAGGTGGCCGCTTGACTGACTTACTGAGTTTAATAAATAGGTGCGTAATTCATCGCACAGCTTTGGTAGCGTTTCTTTTGGTAGGCTACGCAATTCGTCCGGCGTGTTTGCCAGAGCCAGTGTAGGATATTTTGAAATATCAAGAGTCATATAAATGCGCGCTTATAAATGTTAGTTCTTGCGCTCGATGACATATCGGGCGAACTCTTCGAGTAACTCTGTATTGTATGGGATAGATTCCAAAGCGTGTAGTGCTTCATTTAACAGAGTGTGAGCTTTGTTTATAGCACCCTCTAAGCCTAATAGGGCAGGGTAAGTGCTTTTATTGAGTTGTTGATCAGAACCTTGAGGCTTACCAAGCGTTTCGGTATCGCTAATAATGTCCAAAATATCGTCTTGAACCTGGAAAGCTAAACCGATGGCATCGGCGTATTTATCGAGCTGTGGCAGAACGTCGATACCTTTTTGTCCAGCAGCCAGTGCACCCAAACGAATCGCACATTTCATCAATGCACCGGTTTTGTTGCGGTGAATTTCTTCTAGCTCAGCCAGTGACACTTGACGGTTCTCAGCTTCTAAATCGAGAGATTGCCCCATGCACATGCCTTGTGCACCAGAAGCGGCTGCGAGTGCTTGTACCATTTTGATTCGGTTACTTTCAGCATCGGTACTTAACTCGCCTTCAGCCAGAATAGTGAAAGCCAGTGTTTGCAATGCATCGCCGGTTAAAATGGCAGTGGCTTCATCAAACTCGACATGACAGGTGGGTTTGCCACGGCGTAGCTCATCGTCATCCATTGCTGGAAGATCATCATGAATTAACGAATAGGCGTGAATGCACTCAACAGCGGATGCTGGAGTGTCTAGTTGCTCTGGCTTACAGCCGAGCATTTCACCTGTGATATAAACAAGAAATGGGCGAGCTCGCTTGCCACCTAGCAATAAGCCGTAACGCATCGCCTTAATCAGAGTTTGGTTCTGATGAGGGAGCTGGTTAAGCCAAGCATCAAGTTGCGAGTTGTTTCTTTGCTGATAAGAGGTTAGCGCCTCAATCATACGGATTCTTCACTTATTCTGGCTGAGGATTGAAATCACTAAGAGGAGCATTGTCGTCGTTTTGTAGCAAAATACTGACACGCTGTTCCGCGTCGTTAAGCTTGTTTTGACCACTACGAGCAAGGGCAATACCGCGCTCAAATTTTTTCAATGCATCATCTAAGGCAAGATCGCCGTTTTCCAGTTGGTCAACCAGAGTATCAAGTTCTTCAATTGTCGCTTCGAACGACATATTTTCAGGTTTCTTGCTCGCCATAATTTATCTACATTTAAAAGGATGGACGAAAGTTACCTTAGGGCGTGGAGATGGTCAAATTTAACCAAGTAAATTTGTCAGAAAAATGCAGTTTAGCGGGTCCTTATGTTACTAAGCGTAAAGCTCGGCTGAGTGAAAGCCAAAATATTTGCTACCATGCGCCAGGAAATCAGTTTCTTATGCCGATTTAGGCCCATAATTGTATTGAATAGTTGATCTGTGTGGAGGAAAGTTTGGAAACTGATATCAATTAAATAGTTAAAGATCTTATGATCATGCCGATAACTACTTTATACCAATCTGGATTTTTGCTGCATCAGCAAGTTTTTATCTCATAGTTTCTAGGTCTAGATTGGTATAAATCACATAAACGCTGAGAAATAGCATGAGGAGTGCTTTGTGGATTTAGCAACGCTATTAGGCCTGATAGGCGGATTTGCCTTCGTTATCATGGCAATGGTTTTGGGTGGAAGCATCATGATGTTTATCGATGTGGTATCGATACTCATCGTGGTCGGTGGCTCAACCTTTGTCGTTTTAATGAAATTTACCATGGGACAATTCTTCGCGTCGTTTAAGATTGCAGCTAAGGCGTTTATGTTCAAAACCGAAGAGCCTGAAGACTTGATCGCCAAAGTGGTGGAAATGGCTGACGCTGCACGTAAAGGTGGTTTCTTAGCACTAGAAGAGATGGAGATAACCAATAGCTTCATGCAAAAAGGCATCGATTTGTTGGTCGATGGCCATGACGCTGACGTAGTACGTGCGGCAATGCAAAAAGATATCGCCTTGACTGATGAACGACATGAGTTTGGTACTGCAGTATTTCGCGCGTTTGGTGACGTAGCACCAGCGATGGGTATGATCGGTACCTTGGTTGGCCTGGTTGCGATGCTTTCCAACATGGATGACCCTAAAGCCATCGGTCCAGCGATGGCGGTTGCACTTCTTACCACACTGTATGGCGCTATCTTAGCAAACATGTTGTTCTTCCCAATCGCCGATAAGCTATCTTTGCGCCGTGAGCAAGAAACGCTGAATCGCCGTTTGGTTATGGATGGTGTTCTCGCCATTCAAGATGGTCAAAACCCACGAGTTATCGATAGCTACCTTAAAAACTACCTTAACGAAGGTAAGCGCGCTCTCGATATTGATAACGAGTAAGGCTGAGCTATGGAAGAAGAGAATTGTAAATGTCCACCTCCCGGCCTTCCGGCTTGGATGGGCACCTTTGCCGATTTGATGGCACTTTTGATGTGCTTCTTCGTTCTGCTGCTGTCGTTCTCGGAAATGGATGTACTGAAATTTAAGCAGATTGCTGGCTCGATGAAATTCGCCTTTGGTGTACAAAACCGTTTAGAAGTGAAAGACATTCCTAAAGGGACCAGTATCATAGCTCAGGAGTTCCGTCCTGGTAGACCAGAACCGACACCTATCGATGTCATCATGCAGCAAACTATTGATATTACCCAGCAAACCCTTGAGTTTCATGAGGGGGAGTCGGATCGAGCAGGTGGTACTCAGCGTGATAAAGGTAAGCAGACCGGTGGTAAGTCTCCAGAGTCGTCGACTAAGGACAATCAAAATAACGAATCAGAACAGCAGCAACAACAGCAATCGGAATCTACCTCACAAGAGCTCGAGGTCGTCGAAGAAGCAGTGAAGAAAGCGCTGGAACGAGAGATTGCAGAAGGGGCGATTGAGGTTGAAAACTTAGGTCAGCAAATCGTTATCCGAATTCGAGAGAAAGGTGCATTCCCAGAAGGTTCGGCATTCTTACAGCCTAAGTTTAGGCCTTTAGTAAGGCAGATTGCGGAGTTGGTAAAAGACGTTCCTGGTATTGTACGTATCTCGGGGCATACTGATAATCAACGGCTAGATTCTGAGCTGTATCGCTCCAACTGGGACCTGTCGTCGCAACGTGCAGTATCAGTCGCGCAAGAGATGGAAAAAGTCCGTGGTTTCTCTCATCAGCGTTTACGAGTTCGAGGTATGGCAGATACTGCGCCATTGGGCCCAAATGATACTGAGGCTCAGCGTTCACGCAACCGCCGAGTAGAGATCAGTATTATGCAAGGTGAGCCTTTGTATAGCGATGAAGTTCCGTCTATACCGCAGCAATAGCCCAGCAAGAAACTTATATTAGGCGAGCAGAAATGCTCGCCTTTTTTATAACTGTGACCTCGTGTATAATCTTGCGCCCTTAGCGCGCGTTATCCTTGAGTGGCAATACACATACTCTTAGCGACGACCCGCATAGTCTTAATGACAAAGCTTGTAACCTTGTGAAGTGAACTATGAAATTTATTGTTAAGCCCCATCCAGAAATTTTTGTAAAAAGTGAATCGGTGCGTAAGCGCTTCACAAGGATTTTAGAATGTAATATTCGAATCATTATTCAGCGTCGTACTGAATCGGTAGCGGTTTTCAACCGCCGTGACCACATCGAAGTGACTGCTGAAAGTGATCAGTACTATAACGAAGTTCTTGAAATCCTAACCGAGACTCCGGGGATTCATCATGTGCTAGAAGTTCAGCAATCTGACTTCAAAGATATGCATGATATCTACGAGCAGGTACTGGAGCTTAATCGTAGCAAGATCGAAAACAAAACCTTTGTGGTACGCGCCAAGCGCCGTGGCAAACATGAGTTTACTTCGATTGAACTAGAGCGCTACGTGGGTGGTGGTTTGAACCAAGCAGTTGAAAGCGCTCGCGTTAAGTTAAGTAAGCCAGACGTCACAGTGAACATTGAAATTGCCAATGAAAAGCTGAATCAAGTCATTGCTCGCCATAAAGGTTTAGGCGGCTTCCCTCTAGGTACACAAGAAGATGTATTGAGCCTGATCTCCGGCGGTTTTGATTCTGGTGTATCAAGCTATCTACACATTAAGCGTGGTTCCAAAACCCATTACTGCTTCTTCAATCTAGGCGGTCCTGCACATGAGATCGGCGTAAAGCAAGTCTCGCACTACTTGTGGAACAAGTTTGGTTCATCCGCGAAAGTGAAATTCTTAGCTGTAGACTTTGAACCGGTTGTGGCAGAGATCCTAGAGAAAGTCGACGATGGTCAAATGGGCGTTATCCTCAAGCGTATGTTCATGCGTGCTGGTGGAATGCTGGCAGAGAAGTACGGCATTCAAGCGCTAGTAACGGGTGAAGCGTTAGGTCAGGTATCGAGCCAGACACTCACTAACCTACGCCATATTGACGGTGTAACGGACACTCTGATTCTTCGTCCTCTCATCAACTGGGACAAAGAAGATATCATCGACCTCGCTCGCGATATTGGTACAGAAGACTTTGCTAAAACTATGCCTGAATACTGTGGTGTCATCTCTAAGAAGCCAACAGTAAAAGCGGTAAAAGACAAACTGGAAGCGGAAGAAGCGAAATTCGACTTCTCGATTCTAGAGCAAGTGGTTCGTGATGCGCGCATGATTGATATTCGTGATATCGAAAAAGAGAGCCAAGAAGCTGCACCAGAAGTTGAGCAGGTTAAAGCAGTAGAAGAGCATGCGATTGTACTTGATATCCGTAGTCCTGAAGAAGAAGACGATAACCCACTAGAAATAGAGGGTGTGGAAGTTAAGCACCTTCCATTCTTCCGCCTTGGTACTCAGTTTGGTGACTTAGACCAGTCTAAAACCTACCTACTGTATTGTGACCGTGGTGTGATGAGCCGTTTGCAAGCGCTGTATCTGCAAGAGCAGGGCTTTAGCAATGTTAAGGTATACCGTCCTTAGTCAGTGTTCGTTTACAGCTTAGCTGTAACATATTACTGAAAATTAAAGCGCAACTCGTTGATTCGATTTGCGCTTTTTTAGTATCTAACGAAAGCGGCTGATTTTAAAAATGGAGTGGTTACGTTTAGGCTGAAAAAAGCTTGAGGCATAAAAAAACACCGCCTAATAGGCGGTGCTAAAAAATTTGACAGACAGGTCAAAAATACAGGAAGTATTCGTTTTGTCTTTGGGATAACAGAGACAAAACTGGTAGAAATCTACCTAACTCGAAGTACGAGTTTGCAAACACAACATCGCAACCACTGAGCCAATTGATTCAACCGAATCAAGCCGTTCAGGCCAGCGTTGCGGGATGAAATATAGAATTTCTCTAGCCGCTAGGCAACGGACAATTTATAATGTTTCAGATTAAAAAAACTAATCCAATTTTTTGAGTGTGTCTATGTCTAGAAGATTGCCACCGTTGAATTCACTTAAAGTGTTCGAAGCTGCTGCTCGTCATTTGAGTTTTACTCGCGCCGCTGAAGAGTTATTCGTGACTCAGGCTGCGGTTAGCCACCAGATCAAAGCGCTTGAAGAGTTCTTAGGATTGAAGCTATTCCGTCGTCGAAATCGCTCCCTGCTGCTGACTGAAGAAGGTCAAAGTTACTTTCTTGATATTAAAGATATTTTCTCATCGTTAGCAGAAGCGACTGATAAAGTGCTTGAACGCAGTGAAAAAGGGGCGTTAACCATCAGTTTGCCACCGAGTTTTGCTATTCAATGGCTTGTGCCAAGGTTGGCAGACTTTAACCAACAGGAACCAGATATCGACGTTAGAATCAAAGCAGTCGATATGGATGAAGGTTCTTTGACTGATGATGTCGATGTTGCGATCTATTATGGTCGTGGAAATTGGCCAGGCTTACGAGCCGATAAACTGTATCAGGAATTTTTGATTCCGCTTTGTTCACCTGCGTTACTTTTAGGTAACAAACCATTAGAAACATTAAGCGATTTAACCAAACATACCTTACTTCATGACACATCTCGTAAAGACTGGAAACAATTTGCTAAGCAATACGATTTAGACAGCGTGAATGTAAACCACGGGCCTATTTTTAGTCACTCGACAATGGTTCTTCAAGCCGCAGCTCACGGGCAGGGTATTGCGCTTGGCAATAATGTATTGGCACAACCTGAAATGGAAGCGGGACGCTTAATTGCGCCTTTCGATGAGCTACTCGTTACTAAGAATGCGTTTTATGTGGTGTGTCACGAGAAACAGGCGGATATGGGGCGTATTGCCACATTCCGAGACTGGATGCTGGCTAAAGCATTCAGTGAACAAGAGGAATTATTAGATGAGTAATTGGATTGTCGAAGGTGAGCAAGACTGGCCACTGTTTATTTTTGCTCATGGGGCGGGTGCAGGCATGGAGCATGACTTTATGCAAAGTGTTAGTGCAGGGCTAGTAGCTAAGCAGATCCGTGTTGCTCGTTTTAATTTCCCATACATGGTTAAGCGAGCGGAGGATGGTAAGAAGCGTCCACCTGATCGTGCACCTAAACTGTTGGAGGCGTATCAGGAAGTGATCACTCACTTTGCGCAAAACAAACCTGTAGTGATTGGTGGTAAATCAATGGGGGGCCGAATGGCGAGTTTACTGGCAGGAGAGCCGTTAGTTGCTGGCGTTGCATGCTTAGGTTATCCATTTCACCCTCCGGGTAAGCCAGAAAACTACAAAGGTGAGCACTTAGCCAGCCTTGATAAGCCATGCCTTATTTTACAGGGTGAGAGAGATACCTTTGGCAAGAAGGAAGAGTTTGACGATTTCGCGCTATCGGATTCAGTAAGGGTTTCTTTTTTACCTGACGGTGACCACAGCTTTAAGCCTCGCAAGCGCTCCGGGTTTACGGAAGAACAAAACATCGCGTCTGCTGTGGACTCTTTGAGTCAGTTTATTTTTGAGGTCTACGATGCAAAGTAAGTTATTGCTCACTATTGCTGGTGGATTGGGCGCTGTAGGTGTTGCACTGGGGGCGTTTGCCGCGCACGGTTTAAAAGCAATCTTATCCCCTTATCTTATCGGAGTTTTCCAAACGGGCGTGCAATATCAGTTCATTCATGTCTTGGCTGTGCTGGCATGTGGTGTATTACTACAGCTAAATCTTAGCGACAAAGCGCAAAAATATTTTTCCGTGCTGCAATTTGCTTTATCATCGGCATCCTTTGTTTTAGCGGTAGCCTCTACGCGCTGGCATTAACGGGTATTAAATGGTTTGGTCCTATCACGCCATTTGGTGGTCTACTCTTTATGCTAGGTTGGGGGCTGTTTGGCTATGCAGCACTACAGATGAAAGAGGTTAACAAGTGAAACACGTAATGCTCTACTGCCGCAGTGGCTTTGAAAAAGAGTGTGCTGGAGAGATTCAGGATAAAGCAACTCAGCTAGAGGTGTATGGTTTTCCTCGTGTGAAGAAGAATACCGGTTACGTGCTGTTTGAATGTTACCAAGATGGTGATGCAGATAAGCTAGTCAAAACTATCGATTTCCAGTCGTTAATATTTGCACGTCAAATGTTCGCCGTTGCGGTTGAACTGAGTGAACTGCCGAAAGAAGACCGTATTTCTCCGATTCTATCTGAGTTATCAGACGTTGAAGCGTTCCCTCACTGTGGTGATTTACGCATTGAAACACCGGATACCAATGAAGCGAAAGAACTACTGAAGTTCTGCCGTAAGTTCACTGTTCCAATGCGCCAAGCACTACGTGGTAAGGGGATTTTATACAGCAAAGACAACCCGAAAAAGCCAGTCTTACATATCTGCTTTATTGCTCCTGGTCACTGTTTTATTGGCTACTCTTACGCCAACAACAACTCAGCATTTTTTATGGGCATTCCTCGTTTGAAGTTCCCAGCCGATGCACCGAGCCGTTCCACATTGAAGCTGGAAGAAGCCTTCCACGTGTTTATTCCTCGTGAAGAGTGGGACACTCGATTAGCATCTGGGATGTGGGGCGTTGACTTAGGAGCTTGTCCGGGAGGCTGGACATACCAATTGGTGAAGCGTTCTATGTTCGTTCACTCGGTTGATAACGGTATGATGGCTGACAGTCTAATGGAAACTGGCCAAGTTAAGCACCACCAAGAGGATGGTTTTAAATTCGAACCAGCGCGTAAGAACGTGACTTGGTTGGTGTGTGACATGATTGAGAAGCCATCGCGTGTTGCTCAGTTGATGGGCGAGTGGATCATTCGTGGTTGGGCGAAAGAAGCAATCTTTAACTTAAAACTGCCAATGAAAGGGCGCTACGATGAAGTGCTGGAAGACATCGAGAATCTGAAGTACTTCTTAATTGAGAACGGTGTGAAATTTAAACTTCAAGCGAAACACCTTTATCATGATCGTGAAGAAATCACTGTCCACGTTCAGTCGCTATCGAACATCTCACCGCATTAAAGTCAGAGTGATTTGAATCAAAAAAGCCCACCGCGATCCTATAAAGAGCGGTGGGCTTTTTCTTTAAGAAGCTGTGATGATTACGCTGGTGGAGTAAAGCGTAAATCTTGTAAGTTAAACCCTAGCTCAATATCGATTTTGAGTGCTGAGACTTGTTTGCACGTTCTGGCAGACTCAATATGTTCATCAAACTTCTTACGGTATTTAGGTGCCAGCTCTTGGGAAGCGTAGGCTTGCTCTATGTCTTCAAACTGCGTCAGAATTTCTTTAGCCGCTTTTGGCCCAACACCCGGAATGCCTGGGACTTGGCTAGAGCTCACTCCCGTTAGCCCCCAATAGTCAGCAAGCTGAGTAGGCTTCACTCCAAACTCTTTTTGGATAAAGGGTTCATCAAGCCAGCGGTGTTGGAAATAATCTCGAATCTGCAGAGTTGGAGAGAGTAACTGACAATAGCCTTTATCCGTTGAAATAATCGTGACTTTCTCGCCATGTGAGGCCACTTTCACTGCTAAAGTCGCAACTAAGTCATCCGCTTCGTCGCCATCTGATAGTAAAGAGTCGATACCAAGCTCCCACCACGCTTGCTGAATAGCATCTAGCCCTTTTAATAAAGGCTCTGGCATCGGTTTTCTATTTTCTTTGTAGCTAGGCAGAATTTCTGCACGCCAGCCTCTGTCTTGAAGGTGGTGGTCAAACACCGCGATGATGTGAGTGGGTTCTGACTCAGAGATAATGCGAGACAAGGTGCGTGATGTGGTGGTGATGGTTCTTGCAATATCGTTTTGATCCGGCTGAGCTGAGTGCACGCGGCGGATAAGGTTAAGAGCGTCGATAATCACAAGGTGGATAGACATAATGTTCCAAAAAATAAGGGCTTATTCAGCCCTTATTGTACCTAACTTACTTTAAGATGCGAGCCTCGCTTCGAAGTGGGATTAGTCCGTACTTGCAATCTTATAGCACGGTACGTAATCACTGCCTCCTGGGAGTTTCATACGATGTTGATCAACAAAGTCGTTCAACAATTTATCCATTTTTTTCATCAGCTCGGCATCGCCATCGATGACAAAGGGACCTTTGCGCTCAATCTCTTGAATACCTTCTGCTTTGACGTTACCAGCGACAATGCCTGAGAACGCTTGTCGTAGCGCTGCGGCTAGGTTTTCCGGACGTTGGTCAAGGTGAAGGTCTAGACTCGCCATGCTTTCATGGGTTGGCTCAAATGGCATCTGGAACTCTGGTGCAATTTTCAGTGACCAGTTAAAGCTGTATGCGTCACCTGTGTCTTTGCGGTACTGACGAACGTCGCCCATAGACTGGCTCATGATCTGCGCCGCTTTTACGGGGTCATCAATTACTATCTGGTAGTGTTTCTGAGCATCTTCACCTAGAGTCTCGCCAATAAAGCGGTCTATTGATCGGAAATACTCTTCACTCTCTTTTGGACCGGTTAGTACGATTGGTAAAGGTTGATCGGCGTTTTCTGGGTGCATCATGATTCCCAGAATATACAGAAGCTCCTCGGCTGTGCCTGGGCCACCAGGGAAGATGATAATGCCATGTGCCATACGAACAAACGCTTCAAGACGTTTTTCAATGTCTGGCATGATCACCAGCTCATTTACGATAGGATTCGGCGGCTCAGCAGCGATGATCGATGGTTCGGTTAACCCTAGGTAACGCTGCTCATCATAACGCTGCTTAGCATGACCGATCGCAGCCCCTTTCATTGGGCCTTCCATTGCTCCCGGCCCACAGCCCGTACAAATATTGAGCTCTCGTAAGCCAAGCTCATGGCCGACTTCTCGAGTGTATTGATATTCTGTTGGGTTGATTGAGTGCCCGCCCCAACACACGACTAGGTTAGGTTCAATACCTGGTGTGAGAGCGCCAGCATTACGAAGAATGCCAAATACCAGGTTAGTTATGTGAGTGGCATTGGTCAGATTCAAGCGCTGGTTGTCGGCAAGATGCATGTTCACATAGACAATGTCACGCAATACCGAGAATAGGTGCTCTTGAATACCCTTAATAATATTGCCATCGACGAAAGCATGCTCTGGTGGGTTGCTGAGTTCGAGTTTTATTCCGCGTTCACGGCGCACCACATTTACATCAAAGGATTTGTATTTATCGAGTAGTTCTTTTGAGTTGTCGGTGTGACTGCCTGAGTTAAGTACCGCTAACGTACAGTTGCGATAAAGTTGGTAAAGATCACTGGATGCAGTTTTCTTAAGACGCTCAACTTCCAGTTGAGAAAGCAGATCCATGCTACCTGCAGGGCTAATATGAGTGATCATAATGGCCTCCTTGTGTTGAGAGGGAATAAGCCTCCCCACCTACGCTGGTGCGTGTAATTTGCAGGGAGTACTTGTTAGCTTAGCAAAGATTTTTGCTATATAACTAATTGAAAACACTATATCAATGAGAAATTGTCGCCAAATAGAATCTGGCTTTATCTAGAAAGGATGTGAAGCTGCACGGTTTTATGGTGCTACAGAATTTAATGTGGTTAAAAAGTAATCGAAATAAAAAAGACTATTTCCAAGTCAATTGGTTTGGACCAAAGTTCTTCGCTTCACTGAGTTTTCGATTCAGACGCTCAAGCACTTCTTCAGGGGTATCTGAGTCTTTAAAAGTGGTACTGGAAGCAGAAAGCGTAATGGTAATGCTTTGATCTTTAAACTTAAATGGCAGTTTGCTGACCTGACGCTGGATGGTTTGTACGATTTGGTAGCTTTCATTGTCGTTTTGTTCTGGGAGCAACAAAATAAACTCTTCGCCCGAGAAGCGTGCAACAGTGTCGGTTTCTTTAAGCTCTTTCAGCATAGTGCGGGCAATAATTTTAAGCGCTTTATCGCCAGCAGTGTAACCGAAGCTATCATTAATCGCTTTAAACTTATCCACGTCAAACAGTACCACACGTAAACTGTGCTGAGAGCGGATCCAACGGCGGTATTCTAATTCGAGACGATCACCAAATGCAGCGCGGTTGTAGACCTTAGTTAATGGGTCGAGCAGCATTCTTTGTGCTTGATCTTCAAGTCGGCGACGATAATCCTGAGTCAGCTCAAACAGGGCTTCGACTTGATTTTTGCCGTAGTTCATACGCTCTATTAAGGCTTGCTCACGTTGCTCTGCTAAGTTTAATCGTTCTGAAAGAGACGCAATTTGGCTCAGTAACGGGGACATGGCCTGTTGAGCTTGCTCAATCGAGGCGGACTGGGAAAGTGTGGCCTGACTTTTCCCAACTAAACTATCTAGCTCTTTGTTCATCTCTTGGCGCTGCTCAAAGTAACTTTCACTTTGATCGATGTTTTGTGCGGCGCTTTTAAGTGTAGAGGAGAGAGTAGAGTTTACTTGCTCAAGAAACTGTTCTGAACTTTTACGCTCAAAGTTAGTGCCTTCAATCACAAGCTTAAGAATTTGTAGGGTCAGCTCTAGTAGCGTGTGAGTCGATACACCAAGTAGCAGCTTAGCGCGGATATCAACCAGTAGCTCACCAGATTCACCCTCAAAATCCAGTTCAGTGATAACGTGTTGGAGTTCAGTTGATAGTCGAGTGAATAGCTCACGATCACTGGCGCTATTTAGCTCATTAATGGTGGTATCTGGGTTACTGGTAATGATTTTTACCGAGCGCTCATAAATACTGAGGAGTTTGAGGGCTTGCTCATTTTTGCTCGGCTGCACGGCACCCGAAAAGCTCAGCAAATCACGTAAATCACGTTTGATCTTTGCTGGTAACCCGGTAACACGGAGTAGGGTTTCTCCACCGTGTTTGATTTGAGAATCGAGATTCAGCGTTTGTTTTTCCATAGCCAACGTTTGTTGCTTTAGCATCCTTTCTAGTACTGCGAGGCGCGGTATGAGCGTGCTAACGTCTTTTTGTTGTTCTAACGCGTGACGCAACTCAGCTAAACTATCGTTTAGTTTTGAGTTTTCTCCACTACAGGCAATGCTGAGTGACGAGACGATACGCTTCAGAACCTTTTGTTCTCGCTTAAATTTGAACGATGTATCGCGCTGTGTCAAACGTACCTGTTCGAGTTCGCTTTTGAGCTGATGAAGCTCCGATTGAATATCCTGTTCGAGAACGCCCATGAAAACTAAACTATAAGCTGAATACAAAAGATCAATATGATCTTATTAACTAATCAATCGATAATAACAAAAAAAATAACAACGTCACTTATTCTTAGAACTGAATGGCTAGCTTTTACTCATCTTTTAATAGTTTTTTGATGCTGTCCTCATTCTTGTAAGAAGAATGAACTTTTATTAGGCCTTGGTTTATCGAGTGCTTGCAGGCTTTACGGATATTACCCGTTGCGAGGCTTGCTGCTGGTGCGTTTTCAATGGCCTTGAGGTAGACCCACTGACTGCAATGCTCTTTCAGGCTCAATGTGCGAGCGACGCTGGTGGACATCAATAGAATGTCGATCAGCTCTTTGTCATTGATTGCGGTGTAGGCTCGTGGCAAGAACGGGTAGTCGGCGATCCCTACTCTAATGACTCGCGTCATCGCTTTGTCTTCTTTGAACTCTAAGATCCAGTTTTGGATCTTTTTGAAGATCGCTTCTGGCTCATCGCTGTTTTCGGTTCTTGGCTCAATGTAGAGTAGCGTTGAATCAGAGAAGTGATAAATACGCGCTGGGCTTTCGACTTTACCTTTCAAATATTGTCCGAATGCTTTCTCTAGCTCCAAACCAGACTCATAGCCATATTGCAGGTACATATCACTTAAGAAAGGGACATCGATCATCACAAAGCGCAGTCGATCGTTGAGTGGTTCTTGGATCAAGTCACCGACATGCCATAGTTCAAAGCTTGAACGCGTTTTTTGCATTACGTTAGGGAGCTTTACATTAAGCATGCGCAAATTACGCAGCGTAGAGCGTGAGTGAGAATAGAGAGACGTGTTCAACGTGCCTATTTCTTCACGCTGACGTTGCAATACAAAGCCTCGGCGCAAATAGAGCAACAACAGCACGAAACTAAAGATAAATAGCGCCAGTGCGACTTTTTGGAACTTTCGGTACTCAACGTGTGTTTCTTCTAACTCTTGTGTTTGCCCTGCTAAATGCAGGGTTTGCTCCACAAACTCTTTTTGTTGACGAAATGCTTCTTCATTGATCAGGTTAAGCGTGTTTTGCTGAATTTGAACTAGTGAGTTGTACTTTTTTAAGTTTTCCAAAGATTTATCGAATTGGCCGACAAGCTCATAGCCCAAGTACAACATCTGATAAGCGCTGGTTTTAAGCCTGAGGTTATCTTCAGCTAAGCCAATATCTAATGCTTGTTGTGCATAGTTCACGGCGGCTGAGCCTTTCTTTTGAGAGTAGGCTAGGCCTGCATTCAGCAGCAAAGCATGAGCGTTTAAGCGAGGTACATCGGCGTACTCTAATAACTCTTCCGCGCGATTTAAGTACTGCTCAGTCAGCGGGTAGTTATACAGCTGCAAGTAGGTTGCGGCGAGTGAAATACGGATCTCGATGACACCTTCAATATTGTTTTGGTTACGTTCGTGATCAATGACGTTGAAGTAATGCACTAAGGCAAGATTGTACTTACCTTGCTGATAGTACACATCGCCCATTCGTTTCAGAACATCGACCAAAGCAGGAGAGTTTTGGAAGTTGTCGTAGAAATCGGCAGCCTGAGACAAGTGGTCAAGCGCCTTGTCTAACACGCGCCTTTCATAGAATAGGCGCGCTAATTGGCGATTTACCTTAGCTAATTGGGCGCTGGAGTTACTTTCAATTGATTGCCAGTAGCTCGCTAACAACTCAGATAAAGCAAGGTTGTATAGCTTGTGATCAAGGTAGTGCTTACCGTATGCAAGGTGATAGTCGATGTAGGTTTGTTTATTGCTGACATTGTCGATGTATGCCGACAAACTTTGATAGAGCGTATTGGCTTTGTCGATGTCTTTCTCGTACGACGCCATCTCCGCTTGCAGCATCACTAAACGGTAATGAATGCCCTTAGCTAACTGGTCTGCATTAGCAATATTGTTGTACGCCAATTGCAGTTGATCAACACGCTTTTGAGTGGCTTCAGTGTCACGGGTTTGCAACCAGTTAAGGCGAGTTTTTAGTATTTGAACACTCAGTCCAAGATATGGTAGCTGATGAGTGGTCGCTAAACGCTCTGCCTCCTCAAGGTGCATATTCGCTGCGCGGGCATTGTTCAGGTTGAACTCGGCCTGGGCTAGGATTTTTAATGCATCAATACTGCTGCTTGGGGTGCGATTGCGACTGTCTGCTTCATCGCGGCTGATGGTGCTGGGGCTTTTCTCACCGCGAGTGGTGAGCTCGCGTTGGGTTAAATAATTCGTTGCTAGTGCTTTGGCTTGCAACGGCACAATATCAACCAAGTTATTTGCCTCATTGAGCATTGGCGACGAATAGATCGTCGCATAGCTCATCGGAGTGAACAGACAAATAATGAGGAAAAGTAAACGCTCCCAGCGCATAGTTTGCTTCCTGTAATAGCTACGGCTTTGTGATAATAATCGACAGTGTCGAAAAAGTTATTGGCGCGCCATGCGATGGTTATGTGCTGGCTGAGCCTGCTCTGAAGAGCGGTAAGGATTGATGTCTAATCCACCTCGACGTGTATAACGTGCATACACTGTTAGTTTGCTCGGCTTACAGAATTGCATGATATCAGTGAAAATACGCTCGACACATTGCTCATGAAATTCATTGTGTTCACGGAAAGACACTAAGTAGCGTAGCAGAGCTTCACGATCGATTTTTTGACCTTGATATTGAATCTCAACACTTCCCCAGTCTGGCTGGTTAGTGATCAAGCAGTTAGATTTGAGCAGATGGCTGTGCAGCGCCTCTTCAACCACTTCGTCGCCAGCTGCGCCATTAAGTAAACCAGCGTCGAAATCGTAACTAGTGATTTCGATGTTCTGTTCATCAATGCATTCACCCTGCATAGTAACGATCGTTTGCTGAGTGTAGTCGGTAACAGGGTTTACTTTTACGCTAACGGTTTCACCTGCACAGTTGGAAAGATCACGGCTTAAATGCTGCTCTACGTCGTCCCAGCTAGCAAATTTGGTTTGGTTGTAGCTATTTAAGTACAACTTGAACGATTTAGATTCGATTAAGTTGGCACTTGTAGCTGGAATCGAGACCTCGCCTACGGCAACTTGAGGTAATCCTTTTTCGTTGAGCCATGACAGCTCATACAAAGTCCAAATATCACAACCTTGAAACGGCAATGTGTCGCCTAAGTTTAGGTCGTCGCGGTTTAAGCTACGTGGAACTGGCTGTAGTAGGCTAGGGTCATATTGATTGGTGTATTCAGTCTTTTGGCCCAGTGTTAAGCCCGCAAGCTCTTTAGCGTTGGAATATTTGCTCATACTTTGTGTCGAATTGGATTAGAATACCCAGAATTTTACGCAATCCTACCCTAACTGTCATTAGGGTTATCACCCTTCAATTGGAGATGTTCATGGCAAACGATGCCGCACAGGCCCTTTTCGCATTCAGCCAAAAATACTCAGACGCTTATGAAGCGCAACATGGTTCATTACCAGTAAGTGAAGAGCTGGCAGAGCTTGTTTCTCCTTGTGTCGAAGAGAAGCGCTCAGGTGAAGTGCTATGGAAAGCTCATATAAGAGAAACCCCGGCTGACTTTACTAATGTCGAAAATGGTATTGAGCTCACGCTGCATGAAGACATCAAAACCTTCTATGGTAGCCAGTACAGTGCGGATATGGATGCCACTTGGCAGGGGAATGAGCTGTCGCTGCTACAAGTATGGAGTGATGATGACTTCGTTCGCCTTCAAGAAAACATTCTGGGCCACTTGGTAACCCAGCGCCGATTGAAACTGAAACCAACGGTGTTTATTGCCGCAACGGATGCTGAACTTGATGTGATTTCTATCTGTAATCTATCGGGCAATGTCATTTTGGAGCGCTTGGGTACGGATAAACGAGACGTGCTGGCGGAAACTCTTACTGAGTTTCTTCAAGGCATTGAGCCTGCGGTGTAACCATGTACGTAGTAGAGCTGCAATTTGAGTGTTTCGATAACACTACGGTGAGCGCGGTTGATAGGGCAATCAATGGCTTAATGGATGCGCTGAGATATAACGGTCAAGTGCTTGGACGAGAATTTCCGATCGTCATGGGGGAGGGGGAGTTCTTTGTTCGCGTTGTTTGTCCAGAGCAGGATAGCTTGCACCCAAGGTATCACTCTGATTTTGTAAAGGTGTGCATGAACCGCTTGGCGGAAGCGAGCTTACTCGCTCCGAAGATGCGCCTGTTAGGCCGTGACCTGAATTCAGAAGAAGCTGCTGAAGAGGAAGCCCCAAGCTGGCAAATCCTATATACCACTTATGTGCATACTTGCTCGCCGCTGCGTAGCGGCGAAACCTTGTTGCCAATCCCGCTTTATCGTAACCCACCAACGCTTAACGGTGACCACAAAGCGGTTGTAAAGTGGCAAACTGAATGGCAAGCGTGCGACGAAATCCAGATGGCTGGTGGCTGTCGAGCGGAGCACGCAGCGCTGCATGAAATTTGTGATTTTGATAGTGTGCTATTTAAACGTGGCTGGGATCTGCGTGGTCGTATCGAGTACATCACTAAGATTCCAACCTATTACTATCAATACCGTGTTGGTGGAAAAAGCCTAGCGGATGAGCAGGCGCGAAAATGCCCTAAATGCGGTGGCGAGTGGCTGTTAGATGAGCCTGTACATGACATTTTCCATTTTAAATGCGATGACTGTCGAATCGTATCGAACATGTCTTGGGATCATATCAAGTAATACATGATTGGATATTAAAAAGCCGCTCTTTGAGCGGCTTTTTTTTCGAGTAAGTGAGTGGTATTCAGGCAATAAAAAGCCCTCAATAATGAGGGCTTTCTAATCGATAGGGCGTTAAGGTGATATTACCAACCTTTAACTACGCCACCTTGGAAGATGTCAGACGCAGCTGAGTATACTTCTTCAGTTTGGTATGCCTTAACGAAGTTCTGTACGTTTTCAGCGTTTAGGTTGTCTTCACGCGCGACGATAAGGTTTACGTATGGAGACTCTTTGTCTTCAACGAATACACCGTCTTTTTGTGGTGTTAGGTTGATAGAGCTTGCGTAAGTTGTGTTGATGATAGATAGCGCAACATCGTCTAGTGAGCGTGGAAGCTGAGCTGCATCCAGTTCAACGATAGTGATGTTTTTAGGGTTCTCTACGATGTCACGTACGGTTGCCAGTAGACCAGCACCTTCACGTAGGGTGATTAGACCTTGTTGCTCAAGTAGTAGTAGAGAGCGGCCTAGGTTAGTTGGATCGTTTGGTACA
The DNA here is from genome assembly GCF_054053395.1 of Vibrio paucivorans. Taxonomy (NCBI): domain Bacteria; kingdom Pseudomonadati; phylum Pseudomonadota; class Gammaproteobacteria; order Vibrionales; family Vibrionaceae; genus Vibrio; species Vibrio paucivorans. The sequence goes on from NZ_CM133230.1 coordinate 750,804, forward strand.
GCAATGCGAGCGCCTTCAGCGATCTCATCAACAGAGGTCACTTGCTTAGAGTAACCAGCGATTGGGTAAACGAATGTGTTGCCAGCAATAGTCAGTTTGTAGCCACGGTCAGTCACTTGTTGGTCTAGGTATGGCTTGTGTTGGAACGCATTAATATCAATTGAGCCATCATCTAGCGCTGCGTTTGGTGTTACGTAATCAGTGAAAGTCACAAGTTCTACGTCTAGACCAAATTGCTCTTTCGCTACTTTTGCTGCGACTTCTGCAACTTGTGCTTCAGCGCCAGCCATTACACCGACTTTGATCTTACTCGTATCTGCTTCTTTCTCGCCGCAACCTGCTAGAACCAGAGCAGACGCTGCTGCTGCAATGGTAAGTAAACCTTTAAGGCTAAATTTCATGACTCTCTCCTTATTTGAATCTAATTTGCTTAATGCATCTGTGCGCCCGATAAGGGGCTGTCTTTATCTGTGGTCTACACGGCGTACGATAGAATCGCCGATAGACTGAATAATCTGTACCAATATAATCAACATCACGACAGTTACCGCCATGATCACTACATCGTAACGGTGGAAGCCGTAACGAATCGCTACGTCACCTAGGCCACCGCCACCAACCGTCCCTGCCATTGCAGAATAGCTTACAAGTGTAACCAGTGTGATAGTGACTGAGTTAACAATGGTAGGTAGTGCTTCTGGCAGTAAAACCTTAGTAATGATTTGAGTCGGTGTTGCGCCCATTGATTGTGCCGCTTCTACCAAGCCTGTTGGTACTTCAAGTAGTGCGCCTTCAATTAAACGAGCGACAAACGGGATAGCACCAATTGTCAGTGGCACAATTGCTGCTGTTGTTCCAATGAATGTACCTACTAACAGCTTGGTCACTGGAATGATGGCAACCATCAATACCAAAAACGGAACAGAGCGACCGATGTTGACAATCGCACCCAGAGTACCGTTCAGTTTGGTGTTCTCCAGTAAGCCACCTTTCTTCGTGGTATGAAGGATTACGCCAAGTGGGATACCAACTGCGAAGCCAACAATACCCGCAACGCCAACCATGTATAAGGTTTCCCACGTAGCGCCAAGCAGTAAGTTACCGTTAAGACTTAGCCATTCAGAAATCGTATTAAAGGACATAGCCAAGTACCTCTACTTTTACGTTATGTTCACGCAGAAACTCAATCGCTGCGTTGTCGTCTTGTTCGTTACCAAATAGCTCTGCGACCATCATGCCAAATTTTACGCCGCCAGCGTAGTCGAGATCTGAGCTCAGAATGCTGACATCAATGTTGAACTTACGAGCAATTTGCGTCATTAACGGTGCATCCACGGTGGCACCGGTGAACTCTAAACGCACCAGTGGGTAGCTACCATTTACGCGCGTGTCTTGCAGGCGAGCTTGATAATCATCTGGAATCGAAAGGTCTAGTGTTGAGCGAATGAATTCATGCGCTAATTCCGTTTTCGGATGCGCGAAGATCTCACCAACCGTGCCTTTCTCTACCAGTTCACCACCACCGATAATCGCAACTTCATGACAGATGCTCTTCACTACGTCCATTTCGTGGGTGATGAGCAGCATGGTGATATTCAGCTTGCGGTTGATTTCTTTAAGTAGTTCAAGAATCGATTGAGTCGTCGCTGGATCTAGTGCGCTGGTGGCTTCATCACATAGAAGTACTTTCGGGTCACTAGCCAGAGCGCGAGCGATGGCGACACGTTGTTTCTGACCGCCACTCAAGTTAGCTGGATAGGTATCGCGCTTGTCGGCAAGGCCAACCAGCTTTAATAATTCGCTGACTTTGGTATCGATGTGTTGGTTGTCTTTACCTGCCAGTTCCAGTGGCAGCGCCACGTTCTCAAACACAGTGCGCGAGGAAAGCAGGTTAAAGTGCTGGAAGATCATACCAATATTACGGCGCGCTTCGCACAGCTGAGATTTTGTCAGCTTAGTTAGGTCAACGCCGTCAACAATGATTTCACCTGTCGTTGGTGCTTCTAGCATGTTTACACAGCGAATCAGTGTGCTTTTCCCTGCACCTGATGAACCAATCACACCAAAAATGGTGCCTTGGGGAATGGATAGGTTGATATCTTTCAGAGCGTTGATTTCCTTAACGCCTTGATAAAAAACCTTATTTACTTGGTTAATCTCGATCATCTTTCTACCTGTGCAGGGACAACAGAATAATATTTTGAGCTAAGTCTCATTTAGTAGAGGATGCTATGGGTTTCGCTGATTCAAGTCAATAGATATTTTTACGTCTAGACGTCTAAATAGCTATTGCTCAATTCGATTAGGTAATTAGATAGTGATGAATGAAATAAAGCGTGCGATAATTCAAGGCTATACAGAGAAGATTGAGAACTGAATTTTGGCTAAACCAGCAGTGTTTTTAGATCGTGATGGCGTAATCAACGTGGACCACGGTTACGTGCATGATGAGCATGACTTTGAATTTGTTGAAGGGGTATTTGAAGCAACTAAGCAGCTTCAGCAAATGGGGTATATGCTTGTATTGGTGACCAACCAATCTGGTATTGCGCGTGGCATGTTTAGCGAAGATCGTTTCCTTTCTCTGACTCAGTGGATGGACTGGAACTTTGTTGACCACGGCGTAGAGTTTGACGGCTTTTATTACTGCCCACACCATGCTGAACACGGCGTAGGGAAATACAAAGAAGACTGCAACTGCCGTAAGCCTAAGCCTGGTATGTTTATCTCCGCGCGCGACTTCCTTAAGATTGATATGGCTAACTCTGTAATGGTAGGCGATAAAGCAGAAGATATGATGGCGGCAGAAGCTGCTGGTGTTGGCACAAAGCTACTAGTGCGCACTGGCAAGCCTGTTACCGAGAAAGGCGAAAGCCTCGCAAGTGCGGTGCTAGACAGCATAAGAGACGTGCCTGCTTACCTATCAAAATAAAGGTCGCCTTAGCGGCCTTTTTCATTATGTAGTGTGTGCAAGCTCTGGAGGTAGTGATGAGCAAATATCCTCTTATTCTATTCGCAGTCGGCTTACTTGCCGGTTGTACTCAGTCTGCGGTAAATGGCGACACCCTCAACGATAGTCAGTTTATGCATTACCAGTGTGGTGCCGATAAGTCGTTTGACGTGGCTTACTTAACCGAAAGTGAAGAGGCGGTGCTGCGCTTACCAGACAACGAATACCGCTTAGTGCAAGTTCGAGCAGGTTCCGGGACCAAATATATTTTGAATGACGGAACCGCTGAGTTGATGAACCCTGTTACCTTACGCACAAAAGGCAAAGAAGCCCGACTCGAACTGGGACGAGTGATTTACAAAAACTGTAAAACCCAATAACGTAATGCCACATGGTGGGCGGTCTGCCCACCAACTATCCATACAACCAACGACACTTTCATCTATATGAGCAAAAAACTCACGATTCACGACATAGCGAAACTTTCAGGCGTCGGTAAATCAACCGTCTCTCGAGTGCTGACTAACGACCCTAAGGTTAAACCAGCCACTCGTGCCAAAGTGGAGCAAGTGATCCAAGAGTCGGGGTATATTCCGTCGAAATCTGCGCAATCAATGCGAGGCGGGAGCCAAAAGGTGGTTGGTGTAATCATTTCGCGTTTGGACTCACCGTCGGAAAATAAAGCAGTTGGCAGTATGCTTCAGGCTTTATACCGCCTTGGCTACGATGCTGTAATCATGGAAAGTCAGTTTGATCGTGACAAAACTAACGAACACCTCAACGTGCTTAGAAAACGTAATGTTGATGGCGTGATTGTGTTTGGTTTTACCGATTTTGATATCAGTCAGCTCCAAGCGTGGCAAAACAAAGCCGTCGTTATCGCTATGGACACTGAAGAAGTCTCGTCGATCAATTATGATAACCGTGGTGTGATACATCAGGCGTTGCGCCATTTATCTTCTCAGTCACTTAATGACGTTGCTTATATTGGTGTTGACCCGAGCGACCGCACTACCGGGCAGCTACGTTTAGACGCTTATCTACAGTGGTGTACAGCAAACAATATTGAACCGAATTACCAAACGGGCCAGCTTCATCATGAAAGTGCCTATCAGCTAGTCGATAAGGTGCTCGCGAGTCAAACTCAAGCGATAGTCTGTGCCAGCGACACTTTGGCTTTAGGTGTGATAAAACGGCTTCAAGAGCTTGGCCGTGAAGATATCGCTGTAACCGGTGTGGGTGGCAATGAGCTGTTGTCTTTTCTATTTCCTAACATCTATAGCATCGACCCAGGTTATGCGCTTGCTGGAGAAAAAGCGGCTAACCTTTTGATCTCACATATAAATGGCAGTGAATCTCTCATTCACATCACCCAAGAGCCGGTCAATAACTAACTCACTAATTTATAAATGAATTAAAATTATACTGTGATCTCATTCAATTAATGGGACTGTTCCCATTTTTATTGCGAATTGAGTCTGTCAATATAATTGCAGTTTTTGGGAATGTTCCCATAAATATAAGAACAATTCAGAATGAGACTCCAAATAGGGTGGACAAGGATATGAGTAAGATAGCGAGACAAGACGTTACGCGTCTTATAGAACTGGTCGGGGGCAGCGATAACATCGCTAGTGTAAGCCACTGCCTAACGCGCTTACGTTTTGTATTAAACGATACTGACAAAGCGGATGAAAAAGCGTTAGAAGCACTGCCTATGGTGAAAGGGTGTTTCACCAACGCAGGCCAATTTCAAGTTGTGATTGGCACAGAAGTCGATGAGGTGTATGCCATCCTGATCGAACTTTCGGGGAAGTCAGAATCTTCCAAAGACGAGTCAAAACAAGCCGCTCGTCAGAACATGAATGTGCTCGAACGCGGTATTTCCCATCTTGCTGAAATCTTTGTTCCGCTGTTACCTGCGATCATCACTGGTGGTTTGATTCTTGGTTTCCGTAATGTCATCGGCGACATCAAGATGTTTGATGGTCAAACACTGACTGAAATCAGCCAGTTTTGGGCTACCGTTCATAGTTTCCTATGGTTGATTGGCGAAGCTATCTTCTTCTTCCTGCCGGTTGGTGTGTGTTGGTCTACGGTGAAAAAGCTGGGCGGCACACCAATTTTGGGTATTACGCTCGGTGTGACGTTAGTTTCCCCGCAACTGATGAACGCGTATCTGATTGGTAAGCAAGTGCCTGAAGTATGGGACTTCGGCCTGTTTGTTATTGAGAAAGTTGGATACCAAGCTCAGGTTATTCCTGCCATGTTAGCCGGTATGGCGTTGGCGTTTATCGAAACTAATCTTAAGCGCATCGTTCCTTCATACTTGTATTTAGTCGTGGTGCCATTTGTTTCAATAATCGTGTCGGTTGTACTGGCGCACTCTCTGATTGGTCCATTTGGTCGTGTATTAGGTGATGGCGTAGGGATCGCGGCGAAAGCGGCGATGACCGGTGACTTTGCTGTGATTGGTTCAATGGTGTTTGGTTTCTTATATGCTCCATTAGTGATAACGGGTATTCACCACACCACCAATGCCGTTGACTTGCAATTGATGCAAGATTTAGGCGGTACGCCAATCTGGCCATTGATTGCGTTGTCTAACATTGCACAAGCATCAGCTGTAGTGGGCATTATCATCATCAGTAAGAAGCACGGTGAGCGAGATATTTCTGTCCCGGCTGCAATTTCTGCTTATCTTGGTGTTACAGAGCCAGCAATGTACGGCATCAACTTGAAATACAAATTCCCAATGTTGAGCGCCATGATTGGTAGTGCGATTGCAGCTGCAATTTGTGGTAGCGCAGGTGTGATGGCGAACGGTATTGGTGTAGGCGGCCTTCCAGGTATTTTATCAATCCAACCGCAATTCTGGGGTGTTTTTGCTATCGCTATGTTGGTTGCGATTGCCGTACCAGCAGCGTTGACACTGTTCTTCTACAAACGAGCGCAAATGAAAGGCGAATTAGAGCCAGCTAGCGCGTAAGTCATTATTTTTGGAAGCGGCATATCGCCGTTTCCGCTTTTCTCTATTTTTTGTTTTTGGTAAGTGAGTACATTAATGACAACCGATCCGAATTGGTGGAAAACCGCCACGATTTATCAGATTTACCCAAAAAGCTTTTGCGATAGCACAAATAAAGGTACCGGAGATATTCAGGGTATCATCAGTAAACTGGATTATCTTAAACTGCTTGGTGTAGACGCTATTTGGTTAACACCTGTATATCAGTCTCCAATGATCGACAACGGTTATGATATTTCTGATTACTACGCGATCAACCCTGATTTTGGCACCATGGCGGATTTCGACCAGTTGTTGGTACAAGCACACCAGCGTGGCATCCGTATCATTATGGATATTGTGGTCAATCACACCTCGACAGAGCACCAATGGTTTCAATCAGCTCTTGGCGATAAGAGCAGCCCTTATCGTGATTACTATATTTGGAAAGATCCGGTTGATGGTGGTATCCCGAATAACTGGCAATCTAAATTTGGTGGCAGTGCTTGGGAGTGGGATGAAAAAACCGAGCAATACTTCTTACACCTGTTTGCCAAAGAGCAAGCGGACCTGAACTGGGAAAACCCAAATGTTCGTGCAGAAGTTAAAGAGGTGATTAGCTTTTGGGCAGAGAAAGGCGTTGATGGATTCCGTTTAGATGTGATCAACCTAATTTCCAAGCAGCAGGACTTCCCGAATGATGATGTAGGCGATGGCCGTCGATTTTACACTGATGGCCCGCGCGTACATGAGTACTTGCAAGAGATAAGTGAAGCAGTATTTCAAAAGTATGGCAGTGTGACCGTTGGTGAAATGTCTTCAACCACGCTAGAACATTGCCAGCAATACTCTTCTCTAGATAACAAAGAGTTATCTATGGTGTTCAATTTTCATCACCTTAAGGTTGATTACCCGAATGGGGAGAAGTGGACCAAAGCTCCTTTTGACTTTTCTATGCTAAAACAGATCTTTAACCACTGGCAGACTGGCCTCAACGGTAAAGGTTGGGGAGCACTATTTTGGTGTAACCACGATCAGCCACGTGTTGTTAGCCGTTTGGGTAATGATGTTCAATATCGAGTGAAATCGGCAAAGATGTTGGCTGCATCGGTGCATATGATGCAAGGTACACCGTACATTTTTCAAGGTGAAGAAATCGGTATGACTAACCCAGGCTACACTTCGATAGAGCAATACCGAGATGTAGAAAGCACCAACATGTACGACATCATGGTCAACCATCACGGTGTTGGACACGATGAGATGATGGCGATTCTGGCACAAAAGTCCCGTGACAATTCACGTACACCAATGCAGTGGAACAGTGAGCAATATGCAGGCTTTTCCAAAGCTCAGCCATGGCTTGAAGTGGCGAGTAACTATCCAGAGGTGAATGCGCAGCAAGCGGTGGCGGATAATGATTCTGTATTTTACTTCTACCAGCAACTGATTAAGTTACGTAAACAGATAGAAGTAATAACAACAGGCAGTTACCAAGATCTATATCCAGAGCACCATGCCGTATTTGGTTATCAGCGTACGTCTAAACACCAGACCCTGATTTGTTTAAACAACTACTATGGTGAAGAAACAGAATGTGTTCTGCCACAAGGGTTTGACTGTGAAAAAGCGCACTATGTATTAGGTAACTATGAGCTGGCGAATACGAAAGTCTCACAGCATCAAATATTGAGGCCTTACGAAACTCGGATCATTCTTTTAGATAAACTTGCACCTTTCAATAACTAACACCCCCTATAGCGTTAGTTAGTGCCCCAGCGTTTGGTTGGGGCTTTTTTGTATCCGTGCCTTTTGGGTAGAGGTATACAGCCTCAGAAACGAAAAAAGCCAACTCAATGAGTTGGCTTTCTTGTATATGGTGGAGGGGGACGGATTCGAACCATCGAAGGCAGTGCCAGCAGATTTACAGTCTGATCCCTTTGGCCACTCGGGAACCCCTCCAGGGTGTTTTCTTACTCTAAAAGTAAGCTTGATTAGGTTTTCCCAACACGTTAATCAAGGTTTCTTCACAACTTACTCAGAGCTTATTAAGCCATGATGGTTGTAAGAGAATATGGTGGAGGGGGACGGATTCGAACCATCGAAGGCAGTGCCAGCAGATTTACAGTCTGATCCCTTTGGCCACTCGGGAACCCCTCCAGGGTGTTTTCTTACTCTAAAAGTAAGCTTGATTAGGTTTTCCCAACACGTTAATCAAGGTTTCTTCACAACTTACCCAGAGCTTATTAAGCCATGATGGTTGTAAGAGAATATGGTGGAGGGGGACGGATTCGAACCATCGAAGGCAGTGCCAGCAGATTTACAGTCTGATCCCTTTGGCCACTCGGGAACCCCTCCAGGGTGTTTTCTTACTCTAAAAGTAAGCTTGACTAATGTTTTCCCAACACGTTAATCAAGGGTTTCTCACAATTTACTCACTGCTTATTCAGCAATAAGATCATCACAAGAAAGAATATGGTGGAGGGGGACGGATTCGAACCATCGAAGGCAGTGCCAGCAGATTTACAGTCTGATCCCTTTGGCCACTCGGGAACCCCTCCAGGGTATTTCCTATTCTCTAATGAATAGGCTTAATTAATGTTTTCCCAACACATCAATCAAGTGCGGAGCGCATCATAGCAAACTCGAACAAGCTGTAAAGGCTTTTCTTATGATTTTGAATCGAATGCTGCCTTTTTGGACAAAGGTGATAGTTATTACCCACTTTTCACCGCGCAGTCGCCACTAAGCTTACAGTTTATTTCTCATTATTTACATTACTTGACGTTCAAATGACGCATATACGGTTAAAATATGATTAGTTTCTTTTGTAGATAAATATTATGAAAAACAACAAACTCACCTCTCTTTTGGCTCTGTCTATTCTGATCGCAACGCCGTCAGTTCATGCCAAGAGACCGCAAGGCCCTCAAGCGGTCACTGTGATCACTGAGCAAGTACAGACCCACCAAGTTTCTCAATCTCTTTCTCTCGTGGGTAAGCTGGAAGCCGACGAATCGGTTGTCATTTCATCGGAAGTGACAGGTAAAGTCGATAAAATCGCAATTCGTGCTAATCAAGTGGTGCAAAAAGGGCAGTTGTTAGTTCAGTTAGATGACGATAAAGCGCAAGCCGCGTTAGCTGAAGCAAAAGCTTACCTCAACGATCAGCAGCGTATTCTTAAAGAGTTTGAGCGCCTGTTAAAACGTGGTGCGATTACCCAAACGGAAATTGATGCGCAAAAAGCCAGTGTCGAAATTGCAGACGCAAGGCTAACCGCAGCTGAAGCGAACCTAAAAGATTTACACATTACCGCACCATTCTCTGGCACTGTGGGCTTCATCGATTTCAGCCGCGGTAAGTTTGTCAGCGTAGGGGATGACTTACTCACGCTCGACAACTTGTCAGTTATGCAGCTCGATCTACAAGTTCCAGAACGTTACCTATCTAAGATAAGCCAAGGGATGGCTGTAACGGCAACTACGAGCGCGTGGGGCGACATGCTTTTTACCGGTGAAGTTGTGGGTATTGATTCCCGTATCAATCAAGAAACGTTGAATCTACGTGTTCGTATTCATTTTGATAACGGCGAATCTAAGCTCAAACCGGGCATGCTAGTGTCTTCGAATATGGCATTCCCTCCGATTGAAGCACCGATCATTCCAGTACAGGCTCTCGAATATTCAGGTACCAAGCGTTACGTATACGTCGTTGACGAAACGAATAAAGCGGCTCGCACCGAAGTCTTCCTTGGCGCGCGTATTGGTAATGAAGTAGTGATCGAAAGTGGGCTAGAGATTGGTGAGAAGATTGTTGTTCAAGGCATCGTAAACATGCGCGATGGCGTAACCGTTGCAGAGCTGAATAAAGACGGCACTCTACCAGAGAAGGAAATTCACTAATGTTACTCTCTGATGTATCGGTAAAAAGACCGGTCGCTGCCGTTGTATTGAGCTTACTGTTGTGTGTGTTCGGTATTGTATCGTTCAACAAACTCGCAGTACGCGAGATGCCGGATATTGAAAACCCAGTGGTATCGATCAGTACCCGCTATGAAGGAGCATCGGCCACCATTATTGAGAGCCAAATAACCTCGGCGCTCGAAGACCAGCTATCTGGTATCAGTGGTATTGATGAGATCTCATCCACCACGCGTAATAGTATGTCACGCATCCAAATTACGTTTGAGTTGGGCTATGACTTGAACACCGGTGTCAGTGATGTGCGTGACGCAGTTGCACGTGCGCAGCGCTCTTTACCGGATGAGGCCGACGATCCAATCGTATTTAAGAACAATGGTTCTGGTGAAGCTTCGCTGTACATCAACTTGAGTTCGTCTGAGATGGACCGTACTCAGTTGACCGATTATATCGATCGTGTGCTGTTAGACCGTTTCAGCTTAATTACTGGTGTGAGTTCGGTTGATGTCTCGGGTGGTTTGTACAAGGTTATGTACGTCAAACTCAAACCTGAGCTTATGGCTGGCCGCGGTGTCACGACCACAGATATTACTAGTGCGCTAAACCGTGAAAACTTGGAAAGTCCTGGCGGTGAAGTACGTAATGACTCGATTGTAATGTCGGTTCGAACAGCGCGTACTTACAATCAGCCGGAAGACTTCGATTACTTAGTGGTTAAGCGTGCCAGCGATAATACACCTATCTATTTAAAAGATGTCGCGGATGTGTTTATTGGCGCGGAAAACGAAAACTCGACCTTCAAGAGCGATGGTGTTGTTAATGTCAGTATGGGGATTGTGCCGCAATCAGACGCTAACCCACTAGAAGTGGCTGACCTAGTCCATGTTGAAGTAGAGAAAATCCAGAAATTTTTGCCAGAAGGGACACGTTTAGCGATCGACTATGACTCGACCGTATTCATCGATCGCTCCATTTCTGAAGTGTATAGCACGCTATTTATTACCGGTGGCCTTGTCATCTTAGTGTTGTACATCTTTATTGGTCAGGCTCGTGCCACTCTGATCCCTGCGGTTACCGTGCCGGTATCTTTGATTTCGTCTTTCATCGCTGCCTACTACTTTGGTTTCTCGATCAACTTGATCACTCTAATGGCATTGATCCTATCGATTGGCTTGGTGGTTGATGACGCTATCGTGGTGGTCGAGAACATCTTCCACCACATAGAGCGAGGTGAAAAGCCACTACTGGCGGCCTATAAAGGTACGCGTGAGGTTGGCTTTGCGGTTATCGCAACCACACTGGTTCTTGTGATGGTTTTCCTGCCTATTTCGTTTATGGATGGCATGGTAGGTCTGCTGTTTACTGAATTCTCGGTATTACTCGCAATGTCAGTGATTTTCTCGTCGCTTATTGCTTTAACCCTGACTCCGGTATTGGGTAGTAAGATCCTACAAGCTAATGTTAAGCCAAACCGCTTCAACCTGCTGGTGGATAACGTGTTTGGCAAGCTGGAATCGGGTTATCGCAAAGTATTGAAAGGTGCGCTTCGTTGGAAATGGGCAGCGCCAATCATCATTATGACGTGTATCGGCGGCAGTTACGGCCTAATGCAACAAGTGCCTTCTCAGTTGACACCATCGGAAGACCGAGGGGTAATCTTTGCCTTTGTTCGTGGCGCGGATGCAACCAGTTATAACCGTATGTCGGCGAACATGGATATCGTTGAAGACAGGCTGATGCCACTGCTTGGGCAAGGTTTCTTGAAGTCGTTCAGTATCCAATCTCCAGCCTTTGGTGGTAATGCGGGTGACCAAACTGGTTTTGTGATCATGATTTTAGAAGACTGGAACGACCGTGACGTGACTGCGCAAGAAGCGTTGGGCGAAGCGCGTAAAGCGCTAGCAGGTATTCCAGATGTTCGTGTATTCCCATTCATGCCGGGTTTCCGTGGTGGTTCAAGTGAACCTGTCCAGTTTGTATTAGGTGGCTCAGATTATCCTGAACTGCAAAAATGGGCCGACATGCTCAAGCATGAAGCCGAAGCGTCACCGTTTATGGAAGGGGCGGATATCGACTACTCAGAGAAAACTCCTGAACTAGTGGTCACGGTTGATAGGCAGCGAGCAGCAGAGCTCGGTATTAGCATCGCCGATATTTCCGATACGTTAGAAATCATGCTTGGCGGCCGCAGTGAGACAACCTTTGTTGACCGTGGTGAAGAATACGATGTCTACCTTCGTGGTGATGAAAACAACTTTAATAATGCAGCTGATTTGAGCCAAATCTATATGCGTACTGCGTCTGGTGAGTTAGTCACGCTCGATGCCGTCACTCATATCGAAGAAGTGGCATCATCGATTAAGTTGTCGCACTACAACAAGCAGAAGTCGATTACCATTACAGCCAACTTGTCGGATGGTTATACCTTAGGTCAGGCGTTGGACTTCTTGGATGGTAAAGCGATTGAGCTGTTGCCAAGTGATATTTCGGTGAGTTACTCGGGTGAATCGAAAGATTACAAAGAGAATCAGTCGAGCATTATGGTGGTGTTTGCGTTGGCACTTCTGGTTGCCTACTTGGTACTAGCTGCTCAATTTGAAAGCTTCATTAACCCACTGGTTGTGATGTTTACGGTACCGATGGGCGTGTTTGGTGGTTTTCTTGGCTTGTTCGTCATGGGCGAAGGGCTCAATATTTATAGCCAAATCGGGATGATCATGTTGATAGGCATGGTGACGAAGAACGGTATTCTTATAGTCGAGTTTGCTAACCAACTGCGTGACCGTGGGATCGAGTTTGAAAAAGCGATCGTTGATGCTGCAGCGCGCCGATTACGCCCAATTATGATGACAGCATTTACGACGCTTGCAGGCGCTATTCCATTGATTCTATCTACTGGTGCGGGTTATGAAAGCCGCGTTGCGGTGGGTACGGTTATCTTCTTCGGTATGGGCTTTGCGACTTTGGTAACTTTGTTCGTCATACCTGCGATGTATCGTCTCATCTCTGCATCGACTCAGTCTCCTGGTCATGTTGAAGCTGAGCTAAATCGCGAACTTAGCCATGATGTTAAGGCGCGAACTTCACACGGTTAATCACAACCCAAAAGGGTGACTCCTCGAGTCACCCTTTTTCTTTCTGCCTCTCTCTGAGCGCTTATCTGCTCACTCTATATTTATGTTGGCAACCTGTTATTTGGTATTTGTTTAGCAGGTTTTGGCGTATTTAATATTTATGGATCTAGCCATCTAGTTTCCTATTAATTGGCTCTGGGTAAGGTGATTTAGATTCTTATGTTGTTGATTATATTTGGTTTTGTTAGGTAATTAGCAACTGCGTGGTATTAAACTGTGTGAATATTGATAATGTTAATTATTTGTTTTAGTTATTAATGTGAGCCTGCCAAGGCTCAAAAAGTAGCCAGAGATGAGTTTAAGATAATTCCTGTTCTGAAAGATAAAGCAACCTAATGTTGCCAACGTAATAGGTATTAACATGAAAAAATCAATTTTGGCGGTTTCACTGGTAGCGGTAGTAAGCGGTTCTGCATTAGCGCAAGAAAAGTTTGCCACACTTGGCGATCACCTTCCTAAGAAAGGCGAGCCAACCGAACTACAACTTCAAAATGCAGGCCCAATTGCGGTAACAGCCGACAACTTCATCATGGCTGAGTCAGACAAGTACTTCTTTGAACAGCAAGCTGAAAGCAAAATGAACACCTTCAATCATGCTGATACTCTCATTACACCAGACAACCAAACGGTGGTTCGTCAGAACCGCGATACGCTTTATTCAAAAGGTATCTTCGATACACAGGGTGGCCTAACGTTTGAATTGCCGGCTCTAGATACTTACCAAAGCCTGCAAGTTATCGATGAACAGCATAGAACCATTGGTGTTATCTACGCTGAAGAAGGCAAAAACAAGATCACTGTAACTCCTGACATGCTGTCTTCGGGTGAGCACGTATGGGCAATTATCCGTACTCAAGTTGCTTCTATGGATGAGAAAGATCTAGAAGCCGGTCGCGGTAAGCAACGTTTAGTTAAAATTGATGCTAACTCTGCGAATCCGTACGTAGCAAAAGGCTTTGAGCAAGTATCTCGTGAGCAGACTCGCCTAGAGCAAGAGCGTAACATCCTTAAGATTGATCTAACTCGCTCTTTCGGTGCGCCTGGCTCTGAACAAGTGCGCGAGTTTGATGCGAAAGTAGCTACGGCAATGGGTTTTGGTGGACTGCCATCACAGCACGCATTCTACAAAGTTCTAATCGCTGAAGATCGTACCGGTGCTTGCCAAACTATGACATTTGAAAAGCCACCACTTAAAGAGAAGGGCTTCTTCTCTGTAACGACCTACGGTTCAGACGGCTACATTCACGCTTATAACTACGCAACGTCTAGCCGTGAAATTACACCAAACAAAGATGGTTCAATCACAGTGAACTTCAACTGTGAAGGTGAAAAGAACAACCTAGACGTCCCAGCAAACTGGAGCGGTATCCTACGTATGTACATGCCACAAGATCTCAATGAAATCGTGGCTTACGGTAAGAAAGTAGAAATGCCACACAGCAAGTAATTTCCTTTCTCAGTTCACTGGTTTCGCCAGTGAACTGGTTTTCATTACCTTATTGTTTCTAAAGGGGGGGAGCTATGAGTTCAGGCGATTGGATGAATGCGTTGCCTTCAAAGTGGGGTAATGAAAGCTTAGAAGGTCTGGTGGAAGTTGCTTCCATACCGGAAGTGAGTTGGCTACCAAGCAGTATTGGTTGGCAAGTGCTGGTTACTCTGGGAGGGGCTTGGTTACTGGTTCAAGTGCTAAACGCAGCGGCTGTTTACCATTCTAACCGTTACCGTCGCCAAGCTAGTAAGAAACTAGGGCTGCTACGAGATAATGGGCAGATCGCTGAGATGCCAGCTGTGCTTAGAGAAACGGCGTTACATGCGTTTCCTCGCACAGCCATCGCACCGCTGACAGGTCAACACTGGGAGCGGTGGTTAGACAACCGTTGCCCAGACAGCGGGTTTACCGCTCAATCGAAGTCGCTGCTTAGTCAAGCCGCGTACCACTCTAGCGTTATGGATGACGACAAGGTTAATACACTTTACGCGTCTATTCAGTTGTGGATAGCTCGCCACTAATTTCACTAAGGTCGACAATGTTAGAGCTACAAAATCCCTGGCTTCTTTCGCTGATTTTCTTACCGGTGTTGGTGTATGTCTTGGTGCCAGCAAAGAAAAAGCCTCAATCTGCTATCCAAGTTCCTCAGTTTGAGTTGTTGTCTCAAGTGTCTGGAATTTCTCCTCAGCAAGGCGTAATCATGCTAAAGCGAACCAAGCGACAAAAGTTGATCGTCGTGTTCGGTTGGCTATGTATCGTTGTTGCGTTGGCCAAGCCAGTGTGGGTAGGTGAGCCAATTGCTCGCGAGAAATCAGCGCGCGATATTATGGTTGCACTCGACTTATCTGGGTCGATGATTAAAAAAGACTTTTACTCTCAAGACGATAAAAAAATCACCCGCCTACAAGCTGCGCAGCAAGTGCTTAAAACCTTTGCTGAAAGTCGTGATAAAGACCGACTTGGTCTAATCCTGTTTGGCGACGCGCCCTACTTGCAAGTGCCATTGACGGAAGAAACGCAAACTTGGACCGACTTACTTGAGCAAACAAGTTTAGGCATTGCTGGATGGCAAACCGCCATTGGCGACGCCATTGGATTGTCTATCCAAGTCTTTAGCCAACAAAAAGCCAGTAACCCACTATTAGTCCTGTTAAGTGATGGTAACGACACGGTGTCGAAAATGCCGCTACTAAAGGCGGCTCAAATTGCCAAAAAACATGGAGTAAAGATCTATACCGTGGCGATGGGGAATCCGCAGGCGGAGGGGGAATACCGAGTTGACGTCGAGTCGCTGCAAAAAATCGCAGAGATCACTGGTGGCAAGAGCTATTTAGCCCAAGACAGAGTCGAACTTGAACGCGTATATCAGGAAATCGATCAATTAGAACCACAGATCTTTGAAACTAAAACTTATCGGCCTCGAGTGAGCTTACATTTTGTTCCTGTAGCCTTATATGCCTTTGTGATGGTGCTGCTGTTACTGCCTTTGCTGTTAAGGAGTAGGCGCTCAGTCCCTCAACAGCTGGAGGCTCATCAATGATTGAACAGTTTCACTTTATTCGGCCGCTTGGGCTTCTACTGTTGCTTCCAACAGCGTATTTGTTTTGGCGATTGAAACAGCAACAACGGGCTAAAGACAGCTGGAAGAAAAGTATAGCGCCTCATTTGTACCAGCATTTACTGATTGAGAAAAAAGGCGCTTCTGTACTTTCGCCAGAAAAGATGTTGGTGCTGCTTTTCCTGATTGCCAGCGTTGTCGTTGCAGGTCCTACATGGCAAAGACAAGCGTCTCCATTTCTAAAAGATGATGCGATTGTTGTGGTGGCAGTGGATCTCTCACAGAGCATGAGCTTGGCAGATGTGAAGCCGTCTAGAATCTATGTGGCCAAGAAGATGGCTGAGTCACTAATAAAAGGTCGCGGAGATAACAAAACCGCGTTGATTGCCTTTTCCGGTACCGCTCATGTAGTGATGCCACCTTCCAGAGATCAGGCCATGACGTTGAAGTTCTTGCACGCTTTGGACAGCCAGTCTATTGCTAATCCGATTAAACAGACGGACTCGCTGATTGCAAAGGTCGAAGACATTCGTAGCAAGAGCCAAGCCCCGATAACGGTTGTCATGATTACTGATGGCGTCAGCGATGGCGCACAGCAAGAGTTCGAACAGTATTTCGAAAAACACAAAAACATAAAGCTGGTGACATGGTCAGTGGTTGGTCAGCAGTTGGCTGCGCATAAGCAAGGGCTTAAGCAATTGGAACAACTCGCAACGGTGACATCTGGTGAGCTCGTTGTCCGTAGCGACGAAGAGCCGGGCGTTGGAAAGGTCACGCAGCTTACTGAAACCCAAATGGTGCTCAGCGATGATGATGCAATGCCATGGGAAGATGCCGGTTACTGGCTGATCTACTTGTTGGCTTTGGTTCAAATGATGTGGTTTAGAAAAGGGTGGGTGATTCGATGGCGTTAACTCTCAACCAAATATCCGAGTATACCGTGCCATGGAAAGTGCCAACTTTGACGCGTAAATGGAAGCGTCATGTCATCTGGCTAGTGATCCTTGTAAACATACTTGCGGCTGGGTTATCGACTCGTTCGTATTTGCTGCTGTGGCTATCCAATGATCAGCTTGGTCGAGTGTACTTTCAGCTCGGTGAATACACCCAGGCTTCTGAAGTCTTTGAGGATAATAAGTGGCGTGCGAGGAGCCTGTATATGGCAGAAGATTTCAAAACTTCAGCTCAAACTTGGGCGCAAGTAACCGACTTGTCAGCCAATGTGGCCATGTTTAATCAAGCGAACGCTTATGCGCATCAGCAGAATTACTACCAAGCGTTTGTGCTTTACCAAAAGATTCTGGATACAACACCGAATCATCAAGGGGCGAAGAAGAATATTGAGATTGTTGAACCTTTGATTAAGACATCGGCAAGCCTTGGTGACTCAGGGGATAACGCCATCATCGACAAGGAAAGCCAACAAGAAAGTATTGAAAACCTTGGTAACCAGTATCAAGCCGAAACTCTCTCTGACCAAGAATGGCTCGAGAGTATTGAATCGGATCCCAAGGTGTTTCTAAAGAAAAAGTTCTTCATCGAACAGTATGAAGAAGCGAAACGCAAAGCGCAGCAAGCGCAAAACAAGTAACCGTATGAAATGAATTGGTGGAATTGATATGTCTATTAAACCGAATTTGAATAAAGTGTTGGAGTTAAAGCAGCGCGTTTTGCAATCTGTTATCGCGCAAGATGAAATGGTGGACGCGCTAATCATCTCATTGTTGGCCAATGGCAATGTGTTGCTAGAAGGGTTACCTGGCACAGCAAAAACGCGTTCGATTAAAACCCTTTCTAAGGCTTTAGCCGTCAACCTCGGGCGTGTGCAGTTTACCCCCGACTTATTGCCGTCAGACGTAACGGGCACTGAGGTATACCAAGAAGTTCAAGGTAAGCACCAGCTGAGCTTCCAGCAAGGCCCGATTTTTAATAACTTTCTACTGGCCGATGAAATTAACCGTGCTCCGGCCAAAGTTCAGGCGGCTCTATTAGAAGCAATGGAAGAGCGTCAAGTGACAGTGGCAGGGCAAACCTATCGGCTACCAGATCTGTTTATGGTGTTAGCGACACAAAACCCAATTGAGCAAGAGGGGACGTATCCGCTACCAGAGGCTCAAATGGACCGCTTCTTAATGAAAGTGAATATGGCGTACCCAAGTGGTGAAGCAGAAGCGCAGATCATTCGCCTTGTTCAAGCAGAAGAGAACGCAAGTGAACCTGCAGGGAACCAAAATGAAATTCAACCGATTGACCCTGCAGTGATTTTCTCGGCACGCGAAGAAGTGAAAGCGGTATTTAGTAGCGACAATGTGATTGATTACATTGTTAGCATCATTATGGCGACCAGAAAGCCAGAGCGCTATACAGGGAGCTTGTTATCCCAGTGGATCGCTACTGGCGCAAGCCCAAGAGCGAGTTTGGCGATCGATAAATGTTCCAGAGCGTATGCGTGGATGCAAGGGAAAGACTTTGTCGAACCTGAAGATGTAAAAAGCATTGTGCACAACGTATTACGTCATCGTATTAGCCTTAGCTATGAAGCGCTTGCTGAAGGGATAACAACCGATGACGTAATCGATGAAATCCTTAGGTACGTTTCGGCGGCGTGAGGTGAGTGATGAAGAAACTTCATGACTCTCGTGTTCGTGTCGAGTTGGCTGAACTGTATAAATTGCAGTTCAAAGCGCAAAAGCTCAACCTTACCACCAATCAAACCATAAACAGCTTGCTGAACGGGGCACATCCATCAAGGCTGCGCGGCCGAGGCTTGAATTTTGAAGAGCTGAAACAATACCAAGTTGGGGATGACATTCGAACCATGGATTGGAAAGTCACTATGCGGACCGGTAAACCTCATGTCAAAGTTTTCAGTGAAGAGAAAGACCGAGCGGTGTACGTATTGGTGGATCAAAGGCAATCGATGTTATTTGGCAGCCAATATAAAATGAAGTCAGTAATAGCGGCGGAGTTGAGTGCACTGCTAGGTTGGATTTCGCTAACGGCAGGAGACCGCTTAGGTGGGGTGTCGTTTACCGATAATCAGCAGATGTTGTTTAAACCAAGTCGATCTAAGAACGATTTCTCCAGATTCTTACGTAAGCTAGTCGAGCACAACCACATGCTCAAAGTGGGGAAAAGTGCGGTGAGTTTAAGTGACTCTCTTAATCAGCCATTAAAGACGATAGCGAACTTACAAACCAAAAACACCCTAATTGTATTAATTAGTGACGGGCGTGGGTGGGATGATACGACCACCAAATACGTGAAGGCGCTGAGCCAGCAAAACGAATTGGTTGTGGCTCATGTCACCGACCAGTTGGAGTTGGATCTGCCAACTCATACTTACAGTGTGGTCAGTGATGGACAATCTCAATTTGAAGTGGACTTGTCTGAACATAAACAGCAATTTGAACAAGCGATCAAACAGCAAATTGAGGCTGTTGATGCAATACGTTCGAAATATGAAGTGCCGTTGTTCCCGATCTCTACGCTGGTGGATGTGGATTATCAGCTGAGAAAAAGCCTAGCGAGAGGTTGAGGTTCAACCAACAAAAATGCCAGTAGTTTATGTAACCACTGGCATCGCGTATCGGGTGGGGAGCTGGTGAGACTATCGGCTCTAGCCGTGGCGCACCGAGTAGCGCGTTGGTTTATGGTTCATCGCCAGGACCACGTTGAGCGCGACTGCGCCGAGCACCGACAGCAAAATTGTCATCGGTGGTACAAAGAAGAATGAAGTCATTAGAATTGCCATGTCGATAGCGAGCTGGCTTTTTCCTACTGATATACCGAACTTATCTTGAATAAACAGACACAGTACATTGAAGCCCCCTAGGCTAGAGCGATGTCTAAATAGGATCAGCATACCTAGTCCCATCAGCAGTCCGCCAGCAATGGCACAATACACTTCATTGATCTTGTCGAGTGAAATAAATAAGTACAAGTGGTCGGCAAATACCGACACCATCGCACCTGAAATCGCACTGTTAATGGCGAATCGACGGCCAAATCGCTTCCATGCGAGTAAATAGAATGGACAGTTGGCTACAAAATACAGCGTACCAAAAGAAACTGAGACCAATTGGCTCAGCAACAGTGCTAATCCAGCCGTGCCACCAGTCAACAGACTCGCAGACTGCAAGAAGAATAAGCCTTGAGCTACAAGGAAAGTCCCTGTCAGGATTGCCATCCAGTCTTCTTTACGTGTGTGTTTTTCCATCAATTTTAAAATTAACTGCTCTATAATGGCGTGCATAGTAAGGAAAAGTTGATATTTTCGGTAGCTAGAGAGGCAAATTTAAGGTAAACCTATGTAATTATCGTTTTACAGGGTGTAAAGCGTAAATTTGACAGGGGTTTGCGAGTCAATTCAACTTTGTGACTCATCATGACAAACCTTCTATGTCATTATGAAAAAACTGCATGAGAAAAATTCAAATTTTCTCTTTATGACCTAGATCAAATTATGTAGAATGCGCACCATTAGCTTGATGCAAACGTTTGCGTGACGACTTTTGCGTAGATTATAGCGGCATTAAGTGGTTTTTTTGAAACTTTCAGTACAATCTGAGTCAGGAGATACAGATGCTTAAGCGTGATATGAATATCGCTGATTACGATGCGGATCTATTCGCAGCAATCCAAGAAGAAACTCTTCGTCAGGAAGAACACATTGAACTTATCGCTTCGGAAAACTACACAAGCCCACGTGTAATGGAAGCTCAAGGTTCTCAGCTAACAAACAAATATGCTGAAGGTTACCCTGGCAAGCGTTACTACGGTGGCTGTGAGTACGTAGACAAAGTGGAAACACTGGCTATCGACCGTGCATGTGAATTGTTTGGTGCGGAATACGCGAACGTACAACCTCACTCAGGTTCTCAAGCAAACAACGCAGTATACATGGCGCTACTGAACGCAGGCGATACGGTACTTGGTATGAGCCTAGCACACGGTGGTCACCTGACTCACGGTTCTCCAGTAAACTTCTCAGGTAAGCTTTACAACATCATTCCTTACGGTATCGACGAAGCAGGCCAAATCGATTACGAAGAGATGGAAAAACTGGCTATCGAGAACAAGCCTAAGATGATCATCGGTGGTTTCTCTGCTTACTCTCAAATCTGTGATTGGAAACGCATGCGTGAAATCGCAGACAAAGTTGGTGCGTACCTATTCGTTGATATGGCACACGTTGCCGGCCTAATCGCTGCAGGTGTTTACCCTAACCCAGTACCACACGCGCACGTTGTTACAACAACAACACACAAAACGTTAGCAGGTCCACGTGGCGGTCTTATCCTTTCTAACGAAGGTGAAGAGCTGTACAAGAAGCTGAACTCAGCGGTATTCCCAGGTGGTCAAGGTGGTCCTCTAATGCACGTTATCGCAGGTAAAGCAGTAGCGTTCAAAGAAGCACTAGAGCCAGAATTCAAAGAATACCAAGCTCGCGTTGTTGCAAACGCAAAAGCAATGGTAGCGGAGTTTATCGCACGTGGTTACAACATCGTTTCAGGCTCAACAGAGAACCACCTGTTCCTAGTTGACCTAATCGATAAAGACATCACAGGAAAAGATGCAGATGCAGCACTAGGTGCAGCAAACATCACAGTAAACAAGAACTCAGTACCAAACGATCCTCGTAGCCCATTTGTTACATCAGGTATCCGTATCGGCTCTCCTTCAATCACTCGCCGTGGTTTCTCTGAAGAAGATGCGAAGAACCTAGCAGGTTGGATCTGTGACATCCTAGATAACATGGGTGATGAGTCTGTTATCGAAGCGACGAAAGCAAAAGTACTAGAGATCTGTAAGCGTCTACCAGTTTATGCTTAATTTTTCTTCGTAGTGATTTGAACTTCGTTGTCGAGCATGCTCACTTACATTCGTAAGCTCCGCGTGCTCTCCTAGAATTTCAAACAACTACTTTGAAAAATGATGATACTTGAGGCTCCTTTTTAGGGGCCCTTTTTATTGGTCGATATTATCCAGATAGTGAGCAAATTTCTGTGTCGCACATACTCAGTTGCTAGCGCAAACTCCGTGTAAGCTCCTTGAACTTTGCTCATCTACTTTGAAAAAGAGTTTTAAAGGTCCCTGTTGGGGCCTTTTTACTTTTGTGAGGAGCTGCACTGTCGAATAGGCTCACTTACATTCGTAAGCTCCGCGTGCTCTCCTAGAGCTTCAAACAACTACCTTAAAAAATGATGTAAAGCTCCTTCTTTGAGGCTTTTTTGTTAGAGCTTGAGAGGGGATAGGGCGATGATTGGAGCTTCTTCGAATACGAAAAAGGGCAGGTGTTTATCACCTGCCCTTTGTAATGAGTACGGTAAATGTTGGTTACTTAGCGATGCTCAGTAACGTGCCTGATTTACACTTAAACGAGTAGTATTTGCGGCTCTCGTTGAATTTACCCAATCCTTCACCATCACAGTAGTCGATATTGATGTCGCGCATCGTCTCGAGTGTTTTCTCGCTAGTTAGGGCGAACTTAGAACCATCGGAACATACGATGCGTACGCGGCCGTCGTCGCTTACTGAGTAAATGTCTACCTCGGTATTACACAGTTCAAAAGAAGCTTCGCGAAAATTGTCTTGCTGGGTGTTGGATGCACAACCGGCAGCAAAGGTCGCTGCAACAAGTGCCATCAGTCCGAGTTTATTCATTGTTAATTCCTTAGCTACCATTAACTAGATAGGTGAATTTGGCTTTATTTTAAGGTAAGCCTATAGAACAAAATGCATAGATTCAAGCGGATGGATAGCAAGATTCGCCTTCGTAGGAACAAAAAAGCCGATATCTCAGATATCGGCTTTTTAATTGGAATGGAAGTCTATTTAACTTCTTCACCTTTCGCCTGTAAGTCGGCGTGGTAAGAAGAACGAACAAATGGACCACAAGCAGCGTGGGTAAAACCAAGCTCGAGTGCGATTTCTTTTAGTTCATCAAACTCTGCTGGTGGAACGTAGCGTTCAACTGGTAAATGGTGACGGCTAGGAGCTAGGTACTGACCCAAAGTTAGCATGCTGACACCGTGAGCACGAAGGTCTTTTAGCACCTCGATGATTTCTTCTTTGGTCTCACCCAAACCCATCATTAGACCAGACTTAGTTGGGACATCAGGGTGCTGCTCTTTGAATTTTTGTAGCAACTGAAGTGACCACTTGTAGTTCGCACCAGGTCGAGCCTTACGGTACAAACGTGGCGCAGTTTCCAAGTTGTGGTTGAACACATCTGGCGGGTTGTCTTTTAGCAGATCAAGTGCCACGTCCATACGGCCACGGAAATCAGGAACCAAAGTTTCGATACGAATTTCTGGGTTCAGAGCGCGGATCTCGCGGTTACAATCGGCAAAGTGCTGTGCACCGCCATCACGTAGGTCGTCGCGGTCTACTGAAGTAATTACAACGTACTTCAGCTTCATGTCTTTGATCGTTTGAGCTAGCTTCTGTGGTTCACCTTGCTCTGGTGCCATTGGACGGCCATGGGCAACATCACAGAATGGACAACGGCGAGTACAGATAGCGCCAAGAATCATAAAAGTAGCAGTGCCGTGGTTAAAACACTCTGCCAAGTTTGGACAAGAGGCTTCTTCACATACTGAGTGAAGATCGTTTTTGCGCATTGCAGACTTAATGTCTTGAATACGTTGGCTGTCTGATGGCAGCTTGATCTTCATCCATTCCGGTTTACGAAGAATTTCTTTTTGCTCCGCAGGCATGTTCTTGACTGGAATCAGTGCCATCTTGTCGGCGTCACGGTACTTAACGCCTTTTTCCATCTGGATTGGTTTACTCATGCTTCTACTACTTATTGTTAAGGGCTTCAGTGCTAAGCTCTGTTTGCTCGTAAGTAACGTCTTGATAATCAAGTAACGCCACGAGTTCTTTGATTAGTTGTTGCTCCACGGTTTCTACGTGATCTGGTCCACCAAGCTGGCTAACCTGAACCATTTCCATTCCTTGATAACCACACGGATTAATGCGTAGGAAAGGAGATAAGTCCATGTTGACGTTTAATGCCAACCCGTGAAACGAGCATCCTTTACGAATGCGGAGCCCCAACGAACAAATCTTTTTGTTATCGACATAAACGCCAGGAGCATCTGGTCGAGCGGCTGACTCGATATTGTATGTCTTTAGGGTGTTGATTACGAGGTTCTCAATATGTGTGACGAGATCTCGAACGCCTAATTTCTTGCGGCGCAGGTTAATCAAAAAGTACACCACCAATTGGCCAGGGCCGTGGTAGGTGACTTGGCCACCTCTATCACTTTGTACAACAGGGATGTCACCTGTATTGAGCAAGTGTTCAGCTTTACCCGCTTGGCCTTGAGTAAAAACAGGATTATGCTCAACCAGCCATACTTCATCACGGCTGTCATCGGTACGGTTGTCAGTAAACTCATGCATCGCTTGCCAGACGGGTTGATAGTCTTGGCGCCCGAGTTGTTTTACAACCAGTTGATTTTGCATGCCTGATTCCACTGTCGATAAATAAAGTTTTCGGATTATAAACTCTATTCATGATTTGAACTACACACTAGTAACAGGTTTTTAACTCTGAGTGTAGCTGGAGTTTATTATCTTATTGATATATAGAAAGAAAGCAGCTTGCGCTGCTTTCAAAAATATTTGATAGATTAAAAAACTAGTGAGAATACTCTAGTTTAGTTATCAGTTTGGGCTGGAAATTAAAGCACCATTCGTACGATATCAATCTCACCCAACTCTTTGTACAGAGTTTCAACCTGCTCAATCGAGGTGGCGGTAATGTTGATCGATACTGAGTGGTAGTTGCCTTTTGCACTCGGCTTAACGGTTGGGCTGTAATCGCCTGGAGCGTGGCGCTGAATCACTTCAAGAACTCGCTCTGGTAGTTCAGGTTTTGCGTAACCCATAACCTTGTAAGTAAAAGAACAAGGGAACTCAAGCAGATCTTTCAGCTTCGCGTCTGAATTGATGTTCAACATAATGGAGACTCCAGTTTGAATTTCGATTTAGCGGTGCGGAATAGTACTGCCAAATAAGGTTTATCTCAAGAGCAGGGATTACTGCTCGTTACAAATAGAAAAAGCCGCGCGAGGCGGCTTTTATGTTCAGTAATCTGTGGGATTAGAATAAGCCTTTAAACAGCAATACAATGTAATCCCATAGACGGCTAAATAGACCACCTTGCTCGACATCTTCTAGAGCAAGTAGAGGGTATTCAGCAATATCTTCGCCATCTAGTTGATAGTATAGCTTACCAACTACGTCACCCTTCATGATTGGGGCTTCTAGCTCTTTTTCAAGTACAAAACTGGCTTTCAGGTTTTTCGCTTGGCCTCGTGGAAGCGTGACATAGGTGCTTTCGTCTACGCCAAGTGCAACGGTATCTTTGTTACCCATCCAGATTTTCTCTTCTACGAAGGTTTCGCCAGCTTCGTGTGGCGCCACTGTTTCGAAGAAGCGGAAGCCGTAGCTCAGTAGCTTTTTGCTTTCTGATTTGCGAGCGTTAGCATTCTTAGTTCCCATGACTACAGCGACTAAACGCATTTTGCCTTCAGTCGCTGAGCTTACTAGGCTGTAGCCTGCATTACTTGTATGGCCAGTTTTAATGCCATCAACGTTCATGCTCTTGTCCCAAAGTAGACCGTTGCGGTTGTACTGGGTAATGCCGTTGTAAGTGAATTTTTTCTCTGCGTAGATACGGTACTCTTCTGGAACATCGCGAATTAACGCAGTACCAAGCAGGGCCATGTCGTAAGGGGTAGAGTATAGCTCTGGGTTGTCTAGGCCGTGAACATTAGCAAAGTGCGTGTTTGTCATGCCAATAGAGTCAGCCCAAGCGTTCATTAGATCAACGAAAGCATCTTCTGAACCGGCAATATGTTCAGCCATTGCAACACATGCGTCGTTACCTGATTGGATGATGATACCGCGGTTTAGGTCTTCAACTTTTACAGTTGTGCCCACTTCGATGAACATTTTCGAAGAATCTGGGAAGTTTTTTGCCCATGCGTTTTTGCTGATGGTGACTTCGTCTTCTGGAGAAATATTACCACTTGCCAGTTCTTGGCCGATGACGTAGCTCGTCATCATTTTGGTTAAACTTGCTGGAGATAGCTTAGTGTTCATCTCTTTTTCAGCTAGAACCTTACCTGAATGGTAATCGAGTAGAACGTAACCTTTTGCTGCAATTTGCGGTGCGTCAGGGACGACAATAGGTGAAGCGATAGCTGATGTTGCTAGTGTTGCAGAGAGAGCAACGGTAGTAGCAAAAATAGATTTGATTGATGTTATTTTTTTCATGATGAATGCAAGTTTATAGTTAACTGTCCATATCTTAACAGAAACAATCGCTCAAACCAGTGCAGGTTCAGACCCACATTGGGTTGAGGACTATTTAGTCGCTGTGTGTTTTCTGATGAATGCAGAATCAAAGCCGAGCAGCTTAACTTGCTCCAAGGCCTCCTGCGTCAGCTTATAGTCATTAAATGGCCCCAAAAAGACTCGATGAGTCTTATTGTTGCTATCAATAAAGCTGTCTACAGATAATTTCTGACTCAATTCTTCGGCTAAAGTTCGCGAGCGATCTTCATATTTTGAGGTTGCCACTTGAATGCGGTAGCTAGGTAGCTTTTGTACTTTGTGCTCCGCGCTAGGTCTTTCTACGGTGATGACTTCAATCTCAACGTTCGCGGTGCCCGTTTTGATTACGTCGAGCTTGTAAGCCGCGGCGTAGCTGAGGTCGATAATACGCCCTTCGTGGAATGGACCACGGTCGTTGACTCGAACGATGGTCGATTTACCATTATCAGTATTAGTGACTTTTACGTAACTCGGGATAGGCAGCGTTTTGTGCGCAGCTGTCATGGAGTACATATCATACACTTCACCATTGGAGGTGAGGTGGCCATGGAATTTTTTTCCGTACCAGGACGCTTGGCCTTTTTCGGAGAACCCTTTCGGGTCTTTGATAATTTCGTAGTCGTTGCCACGCAGCGTGTAATTGCTATTACCACCTAAGCTGTACGGTTCGTATTGTGGGATGGCATCTTCAATATGTTCTACGGAGATTGGCGCTTTAGGCGCAGTATCATCATCTAAGTCGTATCTAGAAGAAGATGAACAGCCTGCAAGAATAGAGGCTGCTACCACCGAGAGAAAAAGGTGCTTTTGATTCATGTATTACGTTGCCTTTGAAAATGCTTTTCTGTGTGTATGGATGGACATCAAAATGCCAAATCCAGCCATTAGTGTGACCATAGAGGTACCACCGTAGCTGATTAAAGGCAGAGGTACGCCAACAACAGGTAAAATTCCACTTACCATACCAATATTTACAAATACGTAGACAAAGAAGCTTAGTACTATACTGCCGGCGATCATACGACCAAATGCGGTTTGAGCATTACTGGCTAAATACAGCCCGCGACCGATGATAAATAGATAAATCGAGAGCAGTGCTAAAATTCCGATCAGCCCCCATTCTTCAGCGATAACCGCAAAAATGAAGTCGGTGTGCCGTTCTGGTAGAAACTCCAATTGTGACTGAGTGCCTTGTAGCCAGCCTTTGCCTGAAATTCCCCCTGAGCCGATCGCAATTTTACTTTGAATAATGTGATAACCAGCGCCGAGCGGATCGGACTCTGGGTTAAACAAGGTTCTCACACGAACTTTTTGATACTCGCGCATCAAAAAGAACCATAGTACAGGCACAAATGCTCCGACAGCCGCCGCAGCTGCAAAGATAATTTTCCAACTAATGCCCGCTAAGAAAATAACGAAAATGCCGGATGCGGCAATCAAAATCGATGTACCTAAATCAGGCTGCTTCGCGATTAAAATAGTAGGAACAAATACCATCACCAGTGAGATAACTAAGGTTTGGAAAGTTGGTGGCAGTGAGCGTTTACCAATGTAACGTGCCACCATCAGTGGTACAGCAAGTTTGAGTAACTCTGACGGCTGAAATCGCACAAAACCCAAGTTCAGCCAACGCTGTGCACCTTTGGAGGCTTCACCAAAAAACAACACCCCAAACAGCAAGGCGACGCCACAGAAAAACATCAGTGGCGCTAGCGTTTCATAAGTTCTTGGTGGTATCTGAGCCAAGAAGAACATCACGCCCAGTGCAAGTGCCATTCGCATTGCTTGGCGATCCATCATCTCTAAGCTCTGGCCGCTCGCGCTGTACATTACGATCAAGCCGAACCCCATGAGCACTAAGATCCCTAGAAGTAGCGGAAGATCGATGTGCAGGCGTTGGAAAAACGCTCGGTTTTGTCCAGTAGAAGGATCCAGTTCCATTATTTCTCTGCCTTTTCTTCACCGAGTATTGCGTGATCGAATACTTTTCTCACAAATGGTCCACCATTGCTGGAACCACCGCCGGCATTCTCAAGTACTACAGTGACAACATATTGAGGGCCGTCAAACGGGGCAAAACCCGTGAACAGAGCATGATCTCGTAGGTGTTCTGCAAGTTCGTCTGCGTTGTATTCTTGGTCTTCAGCAAGACCAAATACTTGCGCTGTTCCTGATTTTCCGCCTGTGCTGTATTCCATGTTTCTAAACGCTCGGCGTGCTGTTCCTTTTTTACCGTGGTTTACCAAACGCATCCCTTCGGTAGCGATGTCCCAGTATTTTTCTGACACATTGGTAATCGGTGGGTAAGTTTCAATCTCAGACATTTGCATTGAGTCAAAATCGTCACCATTGTTGATGGTGCCTCTGAGAAGGTGAGGCGCAACCACTTGACCGTGGTTGACCAACACTGAAGTTGCTTTTGCTATCTGCATTGGTGTTGCGGTCCAGTAGCCTTGTCCAATGCCCACTGGAATGGTGTCACCTTGATACCAAGGGGTACGATGGCGCGCCATCTTCCACTCGCGAGTTGGCATATTGGCTTTACTTTCTTCGTAAATATCAATGCCGGTGTATTCACCAAAGCCAAACTTCATCATCCAAGTAGAGATACGGTCGATGCCCATATCGTAGGCTATTTGATAGAAGAAGGTATCGACTGACTCTTCAATCGACTTAACAATATCGACTTTCCCGTGACCCCATGCCAACCAATCGCGGAATGGACGAGTTTTAGAATTCGGAATGCGCCAGTAACCTGGGTCATTTCGCGTTGTTCTTGGCGTTATTACGCCTTCTTCCAATGCCGCCACGGCCATGAATGGTTTAATAGTCGACGCCGGTGGGTAAATACCTAATGTGGTTCGGTTTACTAGCGGGCGGTTATTGTCATTCAGAAGTTTGCTATAAGCTTTGCCTGAAATGCCGTGCACGAACGCATTCGGATCGTAGCTTGGGCTTGAAGCCATAGCGAGTACGCCGTTATCTTTTGGATCTAGAACGATGGCAGAACCACGACGACCGTCCAGTAGTTTATGGACATAGAGTTGAAGGTTGATATCGAGGTTGAGAACAATGTCTTTACCCGGTACCGGTGGTACGTACTTCAAAGTACGGATAATACGGCCTCGGCTATTGACTTCGACTTCTTGATAACCAGCTGTACCGTGAAGTACATCTTCGTAGTAGCGTTCGATACCGAGTTTACCGATGTCACGTGTAGCCTGGTAGTTTGCGGCTTTTTCTTCCCTGACTAAGCGCTGCATATCACGGTCATTGATACGTGAAACATACCCGATCACGTGAGTGAGGACCTCACCGTATGGGTAGTAGCGTTTTAGCGCAGCATTGACGGAAACACCGGGAAACTTATGCTGGTTTACCGAAAAAATGGCGACTTGTTCTTGAGTAAGTTGAGTCAGCAATGGGACGGATTTAAAGCGGCGAGTTTGGCGACGCTCTTTCTTGAAAGACTCAACCCGTTCAGGGGTGATTTCTGGCATCAGAGCTTGCAATTGAGCAATGGTTCTATCCATATCCTCAACTTTCTCTGGTGTTACTTCTAAGCTAAATACAGGTCGGTTTTCCGCCAGAAGTTTACCATTACGGTCGTATATCAATCCTCGGTTTGGAGCGATAGGGACGACTTTGATGCGGTTGTCATTCGAGCGGGTTTTGTAATCTTGGTACTGGTTGATCTGAATATTGTAGAGGTTAGTAACCAGCAGTCCAATCAGGACAACAATTCCAATAAAAGCAACCAAGGCCCGACTTTTAAATAGTCGAGCCTCTTCTTGGTAGTCACGAATTTGGCTACGCTTACGCAACATTCAATCTATTCTCGATGGTAAGGGTGGTTAGCGGTAATGCTCCACGCTCGGTATAAACTCTCTGCCATAACGATACGAACGAGCGGGTGGGGCAAGGTTAACGCGGATAAAGACCAGCTTTGATCTGCGGCCGCTTTACATGCTGGCGCTAAACCTTCCGGGCCACCGATAAGAATCGAAACGTCGCGCCCATCTAGTTTCCAACTTTCAAGCTGTTGTGCGAGTTGTGGTGTATCCCACTTCTTGCCCGGGATATCGAGAGTAACAATTCGGTTGCCTTTTGGCACGGCTGCCAACATGGCTTCGCCTTCTTTTTGCAAAATTCTTGCAATATCGGCATTTTTGCCGCGCTTACCTGCTGAAATTTCAATCAATTCAAGTGGCATATCATGAGGGAAGCGGCGACGATACTCTTGGAACCCTTCTTCAACCCACTTAGGCATCTTAGTCCCGACGGCAATCAGTTGTATTTTCAAAAGGTTAGCTCCACAGCTTTTCTAGTTGGTAGAGTTCACGGTGCTCTTCTTGCATGACGTGTAACATAGTACTGCCCATGTCTAGAACGACCCATTCACCTTCTTTTTCACCGTCCATTCCCAGAGGAATAAGGCCGATCTTTTTGATTTCATTCGCGACATGATCCGCGATTGATGCAACGTGTCTTTTCGACGTTCCAGTACAAATGATCATGAAGTCAGTGACGCTGGATTTGCCTTGGACATCGATAGTTTTAATGTCTAGGGCTTTCATGTCATCAGCTTTGTCTGCTAGAAAATCGTTTAACGCTTCGTGTTGCAAGGGAAAATTCCTCTAGAGTGGTAATAAAAATAGGCTTTTGGCGCAGTATAGCACGCATTTAATTCAGGGCAGCGATGTTAACGTTAGGCACAGTAAGTTGAACGCTCAGTTGCTGCAAAATTGGCCATGATGAGGTGTCGTATTGGGTTTTTGTCAGCACTTCACACTGGGTAAGTAATTGGAGCAAGTTGGAAATTGACTCATTAGTGAGTCGTGATAACGCGCTCGAGTAGAGTGGGCGTTTAGATTGCCATACTCGGTGCTTGTCGAAAACCTGCCCAATAGCCGAAACGTTAAGCTCCTGCTTCATTTTTAGCAAAGTGAGTAACTCTTTCTGAATCGTGCGTATCAGTATCGTTGCCTCAACTCCCTCAGCTTCTAGTTGGCGCAAGATACGTTGCGAGCGGTTGGATTTTCCAGCTAACAGCGCATCGACCCAGTGGAAAGCGGTAAAGTGATTATGTCGACTGAGTGATTCTTCTATGCGAACCAGATTTAGCACGCCATCTGGGTAAAGTAAGGCTAGTTTCTCGAGGCTTTGTGAAAGTGCCATGAGGTTGCCTTCATGCCACTGAGCTAACATTTGGAACGTTTCACGATCGCCGGTCAAGCCAAGAGTGCGGCAGCGAGCTTGTACGAACTGTGGCAGCCTTTGAAGATCGGGTGTAAGGCAATTCACCCAACAACCATTTGAGCTTAACGATTTAAACCATTTGGTGTTTTCTTGTGCTTTAGTCAGTTTACCACCGACTAAGACCAACATTACATCAGGATGCAAAGCATCGGCTAAAGCTGTCAGTTCTTTACCGATAGCAGCATTCACTCCCGATTCTGGTAGTTCAAGTTCTATCAGTTGGCGTGACGAAAAAAGGCTCAGCGATTGTGTGCAGTCATGGACTTCATTCCAATCCAGACTGCTATCAACGCTAAATCGGTGGCGTTCGTCGAACCCGTGTTGGCTTGCTGATTGTTGAATCGCTTGGCGGGATTCTTGGAGAAGCAGTGGCTCATTACCGAACAAAAGATAGAGTGGGTGTAGCCCTTTCTTCAATTGTTCGGGTAGACGATCCGAATAGATGCGCATGGGCTCTACTGTTCTTTGCTGTCAGTTGAAGTTGCCGGTGCTGCAGCTTCTTGTTCTGCTTGAGTTTGCTCTGCTATTCTTTGGGCTTCGACCTGAGGGCTAGCAATATCACCGACTTCGCCTTCAATAGTCTTTATGTCATATTGTTCTTCTGACATTTCAGAAGTAATAGTTTCTTGCTCTTCTAGCATCATTTCATTGGATTCGATGTCGGCTTTCAGGCGAGCCATCTGACGTAAGATCTGTGTTGCTGCCAGTTTGCGCATTTCGTCTTCAATCATGTCGCGCTCGACCGATTTTGCTAATGCAGTCAGCGGGTTATCTAAGTAGCTTCGGGTTACACTGGTTCTGAATACTTTCGAACCCAGTTCCGGGATTGTAACTCTGTATGACGCGCGGAATGTCAGTTCTTTTTCTGCCGCTCGAGTATTTTGGTACAGAGAGAGCGTTCTTTCACCAACGCCTTCCCCCATCAAGTGTAAGTTAGGAACATCCGCCGCCGGAGAAACAATCTCAATCTCACTCATACGTAGCTGACCTTTCACGGCTCGGGTAAACGTACTGTATTGGTCATAACTGGTCACAGACATAGTATTGAGTTCTTCCGGAACCGAGTAATCACCGCGCAGATGAAAACCACAAGCGGATAAAAGGCTTGCTAAGAATACAACACTAGTAACCTTAATTGATGACTTTGAAATCAGACGTGATGCGCTACGAAACATGGGTATAGGGCTCTCGATTATTGGAATACTTATCTTACGGTTCTATACCTCGATTCGAGGCTAAAACATTAAGATAAATAAAGCAGGGTAAGGCTTTAGTTCAATAGACTAGAGCCACCCTGCTTATGGCTTATTTATCAGCGATTAGTTCGCACTTTTCACTACTGCGGTGCTTAGTTAGCAACGATGTTTAGAAGTTTACCTGGTACGTAGATAACTTTACGTACAGTTTTACCTTCTGTGAACTTAGTAACGTTCTCATCGTTTAGGCCAAGCGCTTCAATATCTTCTTTAGAGATATCTGCTGGTACAGTCAGTTTCGCACGTAGCTTACCGTTAACCTGAACGATGATTAGTTTCTCGTCTTCAACTAGCGCTTTTTCATCAAACGTTGGCCATGTTGCATTGTCGATGTCGGATTCGCCTAGACCTACCCACATTTCGCTAGAGATATGCGGTGTGATTGGGTAAAGCATTGCAACAACTGCTTTTAGCGCTTCATCAAGGATTGCACGATCTTGTGCAGATTCTTGAGGCGCTTTCGCTAGCTTGTTCATCAATTCCATGATTGCAGCGATTGCCGTGTTGAACGTTTGACGACGAGCGATATCGTCAGTCACTTTCGCGATAGTCTTGTGAACGTCACGACGAAGTGCTTTTTGGTCACCAGACAGTGCAGAGGCATCAACAGCTTCTGCCGCGCCTTTCGATGCGTGCTCGTTTACTAGTTTCCAAACACGTTTCAGGAAGCGGTTAGCACCCTCAACGCCAGACTCTTGCCACTCAAGTGTCATGTCTGCTGGAGATGCAAACATCATGAATAGACGTACTGTGTCAGCACCGTACTTGTCTACCATCTCTTGAGGATCGATACCGTTGTTCTTCGACTTAGACATCTTGATCATGCCTGAGTGTTCAACGTCACGGCCAGTGTTGTCTTTCGCTGAAGTGATGCGGCCTTTACCGTCACGCTCAACAGTCACGTCAGTAGGTGCAACCCACTCAGTACCGCCTTTCTCGTTCTCGTAAGAGAATGCATCAGCCAGTACCATGCCTTGACATAGTAGGCGCTTGAATGGTTCATCAGATGTTACGTAGCCTGCATCACGTAGAAGCTTGTGGAAGAAGCGAGAGTACAGTAGGTGCATACAAGCGTGCTCGATACCACCGATGTACTGGTCTACTGGCAGCCAGTAGTTTGCTTTCTCTGGATCTAGGATGTCGTCAGCTTGTGGTGAACAGTAACGTGCGTAGTACCAAGAAGATTCCATAAACGTATCGAACGTGTCAGTCTCACGTAGAGCTGGTTCGCCGTTGAATGTTGTCTTCGCCCACTCTTTATCAGATTTGATTGGGCTAGTTACGCCGTCCATTACTACATCTTCTGGAAGAATGACTGGTAGTTGGTCCGCTGGTACTGGGTGAACTTCACCATCTTCAGTGGTTACCATTGGGATTGGAGCACCCCAGTAACGTTGACGAGATACACCCCAGTCACGTAGACGGAAGTTAACTGTCTTAGTGCCTTTGCCTTCAGCTTCAAGCTTCGCTGCGATTGCATCGAATGCCGCTTGGAATTCAAGGCCGTCGAACTCACCTGAATCGAACAGTACGCCTTTCTCAGTGTACGCTTCTTCAGAGATGTTTAGCTCGCTGCCGTCAGCCGGCTTGATTACAGGGATGATGTCTAGACCGTACTTAGTCGCGAACTCGTAGTCACGTTGGTCGTGTGCAGGTACTGCCATTACAGCGCCTGTACCGTAGTCCATCAGTACAAAGTTAGCCACGTAAACAGGAACCTCACGGCCGTTCAATGGGTGAATAGCAGTAAGGCCAGTTGCCATACCTTTCTTCTCCATTGTTGCCATTTCAGCTTCTGCTACTTTGTTGTTCTTACACTCTTCAACGAAAGCCGCTAGCTCAGGGTTTGTCTTAGCTGCTTCTGCTGCAAGAGGGTGACCTGCTGCGATACCGACGTAAGTCACACCCATTAGTGTGTCTGGGCGAGTTGTGTAAACTTCTAGGTCTTGCTGACCTTTCACTTCAAACTTTAGCTCTACACCTTCAGAACGGCCGATCCAGTTGCGCTGCATGGTCTTAACCATCTCTGGCCAGCCATCTAGTGTGTCTAGATCGTCGATCAGCTCTTGAGCGTATTCAGTGATCTTGATGAACCATTGAGGGATCTCTTTCTGCTCAACGATTGCGCCTGAACGCCAGCCACGGCCGTCAACAACCTGCTCGTTTGCAAGAACTGTTTGGTCAACTGGATCCCAGTTAACTGTAGACATCTTCTTGTAAACTAGACCTTTTTCGTAAAGCTTAGTGAAGAACTCTTGTTCCCAGCGGTAGTACTCTGGTGTACAAGTCGCGAATTCACGATCCCAGTCGTAGCCCAAACCAAGCATTTTAAGTTGGTTCTTCATGTACTCGATGTTTTCGTAAGTCCATGGTGCAGGAGCTGTGTTGTTTTTTACCGCAGCGTTTTCTGCTGGAAGGCCGAATGCATCCCAACCGATTGGTTGCATTACGTTTTTGCCTTGCAGGCGTTGGAAGCGAGATACCACATCACCGATTGTGTAGTTACGCACGTGACCCATGTGCAGTCGGCCACTTGGGTAAGGGAACATGGATAGACAGTAGAATTTTTCTTTGTTTGGGTCTTCACTTACAACAAAGGTCTTGTTGTTGTCCCAGTGCTGTTGAACTTTCTGTTCAATATCTTGCGGGTTGTATTGTTCTTGCATCGATGATGTCCGGTTATCTTGGAATTTGTGAGTTCGGTTAGAACAGACTTAAATAGATCGTCATAGAATACCTAAAGGAACGAGGTACAACAATAGCTATCCCCGTCATACTTGCAGTCGCTAGGCTGTTGGCGATGCAAATTCCCTCTGAACCTATAGAAGAACTATGCTAATAGGAAGGGATTTGGTTGTTTTGCTCAGAGTTGAGGTCGTTTAATCACGACGTTAATTCTTTAGGGGATAAAGTAGAAGGTAATCTTGAGGAGGTTCGCTATGCCAAAACGTAAAGCTGGTTATGAAGAGATGCTAGATGACGTGGTAGAGACGCTCAAACATAGCCCTGATGAAGTGAATAACGTCATTGAAACGTCGGGGAAGGTAGCTCAAGCAGCAAATGACCTAACTAAGGATGAAATGGCGCTTGTTTCTGCGTATGTAAAATCTGATTTAAAAGAGTTTGCAGACAACTACGAGGATTCAAAAAGCGGACCTTTCTACCTCATGATTGCCGACTCGGTTTGGCAAGGGCTACTTGATATTACTGACCGTACCAAGGTTGAGTGGGTCGAGCTGTTCCAAGATTTAGAACACCAGGGCTTGTATCAAGCGGGTGAAGTGATTGGGCTGGGAAATCTTGTCTGTGACGACTGTGGACATAAAACGCAATACAACCACCCAACAATTATCATTCCTTGTACCAAATGCGGCTGTAAAGGCTTTAGTCGACAGCCGTTAAAGCCTTAACCCGTCATTGTTCTGGGTGAAAAGAAAAAAGGGTTACACATTGTGTAGCCCTTTTGTGTGTTCGCAATCTAATTGGTTTTCGCTAGTCTTTCAGTCTCCAGCCAACAATTAGGCTGATAAACACCCAGATATACAGCGGCCAGGTACCAACATGACGATAAGGTGTGTGGCCAGTTGTCGAGGTTAACTCAGCTCTGAGGACTCCGGTTTCGAACTGAGGAATTTGCTCAACGACGTTCCCTTGGTAATCAGTCACAGCGGTAACGCCATTATTAGTTGAACGAATCAAAGGCTTACCTAACTCTTTCGCTCTCATACGAGCAATTTCCATATGCTGAAGTGGACCAATGGAATCTCCGAACCACGCATCATTCGATAGAGTTAAGATGAAGTCGGTTTCATCAGTAACGTTTTGTCTGACTTGGTCATTAAAGATAATTTCATAACACAACGCAGGTGCCATATGTCGGCCATTTGCGATAATGTTTGGCTGAATGAATTCCCCTTGGCTGAATGATGACATTGGCAAATTGAAGAAAGGGGCCAACGGGCGCAAAATATCTTCAAATGGTACAAACTCACCGAAAGGCAGTAAGTGGTGTTTATGGTAGCGCTCAGACGGATCATAGCTGTAGTCACCATAAGGTGTTTGCCCTAACGCTAGAATGCTGTTGTAGAACTTTTTATCTTCGCCTTGATTCACGACTCCGGTGATGATGGCGCTATCATTCATTTTTGCAGCTGAGTCGAGATTTCGTAGAAATGAAGGGATCTCGTATTCGAAAGCTGGAATGGCCGCTTCAGGCCAAATAATTACATCAGCATCCCAATTCTCTCGGCTAAGATCGGTGTATTTCATGATAGTAGGCCAGCGTTGACTCGGTAACCATTTGATTGCTTGGTCTATGTTGCCTTGAATGAGTGCTACTTTAGTTGTGTTAGTTGGATCTGGAGTGACCCAAGAAATATTTCTCAGGCCAAAGCCGGTTGCAAACACAACAGCTGGAATGAGTAAGTTCAGCCATATTTTGGGAGAGTTGGACTTATGAATAAACGTGTAAGCAAGGGATGAAGCACACACAATTACCAGTAATGTGATGAGTTCTACCCCTGCTAATGGGGCAAAGTTGGCTAAGGGGGAGTCGATTTGGCTATAGCCTAGCCATAACCAAGGGAACCCAGTCATTACCCATCCTCTAAGCCAATCAAAGATCAACCAAAGTGCAGGGGCTGCCAAGAAAAATCGAGTTTTGTTGCTGCGTGCGAAAAACTTATTCAGTGACCAAGCGAACAGTGCACTGTAGGCAGCCAGATAGCCAACCAACAGCGCCATCAAAAAGAGGCTAGCGGCTTTCGGCATACCGCCAAAATTATCAATACTGATGTGTACCCAGCTGATGCCGGTTGCAAACTGCCCTATGCCCCACGCATAACCTGTAAAAAACGCACTTCTAGGTGAAGTATTGTTGATAAGCAGCAGCAGTAATAGAGGGCTGATAATGGCCAAGGGCCAGATTTGATAAGGAGCAAAGGATAGGGTAGTTAAAGCGCCAACAAAAGCGGCCGCAAGCGGCCGCAGTAGGCGATGAGTAAGGATTTTATTCATCGTTTCTTATTCTGATACTCTCTTTCGAGAGGATTCGCGTTACTCTTCAGTAGGTTCTGGAAGAGGCTCTTCGTCGGGAATCGTAACTTGTAACTGTACCACTCTGCGGTTATCCGCAGCAGATACTTTGAAGCTGTAGTTTTCGATTTCTACCACTTCACCACGAGACGGTAGGTGACCAAGCGCTGTCATAACCATACCACCTACAGTATCGACTTCTTCATCGCTGAAGTCTGTACCAAACGTTTCGTTGAACTCTTCGATCGTCGTTAACGCTTTTACTGCAAATGTATGTTTACTTAGCTTGCGGATATCGACTTCTTCTTCATCGTCGAATTCGTCTTCAATTTCACCAACGATTTCTTCGAGAATGTCTTCGATAGTCACCAAACCAGAAACTCCGCCGAACTCATCTACGACAATCGCCATGTGATATCGTTCCTCACGGAATTCTTTAAGTAGACGATCAACTCGCTTACTTTCCGGAACTACAACCGCTGGGCGTATCACTTGTTCAAAGTCGAACGGGGCACTTTCAGAGCCAAGATATTTGAGTAAGTCCTTCGCAAGCAGGATACCTTCCACATGGTCTTTGTCTTCACTGATCACTGGGTAGCGAGAGTGTTGTGCATCGGTGATGAGAGCAACAAGTGCATCAAGATCATCGCTGCGATCGACGGTAACCATTTGAGAACGCGGGATCATAATATCGCGAACTCGCATTTCGGAGATTTCCATAACACCTTCGAGCATGTCTCTGGTGTCATGATCAATCAGGTCATTTTCCTCTGAGTCGCGAATTACATCAACGAGCTCTTGGCGATCTTTGGGTTCACCTTGGAAAAGTTGACCTAGGCGGCCGAAGAAGGACTTTCTACTCGGACCTTCAGATTTTTCTTTCTTGCCTTCTGTTGAAGAAGGAGAATTATCTTCGTTCATTGTTTCTCTATTAAGTAACGCTATCAGATGTGTGATAGCTCACGTATAGAAACTGGTCTACCTCTAAAGTTTCTATAGCTTCTCAGCAAGGTAAGGATCTTCGAATCCCAACTCATGCATGATTTCTGTTTCGAGGGACTCCATTTCTTCCGCTTCGTCATCCTCGATATGATCATAACCTAGCAGATGCAGAGTGCCATGTACAACCATATGCGCCCAGTGTGCCATCACCGGCTTATTTTGTTGCTCCGCTTCCAGTTCAACTACTTGGCGACAAATAATTAGGTCACCAAGTAAGTCGAGCTCGATGCCTGGAGGCGCCTCAAAAGGAAAAGACAGTACGTTTGTCGGTTTGTCTTTCCCACGGTATTGGTGATTAAGCGTATGGCTTTCTTCACTGTCTACGATTCGTATCGTTACTTCGGCATTTGGCTGGAATTTTGTCACAGCGTTGCTGAACCAAAGATGAACGTCTTGCTCACTTGGCAGTCCTTGTTCATCTTCGACTGCCAATTGTAAATCCAGTTCGATTGCCATTATTTATTCAGCTCTTGTGGTTGTGAGGTGGGAGTCGGCGTATCTGCAAGTTTTGCTTCTCGCTCTTCTCTGCGGCGCCTTTCATACTCTTTGCGCTCTTTTTGATCTTGAGCTTCCCACTTTTCGTAAGCGTTAACGATACGTGCAACCACTGGGTGACGAACAACATCATCAGACTGGAAGAAGTTAAAGCTGATTTCATCCACTTCACTCAATACTTCAATCGCATGACGCAAGCCAGACTTAGCACCTCGTGGTAAATCAATTTGCGTCACGTCGCCAGTAATGACAGCACGCGAATTGAAACCGATACGAGTCAGGAACATCTTCATTTGTTCCACAGTGGTATTTTGGCTTTCATCCAAGATAATAAACGCATCGTTAAGAGTACGGCCGCGCATGTAGGCTAGTGGTGCCACTTCAATTACGTTGCGCTCAATAAGCTTCTCTACTTTCTCGAAGCCAAGCATTTCAAACAACGCATCGTAGAGTGGGCGAAGGTATGGGTCGACTTTTTGGCTCAAATCACCAGGTAAGAAGCCCAACTTCTCACCGGCTTCTACCGCAGGGCGAGTGAGCAAAATGCGACGGATTTCTTGGCGTTCTAATGCATCTACTGCTGCAGCTACCGCTAGATAAGTTTTACCAGTACCTGCCGGACCGATACCAAATGAAATGTCGTGAGTAACCATGTTCACTAGGTATTGAGCTTGATTCGGAGTACGTGGCTTGATTACGCCTTTTTTAGTCTTAATAAAGACTTCTTTGCCATGTTCGATGTTGGATTCTAGGTTTTGCTCTAGAACACCTGTTTCTTTGATGGCTAGGTGTATTTCATCTGGCTCTACATCAGGAATTTTCCCGCGTACTGGAGCGGTGTTAACGTAAAGTGTTTTGATTATTTCTAACGCAGCAGCTGAAGTGTGGGGTTTACCAACGATAGTGAAGAAGTTGCCACGATAACTGATTTCTACACCGAGACGACGTTCTAAGTGTTTGATGTTGTCGTCGAAAGGGCCACATAAACTGGCTAGACGGTGATTGTCTGAAGGTTCTAGATTAATTTCTAGGGTAACGATTTTATTGCTCAAAGTTGCCTCTCATTATTGGCCATTTGTTAAAAGCCCGATTGAGACCGGGCTTTTAATGGCTACATATACCTATCTCTAAGATGGTCACTTAGTGAGGTATTTTCAAGCTTATAGTGATGAAGAGCACTAATTAAGGTGTAAAGGTTGCTACACCTAGCTCATCTTCACGTTTTGTTTTCGCCATCATTTGTGTTGGAGAAATTACGGTACGTAGATCCATGTCTTTCTCTGTACGAACCAGCTCGCCACGTAGAGAGTTAGCAAACACGTCAGTGATCTTCACGTCAACGAACTGACCAATTAGGTCTGCGCTACCTTCAAAGTTCACCACGCGGTTATTTTCAGTGCGTGCACGAAGCTCCATCAAGTTCTTCTTCGATGGGCCTTCAACCAGAACGCGTTGCTCTGTATCTAGCATTAGGCGCGAGTAACGCATCGCTTGTGCATTTACCGTTTGCTGAAGTTCGTATAGACGTTCTTTTTTCTCTTGCTCTAATACGTCACACGGATAGTCCGCAGCGGGTGTACCTGGGCGAGGAGAGAAGATAAAGCTAAAGCTCATATCGAAATCAACGTCTTTAATTAGCTTCATTGTATCTTGGTGATCCTTAGCCGTTTCACCAGGGAAACCAACAATAAAGTCAGAGCTGATTTGAATATCAGGACGCGCTTTACGCAGCTTACGAATGATCGATTTGTATTCGATTGCTGTGTGAGGGCGCTTCATCATAGTAAGGATGCGGTCACTACCACTTTGTACAGGTAGGTGAAGGAAGCTTACAAGCTCTGGTGTGTCTTCATATACTGCGATGATGTCGTCAGTGAACTCTAGTGGATGACTAGTCGTAAAGCGAATACGGTCGATGCCATCAATAGATGCAACAAGACGTAGCAACTCTGCGAAAGAACAAATATCGCCTTCGTGCGTTGGACCACGGTATGCGTTTACGTTTTGACCTAGTAAGTTAACTTCACGTACGCCTTGATCTGCCAGTTGTGCGATCTCGAAAAGAACGTCGTCCATTGGACGGCTAACTTCTTCGCCGCGAGTGTATGGTACTACACAATAGGTACAGTACTTAGAACAGCCTTCCATGATAGAAACGAATGCTGTTGCACCTTCAGCGCGAGGTTCAGGTAGACGGTCAAACTTCTCGATTTCAGGGAAAGAAATGTCCATGACGGGTGCATCATCACTTTGAGATTGCTTAATCATCTCAGGAAGACGGTGCAGAGTTTGTGGGCCGAAAATAACGTCGACAAAAGGTGCACGCTCACGAATGTGGTCGCCTTCTTGAGTGGCAACACAGCCACCAACACCGATCACAACACCGTCGTTCTTATCTTTTAGAGTTTTCCAGCGGCCTAGCTGGTGGAAGACTTTTTCTTGGGCTTTTTCACGAATCGAACAGGTGTTAAGTAACAGAACATCTGCTTCCTCTGGTTCTTCTGTTAGCTCATAGCCATTAGCAGCGTTAAGCAGGTCGGCCATTTTCGATGAATCGTATTCGTTCATCTGGCAGCCCCAGGTTTTAATTAGCAGTTTTTTACTCATGTTGTTCGCTCGATCGTTAGTTTAAATTAAGGGAGCAAATCGCCCAGTGTTTCTTAGTGCCATCCCAGCTTTTATTGCAAAAATGACGATAATTTGTCCGCCCTCTCGGCGGTAAGCGGCGTATTGTACTGCTTTAAAAACCGACTGACTAGTGCTGTCGATAAATCAATTCCAAGCGTTGTTAAATAAGGGTTTTGACCGCAAAGTGGATAAGGTTTTTGATTACATTTTGGTAATGAAAACGTACAATAAAAAACAGCCAATGAATCAATATGATGAAGTACAAATTATGAGCAAGTTTGATGTTGCTGTGATTGGTGGGGGTATGGTTGGTGCCGCTACTGCGATCGGTTTTGCTAAACAAGGCAGAAAGGTAGCCGTTGTTGAAGGTTATGCGCCCAAAGCATTTTCCCCTGAGCAGCCGATGGATATCCGCGTTTCAGCTATCTCTGAACATTCCGTTGCAATATTGGATGAACTTGGGGCATGGAGTGACATCGCAAAGATGCGAGTATGCCCATATCGACGTTTAGAAACCTGGGAGCACCCAGAGTGCCGAACGCGTTTTCACTCTGATGAGCTCGGTATGCCGCAACTTGGTTATATTGTTGAGAACCGACTTATTCAATTGGGCTTATGGCAGCAACTTACTCAATACGAAAATATTGAACTATTTTGCCCTGATACGTTAGAAAACATAGAGTTCGACGAGGTAAATAAGGTGGTTCTGGCTTCTGGTACTACTCTAGAGGCCGAACTAGTGGTTGGCGCAGATGGTGCGAATTCCAAAGTGCGCTCACTGGCCGGGATTGGAGTTACAGCATGGGATTACAGACAGCATTGCATGCTAATCAATGTAAGAACAGCGTTACCCCAACAAGACATTACTTGGCAGCAGTTTACGTCTAGCGGACCGCGTTCATTTTTGCCCCTTCCTTCACTAGATGGCGTAGGGCAGGGTTCATTGGTTTGGTATGACAGCCCGAAACGCATTAAACAGCTTTGTGCCATGACACCAGAGAAGCTTAGGGAAGAGATTGTTGCTCATTTTCCTCCAGAGCTTGGTGATATCGAAGTGCTTCAATTTGGTTCATTTCCTTTGACTCGTCGTCACGCGCAATCGTACAGCAAGAAAAATTGTGTTCTAGTGGGCGATTCAGCACATACGATCAACCCACTTGCTGGGCAGGGGGTGA
Source organism: Vibrio paucivorans (assembly GCF_054053395.1). NCBI lineage: Bacteria > Pseudomonadati > Pseudomonadota > Gammaproteobacteria > Vibrionales > Vibrionaceae > Vibrio > Vibrio paucivorans. Next base: position 794,064 of record NZ_CM133230.1, read on the forward strand.
ATTTGGGCTTTAAAGATGTCGAAGTATTGCTAGAGGTTACCGCTGGGCAAGAGGTTATAGGTACGTCAGTGTTGAATCATTATCAACGTAAGCGTAAGCCTGACAACTTGTTGATGCAGTCTGGAATGGACTTATTTTACAAAGGGTTTAGTAACGACATTGCTCCGTTACGGTTCATGCGTAATGCAGCTCTAAAAATTGCCGAGAATTCTGGTCCGTTGAAAAAACAGGTGCTGAAGTATGCTTTAGGCCTGAAGTAACTCATTTTCACTGTGTGAAATACATACAAACAAAAAACGCAGCCATTGGCTGCGTTTTTTCATGCACTAAATATAGCTTACTTAGTTACACGAAGTACTGGAGTCTCACCAACAGTTACAGAACCAGCAAGCTTGTTCAGCTCTTTGATTTCGTCCATGTTAGAGATAACTACAGGAGTTAGAGTAGACTTAGCCTTCTCTTCAAGTAGAGCTAGGTCGAACTCAATGATAGTGTCGCCAGCTTTAACAGCTTGGCCTTCTTCAGCGATACGCTTGAAACCTTCGCCTTTTAGTTCAACGGTATCGATACCGAAGTGAACAAATAGCTCAACGCCATCGTCAGACTCGATAGAGAAAGCGTGGTTAGTTTCGAAGATCTTACCGATAGTACCGTTAACAGGAGCTACCATTTTGTCGCCAGCAGGCTTGATAGCAATACCGTCACCTACGATCTTTTCAGCGAAAACAACATCTGGCACATCTTCAATGTTTACGATTTCACCAGATAGAGGTGCGATGATTTCAATTGCACCAGCGTCAGCACTGTCATCAGATACTAGCTTCTTAAGTTTGTCAAACAGACCCATTGTGTCATGCTCCTAACGTTTAGTTTTATTCTGTCGAATTATAGTATACCAATCATAGAGAATAGACGACTACTTTTAGTCGTCTATCCCTTGTTGTTGCTTATGATTTAGGGGTATCAGCAGATTATTGAGACTTTTCTGCAATAAATTTTTCTACGCAAGCTTCGATTTCAGCAGCGGTTGGAAGAGAAAGTGCTTCCTCTGCCATTGCTTTCACTTCTGCGAAGTTAGAGTTACGAACGACTTTCTTCACTTTCGGGATAGAGATGCCGCTCATTGAGAACTCATCTAGACCCATACCCAATAGAAGTAGTGTCGCACGCTCGTCACCAGCAAGCTCACCACACATACCAGTCCACTTGCCTTCTGCATGAGAAGCATCGATCACTTGTTTGATCACTGTTAGTACAGCTGGTGATAGCGGGTTGTATAGGTGAGAAATCATTTCATTACCGCGATCTACCGCTAGCGTGTACTGCGTTAAGTCGTTAGTACCGATAGAGAAGAAAGATACTTCTTTCGCTAGGTGGTGCGCGATAGCCGCTGCAGCAGGGGTTTCAACCATTACGCCGATTTCGATTTCTTCATCGAACGCTAAGCCTTCTGCACGTAGCTCTGCTTTGTACTCTTCGATTGCTTTCTTAAGCTCACGGATTTCTTCAACAGAGATAATCATTGGGAACATGATACGCAGTTTTCCGTGTGCAGAAGCACGTAGAATACCACGTAGCTGATCGCGTAGGATTTCACGACGATCTAAGCTGATACGAACTGCACGCCAGCCTAGGAACGGGTTCATCTCTTGTGGCAGATCCATGTATGGAAGATCTTTGTCACCACCGATATCCATAGTACGGATGATCACTGATTGACCGTTCATTGCTTCCGCAACTTCTTTGTACGCTTGGTACTGCTCTTCTTCAGTAGGAAGTGCGTCGCGGTCCATAAATAGGAATTCAGTACGGTACAGGCCAACACCTTCACCACCGTTACGGATGATACCGTCACAGTCTTTAACCGTACCAATGTTACCGCAAACTTCTACGCGGTGACCGTCAGTCGTTTCTGCGTGTAAATCTTTTAGTTTAGCTAGCTCTTCTTTCTCAGCTGCGAATGCTGCTTTTACCGCTTTCGCTTCCTCTATCTCTGCTTCAGATGGGTTAACAACAATCTTGTTGTTCATCGCGTCAAGAATCAGCATATCGCCGTTCTTAACGCGCGATGTGATGTCGTTAGTGCCAACAATCGCTGGAAGTTCTAATGAACGAGCCATGATTGAAGTGTGAGAAGTACGACCGCCGATGTCACAAGCAAAACCAAGAACGTAGTCAAGGTTGATCTGCGCTGTTTCAGATGGAGTAAGGTCGTAAGCAACTAGAATAACTTCTTCATCGATATCGCTTAGCGAGACAATGTTGATGCCTAGTGCATTTTTTACAAAACGTGTACCGATATCGCGGATATCAGTTGCACGCTCTTTTAGGTATTCGTCGTCTAGAGACTCAAGTGCCGTCGCTTGTTCTTCGATAACTGTGTGAATCGCGTTATCAGCGTGCATCTTGTCTTTTTTGATCAGTGCTAGGATTTCTTCTTCTAGCTCTTCGTCTTCAAGAAGCATGATGTGACCTTCAAAGATCGCTTCTTTTTCTTCACCAAACGTCTCAAGAGCTTTCTGCTTGATTGTTTCTAGCTGTGCTGCGGATTTGTTACGCGCATCGAAGAAGCGTTGAACTTCTGCTTCGACTTGATCGTCTGAAATGGAGTTTGTATTTAGGACTATTTCATCTTCTTGAAGAAGTAGTGCTTTACCAAAAGCAATACCTGGAGATGCTAGGATGCCTGAAATCATAGCCTTACCTTAAATTGGTCAACTGTAAACGGGAGAGTGTGAACTAAAGTGCTAACGATAAGTTGTAGCTCAAGTTTTGCCCTATTTCCAACGAAGCCATTTTGCTTTCACAAAATGGCTTCGAAAATAGGAGACCGGATTAGTGTAGTTGGTCCATTAGAGCAACTAGGTGGTCAACAGCTTGTTGAGCTTGTGGGCCTTCAGCTGAAATAGTTACTTTAGTACCTTTTACAAGGCCAAGAGTTTGTAGCTTGAATAGGCTTTTCGCGCTAGCGCTCTTGCCGTTAGAAGTCACAGTGATGTCCGCGTCGAATGCTTTAGCTTCTTTAACGAACTGTGCAGCTGGACGAGTGTGAAGACCGTTTTCTGCAGTGATTTCTACTTGCTTCTCGTACATGTTATATACCCCAATTGATTTATTTTTTGTTAGTTTCTAAGCCAGAATTAGCTTAACTCCTTAAACACGTTTCTGCTAGCAGGGTAACGTTGTTTTCGTGTCAGAACTGATACTGGCTAAAAATTTAACAATCGCAAAGTCAGTCTATGCTGTTTTATGCCATTGTATGAAATTCGTTTTAACTTCTTTTATTTTGAAGCTAAAAATAAAACAGCCCTGATATTACCAAAGGTGAGGCAGGGATCAACAAAAAAGCCCCTGAATGGGGCTTTTTTAAACTAAAAATTGATTTGAGCCATATTACTGTTGGTTCTCTTTTTCAGTAAAAATGCCTGCAAATAGTGCTGTGCTTAGGTAGCGCTCACCAGAACTTGGTAGAACAGTTACAATGGTTTTTCCTGCAAATTCAGTTAGTTCCGCTAGTCGGTTTGCTGCAACAACGGCTGCACCTGAAGAAATACCGGCTAAGATACCTTCTTCTTCCATTAGGCGACGAGCCATTTCAATCGCTTCGTCTGAAGTGACAGATTCAACTCGGTCTAGAAGCTCTAAATCTAGGTTGCCAGGAATGAAACCTGCGCCGATACCCTGAATTTTATGTGGAGCTGGTTGAATTTCGTCACCCGCTAGCGCTTGAGCAATAACAGGAGACTCAGCTGGCTCTACAGCGACAGAAACGATGTTTTTGCCTTTCTCGCCTTTAATGTAACGACTTGTACCTGTAATAGTACCGCCTGTACCTACGCCCGCAACGAACACATCAATTTCACCATCTGTTGCTTCCCAGATTTCAGGGCCAGTGGTCTTCTCGTGGATTTCTGGGTTCGCTGGGTTGTTGAATTGTTGAAGTAGTAGATACTTGTCTGGGTTACTTGCAACGATTTCTTCAGCTTTTGCAATTGCACCTTTCATGCCTTTTGCAGCTTCAGTAAGCTCTAGGTTTGCACCCAGCGCTTTTAGAAGCTTACGACGTTCTAGGCTCATTGACTCAGGCATTGTAAGAGTCAGTTTGTAACCGCGTGCCGCTGCAACAAATGCTAGAGCAACACCAGTGTTACCACTTGTCGGTTCTACTAACTCAACACCAGCTTTTAGCTTACCGTCTTTCTCAGCTTGCCAAATCATGTTTGCACCGATACGACACTTAACACTGAAGCTAGGGTTACGAGCTTCGATTTTTGCCAGTACCTTACCTTTGCTTACTTTGTTTAAGCGGACAAGAGGTGTGTTACCAATAGTCAGTGAATTGTCTTCGTAGATTTTGCTCATAGTGATGTTCCTTCATTACACGTTGTACGTGGTTTGCACGTTTGTGATTACGTTTAGAAGAATATTCGCTAACAGAAAAACCGAAAAGGATTAAAAAGTTATAACTTATAGAAGGGAAGGAATTAAGCGCTCTAGCTTATGAAAATGAGCTCCCTAGAGCGCATAAATACTTATTTATCTTTGAACTCTGCCACCCACATAGCTGTGGCTCCACAGACAGCAACAGGCATGATGATCAAATTGAGAACAGGAATTGTAGTGAATAATGCGACTAACGCACCAAAGCCATATGCTTTTGACTGTTTTTGTTTCAATTTGTATCGCATGTCATTAAAGCTCACTTTGTGATTATCGAATGGATAATCACAGTATTGAATTGCCAAAATCCACGCAGTAAAAATGAACCACAAAATTGGCCCAATGGTTTGGCCGAGTGCTGGGATCAGTAGTAGCAAAAACAGACCAATGGCCTTTGGCAGTACATAGACTAATTTTCGCCATTCTCTGGCCATAATACGCGGCGTATCTTTGAGCGTGTCAAATAGGCTATCGTCGTTAATTCTGTTTCCTACTAGCTTTTCCTCTACTTTTTCGGCGAGTAATCCATTAAAAGGAGCGGCAATGAAATTGGCAAAGGTGCTGAAGAAATAAGAAAAAGTCCCTAAGATAGTGATTACCACTAACGGCCATAGCAAATAGCTTAACCAGCTTAGAAATTCTGGTAGTTGCCCCATCAATTGATCAATCCACCCCCCCATATTTGAGAAAAGATAAAAAAGCGCGCCACCCACTAATACGATGTTGGCCAATAATGGCATTAGAACGAAGCGCCTGATTCCTGGAGCAAGGGCAAGTTCAATCCCGTAGAAGAAGTAGCCAAACCCGGTGCGTTGCTTAAAACTTGAACTCATAACGGTGGTTTTCCTCATGTTGTGAAGTCATTTTGAGTACGCTTTTAATTGTACTTATCTAATTTGAGAAAAAAAGCGTGGTCAAAATCACATCATTATTGGAACTTCTAACATTAAGTTGTTCTAAAACAGTGGAGAGTTTTGGTAAAGTATCGATAAAGTCATATAAATTCACCTCGCAATAGAGCAAGGACATTGCGCTATCGGTGAGAGTTTGAGAGTGAAGCATGCAGGAATTGCGATTCGTACTTATTATTGTCGGCGCGCTAGCGATAGCCGCGTTACTGTTTCATGGTCTTTGGACAAGTAAGAAAGAAGGAAAAGCCAAGTTTGGTGATAAGCCACTTGGAAAGTTAAAAGTCGAGAACGACGAATCCCAAGATACACCTCAACGAGCGTTCGCTCCGGAAGATGATTTCGAGATTATTCGCAAGGATCGAAAAGAACCTGATTTTGGCGCTGGTGGTGAACATGCTGAGGTAGACCCTCTGATTGACGGCTATGAACCTGAACGAGATATCGCTGATGAGCCAGCCGTAGCCAGTAAAGAAGTCACTGAAGAGCTCGATGTTTTACCTTCTTTTAAAGCGATAGAAGAACCAGAGGTTGATACAGAAGTTAGCTCACTAGTTGCTGAAAAAAGTGATGCCGAAAATGTGAATATTGAACCCGACGTTGCCTCTGACGAAGACGTGCAGCAAACACCAACAAGTGCTGAAAGTCCTGCTGAGCCAGAAATGGAAGTTATAGTGCTAAACGTGCACTGTGCAGGTAATGACGCATTTATTGGTACCAAGCTATTTGATAGCATGCAACAAAATGGCTTGTTATACGGCGAAATGGATATTTTCCACCGCCATTCAGATTTGTCTGGAACAGGTAAAGTGCTGTTTAGTGTCGCGAACATGATGCAACCAGGTACCTTAAAGCATGATGATCCTGCTGAATTTAGTACCAAAGGTATTTCATTCTTTATGACCCTACCTTGCTTTGGTGAAGCCGATCAGAACTTTAAGTTGATGCTCAAGACTGCACAGCAAATTGCAGATGACTTAGGGGGTAATGTATTGGATGATGCTCGAAATCTAATGACCCCTGATCGACTAGCGAAATACCGCCGTCAAATCCAAGATTTTGATAACGCTAGAAAAACAGCTTAAGAATCAGCGAAGGCTCCTAGAGGGAGCCTTTTTTAATGCGATGACCAGTTAGAGTTAAGTATGTCCCAATCAATCAATCAAAAATTGAACCAGTTAAAAGAGACGCTGCATTACCATGCGGTCCGTTATTACGTAGAAGATGCTCCTGAAATTCCAGATGCAGAATACGATCGTTTGATGCGAGAGTTGTTGGAACTGGAAGAGCAAAATCCAGAGCTTGTCACTATAGACTCACCAAGCCAAAGGGTTGGTGGTGCTCCTCTTGATGGCTTTGAGCAAGTCACGCACGAAATTGCCATGTTGTCGCTGGATAACGCATTTAATGACGACGAGTTGGATGCGTTTAATAAGCGTATGAATGATCGTCTCGCACCGCTGAAAACAGGTAAATACTGCTGTGAACCTAAACTTGATGGTTTAGCGGTAAGTCTTTTGTATGAAAATGGTGTTTTGGTTCAAGCAGCAACTCGTGGTGATGGCACTACGGGTGAGAATATTACCGATAATGTACGTACCATAAGCGCTATCCCTCTAAAGCTTCAAGGTGAAGGTTGGCCTCAACGACTTGAAGTGCGTGGTGAAGTCTTCATGCCTACGGCTGGTTTTGAAAAGTTGAATCAAGATGCTGCCAAAAAGGGTGAAAAGGTATTTGTGAACCCGCGTAACGCAGCAGCAGGCAGTTTACGCCAACTAGATTCACGTATTACCGCTAAAAGGCCGCTAAGTTTTTATGCCTATAGCGTTGGTGTGGTCGAAGGTGCAGCATTATCAAACAGCCACTACCATCGTTTTTTACAGCTTAAGTCCTGGGGGCTGCCAATGTGTCCTGAGACTAAGCTGGTTGAATCTATGGAAGATGTGAAAGCGTACTACAAAGACATCTTGGAGCGCCGTGAACAATTGGCCTACGAGATTGATGGGGTAGTAATTAAGCTCGATGACATTGAACTGCAGCTTCAACTGGGTTTTGTTGCAAGAGCGCCACGCTGGGCTATTGCCTACAAATTTCCCGCACAAGAAGAGCTTACTGTTTTAAATGATGTCGAGTTTCAAGTTGGACGAACAGGGGCAATCACACCGGTTGCTAAACTTGAGCCTGTTTTTGTTGGTGGCGTAACCGTAAGTAACGCGACACTGCACAATGCGGACGAAATTCAGCGCTTAGGAGTAAAGGTTGGTGACACCGTCGTTATTCGCCGCGCAGGTGACGTTATTCCTCAAATTGTCTCTGTTGTACTAGACCGTCGTCCTGTGTCGGCAAGAGATATTGTATTTCCTACTCAATGTCCGATTTGCCAATCTACGGTTGAGAAATTAGAAAGCGAGGCAGTCGCTCGTTGTAGCGGTGGTTTGATATGCCAAGCGCAACGTAAAGAGGCCTTAAAGCATTTCGTATCACGTAAGGCTCTGGATGTTGACGGCTTAGGTGATAAAGTCATTGAACAGCTTGTTGACCGAGAAATGGTAGAAACACCAGCGGACCTTTTCAAACTGTCGGCTGGTGTTATTACTGTGTTGGAAAGAATGGGGCCAAAGTCGGCGCAGAACATAGTTAACGCATTAAATAAATCTAAAAGCACCACTTTAGCTCGTTTTATTTATTCTTTAGGTATCAGAGAGGTTGGCGAAGCTACGGCAGCGAACTTAGCTCAGCACTTTTTCACACTTGATGCTATTCAAAATGCTGATCATCAACAGTTGATTGAAGTTCAAGATATTGGTGACGTTGTGGCGAAGCATATAGTGGCATTCTTCGCTCAGGACAAGAATCAGTCTGTGATTTCGGAGCTCATTGAGCATGGAGTGCAATGGCCGGAAATCGAAGAGATTGACGAATCTAAGCCTTTACCGCTTGCTGGTAAGACGGTGGTTCTGACGGGATCTTTGTCTCAGTTAACAAGAAGTGATGCGAAGGCTGCACTGCAAGCACTTGGTGCGAAAGTGACTGGAAGTGTATCTAAAAAAACTGACATTTTGTTTGCTGGAGAAGCTGCAGGTTCTAAGTTAACCAAAGCTCAAGAGCTAGGAATTGAAGTTAGAAGCGAGCAAGACCTACTTAATTTGATGTGATTATTTAAATAAGTGTCGACTATACAAGCCTTAGTTTTAATAGAACTAAGGCTTTTTTCTTGCCTGAAATTTACCCTCAAATTTCATGAAAACAATCTATGGATATTTAAAGTGATCCGGCTCATACCTAGAGGCCACAGTGCAAAGTTCCATAAAATGATGCGACGCACTTCAAAATTAATAAATTAACACCAAACCTAAGTTGTTGTAATTTATGTATTTACCTTTTTTGATCTTGTTTTTTTGTTTGAAATGAAGATGTGGATCACTAACTTGGAAAAACTTTGCAATGGGTCATATTTTTTTAGTTAAAAATTAAGTTCTAATTGATGTTTTTTGATGCGAAGTTAGTCTTCTAACTATGGATACACGGCGTGTATGCAGGAAAAAGAAAATCGAAGTTAATGACTAATTTAGATTTTCAACATAGGAAATGATTTCTCCCTTCGGCGGCCAACTTAAGGTGAGGAATATAAAAAGACAGCTATATCCATTTTTAGGAGTTTTTTTCATGGACAAAATGTTTAAACGCACACTTCTAGGCGCGACTATCGCACTTGCATCAACTGGCGTAATGGCTAAGCAAGTAGGTGTTAACTCAGACTTTACGGTTGAAGTTTACGGTGTTGCAGCAATCTCTGTTGTTAACTACAACGTTTCAGATAACAAAGCAGGTGAGAACTCAACTGGTGGTGCAGGCCAAATGGGTTTCGTAGTAGAAAATGAATCTCGTATCGGCTTCCGTGCTCATAAAGATATGTTTGAAAACTTTAAGATCACCATGCAAATTGAATCTGGTTATGTAGATAATATCGACTGGGCTCACGGTGGTGTGGCAGGTGGTGTGCTAGGTTTCCGTGATACATATATCGGTGCTTCTGGTGACTGGGGTAATGTACGCATTGGTCGTGTTCTAACACCAACTTATGAACTAATTGACTGGCCATTTTCTAACCCTGGTCTAGGTTCTGTATTTGACTGGGGTGGTATCAACGCTCACTACGATCGTCAATCTAACCAGGTTCGTTACGACTCTCCTTCTTTCGGTGGTTTCTCTTTTGCAGCGTCTGTCGGTCGCGACACTAATGCTAATGAGCCAGGAACTGGTGGTGCAGCGACTAAAGATTCAAACTTCTTCAGTGGTAACGCAAAGTACACATTCGAAAAAGTTACGTTAATGGGTGGTGTTGAAACTGGTTCTGATTTCCGCGGTGTTACGAATCAAGACAACTTGACTTACCTATTAGGTGCAGAAGTTGGTCTTCCAGGTGGTTTTGGTCTAGCAGCCGCATACAAGATGGAAGAGCTTGATGGTTACCTGGGTGTTAATGGCGCGAAAGTTGATCAAGGTTCTTACTCAATCATTGGTCAATACTGGAACGGCCCTCTAGGCATTAAGGTGGGCTACGCAGCTAATGACGAAGCAGAATTGAACGGTATGACCGTAACTGATTCTGACAGCAACACTATTTCTGCTCAGGTTATGGGCGTTATCAACGGTTTTGTACCATACGTTCGTGTAGCAGGTCGTACCGCTGGCAGCCTTGATACCGATATCGTTACTCGTTTTGGTCTGGAGTACGGTTTCTAACCGACCTCTAACTAAAAACATATTAATATCTTCTGTGTTTATTCACAGAGTTAAATATAAACGCTGGCTAGTAGTCAGCGTTTTTTATAATAATAACAAAGGGTAGGCAGTTTTAGTCACCGTTGATTGAAAAGGCAGAAGTTTATGCAGAAGACTAGTATTGTATTAATTGCTTTCACATTAAGTGCTTGTTCGTCGTTAGACTCTAAGAGCGACTTTATAGATGCGGTGGACACGATTAAAGATCGCAAAAATTATGTAGAAGTAGTTGCTAAGGATTATTCTCCAGATTTCAAGGCTGTATCTGGACCAAATATTATGAAGTCGGAGTTGATTCTAAACGCCAACTTCCCAAAAGCAGATGTCAAAGTGCCTGAATCATATATCGCTTTTGAAGTCAGCTATTTCCAGAATTACGATGAGTACAAGACAGTTTCCTATAACGGAAACAATTACCCATTGAAATCGCTACAAGCAACAGTGAATAGCTGTAATGAGCATTGTACAACAACGCAGTATGTGAGCTTTCCTATTGATATTGAAAGTATCAAAACATCTGCAAAAGATGGGTTCGAATTTCAAATGGCTTCTTCGGGGAAAGGTTTAGTTACTGATTTTGAAATCCCTGCTGGTTACTTCAATGCTGTAGTAGATGAATCAGAGCGATACTTGGCTACAGGTTCATCGGCAGCTGTTGCCGCGCCAGTCGCAGTCGCTGCACCAGCAGTAGTGAAAGAAGCAAAACCTGCCCCCGCTGCTGTAAGTAAACCACAAGAGATGGTTGAATACTGGTACCAAGAAGCATCCGATGCAGAAAAGCAGCAGTTCACAGATTGGGCATTCCAAAATCGTAAAGGCGATGTTGCGAAACTTTCGACTGATAGCCAAAGTGCACAAATGATGAGCTACTGGTTTGGTAAAGCGGGTGATAATGAACGCAAACAAATTCTGACTTGGTTATTGAGCCAGTAACTGGTCGCTAATTGCAAGGGAGCACATAGTGCTCCCTTTTTTATTACTGCTTACTATGCTGGCAGATGACAATCGGCAAATACTTCATTGTGCCATCAGGTAACTCACACATAACCAAAGGACCTGTTGCACTGTTTCCATCTTGTGGATCAGCTAGTGCGCTACTGCTAAAAATACTAAAGCTTAGACAGGTAGCGAGGATAAGTATTTTTCTGAACATAACGGACTCCTTGACGAGCATACCTCAACCGCGAGGTTTGCTGTTAAGTATGGACAAAAAAACAACTCTTTCAAAAAAAAATACAAAATTTCAATTAATTACGTAAAAAATGTAACTTTGTTAAGGTGAGTAATTCTAAAGGGTTATTACGCGATAAGATAAAATCCTGAGCTATCCCAAATTCGCAGCACCAAAATAGAGTTAAGAGCGAGGAGTTCGCTCGCTTTATTTTCAGTGCGTATATTTATAACTGATTGTAAATATTGGTTTTGTTACTGGTCAGTTGAGTTATTCCTGCTTGGATACAGTCAGAATGATCCCTTGAACATCAGTAATGACCACTTTATCGCCCGCTTTTATAGGAGTATCAACTTGGGCAGTCCAGGTTGTGTCACCAAGTTGCATTCTATTTTTACCAGGTTCTAGGTCTTTATCGGCTATCAGTGTTTGACCAATAAGTTGTTTATGCTTGTCATTAAGATCTCGGTTATTGTCCGAGTGACGATCTGATTTAAATTGTCTTCGCCACCATAACCAAGTTGCGACTAACGAAAATACCGCAAATGAGATCCATTGAAGTTGCCAGCTCATTGGGATGATACTGAGAAGTGCCCCTACTAGCAGGGCAGAAAGGCCTATCCAAAGAAAATATCCAGCGGTTCCCAATAATTCGGCACCGAGTAACACTAACCCAAGAGCAAGCCAGTGCCAATGATTGAGAGATTCGAGTAATTCAAACAAGTGCGTACCTACTTACCATTTGGTTCTTTATGCTTAAACATCTCTGCGATACCCGCTACAGAACCCATTAACCCTGATGCTTCTAATGGTAGCATAATAATTTTTCCGTTTTCTGCTTGACCAATACTCTTCAGTGCATCGGTATAGCCTTGAGCAATAAAGTAATTTACAGCTTGCATGTCGCCCTGAGCGATTGCGGTTGAAACCATTTCTGTTGCCTTTGCTTCAGCTTCTGCTGCGCGTTCTCGAGCTTCGGCTTGAAGTATAGCCGCTTGCTTTTCGCCTTCGGCTTTTAGAATCTCAGACTGTTTGTGACCTTCGGCTTTCAGTATCTCGGCTTGGCGAACACCTTCAGCTTCTAAAATATCGGCTCGCTTATTTCGTTCTGCTTTCATTTGCGCATTCATAGCAGCCGTTAAATCTGATGGTGGTTGAACATCTTTAATTTCGATACGTGTTACTTTGACACCCCACGGGTTGGTCGCTTCATCGACGATGGCCAGTAATTTCGTGTTGATCATATCGCGCTGGCTGAGCATCTCGTCAAGCTCCATAGAGCCTAGTACGGTACGAATATTGGTAAGGGTTAAGTTACGAATAGCGTGTTCTAAGTCGTTGACTTCGTATGCTGCTCTAGCCGCATCAACCACTTGAACAAAGCAAACCGCGTCGATGACTACATTAGCGTTATCTTTAGAAATAACTTCTTGTGCTGGAATGTCGAGTACACGTTCCATCATGTTGATTCGCTGTCCAATACGGTCAATGAAAGGAATGATGATATTTAAGCCCGGTTTTAGGGTATGCGTATAGCGACCGAAGCGCTCGACTGTCCAGTTATTGCCTTGAGGAACTGTTTTTACTGCGGCAAATATCACTGCGAGTGCAACGAATGTAAATACGCCAATGGTGACTAGTGATTCGATAGCCATGGTGATGTTCCTTATCGTATTGAAATGTTTGCCTTCCGCTCAACAGGCTGGGAGGAAGATGAATCGAGTTGAATATGACTATGATACAGGGGAGTGTGGGTTCAGAAATGAGATGTTAGTTGGTTTTTTACAATAAGAAAGGCCGGTTAAACCGACCTTAAACTTCTGAATTTACGTGTAATTAATAGAGTAGGGAATATAGCTGTCTACGGTACTTCGCGGCGATAGCATTGCCTTGGCCAAGTGCACTCAGAATATCCATAAAGGCTTTCTTCAGGTCACCGTCTAATGCATTAAGATCTGTTTTTAGATATCCCCATAATAATTCTAGCGCTTCGTCATCGCGGTTTACCTGATGGTATTGCAACGCTAAATCGGCGGCCAACTTTACGTCCTGTGGCGAAGCCTTTAGCGCTGTTTCTAATGCTTGAATTTCTGGGCTGTCGGCAGCTTGCTTATGAAGCTCTAATTTCGCGACCAATCCTTTGTAATAATTATCTTGGTATTCCAGAGGGATGGTTTGAAGTTGTGATTCTGCTTGATCAAACTGTTGCGTTTCGAGCAAACAATCTGCGATCGCCAGTTTCACCTCACCTTTAGATTTTAGTTCTTCATTCAAGTCATTCAATAGACCTAGCGCTTGAGAGTGCAGGCCTTGCTGCATAAATTCTAACGCTTTGTTCAGTGATAATTCGTCTTGGCTTGGCAGGTGTTTGGTCAACATAGTTTGAATCGCTTCGATGGTTTGTGGGCCGCCCAACCCATCTACTGCCTGACCATTAATAAATAAAGCGATAGTTGGTAAAGCTTGAACCCCGAACTGCGCAGCGATGGCTTGTTCTTGTTCGCAGTTTAGTAGTGCTAATGTGAATGCACCATTGTATTGCTGGGCTAAGCCTTGAAGCTGAGGAATGATATCGGCGCTTTCTTGACTCACCGATGCCCAAAAGTGGATTAAGACGGGAGTCTGCATTGAGCCTTCTAATACTTGACGAAAGTTCTGCTCATTTAGTTCCACAATAAATGGTGATTGCATTGGTATACCTTGAGTTGAATTATGTGTTACCTAAGAAATAAGGTTAAGTAGTGGATTTATCAAGGGCAAAAATAAAAAACGCCGCGTGAGCGACGTTGATTATTTCCTCGAGTGTGAGGAAGGCAAGCAAAGGTGTTTACAACATGATAAACAAAGTTAGCGCAACACCCACACTTAACCAGTTTAGTTGGTTTAATGTCATTTGTGTCCACCGAATGTAACGCTGATATACAGGTGAGCAGCATGGGGTTTCAGCCATTTGTTTTAGTGCTAGGTGCTCTTAACAATGACACTGTGCCCACTTCATGGAGCGGTTTAGCCACGCTACGAGACTTATACTGCCTTCTCATTATTACGAAATAATTACAGTGGCAAATATTTTTTTATGCAGCCTTTCGCAAAATTTTATCTAACCAAGCGCCTGGTAATAGCCTTTTGAGTATTGCGAAAACTTTGGTCGGCGTTGTTACTCGGTAGCGGAGCTTAGGCTTGTTGCTTTCCAACGCATGAATCAGTGGTGGAATACAGGACTCTGGTGGCAACACGAAAGCATTTTTGGATTGAGTATCACTAAGTCGGTCCATTTGCTGTTGATAGTGATGCTGGTGAACACTTCCCTCAATTGATACCCATTTTTTAAAAGCAGTTAGCGCGTTGGCTCGAAACGCGGTTTCTATCGGCCCTGGTTCTATTAAAGCGATATGGACACCACTGCCGATAAGCTCTAAGCGCACAGTATCGGTCCAACCCTCCAGTGCAAATTTAGAGGCATTGTAAGCGCCGCGGTATTTCATTGCTGCAAATCCTAACACCGAACTATTTTGTATAATCCGACCCTGATTATTACTGCGCATTAAAGGAATCAGCTGGGTAGTTAAATGATGCCAACCAAAAAAGTTAGCTTCAAATTGCTCGCGTAGTCCTTCTGTGGGTAAGTCTTCTAGCGCACCGGGTTGTCCGTAAGCACCGTTGTTGAATAGTGCGTATAAGTTTCCCTGAGTGATTTCAATCACTTCGTTGACAGCTCTATCGATGGAGCCCTGATCTGCTAAGTCGAGAACCAAACTAGTAAAACCTTGTTCAATCAATCTATCAACGTCTTTTTGTTGACGGCAAGAGGCAATGACCTTATAGCCTCTATTTTTAAGTGCATGTGCGGCGGTATAGCCAATCCCGGTAGAGCAACCGGTGATTAAAATCCATTTGTTCATATAAGTAGGAGTTCTATTCTTGATGTTGAAGTAGGTTTCTTAAAGCTGGCTCGATTCTAGAGTAGCTAAATCGAAAACCTAACTCGGTCAGTTTTTTCGGTTTTGCTCTAACGCTGTCTAATAGCAGTGATGAGCTTTCACCCATGATAAGTTTGATACCCCATTTAGGCACAATTCCGAAGTGAGGTCGGCGAAGGGATTTCGCGAGTGTTTGGCTAAATTCTTTATTTGTCACAGGATGGGGAGCGCTCAGGTTGAACTCTCCATTGGCGTGTGAGGTATTAAGCAAGAAGGTGATGGCTTTGACTGCATCTAGTATGTGAATCCAAGGGATGTATTGTTTTCCACTCCCAATCGGCCCACCTAGGCCAAACTTATAGGGAGGTAGCATTTTCACCAGCGCTCCACCCTCTAGTGATAGCACAACGCCGGTACGTAATAGACAAACCCGAGTATTTTCGGAGCGAGCTCGTTTAGCAATAGTCTCCCATTGATCGCATACCTCATGGGCAAATCCTGTGCTACTAGAGTGTAGGCTTTCGTCAAAGGGATGAGCTTGTTGATCGCCGTAATAGCCTACGGCTGAACCGCTAATAAACACGGAAGGCGGCTCAGTACTTGCGTGAATGAGCTCTACCAGCTTTTCAGTAAGATTCCAGCGGCTATTGCAGATTTGTTTTTTTTGGGTGGCGTTCCACCGTTTATCAGCGATCGGCTCTCCTGCTAAATTGATCACTGCGTCGAAGTCATTGAAGTCATGCAATTCATCTAAACTGGATAGGTAGGATATATTGCCAAGGTCCACATGGGCGAGCTTGCGTTTGGCATTTGAAATATTTCTACTGAGTACGACAACTTGGTATGTTGTAAGATGTTTAAGCAGTTCCCGACCGATAAGCCCTGAACCTCCTGTTAACAGTATCTTCATTTACCCCTCCTTTTGTCGTAATTATAGCAACTTAGCTCAGTTTTGCTGGTAACAGTATAATCTCAGTATGTGGCAAATTTATTAGTTGGAAACAGATTGGCTAGAAGTGTTCACACTTTAAAGCATTGTTTTGATTTTATTCTTGAGCCGTAACGGTTATCACATCGGCACGCCTTTCTATTTGCCATGATAAAAATAGGCAATCAAGAGGGGCAAGTATGGATACGCTGCGAGCGCTGTTAAGGGCGATGTTGAGTAGTGCGAGGGATCTACTCCCGATCGTAGCGGTTATTGCGTTTTTCCAACTTGTAGTGCTGCAAGAACCCCTTCCCAACATTGTATCCATTGCATTTGGTCTATTGCTGGTGGTACTAGGCTTAACTTTTTTCATCTTTGGATTGGAGATGGGGCTATTTCCTATTGGGGAAGCAATGGCACAAGCTTTTGCTCGCAAAGGTAGTGTAGTTTGGCTACTTATTTTTGCTTTTTGTTTAGGATTTGGCACAACGGTTGCTGAGCCTGCTTTAACCGCGGTTGCTGATGAAGCCGCGGATGTGGCGGCTGAAGGTGGGATGATCGAAAGCAGTGAACTTGGTAAAGAAGAGTATGCTAATGGTTTGAGATACACCGTTGCGCTATCGGTCGGTATTGCAATCATGGTGGGCGTGCTTCGAATCCTAAAAGGCTGGCCAATTCACTACATGATTATTGGTGGTTATATTGGTGTCGTTATTCTCACAGGGTTTGCACCAGATAACATAATCGGTATCGCCTATGATTCTGGTGGTGTTACGACGTCTACTATCACTGTTCCTTTGGTTACTGCGTTAGGTGTTGGGCTTGCATCGTCAATTAAGGGAAGAAATCCGATGATCGATGGCTTTGGCCTTATTGCTTTCGCGTCGCTATTACCGATGATGTTTGTAATGATCTATGGGATGGTGCTGGCATGATTGCGTTGACCACATTCACTAACACCCTGTTTGATACCATTATGGATGTGATACCTATTGCATCGACTCTTTTCGGTTTCCAATTCGCAATTTTACGCCGCCCAATTAACAACCTTTCTAGTGTTCTGTTGGGCTTTGTCTATGTCATCTTGGGGTTGTCCCTGTTTCTAATAGGTTTAGAGCTCGCTTTGTTTCCGTTAGGCGAGACTATGGCAAAGCAGCTTACCGCTCCCCATTTCTTAGCGAATTTCAAAGTCACGTTACAAGGTGCCTTGAGCTGGGTGGATTACTACTGGGTTTACTTGTTTGCTTTTTGTATTGGCTTTAGTACCACAATCGCAGAGCCTTCTCTTATTGCAGTCGCAATGAAAGCAAGTGAAGTATCAGGAGGTAGCATTAGCGTTAACGGGTTACGGGTTGCTGTTGCGATTGGTGTGGCGGTCGGTATTTCATTGGGCTGCTACCGTATCGTAGTCGGCGATCCTATTCACTATTACATCATCGCTGGGTATGTTGTTGTAGTGATACAAACTTTCTACGCACCCAAACTCATTGTGCCGCTGGCTTATGATTCGGGGGGAGTGACAACCTCAACGGTGACGGTGCCATTGGTTGCTGCATTGGGCTTGGGGTTAGCTTCTACTGTTCCTGGGCGAAATCCAATGATCGACGGTTTTGGCTTAATTGCTTTTGCCAGTTTATTTCCAATCATCTCGGTGATGGCGTATGCCCAAATCACGCAGTGGCTGAACCGAGGTGCCAATTCTAAGGAGAGCAACAGTGCGCTTTAAATTGATTTTAGCCTTTGTCGAAGAAGCTAAAACTGACATCGTTCTTGATGCTGCGCGAAGTGCTGGAGCGACTGGGGCAACAGTCATTAATCACGCAAGAGGTCAGGGCCTAAACAAAAAGCGAACCTTTTTTGGGCTCACGCTAGAGGTGCAAAAAGACGTTCTGTTGTTTGTTGTAGAAGAGCATCTAGCACGGCACATATTGGAAACTATTAGTGAAGTAGGGGAGTTTGATCAGGAATCAGGGCAGGGGATTGCGGTTCAGATTGATGTTGAAGATGCGGTTGGTGTTGCCCACCAAGTTGAGACATTGACTAAAGTGGTTGAGGATGAGTTATGAACAATCGAGATACAGTCAAAGTACAAGATGTAATGGCCAATACATATGTCATTGTGGATGGTTTAACTACGGTACATGAAGGCATCGAGTTGGCGAGAAAGCATAGCGTGAAAGCGCTTATTGTAAAGAAACGTCACGATGATGATGAATTCGGCATTGTATTGATGAATGACATCGCGAAAAAGGTGTTGGCGAAAAACCGCTCCCCGAAACGAACCAATATTTATGAGATTATGACTAAACCAGCGTTGTCGGTAGACCCAGACATGAACGTCAAGTACTGTGCTCGTTTGTTTGAACGTTTTGGTATTAGTAGAGCGCCTGTGATTCGGCAAGGCGAAGTCCTTGGTATGGTCAGTTACAACAATATTGTCGTGAATGGCATGGCAAGGGATGACGAATAGGAATGAACGCCGTAGAATGCCCTCAATTAATTTGAGGAGATAGTGGCGTGAAACTCTTTTTTGCCTCTGACCTACATGGTTGTTTAGTTGCAACTGAACGTGTGCTTGAGAAGTTCGAACAATCGGGTGCACAAACGTTAGTATTATTAGGTGATACGCTCAATCACGGGCCACGAAACCCTGTTCCTGAAGGGTATAACCCACCTAAAGTGGCCGAACGTCTTAATCAATATGCCGACTCCATCATCTCGGTACGCGGAAACTGTGACAGCGAAGTGGATCAAATGTTACTCGAATTTCCAATGATGACTGATTACTCATGGATACTGCTCGAAGAGCACAAACGGATCTTTCTTACTCACGGGCATTTATACAACCAAGATAAACGTCCAAATCTCAAATCTGGAGATGCCATTGCACATGGACATACACACATTCCATGTGCTGAGTGGGTTGATGATATTGTAGTGTTTAACCCTGGTTCAGTGACGTTTCCTCGGCAAGAGTTCCCGGCTAGTTATGGTCTTTATGATAATGGTCAGTTTCAGGTAGTAAGCTTTGAAGGTGATATCATCGCAGAAACTGATTTTTAAAATTGAGCAACTAGGGTCTGTTGACCTTTCGAGCTGATTTTTGCAGCACTTTGTGGGAAATTTCTATTTCTTTACAAACAAGAGCAGGCAGAGGCTTTGATGTGTAGCTAGCCTACATGAGAAGCTGATAACGCAGTAGAAATGAACCACAAAGGCTGCCCAAGGGTTCGGCTACGCGCCCCGGACTAAAATCGTTTTATACTTTGTTGAAGACTATTTGCTTAGAATGACTAGGCGTCCCCATCCGAACAAAATTTAACCGCGAAAGATCAACAGACCCTAATTATTTAGTGTCGACATGCCCTAGGTCTAGATCTGGGGCAATAATATTCCGGACTCTTTGTTTTAGAACTTTTGCTTCTGGAAATCCGCCATCCTTTTTCCGTTCCCACACTTGGATCCCGTTACACACAATTTCAAAGCGCCCACCGGTATCTGGATGTAGAGAGACAGAGTCAATTTCTTCACTAAAGGTGTGTAAGAGCTCTTGGGTTAACCATGTTGAGCGGAGCATCCAATTACATTGTCGACAATAGTGTATTTCAATTTTGGCTTTTATCATGGTATGACTTTCCTTGTTTTAGACCAGTAGCTTGATACCGACGGCAAAAGTGAGCACTTCAAAGCAGATTTTAATCGTTTTATTGCTTTGTTTGGTGGCGATGGCTGCACCAAGTGAACCACCTAAAAATGAGCTAACAAGCAGAATTGGAACCCATGGCCAGTAGATGGGGGCGCCTGCTTGCGCGACTGCAATCCCACCCATGCCATTCCAGAAAATACCAACACAAACCATAGTGTAAGCGACTGCTTGCTTGTAGCTATACCCAAACCAACGTACTAGGAAGAGCGTGACCAATAGCCCAGAACCTGCGGTTAACGAACCATTAATTATTCCTATTACAACCAGCACAATAGCGCCGACAACCCATCCAGATAAGGTTCTATTGATCGGAGATTCAGTTTGCCCGAGCTGCTTTTTAAAACGAGAGTATATCCCAAGAGCTAATATCATGGTGCCAAGTAGCTTTTCTGCAATAAATTCAGGAATGGCCAGTACTATATTCGCACCGACAATTACGCCAATACAGCCAATAACTATGATGGCTAATGCGCTAGGGTAGTGGAGGGTACGTTGCTTGATATGGGTGTAAGCTGCACCAACACCAAGTGCGACACTGGCCACTTTGTGCGTGCCTAGGGCAATAGAAAAGGGCAGACCAAGAAAAATCAGTAGTGGGAATTGAAGTAGGCCAGCTCCACCGCCTGACATCGCTGCTAATATATTTGCAATGAGTGAGCCGAAAAATAATGTGAGTGATTGTAGCCATTCCATGCTGAGCAATATTCCTATAAACAAAAGGGAGCATTAAGCTCCCTATTGGTATGTCATTAAACTTCACAAAGACTAGTTTGTGAATAGCACCGTTGAACCATGACTTAAGCTGGTAAGTAGAAGCGCTTTTTCGTTGATCACATCGATGCGACGGCTTTGCTGTGCATCCATTTTAAACAACTGTGTAATCAAGTTAAGCTGCTCTTCAGTAAAGTCTTTAGATTGTGCTGAAGAGACATCTTTAAATTCTTTTGGTGACACGAGCAAGTAGTTGTCGCTGATATCCCATTCTCCCGACTCTGAGATATTAATTAAAACTTCATTGTCGGTGTTTTCTGCAAACAAACGAACGGTAGAGACTCGAATGTAAGTACCGTTTGGCAGGTATTTTACATTCGAATTCACGTCTGCTTTGCGTAAAGGGCCAACTGACTCTTCTTGAGCGGCTTCAGTTAGTACTGTTACCATACGTGATTGCCATTCGTTAGAAGTCAGGACTTGCTCTACTTTAAGGTCGCTGCCCCAGTATAACCATCCGCTAAAAATCGCAGAAAGTAGCAAAATAATAGATGCAATTTTTTGAGTCATTTCTACGTTTCCTATTTACACACTTTGCCAAGGTCTTCTTGTTCAGCAACCATTCTTACTGTCACGTTCTCACCCGAGTAGTCTATGCCGTGTATATAGTTGAGGATCAGTTGGTTGTTTTGACCACCAGTTGCAATGACTTCAACTGGAGCGAGCTCGTTAGTATGCGTTTCTTTGTAACGAAGAATACATTGCTCAATTGAAGGCAACCAAGACTTGATTTCAGGGTGGTTGGTTGGGGTCATAACCGGTACGTTATGGTAAACCGCCACTTCTCTGAACTTGGATTCAGCTGGGTTCGTAAACAGTACAACACACAAAGGTAGCAATACAGCAAGCGCTAGCAGAATACGAGTAGGCATGCTCATTTTTGCTTTCGCAACGGGCGCTGCTTGAGTTGGAGCTTGCACTTTAGGTGCTTCTACTGCCTCAGTTGCTTCTTCTACAACAGTAGCTGTCGTAGTTGCGATAGGCTCTTCAACTGGCTGTGGCGCATTTTCGCCACCTGAAAGTGGTGAAGATTGCTCAACTGAACAGATTAACTGGTAGCCACGTTTAGGCACAGTTTTGACAAACTGAGGAGATTTAGTGGAGTCTTTCAGCATTTTGCGCAAAGTCGAGATGGCTTGAGTCAAGCTTGAATCATCAACCTCAAAGCCTTGATCACGCCAAACAAACTCATGAAGATCATTACGCGTTACGACTTCATTCGGACGTTCTGAAAGCAACAGGAGAATTCTGCTTTCATTACTTCCTAAACGAACTATTTCTGAGTCATTCTCTTGATCAACCAGCGAGTTACTGTTGGGATCAAAAGTGAACCGACTTGCAAGAATAAATTTAGTGCCTATGTTGCTCATTGATTTCTTCTTTATATATCACGTTGCAGGCTGCTAACCCCATAGTTTGAGATTGATCACGGTAAATCTCAATCGAATGGTTTTAGCTTCTTTGATAAATTTTGCGCATAGCATAAACAAAATTGATCAAAAAAACAGTGTTTTTATGATTTTTGACCTTGAATTTACATTTGTCATCCTCATGTTAACTAGCAAATCTTAAGTAATCGCGTTTGGGCAATTTTTGAACCGACGCCATCATTATTGATTGTTATGGAGCTAACATGAGCGAAACAGCAACAACAAATAAAGAAACTCGCGGCTTTCAATCTGAAGTAAAACAGTTACTTCACTTGATGATTCACTCTTTGTACTCGAATAAAGAGATTTTCCTACGTGAGTTGATTTCAAACTCATCTGATGCCTCTGACAAGTTGCGATTTCAAGCACTTTCTAATCCAGATTTATACCAGGGCGATGCTGATCTTGGCGTAAAACTGTCGTTTGACGAATCGACAAATACTCTAACGGTCTCAGATAACGGTATTGGTATGAGCCGTGATGATGTCATTGAACACCTAGGTACCATTGCGAAATCAGGTACTGCTGAGTTTTTCTCAAAGTTATCTGAAGAGCAATCTAAAGACTCGCAACTGATCGGTCAGTTTGGTGTTGGTTTCTATTCTGCGTTTATTGTGGCTGATGCAGTAACAGTTCGTACTCGCGCTGCAGGCTTGAGCGCTGATGAAGCGGTTCAATGGCACTCTGAAGGTGAGGGTGAGTACACCATCGAGAGCATTTCTAAGGAAACTCGTGGTACCGATATCGTTTTGCATATGCGTGAAGACGGTAAAGAGTTCTTGAATGAGTGGCGCTTAAGTGAAGTGATCGGCAAATACTCAGATCATATTGGAATTCCTGTATCTATCTTAACCAAAGTAAAAGATGAAGAAGGTAAAGATACAGACGAGACTACATGGGAACAGATCAACAAAGCTCAAGCGCTATGGACTCGTAACAAGTCTGATGTTAGCGACGAAGAATACCAAGAGTTTTATAAGCACGTGTCTCACGACTTTGCCGATCCTCTACTTTGGAGCCACAACCGTGTAGAAGGTAAGAATGACTACACGAGCTTGCTGTACATTCCAGCTAAAGCACCTTGGGATATGATGAATCGTGATCATAAGTCAGGTCTTAAATTGTATGTGCAACGTGTATTCATCATGGATGACGCCGAGCAGTTCATGCCGTCATACTTACGTTTCGTTCGCGGCTTAATTGATTCAAATGATCTTCCTTTAAACGTCTCACGTGAAATTCTGCAAGACAACAAAGTAACTCAATCACTACGTGGTGCGTGTACTAAGCGTGTTCTGTCAATGCTTGAGAAATTGGCTAAGAAAGACGAAGAGAAATACCAAAGCTTTTGGAAAGAGTTTGGCCTTGTAATGAAAGAAGGCCCAGCAGAAGATATGGCGAACAAAGAAAAGGTCGCTGGTCTACTACGTTTCGCTTCTACAGAAGTGGACTCTTCAGAGCAAACTGTGTCTTTGGCTTCCTATGTTGAACGTATGAAAGAAGGCCAAGATACTATTTACTACCTAACTGCTGATAGTTACGCAGCGGCGAAAAACAGCCCTCACCTTGAGCAGTTCAAAGCAAAAGGTATTGAAGTTGTTCTGATGTTTGATCGCATCGATGAGTGGTTGATGAACTACTTAACTGAGTTTGATGGTAAGCAATTCCAGTCGATCACCAAAGCGGGCCTAGATCTGAGTAAATTCGAAGACGAAGCTGAAAAAGAGAAACAGAAAGAAACAGAAGAAGAGTTCAAATCGGTTGTAGAACGCACAAAAGAGTACTTGGGCGACCGTGTTAAAGAAGTACGTACTACCTTTAAACTGGCTTCAACACCGGCAGTGGTGGTAACGGATGATTTCGAAATGGGTACTCAGATGGCTAAGTTGCTAGAAGCGGCGGGCCAAGAAGTACCTCAAGTGAAATACATCTTTGAGATTAACCCTGAGCATGAGCTTGTTAAACGTATGGCTGATGAAGCCGACGAACAAGCGTTTGGTCGCTGGGTTGAAGTATTGCTTGGCCAAGCGATGTTAGCGGAACGTGGAGCGATGGAAGATCCGTCACAGTTCTTAGGCGCTATTAACACGCTTTTGACTAAGGTGTAATTGCCAACGGACCCCAAAAGCTCGCATTTTTGCGAGCTTTTGGGTTTAAATGTCGCAAACATCGCTGAAATGAAGGCAACATTCAGGTCTATGTGGTGATTTGCAACAACCGATAGCATTCTTTAGTCGTAAGGCAAGCCCATACCGTGAAATGTATGGTAGAATGCCGCACTTGAATACTGTTGATCTTGAATACAACAGGTAACGCGTGTATTTTTGCCCGCAGTTATCGAATCCATAAATTAAAAACCTTATACCGAAACTTATCGTCGCAAACTGTTATTAGTAAGTGCTTACTGTGAGCTTCGGTATAAATCATTATTGTCTAAAGAGGATTAAACATGCGCATCATTCTTCTAGGTGCTCCAGGTGCAGGTAAAGGCACACAAGCTAATTTCATCATGGAAAAATACGGTGTTCCGCAAATCTCTACTGGTGATATGCTGCGTGCTGCTATCAAAGCCGGTACTGAGCTTGGTAAGCAAGCTAAAGCAGTAATCGACGCTGGTCAGCTAGTTTCTGATGAAATCATTCTTGGTCTAATCAAAGAGCGTATTGCTCAAGATGACTGCGAAAAAGGTTTCCTACTTGATGGTTTCCCGCGCACAATCCCTCAAGCTGATGGCCTAAAAGAAATGGGCGTTAACGTTGACTACGTTATCGAGTTTGACGTAGCTGACGATGTAATTGTTGAGCGTATGGCTGGCCGTCGTGCTCACCTAGCATCTGGTCGTACATACCACGTTGTGTACAACCCACCTAAAGTTGAAGGTAAGGATGACGTGACAGGTGAAGACCTAGTTGTTCGTGACGACGACAAAGAAGAAACTGTACGCGCTCGTCTAGGTGTGTACCATGATCAAACTGCACCGCTAATCTCTTACTACGGTAAAGAAGCAGAAGCAGGTAACACTAAGTACCTTAAGTTTGATGGTACTAAGCAAGTTGCTGAAGTTAGTGCAGATATTGAGAAAGCACTAGCATAATTTGCTTCATAGCGAATTTATTATTTTGATATATTAAAGCGACCTCTTTGAGGTCGTTTTTTTATGCTCAATCTTCTCAATATTGATTGCTGATTACCGCAATTCGCAGAGTGATCTGAGAATGCCTTTTTTACGTATCAACGGCTTTACTAAAGCAATAGAGAACTATGAATAACAATAAAAAACAGGGTGTGTTGTTAGTAAATCTGGGCACGCCTGATGCAGCTACACCGGCTGCTGTGAAACGATTTTTGGGTGAATTCCTACACGATAAGCGCGTAGTTGATATGAATCGTTTTCTTTGGTGCCCACTTTTACATGGTGCTATTTTGCCGATTCGTGCTCCTAAAGTCGCCAAGCTCTATCAGAGTGTCTGGATGGATGAGGGCTCACCACTGCTGGTTTATTCAAAACGACAAGCAAAGAAACTCGAAGCAACACTGACGATCCCAGTAGAGTTGGGGATGACGTATGGCTCACCAAGTTTACGAAGTGGCGTTGATGCATTGCTCGCTAAAGGTGTAGAAGACATTATAGTGCTTCCTTTATACCCGCAATACTCTGGAACGACGACGGCAGCAGTGGTTGATGGGTTGG
Source organism: Vibrio paucivorans (assembly GCF_054053395.1). Classification (NCBI taxonomy): domain Bacteria; kingdom Pseudomonadati; phylum Pseudomonadota; class Gammaproteobacteria; order Vibrionales; family Vibrionaceae; genus Vibrio; species Vibrio paucivorans. The sequence continues at coordinate 819,814 of NZ_CM133230.1, forward strand.
CAAAAGTGTTTAAGCAAGTATCAGTAGTACCAGGCCATCGTGTCGTTCGTGATTACCATAACCACCCTTTGTATATTAAGGCATTGGCAGCGACGGTAAGGCATTCATGGGAGAATAATGGCAAGGGGGATTATTTATTGTGTTCCTACCATGGTATTCCTAAACGTTTTGCTGACAACGGTGATATTTATCCGAGGCACTGCCAAGTTACGACAGAGCTGCTCGCAAAAGAGCTAGGCTTGGAAGAGCACCAGATTGGGATGACTTATCAGTCTCGTTTTGGCCGAGAAGAATGGCTTCAACCGTATACTGACAAAACGCTAGAAACCTTGCCTTCTGCCGGTGTTAAGAAGCTTGATATTATGACTCCAGCATTTTCATCCGACTGCTTGGAAACGCTAGAAGAGATCTCTGATCAATGTAAAGAAACCTTTATTGAAGCGGGAGGAGAGTCGTTCAATTATATCCCGTGTTTGAATGACTCTGACGATCACATAGCGATGATGGTTTCACTTATCGAAGGCTGAAAATAGCCAAAAAGGGCACCTAGAGTGCCCTTTTTAATTCTCGTTGTTAACGTACTTGGTTAAGACATTAAGCGATTTGAGTTTGTTGCTCCTCAACTTCCTGTGCAGAGCTAATTGTTGATTCGGCACCATGCATCCAACGGACAAGGGTATTTGAGAATAACAGCAGGATCACACCGCTTATCAGCGCTGTTACTGCAATACCACTGAATATAGCAAGTGCTCCTAGCTCGCCAACGTGCGAGCCTACATACCCAGCAACATAGTTAGCGATAGCATTACAACCAAACCATGCCCCCATCATAAGTGATGCCAAACGAAGTGGCGCTAATTTGGTTACCAGTGATAAACCAATTGGCGATAAGCATAGCTCACCCAGAGTGTGGAAGAAGAAAGCGCCGACTAACCACAGCATTGAAGTTTTTACGCTAGTGTCACCACCTTGCTCCATTACTGCACCCACCATGCACAAGAAACCTAAAGCGAGGAAGAACATTGCTAGCGCAAATTTAACGGGAGAGTTTGGCTCGCGCTTGCCCAGTTTAACCCATAGAACAGCTAATACCGGCGCAAGAGTAATAATGAAGAATGGGTTGAGTGATTGGAACCAAGCCGCAGGAACTTCAAAGCCTCCGATCATTCGATCCGTATATTGTTGAGTGTAGATATTCATCAATCCACCGGCTTGCTCAAAACCTGCCCAGAATACAATAGTGAACAAGCTCATAACGAGAATGACTTTGATGCGGTCTACTTCTTCTTTGGTCAACGGCTCTTTCTTGGCTGCTTTTTTTATCGCAAGTTCGCGTTTAGCAGCAGGAACTTTACCGATATCGCCTAACCATGATTGAGCGAATGTCATTTGCATCACTAAGCTGATCAACATACCTGTACCAGCAGCAATGAAACCAGCTTTCCATCCGAATGAATTTGTAACTGAGCCAGAAACTACGCCGGCAAGAAGAGCCCCCAAGTTTATGCCCATATAGAAGATAGTAAACGCACCATCGCGTCGATTATCACCTTCTTGGTACAAATCACCCACCATAGTCGAAATGTTAGGTTTGAATAAACCATTACCGGCAATCAGTAGCGCCAAACCAAGATAAAAGGTATGAAGAGATCCTAGTCCTAGAGCATCTGCTGGTAGAGCAAGAGTGAATTGGCCAATGGCCATTAGCGCACCACCAATCAAAATCGAACGGCGCTGGCCAAGGTAGTTATCAGCTAGGTATCCCCCAATCAATGGGGTGATATATACTAAGCCTGTGTAAATCCCGTAGAGGTCGAGAGCATCTTTGGTGGACCAACCGAGTCCGCCATGCATTGTGGCATCAGTAAGGTATAGAACCAAAATGGCACGCATTGCATAGTATGAGAATCGCTCCCAAAGTTCAGTGCCAAACAGTAAAAACAGCCCCCGTGGGTGACCTAATATTTGATGTTGGTTTGTCATAAATATTGCTTATTTTAGTTATTAGAGAATTTAATGTGGTGTTACGTATACAATGTGGTGGACTAATCTGCAATGAGGGGAATTGATAGGCTGCATCAATGCTGTGTTGTAAGTTATTAATAAATAGGCGTTTCTATCTCAAATAGAGGCAAAAAATTCGTGTTACAAACTTATTTTTCAGTTTTGAATGTGATTAGTGGTTGAATTGGCAATAAACTGCTCGACGGTAAGGGAATGACTGCATTGCGTAGCATGATGGTGTTAGGATTAAGCAAAAGGATAAAATGGCTTAACGATGAAGCGTTGGTACCTCTTATATTGTAAGCGTGGAGAGCAACTTCGCGCCAAGTTACACCTAGAAAATCAAGGAGTAGAGTGCTACTACCCTGAAATAGAGGTAGAGAAAATCGTGCGAGGGAAAAGGCAAACTAAGACAGAGCCTTTGTTCCCTTGCTATGTATTCGTCCGGTTTGATTTTGAAATTGGCCCAACTTTTACCACTGTTCGCTCAACGCGAGGTGTTGTTGATTTTGTGCGTCAGGGCCCTCAGCCACAAGAGCTTCAGGGGGATCTGGTATATGGGCTTAAGCAAATTGAAAGAGAAGCGGTTGAACCGAATACCGAAGCATTACCTGAAAAGGGGCAGACGGTGCGGGTTAAAGGCGGTCAGTTCGCTGGTATAGAAGCTATTTACCAAGAAGCTGATGGTGAAGCTCGTTCTATTATGTTGGTTAAGATGATCAGTCAGGTCGTCCCAATGAGTATAAAAAACAGTGATTTAGACTTAAATTAAAAAGGCACCGAAAGGTGCCTTTTTTTTCTTAGCTATTTTTAGTAAGAGTCGTTGTGAACGCTCTGTACCGCGCGGCCAGAAGGGTCAGCCATGTTCTTAAATGACTCATCCCACTCAATGGCTTTTGCAGATGAACAAGCGACAGATGGCCCACCAGGCACACACTGTGCCGCTGACTCTAGCGGGAATAGCTCCTCGAAGATTTCGCGATATACATAGCCTTCTTTGGTTGTTGGCGTGTTGTATGGGAAGCGGTAAGCCGCAGTCTCCATTTGCTGATCAGTAATCTTCGATTCAGCAACTTCTTTTAACGTATCAATCCAGCTGTAGCCAACGCCATCAGAGAACTGTTCTTTCTGGCGCCAAGCGATTGACTCAGGCAGATAATGCTCGAAACACTCACGTAGGATGTGTTTCTCCATTTTGCCATTACCACACATTTTATCTTCTGGGTTTAGGCGCATAGCAACGTCGATGAATTCTTTATCCAAAAATGGTACACGACCTTCGACACCCCATGCCGCAAGTGATTTATTCGCTCGCGCACAGTCAAACATGTTTAGAGCGAGTAGTTTACGAACGGTTTCTTCGTGGAACTCTTTCGCGTTTGGCGCTTTATGGAAGTACAGGTAGCCACCAAAGATTTCATCTGCACCTTCACCTGAAAGCACCATCTTAATGCCCATAGCTTTGATCTTACGACCCATTAGGAACATAGGAGTCGATGCGCGAATCGTAGTGACATCGTAGGTTTCGATGTGGTAGATAACATCGCGAATGGCATCAAGGCCTTCTTGAATGGTGTAAGTCATTTCATGGTGAACAGTACCGATTTGATCAGCCACTTCACGAGCGGCTTTTAAATCTGGTGCACCTTCAAGGCCAACTGCGAATGAGTGTAGCTGTGGCCACCAGGCTTCGGATTGTTCATCATCTTCGATACGCATCGCCGCGAATCGTTTAGCAACGGCTGAAGTGATAGATGAGTCTAGGCCACCGGATAGTAATACACCGTATGGTACGTCTGTCATTAGCTGACGTTTTACTGCAGCTTCGAGAGCTTCAGTAAGATCTTCTTTACTTGTGCTGTTGCCTTGAACTGCAGCGTATTCGTTCCAATCACGTTTGTAGTATCGTTGCGGTTCACTGTCTTCAGAACCGTAGTAACAGCCTGGAGGGAACTCGCTAACCGTTTTACATACTGGAACGAGTGCTTTCATCTCAGAAGCAACGTAGTAGTTACCGTGCTCATCGTAGCCTTGGTAAAGAGGAATAATACCAATATGATCGCGCCCAACTAGGTACTGATCTTTTTCTTCATCGTAAAGAACAAACGCAAAGATTCCGTTTAGTTCTTCCAGTAGATCTGCACCCATTTCTTGATACAAGGCTAGGATGACTTCACAGTCAGAGTCTGTTTGGAACTCATATTTACCTTCGTAACGAGCACGAATTTCTTTGTGGTTATAGATTTCGCCATTTACGGCAAGGATGTGCTTTTTATCTTGGCTATAAAGTGGTTGTGCGCCACTGTTTAGGCCAACGATAGCTAAGCGTTCGTGTGCGAGAATTGCTTTCTCAGATGAGTAGATTCCAGACCAGTCCGGACCACGGTGACGTAGCTTTTTTGACATTTCTAGTGCGATTGGTCGCAGTGCAGATGCATCACTTTTTATATCTAAGATGCCAAATACTGAACACATAAAACTTCCTTTTAAAAATTCTTTAACCTGTTGCCTTCAATTTGCCAGTTTGGTTAAGAAAAGCAACAGCAAAGGAGAAAAAAAATGGCATTAAAAGCTTGGTGGTGAATTTTATCTAATTAAAAGTATTGTTTGGTATATGAAATCTAAATTGTGTCGTGATAATAACCAGTTTAGTGGTTCAGATTGACAGATTTGACGGGGAAGTGATGATGGCATTTAGCAAAACGGGTAAACCAATTCTGGTTTACCCGTTGATTTTTATCTAGTTAGGTTTGGTAAAGCTGGGGTTAAGCTGCTCGCACACGTGTCTAGCAAAACCACTACCGGCTTCACTGTATATGTTGAATGCGGCATCGACACCATTTTCTAGCAAACCTTCCAATTGATCGGGGTATTCGGCAATCGCTGCAATTTGCCCTTGGAAATTACGCCTTCTCAATTGTTCTAACGCTATCTGGTTTCCTTGGTGGTGAGGCATCGCTAAAAGAACTAGTTTAACATTAGCTGTATCTAATATACGTTCCCAAAAGTCTGGGTCGGTTGCATCGCCTGCAATGACATTCCGTCCTTCAGAACGATGTTGGTGAGCAGCGTCTTCTCGAACCTCTACACCTAAACTGATTTTTCCGTATCGAGTGCGAAGTTCATCATAGGCACCACTACCAATCCGGCCCATACCTAAGATCAAAATTTGGGCATGACCTGGGTTGATTAACTGGTCTTTGGTATGCAACTTCTCGGCGGCATGTTCTTTGAGCCATCGACTTGAACGTTGGTATAGCTGGTGGCCTTTACGGTTGATAGGCGCTGCGATAACAAAAGAGATAGAAACGGCGATGGCAAGTGCGACTAGTATATCGCCTGACATCCAGCCCATTTTGAAGGCTAATCCACCGACAATCAGTCCAAATTCACTGAAGTTAAACAGTGTTAAAGATGCGAGGAGCGAAGTGCGTACACGAAATTTGAAGTGATTAAGTACTAAGAAGTAAAGCACACCTTTGATTGGAAGCAGAGTTAAAAACAGAATAGCGAGCGCAAGGCCGGATAGAGTCGGTTGTTCTGATAAACCTATGTTTAAGAAGAAACAGACTAAGAATAGCTCTTTAAGGTTGAATAATGATTTTGAAAGTTCTGAAGCTTTTTTATGCCCAGCTAGCATCATCCCAAGGATCAGCGCGCCTAAGTCTGGCTTCATACCCACAAACTCGAACAGGCCAGCACCAACCACTAAGGCAAAAAATACGCCCAGCAAAACTAACATTTCACCATGGCCTACTTTATCGAGGAGTTTGAAGAATAGAGGCCTCAGTAAAGGTAAAGCAAATAGGGCGATGGCATACCATTCGGGAACCTTTCCGGTAGAAGCGGTTAAGAACAGCACGGCGAAGATATCTTGCATAACCAAGATACCAATTGCGAGTGTACCGTACGTCGCATTCATTTCACCTTTTTCTTGTAATGCTTTAACGGCAAATACGGTACTTGAAAATGACAAGGCAAATGCCAGTAGAACGATTTGTTCAATGGCCATTGCACCAAGGCTAGACACGCCTAAAAGCTTGAAAAACAGTAGCGCGGCGACAAAAAATAAGGTGGAGACTAAATTGTGTATGGTGGCGCCGGCCCAAATCTCTCTGGAGAGAAGCGTCTTGATATCGAGTTTAAGTCCAATCGTAAAGAGAAGCAGAGTTACACCCAAATCAGCGAGTGTGATGATGGCTTCACTGGATTGATAGCCGTAAGCACTTAAACCAAACCCTGCTAAAAGAAAACCGACTAAAGGTGGCAAGTTGCATTTCAAGGCGATGAGGCCAGCCACAAAGGCTGCGGAAATTAAAATGATATCCATAACGTAAAACTGAATCCAAGCTAACAAAAAGGCTGTGTAATACACAGCCCGGAATTGTACATCAAATTGTAACTAAGCTGCTCAGTCTTCGAGCAATTTTTGTAACAAAACGCCATTCAGCATAGCGCGTTTTATCATTGCAAAGGCACCCATAGTTGGCTGGTGATCGATTTGGGAAACGACAATTGGCAGATCTTTGTGGAAAGTAGTTAGAGACTGGTTTTCAACGTTTCTATGGATAGCAGGGAAGACAATATCTTCACATTCCGTAATGTCACCAGCGATAACAACTTTTTGAGGATTAAATAAGTTGATGGTGATGGCGATAGCTTTGCCAAGTTGGTTTCCGACTCGAACTAAGCTTTGTTTCGCCAGTTCATCACCATTATTGGCATGTTGACAAACATCTTGAATCGAGATGCTTTCAAGGCTCGATAGCGAAGATTCATACCCTTGCGCGATGAGTTTTTTAACACGCTCAATGATCGCTGGGTTAGCTGCAACGGTTTCTAGACAACCAAAATTACCGCACTGGCATTGTTCGCCGAGTGGGTCGATCTGAATATGTCCAATTTCGCCTACGTTTCGGTTGTAACCGAGGAACACTTGCCCATTTACTATGATACCTGAACCAGTACCACGGTGGACACTGACTAAGATGGAATCTTGGCAGTCTTGAGTAGCGCCGAAGTAGTGCTCTGCTAACGCCATCCCGCGAACGTCATTACCAACGAAACATTCTACGTGGAACGTATCTTTAATGAGATCGCTCAATGCTAGGTTATCGATATCCGTATTCGGCATGTATTCAACCACACCGGTCTCTGGATTAACTAGGCCAGGCAGGGCAATACCGATTGCCACCAGTTGGTTTATGGTCGATTGGTGGCTGGATATGAACTGTTTAAGGTGGCTAATAAGCCCATCAGACAACTCATTTTGGTTGGTGTAGTAAAGCTCGTGATGAGTGGAGACAAGTTCACGACCGCCTAGATCGTATAGGCTGATTTGAAGGTAGTCGCGGCCCAAACGAACCGCGACAGAGTGGAATGGTTGCACTTCGGTAGTCAGAGAAATCGCTCTTCGACCACCAGTTGAAGCTTGTTGGGCGACCTCTTTAATCAGGCCGCGCTCTAACAATTGGCGGGTTATTTTTGTAACACTAGCCGGTGCAAGTTGGCTCACATCAGCGACTTGGATCCTTGAAATAGGACCTTGCTGGTCGATAAGGCGATAAACCGCTGCACTGTTTAGTTGTTTAACTAGATCTACGTTACCTATTTGTCCGCCATTCATTCTCAACTTTGCTCGTATTGTCCGTTTACAACAGTCGCTTGAACATTGAAGTCACGGTCAAATACAGTTAGGTTCGCAACCATGCCTTTCTTAATTCGGCCTAGTTGGTCTTCGACACCCATTGCAGTTGCTGGATACAAAGTAGCCATTCGTAGAGCTTCGTCCAAAGCGATACCGACGTGCTCAACAGTATTTTGTACTGCCTCAATCATTGTGAGTGCTGAGCCGCCCAGTGTGCCGTTTTCATCAACACACTTACCATCTCGGTAATATACTTTCTTGCCAACAAAAATAAAGTAATCCATGTCAGCACCTGCAGGAGCTGTGGCATCGGTCACTAATACGAGCTTTTCGCCCTTGATTTTGTGGGCAATTCGGATGTTCGCATAATCGACATGGAATCCATCAGCAATGATGCCAGCGTAGACTTCTGGCGTGTCATAAATAGCGCCAACCACACCAGGTTCACGACCGACCATTGGCGTCATAGCGTTGAACAGGTGAGTTGCAAATGAAATGCCTGCTTCGAAGCCTTTACGAGCTTCAGTGTAAGTCGCATTTGTGTGGCCGATTGATACCACAATACCTGCTTTCTTTAGGCGCTCAATATGTGCTGGGTCGTTGTGCTCTGGCGCAAGTGTCACTTTGGCCACCAGGTCTGCATTTTCGCAGATTAAATCAATCATACTGTCGTCAGAAGGACGAATGTAGTCAACGCTATGAATACCTTTCTTCATAACATTTAGGTAAGGACCTTCGAGGTGTAGACCTAGAGATTGGTTTTGATACTTGTTGTGGTATTCGCGAGCTGCAGTAATTGCCTGGCGCATGTCTTCGTCTGAAGAGGTAATCAGAGTGGGTAAGAAGCTAGTACAGCCAGATTTAAGGTTGGCTTCATGCATAACTTGCATGGTTTCTGCAGTAATTTCATCGTTCAGCATTACGCCACCACAACCGTTAAGTTGAAGGTCGATAAAACCAGGACTTAGGTTTGCGCCATCAAGGTCGCGTAACTCGATATCTTGTGGTAATTCAGCTGCAGGGCAAACTGATTCGATCAGCCCATCTTTTACAATAACAGCGTGCTCCGTTAGAACGTCGCTGCCAGTGAAGATTTTACAGTTAGTTAGCGCGTACATAGTCAGCTAATCCTTATGAAATTGAGTAATTATTAAATACTGAACGGCTTATATTTGAGTGAGATCCTAACTTTATTCGTATAGTTCAATTAGGTTGCAAAAAATCTTCTATTCGTCTCTCAAAATGTAGAGCAGTTCTTTCCTCTCTGGCGAAATCGTCACCACTGTTAATGCAGTGAAAATATCTATCGGAATTCGGTATGAACCCTTTATACCTATACTCTCAACTAAGATTGTTAGAGCAATGAAATAACCAAATATTATCGCCAATTAGTCATTTTTTTGAATTGTAAAATAAGTTTTATGATCTAGCTAGCAAAAACCTTGGGATTTGCCTGTTTCTGGTGATTAGGATCACAAATGGTAAGGTTTTAATTTGCGGAGCAAAATTAATATCATAAACTGATGAGGACTAAATTGAGGGACTAAAAAAAGTGTCTCGAGCAAAATACAAAAAATCCTATAGGGGGAACTTAAGGTGAATATTCTTGGATATGCGCAGAAGTTAGGTAAAGCTCTTATGCTACCTATCGCAACGCTTCCTGTTGCGGCGCTTTTACTACGCTTGGGTCAGCCAGACCTACTTGATATTGCGTTCATGGCTTCGGCTGGTAATGCAATTTTTAGCCAATTACCTTTGCTATTTGGTTTAGGTATTGCAATCGGCCTTGCTAAAGATGGCTCTGGTGCAGCTGGCTTAGCGGGTGCTGTTGCGTACTTTGTATTGACTGCAACTGCTACAAACATCGATGCGAGCGTTAATATGTCGTTCTTCGGTGGTATCTTTGCGGGTATTATCGCAGGTCACGCATACAATGCATTCCATGCAACTCGCCTTCCTGAGTGGTTAGCTTTCTTCTCTGGTAAACGCCTAGTGCCAATTATGGCTGGTCTGTTTGCTTTAGTTGCGGGTGCTATCTCTGGTGTTGTATGGCCAGCTATCCAAGGTGGCTTAGACGCACTAGCTCACGCGGTATCTTCTTCAGGCGCAATTGGTCAGTTTGTTTACGGTACTCTTAACCGCGCTCTTATCCCTGTAGGTCTGCACCACGTTCTGAACTCTTACTTCTGGTTTGGTATGGGTACATGTCAAGAGATCGCGATTACTGGTGCACAGGCTGCTGGTCAAGCTCTTCCTGCTCTACAGCAACTTTGTGTAGACCCTGCACTAGCGAAAACTTTAGTGGCTGGTCAAGAGCACACGTTCACATTTGCAAACTCTGTGACTCCTGAAATCACAGCGACAGTGAAAGAAGTGACTGAAACAGTTAAATCTGGTGACCTGCACCGCTTCTTCGGCGGCGACAAAGGCGCTGGCGTATTCATGAACGGTTTCTTCCCTGTAATGATGTTTGGTCTACCTGGTGCTGCATTAGCAATGTACCTAGCTGCTCCAGCTGAAAAACGTAGCCAAGTGGGTGGTGCACTATTCTCAGTAGCATTCTGTTCATTCCTAACTGGTATCACTGAGCCGCTAGAATTCATGTTCGTATTCCTAGCTCCAGCACTATACGCAATGCATGCTGTATTTACTGGTCTATCTCTAGTTGTTGCAAACATGTTTGGTACGCTACACGGCTTTGGCTTCTCTGCTGGTCTAATCGACTTCGTATTGAACTGGGGTCTAGCAACTAAGCCGTTCGTTCTACTACTAATCGGTCTAGCTTTTGGTGCTCTATACTTCTTCACTTTCAGCTTCGCTATCCGCGCATTCAACCTGAAATCGCCTGGTCGTGAAGACGATGACGAAGAGCAAGCTGCAGCACCAGCAGCAGGTGATGCTGCTAAAGGTGACCTAGCTCGCCAATACCTAAAAGCACTAGGTGGTCACGAAAACCTAACCGCTATCGATGCTTGTATCACTCGTCTACGTCTAACTCTTAAAGACCGCTCAATCGCAGATGAAGCAGTTCTTAAGAAGCTAGGTGCGAAGGGTGTTGTGAAACTAGGTGAGAACAACCTTCAAGTTATCCTTGGCCCACTAGCTGAAATCGTTGCTGGCGAAATGAAAGCAATCGTTGCTGGTGAAGACCTATCGGATGTGAAACTTCCATAATCACTACGCTGATTAGTAAGTTCTTCTTAAAAGCCTCCCAATGGGAGGCTTTTTCTTTATCTATTTCTACAGTTCGGTGTATTCTTCAGCGAACAGCATAAAAGATTACGATTTTGGCTATGGTTCTAGTTGTGCTAGGGCAAAGAATTGTGGATCATTAGCTGCTATATATTCTGACAATACTAAATACATTGAGGTGCTATAGATGAGTGAAGCTGAGGCTCGTCCATCGAATTTCATCCGTCAAATTATCGATAAAGATCTTGCGGATGGTACACACACAAGCGTGCATACTCGTTTCCCGCCGGAGCCAAATGGTTACCTGCATATCGGACACGCTAAATCAATTTGCCTAAATTTTGGTATTGCTCAGGACTATCAGGGACAGTGTAATCTTCGCTTCGACGATACAAACCCTGAAAAAGAAGACGTTGAATACGTTGAGTCAATTAAGAATGATGTAAGCTGGTTAGGCTTCGAATGGTCGGGTGACATTTGTTACTCATCAAACTACTTCGATACGCTTTACGCTTATGCTGTGGAATTAATTAATAAAGGCTTAGCGTACGTTGACGAGCTAAGTCCTGAGCAGATCCGCGAATACCGTGGCACGCTTAAAGAGCCTGGTAAAGCAAGCCCATACCGCGACCGCAGCCCTGAAGAGAACCTTGCGCTATTTGAAAAAATGCGTGACGGCGGCTTCGAAGAAGGGAAAGCGTGTCTACGTGCTAAGATCGACATGTCTTCTTCATTCATGGTGATGCGCGATCCTGTGCTATATCGTGTTCGTTTTGCTACCCACCACCAGACAGGCGACAAATGGTGCATTTACCCGATGTACGATTTCACTCACTGTATTTCTGATGCGCTGGAAGGAATTACTCACTCAATCTGTACATTAGAATTCCAAGACAACCGCCGTTTGTATGACTGGGTTTTGGACAACATCACTATTGATTGCCAACCACGTCAGTACGAATTCAGCCGTCTAAACCTAGAATATACAGTGATGTCTAAGCGTAAGCTGAACCAGCTTGTCGTTGAAAACCTAGTTAACGGTTGGGATGATCCACGTATGCCGACAATCTCTGGTTTGCGTCGCCGCGGTTTCACGCCGGCGTCAATTCGTGAGTTTTGTAAGCGCATTGGTGTCACCAAGCAAGAGAACATGATCGAGTTTGGTTCATTAGAGTCTTGTATTCGCGATGACCTAAACGAAAACGCACCTCGTGCGATGGCTGTGCTCGATCCTGTTAAGATTGTTATTGAAAATTACGACGCAGACAAAGTGGAAACGCTTACGGTTGCTAACCACCCGAACAAACCTGAAATGGGTACTCGTGAAGTACCATTTACTCGCGACGTTTGGATTGAACGTGATGACTTCCGCGAAGAAGCTAACAAGAAGTACAAGCGCTTGGTGCTAGGTAAAGAAGTCCGCTTACGTGGTGCGTATGTAATCAAAGCTGAGCGTATTGAAAAAGATGCAGAAGGTAATATCACGACGATCTTCTGTTCATACGATGCTGAAACGCTGGGTAAGAACCCTGCTGATGGCCGCAAAGTGAAAGGTGTTATTCACTGGGTGTCAGCGGATAAAGGTCTTCCAGCGGAAATTCGCTTGTATGACCGCTTGTTCACGGTAGCTAACCCTGCCGCGGCTGACAACTTCGCTGATACAATTAACTCAGAATCACTTGTTAAGGTTCAAGGTTACGTTGAGCCTAGCTTAGCAGTAGCATCTGCAGAGCAGGGCTTCCAGTTTGAGCGTACCGGATATTTCTGTGTTGACTCTAAAGACTCAAGTACGGATTCACTCGTGTTCAACCGTACTGTTGGACTACGTGATACGTGGGCTAAGATAGAAACTAAGTAATTGGTTTGATAGTACGAAAATGCCAGTCTCACGACTGGCATTTTCGTTTGTATTTTTGGTTATTGAGCTCGTTCGGGGATTTGGGTAGTGACGGTTCCATCAACGGAGTCATACCAAATGACATAGCCAGATTCATCAGCATCGGATGTATTGAAGCCTGATAACGTGTAGGCGTAGTAACAAATTGACTGGTTACCATCTATATCCCTTGCTCGCCGCGTAATGAAATCGACATCTTCATAATCACCAGCATTAGTGGAGAAGGTGAAGTCAGTAATCATTATGGCTTCCCAAATTGAAATACAACCTTGATGCCCACGGCCAATGTTTCTCGGGGCTGTCATTTCACCTTGCGCATTGCCCTTGTCGATACCGATTGGATAACCCACATCATTAATATCTAGCTGAGGGTCACCATTCTCATCTAGCCCGTATCCTGGTAGGTTGACAAAAGACTCATCACCGCCACCTTCGACAGCCCATTGGGCATGAACAAAATCGATAGCCTGTTGGAATTGGGCAGCAGTCCCTTCTATGACTGAATCATGCGCATCATCTTGATAGCTGAGAAACCTAGGCAGAACTGTCACGGCTAATATTCCCAGAACTACGATAACAACAACTAACTCAATGAGCGTGAAACCATGTTGTTTTTTCATAACTTGCAATAGGCTGTTGTACGTTAAAACAAAAACGTCAGCCGAAGCTGACGTTTTTATTATTTCTTAGGTTTGTGTGCATCAGGGTTGTCTTTACAACTTCCATCACTGCATTTGCCATAAAGATACAAGCTGTGGTTAGTTAAAATCACATTGTATTGAGAAGCGATCTCTTTTTGGCGTTCTTCGATAATGTCGTCTGAAAATTCAATAACTTCACCACAGTCGAGGCACACTAAGTGGTCATGGTGGTGCTGTGTAGAAAGCTCAAATACAGACTTACCGCCTTCAAAGTGGTGACGAGTGACAATGCCTGCGTCATCAAATTGGTTCAATACACGGTATACCGTTGCTAAACCGATCTCTTCGCCTAGATCAATCAGCTTTTTGTAGAGATCTTCCGCACTGATATGCTGGCATTCAGGTTGCTGTAATACTTCTAAAATCTTGAGTCTTGGTAAGGTAACTTTAAGACCAGCATCCTTGAGTGCTTGGTTATTATCTGACATATACTTTCCTGTTGATGATCTGCAGCGATAACAGAATTCATAATTACCCTCATTATAGGGTAGACATACGGAACAATAAACCACGAACTTCAAAGGGTTACTATGATTTTTTTGTAAATTCGTTTTAAGTCACTTTATAAACTGATTAGACCAGTTACAATTATGTAACAAATATGGATAATTACAAAAATCAGGCCCAAGCTAAGATGAACAAATCTCTCGCTAAAGTATATAAACCCGGCATCGTTAAGTTTGCACTCAACATCTGGCCACCCTTTTGGGGAGCAGGTATTAGAATACTGTCGATCAGTGATGATTTTCGTGAAGTTCGCATGAAGTTGAAACTACGTTGGTGGAACAAAAATGCGAATAGGACCCAATATGGCGGCAGCATCTTCTCACTAACTGACCCAGTTTATTCATTAATGCTAATGGGTATTTTGGGTGAGCAATATTACGTATGGGATAAAGAAGCCAGCATTAACTTTATCAAACCGGGACAAAGTGACTTGTTCGCTGAATTTCAGGTGTCTCAGCAACAATTGGAAGAGATATTATCGATTACTGCAAGTGGTGAAAAGTGCTTCCCGGAGTTTATAATTTATGTCAAAGACGCTCAGGGGAACGTTGTGTCGGAAGTGCAACGCATGTTGTACGTGAGGAAGAAACCGCAGTATAGAGAAACCGAAGCCCTACAAAGCTAGCGCGAATAAAAAAGCCTCCCAATGGGAGGCTTTTTTGCGAATACGTACTATTTAGTCTTCTAATTCAGACAAGCACATTTCTTCGTGGATTTGGCTAACCCATGCATTTACACGTTGCTCAGTTAGTTCTGGTTGGCGATCTTCATCGATACATAAACCAACGAACTGGCTGTCATCGCCTTCAACTAGCGCTTTGGAAGCTTCGAACTCATAGCCGTCTGTCGAAGTGTATCCAAGGATTGTACCGCCTTTTGCTTCTACGATATCGCGAATAGTACCCATCGCATCACAGAAGTATTCTGCGTAATCTTCTTGGTCTCCACAACCAAATAGCGCAACTAGCTTGGTCGAAAAGTCGATCGCTTCCAGCTCAGGGAAGAAATCATCCCAGTCACACTGTGCTTCGCCGTAATACCAAGTTGGAATGCCAAGCAGCAACAAATCGAAGTTATCGATATCTTCTTTGCTACTTTTTGCAATGTCTTGAACGTGAACTAGCTTTTTACCTAGTTGCTTTTGAATCATCTTAGCAACAGCTTCAGTGTTGCCTGTGTCGCTACCAAAGAAGATACCTACACTTGCCATAGAATCATTACCTTTAATATTGTCTGTTGTCAGCAGTTATGGAGAGGTGCTCAACCGAGACCTGAGCCTTCCATTGTGATTTGGATAATACCTTTTGAGATAAATCCAAAACAACCTAGGAATAGCACTAACCATACAATACGACGGCCAAAAGGAGGAACATTACCCTGTTTCAGCACATCTTTTATCGCCATACCAATTAGAAAAAAGATAGACGCAAAAAGTAAATCGAGCCCGACGGATTCGAGTATGTTCATGTAGTCGTAAAGCATGGGTTTCCTTTATGCCAATTTGCTTGCGCGCACTATACCACTGTTATCTATCAATGTTAATGCGAGAGTATTTACGAAGTTCTCATTAACCAAGCTCAACACGTTTAAGCGATGAAGTTTCGAATTACTCGAAGTACTTCTTTGGGCTTTTCGGCGTGTAACCAGTGGCCTGTATTCGCGATAATGTGTGCTTTTGATTGTGACATTTGTTTTTGGACATCAGCTTGATGTTCTGGGAGGAGGCAATCTGAGTCTGCTCCCTTAACAAACAAAGTAGGGGTATCGATGGATTCAATAGCTTCCCAACCTAGGATGGACTCATAGTTTTCAACGATAGACTTTACGTTGAATCGCCACTGCATGATGTCATCTTGTTTATAAAGAGACTTACTCAGAAACTGCCTAACACCGTCGATTTCGATGTGCTGTGCGAGAATGTCTAATGCTTGAGAGCGAGAGCTTGGATTCTGTTCATTGACGGCAACCAACCCTGAAATAACGTTATCATGTCGGCGCGCAGTGTAATGGACAGGGGCCATATCGAGGACAATGAGTTTGCGAACTTGTTGTTTGAGTCTCTCGGCTACTTTGATTGCCACTTTACCGCCCATAGAGTGGCCTACCAGAGTAAAGTCGCTAATTTGTAAATGGGCTAATAAACGCACGACGTCGTCTGCCATGAGTTGGTAGTTATGCTCGTCACTATGGAAAGAGATACCATGATTACGAAGGTCGACACTAAGCACTTGATGATCGGCTTTCAAATCGCGGGCAAGTACACCAAGATTGTCCAAATTACCAAACAATCCGTGGATCAGTATAATGGTGTGACCCTCACCTTCGAGTTTGTAGTTGAGCAGTTCTGACATTTTATCTTATTCGTGATTGGTTTAACGTAGAGTATCAGCAAAGATCTCGCTATAATCCCCGAGAGTTTAAACATAGAGATTGTGAAAAGCGAATGAAAACAATTGAGGTTGATGAGGATCTATACCGTTACATTGCTGGCCAGACCGAACATATTGGTGAAAGTGCTTCAGACATTCTTCGTCGTTTACTAAACGTAGATGGAAAAGTGTCGGCAAACGCACAGCCTAAGCCTATGTCGGAGCCGAAAGGCATTGTAGTCAGTAAAGATGCAGTAAAAGATGTCCAAGTAGATAGCGTGAAAGAGATGCGCGCTCTATTGATATCGGATGAATTTGCAGGCCTGAAGAAGGCGATTGACCGCTTTATGCTAGTGCTTTCAACGTTACATCGAATCAACCCAGAGAGTTTTTCTGAAGCGACTCAAGTAAAAGGCAGAAAGCGCGTTTACTTCGCGGATAATGAGCAAACTCTATTGGCTAGCGGTAATACAACTAAACCGAAAGCGATCCCCAATACACGCTTTTGGGTAATAACGAATAACAATACGAGCCGCAAGCGCCAAATGGTTGAGCAATTGATGGTCAGGATGAACTTCCCTGCTGATTCCATCGAGAAAGTGACCAACTCAATTTAAGAATCTAAATTCAAACCTCATGATGCGTAACAAATGCCAAGTATTATGAGGTTTTTTCATTTTCGTAAGACAAGAATTCTGTAATTTTTATAAGGATGTCAAAATGGCTATGCACCCTAGAGCGGGACAAAAAGCTCGACAAGAAGATCTACATAATATTCCAGCGTTAGTGGCAAACTACTTTTTGCTTCAACCTCAAGTAGGTAACCCAGACCATAAAGTGGCATTTGGGACTTCAGGTCACCGTGGGAGCGCGGATAAATCAACCTTCAATGAAAATCATATTCTGGCTATTGCACAAGCTGTTGCAGAAGTACGAGCGGAGCAAGGGACGACAGGACCACTTTTTGTCGGCAAAGACACCCATGCGCTGTCAGAGCCTGCATTTTCTACAGTCGTTGAAGTATTGATTGCTAATGGCGTGCGTGTTGTCGTGCAAGAAAACAACGGCTACACGCCAACACCGGGTGTATCTCACGCTATTCTCACTTACAACTTAGTCAATGATGAGAAAGCAGATGGCATCGTCATCACGCCTTCTCATAATCCGCCACAAGATGGCGGCATTAAGTACAACCCTGTGCACGGTGGTCCAGCAGAAGCTGAGCTTACCCAGGCGATTGAAGACCGTGCTAACGCTTTAATTGCAAAAGAGCTACAGGGAGTGAAGAGACTTCCTCTGGCGCAAGCGAAGTCTTCAGATCTGTTTGTTGAGATGGATTTAGTTAAGCCTTACATCGACGACCTAGTGAATGTTGTTGATATGGACGCCATCCAAAAAGCAAATCTTAAGATTGGAGTTGATCCATTAGGTGGCAGCGGTATTGATTACTGGCGTCAGATTGGTCAAGCCTACGATCTTGACTTAACCTTGGTCAGCGAAGCCATAGACCCATCGTTCCAGTTTATGTCCTTAGATAAGGACGGGGTCGTTCGTATGGACTGTTCGTCTCCTTATGCAATGGCAGGGCTGCTTGAACTTAAAGATGAGTATGATTTAGCGTTCGGTAATGATCCTGATTATGATCGCCACGGCATAGTGACACCAAAAGGTTTGATGAACCCTAACCACTTCTTAGCGGTATGTATCGATTACTTATATCGTCATCGTGAAGGGTGGGGCAAAGAAGTCGCTGTTGGTAAAACGCTCGTATCAAGTGCAATGATTGATCGCGTTGTTGCCGACTTAGGTAGAGAACTATGTGAAGTGCCAGTTGGCTTTAAGTGGTTTGTCGATGGATTGTACGAAGGTAAGTTTGGCTTTGGTGGTGAAGAGAGTGCTGGTGCTTCTTTCTTACGTAAAGATGGCACTCCATGGTCGACGGATAAAGATGGCATTATCTTGTGTTTGCTCGCTGCTGAAATCACTGCGGTAACCGGCAAGAATCCACAAGACTACTATGAAGAATTGGCCTCTAAGCATGGTGAGTCACAGTATAATCGCATTCAAGCGGTTGCGAATGGGCCACAAAAAGAAGTACTGAAGAAGTTGTCTCCAGAAATGGTATCTGCTGAGATGCTGGCGGGTGATGCAATTACCGCTCGTTTAACTCATGCACCAGGTAATGGAGCAGCAATTGGCGGATTGAAAGTGACGACTGACAATGGCTGGTTTGCCGCGCGTCCATCGGGTACGGAAGACATTTATAAGATTTACTGTGAAAGCTTTAAAGGTGCTGAGCATCTTAAGCAAATCGAGTCTGAAGCTCAGGACATTGTAAACCAAGTTTTTGCTGAGGCAGGGCTGTAAGCCTGAAACGTAGTTCTCGGTATATAAAAGAGCTGATGTTTTTACATCAGCTCTTTTTGTTTCGCCTCAATAAACTGCGTTGATACCTAATTGTTCGGCCAGCTATCAGGCACGATAAACCAAAATTGGCCATCTTCGGCTTGAGCATGGACAAATCGCCCATTTGGTTTTCCGATGGGGTTGCTATATTTAGCCAAACCAGTTGCCCATAAAGGTTTACTCAATTCATATAATGGTGTGTTCACCTGCTCCCACTGACTTTGATAACACCAAAAACCAGAGATCTGCTGCTTGTTAATCCGAAAGCCAAGGCAGTCAGTTGGCACAGGCTCTGGAGAGAAAGGATTGATATACAACCTTCCCTGCATAAGTAGGTGCTCTGATAGGTTATCAAACTGAGGGTACTGAGACAGGAAGTGTGTATTGGTACTCATTTTTAGCTGATGGTTCAGCATTCTATTCAGTTTTTTATCGAGTTGGTCGTGAGCATTCGGTCCATACCAAATTCCTTGGTGCAACAAGTAAAACTTAATCGCGACTTCCCAATGTTCGTTTTGCCCGGTGAATTGATTGTTCAAAATAAGATCAATTGCACCTAGGGTTTGTCCGTTATCACGATTGATTTGAATCTCTTCCAGTTCCAAAGTGTACTGGTTACTTGATGTTAGCAATTGTGTACAGAGGTGTTGATATAGAAACCCTAACCTAGGATTGCCATCGTAGCTGAGATCTTGAGGAGGCAAGGTGTTCAGGTACTGCAAAGACTCAAACGGTGGTGTGATTTCAAATAATGGTTCGGTATTCGCTATCCAATGGTAGAAGCGCTGTTGAGAGTTCATCCATAGACCTCAATGAAAGCAATTGTTTGTATTGTACCTGCGCGCTATCATCACTGCCATGTTAGGGAGCACTTAGTTTCGACCTAAACTAAGTTGGAACAATGTAACTGGAAATTAGAATGAACAATTTGCAGCTAGAACAAATTCTAAATGAAAAGCTTTCTCCGCAGTTAATTAAAGATTATGCGCCCAATGGGTTGCAGGTAGAAGGCACGCAGACAATCAAGAAAATCGTTACCGGTGTAACAGCTTCACAAGCTTTGATCGACAGAGCTATCGAGCTCAATGCTGATGCATTATTGGTACATCATGGTTATTTTTGGAAAGGAGAGCCTGAGCCTATTAGAGGTATGAAAGGCAATCGCATCCGCTCATTAATCAAAAATGACATTAACTTGTTTGGTTACCACCTTCCTCTTGATATTCACGCCGAGCTTGGTAATAACGCTGAGTTAGCGCGCCTGTTAGATATTCAAGTCGAGGGAGGAATGGAAGGTCACCCCCAGTCAGTTGCTATGTACGGTCGGCTCAAAACTCCTCTATCGGGTGCCGAGTTTGCGAGCAAGATCAATACAGCCCTGAATAGGCAACCGCTTCATATCGCTCCAGAGTCAGAAGATAAACTGATCGAGACAGTTGGCTGGTGTACCGGTGGTGGACAAGATTATATAGAGCTTGCGGTTAAGCTTGGCTTAGATGCGTTTATTTCGGGAGAGATCTCAGAGCGAACCACATATACAGCTAGAGAAATGGGTGTGCATTATTTTGCTGCAGGTCATCATGCAACAGAAAGGTATGGGGTCAAAGCCTTAGGTGAGTGGTTAGCCAAAGAGCATGGACTCGATGTTGAGTTTGTCGATATTGATAATCCTGTCTAGCAGGATAGGGCTTTTCAAAAAAATGAAGTAAAAAAGGGGTTGATGTCTTACATCAACCCCTTTTTAGATTTCGATTGTTCAACCGTTATTCACGTTCGTGAAGTGGCTGAAAATCACGGATTTCTTCACCAGTGTAAAGCTGACGAGGACGACCGATACGGTTTGCTGGGTCACTGTGCATTTCGTTCCAGTGTGCAATCCAACCGATAGTACGAGACATCGCGAAGATTACAGTAAACATTGATACTGGGATACCAATTGCTTTCAAGATGATGCCTGAGTAGAAGTCAACGTTAGGGTATAGCTTCTTCTCAACGAAGTATTCGTCAGAAAGGGCAATTCGCTCAAGTTCCATCGCTACATCTAGTAGTGGATCTTTGATGTTTAGTTCTTTCAATACTTCATGACAAGCTTCGCGCATTACTGTCGCGCGAGGATCGTAGTTCTTGTAAACGCGGTGACCGAAGCCCATTAAGCGGAATGGGTCATCTTTGTCTTTCGCTTTAGCTACATACTCTTCGATATTATCTACGCTACCGATTTCCTCAAGCATACGTAGACATGCTTCGTTAGCACCACCGTGCGCTGGTCCCCAAAGAGAGGCGATACCCGCTGCGATACATGCAAATGGGTTAGCACCAGAAGAACCGGCTAGACGTACTGTAGACGTTGACGCGTTTTGCTCGTGGTCTGCGTGAAGCGTGAAGATTTTATCCATCGCACGCGCTACAACTGGGTTTACTTCATATTCTTCACATGGGTTTGCAAACATCATGTGTAAGAAGTTTTCCGCGTAGTTAAGGTCGTTGCGTGGGTAAATAAATGGTTGGCCGATAGAGTACTTGTAACACATTGCTGCAAGCGTCGGCATTTTAGAAAGTAGACGATATGCTGCGATTTCACGGTGCGTATCGTTATTGATATCTAATGAATCATGGTAGAAGGCTGCAAGAGCACCAACTACGCCACACATAACCGCCATTGGGTGAGCGTCACGTCGGAAGCCGTGGAAAAAGCTTGCGATTTGCTCGTGTACCATAGTATGGCGAGTTACTGTTGTTTTGAACTGTTCGTATTGCTCACGATTTGGGGCTTCACCGTAAAGAAGTATATAACATACTTCTAAATAGTCAGCATTATTTGCTAACTGATCGATCGGGTAACCACGGTGTAGCAGCACACCTTTACCGCCATCGATATAAGTGATTTGAGATTCACAAGATGCAGTGGCAAGAAAACCAGGGTCAAATGTAAAGTATCCGTTTGCTCCTAGTTTACGAACGTCGATTACTTGAGGGCCAACAGTCCCGTCCATAATCGGCAGCTCGATTGGCGCTTTGCCTTCAATATGAAGGGTAGCTTTCTTATCCGCCATGACAATCTCCTTTGTTTATTATTTAATCCGTCCAGGATGTTTATGTGCCATTTTTGTACGTGTGTTCGTTAATAAAGTCAATTCTTCTCCTCTGATGTGTGCACTTGTTATGATTTTTTAAACATGTAACGTTAAAAATCTGTTCTGTGTAGCAAAAATTGTTACATCAATTGTATTAGAATGTTGCCAGCCGTATAGTGGCGCTGTAATTTTTGGTGGAAACCTTATAAATTCAAGGCTAGAAACAAATGTGAGGTGACGTTTTTAATCTTGTTGTTAACAATTGTTTTACATTTATCTTTTTAAAAATAGCGGATTACTGTTAAATAAATGTTAACTTTTGTAGGTTTGTCGTCAAAATTCGTTCATAACTATAAATGCTCAATGGAGCTGAGTGAGCAAGCCCGTGAAAGAAAGAAAGTCAAGACCTGTTAATTTAGATTTGCAGACTGTTAGCTTTCCGATCACCGCCATCGCATCAATCCTACACCGTGTGTCAGGAGTGATTACGTTTGTCGCGATCGGAATTTTGCTTTGGTTACTATCCATCTCATTAGAATCCCCAGTAGGCTTTATGGAAGCGAGCGACATCGTCGATGGCTTCTTCGTTAAGTTTATTCTGTGGGGGATTTGTACTGCGTTGGCCTACCATATTGTTGGCGGTATTCGTCACCTACTTATGGATTTAGGTCATTTTGAAGAATTAGAATCTGGCGCGTTGAGCGCTAAAGTTGCTTTTGCAGCAACAGCAGTATTATCGCTTCTTGCAGGAGTTTTGGTATGGTAGGCAATGTTTCCTCATTTGGTCGTAATGGTGTTCACGATTTCCTACTGATTCGTGCAACTGCCATCATTATGACTCTATACACTATTTACCTAGTGAGCTTTTTTGCGTTCTCTGGTGATATCTCTTACGTATCTTGGACCCAATTCTTTGGTGGTACCTTCACTAAAGTCTTCACTATGCTGGCCCTAACCTCCGTACTTATCCACGCTTGGATTGGTCTATGGCAGGTACTGACTGACTACATCAAATGTACAAAACTACGTGGCGGTCTTCAGCTAGGTGTTATTGCTGTTCTTATCGGATATTTCTTCTCTGGTCTGTTTATTCTGTGGGGTGCGTAAGTGACTATTCCTGTTCGTGAATTTGATGCCGTTGTTATCGGCGCAGGTGGTGCAGGTATGCGTGCTGCACTACAAATTTCAGAGCAAGGCCTTTCTTGTGCTTTGCTGTCAAAAGTATTTCCAACTCGTTCCCATACTGTATCTGCTCAAGGTGGTATTACCGTTGCTCTTGGTAATGCGCACGAGGATCACTGGGAACAGCATATGTACGATACAGTAAAAGGTTCTGACTACATCGGTGACCAAGATGCTATCGAGTACATGTGTAAAAATGGTCCTGAATCAGTCATCGAATTAGAGAAAATGGGACTACCATTCTCTCGCTTTGATAACGGTACGATCTATCAGCGTCCATTTGGTGGCCAGTCAAAGAACTTTGGTGGTGAGCAAGCTGCGCGTACTGCAGCAGCAGCTGACCGTACTGGTCACGCACTACTACATACTCTTTACCAGCAAAACATTAAGCACAAAACGACGGTATTCTCTGAGTGGTACGCGCTTGATTTAGTGAAAAACGAAGATGGTGCAGTGCTTGGCTGTACAGCTCTTTGTATGGAGACTGGTGAAGTATGCTACTTCAAATCTAAAGCAACCATTCTTGCTACTGGTGGTGCTGGCCGTATTTACGCGTCTACTACCAATGCACACATCAACACGGGCGATGGTGTTGGTATGGCGTTACGTGCTGGTGTACCAATGCAAGATATGGAAATGTGGCAGTTCCACCCAACTGGTATTGCTGGTGCTGGTGTACTCGTTACTGAAGGCTGTCGTGGTGAAGGTGGTTACCTTCTAAATAAAGACGGCGAACGCTTCATGGAGCGTTATGCTCCTAACGCTAAAGACCTTGCTGGTCGTGATGTTGTTGCTCGCTCAATGATGATCGAAATCCGCGAAGGTCGTGGCTGTGACGGCCCATGGGGTCCGCACATCAAACTGAAACTTGATCACCTAGGTAAAGAGACGCTTGAGTCTCGTCTTCCTGGTGTTTGTGAACTTTCGCGCACGTTTGCTCACGTCGATCCTGTTAAAGAGCCAATCCCTGTAATTCCAACATGTCACTACATGATGGGTGGCGTACCAACACAAGTTTCTGGTCAGGCAATTAAGCAAGACGAGAACGGAGCAGATGTTGAAGTACAAGGTTTGTTTGCTTGTGGTGAAATTGCTTCAGTATCGGTTCACGGTGCAAACCGTCTTGGCGGTAACTCACTACTAGACTTGGTGGTATTCGGTCGTGCAACTGGTCTACATCTGGGTGAAACTCTGAAGAAACAAGCGGAAGCGAAGCCTGCAACCGAAGCTGACATCGAGCGTTCACTTGAGCGTTACAATCGTTGGGAAAACAGCACAGGTGGTGAAGACCCTGCACAAATCCGTAAAGACCTTCAGCAATGTATGCAAAACAACTTCTCGGTATTCCGTGAAGGTGATGCTATGGCCAAAGGTTTAGAAGAGCTAAAAGCGATTCGTGAGCGTTTGAAAAACGCGCATTTATCTGACAAGTCTACAGAGTTCAACACACAACGTATTGAGTGTTTAGAGCTAGAAAACTTGATGGAAACAGCTTATGCAACCGCTGTTGCAGCAAACTACCGCACAGAAAGTCGTGGTGCTCATGCTCGTTTTGACTTCCCAGACCGTGATGATTCTCAGTGGCTATGTCACTCGATTTACAACCCTGAAACAGAAGGGATGGCAAAACGTGACGTAAATATGGAACCTGTGCATCGTGAAGCGTTCCCACCTAAAGCACGTACGTACTAAGGAGAGGGCTAGATTATGAAACTGAATTTCTCTTTGTACCGTTACAATCCAGACGTCGACCAAAAGCCATACATGAAAGACTATGTGCTCGAAGTGGAAGAAGGCTCGGATATGATGCTTTTGGATGCTTTGATTTTGTTGAAAGAGCAAGATCCAACGATATCTTTCCGTCGTTCTTGTCGTGAAGGTGTTTGTGGTTCAGATGGCCTAAACATGAACGGTAAAAACGGCCTAGCATGTATTACACCGTTGTCAGCATTGTCTGGTAAAGACAAGATCGTGATCCGTCCACTACCTGGGTTGCCAGTAGTGCGTGATTTAATTGTTGATATGACGCAGTTCTACGATAACTACGCTAAAGTTAAACCGTTCTTAGTGTCGGACGGCAACGTACCACCTGCACGCGAAAACTTGCAGACACCTGATGAGCGAGCTCATTTGGATGGTTTGTATGAATGTATTATGTGTGCATGTTGTACGACTTCTTGTCCTTCATTCTGGTGGAACCCAGACAAATTCATCGGACCAGCAGGCCTATTGGCAGCGTACCGTTGGCTAATTGATAGCCGCGATACAGCAACAGATGAACGTTTATCTAATCTTGATGATGCATTTAGCGTTTTTCGTTGCCATGGCATAATGAATTGTGTAAGTGTTTGTCCTAAGGGATTAAATCCGACGAAAGCTATTGGCCACATCAAGTCGATGTTGGTAAATCGTTCGGTTTAATAAATAACAAAAATTGCCGGTCGCTCCGTATGGAACGACCGGCTCTTAATAGCTCGGCATAGACCGAAGCAAACGTGAAAACTACTGGTTAAGGGAAAATATGCACAACGGCGTGATGAAGGCATGGCTCGAGTCTTCACACTTGGCTGGCGCCAATGCAACTTATGTAGAAGAACTCTACGAACTGTATCTAAGTGACCCCGATCAGGTAAGTGAGGAGTGGAGACGTGTATTTGATGGTTTGCCTGTGCAAGCCTCTGAAGTGGTAGAACAACCACATTCACGTGTCCGTGATTACTTCCGACGACTCGCTCAAGAAACAAAGCATTACAATGTCCAAGTTAGTGATCCTGATGTCGATGCTAAACAAGTAAAAGTTCTACAGCTTATCAATGCTTACCGTTTCCGTGGGCACCAAGCTGCAAACCTAGACCCTCTAGGTCTATGGAAAAGAGATGCAGTACAAGATCTCGATCCTTCCTTTCATACTCTCACCGAAGACGACTTCCAAGAAACCTTCAACGTAGGCTCTTTCGCTATTGGTCAAGAAACCATGGTGCTAAAAGATCTATACGATGCACTGAAGAAGACTTACTGTGGCTCTATCGGTGCTGAATATATGCACATGACAAACACAGAGCAAAAACGTTGGATTCAACAGCGTTTAGAGTCTGTAGTCGGTCAACCATCATTTAACGACGAAGAAAAGCGTTCATTCCTTGAAGAGCTAACAGCTGCAGAAGGTTTGGAACGATACCTAGGTGCAAAATTCCCAGGTGCTAAGCGTTTCTCGTTGGAAGGTGGTGATGCATTGATCCCAATGACGAAAGAAATTATTCGTCATGCTGGTGGTCAGGGTATGCGTGAAGTCGTGATTGGTATGGCTCACCGCGGACGTTTGAACATGCTTGTCAACGTTCTAGGTAAAAAGCCACAAGATCTATTCGATGAATTTGCGGGTAAGCATGACGATACATGGGGAACGGGTGATGTTAAATACCACCAAGGTTTCTCTGCTGATTTTGCTACTCCTGGCGGCGATGTGCACTTGGCATTGGCGTTTAACCCATCACACCTTGAGATCGTTAACCCTGTAGTTATTGGATCTGTACGTGCTCGTCAAGACAGACTAGACGATAAGAACGGCGATGCTGTTCTACCAATTACTATTCATGGTGATTCGGCAATAGCTGGACAGGGCGTTGTTCAAGAGACATTTAATATGTCTCAAGCTCGTGGCTTCTGTGTAGGTGGTACTGTTCGTATCGTAGTAAATAACCAAGTTGGTTTCACTACTTCGAACCCTCGTGATACGCGTTCAACAATGTACTGTACCGATATCGCGAAAATGGTTCAGGCGCCTATTTTCCACGTCAATGCTGACGATCCGGAAGCAGTAGCATTTGTTGCACGACTTGCTCTAGATTATCGTAATACGTTTAAACGTGATGTTGTAATTGACCTTGTCTGTTACCGCCGTCATGGCCATAACGAAGCGGATGAGCCAAATGCAACTCAGCCGTTGATGTATCAAAAAATTAAGAAGCATCCGACTCCGCGCAAACTGTACGCAGACGTGTTGATCGACCGTGGTGAATTCGATATTGAAACGGCTACTCAGTTAGTTAACGAATATCGTGATGCTTTAGACCATGGTGAAGTTGTTGTAAAAGAATGGCGTCCAATGGCACTACACTCAGTTGATTGGTCCCCTTATCTAGGGCATGACTGGAATATCGACTGGGATAGTAAAGTAGACGCGGAACGCTTGAAAGAGCTTGGCAACAAAGTATGTCAGTTCCCAGAAAGTCACAAGCTGCAAAGCCGAGTGAACAAGCTTTACAACGATCGTTTGTCTATGATGAACGGCGAGAAGCAGATCGACTGGGGTATGGCAGAAACACTTGCGTATGCAACGCTGATGGATGATGGAAAACGCATTCGTATCTCAGGTCAGGATTCTGGTCGTGGTACTTTCTTCCACCGTCACTCGGTGCTTCACAATCAGTCGGATGCAAGTACCTTTATCCCTCTTGCTAATATTCACGACAAGCAGGGGCCATTCCAAGTGTTTGACTCGGTGCTGTCCGAAGAGGCAGTACTCGCATTCGAATATGGCTACGCAACAGCAGAGCCAAGTGGCTTAACCCTTTGGGAAGCTCAGTTCGGTGACTTCGCGAATGGTGCACAAGTTGTGATTGACCAATTCATTTCATCTGGTGAGCAGAAGTGGGCACGTCTATGTGGCCTAACTATGCTTCTGCCTCATGGTTATGAAGGTCAAGGTCCAGAGCACTCATCAGCTCGTCTGGAGCGATACCTACAATTATGTGCAGAGCAAAATATGCAGGTTGTTGTGCCTTCAACGCCAGCTCAGGTTTATCACATGATTCGTCGTCAAGTTGTTCGCCCAATGCGCCGACCTTTGATTGTTATGTCTCCTAAGTCGTTGTTGCGTCACCCGCTATGTACCTCTTCGATTGAAGAGTTAGCTGATGGTACGTTCCAAGCTGCAATCGGTGAGATTGACAACATTGAAGCAAGCAAAGTGAAACGCGTTGTGTTCTGTTCGGGTAAGGTTTATTTCGATCTGCTTGAACAACGCCGAAACAATGAACAAGACGATGTAGCTATCGTTCGTATTGAGCAGCTTTACCCATTCCCACTTGAGGAAGTACAAGCAACAATCGCTCAGTACAAGAATGTTACAGACTTTGTTTGGTGCCAAGAAGAACCACAAAACCAAGGTGCTTGGTACAGCAGTCAACATAACTTCCGCGCAGCTATTCCAGCGGGAGCAGACCTTAAATATGCAGGCCGCCCGGCTTCTGCTTCGCCAGCAGTAGGCTACATGTCGGTACACTTGAAACAACAAAAAGCGTTAATTGAAGACGCTCTTAACTTAGATCCAAAAGTCTCAGCTTAAGAACTAGAAGCGAAAGGATGAAATAGATATGACAATTGAAATTCTGGTTCCAGATTTACCTGAATCAGTTGCTGATGCAACCGTAGCAACTTGGCACAAGAAACCGGGTGAAGCGGTTGCTCGTGACGAAGTTATTGTTGATATTGAAACTGATAAAGTTGTTCTAGAGGTACCTGCTCCAGAAGCTGGTGTACTAGAAGCGATTATTGAAGAAGAGGGTGCAACAGTACTGTCTAAGCAGCTGATTGCTAAGCTTAAGCCTGGTGCTGTTGCGGGTGAACCTACATCTGACACAACAGAAGAGACAGAAGCTTCTCCAGACAAACGCCATAAGGCTGCTTTGACGGAAGAAAGCAATGATGCGCTAAGTCCAGCTGTTCGTCGACTACTTGCAGAGCATGGCCTAGAAGCTAGCCAAGTTAAAGGCACCGGTGTTGGTGGTCGAATCACACGCGAAGACATTGAAGCTCACCTAGCTAACGCTAAAGAAGCGCCCAAAACTGATGCTCCAGCTGTTGATGCTCCAGCAGCAGCACGTAGCCAGAAGCGCGTACCAATGACTCGCCTACGTAAGACGGTAGCAAACCGTCTTCTAGAAGCGAAGAATAGCACAGCAATGCTGACGACTTTCAACGAAGTAAACATGAAGCCAATCATGGACCTTCGTAAGCAGTACAAAGACCAATTCGAGAAGCGTCACGACACGCGTCTTGGTTTCATGTCTTTTTACGTGAAAGCGGTAACTGAAGCGCTTAAGCGTTACCCAGAAGTAAACGCCTCTATCGACGGTGATGATATCGTTTACCACAACTACTTCGACATCAGCATGGCGGTATCTACGCCACGAGGTCTAGTGACTCCAGTACTAAAAGACTGTGACACACTAGGTTTTGCTGACATCGAAAAAGGCATCAAAGAGCTAGCGATCAAAGGCCGTGACGGCAAGCTAACTGTTGATGAGCTAATGGGTGGTAACTTCACTATCACAAACGGTGGTGTATTTGGCTCTCTAATGTCTACGCCAATCATCAACCCGCCTCAAGCGGCAATTCTTGGTATGCACAAGATCCAAGAGCGCCCAATGGCAGTGGATGGCAAGGTTGAAATCTTGCCGATGATGTACTTAGCGTTGTCTTACGACCACCGTTTAATCGATGGCCGCGAGTCAGTAGGCTTCCTAGTAACAATTAAAGAGCTACTAGAAGATCCTGCACGTCTGCTATTAGACGTTTAATATCGCTAAAACGTCTAGTTGCTATAGTCGGCTAGACGTTTGATATTTTTCAAGGCTAGACTGGCTCAACTGTCTGGCCTTCACTTGAGCCATATTTGTATACGATGCACGTATGGTTGAATTGAGAAGACCCTACAGACGTTTCGCAGTGTATGCGGCGTCATGGAAATAATAATCCCTTAAGGGATAACAAACGGAATATCAAAATGAATTTGCATGAATACCAAGCCAAACAGCTGTTTGCAGAATTCGGTTTGCCTGTACCAGAAGGCTACGCGTGTGACACGCCACAAGAAGCGTTCGAAGCTGCAGGTCGTATTAGTACTGACAAAAAAGTAGTGAAATGTCAGGTTCACGCTGGTGGCCGCGGTAAAGCGGGCGGCGTAGAACTACACGATACTAAAGACGGTGTAAAAGAGTTCGCTCAGAAATGGCTAGGTAAAAACCTAGTAACTTACCAAACAGATGCAAATGGTCAGCCTGTTACAAAAATCCTAGTTGAAGAAGCATCGAACATTGCTAACGAGCTTTACTTAGGCGCAGTTGTAGACCGTGCTACTCGTAAAGTTGTCTTCATGGCTTCAACTGAAGGTGGTGTTGAAATCGAGAAAGTTGCAGAAGAAACGCCAGAGTTGATTCACAAAGCAGCTATCGATCCACTAGTAGGCCCTCAAGCGTACCAAGGCCGTGAACTTGCGTTCAAACTGGGTCTCGAAGGCGACCAAATCAAACAATTTGTTAAGATCTTCATGGGTCTTGGCAACATGTTCTCTCAGTACGACCTAGCTCTACTAGAGATCAACCCTCTTGTAATCACTGGCGAAGGCAACCTTCTATGTCTTGATGGTAAGATCAACATCGACTCAAACGCGATGTACCGTCAGCCAAAACTTCGTGAAATGCATGATCCTTCACAAGAAGATGAGCGCGAAGCGCACGCTGCACAGTGGGAACTAAACTACGTAGCACTAGACGGTAATGTTGGCTGTATGGTTAACGGTGCTGGTCTGGCAATGGGTACGATGGATATCGTAAACCTACACGGCGGCAAGCCAGCTAACTTCCTAGATGTAGGTGGCGGCGCAACCAAAGAGCGTGTAGCAGAAGCATTCAAGATCATCCTATCTGATGACAATGTAAAAGCAGTACTAGTAAACATCTTCGGTGGTATCGTTCGTTGTGACATGATCGCTGAAGGTATTATCGGTGCAGTTAAAGAGGTAGGCGTGAGCGTACCTGTAGTTGTTCGTCTAGAAGGTACTAACGCGGACCTAGGTCGCGAAGTTCTTGCTAATTCTGATGTTGATATCATTGCAGCTGAGTCGCTAACTGACGCTGCTCAGAAAGTTGTTGCTGCTGCGGAGGGCAAATAATGTCTGTACTAATTAATAAAGACACTAAAGTAATCTGTCAGGGTTTCACTGGTGGTCAAGGTACTTTCCACTCTGAGCAAGCTATTGCATACGGTACACAGATGGTTGGTGGTGTTTCTCCAGGTAAAGGTGGTCAAACTCACCTAGGTCTACCTGTATTTAACACAGTACGTGAAGCAGTAGAAGCAACTGGCGCAACGGCAACAGTTATCTACGTACCTGCACCTTTCTGTAAAGATGCAATCCTGGAAGCGATTGATGCAGGCATCGAGCTAATCGTAACAATCACTGAAGGTATCCCTACAACAGATATGATCGACGTTAAAGTGAAGCTAGAAGAGACTGGCGTTCGCATGATCGGTCCTAACTGTCCGGGTCTAATCACTCCAGACGAGTGTAAGATTGGTATCATGCCTGGACATATCCACAAGAAAGGTAAAGTGGGTATCGTATCGCGTTCAGGTACACTAACTTACGAAGCAGTTAAGCAGACAACAGACGAAGGTTTCGGTCAGTCTACTTGTGTTGGTATCGGCGGTGACCCAATCCCTGGTTCAAACTTCATTGATATCCTAAAACTGTTCCAAGAAGATCCAGAGACTGAAGCAATCGTAATGATTGGTGAAATCGGTGGTACAGCTGAAGAAGAAGCTGCAGCGTTCATTAAAGAGAACGTCACAAAACCAGTTGTTTCTTACATTGCTGGTGTAACGGCTCCTCCTGGTAAGCGTATGGGGCACGCAGGTGCAATCATCTCTGGTGGTAAAGGTACTGCGGAAGATAAGTTTGCTGCATTAGAAGCTGCAGGCGTTAAGACAGTGAAGTCTCTTGCAGACATCGGTAAAGGTCTACGCGAAATCACTGGTTGGTAATAACCAATGTGATCAAACAAAGGCTTGATGAGAGATCATCAAGCCTTTTTCTTTTTTGGCTGACAACGGTCAATCAGATGTTTTTTGCGCCCAAAATAAAAGGCTGCCATTAGGCAGCCTTTCGTTACTCAAGCTTCTAACTGCGCTTTGCTAAAGAACCATTGCAGCTAACCAACCAAAAGCGATCAACGGAATATTGTAGTGAATAAAGGTTGGAACTACTGTTTCCCAAATGTGTTCGTGTTGTCCATCTGCATTTAGGCCAGATGTTGGACCTAGGGTTGAATCAGAAGCTGGCGAGCCTGCATCACCAAGTGCAGCTGCAGTGCCTACTAACGCGATAGTTGCCATTGGCGAGAAACCGAAAGCGGCTGCTAGCGGAACATAAATGGTCGCGATGATAGGGATGGTTGAGAACGAAGAACCAATCCCCATGGTTACTAGTAGACCAACAACAAGCATAAGAAGTGCTGCTAGAGGTTTGTTGTCTCCAATGCTGGTAGATAGTGCTTCAACCAGTGATTCAACGCCACCCGTTTGTTTCATTACTGCAGCGAAGCCGGCCGCTGAAATCATAATAAAACCAATCATTGCCATCATGTGAACACCTTTGGTGAACACATCATGTGTTTCTTTCCACGCAATGACACCACCAAAAGTGAACACCATAAAGCCAGCAAGTGCACCAATGATCATTGACCCGGTGCTTAGTTGAACTGCGAGTGCTGCTACAATACCAGCTGCTGCGACTAGGATATTTTTCTTGTTGATGGCTGTAGGCTCTGTATCAACATGAGTAAGTTCAGTTTCTTTGTATTCGCGAGGCTTGCGGTAACTAAAGAAGATTGCTGTTAGTAGACCGAACAGCATACCTGCAGCAGGAAGAAGCATCGCTGTAGGGACTTGGCTAGCGACCACGTCTTCTAAGCCGTTATCGTGTAAGTTCTTAAGCAGGATATTGTTTAAGAAAATTCCACCAAAGCCAATTGGAAGTACCATATAAGGAGTAATTAAGCCAAAAGTCAGCACACAAGCGACTAAACGGCGATCCAATTTAAGTTTAGCGAACACGCCCAATAGAGGTGGAATCAAAATTGGGATAAAGGCGATATGGACAGGAATAACGTTCTGAGAAGACATAGTGACGAGTACAAGTGCGATAAGTACCGCGTACTTAAGTCCTGTGCTTGCAGTACCGTTTTCCTTGCCATGAATTCGTTTGATAACTGACTGTGCCAGTAAATCAGTGATCCCGGAGCGTGATATGGCAACGGCGAATGTCCCTAACATAGCGTAGCTTAGCGCGATGGTTGCACCACCACCTAGGCCACTTTCAAAAGCAGAAACGGCGTCATTTAAACTCATTCCTGATACTAGACCACCAACGATAGCGGCGAATGTCAGTGCTACGACGACATTCACCCTCATTAGTGCAAGTACCAGCATGATACAAACAGAAATAACAACAGGGTTCATAATAATCTCGATGTGTGTTTACTTATTATCGTTGTCGCTCTCGTCAACTAATGGCCAGCCGCCTAAGGCTTTCCATTTATTGACGATGCCACAGAATAGCTCAGCGGTTTTTTGAGTATCGTAAAGTGCTGAGTGGGCTTCTTTGTTGTCGAATTCCATCCCGGCTGTTTTACACGCTTTAGCTAAGACGGTTTGTCCATAGGCCAACCCGCTAAGCGCAGCTGTATCAAATGTTGCAAAAGGATGGAAAGGGACTCTTTTGAGCTTGCAGCGTTCACTTGCTTCCATAACGAAGCTCAGATCAAAAGTGGCGTTGTGTGCGACCATAATGGCCCGGCTACAATCGGCATTCTTTTGTTCCTTACGAACAAGCTTATAAATTTCTTTTAGGGCTTCAGATTCTGTCACAGCACCACGAAGAGGGCTAAAGGGATCACGAATACCATTGAACTCAAGCGCAGCTGGCTCAAGGTTTGCACCTTCAAATGGTTCAACGTGAAAATGTAGAGTGGATGCAGGGTGAAGGTCGCCATTATCATCCATCTTTAAGGTGATAGCGCAAATTTCTAATAGAGCATCTGTTTTGGCATTGAATCCAGCGGTTTCGACATCAATTACGACGGGGAAATAACCGCGAAAGCGTTTTTTGAGCGTCAATGCTTCATTTTCTACAGTCATGGTGGTCCAAGGTTTTGTGACAGGGCGTGCATTATTGCAGATTCTCTAAGTGATCAAAAGCAAGCTCTGGGATTTAATCCCCCATCTTATTGGCTAGCTTTTTGCATCAGTACCGAGGGTAAGATAAAGCGGCAATCAATCACCGCTCGATAGCAGTATTAAACGAGATGAAATTGACTATGAATAAGTGGCTAGTGACAACAATATGTTTGACCAGCGCAACCGTATCTATGGCCGTGAGTGCTATGGAAAAGCGCTACGTTGCTACGCCTATGCAGTCAACTTGGCAGATGGTTGCAAACACTCCTCTAGAGTGCCGTTTAGTTCACCCTATTCCTAATTATGGCGATGCGGTGTTCTCTTCTATTGCAAGTAAAAAAATCAACCTCGATTTTGAGTTAAAAATGCGTAGGCCAATGGGTGAAACTCGTAATGTAAGTTTAGTTTCAATGCCGCCGCATTGGCGTCCAGGCGAGAGCGCTGAACGCATAAGTAATATTAAGTTCTTTAAGCAGTTTGATGGTTATATTGGTGGTCAAACCGCTTGGGGTATATTGAGTGAGTTAGAGAAAGGGCGTTATCCAACTTTTAGTTACCAGGACTGGCAGAGCCGTGATCAGCGAATTGAAGTTGCGTTATCATCAGTATTGTTTCAGCAAAAATATAACGCGTTTAGTGACTGTGTTGCTAATCTGCTGCCGTATTCATTCGAAGATATCTCGTTTACGATTCTTCACTACGACCGCAGTAGTGTTCAACTCAACAAAGCTTCACAAAAGCGCTTAGCTCAAATCGCAGAGTATATTCGCCACAATCAAGATATTGACCTCGTACTGGTATCGACCTACACCGATTCAGTTGAGAGCAAAAGTGTTAGTCAAAATTTATCAGAGCAGCGCGCAGAAGTGCTAAGAGATTATTTTGAATCTCTCGGATTGCCAGAAGACAGAATTCAAGTTCAAGGTTATGGCAAACGTCGCCCTGTAGCGGATAATTCGTCACCAATTGGAAAGAACAAAAACCGACGAGTCGTTATTTCACTGGGTAGAACACAAGTCTAGTGCAGTGAAAAACGCGCGATAATATTGCAGTTAGTAAATGAATCGATGTCCTGAACCTGCTTTGCAATTTTAGGGTTAGGGTGTCGCTTCATGAACTCCACCAAGGCTTTTTTGCAGCAGCCTAGAGAATCCACGAATGCATCGCAATCGGTATTTGGGCATTGAGGCACTAAAGTGAGCACTTTTTCGGAAGCCAACTGAAGATATTTGAGCTCATACTTCACCTCGCCAACCTGACGCCAGAAAGACGCCATGTTATGGCAAGAAATGACCGAGACTACTAAACGATCTTCTAACGCCAGATCTTGTTCGTGAGATAGCTCCTCACTAAGAGTGAGGGCCTGTTGGTAGTGAAGAATACTACGCAGATGGTCGTCTTTTTGCATCGCGATATCAGCGAGTAGTGTGTGCTTTTCCCATTCTTCCATCATTTGCTATTCCTCACTTTAGATAAAGTAAGTGGATATTAAATGATAATTATTATCATGTAAAGATTGAAATAAAGGCCACTGTTGCGTGGCCTTTATTCGATTAAATTAGCCTTCTAAACCCGAAGAAGCCTGCTTGTTTTGAATGAGCTCTATCATGTACCCATCTGGATCTTTCACGAAAGCAATATGAGTGCTGCCACCTTTCACTGGGCCAGGCTCTCGCGTGACATTGCCGCCCGCAGCCTTAATGGCATCACAGGTAGAGTAAATGTCTTCGACACCGATAGCGATATGGCCAAACGCAGTCCCCATGTCGTACTCGGATTTACCCCAGTTATAGGTAAGTTCGATCACTGCACCTTGGGATTCGTCACCGTAACCTAGAAAAGCGAGAGTGTACTCATACTCCTTGTTTTCATTGGTACGTAGTAGGTTCATACCCATCACTTCGGTGTAAAATGAAATCGATTTATCAAGATCTCCAACTCGTAACATGGTGTGGAGAATACGGCCGTTAGACATTTCTTGCTCCTAGCTTTCTAGTATTAGTAATAAAACTGAAAGTACTACACTTCAGTCTTTTCTTTAAACTCACATAAGTCCTCGATGATACAACTACCGCACCTAGGCTTACGAGCGACACAGGTGTAGCGCCCGTGTAAGATCAGCCAATGGTGTACATCGAGTTTGAACTCTTTAGGCACAACCTTGAGTAGCTTTTTTTCGACGTCGTCGACGGTTTTGCCCATCGCAAACTTGGTTCGATTTGAAACTCTGTAAATATGAGTGTCGACAGCAATAGTAGGCCAGCCAAAAGCGGTATTGAGTACAACGTTAGCTGTTTTGCGTCCTACTCCAGGTAGGGCTTCTAGTGCTTCTCGGTTTTCTGGTACTTCACCACCATGTTGGTCGAGCAGGATTCGGCAAGTTTTTATGACGTTTTCAGCTTTAGAGTTAAATAGGCCAATCGTCTTGATGTATTCCTTAACCCCATCGACACCTAAGTCAAACATTGACTGGGGAGTGTTCGCAACTGGGTAAAGCTTATCCGTAGCTTTGTTAACGCTCACATCGGTAGCCTGTGCCGATAAAAGTACGGCGATTAACAGTTCAAATGGTGAATTCCAGTTCAACTCGGTTTGAGGGTTCGGGTTGTCGTCTCTCAATCGAGTGAGTATCTCGACTCTCTTGGTATTGTTCATGTTGAGGCTTGCTTCCAGTTTTTATTATTGATTGGTCACTCGAGCGCGTTCAATAGACGGCTTTTCTTGTTTTGGTTGGCGAGCTTCCAACTGATTATCGATAATATTTTTTAACGCGATAAGTAGTCCAACACCGATGAATGCTCCTGGTGGGAGCAGTGCCAGTAAGAAACTGTTATCAAATTGGAATACTTCGATTTTTAGTGATGTTGCCCACTCACCTAGTAGTAGGTCGGCACCATCAAATAATGTCCCATTACCTATCAGTTCTCGCATTCCACCCAGTACGACTAAAACGCTGGTCATTCCTAGTCCCATCCAAAATCCATCTTGAGCCGACGGGATCACATCGTTTTTAGATGCGAAAGCTTCAGCACGGCCTATGATGATACAGTTGGTGACAATAAGCGGAATGAAAATACCGAGAGAGAGATAAAGCCCGTAAGCATAAGCATTCATCAAGAGTTGAACGCAGGTTACGAGTGAGGCGATGATCATAACGAACACTGGAATACGCACTTCCTTTGGTACATAGTCGCGGACCAAGGATACCGTTACATTGGATCCTACAAGAACCAATAGTGTCGCTAAACCAAGACCTAGCGCATTAGTGACAGTCGATGAAACGGCAAGGAGTGGACACAAGCCTAGTAGCTGAACCAGAGCTGGGTTATTGTCCCACAAGCCATTTTTTATTAGTGTCTTATGTTCAGTCATTTGAGCCTCCACAGTTACGTGGCTGAGCCAATATCGACTCTTTATTTTGATTAACGTATGTTACGGCTTGTTTTACCGCTTTTACTACTGCTCTTGGTGTAATGGTCGCACCGGTAAATTGATCAAATTGACCACCGTCCTTGCGAACCTTCCAAGCCGAGATATTCTCATCATTCACCGACTTTCCGGTAAAGCTTAGAATCCAGTCGGTTACACGTAAGTCAATTTTATCACCTAGCCCAGGGGTTTCCTGATGAGAAAGGACGCGGGTACCAGTGATCGTGCCGTTATCTTGAATACCGACAATAATCTTAATAGCACCATTATAGCCGTCTGGCGCGATCGCCTCGATGGCAATTGCGCTTGGTTTTCCATCTATAGTGGCGATATAAGCAGGCATTGATGCGTCCGTACCTAATTCAGGAGAAGACACTAACGTACAGGCTCGATACAGTTCATTATCATGTAGGTCGTGCGGAATTACTTGATTCAACACTGATAGTAGTTGAGCTTGTTCCTGTTGCTTGATCTGATCTTTAGTTAAGTATTGAGTCAGGGCGACCAGACCTGTAGAAGCACAAGCAAAAAGAGCGAGTGTAAGGCCGTTTTTCTTTATTGCGTTTAACATACCTTAGTGCCCGTAAGTTCTTGGTTTAGTGTAATAATCAATCAGTGGGACGCACATGTTAGCAAGTAACACTGCGAACGCCACACCATCAGGGAAACCACCCCAACTACGGATAATAAACACCATAACGCCGATAAACGCGCCGAAGATAAGTCGGCCTTTAACCGTAGTGGATGCTGATACTGGGTCAGTAGAAATAAAGAAAGCACCTAACATAGTAGCACCAGAAAGTAGATGAATAAGCGGTGATGCTGTCTCCCCAGGAGTGAACAGCATAAATAGTCCACTAGAGACGATAAGTCCAACTAGAAAGCTAACTGGAATATGCCAGTTGATGACACGTAATTTGATCAGCAGCAGGCCACCAGTTAAGTATGCAAGATTAACCCACTCCCAACCGATACCGGCAATGCCATTAAATTGAGGTTGTGCTAAAGCTTCCTGTACGGTGCTACCGGAATGCAGAGCTGTTTTAAATGAATCTAGAGGGGTAGCCATGGTGACACCATCGATACCGGTACGAATTTGTTGCAATGATAAGCCTTCACTATTGAATCCAGTAAAGATCATTGAAAACGCATCAACAAAAGAAATTGGGTCATTTGAAAGTTGAACAGGCTCTATCCAGCTGGTCATTTGCACTGGAAAGGATATGAGTAGTACTACATAAGCGACCATCGCTGGGTTAAATAGGTTTTGGCCAATTCCCCCATATAAATGCTTTGCGATGATGATAGCAAAGATAAGACCGATGACGATTACCCACCATGGTGAGAGTGGAGGGATAGCAACCGCTAGTAGCCATGCGGTTACAATTGCACTGTTATCTCTAAGAGCAAATAGCGGGTGGCGTTTGCGTGAGACCATCACCAGTGCTTCTAATGCCATGGCGACCATAACGGCAAAAATTAACTGAATAATTGTGCCCCAACCAAAGAAATAAGTTTGTGCCACGAGCCCCGGAAGGGCACAAATTGCAACCCATTTCATTAGGTCTGGTGTACTGCGCTTACTATGGGCGTGCGGTGAGCTGGCAATGAAAAAGGCCACTACTCTTTCTCCTCAAAACTTTGCTCTTGTTTTTCGAGCTGTTCTTTTTCAGCTTTACGCGCTTTGGCTCTTGCAATAGCAGCAGCGACAGCGGCCTTCTTTGGATCTTCTGATTCTTCAGCTTGCACATCAGTCGCGTCGGCTTCAGCAGCTTGCGCTTTACGCGCTTTAGCTCGTGCAATAGCAGCAGCGACAGCGGCCTTCTTTGGATCTTCCGATTCTTCAGCTTGCACATCAGTCGCCTCGGCTTCAGCAGCTTGTGCTTTACGCGCTTTAGCTCGTGCAATAGCAGCAGCGACAGCGGCCTTCTTTGGATCTTCAGATTCTTCTGCTTGCACTTCAGTCGCGTCGGCTTCAGCAGCTTGTGCTTTACGCGCTTTAGCTCGTGCAATAGCAGCAGCAACTGCAGCTTTCTTCGGATCTTCCGATTCCTCAGTTTGTTCTTCAGTCGATTCTGGCTCTGCCGCTTGGGCTTTACGCGCTTTAGCTCGTGCAATAGCTGCAGCGACAGCGGCTTTCTTTGGATCTTCTGATTCCTCAGTTTTCACTTCAGTCGAATCTGGCTCAGTAGCTTGGGCTTTACGTGCCTTAGCTCTTGTTATAGCTGCGGCGACAGCAGCTTTCTTTGGATCTTCCGATTCGTCAGTTTGCACTTCAGTCGACTCTGGCTCTGCCGCTTGCGCTTTACGCGCTTTAGCTCGTGCAATAGCAGCAGCGACAGCGGCTTTCTTTGGATCTTCCGATTCCTCAGTTTTCACTTCAGTCGACTCTGGCTCAGCAGCTTGGGCTTTACGCGCCTTAGCTCGTGCTATAGCAGCAGCCACTGCATCTTTTTTGCTGTCTCCTGATTCTGACGTGTCAGGAGCTGAATCTGACTCTTGTGCTTTTTCTGCTTTACGTGCTCTAGCTTGCTGCTTTCTTTCTTCGCGCAGTTTTGCCATTTCTGAATTGTCGAGCTCGGTTTTCCCTGTCTCCATCGCTGCAGCTTGCTTGGCTTTAGCTTTGGCGATCGCAGCGGCTACAGCTGGTTTTAAAGTTGGCTTTTCTTCTGCTTGGGTTTGCTCTTTTTGAGCTTTAACTCTTGCGATGGCGGCAGCAATAGCATCATCACCACTAGGCTGCTTCATGTCCTTACGACGATTTTCTGCGGCTTTCTTAAATCGGTTTTCCCGTTCGGCTTTATCACGCTCCATACGAGCATTTTTTTCTTCAAATCGTTGTTTCGCTCGCTCGGCTGATTCGGCTTCAAGCTTGCGTGTACGAATTTCTGCTTTTGCTTGGCGATAGTATTGAACAAGTGGAATTTCACTTGGACATACATACGCGCAGGCACCACACTCGATACAGTCTTTTAGGTTCAGCTCTTCACATTTATCTAACTCTTGAGCTTTTGCGTGCCATTGAAGCTGCTGAGGAAGCAGTGATGCAGGACAGACCTCTGCACATTGACTACAACGGATACATGCCATTTCAAAGCGATCCGGCGCAATCTCTTTTCGTGTGGGCGCAAGAATACAGTTGGTCGTCTTGGTAATCGGAACGTTGGAGTGGGGCAGAGTAAAGCCCATCATTGGACCACCAA
The DNA here is from genome assembly GCF_054053395.1 of Vibrio paucivorans. NCBI lineage: Bacteria > Pseudomonadati > Pseudomonadota > Gammaproteobacteria > Vibrionales > Vibrionaceae > Vibrio > Vibrio paucivorans. Next base: position 860,444 of record NZ_CM133230.1, read on the forward strand.
GAATCAGTCTTTGGTTCTTCTTCTCGGCCTTATGGTTAAACTCAGCAAGTAGTGATTGTACCGGAGTTCCTATTGGAGCCCAGACATTACGTGGCTGCTTAAACGTACTACCGGTTAAGGTAACAATTCTTTCGATAAGCGGCTCGCCATCACAGACTGCACGTTTGGTTGCGTATAGAGACCCTACGTTTTGCACTAAAATACCGATGTCTGCAGGAATACCGCCATTTGGCACTTCTTTATTGGTCAGTATCTTAATTAACTGCTTCTCACCACCGGATGGGTATTTGGTTGGGATCACGCGGACAACAATTTGGCTGTCATGTGCCGCTTGAGTCAGGGCTTCAACGGCTTCTGGCTTGTTATCCTCAATACCTATAATCGTCAGCTTAGGTTTGAGGATGTGTTCAACAATCTCAATACCTTTAATGATCTCTTCTGCATAATGACGCATTAATGTGTCATCAGCAGTAATGTATGGCTCACATTCGGCCGCATTGATGATCAGAATTTCGGTACGGGCCAAGCCTGATTGAATTTTTTTAGCCGTCGGAAAGCCTGCGCCGCCCATGCCGGAAATCCCTGCTTGTCGAATATGCTCGATTAGCTCCTCAGGGGACTCCTGAGTGAAATCTGGTGATGGTTTAAGTTCGCACCATGTGTCTTGCATATCTGGGCGAATGACGACACACAATTCTGATAGGCCAGAAGGGTGAGCGGTGGTGCGTTGTTCAATTGCACTAATGGTACCAGAAGTTGGTGCATGAACTGGCAGCATAAAACTTGTGTCGTATTTGGTTAAAGGCTGACCTTTCAGCACTTTTTCACCGACAGCGACGATGAGGTCTCCTGGCTTACCAATGTGTTGCTTGATTGGCAAAACAATTTCATCCGCAATAGATGCGCGTTCAATCGGTTGGCTCAGAGATTGTTGTTTGTTCTCTGGCGGGTGTACGCCACCAGGGAAGTCCCATAGTGCACCCGATTTTATTTGTTCAATTAGTGACAACATACCAGTCCTTAACTCCCGCTATTCTGCGACTGCGATACGGCAGAATCGGTGATATCAACAACAGGAATGGCGTCCAATTGCCACTTCCAATTATCAGTAGTGGTGGCTACTGGAATCATTTCAATACAATCTGTTGGGCATGGGGCCACACATAAGTCACAGCCCGTACACTCATCTTTAATGACGGTGTGCAGCGCTTTTGTACCACCAACAATTGCGTCAACAGGGCAAGCCTGAATGCATTTGGTACAGCCAATACACATATCTTCATGGATATAAGCAACAGTCTTAACAGCATTGTCTAGGTCATGTGCAGACTCTTCGGCTTCTACTCCCATCAGATCAGCCAGTTTTTCGATAGTCGCCTGACCACCTGGAGGGCATTTATTGATCTTATCGCCATTTGCAATGGCTTCAGCGTATGGACGACAACCTGGGTAGCCACATTGTCCACACTGTGTTTGAGGCAAAATGTCGTCGATTTGGTCGACGATAGGGTCTGCTTCAACTTTAAATCGGATAGAAGCAAAGCCAAGTACAGCACCGAAAATGGCTGCGAGTACCGCAATGGCAATAACCGCAATTAATATAGAGCTCATTACAACTTCACCAACCCAGTAAAGCCCATAAAGGCAAGAGACATAAGGCCTGCAGTGATCATGGCAATCGATGCGCCTTTAAATGGAGTCGGGACATCAGCCGCGGCGATACGTTCGCGCATCGAGGCGAATAAGATAAGCACTAGTGAGAACCCCACTGCAGCACCAAAGCCATAGACGATTGATTCGACGAAGTTGTGGTTCTCGTTGATGTTTAACAACGCGACACCAAGTACGGCACAGTTGGTGGTGATCAATGGCAAAAATATACCAAGTAAGCGGTAGAGAGTCGGGCTTGTTTTATGTACCACCATTTCAGTGAATTGCACCACAACTGCAATCACTAAGATGAAGCTCATGGTTCTTAAATACTGAAGGCCTAAAGGTGCCAAAACATAGGTTTCAACAAGATATGCGCACACTGATGCGAGAGTTAGCACAAATGTTGTGGCTAACCCCATACCTATCGCGGTTTCTAGCTTTTTAGAAACGCCCATAAATGGACATAAGCCCAGAAACTTTACCAGTACAAAGTTGTTGACTAGGACTGTGCCTACCAACAACAAAACATATTCGGTCATAGTTATATAGTTTAGAAATTCCGATCCCAATATTATCGTGCTTTGCAAGCGCAATAACAACCAAGGAAAGCTAAGGTTTTATATCAATGGATAAAATTTAGCCGCGTTTAAGAGGTTTTGTTGGCAAAGTACTGCTTGAATGAGCTCAGAATAGGAAGCGCGATAGCTCGGCTCACTCTGTTGTGTTGGTTTGGGTCAGCAACTGGTTGATACAACGAAAAAAGCCCAATCTTTCGATTGGGCTTTATTCTAGAATATGGCTCCCCCTGCGGGACTCGAACCTGCGACATACGGATTAACAGTCCGCCGTTCTACCAACTGAACTAAGGGGGAAAAGTGATTCTGGCTATTGCCGGAAGCGGGGCGAATATTATCGGCACCTTAATTTGATGTCAACACTCGAGAGGACGAAAAAAGTAAAAAAACACGATAAAAAAGTCTTTACTTTTCTGTATCCCTTACGCGTTTTGGGCTCGAATTACTTATCCACCAATTTTGTGGATAACTATGTTAATTAACCTTGAAAAACCAAATGATCGTAGAAGATGAATACTGAATTAGCGAGCAAGAAGTAGATGGCTAGCTATTGAAAATGTTGATGTTAACTAGCTAAAACCAAGATAAAGAAAGCAGCAATAAGAGTAGGCGTTTAAAGGTGGTTTTTAGATAAAATGGGGAAAAGCTGTGAATGAAAATCCACGTATTAAAAGCAAGACTACGCATTGTAAAATGCATATTGCGGTAGCGAGGGCGAAAGATATTATCAAAGTTGCAATCGATGATCTAGAGCTGAAATCAATCATTCAACAAAATAGTGAGATATTTTGCTAACACTGTCATTAGAGTGTATATATGTACAGTGAAAAGAATCAATAACGATAGCGCTTGTAGAGGCAGAAATGAGCAAACTCTTTGATTTGGTGTCTGATTACCAACCGTCTGGGGATCAACCAACGGCGATTAATCAACTACTTGAAGGTCTAGATGCAGGATTAGCACATCAAACATTGCTTGGTGTTACGGGCTCAGGAAAAACGTTTACCCTAGCTAACGTGATCGCACAAGCTCAGCGTCCCGCTATATTGCTGGCGCCAAACAAGACGCTTGCGGCACAGTTGTATGGAGAGATGAAATCATTTTTTCCTAACAACGCAGTCGAGTATTTTGTCTCGTATTACGATTATTACCAGCCTGAAGCTTATGTCCCAACCACGGACACCTTTATCGAAAAAGACGCATCAGTGAATGCCCATATTGAGCAAATGCGACTTTCCGCAACCAAGGCTTTGCTAGAGCGTAAAGACGCCATTATCGTCGCGTCGGTTTCAGCTATTTATGGCTTGGGCGACCCTGATTCGTATTTGAAGATGATGCTGCATATACGCCGTGGTGATGTGATGGATCAGCGCGACATTCTAAGACGACTGGCAGAGCTTCAGTATTCACGAAATGATGTGGCGTTTGAGCGAGGGCAATTCAGAGTGCGTGGCGAGGTGATCGATATATTCCCTGCGGAATCTGATCAAGATGCGGTGCGTATAGAAATGTTTGATGATGAGGTTGATTGTATCAGTGTGTTCGACCCGTTGACTGGCGCTGTTAAGCAGCGCGATCTACCGCGGTACACCATCTACCCTAAAACGCACTACGTTACCCCAAGAGAAAAAATTCTAGATGCGATTGAACTGATTAAAGAAGAACTTCGAACTCGTCAAACGTACTTAAAAGACAACAACAAGCTGCTTGAAGAGCAAAGAATTAGCCAAAGAACGCAGTTTGACATCGAAATGATGAATGAACTTGGTTTTTGTTCCGGTATAGAAAACTACTCTCGCTATTTAAGTGGTCGTGCAGAGGGTGAGCCACCGCCGACCTTGTTTGATTATTTACCTCATGACGGTTTGTTAGTCATTGATGAGTCGCACGTGACAGTTCCACAAATCGGCGCGATGTACAAAGGTGACCGTTCACGTAAGGAAACGCTGGTGGAATTTGGCTTCCGGTTGCCTTCCGCTTTAGATAACCGCCCAATGAAGTTTGAAGAATTTGAGTCGATTGCACCTCAAACGATTTTTGTATCGGCTACCCCTGGTAACTATGAACTCGAAAAATCCGCCGATGAAATAGCGGATCAAGTAGTTAGGCCAACGGGCTTGTTGGACCCCGAACTAGAAGTGCGCCCGGTTGCGACGCAGGTTGATGATTTGTTGTCAGAAATCAGAATTCGCTCGGCGAAAGATGAACGCGTGCTCGTGACTACTTTAACGAAGCGAATGGCAGAAGATTTAACAGAGTATCTCACTGAACATGATGTGAAAGTTAGATATTTGCATTCTGATATCGACACGGTTGAGCGCGTTGAGATTATTCGCGATTTGCGACTAGGTGAGTTTGATGTTCTAGTAGGGATCAACTTGTTACGAGAAGGTCTTGATATGCCAGAGGTTTCTCTTGTCGCGATTCTTGATGCTGATAAAGAAGGTTTCTTACGTTCAGAGCGTTCTTTAATTCAGACCATTGGTCGTGCAGCTCGTAACCTTGAAGGTAAAGCGATCTTGTACGCTGATTCGATTACTAAATCGATGAAAAAAGCGATGGATGAAACCAATCGTCGTCGAGAGAAACAGCAAGCCTATAACGAAAAAATGGGTATATCACCGCAAGCATTGAAACGTAATGTCAAAGACATCATGGAGCTGGGTGATATCACTAAGTCGAAGAAGCAACGTGCAAATAAACAAGTACCGCTATCAAAAGTTGCTGAGCCTTCGCAGACTTATCAAGCTCTCACTCCTCAGCAGTTAGAAAAAGAGATCAGTAAGCTCGAAGCGCAGATGTACAAGCATGCACAAGATCTAGAGTTTGAATTGGCGGCACAGAAACGTGATGAAATAGAAAAGTTACGTCAGCAGTTCATTACTAACAGTTAACGTTATTGTTCACATTGAATCTGATTAAAGAAAGTAAGGTATTTGAAGCAAAAAAATAGCCAATAGAAATCAATCCTATTGGCTGTAATTTGTGAATACTAAGTTCACTAACAACGTCAGTTGGCTAGGTGACCCGTTAGGGTCATTATTAATTTTGCAGTATTTGTGCCAGCCTCAAATGGCCATAATTGAGGCTATTTCACCATTTTTAAGTCAATCTTTGTCATAAATTTGCAAAATGCAATTCGTAATGCAATCATTTAAACAAAATGCAAATAACTATGGCTAGGCTATGCAACAATCTACGGATGTTCACAAATCTAAATATCTATTGATGGTCGAAGATACGGCATCTGTAGCCGCATTGTACCGCTCTTATCTAACCCCACTTGGTATTGATATCAACATTGTGGGCACGGGTCGTGATGCCATCGATAGCTTATCTCGTCGTACACCAGACCTTATCCTACTCGATCTCCGATTACCTGATATGACGGGGATGGATGTGTTGTATAACGTTAAGCAAACTCACCCAGACGTCCCTGTTATTTTTATGACGGCTCATGGCTCTATCGATACTGCTGTTGATGCGATGCGCCATGGTGCTCAAGACTTCTTGATTAAGCCATGTGAAGCAGACCGACTGCGTGTTACGGTCAATAATGCGATCCGTAAAGCGACCAAGCTACGAAATGAAGCTGGAAATGTCAGCAATCAGAATTACCAAGGCTTTATAGGCAGTAGCCAAACTATGCAAGCGGTATATCGCACTATCGACTCGGCTGCGTCCAGTAAAGCCAGTATTTTCATTACCGGTGAAAGTGGTACTGGTAAAGAGGTGTGTGCGGAAGCGATCCACGCAGCGAGTCAGCGCGGTGATAAGCCATTTATTGCCATTAACTGTGCGGCGATTCCGAAAGACTTGATTGAGAGCGAACTGTTTGGTCACGTGAAGGGTGCATTTACCGGTGCTTCCACAGATCGTCAAGGTGCAGCAGAGCTTGCTGATGGTGGTACGCTATTTTTGGATGAGCTGTGTGAGATGGACTTAGACCTTCAAACTAAGCTGCTTCGTTTCATCCAAACTGGCACATTCCAAAAAGTAGGCTCTTCTAAAATGAAGAGCGTTGATGTGCGTTTTGTTTGTGCAACCAACCGAGACCCATGGAAAGAGGTTCAGGAAGGGCGCTTTCGAGAAGATTTGTACTATCGACTTTACGTGATCCCACTGCATTTGCCGCCTTTGCGTGAACGTGGGGAAGACGTGATTGAAATTGCTTATTCGTTGCTTGGTTTTATGTCGAATGAAGAAGGAAAAGGTTTTGTTCGAATGGCTCCAGAGGTCGTGGATTGCTTCAATCGATATGCGTGGCCGGGGAATGTTCGACAATTGCAGAACGTATTACGTAATGTGGTGGTGCTAAATAATGGAAGAGAGATCACTCTGGAAATGCTTCCTCCACCACTAAACTTACCATCAGACAATCAAATCCGTATTCAACCTCAAGTGAAGGAACAAGTGTCGGTACACGACATTTTCCCTCTCTGGTTAACGGAAAAAACAGCCATAGAGCAGGCAATCGAAGCGTGTGAGGGGAACATCCCACGTGCTGCTGGTTACCTAGACGTAAGCCCCTCAACGATTTACCGTAAACTCCAAGCTTGGAACGCAAAAGAAGAGCAATAGAACCCATGACTATTATGAATCAGGAAAAAATCGACCACTTAGCCGACGAAATCGGAAAAGAAAACGTCCCTGTTTTATTGGAAATCTTCTTAGGTGAACTCAAGATGTATATCGACAACTTGGGCGATGATGGGGTAGATAATCCGAGTTATCTAAAAGAAATCAGTCACGCATTGAAAAGCAGTGCTGCAAGTTTTGGTGCAGAAGCTTTGTGCCAACTGGCTATCGAAATGGATGCCAGAGCAAAAACTGGTGAGCTATTGGATAAAGAGAGTGATGTAGAAACAATGGTGGTATTACTCAAGGATACCCAAGAGCAATACCAGCGCTTAGTTGCTCAATAGCGTTTCGATAGCCGACTGCAGTTTGCTGCGATCATGACGCCAATCTCGATTTGGCGAGGCCAATTCAGTGGTTACACAGTTCCAGCGCTCAGCTAACTCTGGATGAGGCTCGTCGCCTAGGACAATATCAATTTTCCTTGCTTGGCATGAGCGCTCACACCACTCTAATTTTTGCTCAAGTGTCATTCTTCCCGCTGGACCAAATTCCGGAGATAGGTTTTCAATAAACACCAGTTTTGCTTTTTGATTGTTCGCGATGGCTTTACCTATTTCAGGTAGAAGTAGGGGAGGCATAATACTGGTTAAAAAGCTGCCTGGGCCAAGTACGATACAATCAGCTTGCTCAATAGCGAGAACCCCTTCCTTCGTTGCTGGAACTTCTGGTGATAAATCTAAGCGAAGCAAGTCTTCTTCCATTTCATCGACGCTGGTTTCACCGGTGACCCAACGACCATCGACTGATAAAGCCGCGAGATCTGACGGGTGCTCAGACATAGGCACGATATTCACGTCGACTTTCAACATACTTCTGATGAGTTGAATCGCCTCTAGCGGACGAACCGAAAGGTTATCAAGTGCGGTGAGCATCAGATTTCCTAGGTTATGACCATCCAGCTCTCCTGCACCTTTAAATCGGTATTCAAACATCATTGAGCTTATAGACGGCTCAGTAATCAACTGATTAATACAATTGCGGGTATCCCCCCACGCAATACCGCCCTGACAATGGCGAATACGGCCCGTTGAACCACCATTGTCCGTGGTAGTGACTATGCCAGTGGCGTTACTACCAAAGTCCTTCAGTGCGGCCAGCATACGACCTAGACCATGCCCACCACCAATAGCGACAACTTTGTTAGTTTTATACACAGACATCTAATTCTTCTTATTCGTTTAAACTGAACTACAATCTAGATTAATTCATTCACAAACCCTACTCAATAGTAGGTAATTTGAGTAGTCGACGCGATTTTTTGACCCAGAGGGTAGAAACACGCACAATTATTAAGTATTTTATTGGTACAAAGTGTTTAATTGATTTAGCTACTATCGCTCCACAATGAGTGGTAGTTGCCATAACTCCGAGCTCTGCAAGCTAAGTTCAGTAGTTAGATGGATAAGCGTGCAAAGCCAGTGACATATTGTCACAAGGGCATAATTGGAAATGATTCTGCCTCCCGTGTTTGGAAAGGTGTTCCGTGGCGCAACAATTCGAAGATAGATTCCATCGCAAGTTTTATTACTTGCGCTTGTCTGTTACAGATGTCTGTAACTTTAAATGTACATATTGTTTACCTGATGGTTACAAGCCGTCGGGTAAGAAAAACTCGTCCTTCTTAAACCTCCCTGAGATCAAACGTGTTGTACGTGCGTTTGCCGATTGTGGTACGTCGAAAGTTCGCATTACCGGTGGTGAACCAAGCTTGCGTAAAGACTTTACCGATATTATCCATACTGTCGCGCAAACTGATGGCATAAAAAAAGTCGCAACTACAACCAACGGTTACCGTATGGAAAAGCAGGTTGCTGACTGGAAAGAGGCTGGCCTCACTCATATTAATGTTAGTGTCGATAGCCTAGATCCTCGCATGTTTTATCAAATCACAGGCGAAAACAAGTTTAGCCAAGTGATGGCAGGTATCGACCGCGCGTTTGAAGTCGGTTATGAGCAAGTCAAAGTGAATGTGGTGTTGATGAAAGACCTCAATCACAGCGAGCTACCCGCTTTCCTTAATTGGATTAAAGATAGACCCATCCAGCTCCGCTTCATTGAATTAATGCAAACTGGCGAAATGGATGATCTGTTCCACCGTCATCATGTATCTGGTGTGGCGATTCGAAACCAACTGATTGCCAATGGTTGGTTACTCAAAGTTAGAGCCGCAAATGATGGCCCTGCACAGGTATTCGTTCACCCAGACTACAAAGGTGAGATTGGCCTTATCATGCCGTACGAAAAAGACTTCTGCGAAAGCTGTAATCGTCTTCGTGTCTCGGCAACAGGTAAATTGCACTTATGCTTGTTTGGCGATCATGGTGTCGAACTAAGAGACTTGCTTGAAGATGATACGCAAGAAGCTGCGCTGATCGCTCGTATTCAAGAACAGTTACAAACTAAGTCGGTGAGTCATTTTCTCCATGACGGCAACTCGGGCATGACGCCACATCTCGCTTCCATCGGCGGTTAGCACAAACCAAACCATTCAGCGGCTGAGTTTGTGACTCGGCCTGCACAGTAATAATTAGATTAAAAGTAGGTGAACAAATGGGTCACGCAGAAAGCAAATTCCAACCAGCGAACATCGCAGTATTAACCGTTTCTGACACTCGTACAGAAGAAAATGACACATCAGGTGGCTACTTAGCTGAGCAAGCGAAAGAAGCGGGCCACAATGTTGTTGATAAGCAGATCGTGATTGATGATATGTACAAAATTCGTGCAATTGTTTCTCAGTGGATTGCTGATGAAAATGTACAGGCAGTGATGATCACTGGTGGTACGGGCTTTACGTCTCGTGACAGCACTCCAGAAGCCCTGGTTCCGCTATTTGATAAGCAAGTAGAAGGTTTTGGTGAGCTATTCCGTATGGTTTCTTACGAAGAGATCGGTACATCGACGATTCAATCTCGTGCAATCGCTGGTTTCGCTAACCACACAGTTATTTTTGCTATGCCTGGTTCAACAGGTGCGTGTCGCACTGGTTGGACTAAGATCATCAAGCAGCAAATGGATGCGAGCCATCGTCCTTGTAACTTCATGCCACACCTATCGGTATAGTTAGGAGTGGGACTACAATGAGCCAATTTACTCATATCAATGCCTCTGGTGAAGCGAACATGGTGGATGTGTCTGCAAAAGCAGAGACAGTCCGTGAAGCGCGCGCTGAAGCGTTTGTACATATGGCGCCAGAAACGCTAGAGCTTATCGTCTCTGGTTCACACCATAAAGGCGATGTATTTGCGACGGCCCGTATTGCAGGAATTCAAGCGGCGAAAAAAACATGGGATTTGATCCCTTTATGTCACCCACTTCTATTATCTAAAGTCGAAGTTCAACTTGAGGCAATCGAAGCGGAAAATAAAGTACGTATTGAGTCAGTTTGTAAGTTAGCTGGCAAAACAGGTGTTGAAATGGAAGCGCTGACTGCAGCTTCTGTGGCAGCTCTTACTATCTACGACATGTGTAAAGCGGTGCAAAAGGATATGGTGATTAGCCAAGTTCGTTTGCTAGAAAAGACCGGTGGTAAATCTGGTCACTTTAAGGCGGAATAATGATTAAAGTCCTTTTCTTTGCTCAAACTCGTGAGTTAGTGGGTACTGATAGCGTGGAGCTAGAAGCTCAGTTCGAGACTGTTGAAGCAGTACGTGCTCATCTAGCAGTGCAACCGGGTAAATGGGAGCTGGCGCTTGAGCAAGGCAAATTGCTCTGTGCCGTAAACCAATCGATTGTTCCACTGGATACTCAGATCACTGATGGTGATGAAATTGCGTTCTTCCCACCAGTAACGGGAGGTTAACATGGACTCTCGAGTATCGGTTCAATACGAAGATTTTTCACTTGCACAAGAGTATGACCAGCTAGCACAGGGAACTTCAGCGGGGGCTGTCGTAACTTTTGTTGGTAAAGTTCGCGACATGAACCTAGGTGATGATGTTACGGGGTTGTCACTTGAGCATTATCCTGGAATGACTGAAAAGTCACTGCTGGAGATTTGTGACCAAGCCGAAAGTCGATGGCCACTTCTTAATATTCGAGTTATTCACCGTGTGGGCGATTTGGATATTGGCGACCAAATAGTGTTTGTTGGTGTATCAAGCGCACACCGAGGTGCCGCTTTTGAAGCATGTGAGTTCGTGATGGACTACCTAAAGACCAAAGCGCCGTTCTGGAAGAAAGAGCGGACGACAGAGTCGACACGCTGGGTAGAATCGAGAGATTCAGATGCTACCGCCGCACAGCGCTGGGAAAAATGATTGAAGGTCAGCTACATAGCTGACCTTTTTATTACATGTATTGTGCCGCGTTGAGAGTTTTTTGCCCGGAAAAGAGCGTTGTCGGCGATACCAACGAATTTTTCTACCGTCATAATTTCAGGGATATGCTCACAGTGCTCGATGCCTATGGTGACGGACAGTATGTCTGACACTTTTGAGCTTTCGTTAGGTATGGCCAACTTTTGAATTTCTCGTTGCAGTTGCTCGGCACGCTCAATGCAATCTGATTCTCTGAGCCCAGTCACGAAGACTAGAAACTCATCGCCACCGTAGCGAAAACACAGCTCTCCCTTTGTTCCCCATTTCAACATCGCGGCGCTGATCGAGCGTAACACTTCATCGCCTTTTAAGTGGCCGTACTGGTCGTTGTAGCCCTTAAAGCTATCAATATCGATCATCAGTAAGGTCGCGCTAGTTTGTTTGAGTTTGGCTAATTCCAAAGCATCGGGGAGCAGGGCATCAAGAGCGTAGCGGTTATAAACTTGGGTAAGATGGTCGACATAAGTTAACTTTTCTAGTTCTAGCTGCTGCTTAGCTAAAGTATCTAGAGCGCGTTTGTACTCGGAAATGTTACGTACTGTCCAAATGACACAGTCCAAGCCGGGAAGGGGAATGATCAGTGCGCTGAAAGATTGCACTTCCGTTGGGCCTTCAATACCGTCAAAACAGGAAAGCGATTTTGGGTCTAAATCGTATTCGAGCTCTGTGGGTGTACCGGATTCGATGGTGTCGACAATCACTTGACTAAACCATATCGCTTTATCGGCTGGAAGCACCTCGTACTGGGTGAGGCCAACAATTGCTGAAGGGTTGTGATGACGTTTGGTATCTGTGCCTCCCCATGCTTCGATATACACGCCGGCTTTATTGATTAAAAACGTCGGCTCAGGGAGAGATTCAAAAATCACGTGCATCATATCTGGGTTATCGGCGAGCGCAGCAGAAAATGTCGATTTCACTTCAAATTTCCCTCTACGTTTCCCAATTCCTTATATAAAGATATAGCGTAGCTTTAGGCGAAAATCTTGTGCGAATTGGCAAAAATATCAACAACGGTAAGGGCTAGGTTGTGTCGGCGAGGAGTTAGCAAATTCGCAGAGATTACTGTACTGCCTCTACTCATTTTTTACCGAGGTGTAGTGTGACGGCGTTAAAACAAATACAAAATAGCCCAATTGGTGCGGAGGTTGCGACTGCTTGTCAGAGCCGATGATATAAGGCTTTTCTAATTAATCGGGATTGCCTATCAATAAAATTGCTCAATTCCATTTAGTAAAATCAAGAAATTAGACAACAATTACCTTATAGGCAGCGTAACGTTGCGGGTTAAGGAGAACAGTATGGAATCATTAAAAGTAAAAGACTACATGACGCTGCAGGCGATCACTTTTAAGCCTGAAATGTCACTCAGCGCCGCCCTTGAGAAGGTGATGAAATCTGATCACTTAGGCGGTCCGGTAATCAACGAAAAAGAAGAAGTGATAGGGTTCCTTTCTGAGCAGGATTTATTGGATAAGCTGGTTAAAGTGAGCTATTTCTGTCAGGACACGCATATCGTGAGTGACTGTATGCATGGTGAAGTGCTGTCAGTCTCGCCTGATACCACCATTATTGAGATGGCGGACAAAATGCAGGTCGGTAAGCCAAAAGTGTATCCGGTGATAGATAATGGCAAGCTGGTGGGGATTATTACACGTCGTGACGTACTCCGAGCGATCGGTAAGAGTATTGATGATTGCTTTAAGCACCCAGTATGATAATTTGTAACAAAATATAAAAGGCGCGTTCAGCGCCTTTTGTCGTTTACGCGCTCAGCGCAGATCTTATCGTTGCCATCATTGGAGAACTCTATGTCCGATCAAAACGCCAAATTTGTTGAAGGCTCAACCATGCGACACATCCTTGTGATGTCAGGAACGAGCTCAATAGGTTTGATGGCGCTATTTGTGGTCGACCTACTGGATATGTTGTTCATCAGTATGCTTGGGCAAGTTGAACTCGCGGCCGCCGTGGGCTTTGCAGGCACGTTGGTATTCTTTTCTACGTCTATCTCGATTGGTACGTCGATCGCAATGGGGGCATTGGTTTCAAAGGCGATAGGGGCCAAACAGCGAGAACACGCTAGGCAGCTCAGTGCCAGCATTATGGTAACGGCATTTGCTATCAGTAGCGTGGTGAGTGCAACTATGTTTGTTTACATTCCCGAACTACTGCAAAGCATCGGAGCGCAAGGTTATGCTGCTGAAAGGGCCGAAGCGTATTTAAGAATCCTGCTACCAAGTAGCCCGGTGATTGCACTTGCTATGGCTGCAGGAGCAGGGCTTCGAGCCGCAGGAGATGCAAAACGTTCGATGTGGGCAACCTTATCTGGTGGGATTGTTAATGCGGTTCTTGATCCACTGTTTATCTTTGGCTTTGGCTGGAATGTTGAAGGCGCAGCGTTAGCTTCTGTTGTAGCCCGATTTACGGTGCTGTATTTCTCAATCGCACCTCTGATTCGTTTTCATCAGTTGGTGGCTATCCCTTCATTCATCAATTGGCGCCGTAATTTGAAAGTGATTTTGGCGATTGCAGTACCTGCCATTATTACCAATATTGCTACTCCGATTGGGAATGCGATTGTGACTTCCTCCATCGCGCAATTTGGTGAAGATTTTGTCGCAGGCTATGCCGTCATCGGTCGCCTTATTCCGGTATGTTTTGCGGTGATCTTTGCTTTGTCTGGTGCTGTAGGGCCAATTATTGGCCAGAACTTTGGGGCTGAGCGTTTTGATAGAGTCAAAGAAACGCTGAACAACTCTTTGATTGTCACCACTGTGTATACCATTGCGGTGTGTCTCATCCTCTATTTGGTCCAAGATTTAATCATTCTAGGCTTCAGTTTGCAGGGTGATGCGCGTGTGATTGTGTCTGCGTTTTGTACTTATGTTGCTGTCAGCTTCATCTTCAACGGTACTTTGTTCGTCGCCAATACGTCTTTTAACAACTTAGGGAAACCACTCTATTCAACCGCGCTTAACCTTGGCAAAGCGACAATCGGTACTTTGCCATTTGTATATTTAGGTGCCCAGTGGTATGGCGCATTAGGTGTACTTTATGGTCAGGCTGTCGGCACTATAGTATTTGGATTGATCGCGATGTTAGTCCTTAATAAACATATCGCTGACGTGATGAAAGGGCAGGAACCAGAACCTGTTGAAGACGATCCTTCGATTACCTGCGTCAACACCCAACCTTTTTGTTCTCACGATGCTGTTTTGATTGATGAAGTGGCCGCGAATGCAGATAAACTGGATAAATAATTGTAATTGATGCTTGACCTTGGAGTAGTCTCCAAGGTTTAAGCTAAAGGTGTACATGAAGAATGGAGAAAGAAATATGTGCACTAAACATGACGCGTGTCGTTCAGACAAAACCGCGATGACACCTCATCAATCTGGTTCATGCGCGAGTCCAAAAATCAATTCGATTCAAATGGCTGGTGTTGCGACCGCAGAACCTGGCTGCTGTGCTTCTGATTCTTGCTCTAGTAGTACCGATCCCGCCGATGAGGAAAGTGACTCCGGCCTCACCACTGGACTTAAATCAAATCAACCTCAACTGACTCAGAGCTGGAAAATTGGCGGAATGGACTGCCCGGCTTGTGCTCGAAAAATAGAAACAGCAGTGGGTAAAGTTGAAGGTATATTAGAAGCCAAAGTACTGTTTGCCACAGAAAAGCTGGTGGTTAAATTTAATGACACCTCTGTCGCCGAACAAGTAGAACAAACGATCACTGCCACAGGCTTTACTTTCCACAGTGGCCCATCAAACTCTAAAGCCCCGCAGCCGACAGGCTGGAAAGTGACGATTCAACAGAATGCCCAGATTATCGCAATAGCCAGTGCAATGGCTGTGGGTGCGATGATCAAACCCATATTCCCAATAGCCAGTGAATGGATCTTTATTCTTACCTGTTTGGTTGGTTTATATCCGATTGGTAAAAAAGCCATCCAGCTTGCTAAGTCGGGTACACCTTTCGCTATTGAAACTTTAATGAGTGTTGCTGCTCTCGGAGCCCTCTATCTAGGGGAAACGATCGAAGCTGCAATGGTTCTGTTGTTATTTCTCATTGGTGAGCGACTCGAAGCGTTCGCCGCCTCACGTGCGCGCAGCGGCGTTCAAGCCTTAATGGAGTTAGTGCCAGAGACAGCGACAAAGATCATCAATGGAGAGCGCGTTGAAGTGTCGGCGAGTGACCTAAATCCTGGTGATGTGATTGAAGTATCTCCAGGGGCTCGTTTACCTGCAGATGGCAAGCTGCATGATGATGTTGCGAGCTTTGATGAAAGCGCATTGACTGGCGAATCACTGCCAGTAGAGCGATACAAGGGCGAGTCTGTGATGGCTGGCGCTGTTGTTGCTGATCGAGTGGTCCGTTTTACTATTACCTCTAAACAAGGTGAAAATGCAATCGATCGCATTTTACACCTGATTGAAGAAGCGGAATCACGCAAAGCGCCACTTGAACGATTCTTAGATAAGTTTAGCCGTTGGTATACGCCGCTTATGATGGTGGTTGCGTTAGCAGTCATTATCGTGCCACCAACGTTTTTTGCTCAGCCATGGGAAACTTGGGTGTATCGTGGACTAGCGCTTCTTCTGATTGCTTGTCCGTGTGCGTTGGTGATATCAACCCCAGCTGCGATTACCTCTGGATTGGCCGCTGCCGCGCGTCGAGGAGCCTTGATCAAAGGGGGCGCTGCGTTAGAACAACTTGGTCGAGTAGAAACGGTCGCATTCGATAAAACCGGCACATTGACCAAAGGTAAGCCTGAAGTCACCAATGTCATAGCACTAAACGGCTGGGATGAAAAACGTTTACTGACCGTGGTCGGTGCGGTCGAAGTGGGGTCGAGTCACCCGCTCGCGGTATCTCTGGTAAGAAAAACAGAGCAATTAGGCCTGACGCTTCCTGAAGCAAACAACAAACAAGCTTTAGTCGGCAGTGGTGTAATAGGCGAAGTTGATGGTGACACGTACTTGGTTAGTGCTCCTAGTAAACTTGAACTGGTTCTTCCAGCGCAAATCTCAGAGCAAATTCAACAGCTAGAAGATCATGGTAAAACCGTTGTGGTGGCAGTACGCGGTAGCAAAGAAGTCATTGGTGTCATCGCATGGCAGGACACGCTTCGTGAAGACGCTAGGCAAGCGGTTGAGGCTTTAAACGCTTTGGGCGTTAACTCGATTATGCTGACGGGGGATAACCCGCGCAGCGCTGCTGCAATCAGTAGTCAAATTAATATCGACTTCAAAGCAAGCCTGTTGCCAAAAGACAAAGTGACGTACGTAGAGCAGCTATCTCAAAGTGCGAATGTGGCGATGGTCGGTGATGGCATCAACGACGCTCCAGCGATGAAAGCAGCGAGTATCGGTATTGCAATGGGAGGGGGAACGGATGTCGCGTTGGAAACCGCTGACTCTGCGATCACCCACAATCGTTTGGTTGAACTGGCGGGTATGATTGAGTTATCTCGCGCAACACTGAGTAATATCCGTCAAAACATCATTTTGGCTTTGGGGCTCAAGGGAGTGTTTCTAGTAACGAGCCTACTGGGTATAACCGGGCTGTGGGTAGCAGTGCTAGCCGATAGCGGGGCGACTGCGATAGTGACGCTAAATGCACTTCGTCTACTGAAATTTAAATCTAAACAAGATGGAATAGCGGGATAGAGTACCTCCACTAACTGCTGATCTTCTTCAAACGCCTTGTTGATCGATACTGAGAAGTAATCTGATGACAAGGCGTTTTTTTATGCAACTATGGCTATCACTCGACAGTAAAGTGTGATCTAAACCGTTTTTATTTGTAATTTATAATTCTATTGCGAGCTTTATTGTGACATTGAGCACTCTTTGTCGTGAGTGAGTTGGTTAAAGTATTCCTGTACCCAATACATTGATAGAGCGAAAAATGAACTCAGAGTGTTCGATTTATTTCGCCATGAAAGGAGCCCCCTATGTCTCAAGCTGTATTCCACCTTGGTGTTACTGAAGCCGATCTAGCAGGCGCGACTCTAGCGATCATCCCTGGTGATCCTGCACGCGTACAAAAAATTGCAGAAGAAATGGAAAACCCAGTTTTCTTAGCAAGTCACCGTGAATACACACTTTACCGTGCTGAGCAGGATGGCAAGCCAGTGGTTGTTTGTTCAACAGGTATTGGTGGCCCTTCTACATCTATCGCAGTTGAAGAACTTGCGCAGCTAGGTGTTCGCACTTTCCTACGTGTCGGTACAACTGGTGCAATTCAACCACATGTGAATGTCGGCGATATGATTGTATCAACCGGTTCAGTTCGTTTAGATGGCGCGAGCCTTCACTTTGCTCCAATGGAGTTTCCTGCAGTAGCCGACTTTGAAGTAGCAACAGCAATGAAAGCAGCCGTTGAGGAATCCGGCGCTACCGTTCATATGGGCGTGACTGCTTCAAGTGATACTTTCTACCCTGGTCAAGAACGTTACGATACGTTCTCTGGTCGCGTGGTTAAGCGTTTCCAAGGATCGATGCAAGAATGGCAAGATATGGGCGTACTGAACTTCGAAATGGAATCAGCGACGCTATTGACCATGTGTGCAAGCTCTGGCCTGAAAGCGGGCTGTGTAGCGGGTGTTATTATCAACCGTACACAGAAAGAGATCCCAGATCACTCTACATTGAAAGAGACAGAAGCTCGCTCTATTAAAGTAGTAGTAGAAGCTGCACGTAAAATGCTTTAAGGACTCAGCAGAGTCATAAGCACTTTAAGATGAAGAAAAACCTCAATTGGGTAGCCCAGTTGAGGTTTTTTGTCTTTAGTGAGATAAGTAAGAGTTAGATGAGTAAGCGCTTATGCGACAAACTCTTCTGAATCAGGGCGATGTGTGAATTGTACGCCGCTTAAGAAATCGCATAGCAATTGATCTTCACACGCTTTGTAATTTTTGTTGTTTGGCTTACGAAAGTAAGCACCGATTTCATATTTACTCAGGCTAATACCAACCACTTCTAGTACATCCAATACATCTTCTGCTTTCATATTCAGCGCAATACGTAGCTTCATGAAAATCATGTTGTTTGTCAGTGTTTGCTCTGGTTTTGGTTGCTCGCCTTCTTTCTTACCGCGCTTTAAGTTAATGAAACCATTAAGAAATAGAGCAAGCTCTTTGTCTTTCATCTTAGTCATTGACTTATCTGAGTCTGCCTTTAACCAGTCGTTAACTTGATTAGGTGCTACCTTGGTATCTACCTGCTCAAAAGCTTTCATTATTTGAGTGTTTTTTAAATTAAGTGAATGCTGGATACGGCGTAAGATTTCGTTATTAGTCACAAGATTCTCTTTGTGGTAAGTCGTCGCTGACGAGATATAGTAGCGCGTGACTTTAACAGAGTTACCTATCTAGTGATAGAAGTAAAAGGGCACATACCGTGCCCTATAACGACGGAGTTACGAATAGGCGATGGAAGGAAGCGGAAGGTATAGACTTTCTGACATTTCAGAGATCATTTGGTCATAAACATGAGAGATTGTTGCTGAAATGTCACTAGTCACGTCATACATCTCTTGGGTACTAAGCGGCAGACTCATCGCTGAAGAAACCTCGGTGAGCTGACGAATCGAATCGACACTTGCAGGTGAAGCCACTGATAAAGGGCTGATTATCGACAGTTGATTGAGCTTGCGTCTTGTTTTGTCGCAGTAATGTTTAAGTCGCATAAACCCTTCAGGGGTGTCACTATCTGGAATGGAGAGGCGTAACTGGGTTAACACTTCCATACTATCCAGTACCTGCTGCCAGTTTAGATGGTACTCATCGCTAAGGTCGTCTCGTTCAGAGTCAACTAGCCAGGCCAAAGCGATTTCGTCCATCAAGAACATAGAATGACGAATAGTCTTGCCGTGAATGATTTGGTTACGAGAAACAGAGCGGGTATGCCAGTCGTCATGCATTGCTTTTAGCTTCAACTGATAGATGCGGTACATGGGTTTATTGTCAAAGGGTACCGTAGCGATGAGGCTATTCGAGCACTCGATCATCTTGGCATACAGTGAATTAGTATCACGTAGACACTGATCGGTTACTTCGGAACTGAGTGCTTTATGACTGACCTTACGATGGTCACGACATAATTGAAGTAGTGTGCGTAACTGAACTAGCGTGTCGAACTTACGTTTTAGTATAACTTGGCGCTTTTTCGAGTGATGAAATAGCAGCGCTAAGATGACGCATGAACAAAGTAATGAAAATAGTACAAACATAGCCAACTCCTTTATATGTCTTACCTATAAAGTAGTAGGCATGTTTAATGCCACTGATAGATTTCCTTATATTTCAATGTCTTGGTTTCTATGTGCTGAGTGGGTTGTCCCTATTTGGTGCATTTATTTCCCAAAGTAGTGAAACTTAAGTGATAAAAAACCCCGCGATCAAAGCGGGGTTTCGTCTTTTGGTTAACCTAGGCTTACATGACACGCATGCCAGGCTGTGCACCTTCGTGTGGCTCAAGAATCCATAGGTCACTGCCGCCAGGGCCTGCTGCTAGGATCATGCCTTCAGACATACCAAACTTCATCTTACGAGGTTTAAGGTTTGCTACCATTACGGTTAGTTTGCCTTCTAGCTCTTCAGGTTTGTACGCTGACTTAATGCCAGAGAATACCTGACGAGTTTCACCGCCGATGTCTAGTTGGAACTTAAGCAGTTTGTTTGCTTTTGGCACTTCTTCACAAGAGATGATACGAGCAATACGCATATCAACGGCTGCGAAAGCGTCAAATTCAATCTCTTCTGCGATTGGATCTTTGTCTAGCTCAGTTTGGCTTGCTTTGTTCTTTTCCGCTTCTGCTTTTTCTTTCGCTGCTACTTCTGCTGCTGCGTCTTCTTTAGAAGCTTCAACCATCGCTTCAACCTTCTTAGGATCGATACGGTTGAATAGCGCTTTGAACTTAGTGATCTCATGATCAGTTAGCGGTGCTGCGATACCTTCCCAAGTTAGCTCTTCGTTTAGGAATGCTTCAGTACGTGCTGCAAGTTCTGGCATTACCGGTTTTAGGTAAGTCATTAGAACGCGGAATAGGTTGATACCAACAGAACAGATGTCTTGAAGTTCTTGGTCTTTCCCTTCTTCTTTCGCGACAACCCACGGTGCTTTTTCATCAACGTATTGGTTTGCTTTGTCTGCCAGTGCTGTGATTTCGCGAATCGCACGGCCGAATTCACGCGTTTCAAATAGCTCTGCGATACGGTCGGCTGCCGCAACGAATTCGTTGTATAGCTCAGGTTCAGCGAAGTTAGCAGATAGTTTGCCTTCGAAACGCTTGCTGATAAAGCCTGCGTTACGAGACGCTAGGTTAACAATCTTGTTTACTACGTCTGCGTTAACACGCTGAGTGAAGTCTTCAAGGTTAAGGTCTAGATCATCGATACGGCTGTTTAGCTTAGCGGCGTAGTAGTAACGTAGACACTCAGGGTCTAGGTGATCTAAATAAGTCGCAGCTTTAATGAATGTGCCTTTCGACTTAGACATCTTGGCGCCGTTTACCGTTACGTAGCCATGTACGAATACATTGTTTGGTTTACGGAAACCACTGCCTTCCAGCATTGCTGGCCAGAATAGAGAGTGGAAGTAAACAATATCTTTACCAATGAAGTGGTAAAGCTCAGTGGTACTGTCTTTCTTCCAGTATTCGTCGAAGTCTAGGTCATCACGCTTATCACATAGGTTTTTGAATGAGCCCATGTAGCCGATAGGTGCATCTAGCCATACGTAGAAGAACTTGTCTTTTTCACCTGGGATTTCAAAGCCGAAGTAAGGCGCATCACGAGAGATGTCCCACTGCTGAAGGCCAGACTCAAACCACTCTTGCATCTTGTTCGCTGTTTCAGCTTGAAGAGAGCCAGAGCGAGTCCACTCTTGTAGCATGCTTTCGAACTGAGGTAGGTCGAAGAAGAAGTGCTCAGAGTCTTTCATGATTGGTGTTGCACCAGAAACCGCTGACTTTGGATTGATCAGTTCAGTCGGGCTGTACGTTTCACCACAGTTGTCACAGTTATCACCGTATTGGTCTTCTGACTTACACTTAGGACAAGTACCTTTTACGAAACGATCCGGCAGGAACATCTCTTTTTCAGGATCAAATAGCTGAGAGATAGTACGACTAGAAATGAAGCCGTTTTTCTTAAGCTCTAGGTAGATGTGTGAAGCCAGCTCACGGTTCTCTTCCGAGTGTGTGCTGTGGTAGTTATCAAAGCTAATATCGAAGCCAGCGAAGTCTTTTTGGTGCTCTCCACTTACTGCAGCGATCATCTCTTCTGGCGTAATACCCATCTGTTGTGCTTTTAGCATGATTGGTGTGCCGTGAGCATCGTCAGCACAGATGAAGTTTACAGTGTTGCCACGTAGGCGTTGGTAGCGAACCCAGATGTCAGCTTGAATGTGCTCAAGCATGTGACCTAGGTGAATCGAACCGTTAGCGTACGGGAGGGCACAAGTTACCAGTAATTTGCGTGGATCGTTTGCCATACTTAATATTCGCTTCTTAAGGTGTATGAAAAAATAGAGAGTAATACTACCTCATCAGGCTAGTGACTCCAAGGTGTGAGCGGCTGTAATACCTTAGTTTTTTCAGGGTTCAGTATCGGCTGGTGGAGTGTTACGATTAGATGCATAAGGAGGACCTATGCGTCAGTTCACTTCAAAGCAAGATTTCTGTGATTGGTTGAACGAGTTTTCACACCCTAACCTCATTGAAGGTTGGGCGAATCAGCCATCTATCGTTACGGTTTCCGCAAGCGGCGTGTTTGGTATCGCACTGCCTTTTGCTGCGAAATCTTTACAAGCTACTCTTCAAGAATGGATCACGGCCCAGCATGAAAACAAGCAGGTTGCGCCATTTGATTTCGACATTAGCATTGCTCCTAAAGCCCTTGAAACCGTTGTCGCTAACTCGGTTAATGGCGTTAAAAACATCATTGCAGTGACGTCTGCAAAAGGCGGCGTAGGGAAATCAACCACAGCCGTTAACCTAGCTCTGGCGATTTCTCAATCCGGCGCCAAAGTGGGATTGTTGGATGCGGACATTTATGGTCCGTCTGTACCTATGATGATGGGCGAAGTGGATGCCAAGCCAGAAGTTCGTGACAACAAATGGATGCAGCCAATTACCTCTCACGGTATTCACACCCACTCAATTGGCTATTTAGTGTCTAAAGACGAAGCAGCGATTTGGCGTGGACCTATGGCATCTAAGGCGCTTGCTCAACTGTTGAACGAAACCGAGTGGCCTGAACTGGATTACTTGGTGATTGATATGCCGCCGGGGACGGGTGATATTCAGCTGACCTTGTCTCAACAAATCCCAGTGACGGGCGCTCTCATTGTCACAACGCCACAAGATCTTGCTTTGGCTGATGCTCGCAAAGGCGCTGCGATGTTTGAGAAAGTCGATGTCCCTGTGATTGGTATGGTCGAAAACATGAGCTATCACATCTGCAGTCATTGTGGTGAAAAAGAGCATATCTTTGGGGCAGGAGGCGCGGAGAAGCTGGCTGGTGAATACGGTTTAGCGCTATTAGCGCAAGTGCCATTGCACATTTCTATGCGCGAAGATATCGATAAAGGTACGCCGACTGTGGCCGCAAGGCCGGATAGTGAGCACTCCCAAACTTACCTACAGCTTGCAGAAACCGTGTGTAGTCGAATGTACTGGCATGGAAAAGCGAAGCCTGAAGCGATCAGCTTCACGATGGTGGAGTAGTCTTTTCGTCCAGTAACTGCACTTGGTGGCAGTGCAAAAACGTATAATTTGAAGTAAAAGCAGAGCCATGCATTCGAGGTAATCGATTGCATGGCTTTTTGTTATTCTATTTACGTAAAACCTGACATTTAACCCTATCCGCGACTAGTATCTAACTAGTGAACTCCCTATAATCAGGCGGTTTATCTGTTTCCACCAAAACCATCATCGGGTGCAAAAAAAATGTCTGATAATAATCAATGTGTCATCGTAGGTATCGCTGGCGCTTCCGCTTCTGGTAAGAGTCTAATCGCAAGTACGATTTACAACGAACTGCGTGCAAAGGTTGGCGATCACCAAATTGGTGTTATCACGGAAGATTGCTACTACAACGACCAAAGCGACCTAAGCATGGAAGAGCGTGTGAAAACAAACTATGACCACCCGAATGCGTTGGATCATGACCTGCTTTGTGAGCACCTAGAAAAGCTAATCAAAGGTGAAGCGGTAGAAGTACCGGAATACAGCTACACAGAGCACACTCGTACTGAAAACACCACGGCGATGACACCTAAGAAAGTGATCATTCTAGAAGGCATCCTTCTTCTTACTGACCCTCGCTTGCGTAAGTTAATGCATGCAACGGTATTTATGGATACGCCACTTGATATTTGTCTTCTTCGCCGTGTTAAGCGTGATGTTGAAGAACGTGGTCGTACGATGGATTCTGTGCTTAAACAGTACCAAGAGACAGTTCGCCCAATGTTTATGCAATTTATTGAGCCGTCTAAACAACATGCGGATATCATCGTTCCACGTGGTGGTAAAAACCGCATCGCAATCGATGTATTGAAAGCACACATTGCGAAGTTATTGAAAGCTTAAAAGTAATTAACGATTCAAAGCTTTATTTTTTCTATGATAAGTGGCACTTTTAGTGCCACTTTCTTTTTATTGATGCAGACGAAACGTTTGTTTATCTCTATCTTTTTAAGAGTCCGACGAATTAAGCAAGGATACTGCTGATGAAAAAACTGCTATTAGTTGTCGCCATTCCCGTCGTTGCCATTGTATTGGCTATATTAGCCCTAGTCTTACTGGTTAACCCTAACCAATTTAAACCACTGATTGTGGAGCAAGCTAAGCAACACACTGGGTTAGAGCTGGTTATTGAAGGTGACATAAGCTGGCAATTTTTCCCGTCTATTGGGTTTGAGCTAGGTAAAACCGAGCTGCGTAACCCTCAAGGGTTTACTAATCCCAATTTATTTAAAGTTGACTCCATTGGTATCGATGTGTCGGTCATGCCGCTATTTAGCCAACAGCTAGAAATTGGCAACGTATCGCTAAACGGTGCTGAGTTCGACTTAGAAACACTAAAAGATGGTAGCAAGAACATCGACGCTTTAACGGCATCGAATACACAACCAGAAACGAGCACTAGCGAACCTAAAGGTGCAGTAGAAGAAAGTGCAGCGTCTACAAGTGAAGTTGCGACCAACGACTCAGCAGCTTCTGCCTGGACGATTAACCTTGCGGGCGTCACTGTGTCTAACGCAGTACTAGAAATCCAAGATCGACAAGCTGGTACGTACACTAAACTCTACGATGTAGCGTTTGAGCTTTCGGAGTTTGCAGCTGAGAAGTGGACCAAAGCAACGTTTGCGGCTAAAGGTGAGAACAACCAGCAGAAGTTTGCTGCCAAAGGCAGTGCCGAGTTTAAATTAGCGAAAGGTTTTGCTGAGTATGCTCTGCGTAATATTGAACTGGATGCAAGCTTTAATGACCCTGCTACGCAAATTGATTCTGCTAAGATTGGCCTTGAGACGTTTGAGTTCGATAAGGCCAATAAGATGAGCTATGCCGTTAAAGGGCAAGCAGCGGGCCTAGGTATCGACATGAATGGTTCTGGCGTCTTAACCGTCGATAAGGCTATCTCTCTGGTTAATATTGCGACGCTGACTTTGGATGCCAACTTTACAGGCGATACGCTTCCTCAGAATCCTATGAAAGTGGATATGGCGTCAGACCTAAGCTTTGATCTGACCAAGAGTCACTTAACCTTTGTTCTAGAGAAACTCACTGCCAACGCGATTGCATTAGATGGTAAAACGGAAGTGACATTGGCAGACATCTCTAAGGTGCGTTTTGCGCTGCACAGTCCAAATATTGATTTAGATGAGTTCTTAGGGCTAAACAAAGCCAGTGAGCAGAGCGGATCTTCAGACCAAAAAGGGACGAGCACAACGAGTAGCTCAGACAAGGCAGTAAAAACGTCGCCGGCTAAACCTCAAAAAGAAGTTGAGCCAGATTTATCTGCGCTGAAAACCCTTGATGTGAAAGGCTCGGTCACCATCGATAAATTCAAAGCCAATAACGCCAGAATGCAAAACGTGAAAGCGAAGTTTTATGTGAATCGCGGTGTTGCAGAATTAACGTCTTTCAGCTCGAACCTATACCAAGGCTCAATTACAGCAAATGCGAAGTTGGATGGACGTAAAACGCCTGCGACGTACTCGGCTAAGAAGCGTATCAAGGGTGTACAGGTACAGCCACTGTTAATGGATGTTGCTAACAACGACATGTTGGAAGGTACGGGTAATATCGATGTTGATGTGAAAGGTCGCAGCCTGACGCCAACGGGTATAAAGAAAAACCTAGTGGGCACAGTGAAGATCAACTTTGAAGATGGTGCGGTGAACGGCATCAACGTTGCGCAGATGATCCGAGAAAACTACGCCAAAATAAAAGGTGAAAAAGTCGAAGGGACTAACGAACCGAAGAAAACAGACTTTAGTGCAATGAAGGCAACTTTAAAGTTAAACAAAGGCAATGTTTCGACTAATGATCTTCATATGCAGTCTCCTTTGCTACGTATTCGTGGCCAAGGAAGTGCAAACTATCTAAAAGAAACAGTCAACTTTACGGTCAGTACGTCGATAGTGGGTTCTTTGAAAGGTCAAGGTGGTAAAGACATCGATGAGTTGAAAGGAGTAACGATTCCTATCAATGTGTCTGGCAAATGGGCTGAACCTAAATTCAAACTCGTTTTTGATGACGTCTTGAAACAGAAAGCGGAAAAAGAAATTGACCGCGGCTTGGATAAGCTTGAAGAAAAGTATGGCGACAAACTAAAGCCAGAAGATAAAGATGCAGTGAAAGGTCTGCTTAAAGGGCTATTTAACTAGTTCAAGACTCTTTAAATGAAATAAAAAGGTAGGCTTTATGCCTACCTTTTTTTATTTTGTATCACTAGATAAAACGCGCTGAAGAATGTTAGATGCGGTGAGAATTACCAATCGACACCTTTGAGCGCTTTTACACCCGACTCAAAGGCATGTTTTACGTTCTTCACCTCAGACACGGTATCAGCCATTTCTATTAACGTGCGATGCGCGCCGCGGCCTGTGATGAGCACAGATTGCATTTTAGGACGATTTGCCAACGCTTCGACCACTTCATCAAGCTCTACGTAGCCATAACTAACCATGTAGGTGAGCTCATCGAATAATATGACGTCGATGGAGTCATCCGCTAGCATGCGTTTACATTCTTGCCAAACTAACTGGGCTGCCTCGGTATCTGCTGCTTTGTTTTGTGTTTCCCAAGTAAAACCCGTTGCCATTACCTGAAATTCAACACCGAGCTTTTCTAATAGGTTTCGCTCGCCATTATCCCAGGTACCTTTGATAAATTGAGCAACGGCACATTTTTTTCCGTGTCCAACTGCGCGTGCCACAGTGCCAAAGCCTGATGTAGATTTACCTTTACCGTTACCGGTGATAACCAATAGTAAGCCTTTCTCTTCCTGTGCGGCTGCGACTTTGGCATCAACTTGTTCTTTGACTTTCTGTTGGCGAGCTTTATGACGCTCTTCCTTGTGGTCTTCAGTAGACATGAGTACTCCAATAATAAAACGGTTTTACGCCATAATAGCGAAAAACCGTTGGTCTAAATACCGTTAATCAGAGAGGGTATTGAACTAACTTAGGTTATAGCAAGATAAATGCTTACTGGTGTCTTTTGCTTGTGAATACAGTTTGTTACTACTGGCCTCAATGAGGTTTGAATCGCCCGCTAGGCGGTCAATTCGCTGATCAATGTTGACCAATTGGCATACCAAATCCGACATAGTCGTCATTTGCGCATGAGACGAAGATTCAATGTCAGCACAAACTTGGTTTGCTTCGG
The DNA here is from genome assembly GCF_054053395.1 of Vibrio paucivorans. Taxonomy (NCBI): domain Bacteria; kingdom Pseudomonadati; phylum Pseudomonadota; class Gammaproteobacteria; order Vibrionales; family Vibrionaceae; genus Vibrio; species Vibrio paucivorans. The sequence goes on from NZ_CM133230.1 coordinate 887,539, forward strand.
ACACATCATTAAGTGCTTGTTCAATATCGCCAACGGTGTCTTCTATTGACGCTAAACTGGCTTCACTCGCTTTACTCCCTTCTTGAGTGAACTGAATCAGGTTATTGGATACATCACCCAAGGCGTTGAGAATGTCCTCGACTTGGTTGGTCGAGTTAGCGGTTTTTTCTGCCAAACCTCTCACCTCATCTGCGACGACCGCAAACCCGCGCCCGTTCTCGCCGGCCCTTGCCGCTTCAATCGCTGCATTTAAGGCTAATAGGTTGGTTTGTTCGGCGATGTTGCGAATAATACCCAAGATTTCAGTGACTTTTTGTACTTGGCTATTCACTTCAGTGGCCGCTTCAGAGATGTTAGAACTCTTTTGTGCCATTAGTCGATTGTTTTCAAGTGCACTGAGTAGCCGCTGCTGGCCACTTTTAGCGCTGTTAACCGCATGAGAAAGCTTGCCTGATGTCGTTAGACTGTTGTCCTTAACTTGAGATACAGAATGCTGTGCTTGTTCTCCTAAGCTTACTGTTGCCTTTATCTCATCACGTTGGTGGTTAATTTGTTCACCAATTGAAATTAGGTGTTTATCTAAATCTTGTGAAATAGCTGTCACCGAGTCTGCGCCATGATGGATGGGCGTTAACGTTTGCTCCATCTTTTCAATGAATCGATTCATTCCCTTTGCTAGTTGGCCGAGTTCATTGTCGTGTTTAAACTCAAGCCGTTTACTCAAATTACAGTCTCCTGAACTGAGCTCATGACACAGTAAATTGAGCTGATGCAGTGGGGTTGTTAGTGTGTTTCGTAACAGCAGTACTAACACTCCAATGCATACTACAACCGAGATGAGCCCAATGATGACCGATTGATTGCTCAATGCACTACTTAGTCCCTGTGCCTGAGAAAAATTCCAATCTGTCACCAGATACCCTACAAGAGTATTCTTTTTACCTGACAGCAGGGGAGTACCGAACTCAAAGCGATCGCTATTATCTAGGATAACATGCTTGGCCTCTAGCTCTCCTTCATGACCAAGGGGCGGTGAAGAAGGGTGAGTGCTGTACAGTAAGGTTTTGTCGGGTAAATAAATACTTACGTGCGAAAGGTTTCCCTCGCTCGATTGGAAAGCGACATCTAAACGCTCCTTGATGTTGTCGAGTTTTTTAAATCGTACTGGGGTTGCTAGTTGTTCGCTTAGTGCGTGCGTTGATTGCATGTACGACGACTTATTCAGGCTATATATCGCGTCGATACTGCTTTGCCATGTAAAATACGAAATCGCTGACATCGCAATCAGAGTAAGAATTGAAGCACTGGTAACAACGAGCTTACTAATAGTCACTCGCATACTTATGCTCCTATTCTTATAACTCTTCTACATTCACACCCACAGTAATCGCACCAATCACTTGTCCTGAAGCAGGATCGGTAATGGTGTAGCTGACCTGAGACTGAAACATTTGCGTCGACTCATCTTCTTCTATTTCGCCGATATGAATTGCGTTAGGGCCTACTAGGTAGGTTTGCTGCCATTTATCTTCGTCACCTTGCCAGTAGTCTGACGTCACCGCGCTTTGCGCGACGTTCAGTCCTTTATTATCCATCACGAAGATTTCTGTGATCACACCATCGCTGCTTTCTTGTAGGGCACTTAGTTTCTTTGAAAGGTCACTGCTCAATTTACTGGTGATTAAAGGAGCATCGGATTGGCCAACTTGGCTTCGCCAGTCATTATCTAAGGCGGTAATTTGTGTTTCGTTCAGCTGACTGTTTTGCTCGTTCTGAGACTTAATTGCGTTGATAACTTGATCGTCGCTGGCGATCGATTTGACGTCTTTCATCGCGAAGTCCTTGAGAACTGCTTCAAACTCATTCGCAAAGCTGGTATATGAAATAAGTAGACACATTGCTAGCCATAATCTTTTCATTGTTAATTCCTTTTATATGTGACGTTGTTCATTAACAGCGTAGACGAGGAACTTAAAATATGAAACTAAGTTGATAATAAGTTTGAGGGTATAGATTTGAAGCGAGTCTTAGTGGTATGTATGGGCAATATTTGCCGCTCGCCGACAGGGGAAGCGGTGTTGAGAGCGAAGGCCGCTCAACTTGGCGTTGATGTTGAAGTGGATTCGGCTGGCACGATTGGTTATCACCAAGGTAACCCGCCAGATAGTCGTTCACGTAAGGCTGGAGAAAGGCGGGGTTATTCGTTTAAAGGCATAAGTTCCCGCAAAGTGGTGATGCAAGACTTTACCGATTTTGATTTGATTTTAGCGGCAGATAAAGCCAATTTGGCCGATCTTTATGACATTTGCCCTGCGCAATACCAGCATAAGCTATCACTGTTTTTAAGCTATTCTGATGGGAAATTCGATGAAATACCTGACCCATACTATGGCGGAGACAATGGATTTGAGTTGGTACTCGATCTCATTGAAGAGGCATCGGAGCAAATATTAAGTAAGCTGTAGTTCTGAAAAAGCACTGATGTGTACTTCGTTGACCAAAAACAAGAAGGTCATCAAGCAAGTTGATGACCTTCTTAGTCATTTGAGGTGTTTCTTATTAGAAGAACTCGACTCTAAGCTTCGGCTGCCATCACTCGCCCACTGAAATACTCGTTAGAGACGATGTATTCTGTGTTTCGTATCAACTCATCTTGAACTTCTGCCCAGTGGTAGTCGTCATCGTTAGTCACATGGCTTAGGGCTGGTACTACACCTCCGACTCGAATATTAAATGGTGTTAACTCTTTCGCCCAGCTTTGGGTAAACCCTGCCACCATTGATGACGCATTTTCAAACCCAGAGAGATCTCGGTAGTCTTCATAAGAAACGATATTGACGATCACCCCTTTCTTTTTCTCCTGCATCATACGCTCGGCAGTGGCTTGGCCGAATCCAAACAGCGAGGATGCCATCACTGAAAGCTTTTTGGTGAACAGATCAGCAGAGCGTTCACTCATTAATGTCGGGAGAGGATTGCTGGTCCAATTGTTTACCAGTACATCGGGCGAGGAGTGGAACATTTCATCGACATAGTCAAAAAGTTTATCTATCGACTCATATGAATAATCAGCGACTGGGAAAGAATAAACATGGTCTGACACCATTCGACAACGAGAAAGAGTTTCATTAAGTCGGTGGATATCTTGATCGCACAGAATCAGCTTCGCACCTAGTGATGCAAAGTGTGTTGCAAGCGTACCGCCTAGCAGAGAACCAGCAGAAGTAATTAATATTACGGCACTTTTTATGTCCATATTTAACCTCACCCAATATGATTTGTTCTTTTTGGTGGATGTTTTTTGTCCACATAGCATGGTTTATTGGCTGTGATTTAGGTGTGAATAACCTCAAATTAATCGGTCGAAAAATCAGAAAGTTTTTTGTTTTATGCAGTGATTCACACAAAGCGATGTCATGAATGTACGCGTTTAAAAAGTGAGACGTAGATCTTATGCCTGAGTTTGTATTTGATAGTTTCGTTGAGCTACGACCAGTTGATTGTAGATGTCAGCGGACATCAAATTCCGCGGCTTAGTTTCGGCCAACTGGCGTCGTTGATGACCCGAAAGGTTGTGGTATACCTCTTCAGGTAAATCAAAGGTTTCTGACGGCAAGTAAGTCAGTGGTTCGGGGGTGAGGTAGTGACTGAGCTTGGCACTAGGTAACCCTGCGGCATGGAACATATTGGCATGCCGAGCTGAAATAGGGTAGGAGGTGGGATCCGAGCGCAGTGGCTGTGGTTCCTGAAGTTCAAAGCGTTGTCTGAGTACAGCATCTGTAATTTCGGGTGGATCTATTTGTTCTACCGGTGTGTTGTCACGAACATCATCCGAAAACATAGATAAGATCAACGCAAAATCAGAGCGACGACCGGCATGAACGGCATGATTGATACCGTTGCCAAATCGCAACTCATTAATGATGGTTGCTTTGTCTAATGTATGAATGGTGTCTACGTTATCGGCGTACATGAAGTCCCTCGCTTGATGCACCTATAACGGCTTAAAGGCGAGAAACTTGAGAGCCTTCAAGAAATAAAGATCAAAAAAAAGCCTGCATAAGCAGGCTTTTAAAATCATTGTAGTAATTTACATTACTTAGCTAGGTTTTCTTCAACGAATGCCCAGTTAACTAGAGCCCAGAAACCGTTCATGTAATCTGGACGAACGTTACGGTAATCGATGTAGTAAGCGTGTTCCCACAGGTCAACAGTTAGAAGTGGAGTAGTCCCTTCTTCTGTTAGTGGTGTCGCTGCGTTAGAAGTGTTAACGATTTCTAGAGAACCGTCAGCTTTCTTAACTAGCCAAGTCCAAGAAGAACCGAAGTTGTTGATTGCAGAATCAGTGAACTTCGCTTTGAACTCTTCGAAAGAACCGAATGCAGCATTGATTGCATCAGCAACTGCACCTGTTGGTTCACCGCCAGCGTTTGGCGCTAGACAGTGCCAGTAGAACGTGTGGTTCCAGATTTGTGCAGCGTTGTTGAATACGCCACCAGTAGAAGTCTTAACGATTTCTTCTAGTGTTTTGCCTTCGAACTCAGTTCCTGGGATAAGACCATTTAGCTTAACAACGTAAGTGTTGTGGTGCTTACCGTGGTGGAAATCTAGAGTTTCTGCTGAGATGTGTGGTTCTAGCGCGTCTTTCGCGTAAGGAAGAGCTGGTAGTTCAAATGCCATTGCTCGATTCTCCATATATATGAAAGGCTTAGCCTTTCGATTGCTTCCGATGTTTTTTGTTATGTGTAGTCGATACGACTGACTTGCGATTCATTTTAGCAAGTTTTTACTTTATTAAAAGAGCTTGCACCCAAATAACTTGTGATCGTTATGTGAAACTGCATCCATTTGACCGCTTTATAACCATACACTTTATGTGCTTTATATTCTCGTCTAATGGTTTAGAATGAAGCAAATCTTTGCAGTACATCCATTAAGAGGAAGAAATGGAAACTATCGACAAAATCAAACAGCAAATTTCAGAAAACTCGATCCTTCTATACATGAAAGGGTCGCCAAAACTACCTAGCTGTGGTTTCTCTTCTCAAGCTTCACAAGCTCTAATGGCATGTGGAGAAAAATTTGCTTACGTAGATATCCTACAAAACCCAGATATCCGTGCTGAGCTACCAGCATACGCTCAATGGCCAACTTTCCCACAACTATGGGTAGAAGGCGAGCTAATTGGCGGTTGTGACATCATTCTAGAAATGTTCCAGAAAGGTGAACTTCAGCCACTAATTAAAGAAGCTGCTGCACGCGTTGAAGGTGATGCAGAGTAATTAACTGTATATTTAAACAGTTTTCTCTTGCCTTATTAGAGCCACATTCGATAATGTGGCTCTAATTATTTGTGCCAAAGAAAATACCATCGCTTATGTCCCGTTTATTCATCGCCGAAAAGCCTAGCCTCGGGCGTGCTATTGCGGCAGCACTGCCAAATCCTCAAAAAAAAGATCAAGGCTTTATCCGTTGCGGTAATGGTGATGTAGTGACATGGTGCATCGGGCATTTATTAGAGCAAGTAGAGCCCGATGCGTATGACGAACGTTATAAAAAGTGGAACTTAGCTGATCTCCCGATAGTTCCTGAGCAATGGCAGCTTAGGCCAAGGAAGTCGGCCAGCAAACAGCTTTCGGTGGTGCGCAAACTATTGAAAGAGTCCTCCCAGATAATCCATGCAGGTGACCCTGATAGAGAAGGTCAGTTGCTGGTGGATGAAGTCATTGATTATTGTAAAGTCTCCAAAACCAAAAAGGAGTCGATTCAACGCTTATTAATCAGCGACTTGAACTTACCAGCCGTCAAGCGTGCACTCTCTCAAATGCGCAGTAATCGAGATTTTATTCCGCTCTCTGTTTCGGCATTGGCGCGCTCTCGCGCCGATTGGCTGTATGGCATGAACATGTCTCGGGCCTATACATTGCTTGGTCAAAAAGCGGGTTATCAAGGCGTACTGTCGGTTGGTCGAGTACAGACACCAGTGTTAGGGCTAGTCGTACGCAGAGATGAAGAAATCGAAAACTTTGTGCCTCGTGATTACTTTACACTTCATGCTCTTATTCCCTATCAGAATGGCAGTGATCAGTTCGATATTCGTGCTCGTTGGAAGCCAAGTGACGCATGCAAGCCGTGGCAAGATGAGGAAGGGCGAGTTCTCAATCGTAAGTTGGTTGAAAATGTGGCTAATCGTATTGCAAATCAGCCAGCTAAAGTGGTGGAATCTGAACAAAAGCAGACTAAGCAAGCTCCGCCATTGCCGTATTCATTATCTGCCCTACAAATTGATGCCGCCAAACGATTTGGTATGAGTGCACAACAGGTTCTTGATACTTGCCAAAGCCTATATGAAAAGCACAAGTTAATCACTTATCCCCGTTCAGACAGCCGTTATTTGCCTAAAGAGCATTATGCTCAAGCGGGAAGTGTGTGTGACGCGATCTCCAATAACGCGAAAGATTTGGCCACAGCAGTGAATGAGTCGGATCTTAGTCTGAAGTCAAAGGCTTGGAACGACAGTAAAGTGGATGCTCACCATGCGATCATCCCAACACCCAAAAAAGCATCGATGAATGCTCTATCAGCCAATGAAATGAAAATTTACCAGCAGATTGCTCGGCAGTATTTAATGCAGTTTTATCCGGCTGCGGTATACGCAGAAGCAAAGCTTGTGTTTGATATCGCGGGAGGAATGTTCATTGCGAAAGGTCGACAGCTTGTTTCGGCTGGTTGGAAAGTGCTGATGGGCAAAACAGATGACGACGATGCTAATGTCGATGCGGTTCCTCCTCTGGAGCAAGGCTCGGTCCTTACCTGCCGAGAAGGTGAAATTAAAGACCGTAAAACCGAACCTCCCAAGCACTTTACTGAGGCGACATTGCTGCAAGCGATGACAGGAATTGCGAGGTTTGTCGAAGACAAAGAACTGAAAAAAATTCTTAAAGAAACGGATGGTCTTGGTACGGAAGCAACAAGAGCAGGTATCTTAGATACCTTATTCAAACGGCAACTGCTTAAACGCCAAGGCAAGACTATTTTGAGCAGTGAGGCAGGCAGAGGTTTGATTCATGCGCTTCCATCAGATTCTACCTTTCCAGACATGACGGCTCATTGGGAGCATCAACTACAAGGGATGGCAGAAAGAAATCAAGCCTACCTACCCTTCATGCAAACCTTACAACAGCGTATCGATAGCTTAATGCAACAAGTCAAAACGGGCCCCATACCGGATTCGCTGCGCTCGTTGCCAAAAGTTGAACGACCGGCGTTTAAACGTAAAAGGAAGCCTTCAACTAAAGGCAGCTATAAAAAGAAATCAGCGAAGTAGATTTTTGTTGTCTTGACAGCAAACTGGGAAAAGCTACCAAGGTATAGACGTACCATCGTAGTTAATGAACTCACCTGAATGGCTTGGGTTAGCTTGGTTAATCACCTTCATTAATCCTGCTGCTGAGGTGGCGGTATCGATTAGCGCATTTGGCCCGCCCATTTCTGTTTGTACCCAACCAGGGTGTAGTGCCAAAACCGTAAACCCTTGCGGGGACAGATCGTTGCTTAAGCTCTTTACTACTGAGTTTAACGCGGCTTTAGAAGAGCGATAAATATAGCCTCCTCCTGAAGTATTCTCTGCCATACTTCCGACTTTAGAAGATAAGCAAGCGACTTTTTTATCATCACTTTTGTCCAAGTTAGCGTGAAAAGCTTCGACCAATTTCAGCGGGGCAATTGCATTAATTTCAAATACCTTTCGCCACTGCTCAACATCGGTATTACCGAATCCATAGCCTTTAGGCCCATAGTAGCCTGCATTATTAATCAGTAGGTCGATGGTGGGTAGAGAAGCAGATAATGAGTTTACCATCGTATAGTCAGTCACATCTAATTGGTGGCAAGTGACAGGATTTTTCTCGGCTAATTCAAGCAGTTCGGTAGCAGTATTTGCTTCCCTGTATGTTGCATGAACATGCCAACCTTGAGACAAATATCCTTTAACCAAGCTCAAGCCGATCCCTCTATTTGCGCCGGTGATAAATACGGTTTTCATATTGGTTCCTAACTCAGAAATTTAGAAACAGTTTGCTAAGCAATCAAGACAAAATCAACTACCCACCAACTGGAAAGCAACATAAATGAAAAGAGAGCCATTGCGCTGAGAGAGCCAACCAGCACACCTAGAATCAAGAAAAAATGAGATTGAGACATACCGCACTTAAATGATATTGATAATTAATATCATTTAAGTGTCTTTTGAATTAAATTACAAGCTTAATATTAAAGAGACCAACGATATTCCCTAACAGGATGATCAGTTTTGGGAGATAACTGGTATAACATAAACAAAGATTGTCACCACATAACGAACACCATGATCCCGCTAATTTATCATCCGATATACTCGGAACTCCCTTTGCCGGAAGGGCATCGATATCCGATTAACAAATATCGTTTATTGTACGACGATGTTGAGAGGTTGCGTCGTGAACATAAGGAGTGGGAGGAAGGTTTCTGTTTTGAGCACCCCGCACCTATTACCACAGATGAGGTCATGCTTACGCATTGCCGTCAGTACATTGCGTCTTTGACCGACGGCACGTTAGCGGCAGCGAAAATGCGAAGAATTGGTTTTCCTTGGAGTACACAACTTATAGAGCGTACTCTTACGTCAGCCGGAGGCACTTGTTTAACCGTTGAACAGGCCATTGAGCATAAGGTAGCGATCCACTTAAGTGGTGGTTACCACCATGCGCATTATGATTTTGGTAGCGGGTTCTGTTTAATCAATGACCTAGTGTTAGCAGCCAAGCGGGCTTTGCAGTTTGAACATATAGATAAAGTCCTAATAGTAGATAGTGATGTCCATCATGGGGATGGAACCGCAACGTTATGTGCCGATGATGATGAGATAATCACCCTCTCATTCCACTGCGATAAGAACTTCCCCGCGAGAAAACCAGATTCAGATTTAGATGTAGCAATGGCAAGGGAAACCGATGATGAACGTTATCTACAGTCATTTACTTCGGTAGTGGAAATGGCCGTTAATCTCCATCAGCCTGACCTGATTTTGTACGATGCGGGCGTCGATATTCATCAAGATGACGAGCTTGGTTATTTCAATGTATCGACTCGAGGGATCTATCAACGAGACAAGTTTATGTTTCAGTTGGCGAAAGACAAACAATTGCCAATTGCCTGTGTGGTTGGAGGGGGGTATCGCACCTCACACCAGGATTTGGTTCCTATTCACTTGAAGCTGCTAGAAGCGGCATTAGACACCAAGGAAGAGTCATGAAGCACCGAATTCGATCTGCGGGTATACTGATCCAAAATCAATCCATATTAATGGTCCGAGTTAAGGACTTTTCGGGGGAATACTGGATTCCACCGGGTGGAGGTATGGAGAAAGGCGATCGCAGTAGTAAAGATGGTTTGAAGAGAGAGTTTCTAGAGGAGACTGGCTTAGAGGTTGAAGTCGGTGAGCTCATTTGTGTTCGGGAGTTTTTAGAGACTCATACTGAGTGCTACCATGCGGAGTTTTTCTACCAAATCACCGCCTTCAGCGGTGAGCCTCATACCGATAATCTAGTCGGATTGAATGACGAGCAGTACATACAGTCGGTAGAATGGATAGCAATTAACGAGCTAGATGGGAAGAGGGTCTACCCAGCCGATTTAAAGAGTAAAGTGATTGGCATGGTTGAGCAAAAAAACTTTTCAACTCACCTTGGCAGTTATGTCCAAGGTGAAGATGAAAAGACCAACTATTTATGAATGTTTTTATCTGGCTACAGTCACAAATGCTCGAGCTGAATCGTTTTAAGTCAACAGCTTGCCAACTCCATGAGCACTTTACTTTGCCGCTGAATGGTTAAATAGCTTAGGCCCAAATACATTGATAAGCGCACCAGCAACAATCAGTGAGCCACCGATGTAAGTCCAAACGGACGGGATCTCATTAAAAATCACCGCGCCTAAAATGGCCGAAAATACGATCTGCACGTAGGAGTAGGCTGATGCTTTGCCCGCGGATTGGGTTTGCATTGCTTTGGTTAGCCCTAACTGGCCTATTTGTGTAAATATGCCCACTAGAATGAGCATTAGCGTGATATAGAGGCTGGGCCATACAAAGTCATTGGCTACCAGCAGAATAGAAGCAGGGAGAGCGACTAAAGGGAAGTAAAAAATAATAACTGAACTGTCTTCGGTTTGGCTGAGCTTTCTTACGATGACATAAGCTATCGAGCTACCAAATGCACCTAATAGAGCGATCATGACGCTGAACATCGGCAGCTCATAGCCCTCCTGATGAGAGATGCTCGGTTGTACTATGACCAGTAAACCAACCAAACAAAGTACGATGCATATCATTGTCGACTTTTGGATGCGTTCTTTGAGAAATAATACGCCTAGCAAAGCGGTAAATACCGGGTGAACGTATTGCAAAATAGTGGCTTCCGCTAAAGGTAAGCTGGTGACAGAGTAATAGACACACATTAGCGCCAATGTACCGACAAGGCCACGTGCAAAGAGCAGCGGTTTATTATTCCCCCAAATCGAAATCTTTTTTCTTTTTACATCAAGGTAGCTAATGATGAGGGATACCAAAGCCCTTGCTGCCACAATTTCGAACACCGGAATACCGTAGTTACTGACGTATTTCACGCAGGCAGACATAAGTGCGAAGCCCAGCGCGGAGATAAGCATAAACTTAACCCCGCTAGGGATAGAAAAAGTGGACTGTGAAGGCATGTCTAGGTTCGGGGGAGAAATGAGTGATTGCCGCACTTTAGCATAATCGCTACGAAATGGGTTATTTAGTCCGCTTTCAAAAATTATTAGCTTCTCCAGCTATTACCAAGTAGTAGTGAAACTGCGACTGAGATGCCTAACGCGATCAAGATATTGGGTAACGAGAAGCCCCAAATAGCGACACAAACTGCAACTGTAACCACTGCCCATAGTGTTGTCTCTAATAACCAAATACCCATACTGGTTCTCCTTATGATTGATGCGACTAGAGTAACGAATAGGTGGTTAACATTTGGTTATCTCGGTATGTAAGCCTAGATGTCAGATGAACATGGCCCGATAAAATGGACACTGACGTTGTAGCGACTGGCTTCTTCAGAATGAGTGAACTGCCAGCCATTGTTTGCACAAATGCGCTCGATTAATAGTAAACCAATACCGAATGAGGGCTCTGGCGAAGTTGAACTTTGATGTTCGGTTGAATTACTGACCGATATTTTATCGCTAGCTAAAGTGATGTGGATATTGCCGTGAGATGAATGTTGGAAAGCATTACGGATAAGGTTAGTGATGACTATCTGAACCAAAGTATGGGGTAGGGGCTTGCTTTGCAGCTTCTCTGGGGAATCGATATGGACGGTTAACTCTTTACCTTCTATCAAATATTGGTGGTTTGAAACGGTATCTAATAGCAGTGCTTCCATATCAAAAGAGTCTAAATCTAATGGCGTACGCTTCTCTCTACTCATCCAGAGTAGAGTGTTTATCAGGTTGTGCATGGTTGTGACTGAACGATTGATCCGAGTAATCGCTCTCTGCCCACCGTTACTGAGAGAAGGAGAGAGGCGAGATAGCATTGCCCCACTAGCTGAAATCGTTGTGACAGGTGTGCGTAACTCATGGCTTGCAGTACGAAGGAAAAACTCTTCCCTCTCTATTGCTGCTTGTTGGTGGCGAACGCTGCTGATTAATTGATTGGCGAGGCGCTGCACCTCCGTGTAGCGAAGCTTTTGTAGTGAACCTGTTTCGTTCAAATTCAGATCTTTACTCCATTGAGACAACTCTAAAATTGGTTTAGTAATTCGGTATACGAGAATGCGGCTGATTAGAAATATACCCAGCAGTAAGAGACCGAGTATTACGAAGGAAGAGTTCAATTGGTCAATAGATTCTGGTGGATGTTGCTCTAGTAAATCTGCATAGATCTTTTCATCGTATTGAGAGACCACATACAGGTATTGAGCTTTACTGGACACATAGTGCTTAGCCGCATAGAGGTAGTGGCCGTATTCATCAGTACTTGGTGATAAATAATTCTCATAGATTTGGTCGTTCGAAAAATTTGCCCAATCAAAAACCTTTTGAAACTTCTCTGGTACATCGTCTAGGTGAGTAAACACTTGAAAAGTGTTGGTCTGGGTAACGGCTCCTGTTTCAACAAACTCTGCTTCAGCCTGTTTTAACTCATAAAGAAAGCCATACTTAGCTGACTCATTGAGCCCGACTTGATAGCTGTGATTGACCATCAAGGCGTAAATAGCGGTTAAAGTGAGTACCATTCCGAATAGATATAGATAAACATCCCGCTTGATACTGACTGGTGTCATTGGTTTTCTTCCCTGAATGCAATCCCAACCCCGTGGACGGTTTGGATCAACTTGGTGTCAAATGGAGCATCGATAGCTTGGCGAAGTTTAAACAAGTGTACTTTTAGGCTATCTGCATTGGGGACATCTTCTCCCCAGACTGCCTCTTCGATTTGAGCCTTGCTGACCACTTTCGGGCTATGCTGCATTAAGCAGACAAGTATTTTCCAGCAGACTGGAGCCAGCTTTATGGTTTGGTTCGCTCTAGAAACAAGGTGTTGTTCCAAATCTACACTGACGTCACTGATACTCAACGAAGTAACTGCCCCTTTTCCGCGCCGAGTAAGTGCTAACATACGGACTTTCAGCTCTTCCATTGCAAATGGCTTAACTAAGTAATCATCAGAACCTACAGAGAATCCAGTGAGCTTATCATCGAGCGTATCTCTTGCGGTGAGCATCAACACAGGAGTATTTATCCCTTTTTCTCTGAGCTGTTTACAGAAGCGAAACCCATCCATTTTGGGCATGTTAACGTCGGTCAAGATGATATCGTAGGATTGAGACAGTGCGAGAGTGAGCCCTGCCGAACCATTGTAAGCAAAATCGAATTCGAACCCATCCAGTTCCATGTAATCACTGATGGCTTCGGCAAGATCTTTGTCATCTTCAATGAGCAGGGCATTGATTTTCATCGCTGTGCTTGTTCCTTCATCTGTTTTTGCTGCCAAGCCCAAATAGGGGGCTTAATCAGTAGCTGTAAGCGATACTTCCAACTGGGTGCATGCCATATCTGTTTTAGTAGCCTGCCATACCCATGAAAGTACACTTTAATCGGATTAACCGAATTAACGTGAGGGTATATTCCATATTTAACCGATTCTTCTTCCTTTGCAAAAGTACCAAACATTCGGTCCCAAATAATCAAGATGCCCGCATAGTTTTTATCGAGGTATTGCTTATTGGTTGCATGATGGACTCTATGATGTGACGGTGTGTTAAATATTGCCTCTATGGGTCTAGGCATTTTTTTTACCGCCTCTGTGTGGAGCAGCGTCTGATAGAGTTGAACGAAGGTCTCGCACATCAAAACGACGAAAGGGTTAAAACCAAGTAGCACCAATGGGATATGGAAGAAGAATGGGAAGAACCAATCGAGTGGGCCAAATCGGTACGCCACTGAAATATTAAAGTAAGGTGAGCTGTGGTGTACGGAATGTGTTCCCCATGCAAACCCGTTGCTGTGTAAAAAACGATGCTCCCAGTAATACGCTAAGTCAGCCAGTACCAAGCAACCCAATATAGTCCAGCCGGTTATCGGCAGTTGAGTAACGCTAAAGTATTCGTACGCAAAGATAAATGCTCCAACATAAGCCAAACCAATGGCGAATACCGTCGCAAGTAGGAACAACAACGTAACGAAGTTGGTTGCGCTGTCGCCGACCATGTTCCAGCTTAGTTTCTTCTTAATAGCGTAGCGGACAAGCTCAAACACAAAAACAGCTAGGGCGATAAGTACAAAGTTATCGTCTACCCAAGTTTCGGTAAAAATGATGGTACTCTCGGTGAACACTTGAGACATAAAATCAAACATGACTGTTTCCTCAAAGCTATTGTTCATAGTAGACGCTTACTTCACTACTGTCCGGTAAGCCGTGCTGATTGAGATAATGAACTTCCACCACTGCTGAAATTGGTTGATGGAAGTCGATTTGATGCCAAGCTTGTTCCAACACTGAAGCTGAGTGTTGTCCTTTGGGGAGCAAAACCTGACGAGTAGAATCAACGGATAACTGAACAGAAAGTGATTGTTTAGTATCTTGAGCGTAGCCAATGGTGACTTTCGTGTGGGTGAAGCTTTTATCTATTTGCTGGTATATGACCATCAGTGTATTTACGTCGCTAGGGATAGTGGGGCTGTCGGTATAAAACTGATGCCACAATGCTGGTAACTCTTGTAAATGAATGGTTTTACTGACTCCCGTAACAGAGTCTGGTTTTTCGTTATTGAGAGATGAGGTGAGGCTGTTCAAAGCGGTTGCCGGCGCAGGTTCCGCAGTCGCTGGCTGTAGGGTTACAGCGCTCCATATCACACCAGTAATAAGTATGGTTGTAGTTATTGAGGCAAGTAGTTTCATGCTTCCTCCCTGAACGGTGAGTGATGTTTGTTCAGGAAAGAGGATAATAGACTAGGGGTTAACAAAAGGTTATCAAAGACGTTAATCCACTAGGCAGTTGAATCAAGGAGTACGGCTTATCTCGGGTAAACCGTTCAAGTTATCAAATACAAAAAACTCCACGAGCTACTTAGTGGGCTTTTAAATGTGGCGGAGTGCTGGGCTTGCATTCAAGGAGGGATTTGGGCAAATCCCGTTTAATCCTTTGAAATAAGAAAAGGCCCACTAATTTCTTAGCGGGCCTTTCTAAATGTGGCGGAGTGCTAGGCTTGTATTCAAGGAGGGATTTGGGCAAATCCCGATTAATCCTTTGAAATACGAAAAAGCCCACTAATTTCTTAGCGGGCTTTTTCTAAATGTGGCGGAGAGATAGGGATTTGAACCAAACGCTCTCAAGGTACTGTTTTAATTGACCAAATGATTAGATTTAGCCTTTGACATAACAGTGATGTACCCATATGTGTACCTAAACAGATAATCATTAGATACATTGCTTGTCACATAGGTATCGTACACTCGAATAACAACGTTAATTCTCTTTGAGAACATCGATGACAATATGCAAAAAGTTAGATAAAGTATAGGTCCCTATGGTGCTCACAACACCATAGGGACCTAGGAGATCATTATAAGTAATGATCATAGCGGACTACTACTTATAGTCCAACATAACACAAAAGGATAAAGCCAATGTGTAATGAATCTTTTCAAAAAGAAGTTGAAAGAAAACTTAAGACTCTTGAAAAAAGGTGCTCCAAGCTTGAGCGTCAAGTATCAATGTTAAATGATCAAAGAAACGGAAAGACTCTTAAGGAAATTGGTAACAAATGGAAAGTTACACCTTCCAGAGTGCACCAAATCTTAAAAGATGATCGGCTTCATTAACAAATATGCAACTATCCACATAATATATAGGAGTACTGTTATGAATTAATATCTATAGCGACAGTTACGCTACAAAAACAAACTAAGTAGCTGTTTTAATAAATATTTAAAAGGAAAATACAAAATGTACAAACAAGTACAGCGTGACTAAAAGCCTTGCTGACAATGCAAGGCTTTTATTTTAGTGAAGGTTATCTGCTGGCTGAATCTTAAAAGCTTTGATCCCTTCTTCGTTAATCGTCTTTAGCGCTTCATCAAAAGCCGCTTGGTCGCTTTCAAACTCTTCATCCCATACCGTGGATGTACCGCACTCAGCAACGACTTCTAGAATCCAACGTCCAGACGTATCCCCTTCGTAAATCTCGATACTTAACAACTCATCATCTACAACCAACTCCTTATTCAAAGGAAAGTACTTCATTTCAATATCGTCTATCTCAATCAAACTCATGGCTATCTGTCCCGTAGGGTTAAAAGGTCAATATACCGCTTACCTCATGACATAGGTAGCAACAAACACCCGGTTCTGGTCACAGTTCTTTCACAGAAATATTTAGTGTCAAAAAATACTTAGCGATTTACTAATACCCCTCTTTATATGAAACCACCTTATTGAACACACACTAAAAGAGGACTAAATCATGAGTCGTACATTCTCATACTGTCGCGTATCGACCACAGAACAAACCGTTGAAAACCAAATCAGAACCATTGAAGAAGCAGGGCATGACATACCAGATTACAGAGTAGTCAGCGAAACCGTGAGTGGCTCAGTCGAAGCCATGAAGAGAAAAGAGTTTAAGAATCTAGTCGATCACAAACTCGAACCAGGCGACACGCTGGTAGTTTCCAAGCTGGATCGCCTAGGCCGTGACAACATCGATGTACAAAACACCGTCTCTAACCTATCAGAACGCGGTGTAAAGCTTGTGTGCTTAGACTTGCCTATACCTGATCTATCTAGCTCAGAAGGCAAACTCATGCTGCAGATGGTTAGCTCATTCGCAGAGTTTGAACGTAACCGTATTCGAGAGCGTACACAGGACGGCTTGAGACGTGCGAAGAAGGAAGGAAAGAAGCTAGGCAGACCAAAGGCCATAAAAACGACTGATAGCGTTCAGAAGCTTAGAGAACAAGGGTTTAGTCAAAGCGCCGCAGCTAAAGAACTCGGCTGCTCGCTATCCACAATCAAGCGCAACTGGAATTGCTGACATTGCTCAGAGTGTGGGATAAAATAGAACCTCTGGTGCTCGCAACACCAGAGGTTCATAGGTGGCCACTAATGGCCTTAACTCTCAAATCATTCATAGGAGTAAAATCATGAGAGGAATGGAAGAGGATGATTGCGTATGCGATCCATGTGAAGGTTGCACCTGCGATACAACAGGAACCATCACTAATAAATATGGTGAAAAATTCAACCGAGAAGGAGATTACATAGGGCTAGACCCAACATGGCTTGACAATTAGTAGCACTTTAGCAGTTACACCATAACTACAAATTTAGTAACTGTTGCTTTTTTATTTAAAATGATACGTACTGTATCATTCAGATTATGTTCTTTAAAAAAGAACAATAATTTAAAAGGAAAATATAAGATGTTCAGTTCTATGAACGATAACTAAAAGCCTACGTGCTAACGTAGGCTTTTTATTTCCCTACATATAATAGTACTTTCTATGTACTGATTAACTCCATCTCACTGTGTGGGTTCCTTTCTGCTATTAGGAGTTTTCCCCTTTTCCCACATTGGGTAAATCGTTTCTCTCACTTAAAAACGACCCGCTTTGTGGGATCGCTAACGTATCCCCCGCGTAACTCAATTCACAATCCCGTCCTAAATTCAAATGCGTTTTTAACGCACTACACACTTGAATCACCACCGGCCTTACCACCGATTTATCAATGTCCGGCACCGACAATAAATATCCAGGCATTATTATTAACTCCTAATAGCAGAAAGGAACCCACACAATAAAACTCAATGGACAGAAAGCCCATTGAGCGACATAGTTTTTTGTTATTACGCTATTCTCGTTAATGGTGGATAGTGGGTGGGTTGTGCGTTTAAATGCTCATTGAAATCAGCTCTAGGGTGTCTAAATCCGTATTTTTGACAGAAAGAAACATAGTTTGTCTGTTGTGGAAGCTCTTCGGGTGGTACACCCATCATAGATTCAATCGCCTCACGCATGATCGTGTGATTACGTTCATTAGTAGCATTAAGCTGCTCAGTTGAAACTTGATGATTATTTCTGGTCATGTAGTGGTTGTTGGCATTCATTGCCATAGTTTTACCATTGACTATCTGGTTGTGAGCAACATCTACAATAGGTTGCCCATCAGGAACAGATAAGACGTCCCACGCATTTTCACTCCCAAATAGAGCACGATTAGAATCGTGTTCAAATTGCGAATGGTTTATCTGATGGGCTTGATTCATTGGTTGTTGATTATGAAGATCTAGATTGCGGGTTTGGTGCTTGTATTCTTCTTTATAATTTTGACGATTAATCCAGCGAGAATAATGTTCAATCACCCACTGTTCACCGATATTAGGATTGAAGTAATCTAATAACATATTAACCCGGCGGTAAAATTCGTCCCTGTCCTGCATGACAATGGACTGAACAAACTGTCCCTTTAAATCCGTAAATATTTGGCACAGTGCGGTATAGCTTAACTCTGCACCATACGAGAACGCACCAGAATACCCTCTCTCTGCCATCTCACGATTATCATAGTTGGTAACCAACATGGTCCATTCACTCGCAGTAATGGGGATGTTCAAATTGTCACTCAGTAACTCGTAGATAAACTC
This sequence comes from Vibrio paucivorans, assembly GCF_054053395.1. Lineage (NCBI taxonomy): Bacteria > Pseudomonadati > Pseudomonadota > Gammaproteobacteria > Vibrionales > Vibrionaceae > Vibrio > Vibrio paucivorans. Next base: position 905,758 of record NZ_CM133230.1, read on the forward strand.
TTTACGCCACATGAGACTAGAATCTTCCGTGTGTCCGTATTGTGGGTGCGGTATTTTAGTCATAGCTTCACCAATTTTGTTAATGATAAATTGGTCCATATCTACTTCCTTGTTTAATTCAGAAAACCTTATCTTACGGAATATGAAGGATAGATACGACCTCTCATATTGAAGCCCTGACTTGTACTCACACTTGATTAAACAGCTATCATTAGAGCTTTAATTCCTGAATGTAATTAAATGAAAGTTGTTATAAATCAATTCAGTACTGAGTCAGTAGCGATACTGCACTCAGACGGGGGTTATACCGCGTTTTCTATCAAATACTCACTGATAGCAAAGCCGTTTGAAGCGCGTCCGTATCGAGAGAAGGACGTTTTCAAAACGGTCAGGAATGCGATTGGTATCGATGAAACGCCGTCTAAGTGGGATGTGGTATTGCCACAATCGCCACTGAATAGTTCGTTGCGTATTTGGCGAAAGGAAAGCGTAGAACGCTTGATGGGCTCAGCTACAGCGAACGCTAACGTGCGGGAGTACTTTAGTGGTTTACCGTTGCGTTTGGACTATCGATTGAATTTGATTAAGATCGCTACATTTGTCGCACTGCAGTTAAACTGGCGTTTAGATTGTGCGTTCTACAGTGAAAAAGAGATTGCGGCGTTAACTTCGACGTCGCAGGAGAATGTATCTCGTTGCTTGAGTGAAATGAAGGCAAGGGGATTACTGGAAGTCGTCACCTGTCGTAGTCAGTACCAGGGCGGGAAAGTCCTGGGCTCTTACGTAAAGGTTACGAATGAATTTAAATCGTTATTTTTAAACGGTATAGAGTGGCTTGATAGTGAGCCACTTTACCCTTATACAGAATCGGATTACTTGAAACATTTGCATGAAATCGAACGTGTAGGACGTGAGTTACAGAGCTTGATTCAACGTCAATACTACCCTGAGCGTGTGATTAATCACGCTTACTTTTTGCTCACTTATTAGGGTGGGTGGGGATCAGGGAGCCACTTTCGTAAAAGTAGAAATAGCCCTATAAATCACTTGTGAAATCAGGTGAGTATGGTAAAAGTTTCTTATCTATATAAGGGATTAATTTCATGAGTATTTGTAAATTCAACGTAGATAACTTTACGTATAATATTGAAAGTAACTTAGAGGCAATGGGGCTACCTGTCCCTAAAACTATATTTGGTAGTGTCACTACAATGTCAGGAGCATTAGCAAGTATTGATGTAGCTTTAATGACAAAAGCCCACGACGTCCCACTATCTGCAATATCTAAAGGGGCTAGACTAGGTACAAAGGGAGCAGGTCTATACTCTGCATATTACGCTGGAGCTATTATTGGATCTGCGCTCATGGCTTCAAAAAGAGCAACTTCGTGCAGCTCAGAAGAATTAAAGAAAGCATTTCAAGAACTAGGTTTGCCCTCATGGGCTGCTGATGACGCTCTGAGACAACAGAAAGGACACGAGTTACTAAGGAAGCAAGGATGAGCTGGATAAAAGATAGACTTTTACTACTTATTGTTTCGATCATAGTTGCGCTTGGAGCGCACTTTTTCTGGAGCTCTTTAGGTGAGTATGCGTTTACAGTATTTCCTTTAATTGTCCTCTTTGCTCTTTTGATTGAGCGGCCTTGGCTCAAGAAAAAACGCAGTGAAAAGTAATATCAAAAAATTATAGGTCTATATTACTTAGGTGTACTACTCAATGAATCTTATTCGGTGGTACTAGAAATCTACAAGACCGTAGAGAAATATGGAGATAGCGTTAACTATCTCCATAGGATTAAATGATTAGTTCAGCAATAAAACTCCCTCGTTGTACATAGCAAGCTCAGGCTGTCTTTTCTTGAATAGCTTTGTAACAAGCCATCCAATACCGAAGCCTAAGACTGCACCCACCGTGGTAATTACTGCTACACCAACCTTAACACTGATGCCGAAACCAATTGCCTTTAATGATGCGTCAACTAAAGGTTGACCATTTAAAGTAATAATTTCAGTACCAGTACCCGCTAGACCTAACAAACCTTTCTTACCTAGATAGGCGGCAATAGGCCCCGCGAAAACAAAAAATATCCAACCAGTTCCTATAGCAGCAATCGCAAGCGCTGTTTTAGGGTTCTCCTTGGCCTTCTCTTTAGCAAAGCTAAAGAGAGCCTTAGCGGTTTTGTAAACAGCTTTAGCTGCGTATTTCACTGCTTGTACAGTAGTTAGGTAAGCTTCTTTGAGCCAAGTAAACATTTAATGTTCTCCATATCAGTTAATAAAATGAGAGTGTGTCAAATTAGTAACTGTATGAAATTCCATTAGTTTGCCCTTTGCTTTTTAGGACCTGATACGTATCGGGTTTATAGATTACGCAACAAGTCCTAAGGGCTTTCCCTCAAGCCACCTGTAGGTGTTCTTTACCTCAGAAGACGTAATGGCTGCAAGATTGAACCGTGGTTGTGGCCACGGTACAAACTTGGCAAGCAATTGAAAGCCCCAATAAGCAATCTGCTTTACTGCAGTGGCGAGTTGTTTTGCTGTCTGAGCAATAGACTCCACCAAATCATTCAATGAGATTCCAGGCTCATCTACTCGACTAGGAGGTTCTTTACCTGACGAAAATAACTTTTTCGCCCAAATAGTGGCTTTAGTCATGACTGACTTTAACCAATTGAACATAAGCTTTTCCTTATTAAATTGTTAAACACTCGATAGAGTCTTGCCGGACTCTATCACTCTCGACACCTTCAGAGTCCGGCAAGACTCTGGAAGTATACCTACCCCTTCTGGGGTTCTGGGGTTCTGGGGTTCTGGGGTTCTGGGGTTCTGGGGTTCTGGGGTAAAATAGTTGCAACCATATGCAACAATGTCAACACTTTAATTGTCAAATGTGCACCAATGCCCATAGGTTAAGGAAACGTAACACATGGAGAATGAAACTGACAAGATCACACTCACTGCAGATCAATTAGTCGCTCTACTGGAAGGTCGAGCGAAGAGAAATCAAATTGATGAGCTATTCAGCCGTAAGGAGTTAAACGACAAGATAAACCGCATCCAGTCTGACTTAAGTTCAGAAATTGAAGAGTTAAAAAGTAAACTGGACCAACTTACCCAGGACGCTCTAAAGCGGCCTTAGTTAACGTTGGATACATTGGTTACTTTTGATATGATTAGAGGGTGGCTAGGTTCGCTACCGAACGTCTAGTGCCTCGACCTAGGCTGCCACACTTAACTTATCGTCGAGAATATCGAGGTATTTATGTCAGAACATAACAACGACCAAATAACACAGAAAGACTTACTCAAGCTGTTGTTTGACCAGGCGCAACACAATGCCACCCGCGAAGAAGTCCAAGCGGTTCAAGAAGAAATCAAAGAGACTAACAAACGATTTGATGGCTTAGCGACACGTGAAGACTTACTGACAGTTGAGAACAAACTCCAGTCTGTTGAACACAAACTGGACTCTAAAATAGATTCCAGTATTGATTCGCTACGTAAAGAAATGAAAGAAGATAACCAATCTTTACGCACCGAGTTAAAAGGCGACATGAAGTCGCTAGAGAAACGTTTAGATAGACAAGATGCGCAAATAGCTAAGCTAGACAATCGTCTTTGGTGGATAGCTGGCCTAATCGTAGCGCTAGCGTTTAAGTCTGAAATATTCGCCTTGTTTCAAGGCTAAATAAAAAAAGAGAGAGCAAACAAGCCCTCTCTTTTTTTTACAAAAAATGTGAATTAGCAGTGTCAACACTAACAGATTTATCAATCCATTCAATAAGGCAATTAGATGCTTCATCTAAAGAAAACCATTTACTTAAATCTCGGTCTAAACGGTCATCTGCAGAATCAAACAACAAAAAGACAGGCTCACCATCCTTTCGACCAATATACATTGGGTAATAAGTAATATTACTTCTGTCAGAGATTTTCACGTTAAACCAGAATTTAACAAAGCCATGCTCATCAATATCAGGATAGTGTAGAAATTCATCCACTTTTCCAACTGGAGAAAGGAACAACGGAAAAGGATGTTTAACGACTTCATCACCCCAAGCTTTAAAACAAACATCCTCGCAGCCTAATTTTTGTTTAGTAACATCTAATAGCTCATTCGCATGGTCGACCAACCAACGCCTAAGATCCAGAACCCCTTCACTTTGAACTTTCAACTTCTGTAGCAGCTCCTCGTACGTAACCATAGACACCTCTCAAATAAACACTACCCAATAAATCCAGTATGCTATCACATGCACTTTGTTGTTCAAAGTTCAATCAAAAATAAAAAGGAACATTTAAGCTAAACGGAATAAGCTTCATTAAACTGGGTTGAATCATCAATGTGGTCACTCCACCACTGCATCATTTCTCGTCGTTGCTCAACATACTGAGTACGATTGTACGCTGCTCTCACTTTATCCTTATCCGCATGGGCTAAAGCTGCTTCTACTAGGTCCCCGGTGAATTGAGATTGTTCATTCAACGTCGTACTAGCGAGTGAACGCAATCCATGAGATACCAATCGTCCCTTAAAACCCATACGCTTTAGCGCCATATTTACGCTTGCGTTACAGCATGGACGTGATCCATCTTTATGGGAAGCAAAGATAAACTCACTGACACCATGCCCACTAATCGCTTTCATTTCATTGAGTAAAGCTAGCATCTGCGTTGATAAAGGAACGCAATGCTCGCGCTTTTTTTTCATTCTTTTTGCAGGGATACGCCATAACTTTTTAGCCCAATCAATTTCATCCCATCTTGCTCCTGCTGCTTCAGAGGGGCGAACCATGGTATGAAGTTGCCATAATATCAAACAACGGGTTGTGCTAAAGATACGAGCCCGTGATAGGGCAAACATAAGCTCTGGTAACGCTTCTGGCGGCAACGTTTTCATGTGTATTGCTTGTGGCTTTTTGAAAGCGTCTTTTATGTCAGTTAAACAGTTAACTTCAATATAGCCAGTGTTTTTAGCAAATTTCATGATCTCATTCAGACGCTGGCAAGCACGGCGTAGTACTTCTAGCCTACCTTTACGCTCTAATGGTTTGAGTGTCTGAATAACAAGCTGCGGTGTCAGCTCTGAGATAGGTATATTGCCTAACTCTGGTAAAAGGTGAATCTCTAGAGAACGATAGATATCATCAGCGTGATCACTAGAAACACTACTTTTTTTCACGTCTAGCCAACTTTCAGCCACTTTACCTAATGTCATGTTTAAGCGCATTTTTTCTTGTAATGCTTGCTTATCCTTGTGAGTTTTAGGATCGATACCTTGCTCTATGAGTTCACGTGCTCCGCGAGTTTTTTCTCGCGCTATCTTTAGAGAAGTCGTTGGATAAGTACCTAACGTAAAATTGATACGCTTGGATAATATTGGATGAGTATAATTTAGTAACCATGTTTTTGTGCCGTTCGGCTTCACTCTGAGGCGAAGGCCATTTCCATCAGAAAGAATGTATTCCTTACTTTTTGGCTTAGCATTTTTAATTTGTGTTTCCGTAAGAGGCTTTACTTGTTTTGCCATGATGGTACACCGTTAAATTGAACATACGGACAATGTACCCAAGGGTGTACCTAAAATGCTACGCTATTAAGCTAGGAAACAAGCCATAAAACGACGTAACATTTTATAATTCAAGATTTTAGGTACAAAAAAAAGACGCCCTAAGGCGTCTTTCTTCATGTGTTTGGCGGAGAGATAGGGATTTGAACCCTAGATACGCTATTAACGTATGCCGGTTTTCAAGACCGGTGCTTTCAACCACTCAGCCATCTCTCCGTTGTTGAGGCGCATAATATAGGGCTTGGAAAACCTTGTAAAGTCCTTAAATGACTGTTTGCTGTTTTTCTATGCGCTTTTCAAAGATAACGCTCTTTTTTCAATCCATTAGATACAAAATAAGCACTCAATGAGTGCTTATTTTTAGAGTTGCCGCTAGTTAGAATGGGTGCTCTTTACATAAAAGCGCTGCAGTTCTGTTAAGCCCTGCATCAAGACTGGTAGTTTAGGGTTTTCTTCTTTCAAGCGGTTGTAGTCTTTATCGTAAAGTTTGAAGTTACCAAACTTATCTATCACAGTTGTACGATCTGCGGTAATAAGTGCAAGCTCTCGAGAATCGCCGGCCAAAATCCAGCGGCGTTTGCGTTCACTAAATAAGTTACGGCCACTACTAAAGTCAGTTGGATTTGATGAGACGCCCAATAGATCTTGAAGTAGGGTGACAGATAAATCTAGGTGACTCGATCTGTGGGTGTAAGTCGCAGCCAACTTACCTGGCCAATGAATAACCATAGGAACTTGAAGCTGGTAACGACTATAGTTGGAGTTTGAACCCCAGCTATTAGTATTAGTTTCATTGAACTCAGTGCCGTGATTAGAAGTAATGATTACTACGGTGTTATTGTCGAGTTCAAGTGCTTCTAGTTGCTGATAGAGCTTAGCAAGTTCAGCATCAACTTGTTTGACCGATTCTGCGTAGCTAGCGCGCAAAATATCGTTGGCAGAGCCTTGAGCACTGCTGTAGTCGCTGAAGTTATCTACCGTGGTGAGCTCAATGTAGCTAAACCAAGGTTTCTTTGCGCCATCATTGACCCATGCACTCCAAGCATCAATTGCCTGACCATCGGCCGACTCTTTGCTATCGAATGCAATACCAGTGAACTGCAGGCCACGGAAAATGGTTTCTGCGTAAAGATCATCCGAGAAGTTATCGCCACTGAATAGCCCGAATTCATAGCCTTTGTCAGCTAGAGTTGTCATTAACAACGGCAATGTGCCTTGAGATTTAATGCTACCTGCATAACTACTTGGAAGCCCGTAGAACAGGCCAAATGTACCAAAGGCATCGTTGCTTGAGCTGTAATGATTGGTGAAGTTCAGGTTCTGTTCGGCATAAGCGTTGGTTGCTGGCATTGCCTCAGCATTGAGGGCGTCACCGCGCAGATTGTTTACACTAACCATCAAGATATTCAAATTGCCAGCACGGCGATCGAATGTAATTTCTTCTAGCGGGTAACGAACTAAATCGTTGTTGCCTTCGTTTTCTTTCAGGCGCTTCAAGTATTCTTCGCGATCCAGTAAGCCATGCTTTTCCATAAAGGATTTTGCTGTCATAGGGTAAGACAGCGGGAAATTTGCTTTCTGGTTCGTTACCGGGTTGTAGAAATACGCGTCCGACCAAACGTAAATTAAGTGGCTGGTAATAAAGCTGACGAAAAATACCGCAGCAATTGGGCGACCGACGTGTTTGTGAGAAAGTTTACGTTGCTTGCGCCATACCCATTCAGACAACCCCAGTTGAAGCAAAAAGATCAAAGGCAGAACAATGAAAAGGTGCTGTAAGTCGGCGCTGAGTGCGCTGTCTTCGGTGCTAAATAGAAGCTCCCACACTACAGGGTTTAAGTGTAGGTTAATCGACTGGTAAGCTTGGGTATCAACCAGAAGTAGGGTTAGACCAACGGTCGCGAAGCAGACCGATACCAAACGAAATAGCTTACGTGACGGTATTAAAAACGTCAGTGGGAATAAGATAAGTAGATAGAGGGCGAATACAAGGAAGCCAAAGTGGCCAATCCAAGAAACTGCTAGGTAAAATTGACCCAGCAGTGTCTCCGGCCAAGGAGACTGGACGATGTATCGCGTTCCGATTAACAGTGCAGCAATAATGTTGAAGAAAGCAAACCAATGCCCCCAACCCACTAAGCGTGATACGCGATCGCCGTATGTATTTCCGCTATCTACCATTTATCTTTTTGTAATCCGTTTTTATTAGTGTGTTGTATTGTCTTCAATAGAAGAAATTAACGCTTGAGCAAATTTTTCAGCAATTGCTTTGCGTTGTGAAGCAGCAACATTTTGATTTAAGACATTGGTTGCGATATTTCCCGCAATCATCAGTGATAGCTCAGGCGTTGCTCCGTGTTTTTCTAAAACGGCAGCTACTTCTGCAAGGATGTTTTCAACTTGGTCGTCACTGTATTTAGATGTAATCGGCATAAATACTCTATAGATGATAGTAAAAGCGGCTTATGATAACCTACTATGCCTTACAACTGAAACCTAGAACGACGATAAATTCATTATGAGTCTTCATCTTTCCAATGTCATTTTACATCAGCTGTCTAAAAACGATCAGGACGAGCTGGTGGTAAATTTCCGTGCTGAATCATTAGCTAATGATGCATCGAGCGAAAATCTTGTGGCAGAGCTGCATCGTGTTTTTAATTCCAAAGCTGGAAAAGGCTTTGGTGCTTTTAAGTCTGACAGCGATTTTCAGATCTGGTTGCAAGAGTTTCGTAAAAATGAACGATCTTTCAACGACTTCTCACAAGACAGTGCAAACCGCCTCAAAGAAGAATTGGCGAAGTACCCATTTGCCGATGAAGGCATTTTGGTGATTGCAGAATACCAAGCGTTAGCAACGGATTATCTGTTCATTGCTTTGCTGCCATCAAATCAAAGCCTTAAAGTCACAGAAGGGTTGGATATTAGCGCGACTGACTATTTGGATATCAATAAGATGGACATCGCAGCTCGTATTGATCTGTCTAGTTACGAGACAGACAAAGAATCTAATCGTTACTTGGCGTACATCAAAGGGCGTGTGGGCCGAAAAGTTGCCGATTTCTTCTTGGATTTCTTACAAGCTGAAGTCGGGCTTGACACTAAGCAGCAAAACCAAGTGTTAATGCAGGCCGTGCAAGATTTTTGTAGCGATTCAAAACTCGAAAAAGATGAAGCTACCAACTACAAAAAACAAGTTTATGACTACTGCAATGAGCAGATTAAAGCTGGTGAGGAAGTTCAAGTTCAGGAGTTATCGGGCGAACTGCCTGCAAGCTCGGACGGCACAAGCTTCTTAGATTATACCAAGGAGCAAGGCTATGAGTTGGAAGAAAGCTTCCCTGCAGATCGTTCAACCATGCGTAAGCTAACTAAGTACGTTGGTGCTGGTGGTGGTTTGAACGTGAGTTTCGATAGTTTGCTACTGGGTGAGCGTATTTTTTACGATCCTGAAACGGATACGCTAACGATTAAAGGGACACCGCCTAATTTGCGTGATCAACTTACAAGAAATTAATCAAATTTGAGAGAGCCATGGCTCTCTCTTTTTGTATTTGTGCTCAATGGGTCATAACATGTAGAGAGAAGGAAAAAAGGACTTTTCAAAAGGTTAGCGATATGTCGAAGGAATCGGTTAAGAACAAATACAAGCTCCTGGCAGTGATTTTCGGCCTGTGGTTGGCTGTGGTAATAGGAACCATCATGATGGTTCGCACCACAATGGCAACGCTGGAAACCATTGAAGAATTAGGTAATGGTGTCGAGGAGCTTAGAAGTGAGCTGTATTTTGATTCTCCGTTTCGTATTCAGCATGCCGACGACATTTCATTGAAAATTCAACTCATCTACTCGCTGCGCTTGCAGCTGGAAGCTAACGACAAAGGAAGTTGGTTCCAACCTGATATTAACCAACTGCTCTTCACGACGGACCGATTCTTAGATTTGGTAAGGCAGTTTGTTGATACTGAAGTTGAAGTGGTCAACTTAGTGAACAGTTTGCAACAAGTGCGTGAGAACTACACTGATCAGCCTGAAGTGAGTGCGCTCTATTACCAACTAAGCGCAAGAGTGTTCGAAGCTATGTTCAGTGACTCTGCGAACAGCCCTAAGGTGTACCGCTCGCTCGACCAACTTTTCATTACTTCCCAACAGTTACCCAATGAAGATAGGGAAAGACTACAGCAATTGCTTGCTCAAACGTCTTCTGTACTGGGTGGTTATGCGAAAGGTAGCTATTTAGTTGAAAAGTTACTCAGTCACTCGCTGAACTATCAGGTTTATCAGATGGAAGAGGCGTACCATCACTCCATTTCTCGCAGTGGACTTTTCCTAGTGACATTAAGTGGTTTTACGTTGTTGTTGGTTGCATTCATCGCTGTTCGCACTGAAGACTCAGAGGCAGAGCAAATCGTGATGCAGGCCGAACTTGCAACCGTAAACGAAGTAAAAGAGCCCGTGAAAGTTACTGTAGAGCAGCCAGCTCCTGAAGTAGTGAAGCCAGTTGAAGTGTTACAGCCTGAACCAAAACCTGAACCGAAGCCCGTCGAAGCCAATTTGGCGACCGTTGATATCGACCACATGTTGAATTCGCTGAACGGAGATACCGAGTCAGTGAAGTTGCTTCTAGAGGTATTCATTCAGGATCATCAAGATGACGCCAATCAGCTACCAGGCTTACTAGACTCAGATAAAACGTTGGCGATGCGCAAAGCGCACAGTCTGAAAGGCGTCGCGGGTAACTTAGGTGCGATGACCTTACGCGACATTGCGACTCAGATAGAAGCAGACATCAAGAATGATGTTGACGTGGCGCCAGAGAAACTGCAGCAACTTAAGGAAAACTTGGCGTCGGCGGTTGAGAGCGCTCAAGTGTATCTTAAAAGTAAGACATAATTGATTTACCGTAATACATGATATTCCTCTGACTTTAAAATCGGATACTAGATAATTGATACCTAAATGACATCAAGATACTGATTTAAGAAACAATTGCTGTTGAATAAACTTGGAAAACGTTTTATTTCCTAAAGCCCTAAATAGGCTTTAAAAACTAGCCCACTCACCAAGGGCTACTGACGCAATTTCTACTTAGATTAACTTGAACCAGTGCTTTGACTCTGAGTTCTGATTCTTACGGTCATTTCGGTATATTTAAAATCAATGAGCTAGGCTAGAGGTAAAAATGTTTCTCCGTCATTTCTATAAGGTACTCACGTTAATGGTTATCGTGAGTGTGAGTGGTTGTTCTTTGCTTGAGGTGAAGCTCGACAGCCAAACAACGCCTTTGACCAAACAAGAGTTGAATATGCGTATTTTGACGCGAGAGTATGCTCAGCTATTTTTTACTCAGGTCGAACAGTCTGCTGATGAAATTTCTGCTACGTACGATAGCCAAGATACCGTGCACCAATCCTATGTTCTGCTTTGGAAGATTAACGCAGAAGAGGGACTGCAAAGTGCCGCATATCAAGCCTCTCCAACAGCCGCGTTGATCGACAGCTGGGTATTTACTTACCAGATGGACCAGTTTTTCCAATCTGAAGCGGGCTCAACGCTCTTTTTAGGAGATTCAGCCCAAGCCACTTCTGCTCGTTTGCTAACAGAGATTGATGCATTGGCAAAGTCGCTGCTCAAAGGTGATGTGTATCGTTCAAGTAAAGAGTTTGTAGAGCAGTTTTCCTCTGAGCATCCATTTACAGATCTTACTTTCTTCCGCACGCCTGCTTACCGACCATGGCTAGCTCACAGTGGTATTGCGGAAGATGAAGCGGTGACGACTTTAGGGACTATGCCTGAAGCCATGGGCGATGTTTCTGACAGATTGAGCCTTGTATCTGAGCAAACACCAAAGATCATGACTTGGAAAGCCCAGCTGATCGCGATGAACAGCAGTGTCAGTGGTGAAGAGTTTACCGCAACGATGGAGAGTTTCCGTAAAACGTCAGAATCTTTCCAGGATTTTGTGGCGAACAATCCCGAATATATGCGTAATTTAGCCGAGCAAATGGCGATAGAGCTTCAACCTTTGGTTAATGATATCGACGCAAAAACGGATGCTAAGTTGGTTCAACTTAGTGGCGAACGTGCAGCGTTAGAAGCTATGGTTGCTCGTGAGCGAGCTGAACTGGTGGATATGATTGAACGAGAACGGAAAGCGATTGCGGTAATTGTCGCGACAGAGCGTGAGAAGTTCACTCAAGATATCGATAAAGTCTCGCAAGATGTGTTGACGTTAGCGATGGATAAGTTAGTCAGCTTGATTAAGAGTACTATCATCTACTTTGTCTTGTTTATCATTGCGATTTTCTTTGCTCCACTTGGCTTAGGCTACATGCTAGGTAAGCGGGCTGCAGTGAAAGCGAAGTAAACCTTAAACATGAAAAAGAGCGCCGAATAGGCGCTCTTTTTGTATCCATAACGCTATTGTCAATTAAGCGCTCTGCTTCTCTAACTGGACTTCTTCTTCAGCTGTTGCCTCTGCGGTTGGTTCGCACTTATCGACAAACCAGCCCATGTAAGAAGAGAGGATCGTGACGATGATACAAATAAAGCTTAACCACATGAATGGCGCGTACGAGAGTGTTGCGACACCCAAAATGCTTGCCATATAGATACCGTTATCACTCCAAGGCACCATTCCTGACGTGAGTGTGCCTCCAAACTCAGCATTTCGAGATAAGTTCTTGCGTTGGTACCCTAGACGATCGTAGTTCTTAGCACAGATTTTTGGCGTAAGAATGAGTGATACGTACATAGCCGAACCAAACACATTTCCCATGAAGGCTGTGCCAATTGTACTGGTAGCCAGTGAACCGGCGCTGTTGACTCTACGTTCGAACAACTTAGCGATAGTTTCAAGCACCCCAACTTTGTCTAGTAGTCCCCCGAAGCCTAAACCGAAAACAATAACGGCTACGGAACCCAGCATTGAGGACATGCCGCCACGATTAAGAATAGAATCAATAAACTCTACCCCTGATTCGATCGAGTAAGGTGCCCATGCCGTGTTGAAAGCACGCAAGAAATCGACATCTTGAATCATCACAGCCCAAATGATTCCCAGAAGAGAACCAAAACTGATGACAGGGAAAGAAAGCATACGCATCGCAAGCAAGCCAAGCACTATTAAGACCGGAACAAATGAATAAGGGGTGATATAAAATTGTTCTTCCATCGCATTAATCACCGACTGAACCTGAGACATATCGACATTGCCAGCGTAGTGGAAACCAAATGCGGTGAATAGAATCCCGGTGATGATGTAGCTGATCAATGCTATAGGCAGCATACCTTTGATGTGTTCAACCACTTCAACGTTCGACATAGATGAGGCGAGAATAACCGAATCAGACAGAGGAGACAGCTTGTCGCCAAAGTAACATCCTGACAGCACTGCACCTGCCGTTATCGGTGCAGGCACGCCGAGGCCTTGACCAATCCCCATCATCGCAATACCTGCAGTACCTGCTGCACCCCAAGAAGTACCTGTCGCAAGCGCTGTCAAAGAACAAATGATCATAGTCGCGAGTAGGAAAATTGACGGGTGGATTGCCTGTAGACCGTAATAGATGATAGTTGGAACAATACCGCCAGATATCCACGTACCAACCAAGGCACCAACCGCCAGCAGAATCAGTACCGCACCTAGGCCGTTGGAAATACCGTTCAAGGCGGCTTGTTCTAATTGTTTATAGCTGTGCCCAAGGCGAGCGCCGAGTAACATGATGATGAACCAGCCAATATATAACGCGAGCTGAATGGGAAGATCGAGCTTGGCTGTGAATGAAAACGCCAATAATAGAAACAAGCCAAGCGAAACAATCACTTGCAGCAAGTTAGGTAAACGAGGAGTAATGTGCTTCATAAGAGCCTCATATCCGATTGAAATATTGTGAACACTACCGTGCTCATCAGGATGTGAGGTGTACTTTACAGTGCTTGGAATAATATATCGATAAATCCTCACTCTATTGTGATTGTCGTCTGTGTAAACGTTTGTATTTAGTTTATTGTTTTATTTTTGGTTAATATTAATAGTTTGAAATGTTTTGTAATGTAAAATTTATGTGTCACAGGTGGTTTTGAAGAGCTTAATGGTGAGTAAAAAGCGGATTCATCCTTGGAAATATCGACTTATTCGCCTTTCAAGCAAAATGGACAGGCAATAACTCGAAATTAGAAAGAAAAAGTTACGAGTTAGGGCATTTTTTGCTTGAGATTTTGTGTAGAAAATTGAAGTATGGAGGAAGTCGTTTTTTAAAGAATACACGGAGAGTAATGTGATGAGAGTAGGTTTAGTTGGTTGGCGCGGTATGGTTGGTTCCGTATTGATGCAACGTATGGTTGAAGAGAAAGACTTTGATCTTATCGAACCCGTATTTTACAGCACCTCTCAAGTAGGTATTCCTGCGCCTAGCCTTGGTAAAGATGCGGGTATGCTTCAAGATGCATTTGACATCGAAAGCTTAAAGCAGTTGGATGCTGTGATTACATGTCAGGGCGGTGGATACACTGAAAAAGTGTATCCAGCACTGCGCCAAGCTGGCTGGAAAGGTTACTGGATTGATGCAGCGTCAACACTTCGTATGGATAAAGACTCCATTATCACGCTTGACCCTGTTAACTTAGCGCAAATCCAACAAGGCATTCATTCCGGAACCAACACTTTCGTTGGTGGTAACTGTACAGTGAGCTTGATGCTGATGGCACTTGGCGGCCTATACGAAAAAGGTATGGTTGAGTGGATGAGTGCAATGACGTACCAAGCCGCATCGGGTGCAGGTGCGAAAAACATGCGTGAGCTTATCTCTCAGATGGGTGTTGTGAATGACTGTGTAAGCTCTGAGCTAGCTAATCCTGCAAGCTCTATCCTAGATATCGATAAAAAAGTTGCCGACACGATTCGTTCATCTTCTTTCCCAACCGATCAATTTGGTGCACCTCTAGCTGGTTCATTGATTCCTTGGATCGATGTGAAGCGTGAAAATGGCCAAAGCAAAGAAGAATGGAAAGCCGGCGTCGAAGCAAACAAAATTCTTGGTCTAGATGGTCAGCCTATTCCGATCGATGGTACATGTGTTCGAATTGGTGCAATGCGCTGTCACGCTCAAGCTCTCACCATTAAGCTGAAGCAGAATGTACCAATGGATGAGATCGAAGAGATCATCGCAACGCACAACGATTGGGTGAAAGTGATTCCGAACGATCGTGATATTACTGCTCAAGAGCTTACTCCAGCGAAAGTTACGGGCACTATGTCTGTACCAGTAGGGCGACTACGTAAGATGTCTATGGGTGATGACTTCCTCAATGCCTTTACTGTTGGTGACCAACTGCTATGGGGTGCTGCTGAACCACTGCGTCGTACGCTACGCATCATTTTGGCAGAAAAGCAGTAACTGCTAGTAAGAAAACTCTGAAAAGCGCCAAATAAGGCGCTTTTTTATATCCCGCCAATTTGTTGAACCGTATTCATATAACCTGTCGCTCTGTTATTAGGCGAGGTAGGTATGATGAAAGGTGAGTCGGGCTTTACTCTTATTGAATTGGTCGTTGTGATTGTGATTTTGGGTGTTTTGTCTGTGGTCGCGGCACCGAGGTTTCTTAACTTCAACCATGATGCAAAAGCCGCAGTCATAGAGGGTATGAAAGGGTCAGTTGATGCTGCCGCTCAACTTGCGTACTCACGTGCCGCGATAGACAACGAAGAAAATAATCCGAGTTATCACATTGAAGTGGGGGATAAAAGCGGCCACGTCGCCTTTGGTTACCCAACGGTAGAACGGGGTGGGATGGAAAACTTTCTCAATGCCGAAAGTGGTTACCATGACCTAGACGCAGAGTGGACTTGGGCGGCATACAATAGTGGTGGAAGCGTATCCGATCCAGACTATTGGCTGGTGACGCAATCGAAGTTTATTGCGAATTATACGGGCTCCGACTTTAACAGTGCGATTGAGGATAGTGGTTGCTATGTTAAGTACACCGCTTCGATGGAGCAAGGGGCGTCATTCGAAACTCAAGCATATACTGACGGTTGTTAGCCTTCATTAATTGACTATAAAGCGCTCCTTTAAGGAGCGTTTTGTGTTTCATCAACTGGGACGACTCTTTGATCGGGATCGGCCAGTTCACTACCGCAATGCTTACAAAAAGTGGCATCGGCTTCGTGCCCTGATTTCGAACAATTTGGGCATTTTACTAGCTGTCGATGAGAGTTCATCTCTTGGTTGAGTTCTGCGGTTATGATACCGGTGGGAACTGCAAGAATGGAGTAACCAAGAAGCATGGTCATAGAAGCGATTGCCTGACCAAATGGGGTCTTGGGTACCAAATCTCCGTAGCCTACAGTCGTAATTGTTACAATCGCCCAATAGATACTTTGAGGGATGCTAGTAAAGCCGTGCTCAGGCCCTTCAATCACATAAATAAGGGCGCCAAAAATGGTGACTAAAATCGCAACCGTGCTGAAGAAGATGAATATCTTGCGTCGCGCCATCAGTAATGAACGCAGTAAAATATTAGAGTCTTGTAGGTAACGCACCAACTTTAGGATTCGGAAGATACGCATTACACGTAGCAGACGGATCACACCCATAAACGAAGCGGATGGGAAGAAGAAGGCCAAATAAGTTGGCAAGATGGCCAACAGATCCACGACGCCATAAAAGCTTTTGGCGTAAGCCTTCGGTTTCGGTGAGCAATAAAGCCTCAGTATGTATTCGAGTGTGAAGAGTAACGTAAAAGAGTATTCGAAGTAGCGCAGTACCGATGCCCATTTCGGGCCAATGGATGGAATTGACTCAAGTACTAGCACCACCAGAGAGCTGATGATCGCGATGATCAAAGCGATGTCAAAAATCCGGCCCGCACGAGTGTGCGTTCCAAAAATAATGACGTATAAGTGATGCTTAAGGGAGTTTCTTGGCATGATAAAGCGACCTATTTGCTAAGTCGCCCTATCATACCAGAATGATTGATTACGCCAATCCTGGAAAGAGGTTGCGTAGGCCGTTAGCGATGAACTCAATCCCCAGGGCACCCAAAATTAGACCCATGATACGAGTAATCACGTTGATGCCTGTTTGTCCTAAGAAACGAACGATGAGTGGTGCCGAGCGAAATAGCAGCCAAGAGCACAAACAAAATAGGCTAACGGTCACGATAATTCCTACGGTATCCATCATGCTTGGGTAGCGCGCGCCATAGACTATTGTTGAACTTATCGCGCCTGGGCCGGCCATCAGGGGCATGGCTAGTGGCACCACACCGATTTGCTCTCGGCTGACGTATTCTGACTTTTCTTGCTTGTTCTGTTTATCCTCACCCAGCTTACCGCTCATCATTGAGAAAGCGATGCTAAGTAGCAATAAACCACCTGCGACTCGAAATGAGTCTAAGGAAATGCTGAACATATCGAGCAACATTTGCCCCGCAAGTAGAGAAATAATCAAAATGATGGCCACAGCGACATTCGCTGTAGTGGCTGTCTTTCGTTTCTCTTCTACGGTCATATGTCCAGTGAGTGATACGAATACTGGCATGATGCCAACTGGGTTTACCGCAGCGACTAAGCCAAGAAAGAACTGTAGAAAGATAGCTAACTCGAAGGTTTGCATAGCGTTGATCTCAAAAACATCACACAAGTGAAATTAATAAAAAGTAGCCTGATTGTTTCAAACTTCAAGTGGTTGAGAAAGAACCGCTGAGAGTGAAACATCGCTAATGTAAGCGAAAGGAATCAATAACTCGAATGAAAAAAACTAACTTGTTGAGTATTTCATTACTGAGAAAAACTAATCATTCACTCTCTTAGGAGCGATCCAGATACCAATTGTTACGTATTATGAGTAGAACAGATTCTAAGGATTGTATAACTGTTAACATTCGCACATTTCCCATAAAAACAATGAAGGGGTCTAGAGCAAAATGTCAGTTTGGATATACTCTCAGTAGCACAAGGATTGCGGACTACATGTAATTTTGTAGTCTAAAAATGAAACTTTTTTACAGATTATTGCTAATTCTAAAATTTAATAGTCTGACTGCGTCTTTTTTGTTCGAAGTGTAATTGTGACTTAAATTGTTATTTATCAGTGGTTTGTGGTGTATTTTGTGATTAACTTACCACTTATGGGGTAAATAATATTTGAGAACTGATCTGGGTCAATTTTTTTCACAGAATGAAATAATATACTCAGCCCTGAAAGCAATTTACTAAGACATCTGTTTTCAACGCACTAGAGCAACAGTGACCTTAATAAAAAGTTTTTAATATTTTATTATTTTTAGGAGATCCACTATGCCTGTAACTAATTTGGCTGAACTAGATGCACTAGTCGCACGCGTTCAAGCAGCTCAAGCTGAGTTTGCTACTTTTTCTCAAGAGAAAGTCGACGCAATCTTCCGCGCAGCTTCTCTAGCAGCTAACCAAGCTCGTATCCCGCTAGCTCAACAAGCGGTAGCAGAGTCTGGCATGGGTATTGTTGAAGATAAGGTAATCAAAAACCACTTCGCTTCAGAATTTATCTACAACAAGTACAAAGACGAAAAAACGTGTGGTGTTCTAGAAGAAGACGATAACCTAGGCACTATGACTATCGCAGAACCTGTAGGTATCATCTGTGGTATCGTACCAACGACTAACCCAACATCTACAGCAATCTTCAAATCTCTAATTTCTCTTAAAACTCGTAACGGCATCATCTTCTCGCCACACCCACGTGCGAAAAACTCTACTAACGATGCAGCGAAACTGGTTCTAGATGCAGCAGTAGCAGCGGGTGCACCAAAAGACATCATCGGTTGGATTGACCAACCATCTGTAGAGCTTTCTAATGCTCTTATGAAGCACGATGGCATTGCTCTTATCCTTGCAACTGGTGGTCCAGGCATGGTTAAAGCAGCATACTCTTCTGGTAAGCCAGCAATCGGTGTAGGTGCAGGTAACGTTCCTGTTGTTATCGATGAAACAGCTGACATCAAACGTGCAGTTGCTTCTATCCTAATGTCTAAGACTTTCGATAACGGTGTTGTATGTGCTTCTGAGCAAGCAGCAATCGTTGTTGATTCTGTGTACGATGAAGTGAAAGAGCGTTTTGCTTCTCACAAAGCTTACGTATTGAGCAAAGCTGAAGCAGAGAAAGTACGTAAAGTACTGCTAATCGACGGCAACCTAAACGCGAAAATCGTAGGTCAGCCAGCGCCAGCAATCGCTGAAATGGCAGGCGTTAAAGTTCCAGCTGATACTAAAGTTCTTGTTGGTGAAGGCATTGGTAAAGTGTCTTACGACGACGAATTTGCTCACGAGAAACTATCTCCAACTCTAGGTCTATTCCGCGCAGACGACTTCGAAGACGCAGTTGCTCAAGCGGTAACTATGGTTGAAATCGGTGGTATCGGTCACACATCTGGTCTTTACACTAACCAAGACGTAAACGCAGACCGTATCCGTTACTTCGGTGACAAGATGAAGACTGCACGTATTCTTGTAAACATCCCAACTACTCACGGTGGTATCGGTGACCTTTACAACTTCAACGTAGCTCCTTCTCTAACTCTAGGTTGTGGTTCATGGGGTGGTAACTCTATCTCTGAGAACGTAGGTCCTAAGCACCTTATCAACAAGAAAACTGTAGCTAAGCGAGCTGAAAACATGTTGTGGCACAAACTACCTAAGTCTATCTACTTCCGTCGTGGTAGCCTTCCAATCGCAATGAGCGACCTAGAAGGTAAGAAACGCGCATTCCTAGTAACTGACCGTTTCCTATTCAACAACGGTTACGCTGATGAAGTAGTTAAACTGCTGAAAGAGCAAGGCATCGAAGTTCAAACATTCTTCGACGTAGAAGCGGATCCAACACTGTCTGTTGTTGAGAAAGGTGCAGAAGCAATGAAGAGCTTCCAACCTGACGTAATCCTTGCTCTAGGTGGTGGTTCACCAATGGACGCTGCGAAGATCATGTGGGTAATGTACGAGCACCCAGACACTCACTTCGAAGAACTAGCAATGCGCTTTATGGACATCCGTAAACGTATCTACAAGTTCCCTAAAATGGGTAAGAAAGCTGAGCTTGTATGTATCACTACCACTTCAGGTACTGGTTCAGAAGTTACTCCATTCGCGGTTGTTACTGACGACAAGACTGGTGCTAAATACCCACTAGCTGACTACGAAATCACGCCAAACATGGCTATCGTCGATGCTAACCTAGTAATGAACATGCCTAAGTCTCTAACAGCATTCGGTGGTTACGATGCAGTAACTCACGCTCTAGAAGCATACGTGTCTGTTCTTGCTAACGAGTACTCTGACGGTCAAGCTCTACAAGCACTTAAGATGCTTAAAGAGTACCTACCTTCAAGCTACGCGAACGGTGCAAATGACCCAATCGCTCGTGAGAAAGTACACAACGCCGCAACTATCGCTGGTATCGCGTTTGCGAACGCATTCCTAGGTGTTTGTCACTCTATGGCGCACAAGATTGGTGCTGAGTTCCACTTACCACACGGTTTGGCGAACGCACTACTAATCTCTAACGTTGTACGTTACAACGCGAACGATAACCCAACTAAGCAGACTGCATTCTCTCAATACGACCGTCCACAAGCACGTCGTCGTTACGCTGAGGTTGCTGACCACCTAGGCCTAAGCCAAGAAGGTGACCGCACTGCTCAGAAGATTGAGCGTCTACTAGCATGGTTGGACGAGCTGAAAGGCGACCTAGACATTCCTAAGTCAATCAAAGAAGCAGGTGTTTCTGAAGCTGACTTTGTAGCGAAACTAGATGAGCTAGCGGTAGAAGCGTTTGATGACCAATGTACTGGTGCGAACCCTCGTTACCCTCTAATCACTGAGCTGAAAGAAGTACTACTAGCTTCTTACTACGGTAAAGCATTCGTTGAAGGTGAAACTTTCGAAGGCACGACTGTAATCAAGAAGAAAGCAGACCAAAAGCCAGCTGAAGCGCCTAAAAAGGCAAAAAAAGAGAAAGCTGAAGCGTAATAGTAAGGTTTAGTTTGAGATAGATTTTCGCTAGCACGAACAATCTACATCGGGAAATATGACAAGCCCCAGCCGAAAGGTTGGGGCTTTTTTTATTTGGAATAAGGGATATTCCACAAAACCCCGATATCATTGATAGTTTAGTCAGAACTTATTCTTTCTCTTACTTAGTTTGGTTCTGCGATATGAAAAAATACACTGCAATTGCACTGACACTTCTTTTGGCTACTCCAGCACATGCGAAGCTCATCATTGATAAGCAAGGTGTCGATGAAAAAGACTATATTTACGACATGCATCAATGCGAGGAGTTAGCGAACCAGGTTGAAAAAGATAGCCGCTCTCGAGGTGCAGTAGGCGGTGCGGTCAAAGGTGCTGCGATTGGTTCGGCTGGTAAAGCAATTGCAGGTGGTTCGGGCTCTGAAGGTGCAAAACAGGGCGCAGCAGTTGGCTTAGCCGCGGGAGTGGTAGGTGGCAGCAGAGACCGCAGAAAAAACACTGAAAATTATGAACAGGAAAGACAAACAGTGCTTAGAAACTGTATGACTAATCGAGGGTATCAAGTTCTTAACTAGAATCTATAAAGCAATAAAAAGGGGCGTGTATACGCCCCTTTTTTGTAGGCATCACAGGTTGCAGTGCTCAATTTACATCACTGAATAACCAGCAAACCATAATGTACGGGAGTCGATAAATAAATTAATTACGTCTATACCTATAGATGAACTGCATTGCATAAAAATAACAATGGTTGGCAAGGACATCGCGATGAAATTTAAAAACATCCCATTGAGATTCAAACTAGCGTTAGGGACAGGGACGCCGATGCTATTGCTAGTGTTTCTGGCGTTCATAGCCATCACAAGTTCGCGCTCGCAAGTGCAGACCAATGCTATGGTCGACCATACCCACAAAGTGATTCAACAGGCTAAACAAATCGAAGCGGCTGCAGTGGATATGGAAACCGGTATGCGTGGCTTTTTACTCGCGGGTAAAGAGGATTTCCTAGAGCCATATATTCAAGGGCAACAAAGATTCTCAGTATTAGTCTCTGAGCTAAAAACAACCGTCAGTGACAATCCGACGCAGGTTAAAAGGCTTGGTGAAATAGAGCAAACGATAAATGACTGGTTAGCTAACGTTACGGAGCCCGTTATCCAATTACGGAGAGAGATTGGCCATGCTAAGACGATGGATGATGTATCAGACTTAATTGCAGAGGCTCGTGGCAAAGTGTTTTTCGATAAATTCCGAAGCCAAATTACTTTGTTTACGGAGCGAGAAGAAAAATTACTCGCAGAGAGGCAGGCGGTCAATCGTAGTAAGTTTGACGACAGCGTACTGACGTTGGTCACTCTCAATGAGCAGGGGTATTTAGATAAGCCGGATAGCGAAGCACTTATGAACTCATTCTCTGAGCTCAGCAGCGCCACGGATTGGGTTAACCACACCTACAAGGTCATGGCATCGGCACAGGATGTGTTAGCTGCTGCAGTCGACATGGAAACTGGTATGAGAGGGTATCTACTGGCTGGTAGGGAAGAGTTTTTAGAGCCTTATCGTCATGGTAGCAGCCGATTCAAACAATTGGTGGCAGAGCTTAAGC
This sequence comes from Vibrio paucivorans, assembly GCF_054053395.1. NCBI lineage: Bacteria > Pseudomonadati > Pseudomonadota > Gammaproteobacteria > Vibrionales > Vibrionaceae > Vibrio > Vibrio paucivorans. The sequence continues at coordinate 927,938 of NZ_CM133230.1, forward strand.
AAACTGTGGGCGATAACCCGCAACAAGTCACACTACTAGAGGAAATGAATACCACCATCTCATCCTGGCAAGCGGATGTTGTGGATCCTATGCTCACGCTCCGCCGCGAAATCGGTGATTCTAAAACGATGAACGATATGGCGAAGCTTGTAGGTGAAGCTCGCGGTAAAGTTTACTTTGACAGGTTCCGAGGTCAAATATCTGAGTTTGTTGCAATGGAAGATGAGCTGATGGTCGAAAGGCAAGCTGCGGCGGTTGGAGCTGCGAAAACGGCTGAAACGACCATCATGTTGGGAACGTTGCTCGCCATTGCACTTGGAGTCGGCATATCTTGGGTAGTACTAAGAGCAATCACTGAACCTGTTAAACAGGTAGCTATCGGCTTGGAAAGCTTAGCTAAGGGCGACTTAACTAATACATTGGATATTGATTCCAAGGATGAGCTTGGTGCGATGGCCGCGAGTTATAACCAAGCAGTTGAAAAAACCAATAGAGCAATTCTGGAGGTACTTCAGACAACCGATGAAGTTGTCGATGGTTCGATGGCCATCAGTCAGGCAAACACTCATATGTCTCAAGAGCTTGGAGTGCAATCTGAGAAGATTGCCCAAATATCTTCATCGATAGAGCAGATGAGCCATAGTATTCAGGAAGTTGCCGCTAAATCGTCAGAAGCGACTGCGAACGCGCAAGAAGCTGGTGTCACGGCAAACTCGGGAGGGAAAGTTGTACAAAACACTATTGAAGGGATGAACTCGATTAATGAAGCAGTAACGGCGTCGTCCAATAGTGTCTCGGAGCTGGGTAAACGTGGGGCAGAAATTGGTGAGATTATTAATGTGATCAAAGAAATCGCCGAGCAAACTAACCTGCTTGCATTGAACGCTGCTATTGAAGCCGCAAGAGCCGGTGAAGCTGGGCGAGGGTTTGCAGTAGTGGCTGATGAGGTAAGAGCACTAGCAGATAGAACAACTACTGCCACAGAGGAGATCGGGCAGTCTATCGTGGCTATTCAAAATGAAACGACGCAAGCAGTGGAACGTATGAAGGTAGGGGCGGAACAAGTTTCAGAAGGTTTGGCGTTAGTGAAAAAGGCGGGAGTGAGCCTAGATGAGATTGTAGACGGCGCACAAAATGTCGCGAATATGATCGACAGTATTGCGGCCGCAGCGGAAGAGCAGTCGGTAGCCAGTGGCGAAGTATCGAAAAATGTCGAAAGCGTTTCTGAGGTATCGATGCTTGCAAATGAACAAGCCAACTTAGCGGCTAATTCAGCGAAAACACTCGAGCACAAAGCGGATGCGTTGAAGCGTTTAGTCAATCAATTCAAGGTGTGAACCCAGCTACCGAAGTGGGGTTGAGCTGTAAGTGGAAAGGAATAAAAAAAGGGCTTGAATCCAATTGGATTCAAGCCCTTTGAATATGGTTTCCGTTAAGCTAATACGTCAGTTGCGACTTTGTAGCTTGGGTCTTCTTTTACGTTGATTTCGACTAGGCTACCTGCTTTATCAAGCAACTTACGGCAGTCTGGACTTAGATGTCGAAGGTGAAGGGTTTTCCCTTGAGCCGAGTAGCGCTCTGCGAGAGTTTCAATAGCTTCGATTGCTGAATGGTCGGTAACACGAGAGTCCGCAAAGTCGACGATAACATCGCTTGGATCTTCATGTGCGTCGAAGATCTCTAGGAAGTTGGCAACCGAGCCAAAAAAGACTGGGCCGTGAATTTTGTATTCCTTTGAGCCTTCCTCATTGATGTTAGTGTCTGCGTAGATGTGCTTGGCATGTTGCCACGCGAACATCAATGCTGACGCGATAACACCGACGAAAACTGCGATAGCAAGGTCGGTTAGTACAGTGACTACCGTCACCAACACAATCACAAAGAAGTCTTGTTTAGGTACGCGGCGTGCCAGCTTGAACGTCGCCCATTCAAATGTACCGATGACCACCATAAACATAACACCCACAAGTGCGGCTAGTGGGATCATTTCAATCAGTGAAGACGCAAACAAGATGAACATCAGTAGCGCGATCGCTGCAACAATGCCTGAAAGGCGACCACGGCCACCAGAGTTTACGTTGATCATAGATTGGCCAATCATCGCACAACCACCCATTGCACCAAACACTGAACAAGTCATGTTCGCCATACCTTGCCCCACACATTCGCGGTTAGATTGACCACGAGTGTTTGTCATTTCGTCAAGTACAGTTAGTGTTAGCAGTGATTCTATCAGACCGATTGCAGCAAGAATAATCGCGTACGGTAGGATGATTTGCAGAGTTTCCAGCGTAAATGGTACTGATGGGATTGAGAATGTCGGTAGAGAGCCAGCAAGAGTAGCGGCTTCGTCACCAGACATTGTGCGTAGGAAATCAACAACAGTGCGAGTTTCAAGGTCCAAACCAACTACTAATCCGGTGACGGTCACTATTGCTACTAGTGATGAAGGTACGGCAGTCGTGAACTTAGGCAAGAAATGAATGATCGCCATAGTTAGACCAACTAAGCCTAGCATCAGTGCCATTTGATCGGTTGGTAGCCAGGTTAGAGCACCCGTTAAATCTGGCGCTTTAAACTGACCGAGCTGTGCAAGGAAAATAACAATCGCGAGTCCGTTAACGAAACCAATCATAACGGGGTGAGGAACGATACGAATGAACTTACCTAGCTTGAATAGGCCAGCTGCAACCTGAAGGATACCTGCCAACATAATAGCTGCAAATAGATACTGAACCCCGTGAGTCGCGACGAGTGATACCATAACAACAGCCATTGCGCCTGTTGCGCCGGAGATCATACCTGGACGACCGCCGAAAATGGAAGTAATGAGGCCAACGATAAAGGCTGCATAAAGGCCAACCATCGGGTCGACGCCAGCGACGAACGCGAATGCAACGGCTTCAGGTACCAGAGCGAGCGCTACTGTTAAACCTGACAGCACGTCATTTTTTACAGAGTGCTTAGAAAATTGTGGGAATTCAAACATGTTTGCTCAGTATTAGCGGATGTTAGTTTTATTCTAGATGATGATTTCAACAAGCTGAGCAAAATGCATTGTAAAAGAGCAGCGTATAGAATCTCATCATTTAGAGCGAGTCGGCGAATGCTACCGAAAAGTGTGATTAAGTTCAATAATGAACCGGGGCTTGAACAATATTTGTGAGCAATATTTTTGTTGGTGATATAAAAAGGGCCGCTAAATAGCAGCCCTTTCGTTACATTGTTAGTTATGTACAACTAACAGGAATTTTAATAACCAACAGGTTTGGCCATTGCTGCGCCTGCTTGGCTGCGAGCCACTTGACTACCAGCACCTTTTGGCTGGTAACGCTCAGCGCGGAAAGGTGCAGCAACAACAGCGATCTCTTTCAGTTCCTGCGGTCCAGGTGCTTTTGCCATTGGAGCAGACGCTTGAGATTTAATTGCTTTTGGCAAACTAATCTCAGATGCTACAACGTTCGTCGGCTTGCTCTCTGGGGCAGTTTCAACAGGTGTTTTTGCTGCCGCTACTGGTTCTTGTGGTGCTTCAACCACAGGAGCTTGTTCAGTAGTCGTTACTTGTTCAACTGCTGGCGCTTCGCTTTTCACTTCTACCGATTCAACAACGGCAACGTCACGGCGAATAATCACTTTACCCATTGCCATTTCTGGACAAGCAAAGCCGCCTAGAGTTGCTACAGAAGCTACAGTTTCTACTGATTTCTCAGTGGATTGCTCCTCACGCTTTGGTTTTTGATTCGGCTTCGCTAAATCATAACGAGGGATCACTTTACCCATCGCCATTTCTGGTGAAGCAACCCCACCTTTGCGTAGACGGAATGGGTTAGGGCGACGATCGCGACCACGACGGCGACGCTGACCACTTGCACGAAGGTGGCGTGGAGAGCGACGGTTACGACGCTGCTTCGGCTCTTCCTTTTCACCAGCCTCTGCTGACGGTTGAGCTGCAACCTCTTGTGCAACTTGTTCAGCTTTCGCTACATTTGCTTCTTCGCTTGCCTTTTGATCTTTCACTCGAACTTGCTTGTTCAGCTTACGGCGTTGGCGACGCTCTTTCACTTTAACCGCTTTCTCTTCTGGTTGAGACTCAGCTTTAGTGTTTTGAGCTTCAGCTGCTAGCTGCTGGCCTTGTTCTGCCAACTGGTTCGCTTTAGCATCATCACGCTTATTACGGCGATCTTGCTTAGGCTTACGGTTTTGCTGTCTGCGTTCTTGCTTGTTCTCTGAACTTTCTGCAACTTGCTCATCGCGAGGGTTTTTACGCTTGTTACCACGCTCGTTGCGCTCGTTGCGCTCATTACGATTGTCGCGGTCATTGCGGTTACCACGATTGTTGCGGCGGCGTTGATCATTGCGATTACGGCGTTGGCGATTGTTTCGATTTGATTTAGGCTTTTCTTCAGGTTGTTCTTCTTTCTTCGGTTCTTCTGGTGAACCGAATAGGAAGCTACCTATTGCCTTGAACAGTCGACTAATCACACCAGGCTGATTCTCTTCAGCTTTTGATGCTTCCGGTTCCGCCGCTTTAGGCGCTGGAGTTGGCGCTGGCGTCGGAGCTGATTGAGCCGGTGCAGCAAAACCTTTGAGCGCAGGTTCTTCTAGCTTGCGAGGCTTAGCTTCAACTTCAACTGGCTCACGACCTTCCGCTTCTTTCATTGCTTCCAGTTTGTTTGGAAGAAGGTAAGACAACAAGTCAAACTCTTCACCTTCACGAACACGGATAACCTCGAAATGCGGAGTTTCCATATCTGAGTTAGGAACAACAGTGATCTTAACTTCTTGAATACGCTCGATGTGGTTTACAGAGCGACGTTTTTCGTTCAATAGGTAAGAGGCAATCGGCACTGGTACTACAGCCAGTACTTGAGACGTATTGTCTTTTAGTGCTTCTTCTTCAATTAAGCGAAGAACAGATAGAGCCAATGATTCGTTATCACGTACAACACCAGTGCCCGTACAACGAGGACAAATATGGTGGCTTGCCTCTGCTAGAGATGGGCTCAGGCGTTGGCGAGACATTTCTAGTAGACCAAAACGCGAGATTCGACCGATCTGAACACGTGCTCTATCTAGGCGCACAGCATCACGTAAGCGGTTTTCCACTTCACGTTGGTGGCGTACCGGCGTCATATCGATAAAGTCGATAACAACTAAACCACCTAGGTCACGTAGTCGCAATTGACGAGCAATCTCGTCGGCAGCTTCTAGGTTGGTGTTTAGTGCTGTTTCTTCGATATCTCCACCTTTCGTTGCGCGAGCAGAGTTGATATCGATAGAAGTCAGTGCTTCTGTTGGGTCAATAACAATTGAGCCGCCTGATGGTAAGCGAACTTCACGTTGGAAGGCTGACTCGATCTGGCTTTCAATTTGGTAGTGACTGAAAAGAGGCACTTCGCCATCGTACTTCTTAACTCGGTTAACAAAATCTGGACGTACCAAGCGGATGTGCTCAAGTGCGCGTTCATAGATAGTGTTACTATCGATAAGAATTTCACCAATGTCGCGACGTAAGTAATCACGAATTGCGCGAACAATTACGTTACTTTCTTGGTGAATTAGGAAAGGTGCTGGGTTGGAATCAGACGCTTGCTTAATTGCACCCCAGTGGTTGAGTAGAACATTTAAATCCCACTCCAACTCTTCTGCGCTTTTACCTACTCCTGCAGTGCGGACAATCAGGCCCATACCTTGTGGTAGCTCTAAAGTGCTAAGAGCTGCTTTCAGCTGAGTACGCTCGTCACCTTCAATACGACGAGAAATACCGCCCGCGCGTGGGTTATTTGGCATTAATACCAAGTAACTTCCTGCAAGCGAAATAAATGTCGTTAATGCTGCCCCTTTGCTGCCACGCTCTTCTTTCTCAACTTGTACAATGACTTCCTGACCTTCGGTTAGGACTTCTTTGATACTTGGTCGACCTTGGTAGGTATAACCTTCTGGGAAATATTCGCGAGCAATTTCTTTTAGGGGAAGGAAACCGTGTCGTTCTGCTCCGTAATCAACGAAAGCAGCTTCTAGACTTGGTTCAATGCGAGTGATACGTCCTTTGTAGATATTCGCTTTTTTAGATTCGTGACCTGGACTTTCGATATCTAAATCGAACAGTCGCTGGCCATCGACCAAAGCGACACGCAACTCTTCTTTTTGAGTTGCGTTGATTAACATTCTTTTCATTTAAAAAATCTCGTTATCTTTTCTTTTGTTTTAATTTCTCTTGTTGCTTTTAGTCGTCATCACGGTGTCAGATCCCATGGCTAAATCGGTGCAGCCTCCCGGCTGGAGGGGATGCTCTATGGACACTTCAGTCTTCACAAACGCAGTTTTCAAAGGAAAACGATACTGGGCTTGTGCTCCGCAAGCTGGCGGAGAATACTCAACATGAACAGACGATGAGTAGAGCAACAAGATGACTCAGCTCGACAATGTCTTACGCCGTTTGCGGCATCGCGATACTAAGTGGTCTACTCATTATTTTTTGCTCCATCGCATTTAATGTTGGCTAAATATCAGCCAAAATGCGCATTGCAGCTGTGAACTATAGCAGTGCATTGAAATATCAGCAATCTGCTTTGTTATAAACAGAATAAAAAAAACGAACCAAGTTATGCGGTGTGAGTTCTATCTATCTGTTTTTTCGATTGAATTCTTAGTGTTCGATAGTCGGCGGTCGTTTTTTATCCACAGCATTTTATCGTGGAGATAAAAATAATTATTTAAATGAGAAAAAGGGAAATATGTTGCGAAGAAAATGTGAATTAGAGCGAGTTTGAGTGATACAATAACGAAATGAGTGAAATAAGAACAAAAGTCCAGTTTGTCGAGATTGATGCCGACATGGCTGGGCAGCGTATTGATAACTTTCTACGCAATCAATTAAAAAACCTACCTAAGAGTATGATTTATCGAATTGTACGCAAGGGAGAGGTGCGCGTTAATAAAAAGCGTATTAAGGCAGAATATAAGCTAAAAGCAGGCGACTTAGTTCGAATTCCTCCAGTGACAATGGAAGAAACGGCGGATGAGCCTGTGGTGAGTACTAAACTGAACAAAGTAGCAGAACTCGAACAGCACATTATTTTTGAAGACGAACACATGCTCATTCTCAATAAGCCATCTGGAACCGCAGTTCATGGCGGCAGTGGTCTTAAGTTTGGTGCAATTGAGGCGTTACGTGCGCTGCGCCCTCAAGCGAGGTTTCTGGAACTGGTTCATCGTATCGACCGAGATACGTCTGGAATTCTTCTTGTGGCCAAAAAGCGTTCAGCGCTACGCCATTTGCAAGCCCAATTTAGAGAAAAAACCGTCAAGAAGTTCTATTTTGCGTTGGTTATGGGTCAATGGAAGTCGAGCTGCAAAGTGGTTAATGCTCCGCTTTTAAAGAATGAAGTGAATAGCATCGTTCGAGTGAATCCGAATGGTAAAGCGTCAGAAACACGTTTTAAGATTCTTGAGAAGTTTGAACAAGCCACATTAATCCAAGCCAGCCCAATTACTGGTCGCACTCATCAAATTCGCGTGCATACTCAATATACGGGTCACCCGATTGCCTGGGATGATCGATATGGAGACAGACGTTTTGACGCCTACACTGGAAAAGTGGGCCTCGATAGACTTTTCTTACATGCGGCTAACATCAAGTTTCAACATCCAGCGAATGATGAGTGGATGGAAATTAATGCACCAATGGAAGCTAGGCTTGAAAAGGCGCTGAGTGGATTACGGAAGATGACGTCTTAGGAATGTCACTAAATTTGCGAAGGGCTGATGCTTAGGACATCGGCCCTTTTTATTTCTCCTAAAGAACATCGAAGCCTTGGGCTTGTAAGATGTCGATAAGTTCGATCAGAGGTAAACCAATAAGCGTATTAGGATCTTTGCCTTCAAGTTTTTCGAATAGAGCGATACCAAGCCCTTCGCTTTTAAAGCTACCGGCACAGAAATAGGGCTCTTCTTTGTCCACATAGTTTTCGATTTGCTTGAGTGTCAAACTTCTAAAGTGGACGGTAAAGGTATCGACGGTCACGTCTACTATATTAGTTTGATTGTTATACACGGCAAGCCCAGTAAAAAACTGAATAGATTGCCCGCTTTGGCGGCTAAGCTGCTCAATGGCTTTGTCGCGAGTATGTGGCTTACCTATGATCTCACCATCAATTACGCAGACCTGGTCGCTCCCAATGATGAGCGCTGGATTATCATTGACGCAAGATCGAGCTTTGCTCTCCGCTAATCGCTTTACAAGCGCTATAGGACTCTCACCAGCCATAGGGCTCTCATCGCAATCTGGCTTCATGCAAGTAAAGGGTACGGCTAACTTTGCCAAGATTTGTTGACGATAGGGAGACGTTGAGGCGAGAATAAGCTGGTAGTTTGTCATAGCACAAGCCGCATGAGTTGGGATTTAAGCGCAGGATAACTCAAGAGATAATTCTGTTCACCCGATATAGAAACTGAAAGGCAAAAAAGTACAACTTTTTTTGCTTTTTCTTTGACTAAATTTGATTTGGAAGATAATATTCGCGCCCTATGCAAAAGGTAAAAATACCGCGAACGGTTGATCCGGCGAAAGCGGCTCAGAAAAGATTAGATTACGATGGCATCATCCAAGTTAGTCTTTTCAAGCGCTTAGAGGAATCAGTCGAAGGCGTAAAACGCGACGCACAAGTCTCAGTGTCATTTGGGCTTGATGAGCAGCGACTCGTTGTTATCTCTGGTAAAGCTAACATCGAAGTCGACTTAGAGTGTCAACGTTGTAATGAGGTTTTCGCACACGAATGCGAAGTCCAATTCACTTATACTCCTTATTATAATGAGAAAAGTGAAGAGGAAGCACCGGAAGAGTACGATTTGGTAGATCTGAACGAGTACGGTGAGTTAGACCTAATACAATTAGTTGAAGACGAGTTCATCTTAAACTTGCCTCAAATTGCAATGCATGACGAAGCGGATTGTAGCGTTAAATCAGACAATTTGGTGTTTGGTGAAATTCCAGAAGAAATTGTGGAAGATAAGCCGAATCCATTCGATGTTTTAAAAAGCTTAAAGAAGTAACTTATTAGTAAGTATCTTTAAGAAATAACATAGGAGTAGGGTCAATGGCCGTACAAAAGAGCAAGAAATCACGTTCAATGCGTGGCATGCGTCGTTCACACGATGCCCTAACTACAGCAGCACTTTCTGTAGACGCAACTTCAGGTGAAACTCACCTGCGCCACAACGTAACTGCTGAAGGTTACTACCGTGGCAAAAAGGTTATCAACAAGTAAGGTTGACCTTTGCAAAATATAACCGTTGCACTTGATGCAATGGGCGGGGATTTCGGTCCTCGCGTCACAGTGCCTGCCGCCGTGCAGGCACTGTCGCATTTCCCAGAGCTAAAAGTGATCCTCGTTGGTGATCGCAACTTGATCACACCTCATTTATCTCAGCTTGGTTATCAAAATGATGCTCGATTGAGTATTGAACACTGTGACCGAGTGATCTCAAATTCAGAAAAACCTTCTCTAGCACTTCGCAATAGCTCAGGTAGTTCGATGGGAACTGCTATTGATCTTGTTGCAAATAATGCTGCAGGTGCATGTGTAAGTGGCGGTAATACCGGTGCTCTCATGGCACTTTCCCGTTTTCGCCTTAAGTTATTACCTGGTATTGAAAGGCCTGCGCTTATTTCTGCACTTCCGACAGCCTCTGGCGGGAAAACATGGATGCTTGATTTAGGCGCGAATGTATCCAGCGACGCGGATTCTTTGTTTCAGTTCGCTGTAATGGGCAGTGCACTGGCAGAGCAGTATTTAGAAAGGCCTGCACGTGTAGCAATTTTGAATATAGGCGCTGAAGAAATAAAAGGTAACGACCTCGTCAAGCGCTGTGCAGAAATGCTATCTCAGACTCAATCAGTGCACTTTTCTGGCTATATTGAAGGTAATCAACTGCTTCATGACTCTGCGGATGTGGTTGTGTGCGATGGCTTTGTAGGAAATATTTGCCTCAAGGCGTGTGAAGGTACAGCGCAGCTATTTATTGATAAGTTAAAATCCCACATGATGAGCTCATCTATAAAGGGCTGGATCGCTAGAAAGTTGTTTTCTGGATTATTTACTGAACTAAAAACCCTGAACCCCGACCAGTATAACGGTGCAAGTTTGCTAGGATTGCGCGGCATTGTCATTAAAAGTCACGGAAGTGCTGATGTACCGGCAGTCGTCAACGCGATTGGAGAAGCGGTACACGAGGTCAAACGACAAGTACCCAGCCGTATAAGCGATCGTTTGGAAGCGGTTTTACTCGAGAGGCATTATTAGTCTTCATGTATAGCAAAATTTTAGGTACTGGCAGCTACCTGCCATCTCAAGTGCGCACGAATGCCGACTTAGAGAAAATGGTAGATACCAGCGATGAGTGGATCGTAGCTCGAACAGGCATTAAAGAGCGTCGAATCTCAGCAGAAAATGAAACTGTTGCGGATATGGCTTTTTATGCAGCTGAAAACGCTATTGAAATGGCGGGCATTGATAAGAACGACATCGATCTCATCATCGTTGCAACGACGAGTAGCAGTCATACATTCCCATCTTCTGCATGTCAGGTTCAAGGTAAGCTAGGCATTAAAGGTTGTCCTGCGTTTGATATCGCGGCAGCGTGTTCTGGTTTTGTATACGGGCTGTCTGTTGCCGACCAGCACATCAAATCTGGCATGTGTAAAAACGTTTTAGTTATTGGCTCAGACGCATTATCTAAGACGTGTGATCCAACTGACCGCTCAACCATCATCCTCTTTGGCGACGGCGCAGGTGCCGTAGTTGTGGGTGCGAGTGAAGAACCTGGCATTTTATCTACACATATCTACTCTGATGGACAATTCGGCGAATTACTTAGCCTAGAAGTTCCTGAGCGTGGTGGTGATGCGGATAAGTGGCTTCACATGGCGGGCAATGAAGTCTTTAAAGTTGCTGTCACTCAGCTTTCTAAGCTAGTGAAGGATACTCTCGCTGCTAACGATATGCACAAATCAGAACTTGATTGGCTAGTACCTCATCAAGCTAACTATCGAATTATTTCGGCGACCGCGAAAAAACTGTCTATGTCTCTTGACCAAGTCGTGGTGACACTAGATAAGCACGGTAATACTTCAGCTGCGACTGTACCAACAGCGTTAGATGAAGCGGTACGTGATGGAAGAATTAAGCGTGGTCAAATGCTACTACTCGAAGCATTTGGTGGCGGTTTTACTTGGGGCTCGGCACTCGTCAAGTTCTAAGCACAACACATAATCAAATTTAAGATGCCGGTAGCGGCATCTTTTCTTTCTTACTTTGTTTTAAGGAAAAGAAAATGAGCAAGTTTGCTATCGTATTTCCAGGCCAAGGTTCTCAAGCTGTAGGTATGCTTGCTGAGCTTGGCGAACAGTATGAAGTAGTTAAAAACACATTTGCTGAAGCGTCTGAAGCTTTGGGCTACGATCTGTGGGCTTTGGTTCAAAATGGCCCAGCGGAAGATCTTAATCAGACTCACCGCACACAGCCTGCATTGCTAGCGTCTTCTGTTGCTATCTGGCGTGTTTGGCAAGAGCAAGGCCTAGAGCAGCCAGCTAACTTAGCTGGTCATAGCTTAGGTGAATACTCAGCGTTAGTTTGTGCTGGCGTTATCGATTTTAAACAAGCTATTAAGCTAGTTGAGTTGCGCGGCCAATTGATGCAAGAAGCGGTACCGGCTGGTACAGGTGCAATGTACGCGATTATCGGCCTTGATGATGAGTCGATTGCAAAAGCATGTGAAGAAGCTGCACAAGGTGAAGTTGTTTCTCCAGTCAACTTTAACTCTCCAGGTCAAGTTGTTATCGCGGGTAGTAAAGCTGCAGTAGAACGTGCGGGTGCACTTTGTAAAGAAGCGGGCGCTAAGCGTGCACTACCTCTTCCTGTCTCTGTACCATCCCACTGCGCATTGATGAAGCCTGCAGCAGATAAGCTTGCGGTAGCGCTTGAGGACATCGAGTTTAACGCACCTCAACTTCCTGTGATCAATAACGTTGATGTTGTTGCAGAAACTGATCCAGCGAAAATTAAGAATGCTCTTGTTCGTCAGCTATACAGCCCAGTTCGTTGGACGGAAAGCGTTCAGCTAATGAGCGAGCAAGGTGTAGAGAAATTGCTAGAGCTTGGTCCAGGCAAAGTACTTACTGGCCTGACGAAGCGAATTGTTAAGACACTAAGTGGCGCAGCAGTCAATGATACTGCTTCTCTAGACGCTGCTAAGTAATTACCAAACAAAGGAATAACGAACATGATGAACCTAGAAGGCAAAGTTGCTCTAGTTACTGGTGCGAGCCGTGGTATTGGCCGTGCAATTGCCGAGCTGCTTGTTGAACGTGGTGCAACAGTTATTGGTACTGCAACTTCTGAAGGCGGCGCGGCTGCTATCAGCGAGTACCTTGGTGACAATGGTAAAGGTTTAGCACTCAATGTAACTAACGTTGAGTCTATCGAAGCAACGCTAAAAACGATCAACGATGAGTTTGGTGCCATTGATATCCTAGTGAACAATGCTGGTATCACTCGTGATAACCTGCTTATGCGTATGAAAGACTCAGAGTGGGATGACATCATCGACACTAACTTGACGCCAATTTTCCGCATGTCAAAAGCGGTACTGCGTGGCATGATGAAAAAGCGTGCTGGTCGTATCATCAACGTTGGTTCGGTCGTTGGTACTATGGGTAACGCTGGTCAAGCTAACTACGCTGCAGCAAAAGCAGGGGTTATCGGCTTCACTAAATCAATGGCACGTGAAGTAGCGTCACGTGGTGTAACAGTGAACACTGTTGCTCCAGGTTTCATTGAAACTGATATGACTAAGGCGCTAAATGACGAGCAACGTGCAGCAACGTTATCGAACGTTCCAGCTGGCCGTCTTGGTGATCCGAAAGAAATCGCATCTGCAGTTGTGTTCTTAGCTTCTCCTGAAGCGGCATACATTACAGGTGAAACTTTGCATGTTAATGGCGGCATGTATATGGTTTAATGCAAATGTTTGCACTAAAGTGCTCGATTGTTTGTAATTTAGAGCACTTTTAGTGATAAACTTTGCACTAACATGCGCAAGATTTGTGCATGATTTAAGTCAAAAATGTACTGAATTTCGGTTAAATTCGCGAAAATTGTGGTTTGACCAGCAAGGACCCCCTTGCAACTTTCAATAGTTCTAATAAACTACGGAATCATCGCATTAGGCGAAATCTGTAAAGGAAAAGAAAAATGAGCAACATCGAAGAACGCGTAAAGAAAATCATTGTTGAACAGCTAGGTGTAGACGAAGCAGAAGTTAAAAATGAAGCTTCTTTCGTTGACGATCTAGGTGCTGATTCTCTAGATACAGTTGAGCTAGTTATGGCTCTAGAAGAAGAATTCGACACTGAGATTCCAGATGAAGAAGCTGAGAAGATCACTACTGTTCAAGCTGCAATCGACTACGTAAACAGCGCTCAGTAATATCTCTCTCCCAGGCGGCCTTCTGGCCGCCTGTGTTTTTTATTGTCTTCTTTTTATCCCTCATTAAATCATTTCAATTCCGGAGAATAAGATCGTGTCCAAGCGTCGTGTAGTTGTCACTGGCATGGGTATGTTGTCACCGGTAGGCAACACTGTAGAATCTTCTTGGAAAGCCCTGCTAGCTGGTCAAAGTGGCATCGTTAATATCGAGCATTTTGATACAACCAATTTCTCAACTCGTTTTGCAGGTTTAGTTAAAGACTTTAACTGCGAAGAGTATATGTCTAAAAAAGATGCACGTAAGATGGATTTGTTTATCCAATACGGCATCGCTGCTGGTGTTCAAGCACTGGATGATTCAGGCCTAACCGTAACTGAAGAAAACGCTGCACGTGTTGGTGTTGCGATCGGTTCTGGTATCGGTGGTCTAGGTCTAATTGAAACAGGTCATCAAGCACTTGTTGAAAAAGGCCCACGTAAGATCAGCCCATTCTTTGTACCGTCTACAATCGTGAATATGATTGCAGGTCACATGTCTATTCTACGTGGCTTACGTGGTCCAAATATCGCTATTTCTACAGCTTGTACTACAGGTCTTCACAATATTGGCCATGCAGCACGTATGATCGCATACGGTGATGCGGATGCAATGGTAGCTGGTGGTGCTGAAAAAGCGTCAACCCCGCTAGGCATGGGTGGCTTTGGTGCTGCGAAAGCGCTATCGACTCGTAACGAAGAACCGCAAAAAGCTTCTCGTCCATGGGATAAAGGCCGTGATGGTTTCGTTCTTGGTGATGGTGCAGGCATGATGGTTCTTGAAGAGTATGAACATGCGAAAGCTCGTGGTGCGAAAATTTACTGTGAGCTGGTTGGCTTCGGTATGTCCGGCGATGCTTATCACATGACCTCTCCAAGTGAAGACGGTTCTGGCGGTGCGCTAGCAATGGAAGCAGCGATGCGTGATGCAGGTATCTCTGGCGAACAGGTTGGTTACGTGAATGCTCACGGTACTTCAACTCCTGCAGGTGATGTGGCTGAAGTCAAAGGCATTAAACGTGCTCTTGGTGAAGCTGGCTCAAAGCAAGTTCTAGTATCTTCGACTAAGTCGATGACGGGTCACCTATTAGGTGCTGCAGGTTCTGTTGAAGCGATTATCACTGCGATGTCTCTTGTTGACCAAGTTGTTCCACCAACGATCAACCTAGACGATCCAGAAGAAGGCTTAGATATCGATCTTGTACCGCACACTAAGCGTGAAGTATCGATGGAATACGCAGCATGTAACTCATTTGGCTTTGGTGGTACTAACGGTTGTTTGATCTTTAAGAAGATCTAAACAAACGACACCAAACGTTAATTTGACTTGTTTTGAAACGGCTTGATGCTTAGCATTGAGCCGTTTCTTTTTGTATCTGCCCGCTTATTATTTCGTGTTAGGGAGTTCTAATGTTCTGGTTAAATGGTATTGAGTCTGAACACATTTCACCGACAGACCGATCATTTCAATATGGTGATGGGTGTTTTACTACCATGCTTGTCAAAGAGCGAGTTATAGAACATTGGCCATTACACCTACGCCGAATGAAAAAGGCGCTGGCGGTATTAGACATACAAGAACCTGACTGGGAGCAAGTACAACAGTGGTTGGCGATGGCTATGCGACCAGAAAGCACTTCTGGACTTAAGCTGCATATTTCCAGAGGAGAAGGAGGCAGAGGCTATAGCCCCGCGCAAGTTTCGTCACCAAATGTTACTATAAGCGACTTTGCATTCCCGAGTAATTATGAACAATTAGCTCGAGATGGTTTGGCTCTAGGAGTGTGCAATCAGAGGCTAGGTATTAATCCTATGCTCGCTGGTCTTAAGCACAACAACCGCTTAGAGCAAGTTTTACTAAAGGCTGAGTCTGAGCAATTAGGATATACAGATTCTGTGGTACTTGATGTCACTGGCAATGTCATCGAAACGACGATGGCGAATCTGTTTTGGAGTGATGGTAGTACATTATTCACCCCGAGCCTATTGAACTCTGGAGTCGCAGGGGTTATGCGACAAGTAGTGATTGACCAAGCAAAGGCGGTGGGTTTAGTTGTCGCTGATGAGGACTACGACCTAGATACCTTACTCAGTGCGAAAGAGGTGTTTGTGACTAACTCGATCCTTGGCATTGCCCCTGTAGTACAAGTAGCCGACCATCATTATTCAATTGGAACCTTAACACGACGACTTCAGGAGAACCTCGGCTCGTGATAAAAAAAATAGCAACGTTATTTATTGTTTTGGCTATGGTCGCGATTGGCGGCTTTTTCTATGTGACAAACCAAATTAACAGTTATCTTGACCAACCTGTAAAGATAACTGAACCAGAGATCATCACTATTTCTTCGGGCACTAGTTTGAATGGAGTTCTCAACCAGCTTGCTCAAAATGAATGGATTGAGACTAGTGAATATTCGCGATTATTGCGCCGCGTTCACCCTGAGCTGGTACACATCAAAGCCGGTACTTTTCAAATAGAGCCTCAACAAACGCTTGAGCAAGCACTATTATTCTTGAATGAGGGTCGCGAACACCAATTTGCGATTACCTTTGTTGAAGGTAGCCGTTTTAGTGAGTGGATCGAAGCGTTATCTCAAGCACCATACTTAGAGCATGAGTTGAAAGGCTTGTCTGAAGAACAAGTTGCTGTTGAACTAGGTATCGAGCAAAGCAAGCTTGAAGGTCTATTTCTCGCAGAAACTTACCACTACACAGTGGGTACATCGGATGCCGATATTTTGAAGCGAGCGCATCAAAAGTTAAACGATGTGCTAGACAGTAAGTGGCAGGAAAAACAGGCTAATCTGCCGCTTAAAACGCCTTATGAAGCATTGATTCTTGCGTCCATCATTGAAAAAGAAACCGCTGTTGAATCCGAACGAGAGCGCGTGGCTTCGGTATTCGTAAACCGTTTAAACAAGCGCATGCGTTTACAAACCGATCCGACGGTTATCTATGGTATGGGCGATAATTATGACGGCAATATTCGAAAGAAAGACTTACGTACTCCAACGCCATACAATACATATGTGATCAATGGCTTACCGCCAACACCAATCGCAATGCCAGGTAGGGCTTCGATAGAAGCGGCTTTAAACCCTGAAGACAGTAACTACCTATACTTTGTTGCCAGCGGCAAAGGTGGGCATGTGTTCTCTAAAAACTTAGCCGATCATAACCGTGCGGTACGGGCTTATCTAAAACAATTAAGAAGTAACAAATGAACTCAGCAAAATTTATCGTCGTCGAAGGACTAGAAGGTGCCGGCAAAAGCACAGCTATCAATGCTATTTTGGAAACTTTGCAGCAAGCGGGCGTTGCTTCTATCCGTAATACCCGGGAGCCAGGCGGTACAGTGTTGGCCGAGAAGATGCGTGCTTTGGTAAAAGAAGAGCACGAAGGTGAGAAACTGCAAGATATGACCGAGCTGCTACTGATGTATGCTGCGCGTGTCCAACTGGTTGAAAATGTAATTAAACCAGCGCTAGCGTCCGGAACTTGGGTCGTTGGTGACAGACACGATATGTCTTCTCAAGCTTACCAAGGTGGTGGCCGCCAGATCTCTTCTAATACTATGAAAGCGTTAAGAGACACGACTTTGGGCGAGTTCAAGCCGGACTTGACTCTTTACCTTGATCTTGACCCTCGCGTTGGCCTAGAACGTGCGAGGGGAAGGGGAGAGCTCGACCGCATTGAAAAAATGGACATCAGTTTCTTTGACCGCACTCGAGAGCGCTACCTAGAGTTGGCCGAGCAAGACGACTCTGTAGTAGTAATTAACGCAGAGCAAGCGATTCCTCAGGTTGCGGGTGACATCTCTAAAGCATTAACAAACTGGTTAGAAAGCCAATAATGCAGCCGTTGTATCCTTGGTTGTCACCAGTTTGGCAACAGTGGAAAGATAACTTAGACCAGAAGCGTTTTTCGAATGCCACCTTAGTGTGCGCACCAAACGGTTTAGGGGTAGGTGAACTTGTTGGCAAAGTATGCTCAGCACTCATGTGCCAGAACTATGAGTCTGAGCCTTGTGGTTTTTGCCATAGCTGTGAGCTGATGAATTCGGGAAGTCATCCCGATTTCCATAAGGTCTCCCCAGAAAAAGAAGGCAAAGCGATTACTGTTGATCAGATACGTACTTGTAATCGTATGGCGCAAGAATCATCTCAGCTTGGTGGCTTTCGTGTGATTGTCATAGAACCGGCTCAAGCGATGAACGAGTCTGCGGCCAATGCTTTGCTAAAAACGCTCGAAACGCCTTCGTCTAACTGTATCTTCATTCTTGTGGCACCTAGAGCCAGTATGTTACTACCAACAATTGTTAGTCGCTGCCAGCAGTGGGTAGTCGCTACTCCTACCTCGGAAAGTGTTTCGGCTTGGCTCTCTGAGCACACAAGCAAAGCGGTTCCAGCATATGCAGCCCATATCCATGGTAATGCGCCGCTAACAGCGCTTTCATTTATTGAAGATAAGGGCGATGAACTATACAGCAAAGTAGAGTCACAGCTACTTAGTGTTGCACGCAACGACTGGACGCAGCGTATCGAGTTAAGTCAGTTGCTTGCCTCTCAAGACGATGAATGTTTATCTTGGGTTTGGTACCTGCTGGTCGATGCACAAAAATATCATTTTGGTTTAAATGAAGCGTGCTTTACTCCTGGCGCACAAGCGCTGAGCGAATTGCTAAGCTACGATATACTGTACAAGCAAGCGAACTCATTAAGAGCGCTACAAGAGCAGTTACGCACGCATTCTGGGCTTAACCGTGAATTATTACTGATGAACTGGCTCATTGAGCTAAGTGGAGAAACATGTTCATAGATTCTCATTGTCATTTAGACAAACTGGATTACGAGCAACTGCACAATGGCATCGACGATGTTATTGAGAAAGCACGCCAAGCGAACGTTAACGAGCTGCTGTCTGTTGGGGTTACGCTAGATTCATTTCCCAATATGTTGGAAATGATCAAACCTTACGATAATGTGCACGCCTCGTGTGGTGTTCACCCTCTTGATGTAGAAAGCGACTTTGCCCTTGATGTGCTGCATGAATACGCTAAGCACCCTAAGGTAGTTGCCATTGGTGAAACAGGCCTTGATTACCATTATCAGCCTGAGACAGCCCAATTACAGCAACTCCGTTTTGAGCAACAAACTGAGCTTGCGGTGGAGCTCAATAAACCACTTATCATACATACTCGTAATGCACGTGAGGATACTCTTAGCATACTTCGTAACGGAGATGCGCAGCGGTGTGGTGGCGTGATTCATTGTTTCACTGAAGATTTACCTTTTGCTGAAGCTGCAATGGAACTCGGGTTCTATATTTCTATTTCTGGAATTGTGACGTTTAAGCAAGCTACAGAACTTAAAGAAGTCGTGAAAGCTTTGCCATTGGAGCGCCTTCTAATTGAGACGGATTCACCTTACTTAGCGCCAATTCCACATCGTGGAAAACAGAATCAACCAGCCTATGTTGTAGAGGTTGCCGCTTACGTTGCTCAGTTGAAAGGCGTTTCTTTGAGTGAGGTTGGCCAAAAAACCAGCAAAAACTTCCAAAATCTTTTTTTGCGATAGAAAATCTAATTTGAATAAAAAGGGAGCATAAGCTCCCTTTTTTTTGTGCCGTATATCACTTAATGGGTAAGTTTTTTTCTTGTTTACGAAATATGTTGAAGATGAGAGCTGAAATAGTTTGAATGTAATTTTGTTACATGAAATAACAATTGTCTTTATTTTATTTACCCATCAAAATTAATCGGAAATGTCATTATTTATAATAAAAACAATAAGATGTGTATTGTGTAAAGCATTGCAGAACGAAGATTTGATTGTGATCTGTATATTACTTTGAAACTAAATTTCGTAACTGGCTAGAAAGTTTGAGGGGCATCAAGATATATTTAGAGCCGGAAAATATAATGCAACACATGGTTACATTTTCACTGGGTGCTAACATTTAGGCTACGGGGGTGTGCCGTTAGAACCCAAGAAATACTAATAACTTTATCAGGAGCATAAACATGTTTAAGAACCTTTTTGCTAACCTGCAAAAAGTCGGTAAGTCTTTGATGCTACCAGTATCAGTTCTTCCGGTTGCGGGTATCCTACTGGGTGTAGGTGCGGCCGATCTAAGCTTTATCCCAGACATCGTTTCTAACTTAATGGAACAAGCTGGTGGTTCAGTCTTCGGTCAAATGGCACTACTATTTGCAGTTGGTGTGGCACTTGGCTTTACAAATAACGACGGTGTAGCAGGTCTTGCTGCGATCGTTGGTTACGGCATCATGACGGCAACACTAGGCGTAATGGCTGGTGTGATGGGTGTTGATAAGATCGATACTGGCGTACTAGGTGGTATCCTAGTCGGTGGTGTTGCTGCTTGGGCATTCAACCGCTTCTTCAAGATTCAGCTTCCAGAGTACCTTGGCTTCTTCGCTGGTAAGCGTGCTGTGCCTATCATTACTGGTTTCGTTGCAATCGCTCTAGCAATCGTACTTTCTGTTGTATGGCCACCAATTGGCGGTGCTATCGCGTCTTTCTCTGATTGGGCTGCACACCAAAACCCACAACTTGCATTCGGTATCTACGGTATCGTTGAACGTTCTCTAATTCCATTCGGTCTACACCACGTATGGAACGTACCATTCTTCTTCGAAGCGGGTACTTGTGTGAACGCTGCTGGTGAAACTCAAAATGGCGTACTAACTTGTTACCTAGTTGCTGACGAAGCATCTCGTGCTGCAGGTAATGGCTTCGGTCAGCTAGCAGGCGGCTACATGTTCAAGATGTTCGGTCTACCAGCTGCTGCTATTGCTATCGCTCACTCTGCTAAGCCAGAAAACCGTGCGAAAGTAATGGGTATCATGGCATCTGCTGCACTGACTTCATTCCTAACTGGTATCACTGAGCCAATCGAATTCTCATTCCTATTCGTTGCTCCTGTACTTTACGGTATTCACGCTCTACTAGCGGGTTCTGCATACGTTGTTGCTAACACTCTAGGCTTTGTACACGGTACTTCTTTCTCACACGGTCTAATCGACTTCCTAGTTCTATCTGGTAACGCACAGAAGATGGGTCTAATGGTTGTTGTTGGTCTAGTTTACGCAGCGATTTACTACGCGGTATTCCGCACAGTAATTAAAGCGCTAGATCTTAAGACTCCAGGTCGTGAAGACGAATCTGACGATGCTGCAAACACAGTGGCTGGTTCAGAAATGGCTGGTGAACTTGTTGCTGCGTTCGGCGGTAAAGCAAACATCACTGGTCTAGATGCGTGTATCACACGTCTACGTGTTTCTGTTGCTGATACTGAAGTTGTTGACCAAGACAAACTAAAACAACTTGGCGCTGCTGGCGTAGTAGTTGTTGCTGGTGGTGTTCAAGCCATCTTCGGTACTAAGTCTGATAACTTAAAAACAGATATGGACGAGTGGATCCGTAACAACGGTTAATCCAAACGTTCCGTGAAAAGGAGGCTTCGGCCTCCTTTTTTATTGTTTGTTACAAATGTCAGTAAGCATTTAATGCTAACTGACGAGTGTCTGACATATAGGGGTAATCTAACGGCTATAAAATGAGCAGAGATTTGATGTGGACGAGATCATGAAAAAATTTGTTTATTGTTGTGCGGCGTTAGCCTGTTTTTCTGCCTACGCGAATGAGTCGTCTGAGACAGACCTTGCTGTTGGTATGGCAGTCGATCAACAGCTGAGTGTTGTTATCGAGATTAACGATCAGTATCGAGCGATAATCGGTAATGAAGGAGCAGCATTCGACTACATTTTTGCCAACGGCTCTTTTGATGACTCCAATAATCCATTAACTTGGTATGTAGGAGCGGGCGCATGGGGTGAGTGGGATCATGACTTTGGTATGCGTGTGCCACTTGGCTTAAATGTTGATTTGAGCAAGGGGTGGGATTTGTATGGTCAAATTCATCCAGAACTGAACTTATACAAAGGTCCTGAGCTTCAAATTGGTGCGGCTCTTGGTATTAAGTACAGCTTTTAGTGTTATGTGAATCTAAAAAAACAAAAGGGTAAGCAAGTGCTTACCCTTTTGTTTTCAGCGTCTAAGAACAACCGTCCCTAAAAACTTATCACTAGGCCGATATTGGCAGAAAATTGGTTCATCCAATCGGTTTTAAATCGTATGGTACAGGCCTCAGAAGAGGGGAGGTTACACACACTGGTTGTCTCGTTGTCAACTACGGTTCCTAACCAACGTAATTGCCCATTAATTGCCATATTGTCACTCAGGTTATACTCCATTCCACCAAACAAGCTGGCTGAAAATCCGTATTTGTCGTCAGCCCAGTCCACATCGGTATAGGAGCCTCCTAAACCGACTCCGACGTAAGTAGAAAAGTTTTTCTCCACAGGGTAGTAAATGCTACTTTGCAAGTGGAGGTAATGGATCGCACTGTCTTCGTTGACTTGATCGATACTGCTGTTTTGAGTGGCGTAGTAAAGGCCGATACGACCCTGTTCAAGTGTGGCTTCGACCGCTAAGGCAAAGCTTTCAGATGCTTTTAAGTCGTACTCGTTATCATCCTGATCGACAACTTCTCCGCCTAAGGTATACCCAACCCAAGGGGTGATATAAATATCAGCCTGTGTGCTCTGGCTGATGATCGCTGACGTGAATAGCAAAGAGGCGATGATCGGCTTCATGTGAGATCCTTGTTCCAATTGAACACTATATAAGACTTATTGTGATGGTAACTCCATAATTGTGCACGAAAAAACGCCATTTATTGAACATGTTTCACAGTGCTGTTATTACTTTGTTACATACTTGGAGGTGTTTATGGAATCAGAGCTAAAGTTTGCTTTAATCATTACTGCATCTATCTTTGCGGTTCTTATTAGTTACGGACTGGTTGCTATTACACATTAGCCATGGGTGATATGTTCAATTATGGCTGTGTAACTAACCTTTCGACGCAGGTCAATTTTGACCAGCTAGCGAAGTACACTGGCGGTAAGCACGCTTTGGTTGCTCAAGGTGGTGGCCAGCGCGGAATTTTTACTTCCGGTGTGCTCGATTCATTTCTTTTATCTAACTTTGACCCTTTCCATGAGTTTTATGGCACGTCCGCTGGTGCGCTAAATCTGTGTGCCTTTCTTTGTCGACAGCACGGACTAGGCCGTACTTTCGTCACAGAGCTCACGACAGACCCTGAATTCTTCCATTTATTCCACTACATCCGTCGCAAGCGATATTTAGGCTTAGAATGGGCATTGGATCGGATTTGTGAGTACCCATACAAACTCGATGTTGATATGGGCCGCTCAGTATTAGGGAAGCGTAAAGCGTATGCCGCAGTGACGGATTCGATTACGCTTCACGACCATTACCTACCAATGCTCGGTGATGATTGGTACAAGGTTATGCTTGCGACATGCGCAATCCCACGACTCTATCCAAATGAAGTGACTTTTAATACCCAATCTTTTGTTGATGGTGGTGTTTCAGCATCGATTCCGGTTCAAGAGGCGTGGCGCAAAGAGGCGCGTTTTATTGCTGTGATTCGCACAGAAGGGAGTGATTTAGACACTTCCGATATTGTTCCATCGATTGAGCGTAATGAAGTTGAATGGTTTAGAGAATCCTTTAACTCTATTCAAGAGCAGTGGCAGCAAAAACTTGAGCAGTGGAAGTCGGACTGGAACGGCTTTTTTCAGCAGCAGATTGCTAAGTCCAAGCTGCAAAAGCTTGAACACTCCCATTTAGAATCCATGAATGGTGGACGCTGGTTGTTCGGTGCCGATGACATTTACCGCTTAAGTCACCTCATCGGTGACAAGTTTGACTCTGGTTTGGCTGATATGCTGATGGTCCATTATCAAACTTACTCGCTAACTCAAGACTTTTTGAATAACCCTCCGGATGATTGCTTTATTGTTCAGATCAAACCTGATAGCCCATTAAAGTCTACCTCTCTAATGAGCAACAAAGAAGACTTGCTACATGACTATGATTTGGGAGTGCAAGCGGGGTTAAGGTTCATAGAAACCTATTCAACGATTAAAAGTTAGCGTTGAAGTTTGCGGTATTCATAAAAATGGTAATTGGTAGAACAACAAAAGGCTCGCTATAGCGAGCCTTTTCCGTTTCTTTTACTCTCAAAGAACAATGAGCTTTAGGTGACAGGCAGGATTCTCATGCAGTTAGTGGAGCCTGCTACGTCCATAATATCGCCCTGAGTGATGATCAATATATCGCCAAACTCAACCAATTTTCTCTCTTTCAACGACTTCAATGCTTCTACAGCGACATCAAATCCAGAACCTACGTCTGTGTCGAAATAGAGTGGTGTCACACCGCGATATAAGCTGCATCGGTTCAGGGTGCTTTCATTGCGAGATAGCGCAAAGAGAGGTAACCCCGAACTTAAGCGAGACATCATCAAAGCGGTGCGACCGGACTCTGTGAGCGCAACCATGCCTTTGATGCCTTCCATATGGTTAGCAGAGTATATGGTTGCCATAGAAACAGTTTCTTCAGCCGTCGCAAAAGTACGGTCGATACGATAACTGGAAGCGCTTTCCAATGCTTTCTTCTCGGCACCAACACATACTTCAGCCATCGACTTAACCGTTTCGACAGGATAAGCGCCTGCAGCGGTTTCACCTGACAGCATGACGGCATCTGTACCATCTAGTACAGCATTGGCCACATCCATGACCTCTGCACGTGTTGGCATTGGTGCGGTGATCATCGATTCCATCATTTGTGTAGCCGTAATAACCGTGCGGTTAAGCGCTCTGGCACGCTGAATAAGCTGTTTTTGTACCCCAACAAGTTCTGGGTCGCCAATCTCGACACCAAGGTCCCCACGCGCCACCATGACGGTATCTGACGCCATGATGATGTCATCGATGTTTTCTTCTGTTGCGACCGTTTCAGCCCGCTCAACTTTCGCGACCAAGTTGGCCTCTAGCCCTGCATCTCTGGCCAGCCTTCTCGCGTATTTCATATCCTCACCGTTACGTGGGAAGGACACAGCTAAATAATCCACTTTGAGTTCAGCTGCTAGTTGGATATCGCGCTTGTCTTTTTCTGTAAGAGCATCAGCTGATAAGCCGCCGCCTTTTTTGTTGATGCCTTTGTTGTTGGAAAGTGGGCCACCAATAGTGACTGTGGTGTGAACTTTATTGCCATCGACTGCGACGACTTTAAGCTGAACACGACCATCGTCGAGCAGTAAGATATCATTTGGAGACACGTCGTTAGGTAGCTCTTTGTAGTCGAGTCCTACGGCCTCTTGATCACCTTCACCCGGGCTAAGGTCACTGTCTAGGGTAAACTTGTCGCCTGGTGTGAGTTGGATTTTTCCATCTTTAAAGGTTGAAACCCGAATCTTAGGACCCTGCAAATCACCAAGAATCGCGACATGAGTTCTGTATTTGGCGGCAATGGCTCGAACTTTGGCAGTTCGCTGACGGTGGTCGTCTGCCGTGCCGTGTGAAAAGTTCATTCTGACTACGTTAACACCCGCTTTAATGATGGCTTCAAGATTGTCACCTTTATCAGTAGAAGGGCCTAATGTGGCGACTATTTTTGTTCTGCGTTGGGTAGAGGTCATTCTTCACTCCTGTGTCGGACCTAGATTCATTTAGTATATACACAAGATCCAAGGTTCTGCCGGATTGGGAGTCACGTAACTGGCTTTACTTCAAGGAAAAATGCCTAGGCGTGACGTCTTTCTCAGAGTAAGAATTTGTATCGACAAGGTTACTGGTTAGGGGAATAAATTGAGCTTTATTTGTTACGCAGGTTAAGATCATAATTGACCAGAAATATTTCGCACAGAATCTCAATAACTCGTCAGTATTTGACTAATTCCGCAAAGATCTATGTTTATACGTGATGCTTGTCACGGTGATATGTCAAAGCGCTTCACAATTACTTCGCAAAGTAAAAAAATTGCCAGGTTGTTGATTTTTGGAGTGCGCAATGTACATGGCCCAACCCGGTCACATTGACCATATTAAGCAGGTCAATGCTGGTCGAGTCTATAAACTCATAGACCAAAAAGGTCCGATTTCTCGGATCGATCTCTCTAAAGAGAGTGCGCTTGCGCCTGCCAGTATCACTAAGATTACTCGTGAATTAATCGAGTCTCACCTTATTCATGAAACCACGGTGCAAGAGGCGACAACTCGTGGTCGCCCAGCGGTTGGTTTGCAAGTGGACAACCAAGGTTGGCAATTTTTGTCAATGCGTCTGGGAAGAGGTTATCTGACCATCGCTCTTCATGAGCTTGGTGGTGATGTTCTGATCGATACAAAAATCGACATTCATGAAATTGACCAAGACGATGTGCTCGCTAGGTTGCTACATGAAATAGAAGAGTTTTTTCAAACCTATTCAGAGCAGCTGGATAGGGTGACAAGCATCGCGATCACCCTGCCAGGTTTAGTGAATTCTGAAGACGGTATTGTGTTGCAAATGCCGCATTACAACGTTGAAAATCTCGCACTTGGTCCTGAAATCTATAAAGCGACTGGCTTGCCCGTTTTCGTTGCCAACGACACTCGTGCTTGGGCGCTAGCGGAAAAGTTGTTTGGCCATTCGCAAGATAACGACAATTCTGTGCTGATTTCTATTCACCACGGTTTGGGCGCTGGTATTGTCCTCGATGGCCGCGTTTTGCAAGGCCGTCATGGCAATATTGGTGAGCTAGGCCATATCCAGATCGATCCCAATGGTAAGACATGTCACTGCGGCAATATTGGTTGCCTTGAAACCGTAGCGAGTTCTCAAGCCATTCGTGAAGAGGTTGAACAACGTATTGCGAATGGTGAAGAGTCAATCCTAGCTCAGAATGACTCTATGACTATTGAGTGTATTTGTGCAGCCGCCGCCAACGGTGACCCGTTAGCAGTTGATGTGATTGAGAAACTCGGTCGTTACTTAGGGTCTGCGATTGCGATCGTTATCAACCTATTTAACCCAGAGAAAATCCTAATCGGCGGGGTAATCAACCAAGCAAAAGAGATTTTGTACCCTGCGATTCAAACTTGTATCGAAGAGCAAAGCTTACCTGTTTATCACCAAGATCTTGAGCTGGTGGAGTCTCGTTTTTACAAACAGGCAACGATGCCGGGTGCGGCACTGATTAAACAAGCTTTGTATGATGGCCTCCTTCTTATGAAAGTAATCGAAGGCTAATTCGACTTCCCTCACTAGTCAGAATCTTTTTTATCGTGAAACCAGCTAACATTGTGGTAACTTTTTAATCTGTCCATTGCGGTTTATGGTGTCTTAGTTTCGCGCTATAGACTATGTTAGTTATAGACAAATATTTTTGAGAGTGAGTATGTCTGGAGTCCTCAATTCGGTTGACCAACGTACGAATCTAGTCGGAGAAAACCGCCTAGAGTTGTTGCTATTTAGTCTTAACAGCCGCCAAATCTTCGCAATCAACGTTTTTAAAGTCAAAGAGGTGCTGAAGGTACCTGTTCTGACCAAAATGCCTGGTTCTCATTACAACATTACGGGTGTTGCTTCGTTACGTGGGGAATCGGTTCCTGTCATTGATTTGCGTTCTGCGATTGGTTTCCCACCATCTCGACTTGAAGAGCAAGAACAAAATCTGATCATCACTGAATACAACCGTTCGGTTCAGGGGTTTCTCGTAGGGCAAGTGCGTAATATCGTTAATACCGCTTGGACTGAGATTCAGCCGCCGCCTAAGACCGCTGGCCGAGCTAATTACCTGACTGCAATCACTCAAATCCAAGATGATGATGTGAGCCACATTGTTGAAATTATCGATGTAGAGAAAGTCCTAGCTGAAATTATCGATTATGACATCACTATTTCTGAAGGCGTACTTGATGACGAGTTAGCTGCACAGATGGTAGGGCGTAATGTTCTTGTCGTAGATGATTCATCGACTGCGCGTACTCAGGTTAAAGGAACGCTTTCACAATTAGGCCTCAACATTATTGAGTGTAGCGATGGCTTAGAGGCATTGAACTTACTCAAGTCATGGTGTGATGAAGGTAAGAATGTTGCAAGTGAGCTGCTTTTGATGATCACCGATGCTGAAATGCCAGAAATGGATGGCTATAAGCTGACGCATGAGGTGCGAAGTGACCCGCGTATGAAAGATCTGTTTGTGACTCTGAATACTTCACTGAGTGGCAGCTTTAATGAAGCTATGGTTGAAAAAGTAGGTTGCGATCGCTTTATTTCTAAGTTCCAACCAGACTTGTTGGTTGAAGTGGCACAAGATAGGTTGAGAAGTTTACTTTCATAACTGCTTTATATGTTATTGCGTACTTTATAGCGGTCGGGTGAATTTTAAGCTACAATGGTTTTACTTTTTCGGAATACGAAATAAGTGACACTATCAAACGTTCTTTTTATCCAAATTTTAAGGTAGTTGTAATTCGATGATATGGTTGACGTCTAAGGTCGTGATGACTTTAAGCCTTTTACTGTATAAGGAATTCAAGAAAAGACGTATGGAAGCGCAAGTTGAGGCGAAGTAACTCAACGCTCAATTTAAAAGGGAGGGTAACCTCCCTTTTGTATTTCTAGGCTCTCTCGGTTCAGGCTTAATGGAAATCCCTTGAGCGACTCTTTAGCCCTTCTAGTTTATTGGTTAAGTCGATCAACCTGCCTGCAATAACATGCGTGACTTCCCCCTCTCGTTCTAATATCCCTTTTACCATCAATACCTTCGCAGTGAGATAAGCTTGCTTTTGAGCTTGTGCGGTTGCTTTCCAGACCACCACATTAATGTTTCCTGTATCGTCCTCGAGGGTGAAAAAGGTTACGCCAGCAGCGGTTCCGGGTGATTGTTTACCTGTCACTACGCCAACCACAGTGACGAGGGACTGATGCTTGGTATGCTGCAGCATTTGCATACGGGTGAAGCGTCCAAGTTGATTGGCTTCATCGAGTAAGGTGATCGGATGCTTGTTAAGAGAGAGCCCTGTGGAGGCATAGTCCTCTAAAAGTGTCTGCATATCGTTAGGTTGGGTGATATGGGTATCTAGCCTTGCTACATGATCTTTAAACAGCGGTAGATCAGAGCAAGAGTCCATCATCGCCCAGCGAGTAGAGTAGCGGTTGTGGGCAAATTCATGCATGGCATTCGCTGAGGCGAGTAATTCGACATCTCGGCTACTTAGCCCAATATGTTTGAGCTGGCTAGGGTGCTGATAACCAGAGTGAGGGCGTGCTTTAATAAGTTGTTTAACGCCATCCAAGCTTAAGCCTTTCACTTGTCTAAGCCCTAATCTAACAGCAAGCTTTCCATTTTGGTTTACCACTCGGTGGTCATAGTGCGAATGATTGACGCAAATCGGTAGGATGCTTAAGTTGTGTCGTTTGGCATCTTGAATCAGTTGAGAGGCGCTGTAAAAACCCATCGGCATACTATTGAGTAGCGCGGTATAGAAAGCCTCTGGATAATAGAATTTGAGCCATGCAGAGCAATAGGCTAATACCGCGAACGACGCTGAATGACTTTCAGGAAAGCCATATTCACCAAAGCCGCAGATTTGGTCGAAAATCCGATTAGCAAACTCCAATTCGTAACCACGGCTGAGCATACCGTCAATCAGTTTGGTTTTAAACTTAGCTAGGTCACCACTTTTTTTCCAAGCCGCCATCGCTCGGCGTAATTGGTCGGCTTCACCTCCACTAAAGCCTGCTGCAACCATAGCAATTTTGATCACTTGCTCTTGGAAAATAGGAACACCCATAGTGCGAGAAAGCACCTCACGTACCTCTTCTGACGGATACTCCACCGGCTCGGTGCCGTTTCGCCGCTTGAGAAATGGGTGCACCATATCACCTTGGATCGGGCCAGGCCGAACAATAGCAATTTGTATCACAAGATCGTAATAACAGGCAGGCTTTAAACGAGGTAGCATGCTCATCTGTGCACGTGACTCGATTTGGAACACTCCGACCGTATCGGCTCGCTGAATCATGCCATAGACATTAGGGTCATCCTGCTGGCGAGTAATATCGGCGATCGACAGTTTTCGCCCCTCTAATTGCTCAACCAAGGTGAAGCACTTACGAATCGCCGTTAGCATCCCTAGTGCCAGCACATCGACTTTCAGTAGGCCTAGGCTCTCTAGATCATCCTTATCCCATTGGATTAAGGTTCTATCATTCATTGACGCATTTTCAACCGGAACCAGCTCATACAAAGGCCCTGATGAAATCACAAACCCGCCAACATGTTGGGATAAGTGACGAGGAAACCCCATAATTTCGTTGACCAATTGAATGAATTGCTCGCCTTTCAAGGAATCAGGCTTTAACCCCAGCTCGACAATTTGAGCTTGCCAACCTGTAGAGCGATCACGGCGATTGACATTCTTAATGAAGTAGTCGAGTTGGGTTTCATTAATACCTAACGCTTTACCTACATCGCGAATGGCACTCTTAAAGCGATAGGAAATCACTGTCGCAGCCAGTGCAGCTCGCTCGCGACCATATTTTTGGTAGATATACTGAATGACTTCTTCACGTCTTTCATGCTCGAAGTCAACGTCAATATCAGGTGGCTCGTTGCGCTCTTTACTGATAAATCGCTCGAACAGCACGGAGACTTGTCTTGGGTCGACGGCGGTGATTTCTAGGCAGTAACATACAATAGAGTTGGCAGCAGAGCCTCGGCCTTGATACAGGATCCCTTGGTGTTTGGCGAACATCACAATGTCGTGAATGGTCAGGAAGAAAAACGGATAGTTAAGTTCTTCAATTAGGTCGAGTTCTTTATCGATCACCGCACTGACTTGTTCAGGAACCCCAGATGGAAAGCGTATTCGTTTGCCGTTTTCGACTAACTGACGTAAGTGGATCATTGGAGTGAGCCCGTCGGGAATCAGCTCACTTGGGTATTCATAGCAAAGCTCTTTTAAATGAAATTCGCAGCGACTTGCGATGTGGTCTGTTTCAGCTAGCCATGCAGGTTTGAACAGCTTACTGAGTTTTTCCTTACTACGGAGCGTCCGCTCTGTGTTGGACAACATGTGTTGACCAATAGCATCAACCGACTTTCCTTGCTTGATGGCGGTCAGCGTATGCTGAAGAGGCAATCGAGTCGCGGTATGCATTAGCACACCACCACACGCTGTGATTGGTATTGAATACTCTAGTGAAAGGCTTTCACAGTGCTGAGTGTATTCTTTATCGTCTGCATTCAGGTGACGTTGCAGGCCAATCCAAAGACGATGTGCGTGATGCTGAGAAAGCCAGTTACCCCAGTGTTGGTCATGGCTTGTGTGACTAGGTAGCCATAGCACTAAGCAGTGCTTAATTGACATTAAATCCCATTCTGAAAGCTGATATTCCCCTTTCGGTGAACGTCTACGGGCGTTAGTGATAATACGGCACAGTTCAGCATAGGCTTGGCGGTTCGGACACAGTAATACCACTTGGCATTCGTCATTGAGCCAAAACATACTGCCGACAATCAGTTTGATGGCCAACTGGTGATCTTTGATGGCGGTGTATGCGCGCACGACTCCGGCAACTGAGCACTCATCGGTAATCGCTAGGGCCGAATAGCGAAGAAAGTCGGCTTGGAGTATGAGTTCCTCTGCGTGGGAAGCGCCAGTGAGAAAAGAAAAATTACTTTGGCAAAAGAGTTCAGCGTATTTCATGGGGAACGGGGCCTTTGCCTAGCTAAATTGACCGTGTAGAAACCACTGTTTGTCTTGGTTTCTAAATATCCATAACCAGCGCCCTTCTTGGCTACGAGCAATGAAATAATCACGAGTCATGTCATCACCGTCCCACCATCCTGTGACGACTCGTTCTGGGCCTTGCATTAGGCTGACTTTTTCACACAGTAGCTCTGGTTCTGGCAGCATGATACTAGGGCGAAGCCGGTTTTTTAGCTCGGGTAAAACAGCGGCTTCTGCTGGATCGTATAGACGAGTGGCTTTGTCTGGGCGAGGGTCGGGTGTCATACAGACTTTGCGAACCTGTTTTTTTCCTAGTTTTGCTTGTAATAGGGAGACGAGCTCTAACTCACTTTGCTGACCTTTTTTACCTTCAAAGATATCGTCTGCATGCGCTTGCTGTTCACCATAGCGCTTGATGGTCAGAGTTAGGCCTTGAACTGGGCCCTCAAGAGTGAGGGACTCCATACTAAGTTGACATAAACGTGTCCATTGAACGGCACTGTAATCGCCAATCGCAGACGTAAATGTAATGCTTTGTTCGACTTTATCGCGCTGGTGAAGGGTTAACTCCAGCTCATAAGCGACCTGATTACGCAGTGTTAGAAACAGCTCAAGTTTTTTTAGCAGCTTGCCTAGTGGCTTTTCTAGCCATTGTACGTTTTCAATATCGAATAGCAGTTCCATATAGCTGTGAAACGCTTCTGGTGGGTGGTAGAAGGTAATAGGGTGCTTAAAACGCCCTGTTAGCCGTCCAACATAGTTAACGAGATCAATATTAAAGCGTTGTGCCAACTCTTGCAGCGGTAGTTCTAGCAACTCCTGAAGAGTTTGAATACCAACGCGGCTGAGCTGCTCTAATTGCTTTTTATCGAGCTCTGTGGAGGCTATTGGGTGCTGTTGGATATTATTTAAGATGGTTTCTTTGTCTAAAGTGATGCTATTGATGTGCGACTTTGCTAGTAAAATCGCCGAAAATGGAGAAAAACCGGTCGAATATGAATAATTCAATGCCAGCGTGTTTAAGTGTTGGCTGAGGGTATGCCAGTAGTTATCCAGCCCTTGGTATAAAGACAGCATATCGGTGACTTTGAGCAATACTCCTTGTGGGGGAAATAGGGCAATATCCGATGTGATTAAGTACAACCACTGAGCAATGTCGGTCAGTGTTTGCTGTTCGATGCGAGCATCATACGGGTGCACCTGTAGGTCGGCACATAAAGTGGCAGCGCTTCCTAGGCCTAGGCCTGCCTTGATCCCTTGCTCTTGTGCGGCAGAGTTGCACTGCACAATTTGGTGCTTCTTTCCTTCGACAATAGCTAACGGCTGTTCATTCTGCTGAGCAAAGAGGGCATCAAGCTGAAGAGTTGGGAAGTGCAAGTACAACCAGAGCTGCATACCTACCCCTGCTTCATGAGCGGGAATGGGATAACAACCGGTGTTTCCGGCATTAAGGTTAGGCTAGGCCAAAGCTGACTCATATTGAGGACAAAACTGCCTTGTGGCCACCCGCCTTTGCGCTTGGTAATCGTGATTTCAAGCCCTTCAGGATTAGGGCGCAGCGTCATACTTAAGCTCACGGGTAATGAGAAAACATTATTAACTTGAGCGAGCTGATACTGGGTTTTGAATAAGAAACTTAAGCAATCACCAGCTTCACTGGCGACTTGTAAGCGTCTTACGTGGTGCACTTCAAGATCATCTATCCATAGACACACATTGCTGCACGCCCCACTCTTAAGGCATTGCTCTGCCGCCCATAACGCTTCTTTAGCGTTATTAGGATAAAGCAATAAGACCTTATTACTATCGATACCCGCATGATGAAGTTGTTCAGCGCAGAGGTAGCCGGGTGGTTGGATAAACACAGATAACTGATCGCTACGGTTGTGCTTAATGTGTGGGAGCAGCAGCCTAAGTTCACCAATGCCACTGATGGATTGCAGTTCAACAACACCGCACTTAGGAAAGCCACCTTCAAGCTTTTGATCCAGTAACTCAAAACCAGTTGGAAGATAATCATTGTGGTATTGGGTTTGAGAGCCTTGCCAGACAAGCTGTTTCAGTTTCAGCTTTTCGATTAATTCATACATAAATACTTTATCGCTCACATACAAAATAACTGTATATATATACAGTATAAATTAAGCGGGTATCGCTGCAAGAAAAAGATTAATAAATTTTATTTCTAGACAATAAAAAATGCCTTGCGGTCAACGCAAGGCATTCAATGTATTGGGGTTCTTTGATAAACCTATTTTTTCGGCTGGGCATCGATGCACTGGCCACGGACATCTTTTCCTTCAGGGGCCATCAAGTATAAATACAGTGGAATGATATCTTTTGGTGTTTTGAGTAAACCACTGTCTTCTGCTGGGAATGCCTTAGCTCGCATACCTGTACGGGTACCACCAGGGTTGATTGCATTGACTTTAATTGGCGTATCCGACAGTTCGTCTGCCAATACTTGCATCATGCCTTCTGTTGCAAACTTCGACATAGCGTAAGTCCCCCAGAACGCACGACCAACGTGGCCCACAGTTGAGGAGGTAAATACAATACGTGCATCGTCAGATTTACGCAGCAACGGCAACGCCGCTTGGGTCAATAGAAATTGTGACTTCACATTCACCTGCATGACATCATCGTAAGTGTCTTCGCCGATTTGGTCGAATGGGCTGATAACGCCTAAGATACTGGCGTTGTGTAGCAAGCCATCAAGGCGGCCAAACTGACCTTCAATGGTTTCAATCATGTCGACGTAATTTTGTTTGCTTGCGCCTTTCATATCCAAAGGAATGATCGCAGGCTGAGGGTACCCAGCCGCTTCAATTTCGTCGTAAGTTTGTTCGAGTTTTTTCACTGTACGGCCAAGTAATATGACGGTCGCACCGTGTTGAGCAAAACTAAGGGCAGCCTGCTTACCTATGCCATCACCGGCACCAGTAACCAAAATCACTTTATCTTTTAGGGCATCTGCAGAAACGGAATAATCCACCATGTGCTTCCTTATTGTTATGTTCTACTTTAAGTCTTCGTGACAAGGCGGTTACAATACACCAATTCGCACATTTGGGGATATGACATTGGAATTTTTGTTGGACTACGGCCTCTTTTTGGCCAAGATTGCGACTGTCGTCGTCGCGATTATTGCGATTTTAGTGATTGCGAAAGCAGTCAGTGGGAAAAGTGGCGCAGCGAAGGGTGAACTGGAAATCACCAATTTGACTGAGCAGCATAAGCAAGCCGTAGAGCAGCTTGAGCACCATTTACACGATGAAGCTTTCATTAAAGCTCGTGATAAAGCCGAAAAGAAAAGCGAGAAAGAGCAGTCGAAATCTCGTGAGAAAGAGATCAAGAAAGCAGCGAAAGACGGTGACCTAGACTCGAAGCGTGAGCCGCACTTATTTGTTCTCGACTTTAATGGCAGCATCGATGCGAAAGAAGTGGCTTCATTACGTGAAGAAGTTACTGCGATTCTTGCGGTTGCGCGTGAAGGTGATGAAGTGCTACTGCGCCTTGAAACCGGTGGCGGTATGGTTCACGGCTACGGGTTAGCATCTTCTCAACTTGATCGCATTAAAGCAGCAGGATTACCTCTGACTATTTCTGTTGATAAAGTAGCAGCAAGCGGTGGCTACATGATGGCATGTATCGCCGATAAAATTGTATCTGCGCCGTTTGCGATTGTTGGTTCTATTGGCGTTATAGCCCAATTGCCAAACTTCAATAAACTATTGAAAAAGCACGATATCGAATTTGAACAACTGACTGCGGGTGAGTACAAGCGCACTCTAACCATGTTTGGCGAGAACAGCGACAAAGCGCGTGAGAAATTTAAGCAAGAGCTTGAAGAGACTCATGGTCTGTTTAAAGACTTTATTCGTGATCATCGCCCTGCGTTGGACTTAGATAAAGTCGCGACAGGTGAACACTGGTTTGGTACTCAAGCGAAAGAGCTTGGTTTAGTGGATGAGATTAAAACCTCTGATGATCTGGTTGTTGAAGCGTGTAAAGATAAAACCGTATTGTCGATTCATTATGTGCAGAAGAAAAAGCTCACTGACAAGCTAGCAGGGGTTGCGGGTGACGCAGCAGATAACGTGTTAATGAAACTGATTAGCCGCGGCCAGCGTCCAATTGTTTAAATGACGTGATGCTTTAACTTAAGACTAGTCAGTTATGGACGCCCATCTTACGATGGGCGTTTTTTTTGTTGGTGAAAGTGTTCAAGCAGCGCCAATGCAAACCCGCCTAAAGAGCCTGATAAATGGGCTTCGATGGCGACCTTGGCGTTGATCATTGCACTGGTGGACTCTGAAGCACCGATAAGGTGTTCCCACAACACTTTGGCAATAAGGCCTGCAACCAAAAGTAGGCTACCTTTTCTTCCCTGTAAAACTTCTTGTAGGGCAAAGTAGCCAAACAAGCCATGCAGGACGCCGGAAAGGCCGACGTAGGTGGTCATGTCGGTAAAGATGTTGCCAACACCAACAAAGAGAGAAAGAATCACCAGAGCAAACAATAATGTTTTTGCGCTCGGTTTAAAGAGATAGCAGATCACCCAGAGACCGGCTAAGTTCATTCCTAAATGGGCAAAGTTGGTATGAGTGAAATTTCCTGTTAGGATTCGCCACCATTGGCCATCGGCTATGCTGTGTATATTCCACGCAGCGTAGGCTTGCATTGGCTCGAATTGTAATGCTAAGCAGATAAGGCTAGTTGCCAATAACAGGAAGGTCAGTTTCACTTTATGTCTCGATATTGTTTGCAGTGTGGCAAGTCACAAAAAGCGTGTATTTGTCAGTGGATTCAAAGCCTATCATCGAATGTTGAGTTGATCATCCTTCAACATCCCACGGAAGAACATCGGCCAATGGGAACGGCAAGGATTTTGAGCTTATCATTGCCAAACAGTTATCTTTTTGTCGGTGAAGACTTTTCTACACATGATGAACTGAATCATCTCTTAGCCCAAAGTGATGTCGAGCATTACATTTTATATCCAAGCGATCATTCGCGTTCTGCTGATGAGCTAATCGCTAAGGCGAACACCGACAAAGTTCGTGTCATATTACTGGATGGCACATGGAAGAAAGCCTACAAAATGTGGCAAGTATCTACCAACCTGCAATCGCTGCCATGCCTTCATTTACCCAAAGGGCTTAAAGGGAACTACCGCATTCGCAAAGCCCCAAGTGAGAACAGCTTATCGACTGTGGAAGCGGGCTACCACATTCTTTCATTACTTCAACCTGAGCAGGATTTTTCGCCACTTTTGGCTGCATTTGACCACATGATCCAGTTTCAAATTGATCAAATGCCACCTGGGGTTTTTGAGCGAAACTACTTAAAGTAGCTTAATGATGTGAAGAGAACAGCTGTTGATGCAAGCGCTGCGCGTGGCCATCCGTCATAGATGAAATATAGTCTGCAATGACTCGCATTTGAGCCTCTTCACCATTTGCATTTAACCAGTTTTGGCGTGTTTGCTGAGTGAGTAGCCGCTCTGGGTCGGCGCTTAGAGCCTCAAATAAATCCATAATGATTTGTTGGCCTTTGTATTCGACGATCTGAACTTGGGGGATCTGGATGACATACTGGCTAACGAAAGACTTTAATACTTCAAGGGCTTGAGCCATTTCAGGTTCTAAATAGGCGTTAAACGCCAGCAATTCACTTTCAAATGGTGCGTCTACGGGTTTGATAGCGATACTCGTGAGCAGTGCATTGACCATACCACCAATGGCATCTTTACGTTGATGGTGTTTCCCAGTGAAAAGCATTTCGCTGATGGAAGCTATATGGGTCTCAAACCAGCTGGCTCCACACTCGGCGAGTTGACTGGCAGCAGCCTCTTGCCATTGATTTCTCGTCACCATGCCTAAAGCAATAGCATCTTCTAAATCATGGACACCGTAGGCAATGTCATCAGCAAGCTCCATGATGGAGCAATCTAAAGACTTAAAGCGAGTTTTGTTATGCTGGTTATCCGCAACGCTTCCTCGCATCTGGCTAAACAAGGCCTTATCGGCATCGGACAGTGGTGCTAATACCCAGTCGAATAATACTTGGTCGCAGTCGTATAGGCCTTTGGCTGGAGCCCAATCTTTTGCTTTAAGCTTACGCTGGTGGCTGGCGGGCTCTGGCTTAAGTTTTCTTCGAGTTTCACTCAGCAGGGCTGGATATTTGATTAAGCCAAGCAGAGTACGGCGAGACAGGTTCATACCAAAGTGCTCAGTATAAGGTTCCAGTTGAGTCACGATACGAAAAGTTTGAGCGTTACCTTCGAATCCACCGTGGTCTCGCATCATATAGTTCAGCGCGACCTCTCCACCGTGCCCATAGGGTGGGTGACCAATATCGTGAGCGAGGCATAACGAATCAATCAAGCTGTCGGAAGGTAGCAGCTCTCGAAATTCTGGTTGTTTCTTTTTTATTTGAGCAACAATCCCCGTGCCTAATTGAGCTGCTTCGAGTGAGTGGGTAAGGCGAGTTCGGTGGAAGTCATCAATACTGTTGCCGTGTACTTGTGTTTTGGCTTGCAAGCGGCGAAATGCCGCAGAGTGAAGAATGCGTGCTCGGTCTCTTTGGTAGGGGCTGCGATGGTCATCACGTCGAATTTTATGTTCGTCATCGTGTCGATGCTGCCACAAAGGGCTAATTTCAACTTTCATATTCTATCCTTGCCGAGTTTTGCTTATGGAACTCGACCAGTTGTTCTATTTGGATTGGCTTAGAGAACAAATACCCTTGACCTAAGTTACATTGGTATTGGTGCAATCTTTGGTGCTGTTCTGGCGATTCAATCCCTTCTGCCACCACTTTAAGTGAATGCGATTTTCCGATCGCCACAATGGCTTTGATTAGCCCGTCACTTTGTTGGTTTGAAAGCATTTTATCCACAAAGCTGCGGTCGATTTTAATCTCAGTGATCGGCAGGTTACATAAATAACTGAGCGATGAGAAGCCGGTACCAAAATCATCCAGAGCGATAGCAAAACCTTGCTCACGGACCTTCTTAAGGATAGGTGTAACCAACTCAATGTCGTTGATCAATACATTCTCGGTAATTTCGATGGTGATTCGGCGATGGTCGATACCATACTCATCAACAATAGCAGTGAGTGTTTCCGCGAAATCTCCTTCAAGAAGCTGATTT
Source organism: Vibrio paucivorans (assembly GCF_054053395.1). Classification (NCBI taxonomy): domain Bacteria; kingdom Pseudomonadati; phylum Pseudomonadota; class Gammaproteobacteria; order Vibrionales; family Vibrionaceae; genus Vibrio; species Vibrio paucivorans. Next base: position 966,297 of record NZ_CM133230.1, read on the forward strand.
GGAGATACATTGATCGAAAGGGTGATGGCTTCAGGGTGATTAGGGAAATTGTAAATTAGTTGCTCACACGAACGGCGAATAACAAATTCGCCGACTTTACTGATCAAGCCTATTTCTTCTGCTTTGCGGATAAGCTCAACCGGTGAGACTTGCCCTAGTCGAGGGCTGTTCCAACGAATCAGAGCCTCGACGCTGACTAAGCGTTCGCTATTTAAATGGATCTGAGGTTGATAGAGCATATACAGTTCTTCACGCTCTAGTGCTCCGCGTAGCTCATTTTCTAGTGCAAGTTCGTATTGCACTTGTTTATTAATCGACTCGTCGTAGAACAGCACGTGCCCTTTTTTGAGAGCCTTTGAGGTATAAAGAGCGGTATCGGCTTTTGCAATTAAGTCTTCAGCATTGCTCGCATCTTGCGGGAAAATGGACACGCCAATACTACAAGTGGAATTGACGACTTTATTGTTAATCTGAAAGACATCAGAAAAAGCGTTGCAAATCTCAAGGCCTTTTTGTTCTGCTTCCAAGACAGAATCAATCTCGGAGAAGCAGAATACAAACTCATCACCACCAAAGCGCGCCACGATACTGTGATCATCGAGTAAGGTTTGGAATCGCTCACTGACCATGGCAAGAAGTTGGTCACCAATTGAGTGTCCAAAGGCATCGTTTACCTTTTTAAAGTCATCAATATCAACAAACATCACCGCAAGGGATTTGCCGGAAAATAAACTTTTAGTTTTTGCCTGATCAATAAAGTCGAGTAGATAGGTTCGATTTGGTAGTGCAGTAAGCTCATCATGCAGCGCTTGATACTGGAGTTTGTCTTTAGTCGCCTTAAGCTCATCAAAATCAGCATTAATCTGTTTTTGAAAGCGGACGAAACGTTGCCCAACTAAGTGGCCAATGAAAAGAGAAATTACCGCTAAAAGAATGGACGCTGTTAAGCCAACCCCGATAATTTTAGATAGTTCGTTGGTATTCTTTTGCTCTAGATTAGCTTGCCTTTCATTGAGGAAAGCTTCTACACGTTGGGTGTAGATCCCTGTACCAATGATCCAATCCCAAGCGGGAATATATGAAACATAGCTGAGTTTATCTGCTTGGCTGATGCCGTTTGGGGTATAGGATGCTTGGTACTCAACATAACCGCCGCCTGATTTGGCAGTCTCGATGATCTCTTGGACATAGAAAGTACCATTGTTATCACGCATGTTCAGCCGCTCAGTATTCACCATGGTAGAACTAGGGTGGGAGAGCAGTGTGCCTTGGCCATTCAAAACATAGACATAGCCGCCTTCACCGTACTTGTAGTCAGAGATGCGTTCAATAAGCCGTTCTTGAATGTCTTGCTCTACGTCAACGACATATTCACCTGTGCCAATAAACCAGCCTAACGGTTTAAACAGCGCTACGTAGCCGATCTTATCAAACTCTTGTTCAAGCTTTTCAGGCTTACTCCACCACCAACGATGAAATGCTTGGCCTTGTGCCTGGGCCAGGTTAGATAGGTCGCGAATGACGTAAGACCCGCGAACGTCGGTTAAGTCCCACAAAGAGGTGCCTTGGATGTGGGGCAAAATCGGATGCATAACATTGGTACCATCCAACTTATAAATGAAGAAGTAGCCTCGGCCGTTATTGAAGCGCACATCACGAAGCGCATCGATGATCATTTTGGTGAGTGAGGCTTCATCGAGAGAAGGGTTCTGCTGATAGATGCTGTATGCGACGGATAGGGCATCGCCGACTCGTTCTTGAATATTATTTTTGAGAATCGACTCGGTGCTTTGTTTTTCAAATTCAATCTGTTGAAGGATATTACTTATGCGATATTGCAGCAGCTCTTTTTGATCGTGGTAAAACGTAGAGCGTAGGGTGCTAATACTGTCTTTGAGTGAGTGTCTGTTTTCATTCAGTACGACAGAGATAATCACGGTAACAAAAAGCCCAATGATCATCATTGGTAAGTATTTAATTAAACGTAGTAACTTTTCGTCGCTTGTAAGACTCACTGGCCAACCATTTTATTTTTATAATTTGTAAGCCAATTGTAGTATGGTTTGTTAATAAAACCAGAGGCTTAGCTTATTTCATCGAGCGATAACTCAAAGCTTGGAGCAAAAGTGTTGAGAAAGTAATCCATCTCGGGGGTTCGGCGCTCTTTCAGGGTGATATCTAGGCGCTTTTTAGCCAGTGCATACTCATGGTTGCCCGCACTGAGCTCTTCCAAACACTTTAGATATGCGCAGATAGTATCAGCTTGCTTTACGATGGCAGCGTCCTCTGGGTGGGCTGATTGTGTGATCAAATAAGGGGCAAAGTCATCGCGAAACTCTTCCGGTAACATGGAAAGCAGTTTTTGTTCTGCAGCCGCTTCTATTTTTTTGTATTCCTTGGCTATTTCTGGATTGTAATACTTAACCGGCGTTGGCATATCACCCGTTAGAACTTCACTGGTATCGTGGTACATGCCAAGAATGGCTATGCGTTCTGGATTTAACTGGCCGTCAAACTTCTTGTTTTTAATCACCGCGAGAGCGTGGGCGACAAAAGCGACTTGTAGGCTATGTTCAGAAATGTTTTCGGTTGAGATAGATCGCATGAGAGGCCAGCGCTGGATAAGCTTCATCCGAGCTAAGTGGGCGAAAAAGTGGCTTTCCTTATGCGTATCGGCTGACATTCTGACTCCCTATGCAATCGAGCTATGAGTAAAAATAAAAAAGGGCACTCAATAGAGCACCCTTTAAGCATATGAAAGATCAGTGTTAAATACTACTGACTGTATGTCGAAAGGAAACGTTCGAATCGACCAATTGCGGTTTCTAGATCTTCAATATGCGGTAAAGTCACAATACGGAAGTGGTCGGGCTTAGGCCAGTTAAAACCAGTGCCTTGCACTAGTAGAACTTTTTCCTGAATGAGGAAGTCTAGCACCATTTTTTGGTCGTCTTTGATGTTGTACATCTTAGTATCAATTTTAGGGAACAAGTACATGGCACCTTTTGGCTTCACGCAGGATACGCCTGGTATTTGGTTGATCAGTTCCCATGCTTTATCACGTTGTTCTAATAGTCGGCCGCCGGGCAGGATCAGCTCATTGATACTTTGATACCCCCCTAACGCTGTTTGGATAGCATGTTGCATCGGTACATTGGCGCACAAGCGCATAGAAGCGAGCATTTCGAGTCCATTGATGTAGCCTTGCGCTAGGTGTTTTGGCCCGGTCATAAACATCCAGCCACCACGGAAACCACAGACACGGTAAGCTTTTGACAAACCGTTGAATGTAACAACCAAGACGTCTTCAGTTAATGTGGCGACAGAGGTATGGGTTGCTCCATCGTAAAGAACTTTATCGTAGATTTCGTCAGCAAAAATAATTAGTTTATGCTGGCGAGCAATTTCAATCACTTCAAGTAGGAAATCACGGCTATACACAGCACCCGTTGGGTTGTTCGGGTTGATCAAGACAATCCCACGTGTTTTAGGGCCGATCTTGCTTTTAATGTCGTCTAAATCTGGGTACCAATCGGCTTCTTCGTCACACATGTAATGAACCGCTTTACCGCCAGACAAAGCCACGGATGCTGTCCAAAGTGGGTAGTCTGGAGCAGGCACTAGCATTTCATCGCCATTGTTTAGTAAAGCTTGCATCGACATAACGATGAGCTCTGATGCGCCGTTACCAATGTAGACATCTTCTACATCTAAGCTATGAATGCCTTTCTTTTGGTAGTGCTGAACAACAGCTTTACGTGCAGAGTAGATACCTTTCGAGTCACAGTAACCTTGAGACGTTGGCAAATTACGAATTACATCAACGAGAATTTCATCCGGGGCGTCGAAACCAAATGGGGCGGGATTTCCGATATTCAATTTAAGAATTTTATGCCCTTCTTCCTCCATGCGCTTAGCATGTTTGAGCACTGGCCCCCTAATGTCGTAGCAGACACTATCGAGTTTGGATGATATCCCGATATTTTGCATTGTATAATTCCTAAAAAACGATTAATTACTTTATTAAAGTACATCAAATCTTTGTTTGATAGAATTAAAATCTGTTAAATATTAGCCTAATGGATAAGGTTTGTTCGTTTCTTATCACAGGATTATGTAAAAGAATCGATGCATCCTTGATTTGAGTAAGGTCTATTAATAGAGTAGCCTGCTAATATCATCCAAGCTCATATGTCTACGAGGTTGATTTGTCATATTTTCATCAAGCGGTTACTGAACTCATTGAACGCGTTAAGGATGCGGAAGACGAAACGATACGTCTAGTTCAAGTTCTTGAAGAAAAACCAAATTTTGCGTTTATCGATTGGTTAGAAGCGCAACCTATCTTTCCCAAATTCTATTGGCAATCTCGTGATACTCGTGAAGAAGTCGTAGCCTTAGGGCAACTACATACTTTTTCCGAATTGGCTCCAGCGTATGCGATCCTAGGCGAAGACCAACGTATATGGGGTGGTCGTTCTTTTGATGGCAGTACTGAAAAGAATCGACGCTGTATGTCGTCGTTTTTCTTCCTCCCTCAAATTGAGTTGATTCGTTTCGATGATCGTTGGTCTATAGCAGTCAATCTCAGCAACGAAAAACATCGTACTCTGGCATCACTTAACAAGCTTCAATATGAAGTGTCTCCATTGCTACCGATTAGCTCTCATATCAACCATGTGAGTCATGTTCCTGAACAGCAGGAGTGGCACCGCTTGGTAAATAAAGTGCTGGATGGTATTGATGCCAATGCATTTAAAAAAGTGGTGCTCGCACGCAAAACAACGGTCCAGCTTGATAAACCATTGTGCGCGGCTCAATTACTCAAAGCGAGCTATCAGCAAAATCACCATAGCTTTCACTTTTTAATGTCTCTCGATCAACGCCATAGCTTTATGGGCTCGACTCCAGAACGCCTGTATTCGCGCCAAGGTTCAGAGTTACATACAGAAGCACTGGCGGGAACCATTGGGCGAGGTCGAAATGCTAGCCAAGATATGGAACTTGCAAATTGGCTCTCTCAAGACAGCAAGAATCTTAACGAAAACCAATACGTGGTGGATGACATCATTGATCGGTTAACGCCTCATTCTCAAGAAGTGCACGTTGAACAAGAAGCCCGTTTGGTGCGTTTGCGTAAAGTGCAGCATTTGAAGCGAAGCATTCATGCTCAGCTCAACAAAGGTATTAACGGTGTCCAACTGCTCGATGCTCTGCAGCCAACCGCGGCCGTTGCTGGCCTACCTCGCAAGGAATCAATGGATTTCATTAACCAAAATGAATCGTTTGCCAGAGGTTGGTATGCGGGTTCTGTTGGTTATGTGAGTCAACAAAAAGCGGAGTTTTGTGTTGCGATTCGAAGTGCACTGATTGTAAACGACCAAGTGCAGCTGTTTGCTGGCGCAGGTATTGTACCGGGATCCATTGCCGAGCATGAGTGGCAAGAACTGGATAAAAAAATGTCGACGTTACTAACGCTCATTTCAGACAATCCGCCATTAGGAGTTGCCTCATGATTCAAGATCAAGCGATCGTGAATCGAGTCTGGAGCGAAGTTTTACTGGAAGAGTTAACTCGATTTGGTGTTACAGAAGTCTGCATTGCACCGGGTTCTCGTTCTACCCCTCTAACTCTCGAAGCTGAAGCGAACTCGAAGCTAAACATTCACACCCATTTTGATGAACGCGGCTTAGGGTTTCTCGCGTTGGGTTTAGCAAAAGCTAGCCAAAAACCGGTTGCGATTATCGTTACCTCGGGGACGGCGGTAGCAAATTTACTTCCCGCTATTGCTGAATCGAAACTGACCGGCGAAAAGCTGGTGGTGTTAACCGCTGATCGTCCAGCAGAGCTTGTTGGTTGCGGTGCAAATCAAGCCATCAACCAGCTGGGTATCTTTTCTTCTCATGTGACCGACAGTTTGAATCTGTCAAGTCCTACCATGAACATCAGTTTGGGCTGGCTACTTTCTAGTGTAGATAACACGCTATTTCAACAGGAGACAAGTGGCGGCGCGGTCCATATCAACTGCCCTTACCCAGAACCGCTATACACCAAGCAAGATAAAAGCTGCGCCGAAGGTTATCTGAATACAGTGAAAGCATGGAAAGAGTCGCAAACAATCTACGCTACTCGTATTCAGTCTAAGACCATCGCTCCCGAGAATTCTATCGACTTCTATGGCCAAAAAGGGATTGTACTCATTGGCAGTTTGCCGTTAGAGCAAGCCCAGCAAGCCACGCGCTTTGCACAGCAGTTAGGGTGGCCTGTTTTGTGCGATGTGCAATCTGGAGTTACCAGTGATTGGTCACATTACGATGTGTGGCTACAAAATGTGAGATTGCAGAGCCAATTAATAGAGTGTGATTGTGTGGTTCAGTTCGGGGCTCGGTTTGTATCGAAGCGCTTAAATCAATGGCTGAAAAATCATGTAGTGAGTCGGCAATGTACTTATGTCTACATTTCAGATTCTGACCAACGTGACAACCAAAACCACTTAAGTCAGCAACATATAGTGACTGATATTGCAGAGTGGGTGGAAGCACATTTATCGCCAACCAAACTTAGCAAGCATGCAGGTTGGGCCGATGAATTAAAAGCTTACAGCCAACAAGTTGACATGCTGCTTAGCCAATTTTCAGCGCAAAGTGACTCGTTATCGGAACTTGCGTTGGCTTGCCTAATTGAACAACACACCCAGTATGCCGATGTATTTTTAGGTAACAGCCTGTTTGTTCGACTTGTTGATATGTTTGGTCGTATTGATGAGTCCGCCATTTACACTAACCGCGGCGCATCGGGCATCGATGGAATAGTGGCTACGGCTGCAGGGGTATACCGAGCGCAAACTCGCCCACTGATCTTGTTTATTGGTGATACTTCGTTGCTTTATGATCTTAACTCTTTGGCACTGCTCACTCATTGTCAAATTCCGATTGTTGTAGCGGTAACGAATAATGATGGTGGGGCCATTTTTGACTTGCTACCAGTACCAGAGCAGCAGCGTGAGACTTTGTATCAAATGCCCCATGGCTATGACTTTCAATACGCTGCGAAGCAGTTTGGATTGAAGTACCAAAATGTTGCGTCGCAGGAAAACTTCAATACCGTGGTATCAGAGCACCTTACTACAGGGCAAGGTGCTCTCATTGTGGAAGTGCAGACGCCGGCCAATCAAGCTTCTACACAACTGAAGCAGTTCATGAATCGCGTACATGCTCTATAGTCAAAAACAACGCCACAGCAGTAATGAACAGGAACCAACATTGGTTTTTATTCATGGCTTGCTGGGTACTGGTTTAGATTGGCAAGCTTGCAGTGTGCATTTAACTCAGTTTCCTTTCATTTCTATCGACCTGCCTGGTCATGGAAACAGTGCCGGAATCTCATGTCTCAATAGTGATCATTGTTGCAAGATGATTACTAGCACATTATTAGCCCAACTCGATCCCGAATCTCCTCTGATACTGATAGGCTATTCACTTGGCGCACGCATTATTATGCAAGGCTTAGCTAATAGTTTGTTTAGTGGGCTGAACATAAAGGGAGCATTGATAGAGGGAGGCAACTTCGGCCTCGAATGTGAATTAGATAAGAGTGCGCGCCTTGCCAACGATGAAGCTTGGGCTAAGCGATTTCGATATGAACCAATCGCACAAGTATTGGCCGATTGGTACCAACAACCCGTGTTTTCTTCGCTAAAAGATGAGCAAAGACAAGCTTTAATATCAAAACGAAGTGCTAATCTAGGTCCATCAGTGGCAGACATGCTTGAAGCCACATCATTGGCAAAGCAAGATTACTTACTAGATAGATTGAAACTATGCGGCGTACCATTGCATTACATTTGTGGAGAGTATGATCGCAAGTTTAGTCAAATGGCAGTAGAGAGTTCTCTGTCATTTACTCAAATTAAACAGGCTGGTCATAACGTTCATCAAGAGCAGCCTTTGGCTTTTGCGCAAGCCACGCTTGAACAAATTCAGTTATTTGCGCAGAAAGAAAATTCTACCCATCGCTAGAGTCACAAGGCTCTGGCAGGCTTAACGAGAACAATGGGAATCACCATGGCAAAAACAGTAGGCATCACCGAAGAAGAACTATACGCTCCAGTGGATTGGAAAGACTGTAGCGGCGAGTATCAAGATATCTCCTATCACAAATCAGAAGATGGCATCGCCAAGATTACGATTTGTCGTCCTCAGGTACACAATGCGTTTCGTCCTCAAACCGTAAAGGAAATGATCAACGCTTTGGCTGACGCTCGTTACGATGAGAAAGTCGGCGCGATAATCTTGACCGGGCTAGGTGAGAAAGCGTTTTGTTCTGGTGGCGATCAAAGTATTCGTGGTGATTACGGTGGCTATCAAGATGATTCAGGTACTCACCACCTGAATGTTCTGGACTTCCAGCGTCAAATTCGCACTTGCCCTAAACCAGTGATCGCTTCGGTAGCAGGCTGGGCTGTGGGTGGCGGTCATGTACTGCATATGATGTGTGACTTAACCATTGCGGCAGACAACGCACAATTTGGTCAAACTGGACCAAAAGTGGGCTCGTTCGATGGTGGCTGGGGCGCTTCATATATGGCTCGTATCGTAGGCCAGAAAAAAGCCCGCGAGATTTGGTTCTTATGCCGATTCTACAATGCGCAAGAAGCACTGGATATGGGGCTGGTTAATACCGTGGTTCCACTTGAAGAGCTGGAGAAGGAAACGGTTCGTTGGTGTCGTGAAACACTGCAGCATAGCCCAATGGCTCTTCGTTGTTTGAAGGCAGCTCTAAACGCTGACTGTGACGGTCAAGCTGGCTTACAGGAACTGGCTGGTAATGCGACAATGATGTTCTACATGACCGATGAAGGCCAAGAAGGCCGAAATGCGTTTAACGAAAAACGTCGCCCTGATTTCGATAAATTCCCTCGTAACCCATAAAGCACAAAATTAGCCAAGAACTTCTGCTTTCTTGGCTGTCTAATCAAAGATAAAGGCAGATAGGAGCTGCCTTTATCTGAGTCGTGCTAATAAAATTTGGGAAATGATGGAATGAGAAAGGCTAAGTTATACCGCTACTGTTTGCCAATGGACAGTGGTGTCATCCTTCGAGAGAACAAATTAACCGAGCGACATGGATTGGTCGTCGAACTTACCGAAGGAAATAAAAGCGTTTATGGTGAAATTGCACCGCTTCCGGGGTTTAGTGTGGAGTCTGTTGAAGAGGCTTTATCACAAACTCAGCAACAATTGGCTCTTTGGTTGCAAGGGGAGTCTCTAGATTATAACGAACTTTATCCTTCGGTAGCGTTTGGTTTATCAATGGCTGAACTCGAACTTACTGGTGCACTGCCAGTAGGCGGTAACTACCAAGCAGCCCCGTTGTGCACGGGAGACCCGGACGAATTGATCCCAGTTCTCAATGACATGCCTGGACAAAAAGTCGCTAAGGTGAAGGTTGGTTTGTATGAGCCAATTCGTGATGGAATGCTGGTGAGTTTGTTTTTGGAGTCGATACCTGATCTTACGTTACGTCTTGATGCAAACCGAGCATGGACTCCTGAAAAAGCGCAGCAATTTGCCAAGTACATTTCTCCGTCATTACGTCAGCGCATTACTTTTCTAGAAGAACCGTGTCAGCAACCAAACGATAGTTTGTCGTTTGCGATTGATTCGGGTATTGCGATTGCGTGGGATGAAAGCCTACAACACGCAATCAGGCGTGACGACTTTAAATTGGAAGACCTAATAGGTGGAAAAGCGATCATCATTAAGCCAACCTTGATTGGTTCAGTCTCTCGCTGTATCGGATTGATTGAAAAAGCGCAAAGTTTGGGTATCAAAGCTGTCATCAGTTCGAGCATTGAATCGAGCTTAGGCTTAAACCAACTTGCTCGCTTGGCTAAGTGGCAATTGCCTGACGAAGTACCTGGCCTCGATACGATTGGCCTTTTCAAAGCTCAATTAGAAAATGGATGGCCGGGAAGTGATTTACCAATTCAGGCTCTCAGCGAACAAACTCTAGAATGGCAATCTGAATGAAGGGTATGTCAGTAACTCAGCAACATGCGTTATGGAAAAAATGGGCTCAACAGAGCCCATTGTCGTCTGCGCTCTTGTATAACGGCCAGTCATACCATTGGATGCAGCTCAGCGAGTTGATTAATGCTGCAGTTCACCAACTTAAAGCTCACGGTGTTAAAAGCGGTAATGTTGTGACTTTAGTCGGCAAAAACCACGTGGAAACGGTCGTTCTGTACCTCGCGTGTCTTGAGGTTGGCGCAATTTGTGCGATTACTATGCCTCAGCCACTGGAATCCTTATTTAGCAAGCTTACGACTTTGTATCCTGAGTCAGCTAAACGTTATGTATGGTTGTCGCCGTCGGCTGGCTTTGATGATCAATCGATTGATGCTATTAAGCAATCATGCGTTATGGTTGCGTATCGATGGTGTGAAAAGGCTTCAGAAGAGTCGAAATTTGAACCAAGTACATCAGAATTAGAAGTATCACACTATAACGAGCGCAACGCGGCATCCATTATCTTTACTTCGGGATCAACCGGATCACCTAAAGCGGTAATACATACGTCAGCTCAACACCTTGCCTCTGCTCGCGGGCTATTGGAGCAGTTTCACTTCAGGCATACAGATACTTGGTTACTGAGCCTGCCGTTATACCATGTGTCGGGTCTTGCCATTATCTATCGGTGGTTGCAGGCTGGAGGGTGTCTGAAAGTAGGTAATGGAAGCTTGAGTCAAGATATCCAAGATGTGTCTCATGCGTCTTTGGTCGCGACCCAACTCAAAAGGCTACTTGATAACGGTCAACCACTTACTCTCACACATGTACTGCTAGGGGGAAGCCATATTCCCTTAACGCTTAGTCAGCAAGCCCAAAGCATGGGAATTGAAACTTGGCTGGGCTATGGCATGACAGAGGCTGCGTCTACAGTCACGGCGAAAAAAGTAGATGGCACATCTACAGCTGGGGCGTTATTAAATAATCGCAAGCTCAAGTTAGAACAACAGCGGATATTCATTGGCGGTGAAACTCTTGCCAGCGGATACTATGTACGTGGTGAGCTTCTACCAATTGTTGACAACGAAGGGTGGTTCGACAGCAAAGATCTCGGTGAGTGGCTGGGGAGTGAGCTTAGAATTATCGGTCGAGCCGACAACCAGTTCATTTCGGGTGGTGAAAATGTCCATTGTGAAGAAGTTGAAGCGGCGTTAAATCAGTTTCCTCTGGTAAGCCAATCAGTGGTGATTCCTGTGCAAGATGCCGAGTTTGGTCAGCGTTCTGTTGCTTTTATTCAAAGCTCTGTCGATCTCACAGTTAGTGAGATGGAAGCACATCTAAGCAGTAAATTAGAAAAGTTTAAGTGGCCTGTTCAGTTTTATCCTATACCACCTGAGGCCGTTGGAAGTGGGATAAAAATCTCACGACACTCGCTAAAGCAGTGGCTTAATACCAACACGTTATTTAAAGCCTGTTGATCTGCAGTTTTGAAATAAAAAGAAGTGCAGAATCGGTGACTAAGCGTTTCTGCACTTCAGGGGGCGTGGTGAAGGTGAGTCACCACAAACTTTTATATTTGATTAGCTAGCTAGCGCTTTTTTCATTTGCTCGGCAACTTTGTCGACTTTTCCTAGGCCGATGATGACTTGTAGACCACCTTTGCCAACCGGAACAACACCTGCTGCGCCAAGCTGTTTCAATTTGTCGCTATCTGCAACACCTGCTGCGCCAAGCTGTTTCAATTTGTCGCTATCTGCAACACCTGAATCTTTTACTGTTAGACGTAGTCGAGTAATACAGTTGTCCACTTCCAGGATGTTATCTGCACCGCCGACTGCTTCAATGTAGTTGTTTGCTAGTTCGCTTAGACCCTCTGGAGATGCTGTTTCTTTTTCAGCTTCTAAGTCTTCACCACGGCCTGGAGTGCGTAGGTTGAATTTGATGATTACGAAGCGGAATACCGTGTAGTAAATCACGCCAAATACTAGGCCTTGAACAATCAGCATGTACCACTGTGTCGCCAGTGGGTTTTGGCTAGACAAGACGAAGTCTACAAAACCTGCAGAGAAACCAAAGCCTGCCATCCATTCCATGCTCGCTGCAATGTATAGAGAGATACCTGTTAGGATTGCATGCAATAGGTACAGAAGCGGAGCTAAGAACATGAAGCTGAACTCTAGCGGTTCTGTGATACCGGTGAAGAATGAAGCCATTGCAGCAGCTAGCATGATTGCGAACACTTGGTTCTTGTTTTTAGCGTCAGAACAGTGGTACATAGCCAGAGCAGCTGCTGGTAGGCCGAACATCATGATAGGGAAGAATCCTGCTTGATACATACCAGTTTTGCCCGGGATACCTGTACCGTTGGCGATAGATTGTGCGCCGCCAAGGAAGTTAGGGATATCGTTAATGCCAACAACATCGAACCAGAAAACTGGGTACAGTGCGTGGTGCATACCAACAGATAGGAATAGACGGTTAAAGAAGCCGAATAGGCCAGCACCGACAGCGCCCATGCTTTCAAGCTTGATACCGAACTGGATAAGCGCATCGTAGACTGCAGGCCATACGTAAAGCAATACGAAAGACAGTGCCATACCAGCAACAGACGTTAGGATTGGTACAAGACGTTTGCCACTGAAGAAAGCCAGTGCTTGTGGCAGTTCAACTGTAGAGTAACGGTTGTAGATCTCAGCAGAAATAATACCAATAATGATACCGATGAATTGGTTACTGATCTTACCGAATGCTGGTGGTACTTCGCTCGCATCAACACCAATCAACTGAGCAACTGAGCCCGGTGCAAGTAGGGTGGTAACTACCAGGAACATAACAAAACCAGATAAGGCTGCTGAACCGTTCTTATCTCGGCTCAAACCAAATGCAACACCTACTGCAAACAACACAGCCATGTTGTCGATAATTGCGCCGCCAGATTTAATCAAAAATGCCGCAAGAATGTTTTCTGAGCCCCAACCAACAGGATCGAGCCAGTAACCTATACCCATAAGAATGGCAGCCGCAGGTAATGTTGCGACTGGTACCATCAGCGCTTTACCTACTTTCTGCATGTAGCCAAGTATGTTCATGTATACCCCTAATTAATTTTTTTAATACATAGCTCAACGTAAGTCATTAATTGAGCCAGTTAACACTTTATGTTACTGGGTATATTAGAAGCTTATTTATCGATGCAAACAAACGAATCGGGTAGTACTATGGATTAAAAATTTTAATTCATAGGGTGTCTTATGGCGAACCAACAACTGTTGTTGAGAAACTTACATACTTTCCATGTTGCGGCGAAAACCCTGAGTTTTACGCTTGCAGGTAAAGAGCTTCATCTTACTCAGGGAGCGGTGAGCCATCGTATTAAAGTCTTGGAAAGTGAGTTGGGTTTTAACCTGTTTGTGAGAGGAACACGCAAGCTTGAGCTCACAGAAGAAGGACACCGTTTTCACGGGACGTTATCCAAGTCACTGCACAACATCTTTTCCGAAATCGACGACATTAATACCACAGACATGGTCGGTGAGATCAACATCGCCACCTCAACGGGTTTCGCCAATGGCTGGCTGTTACCTAGGCTGCATGATTTCAAAGCAAAGTATCCTAAATTCAACCTCAATGTGTTCGGTCATGAAGAACAGCAAAGCTTTCATGAGAACAATATTGAAGTGGCCATTTACTATGACTCAGAAGGGTTTACCGATGTCTATCGTCAGCGCTTGTTTGGCGACAAATACATTCCTGTATGTACACCTCAATACGCCAAGCAGCATAGGTTATATGAAGATGGCCTAGAATCACTTAAACGGATTAATTTCATTCATGCATTAGGTTCAGACGTATGGCAACGCTGGATGAAGTACATGAAGCTAGATGTGGACTATTTTGAGCAGTTCTACTGTGTGAGTCACCGGGAAATGGGTTTTTTAAGCGCACAGCATCATTTAGGGGTTGCGATGGGGCGCTATCAGTTTGTGAAAGATATGATTGAGTCTGGAGAACTTGTTACCCCGTACCCGAGCATGAGTACGGATAAGGGGTATGACTTACTCTGCCCATTAGGTACAGAGAACCGGCCTAAAATTCGAACTTTTATCAACTGGGTGGAAGGACAGTTAGATTAGTTGAAGCGGTGTTCTTGAAGGTATATTTAATTTAGCAATTAAATAGTCCAAAACTGAATTTAGTATCTATATAACTCCAGTTCATAATAAAGTCTGTAATCCAAAGGAATATGAATAAAGGCTGGTTCATGAAGATACTATTGGCCGCTGCGGTGCTCCTTCAAATTGTTGTTGCGGTACAAACAGAAGGGCTGACGCGGGCGTTGGCTGAGCTTTCAGCATTTTTACTGGTACTGGCAATTGTGTTTAGTATCCGTAGCAGTAAAAAAGTCGCCGCAAAAATTGAAGCAGAAGAGCTGTAAAAGCATCTACTGCTTAATCTATGTTTCAGCTTAACGTTAACCACGCTAGCGATGTCGTTGATATAAGCACCCACATACTCACTCCAAATAACAGAGGCTTAGGCCCTGCAGCTTTGAGTTTCTCTACCGAAATCCCACATCCGATTAAGAATAAGCAAATCACCAGTGCTTTTTTAGCAACAGAAAAAATGCCTTGATAGATCATTTCAAATTGTGGCAATAAATCACTAACACCAATCGCAATACAGTAAAACAAAATGAAATAAGGGATAGTAAGTTTCTTCGACTGACTACGGAAGATAACAGCACTCACCAGTGCGATTGGTATGATCCACAATGCGCGTGCTAGTTTCAGTGTCGTCGCGGTAGTTAGTGCTTCCTCACCATAAGCTGAAGCCGCGCCTACCACGGAGGAAGTATCATGGATTGCAATCGCGGCCCAAGTCCCGAAAGTGTGCTGATCCAGTTCAAGAGCATGACCGATGACGGGGAAAACGAACAGTGCGACCGAGTTAAGCACGAATACTGTGGCTAACGCCAATCCGATTTGTTCGTCGTCGGCATTAATAGCCGGAGCTACCGCAGCAATAGCGCTGCCACCACAAATTGCGGTACCAGAAGAAATCAAATAGCCGGTTTGTTTGTTTAGTCCGATGGCTTTTGCCGCAAACCAGCCAATGATAAGCGTGCCGACGATGGTGGCAATGATTAAACCAATACCATTGCTTGTCACTGCGAGTGCTTGTTGAAATTGAATGCCAAAACCAAGGCCCACAATGGAATACGCGAGCAGCTTTTTAGTGACTTTGGACAGTGCAAACTCTTGAGGCACCAGTCCAAAACTAGCCAGTAAAAAGCCTATGACCAAGGCCGTAGGGGAGGTAACAAAAGGGGTTAAACAAGCTATTGCAGCCATCCAAAATGGCAGCTGCTTCTTAAAAGAGGTCATAGTTTTTATTTGTATTCAAAGAGAACGCCATATTACATAATTTAATATGGTCAATAAGTCTTAATGTTTTGAACGCCTGTTCAGGATACCTGAACAGGCGTTCACTTATTTCCAGTTGCCACGCAACTCCTTGACTTTGTCACGCATGATTGCGGTCGTCGCTTGCTCTGATGGAACTGGCTCTCCTGCTTCAATCTCGAGCTTAGACCAGAACCGAGAAGGAAGTCCTTTACAAGCACTGCCTTTATAACGGCTAAAGTAGCTGCCCCATAGTCCTTTTAATGCCACCGGAATCACAGGGACAGGACTGCGTTTGATGATGATGTCCATACCACGCATGAAATCGTTAATTTCACCGTCAGAAGTGAGCTGACCTTCTGGGAAAATACAGACTATATGACCTTCATTTAGAGCCTTTTCCACCTCACCAAACGCATTGCGAATTGAACGTCGATTGGTTGCAGAGATAGGAATCACACCAGCGCGTTTTAAGAAGCGGCGTAAAGGTGGAAGGTTGGCATAGTCTTCTTCCATCACAAATCGAATCAAGCGTGGGCATACGGCGCTAAGCAGCAGTGCGTCCATATAGCTGACATGATTACATACTATCAATGCACCGCCGGTTTTCGGCAGGTGGTGTAAGTTCTTGTGGGTGACTCGATACATGGTATGGGTAAGAATCCACACCAAGAAACGAACCACGAATATAGGAACTTGGAGAAACAGGTATACCGCGATTAAAAAGTTACCTACAGCGAGTAGTACGAACAATTGCGGGATAGTCAGTTCTAACACCGATAGGCAAACAATACCCAGCACCGCGCTTCCCACCATAAATAGTGAGTTATAAATATTAAGTGCAGCAACCACTTGCGCTCGTTCTTTGACTTTGGCTCGGCTTTGCATCAAAGCATATAAAGGGACAATAAAGATACCGCCAGATACGCCGAGCATGAGCAAGTAAGCAAACAGTGGCCACAGTTCCCTTTGTTGAATGAATTCACCAAAAGTTTCCAACGCAGGAATGTTGTCTGGTACCGATGTGGCCATCAACCAACCAAAAACAGTGATCCCGAAGCTGCCGAGAGGGACGATGCCTACCTCAATACGATGCCCTGATAACTTGTCACAAGCTAACGAGCCAATCGCGATACCAATAGAAAAGAGCGCCAGTAAAAACGATACGGCACTTTCACTACCGTTTAAGTAGATCTTGGTGAAGTTCGGGAATTGAGTCAGGTAAGCTGCGCCTAAAAACCAAAACCAGCTGATAGCCATAATGGCTTGGAAAATCACGCGGTCTGATTTGGCAATCGCAATGGTGTTTTTGGTCTGCTTTATTGGCTGCCAGCGGAACTTAAGTTCTGGCGCGCTGGCTGGTGCAACTGGAATGGAGCGGCTAGAAAGGTAACCAAACAATGCAAATGCTACCACACTGATTGCCGCAATATATTTAGCGTTTTCGGCAGAAGCAATCACACCCGCGACTAAGGTGCCGATAAGAATGGCGAGGAAAGTACCGGTCTCGACGAGAGTGTTGCCAGGTACCAGTTCATCTGACTTCAATTGCTGTGGGAGTAGGGCGTATTTAACCGGGCCAAAGAATGCCGATTGTGTTCCCATTAAAAACAGCAGCAATAACAAAATGCCATAGCTTTCGGTAATGAAACCGATAGCGCCTAAACACATAATGCCAACTTCGGCCAACTTCACCTTACGGATAAACCAAGACTTTTCGTATTTGTCGGCGAGAACACCTGCTGACGCCGAGAAAAGGAAAAAAGGTAGAATGAAAAGGCCGGCTGCTAAGTTAATGAATAAGTTACTAGAGATAGGTAAAACACCCGCCCCAGCAAAGGCGACAAACAGCAACAGTACGTTTTTAAAAATGTTGTCGTTAAAGGCGCCAAAAAACTGGGTAATAAAATAGGGGAGAAAGCGCCTTTGCCTCAACAGCGAAGATTGGTTGTCGGATGCCATTGCATGTCCTTATGCTTACCAGTTGGCAAGGTAATTAGAAAGAAGGTTTTCGATAAGCTCTTTGCCATCAATAGGCTCTGCGGAGAAAAATTTGTCGTCGACACTCAATAAAGTAATGCCGTGAACGCCAGACCACAATACTCGGCTAGCTTGGAGAACTTCGGAATCAGTTCGTTGAGGAGCTTGTACCTTAAGTAACCCTTCCAGCATGCCTGTCATGTTATCGATGCGCTCAGCCTGCCACTCAGGCAAGGTTTCACCATTCATATTATGTTCGAAAATCAGCTGCCAACGGTGCGGGTATTTCTGAGCAAAGTCGTGGTAGCAGTAGGCTAGTTCGTACAGTGCAGATTGAGGGTCGCTACATTGTTCAACAACGGTACGGGCCTCAGTTGCCAATTCGTCCAGTGTTTGTGCCACGGCGTGGAGGAGAAGTAGGTTATAATTACCAAAGACGTTGACTAACGTGCTTGGTACATAGCCGATCAGATTCGCTACTTTGCGTAAGCTTAACTCATGATGGGAATGTTCGCTTAGGAACTCTTTTACGGTATTTAGGGTTAGAGCAACAAGCTCTTCACGAGTGTGATCGTTTCTACGGGCCATGGTTAGTTTTCTAAAATGAACAACGTTCAATATTTTAAAGACGCACTGTCACAGCGTCAATGTGATTGCCACTATTTTGCAATATTCTGATACATAGATTAGTGGTTTAGATATTTTAATAGTAATAGTTAGTCGTTACTATTAACCTGTCTCTTAAATATAACCCTAAGGAAGAGCATGAAACGTATTTTTTCTCTTGTAGCGCTGTTAATGGTTTCAGTAGCTATAACCCCTATTGCGGAAGCGAAAAAATTTGGTGGTGGTAAGTCTTTTGGCAAAAGCTTTAAAACTGCGCCTGCGCCAAAGCAGCAAAAGCAAAACACAAATTCAATCGGCAAGGAACAAGCTGGTAAAGCTCAAAGCTCTAAGAAAGGGCTAATGGGTGGTCTATTAGGAGGTCTGCTCGCTGGTGGCCTATTAGCGGCCTTCTTCGGCGGCGCATTCGAAGGTATCCAATTCATGGATATTCTTATCATGGGCTTGATCGCGTTCCTGATCTTCAAGTTCATGCGCGGTATGTTAGGTGCTAAGCAAGGCAGTATGAACCAGCATCAGCAACAACCAGCTTTTGGTGGAAATAACCAAAAATTCGAACAGCCAAATGTACATAACTTTGAGCAACAGCCTCAAGGTACAACTGGCGGAAATGGTGGTTTTGGCTTTGGTTCACAAACTGATGTTCCTCACAACTACCCACCGGGTTTTGATCAGGCAGCATTTGTGAACGGCTCTCGTGAGCACTACCGTATTCTACAAGGTGCTTGGAACCACAATCAGCTTGAAACGATTGAAGAGTACGTATCACCAAGTTTGTTTGAAGACCTAAAAGCCGAGCGTGCGAAGCTAGAAGGTGAGCAACATACTGATGTTATGTACGTGGATGCTGAAATTGTACGTGCGGATTACGACGCCGAAAAAGCTCAGCTTAGCCTACAGTTCAGTGGTCGTTACCGCGACTCAGCAGAAGGTGTGGAAGAAGACATTGAAGATGTTTGGCACCTAGAGCGCGACCTGACTGTGCCTAATGCACCATGGTTAATCGTAGGTATTCAAGGCTAGTACCCTGCCTTCAATTTAGTCGAATTTGAAAGCCCTAAGCCGTTGCTTAGGGCTTTTTTGTTTCTTAAAGCATTAGATAATGCAGTTTGAGCTAAGCAAGTGTTACGGTATATTGAAGCGATAACAATAATCGCTCACTCAGAAGGAAAGTAAAGTGGCTGAATTCAAATACAAAAACCTGTCGCAAGAAGAACAAGATAAGTTAGACGCTGCAGTATTTCGTAGGCTATTAGCGCATTTAGATAACAACAAAGATGTGCAGAATATTGATTTAATGATTCTGGCTGGCTTTTGCCGTAACTGCTTTAGCAAATGGTATAACGCCGAGGCGCAGCAACAAGGGTTAGAGTTAGATATCGATGACGCAAGAGAGCGTGTCTACGGCATGACTTACGACGAGTGGAAATCCAACCACCAGTTGCCAGCGACACCAGAGCAACTTGCTGCGTTTGAAGCCAAACAGAAAAAGTAACGGTCTGAATGAAGCCCAGCAGTAAGCTGGGCTTTTTATTTTTAATCTTGGCTACTTCCGGCGATCGCTTTATAGGCTAATGCCCCTATAACGGCCCCAATAATTGGCGCTACCCAAAACAACCACAGTTGCGATGTGGCCCAGTCACCCACATACAGTGCAACCCCTGTACTTCTAGCTGGGTTTACCGATGTGTTCGTTACTGGGATACTAATTAGGTGAATCAAAGTTAATCCCAATCCAATAGCAATAGGTGCAAAGCCTTGCGGTGCTCGGTTATCGGTTGCTCCCATAATGATCAGTAAGAACATCATTGTCATGACGACTTCGGTAATAAGCGCGGATGTCATGGAGTATTTACCAGGAGAGTGTTCACCATATCCGTTAGAGGCAAAGCCCGATGCTGCGACATCAAATCCAGGCTGACCTGTCGCGATAAGGTAAAGTACTCCACCAGCAATTAGGCCGCCGAGTACTTGTGCAACAATGTAAGGTACAACGTCTTTCGCTTCAAAACGTCCGCCGACCCACAAACCAATAGTCACTGCTGGGTTTAAATGACAGCCAGAAATATGGCCAATTGCATAGGCCATTGTCAGTACAGTCAAACCAAATGCGAAAGAGACACCTAATAAACCAATCCCCACGTCTGGGAAGCCCGCAGCCAAAACGGCACTACCACAGCCGCCAAGTACCAGCCAGAAAGTACCAAAGGTTTCTGCTAAATAACGATTCATGAAATTTCCTATCTAATTACGGGGTGAATTTGTGCAGAAGATAGTAGAGAAATGTCAGCGCAGTGTAGCTAGATTAGCATTTGAACCGATATTCGGCTTTTGAGTAGGCGTTGTCTTGTATATGAGACGCTTTTTACAAGCGGTGCGTAAGAATTGAAGAAGTAAAGACAGATAATTCTGATGGCTGAAAAACAAAAAAGGCACACTAAGTATTCTCCCTAATACAAAGTGCGCCAGGACAGTTATTATGCGATTAACGTGATTAGAAACGGTAATCTAGAGAGATAGTGAACTCGCTGCTGTTTGGTACAGATACCTTAGTGTTGAAGCCGGTATCGAATGACTCTGAATATGATTCAAACATATAACGGTACTGTAGGTCAGCAGATATAGAGTCGGTCAACTTATACTGAACACCTGCTTGCAAACCGTAAAGAAAGTCGGTTTCACTGCGACTTTCGTCGAATAGCGTCTCACCAAAAGAACTGACATTACCGGACAATTCGTTTTTAACCATACCTGCGGTAGCACCGCCAAAAATAGATAAGTTAGAACCAACAGCATGAATGTAGTCGTAAGACACTAAATATTCTGTTTGAGCTAATTCTAGTGTCCCCGTAGCAAAGTTACCTGCCTCTTTGAATAGCTCATGGTCACCCGAGAAGTTAATCGTAGCTGTAACACGGTGGTTTTCGGCGATATAAGCACCACCACGGATACTGAATGCAGCGCCAGAAGCGGTCTCTTTGGCATTAAATTCATCATCATTGATTTTAAGTGTTGCAGAGTGGTAGCCCAAACCACCACCAATAAAGAATTCAGTTGCCATTGCTGCAGGAGCAGTTAGAGATGCGATTGTTAACGCTAATAGTGCTTTTTTCATGATTGTTTCCACTGTGTTGGGAGAAAGTGGATGCATTATGAACAGTGTGCAGTTTGTCGGCTAATGACTAGTTGGAATGATGATGTTAACCAGTAGTTATGACTTGGTTTTACGAAAAACTATTGGATCGTGATGCTTTCTAATTCGGTAATGTTCGCTAATGCTTGTTGGTCGGTTGAGCCGCAAACATCAGGGCATGGCTGAAATTGTCCGCAGACCTTAGGGCGTTCAGGCTGACCAAACAATTTGCACAAGTTGTCGTCATTGAGCTGAACACACCGTGTTCCTGCTGGCTTACCATTTGGCATGCCTGGGATAGATGAAGATATGCTTGGCGCAATACAGCAGGCACCACAACCTAAACGACAATCCATTTTAACATCTCTCAACTAAGACAAAGGCGCGCATGGTATCAGAAAAGGCTATGTGAAGCAGCTCAAACTTTGCGCTTGAAATTTGCAGAGCTGAACGGTATAAAACGCATCCAATTCCATCGATAAAGAAAACTGCTATGAGCCTTCCATTTTGGCAATCTAAACCTCTAGAGCAAATGACCGAACAAGAGTGGGAATCTCTTTGTGATGGGTGCGGTAAGTGCTGTCTGCATAAACTGATGGATGAAGATAGCGATGAGGTGTACTACACCAACGTTGCTTGCAGCTGGCTCAATAGCAAAACTTGCTCATGCAAAGATTATCCAAATCGATTTGAATCTGGTGAAGAATGCTTAAAGCTGACGCGAGACAAAATCAGTGAGTTCAACTGGCTGCCTGAAACTTGCGCATATCGCTTATTAGCCAATAACGAGCCTTTGCCAGAGTGGCACCCGTTGATTACTGGCTCTAAAGCAGCCATGCATGCAGCTGGGGAAAGCGTTCGTAATAAAGTTGTATACGAAATTGATGTTGTTGACTGGGAAGACCACATCATTAATCACCCTAGTCGATAACCACGACTAACCGCATAAAAAAAGGCTCACCATTGGTGAGCCTTTGTCTTAGTTTAGGAGAAAGGTGGTGACAGCTAAACTCCTTGTCTGAATTACGCCGTTGCAGCGTTATTCGAAACAATCTGATTGAACTCTGCTCTTGCGGCTTGAGCTTGTTCTGACAACTCTAACTTGCTATCTCGCGCCTTCGCTGCCGCATCAAGCAGCGTTTGTAGCTCTTCCTGCATTCCCTGTGGGAGATGATGATCGGCAAAGTCTTCGTCACCATCATGCTCCAAGGCGAACTGACGGATGCGCTTTTTCATTTTGATGACTTCAGCTAACGCCGCACGCTCTAGTTCCGCGGCTTCTTGCGCGGCATCACGGCTACGTTCAAATCTTGCGAGTGCCATACCTTCAGACGACCAAGGGTCCATGTCCGGTAAGTCTTCAATGTTAATCGTTGGTTCAACATAGTCTTCTTGATGTTTGAGGTCCAAAGATGTTGCTTTGACAGCTGAAATCATCAACATGATTGAGATACCTAGTAGCGGTAATCCACCTACAATAGCGGCTGTCTGTAGTGTGCTTAGTCCCCCCATGAACATTAACACCGTAGGTAAAAATGATAGGGTGAAAGCCCAGAACATGCGGTTCCAGCGCATTGGTTCTTCAGTAACATTGTTTTGAACCACTGAAGCCAAAATGTAGGAGATGGAATCAAAGGTCGTCGCGGTGAAAATAATGCACAATAAGGTGAACGTTGCGATGACGACAGTGCTCATTGGCAACTGTTCGAGCATAGAGAAAATGGCTGTCGTCGCTCCCTCGGTATTGAGGATGCCAACCACATCGAGTTCACCGGAGAGCTGCAGCGATAAACCATAATTTCCGAGGATCATGAAAAACAGAAAGCAGCCCAATGAGCCAAAGAATATCGACCCAGAGACCATTTGCTTAATTGTACGCCCGCGGGAAATTCGAGCGACGAACAAGCCCATACTTGGCGCGAATACCAGCCACCACGCCCAGTAGAAAATGGTCCAGTCTTGCGGGAAATGGGTATTATCGAATGTGCCGTATCCACCGAATGGTTCTGCCCATGTTGCCATCACAAAGAAATTGGACAGCATACGCCCGATGGAGTCGAGGCCTGTTTCAAGCATAAATATGGTAGGCCCAACCGCGAGCACAAACGCGAGAAGTCCCATTGCGCCCCAAAAGTTGATGTTGCTGAGCACTTTGATGCCTTTTTCCATTCCGGCGTATGAGGAGTACGCAAATATGGCGGTACAAACCAAAAGCACGGCAATCTGGCTAAGTGTCGTTTGAGGGATACCAAATAAGAAGCTTAAACCTTCGCCTATCAAAGGAGCGGCAAGGCCGAGTGTTGTTGCAGCTCCCCCGAGTAAACCAAAGATAAATAGCACATCAACCACTTTACCAGCAGTGCCTTTGGTACGCTCTTCTCCCAGTACTGGCATTAACGCACTGGACACCTTTAGAACCGGTTGTTTGCGAACGTAAAAGAAGTAAGCAATAAGTAGAGCAGGTATCAAATAAATAGCCCAAGCGATTGGCCCCCAGTGAAACAGACCATAAGTTGCCGCCCATCGAACGGCTTCTTCACTACCAGGTTCTAGTTGGAATGGTGGTGATTGATAATAGTATGCCCACTCAATGCATCCCCAATAGAGTATGCTTGCGCCAATGCCACCACAGAAAAGCATGGCTGCCCATGAGGCGGTGCCAAATTCAGGTTTTTCATCAGCGGTGCCGAGCTTGATTTGCCCCATATCACTGAACACGACATAAATCATGAAAACGAATGCACTCAGTCCAAGCGCAAGGTACAAGAAGCCGAGCTTATCGGTCATGAAGGTTTTGGCAATCGCGATCCACTCTGCGCCTTGTTCAGGGAACACTATCAAAGGGATAACAATAGAAAGTAACAGCGCAATGGCGCCAAAAAAGGTGGGCTTATCAATAAGCGAAAAGGAGTTTTTCACGCGTTAGTTTTCCACAATCAAATGAGCTTTGATTATGGAGTGGGGAACAACGACCAACAAACGCAGATCATTGTCGACAAGATAGAAGATTTTTTTAATTAAAATCCTAAAGTACAGCTAAAAGAATGCCACCAATGGTTGCCGCAGCGGAAAGATATTGCCCCGCTGAGTACGAATCATCATCCACTTCTTCGACTTTATCTGGGTGATCAATCCCTAGCGCACCATGAGCAAACGATTCGACCTTATCGCCAACCGTCTTTGACTCTTTTTCTGCTGCTTTAGATTCTTTCTCGATATCTTGCAATGCGGCAAGCAACGCTTTCCCTTCGTCGGAAAGAGTCACTTTATTTTGTTCTACCTTCAGCGGTGCTGCACTTTGCTCTACTGTTGGTGTGTTTGCCTGAGGCTTGACCTGTTGGGGCTGCTTTACTGGCTCCATCCCAATTGGTGTCATAACGTTCTCCTTACTCGCCCTCAGATACTATATCGGCAGTGGCGTAAAAAACTTGTGAGGAATATTTACGAAATCTATGGGGAGACATCAAGCAAGAAGTGAGCCTATATTATTTACTTCACTTCTTGCTTGGTGAGATATTGAGGGAAATTAGATATGTGTCGGCTATTTGCAGAGGAGGTCGTCGTTTCGCTTAGAGAGCTTTTTGTATGCTTTCATACGGTTTTCTTGCTGAATAAACCGAGTAGGCGGTTCAATAACGTGAAGCTGATAATCTGTTGAGTCCGAAACAACTTCTCCCACCGGTGTGACGACAACGACCTTTAAGTCAGGGTTACGTTGCAAAATGGAACGCTTGGTCCCTAAACCACCTTCGGTGTGAAACTTCCCAGCAACATGGATGACTTGTTTGTCAGGGTGCTGTGCTATGTATTGAACAATACTTTCCGCCATCGTTTCATCCCATG
The DNA here is from genome assembly GCF_054053395.1 of Vibrio paucivorans. Classification (NCBI taxonomy): domain Bacteria; kingdom Pseudomonadati; phylum Pseudomonadota; class Gammaproteobacteria; order Vibrionales; family Vibrionaceae; genus Vibrio; species Vibrio paucivorans. Next base: position 991,289 of record NZ_CM133230.1, read on the forward strand.
TCACCTGCGCGGCAAATTGCTTTTCAGTTTGCTCTGGTTTGCCATGGTGCATAGACGCCATGAACTTTTCTTTGTAAGGCGAGGCTGAAGTATCAATAGATTGTGCTAGCAATACACGTTCGTTTTCATCCAACTTCTCTACATAATCTAGCCCTTGCCTGCCTATACACCGAACGATGGGCTTAGGTGCATTAGCGGCGATGATGTCTACATCATTGGCCTTTGCGAGTTCAACGAGTGGCCTGTAATCGCTTTCGTAATTTGGCCAAGCTTTTCCTTGGCTGATCAACGGCTGTTCACCAATGTCTCCGGCTAGGTATTGGTCGACCAGCGACTGACTTTCGCGTGAAAACTGTTCCATCGACAACGTGACAGGATGGCCTGATTGAATGAACGATTGTAATAGGTCTGTCTGAAAACGGTGAATGCCTGCATGAGTGTGCCACTCGCCAACAAGAATAACGTCTGCTTCAAGCAAGGTGTGATCCAATTGAGCGACACTCAGGGCTTTACCTTGAGGTGTGGCTAATTGATAGTCGTAAAACGAGGTAACTGGTTGATGAGATAAAGAAGAGCAACCAGCCAGGGCTGATACTGCAGCGAGTGAGAAAAGTAATTTGCGCATCGAATGCCTCCAAAAATAACTCAGGGATCTTAATGGAGGCACATACGTTAATCAATAGAAATGAGAATCATTATTAAATATGATTAAGCATTCTTTTTGTAAACTCTTAATACGAAGTCAGCCTCACACTTGAATATAGCAGGTGACTGCAGTTGCTTTCTTAGGCTGTCACTAGCTTTCCAAGCAAAAGGTGTCATTTGCAGTAGATCGAAACCGAAGCCGTTATCCAGCTCCATCATATAGCTAAGCTTCTCTTGATGAGCGAGCACAAAGCCTTCAATGACCTCAGGTTCTTCGCTATGTAGCCGGACATCGGAATAAATTTGCTCTCTTAGTTGATATAAATGGCGGTTCCCTGGTGTCACAGTGACCACTATGCCGTCAGGTGTTGTTACTCTTGCTAATTCCTGTGCATTGCACGGAGCGTAAATGCGTAGCACGGCATCGAGGCTGTGGTCGGCAAACGGCAAACGGTGGCTTGAAGCAACGCTGAAGTTACAGTTCTGGTAACGCTTAGCGGCGTAGCGAATCGCGACCTTTGAAATATCTAGACCATAAGTTTGCGCTGCTGAACATTGCTGAGTTAATAATTCGGCCACTTCTGTAGTGTAATAGCCTTCGCCACAGCCGATGTCTAGCAAACGATGTGGTGTTTGGGCTAGATATTCTGCGCAGGTTTCAGCAACGCGTTGCTTTAGGGGCTGATAGTAATCTTGTTCCAAAAATCGGCGACGAGCCTGCATCATTTCTTTGTTATCACCTGGATCTTTCGAGCGCTTATGCTGAACAGGCATCAGGTTGATGTAGCCTTCTTTAGCAAGATCGAATGCGTGGTTATTCTCACAACGAAAAGTGCGTTCAGATTGGATCAGTGATTGGTGGCACAAAGGGCAGGTGTAAGACATAGTTTGCTCTCGATGGAGACAGCTGTTAACTAAGGTAACAGAGCTTAATGAAAACTTGCCTGCGAGTTTAGCAGGAAGACGTTAGCGACACTAGGTAAAGAGGGGAAGCCCTGAGAGAACAAACTCGTAGGCGGGTTGACCTACGAGTTTATGGCTATATGGGATAAACGGTCAACAGACCCTAACTACTTAGTTGAAATAACCGTGATCAACGAGTGACTTTCACCTGGCTGCAGCATTTTACCTTGTTCGATAGAAGGTGCGTGCAGGGTGGATTCGACACAAAGGAAGGTCTTATAACCGTCGTCTTGCATATCGCCCATGCCTTGTGCGCCTTCGGCCCATGGATTCCATAGCACAGCAGAGTTATGACCTTGATTCTCAACAACCAATGCGCGGTTTAGTACCGGGTCTTGAACTGTGATTTGCGCACTAGGTTGAGTGTAAACGCGATCGATCGTGTCGGTTAATTGTAGCGTCTCGCCGCCTTGGCAAATCTCACCACCTTTTAGGCTGTCGATGTATTCTGGGCCCATACCTGTAGTCTTGGTTTGCTCAATGTCTCCAACAGTTAGATATGTGTGCAGAGCACCAGAGAATGTCCAAGGCTGATTATCGGTATTGGTTACATCTAGCGTAACTTTTAGTTCATCGCCAATCTCTACTAAAAGGTGAGCTTGGAACTGGTGAGGCCAAACTGCAAGTGTTGATTCGGACGGCAATAAACCCAGTTCAATGATAACACCGTTTTCATTCTCACGATGTTCAAGCAAAGCCCATTCACTGTTACGTGCAAAGCCATGTGCTGGAGCGGCAATACGACCAAACCATGGCCAGCAAATTGGAATACCGCCGCGCAGGGCCGCTTTACCATCAAAGACAGCTTGCTTGCTCATCCAGATAAGGTCTTCTTGGCCTTGCGGCTTATAAGAGACGACATGTCCACCATGAAGGGCAATACCAGCGGTTGCTTTTTCATGTATTACACGGACGACCTTCACTTGATCGATTTCTACGATTGTTACGTTATCAGAGAGAACAGTAAGGGCTGGGAGGGTGGTTAAATCCATGTTCTGTTTCCTAGTTCAGATAGAGACTCAAAATTCAGATACAAAAAAGGCGACTCGAGAGCCGCCTTTTACAAGATTCTGCGCTAAACGCTGATCTTTAAGTAATGATTACTTAGAGATGTGTGCGATTAGGTCTAGAACTTTGTTTGAGTAACCGATTTCGTTGTCGTACCAAGATACAACTTTAACGAAGTTATCAGTTAGTGCGATACCAGCTTTAGCATCGAATACTGAAGTTTGAACTTCACCGATGAAGTCTTGAGAAACAACTTGGTCTTCAGTGTAACCTAGAACACCTTTTAGAGCGCCTTCAGATGCTGCTTTCATAGCTGCACAGATAGCTTCGTAAGATGCACCGTTCTTAAGGTTAACAGTTAGGTCAACTACAGAAACGTTAGCAGTTGGTACGCGGAAAGCCATACCAGTTAGTTTGCCGTTTAGTTCTGGAAGAACAACGCCTACAGCTTTAGCAGCACCAGTTGAAGATGGGATGATGTTTTGAGAAGCACCACGACCACCGCGCCAGTCTTTAGCAGAAGGACCGTCTACAGTTTTTTGAGTTGCTGTAGTAGCGTGAACTGTAGTCATAAGACCAGATTCGATACCGAACTCGTCGTTAAGAACTTTAGCGATAGGCGCTAGACAGTTAGTAGTACAAGAAGCGTTAGAAACGATGTCTTGACCAGCGTAAGTGTCTTGGTTAACACCCATTACGAACATTGGAGTAGCGTCTTTTGAAGGACCAGTTAGAACAACTTTCTTCGCGCCAGCAGTGATGTGCTTACGAGCAGTCTCGTCTGTTAGGAAAAGACCAGTTGCTTCAGCTACAACGTCAACGTCGATAGCATCCCATTTTAGGTCTTCTGGGTTACGCTCAGCAGTAACACGTACAGTCTTACCGTTAACGATTAGGTTACCACCTTCAACTTCAACAGTACCGTTGAAACGGCCGTGAGTTGAGTCGTACTTAAGCATGTATGCCATGTACTCTACGTCGATAAGGTCGTTAATACCTACAACTTCGATGTCGTTACGCTCTTGCGCTGCACGGAAAACGAAACGGCCGATACGGCCAAAACCGTTAATACCTACTTTGATAGTCATTATAGTTGCTCCACAACTTAATTTCTGATTAAAGATAACTGGTAGTAAAATTACAAAATCCAGTCTTCATCTGCAACAGATAATCGGACTTAACTTGTTTAAAGTCAAAAAAAAGTGACGCTTTTTTTCACAATCCGTCGCAAATGGTCGTTTTTTAAGCTCCAAATTGGTTTAACTCCATCCTAGTTGGCGTAAAATAACTTAGAGCTCTAAAGCATTTCACAATACATCTCACTATATTGTTATGGAGAGAAAGTATGTGCTACAAGTGTTATGCTTATCAAGTTTTTCGCAAAAAAAGTTATTATAAGAATTGAGAATTAAGGAATTTAATTCAGTGAATCAAAATGAAAAAAAGGTAGTGAAGTCCGATGAAGACTGGCGTGAGCAGCTTTCCGAACAGGAATACCATGTCTGCCGCCAACAAGGTACTGAAGCTCCATTTACCGGTAAACTGCTCCACAATAAGGAGACAGGTGAATACCACTGTACATGCTGCCAAGCCCCTTTATTTAGTTCTGTAAACAAATATGATTCTGGCTGTGGGTGGCCGAGTTTCGATGCCCCTATCAACGATAAGGCCATTCGTTATTTGGATGATCTAAGTCACGGAATGAAGCGTGTCGAGATACGGTGTTCCACCTGTGATAGCCACTTAGGGCATGTTTTTCCTGATGGTCCGAAAACCACAGGGGAAAGATTCTGTGTTAATTCAGTGTCGTTAATTTTCAACAAAAATGAAAAAAGCGGTGATTGATTCACCGCTTTTTTGTTTTATCCTTTCAGCTATTTTATCTGGCCAGGAATCATACTTCTCTTAAACGAGCCAGACTTCACTGCGTCCTCAATATTATCTGCTATCTTCTCCAGCTTGGCGTAATGACTTTCACTGAACCCGTAAAGCAACTGTATTTCTTGCTCTGAAGCGATTGGCACATTGAAGCTTTTGGCTACCATTGCCCATATATAAGCGCGTTCTTTATTGTTTAATCGATAGTGGGTACTGGCCAGAGTTTTGAAGATCTCGGTATTGATTTGGCCTTGGCGTGAAAGTTCAAGTGCGTTATTAAGTAAGTTGATGGTTTTGTCTTGGTCGCGGCTGGTATAGAAGGTCGCTAATGCATACTGCATGTCTGCGGTATTAAGCTTTGGCGTGCCTTCTAGTTGGAGAAATTCTCGTCTCGCGGTTTCGTCACCGGTTTGGCTCCATAAGAAATACAGCGTTTCAGGAGATTTAGAGCTTCGTAGGTGCTCTACAATTCGTTCTTGCTCTTCGCCAGTATGCATCAGTGCGTTGAAGCGACGCTCTTTTACGTTGGTCTGATCTAATGGCTGGATCTGAGAAGCTAATTCTAGACATTTACGATAAACGCTGACTAAGCGATATTCTTCAATGACATTAACGTCGCTTGGGTTCTTAAGCACTTCGAATCGGTGCCAAATGAGGTCAGTTCTAGGGATACGACATTGGCCATCATTGATATTAAGCTTTTCGCAGCGAAGCTCAGGGTTACTACTGCAGAGTTGGTCGGTGTTCTTATTTGCTTCGAAGCAGCCTGACAATGAGGCAACTGCGATGGCTAAAATGCTAAGTCTTGTTATGTTCATAAATTTGCTTGTGATCAATTACACTTATTCTTTTTACTAACCTTGACTGATTGTGTCAGCAATATATGTTCTGTTGCGAGCCTGTAAACTGTGCTTGTTTAATTTAAGGATACAACATGAATGCAGAACAACTATTAGACGCCATAACTCCAGAAGTCTATGAGCGCTTAACATATGCTGTAGAAACAGGTAGATGGCCTGAAGGTACAACACTTTCCCAAGAACAGCGAGATTCATGTATGCAAGCTGTGATGTTGTATCAATCTAAGCATAATGTAGAAGCTGAACATATGACAGTTGCGGCCGGTGGCGAGATAAGCTTTAAGTCGAAAGCTGAACTCAAAAAACAGTTCCAAGAAGATCAACAAGATATCATGCGAGTTAATCCAAACGAGGTGTAACCTCTAGTTGCTGAAGACAAATAAAAGAACCCCGCTATTTAATAGCGGGGTTCTTGTTTATCGATTAGATGTTAATGCTACAAGCTCATTTCACCACGAAGGACTTGTTGCATCTTGTCTTTTACTTCTTCGTAAGACAAATCTTGGCTGAGTAGATAATGCAGTTTGGCTAGTGCAGCTTCAGGAGTCATGTCAAAGCCACTGATTACACCCGCTTCAGCTAGGGCACAGCCTGTCGCGTAGCCCCCCATGTTTACTTTACCGGCTAAACACTGAGTTAAATTGACTACAATCACCCCGCGCTCTGAAGCTTCTTTCAAGTGACCGAGTAGCTCTGGGTTTTGAGGTGCGTTCCCCACACCGAACGTCAATAGAATCATAGCATTGACGGGCTGAAGCAGGGTGTTACGGATTACCTCATGAGAAATACCAGGGTACATCGTAATCACGCCAATTGGTTGTGGAGTAATATTGTGTACTTTGAACTCACCTTCAGGTGTCTTACCCACCTCAACGCCATTACTGACCTTGATGCTAATCCCAGCTTCTAGTAGCGGTGATAGGTTAGGTGATGTGAAGGCATTAAAACCATCTGCATGTGATTTCGTGCTTCGGTTGCCACGCATTAATTGATTGTTGAAAAACAGAGTGACTTCGTTAATTGGGTAATTGGCCGCAATGTGTAGAGCGTTCAGCAGGTTCGCTTGTCCGTCAGAGCGAAGTTCAGCTAGAGGGATTTGTGAGCCTGTCACGATGACTGGTTTACCTAAGTTCTCAAGCATGAAAGACAACGCTGAAGCAGTGTAAGCCATTGTATCGGTGCCGTGTAGAATCACGAACCCATCGTATTTATCGTAGTTATCACGAATGTCATCCGCGATCTGCTGCCAATCCATCGGAGTCATATCTGATGAATCGATCAATGGATCGTACTCGTGAATGGTGAACTCCGGCATTTCTGGTCGATGGAACTCAGGCATGCTGGCAAGTTGCTTCTCCATAAACCCGGCAACAGGAATGTAGCCGTGATCGGATTTTTGCATACCAATGGTGCCGCCAGTGTAGGCGATGTATATATGTTTTCTTGCCATGGTGAGAAGTCACTTTGTTAAACAGGGAACAGGCGGGCGATTATAGCGAATTCCAATGCAATAAAAAGGGGCATCTCGCACAGAGATCCCCCCTTTTTTATTTATAGGTGAATGCAGATTTCTACTGAACTTGGCAGTTCAAACAGAATGCATATTGGCCTTTAGGATCGTTGAAGCTTTGCAGTAGCTGTGCATCGCTCATTACTTGCTGCGCTGCCGGTTGAATTGAGGCCGGTAACCAAGTGGAAATATCAAAACCTAAGCTGACTTTGACTTGCTTCATCAGGTCTTGGAAGAACTGTTGCGCAGGAGAGAGTGGCTCTTCTACCCAATAGGTGTTGTAGCTCTCAAGTTCGGCAAGCTCGGCTGCTAGCGCGACAGCATCGTCAAAATCACCCATTTGGTCAACTAAGCCTAGCTTCATTGCATCTTGACCTGTCCACACTCGTCCTTCCGCAATGTTTTCCATCTGATTAAGCTCAATATTTCGATTCTCACTCACCAAGCCAATAAAGCGTTGGTATCCGTGTTCAATACCCATTTGGAACGCATCGGCAGCAGGTTTTGTAAGGCCAGTTGTTAAGCCAACTCCCGAGAACGGCGAGGTGCCCACACCGTCAGTATAAACACCGATGTTGTTCAAACCTTTCTCGAATGTGGTGATGACACTGAAAATACCAATAGAACCAGTTAATGTGGTCGGCTGAGCAACAATCTTGTCTGCGCTCATCGAGATCCAGTAGCCACCTGACGCCGCTAAGCTAGACATGGAGACTACGACTGGCTTACCCGCTTCTTTCAACACCTGGATTTCATTGCGAATGACTTCAGAAGCAAAGGCGCTACCGCCTGGGCTGTCAACGCGTAACACCACGGCTTTGACTTTGTCATCGTTGCGCGCTTGGCGAAGTAGGGAAGCCGTAGTGTCGCCGCCAACCGTACCACGAGGCTGAGAGCCATCCATGATGGCGCCGCTTGCAACGACGATTGCCACGTCATCTGATTCGACATCAAATGTTGGAGTCATAGTGGTTAAGTATTCGTAATAACCCATTGCGTTGTAGCTATCTTCACCATCACTGCCAAATACTTCTGCTAGCTCTTTACGCACTTCTTGGCGAGTGGCCAGTTTGTCGACTAAGCCTAACTCCAATGAAAGGGCGGCAATATCCCCGTTCACCGCTTTTAGCTGAGCCAAGAATTCATCCATAGTTGGGTTGAGCGTCGAAGCTTCGATTTGGCGATTGGTAGCCACGTCATCCACGTATGCGCCCCAAAGTTGGCTCAACCAGCGAGAAGCCGAATCTTTGGCTTCATCAGACATATCGTCACGCACGAATGGTTCAATTGCCGATTTATAGGTGCCAACGCGGAATACGTGAGTATTGACGTCCAGTTTCTCTAGCAAGGTTTTGTAGTAGAGAGAATATGCGCTGTAGCCTTTGATCAGCACGCCACCGTCTGGCGCTAGGTAGACGGTATCCGCATAGCTGGCTAAGTAATACTGACTCTGGTTGTAGAAGTCACCTACTGCATAAATTGGTTTTCCAGAAGCTTTGAACTCATTCAGTGCTTTCGCAATGTAACGTAACTTAGTGAGGTTGGTTTCTGGCATATCACGCAGTGCCAAGACTAAACCGGTAATCTTGTCGTCGTCTTTGGCGTGACGGATTGCATCCACCAAGTCAAATAACACATTCTCTTTCGGTAGTTCGTTACCCAATAGCGAGCCCGTAAAAGAGTCCATTGGTGTGGTATAGCTACCTTGTTCGACGATTGGTCCAGAAATATTCAGCACTAACGCGGATTTCTTATCAACTTGTGGGACAGTGGAGTCGGCACTTGTAAATATGAAATAGATAGCGGCCAAAGATGCCAAGAAAATGAGATTGGTCAAAGCAAGACGGATAAAAGAGATTAGTTTCCAAATCCCTTTAAAAATCAATCCGATAAATTTAAAGATTTTTTTCATTGTGTCCCCACTGTGGTTGCCCATCAGCGCATTATGTTCATCACAAGAATACGTTGTTAGAAGGCCTAAAACGACGCGATAGATGAATAATATTAGATAGTTACATCCTACGTTATCTAGTATAGCCAAACAACAGCGATGGTTTTGCTAAGCGTTAGCATTTGATAACTAAACCACAGTAATGGTTCCTTTCAACTTTGAGACAGCCAATAAGATGATCGTTGTTACAAAAATGTAAACGCTTGTTTGATTTTTTTGTTGGCTCAGAATATCGTGGTCAGACCACAAGGATAAAAATATAAGTGATGTCTGCCATGTACCCAAACCTATTACAACCGCTTGACCTAGGATTTACACAGCTACGTAACCGCGTGCTGATGGGATCAATGCATACAGGGTTAGAAGAAGATAAAAAAGGTCTGCATAAGCTCGCTGCGTTCTATGAAGAGCGCGCAAAAGGAGGCGTCGGGCTTATTGTAACGGGAGGTTTCTCTCCAAACCTTCGTGGCCGTTTACACCCATTTTCTGCAGAATTTAGCAAGCCAAAACATGCCAATGCCCATAAAGTGGTGACGGAAGCAGTACATCGACAAGGTGGAAAGATCGCCCTGCAACTTTTGCATGCCGGTCGCTATGCCATGCACCCGTTTGCGCTCAGTGCGTCTGGAATCAAAGCGCCTATTGCGAAATTTGCTCCGAGTGAAATGAGTTCGCGTCAGATCCGAAAAACCATTGATGCATTCGCAAACAGTGCTGCTCTGGCCCAGTTAGCAGGCTACGATGGTGTAGAGGTGATGGGATCGGAAGGTTACCTTCTAAATCAGTTTATTTGTAAACGTACCAATATGCGTTACGACGAGTGGGGTGGCAGCTACGAAAATCGTATGCGATTCCCGTTAGAAGTGGTTAAGGCTATCCGTAAAGCCGTTGGCGAAGAGTTCATTATCATTTTTCGCTTATCGATGTTGGATTTGGTTGAAGAAGGCAGCACCTTTGAAGAAGTGCTAGCGCTAGCAAAAGCGCTAGAAGAAGCTGGCGTAACAATCATGAACACGGGTATCGGTTGGCATGAAGCACGTATCCCAACAATTGCTACACAAGTTCCTCGCTCTGCATTTGCTTGGGTGACGGAAAAAATCAAACCTCATTTATCTATTCCGGTTATCACCTGTAACCGTATTAATACGCCAGAAGAAGGCGAGAAAATTATCCGTTCTGGTCAAGCCGATATGATTTCAATGGCGCGTCCATTCCTGGCAGATCCTGAATTTGTAAATAAAGCTGCGGAAGATAAAGCGCAGTTCATTAACACCTGCATTGGTTGCAATCAGGCGTGTTTGGACAATGTATTCAAAGGCAAACGTGCGAGTTGCTTAGTGAACCCTCGAGCTTGTTACGAAACTGAGATAGTGGTTCAACCCGCAGAGACCAAAAAGAAAGTCGCGGTGATTGGTGCGGGTCCAGCAGGACTGTCTTGTGCGACAACGCTTTCTGAGCGTGGGCATCAGGTTGACTTGTATGAACGTAACGATCGTATTGGTGGTCAATTCCGTTTAGCAATGCAGATTCCGGGTAAAGAAGAGTTCCGCGAAACGATTCGTTACTTTGCCAACCGTATCGACACCACAGGAGTGAATCTACAACTTAGCACCGAAGCGACCTTCGATATGCTAAATGAATACGATGAAGTTGTGATGGCATCAGGTGTCGAACCACGTAAAGTTGCTATTGAGGGTATCGACAATCCAGAGAAAGTAGTGGATTACCAAACCTTGATTAAAGAGAAAACTCCAGTGGGTGAAAAGATTGCGATTGTTGGCGCGGGCGGTATCGGCGTTGATGTCGCAACTATGCTCACAGAGCCAAATGGACACAACCTTGATGACTGGTTACACGAGTGGGGGATCGATAAGAAGATTGAACACCCTGGCGGCCTGTACCCGTATCCTGACTCACTAAGCGATAAAACGGTTTGGGTATTACAACGCCGTGCTGGCCGAGTCGGTAAAGGCCCAGGTAAAACCACTGGTTGGATTCATAAACGGACGTTAGAAAAACGCGGTGTGAACCTGATGGGCGGAGTGAATTACGACAAGATCGATGAACAAGGCCTACACATTACCTTTAAAGGCAAAGAGCAGTTACTTGAAGCAGACAAAGTTGTTATTTGTGCAGGGCAAGAGTCTGTACGACCATTCGAGGACAAATGGCACGATCTGGGGGAAAAGCTTCATGTGATTGGCGGTGCTGATCATGCGGGTGAGTTGGATGCAGTGCGTGCGATTCGTCAAGGAGTCGAGCTGGCAGTGAAGCTTTGATTCGGGGCTAGTAGGAAAAGAAAAAGCCGCTGATGTCAGCGGCTTTTTTGTGTTAGAACACTAAGGTTAAGCTGGGTTACAAAATAACCGTCTTATTTCCGTAAACAAATACGTGGTCATTCAGTACTTTATTAAGTGCTTTGCTGAGCACGTTCTTTTCGACGTCGCGGCCAGCTTGTGCCATATCTTTAGCGCTGAAGTTATGGTCCACAGGGATAACATCTTGCTTAATGATTGGCCCTTCATCTAAGTCATTGGTGACGAAGTGCGCTGTTGCACCGATGATCTTCACACCGCGCTCATAAGCTTGCTGATATGGCTTTGCTCCGATGAAGGCAGGTAAGAAACTGTGGTGAATGTTGATGATCTTATGGTGGTACTTTTCAACAAAGCCTGGAGTAAGTACACGCATATATTTCGCCAGCACCAAATAGTCAGCATCGTATTGGTCGATCACTTCAAGCATTTTCTGCTCGTGTTCTTCACGGTTTAATCCCTCGTGGGATACACAGTGATAAGGAATATCGAAGCGTTCGGTTAAGCTTTGTAGTGTGTCGTAGTTACCTACTACCGCGGCGATCTCTACGTCGAGGCTGCCGTCGTAGTTTTTCATTAAGATATCACCTAAGCAGTGTGCCTCTTTAGTAACCAGAATAACAACACGCTTACGGCTCGAGCTAATGAGTTTACGCTTTGCACCTTCAGGTAAGGCTTGGTCTAAATCTGCGAGAAACGTTTGGTCGTTGAAGTAGCCCTCAAGCTCAGTACGCATGAAGAAGTGACCGCTTGTGTTATCCACGAACTCATTGTTGTGGACGATGTTCAGCTGGTGCTTATAACAGATGTTGGTGATTTTCGAGATGAGACCCGGTGCATCGGTACAATGCGTTAGCAGTGTTTTCTTTTCCATTTTGGTCATACTTCCATGAATTATTTTTTTCGATCTTTGAAATTATCTTGGGCTGTCGAACGGTGAACTAGGCCGCAATATAGGAGCTATAATTAATCTATTATCAAGTTGGTTTCAACAAAATATCTTGGCTAATCGATTGGCTCGCTTATTTTGTTGTGATTTCTACTCTCACGATGTCTTAAGGTGGTACGTATGGATAGAGAACTACTCGCGCGAAAATTGTATTTGGAAAGAGTTAGCGCACTTGTAGGTGATCACGAAATCGACGAGGAAGTTCTAACAGAAATGTGGCAAAACAAAGCTTCGCCTTCAGAAGCAGCCAAAGCCATTTTGAGCGACGACAACAGCTTCGAAGGGCCAGCGTGGCTTTCACGCTACCTAAATCGTCGTTAACCTAGTTATTCAACATACGGCGTCCGCCGTTAATAACCGAACACACCTCCGGTGCGGATCATTTTCTGATTCGCGCCGGCTCACTAAACCTGACATAATCCCTCTAATTTCCTCTTCATTTTTGAGCCGATGATCTCTAAAACTTTTTCCGCCGATGGCGCACTTGGCAAAGTCATTCCTGGCTTTCAGCCAAGACAACCGCAATTGGATATGGCTGAAGCTGTCTCTCAGGCGATTAAAAACCAATCCCAGCTGGTGGTAGAGGCTGGAACTGGTACCGGCAAAACCTTCGCTTACTTAGTGCCAGCCTTGTTGAGTGGCAAGAAAACCATTATCAGTACTGGTTCGAAGAACTTACAAGAGCAGTTGTTCCACCGAGATCTCCCGTTGATGACTGAAGCGTTGGGCTTCTTTGGGCAAGTGGCGCTGCTAAAAGGTCGCTCTAACTACCTGTGTTTAGACCGTCTGAGCAGGCAGATGCTAGAGAGCCACAATCATCAAGCCGATCCCACTTTACTTAGCCAATTGGTTAAAGTGCGTAGTTGGTCATCGGAAACCAAAACTGGGGACTTAGGTGATTGCGATGCGATTGCTGAAGATAGCCCTGTGATCCCAACGATCACCTCGACCAATGACAACTGTCTTGGCAAAGAGTGTCCGAGCTACACTGATTGTTTTGTGCTAAAAGCGCGTAAAAAAGCGATGGATGCTGATGTCGTTGTCGTGAACCATCACTTGTTTCTCGCCGACTTGGCAATCAAAGAAACCGGCTTTGGAGAACTAATTCCAGAAGCGGATGTATTCATCTTTGATGAAGCCCATCAGCTCCCTGACATTGCCAGCCAGTATTTTGGTCAATCGGTCTCAAGTCGGCAGATTCAAGAATTGGCAAAGGACATTGAAATTGGTTATCGCACAGAAGCGAAAGACATGCGTCAGTTGCAGAAAGTTGGTGATAGCCTTGTTCAATCTGCAATGGATTTGCGCATTGGGTTAGGTGAACCTGGCCTACGAGGTAACTGGAGAGAAGCGATTGCTTCTACACATATTGTGCGCGATCTACAGCGATTACGTGATGCTATCGATTTTGCCATTGACGTGTTGAAGCTTGCGTTGGGGCGTAGCCAATTATTGGATGCCGCTTTTGAACGAGCAAACGTGATAAAAGGGAGAATTGATCGTGTGTGCGATGTGTCGATTACCGGCTACTCATACTGGTTCGATACAACACCGAGACATTTTGCACTGCACATTACCCCACTTTCTGTGGCTGACAAGTTCCATGAGCAGATTGAAATGAAGCAAGGCAGTTGGATCTTTACGTCCGCGACCTTAGCGGTGAACGATGATTTTGGCCACTTCACTTCTCGACTCGGCTTACGCCCAGCACAGCAATTTTCTCTGCCTAGCCCGTTTGATTATCATCAGCAGGCTAAATTGTGTGTTCCTCGCTACTTGCCTGAACCAAACAGCCCTGGCTTGGCAGATAAGCTAGTGAGAATGTTAGCGCCAGTTATTGAGCAAAACCAAGGACGTTGTTTCTTCCTATGTACTTCCCACAGTATGATGCGTGAGTTAGGAGAAAGGTTTCGTGAAACATTGACGTTACCGGTGCTGCTACAAGGTGAAACAACCAAACAAAAAACCTTGGCAGAATTTATGGAGCTGGGGAATGCTTTACTAGTCGCGACCGGTGCTTTTTGGGAAGGGATTGATGTTAGAGGAGACACACTAAGCTGTGTTATCATCGACAAATTGCCATTTACCGCCCCCGATGACCCGCTGCTCAAAGCACGGATTGAAGATTGTCGATTGAAAGGCGGTGACCCATTTGCACAGGTTCAGCTGCCAGATGCAGTGATCACATTAAAGCAGGGTGTCGGGCGTTTAATTCGAGACAAGAAAGACAAAGGGACATTGATCATTTGTGATAACCGTTTGGTTACTCGTGATTATGGCGGCATTTTCCTTGCGAGCCTCCCTCCCATTCCAAGAACCCGAGACTTGGCGGTGGTAAAAGACTTTCTTGCCCAGATTTCCAAAACAACAGATTAAATTTAGAGAGTTCAATGAGCGCAAAAATTCTTGCCTTAGATACTGCAACAGAAAACTGTTCCGTTGCGCTGATGGTTGGCGACAAGCTGTATGTTCGTAGCGAGGTTGCCCCTCGTGACCACACCAAAAAAGTATTGCCAATGGTCGACGAAGTCTTGAAAGAAGCGGGTGTAACCCTAGCGGATTTAGATGCACTGGCCTTTGGTCGTGGGCCAGGTAGTTTTACAGGTGTGCGCATTGGCATTGGAATTGCACAAGGTTTAGCGTTCGGTGCAGACTTACCCATGATTGGTGTATCGACACTTGCTGCGATGGCTCAAGGTTCTTACCGCCAGCATGGCGCAAGTCACGTTGCTTGTGCGATAGACGCACGAATGAGCGAAGTGTACTGGGGACGTTTTAGCCGTCAAGAAGATGGCAGTTGGAGCGAAGTCGATGCAGAATGCGTGATTCCACCACAAGTGCTTGCTGAACAACTCAGTCGTGATGAACTGGCTTGGAAGGCAGCAGGAACAGGTTGGGATGCTTATTCTGAAGCGCTGGCTGAACTTACGATCGAGTGTGAAAAAGGGGACGTATTGTTCCCAGACGCTCAAGATATTGTGTACCTTGCGCAGTTTGAATTGGCGAAAGGGAATACGGTTGACGCTGAACATGCAAGCCCAGTTTATCTGCGTGATAATGTGGCATGGAAAAAACTGCCAGGCCGTGAGTAACAGCGGTAGGTCAGTGCCAATCAATTGAAGTTGATAGAGAGCTAGAGTCTGTAAACTTTAGCTCTTGTTCGCCACACACTTTGCAGTATTTATGGCGCTGCTTAATGAGTGGTAAATGACGCTGAGAATTTTTGGGGAGACGAATGGCTTCGATAAATGGTTTACCTCCTTCGTTGGTACCGAATACGACTAGAACGAACAAGTCGAATAAAGCCAACAAGAAAAACGAGGTCAAAAAAGGCCAAGCCAGTACATCGGTCGCTCAGCCGACGAAAGTCGCTGATGCGGTTTCTCATTCCATTCGTCACGTTCAAGAATCCGATATTCACCGAGCTCAAATCCAATATGATCTTCCTGAAGGTCAGGCACGTAAAGCCATGCAAGAATATTTAGGGGTTATGAATCAAGCTAAACGCGATGAACTTGCCCAACTCCTTGGTGTCGATATCTACATATAATCCATTTTCCGGCTCATTTGGCATTCTTGTTTCGCTGTGTAGCCGCCTTTTTAGAGGCTCCCATGAATCCATTCTTTCAATTCAAAAAAGTGCTGATCCTTGTTTCTGTCTTATTAGTGAGCGCTTGTTCCTCGTTACCTCAAAACCTTGAATCAGAGAGCCCGAACCTCATTTCTGATTATCAGCAGTGGTTGGACTCTGATTCTAGTAATACGCTCGATGTTCGCCTTGGCGGTATCATCGCTAAAGTAACCAATTTGGATGACAAAACGCGTTTAGAAGTGGTGAATATGCCGATCAGCTCGGCAGGTAAACCTGATTTGGGCACGGAGCCTAATGGCCGTTTTGTCGCGTATGTTGATGGGTTTCTTGACCCAGTTGCTTATGCGGAAGGGCGTTTGATCACTGTGCTGGGAACGAGTAATGGCACCGAACAAGCGAAAGTTGGTGAGTTCGAGCATCAATTTCCCGTGATGAATGCGCGTGGTGTGCATTTGTGGCGCATCCAAGAGCGAGTCATTGTGAATGATGTGGGCAGCTATTATTTCCCATGCCGCGGGCTCTACTGTCGTCAAACGATGGCTTTCCCTAGTGAGGGACGAGTGATCCAAGAAGTGAAATAATGCTAAAAGAAACTCGCATCAAGGTCGCACATGGTGACATCGCGACCTTAGAGTTGGGCGATCGACGCTCTTCCTCTATCCAATTGGTTTTCATTCATGGCTGGCTTGATAATGCTGGTTCCTTTCAAACATTACTACCCCTGCTGAAAGAGCGCATTCCCAATGGGTATTTTTGCGCAATCGATTTACCCGGTCATGGCCATTCTAGCCATAAACCCGATGGCCATTTCTACCCATTTCATGACTATATAGACGACATTCACCAGCTTTTGGCTGAATTATCACCAAACAAGCTAGTGCTGGTGGGACATTCTCTTGGTGCATTGATTGCAAGTTGCTATAGTGCCGCCTTTCCAGAGCAAGTTGCTGGATTGGTACAAATCGAAGGGTTCGGCCCTCTTGCTGAGCTCCCTCAAAACAGTGTCCATCGATTACGTCAAGGCGTCAAAAGCCGGCAACAAATTCGACGTAAGCCGGTGAGGTCCCTAGCGTCCATCGAACAAGCGATTGAAAAGCGCGCCCAAGTGAATCAATTAGATCCGCAGCAGATAGCGCCAATTGTCGAGCGGGGCATAGTGAATAGAGAGGGCGGATGGTATTGGCGCCACGATTCCAAGCTACAAAGCGACTCTCTGTATCGAATGTCCGCTAAGAACGCAAAAGCCATCATCGATGCGATTACGTGTCCGCAACTTGTCATTCTTGGTCAACAAGGGTTTGAACACCTCTCTCAAGTTGAACAGCAAGTGGTAAAGCCAGATATTGACGTTGTCACCGTAGACGGTGGTCATCATTGTCACTTACAAGATAATGATAGAGTTATTGATCTAATTTCTGGCTTAGTTAACAAAATTTAAACAAGTGTTTGAGTGTTACGTGCTCAAGCGTCTTGGCTGTGCTGTAATGGTTTGATAATAAAAATTGCCCGTTAAAGCGCCGTCAAATAATAGGAGTATAACCGTGGATAAACCTTGGCTATCACGCTATCCAAGCGATGTACCGGAAAACATTAACCCTGACCAATATCCATCTCTTGTTGAGATGTTTGAGCAGTCGGTACAGAAGTACGCCGATCAACCAGCCTTTATGAACATGGGGTCAGTAATGACCTTCCGTAAGCTGGAAGAACGTAGCCGAGCGTTTGCTGCTTATCTTCAAAATGAGCTGAAGCTGAAAAAAGGCGACCGAGTTGCGCTTATGATGCCAAACTTGCTGCAATACCCAGTTGCACTGTTTGGTGTGCTGCGTGCGGGGATGATCGCGGTAAACGTAAACCCTTTGTATACGCCTCGTGAGCTAGAACATCAGTTAAACGACGCTGACGCAAAAGCGATTGTGATCGTATCTAATTTTGCCAACACTTTAGAGCAGGTTGTCGACAATACGCCAGTTAAGCACGTGGTACTGACAAGCCTTGGCCAAATGCTACCAAGAGCGAAAGGAACCGTGGTTGATTTCGTAGTGAAATACGTGAAAGGCATGGTACCTAAGTACAATCTGCCTGGGGCTATTTCAATGCGTAAAGCTCTGCACAAAGGCCGCCGTCTTCAATACGTAAAACCATTTATGTCGGGTGATGATATTGCTTTCTTACAGTATACGGGCGGTACGACTGGTGTAGCAAAAGGTGCAATACTGACGCACCGCAATATGATTGCCAACGTGATGCAGGCAAAAGGGGCATATGGTCCAGTGTTGTCTGAAGGCCGAGAGTTGGTGGTGACAGCTCTTCCGCTTTACCATGTATTTGCGTTAACAGTTAACTGTTTGCTGTTCGTAGAAATGGGTGGCAGTAACCTGTTGATTACCAACCCACGAGATATTCCGGGCTTTATTAAAGAACTACAAAAATACCAATTCACCGCCATTACGGGTGTGAATACGCTGTTTAATGCATTAGTGAATAACGAAGACTTCCATGAACTCGACTTTAGTAACCTTCGCCTTGCTGTAGGTGGTGGTATGGCTGTTCAACGCGCCGTCGCTGAGCAATGGAAGAAGTCGACGGGTTGTTATCTGTTAGAAGGCTACGGACTCACCGAGTGTTCTCCGCTGGTGGCGGCTTACCCTCACGATCTGGTTGATTATAATGGGTCGATTGGTTTGCCTGTTCCATCTACGGAAGTACGTATTGTGGACGAAGAAGGTAATGCCCTTGCTAATACTGAAGTAGGTGAGCTACAGGTTCGTGGTCCTCAAGTTATGCAAGGCTACTGGCAGAGACCTGAAGCGACGAAAGAAGTCATCAACGGTGAAGGCTGGTTGTCGACGGGTGATATCGTTAAATTCGATGATGAAGGCTTCCTGCATATCGTTGATCGTAAGAAAGACATGATTCTAGTATCGGGCTTCAATGTGTATCCAAACGAGATCGAAGATGTGGTTGCACTCCATGGCAAAGTGCTGGAAGTTGCAGCGATTGGTCAGCCGCATGAAGTATCGGGTGAGATCGTTAAGATCTACGTGGTGAAGCGTGATCCTAGCTTAACTAAAGACGAAGTTATCGCACACTGTCGTCAGCACCTTACGGGTTATAAAGTGCCGAAGTTGGTGGAGTTCAAAGAAGAGCTACCGAAAACTAACGTCGGCAAGATTTTACGCCGTGTGCTGCGAGAAGAAAATGACGCCCAACTCGCGCAGCGCGAGAGTGCGTAAAGCATAACGTAACAAACAGTGCTAGAATGCCGACTAATACAGTCGGCATTTTTTATTGTCCCCCCAATATTATCTACAGTGAGAGATTCGTGAATTATCAAATAATTACCCAACCAGACGATTTGAAAAGGGTTTGTGAACAAGCAAGAGAAGCGGATGCAGTCATGCTCGACACCGAGTTTGTGCGTATTCGTACCTTCTATCCGCAATTGGGCTTGATTCAGTTATTTGATGGTGAAGCATTGTCGCTTATCGACCCAACGACCTTTGAAGACATGACACCGTTTGTTGAACTGTTGCGTGATACATCGGTACTGAAAGTGCTGCACGCATGTGGCGAAGATTTAGAAGTGTTCCAGAATGCATTTGGCTGCACTCCTTTCCCTATGGTTGATACTCAAATCATGGCAGCCTTCCTTGGACATGGACTCTCTACTGGTTTTGCCTCTTTAGTGAGTGAATACGTGGGCGTTGAGTTGGATAAGAGTGAGTCTCGAACTGATTGGATGGCGCGCCCTTTAACCGTTAAGCAGCTGGAATATGCGGCAGCCGATGTATTCTATCTGCAGCCTTTGTACGACACTTTACTAGAAAAAATCATCCAAGCAGGCTGGTGGGAAGCAGCGCAAGTTGAGTCTGACTTACTGGTCACCAAACGTATTAAATCTGTCGATGCCGATAACGTGTACCTCGACATTAAGGGAGCATGGCAGCTAAGGCCAAAAGAACTAGCCGTGCTTAAACCTCTTGCTACTTGGCGTTACAAAGAGGCGCTTAAGCGTGATTTAGCATTAAACTTTGTGTTTAAAGAGAACGATTTACTTTCCGTTGCTCGATTTGGCATCAAGAGCGCGAAGCAAATGGAAGAGCAGGGCATAGACCCACGCTCTGTGCGTCGCCACTCAGCTCGAATTATTTCCTTGGTAAAGGCGGCGGAACAAACACCGGCTGAGCAATACCCAGACCAAATTGAACGCCTGATGGACTACCCTGGCTACAAGCAGTTGTTTAAGAAGCTAAAAGACGAAGTAAAACGAGTGTCTCAAAGCTCGGGTTTAGCTACAGAGTTTTTGGCATCCAAGAAGCAGCTTAATCAGTTACTGAGTTGGGTTTGGAAAAAAGATCGCGATCCAGCTAAGTTGCCTGATGTGATGCAAGGTTGGCGACAGGAGCTGCTGGGTGAAAAGCTCAATAAGTTAGTGTAAAAGAATAAAAAAGAGAGCCATTTGGCTCTCTTTTTTTATTTCTCATCTTCAGGCAATTTAACGTTCAATTCCAATACTGAAATGTCATCGTCTTTGTGCTCAAAAGAGAGGTCGACCATTGAAGGGTCGACAGCAACATACTTGGCAATCACTGCTAGGATGTCTTCTTTTAACTGTGGTAGGTAAGACGGCGCTGGGTCATCTTGGCTACGGCGTTCCGCTACAATAATCTGTAAGCGCTCTTTAGCCAAGTTCGCTGATTTTTTCTTTTGTGGACGGAAAAACTCAAGTAATGACATGCTCTATTAGCCTCCAAACAGTCGTTTAAAGATTCCTTTCTTTTGCTCGGTTAGGAAGCGGAAATCCACTTGCTCACCCAACAGGCGTTCTACAGTGTCGTCATATGCCATACCTGCATCTGACTCTTCATCAAAGATAACAGGTACACCTTTGTTCGATGCATTCAGTACCGCTTGGCTTTCTGGAATAACGCCAAGCAGAGAAATATGAAGGATCTCCTCTACATCTTCAACGCTGAGCATCTCGCCTTGAGTCACACGTGCAGGGTTGTAGCGGGTCAGCAGTAAGTGCTGCTTCACAGGGGGTAACCCTTCTTCTGCTCGGCGAGACTTAGAATCTAAAATACCGAGGATACGGTCTGAATCGCGTACCGATGAAACCTCTGGGTTGGTCGTGACGATTGCTTCATCTGCAAAGTATAGTGCCATTAATGCACCTTGTTCGATACCTGCCGGAGAGTCACAAATCACAAAGTCGAAACCGAGTTCGTCTAGTTCATCAAGAATGCGACGAACACCGTCTTTGGTAAGTGCATCTTTATCACGGGTTTGAGAAGCCGGTAGAATAAATAAGTTGTCGTTACGCTTATCTTTGATAAGTGCTTGATTCAACGTTGCTTCACCGTTGATTACGTTAACGAAGTCATACACGACTCGACGCTCACAACCCATAATTAAATCAAGGTTTCGTAGGCCGATATCGAAATCAATAACGGCGGTTTTTTTACCTTTAATTGCAAGGCCGGATGCAATCGCTGCACTGGAAGTTGTTTTACCTACTCCACCCTTGCCTGACGTCACAACAATAATGCGTGCCATTGTTTTTCCTTTTTATAATTTAAACGGTGAGAACTTCTAGGTGTAATGCGTCATCGAGCATGCTCACCATGACTTTCTTCTGCCAGAACTCACCTTCAATTTGATCGCTCAGCCAGTAATTTCCTGCAATAGAAACCAGCTCAGCCTGTAAATCGTGACAAATAATTCGTGCATCTTGTTGACCACTTGCTCCGGCAATAGCACGGCCGCGCAATGTTCCATGGATATGGATTGACCCATCAGCGATCACCTCTGCGCCAGCGCTGACGTGGCTAAGGATAACGAGGTCACCATCTTTCGCGTAAATTTGTTGGCCAGATCGGATAGGTGTTCGAACCACTTTTGTTGGTGCCATCTTAGCGGGAGCCTGCGATGGAGACTTACTGGCCGACATAACGGCAAAGCCAGCTTCAGAGGCTTGATTCTGCGCGCGCTTATCTTTACAGCCTGTGACCCCAACGGGAATCATACCCGCTACAGAAATACCTTGTTTTAGCTGCTGGAAATCAATATCGCCAGATACTTTTTCGATATTGATGACAACCGGTGCCGAAGCGAAAAAAGCGGGTGCTTGCGCTACTTTTTCATTAATAAACTCAATCGCTGTTGAAACTTCATTGCCAGAAAGGTGCAAAACTGACAGAGTGAAGCTACTGCCTTTTAGGTCAGGGATATTCGACATTATTTACTTCATGCCTCAGTAGAAAGGACGTTGCCTGGAACTAGGGTTGTCATGTTATATTTCATGTATAAGTACAGCAAGTTATGTTGTCGTTAAACGGTTAAAATTAGCTAAAGTTTTACGTTTCGTATTAAAAGTAGTCAGTTTTCTCCAACTATCAGTTAAAAATCAATTTAAAAGGCAAGTTATGCTTTGTTCTATCTATAAAAGCTCTAAGAAAGAAGGCGCTTATCTCTACATTCCGAAGAAAGATGACTTTTCACAAGTTCCTGACACTTTGATGCAGATGTTCGGTAAACCTATTTTCGTTATGGTGATCAAGCTTGATGGTCGAAAACTGGCGCAAGTCGATGTTGAAAAAGTAAAAGCATCGATGGAAGAGGAAGGGTTTTTCCTACAGTTGCCACCACCACCAGAGAACTTGCTTGAAAAGTACAAAGAACAAAAGGCGCAGCAAAAATAAGCGCGATATTGCTCAAGGAGGGCAATGTGAAAAAATTATTGTCAGTTGTATTAGGTCTAGGTATTGCGGCTTCAGCGGTAGCAAATGAAGTCAGTTTTGAGCAATACGTAGAAGGAATGAAGCAAGAAGCCTTAAATAATGGTATTTCTCAGCAGATTGTTGATAAGGCATTTGAAAATGTCACTTTCAAACCTCGCGCTGTTACCGCTGATCGGAATCAGCCTGAGAAAAAGCTGACATTAGATGAATATATCCCACGCGCGGTGCCTGATTGGAAAGTCAAACAGGCGCGTGATCTGTATAAAAAACACTATGCTGAGCTCTCTAGAATCGGTGAAGAGTATGGTGTGCAGCCTAGGTTCATTGTCGCACTATGGGGCGTAGAGAGTAACTTTGGTAAGTTTACGGGTGGTTATAGTGTTATTGATGCATTATCGACACTTGCTTACGAAGGTCGACGTGAAGCGTTCTTTCGTAAAGAAGCGATGGCTGCTCTAACGATTCTCGAAGAAGGCCACATTAAGCCTGAAAACATGAAGGGCTCATGGGCTGGGGCGATGGGGCAGTGCCAGTTTATGCCTAGCTCGTTTTTGTCCTTCGCAGCGGATGGGAATGGCGATGGTAAGAAAGACATCTGGAATACCAAAGCCGACGTGTTTGCTTCGACAGCTAACTACTTAAGCCAATCTGGGTGGGATGATAAATACACTTGGGGTCGCCAAGTTAAAGTGCCACATGGTATTGATCCAAGTCTAGAAGGGCGCGGGGAAGAGAAAGGTAAGTATCTTCAGGAATGGTCGAAGCTGGGCATTACCAGATACGATGGTAAGCCGCTTCCTAAGCTCGATGAAGATATTAAAGCGTGGCTGATCATGCCTGATGATGAAAACGGGCGTACTTACTTGGTATACGACAACTACAATGTGCTAATGAAGTGGAACCGCTCTTACTACTTTGCGCTTGCCGTTAGCCACTTGGCTGATCGAATTAAGTACTAGTATGATTTTAAAGTAATAAAAAAAGGGGCTAAAAGCCCCTTTTTCTTTATAAAGATTTGATTACTTCTTAGTGTGGAACTGCTCACACGCAATCATGGTGTTTTCGATAAGGCTCGCAACAGTCATTGGGCCTACGCCACCAGGAACTGGCGTAATAAAGCTGGCATTTTCTTTGGCCACATCGTATTCCACGTCGCCTACCAACTTACCTGATTCCAAACGGTTGATGCCTACATCGACTACCACAGCACCTTTCTTGATCCAAGCACCTGGAATGAAGTTAGGCTTACCTACAGCGACAACCACTACATCTGCCTGGCGAACATGGCCTTCTAGGTCTTTTGTGAATCGATGACAAGTTGTGGTCGTGCAGCCTGCTAACAGTAACTCTAGCGTCATAGGGCGGCCTACGATGTTAGAAGCTCCTACAACAACGGCGTGTTTACCACGTAAATCTATGTTGTAGCGGTCTAGCAGGGTAATGATACCTTTTGGCGTACATGAACGTAGCTTAGGAATGCGTTGCGCTAAACGACCAACATTATATGGGTGGAAACCATCAACGTCTTTTTCTGGAGTGATACGCTCTAAAACATGTGTTGAGTCGATGCCTGCTGGAAGAGGCAGTTGAACTAAGATGCCGTCAATCTCAGGATCTTCGTTTAACGAATCTACTAGGTTAAGTAGCTCTTCTTCAGTCGCTGTCGCCGGTAAGTCAAAAGATTTAGAAACAAAGCCAACTTCCTCACATGCACGGCGCTTACTGCCGACATAAACTTGAGACGCTGGGTCTTCACCAACCAAAACGACCGCAAGGCCTGGTGCGCGTAGACCAGAGTTAACTCGAGCTTTCACGCGAGCGGCGACTTCTGAACGAACAGTTTGGGAAATAAGTGTTCCGTCGATATTTT
Organism: Vibrio paucivorans; assembly: GCF_054053395.1. Taxonomy (NCBI): domain Bacteria; kingdom Pseudomonadati; phylum Pseudomonadota; class Gammaproteobacteria; order Vibrionales; family Vibrionaceae; genus Vibrio; species Vibrio paucivorans. The sequence goes on from NZ_CM133230.1 coordinate 1,015,573, forward strand.
GAGCAGTCATGACTATCCTTTATTCTGATGGTCTATATTTTTGAGCGCATTGTCGCAGAATTTGATATTAACATCCATAGGCAAACGTTTGCTTTGTTGTGATTTTGAGCATTTAACCAAAGCATGGCTCTTTTTTAGGCATTCAATTCAGAAAGTTAGATAAAGCCGTTGATTTACCCGTTTCAACTCGTATAATCCTTTCCCTGTAGCGCGCCCTTAGCTCAGCTGGATAGAGCACGTCCCTTCTAAGGATGTGGTCGTAGGTTCGAATCCTACAGGGCGTGCCATTTATTTTAAGAGCCCCGATAACTCCTAGAGTTATCGGGGCTTTTTCGTTCTTGTTAGTTCCGTATCAGTGTCAACTTCAAGGTAAGCTTTATACTTTGATTTTACGGCACTAATTGGCAACGTGGTGCATACAAAAAAGCCGCTGATGACAGCGGCTTTTCGATGATTTAAGCGTGGCTTAATTTACGATATTGTAGCTCGGTTTTCATTCCCATCATCAAGCTAATGAGCATCAGCAGTAGGATGAAAGTAAATGGCAGAGCCATTGAAACAGTACCGGCTTGCAGAGCTTGGATGGATTCTGTGCCACCAACCCACAGCAATACCGCTGCGATCGCACCACCAATAGCTGCCCAGAATACGCGCTGTGGTACAGGCGCATCTACTTTACCCCCAGACGTGATACTGTCGATCACTAACGATCCTGAATCGGACGAAGTAACGAAGAACACCATGATCAAGACAATAGATACGACAGAGAGTAGAGTGCTCATTGGTAGAGCTTCAAACATGTGGAATAGAGACAAAGTAATGTCTTTCAATCCATTCGCACCTAATTCACCAACTTGGTTCGTGATTTGGTCAATCGCTAGACCGCCAAATACTGACATCCAAATGACGATCACTGATGTTGGCACAAGCAGTACCGCAACGAGGAATTCGCGAATTGTGCGACCTTTCGAGATGCGCGCAATGAACATACCGACGAATGGCGACCAAGAGACCCACCAAGCCCAGTAGAATACTGTCCAACCATGAACCCATGCTTCATCTTCACGGCCATGAGGATTACTCAGTGGGATGATGTTCTCGATGTAAGCCATCAAGCCTGTTGGAATTGAATTCAGAGCTACTGTACCGCCTGCGATAATCACAAACAGTAGTAAGCCAAAGGCAACCACCATGTTGATGTTGCTGAGGATTTTTACACCACCGTTCATGCCACGCATGACGGAAATAACCGCTAGGCCAGTTACAAATGCAACGACGCCCAATTGCATACCGATGCCACCATTGGTACCGAATACATGATTAATACCACTTGCAGCTTGTTGAGCGCCTAAACCGAGTGATGTTGCTAAACCAAAGAGTGTCGCGAGTACAGCCACGATGTCGACTACGTGTCCAACCCAGCCCCATGCACGGTCGCCGAGCAATGGATAAAAGATAGAACGCATCGAAAGTGGCAAGCCCTTGTTAAAAGAAAAGAACGCCAGTGCTAGTGCAACAACCCCGTATATTGCCCAACCGTGGAATCCCCAGTGGAAAATCGTTGCGCCTAGAGCCAGCTTGGCTGCTTCTGGTGAGTAGGCTTCGACATTGAGCGGAGTTTCAAACCATCCGGTGAAGAATGCAGCTGGTTCAGCAACGCCCCAAAACATGAGCCCAATCCCCATACCTGCTGCGAATAGCATCGACATCCACGAGAGTAGGGAATACTCAGATTTGGCGTTGTCGCCGCCGATTCGGATTGAGCCGAAAGGTGTGAGAATAAGAGCAAAACAGAAAATAACGAAGATATTAGCTGACCACATGAAGAGTGTGTCGAATGATCCAATGACCTGCCATTTAACGCCATCGAGTGCAGCTTTGGCGCTGTCTGCATCGGATGCGAGTAATGCAATTAAAAAAACGATGATAAGGCCGGCACTGATACCGAATACAGGGTTATGAACGTCAAATCCCCACTTTTGAATATTGTCCTGACCCACCGTGTAGTCAGTGTTTTCAATACTATACTTGTCCGTAGTACGACTCATGAATCCTCATTAATGTTTAGAGTTCAAAATAAATTTTCAGCGAAGTCTACCAGATGTGAGTGCGCATAAGTAGTGAAATCCACTATTTGATGCTGTCATTGGTAGTTTATTAGACTTATAAATTTCAGTGTACTAACTAATTTTATGGGATGGGGTGTTTAATGTTGGGCTGCTTAACGCGAGGTGATGTCCACAAAAGGTGTACGATAGGAGAGTGAAAATTTGTGATGCTTTCCACGCTTAGGCGGCTTAAAAAATGGGCGCTGTCATAAAAATTTAATCTTGGTATGTATTGAGAACTTAAAGAAATTTCATCATATTGTAATGACAGCGTAACAATACCAATGGAGAGCCTATGCAGCATCAAGAAATGATTCAACCTTCGCACTTTGGAGTAATCGGTCGCACCAGTCTATTTTCACTGGTAGCAATAGTGAGTGTCTTCACTCTACTGTAATTACTCAGTCTGATTAGAGGGCGGTTTTAGTTGTCTCGTTAGATAATAAGGCGCTCCTCTAACTTAACCAACTCACTCCCTATTATTTCCCAAACTCACCTTAGATAATTTTTACGTGACGACTTCTTTTTGAGTCCACTCGTAAATCTTCTGCTTAATTAACTCTCTATTTACTGGCTTGGTTAAAAAGTCATTCATTCCTGCAATCAAACACTCTTCTTTGTCTTTCGCCATCGCATTGGCCGTCATAGCGATGATAACAATGTCACTTCGATGCTCTCCGGCTTCGCCTGAACGGATTCGTTGAGTCGCTTCAAAGCCGTCCATTTCCGGCATTTGGCAGTCCATCAATATGAAATCAAACTTCCGCTCTGACTTCAGTGCTTCAAGTGCGGCTTTACCGTGTTCGGCAACGTGGGTTTCAATGTTGAATTGATTAAGGATCCCTCGCATAACAATTTGGTTAACGCGATTGTCTTCTACAACTAGCGCTGTTAGGCCATCAGGGAGTATGACTTCTCTTTCACTGACATTGCGCTCAAAGCTCGAAAGGTAGTGATGCGTAATAAGAGGGTCGGTGTTATTAAAGCTTTCGTCGGCAATCACATTAAGTGCGTTGAATAGATCGGAGGTGGTCGCTGGTTTGGTGAAATAACCACTAAAGCCCAGTTCCTTATACATGTTTTGGTCAGCGACGGCGTCCATTGAAGTCATCATAACCAAGTGTATAGATTGATATTCAGAGTTTGACTTGATGGCTTTACATAAATCCAAGCCATCGTTTTCTGGCATTTGCATATCAAGGAAAGCGATATCGAATATGTTTTGGCCGCAACTTAGAATATCTTGGCAGCGGTCTAACGCTTGTGTATAGCTGTCGGCTTCAGTGACGGATGCTCCCCAATGTTCAAGTTGTTTAGTGAGCACTTCACGATTAACGGCGTTGTCATCCACAACGAGGATGTTGAGTTTACTGATATCAGCTTGAGGTAGTACTTGGGCTGATTGGTGGGATTTTCCAACCAGAATTTCAAAGGTGAATTTACTGCCCTGGCCGACTTTGCTTTGCACTTTTATATCGCCACCCATCAGCACGCAAAGGCGTTTGACAATCGCCAAGCCTAGCCCTGTACCACCATATTTGCGTGTGGTTGACGCATCGACTTGGCTGAATTTATCAAACAGCGTACTCACTTGGTCTGCCGGAATGCCAATACCTGTATCTGAAACCGATGCCAGTATTCGCCACTGGTCGTCGTTGGCTTCTTCAAGTTTAGCTTCGACGACAATATTGCCTTTTTCGGTAAACTTAGTCGCGTTTCCGACCAAGTTTGCGAATATTTGTCGCACGCGAGTACTGTCGCCCACAATCAAGGATTCATTCACTTCGATTGTGTTGAGAATGATTTCGAGGTTGTCGTTGTTTGAGTTCGCCGACATCGACTCACAAAAGTCTCCAAGCAGGCGTCTGAGATCGAAATGGTGCTGCTCTAACTCTAACTTATCCGCTTCAATTTTGGAGAAGTCGAGAATGTCGTTGATCAAATGCAGTAACGCGACTGCACTGTTATGAGCAAGATAAGCTTGATGAGTTTGGGTTTTATTGAGTTCATTATCCATGAGCAACTCGAGCATACCGATCACACCATTCATCGGCGTGCGTATCTCATGGCTCATTACTGCTAAGAATTCACTCTTGAGCTTAGCCGCTTCTTCGGCTTGGTTTTTGGCGCTAATCAGCGCGGTTTCCGCACTTTTTACAGTGGTGATGTCTTTGATAAAGCCGGAGAAAATGATGCCGTTATCCGTTTCAATTCGAGCAACGGACAGTGAAATCGGAAATAACTCTCCATCCTTTTTGCGGGCCGTGAGTTCGCGGCCAGTGAAGCCTTTGCTGTCACGATACTCAATCACTCTCGAGTCACCAGTATTGAGGTAACGGTCTATATAGCTCTGATGTTTAATCGCTTGGGCATCGTCCATCAGCATTTCGATAGGGCTGCCAACCAACTCGTGCTCTTTGTAGCCAAAAATCAGTTGGGTAGCGGGGTTTATAGACAGGATTCTTCCCTTAACATCGATGGTAACAATGCCGTCTGCCGCAGTATCAAGAATTGAGCTGAGCCTCTGGCTGGTCAGTTGTTGTTTCGCCATGATTTGCTCTTTGTGAGCAATGGCTTCATCCAACAGCGACATTGATGTCGTGGTCTTTTCCAAGCGAGAGCTGAGTTCATTAACAGCATCCGCAATAGCGGAATATTCACGACTATTTTGCCCCGGAATGCGGTAGCTCAAACCTTGAGTGGTAATCTGTTTGATATGGCCAATCAGTTCAGAGATTGGTGTAATCACTAAATATCTCAGTGAGGCAAATAATCCGAGTGCAAGCAGCCCCGTACCTATTACTAGAATGTAGGCAATGTTATCGCGGATCTTACTAGCGGCTTGCAGTGAGTCACTTTCGTTGAATGCGACTTTTAAAATATATGGGCTGTCGCCGATCGATAAGACTTTTTCGGATTCTAGCGATGCGGTCTTGGGGTTGGCGAGGCCAACGGATACTTGATGGGGAACCTCACCGTCACTGTTTAGGCTGAGTAGTTGAATTGGGTAATAGGCTTGCTGCAGTTTTTGCAGCGAACGGTCTAACAGGCCTTGGTAACTGGCCACCCAGTTAGTTGAAATAATAACCCAGCCGACTAGCTTATTACGTTGGCGAATTGGGCTTGAAATCCATTGTGATGCGTTTTGAGCTTCAGATAAAAAAGGATCGGTAGCCGGCGCACTGATGTGTGAATGATCGCGAAGGACTTGCTTGAACGCGGGGTAATCTTCAATGTTTTCCAGTAATAGGTCTTCGCCAAAGAATTTTCCATTCCTGCTATTGGTGGTTGATGAAGAGAAGACATAACCTTCGTAATCCACAACCAGCAGATAGTTGATGTGGTCATAGGACTTCGCGGTGTCATTCAGTGCTTGAGCGATGCCTCGGTTGATGCCCAGATCTAGGGTCTTTTTTAAACTTCGGTTTCGTGCGGTGATTTCAACAATCGAAAGCAAGTATTGATTGTGTTCTTCCACCAAGTCAGAAACTAACTCCAATGTCCCATTAAGCGGTTGGTGAGTGTTTTTTTCGATAGCCCCTTGGGAAATAGAGAACGCAATAACGCCCATGCCAAGCATGGCGCTAACCGTCAGGCCAACAACGGCCAATAGTAGTTTTTGAATCAGTCCCATGCGGTTACTCGTTCAAATACCATTGGTACCTATTCAAACCGTCGTCGGCAACGTTCAAACCGATGAGACTGGCACTCTGTTTGTTGATCATAAATATGGGTTGTTTCTGTAGTGTGGATTCTAGGTGGCTAGGTTCGATACCGTTTTGCAGAATATCAGCAGCGCGATAACCCGAGAGTTTGCCTAGTTCGTATAGATCAGCCACGGGACCAAATGTAGAGCCTTTTTGAATGCCGGACTTATTGGAGCTCAGGATTGGAACCTTGTACTCAAGCGAGACGTCAACAAGAGCTTCTTCGCCGCCATTTTGTAACAGAGTGTCGGTGGTGGTGATGAACAGATCGACCGCGTTAGCGTGTTGGGTAGCTTGAGCGACTAAGTCGTCGATGTTGGTGGCTTCAATATCCAACACTTCAATCTTCTTCCGTTTCAATAAGCGAATTAGATTAGTGGTTTGGATCTTGGAATTTGGTTCACCTTTACGATGAAATATGGCCACTTTCTTGGTGCTTGGAACCAGTTCTGTAATTAATGAAATATAGTGTTGCAGTGGTACATAGTTGCTGGTGCCCACAAGGTTGTTGCCCGAATACTCAAACGATTCAATTAACCCTGAATCCGCTGGATAAGTCACAATCGAAAATACGATAGGCATATCTTCGGGGAAGGTTTCTTTTACGATTACAGTGCCAGGGGTGGTGAGTGAGTAGACTAAGTCGATACGCTGAGCTTTCATACTTTCAGCAGATTGCTTCTGAGTATCTTTGTTGCTAGAAATTGCACCCTGTACAAACTCGACATCACTTGCTGGGTCGATGCCTTTTTCAGCCAGCCCATCTTTGAACCCTTGCAGGTTATCGGGGTAGCCAGTCCAAAGCGCGAGTCCAATCTTATAGGGCTTCTCTGCGGCAAAGGTGATGCTCGAAAACAACAACAGTGAAATCAGCGTTGTGGTATATCCAATCAAATGACGTACTAAGAATCTTATGCGCGCACCTATCCCTTTGAATAAGGTCATATCCTAGCCCCAATCTTTATTGTTGTTATTGTGTACTACCCAATCGCAGCGCAAGCTCGCTTTATATGCATAAATGTGTAGATGATAAATAGAGTGTAGACAGGATCTTTTTTTGTGCCACTTCAACAAGGTATCTATATTTCGCTAAAACTGAAGCCAGCTAGAACAAGTTCAGCGAAATATGCTATTTTGATCTAAATCAATTTTGGTGTGTGGTTATGTCTTCTAAAGTTCAATTTTCTCATCGTTTTGCCGAGCTTCCTCAAGCGTTCTATACACCCGTGGAGCCGCAACCACTGGATAACCTCAAGTTGGTCGTTTGGAATGACGATCTAGCCGAGCAATTTGTGTTTTCCACAACCAGTCAAATGACAGAAGAAAACATTGCAGCTTGGTTTGGGATGGGAGAAAACGAAAACTTCCAGCCTCTGGCGATGAAATACGCAGGCCACCAGTTTGGTGCATATAACCCAGACTTAGGCGATGGGCGAGGGCTATTGCTCTGTGAGGCAACCAATACGGAAGGGGAAGTGTTTGATATTCACCTCAAAGGTGCCGGCTTAACTCCGTATTCTCGCATGGGGGACGGCAGAGCCGTGTTGCGTTCGAGTATTCGCGAGTACTTGTGTAGCGAAGCACTGGCAGGGCTAGGTATTCCTACTACTCGTGCTTTGGGTTTGGTCGACAGCGAGACGCCCGTGTACCGAGAACAAGTCGAAAGCGGTGCGATGTTGCTGCGCTTGGCTCAAACCCATATTCGATTTGGCCACTTTGAGCACTTCTTCTATACCAATCAGATGGCGGAATTGAAACTTCTCGCCGACAAGGTGATTGAGTGGCATTTCCCTCATGTGGTCTCGGAAACCAACCCTTATGCCGCATTCTTTAATTGTGTTGTTGATCAAACTGCGGAAATGATTGCCTACTGGCAGGCTTATGGCTTTGCGCATGGTGTGATGAATACCGACAATATGTCGATTATTGGACAGACGTTCGACTTTGGCCCATTTGGTTTCCTAGACGACTACGAACCGGGTTATATCTGTAACCACTCCGATTATCAGGGACGATACGCTTATGATCAGCAGCCGAGAGTGGCCCTTTGGAACTTGTCTGCGTTAGCTCACTCGCTTTCTCCACTGATTGATAAATCTCTACTGGAAGCTGCACTCGGACAATTTGAGACTCAATATAGTCATTACTTTAGCCAGCTGATGCGAGAAAAAGTGGGCTTACAGAGTAAGCAAGACGGTGATAGCGAACTGTTCAACGACATGTTCGATTTACTCAAGGCGAATCGAGTGGACTTCACCCGTTTCTTCCGCCAACTTTCGGAGTTAGACAAACTAGGCCGTGAGCCTGTCGTTGATTTGGTGCTTGATCGAGAGTCGGCGTCGGCTTGGCTCGAGCGTTATCAATTGCGATGCCAAACAGAGTTCAATGACAGTGGCGAGGCTAAGTCCGATTTAGAACGATGCGCCGCAATGCGCAAAGTGAACCCTAAATATATTCTCAGAAACTACCTCGCTCAGCAGGCAATAGAAAAAGCCCAGCAAGGTGATTACGGTATGGTGCGAGAGCTTGCCGAATTACTAAAGCACCCATTTGATGATCAGCCGGATAAAGAAGCTTATGCCAAGCTGCCACCAGAGTGGGGCAAAAAGATGGAGATCAGCTGCTCTTCATAGTGAAAAGTGGGAGTGCACGTGACAATTGTGATCCTGACCAAGACTGAGCTCAAACTTTATAGAAATATCAATAAATGTAAATTCACCTGATCTATACAATATGTAAATCAGTTGTAAATGGACAGGGACGACCAATGCAGTCAAAGACGCAGATCTTAGTGGTCGATGATGATTTAGAAATTCGCGAATTGCTTGAAGAGTACCTAAGTAAATCGGGGTTTGGTGTTTCCACTGTTGAAGATGGTGAGCACTTGCATCGTCATTTGGATGAGCAGGGTTACCCTGATCTCATTCTGTTGGATGTCATGCTACCCGGTGATGACGGTTTTAGCTTGTGCCAGCAAATTCGTAAGCATTCCAACGTTCCTATCATAATGTTAACTGCGGTATCTGACGAAACTGACCAAATCATTGGCTTGGAAATTGGAGCAGACGACTACGTTGCCAAGCCTTTTAGTCCACGCCAGCTCTCGGCACGAATCAAAGCCTTACTTCGCCGAGTGCAAGTTCAAGAAGATAAAGCACCGGACGCATTGCCAAAAAGCATCACATTTGGTGATTGGGTATTAGACACGCTTGCGCATCGAATTATTCATTTGGAGAATGAAGAGCAGCATGATTTGTCCGGAAGTGACTTTTCCTTGTTAATGCTGTTCCTTTCTCGCCCTAATGAAGTGCTGGACAGAGACACAATTTCTTTTGCGACCAAAGGCCGTGAAGCGTTGCCATTCGAGCGTGGTATAGATGTTCAGTTAAGCCGGTTACGTAACCGCTTAGGTGACAGCGGTAAATATCCGCAATACATCAAAACCATGCGCGGCAACGGTTATATTCTAGCTGTGCCAGTTAGCTATGAGCATTAATTATGAGCTGGTGGCATAGGCTAAAACCCAACTCGTTGGTCGCTCGTACTTTATTGCTGACTTTGTTAGCGGTATTGATTGCGCAGGGGATTGCGACCTCTATCTGGTATACCGAGTCGAAACATAAGGAACTGTCTGGGATTCGCTCGGCGTCGGAAAGTATGGCGACCATGTTTGCATCGACGGTGACTTTTTTCCAATCATTACCCGTACGTTATCGGCATATTGTGCTCGACCAGATCCGCAACATGGGCGGTACGCGCTTTTTCGTCTCGTTTAATAAAGAGAAGTTGATTGTCGAACCGATTCCAGATACTCAACTTAAAGTGGCGTCGGTTAACGCTGTTACACAAGTGCTTCATCAAAAGCTCAATAATGTCGAGTCGGTCTCTGTAGATTTTTCCCGACCTGAGCACCTTCGTTTACTCAAAAACGACATTTACTTAAGCGATTTGCCGAAGTCTTGGGCGCATCATACCTTGACGCTCGAACCTATCGACCCTCCTATTCTAGTGGTACAGATAGAGTTGGGTGATAGCGAGTGGGTTTATATTGCTGCTTTACTTCCCGCCCCATATGTCACGTTGGACGATACGATTTTGGGGCGTGAACAGGTTATCTTTCTATTCTTTTCCACCAGTATATTGTTAGTACTCACTTACTTTTTGATCCGTAAGCAAGTGAAACCGTTGCGCCGTTTGGCTCGAGCTGCGAATGAGATGAGTATGGACATTGATCAGCCACCACTCACCGAAGAAGGGGCAACAGAGTTAGTCACGGCGACCCGAGCGTTCAACCGAATGCAGCAACGTATTCGCCGCTACGTATCGGATAGAGAGCACCTCTTTTCTGCCATATCTCATGACCTCAAAACCCCAATCACTCGGTTGCGTTTGAGAGCGGAGCTGTTGGAGAGTGATGTTAAGCGAGATAAGTTCAATAAAGATCTCGATGAACTAGAGATGATGGTGAAAGGCGCACTGCAATGTGTACGTGATACTGACCTGCATGAGAACAATGCGTATGTTGATCTCAGTGAAATGATTGAGTCAGTGATCGAAACACACAATCAATACCAGCCTAAGGTTTCGTTTACGCCTCAGATTCTAGACCCCATTGTCGCTAAGCCACTGGCCATCAAGCGTGTGCTAACGAATCTAATTGATAATGCAGTGAAATATGGCCATCAAGCTGAAGTTATGCTCGAAGAAGATCAAGAATATGTCACCGTTACGATTACTGACCAAGGCAAAGGGATTCCTGAAGACAAGCTAGAGGCCGTGTTCGAGCCTTATTATCGTATCGCTACTGATGATTCAGGCCATGGTTTGGGCTTAGGTATTTGCCGCAATATCTTGCACGGACATGGTGGAGATCTCATTATTCGCAATCACCCTAAAGGTGGTTTAGTAGCACGAATCTTTATCCCGCTTAGCTTAGAAGTGTAATGTAACAATGTTGTTGCGTTGTGGTTACGGTTTGTTTCAATCTATTTTTTTCAGTTATATAGACTCCGTATTGACCTAGTAAAAATGGTTGACCGGGCAAGATAGCCCTTACGTGTCTAATCCAATACATGGAAGATAACAATGAAAATGACGAAAACCCTACTTACTCTATCTCTCTTATCTGCTGCTTCAATGACTCAAGCTGGTGAAGTTGAAGTTCTTCACTGGTGGACTGCTGGTGGCGAGGCAAAATCAGCGGCAGTATTAAAGGACATGCTTGAACAGCAAGGCCATAGCTGGAAAGACTTTGCAGTTGCTGGTGGTGGTGGTGAAAGTGCGATGACAGTACTGAAGACTCGCGCGGTATCAGGCAACCCTCCTTCAGCGGCACAAATCAAAGGCCACGATATTCAAGAGTGGGGTGGATTAGGTTTCTTAACCACTTTAGATAAAACGGCGCAACAGGAAAAGTGGGACGATATCCTGCCTTCTGTTGTTACCAAAGTAATGAAGTTCGACAACGAATATGTTGCGGTTCCAGTCAACGTACACCGCGTTAACTGGCTGTGGGCAAACCCAGAAGTACTTAAAAAATCTGGTGTAGAAGTTCCTGCAACATTAGATGATTTCTTTGTTGCCGCAGAGAAAATCAAAGCAGCCGGTTACATTCCTCTGGCCCACGGTGGTCAACCATGGCAAGACGCGACAGTGTTCGAAGCGGTGGCTCTAGATGTTCTAGGCAGTGAAGACTACAACAAAGCGTTTGTAGAACTTGATATGAGCGTGTTGTCCGGCGACAAGATGGTTGAAGTGTTCACCAAGTTTAAGAAGATGCGTGATTACATCGATTCTAACTCTCCAGGCCGTGACTGGAACGTAGCGACGTCTATGGTGATCAATGGTGAAGCTGCAATGCAAATCATGGGTGACTGGGCGAAAGGCGAATTCACAGCCGCTGGAAAAGTACCGGGTAAAGACTATGTATGTGCACCTGCACCAGGTACCAATGGACAGTTTACTTTTAACATCGATAGTTTCGCGTTCTTCGAGCTAAGTGAATCCGGTAACCAAAAAGCTCAGCAAGATCTCGCGCGTACCATTCTGACCAAAGATTTCCAAGAGGTGTTCAACCTCAATAAAGGTTCTATCCCAGTGCGTTTAGACATGGATATGTCAGCGTTTGACCAATGTGCGCTTGACTCAATGTCAACGTTTAAAGCGAGTGCGAAAACGGGTGACTTAGTACCAAGTATGGCGCACGGCCTGTCGACAACGAGTTATGCGCAAGGCGCGATCTATGATGTTGTCACCAACTTCTTTAACGATCCTAAAGCCGATCCAAACGAAGCGGCGAACAAGCTAGCGAAAGCTGTGAAGGCTGCAATCTAAGTCAACGTAGATTGATTTGATTGTCACCTATTCACGTTAATAGAGAGTAGGTAGGTTCGTGGGGAGCCTGCTTACTCCTTCCCACCGCTTCGCTTGTTTATTGGTTGGAGTGGTGGTTTTCTCAACAAGGAATCGTTATGGAGCATGTTTTGACTCAGTCAACGCAAAAGTCTGCGCCTAAGCCGAGCTTTGCCGATAGACTACAAAATTGGCTGCCAAAGATAGTACTTGCCCCGACTATGCTAGTCACTGTGGTGTGTATTTACGGCTATATTTTTTGGACAGCAGCCCTCTCTTTCACCAACTCTCGTTTTTTACCAAGCTTTAAGTTTGTTGGTTTTACCCAATACGAAAAGTTAATGGACAACGATCGTTGGATCACTTCAATTACTAATTTGGGCTTGTTTGGCGGGCTATTTATGCTGGTCGCCATTGTGCTGGGTGTAGGTCTCGCCGTGTTACTTGACCAAAACATCCGCCAAGAAGGCGCGATTCGCACTATTTACCTCTACCCAATGGCGCTGTCGTTCATAGTGACAGGTACAGCTTGGAAATGGATTCTTAACCCAGGTTTAGGCATCGAGAAACTAATGCACGACTGGGGTTTTACTGGCTTTGAATTCAACTGGTTAGTGAACTCGGAGATGTCGGTCTATACCTTGGTCATCGCTGCGGTATGGCAATCTTCAGGCTTTGTAATGGCCATGTTTTTGGCCGGCTTGCGTGGCATCGATTCTTCTATCATCAAGGCGGCGCAAATTGATGGAGCCAATCTTCCGACCATCTACTGGAAGATAATTCTACCTTGCTTACGCCCGGTGTTTTTCAGTGCAGTGATCATCACTTCGCATATCGCGATTAAGAGCTTCGACTTGGTGACGGCAATGACTGCCGGTGGCCCGGGCTACTCGTCGGATTTACCTGCTTTATTTATGTACGCACACTCCTTTACTCGTGGGCAGATTGGTCTTGGTGCGGCAAGTGCAATGATGATGCTTGCAGGCATTCTAGCGATTTTGGTGCCTTACCTTTACTCAGAACTTAGGGAGAAGAAATCATGAGCGGTAACATGAATTTTGCTCGCCTATTTATTTACTCGACACTGGTTTTCTTTTGCCTAGTGTATTTGATGCCACTGTTTGTGATGGTGATTACCTCATTCAAAACCCTACCTGATATCAAGGCTGGTAACTTAATGAGTTTGCCAAAGGAGTGGGTGTTTGATGCTTGGTACAAGGCTTGGGATAGCGCTTGTACTGGTGTGAAGTGTGAGGGCGTCAAAGGGTATTTCTGGAACTCATTCCAAATGGTGATTCCAGCAGTCGCAATTTCTACGCTGCTGGGGGCATTCAATGGTTACGTTGTGACCAAATGGCAGTTTAGAGGCTCAAACCTATTCTTCAGCCTATTGCTGTTTGGTTGCTTCATTCCATTCCAAGTCATTCTTCTACCTATGGCTGCCGTACTTGGCAAATTAGGTTTGGCGAACACTACCACTGGTCTAGTTATTGTGCATGTTATCTATGGCATGGCGTTTACAACGCTATTCTTCCGTAATTTCTACATCAGTATTCCAGATGAACTGGTGAAAGCAGCCAAGTTAGATGGAGCAGGGTTCTTTACGATTTTCTTTAAAATCTTACTGCCACTTTCGACTCCAATCATCATGGTCACCGTGATATGGCAGTTCACGGCGATATGGAACGACTTCTTATTTGGCGTGGTGTATTCCGGCTCGGAGACGCAGCCCATTACTGTCGCACTCAATAACTTAGTCAACACCAGCACCGGTGTTAAAGAATACAACGTAGACATGGCTGCCGCGATCATCGCCGCGCTGCCAACCTTATTAGTCTATGTATTAGCAGGAAAATATTTTGTTCGCGGCCTAACGGCGGGATCGGTAAAAGGATAATTACAATGGCAACACTAGAACTTAAACAGATCCGCAAAACGTACCCGAAAGCGGAACAAGAAACCCTTAAGGGGATTGATATCAGCATTGATTCGGGTGAGTTTCTGATTTTGGTAGGCCCATCTGGCTGTGGTAAATCGACGCTGATGAACACCATCGCAGGGCTAGAAAACATAAGCTCTGGCGAGATTGTGATTGATGGTAGCGATGTTGCGAGCGTAGAGCCGAAAGATCGAGATATTGCGATGGTATTCCAGTCGTATGCGCTTTACCCAAATATGACCGTGCGTGGCAATATCGCTTTTGGATTGAAGATCCGCAAGATGCCTGCCGACGAAATTGATGCAGAGGTCAACCGTGTCGCAGAGATGCTGCAAATTGACCACTTACTTGACCGTAAGCCATCGCAACTATCGGGTGGCCAACGCCAACGTGTAGCAATGGGGCGTGCATTGGCTCGTCGACCTAAGCTTTATTTGTTTGATGAGCCGTTGTCGAATCTTGATGCCAAACTGAGAGTCGAGATGCGCCATCAAATCAAACGTTTACACCAAAAACTGAATACCACAATTGTTTACGTTACCCATGATCAGATCGAAGCCATGACGCTGGCCGATCGTATTGCAGTAATGAAGGATGGTGAGCTACAGCAGCTTGGCACTCCGCAGGAGATCTACAACAAGCCAAACAACATGTTTGTGGCCGGCTTTATGGGCTCACCCTCAATGAACTTCATCAAAACTATGGTTGATCTTGATGCGGAAGATAAGCCCGTGATTAAGGTGAAAGGGGCCAATGAGCAAGAGCACCACATCAAGTTGCCTGCCTCAATGCGCGAGCAAGATGGTAAAGAAATTGTGATTGGTTTGCGCCCTGAGCACATCAGTGAGAAGCCAGGAGAAGATATGTCTGCGTCTACTCAGTTAGACATGAAACTTGAAGTGCTAGAGCCAACTGGCCCAGATACAATCGCGATGATAAAAGTCAACGACCAAGAGATCGCCTGCCGTCTGTCGCCAGAGTTTGAAGTGTCGGTAGGCCAGACCGCGCCACTTCATTTCGACTTGTCTAAAGCGGTGTTTTTCGATGCGAGCTCAGAGCATCGAATCGAGTTTTAGACATACAGTTTTAAAGCGCACTCTCTATTTGTGGAGGGCTCATTCCCCAATGAGTGCCGAGCAAAAATCACGGGGGAGAATCCAAGTAACGCTTGCTACTTGGGGGGAGTGCGCTTTATTCCTTTCTCACTAGGTAAATTCATTTCAAAGTAGGTTTACGTCAAGGTAGAGTGAGAAGCTCTACCTTTTACCACTTTTTCAAACGCTAACTTCTAAATTTGCAATAAAGCTTGCGAATACCTCGACTGCCCATGATCAAGCCGAAGGCCATAACCGCCTTTAGCAGTGCAGGGTAATTAATCATGTTAGAGCTGATCCAGAAACCGAAAAATGTCGCCAGCCCGGTGATGAGTAAGTACACGCCGATGAGAAAGCAACCAACGGTGACAATATGCTCGTCGCGTATGTCCATAGCTGTGCCCTCATCTGCTTCCTCCTTAAAAAGTTTAGCTGCAATACTGTCACTGAAATACCAAATGATACTGGAGAGCAACACCGGTAGAAACAAGTGCCCAACTATGCTAAGCAGCACAAGATTACTCGCTTGTTGCCAAAATGAAGAAAGAGCTAACGCTGGAACAAAGGCATAAATGGATGACAGTGTTACAAACAGAGCAACGGCGCGTACCAGCAGTATGGCGAGTCCTACCATAGTGATTATCCTAAATGAGAGGTTTGAAATTTAATGAGTATATTGTTCTGTTAATTGTGTTGCGTACGAGTTTTGTCAGAACTTCTCTATGTAATGTAACCACTTATTTCAACTCTGCCCATCTCAATAGCATAAATAACAAATGTATCATTAGCGTCTATACTTAAACGTGCGTACGAATGACGTGTTCATTGGTGTTAATAAGAACATTGGTGGTACGTGATGTAGTTATGGAGGAGAGGACAACCCTACGAACTCCTTCCCGCAAACTGTCCTCTCCTCACATATCCCTTTCTAAATATCTATGAGTGGCTTTCTACTCATATTTAAATTTGTATGTGTCATTTTCCACCCATTTAATTTCAGAGTATAAAGTCTTCTATGTCTTAGATATTAAATTAATCAACCCAAGATATTGATTTTAAATGACTTAATTTTATTTTTGTCAATTGGTATGCCTATTGCTCTTTAGTCATTACCAGCCCCCATAGAAGGGGCTGTTTAATACTAAGGAGAATTACAATGTTTAAACCTCTTACCCTACTGTCTGTATCCGCTCTGACACTCACAAGTTTTAACGCTGCTGCTAATTGTGATCCAGGTGAAATCGTTATTAAGTTCAGCCACGTAACCAATACAGATAAGCACCCGAAAGGAATTGCAGCTTCGTTGCTAGAAGAGCGTGTAAACACAGAGATGAACGGTAAAGCTTGTATGCAGGTTTTCCCTAACTCAACACTGTACGATGATAACAAGGTACTGGAAGCACTATTGAACGGCGATGTTCAACTGGCAGCTCCGTCACTGTCTAAATTCGAAAAATTCACTAAGAAATACCGCATTTTTGACCTTCCTTTCCTTTTCGAAGACGTTGACGCGGTAGACCGTTTCCAAAACTCTGAGTCAGGCGAAAAATTGAAAAATGCAATGCAACGCCGTGGTCTTCAAGGGCTTGCTTTTTGGCACAACGGTATGAAGCAGATGTCGGCTAACAAGCCTTTACTTAGCCCAGAAGATGCGAAAGGACTTAAGTTCCGTGTACAAGCATCAGATGTATTGGTTGCTCAGTTTGAACAGCTAGGCGCTAACCCACAGAAAATGTCGTTCAAAGAAGTGTATGGCGGCCTTCAGACCAAAGTTATCGATGGCCAAGAAAATACGTGGTCGAACATCTACGGTAAAAAGTTCTTCGAAGTACAAGATGGTGTGACGGAAACCAACCACGGTATTTTGGATTACCTAGTCGTGACATCGAACGATTTCTGGAAAGGTTTGCCAGAAGACACTCGTGAGCAGCTGAATACGATCATCCAAGAAGTAACGGCAACACGTAATGCGGAGTCTTCGAAGGTGAACCTAGCAAACAAAAACAACATCATCGAAGCGGGCGGCCAAGTGCGTTCTCTTTCTCCAGAACAGCGTCAGCAGTGGGTCACAGCTCTGCAACCAGTATGGAAGAAGTTTGAGAAAGACATTGGTTCAGACCTGATTGAAGCAGCTCTGGCTTCAAATAACTAATTCCCCTTTAAGTGCTCTTCGTATCGGGACGAGGAGCGCTTTTTTTATAATAAAAACTAGAGCGAAGTAGTTTATGGAACAGTCTATTTTAGCAAAGGTCGGGAGAGTGACTGACGCGATCGAGGAGACGTTGATTGCATTCTTCTTAGGAGGCATGACCTTACTTACATTTGCCAATGTCGTGTCGCGTTACGTGTTTAACGACAACATTCTTTGGGCATTGGAACTCACTGTGTTTATGTTTGCGTGGATGGTACTCGTCGGCGCATCTTATGGGGTGAAAAAGCACTTTCATATTGGTGTCGATGTTGTCATTAACATGGCTCCAGAACAGTTAAGAAAAATCTATGCACTCGCTGCAGCGGCATGCTGCTTAGCGTTCTCAATCTTTCTATTAGTCGGCTCATGGAATTATTGGTACCCATTTGTTACCGAGCGAGCATGGTATGAGACTGATGACATACCGATGCCAGAGGTGTTGCAGTTTTTAGCAGATTGGCTCAATGAAGGGGAGCGTTACGAAAAATTACCCCGCTTTATTCCTTACATGGCGCTACCTATTGGAATGGCAATGTTGACGTTTCGCTTTATGCAGGTCACCTATCAGATTGCGACGGGCAAACTTGATCGCTTAATTGCAGGTCACGAAGCGGAAGAAGATCTTGAAGCGTTAAAGGCTGAAATGGCGGACGCTGGTGATGCATTTGGCGAGGATGTGTCAAAACCTACTCAATCTGATAATGGCAGCAAGGAGCGCTAATCCATGGATATTCTGTTTCTTTTCCTAATGGTGATTGGCTTTATGCTTATTGGTGTGCCAATCGCAGTATCACTCGGTTTATCGAGCATTCTATTTTTGATGATGCACTCTGATGCATCACTCGCATCGGTAGCCCAAACTTTGTTTAATGCTTTTGCTGGCCACTACACTTTACTGGCTATTCCATTCTTTATACTCGCGTCGAGCTTTATGTCGACGGGCGGTGTAGCGAAACGAATTATCCGTTTTGCTATTGCGATGGTAGGTTGGTTTCGTGGCGGCTTGGCGATGGCGTCAGTTGTCGCTTGTATGATGTTTGCCGCGTTATCTGGCTCTTCACCTGCAACCGTTGTTGCTATCGG
Organism: Vibrio paucivorans; assembly: GCF_054053395.1. Classification (NCBI taxonomy): domain Bacteria; kingdom Pseudomonadati; phylum Pseudomonadota; class Gammaproteobacteria; order Vibrionales; family Vibrionaceae; genus Vibrio; species Vibrio paucivorans. The sequence continues at coordinate 1,034,046 of NZ_CM133230.1, forward strand.
TAGTATCGTTATTGCTGGAATGGTCAAAAATGGTTACTCCAAAGAGTTCGCCTCTGGGGTGATTTGTAACGCAGGTACGCTAGGGATCTTAATCCCACCGTCCATTGTTATGGTGGTATATGCCGCTGCGACAGACGTTTCAGTAGGGCGTATGTTTCTTGGCGGTGTGATTCCAGGATTACTCGCTGGCGTGATGTTGATGATTGCTATCTACATCGCAGCAAGAGTGAAAAAGCTTCCAGCGCAGCCTTTTGTCGGTTGGGGTGAGGCATTCGCTGCCGCAAAAGATGCAAGTTGGGGATTACTGCTCATTGTGATCATTCTAGGCGGTATCTACGGTGGTATTTTTACTCCGACTGAAGCTGCCGCGGTTGCTGCTGTATATTCGTTCTTCATAGCGAACTTCATTTACAAAGACATGGGGCCGTTTGCCGATAAGCAAAACACCAAACCTATGTTGGTAAAAGTATTCGAGACTTTTATTCACAAAGACACCAAGCACACCCTATATGAAGCAGGAAAGCTTACCATCATGCTGCTGTTTATCATTGCTAATGCCTTGATCCTTAAACATGTGCTGACGGAAGAGCGTATTCCGCAAATGATCACTGAATCGATGCTGTCAGCAGGTTTAGGCCCTATCACTTTCCTCATCGTGGTGAACTTATTGCTTCTGATTGGTGGTCAGTTTATGGAGCCGTCTGGGCTGCTCATCATCGTTGCGCCATTGGTGTTCCCAATAGCAATCGCACTTGGTATCGACCCAATTCACCTAGGCATCATGATGGTGGTGAACATGGAAATAGGCATGATCACACCGCCAGTGGGCTTGAACTTATTTGTGACGGCCGGGGTCGCGAAGATGTCTATGATGCAAGTGGTCAAAGCGGCGCTACCATGGGTAGGTGTGATGTTCCTGTTCTTGATTATCGTAACCTACGTACCATGGGTATCAACTTGGTTACCGACGACCTTGATGGGACCAGAAATCATTACTAAGTAACGGTATCAATCTATATGAAAGGAGCAAATGGTATGGTGCCATTTGCTCCTTTTTATGTATGGACTTACCTAAAAACTACAGCTCAGAACATTGGTAATAGCCCGCTTTCACAAATTGCGGGTTCCAGTTTACCGAGAAAGTTGTAGTGGTGCCTTTGGAAATCAGGCCGTAAGTGTCAACTGTAGAAATCTCCATTGACGGAGAAAACTTTTCAATAGTCGTAACTTCAATATAGTTCGCATCATACTTTGCAGAAGTATTGGCAAACTTCTCTGCATTCACGACATATTGGTCGTATTCAAGCTGTGCTTGGTCTTCGAATAAGCCAGCTTTTGGTTTCGGTATCTTATAATATTCGGTCTCGTGAACCATTTGACAACCGAGTTTGTCGTCTGGTGCAAACTGGCTGTAAGTCACCTCGTTTCCTTCTGGTGTCAGATATACGTTTTGATCCATCGAACTACACGCCGACAGCGCGATTGCAGTTCCCACTGCGAGTGACAGTTGAGCAATTTTCATGGTTGTTCTCTTAGTTATTATTAAGTTAGCAATATGCAAACGAAGGTTAATAAAAAAACAAACCGTAACAAAAGTAACCTGATGATTTGAATGGTATTTTTGGAATATCGCTTATTCCAAATAAAGGTTCTAATTGGAAAGGTAGGGATGAACTATAGTTAGAGAGTGTAATGGCAAACAGGATATTGGTTATGGAGCGTCATCAACACTCAATCCCTGAATTGTTTAAACAGCTTGGTTTAGGCCATTCTACTGAAGAAATTGCAGATTTCATTAATCAGCACAATGGACTCGTAGTGGGCACCTCTATCCATGAAGCGATATTTTGGTCGTCTTCACAGGCCGCTTTTCTCAAAGAGGCCATAGATGAAGATGCCGACTGGGCTGAGATTGTCGATCAACTTGATACGATGCTACGAAGCTAGTCTGCTTTGTAGTTATCTTTGTCTAGCCCGTAGCGCTGCATTTTGTCGTAAAGGGTTTTGCGCGCAACTTGCAGAACTGACATTGTGTCGTTGATGCGACCTTCGCACTCTATCAGCGCTTGTTCAATAGCACTTCGTTCAAATTCGGCTACTTGTTCGGCCAAGCCTGCTGAAGAGGGTGCTGTGTTTGTAGAGTCGTTCAGCTGCATCAATTTTCCAAGTAATACAAAGCGCTCTGCAGCGTTACGCAACTCGCGCACATTACCCGGCCAGTCATGGCTCAACAAAGTTGCAAGGTCGCTAGCGGGTAGAGAGGTTGCTGCTTTGCCATAGCGAGAGGCTGCCACAAGTAAGAAGTGGTGGAATAGAGCCGGAATGTCTTCTTTTCGTTCGCGTAGCGGTGGTAAATCTAGCGTGACAATATTGAGGCGGTAATATAGGTCTTGGCGGAAGGTGCCCTGTTGGGCGGCCAGTTTTAAGTCGACTTTGGTTGCGGCAATAACTCGGATATCGAGCGCATGTAGCTCGTTAGAGCCGACACGTTCGAAGTGACGCTCTTGAAGTACTCTAAGTAATCGAATCTGAGCTTGTATTGGCATTGACTCTATTTCATCCAGAAACAGCGTTCCGCCTTGGGCATGTTCCAGCTTACCAATTCTGCGACTTTCGGCGCCGGTAAACGCGCCTTTTTCATGCCCATACAGTTCACTTTCAATCAAGTTTTCAGGAACAGCGCCGCAGTTAATCGCAACGAAATTATGTTCCCGCCGCTGGCTCTGTTCGTGTAGAGAACGAGCAACTAACTCTTTACCTGTTCCTGTTTCGCCGAACAATAGAATATCGGCATCGGTATCGGCGACGTGGGTGATAGTGTCACGTAATTGTTGGATACTAGCCGTATCTCCAATGATTCGTGGGCCTAGAATCTGGCTGGCTTTGAGGTTTCTCTTGAGTTGCTGGTTTTCCAGTACCAATGTCTGTTTTTCTATGGCGCGATATACGGTTTCGATTAGCCTTTCTGGTGGAAAGGGTTTCTCTATAAAATCGTAGGCGCCGTTGTGCATCGCGTTGACCGCCATGCTGATGTCACCGTGCCCAGTGATCAAAATGATTGGGATATCATCGTGCTGGTGCATGACGGTAGTAAGCAAGTTCTCTCCCGACACACCAGGTAAGCAAATATCCGTTACTATAACTTTTGGTAGGCCATCCTGTTTAATAGCGAGTAAGGCATCTTCAGCCGAAGAGAAGAATCGCGCATTAATGTCTTCTAATTCGAAGCTTTGCTCAATTGCGATACGAATATCACTTTCATCGTCGATAAAGAAAACATCGCACATACATCATCCTTGCGTATAAATTGGTAACGATATGGAAAAGCAGGCCCCACCGAGATCGCTTGTTGACACTTCCATATGGCCTCCCATTGCAAGCAGGATTTGTTGCGAGATGGAAAGCCCAAGTCCAAGGCCGTTTTTCTTAGTGGTATAAAATGGTTCAAATAGGTGAGGGATTTTATCGCGCTCAATGCCCGGTCCATTGTCGGAAATACTGATAATCAGTTGTCCATCACACTCTTTAGTAGTGAGATCTATTCGTTTGTAGTCTTGCCCGTCCATAGCCTGAATCGCATTGGTGATCAGGTTAATTAGAACTTGTTCCATTTGGATTGGGTTAATCTCAACCACTGGGCTTGAAGACGCCAGTTGTATCTCAAGTGTCACCATATTTGATTTCAACTGAGCGGCCATTAACTCGTGTGAATAGCGGATAATGGAATCGACTTGAGTTACTTGAGTATCTTGGCTGTCAGATTTTCGTGCAAACGATTTAAGTTGCTCACTGATTTTCGCCATTCGCTCCGTTAAAGAGGAGATGCGTTCTAGGTTGTCGTCGACCCTTTCATATTTTTCGAGGCTTAAAAAGCGGCGACCATTATCAGCAAAGCTGCGAATGGCGGCTAGTGGATTATTGAGCTCGTGGCTGATACTTGCAGACATTTGCCCGAGCACCGCCAATTTAGCCGCTTGAATTAGCTCATCCTGGGTTTGTCTAAGCACTTGCTCTGTTCGACTACGCTCATCAATTTCGGCGTGCAATTCAGCGGTGCGATCCATAACCAAAAACTCTAATTTTTGTTTCGCTTCGGATTGTATCCGCTCGAGTTGGCGATGTTTTTGCCTACGGTGATACATAAGTAAAAAGGCCAGATAAAATATGGTGAATACCAAGCCCAAGATGACGACAAAACCAAATACACGCCAAAACAGCGCTATTTTGGGTGACAATACTCGGATATCTAGCGGTAGTAGGTCGAGCTTGCGTGATGACACTAAGAAATCACCTTTAATCCAACCCTTAAATGGGTTTTGGAGTTCGCTATATGGCTGGGAAAGATCGCCAGTCAAACCGAGTGAGCGAATATTGGTATCGAGATACTGGCGACTATTGAGGACTTCATTGCGCTGAGCATTGGTGAGTGTCGACAAGCTCTTGAATAGCCACTCTGGCTTACTCGACATGAAAATGACATTATTTGGGTCGGTGGCGACAAAGTAGCTTTGTTTGCTTTTCCAGTTCTCTTCTATCGCGGACAAATCCATTTTGACCACAACAACACCCATGGTTTCGGCCGCGTACTCAACTGGATAGGAGTAATAGTAGCCTCTTAGACCAGACGTTGACCCTAGGGCAAAATATTGACTTTCATTGCCCTCGATGGCTTGTTGGAAGTATGGACGCCAAGCAAAGTTCCGTCCGATAAATGAGCGGGAAATATTCCAGTTACTCGACGCAATGGTGTTACCTTCGCGGTCGATGAGGTAACTGTCAGCTGCTTGAATCACGGAGTTAACCTTTTCAAGGTAGCGGTTAGTGATATCTATTTGAGCTGGATTGTCTGGAGAGCGAAGGGCGTCAATCAGTTCGGTATCTTTTGAAAGAAGCCTAGGGATATGGGCGTACTTATCAAGTTTGCTTGAGATATGATCGGCGAATCGATCTAACTGCGCTTGGTGTTCAGTTCGCACTTGCTGGTAGTGGTTGTCCCAAACTAAATGAGCGCCTATTACCGAGATAAAGGTAAAGGACAACAAAAAGAGCAGGTTAATACGTCGAATTAGCAACTTCAAATATCCTCTGGGTCTCTATTTGTAGCGTAAATGTTTCAACACTTTTCTGGGCAAAAAGATAAGAAATATGAGGGGTAAAACAGGAGCGAGATCTCTTTTTATACATTCAGACAAAAAAAAGCATCGACTCCCTTGAAATAGCCGTTATTGTCCCCATTTCATCGAATACCATCGCTAATATGGTGGATTTTGTAGCAGTTAGACAAGATTTTGGAAATCTGGGCACCTGATAACGGTGTACGGGTCGACAGCATTGTTTCAGCTCGTTAGAATGCTGCGTCTAAAATTTTGTCCTGAGGCTAATCGGAGATACCTTTCGCTTTTAATCGCAAAGATATCGCTGATTAGTCCGGTTCCAGTTTTGGCTGGGCCGATGCTCAATTTAACAACGTGCCCACGGTGCGGAACAAGGATGCAGCCACACAATATTGTTATTCGTGGTGGCTCACATGCTCAGGTTACTGAGCCATTTTTGAGGTTTAAAAATAATGCAAGTTACTGTTGAAACGCTAGAAGGCCTAGAGCGCCGTCTTAATATTACTGTTCCTGCTGCTAACATCGAAGACGCTGTTACTGCAGAACTACGCAACATCGCAAAAAACCGTCGTTTCGATGGTTTCCGTAAAGGCAAAGTGCCTCTAAAAATGGTTGCTAAGATGTACGGCAAAGCAGTACGTCAAGACGTGATGGGCGAAGTAATGCAACGTCACTTCATCGAAGCAATCGTAAAAGAAAAGATCAACCCAGCGGGCGCTCCAACTTTCGCTCCAGTTGAAAGTAACGAAGGTGCAGACCTAGTTTTCAACGCTACTTTTGAAGTTTACCCAGAAGTAGAACTAAAAGGCCTAGACAGCATCTCTGTTGAGAAGCCAGCAGTTGAAGTAAACGACGCTGACGTTGAAGAGATGATCGAAACTCTACGTAAGCAACAAGCAGCTTGGGCTGAAGTTGACACTGCAGCTGAAGAAGGCACTCGTGCAACTATCGACTTCGTTGGTTCTATCGACGGTGAAGAGTTCGAAGGTGGTAAAGCTGAGAACTTCCCACTAGAAATGGGTGCTGGTCGTATGATTCCTGGTTTTGAAGACGGTATCACTGGTAAAACAGCGGGTATGGAATTCGAAATCGACGTGACTTTCCCAGAAGATTACCACGCAGAAAACCTTAAAGGTAAAGCAGCTAAGTTCGCAATCAAAGTGAACAAAGTAGAAGCTCGTGAACTTCCAGAAATCAACGACGAGTTCGTTGCTAAGTTTGGTGTTGCTGAAGGCGGTGTTGAAGCACTTAAAGCTGAAGTACGCAAGAACATGGAGCGTGAGCTTAAGCAAGCTGTTAAGAACCGCATCAAAGAGCAAGCGATCGACGGTCTAGTTAAAGAAAACGACATCGACGTACCAGCTGCACTTATCGACCAAGAAATTGGTACTCTACGTCAGCAAGCTGCACAGCGTTTCGGTGGTAACCCTGAAGCAGCAGAACAGCTTCCTCGTGAGCTATTCGAAGAGCAAGCTAAGCGTCGCGTAGTAGTTGGTCTTCTTCTTGGTGAAGTAATCAAGTCTGAAGAGCTAAAAGCTGACGATGAGAAAGTTAAAGCGCTTATCGAAGAAATGGCTACAGCATACGAAGATCCATCAGAAGTGATTGCTTACTACGAGCAAAACGAGCAAATGATGAACAACATGCGTAACGTTGCTTTAGAAGAGCAAGCTATCGATGCGATCATTGCTAAAGCTCAGGTTTCTGAAAAAGAAGTTAGCTTCAACGAGCTAATGAACCAACAGCAGCCAGCTCAATAAGCAATATATTGCGTAGGTAGTTGACTTAGCGTTAACTATTCTGCTAACAATGGTCCGTATGATGCTAATCATCCGGACCATTTATTTTAGGGACATAAGAATATGAGCTATCAAGAAAAAAATGCAATGTCGCCGATTTTAGACGCGTTAGTACCTATGGTGGTTGAGCAAACTTCCCGTGGTGAACGTTCTTACGATATTTATTCTCGTCTACTCAAAGAACGCGTTATTTTCCTTACCGGTCAAGTGGAAGACCACATGGCGAATCTCGTCGTGGCTCAACTTCTTTTCTTAGAGTCTGAAAACCCAGACAAAGATATCTTCCTTTACATCAACTCACCTGGCGGTAGCGTAACAGCGGGTATGTCTATCTATGACACAATGCAGTTCATCAAGCCAAACGTGAGCACAGTATGTATGGGGCAGGCGTGCTCAATGGGCGCATTCCTACTAGCTGGTGGCGCACCAGGTAAGCGTTACGCGCTACCAAACTCGCGCGTAATGATTCACCAACCGCTAGGTGGATTCCAAGGCCAAGCGTCTGATATCCAAATTCACGCACAAGAAATTCTATCGATTAAGCAAAAGCTTAACTCGTTACTTGCTGAACACACGGGTCAGCCATTAGAGATTATCGAGCGTGATACTGATCGTGATAACTTCATGTCATCAGATCAAGCTGTAGAATACGGTTTAGTGGATGCAGTTTTGAACCACCGCGGTGAGTAAATCCATACGGATTGTCTAACGCAATTTGGTTTAAATTGATATACACTCAAACATAAAGAGTAAAGGCTAAGAGGTTAGCGAATGACAGACAAAAGCAAAGAGAGTGGTAGCAGCAAATTACTGTATTGCTCTTTCTGTGGCAAAAGCCAGCACGAAGTTCGCAAGCTAATCGCCGGCCCTTCAGTTTACATTTGTGATGAATGTGTCGACTTATGTAACGACATCATTCGTGAAGAAATCAAAGATGTTCTGCCTAAGAAACAATCTGAAGCGTTACCAACGCCTAAAGAAATTCGTGAACACCTTGATGACTATGTAATTGGCCAAGATTACGCGAAGAAAGTGCTCGCTGTTGCGGTATATAACCACTACAAGCGTTTACGTAACGGTGATACAACGAGCGAAGGGGTTGAACTTGGTAAGAGTAATATCTTGCTTATCGGCCCAACAGGTAGTGGTAAGACACTCCTTGCAGAGACGCTCGCTCGTTTCCTAGATGTACCTTTCACTATGGCAGACGCAACGACGCTTACTGAAGCGGGTTATGTTGGTGAAGATGTAGAAAACATCATTCAGAAGCTGCTGCAAAAGTGTGACTACGACGTAGCGAAAGCAGAACGTGGTATTGTGTACATTGATGAAATCGACAAGATTTCTCGTAAAGCGGAAAACCCATCTATCACACGTGACGTATCGGGTGAAGGTGTTCAACAAGCACTACTTAAACTCGTTGAAGGAACGGTAGCTTCAGTTCCACCTCAAGGTGGCCGTAAGCATCCTCAGCAAGAATTCTTGCAAGTTGATACTTCTAAGATTCTATTTATCTGTGGCGGCGCATTTGCTGGCTTAGATAAAGTGATAGAGCAGCGCGTTGCAACCGGTACAGGCATTGGCTTCGGCGCGGAAGTTCGTTCTAAAGATGAAACTAAGACTGTTGGTGAACTGTTTACTCAAGTTGAGCCAGAAGATTTGGTTAAATATGGCCTTATTCCTGAGTTTATTGGTCGTCTTCCGGTTACTACAACGCTGACAGAGCTCGATGAAGAAGCACTGATTCAGATTCTTTGTGAACCAAAGAACGCTCTGACGAAACAGTATGGCGCACTCTTCGATTTAGAAGACGTTGAACTTGAGTTCCGTGAAGATGCCCTACGCGCTATCGCTAAGAAAGCGATGGAGCGTAAAACTGGTGCTCGTGGTCTGCGTTCTATCTTAGAAAGCGTGCTTTTAGAAACCATGTATGAACTTCCATCAGCGACGGACGTAAGTAAAGTCGTTATTGATGAGACGGTGATTAATGGTGAGTCGGAACCATTACTGATCTACAGTAACACCGATAATCAAGCCGCTGGCGCTGAGTAAAAATAATCAAAATGTTCAAAGGAGGTATTAAATACCTCCTTTTTTTTATTCTTTCATTGAATCCAATGGATTAGCCCCCATATACTGCTTAACAAGTTATGCGTTAAACATGAAAGCGGAAGAGAGAAATATATGAACTTGGAACGTTCCGAGCGTATCGAGATCCCCGTACTGCCACTACGTGATGTGGTCGTTTATCCTCATATGGTTATTCCTTTGTTTGTTGGTCGTGAAAAGTCTATTAGCTGCTTAGAAGCGGCGATAGATAACAACAAGCAAGTCCTTCTAGTTGCTCAAAAGCAGGCTGAAACCGACGAACCAACTCAAGATGATTTGTTCGAAGTCGGGACAGTCGCAACGATTTTACAGTTGCTGAAATTACCTGATGGCACAGTTAAGGTACTCGTCGAAGGTCAACAACGTGCCAAGATTACGCAATTTAAAGAGAATGAATTCTTCTTGGCGGATGCAGAGTTCCTGCAAACTCCCGAGCTCGACGACAAAGAGCAAGAAGTGGTTGTGCGCAGTGCGATTAACCAGTTCGAAGGTTTCATCAAGCTAAACAAGAAAATCCCACCAGAAGTACTGACATCTCTTAATGGTATTGATGAAGCGGCGCGTTTGGCGGACACCATCGCAGCGCACATGCCCCTAAAACTTGTTGATAAGCAACAAGTGTTAGAAATCCTAGATGTAACCGAACGCCTTGAGTTCCTGATGGGACAAATGGAGTCAGAAATTGACATCCTTCAAGTTGAGAAACGCATCCGTGGTCGCGTTAAAAAACAGATGGAAAAATCTCAGCGCGAGTATTACTTGAATGAGCAAATGAAAGCCATTCAGAAAGAGCTTGGTGAGACTGAAGATGGCGTTGATGAATTCGAAGTTCTTAAACAGAAAATCGAAGAGTCAAAGATGCCTCAAGAAGCTCGTGAGAAAACTGAGCAAGAGCTGCAAAAGCTTAAAATGATGTCACCGATGTCTGCAGAAGCAACTGTGGTACGCAGCTACATCGACTGGATGGTCGGCGTCCCTTGGGCAAAGCGCTCGAAGGTGAAAAAGAATTTAGCTAAAGCAGAAGAGATTCTGAACGAAGACCATTATGGCTTAGAGCGTGTTAAAGAACGTATCCTAGAGTATTTAGCGGTACAAAATCGTATCAACAAATTGAAAGGTCCAATCCTTTGTCTTGTTGGTCCTCCAGGTGTAGGTAAAACATCTCTGGGTCGTTCTATCGCTGCAGCAACGGGCCGTAAGTACACTCGCATGGCACTAGGTGGCGTGCGCGACGAAGCTGAAATCCGTGGACACCGTCGTACTTACATCGGTTCACTACCGGGTAAGCTGATTCAGAAAATGTCGAAAGTCGGGGTTAAAAACCCATTGTTCCTTTTGGATGAAATCGACAAGATGTCTTCAGATATGCGTGGTGACCCATCTTCAGCGCTGCTTGAAGTATTGGATCCAGAACAGAACAATGCATTTAATGATCACTACCTAGAGGTGGATTACGATTTATCAGATGTTATGTTCGTGGCGACATCTAACTCGATGGATATTCCAGGCCCACTACTAGACCGTATGGAAGTGATTCGTCTGTCTGGTTACACCGAAGATGAAAAACTGAACATTGCGAAGCGTCACCTTGTGGATAAGCAAGTTAAGCGCAACGGTCTGAAGCCAAACGAAATAACCATCGAAGATTCAGCGATCATCGGCATCATTCGTTACTACACGCGTGAAGCGGGTGTGCGTAGCTTAGAGCGTGAGATTTCTAAGATCTGTCGTAAAGCAGTGAAGAACATTCTGCTTGATACAAGCTTGAAGTCTGTAACAGTCACGATGGATAACCTGAAAGAGTATCTAGGTGTTCAACGTCATGACTTTGGTAAGGCGGACGACAGCAACCGTATCGGCCAAGTGACAGGCCTAGCTTGGACACAAGTAGGTGGTGACTTGTTGACCATCGAAACAGAAGCGATGCCTGGTAAAGGTAAGCTGACGCAAACGGGTTCTCTTGGCGACGTAATGAAAGAGTCGATCCAAGCGGCAATGACTGTTGTTCGTTCACGTGCTGAAAAGCTGGGTATTAACTCAGATTTCTATGAGAAACGTGATATCCATGTCCACGTTCCGGAAGGTGCAACACCTAAAGATGGCCCAAGTGCAGGTATCGCAATGTGTACAGCGCTTGTTTCTAGCCTTACAGGTAACCCTGTTAAAGCAGAAGTAGGCATGACGGGTGAAATTACCTTACGTGGTGAAGTTCTACCTATCGGTGGTCTAAAAGAGAAATTACTCGCGGCACACCGTGGTGGCATCAAAACGGTATTGATTCCGAAAGACAACGAACGTGATTTGGAAGAGATTCCAGACAATGTTATTGCTGACCTAAAAGTAATTCCAGTTCAATGGATTGATGAAGTTCTTAAAGTTGCACTAGAGCGAGACCCGTCAGGGGTTGAGTTTGTCGCTAAAAAATAGTGATGTGCAGCAAAAATAAGTAAAAGATTACGCTGATTCGCCCAAAAAGGCTTGTCAGCGTTTTTTTTGGGCGCTAACGTTACCGACTAAGGCTGAAGCCTTTTGTAACAAGGCTTCAGCTAACATGAAACGTAAATGGAACGAAAGCTACCTTTAAAAATAATAAATCGGTAGCACAAAGGGGAATCACAGTGAATAAAACACAATTAGTAGAAAAAATTGCCGAGAACGCTGACATTTCTAAAGCATCAGCAGGCCGCGCTCTAGACGCATTCATCGAAGCAGTAGGTGACACTCTACAATCTGGCGATCAAGTAGCGCTAGTTGGTTTTGGTACTTTCAGCGTACGTACTCGTGCTGCACGCACTGGTCGTAACCCAAAAACTGGTGAAGAGATCCAAATCGCAGAAGCTAAAGTACCAGCATTCAAAGCAGGTAAAGCGCTTAAAGAATCTTGCAACTAATCAAATAGGTTGCGCATTGATTAAAAATGCGAACTTATTTCGAACCTTTTTAAATTATGCGCATCATACTGATGCGCATTTCTTTTTCTGGTATTATCGCGCAATAGATTTTTGTTGTAGAAGTACAATGCTTCATTTGTGGAGAACAGTTAAATTATGATGGATCGATTACGCGAAGGCGTGAACAGCATCGCGGTCAAAATTATCCTAGGATTAATCATCCTTTCTTTCGTATTTGCCGGTGTTGGTAGCTATATCGTTGGTGGTAGTAATAACGCAGCGGCAAAAGTTGGCAATACTGAAATCGCACGTGGTGAGTTTGAGCAAGCGTACCAAAATGAGCGAAATCGTATGCAGTCTCAGCTAGGTGATTATTTTTCTAACCTACTGGCAGACCCATCGTATGTTGCATCATTTCGTAAATCTGTTCTTGACCGTATGGTTAATGACGTGCTTTTAGAGCAGCATGCTGAGTCTTTAGGTCTTCGTGTAAGTGATGCTCAAATCCGCACCATGATTCTTGAAATGCCTCAGTTCCAAAGTGACGGTAAATTCGATCAAGAAATCTATCAAGCAGCACTGCGTCGTGCAGGCTTCTCGGCTGAGAGCTTTGCTCAGTATTTACGTAAAGATCTTGTCCGTAATCAGTTACTGACAGCTCTACAGGGCAGCGACTTCTCCCTTCAAGGTGAGATTGACTCTCAAAGTAAGCTAATTACTCAGACTCGTGATATTCGTACAGTAACTCTTTCTCTTGAAGAATTTGCAAACAAAGTGACGCTTGATGACGCGCAGATTGAAGAGTATTACAAACAAAACCCTGAGCGCTACACTCGTCCAGAACAGGTGAAAGTCGCTTATGTTGAATTATCTGCTCAGCAGTTAAAGCAGCAAGTCGCTATTAGCGATGAACAGGTTAAGCAATACTACCAAGAGCACCTTGATAAATATTCTTCGGAAGAGCAACGAAAAGTTAGCCATATTCTAATTCAAGGTGAAGACGAGTCAAAAGCACAAGCGATCTTGGATGAATTGAATTCAGGTGCTGACTTTGCAGCTTTGGCCGAAGAGAAGTCAGAAGACCTTGGTAGCTCAGAAGAAGGTGGTTCACTGGGTTGGATTGAACGCGACGTAATGGACCCAGAATTTGAAAAGGCAGCATTTGCTCTGAAAAATGTTGGTGATGTTACTGGTTTAGTTAAGTCTAACTTTGGCTACCACATCATTAAGCTTGACGAGCTGAAAGATTCAGTAGCGAAACCTTATGAAGAAGTTGCCGCTGAAATTAAGCAAGAGCTGACTGATCAAGAAGCGATTGACCAGTTTTACGAGTTGCAAAGTGAACTTGAAACGGTTGCTTTTGAATACCCTGACTCACTTGACGATGCAGCGAATGCCGTAAGCCAGAAAATTCATACTACAGACTTTATATCTCAGCAAGATGCGCCAGATGTACTGAAGACGCCTGCCGTTCTTCAAGCTATCCTAAGCCCAGAAGTGAAAGAAGATGGTTTGAACTCAGAAGTAATAGAAATTGCTCCTGAGCACGTGATTGTTGTGCGTGTCGAAGATGCACGTGACGAAACGGTTCTGCCTCTGGAAGAAGTTCGAGAGCAAGTTGTAACACAGTTAGCTAAAGTGAAAGGTGAGCAACAAGCTATAGAACTTGCTGAGACGGTTATTGACGGCCTTAAGTCGGGTGATGTTTCTGTTCTAGAATCTAACTCACTGGAGTTTGGTGAGACAGAAACTATCGATCGTAGCTCAGCATTCGCTGACACTGTATTTGCTTTAGCTAAGCCAGAAGCAGGTAACTCTGTTTATGCTCAAACTAAAGATTTCGAAGGTAATATCGTATTGGTATCACTGGATAAAGTTGAAGCGAAAGTAGACTCTCAATATGGTGAGCAAATTGGTACTCAGCTAACACAGTTGAACTCGCAACAAGATTTGTCTGGTGTGTTGAGCATTCTTCGTAGTAGTACAGATATCGAATATTACGCAGTGAGCCAATAACACGCTTTAGTGTAATTTATATAACTATTAAAAACGGACTGCCTATGCAGTCCGTTTTGTTTTTACGCTCTGCCAGGTTATTAATCAGAGTAATGGATTTACAGTAAGCCTTTTCAATCAAAAGGAGGTTTTATGTACTTTAAATCTATTGTTCTTGCTGCCTTGTTAATGATGGGCGTGTCGAGTGGGTTGGCGGTTGCGGATAGTGACCAATACGAAGGTATCGAAATTACGGTCAATATCAACCAAGCGAACGCCGACGAATTGGCTACGTTGCTAAAAGGCATCGGAATCAAAAAAGCACAAGCGATAGTGGATTACCGAGATAATAACGGAGACTTTAAGTCTGCAGATGAGCTGGTTGGTGTTTCTGGAATAGGTCAAACAACGGTAGATAAGAACCGAGAACGCATACAACTGTAAATGTAATATTGTGCCGCTTAACTCAAAAGCCAGCTGAACCGGGATTGAGTAAGCGGTACTTTCGTTTTTACTCCTTACTTAAGTATAACGAATCATCGCTAGCAGGATTCATCTAGAAGCATTATAATTTTGCGCCGATAACAGCCAAGGCATACGTATCTTGGTTTGAAACCACGTGGAGTAAAACATGTCCTCTCAAACACCGGTGATAACCGTTGATGGACCTAGTGGCGCCGGTAAAGGCACACTATGTATGTTACTGGCTAATAAATTAGGTTTTAGTCTTCTTGATTCCGGAGCAATTTATCGTGTGCTTGCCTTGGCTGCAATCCACCATGGTGTCGATACCGAATCAGAAGATGGACTCGTTCCGCTTGCTACACATTTAGATGTTCAGTTCATCGCAGAGGGTGACTTGGTAAAAGTTATCCTTGAAGGTGAAGATGTTTCCCAAGAACTAAGAAAAGAACAAACAGGGATGGCTGCATCTAAAGTTGCGGCTTTGCCGCGTGTACGTGAAGCATTGCTTCGTAGACAAAGAGCATTCTCCGAGGGAAATGGCCTAGTTGCCGATGGTCGTGACATGGGTACTGTCGTTTTCCCATCTGCAGAAGCAAAAATCTTCCTTGATGCGAGTGCTGAAGAGCGTGCTAACAGACGCCTTAAACAGTTGCAAGGCAAGGGGTTAGATGTTAAATTTGACGACCTTTTGAGCGAGATCCAAGAGCGAGACGATCGAGATCGTAATCGCCCAGTGGCGCCTTTGCGCCCTGCTGAGGATGCGCTGGTGCTTGATTCTACGTCGATGGGTATCGACGAAGTTGTCGAAAAAGCACTACAATATATCGAATCAAAACTGATTAAGTAAACTATACTCAATCAGCTGAGAACGTTGGTCGCAAGGATGATGACCGGCGAATTTAATAACCCCATGTGGTAGGAAACCCGTGGACGTTTAATTTATTGAAGATTAAATAAATGACTGAATCTTTTGCCCAACTCTTTGAAGAGTTTCTAAACGAAACAGAATTCCAACAAGGCAGCATCGTTAAAGGTACTGTAGTAGCTATCGAGAACGGTTTCGTTCTTGTTGACGCTGGTCTTAAGTCTGAATCTGCTATCCCTGCTGAACAGTTCAAGAACGCTGCTGGCGAACTTGAAGTTGAAGTTGGCGCTGAAGTAGACGTAGCTCTAGACGCTGTTGAAGATGGTTTCGGTGAAACTCAACTTTCTCGTGAGAAAGCTAAGCGTCACGAAGCTTGGATCGTTCTTGAGAAAGCTTACGAAGAAGCTGAAACTGTTGTTGGTATCATCAACGGTAAAGTTAAAGGCGGTTTCACTGTTGAACTAAACGGTATCCGTGCTTTCCTTCCAGGCTCTCTAGTAGACGTACGTCCTATCCGTGACACTGCTCACCTAGAAAACAAAGAGCTAGAGTTCAAAGTTATTAAACTTGACCAAAAGCGTAACAACGTAGTTGTTTCTCGCCGTGCTGTTATCGAATCTGAGAACAGTGTTGAGCGTGACGAGCTTCTAGAAACTCTACAAGAAGGTTCTGAAGTTAAAGGTATCGTTAAGAACCTTACTGACTACGGTGCATTCGTTGATCTTGGTGGTGTTGACGGTCTTCTACATATCACAGATATGGCTTGGAAGCGTGTTAAGCACCCATCTGAGATCGTTAACGTTGGTGACGAGATCCAAGTTAAAGTTCTTAAGTTCGACCGTGAGCGTACTCGCGTATCACTAGGTCTTAAGCAACTAGGCGAAGATCCATGGGTAGCTATCGCTAAGCGTTACCCAGAAGGTCACAAGCTTTCTGGTCGCGTTACTAACCTAACTGACTACGGCTGCTTCGTTGAAATCGAAGAAGGCGTTGAAGGTCTAGTACACGTTTCAGAAATGGATTGGACTAACAAGAACATCCACCCATCTAAAGTTGTTAATGTAGGCGACGAAGTTGAGGTTATTGTTCTTGAGATTGACGAAGAGCGTCGTCGTATTTCTCTAGGTCTGAAACAGTGTAAAGCTAACCCATGGCAGTCATTCGCTGAAGCACAAGCTAAAGGCGACAAAGTTACTGGTAAGATCAAGTCTATCACTGACTTCGGTATCTTCATCGGTCTTGACGGCGGCATCGACGGTCTAGTTCACCTATCTGACATCTCTTGGAACGTTCCAGGTGAAGAAGCTGTGCGTGAGTACAAGAAAGGTGACGAGATCTCTGCAGTAGTTCTAGCTGTAGATGCAGAGCGTGAGCGTATTTCTCTAGGCGTTAAGCAAATGGAAAACGACCCGTTCAACGCATACGTTGCTGACAACAAGAAAGGTACTCTAGTAAACGGTACTGTTACTGCAGTTGACGCTAAAGGCGCAACTATTGAACTTGTAGATGGCGTTGAAGGTTACATCCGCGCTTCTGAAGTTTCACGTGACCGTATCGAAGATGCATCTCTAATCCTAAGCGTTGGTGACAGCGTTGAAGCGAAGTTCACTGGTGTAGACCGTAAGAACCGCGTAATCAACCTATCTATCAAAGCGAAAGATGAAGCTGAAGAGCAAGAAGCAATGGCAACTCTGAACAAAGCTGAAGAAGGCGCGTTCGGTAATGCTATGGCAGATGCATTCAAAGCTGCTAAAGGCGAATAATAGTTTCTCGATAAGAGATTAATAGCTATTAGCTAAGAAGGGAGCCGAAAGGCTCCTTTTTTTTTGCTTATTTTCTTGATAGGTCTATAATTTCTAAAAAGAAACCAATGAGGGAAACTATGACTAAGTCTGAACTGATTGAACGACTATGTGCCGAGCAAACGCATTTATCCG
The DNA here is from genome assembly GCF_054053395.1 of Vibrio paucivorans. Lineage (NCBI taxonomy): Bacteria > Pseudomonadati > Pseudomonadota > Gammaproteobacteria > Vibrionales > Vibrionaceae > Vibrio > Vibrio paucivorans. Next base: position 1,051,221 of record NZ_CM133230.1, read on the forward strand.
CCAAAGAGATTGAAGACGCTGTGAAAGACATACTAGAGCACATGGCTTCAACACTTGAAGGTGGTGACAGAATCGAAATCCGTGGGTTCGGTAGCTTCTCTTTGCATTACCGTGAACCTCGTGTTGGTCGTAATCCTAAAACGGGTGACAAAGTGGAATTAGAAGGCAAGTATGTCCCTCACTTTAAACCTGGCAAAGAATTACGTGAACGTGTAAATATCGGTTAACCTCGATCTTACAAGAACAATAAGAAGCGGCATACTTTATCGTATGCCGCTTTTTTAAAGCCACAATATTTGCAATAGCCATGGTTTGTAAGCGTGTTTTCCTGCATAATCGTACCTGCCATTAATATTAGGGGTAGTGGATTATGAAAATTATAAAAATCGTTCTGGTACTGGCTCTGTTTCTTATTGCGCTTGCGTTAGGCTCTCAAAATCAAGCGGTCGTAACATTTAATTATTTGCTCGCACAGGGTGATTTCCATCTTTCCACACTACTTGGTAGCGTATTTGTTGTAGGCTTCGCTGTGGCGTGGGCTATTTTTGGCAGTTTGCATTTGAAATCTCGTCTTGAAGTTAGGAAGTTGAACAAACAACTGAAAAAGCTAACACCAGTGACGGATACCACAGAAGTAAAGTCTTAGTTTAAACGGTAGATTTTTAATGCTTGAGATACTCTTCTTGTTACTCCCTATTGCCGCCGCTTATGGCTGGTACATGGGTAATCGCAGTGCGAAACAAGACAAGCAAAAACATTCCAATCAGATATCTCGTCAGTATGTGACTGGCTTGAACTTACTGCTTTCCGATCAGTCTGATAAAGCGGTCGATCATTTTATCGAACTGTTGCAAGTCGATGATGAAACCATCGATACTCATTTAGCCCTCGGTAATCTATTTCGCTCTAGAGGTGAAGTAGACCGCGCCATTCGTATTCACCAAAATTTGATCTCTCGTTCAGGGTTGACCATCGACCAAAAGAACATCGCGCTTCAGCAACTAGCAAAAGATTATATGGTTTCGGGTTTTCTCGATCGCGCTGAGAAGATTTTTGAACAATTGGTCGATGAGCCCGATCACAAGGAAGCAGCACTACAGCAGTTGGTAGCGATTTACCAACAAACGAGAGAGTGGAGTAATGCGATTCATTATGCGAGCTTGCTGGTAAAACTGGGTCGCAAAAGAATGAAATCGACAATCGCCCACTTTTGGTGTGAGCTTGCGATGCAAGAGAAGTCCGACGGACAACACGGCAAAGCAATTCAGTATTTTCAGCGCGCGCTCTCAGAAGACCCGAAATGTGTTCGAGCAAGTATTTCCCTTGGTAAACTTTTTCTTGAAGCAGAAGATTACGCAAAAACCGCCCAATATATGGAAATGGTGCTAGAGCAAGATATAGACTTTATTGGGGAAGTGCTTCCAACTCTCGCAGATTGTTACCACCATCTAGGGCAAGAAAGTGGTTTAGTTGAGTTTCTAAGGGAATGCATCTCTCGTAAAGCCGGTGTATCTGCCGAATTAATGCTAGCCCAGTTAGTCGCTCAGCACGATGGCGTTGGAGCGGCGCAGGAGCTGTTGACTCGTCAGTTGGTAAAAAACCCGACGATGAAAGGTTTTTACCGATTAATGGATTATCACCTAGCGGATGCAGAAGAAGGGAGGGCGAAAGCCAGTCTGAGCACGCTACAAAAGCTTGTGGGTGAACAGTTAAAAGTTAAGCCTCATTATCGATGCCGTAAATGTGGGTTCTCTACCCACTCTATGTATTGGCACTGTCCTTCCTGTAAGGGGTGGGGAACCATTAAGCCAATACGTGGGCTAGATGGTGAGTAAAGTATTGATTGGCTATGCCAATCCAAATTTAGCAGCGGCGATCCCGCTGCTTTTTTTCGAGTTTCAAAAAGTAATTAGGAGATGAAATGATCGACCAAAAAGTTATTGTAGCGCTGGATTACGACAACCAAGCTGACGCACTCGCTTTTGTTGACAAAATTGACCCGTCGTTATGTCGGCTTAAAGTGGGCAAGGAGATGTTTACGCTATTTGGTCCTGATTTCGTTAAAGAGCTTCACAAGCGTGGGTTTTCAGTGTTCCTAGACCTAAAGTTTCATGACATTCCAAACACGTGTTCTAAAGCGGTACGTGCTGCAGCGGAAATGGGCGTGTGGATGGTGAATGTACATGCAGGTGGTGGAGAGCGTATGATGAGCGCTTCACGAGAGATTTTAGAGCCATACGGAAAAGATCGCCCACTCCTTATTGGTGTAACCGTACTGACCAGTATGGAACAAAGTGACTTAGCTGGGATTGGCTTGGATATCGCTCCACAAGAGCAAGTTATTCGTCTCGCTAACCTTACTAAGAACTCTGGTTTAGACGGCGTAGTCTGTTCAGCGCAGGAAGCTTCAATGCTTAAACGTGAACTGGGTAAAGAGTTTAAACTTGTTACACCTGGCATCCGTCCTGCGGGCGCAGCGATGGGTGACCAGAAACGTATTATGACGCCAGTTGATGCGATTCAAGCGGGTTCTGACTATTTAGTGATTGGCCGACCTATCACACAAGCTCAAGACCCTGATTTAGTGTTACGTGAGATCAACCTGTCGCTAAGTTAATGATTTATTAAACCTAAAATAGCCAGCACTTGCTGGCTTTTTTTTGTGTTTGATTTGCCTTGTTACTGGTGATTAACACTTTTTTTCTATTAGGTTTGTATATGGTAATAACAAAACTATAAATAAGGATGTTTTTATGCCGCACCAAGGTAGCGCAGCAGAAAGTGAAGTTTTGTCGTCTCCTGCGAGCAAAATGGTTAGTGCAGGTGATGTAGCTAAAATTAAATCAGAAGTGTTGAAGAGAATTAATCAATCGACCCATTTATCTCAGGGCTTTCGATTGGTGAACCAGAAAGAGTATCAATCTAGCCTTGCCGAATTGAAAGGAATGCTCAAATCCAAGAGTTTACTCGATAGCGAAGAAGGGAAAATGTGCAAGCTCATGCACGATATTCTCACTGATGACGCGCACTTAGTCGAGTATCTTGATGAAGACTTAGCCAAGTACTTGGAGAGTAATGCTGCTGGCAAGCAAGTGCTTAACACCAAGGCGATGAGTTTTAAAGAGAAAAGCCAAGTAGCAAATGCAAAGCTCAAGCGTAAGCAGCTGTTTTTAATGTTCAAGGAGATCATTCAAGCGCAGGTAGAGCTTAACCAGTTTGCAGAGCAACTGCGGGCTGCATTTGGAGCTGAAATTAGCTTTCCTCCCGGGGCCTATGGTGGCATAAAGAGCTACAGTGGCGCTCTGGCAAAGATTACTACGCGAGTTCGTAACAATGACGTAGGGGATTTAAAGGATTGTGCCCGTATTACTGTAAAAGTGAAAAGCTTTAAAGAACTACAGAGTGCGAAATTATTCATTTGTAGCACTAAGGAGTTTCGTGCGGTATCCACTTATCAAAAAGCGTTAAAAGATCGATATCAACTCGCGGCGGTGGGGAGTGGGCTGGAACAATTTAATGTTGCCGCCGACGACAGTGGTTATAAAGATATCAAATTTTTCTTGAAGATGAATAACGGTCAGATAGCAGAGCTTCAACTCAACATTCCGGGCATGCTGGTTGCAAAGAAAAAAGCGCACATAATTTATGACATTGCACGGACTAATCAAGACGCTTTCGACAACCGCCAGCAATTCCAAGTGATGAGTCAGGAAGTGATCGAAAAAGTTAAACGGAAAATGGATGATGATTGGTTTGGTTTCATTCGGGAAAAGCTCCCGGAACTGGGCAATGACACTAACTGTATTGAAGCTATGATGGACGTTTTAAAAAGCAAAGGCACTCTAGTAATTGGCCCAAATGAAGCGGAAGCGCTTAATCGAGTCAGCAAGAAATTGTATGCATCAGGTCTAGGTTCTGCTCTGTTGGACTCTAAGTAAACTAAAGTAAAAAGGATGCTAAAGTGCATCCTTTTCAATAAATGCTATAGGGTAGGGATACCGCTATGGAACTTAAAGTCTGAGTCTGGAGAGGATATCAACTCAGCTTCTAATTGCCCAAAAAAGTGAACTCGTTCGCTAATATCACATCCGGCAACTTGTTCGGCCAACGCAAGGTAATCTTGGTAGTGACGTGCTTCTGAACGCAACAACGATACGTAGAACTTACCTATATCGTCATCGAGGTGAGGGGCAAGCTTAGCAAATCGTTCACAGGACCGCGCCTCGATATACGCTCCGATAATGAGCTTATCTACCAGAGTTTGAGGTTCATAAGTTGCCATGTGAGACAACAACCCTTTTGCATAGCGACTAGCTTGGATTGGCTCATAGTCGATGCCGCGTGCGTCCATAATCTCAAGCACTTGATAAAAGTGGTGAAGCTCCTCTTTGATAAGCAACACCATTTTGTCGATCAGATCTTGACTATAAGGGGAATCAGATTTCGCCATTATGGATTTGGAAATGTTGCTTTTCCCTTTGAGTGTTTCTAACGAGCCAGTTTTACGATAGGCAAAATCTTCATAAGGCTTAAACCAGTCGAGCAAAGCATGAGCGCTACTTTTGTCGACCGCGTATTTACGAATCAGGTACATTGCAGATTGCCCTGCTTTCAGTTCACAAAGCAGGTGGTCGAGTAAGATCGTTTTTAAGTTCTCTGGCTTTTTAGCCTCTGTTACCCACTCATCCGGAGTGTGGCACTGAAGGAATTGATAAATGGGCTCGAGGAGTTGTTGGTATTCTTGTAGTTGTTTCATTTTCGTTTACACATAAATAAGGCCGCATTAGCGGCCTTAATTTCATAATTCAATCGTGGCAGTTTACCACTTTTTCTTCTGACCAAAGAGTGCTTCCATATCGTCGTCGCGCTCTTTTTCTTCCATTTGCTGTAAGTCTTCTGCTGATTTGCTTTGTCGCTTTTGCTCCAAGTCATCAAACATTGATTTAAGTTTCTCACGGGCCTGATTGGAGTATGCGTCGTTTTTGGTCGTCAACGCATCGATGCCTTTACGCAATAGTTGGACTGCTGTACCAGGTTGCCCACGAACGATAGCATCGTTGGCACGTTTAATTACGTTCTCGATATTGATTCGAACTTGAATGGTCTCAAGACGTGCATTTTCTGCCACAAAGGCTTGGGTTTCAAAGCGACCTTTGTTGTGCTCACTGCGAATGGTATCGCGTAGGCGTTTAACTAACTTAAGCATGACAATTGCTTGTTTGTCACTACTCGGTACTTTGAATGTTGTGCTTTCCCCACCTTGGTAGTTATCTTTAAGCTGGGTAATCTGCTGCTTCATGTTTTCGATACGCTGAGCGAGTTGTTTGTTCTTGGGATCAAGCTCATACATACTCTCCAGAGCATCAAGAATCCGACCGTTAAGGCAAACAAGCAAATCCTTACTGTAAGGCATATGGTGCGCATTACCGATCAGCTCTTCGGTAGCATCAATAATGGCAACGTGTCGCGCAGACTCTTGCTTCCTAACTGTCTCAACCTTCACTTTGTACTGAAGCATGATGTTGTAGCCAAGAACTAACACCAACAAAATAGCGACAAGAGCAATAATTAAACCAATATTCATAAAATCCGTGTCTTTGTTGTTTCGATGGCTAGCCGATAAGGATACACGATCCCATCAGTTCCCTGCATCAATAATTTGTGTACTTTATTATTCCTTGTTGCCTTTTGATTATTAACCAAAAGTTCGAATTAGCACAGCAATATGAGCTATGGGTTGCAAAATATGCGGTCCTAAAAGCTGTTTATCTTTGATTCCTCGCGGATAACACTGACTTTTTCTACCATTTTGTTTGGAATAACGTTATAACTAATAATTATAAACCATTCTAACCGTCTTGAACGTCGATAAGGGATTACGAGGTCAAAATGAAGCTACAGCAGCTGAAATATATTGTCGAAGTGGTAAATCATAATCTGAATGTTTCTGCTACTGCAGAGAGCCTGTATACCTCTCAACCTGGGATAAGTAAGCAGGTTCGTCTTTTGGAAGATGAGCTCGGTATCGAGATCTTTGAAAGAAGCGGAAAGCATCTTACTCAGGTAACTTCAGCAGGCGAAGACATAATTCGCATCTCGCAGGAAATTTTGGCTCGCGTAGAGAGCATCAAAGCGGTGGCTGGAGAGCACACTCATCCTGAAATGGGGACGCTGAATATTTCGACCACTCACACTCAAGCTCGTTATGCTCTACCTGACGTAATTAAAGGCTTCACTAGCCGATATCCGAAAGTTTCATTGCACATGCACCAAGGCACACCAAGCCAAATGTCTGAGGCGATCGCTAAAGGTACGGCTAACTTTGCGATTGCGACTGAAGCTCTGCATTTGTATCAAGACGCAATTATGTTGCCATGCTATCACTGGAATCGTTCTATCGTTGTGACAAAAGATCATCCATTGGCGCAGAAATCTCATGTTTCGATTCAGGATCTAGCCGCGTATTCATTGGTTACTTATGTGTTTGGCTTTACTGGTCGCTCAGAATTGGATACGGCTTTCAACAAAGTAGGGCTTACGCCTAGAGTAGTATTTACAGCAACGGATGCTGATGTAATCAAGACTTATGTCCGTATGGGGATTGGTGTTGGTGTGATTGCAAGTATGGCGATTGACGAAGGACAAGATTCAGACCTTGTTGCTATCGATGCAAGCCATATCTTTGGAGCGAGTACCACCAGTATAGGGTTCCGCCGAGGCACATTCTTACGCTCATACATGTACGACTTTATGGAGCGCTTTGCACCTCATCTGACAAGACCGGTTGTAGAACAAGCTATTTCCTTGAAATCCAATGCGGAAATTGAAGAAATGTTCAAAGACATCGAACTTCCAGTCCGCTAAATTCCTTTCTAATCTTACTGCTTCCCCCTAAAATAGAGCAATGCAAGGGGGAAGCATGTCGTCTCAATATCTCACTCTATTTAACACTCTCGATACCTTTCTAAATCAGACCCAAGAGTTTTGGCGTTTTGAACCATTTCATCTGAGCTATGCTGACTGTGAGCTTACCGCTAACAATTCATTAGGACGATGGTTGTTTTCCCTGTCAAATCAAGAGATTTGTGAGCTAAAAGAATCTCCAGAATTAGTTACGCAATCTATTTCTCAGTACATTCCTTCCCTTGCTGAAACCATTGTTGATACTCAAGTTCTGAGCCTCAATAGCTCTGAGCTTGAATTACCGCGCGGCGTGTCCGAGGGGGTTCCTGGTAGGAAGTTGGACCAAATTGTTGCTATGGGAAGCGCAGTTTTGGAGCGCCATGTGGGAGAAGAATGGTTAGAGTGGTGCTCTGGGAAGGGCTTTCTGGGCCGGATATTAGCAGGGCAATCAAATCAAAAAGTGACCAGTTTTGAATATCAGCAAGCGCTGTGTGATTCTGGCCAATCCGAAGCAAACAGACTTGAGTTACCGATGGAGTTTGTCCAAGGCGACGCGTTTTGCTCTGACTCTGCTGCCGTGTTTAACGACAAACAGCATGCAGTGGCACTTCATGCCTGCGGTGACCTGCATGTTACTTTACTGCAACGAGCGGTGGCAGCCTCTCTTCCGGCTGTGACATTTTCTCCTTGTTGTTACCACCTGATTAAACATGACAGCTACCAGGCGTTATCATTACCCGCAAAAGGCTCTTTATTGAGGCTAAACAAAACTGAGCTGCGTATCCCCTTGCAGGAAACCGTGACAGGTGGCGAGCGAGTGAAAAGGCATCGTCAAATGGAAATGACTTATCGCTTGGGGTTAGATTATTTGCTTCGTATTGAACTTGGTAAAAACGAGTATGTTCCAATCCCAAGTATCAAGAAATCTTTGCTTTCCGATGGGTTTGAGGCATTTGCTCTATGGGCATTTGAGCAAAAAGGGTTCAATTACTCGGATACTTTCCCGCTAGACAAGTATCTGAAGTTGGGAGAAGAACGCTTCTGGCGAATGGAGAGGTTAAGCCTCATCCAGCAGCCATTCCGTCGTTTGATCGAACTCTGGCTTGCGTTGGATAAAATACTTTATTTGGAAGAGCATGGTTATCGCGCATCGATTCATGAGTTTTGCTCGCGAAGTGCTACACCAAGGAATTTGCTCATCCATGCAGAGAGATAGTCGAAGCTCATTTTTTAGTCAAGCAACCGAACTCTCTTTTTGTTGCTTAAATGTTAAAACTTTCTTCCCTTAGTTCTAAGTAGCTGGTAATAATGGTGCTATGTGTACACAAAGTGCACAGCTGAAAATAACATAACATTCGCATCACCGTTGCTTATATCAAGGAGTTAAGATGAAAGCAGGCAAAGTCATTGCGACCGCTGTTCTAGCGGGCGCTGCATTACTCTCTTCTACAAGTATCATGGCCAAAACGGCAAAAGTTGCTGTCTCTCAGATTGTTGAACACCCTGCCTTGGATGCCGCTCGTCAAGGGTTACTGGATGGGCTAAAAGCAAAAGGTTATGAACAAGGAAAAAACTTAGAGTTCGATTATAAAACAGCACAGGGGAATCCAGCGATCGCGGTACAAATTGCGCGCCAATTTGTTGGTGAAAACCCAGATGTATTAGTGGGTATTGCAACGCCAACAGCTCAAGCTTTGGTTTCCGCAACTCGTTCGATTCCAGTTGTGTTTACGGCTGTAACCGACCCTGTTGGCGCAAAGCTAGTCAAAAAAATGGAACAGCCGGGTAAAAACGTAACAGGCTTATCCGACTTATCTCCGGTGAGCCAACATGTGGAATTGATCAAGGAAATCCTGCCGAATGTTAAGTCGATAGGTGTGGTATACAACCCAGGAGAGGCCAACGCGGTAACACTTGTCGAGCTACTCAAAGAAAGTGCAAAAGCGCAAGGTATCGAGGTTGTTGAGGCAACGGCTCTTAAAAGTGCTGATGTACAGTCTGCGACTCAAGCGATTGCAGCGAAGTCTGACGTGATTTATGCACCGACTGACAATACGGTCGCGAGCGCGATTGAAGGTATGATTGTTGCTGCTAACCAAGCGAAAACTCCTGTTTTAGCAGGTGCGACTTCTTATGTAGAGAAAGGAGCGATCGCAGGACTTGGTTTCGATTACTACCAAGTTGGTGTTCAAACAGCGGATTATGTAGCCGCAATTATTGAAGGCAAACAGCCAGGTGAGTTAGATGTGAAAGTTGCTAAGGGTTCTGACTTAGTAGTGAATTCCGGTGCTGCTGACAAACTTGGTGTGACGATTCCGCAATCTGTATTAGACCGCGCTACAAGCGTTAAGTAATAACTCAAGCACAGCCAGCAAGATTCTTGCTGGCTTTTTTCCGAGCAGAAAAGGAGTAGTTATGTCTGCTTTTGCATTTTTTGGTGCACTGGAAATTGGTTTATTGTACGGGCTCGTCGCGCTTGGAGTTTATCTGACTTTTCGAGTACTGGACTTTCCTGATTTAAGCGTCGATGGCAGCTTCCCTATGGGGGCTGCGGTTGCAGCGACCGCCATTGTCGCTGGGATTAACCCGTGGTTGGCGACCGGAATGGCAATCCTTGCTGGGGCCGCTACCGGTTGGGTAACCGCATTCTTAGCAGTAAGGTGTGGGATTTTGCACTTGCTCGCTTCTATTCTCACCATGATTGCTGCGTTTTCCATCAATATTCGAATCATGGGGCGCCCCAATATGGCGCTGTTGGGAGAGGAAACGATACTGACACCATTTGAAGCAGTGGGGGATGCGATGTATATCCGTCCACTAGTGGTCGGGATACTGGTTCTGATTTCAGCATGGTTTATCGTTCGCTTGCTTAACAGCGATTTTGGACTCGGGCTAAGAGCGACAGGTGTGAACGCGCGAATGGTCTCCGCACAAGGTGGAAGTACTGCATTCTATACATACTTTGGTTTGGCTTTGTCCAACGGCTTTGTCGGCTTTGCAGGCGCACTGTTTGCACAAACAAATAGCTTTGCAGATGTGACATCCGGGGTTGGTACTATTGTTGTCGGCTTAGCTGCGGTGATTCTAGGCCAAACGCTTATTCCAGGTCGGAAAATTTGGGTGGCGGTGACTGCTGTTATTGTGGGTTCGGTGTTGTACCGATTAGCCGTTGCATTCGCCTTGAGTACCGGTATGTTTGGCTTACAAGCATCCGACTTGAACCTAGTCACGGCCGTTCTGGTCGCAATAGCCCTCATTGCCCCGAAAATTAAAGGGAACCTCAAAGCAAAAAAGGCCAATAGCCCTGCTGCTAAAGGCTCGTCGACTAAGCAGGGTAAAGAGTCAGGAGAAGCGGTATGATTCGACTTGAAGATATTGAAGTGACCTTTAACCCAGGTACGATTCTGGAGAATCGAGCACTTAAGGGAGTTTCGTTGGAGGTTCCTGAGCATGAATTTTTAACCGTGATTGGTTCAAATGGTGCAGGAAAGTCGACATTACTTGGTGCAGTGACTGGCGAAACGCCTATGGCCGGAGGCAGAGTCATTATTGATGAACTAGATGTGACAAGCCGAACGGTCGATCAAAGGGCCAACCAGTGCGCACGGGTGTTCCAAGACCCGTTAGCCGGGACTTGTGGTGACTTAACCATCGAAGAGAATATGGCTCTGGCTTATATGCGAGGTAAGCGACGAGGGTGGAGCCTATCGCTTTCTTCTAAAAGACGTAAGTTGTTCCAAGAGCGGATTAGTATTCTCGGACTAGGGTTAGAAGATCGTTTGGGAGATAACATTGGTTTACTCTCTGGGGGACAAAGACAAGCGGTAAGTTTGGTTATGGCAACCTTATCCGACAGCAAACTCTTGTTGCTTGATGAGCATACTGCTGCACTGGATCCGAGAATGGCCGCGTTTATTATCGATCTAACTAAAACCATTGTCAGTGAATTTAACCTGACAGTGATGATGGTTACGCACTCGATGAAAGATGCACTAGCGTGTGGTGATAGAACGGTAATGCTGCATCAAGGAGAAATAGTGTTAGATGTGGCTGGTAAGCAGCGAGCTAACATGACAGTACCCGACTTACTCGAGATGTTTACTAAGGTAAGAGGCGAAGAGCTTGCCGATGATAGTTTGCTTCTGAATTAACCTAATGTCGTTAGGTTTCGTTAAATCAAGTATGTGATTTTATTGCCTAAATCAAGTATGTGATTTTATTGCCTAAATGCATTCACAAAGTGTATTAAGCCCGTCAAATGTATTAAGCTTTTGATGGGCTTTTTATTTTCCGGCTCTGAGGTAACTAGATTTAATGAAAGCAAAACGACACTTTAGTCTTGGCTTTGTACTGCTGACCCCACTCATTGCGTCCATATTGATTTTGGCACTCACAGCCAAGAATTATTATGACTCAGTGAATCGTGATATTAGCAGTGAGTATGAGCGTATTACCGACTCGTTAGAGCGAGCAACTAAAGTGATCACTGCATTAGATTACAGTTTTACCAATTCTTACCAGTCTAAATCGGCGTTATTGCTTGAACATAACCGTCAGATTATCGATGATGAACTGTGCCAGATGTGGCCAATAGACGTCTTGTTGCTCGCCGAAGGGAAAAACCTCAGTATTCCCGCCGTTGATATTGACTATATGTTGGTGGGAGATAAGTCTCTTTGTTTAGCGGGGAGCCCGCTTTATGAACGCGCTTCTACACAAGTTTCTTTAGCTCCAGTGCTCTCTTTTCTACACGATTTAGACGATTACCTATACGGTGTGCACTACATCGATAGAGAAGGCTATGTGATTTCATCACCAGAAACAATCGCAGAAAATATTACTAAAGAGTTGCTGTCGACTTTGAAAGCTCGCCCTTACTGGCAAATAACAGCAACCAATAGGGAAAAAATTACCGTCTCAGGCCCCGCGAAAATGTTTATGCTGGATCAGCCTATTATCACAATGACGATGCCAGTATTTGGTCACGGAGAACACCAAGGGATGCTCTCACTGGACGTAGATGCAGACATGCTACTGGATAGTGGTAGTAACCCTCCAAGCAATATACGTATCATTCAAACAAAAGTTACTCCAATGCCAAACGATGCTGTGCGCATACTTCCGCTAAAGATGGATGGGGTAGTATTCAACCATGCGCTGTACTATGAACTCGATATGGAAAAGGAAGTGAAAAACTTTTTCGTGTTCGAAAAATACAGTATTGCCACGATCATCATCATCTATGTGTTATCAGTCGTTATTCTTTTTTACGTCAACAGCCATGTAGAAAAACGTTACCTGAAAGAACTGGCTGCAAAAGACCCAATGACGGGGCTATTGAATCGTCGCGGGATGGAGATCTTTTTGAAGAACACCACGCATGGTGATTACATTGCGTTAGCCGTATTAGATATTGATGATTTCAAAAAGGTCAATGATACCTATGGGCACGATGTTGGTGACGCGGTCATTTGCTATATGGCAGATAAAATAGAAAGCAATATTCGCCAAACTGACGCGGTTGCTCGCTTTGGCGGCGAGGAGTTTGTGCTCTACTTGCGTGGTCAAGATAAAGACAGAATGTGCGAAACGATTGAACGCGTCAAAACGGCAATTTCCGCCCAATCGCACGAGGCTGTAGAAGGCGGGTTTACCGTTTCGGTTGGGGTAGAAGTCGTGGCGACTGATCAAGAGCACGACTTTGACACACTATTTAAAGCGGCTGATGAAAAGCTGTATCAGGCCAAAACCACAGGAAAGAACAAGGTGGTGTTCTAGTCCGTTAGCTCTCTATCTTTTTTATAACTTTCAATATGTTCCACGATTGGTGCCGCTTTATTGAAAGTTCGAATTTCTTGGAAAAGCTGCTTGGCCTCGGGATATTCCTGCCTTAAATAGGAAAACCATTGTTTTACGCGGTTAGGGTAGTAAAGGCCTTTGTCACCTTTCATCTCGTACTGAGAGTACAGCAACAGAAGATCAACAACGTCTGACCATGGCATTTTTGCGTGGTTAAACTTCACCACGTTTCCTAGGTTAGGAACATTAAATGCGCCTCGGCAAACCATCAAAGAGTCAACACCGGTGGTTTCAATACAGGCGAGAGCATCTTGGTGATCCCATATCTCACCATTAGCAATCAAAGGTAAGCTTGTCTTTTGGCGAATTTTATCGATGTATTCCCATTTAATTTCACTTGCTTTGTAGCCTCCAGTTTTGGTTCTGGCATGCACTGTGAGCTCATCTGCCCCGGCGCTTTCTATGGCACTAACAATCTCGAAGCAGTCCTCAGGGTTTTCCCAACCTAAGCGGATTTTAGCGCTGACTGGCACGTTGGTTGGCACAGCATCACGACAGGCTTTCACGACTTGGTAAATGAGTTCTGGATGTTGTAGTAAGGCTGCGCCACCTTTACTTTTATTCACGAGCTTGGCAGGGCAGCCAAAGTTGATGTCTATCCCCTTCGCGCTTAGCCCTGCAGCACGGACGGCGTTTTCTGCCATCCAATGAGGGTCTTGTCCCAGTAACTGAATATGAACAGGCACACCAGATTTAGTTTGCGAACCTTGTGCGAGCTCAGGACATAAACGATGAAACACATGGTCAGGTAGGAGTTGGTCTACCACTCGAACAAATTCAGTGACACAAAGATCGTATTGATTGATCTCGGTAAGAATTTCTCTCATTAAGTGGTCTAATACGCCCTCCATCGGGCCTAGTATTACGCGCATGATTGGTGCCTCTATCGTTGGAGGCGAGATTGTAGAGGCTTCGTATTGGAATGTCACTAACGATATAATCGACACTAACGTTATGCGGTCACTAGCGGTATAATGACGTTAGATTTAGATTAATGCATACCAAATATGACCTACCATTTTATTTCGCTTGAAAACATCGCCGTTGAAGAGTCAGCTACTTTTATCGAAGGCGCTATTCTCGCTGCCAACTTTGCAACAAAGCCACTTCAGCCAGAAAGTTGGCTGCCATCTGTTATCAATGAAAACTCAGACTCAGCAAAACCGCTGGTGGTTGAACAGATTAACAAGCAATACAGTTTACTAAAACGTAGTGAATACCAACTGACCACATTGCTCAATCAAGAAGAGCTAAAAACTGATCTTGCTGACTTTGCTGAAGGCTTTATGACAGTTTGGCCTACTATTGAAGAACAATGGCAAGAGGCTCAAGTCGGTGACGGTACTTTGCGTATGTTACATGCGTTATTAACCACATTTATGCTAGCCATCGATGAAGAGCAAACTCAGCTACAAATGAAACAAGCTGGCATTGATACGCCGCCAAGCTTAGACAGCTTGATTGAACAAGTTGACTTAATGATTGCGGAAGTGGCTCTAGCCGCTGATGAAGCGATGGTGGGAGCGAAGAGCCAAAGTGTGAATCCCTTTAAAAACATTGGCCGTAACGATCCGTGTCCTTGCGAAAGTGGTAAGAAGTTTAAACAGTGCTGCGGAAAATAGGTCGAACTTTTTTAACTTTTCTTGTACTAAATGAAAGACGGTGAATATCCCCACCAATGTCTGACTAAACTCGGTCAATCTCAATTTAGTTTCTAAGTAGAATAGAAATTTCAATAAAGGTGGAGTTTTCGATAACCGCCATCATATTAAGTTTGTATTGTCATAATTTTTAGGCCTCTAGGAGCCATACGAATGAAAAAGTTGTTAGTACTACTCTGTTTGAGTTTCTCGGTAATCGCTGCACCTAAAGACGAATTGAGCAGCCGTTTAGCACTCAACGAAGGTTTCAGTGCCGATTTTTCGCAAAAAGTTGTGAGCCCAGACGGTGAAACAGTGATGGAAGGGGAGGGGACAGTGGAAATTGCACGTCCGAGCTTGTTCCGTTGGACAACATCACTTCCTGATGAAAACGTACTCGTTTCTGATGGTAAAACACTCTGGTATTACAGCCCATTCATTGAGCAAGTCAGCATCTTTTGGCAGGAGCAAGCTACGGAGCAAACGCCATTCGTACTTTTGACACGCAATCGAGCAAGCGATTGGGATAACTATAAAGTTTCGCAACAAGGCGATCGTTTCACTCTAATACCGACGGCTGTAGACTCTAATCAAGGCCAGTTTCAAATTGATATCAATGAAAAGGGCGTTGTAAACGGCTTTAATGTTATAGAGCAAGACGGACAGCGCGGACTGTTTACCTTCCAAAATGTTAAAGTAGGTAAGCCAAATGATGATCGTTTCACCTTCATTATCCCCGATGGCGTAGAGGTAGATGACCAAAGGAACTGAGATTGAGTAATTACAGTTTAGATTTTGCAGGGGACGAAGATTTTCGTCCCCTTGCTGCTCGTATGAGGCCTGAAACGGTCGAACAGTATATTGGGCAGCAACATATTTTAGCGCCAGGTAAGCCGCTACGCCGAGCTTTAGAGGCTGGACATATCCACTCAATGATTCTGTGGGGGCCGCCGGGTACCGGCAAGACAACCCTAGCGGAGGTGGCTGCTAATTACGCCAACGCAGAGGTTGAGCGTGTTTCAGCAGTGACTTCAGGCGTCAAAGAAATTCGAGCGGCGATTGAGAAAGCACGTGAGAACAAAATGGCAGGTAAGCGAACTATTCTGTTTGTAGACGAGGTGCATCGTTTCAATAAGTCTCAGCAAGATGCGTTCTTACCCCATATAGAAGACGGCACTGTTACTTTTATTGGCGCAACAACAGAAAACCCCTCTTTCGAACTGAACAACGCTCTACTCTCTAGAGCAAGGGTTTATAAGCTAACCTCGCTAACCAAAGACGAAATCATGCTGGCTGTCCAACAAGCGTTAGGCGATGAGAAGCGCGGCCTTGGGGGGCAAAAAGCGACGTATCACGACAATGTATTGGAAAGATTAGCTGAACTGGTGAATGGCGATGCGCGTATGTCGCTTAACTACCTTGAATTGCTGTTCGATATGGCTGAGGAAGAGCAAGGGGTCAAGCAGATCACACTGAAACTGCTTGCCGAGGTGGCCGGTGAAAAAGTGGCTCGTTTTGATAACAAAGGTGACATTTGGTACGACCTAATTTCAGCCGTGCATAAATCGATTCGAGGCTCAAACCCAGATGGCGCTTTGTACTGGTCGGCGAGAATGATCGCGGCGGGGTGTGATCCGTTATATATTGCTCGTCGCCTATTAGCTATCGCTTCAGAAGATATTGGTAATGCTGACCCAAGAGCAATGCAAGTCGCCTTGTCAGCATGGGATTGTTTCACACGCGTGGGGCCAGCAGAAGGGGAGCGCGCGATTGCTCAAGCCATTGTGTATTTAGCATGTGCACCGAAAAGCAATGCAGTGTATACCGCTTGGAAGCAAGCTTTACGCGATGCGCATAACCAGTCCGAATATGAAGTTCCTCATCATCTCAGAAATGCGCCAACCAACTTAATGAAAGACATGGGCTATGGTGCAGAGTATAGATATGCCCATGACGAGCCCGGCGCATTCGCCGCGGGTGAGAAGTATCTTCCTCCTGAAATGGTAGGAACGCGTTACTATCAGCCAACAAATCGGGGCTTAGAAACCAAAATTGGCGAAAAGTTAGATTACTTGGCTAGTTTAGACGCAAAAAGCCCACAAAAGCGCTATGAATAAGCGCGCATTTTAGATACATTTATCCAATTGTCCCTTCATACTTGAAGCCGCAGCTTTGTTAACTGCACCAATTCATCCTAATCACATAGAACACCTATGCTCATAGGGCTGAATTGGTTTGTTGCCGCGCTGCAACTCCAACTATTTTGGGAAATATTTTTTGGCGCTTGAGCAAGATGTTCGAGCGCAATTTCACAACTAAAAAAGCATAGGATTAACAATGCTGGATTCTAAATTACTTCGTACAGAGCTGGATGAAACAGCTGCAAAACTAGCACGTCGTGGCTTTAAGCTAGACGTAGAGACAATCCGTACACTTGAAGAGCAACGTAAGTCGATTCAAGTCGAAGTTGAAAATTTACAATCCACTCGTAACTCCATCTCTAAGCAGATCGGCCAAAAAATGGCAGCTGGTGATAAAGAAGGTGCAGAAGAGATCAAGAAGCAAATCGGTACTCTAGGTAGCGATCTTGATGCTAAAAAGGTTGAACTTGATGCTGTAATGGCACAACTGGAAGAGATAACTCTATCTGTTCCAAACCTGCCTGCTGATGACGTTCCACAAGGTAAAGATGAAGACGACAACGTTGAGATTTCTCGTTGGGGTGAGCCAAAAGCTTACGATTTCGAGCTGAAAGATCACGTTGATCTTGGTGAGTTGGGCGGTGGCCTAGATTTCGCGAGCGCGACAAAAATCACTGGTGCTCGCTTTATCGTGATGAAAGGCCAGTTTGCGCGTCTACACCGTGCAATCGCTCAGTTTATGCTGGATCTTCACACAGATGAGCATGGCTACACTGAGATGTACGTGCCTTACCTAGTAAACTCAGACAGCCTATTTGGTACTGGTCAGCTACCTAAATTTGGTAAGGACTTGTTCCACACTGAGCCACTAGAAGAAAAAGTGAACGATGAAGAACCACGTAAACTGTCTCTGATTCCAACAGCTGAAGTACCTGTAACAAACATGGTTCGTGACACTATTTCTGATGAAGCAGACTTGCCATTGAAGATGACGGCGCATACGCCATGTTTCCGTTCTGAAGCGGGCTCTTACGGTCGCGATACTCGTGGTCTGATTCGTATGCACCAGTTCGACAAAGTTGAGCTAGTACAAATCACTAAACCAGAAGATTCAATGGATGCACTTGAAGAGCTAACTGGTCACGCTGAGAAAGTTCTGCAACTTCTAGAGCTTCCTTACCGTAAAGTGGTTCTATGTACGGGTGACATGGGCTTCGGCGCGCGTAAGACTTACGACCTAGAAGTTTGGGTTCCAGCTCAAGAGACTTACCGTGAGATCTCATCTTGCTCAAACATGTGGGACTTCCAAGCTCGTCGTATGCAAGCGCGTTTCCGTCGTAAGGGCGAGAAGAAGCCAGAGCTAGTGCACACACTAAACGGTTCGGGTCTAGCAGTAGGTCGTACCATGGTTGCTATCCTAGAAAATAATCAAGAAGCAGACGGCCGTATTTCTATTCCTACTGTTCTTCAGAAGTACATGGGTGGCGCTACACACATTGGTTAACTGCCATAACCACTAAAGAAAAACCGACTCAATTGAGTCGGTTTTTTATTTCAAAGATCGGGCTATTAGCCACAGCACTTTTTAAACTTTTTCCCGCTGCCACAAATACAAGGGTCGTTGCGCCCAATTTTCAAAGAGCTAACCGGCTGCTGTAGTCTTACGTCTGGCTGTGGTGGCTGTTCTTCTGGGAAAGTCCCGTCGATATAGAACCACAAGCCATTCTCTCTTACAAAACGCGAACGTTCTTCTAGGCAGTATTCTTTACCAGCGTCTGTAAAGTAAGCTTTAAATGTAACGTACCCTTCGTCTGAATGAGAGCCAGGTTCTACGCTAGTGACTTCTAAGCCTTTCCAGTCACTGTCGATAGATTGAGCGATATCATCCCTTTGTTCTTCGGCATGGCAGCTTGGGTGGTAGGTTGCGACGACAAAATCAACTAAGCCATGAACATGGGCACAGTAGCGAGATCTCATCAACTGCTCTGGTGTTGCAGCATTCGCGTGATTGGTATGAATGGGTTGGCAGCAATCTTGGTAGTTTTTGCCGCTATTACATGCGCACTGGGTCATAAACTTGGGTACTCAAAGATTCAATGCGGCAAGTGTAGAGGCTACGAAAGTTGTTGTAAACGGGGAGAGGTTTAGTGGAGATCTAATACACCACAGATAGTAACTCAGCCGTCCAACGTACCGCGTCGTCGTAACACTCTTTCAATGTATCATCACTAAGCTTTAGGCGTTGATTGACTGAAGCGACACTTTCCCAATCAGCTCTCTCGTATGCACGGGTCAAAAACAGAATATCTCCAAGCAATCCTTCACCACTAGTAAGCGCGCTTTTTACCGCTTCATCGATAGGCATTTCTTCTACAAGAGATTCCAGAGGCCTATCGAGCAAGCTGTCGAGTAGCGAGAACATACCCGCTAAGAATGCTGAGCCTTCTTCTATATGACTGTCGCAACGTGCACAAATCAACTCACAATAGCGAGCACGTTGAATCGAAAGGCCATATAGGTAGTCTGGCTTGGCTTCTTGAGTAGAAGCGATGGCAACTAAAGAAATGAACTTTCTTAGCTTTTGCTCGCCTAGGTAAACTAAAGCCTGCTTGAACGACTGTATTTGTGTACTCACGTGGGCAGACGAGTTGACGAACGTTAATAACTTATAGGATAAAGAGACGTCTTGTGCGACGAGTTCTTCAATAGCGCGATAGTCCATGTCTTCACGGGCGACTTCTTTACACAACTGAATAACGGTTAGAAATGAGGGTTCAAGAGCTTTCCTCTGGATGATCTCGGGTTTACTGAAGAAATAGCCCTGAAAGTAGTGAAAGCCAGCGTCTTTAGCTTGATTAAATTCCTGATACGTTTCCACCTTTTCTGCTAAAAACTCTATTTTGGTTGCGCTGAGTTTGTGGATGAAAGCTTGTGCTTTATCGATGGAAACTTGGCGAATATCGAATTTAATGATTGAAACATAAGGCAAGAAAGCCTTCCATTCAGGGGAGGGTATAAAATCGTCTAAGGCAATCTTATAACCGGCCTGCGCCATTTCTTTGATAGCTTCAAGTAACTCTGCCGTTGGCTCGCAGTCCTCCAGTACTTCCACGATCAAGTTGTCAGAAGGAAACAGGGTGGGGATACGGTTCAATAAGCTTTGGTAGGGGAAATTTACAAACCCAACGCTATCACCAAGAGTGCTGTAATGAGTCGATAGGAAATGATCAGATAACAACCTGCTGGTGGCTTCATCAGGGTCAATATCTGGAAATGTGTTTTTAGGCCCATCACGAAACAGTAATTCGTAACCGATCGTTTTTTTGTCTCTGTCGAGGATAGGTTGCCGTGCAATATAGGAATATTTCAATGTTAAATTCTTTTATACCTGTTACGTGTTAGACCCATTTTATAGTAAGGCCTAACAACGTGAGTGGCCGACTTATTGCGATTGAAATGGGCGAGTTTGTAACTCAAATCCCTCTTTAGCATAGACTAAAACCGAGCCTTGGGTGTACCAATCACCAAGAACAATTCGAGTCTTATCACCGTCTTGACTATTGATAGAGTGCACATTTGGTCGGTGGGTATGACCGTGAATCATAAGGTTCACTTGGTGCTTAGTCATCACGGATTCGACTTCGCTCTGGGTGACGTCCATGATGTCGAGTGACTTGGTGTGTTTGTCTTCTTTGATGTCTGTCTGTACCTTCGCAACAATTTTCTCTTTGATGAAAAAGGGAATGCGATTAAAAATCCATTGTAACCACGGCATGTGAACTTTTTGTCGATACTCTAGGTACTTAACATCTTGAGTGCATAAGGTATCACCGTGTAAAACAACGGCTTTAGTGCCATAGATGTCGATAACAGTTTCATCCCCTAGCAATTGCACACCCGTTTGCTTGGCAAACTTTTTTCCGACTAAGAAGTCTCTATTACCCTGGGTGAAAAAGCAGGGTACACCGGAGTCTGTGAGGGTTTTGAATTCTTGTCTAATTTGCTGAGCAAATTCAGAACGGTCGTCATCGCCTATCCAGAATTCGAAAAGGTCACCCAGGACGTAGAGCGCATCTGCGCTTGGAGCTTCTTCTCGCATAAAGCGAATAAAGCATTCCGTAATTTCTGGAGCTGAAGGGGTAAGGTGAAGATCTGAAATGAATAGTGTAGTCATAATAGGTCGATGGAAAAAGAGAGCGGTAGCCGCTCTCTTTTCAATGATTACTCTTCGATAGTTGTGCCAGTAATAACAACTTCTTCAAGAGGAACGTCTTGGTGCATGCCCATTGAGCCAGTGCTAACACCTTTGATCTTATTGACTACGTCCATGCCTTCAACCACTTCTGCGAATACACAGTAACCCCAGCCATCTAGGCTTTCACTACGGAAGTCTAGGAAAGTGTTGTCGTTCACGTTGATGAAGAACTGAGAACTTGCTGAATGCGGTTCCATTGTACGAGCCATTGCTAACGTACCCACCTTGTTGCTTAGGCCATTGTTTGCTTCGTTTTTGATTGAAGCACGTGTCGCTTTCTCACGTAGGCCTGATTCCATGCCACCACCTTGGATCATGAAACCATCGATTACACGGTGGAAAAGAGTGTTGTCGTAGAAACCGTCACGGCAGTACTGTAGGAAGTTTGCGCTTGTTTCTGGTGCTTTTTCTTCATTAAGTTGAACTTTGATGTCACCAAAATTTGTGTGAAGGATGATCATGACGAATACCTTTATTAATGTTTTTGATTTGAAGCTGAGATTCTAGCGTAACTTCTAGGAAGTTTATACGGACAAATTGACAGAAAGCATGATTCAGGCGGCGATTATGATGAGATTTTGCACGACTTGGGATTACCTATCATCGCTTCAGTTGATATACTGAACCACTATTTGTTTCACCCACTAATTTTAGATAGAGATCATGTTAAAAATATATAACACACTCACAAGACAGAAAGAGGAATTCAAACCAATCAATGCCGACAAAGTAGGCATGTATGTCTGTGGAGTAACCATTTACGATCTCTGTCATATTGGTCATGGTCGCACATTCGTGTCTTTCGATGTTGTTTCACGTTATTTGCGTTACTTAGGTTATAACTTAACCTTCGTGCGTAACATCACGGATATCGATGACAAGATCATCAAGCGTGCCGCTGAAAACGGTGAATCGTGTGATTCACTTACTGAACGCCTAATTGGTGAAATGCATGCAGACTTTGATGCATTGAACATGAAACGTCCAGACGTTGAGCCACGAGCAACGGGCTACATCCAGGAGATTATTGAACTGGTTGAGAAGCTTATTGAGCGCGGCTTTGCCTATGTTGCGAGCAATGGCGATGTTATGTTTGAAGTTCGCAAGTACGATGAGTATGGCAAGTTGTCTAAGCAAGACTTAGATCAGTTGCAAGCGGGTGCTCGAGTGGATGTTGAAATGGCTAAGCGTAGCCCGCTAGACTTCGTTTTGTGGAAAATGTCTAAGCCGGGTGAACCTACATGGGAATCACCATGGGGACCAGGTCGTCCTGGGTGGCATATTGAGTGTTCTGCAATGAACTCATCCATTCTGGGTAACCATTTTGATATTCATGGTGGTGGTTCAGATCTTCAGTTCCCACACCACGAAAACGAAATTGCACAATCATGCTGTGCGCACGATACCCAGTACGTAAATACTTGGATGCACAGCGGTATGGTGATGGTTGATAAAGAAAAAATGTCTAAGTCTTTAGGCAACTTCTTTACTATTCGTGATGTACTACAGCACTATGATTCTGAGACTGTTCGTTACTTCTTGATGTCGGGTCACTACCGTAGTCAGCTAAACTACAGTGAAGAGAACCTTAACCAAGCTCGAGCTTCATTGGAGCGCTTATATACTTCACTACGCGGTTTGGACTTGTCTGTTCCTGCGGCTGGTGGCGAAGAGTATGTATCGCGCTTTACAGCAGCAATGAACGATGACTTTAATACGCCTGAAGCATACTCTGTGCTGTTTGACATGGCGCGTGATATCAACCGCATCAAGACAGAAGATGTACAGAAAGCAAGTGAACTGGGTAGCCTAATGCGTGAACTTGCTGATGTTATCGGCATTCTGTATCAAGAGCCTGAAGCATTTCTAAAAGGTGATGCTGGCAGCGATGATGAAGTTGCTGAAATCGAAGCGCTAATTAAACTTCGTAATGACTCTCGCGCAGCGAAAGATTGGGCAAATGCTGATATGGCACGTGATAAGCTGACTGATATGGGTATCGTTCTGGAAGATGGCCCAGAAGGCACAACGTGGCGTCGCAAGTAAATCCTAGAGGGCTGACTTTTCAGCCCTTTTTTCTATTTTGTAATTTAAGCTTATAGGTAGCATTCAGTGGCTCAGATGTATTTCTATTACTCAGCGATGAACGCGGGTAAATCCACCACTCTTCTTCAATCCTCTTTTAACTACCAAGAACGCGGTATGACACCGGTGATTTTCACCGCCGCACTAGATGACCGTTATGGTGTCGGAAAAGTGAGTTCACGAATTGGTCTTCAGTCTGAGGCGCAACTATTTCGTACTGATACCAACTTATATCAAGAAATAGCAGCGCTAAATGAAGCTGAAAAGCGTCACTGTATTCTGGTTGATGAGTGTCAGTTCCTGTCCAAAGAACAGGTATATCAGTTAACTGAGGTTGTCGATAAGCTACATATTCCGGTGTTGTGCTATGGATTGCGAACCGACTTTTTAGGTGAGTTGTTTGAAGGCAGTAAATATCTACTGTCTTGGGCTGATAAATTGGTCGAGCTGAAAACAATCTGTCACTGTGGGCGCAAAGCAAACATGGTTATTCGAACGGACGAGCACGGTAAAGCGATTGCAGAAGGCGATCAGGTTGCTATCGGTGGTAATGATAAGTATGTGTCGGTGTGCCGCCAGCATTACAAAGAAGCGCTGGGTAAGTAGAGAATAAGAGACAACAAAAAACGGAGCCATTGGCTCCGTTTTTTGTTGTATTCGATTAATTCAGAATGCGCTAGGCAGTCAGAGATTAACGAGCACGGAAGACGATGCGACCTTTAGATAGGTCGTATGGAGTCATCTCTACAGTTACTTTGTCACCAGTAAGAATACGGATGTAGTTCTTACGCATTTTACCAGAGATATGAGCAGTAACCACGTGACCGTTTTCTAGTTCAACACGAAACATTGTGTTTGGTAGAGTATCAAGAACAGTGCCTTGCATCTCAATTACGTCTTCTTTAGCCATTTAATCCTCTTTAGAAACTTGGCGGTTTTTAACGGACGAATTCTGCCGTCAAAATCTAAATATGTAAAGTTGGGGCGTATTCTACCCTTGCCAACGCTGATTTACTAGCCTTTGATGGCGATGAAAACGGACTTTATAGTTCATAGCTGGACATTCATCAATTTGATAGCCCAAATAGAGCCATTGTTTTCCTTCAAGTTGGCAGTATTGAACCTGAAACAAGACCCCAATTGTACCCAAGGAAAGCTCTATATCTGGATCGTAAAAGGTATAAAAGGCGCTGGCACTATTGCTCATTACATCCGTTACAGCAACCGCCGCTAACTGGTGGTCGATATAAATATGCAGGTATTGAGTATTGAGCCAGCTACAGCGAGAAAATTTGGAAAACTCGTCTTTTTTCGGAGGGTACATGGTCCCGTTGCGGTGGCGGGCTTCAATGTATCTAGAATACAAATCGAACCAGTTTTCATCCATCTCGTCCTTTAACGCCCAAGTGAAGCTTTTCGCCTTGTTAAGCAGTCTTTTCTGGCTTTTGGATGCAAAGAAGTCGGGTACTGAAAGTCGCAAAGCGTTGCAGGCATTGCACTGGTCGCAGTGAGGTTTATAGATGGTATCACCGCTGCGCCTAAACCCATTGGCAAGCAGAACCTCATAGCTTGATGCTGTATGCAGATTAGCATCGAGCGCGACAGCAACTCGTTCACTTTTATCGGATAAATAGCTACATGGGTGGCTGTCGGTCAAGCCGATGCGAATTTGCTGAATATCCGAGCTCATTGAGTCTCCTCAGAAGGTAAAGTCAGCCATTGGGTGTCAAAGCATCCGGCTGAAATGGACTGTTCTCTAAAGGATAGCAATGAATCCAAAAACTCGTCACGCTCCATTTCAAAAGCGCCTAAGGACTCCAGATGAGGGTTCATGACTTGGCAATCGATAAGTTGACCACCATGAGCTGTAAAATGTCGACACAAGTACCATAACGCAATTTTGGACGCGTTTGTCTCTAAGCTGAACATCGATTCGCCACAAAACAGCTTACCAACTTGAATACCGTAGAGCCCACCAATCAGTTTATCTTCTAGCCAAACTTCTACTGAATGACAATGCCCTTGCAGCGCGAGTTCTGAATAGGCGTCACGCATCTCTTGGTTTAGCCAAGTTTCCTCTGCAGGGCGCAACTTGGCACAAAGCGTAATCACTTCACGCGTTGCTTTGTTTATACTGACTCGATAAGGCGTTTTACGATAAAATTTCTTAAGACTTTTCGCTGGTTTGAATGTCTTAGGATCAAACACTGCTCTTGGTGAAGGGCTCCACCAAAGTATTGGCTCTCCCGGGCCATACCATGGGAATATACCGTTATGGTAGCCAGTTAGGATTCTCTCAGGTGATAAATCACCACCAAACGCAAGTAATCCATTTGGCTCATCTAACGCTTCATAGGGTGAAGGAAAGGTATAGTCACTATCATCGAGTTCGGTGAGGTAAATCGTCATTTCTAATTTTAGTTACGCCATTTTAAGAGGAGTTTACAATGAAAAACTGGTTCTGGATCTTATTGATTTTTCCTCTGTTTGCCAACGCAAACTATCAGCGCAATCAAGCAAGAGAAGTGAATCAAGTCGTATTTGGGACGATAGATACCGTTCGCTACATTACCCAACAAGAAATAGTGCAATCGGAAGCCAATGGTTGGGAGACTCTTCTTGGGGCAGTCGTCGGTGGTTTGGTGGGTAATCAATTTGGTGGCGGCACAGGAAAAGAGGTGGCAACGGCTGTTGGTGCGGTAGCAGGGGCAGGCATTGCCAGGCATAACGGTCAACGTGAATATCGAGTCGAATATCGTTTGGTTGAGCTACTGATAAAAACCGATGAAGGTAAACTAATCGATATCATTCAAGACGTTGACAATACGATGCTATTTGAGAAACAAGAGAAGGTGCGCATACTCTATTTTGATAATGGCGTCCGAGTGGATAAAGCGTTTTAGCATCATTTTTTTCGAGTGACTAATTATTCATCTTTTCACGTAGATTTGCTCTGGAGTTCAGTAGCAAAGTTAGTTAGTCTGCAAGTACGAAGAATTTTTCATCACTATATAAAGAAGCCATAGTGATCCAAGGAATAACAACTTTAATGGAAAGCCTTACGTTACAACCGATCAATAAAGTTAATGGCGAAGTCAATTTGCCGGGTTCAAAAAGCGTCTCTAACCGTGCGCTACTGCTTGCGGCACTTGCGAGCGGAACCACACGTCTTACCAACTTATTAGACAGTGATGACATCCGTCATATGCTCAATGCGCTGACTCAACTCGGTGTCACTTATCGCCTATCTGATGACAAAACTGTGTGTGAAGTCGAAGGGCTAGGCAAGCCGTTTGATGCGCCAGAAGCGCTAGAACTGTTTCTGGGTAATGCCGGTACCGCAATGCGCCCGCTAGCAGCAGCATTGTGTCTGGGTAAAGGTGAATATGTTCTCACTGGTGAGCCACGTATGAAGGAGCGACCGATTGGTCACCTTGTTGACGCATTGCGTGATGCTGGCGCTCAGGTTGAGTATTTAGAGAACGAAAATTATCCGCCGCTGAAAATTACCGGCACAGGGCTTCAGTCAGGTACTGTATCGATCGACGGTTCTATTTCAAGCCAATTTTTGACTGCGTTTTTGATGTCTGCCCCCCTTGCTGAAGGTGAAGTGAAGATTAAGATCGAAGGCGAGCTCGTATCTAAGCCATACATTGATATTACGCTTCACATCATGAAGCAATTCGGTGTAGATGTGATAAACAACGACTACCAAGAGTTTGTTGTTCCAGCAGGGCAAACTTACAAAGCTCCTGGTGACTTTCTCGTTGAGGGTGATGCTTCGTCAGCCTCTTATTTCCTAGCCGCTGCAGCAATTAAAGGTGGTGAGATTAAGGTAACGGGCATCGGCCGAAATAGTATCCAAGGCGACATCCAGTTTGCTGATGCGCTCGAAAAAATGGGCGCGGAAATTGAATGGGGCGATGACTACGTAATTTCTCGTGTAGGTCAACTTAAAGGCATTGATATGGACTACAACCATATCCCAGATGCAGCGATGACGATTGCAACAACAGCACTATTTGCTGAAGGCACAACGGCTATTCGTAATGTCTATAACTGGCGTGTCAAAGAAACTGACCGATTGTCAGCCATGGCAACAGAATTACGTAAAGTTGGTGCAGAGGTTGAGGAAGGCGAAGACTATATCATTGTTAAGCCAACAAACGACTTAAAACACGCTGCGATCGATACTTACGATGACCACCGCATGGCGATGTGCTTTTCATTGGTTGCATTAAGTGATACTCCAGTAACCATCAATGACCCTAAGTGTACATCGAAGACATTCCCAGACTACTTCGATAAGCTAGAAGCGCTAAGCTGTTAAAGGAAAAAGCCAGAGTAAACATTCTGGCTTTTTTGTATACCTATGATTCCTCATGGCGCTCTTTACGCACTGATTGCATGGGCTTCGGGCTGTATTAATCATCTAGCGTGAATTCTTTAGAAAGGTGGTGTGCCAGGTATTTGAACATATTGAAAACAGCGGTTGTATTCGCTGTGGGCAAACCTTGATCATCTAGGAAATATTCACCTTTAAACACTAATACACCGTCTTTTTCTTCAACGGCATCTGCTCTCATACCTTCTATGTAGTCATCGTGTTCTTGGATGATTTGGTTAGCAATAAGTAGCAGGTCAAAGCTAGAGATGGCCTTTTTCTCACTCATGTGGGATTCCTAACGGTTATTTTTAAACTGCGAATATGCGTAAGGTGTGGAGTGTTACGCATTGATTGCATAGTGTAGGGTGCCCAAACGGAAATTCAATCTTTAATAATGCAAAGACATTTTGTGACTTCCGGCATAAATTTCTATGCCGCGCTAGAAGCGGTGATGTTGGCACGTTTAGTATGTGGCACTTTCAGGCTAGCCACCAATTTCATGAGGTGAGTTCATTGTGAGAATTCGCCCAATTGTCGAGCAGTTGAATTTAATTTTTAAAAAAAGATATTGATCTTCTTGTAATCTCGCTCGATAGTAAAAAAGAAGCAATATTTAAGTACGTCATGCGATAAAAATCGCACCAGCGATTAAGGACATTTAAGTCAATTATGGGTAAATCTCTTGTTATCGTGGAGTCTCCTGCCAAGGCGAAAACAATTAATAAATATCTTGGTAAAGATTTCATAGTTAAATCCAGTGTCGGTCACGTCCGCGATCTTCCGACTGCGGGCCAAAGCACGGGCAAAAAAGCAGCAGCTGTTTCGACCAAAGGGTTAAGTGCTGAAGAAAAAGCGCGTATTAAGAAAGAGAAGGACCGCAAATCACTAATCAAGAAAATGGGTATCGACCCATTTCATGGTTGGGAAGCAAACTACCAAGTGCTTCCGGGTAAAGAAAAAGTCGTTGCAGAGCTACAGAAGCTCGCTAAAGATGCGGATAGCGTCTATCTCGCAACCGATTTGGATCGCGAGGGAGAGGCTATCGCTTGGCACCTTCGTGAGATCATCGGTGGCGATGAAGAGCGATACAAACGTGTAGTCTTCAACGAGATTACTAAGAATGCGATTCAGCAGGCTTTTGAAGCGCCTGGTGAATTAAACATGGATGGCGTAAATGCCCAGCAAGCCCGTCGCTTTATGGACCGAGTGGTAGGCTTTATGGTATCGCCGCTATTGTGGAAAAAAGTGGCTCGTGGTTTGTCTGCAGGTCGAGTTCAGTCGGTCGCGGTTAAATTGCTGGTCGAAAGAGAACGACAAATTAAAGCGTTCATCCCAGAAGAATTTTGGGACATTCACGCGAATACAGCGACAAAAGACAAAACCGACTTCCGTTTGCAAGTAGCGCAGAAAGATGGCGTGGCTTTCAAACCCGTAAACGAGGCGGAAACTAACTCGGCTATTAGCGTGTTAGAAAAAGCAGCGTACGAAGTATGCAAACGCGAAGATCGTCCTACATCGAGCAAGCCATCTGCACCATACATCACGTCGACGCTTCAGCAAGCAGCAAGCACGCGTTTAGGCTACGGCGTGAAAAAGACCATGATGTTAGCTCAACGTCTATATGAAGCGGGTTACATCACCTATATGCGTACTGACTCGACTAACTTGAGTTCAGAAGCTGTAGGTGCGGTTCGTGATTACATTGGTAGTGAATTTGGAGATGCTTACTTACCGGCTAAGGCGAATGTCTACGGTAGCAAAGAAGGAGCGCAAGAGGCACACGAAGCTATACGCCCTTCAAGTGTGGATGTAACGGCAGACGACCTACAAGGTATGGAAGCGGATGCTCACAAACTTTACTCGCTTATCTGGAATCAGTTTGTTGCTTGTCAGATGACGCCAGCAAAATACGACTCAACTACGGTAAGCGTCAAAGCTGCAGAATACACACTAAAAGCGAAAGGACGTATCCTTAAGTTTGATGGTTGGACTCGTGTACAGCGCCCACTGGGTAAAAACGAAGACCAAATTCTCCCAGCCGTTCAGGTTGGTGATACGCTAAGCCTTAAAGATCTCGAGCCAAAGCAACACTTCACTAAGCCACCTGCGCGCTTTACTGAAGCTGCATTGGTTAAAGAGCTTGAAAAGCGTGGTATTGGCCGCCCTTCTACGTATGCGTCAATCATTTCAACGATTCAAGACCGTGGCTACGTGAAAGTAGAACAACGTCGATTCTATGCTGAAAAAATGGGTGAGATCGTTACAGACCGCCTAGATGACAGCTTCGATGATTTGATGAACTATGACTTTACAGCCCGTATGGAAGAGAAGCTCGACCAGATTGCAGAAGGTGACGCAAACTGGAAAGGTGTGTTAGATGGTTTCTTTAGCGATTTCAGCGGCGATCTAGAAAAAGCGGAACAAGACGAAGAACATGGCGGTATGAAGCCAAATCATATCGTTGAGACTGATATCGAGTGTCCTACGTGTTCTCGCCCTATGGGGATTCGTACTGCATCTACAGGCGTATTTCTAGGTTGTTCAGGTTATGCACTGCCACCTAAAGAGCGTTGTAAGACGACAATTAACTTAGGTGACGAAGAAGGCATTATCAACGTTCTTGAAGAAGACGTTGAAACAGCAGCACTTAGAGCGAAAAAACGTTGTCCAATTTGTGAAACTGCGATGGACGCGTATCTGATTGACGATAAGCGTAAGATGCATGTGTGCGGTAATAACCCTAACTGTGACGGTTATGTGGTTGAGCACGGCGAGTTCAAAGTTAAAGGTTACGACGGCCCGTTGGTTGAGTGCGACAAGTGTGGTTCGGACATGGTTCTGAAGAATGGTCGATTCGGTAAATATATGGATTGTACTAGCGACGACTGTAAGAACACGCGTAAGATTTTGAAAAATGGCGAAGTCGCTCCTCCGAAAGAAGACCCTGTACACTTCCCTGAGCTTCCATGTGAAAACTCAGATGCTTACTTCGTATTGAGAGACGGCGCGTCAGGCCTATTTATGGCGGCGAGTAATTTCCCTAAATCGCGTGAGACTAGAGCACCATTAGTTGAGGAGTTGGTTAGATTTAAAGATCGAATCTCGCCAAAGTTCATGTACCTTACTGATGCACCAACGGAAGATCCAGATGGTCGTCCAACGGTGGTTCGATTCAGTCGTAAGACTAAAGAGAATTACGTGCGATCAGAAATAGATGGTAAACCATCTGGCTGGACGGGGTTATATGTTGACGGTAAGTGGGAAATTACCGATAAACGTAAGAAGCCAAAGAAAGAAGCGTAATCGCGAAAAAAGCAGCCAATAGGCTGCTTTTTTATTTGGTACTAAAGTATGACTTTCTCGGCGTAAATTAGACTTAATACGCAATTTGTCACTAGCTAGGTTTGACAATTAGACATAGGGTTTCTATTGGTTATTTAGTCAACACAAGTGGCTAGGTATGAAACTCGAACAAAAAATCGCATACGCGTTTATTGTAGCTACAGTAATCGCTATTTTTTCGACCCTGTCTTCCGTGCATTGGTTTGCTAAACAAATCTCTGCTGATTTACTGTGGAAGTACGGGCGAGTTGTATCAGCCTATGATGTTGATACTGTATTTTCTCCTATCGTTAAAGAAGTTGAGTTGGTGCGTGAGTTAGCTTCACATCCCAACATCATTTCGTGGGCCTATCACCCATATGATCCCGTCTATATTTCGGTTGCACAGGAAACTCTGGAAACCTACCGCTGGCGCTTCTCTTCCAACAATGCTTTTGTCGCGTTGGATACGAGTCGCGACTACTACTTCATCAGTACCGAATCAATTCGCACAGAAAGCATGTATCGGTATACCTTAGATGAAGCAAATCAAGGTGATAAATGGTTCTTTGCGCATAAACTTTCCAATCGAGAAGTCAGCTTGGGTGCCGATCACGATGATCACTTAGGACTCACTAAACTATGGGTTAACTTTAGCCTGATGCATGACGGTGAGTTTTTGGGAGTGATAGGCACTGGGTTGGCGCTTATGCCGATTGTTCATCAACTATACGATGAGCAATTCCAAGGTGTCGAAACTATGTTTGTCGACAGCGATCTCAAAGTACAGCTTCACCGGGAGTCGGGCACCTTTAACCAGCTGCCTGAGCGATCATTATCCGACTTTTTTAGTCAAAGTGATTACCAACAAGTGCTTGATCTAATGAACCAGCAGCGAGAAGGGAAGGAATCTAGTGCTCTGGTGGTCAGTAGGGGGGAAGGGTCATTTATCGTATCCATTGACTACATTAAAGATCTAAATTGGTATGAAGTGTCGTTTATCGATATCGGTTTATTACTCAAAGATCAGCTTCTTTACGCCGTTTATGCGTTTGCCTCGTTGGCAATCATTACCGTGTTTTGGGCGCTCTACCTTGTGGTTCTCAATGTCTATGTTCGCCCTGTGGAATCTTTGCGAGCGAGGCTCCAGAGTATTGAAGTCACACAACACCACAAAAATTCTGTTAAAGATATTGAGTCAAGTATTAGTCAGCTTGCAAAAGAGCTGCACGCGTATCGAAATGATATTGATAGCATCATTAAAGAGCGAACCGCAGCGATATCACTGCTGACTACGGTGGATAGCCAAACGGGTTTGTATAATCGTTTAGGGATGGAAAAAGAGATACTCCATGAGCTGGCTAGAGGAAAAAGAGAAAGCTCCCAATTTAGTCTTTTGTGGGTGGATGTTCAGATATTACAAATAGAGCAGATAGACCAAGCAATCACATTTGTTTCTAAGGCGATTAAAACCGCTATTCGTGAATATGATTCAGTCTGCCGTTGGGCAGACAACGAGTTCTTGATCTTAGTTCGAACCGACAATGAACAAGCATTGCATAATTTATCTGAGCGAATTAGAAAGGAATCGCAATGTCAGGCAGGAGACAGTATAGACTGTAATATCGCAATTGGTGGTGCAGTGATAGACCCTCACAGTACTTTAGGTGAGGCAATAGCGAAAGCAGATGGTGCTTTGTATTTAACAAAGAAATCGTCAAGTTCGGCCATTACCATTTGGTCACCAACGGGGATTGAACAACCTTCTAGCTGAACTATTTTGGATCAATAAATCTATTCATCCCTATTTATTAATATTATCAATTTCACCGCTTTCATACTGTCACGTGGATGTAACGGGCGTTTTATACAATCTGCCTTTCGATAAGTTGAATTTATTATCACTTTAATGTTCTTATTGTGTTAAAAGCTTGTTTTTCTCGACGGTCTTAATGTGACCAAAGCAATATAGTAAGAAAGTAATCAATGTTTACCCTACGGTATCGCATTTTTGAATTTGTAATCTTCTGACAAGCCGTTAAGTTATAGGAAACTGGTTGCGTTTTTCATTTCGCGCGGCTGGTTAGAGAAAGGAAAGGTAGTCCCCCAATAATTACTTTGAAGCTACCGATACAATATAAAAATATGGAGAATAAAATGGCTGGTGTTTTAGGAATGATCCTTGCTGGTGGAGAAGGCTCACGCCTTCGTCCTTTAACGGAATCTCGGAGTAAGCCGGCAGTGCCTTTTGGAGGCAGCTATCGCTTAATTGATTTCGCATTAAATAACTTCGTTAATGCGGATTTAATGAGGATTTACGTCCTAACTCAATTTAAATCCCAATCTTTGTTCCATCACATGAAGAAAGGCTGGAATATTAGCGGTATCACCGACCGCTTCATTGACCCTATCCCAGCGCAGATGCGCACAGGAAAACGTTGGTATGAAGGTACTGCGGACGCTATCTATCAAAACTTACGCTTTATGGAGCTGTCTGAACCGGACCAAGTTTGTATCTTTGGATCTGACCATATTTATAAAATGGACATCAAACAGATGCTGGACTTCCACAAAGAGAAAGAAGCATCCCTGACTGTATCAGCATTAAGAATGCCTTTATCCGAAGCGTCACAGTTTGGTGTTATCGAAGTCGATGTTGATGGCCGAATGATTGGTTTTGAAGAAAAACCAACCAATCCTAAGCCAATTCCAGGTGATAGCGAACATGCGTTAGTGTCAATGGGCAACTACATTTTTGAAGCTAAGACGCTATTCGCAGAGCTGATTGAAGACGCGGATAAAGAAGATTCTTCACACGACTTTGGTAAAGATATTATTCCAAACATGTTCCCACGTGGTGATGTGTTTGTTTACGACTTTAGCACCAACCGTATTACCGGTGAGCGTGAAGAAGTGTATTGGCGAGATGTAGGTACGATTGATGCGTACTGGCAAGCGCATATGGACTTATTAGAGAAAGATGCACCTTTCTCACTGTATAACCGTAAGTGGCCTTTGCACACTTACTACCCGCCACTTCCTCCTGCAACATTTACCGACTCAGTCAACGGTCGAGTTCAGATTATCGATAGCCTAGTGTGTAATGGCAGCTATGTTCGCGGATCAAGGATTGAAAAGTCAGTGCTTGGATTCCGTAGTAACATTGCTTCTGCCTGTGACATCAGCGAGTCCATTTTGTTAGGGGATGTGAAAGTTGGTGAAGGGTGTATACTGCGTCGAGTGATCGTTGATAAAAATGTCGATATAGCACCGGGTACGCAAATCGGTGTGAACCTCAAGGAAGATAAGAAGCACTTCCATGTTTCTGACGAGGGT
Source organism: Vibrio paucivorans (assembly GCF_054053395.1). Classification (NCBI taxonomy): domain Bacteria; kingdom Pseudomonadati; phylum Pseudomonadota; class Gammaproteobacteria; order Vibrionales; family Vibrionaceae; genus Vibrio; species Vibrio paucivorans. Next base: position 1,085,148 of record NZ_CM133230.1, read on the forward strand.
ATCGTTGTTATTCCTAAAGGAGCAAGAGTTGGCTACTAAGAATTTTTCTGTTCTATTTGTAGCGTCTGAGGTTGAAGGATTGATTAAAAGTGGTGGTTTAGCGGACGTGGCTAAAGCACTACCCGAAGCACTTCTTCACCTCGGGCAAGATGTTCGTATAGCACTTCCCGCATACAGTAAGATTCAAGGTATTGAAGACGCAGAAGTCGTACTCGACACTCAGCTAGAGAGTTGGCCACATACTGCTTACCGAGTTCGTAAGACACAGTCTGGAGATGTTCCAGCCTATGCGATTGAATGTGAGCAGTATTTTAATCGCTTAGAAATGTATGCTGAAAACAATTCCGCATACGCTGACAATGGTGAACGATTTGCATTTTTTAGTGCGGCTAGCTTAGACATGTTGCCTAAGTTGGGTTTTCAGCCAAATGTCATTCATGCCAATGATTGGCATACGGGGTTAGTACCGTTTTTACTGAAACACCGTTACAGTGAAGACTCGTTCTTCAAACCTATTCGCAGTGTCATCTCAATTCATAATGCGGTATTTAAAGGCGTATTTAGCTATGAAGAGTTGAACTGCTTACCAGAGTTTCATTCTCGACACGCGCCAGATGCTGCAGTGAGCGACACACACGTAACTATGCTTAAAGCTGGGGTTATGTGCGCTGACAAAATCAACGCCGTGAGTCCCACCTATGCTAAAGAGCTAACGACTCACTTGGGAAGTCATGGAATGGAGCGTGAGTTCAGCTCGCGTCAAGGGGACTTAGTCGGCATTCTTAACGGGTGTGACTATTCGGCTTGGTGTCCTGAAACAGATAGTTACCTGCCTAAAAACTATCGAGCGACTCATCAAAGTATGTTGCGTGGGAAAAAGGCTTGTAAACAAGCACTCCAGAGCGAAGTAGGGCTCCCGCTTGAAGATGTCGCTATGTATGGCATGGTTTGCCGTTTAACCAACCAAAAGGGCGTTCATTACTTACTGCCGATACTAGAAGAGTTCTTGAAAAATGACGTTCAGTTGGTGGTTGTTGGTACAGGTGACCCGGTACTTGCAAGTCAGTTGAAAGAGGTGGCAGCGATTCACTCTGACAAATTTGTGTTTGTTGAAGCGTATGACAATAAGCTAGCGCACTGGGTAGAAGCGGGCTCCGATTTCTTTCTAATGCCTTCTGAGTTCGAGCCATGCGGCCTTAACCAAATGTATAGTATGGCTTACGGCACATTGCCGATTGTTCGAGGTGTTGGTGGTCTAAAAGACAGCGTGGAGCATTATGACTCAAATAAGGAATCTGCCACAGGATTTGTTTTTAATGAACCTAGTGGAGATGCCTTGTTAAGAGTCATGCTACGTTCGCTACTACTGTACGCACAGCAACCTTCGGAAGTAAGGCGTATCCAGCTTCAAGCAATGGATAAGAAATTCAGTTGGACGGATGCAGCCAACCAGTACTTAGAGCTGTATTGCCAAAGTTTGGATTCATAGCATAACGATAAAAAGTATTTAAAAGGTGCACAGAGTGCACCTTTTTTATTGTGTGATTCAATGCAAATACATGCACACCGAATTCTATGTGCTGCAATCTCTTGTTACATTTAATGCTCAAAAGTGTACGAATTCGTCAATCTTTGACTTTTGGGGAATAGAATCGGCATCAAGTTATGGTAGTCTTCTAACCCTATTACCAAATTATAAATAACCACACTGAGAGTTATGTCTGATACCTTGCTATTTCACAAAACTTACCAGCACCCAACTAGCGATGAGTGGGTTGTGTTCGTGCATGGTGCGGGTGGTAGTTCATCGATTTGGTTTAAACAGATCAAAGCGTACAAAGAGCACTTTAATATTCTTCTCGTAGACCTTCGTGGCCATGGGAAGTCGAATCGATTACTACGTGAATTGATCTCAAATCAATATACCTTCAAAGCTGTCACTCAGGATATATTAAGAGTGCTCGATCACCTTAAAATTCGTTCAGCGCATTTTGTAGGAATGTCACTCGGCACCATTATTGTACGTAACCTTGCTGAAATCGCTTCTGAGCGGGTTAGAACCATGGTTCTTGGAGGCGCTGTGACACGTTTTAATACTCGTTCTCAAGTGCTGGTTAAGCTAGGTAACTTGAGTAAGCACATTATCCCTTACATGTGGTTGTACAGCTTGTTTGCTTACATTGTAATGCCACAGAAAAGCCAGCGTGAATCCCGACACTTGTTTATCCGTGAAGCCAAAAAGCTGTGTCAAAAAGAGTTTAAGCGCTGGTTTATCCTAACTTCAGAAGTTAACCCGTTGATGCGGTATTTCAAAGATAGAGAGTTACCTATTCCTACACTTTATCTGATGGGAGAAAGGGACTACATGTTTATACAACCCGTCAAAGAGATGGTCGCTGCGCACCAAGGTAGCGAGTTGTGTGAGTTACCGAATTGTGGCCACGTTTGTAACGTCGAACAGCCGGAAGCATTTAATCGAGTTTCCATCGAATTCATAAAAAAACACACTGCATAGGCAGTGTGTTTTTTTATTTACGAGGGTCTGTTGATCTTTCGTGATTAAGTTTTGTTCGAGATAAAATCGTTTTAGGCGAGGCGAAGACTGTGTAGCCTAGTCATTCTAAGCAAATAGTCTTCAACAAAGCATAAAACGATTTTAGCCGAACCCTTCGGGCAGCCTTTGTGGTTCATTTCTAAAGCCTTTGCCTTGTATGAACTTCCCACAAAGTGCTGCAAAAAACAGCTCGAAAGGTCAACAGACCCTAATCTAATTACTTTACTTGTTGCCGACCTTTTCCGCTTGAGGCGAGCCACATTTCCAACATGCTCCAAACTGCCCCTCATTGTCTTCTTGGCAGCTATTACACACCCAGGTGGCATAACTGGATGCTTCTTTGTTATGAAAGCCCTCTACGATTGATTTGGCTTTGCTAAGCTGCTCTGCTTCAAGAAGCCATACATATGGGGCAGAATCTTCTCCAAATGGCAATTCGCCCTGCAAACCAAATAACCCCTCTCCCCGAACTTCACAGGGAATGTTTTCTGCTCGTAAAAGTTCACACAAGATATGAGCTTGAACGGGATTGGAGGCAGTGAAGATATTCATTAAGCGTTTCCATTGTGTGCTTTAGGGGACACTTTGATTCTGGCCATGATCCATTTTGCGATAATAGGGAAAACACCGAGTAGGGCAAAAGAGATCAACACTGTTGGCGAAACAATACCTGATAGGCTGTCAATTTGGGCTAGTTGAGTACCAGCATTTAGATAAACTGCTGTGCCGGGTAGCATACCTAGCTGACTAACCAAGTAGAAGCGGCTAGTACGAATTGGGCTTAAGCCCATTAAAAGGTTAATCAAAAAGAAAGGGAATACGGGAATAAGCCTTAACGAAAATAGATAAAATGCGCCGTCTTTCTCTACACCATTGTTGATGACTTGCAGCTTCTCGCCAAACTTATTTTGTACCCAGTCACGCAATAGGTAACGTGAGCTTAAAAACGCGAGGGTAGCACCAATAGAACTGGCAAATGAAACCAGCAGTAGACTGGTCCAAAAACCGAATAATGCAGCGCCTAGCAGTGTGACGACAGCAGCTCCTGGAATTGAAAAAGCGGTGATGGCGACGTAAGCCAGAAAGTAGCTGATCGCTGCAATGAGGAAGTTTTGCTCAATAAAGCTACCTAAAGCTTCTTGCTGTGCTTTAGCGTTTTCAAGCGTGAAGTATTGACCAAAATTCATGGCCAAAATAATAATCAGTGCGACGAATACCACGCCAAATACTAGCTTTTTGTTCATTTTTTATTCTCCGACCTAAAGATACGTTGGCCGCTCTACCTGCTATGTCTTCTTAGTATAAAAGTAGATAAAGTACTTGCAGAGAGATTGGTGGCGAATTCTCGCCTAGTATCAAGAAACTGTTTGAATTAAGACAGGTTAAGTGGAAAGAAAATTTCAGCAGATACAAAAAAACCGGCACAGAGTGCCGGTTCTATGAACTTTTCTTGGGTTAGCTGAGTCGATTAGCCAACTCTTCACGACGCGATTGTGGAATGACTGACCAATGAGTCCCCTTAATTGCCCCTTCAAGTGCCCATAGAAGCTCTAAACCAACATCCGAAGTATGGGACTGCTTAATGGCTTTAAATGCTTCTACCGCGCCAGCTTCTTCCAATTGCTCAACAGACTCGATTCCTGCCTTCTTGAGCATCCTTTCGGTCGCTAGTCTTAGGTTTGGAAGATCTTTTAGTCGATTCGGTTTCGACTGAGCTTGAGACTCTTTTTCAACCTTTGCTGCTTTAAGAGCTGCAATGGCCTCATCGAGCGTAGCTTTTGGGTTTGCCTGCCAATCGTCTGGCAATGCGAAGTATTTTGTAACGACAGGGAATCCACGTTTCTTATATACATAAGGCTCGTAGCCTTGTCCTTTGTATTTTTTTGCGGCTGAATCGTCTGCTCGGATGTGCAACTTATCATTTACAACAAGAGCGAACATTGTCTCGTCAACAAAGATGCCGAAACCGCCAAACATTGAACGGGATTTTACACGGCCTAGTTGTTCAAACAGCCGCATTGAGTCTTTTAGTACTGGTTTGTCCATGCTGTATATTCTCGGTGTATGTGAATACGCCACCAAATCAGGTCCGAGAGGTTAGCAAAAAAATGCAGAAACTGTGTCAGTAAGGAGTAAAGTTGTGTATGCATAGTTTGCCATCGGCAACCCCGCTACCATAGCAAGTAAATGCCGTAGGCCGGAAGCTTTGCGTCCCAAACTTTCGAATGGTTTGCCCTGTGCGTGACTTCTAATTCAAGAGTAATTAAAAATCTGAATAAGTATCACATTTGGATGTTGTAAATGTGATATGTGTTCCATAAATAAGACTAAGCTATGCGCCTTGCGTATCTCTGAACTACCACGTAAAGCACATAGGTTATTAATCTTGCTAACTATTTAGTCAGGTCTTTTACGGTACTACGCTCAACAATCTCTGGATGCATTTCAAAGACACGCTTTTCGTGTTCTTTGTCTTTAATACGCTCTAGCAAGATCTCAAAGGCATTTTTACCCACGCGACGTTTCGGTTGGTGGACCGTTGTTAGCGGAGGAGAGAAGTACTCAGCAAGTTCGATATTGTCGTAACCAATAACAGACATATCTTCTGGTACTCGAATCCCTTTTTGTTGTAGACGGCTCATCAAGCCAAATGCCATGGTGTCATTGAAACAGAATACGGCAGTTGGTTTGTGGTCCATTGCTGCAATTTTATCTGCGGCAAGCACAGCGGTATCACACTCAAAGTTACCTTCTAAGATCCAATCTTCGTTAACCGATAGATTGGCTTCACCTAAAGCACGTTTGAATCCTTGGATACGTTCTTGGCAGGCTGCTTTCTCAAAGTGGCCACTTAGGCAAGCAATGTCTGTGTGACCACGATCGATAAGGTACTTAGTGGCTAAGTAGCCACCTTCTTCCGAATTATCGATAATTTTATCGGCTTGAGAGCTTTCAGGGCCCCAGTCCATGATTACTTTTGGAATATCGGCATGTCGATCCAACATTTCTAGTAGCTCTTCAGTTAAGTCAGAACACATGACCAAAATACCATCTACGCGCTTTTCAGCTAGCATGCGGATATAGTCACGCTGCTTTTCGTAAATGCCACCGGTGTTACACAAAATGAGCGTGTAGCCTTGGCGGTAACAGTAGCTTTCAACACCATCGATTACTTCCGAGAAGAATAGGTTAGTTGATTGAGTTACTAACATGCCGATGGTACGGGTCGTATTACATTTCAAGCTACGAGCAACGGCACTTGGAGCGTAGTTAAGCTCTTTAACTGCTTCCATCACTTTTTCTTGGGTTGCTTCAGCAACAAAGCGAGTTTTGTTGATTACATGGGAAACAGTGGTAGTTGATACGCCAGCTAAGCGAGCAACATCTTTAATTGTGGCCATAAGGTTCTGTCCTATTGAGAACTGCTGCATATACTGGCTTACCCCTTGGCTCACCGCAGCAATCATTATTGTCAGCTCCTAGTTAATGGTTACATCAAAGTAGTAAAAACACAAAAACCGCTTTTAGCCAGCGGTTCGTATTTCTACCCAGGAAACTGAGTCAATTTCATTTTTAATCGTTTGCGGTCACGATTCTAGACCTCAAACGTGGCGCAAGCAATGAAAAAACCGTCAATAGCAGTGATCTATCACTACAATTGACGATTTTGTCGCTAGCTAGGGAGTGGTGAAATTACTCGCCGGCGAGGTAGTGGCAATCTAGCTCTAGGAAAGACACTAATAGAGATGCTACCGCAGCGTAGAAGCCGAATTCATCGAGTGACTGACACTTGGTCGAAAATTGTGGAACCCAAGAAAGGATCTTTTCTCGGATGAACTTTTCTTGTTCGAGCAGTGCATCATCAAGGTGCTGTTCTTGTTCAAGTTCGTTAGAGCGAATAATCAAGTTACCAAGGAAGTCTAATTCGATCGCAATGTGATCTGCTGGCTCGTTAAGTGAAGCGCTGACAGCAATACTATGTTCAGCCATTAATGACGCCATTTCTTTGGCGGGCTCGTCATTCAATAGACCCGATTTACCGATGTACATAGACGCATAAGGCAAAGCGGATTCTTTGTCTGATTTCAAAAATAGGTCGCAGAAATCTGCAGAGAGCTCTAACTGTGCGTCTTCACGGTCATTTAGACGGTTGAGCGCGTCAGTCATCTTGTCGATAGACGGTTTTAGAGTTTCATTTTCACCAAGCCCTGCGAGGAAAGAGCGAATTTCTGGGGTTTGATACTGTTCAATATCCGTTTCGGTCAGTTCTTTAGCAAATAAGCTAGATAGCCACCAGTATATTTCAGCTCTTTTTTCGTTAAATGCTTTTGTTTCTTGCATTGTTTTAGCTCCAATTCGAGGTATGTCTTTAGTTTAACTAATAAAGATGAATAGCGGTAACTACATGTGTGAATAAAAATAGAGAGATATAGTGAGATATGAATAGCGAGTCTAAGGTTGTTTTGAATCAATAAAAAATCACCTTTCTTACTTTTGAAGTAGCATTTTCTAGAATTGTTACTGATTATGAATAGAATAGTGTTGTTAAAGTTAACCTGAAATCAAGATTAAGTGGTCTAGATGAGCTATCACGTATTAGTTGTAGAAGATGATGCTGTTACTCGCAGCAAGCTAGTGGGATACTTTCAAAATGAAGGTTACACCGTTAGTGAAGCCGAAGATGGCGTGCAAATGCGAGAAGCGTTGGAAGAAAACTCTGTCGACTTAGTGATGTTGGACATCAATTTGCCGGGTGGTGATGGATTGATGCTGACAAGAGAGTTACGTAGCCAGTCAGATATTGGAATCATTCTGGTGACAGGGCGCACGGATAGCATAGACAAAATTGTTGGGCTCGAAATGGGCGCCGACGATTACGTTACTAAACCTTTTGAACTGCGCGAACTGTTGGTTCGTGTGAAAAACCTGCTGTGGCGAATTTCAGCGGCTCGCAACGTTTCGCCTGTAGTGGAAACTAATGACAAAAACAGCAATGTCGTTCGCTTTGGTGAGTGGACGTTTGACACTCAGCGCCGCGCATTGAGCCGAAATGGTGAGCCGGTTAAGCTCACTAAAGCAGAATATGAGTTGCTGGTAGCGTTGTCGTCACACCCAAATCAGGTGCTAAGTAGAGAGCGTATTCTGAATATGATCAGTCACCGAGTCGATGCGCCAAACGACCGTACTATCGATGTACTTATTCGTCGAATGCGCGCCAAGATGGAGTTCGACCCTAAGAATCCACAAATATTTGTGACCGTACACGGTGAAGGTTATATGTTTGCTGGTGACTAACGACTGCCTGCTATGTCGTTTGAGCAATAAAGAAAAAGCCGAAGTGATGACTTCGGCTTTTTAATATCTATCAGATTAGTGTGCGTTATTATGGCTTACTACAAAGAAGTTTCTTCGGATTGCAGAGCACGCTCTTCGTAATCTGATGCCATATCTCTTAAGCTCTGCCAGATGAGACCAAGAGTCTCATGCCAGTAACGTTCAGTTTGCTCAAGGTAGACCGCTCTAGGGGTGTACTTTTCCCATGGCTGAGTAATGTTACTGTGAGCAAGGTAGTTTGTCGGCGCAGGAAGAGGCTTGATCCCAGCAGAATTAAACTCGTTCAAAGCGCGTTTCATGTGACTGGCCGATGTGACTAGGATTAGACGCTTTTGACCAACAAAAGCAGCGGCTTGTCTGGCTTCTTCCCAGGTGTCTTGCGCGGTTTCTAGCAAGATAATGTCAGACTTAGACACACCGAGTGCCAAGGCGACTTTTGCCATCATACGAGCATTGCTAAACTCACTGCCACCCGCATAACCGGAAAGGATGAGTTTAGAGCCTGGGTACATGCGCAGTATACGAATCCCCTCGCTCAATCGCATTAGCGCGGTACGGCTTAGCTCAGAAGTCGGTGGAATTTGATCGTCAACTACGTGCCCACTGCCAAGCACCATTACGTAGTCAACGGATTCATCAATGGGTAGAAAAGCGGAGTACTGCCTTTCCATTGGCATGAGTAAACGTGTTGATACAGGTTGAAAGGCAATCAGGAAAATGCCGATAAAGGAGAAGAGAACAACAAAACATCCTGTTTTTCGTTTTGCGGTAAACATGATGAGCATTAAGCCTAAAAAGCCAAGGATTAACATGGCTGGTAACGGCATAAGCATCGATGAAATAATCTTTTTCAGCTCAAACATACAGAAATAGTCCGAAAAAACACCACTTGATAATAAAAATAAGAGAAACCCTCTTTATTCCTACCATTCCTATGACAGAATAGCAGCACGATTAGCTATGATAACTCAACCACCGTGACTGAAGACCGTAATTTCGACGATATTGCCCACAAATTTGCAAAAAATATTTACGGGTCAGACAAAGGAGAGATCCGCCAAGTCATTGTTTGGGAAGATCTTCAGCAAATTCTTGAACGCTTGAACGCTGATGAAAAACCTCTCTCCGTGCTTGATGCTGGTGGTGGTTTGGCACAAATGTCTCAAAAACTTGCTGAGCTCGGACACCAGATTTCATTATGTGATCTATCTTCGGAAATGCTGCAACTAGCCGAGCAGGATATTGCAAAAAACGGCCTACTTGAGCAGTATCGCCTGATCCATTCGCCTGTCCAAAAGATAGGAGAGCACTTAGATCGTGCTGTCGATTTAGTGATGTTTCACGCGGTAATGGAATGGTTAGCTGACCCAAAGCCTGCTTTAGAGACGGTACTAGAACAAGTGAAACCAGGCGGTGTCGCTTCGGTCATGTTCTATAACCATCATGGTCTGGTCTACAAGAATGTCATATGTGGCAATATCCCTCATGTATTAGAGGGCATGCCACATAGAAAAAGATTTAAACTTCAGCCGCAAAAAGGCTTAAAACCTGAAGAAGTCTATCAATGGATTGAAGATGCCGGGTTTGAAATTTGCGGCAAGTCGGGAATTCGCTCATTCAGTGACTACATCGGGAATATGCAGTACATGGGTGACTACCAATTAGAAGACGTGTTGGCACTCGAAAAACAACTGTGTAGACAAGAGCCATACCTCTCATTAGGCCGATACATACACGTATGGGCGAAAAAGAAAGAACAACAGGATGAGCAATGAGTGAGATGACTCTCAATGCTGCCGAGCAACCAATTGATGAACTAGTTGGTTGGGTCAAGCAGCATGATTTTTCATTGAACCTCACAACAGAACGACTTGCATTTTTGATTTCGATTGCGGTTCTGAGTAACGAAAGGTTTGATGAAGAGCTTGGTGAAGGTGAGCTGCATGATGCGTTTACCATCGTCACTCGTTTATTTGAAGACACGGGTGATGCTTCGGCATTTCGTGCAAACAACGCCATCAATGAAATGGTTAAGCAGCGCCTAATCAGCCGCTTCACGAGTGAAGTGACTGATGGTGCAAGCATTTATCGTTTATCCCCGCTGGCAATCGGTATTACCGATTATTATGTACGCCACCGTGAATTTTCTAAGTTAAAGCTGTCGATACAGTTGTCTATGGTCGCCGATGAAATGTCGAAAGCGATTGAAGCTGCACAAAAAGGCGGGACAGCTGGACACTGGAAAAAGAATGTATATGGCGTTCTTAAATATTCGGTAGGTGAGATCTTTGATCAAATCGATTTGAACCAGCGAGTGATGGACGAGCAACAGCAATCGGTGAAAGATCAGATTGCTGAACTACTGAACAAAGATTGGCGCGACGCTATCAATAACTGTGAGGCCTTGCTGTCTGAGACGTCATCGACGCTCAAAGAGCTGCAAGATACCTTACAGGCTGCGGGCGATGAGCTTCAAACTCAGATTTTAGACATTCAAGAAATTGTCTATGGTGATACGGAATTGGATTTCATTGGCGAAACGTTGTTTGCGCTACAAATGAAGCTCGACCGTATTACAAGCTGGGGTCAACAAGCTATCGACTTATGGATTGGCTATGACCGCCACGTACACAAGTTTATCCGTACTGCGATTGATATGGATAAAAACCGTGCGTTTAGCCAACGATTAAGACAATCCGTTACCGACTACTTTGATACACCTTGGTATCTGACTTACGCAGATGCCGAGCGACTGACCGACCTCCGAGATGAAGCTCTCGTTCTTAGGGACGATGAAGTAACCGGACAAGTCCCACTTGAAGTGGAATACGAAGAATTTCAACAAGTCAATGATGAGCTCTCTGAGCGAATTGGTGGCATGCTGCAGCAACATAAGCAGCAGGGCGCACCAATCGATCTAGGTAGCGTTTTGCGTGATTACCTCGCGTCGCACCCTCGAACTCATCACTTTGATTTAGCGCGAATTGTTGTCGACCAAGCTGTGCGTTTAGGTTACTCCGAATCTGACTACCAGGCGATTCAACCAGACTGGCAAGCAATCAACGATTTTGGCGCAAAGGTACAAGCAAATGTCATCGACCGATACTAATGAATACATGCCAGATAATCTGGTAAAAGCGATCTCTAACCCTCTTTTCCCAGCGTTAGATAGTGCTCTACGTGCAGGACGTCATATCTCAAGTGAAGACTTAGATAATCACGCTTTGCTGTCTGATTTTGAAACCGACTTGGCTCTGTTTTATCAGCGTTACAACTCCGAATTGGTGAAAGCACCAGAAGGGTTCTTTTACCTGCGACCTCGCTCAACGTCATTGATAAGCCGCAGTGTGCTGTCTGAACTCGACATGTTGGTTGGCAAGGTATTGTGTTTCTTATACCTAAGCCCCGAGCGTTTGGCTCACGAAGGTATCTTCACTAACCAAGAGCTATACGACGAACTGCTTCAGCTGGCTGATGAGAAAAAGCTCATGAAGCTGGTGACAAACCGTGCGACTGGTTCTGATCTCGACAAAGAAAAACTGTTCGAAAAAGTGCGAACTTCACTTCGTCGTCTACGCCGTCTGGGCATGATCATCCATATTGGTGAAACGGGCAAATTCCGAATCAGTGAAGCGGTATTCCGCTTCGGTGCTGACGTACGCGTGGGTGATGATATGCGCGAAGCGCAGCTAAGGCTGATTCGCGACGGTGAAGCGGTAGTTCATACCCAAGAGCCGAGCCAAGGTAGCCTTCTACAAGATAATCAAGACGAAGAAGCGCTGAACGAGCAAACAGATTTAGAAGAAGGTGAAGCATGATTGAACGTGGTAAATATCAATCGCTAACCATGATCAACTGGAACGGCTTTTTTGCACGTACCTTTGATATCGATGGACTGGTGACCACACTGTCAGGTGGTAATGGTGCAGGTAAGTCAACCACAATGGCGGCTTTCATTACGGCACTGATACCTGACCAAAGCTTGCTTCATTTCCGCAATACGACGGAAGCTGGGAGCTCTCAGGCATCTCGAGATAAAGGCCTATACGGTAAATTGCAGCCTGGCGCGTGTTATGCGGCTCTGGATGTAGTGAACTCACGTAACCAACGCCTATTGTTTGCCGTAAAGCTACAGCAAGTGGCGGGCCGTGATAAAAAGGTCGATATTAAGCCGTTTGTTATCCAAGGTTTACCAAGTCATGTAAAACCGACAGACGTACTTATAGAAAGTGTCTCTGACAACCATGCACGTGTTCGCCAGATCAACGAAGTCAAAGAATCTGTTAGTCAGTACGAAGGCGCTCACTTCAAAGCATTTAGCTCTATTGTGGATTACCACGCGCAAATGTTCGAATACGGTGTAGTACCTAAGAAACTTCGTAACAGTAGCGATCGCTCTAAGTTCTATCGATTAATCGAGGCGTCGCTATACGGTGGTATTTCGAGTGCGATTACTCGTTCATTGCGTGATTACTTACTGCCGCAAAACGGTGGGGTTAAAAAAGCGTTCCAAGATATGGAATCAGCGCTGCGCGAAAACCGTATGACGCTTGAAGCGATTAAGACGACTCAAGCTGACCGCGACCTGTTTAAACACTTGATTACTGAATCAACTAACTACGTAGCAGCGGACTACATGCGCCATGCAAATGAGCGCCGTAAGAAGCTAGAAAATACGCTATCACTGCGTTCGGAGTTATTCGGTTCACGTGAAACTTTACTAGAGCAAAATAACTTGCTCAATCGCGTGCAAGAAGAGCTTGAAGTGCTGGTGGACCAAGAGTCTGCACTTGAGCAAGATTATCAGGCCGCGTCAGACCATTTGCAGTTAGTGCAAAATGCACTGCGTCAACAAGAAAAGATCGAGCGCTACCAAGAAGACTTGGAAGAGCTAAACGAGCGTCTTGAAGAACAGTTGATGGTGGTTGAAGAAGCGCAAGAGCGCGTGATGATAGCTGAAGAACAAGCACTGGTTTCTGAAGAAGAAGTCGATAGCTTGAAAACTCAGCTGGCCGATTACCAGCAAGCGTTGGACGTTCAGCAAACGCGAGCACTTCAATATCAGCAAGCGGTTCAGGCGCTAGAGAAAGCTAAGCAGTTGCTTGATGACCCTTCTCTTACCGCAGAAAGTGCCATTGACCTTGTGAACAGCTTAAAGGCTGAGCAAGAGGCAAACACCACTGAGTTACTTGCTATCAAGCACAAGCTGGATATGTCGTCTGCAGCAGCCGAGCAATTTGAGAAAGCATTCTCTCTGATCAAATCGATTGCTGGTGACGTTGAACGTTCGCAAGCTGCTACGGAAGCGAAACAAGCGATTGTAAAAGCGCGTGATGCTCAGCAAATTGCGCAAAATGAGCAGCAGTGGCGAGCGCAACATCGCGATTTAGAGCGCAGCTTGAATCAGCAGCGACAAGCGAAGCAGCTGGTCGATGAGTACCAGAAGCAACACAATGTTGTACTGAGTGACGAGATTACGTTAGAGCAAGAACGTGAGCGCCATAGTACGCAAATCGAAACGCTAGAGCACAGCCAAGAAGATCTACGCGAGCAGCGCAGTGAGCAGCGCCGATTGGAGCAAGACTGCAACGCTGAGATCAAGAAGTTTGAAGCGATTGCTCCTGCGTGGATTACCGCAAATGATGCGCTAGACACGCTGAAAGAACAGAGCGGTGCAGACTTGTATGACAGCCAAGCAGTGATGTCTCAAATGCAAGCTGTACTAGAAGACGAAAAATCGCAGTCGATTGCCAAAGACAAATTGTCTGAGCGCCGTAATGCGTTGGAATCGGAAATCGAGCGCCTTGCTTCACCTGGTGGCTCAAACGACCCGCGTCTTAAAGGCCTGGCTGATACGCTTGGTGGCGTGCTGCTATCTGAAATTTATGACGACATCACTATTGATGATGCGCCGTATTTCAGTGCGATGTATGGCCCGTCTCGACATGCGATTGTGGTATCCGACCTTTCTGGTATTAAAGAGAAACTGGTTGAGCTAGACGATTGCCCTGAAGATTTATACATCATCGAAGGCGATATCGATGCATTCGATGACAGTACATTCAATGCCGACGAGCTTGAAGGTGCAGTATGTGTTCAGCTTAACGATCGCCAAATGCGTTACTCTCGTTTCCCTGAGATTCCGCTATTTGGTCGTGCGGCGCGTGAACAACGTTTGGAGCTTCTGCGCAACGAGCGTGAAGAAGTGGTAGAGCAGCACGCTAAAGCGGCGTTTGATTCTCAGAAACTGCAGCGTTTGTACCAAAGTTTCAATAACTTTGTCGCGAAACACATCTCAGTAGCATTCGAAGCTGACCCTGAGCAAGCATTGCAGGTGGCTCGTGACAAGCGCAATAGTGTGGCTCGCATTTTGGCGGATCTCGATAACAAAGAGCAGCAACAACGTAGCCAGCTTAATGTGAGCAAGCAGGCTATTGCCGCACTGGACAAGATCGCCCCTAGCATGTTGTTGATTGAAGACGATTCGTTACTTGAGCGTCACGAAGAGGTTGAGCAGAAAATAGCTCAGCTGTCTGAAGCGAAGAGGTTCTTAAATGCTCATGCTAAAGCGGTTGCTGAACTAGAAAGCATAGTGACAGCGCTAGAAGCTGACCCAGAACAGTTCGACGCACTGGAGCAAGAATATCAGCAAGCCGACAGCAAACTGCAGTCACTAAAAACTCAGATTTTTGCGCTGTCGGATTTGGTTGAGCGTCGCCATTATTTCGCTTACTCAGATTCAGTGGACTTGCTGAACAAGAGTAGTGAACTGAGCGATCAGCTAAAAGCGAAGTTGGTTGGAGCTGAGAGAGCGCGAACTCGTGGCCGTGAAGAGCTTAAGCAAGCTCAAGGTCAAATGAACCAATACAATCAAGTCTTGGCATCATTGAAGAGCTCGCATCAAGCGAAGCTAGAAACCGTTCAAGAGTTTAAGCAAGAACTGCAAGAGTTTGGCGTAACCGCTGATGAAGGTGCAGCTGAACGTGCTCAAGCTCGCCGCGATGAACTGCAAGAACGCTTACACTCTTCACGCAATCGCAAGAGCGAATATGAGCGCACCATTACATCGACTGAGCTGGAAATGAAGGGGCTTGCGAAGCGTCTGAAGAAAGTTCAGAAGGAGTACATTGAGTTACGTACCTTTGTGGTTGCTGCAAAAGCTGGCTGGTGTTCGGTACTGCGCTTGGCTCGTGAAAATGATGTAGAGCGCCGCCTTCATAAGCGTGAGTTAGCCTACATGACAGCGGACGAGCTACGCTCAATGTCAGATAAATCACTCGGTGCACTTCGTTTGGCGGTTGCTAACAATGATGACCTGCGTGATGCGCTACGTTTATCTGAGGACAATGCTCGCCCTGAACGTAAAGTTCTGTTCTACATTGCGGTGTATCAGCATCTTCGTGAACGTATTCGCCAAGATATTATTCGCACCGACGATCCGGTTGAAGCCATCGAGGAGATGGAAGTAGAACTGGCGCGTCTAACAGAAGAACTGACTCAGCGTGAAAATCGCCTTGCGATTAGTTCGGATTCTGTAGCAAGCATCATTAAGAAAACGATTCAGCGCGAGCAAAACCGAATTCGCATGCTAAACCAAGGCCTGTCTAACATTGGTTTTGGTCAGGTAAAAGGGGTTCGCTTGAATGTAAATATCCGTGAAAGCCATGAAGTATTGCTTAATGGGTTAGCAGAGCAACAAGCACAGCATAAAGACTTGTTTGAAAGTTCACGTTTTACTTTCTCAGAAGCAATGGCCAAGCTGTTCCAACGTGTGAATCCGCATATTGATATGGGGCAACGTTCTCCTCAAGTACTGGGCGAAGAGCTGCTTGACTACCGTAATTACCTAGAGCTAAGCGTTGAAGTTAACCGTGGCTCGGATGGGTGGCTACAAGCGGAGTCGGGTGCATTATCAACGGGTGAAGCAATTGGTACGGGTCAGTCGATTCTACTTATGGTTGTTCAAAGCTGGGAAGAAGAATCGCGCCGATTACGCAGTAAAGATATTGTTCCGTGTCGACTACTGTTCCTCGATGAAGCAGCCCGTCTTGATGCGAAGTCTATTTCTACTCTGTTTGAGCTGTGTGATCGTCTGGACATGCAATTACTTATCGCTGCACCTGAAAACATTAGCCCAGAAAAAGGCACAACCTATAAGCTGGTTCGTAAGGTGTTCAAAGACCACGAACATGTACATGTTGTGGGTTTAAGAGGCTTTGCTCAACAAGAGAAACAGCAGTCAGAAGTTCAGGAATTGATTGAAGAAATCTAGCTTCTTGTTTATCTAGTCGCTCGCTAGTCTAAATAATACGCCTGCTTTTGCGGGCGTTTTTGTACCTGAGTAAAGCTAACTATCTTGCTGAGCCTGTTGGCGAAACTCTCTACACCATTTGCGAAAGGCATGACGAAAGTTAGCGCTGTCTGAGAACCCAATTCTATCTGATACTTCTTCAATGCTCATTTGGGTGGAAGTTAAATAATGGCGCGCGAGTTGAAAGCGAACGTGATCAAGAATGGCTTGGTAGCTGTTTTGTTCGGACCCTAACTTGCGGCGCAAAGTCCTTGATGACATTCCCAGTTGCGATGAAACAGTATCAATTGAAGGATAGTGTCCGGGTTGCTCAAGGAAAATTTGGGTGACCTTGTCGGTCAGTGATGTATTGCCTGCAACTTTTGCCAGCATTTCATCGCATGACTTCAAACAAGATTGCAGGGTAATCGCGTTGGCACTAGGTAAAGGGTTATCTAGATTAGTGGCGTCAAACTGCCATTCTAGTCGGTCACTATCAAATACAATTGGACAGTGGAATATCTGCTCATAGAGGTCACCGTATTCTGGCTTAGGGAACGGGAAGTGGATGACTTTCGAAGGGAAAGGCTGCTGCATGACTTCTTCGATTAAGCTCTGAATGGCTGAGAACCAATATTCTGAGCAAAAGGGCAGTAGGCTATCTAGATCTACGAGTTGATTCGCACGAAAGTAACCAACATCCTTTTCAACCCACATTTCTTTTCGTAACACGGGGCCGGCTAAGCGAAGGTATTTGAACCCCATGATAAGCGCATCCATCAGCGTGTTGCTGCTAAATACGGCGTAGCCCAGTACACCAAAATCACTGAACCGAGCTTGTTGGCCTATTCTTAATCCGATACCGGGTTCGTTGGATTGTGACAGGGCATTTCCGAAGATGACCAGCTTTTGAGCGAGTGTGATGTGAGAGTCTGGCGTGTACAACTGGCTTGGTTGAACATGAGTGCCTTCCAGCAACTGCTCCATCGGGATGCGAGTCCCTAAATAGCGATAAAGAAGGTGAATGTCCAACATCCCACATGCTTGCATATCAGGTTCGTATTCCGCTGAGTAAACCATATTTCCTCCCTAGATCGCGTTCATCCTATCGTCACCACCATGTGATTACTGTTATTGGTTTCGCAATTCTGTCCGAATATCACCGGTAATTGTCTTTTTGCAACCTGTGTTGAATGTTAATCAAATGTTGTAATGGGCGAAAGCGTTTAAGAGAGAAGTTGTATATGAATGCACTAGTCCAACCGTCGTTAACGAACACAAGTGATGCAATTGAAACCAACCAAGTAGCACTGGAAGTGTGGTTTGAGGGCTTAAAAAAGGCCTACCAAAACAATCCGTCCCTAACGCTTGGTGAAAGAAAGCAGCAACTGCTGATGCTTAAAAACCAATTGCGTCGATACCAAATGGTATTAGCTGAAGCCATGAACCAAGACTTTGGAGGTCGGAGCCATACTGAATCGATGATGGCGGACGTTCTTGCGCCAATTCTGGATATCAATCATGTGCTATCGCACCTAAAGAGCTGGATGAAATCTAAAAGAAGGCCAACAGAGTGGTTGTTTAAAGGCAATAAGTTAGAAGTTCGCTATCAGCCTAAAGGGGTTGTGGGGATCATATGTCCGTGGAATTTTCCATTGTATCTATCGGTTGGGCCATTAATCACCGCTTTAGCGGCGGGAAACCGATGCATGATTAAGATGCCACCGAATTGCCCAGCAACAACGAAGGCACTGCGAAAGATGTTAGAAGAGATCTTCCCTTCCGATCTAGTGTGTATCATTGATGGAACGCACCCACAAGCAATGCAGATTTCTGATTTACCCTTCGACCACTTAGTGTTCACTGGCTCACCTGCAAGTGGCAAAGTAATTATGGCCAACGCAGCAAGGAACTTAACGCCTGTAACGCTTGAGCTTGGCGGTAAATCTCCAGTGGTAGTGTTAGATGATTATGACGTTGAAGAAGCAGCTAAGCGTATTGCACATGGTAAGGGGTTTAATTCTGGTCAGATCTGTATTGCACCTGATTATGCTTTTGTTCCTGAAAACAAATTGTCGCGATTTGTTGAGGCTCTATCTGGAGCGCACAAGGCAATGTATGGTGAAATAAAGGACAATCCTGATTATACGGCGTTAGTCGATGAAACCCAGCACAATCGCTTCCATGACCTTGTAGAAGATGCAAAGCAAAAAGGGGCGACCATTACCCAATGTTTGGATTATGGCGAAGGGAAGAAAACACCGCTGTTTATTGCAACGAATCTTTCGCCTGATATGCGTATCTGCCAAGAAGAGATCTTTGGCCCTTTACTGCCTGTTTACAGCTACCAAACCATTGACGAAGTTATCGAGTTCATTACTTCACGCCCTAGGCCGTTAGCATGTTACTTGTTTAGCCATGATGAGTCGGCACGAGAACAGATCCTGGCTCAGACACATAGTGGTGGTGTCACCATCAATGATTGGGGCTGGCATGTACTCAATCACTCTGTTCCATTCGGTGGAGTGGGGAACTCGGGAATGGGCAACTACCACGGCGAAGAAGGTTTTAGAGAATTGAGTCATGCTCGAACCGTCCTGCAGATGCGTCGGTGGTTCCCAATCCAACTGTTTGCGCCACCTTATGGCAACTTAGTTCAAAAGTTAGTACTTCGTGTGTTTGTCGGTAAGCCAGACAACAACCTCAAATAACCTTTCAATACACTCTCACCATTTCACTGATATTGTCACCTGCTCGGCTAGGAGGGTAGGTGACACCTGAAGAAGGAGGATCAGGATGTCTCAATATGATTTCATTATAGTTGGCGGAGGCTCTGCAGGTTGTGTACTTGCTGCTCGATTGACTGAAGACCCGTCGGTAAGTGTGTGCTTACTTGAAGCTGGTGGAAAGGATACGAGTCCTTGTATACACACCCCTGTTGGTGTGGTCGCTATGATGCCGACCAAACACAATAATTGGGCATTCGATACATTACCTCAAGCCGGGCTTAATGGAAGGAAAGGCTATCAGCCTAGAGGAAAAACGTTGGGTGGGTCTAGCTCGATAAACGCTATGATGTATGCGCGGGGTCACCGCTATGATTATGACTTGTGGGAGAGCTTAGGTAATCCAGGTTGGAGCTATAAAGATTGTCTGCCGTACTTCAAAAAAGCGGAAAACAATGAAACACACAGCGATGGTTACCACGGCAGTGGTGGGCCTTTAAACGTTGCCGAACTGCGCTCGCCAAGCCCATTGGTAGAAAACTTCTTATCTGCCTGTGAGTCGATTGGAGTCCCTCGGAACGCAGACATCAATGGTGTAGAGCAATTTGGGGCTATGCCAACTCAAGTGACGCAGATTAATGGCCAGCGTTGTAGCGCCGCGAAAGCTTACCTCACTCCCAACCTCCATCGTCCAAACCTTACGGTTATCACTAATGCCACGGCACATCGGGTATTGTTTGAAGAAAAAAAGGCGGTGGGTGTTGAATATGGGGTGAAAGGGACGGTTTATCATGTTCAGGCTACTAGAGAAGTTATCTTGTCGGCGGGTGCTTTTGGTTCCCCCCAAATCCTATTACTTTCCGGAGTTGGCTCCGAGGACAAGCTCGCGCCACATGGTATTGATGTGATACATGAATTGGCCGGAGTCGGTGAGAATCTACAAGACCATATCGACTTGGTGCATACCTACCGCTGCAATGCGAAAGCAGATACTTTTGGTGTTTCGCTGAATATGGCCTGGGAGATCGGCAAAGCGATTCCAAAGTGGGTCAATAAGCGTGAAGGTAAAATCACCAGCAACTTTGCGGAAGGGATTGGCTTTGCGCGCTCTGATGATTCGGTAGAGGTACCTGATCTAGAGTTTGTGTTCGTTGTGGCTGTGGTTGATGATCACGCAAGAAAAATCCATATGAGTCATGGGTTTAGCTCACATGTTACGCTTCTTAGACCAAAAAGTGTCGGTAGCGTCGCTCTACACTCTGCTAACCCTTATGAGTCACCGGCGATTGATCCCAACTTTTTTGCTCACGCAGATGATATGGAAGTCATGATCAAGGGCTGGAAAAAGCAGCATGAAATGTTAGAAAGCCAGTCGTTTGATTTAGTAAGAGGGGAAAGTTTTTATCCTGTCGATGCGAATGACGATCACGCGATAGAGCAAGATATTAGAAATCGCGCCGATACTCAGTACCACCCAGTTGGTACATGTAAAATGGGGCCTCGTGACGATGTTTTTTCGGTTGTAGACAGCCAGTTATGTGTACATGGTTTAGAATCGCTAAGAGTGGTTGATGCGTCTGTGATGCCAACACTAGTGGGGGGGAACACTAACGCACCAACCATTATGATTGCTGAAAAAGTGGCTGATGATATAAAACGAAAATATCAAGTATCGGAGGCTTGCACTGAACAGGCGTGATGCCTAATTTCAGCAAGGTTGAAATGCTAGACAATAAAAAGCCCGCTTTCGCGGGCTTTTTGGTACTAGCATGTGATTTATCGATTTAGCCACTAATTGTTTTGGCAAATACACCGAATTGCTCTGCAGCGTAAGCAACACGCTCAGCTGGTTTTGGGTATTCAGCCGGAGTACCTAGATTCTCGATATGATGCAAACGTGGCAGCAATCCAGCGCCATTCGCGATCTGGATAGCAAGGCCAGGTCGAGCATTCAACTCGAGAACCATTGGGCCTTCTTCTTTATCCAGTACCATGTCGGTACCCATATAACCAAGGCCAGTCATTTCCCATGCGCTAGAAGCAAGAGTTAACAGTCGCTCCCAATGTGGTACCTGAAGCTGACTTAAGTCTTTATCTGTATCAGGGTGGTGAGTGACAGGTTGGTCGAACTGAACTGCGCGGACCGCTTTACCAGTGGCGATATCGATACCAATGCCGACCGCACCTTGGTGCAAGTTTGCCTTGCCATCAGACGCAGCGGTAGAACAACGCATCATTGCCATTACTGGGTAGCCCTTAAAGACGATGATACGAACGTCGGGCACGCCTTCAAAGCTGTAACCTTCAAAACAATCATCGAACTTGATTAGGTTTTCGACCATGGCGACATCGTTCTTACCACCAAGAGAGAAAAGGCCAGCAAGCGCATTACTTATATGACGCTCGACATCTTCTTTACCAATGGTAGAACCTGAAGGTTTGGTATATACGCCGTCTTTGTGAGAGACGATAACCAAAATACCTTTACCGCCACTACCTTGGGCTGGCTTGATTACAAAGCCAGGCCAGTTCTTTACCATATCGTGAATACGTTTCACTTCCGCTTGGTGGCTAATAACACCGATGAGTTTCGGTACGGTACAGCCTGCCTGCTCAGAAATGATCTTGGTTTTCAGCTTGTCATCCACTAATGGGTATTTTGAGCGGTCATTGTATCGACCAATGTAACTATGGTTACGTTGGTTCATGCCCATAATACCTTTATGGTGCAGCTTCGAAGGGGAGGTGAATTGTGAAAACATCACTTAGTCCTCCGCTAATGGTTTGAAGCGACGTAGCTCAGTCAAACGGTAACCCGTGTATGTACCTAGTAGTAGGATTGTAGCTAGTACGATCAGCTGCAGACCAATAAAGTTAAATGTCAGGTGCTGAATGTACGGGTTGGTCATACCTAGGTAGACCAAGATAGCCGTGAACAGTGAGCCACCACCTTGTAGCGCAACTTCTTTCGCACCTTCTTCTTCCCATAGAATCGACATACGTTCGATAGTCCATGACAAGATGATCATTGGGAAGAAGGTAATGGATAGACCTTCTGTTAATCCAATCTTAAACGCCACTACCGTGAACACGGAAATGATCATGATTACAGTGATAATCACCGCGGATATCCGGGCAACCAAGAGCAAGTTCAGCCTCGAGAGGTAACTACGAATGATCAGACCCGTACCGACAATCAGTAGGAAGCCGACAATACCTGTGACCAGTTGAGTCTGTACGAAGGCGACTGCAATCAGAACAGGCATGAATGTACCGGACGTTTTCAGACCAACGATAACGCGCAGGAACACTACAATCAGAGCACCGATTGGGATTAACATGATGGTCTTGAACATCGCTTGCTCTTCAAGAGGCAAGCTATGGATCGAGAAGTTCAGTAGGTTATCCGCCACGACTTTTTCACTGGTCGCTTGTTTAGCGGAGACTTCCTGAGCAATCATCGAGAAATGCACTTGGCTGTTTTGACCGCCTACAACGTCAAGCAGAGAGACGTTCGACTCGTCCCAAATTAGTAGGTTTGGTTGAGTTTCTTGTGTCCCAGACAGAGGGTTAAACAGTACCCATTCTTCACCGCTCCAAACTTGGTTCATTTGCTGAATAGACTGACGGCGGCGGCCATCTTCTAGTTCGATAACACCAACAATTTTGCTCGGAACTTCTGCGTAAGCCAGAAGCTTATCAACGGCTTTCACTTTCGACATCGTGTTCAACACTAGCGAAGCGTTTTGGCTTTCTGCGTCATTAAGCGTTTTGATCAGTTCACGAGTGAAAGTAACATCGTCAGCAGAACGCTGATTCGCGCGCTGGATGATGGCTTTGGCTGCAGCTTCAACAGGGCCGTCAAACGTTGGTTTGTTGATTTCACCTTCTGGTGCAATAGGTTCAACGCTCGCTTGTGGGTCTACCAGGAACTGCGTTTTATAGTAGATGGTCTGTGGGCCAGAAGCTTCACGAACAGACCACTCTGCACGGCGACCGGTTTCGGTTTGCAAGTAAGAAACACCGTAGCCAGGAGAAGATGCAGACTGACCAACTAGAGTGAAGCCTGATTGAGTATGAGGGACGGCTAGAGAAGCTTTCACTGGCTTGTTCTGCGCAGTAAATTCTACGCGGGCTTCAATATCCCAGACTTGGCTGGTTTCCCCTGGAGTCCAAGGAACACCGTAAGTTTGATGTCTGATTACGCTCAGAGCGATACCAGCCACTATCAATAGCAAGATCGATAGATAAAATGGAACTCGTGACGTCATAAGTTTCCTTATTATTTTTGCTTAATGTCCGTATGAATGTATTGGCGACTTACGTCAACCAGGGCGATATCTCTAATGAACTCGCGCCCTAAGAGTACAGGATGACTCATTTGAGAGCGGTCTGCCAAAGTAAATTGCGCTTTTTCATGAATTTTTCCGACCTTAACCCACAATTCAATCACTGCGCGGCGCTCTGATTCGGTTGTCGTGGACTGGCGGATTTTGGCAAAACGAATGATCGGTGCTTCAATCCAGTTGTCATCGGTCATTGGCGTTTTGCCATCAGAGAGATGGAAACGCACCCAGTTATTACCGTTACGCTCAAATTCTTGAATATCAACGGCATTGAGAGAAGAGGTGGCTGCGCCCGTATCGACACGTGCATCAAAAGTCTGTTTGATTGAGTCGATGGTCACACGCTCAATTTCACCTAACACGATAGTTTGAGACGATTTAGGCGCTGTAACCGGTGCTGCCGCTACTTGTGGCTCAGCTTGTGGTTTGTCAGAAGTATGAGATACAGATTGAAGCTTTTCGACTTGGGAATTTAACGCAAGAATCTCGCTTTCTAGGCTTTCGATATAATCAGACTGGTTACTAAGATTTAGCTCGATATTAGTGATTTTATTGGTAAGCTGAGATTCAGAGTGTTGAATCGCAGCGAGAGTTTCTTGATGGTATTGCTCACCATTATTTGCAACGCATCCAGATAGAAGACCTAGAGCGACGAAAGGGACCAATTTAGTAAACATTGAAAACCTTAAAAAATGCTAGTTAAGTGTTTGTACGCGGGAGTTTAGCGTATAAAAAAGGATGCGTGAAGCACCCTATGTTTAAGTGTGAGTAGAGTAGCGTTGTCAAGCGTATCTACGGTTAGAACTTTGTCAATTATGGTTTGTTTGCAACCAGAATTGCACGTCGTGGCGCAGGATGGCCTTCGACGGTCTTACTTGGATCGTTCGGGTCTAGATAATCTGGTAGTGAATTGTGCGTCATCCATTCCGTTGTTCTCTGTTCACCAACAGTGGTGACATTTTCATCAACGATACGAACATTCTTAAATCCAACTTGTTCTAGCCATACCTTCAATGCACGTGCAGACGGGAAAAAGTAGACATTGCGCATTTGTGCGTAGCGATCAACTGGAACCAGTACCGCGTTCTCATCCCCTTCGATAACTAGGGTTTCGAGCACCAACTCACCACCAGACACCAATTGGTCTTTTAGCTGAATCAAGTGATCTAACGGAGAACGGCGGTGGTAAAGCACGCCCATGCTGAACACGGTATCAAAGGCTTCCAGCTTAGGAAGTTGCTCGATACCTAATGGAAGTAGATGCGCTCGTTGGTCGTCACCCATTAATTTTCGAATGGCTTCAAACTGGATTAAGAAAAGGTGTGAAGGGTCAATGCCCACACATAAGCGAGCTTCTTCACCCAGCATGCGCCACATGTGATAGCCGTTACCACAACCAACATCAAGTATGCTGCGATTTTTGAGAGGTGAAATATGGGGTAGCACGCGATCCCATTTCCAATCACTGCGCCACTCGGTATCAATGTGAACTCCGTGCACCGAGTATGGACCTTTGCGCCATGGGTGGAAGGTACGCAGCAAGTTTTCTAATTTCTTGAGCTCACCTTGGTGAAACGGTGTATCGTTCGTAAGGGTCACGGAGTTTTTTAGATCGATTTGATCTGGTGAGCCTTCAGGGACTTTGTTGAGTGCTTTGAGCCAGCGGCCAAAATCACCGTGTTCTGCATTTTGCCAATCGGTAAGTTGTTGCGGCAGAGTATTTAGCCAAGGCTGAAGACGCGTGTCTTGAGCGATAAGTTGATAAAAATTAGCAAAATTAAACATAGTCGTTACTTTCGTTATAACAGGCAGCAGTTGCTGCTGTTTAAATTAATGTATTGTTTGGCTTAGAGCTTAGAGCTTAGAGCTTAGAGCTTAGAGCTTAGGATCAGCGTACTAAATTCCGTAGTAATGGTTATTTAATCGCAAACATCGAACCGAAATTAAAGCATTGAAACCAAACTTCACTGCTTGAGAACCCGATGTCTTTGAAGCGATCTTTATGTGTCTGGATAGAGTCTGGACGCATTACATTTTCAATTGCACTACGTTTTTGGCTGATTTCTAATTCGCTATAACCATTGGCTCGTTTAAAGTCATGGTGCAGGTCAATCAGAAGCTCGTTTGAGATGTTATCTTCAAAAATATACTTTTCTGAAAGGATCAGAATGCCGCCAGGACGCAGACCTGCGTATATCTTCTCCAATAAGGACTGACGATCTTTTGGTGAGAGGAACTGCAAGGTGAAATTCAGTACAACCACAGAGGCATCCTGAATATCGATGTCTCGAATATCGGCTTCAACCACTTGTACAGGGGTATCGCTGCGGTACGCGTTGACGTGCAACTTACAACGCTCAACCATAGCTGCAGAATTATCAACAGCAATGATTTCACAGCCTTCTTGTTGTATATGGCGGCGCATAGATAGAGTGGCTGCACCCAATGAACAACCAAGATCGTAGACTTTAGAGTGAGGCTTAACGAAACGTTCCGCCAACATACCAATAGCAGAGATGATATTGCTATAACCCGGTACCGAGCGCTGGATCATATCCGGGAATACTTCAGCTACACGCTCGTCGAACGTGAAGTCGCCAATTTTATCGATAGGTGCCGAAAAAATGGTATCTGAATTGCTCTTAGGGTTCATATCTCAATCTCTTACAAACTAGCACTGGTCGTGAAGACTGCTAAAAAAGGCGCGTATTTTATGAGAATTTTAGCACCGTGTCATCTTTGGTTATAAGAGATGGCTAAAACATCTGTATCTGAGAGTTGCCATCATCGGCGGGAAAACTGGCGAGATCGGGAAGCGCGCTTTTTTGCTGCAATTTTCGATAGAAATGAGCGGCAAGTTCAGGAGCGATAATGTTATCCGCTGTGTGTATCATCACATACGGCTGTTTTCCTTGCTCAATCCATTGCGGCAGCTTAGCTAACCACGATTGAAAAAACGCGTCATTCTTCTCTTCTTCTGGGAGCCCAATAAAGCGGATCATGGGATGCTGCGCGGTTGCAATAGCGTGAACAGGGACTCGCGGCTTTTTTTGCTGGGCGTCGATCAGGGCTGCTGTTGTCGCAGGTTCGGAAAAGACTGGGCGGCTGTCCATTATTATGCGGTTGTAGCCTTGTTCAATCAGCCAATGATTGAGTGTGCGTTCAGCTTCTCCTTTGGTGAAGAATTCTTGGTGCCTAACTTCCACTCCAATAGGAAATTCCTTTGGGAACAGCTGGCAAAACTTTTTGAGATGATTTAGGTGATCTGGGCCGAACGCTGAAGGTAGCTGAATGGTCCATTGTCCTACACGATCGTGCAGTGGTTTCATTACTTGCATGAAGGCTGTGAGTTCACCTTGAGCGCCTTGCAACATCTGCTGGTGCGTGATCGCCTTGGGCAGTTTAAAAGTAAACTTAAAGTCGTCGTGTGTTGCGGCTTTCCAGTTCTGGACGGTGGATACACTTGGTGTCGCGTAAAAGGTTGTATTACCTTCAACGGTGTGAAATACACTCGCATACTTTTCGAGCCTCTCGGCGGGTTTTGTACCGCTACCATAGAAACTTTGCTGCCAATTATTGTGTGACCACATTGTAAGGCCGAATCTGACGGGTAAGTTGTCCATTTTTCAACGCTTTTGAACTTGTTGAGGACTACTTTACGAGAGTTTTGAAGAAAAGGGTAATCTCGCGCTATAATCCGCACAAATTTTCTCTGTTAGGTGTAGTTTTGTCTATTTGTTAGCCTAATAAGCACCAAGAGATAATAAATAGCAATAAATTGTATTCTGAACAGTCGATCTGAAATGACTTTCAGCGTATAAATGGAACTTTGCTCTATTGGTCAAAATCAGGCCGATAGAGAGTAATCAACAAATATTAAGAGATTGGGAAATTCATTATGCGTACCCATTACTGTGGTCACCTGAACAAGTCCCTTGCAGGACAAACTGTAGAACTTTGCGGCTGGGTTAACCGTCGCCGTGATTTAGGCGGTCTTATTTTCATCGATATGCGAGATCGTGAAGGCGTTGTTCAGGTAGTTGTCGATCCAGATATGGCAGATGCGTATGAAGTGGCGAACACACTTCGTAATGAATTCTGTATCAAATTAACGGGTGAAGTCCGCGTTCGTCCTGACAGCCAAGTAAACAAAGACATGGCGACAGGTGAAGTAGAGATCATCGCGAAAGGCCTTGAAATCATTAACCGCGCAGATGTTTTGCCTCTAGACTTCAACCAGAAGAACTCAGAAGAGCAACGTCTAAAGTACCGTTACCTTGACCTTCGTCGTCCTGAAATGAGCGATCGCATCAAACTACGTGCTAAAGCATCTAGCTTTGTTCGCCGTTTCCTAGATGACAATGGCTTCCTAGACATCGAAACACCAGTACTAACGAAAGCGACACCAGAAGGCGCACGTGACTACCTAGTACCTAGCCGTGTTCATAAAGGTTCGTTCTACGCGCTTCCTCAGTCTCCTCAGCTATTCAAACAGCTGCTAATGATGTCTGGCTTCGACCGTTACTACCAAATCGTTAAGTGTTTCCGTGATGAAGACTTACGTGCTGACCGTCAACCAGAATTTACTCAGATCGATATCGAAACGTCATTCATGACGGCTGATGAAGTTCGCGCGACTACTGAGAAAATGGTTCGCGATATGTGGCAAGAGCTACTAAACGTAGATCTAGGTACATTCCCAGTGATGCCATTTTCTGAAGCGATGCGTCGCTTTGGTTCTGACAAGCCAGACCTTCGTAACCCACTAGAGCTAGTAGACGTTGCTGATCTAGTGAAAGATGTTGAATTCAAAGTATTCTCTGGCCCGGCTAACGACGAGAAAGGTCGCGTAGCGGTAATCCGCGTACCTGGCGGCGCTAAGCTGACTCGTAAGCAAATCGACAGCTACGGTGAATTTGTTGGTATCTACGGTGCGAAAGGTCTAGCTTGGATGAAGGTGAACGACCGTGCTGCTGGCATGGAAGGTATCCAATCTCCAGTAGCTAAGTTCCTAAGCGAAGACGTAATCAACGGTATTCTAGATCGTACTCAAGCAGAATCTGGTGACATCATTCTGTTTGGCGCTGATAAAGCAAACACGGTATCTGAAGCAATGGGTGCACTTCGTCTGAAGCTAGGTACTGATCTTGAGCTAACCGATGAGTCTGCATGGGCTCCGCTATGGGTCGTTGACTTCCCAATGTTCGAAGAAGACGACGAAGGTAACCTACACGCGATGCACCACCCATTCACATCGCCTCTAGGTGTGACTGCGGAAGAGCTTAAAGCTAACCCGGCAGCGGCGAACTCTAACGCATACGACATGGTTCTAAATGGCTACGAAGTGGGCGGTGGTTCTGTACGTATCCACAACGCAGAAATGCAGTCAGCAGTATTCGATATCCTAGGTATCGAAGCAGACGAGCAACAAGCTAAATTTGGTTTCCTACTCGATGCATTGAAGTTCGGTACGCCACCGCACGCTGGTTTAGCATTCGGTCTTGATCGTCTAGTAATGCTACTTTGTGGTACCGAGAACATCCGTGATGTTATCGCGTTCCCGAAAACAACCAATGCATCGTGTCTGCTAACAGATGCGCCAAGCCTAGCTAACCCAGCAGCTCTAGAAGAGCTAGCCATTGCGGTTACGGCAGCGAAAGATAAAGGCGCTGAGTAAGCTCTAATATCTTAGAAAAAACTCCCGCTCTGGCGGGAGTTTTTGTTTTAATGAAAGAAGTAGCAAAAAGATAGGAATTGCATGACGGTTATTCTAGGCATTGACCCAGGTTCGCGAATCACAGGCTATGGCGTTATTCGTCAACAAGGTCGTCACCTTCACTACATGGGAAGCGGCTGTATTCGTACTTCTGAGAAAGAGTTGCCCGGAAGGTTGAAACAGATTTATGCCGGGGTAACAGAAATCATTACTCAGTTTCAGCCGGATGTGTTTGCCATCGAACAGGTGTTTATGGCGAAAAATGCCGATTCAGCCTTGAAGCTTGGCCAAGCTCGAGGGAGCGCCATAGTTGCAGCAGTCAATGCAGATCTTCCCGTTTATGAGTATGCGGCAAGGCTTATCAAGCAAGCGGTGGTAGGCACAGGTGCAGCTGATAAAGCGCAGGTGCAGCATATGGTTCAGCATATGTTAAAGCTGCCAGCCAAACCCCAAGCCGATGCGGCCGACGCACTCGGTGTTGCGATCTGTCATGCCAACACGAACAAAACCTTGGTTGCTCTGGCGGGTAAGGCAAGCGGCGCCAAGAAAGGTCGTTATCGCTAATTGGGGAGTCTTACTTAAGCGAAAGACATGTTGGTCAAAAATGAGACATATTAAACAGTTTTGATAGCGTGGTTTGTTATTAAAATGTTGCATGAATATAGTGGTCGGAGGTCTAATTAGAATCAATCAAGGAAGATTGGCAATGAACCCAGCTACTCTATGGCGTGCCGCATGCATGCCTTCTCAGCATAATTGGCAGCGTAGCCAACAGCGCCAAGCAGAGATTTTATCGCTTTTCACATTTATCGCATTTCTTGTCGGTATTTATAGTTTTATTAAGTGGTCAAAACATGGCCATGAAGCGCTGATATTCACGTCTATGTTACTCATCGCGTTAGAACTTGCTTCCGCAGCGACACTTCGTTTTGCTAAACAACCGGCACTAGCACTAAATATTGGCTTTGTAGGCATGACCGTACATGCGCTCAATATCATCTATCAAAGTGGTGGGGTTGTTGATTCAACCCAAGCATTTTGGGTGCCTTTATTAATCGTTGCTTTTTTCTTGTCTGGAACGCGGATTACGGCTCTGACTTGGAGTACGATCGTAATAGTACTCTCTGCGATGATGACCTTTCAGCACTTAGGTGGGGTACAGTTTCCGCAGCTTACACTGAGCGACTCTGCTAGCCGCGTCGAAGTCTGGTCGGGTACAGTGCTACCGTTGGTGGTGATTTGCATAGCCCAATCGTTTACCGCAAAGCAGCGAGATAAAGCGATATCAATAGCAGAGAAGGCGAAACAAGACAGTGAAGTGGTGGCTTCTCAAGCTCAAACCGGAGCAGAACGTCTTGCCAATGTTTTGGAACAAGCGACGACGAATTCTAGCGAGCTGCAAAATGTTTCCGTTGTGATAGAAAAGCAGTCCCAACAACTCGATGGCCAAGTAAACCAACTCAATATTAACTGTGAATCGCAGGCGAGCGCTGCAGAGCAAATGAGCCAACAGGTTCACCACATGGCTTTAGGTGTCGAGGAGTCGAGTAAATTTGTCGATGAGTTGCATGCGCGTAGTAATCAGGTGCACCAGCAAGCGGCGAAGAGCTCAGAACTGTTAAGAGCGTCGACCTCTGCGATTAGCCAAATATTAACCAGCCATGAAGAGATCATGAAAGTGGCAGATCTCATCACTTCGGTGGCAGAGCAAACAAATTTATTGGCTTTGAATGCTGCCATTGAAGCGGCGCGCGCCGGCGAGCAAGGACGGGGGTTTGCTGTGGTAGCAGAGCAAGTTAGGGAACTATCGGCTAAAAGTAGTCATTCAGCGATAGAGATCCGAAACCTACTTGACCGCAGTGAGCAAGAGGTAAAGCATGGGCAGGAAGTGGTTACGTCTAGCGCCGAAACAATGAATGCGATTATCAGCGCAGTCACGACCATATCGACGGATGTTAACGGACTAGCGGACATTATGGCAAAGCAGATGGAGTCGTTGAAAGAGCTGGATGAAGCCAGCAGCGAAGTGGCGTCGAGCGTCGTTAATACCAAAAGCATTTCCGAAGTCGTGGCTCAGAATGGTAGCCAGCTGAATGAACAAGTGGACTCAATGCGTCAACTTACTTACCAACTCGACCAAGTCGTCTCTAAAATTTAGCTTTCCAATGACTAAAAGGACTGGATGTCTATCCAGTTCTTTATTATTCTGTCGCAAATTCATTTCTAAAGAGAACTAATTGTGATTGGACGTCTTCGTGGCTTACTTATTGAAAAACAACCGCCTGAGTTATTAATTGAAGTGAATGGCGTTGGCTATGAAGTTCAAATGCCGATGAGTTGCTTTTACGAGTTACCAAATGTCGGTGAAGAAGCCGTGATTTACACCCACTTTGTGGTGCGTGAAGATGCTCAATTGCTTTATGGGTTCAATACAGTCAAAGAACGCGCTTTGTTTCGCGAAGTGATTAAAGCCAACGGCGTAGGCCCTAAATTGGGCTTAGGTATTCTGTCGGGTATGACGGCAAGCCAATTTGTTTCGTGCGTTGAGCGTGAAGACATCTCTACCTTGGTTAAGTTGCCGGGGGTAGGTAAGAAAACAGCTGAACGTCTGGTTGTAGAAATGAAAGATCGCCTTAAAGGCTGGGGCGCCGGTGATCTATTTACGCCTGCTACCGATGCTGCGCCAATCGACTCTGCCCCGGTTGCCGAGCAGCCAAATGCTGAAGAAGAAGCGATCAGTGCACTCTTGGCACTTGGCTACAAACCGACGCAAGCATCGAAAGTTGTGTCACAAATTGCTAAGCCAGATATGAGCAGTGAAAGTTTGATCCGTGAAGCGCTAAAATCTATGGTGTAGTACCCTTAGATATTGTTCGTAAACATGCTTAAGACACACTGCTGATTGGATAACTATATATGATTGAAGCAGATCGTTTGATCGCACCAGACAATCCAGTTTTTAAAGAAGAAGACGTTATTGATAGAGCAATACGTCCGAAGAAGCTCGCCGATTATCAAGGTCAGGATCATGTTCGTGATCAGATGGAAATTTTCATCAAAGCGGCTCAGCTTCGTAACGAAGCGCTCGACCATTTGCTGATATTTGGCCCTCCAGGCTTGGGTAAAACCACGTTGGCAAATATTGTCGCGAACGAAATGGAAGTCAACATTCGTACCACATCTGGCCCGGTATTGGAAAAAGCCGGTGATTTGGCAGCGCTACTGACTAACCTTGAAGAAAATGATGTCCTGTTCATTGATGAGATTCACCGTTTAAGTCCAATGGTCGAGGAAGTACTTTATCCTGCGATGGAAGACTACCAATTGGACATCATGATAGGTGAGGGGCCAGCTGCCCGTTCAATCAAAATTGACTTGCCTCCTTTTACGTTGATTGGTGCGACAACTCGAGCGGGTTCGTTAACGTCACCACTTCGCGACCGTTTTGGTATTACTCAGCGTTTGGAGTACTACAAGATTGAAGACTTGCAGCACATCGTCCAGCGTAGTGCTGATTGCTTGAATCTTTCGATGGAAGCAGAAGGCGCGATGGAAGTTGCTCGTCGCGCACGTGGTACGCCGCGTATTGCAAACCGCTTACTTCGCCGCGTTCGTGATTACGCTGAGGTGAAGGGCAACGGACACATCTGTGCGGATGTCGCGGATAAAGCCCTAAATATGCTTGATGTCGATGCAGAAGGTTTCGACTATATGGATAGAAAGCTATTACTGGCCATTATGGAGAAATTTGGCGGTGGTCCAGTTGGTTTAGATAATATGGCTGCAGCAATTGGTGAAGAAAAAGATACTATTGAAGACGTATTAGAACCTTACCTTATTCAACAAGGTTACCTTCAAAGAACTCCCCGCGGACGTATAGCGACTGATCGAGCTTACTTACACTTCGGGCTCAATAAATAATCAAAAATGAGATATAAGTTTTCAGTGCCAGACTCACAAAGTCTGGCATTTTTATTTGTGATCCATGTCTCATTTGAGTCAATATGTATAGCCCTTTTGGGTTAACGGATTTTTATGCTTGTTAATCTAGCGTTTACTCAATTAATCCAATGCCTGCCAGACGTCACCTGAAATTAACATTTACACTAAAAAATGGTTGATCCATATCAATATGACGCTTTTCTGTGCAAAAATGCGCCACAAAAGTTGATTTAAATCAAAGCGCTTTCCGTCTATAAATTTTTTGAAACATACATTTTTTAGCAGTAATATTAGCTCCAGCTATATTAGCTACAGCTTAACAATTAACTAACCATAACAGTACATAAATGCAACATTGGATTATATTTATTCAACATTTGGTGTGTATGATTAATATTCACTCATTTGGTTGCACAATGTCGAAATGTCTTCAGCCGACATTATAGGAGTTATCATGCTTGACATTGACGTAGTTGATTTATCGCGGTTGCAGTTTGCACTCACTGCGATGTATCACTTCCTATTCGTACCTTTGACACTAGGTATGGCTTTCCTATTAGCCATCATGGAATCACTGTACGTAATGACCGATAAGCAAATCTATAAGGACATGACAAAGTTCTGGGGTAAGCTTTTCGGTATTAACTTTGCACTTGGTGTGGCAACAGGCCTAACCATGGAATTCCAGTTTGGTACGAACTGGTCGTACTATTCTCACTATGTCGGTGACATTTTTGGCGCTCCTTTGGCCATTGAAGCGCTGGTAGCCTTTTTCCTAGAGTCGACGTTTGTTGGTTTATTCTTCTTCGGCTGGGACCGTCTGTCTAAGCGTCAGCACTTGACGGTTACTTGGTTAGTTGCACTGGGTTCAAACTTCTCTGCACTTTGGATTCTTATTGCGAACGGCTGGATGCAAAACCCTGTCGGCGCTGAATTCAACTTCGAAACCATGCGTATGGAAATGGTGAGCTTTGCAGAAGTAGTCTTCAACCCTGTAGCACAGGTGAAATTTGTTCACACAGTTGCATCGGGTTATGTAACAGGTGCGATGTTCGTGCTTGGTATCAGTGCATACTACTTGCTGAAAGGTCGCGATGTGGCATTCGCTCGTCGTTCATTCGCAATTGCTGCGTCATTCGGTATGGCTTCAATTCTATCTGTACTAGTTCTAGGTGATGAATCTGGCTACGAAGTGGGTGAAGTTCAAAAAGTTAAGCTGGCAGCTATTGAAGCAGAGTGGCACACCGAGCCGGCTCCTGCTGCATTTACTCTATTTGGTCTTCCGAACCAAGAATCAATGGAAACAGACTACGCAATTAAGATCCCTTACGTAATGGGTATTATCGCGACGCGTTCTATCGATACTGAAGTAACAGGTCTTCGCGACTTACGTGATGAGCACGTTGATCGTATCCGCAACGGTATGTATGCATACGAGTTGCTAGAAAAACTGCGTGCAGGCGATAAGTCTGAAGAAAACAAAGCAGCATTTGATGAAGTGAAAGGTGACTTAGGTTACGGCCTACTTCTGAAGCGCTACACAGAGAACGTAGTAGACGCAACAGAGGAACAGATCCAAGCGGCAGCGGATGACTCTATCCCAACGGTTTGGCCTCTATTCTGGTCGTTCCGTATCATGGTTGCTTGTGGTTTCATCATGTTGTTTGTATTTGGTGCTGCGTTTGTACAGACGTGCCGTCATAAAATCGAACAGAAGCCTTGGGTATTGAAAGCTGCGCTATTTAGTATCCCACTTCCTTGGATCGCTATTGAAGCAGGTTGGTTTGTCGCGGAATACGGCCGTCAGCCATGGGCGGTAGGTGAAATCTTACCAACGCACGTTGCAGCATCTGCTTTGACTATTGGCGAGCTTTGGACATCACTATTTGCAATTCTTGCACTGTACACTGTGTTCCTAATTGCAGAAGTATACCTAATGCTGAAATTCGCTCGTAAGGGGCCAAGCAGCCTGAAAACTGGCCGTTACCACTTTGAGCAAAACGGTACGTCTGTTGAAGACAAAGTTAGCCGTCAAGTAGAAGCGTAAGGCAGGGAGAATCTACAATGTTTGATTACGAAATTTTACGATTAATTTGGTGGATACTGATTGGTGTTCTGCTGGTAGGTTTCGCCGTGACTGATGGCTTCGACATGGGTGTTGCTGCTCTGTCTCCTGTTATCGGTAAGAGCGACACTGAACGTCGCATTATGCTGAACACCATTGCTCCTCACTGGGATGGCAACCAAGTTTGGTTAATCACTGCGGGTGGTGCACTGTTTGCTGCATGGCCTCTAGTTTACGCAACGTCGTTTTCTGGATTCTATTTAGCTATGTATGTAACGCTAGCGGCACTGTGGCTACGTCCACTTGCTCTAGACTACCGTTCTAAAATTGAAGATCCAAAATGGCGTAAAGCTTGGGATTACGCGCTTTGCTTTAGCGGCACAGTTCCACCAATTATCTTTGGTGTTGCTTTTGGTAACCTGCTTCAAGGTGTTCCATTTGAGCTAAACAGCCTACTGATGTCTGAGTACAAAGGTTCGTTCTTTGCTCTATTGAACCCGTTTGCTCTACTGTGTGGCGTACTAAGCTTGATGCTGTTTGTGATGCAAGGCGCCACTTGGCTTCAAATGAAGACCACAGAGTCACTACACGAGCGTGCTCGCGGCGTTGCTCAAATCACAGGTCTAATCGCTGTTGCACTATTCGTAGCGGGTGGCTTCTGGGTTCAATCTATCGATGGCTACGTGATCACAAGCACACTAGACACAATGGCTGATTCAAACCCACTAAACAAAGAAGTAGCGGTTCAAGCTGGTGCGTGGATGGCGAACTTTGAAACGTACCCAGCAATGTGGGCTGCGCCTATCCTAGGTGTGGTAATGCCATTGCTCGCGGTTGTAGCGTCTCGCTTAGAACGTGGTGGCTTTGCATTCTTGTTCTCGAGCTTGTCGAACACTGGTGTTATTTTCACTGCTGGTTTTGCTATGTTCCCGTTCTTGATGCCTTCAAGCCTAATCCCGAATCACAGCTTAACAATGTGGGATTCAACAGCGAGTGAATTAACACTTGGCTTGATGACTGCTGTAGCGGTGGTAATGGTACCAGTGATTCTTGCTTACACGACTTGGACTTACTACAAAATGTTTGGTCGTCTGGATAAGAAGCACATCGAAGATAATGACGTTTCAGCTTACTAAGCTAGAAGTTCAATAACTTAGGAGAAATTTTATGTGGTATTTCGCATGGATTTTGGGTGTACTTCTAGCATGTGCATTCGGCATCATTAACGCTCTTTGGTTAGAGCACAAAGAAATGATGGATAAAGACAGTGAGTAATCTCGCTGAGCAGGTAGCTAAGCTACATGCGCCTATGGATAAGGCTCTATTTAGAGCCTTATCACTTGTACTAGGGTTTGCTCACGTTGCAATGGTGATGTGGGATCCGGAACTCTACGCTACACATATCGGCGGTTTTAACGCAGTGATTGGCCCGTTGCTGATCTGGGCCGTGTGTTCTAGCATGGTATATGGGATTGGTTTTAAGCCTAGGTACTGGCTGTGGCAAGTCCTGTTTAGTCCCTATTTTTCGCTCACGATTCTGGTCTATTTAACCATGTTAAGGTTACTGGGATAGAATTCGTTACAAAATCGCCGAATTTATATTCAAGTTAGCGCTGCCTCTTTGAGACAGCGCTAATTTTTTATCTATTGGCGCTTAAAACCCTTATTAGCACTTGTACTAATAGTAATGAGTTGCGTTATAGTATCTGCCCGTAATCTATTAACTTTCGGTATTGTTGTGCAATCGACAGCTACAATTTTTCATTGGCCAGTGACCGTCTATTACGAAGACACAGACGCTGGTGGTGTGGTTTATCATGCCAACTACATAAAGTTCCTAGAGCGTGCTCGAACTGAAATGCTCCGTTCGTTAGGGGTGTCTCAGAAGGTACTTCTGGAACAAAAGACTGGCTTTGTGGTCAGACACATCGATATCGATTTTCTTCAAGGTGGACACCTTGATGATCAACTAGACGTGAAAACCTCTGTTGCCCAACTCAAAAAAGCCTCGATTGTATTCTGTCAGGAGATCGTAAATCCTGATGGGGCGATATTGTGTAAGGCAATGGTTAAGGTAGCATGTATCGACACAGACAAAATGAGGCCGAAAGCGATGCCTCAATCTATACTTTTGGAGTTTACCCACAGTGACCGCTGATATTTCATTTTTTGACCTATTTTTACAGGCTAGCTTTCTGGTAAAGATGGTGATGTTGATCCTTTTGGGTATGTCGATTATCTCTTGGGCGATGATCATTAAGCGCAGCAAAGTGCTGACGCAAGCGACAAAAGATGCAGACTCATTTGAAGATAAGTTTTGGTCTGGCAAAGATTTATCGCTGCTTTACCAAGATGTAAAAAAACGCAAAGACGATATTTCTGGCACAGAAGAGATATTTTATTCAGGTTTCACTGAGTTTGCGCGCCTGTGCAAATCTAACGCAGACTCTCCAGATTTCATTATGGAAGGCACAGGCCGAGCGATGCGTGTTGCAGTAGCTCGTGAAGTAGATGAACTCGAAACTAACCTACCATTCCTAGCAACTGTTGGTTCAATCAGCCCATATATCGGCCTATTTGGTACGGTATGGGGGATCATGCACGCATTCATCGCATTAGGCGAAGTGAAGCAAGCAACGCTGGCAATGGTTGCTCCTGGTATCGCGGAAGCACTGATTGCGACAGCGATGGGCCTATTTGCTGCGATTCCTGCGGTAATGGCATACAACAAGTTCAGCAGTAAGGTTGGTAAGTTAGAGCATAACTACGCAACATTCTCTGAAGAGTTCCACAGCATCTTGCACCGTCAGGCGATGGCTGGAAAGGAATAGAGCATGGCGGGTTACCAACCTAAAAAACGTAAAATGACAGCAGAGATTAACGTTGTACCCTACATCGACGTTATGCTGGTTTTACTGATTATCTTTATGGTGACGTCTCCTTTCGTTACGCAAGGCGTGGACGTCGAACTGCCAAAAACATCGACAGCTAAACCTGCATCCGAACTGGCTGGGGATAGCGACAGCAGCTTTATCATCGTGGAAATCGACAAGGATGGAAACCTAGGATTAAGCGTGAATGATGAAGAAGTACAGCGTGGAATGTCTATCCAAGACATCGTAGTGAGAGTCAAAGCCGAGTTATCTATCAAGCCTGATTCACCAGTGGCTGTTGGCGGCGATGCCTCGACCTCATACGCTGAAGTTGTTTTAGTGCTGGATGAATTGAGCCGCGCAGGTATTCCAAAAGTTGGATTGCTGACGGATATCAGGGAATAGAACTGTTATTCATGAAAGAGCAGAAATCGAAAAAGAACGATATTACTAAGCCGATTGCTATCTCTGCGGGCCTGCATGCCGTTTTGATTGCAGCGCTGCTATTTGGTACGGACTTTACCATGTCTAAGCCAGAGCCTGCGGGCAATATGGTTCAAGCTGTGGTGATTGATCCGCAATTGGTTCGTCAGCAAGCTCAAGAAATTCGTAATCAGCGTGAGGCGGCGGCCAAAAAAGAGCAAGCTCGCCTTGATAAGCTACGCCGTGAGAGCGAGCAGCTAGAGAAAAGCCGCAAAGCAGAAGAAGAACGTATTCGTAAGCTGAAAGAGCAGCAAGCCCGAGAAGCAAAAGCCGCTCGTGAAGCTGAGCAACAAAGAATTCAGCGTGAGAAAGAGCGTAAAGCCGAAGAAGCACGAGTGAAAAAAGAGCGTGAGCAAGCAGCGAAACTCGAAGCTGAGCGCAAAAAGAAAGAAGCTGCGATTCGCAAAGCTGAGGAAGAGCGTTTAGCTAAAGAAGCCGCAATTGCTAAAGCTGAAAAAGAACGAATTGCGAAAGAAAAAGCGGCTCAAGAAGCTAAAGAGAAGGCCGAACGCGCAGAGAAAGAGCGCATAGCGAAAGAGAAGGCTGCAAAAGAGGCAGCTGAAAAGGCTCGTAAAGAGAAAGAGCGTCTAGAGCGCTTAGAGCGAGAGCGTAAAGAGCAGGAAGCCGCTCTGAATGACATCTTCGCTGGGCTTGAATCCGAAGCTGCGCAAAACAGCTCTGCTCGAGCTCAATATGTATCAAGCGAAACGGATCGCTATGGCGCAATTTATACACAGCTGATTCAGCAAAATCTTCTCATAGAGGACAGTTTCAGGGGAAAGTCTTGTCGAGTTAACTTGCGCCTGATACCAACAGGTGCTGGTGCTATCGTGGGTGAGCTAAATATCCTTGATGGTGACAATAGGCTTTGTGCAGCAGCGAAACGTGCAGTGGCTCAGGTTGGGACATTCCCGTTACCAAAAGATGAGCCAGACGTCGTTGAGAAACTCAAGAACATTAATCTAACGGTAGTACCGGAGTAAAAAGGAAAAGCTTGTGATTAAGCGATTAATTTTAGGATTCCTACTCATCGCATCGAGTAGTATGCAGCTTGCCAATGCTGCATTGGAGCTGGTCATTACTGATGGTATTAACTCAGCGCGCCCAATAGCGATCGTCCCTTTTAAATGGGAAGGTGGAAAACTTCCTCATGACGTTTCGGCTGTTATCGCTTCAGACTTACAACGAAGTGGTAAATTTAGCCCGGTGGCAACATCAAAGATGCCACAAACCCCTTACTCAGAAGCTGATGTGAACTTCGATGCTTGGTCGACACTCGGTGTCGACGCAATGCTTACAGGTTCGATTACCAAGGGTGAGGGCGACAACTACGTTATCAATTACCAACTTATCGATGTGGTAAGAGGGCAATTGACCAGTGGCCAAAGTAAAGCACTGAGTGACGATGGCCAGTTGGTGTTGTCGAAAGATCATGTTCTGTTCAACAAACGTGCTACTGTTCCTGGTCCACGTCTGCGTGAATATGCTCATCGCATTTCTGATCTGGTCTATGAAGAGCTAACAGGTGAGCGCGGCGCTTTCTTAACGCGTATCGCTTACGTTGTTGTACAAGATAAAGACGCCTACCCGTATCAACTACGTGTTGCGGATTATGACGGTTACAACGAACGCTTAGTTCTGCGCTCAAAGCAGCCGCTCATGTCTCCAGCATGGTCTCCTGATGCTAAAAAATTAGCGTATGTCAGTTTCCAAAATGGCCAAGCTGAAATATTTATCATGGATATTTACACTGGTAAGCGAGAGAAAGTGACGTCATACCCACGTCACAATGGTGCGCCAAGATTCTCTCCAGATGGCAGTAAACTAGCGTTGGTGTTATCCAAAACGGGTAGCCTACATGTCTACACTTTGGACCTGAAAACACGAAAACTAACACAAATTACACGCGGTAGATCAAATAATACGGAACCATTCTGGCATCCTGAAGGTAATTCGTTAATCTTTACCTCGGATCGGGGTGGTAAACCACAGATATATCAAGTAAATTTGGCAGACGGTGCGACCAACCGTCTTACTTGGCAAGGCAGCCAGAATTTAGGTGGTCAAATTACTCCTGATGGTCGATTCCTCGTAATGGTGAATCGCAGTAATTCGGGCTTTAACTTGGCTAAACAAGATTTGGAAACGGGGGCAGTGCAAATTCTGACTAAGACTTTGCTTGACGAGTCTCCAAGTATTGCTCCTAATGGCGGCATGGTCATTTACAGCTCTATCTACAATACAACCAACGTACTTTCGATGGTGTCGATAGACGGACGTTTTAAAGCTAGATTACCGGCAACAAACGGGCGTGTTAGAGCGCCTGCGTGGTCACCGTTTTTGTAGCAAGTAAGTATCAATAAGTAAGGAAAATAAAATGCAACTTAATAAAGTTCTTAAAGGGCTACTAATCGCGCTACCTGTACTAGCAGTGACAGCATGTAGTTCAAGTGATGAAGCAACAGATGCATCTGGTGCTGAAACTAACCAAACTACAGCTGGTTCAGAAAATGGTGTAGAT
Organism: Vibrio paucivorans; assembly: GCF_054053395.1. Lineage (NCBI taxonomy): Bacteria > Pseudomonadati > Pseudomonadota > Gammaproteobacteria > Vibrionales > Vibrionaceae > Vibrio > Vibrio paucivorans. The sequence goes on from NZ_CM133230.1 coordinate 1,125,998, forward strand.
ACTACAGTTGTTTCACCAATCGATGCGAACAGCCAACTTACTGAGCAAGAGCTTAAAGAACAAGCTCTTCGCGAAACTCAAACAATTTACTTCGCGTTCGATAATGCAACTATTGCAGGTGACTACGAAGAAATGCTAGCTGCGCACGCTGCGTACCTAAGCAAAAACGTAGACATGAAAGTAACTATCGAAGGTCACGCTGATGAGCGCGGTACTCCAGAGTACAACATCGCTCTAGGTGAGCGTCGTGCACAAGCTGTAGCTAAGTACCTACAAGCTCTAGGTGTTCAAGCTGACCAAATCTCTATCGTTAGCTACGGTGAAGAGAAGCCTCTTCTACTAGGCCAATCTGAAGAAGTATACGCTAAGAACCGCCGCGCAGTTCTAGTATACTAATCGAGGATACGCCTCATGTTCAGTAACTTTAAGCGCGTTGTTACGCTTACGTTACTGGCAAGTGCAGCGAACACTGCGTTCGCTGCACCAGCTCCAGTATCAGACCTTAACAGTGAAGCACCCGCGCAGAAATCCCAACCTGTAAGTTCTTCTTCATCAGAAACTGACATCGAACGTCTGGAGCGCTTGCTTGCCAATCGCAATCAAGTTCAGTTGCAAATGCAACAACAGATCGATGATATGTCTCTTGAGATCAGCGAACTACGCGGTCAATTAGAAAAAAATAGCTACGACATGCAGCAAATGTTGCAACGTCAACGCGAGCTATTTATCGAACTCGATAAAATTCGTGGCGAAATGAAAAACGCGGCGAAAGTAGTACCAGTCGACTCCAAAACAGATGAGCCGAAAGGGACGTTCAGTAGCAATATTGATGAGCAAACGGCTTATCAGAATGCTGTTGATATGATTCTAAAACAGAAAGACTACTCAGGTGCGATCGTCGCATTAGAGCAGTTTCAAAAAGATTACCCAGACTCAAGCTTCGCGCCTAATGCTCACTACTGGTTAGGGCAACTTTATTTTGCTAAGAAGCAAGATAAAGAAGCGGTGAAGAGTTTTGCAGCGGTTATTACTTACAAAGACTCAAACAAACGAGCGGATTCTCTAGTTAAGCTTGGCGACATCGCAGAGCGAAACAACAATGCTGAAGCTTCTAAGAAATACTACCAGCAAGCGATCGACGAGTATCCAGGTAGTGCTTCTGCCAATGTTGCTAAGCAAAGGCTGAGCAAGTAACTCGGCTATTTCAACTTAAAGAGGCGGCTTTACCAAATTGGTAATGCCGCCTCTTTTGCTTCGTTATTAGCTAAATGTCTTTCTGTTATACGCTATAGGTTGCAGCGTGAACTTTCCTTTTCCCAAGCTAACCTGAATCTACTTTGATCTTATTAGCTAAGAGGGGTTACAATACTCGGATTACTGGAAGTTGCGTAGAGCAAGAGCAATGAGCCACATACTAGATACAATTGATACAGTTTACCCTTTCCCACCAAAACCAGTCCCGCTGACAGACGAACAAAAACAAGCGTATATCGCGAAGATTAAGGTTCTGTTGGAAGAAAAAGACGCGGTTTTGATCGCACACTACTACACCGATCCTGAAATTCAGGCACTCGCAGAAGAAACCGGCGGCTTTGTTGGTGATTCACTTGAGATGGCTAAGTTCGGTAACCGCCACTCGGCGAGCACATTGGTGATTGCGGGCGTTCGCTTTATGGGTGAATCCGCTAAGATTCTAACGCCAGAAAAACGCATTTTGATGCCTACGCTGGAAGCTGAGTGTTCTCTAGACTTAGGTTGTCCTGCAGACAAGTTCACTGAGTTCTGCGATGCTCACCCCGACCATACTGTCGTTGTTTACGCCAATACATCTGCTGCGGTAAAAGCGCGCGCAGATTGGGTGGTAACCTCCAGTATCGCACTAGAAATCGTAGAGCACTTAGACGCCGAAGATAAACCAATCATCTGGGGGCCAGACCGTCACCTAGGTTCTTACATAGCTAACCAAACTGGCGCAGATATGCTTCTTTGGCAAGGTGAGTGTGTGGTTCATGATGAGTTCTCTGCTGACGCATTGCGTAAGATGAAAGGCTTATACCCAGAAGCAGCAATTTTGGTTCACCCAGAATCACCAGAAAGTGTCGTTGCTTTGGCTGATGCGGTTGGCTCTACTAGCCAGCTTATTAAAGCAGCGAAAGAGTTACCGCAACAGAAAATGATTGTGGCAACTGACAAAGGTATCTTCTTTAAGATGCAGCAATTGGTGCCAGAGAAAGAGCTCATTGAAGCGCCAACGGCCGGAGCGGGTGCAACATGTCGTAGTTGTGCTCACTGCCCTTGGATGGCAATGAATGGCTTGAAAGCGATTGAGCAAGCGCTACGTGATGGTGGTGAAGAGCACGAAATTTTCGTCGATGATGAGCTACGTGTTAAATCCCTTATTCCGCTTAACCGCATGCTTGATTTTGCAGAGCAGTTAAACTTGCAGGTGAAAGGTAACGCTTAACACTTCTGATCAAGTTCAAATAACGAAAGCCAGTCTTATGACTGGCTTTTTTACGTCTAGTGAGCGCTACTTCTATGCTGGACTAATACTCATTAGATTCACCGCTGATATCCTTATTGCTTGTTGTATTTAATTTATGAATTAAATTGGCGATTATTACTAATTAAAACATATACTTACATAGCTTATTTATACTAATTTGGCGATACAATTTATCGGTTAAATATCAATTTGGGATAATGATTCCATCAGTGAATTGATGTCTTTTCCATACGCATGTTATTGCGCTAAATTCCGTTCGCTCAATCACATTTCGGCAAACCATTCGAAAGGGTGGGACGCAAAGCTTCCGGTCTGTCGGCACTGGGTTACCAATGCCTATGATAGCGGGGTTGCCACTTAGATTTATCGACTCTTATGTTTTTATACATGGAGAAGATGAGCTGTATCTAAGTGATCAGCATGCGCCGAGGTGGGGCATTAATTTGTCAGCCAATTTAGAGGACATGTGATGAAATCATTACCAAATAAATCAATATTAGCGTTGGCTCTTGCGAGCTTAAGCTCAGGTGCGTTTGCTCACGGCTACGTATCAGAGGTGAATGGCGGGGTGGCTGCTGGCCGTGCTGCGTTATGTAAGTTTCCAGCGCCAGACACTAAAGAACAAAACACTGATTGTGGTGCGATCCAGTATGAACCACAGAGTGTTGAAGGGCCTGAAGGCTTCCCTGAAGCCGGCCCTCGAGATGGGAAAATCGCAAGTGCAGAAACGAGTTTAGCAGTAGCACTTGATGAACAAACAGCAGACCGTTGGGTTAAACGTCCTATTCAGTCTGGAGTCCAGACTTTTGAATGGACGTTCACGGCTAACCACGTTACTCGTGATTGGAAATACTACATTACTAAGCCAGACTGGAATCCAAACGCAGCGCTTTCGCGCGATTCGTTTGATCTAACACCATTTTGTGTTGTTGATGGAAATATGACTCAGCCACCGATGCAGGTTAGTCACCAATGTAATGTGCCAGAGCGCGAAGGCTATCAAGTGATTCTTGCGGTATGGGATGTGGGCGATACTGCTGCCGCATTTTACAACGTCATTGACGTAAGATTCGATGGTGATGATCCGGAAATTCCTGATTGGAGCCAAGGTGGTCAGATCAACCCGACTATGGATCTTAGCGTCGGTGACACTGTATACACTCGTGTATTTGACCAAGTGGGCGAAAATGACAGCTACCGTACAGAGCTAGAGATCACCAACGAAACATTGGGTAAAGCGAAAAACTGGTCTTACGCATTAGCAACTAAGATCAACCAAGAGCAAACTAAGCTGCAAGCAGGCCAGTACTCAGAGGGTAGCTTTACTCCTGTATTTGGTACTAACCCTGTCTACCTGAAATCAGGCAGTGGATTAGAGAGTGTCGAAATTGGATATGACATCTTAAATCCTGAGCCGGATTACGATCTTGCGGTCGAAGGCTTAGCTGAAGAGTATGTTATCTCTAGCGAGCCAACTACTCTGGATCTTACCTTAACGGCTGAAGGTGATATTAACGCTGAGCTGACGGTTTACAACCACCATCAAGAGCCACTAGCAAGCTGGACTGGCGACATTAAAAACGGTGCAAGTGAAGATGTTGTTCTGGAACTCAGCAAATCTGAGCCGGGTCATCATATGTTAGTTAGCCGTGTGAAAGACGCGGGTGGCAACCTTGTTGATCAGCAAACGCAAGATTTCCACTTAGTTGACGAAGACGTAACGCCTCCGCCATCGGATGATTATGACTTTGTATTCCCACAAGGTTTAGAGAGTTACACTGATGGTACTAAGGTTCTGGCTAGCGATGGACGAGTATACCAATGTAAACCTTTCCCAGAGTCTGGCTATTGTAAACAGTGGTCTCCAACGGCTACTCAGTATGAGCCGGGCACTGGTTCCCACTGGGAAATGGCTTGGACTAAAGTGAACTAATCAAACTACGCTCAATAAAGCCTCACAGATGTGAGGCTTTTTTGTATGTGTGGGGCTTTTGAATGTGATGATTACTCCTACTAAATCTTCCCCGTGCGCAGAAAAGTCGCATTACATGAGGAGTGAGTCATGACGAGGTTCTAATTATCTGATATATCTATGTATAGAAAGAGTTCTAGAAGTAAATGGAATTAGGTAAACGATGACTCTATGGCTTTATCTTAAGAAATGGATGCGAACAAGCTTATTCAAGATCAACAACCGAAATCTTGTATTGCTCACGCTGGCCTACATTTTTATCTCATGGGGCCTGCTGGAACGCGCGGGGGAACATGAGCTTACCGACAACGTATCATTGTTCTTCTATTACTTGATGGTGACAGCTTCAACAGTTGGATACGGCGACTATTCACCAGTCTCCGATGCTGGAAAGTGGGCAGTGACACTGTTTGTTATCCCTGGTGGATTAAGCTTGTTTGCCGCTGTACTCGGACGCATAGCTGGCGGAGTGATTGAATACTGGCGAGCAGGAATTTTAGGAAAACGGAGAATGCGCGTGGAGAACCACATATTGCTATTGGGCTGGAACGGGCAACGTACCATGCACTTGATACGGATGTTGCAACATGAGGAAGCGGGGAAACGACCAATTACCCTGTGCAGCCGCTCTGATATTGAGAACCCATTGCCGGGCGAGATAGGCTTTGTGCGTGTAAATAGCTACACCGACGGGCAGGAGATGGACAAGGTCAATATTGAGAAGGCCAGCTGCATAATTGTCGACAACTTAGAAGACGATGTAACGCTTTCTGCAGCGCTTTATTCTTCTAACCGCAATCCTAATGCGCATTTGTTGGCGTATTTCAAAGATGAAGCGTTGAGTTCATTGTTGAGCCAACATTGTCCTAACGCGGAATGTATTCCGGCTGTAGGAGCTGAAATGCTGGCAAAAGCTGCGGTTGATCCTGGCTCTAGCGTGCTTCACCAAGAGCTTTTAGCCTCGACCAGAGGCATGACTCAATATTCAACAGTGTACCCGCAAGATGCCAACGAGACACGGATTGAGTCGGTGTTCATGTTCATGAAATCAGCCCATGATGCAACGCTTATTGCTATTGACCTTGGTAAAGGAATAGAACTCAACCCCGATCTCAGCCAAGCTGTACCAGCAGGCGCGAAGCTATTCTACATTGCGGACGAGCGTATAGAAGCGTTCGATTGGAGCAAACTAAAAAGCCCTCAGTAGTGAGGGCTTTTTATTTATATCTTGACGTGTTATTGCTGCTCGACCAACGTAGAACCACGTTGAGTTAAGCCGCATAGCATCACAGGGATTGCATTGAAGATCTCTTCGAACTGATCGAGGCCTTCAACCCCTTGCTCTTGCAATGCTGCAATAGATGTCTCTGGATCATAAAGCATACTCAGAGAAAGCAGCACGCCACCTAATAGCGCGTTATCTTCACTTTCTTCTGGCATGATGGTTTCCCAGTCGTCACGTGCTAACTGCCAGCCCTGTAGTACACCTTCACAGAAGTCACGGGCACTTTCCGTTACGATCTCTTCTTCATCGAGTTCGCAACCTTCTGGCCACACCCAAGAACCATCAAAAAGTGCTGGGCGGTATGCGTTCCACATTTCAATAATATGTTCGATGTAGCATTCAAGCTGTTCGCCATCGGAAAACGGTGCCACTTCTTCACCGCCCCATAGGTAAGGTAGCCATTCGTGTGGGGTTAAAACGTTAGGAGCAGCAGCCATCGCGGTTACAAAACCTTGAGTTCTCGCTTGGTTAAGTAGCTTACCTTCTAACTCTGGCAGCGCTAAGATTTCTTGTAATGTCAAAGTGGAATCCATCGGTGATTATTGAATTTGGCACTATAGTAACAAGGCGGACACGTACGAAAAAGACTTGATGTAGTAGATTATTCACTATAATTTTTAACAAACGGAAAAATTTCAAGTGGTTATATGGAAATACGCTCCTCATTAAAACGCAAAAGCATACTCGCCCTAGGAGTGTATTTGTGTTTCTTTATCGCGACGATAGGCACCGTAAGCTATTACGTGGTAGAGCCGCCTGCGCGTGCTAAGCTCGAGCAAAACCTAGATTTACGGACCCAGTTGCTGTCTGCCGAAATCGAAGAGCCATTGAATAGCTCGCTAGGCTTACTACAAAGTATTGCTAGCCTTGGTCAAGCAGGGCAGTCTCAGGCGGAACAGGATAAAGTACTCAGAGCCATATTTAGTTCATTAGATGGCATTGCCGCAAGTGGTGGTATCTGGCCTGAGCCTTATAGCGTGGACCCTGACGTTGCATACACGGGGCTATTTTATAACCGAGCATCAGACGGAAAAGTCGACAAAATTCAATCTTGGAACAACCCAGCAGCTGGCGGTTACAATAACGAAGCTTGGTATGCGGTTGCGGTAGATAAGCCGGAAGGCAGCGTATTTTGGTCTGAAGTGTATATCGACTCATATACTCATGTTCAGATGATAACAGCAACCATGCCATATTATGTTCAAGGGCAGTTCGCTGGGGTTGCAACGGTAGACTTGGCACTTTCCAATTTGGTTCGATTTGTTCGCCAGCACGCCGAAGAATATGATTTGGGCGTGATACTTCGAGATGGTTTTGGGGAAGTCATTACTGAGCACAACTTCAAAAAAACCGACGATATTTACATCAGCAAAAATGAGTTTGGCGGCTTTAAATGGACGGTGGACGTCGTTAACTCGAAACTGACCGTAAATGAAGAAGTTTATGACCTAGTATCGAAAGTGGAATTTGGCATCATCCCCATTCTTCTACTGTGTGTGATGGTCGGGTACTACCTACTCAATCAATACTTGATTAAACCCATTATCCTAATTGCGAAAAAAGTCGACGACTCAAAAGAGGGCGGCATTATTGAACTGACCTACAACAGTCACGACGAAATCCGCCACCTCATCGATACCTTCAATCAAAAAACCATTTTCCTTGAAGCAGAAAAAGTCAAAGCGCAAGCCTCCACCAAAGCAAAAAGTGCATTTCTGGCCACGCTCTCACACGAGATCCGAACGCCAATGAACGGTGTGTTAGGTACAGCGCAGATATTACTTAAGAGCGATCTCAACGCAGAGCAAAGAAAGCACCTAAACAGTCTGTATGATTCGGGCGATCATATGATGACGCTACTTAACGAGAACCTTGATTTCTCGAAAATTGAGCAAGGGCATTTGGAGCTAGATAAAACCGCCTTCCCACTAGAGTCGATCATCGGCAGCATTAACAGTGTGTACCATACGTTGTGTACCGAGAAAGGGTTGCAGTTCAAAGTCTATTCAGAGATCCCGCACGACCGTTGGTACCATTCTGACAAAGCACGCTTAAGGCAAATCTTGTTTAACTTACTCAATAATGCAGTCAAGTTTACTTCTCGTGGCTTTGTTGAAGTGTACTTAAAAGAGCACTACGAAGAGGATCAGTTGTACTTAGACATAAGGGTGCGAGACACCGGTATCGGTATATCTAAGGATGCTCAAGAACGGATCTTCAGGCCTTTTGAACAGGCTGAATCTTCCACCACGCGCCGTTTTGGGGGCACTGGGTTGGGGCTTGCCATTGTTCAGCAAATTGTTGAGCTCAATGGTGGCGATATTATCGTGAACAGTGAAGTTGGCATTGGCACTAGTTTTGAAGTGAAACTACACATCGATGAGGGCACGCCGGGGTCTATTGAAGTGCCAGTACATCGTAAGCTCAACTACCAAGGGCTTAGAGTCCTTATTGTTGAAGATAATCGCACCAACACCATCATCATTGAAACTTTCATGAAGAACAAAAACTTCACTTGTGAATGTGCCGAAAATGGGGAAATTGCCTTGCAGATGATGGCGGCCAATCATTACGACTTAGTACTTATGGATAACCATATGCCAGTAATGGACGGCGTCGAATCGATATCAGGCATACGTGCCATGAGTGGAGAAAAATCGTCGGTGCTTATCTTTGGTTGTACTGCCGACGTATTTAAAGAAACGCGTGAACGCATGCTTGGGGTAGGGGCAGACTACATAGTCGCCAAACCGATCGATGAAAGCGAACTTGATGATGCGCTCTATCGTTATGCCAATAAGCTCTACCAATATCATCCTGAAAACATGGACGATTCTCAGCAACGTTTGTCTGAAGAAATGTTAGTGAGCTTATGTATTGAAATAGAAAACAAGCAACATGCAAGGGCGCTAGAAATGCTCGATTCAGTCTCTTCTGTGATTGAAAGGCACGCTGAAGTTGAGCTCAAAAACCGCTTGGCAAGCGTAAGGAGAAGCCTAGAGCTGAAAGAAGACCCGAGCTCGAGCGATGTAGACGTGATAACGGTAATGCTTGCAGAGCACTGTAATTAACTTTCACTTTTGTTGCTTGCTAATCATAAATTCTCCTAATTTGGGGCTGTTGTAGTGATTAATACCTCAGTTAGTCTTTGTTTTGGTTATTTATTTACCTATTAAGTAAAAATATAGAGCCTAATGCTTTAAAAATAATGATTTAATAGTCATATGAGCTGGTTAACTGAATTTTAGCCAGCTCATTTTTCTGCCTGTAAGGTTGTTGTTTAGTTTATTGTTCTAAAGGTAAGGGTAAATGAGAGTACGAGCTCCTTTCTGTATTCGTCATGCCGCCGCGGATACATTCGCAATGGTCGTATTTTGTTTTGTTTCAGGAATGATCATAGAGATCTTCATTTCTGGAATGACGTTTGAACAATCCCTTGCTTCGCGCACGCTCTCTATTCCTGTTAACATCGCGATCGCTTGGCCTTACGGTGTATTCCGTGATTTCATGCTTAGGCAAGGTAAGCGCGTTTCGGGCTCTGGCTTCATGAAAAACGTGTCCGACTTAGTCGCCTACGTGTTGTTCCAATCGCCAGTTTACGCTGCAATTCTATTTACCGTTGGCGCATCGACCGATCAGATCATTACCGCAGTCACTTCGAACGCTGTTGTGTCTTGTGGAATGGGGGTACTTTACGGCTACTTCCTAGATATGTGCCGCAAATGGTTTCGCGTTCCGGGCTATTATCAGCAAGCTTAAACGGCGGATTCCTACCCGAATTAGTCAGTTAGTGAGCAAACAGCCTTTCTAAGGTGCTTTTTTTCAGAGTTAGGGTTGACCTAACCCTATAGAATCATTAAATTAGCGCCTCGTTGGTTAACGAAACCAACCTACAATACGGTGAGTTGTCCGAGTGGCTGAAGGAGCACGCCTGGAAAGTGTGTATACGGCAACGTATCGAGAGTTCGAATCTCTCACTCACCGCCACATTCTAAAAGGTCTGATTTATCAGGCCTTTTTTCATATCTGCACTAAAGCAATGCATCTCTGGAAGTACACAAAAGAGTACACACGATGCAAGCTCCACTCTATCGAAAAGCCAATTATTTAGTTCTTTCTAATACGGGTATCTATACTTTCCGTTGGAGTCTAAGAACAGATAACAAGCACTATCAGCCCAAACTAAGTCTCAAAACTCGCAACTACTTGGAAGCGATGAAGCAGGCATCAGTGTTAGCTATTCAAATCTCATCTCTACACAATCCTACCATTGAAGATATTAGGGCAATCTATAGTGATTTTTCTGGTAAACAGAAGAAGCAAAGCACCTTGTTAAAAGGGATTGATATCACCAACTACTTGTCTGATTTAAGCGTTAAGAGCCAAGCAGAGTATCGAAATTGCTGGGTTAGCTTTGTCTCTAGTCTATCTCCTTCATCGACTTTAGAGAGTATCAGGCAAGCTCATATCGAGCAGTGGAAAGAAACTCAAACCTGTAGCCTTACTACTATGAAGAAAAAGCTACGTCTTATCTCTAGCTGTTTTAGTAAGTTAGGTCAGAAAGTTGACCAAGATTGGTTTAAATTGAAGGTGGAGAAGAAGCCAGTTAGACCAAAGAGAGCCTTAAGCGATACCGAGCTGAAACAGCTTCTACAAGCCACCAGCAAGTTCAAAGATGACAAAGAGAACTGGAAGTATTACCTACCTAGAATCGCTGCTATGACAGGTTGTAGGCTCAATGAGTTAGCTCAACTAAGGGTAGGGGATATCGAGTTAGGTGATGTACCAACTTTAAGTATCAATGATAACCAGCCTGATAAGAAACTAAAAAATGCTAGTAGTAATCGCTTGTTACCTCTCACTGACAGTTTGAAGCAATTGTTTGAAGCTCTGACCAAAGGAAAGGGAAAAGAGGCTCTCTTGTTTGATTTGCCTTACAGTGAGCAGAATGGCTATGTGAACAAGCCAAGCAAGTTCTTCTCAGCATTGTTTAAGAAAAATGGGGTTAGTGGTGTCTCCTTCCACTCCCTACGTCATTACGCTGTCACCAAGCTGTTCAATTCAGGGGTTAGAGAAGAGTTGATAGGCTCTCTTATGGGGCACGCTATAGGGAAAACGACCAGTGGTAAGGTGTATATGAACGGCTTTAGTTACCAAAAACGCTTATCAGCACTCAACTGTTTAGCATGGAAGGAAAATGATTAATCATAGAAATCTATGGTCACTTGTTTTCCCTTTTCATTATGTATACATCATTAATGGATTTGACCGTTTAAGGTATGCGTGAACGGTGGGCGTATGCGTTTAGTAAAAGGGGGGAAGTCGGATAGTGCTACTCGCAATTGGTCTTAGTGTTATCGTGTTTACATCCAGTTTAAATGACAGAGATATTGTACGTATGTGGTTGTAGTGATTAGTGTCCTAGTTGAATGAAATGTATTTTGTTATCATGCACATAATGGATTATCACTAGAGATGGTTAGCAGTCAAATGGCAAAAGTTTCAACAGCAAGAGTTACAGATGCAAGGCTATTGCAGATTTTTATAGATGAGACGTTGAGTAAATATGATGAGTTGGGAGTTTCTGAAGACTCCCAAGTTGTGGTTTCTGTTCATCCTCAGACATACACTTTGAAAATTGGAGAAGAACTGCCAGAACTAATTGCTCTTATCAAGAAGAACAAAACAGCATCAACTGCAATTAGATACATTGACCTTCGAAAAAGGTTTGGCAATCAAACTCGCTACTATCGATACACTCGCTCTGACAACAGCTTGACTGACATCATAGATATTTCAGACCAAGGTCATGATGAAGAATCATCGGCAGTGAATTTACATTTGAGTGGGTTGTTGAGTGCGGGAGCTACGGTGCTTGATTCTACCGTAGGCAACGATGTTTTTTCTGCTCACCACGAGGTACTTACAGGTTTAGAAAGTCTAGGAAATCAGATAATCCAAGAACAGCACCGAAACTTTTTAAAGTTGGAGGATGATAAGCGCCTGTTTTTAGAGGAAAAAACTAAGGATTTTGAAGCTAGGAATCAACAGCTAACGGATGAAACTGCTAAAAAGCATGCTGAAATGGAAGCAATTTATCAGGCTAGAAGTGAAGAGCTTGATGAGCGTCAGCAACGCATTGAAGATGCAGATAATACTACTGCAAGACGTAAAACCACGACTCGTATGCTTGAGGATGTGCAAGAGAAAGCAAAGCAGTTTAGCTTTTCAGAAAATGTGAATAAACCTTCAAATCAAGCAGTTAAGTGGGCTAGTAATCTCGTTTGGTTCGGAGTTGCCTTACTGTTGTCAAGTGTGGCTGAATATGTATTCTTTCTAGGGCGTACCAGTGATTTATCCGTGTTTTTTTACGCAAGAACGTTTACAGGCTCTGCTCTAACTATCTCTTCTATCGTTTACCTTATTCGTTGGTACAATGCTTCATCAGCTAAAATCGCTCAGCAAGAGCTTGATAATCAAATGTTTGTAAGAGATTTACAGCGAGCGCACTTGGCTGTTGAAATGTCACTTGAATGGAATGAGAAGAAGGATGGGGCAATTCCAGATAAGTTGCTTGGTTCGTTGACCGATGGTCTATTTAATGGTGCTGATGCACCTAAAGATGAACTGTTACACCCTGCTGAACAAATTGCATCGGCATTGGTACGAAGTGCTGATAAGGTTAGCTTTCCGTTAGGGGTAGGAAAGGTTGAAACAACGGGAAAGAATTTAGCCAAGGCAAAGTCAGCATCTAATTGATTTGTAAAAGAAAAGCCCCAGTTAAGGGGCTATTCAGTGAAAGGGAAATTAACTAGTCATAGAAGTCTATGATGGTTCTTTTTCCCCTTCTATCTCTTTACTCATTTCTTGTTCTTTTAGCCAATCTTCCCACTCTTCAGCATACTGCTTCAGCCAGTTTCTTCTAGTTCTCGGAGTGATGCTGACAGCATCGCAGGCATCTTTAGCCGTTAACCCACTGCCCATTAGTTGATGGATAGTGAATAGGGTATCGAATGCCTGTCGCTGTTTTAGTGCGTCTCTGATAGCTTTCCGAGCAACCTTGTCGGTTTGACGCTTGGCTAACTCTTCGTCTGTCACTTGCGCAGGGGTCCTATCATAACTGGAAGAAGTGATGATTGAAGCAGTGGGCATCATACAGTGAATGTACTCAGCATGAGCCATATCAGGTACGATAATACGACACCTTGGCTGATTTTGTTCTTCTGATAATCTCCCACTTTCATCTCTATCTAAGTTGCGGAAAGAGATTCGACATGCGAACTGATATCCCGTTTCGTAACTTGTTTGACGCAAATAAGAGTCTACGAGTAATTGACGACAGATACTTAAGTCATTAGCTAGTCGTTTGATAGCAGATTCATGCTCAGGAGCAGGTCGTAAATGAGGCATAAATGCAGCCTCGTTGAGGTGACTATAGCTATTTAAGCCCTGCGCCATTGGTGGAAGTTCAATCGCATTTGAGTCACTGATGGGGCTAGTGTGTTTGTTTTTACAATAGATAAACGTATTGCCTTCAAACGAGTTAGTGACCCATTGATTAAATAGTTGATGTACATCGAAATCTTCATCACAATCTTTAATGACTTTGTTAGAAGGAGAGCTAGCAAAGTAACTACTGAAAGTAGAAGAGCTAGTGTGACTACCATTTCTCAGAAAAGGCAAAATCTCAACATTCGATGTATTGGGGTGGGTAGTTGGTAAATCTAAATGTGATAGAGCGTGCTCGGTACAAATGCTACCCCCTGACGCTCTAATCAGCTTTTCTACAAACAACCCACTAAGATTGGCAGATAGAAGCCATACACTATCTAGTCGGCACAGTTTGGAAAGGAAATCCAAACCATCAAAGAACTCAAAAAGCTTCCAATCTTTGGTTGTACTCACGTACAAACCGTTGGAGTTATGAATCCCTCCCATTAGTATTTTACCAGCTTTGATACTGTCACTCTTGGGGTCGCCATTGAAGAGTAAGTCATACGCAAATTGCTTTGCATCATCGCTTGCTTCTTCTTTCACTACAACTTTCTGAAACCCTTCAAAAGGTGAATCTTGATATTCAATGTAAGGTGTAAGACCTAGCATTGATTCATCTTGTAATGAGATTTTAAGGCGCTGATAGCTACCGATTAGATTGGGAATCTCGTCAATGATGACAGTACACTGGCGTAGCGCACTAAATGGCAACATTGAAAGAGCCGTATGGCTTATGAACAAAATATGAGTTGTTAAAGAGCTTGTGCTTTCAATCGCTTGCAATATCTCACGCTGAACACTGGAACAGTTATCAGAAGAAACTAACCTTGCATCGTGGTCAGGGTACTTTTCCGTGTATCTGTTAAACGTCGCTTCAGATAGTTTATTCGTTAAACTTGCCCATAAGATGGTGTTTGTTTCAGGGTTCTTTATTTGCTCGATATTGCTGATGAGTTGCTCAGTTTTACCTGTGCCACATACACCAGAAAGATGATAAATCATACTCTACTCCGTAATTTAGAAATCAAATTAGGAGATGGACAAATCCTTTAGTCCTTTATGTTGACCTTTTAACATCTCTTTCAGTGCTTAAAAAGCTTGGTGAATCTGACACTAATCGGAGGGGAAGTAAAGCTGTCATAAGTCATTATGATGTGAAAGTTTCTCTTGTATGAGAGTACACAATGAAGTACAAATTACTCATGCCGCATTGTATCAGTGCAGATAAGTCATTGACCTATATACGGCACATCGCCGTCAGGTGATGGTGAAAGCGTAGCTTTACGTATCGAGAGTTCGAATCTCTCACTCACCGCCACATTCTAAGGCCCCAGCAGAAATGCTGGGGCTTTTTCGTTTTCTGTCATTGCCATCATAGTGGTGAAGGATTTATTTGCGGCCTGTGGTTTTGCAACCAATTAGTCTCAGTCTTTTGTTTATAGCTAAATACACGTTTAGTTTTCAAAGAATGGAATCCTAATTCATCTCAATATCGAGTTCATGGGGTACCAATAGCATATACTCATTGATATCGTTACATTGATCAAAGTGAACCTGCTATGAAAATTGGGAAGTTAGTACAGGCACTACTACCAAAAGTACTTGAGTATTGCGAGCAAAAAAGTCACAACGAGTTCGAGCGTCTTTGCGATGCTGATTACTCCAAACGCAATTTTAACCTTAACTTTCCTTTTTTGATTCCAATCAGTAGCCTCCCTTCGGATTTATCCAAACGATATTGGACCAAAGTTTACTTGGTGCGTGGGCAAACTGTTCGTGCTTGTAGTCAGTGGTTTGAAAAAGACGCGGTTTACTTTGTTAAATACTTAAAACGGATCGGCATCGACTATGACCAAGCTCAGTTGGAGAGTGATTTACTTGAATTAAGAACAACACTCTCGCGCCAGCTATCAGCACCTAGCGCCAGAGCCAATAGCCGCTACCGTGGTAATGCGATAGGCAATGCTCAAAACCTATTAGTGCGAAATATCCTTAGTAACCTTGGAACAGAGCAGTTTTCTGAAGAGGATTGGCAGGCAACCAAAGCCTACTTCAACCATCAATGTGCTTATTGTGGAGAGTCAAAGGAACTGGTTATTGAGCACGCAATCCCTATTAATAAGGTTTACCTAGGAGAGCATCGACTCGGAAATCTGGTACCGAGCTGTAGAGAATGTAATAGCACAAAGGCAAGCAAAGATTTTCGTGAGTTCCTAGAAGGGCGGGATGACAAGATTAAGGCGATTGAATCTTATATGGACGAGAAAAACTACGTACCTCTTGAAAACAACGAGCAGGTATCAATGATTCTCGAGATGGCTTATCGAGAGGTTGGCACAGTGGCTGAGCGATATATCACAATAATCAACGAGCTGTTCGTTAGTAACGATGATTCTCAAGGGCTTTAACTACTCAATGAGCTAGTTCTGGTTGATAAGCGGATAAACAGCTTCTCCCCAAATCTTGTCTGCTGAGTCCATCATGATTTCATTAATACTCGGAACTAGTTTTTCCAGAATATTGCAGCAGTCTTTGAGCTGCTGCCTATTTGCCGAGCTCAAGTAAGTAGCTCCGCCATGGATTAGCTGGTTACGTAGGGTGTATAGGCGAGAAAACAGTATAGATAGGACTTTCGCCGTATCATTTTGACTCAGTGCTTTGTTAGCGGCGACTTTGGCTTTGCTGCGTTCACTCTTCCAGCTATCTTCAGTAATTCTTCCTGCATGATAATCCCAATATGCCTGGAGGATAAACTCATTATCCAAGATTACTCGAATAGTGTTGGAGTACTCGTCCCAAACTAAATTGTGTAATTGCTCTCGCTGATCACTAGTGATTAGCTTCTCCAAGAATTTGCGATACAGTCCCTGCTCCCCATAGTGTTGCCGCTGGTCAAACTCTTGCGCATAAGCCGAATTGAACGCTATCCACAGGAAAATAAACTTAGAGTCATCATCGTCACAAAGTTCTGACTTATTCAGCCAACTCAAAGCACGATGTACACGCAGGCTAAGGTTCTGGGGATAGCTATCTCGTTCCGCTCTTTGACGCTGTTTTAACTCTAGGTAGGTTCGCATGCAGGCACCCAAAACATATCACTAATTTCCTGTTAGTATATAAGCAGTTTGATGCTTAAAATTGACGTGTTAGTCAATTTAGGCAATTAGAATATCAGGTACTTTTTTAGCTCCTCAAAGTTCGCCACAATAATCTGCTGACCTTTAGGGTTCGAATCCAGCACATTAATATCGATATTATAGGCATCGAGAACATAGCGAACCAACGCAGCATTGGTTGGTATTGTGAGTGTACCTTTTTCCATACCGTAATCATGCTCAACGACATTGGCTTGAACTTCTGTTAGTCGTGGGTCAGGCTTTAAATCAACTGTGAGGGGAGTATTCCATAACTCGTCATGCTCTCTTCCTTTTACTCTTTTGGCCTCAAGGCATGGAATGCCTCTAATGCGGCTGAGCACAAAATCACGATAATCATTCGCATGTTCACAATAGGCCCGAACATGCCAGCGTAGAGGTGTGCAAACGAGAGTATGTGGAGAGATAATCCGTTCAACTTCAATACCGTCTTTTAGGGATGTGTAGCTTATATCGACACGTTTTTTCTCTCGTATCGCCTGTACTAAAGGACGCAAGACTTGTGGTGATATATTGCGAGTCACAGGGCGGACCATGGAAACATTTTCAAAACCCATATCGAGCTCTTCAAAGGTCACGGTCATGTCTTCACTGCGCGCTAGAATATGAAGATATTCATCGGCATGTCCACTGGTTAGCTGTGGAGCAAAGCTGTCACTTGGCTTATAACCTTTTAATTGCTTGTCATAAACGAGGTTGCCAGGTGCTACATCGGCGAGGTAAGTGTTGATGTCTTTGGACGCTTGTTGCCTACCAATACCAAAGCTCTTAATCAAATGGTTGGTAGTTAATCTGCCTTCCCACTGAGCAATGACTTCAATCATTCTATACCGGAATAGTAGATCCCATCTTATTGGCCATTTACTCATTATTTGGTTCCTGCCTATTTATGCTACATGTATGTGTAATCAGTGTTTACCCGTAGCTAGTGACGTCATATTATTCAATGGTTCTCAACTAATCAATGCTTATCTAGGGGATGTCCATGAGTGCAATTCATATAACGCGAGCGGTGTATGAGGCCACAAAAGAGCCTGTATCAATCGAAGATGTCAGCAGTGGCCTTCAAGATAATGTTGTATGCGCTTGTTGTGGAGCAAAGTTGGTGGCGAACAAAGGAAAGAAGAGGGCTTGGTATTTCTCTCACTATTTTGATGAAGCGTGCGCGTTGGCTTACGAAACTCAACTTCACCTCACAGCATAGGAATACTTTGCCAAAGTTGGAAAGATCCCTATGCCCTTAGAAAGCGGTTGGATACTTCCGGAAGCCTGTGCAGAGCTAAAAGTTTCTGATGTTCAAATTGAAGTCTATATGGATGGTAGAAGACCTGACCTCGTAGTTGAAGTTGGTAGTGAACAGTATTGGATAGAGATTGCCAATAAACATAAGTGCGATGCAGATAAAATCTGGGATTGCCGGGTTAACAATAAAAACGTAATAGAGATTGATGTGTCTGAATGTGAGCATCTGGATGCCTTTGACTCATTGGACAACTGTTTAGTGCGAGTTCAATCATTAAATACCTGTAATGATTACCTTGATGAAATAGCTCGGGTAACTTCAGTGAAGCATGAGAAGGTACGTAAACAGTTTCAAGCGCTCAGACGTTCCCAAGAGCAGTTGGAAGAAAAACAGCAGAAGCACGATGATGCGGAAAAAACGCTAGAACAAAGTATTGAAACTCAGCAAAAAAGGTACAACAGAGAGCTAGAAAAGCTGAAGTTGCGTAAGGACACTCAGGATAAACTGCTTGAGGAACTCGATCGGGCTATAGACGCACAAGAGATAAAGCTAGCAGAAATAGAAAAGCGAAAGCTTAATCTAGAGTCTGAAATTAACGGGAAAATTCAGGCACACCTTGCTGAGTTAGAGAAGCAACAAGAGGTCGCTTCCGCTGATCTAAAGCTTAAACTGATCAACGATTGGCAAAAAGAAGTTGTTCAGAAGCGACAAGATTTAGAAGAAAAGCTTGAGGCAGAGTACTTAGCGCGATTCGCAGAAGAAGAAGCAGAGATGGTTGGAAAAAGAGAAGAGCACATCGATACGCTTCAACAACTTACTTTTTTGACAGGGCAGAAGGCAGGGTTAGAAGCCGATATCAAGGACCTTGAAAGCCAGAAAGATCAAATTTTCAATGAGGAGTTGAGCAGATATGAACAGATCCTTACTCCTTTAAAAGACGAGCAGGAATCTTTAACTAGGCAAGTCGCCGCTCTGGAAAGCCAACTTCAGGATACGATGAAGCAATCAGGATTAGTCGACACTTATGCTAACAACCTGACTAAAGTTCAGGAGTTTATGGCGATACAATCTAATTATCATGATATCCGGAATCAACATATGAGAGCGCTGCGATTGATAGAGGAACAGTGCTCAAAAACCAAAGAAGAGCACGCAGCCAAACTCCAAGAATTAGACATCATGGTAAAGTTAGCTAATGAATATGCTCTAGCTTTTAAGAAGAGCTTCTCTTTGATTGAGCAAACTGATCTGTTGTCAAAATTTCCTAGTGAGTTGGTTTCAAGGATAAAAAAGAACCAGTGCATGCGTTCTAGAAATGCAGAGGAAGAGCTAGAAGATTATTATCGAGAGGAATCTTAACTACTTATGATCAAAAACAAATTAAATGTGTTTCATATCTGAATATTAAGTCCACATTTAGAGTATGATTAGTGACTAACCTTAAGAAATCCCATTAAAACTGTTGCTATATGAATTTTTTGGCTGGTAGAAAATGGTGGTATGTACAAAATATGCTAAGGCAAGGAATTGTAAGAAAGTGTCTTTCTACCAATGAAGTAATGCGAGTCAGCAGGAATCGGTAAGTGATTAGTGACAAAGAAGAGTCAATAAATGTATTAAAGGCTTGGCATCTTGTTGAGTTTTTTCAAGCGTACTCTGTTCCAGACAAAGAGAGCAGTAGTATAACCCCGGTAAATGTGTCTTACCGTGAGTTAGCTTCATGCGGTGAAAGCTTGTTACCTTGGCTGAATCAGGCGTGTAAGGATTCATTGGGACTCTCTCGGGACAAAAAATGCACCTACACTCTTTATCTCGGGTTATTTGATAAAGCTGTGACCGATAAGAAGGTAGAAGAATATTTTTCTACCGAATCTGAGCAACAGTTTCTTTTCGAGGAAATAGAACAGCGAAGAGACAACGAAGGAATGACGTGTTTTGCCAAGCTGATGTTAGATGAATTTGGCTCACCTCGCTTAGATACCTTTTCGGTAAGTTCGTTGCCTTGGGCTCTTGCTGAGTTGTTAGCTGATAGAGCGGGAGATATATCTCAGGCTCGTTTTGATGACAGATGTGATTACCTTGTCGAATTTCTGGAACGCTGGGTAGTGACCTTACCAGAGCACCCGTCAATAGAAGGGAAGTCTGTCCTTTGCGCTAAGAACATAATGAGTCTAGTTCAGGGGCTGTATGAGTGGGCTGGGTTATCAACTTCTGATCTTAAGTTGACAGAAGATTCTATGGTCGACCTATTTCAAATGGCCTTTTATGAATCGGAAGTGAAGCCGAATAACCAACTGGAAGATAAAACTAATCAAAATGAAGCTGATGTAGAAGTCGATGAAGTGGAAGCCGAGTCTGTAGATGATGAGTCTCAGTTGCCAATATTAAATAGCTTTTATATCAGAGATATAGAGAAAGCGATCAATGCTGTATCTTCGGAGAGAGCTAGCAAACCACTGCTTTCCTATTTACAAAGACCCGGCTCTAAACATGTTGACCTGTATACTGATGAAGCTATTCCGCTGATCCATGACCGGCTAAACCCTAAGGAAACACCGGAAGGGCGGTGGTTGGCAGAGCCAGCACATAATATGTCACTAATGCAGCAGTTTGCGATTAATACAGCGTTTAAGGACCTGGATGTTAATGGTCTTTTGTCGGTAAACGGTCCTCCGGGGACAGGAAAGACTACTCTGTTGCGAGATATCATCGCGCAAAATATTGTTGAGCGAGCGAAAGTTCTTGCCTCTTTTTCCAAAGCGGGAGAAGGACTAACCAGTGATGGATTGCTCGTTGAGGCGTTAACGGGATATGAAATGGTAGTAGCCTCATCTAATAATGCTGCGGTTGAAAACATTTCTAAGGAGTTACCACAGAAGAAATCTGTAGCAGACAGGTATGAGGATATAGGTTTTTTCCGCCCGCTTTCAAACCAGGTCAATGCAGATGAGAGTAAAGGAATTCTGCAGCCACTTAGCGATAAGAATCTAACCTGGGGTAATGTTTCCGCTGTAATGGGGGCGTTTAGAAAACGCAAAAAATTCATGGAGCGTTTTTTCTTTAAGAAATATTACCCGAAAGGAGATGAGCCCGCAGTTCGGGACCCTTCAGTAGACTTTCTAAATTACTGGCAGTATAGAACAATGTATGCTGGGCCTTCCTTTGGTGCTTCGAAAAAAAACTTTAATGAGAAGTTGTCGAGATATAATGCCCTGAATCAGGAGTTGATCAATTTAGATACTCTTGAAAGAAGCTGCTCTCAAGAAAAATATGAAGCGGCTTTATACAGAATGGAGCAAGAACTTGCGACAATGGAATCAAGTAGAGCATCGATTGCTGCAAACCTTGAGGGGCTGAAGAAAAAGAAACAGCTAGAAAAGCAACGCGAACAAGAAGTATCAGTTTCTTTAGAGCACCTTAAAGTGAATGCGCCAGGCTTTTTTAGTCGGCTATTTAACTCCAAGAAAAATGAACAGTATAAGTCTTCACTTTCTCAAAAACTGAAAGAGTCTGAGGACGCCAAAAGGTCTATTCGGTTGATAGAAGGGGATATTTTCGCCTTTGAGTCGGATATGCAGAAAGCTAAAAAAAAATTGACTCAGCAAATGAGTGACATAGCAGCTAAAGAGCAGGAGTATAGGAGAGCAAAACAAACTTTAGAGCATTACAGAGAAAAATACCAAGATTACAGCCTTCCTGATGCATGCGACAAAATTGAAGAACAGAAACGGCAGAGAAACGCTTGCTGGCAGCATGAAGATATTAATCAGTTACGATCGGATGTGTATGCTGTTGCATTACAGCTTCATGAAGCATGGTTAATTGAAGTTAGTAAGATAGATAAATTTCGAAGGCAAGTCATGAAAATCAATGATGTTGTTCTAGGCAAGAGTCGTGAAGATACGCTAGCGATTTGGCAAGTTTTATTTATGTTTGTTCCCGTAATCTCTACGACTTTTGCTTCTCTGGGGAGTATGTTCTCAAAGTTATCGCCGGAGTCGTTAGGTTGGCTAATGATCGATGAAGCTGGGCAAGCGATACCGCAAGCTGCGGTAGGGGGTCTATTGCGTGCAAAGCGAGCAATAGTTGTTGGTGACCCATTGCAAATTGAGCCTGTATTTACTTCACCTCCGAGATTAGTGGAGTATCTGATGAGCTCAAAGCTTCAGAGTGAATCGGAAAAGTGGGATCCATGCTTGTGGTCTGTACAAACGCTCTCTGATCGTGTGAACCCATACGGTTGCATGCTTGATGTCGATGGCGAAGATAAGTGGATTGGTATCCCGCTATGGGTACATCGAAGATGCATAGAACCCATGTTTAGTATCGCGAACGAGATTGCTTACAACAGCCGAATGATACATGGCTCTGACAGAGATAAAGATGTGCAAGCTAGATTACATCCAGAACTCGGCGCAAATAGTTGGAATGAGTCAAGGGGAGACTGTGTACTCAAGCAGTACAAACGCGAACTAGGTGCTGACGTCTTGGATATTCTGTTAGAGATGGCTGAAAACGGTGGTGATCTGAGTAGTGTTTACGTGATATCACCGTTTAAAGCTGTAAAAAACTCCTTAAAAGATGATTTGAGGCAGAGTAGCTATGACTTGTTACAAAGTTCAGGCTGGAGTAAAAAGGAATTTAATTCATTCCTGAGAAACAATGTCGGAACTGTGCATACGTTCCAGGGAAAGGAAAATGATACCGTTATTCTGGTTCTCGGCTGTGACCTGAGAAATAGTGGCGGCGCATCATGGGCTTCTTCAAAACCGAACCTGTTAAATGTGGCCGTTACTAGGGCGAAGAAACACTTGTTTGTTGTTGGTGATTCACAAGTGTGGTCTGATAAACGTTACTTTGACACGTTGTTCTCTAACTTTCTGACAAATAATAGTTTTAATGATAATAAAGAGAAAGAGAGCAATAGAAAAATGGCCGTTTAAATTTTACAAGGATCAGCGTATTTTATCATTTCTATATACCAAAGGCTGTACCGCTCCCAAACCTCGTTTATGTTCTGGGCTTCGCTTGTCGTTAAACTGTAAGTTTTTGGAGATTCTAGATGCGATAGATCTGATTCAGCAAGTAATCGAGATACGGATAGAAGGTTAGATTTGTTGTTTGGAGTTACACCTTATGGTGGGTATTAATTATAGACGCTTGATACTAGCATTGGATGACACTGACTTGGAAGTTTTAGTTAGAAAGTGGGCTGAAACTCAGGTGGATAAATATTGTTCATATAAAAGGTTTGGTGGCAAGGGTGACAAAGGACGTGATGTTGTCGGATTTTATACACCTATGCGTCATGAAGGGGATTGGGATAATTATCAGTGCAAGCAATATGGTAAACCTTTAACTTTACCTCAAGGTATGAGAGAGATCGGGAAGATAATGTATTATGCTTCAATTGGGGATTTTTCTGTACCTAAGAATTATTACTTTGTAGCACCTAAAGGTATTAATGGCACGTTTGAACGATATATTGATAATCCTGCTCAATTTCAAAAGGAATTAATAAGTACATGGTCTGAACATTGCGAGTTGAAGATATCCGCAGCTAAGATACCAATGAGTGAAAAATTAAAAGAAACAATTAACTCTTTTGATTTTGGAAAAATACACGTAGTAGATCTTGATACTATAGTCAATGATGAAAATTATAAAGCAATTCTTGTCGATGAATTTGGAGGTGAACTACCTTCTTCTCCAGCGTATGAAGTACCAACTGAGATTCATTCTTCTGAGTTTACTTACGTTTCTAAAATATTAGAAGCATATGGTGAAAATGAAGGTATCGAATTTTCTTCTGTCCTTGATATTCAATCCCATATTGACTTCTCTGAAGATTTTATTGAGCAAAGAGAGCGTTTCTATAGCGCAGAAGTATTTAAGTGTTTTTATAGAGACAATACTGTTGGTGATGTTTTATCCTCTTTTGAAAATGAAATATTGAAAGGGATTAAACCAACGTACAGAAAAAAATATGGTGATGGGTTTGAATGCATGTGCGCTGTATTGGAACAAGCAGCTGTACTTTCTCCGACGGGTAAACTTTCATCTCTTGCCAAAATAGATGTTAAGCAAGGCTATTGCCATCATTTTGTCAATAATGGCAATATAAGGTCATGGAGCAAAAAATGAATACTCAAGAGTTCGATATATATAATACTAATCTTGAATCAGGTATTCGTACAGTAGTAATTTTAGATGCTATATTTCCTAATCAACTTGATTTTGAAAGCCTATTAAAATCAGATTTTATATTGGTTAATTCAGGTGATTTTTTGGGGCCATCAAGTTTACATGTCAAAGTCCCCAATCGAAAAGGAGAACTTATTACAAGGCGTGAGATTGTACGTTCAGGCATTGAACTGATGATGCGCTTTGGTCTAGTTGGTACTAATTTATCAAAGAGTGGGGTTAGCTATATTTCTACTGAGGAAGCAAAGCCGTTTCTAAAATTAATGGATGCGAAGTACTCTAAAGACCTTCAGTCTGTCGCTCGTTGGTTGGCAAGTAGAATAAATGGGAATGAATTTGATGAGTTCGATGATGAGCTGAGAAAGGTGATGAGTATATGACCAGTGATGGCATAAGAATAGAAGAGTTGGTTTTATTTGGTACTGAAAATAGAAGATCTTCAGTAAGAGTAAGTGAACCAATTAAGATTATTAATGGCGCATCAAATACAGGTAAGAGTTATTTTATATCACTGATTGAATTCATGCTTGGTCGAGAGGATGTAAAGTCAATCAAAGAATCAAAAATATATTCAGAGTGTCTGTTAAAAATAACTATTAACAATAAGCCTTTTTCAGTTTATAGAAAGCTAGATGATATAAAGTTTGAGGTTTATAATGGTTTTAAAGGAAAGGTAGAGGGTGAGTTTTATTCATTTTTCAAAGTTGGGAAGGCTACTAATACTGTTAAGAATATAAGTGAATTCTATCTTGGTAACCTAGGGGTTAGAGGTGTTAAGATATGTAATAACTTATCTGGTTCGAAAGAAAATCTTACTATTAGAACTTTATCTAAAGTGTTTGTTGCAGATGAAAAAAGTATAATCGATGATATTTCTCCTATACTTACTCTGAATAATAGAGAAGACACTAAATATCAAAATATATTTTACTATATGTTAAGTGGAAATGATAATAGTAAAATAGCAACTTTGAAAAAAAGAACTGAGTTTATTAGTGAAAAAAAAGGAAAAATAGATGTACTGGAGGATGTTGTTGGTGATCTCGAAAACGATTTAATTTTCCCTAATGAAGATAAAAAATCGCTTGAAGAACGTCAAAGTAAGCTTAAAGATAGTATTGTAGAAGTTAGAAAGAAAATATCCAACTCTCAAGGTGGACTTAGTGATGTCCTTGAAAAGAAAAAACTGACATCTCAGAAGTTAGATAAGATAAACTACGAAATAAGAAATCTCAAAGTTAATGAGGTTAATTTCATAAAACTCAATGAGTTATATGAAAAGGACATTGAACGGCTATCTTCTCAAGAAGAAGCAGCTTTTCTACTTAAGATAAATCATAGGGGTGTCTGTGGTTCTTGTGGTAGTGTGATTGAGCAAAGGTGCAATGACATTTCAGAGATAAATAAAATTTCAGAAGCATCATTGGCAGAAATAGAGAAAATTAAAGATAAAAAAAACGAGTTGTCGCTTGCAATTATCTCAACAGCACATAAAAAGCAATCACTTGAACCTGAAGTGACTAGGCTTTCATCAATGCTGAAAAATCTTGATGTGGAATGTGATAAAAGAGCTCCAGAGATCAAGCGATTCGATGAAGACTTAGGTATTTTGAGGCATGAGTTGACAAAA
Source organism: Vibrio paucivorans (assembly GCF_054053395.1). Classification (NCBI taxonomy): domain Bacteria; kingdom Pseudomonadati; phylum Pseudomonadota; class Gammaproteobacteria; order Vibrionales; family Vibrionaceae; genus Vibrio; species Vibrio paucivorans. Next base: position 1,151,487 of record NZ_CM133230.1, read on the forward strand.
GTTTCTATCGACTTACGTACTCATGATAGGCTTAGTAAATATAAAAAAAGGTTACAAAAGTCTGAGCTTGATAAAGCACCCAAGCCATATAACAAAGATGTTTTTAAGGTAGATGAAGGGTTTGTTCATAAGTTTTGTAAGAAATATCAAGAAGTTCTTAATGAAATAAAATTCCCAGGTGAGAATAAAGTTGAATTTGATTCTGAGCTACTTGATGTGGTAATTGACGGCAACCCTAGGGAAAGCAATGGTAAAGGTGTGAAGGCTATTTTACATTCAGTTTTTAAAATAGCCCTGATGCTTCACTGTAGAGAAGAGAGCTTGTTCCATCCTGGCTTAATATTATTGGACTCTCCTCTTGTTACTTATCGAGACCCTGTGACGCATAAATTAGGAGAGCTGTCTGAAGATGAAGCTAAATTGTCTGAAACATCAGTGCGCTTCAATTTCTTAAATTATCTGACAAAGATTAGCCATTTGGCTCAGTTCATCATCGTGGAAAACATAGATATTCCAGAGCAGTTTAGGGAGTCACATTCTGTAGAAACATTCTACGGTGCAAATGCAACAAATGGTTTGCGTAAAGGGTTGTTGGTATAGATTTAGCGTGATGCGCGTCGCAAAATTTGCATGTGTGACAGAGTGTATATCTCCGAAAGTCGACTTGATATAAGTCTTTATTAATCAATAAGATATTGTGCTTAGTCGAATCCCTCACTCACCGCCATATTCTAAAGCCCCAGCAGAAATGCTGGGGCTTCTTCGTTTATGTTGCTTTAATCAATGCAGGATGAGAGCGTATAGTGAAATTGGGAATGCGCCCCACACTTGCAGCCGACGGTGTAAACATCTTTACGTTTCGAAACTCGAGTATTTTTGTCTCCACAACTAGAGCAAGTCTGAGCCATCGAAGTATTTGTATCGCAATCTGAACAAGTCACGTAATAGCCATACTTACCGTATTTAGGCAGGGTATTGTTACTCTGGCATTTCTTACATTGAAACCACGAAAAAACCTTTTTGGTGTTTGGGTATTGAGTGCCTTCAGCCAGTATTCTCTCTGAATGGGGAGCACTTTCGTCTAACTTAGCATTATCTTGTTTTTGGTTAGGGGATAATGGCTTATGGGCCCCAAGTAAGAAGTATTTGATGTTCTTGAGTTCAGATGAGCTAAAAGAGGGGTTCGGTTTTAAAATATTGCTGTTGCTAGAAATAATCTCCTTAACTCGTTTCCCGATCATTTCCGCTTTAACTATCTGTGGAGATAGTTTAGGTGGGATATGATTTCGGTCAATAATGGCATCGTTGGAAGCAGCACATAGTATGTCCCAGCAACGTCCACCAAAATATCCTTGAAGCACAACGACAAGTATCTTCGCCAGTATTGACTCGGCATTCTCGTTTAATAACTCTTTCAACAGCTTGGCTTGCAGCTCTGCTTGGGTAATTGGTGATGGCATGCCGGCCCACCGACCTCGCACCGTTCTTTGCCACTCCAATTGCTTGTTTATCTTCACAGTGCCCTTTATGGACTTTGACTCAATGAGAATAAAGCCCTTTTTATAGATAACTAAATGATCTATCTGAGCGAACTCACTTTTGTGTTGAATTCTTAAATCATTGAAAACAAGAACATCGCTTCGATCTGAAAATTGACGTTTTAAATAAAAAGCAACATCACTTTCCACTTGATCGCCCAGCTGCTTTTTGTAGTTGGTTGATGTCGAAAGATCTTTGTCTTTAACTATCATTGCCCTAGCCTTTTTGTTTTCTTTTTATGCTACCACGCCCTTATTCTTGTTGGGGGAAGATAGATTAGAGTATGCGTATTTTGTGATGCAGAATAAAAATAGCTAGCTATAGAGATGAAGGTTTCCATCACATTAACTCACTCTTTTCTACTGCTTTATCGCCATATACAATTAAGATGGTTATCATGCCTTTAGGGAAATTTTTGGGTACTTGCCATGGATGTAAATCTTTCTTTTTACGACAAAAATGCCGCTCAATTGGCTGAGCAGTATGACTCTGTTGATTTTGAATCCGTACATAGCAGTTGGCGTTCATACTGGCCTCTCTCTGGGAGCTCAGTGCTCGATGTAGGGGCAGGGTCAGGCAGAGACGCCAAGTGGTTTGATTCGCATGGCTGCAAGGTTGTGGCGATCGAGCCTTCAGCTAGCTTTCGTCTTTTGGGCCAAGAGCGTACCTCGGCCGCAGTTCATTGGATCGATGCCCAGCTTCCAGGCCTTAGTTCCTTAGATGCTACATCTCACAGCTTCGACCTTATTCTTGCCTCAGCAGTTTGGATGCATATTCCTGTGCCTAAACGCTATCAGTCTCTTCTCTCTATGTCGGAGCGGTTGGCTGAAGGTGGCAGACTAGTCATTACTCTACGACATGGAACGTTTGGTGATGGCCGTACAAGCTATGGCGTATCTATTGCTGAACTAGAACAGATTACTCAACGATTAGATTTGGTGATTTGCCACGTTGCTGAGACAGAAGATGGCCTCTCTCGGACAGGAGTGACTTGGCAGACTGTGGTACTAGAAAAAGCCCCTTCTGTGCACAATAAGGAAGTAAGCCGTGTCTCTTGAGTTCTATGTAGAAAAGTTCCAGAATCTAAACATGAATAGTACCGGTGGTAAGAAAAGCCCACATAAGGTGTGCATGTTGCTGACCGTAATGGACTTAATCCAAGCGGGTCATCTGGTAAAGAATCGTATCGAGTTCAATCAAGCGGTGAAAGATCGCTTTAGCCATTACTTTGAAAGTTACGCCCAAGGCAATGATCGTAATACTCCAGAGAATCCGTTTTACCATCTAAAAAGTGAAGGCTTTTGGCACTTGAACTATCACACTGGCTTTGATGAGGTAAACACCAAAAGGTATTCAGCCAAGGCGATAGAGTATGCTTATTTAGACCAAGAGCTGTTTGAATATATGGCAAGCCCTATTGTTTCAAATGATTTGAAAGACGCGCTTGTGGCGAATTTCGCCGATCTTCCATCCTTGTTCCGCCAGTGGCTATTAGATATTGGTAAGTCAGAGAAAACGGCGAAGAACTACGTGGGAGCAATTAGAGGCGCTATCTCTAATTGGCTCGCAGGTACAGGTGAACTGGAGCAGCCACTCACTGAGGTTAAATCTTATAAGCAGTTTATTCGTTATGAAGAGCGAGTCAGGCAGTTGGATGAGTTTAAGGTTCGTGATTCTCGTGGTAAAGGGATGTATAGCGCTGCTTTAAATCACTACCACCAGTTTTTAGCCGATCTATCTCAGGTTGATGTTAATGCCGATGTTCGTGGTGTCATGAGCGATAAAAAACTGACGGAAACCGAAAAAACAATCTTGATTAATACCCGAATGGGGCAAGGCCAGTTTCGCTCAAAACTTATCGAGATGTGGGGTGGCTGCGCGGTGACGGGGTATCGAAATACTCAACTTCTGCTCGCTTCACATATTAAGCCTTGGCGCAGTTCAAACAACGAAGAGAGGCTCGATAAGTTTAACGGATTGCTGCTTGTTGCGAACTTAGATAAAGCATTCGATCTCGGGTTTATATCATTTGATGATGTCGGCAAGGTGATGATTTCAAAGTATCTAGAAGCGCCCGATGTTTTAGGGCTAAGGGAAGGGATGTCCTTTAATATCAGACGAGAGAATAAGCCTTACCTTGGTTACCACCGTGGAGTTCTATTTAAGGGCTTATAAGTAGTCAATCATCTACCTTATTGTAGATACCCATCCATAATACCCTGTAGTGTTCCATCTTTCTTCGCTCTTTCGATGATTTGGTTGATTTGGGGAATATAGTTGGTACAGGGTGATTCACGTGACATGCCAAAGTAGACGTCTGTGGTGGAAACGGGAGTGGGCAGTGCCACGACTTTATGCAGCAAGCCTTGCTGTTTAAGGTAGAGAGTGCCGTCGACGTAGTCTTGTATGAAATAGTCGACTCGTTTTGCGATAAGCATCTTGACGCTTTGCTCTTTGTCTTTGCCGAGCTGAAGCGGCAAGTTTTGCTGCTTGGCAAATGTATCGAACTCTTCACCAAAACTTCCACCCAGTGGGATCATGCCTGTGAGGCCGATTAAATCTTCAAACTTTTCAAATTGGAACTCGTTACCTTTGAGTACGAATAGCCGTGCTTCATTGGTGTAATAGGGCGCGGTATAGCGGTAGGTAATACTGCGTTGTTCAGTCCAATACAGCGCAGACACAAGGTCTAACCGTCCGGATTGTACATAGGCTAATGTACGTTTCCATGGTAGCGAGATATCAATTTGTACAGGAATATCCAGTTCTTGACCGACAAACCTTATAAAGTCATTAGCGATACCGGTTGGTTGCTGAGTTTGAACGTCGGTATAGGTGACGGGTAACCAGCCACTAGCCCCACCCACTTTTAAGACTTCACAGCCCTGAGCATAGGCATTGTGAGAAAATATCAATGATGAAATCGCACATAATGACGCTAGTCTCTTCATCATTCCCAATTCCTATCGAGCCCACGGTCCATACGAATTATAGTCTATCTATTCGGGAGTTATATCGCAGCTTAGCGCGTATGGGACTTGAACAAAAAGCGCCCACAGTGGAATGTGGGCGATGTAGTGGTCTAGCTGACTTGAACTTGAGTCCGAGGGTGAATGCTCCAGCTCATATGGTACTTTTCCTCTTCTGGCACATCGATACGGGAGTAGGTATGAGAACCGAAGTAGTCTCGCTGGGCTTGTAGCAGGTTTGCTGGAAGCACTGCGCTAGTGAGTGAATCAAAATAGTTGAGTGCTGAACTGATCCCCGGCATTGGAACGCCATTGAGTGCTGCATTGGCAACGGTATGGCGCCAACCCGTAGAATACTGGCTAAGGCTTGTTTTGAAGCTTTGCGCAAACAGTAAGTTTTCTATGTCTGGTTCGGTTTGATAAGTGGTTGCAATATCTTGCAAGAACGCAGCTCGGATAATGCAGCCAGCTCGCCAAATCTTAGCGATGGTCGTGAAATCTAATTGCCAGCCTTCCATCTTCGATGTCGCTTTAAGCAAGTCGAAGCCCTGCGCGTAAACAGACAACTTGGAGCAATACAGCGCATCGTGCAGTTGAGAAATGATTTCGTCTTTGTCCAAACCAGAGTGTGCTTGACGCTGAGATTGGAACATTGCACTGCCTTTAAGGCGAGTGTTCTTCTGGCTACTTTGCGCTCGTGCAAAAACCGCTTGTGCAATGGTTGGTGCTGGCGCGCCAGTTTGCAGGCTATTTACCGCAGTCCAAAGCCCAGTACCTTTTTGGCCGGCTTTATCTAACACAATCTCAACGAACGGTTTGTTGGTCACGGGATCGGGTGTTTGTAAGATATCGGCGCTAATTTCCATGAGATAGCTATTGAGCGCACCTTGATTCCATTTTGCAAAAACCTGTCCGATTTCATGGGCTGGCATGCCTAATACTACCGACATGAAATGGTACGCTTCGCAGATAAGCTGCATATCGGCGTACTCGATGCCGTTGTGAACCATTTTTACATAGTGCCCAGCTCCCGCCGGTCCAAGGTAAGCAGCGCAGGGCTCGCCTTGCTCAAACTGACCAACAGGAGTGCCACTGGTATCGACTTTAGCCGCGATAGCCGTCCACATAGGCTCGACAAACTGCCATGCACTTTGTTCACCACTCGCCATTAACGCTGGGCCGGTTCTCGCACCAACTTCACCGCCAGATACCGCAGTGCTAATGAAACGCAGTTTACCTTGGTATCGCTGTGCTCGCGCTTCGGTATCGGTCCAAAGGCTATTGCCGGTATCAATAACAATGTCGTCTGTTTCTAGCCCGGCACTTAGCAATTCGTCGATAACCGAATCCACAATATTGCCGGCAGGCACTGAAAGCGCGATAACGCGCGGCTTTTCAAGCGATGCCAGTAACGCTTCTAAACTATCTACGATATTTAGTTGGCCTTTGTTCTCAGCGCTGGTGGAGACTTGATTTCCTTCTAGCCTTGCTTTCTCGCGGTGTACTTCACTGATATCAAAACCAGTCACATTGAAACCTTGGTCGAGAAGATTGAGCGTTAAGCTTTTCCCCATCACGCCAAGACCAATGAGTGCGATATTGGAGCGAATCATGATAATGCCTCGATTGCCCTTAAGGCTTGTGATGTGACTTGGTCGGCAGGCAGCGATATGTCAATAAACAAGGCTTCGTTTGGCGCTGGTTCAACTAAGGCTTCAAATTGGCTTCGTAGCATGGCTTCGCCATTGAAGTAGTGGTTTTCGCGTGAAGACAATCGTTGCCAAATGGTCTCGAAATCGCCTTGCAGAAATACGATGACTAAGTCTTCGTTGCTGCGACGTAAAATGTCACGATACATAGGTTTAAGTGCCGAGCAGGCAATCACTGCCGACTCGTTGTCGGTGTAGATACGGTTGAGTGTTTCCAGCCATCCGATTCTGTCTTCATCGTTGAGTGGAATACCTTGAGCCATTTTGTCTACATTGGCTTTTGGGTGGTAGTCGTCGCCATCATGAAATGGCAGGCCGAGTGTTTTGGCGATGTTGCTACCAATCAGGCTTTTTCCGCAGCCTGATACACCCATTACTAAAATCTTTTTCGCTTTCATTGGGCAATACTATCCTTAGCCTCCAGCTTGCGCTGGAGGGCATACCTAATTTTAGGGAATTTGTACGAGTTTTTTATTGCTGGTGGATTACTTCCACCACATGGCGAGCTCTGGGAAGGCAATCACTAATCCAAGCACTAAGACTTGTAGGCCTATGAATGGCAGTAGTGACGAGAAGATCTCACCCAAGCTGATGTCTTTTGGTGCTACAGATTTCAAGTAGAACGCAGCTGGGCCAAACGGTGGCGACAAGAATGACACCTGCATGTTCAAACAGAAGACAACACCAAACCAAACAGGGTCGTAACCAAGGCTGGTGATAATCGGGACGAAGATAGGCATGGTTAGCAGTGCCACACCCACCCAATCTAAGAACATGCCCAGCACTAATAGAATGACCATCATGATCAGGAGTGTCGCGAGTGCGCCTCCGCCACTCAGACCGAGGATCACTTCTTCTACAAAGTCGATACCGCCCATTAGGTTATAGATGCCAACTAATGCACTAGCACCAATACCGATCCACATGATCATCCCACAGGTGCGCATGGTTGCGATGGCACTTTCCTTCAGCATATTGAAGTTCAGTTCACCTCGGATCAGAGCAGAAATCATGATGCCAACGACACCCAGAGCCGATGCTTCGGTAACGGAAGCCACACCGGTGTAAATACTGCCTAGTACCGTTGCAACGGATAGCAGTGGGAAGAAAAGTGCTTTGAAGTAGTTGGGCTGATTCGCCATGTCTTCAGCCAGCTCTTCATCACTTGGAATAGGGGCAAGCGCTGGGTTAAGTTTACAGCGAATCAGCACGTAGCCGATGTAGCAGCCAGCAAGAATAAAGGCTGGCAGAAACGAGGCTTTAAACAAGTCACCAATCGATACACTGGCGGTCATGCCGTAAATGATCAGTACGATCGAAGGTGGCAGCATGGTACCCAAGGCACCGCCAGCACAGGTAGTACCGATGGCGAGCTTACGGTCGTAGCCGAGGCGGAGCATCTGTGGCAGAGCCAGAATACCAAGCAGTACGGTTTCACCGCCGATAACACCTGACATTGAAGCCAGAAGTACCGCAACCAGCAAGGTTTGAACCGCGACACCACCTCTCACGCGGCGGCCAACAGATTTCATTGCATCGAATAAATCTTTGGCAATGCCAGAACGGTCAAGCAGCGCAGCCATCAAAACAAACATAGGGACGGCCAAAAATACGTAACCTGAAGCAAAGCTGTAAGTTCGGCTGGCGATTAATGGCAGGGCGTCTGGGCCAAACCAAAATAAGGTAAAGAAGATAGCGACAAAGCCCGTCACGAACGCTAGCTGCATACCGGTAAGTAGCAACCCGATCATCATTACCAGCATGAGGATACTGCCCCATGCGATACCAATCGAAGATAAATCAAACATCGTCTTTCTTCCCTAGACCTACGATCTCTTGGATGAGGTGCAATACAAACTGGACAACAAGAATACAAAGACAAACGAAGATGATGCCTTTTAGAAGAGCAGGGTAAGGAGCGTTCAATACCGAGCCGGAGGTTTCAAGGCGCAGTTCACCCCATGGAGTAAACCAAGATTCTTGAACCATTGAATACGAGGCGTAAGCAAGCATGCCAGCAAAGGCTAACCCGATAATATGGTGAATAAGGTTTAGGTACTTACGGGCTTGGTTCGATACTGAATCATAAATCAGTACCACTCGAACGTGTTTGTTCGCAGCGAACGCATAAATACCACCGACGATAAACAGCGAGCCACCGATAAAAGAGGCGGTTTCGTGCACCCAAGTGGTTGGCGCATCGAACACGTAGCGCATCACTACTTCGTAGAAAGAGATCAGCACTGTGAAGATGAAGAAGCCGCTAAGCAAGTTACTGACTTTAATGATTGCGCGGTCTAAAAAGTTTCTCGGCTGCTCTTCCTGCTCTTGAGGAGCATGGGGAGTTTTTTCATTCATAACGTTTTTCTCAAAAAGAATGGAGGGCAATTGCCCTCCAAAGAGGAGCGAAGTCTGGAGAACTTACTCCCATCACTTCAGTGACTTAAAGTAGATTGTTGTCTTCTAGGAAGGTTGTGACTGAATCGTAAACTTTAGCGGCGTTAGGCGAGCGTTGTGCAAACACTTTCCATTGTCCTTTTGCGATTTCGCGGAATTTTTTACGTTCTTCTTCCGACCAGTTATGAATAGTAATTTCTGGATTCGCTTGCGCTTCTTTTACCGCTGCTTGGTCAGCCATTTTCAGCTGAGTGGTCATGTCGTAAGAGAAATCACGCACTGAGGTTTGCAGAATGGTTTGTAGATCTTCTGGCATTTTGTCCCATTTCTTCTGCGAGATAGAAATGTCGATTAGTGGCAGTGAGTGGAAACCAGGTTGAACAGGGTGAGTGGCGATGTCGTTCATGCCTGCTTTTTGGTTAGTCGAGAATACCGTGTAGTCTGCGGCATCAATTACGCCCTTGCTTAGGCCAGTAAACACTTCTGAACCTGGTAGGTTAACGGGTGTCGCCCCTGCCGCTGCAAATACTTGTTGAACTAGGCCTTCTGGAGCACGAAGTTTAAGGCCTTTCAGGTCATCTACGCCGTCGATAGGTTTCTTAGAGATAAATGACTCAACACCCGTTGTAGAAGCACCAACGAATTTCACACCGTAAGGTGCGTATAGCTCGGTCATTAGCTCATTACCACCGCCGTAGTTCATGTATTGCAGAAGCTGAGTAGTATCAGACCAAGCACCTACCATGTTACCAATTAGGCCAAATGCAGGATCTTTACCCGAGAAGTAACCCGTTGCTGTTACGTGGCCATCTAGGATACCCATTTTGATTGCACCTAACGTTTCGGTGTGTTTTACCACTGCGCCTACGGGTAGTAGGTCGATTTCGATACGGCCGTTAGACATTTTTTCTACACGTTCAACCCAGTTTTGCTGAACTTTGAAGTTCAAATCACCAGATGGATCAGATGACTGGATTTTTAGGTTGAAATCAGCAGCGAGTGCTGAAGCTGAGAATAGACCAGTAAGAGTGGCTGCAAGCAAAGTTTTGTTCATCGCTTTCATGATGGGGGTATCCTTTAGATTGTTTCAGTTTTTCCTAATTACACAAACGTCCGGTTGTTATAGAAATATGTTACCGGTAACGAGTAACTAAATGTTACCGGTAACCAATGTTTACATTCTGTGACAATTGTCATGAATTTGTGTTCCTACCGACAAAGGGGTAATAGAGCGGTAAAAAAATGGGATGTCGCAAACGCGACTGGTTGAATAAGGCGTTGTAAGCGATTACTAGAACGATGTTGTCAGGTTAGGCTGAAAATGGAGTAGGTAACGGGAGGTGAAACACTTTGAAAAGTTAAATTAAATGAATGATTTAATGATGAGGTATTTAGGCTTATGGGCTGGAGTATTGTTGGCTTAAGTTAGAATTTTAATCACCCCAGTTTGTGGCTGGGGTGGATTTTGCGAGGTAAACCCAAACAGATTAGGCTTGGACTAATTGCGCTGCTTTCTTCATCGCTTCTTTGGTTGAGCATTCGATTACATTTGATTTGGCAAATCGCTCTGCGTCTTTCACTTGAATATCATGGGCAAGAATCACCAGTTTTGCATTAGCAACATCGAGCGGAGAAATACGGTTCTGAATACCATTTTGCCCTTGAGTCTCTACCTTAATTTTTACTCCAGCAGCGGCGGCTGCTTTTTCCAATGATTTTGCTGCTAAGAAAGTGTGTGCAACACCGGAAGGGCAACAGGTAACTGCAACGATGTCGTATTCACCTTCGCCAGCCACAGGAATTGCTTGTGCGTGCGTTGGTGCAGTTTCTACGATTTGGTCTTCAGACTCTTCCTCTACAACTGGCTTCCAGAAACCTACGATAAGGGCAGTAGTAAGAGAGCCAAGTGCGATACCGACAACATACATTGGTATATTGCTTGATACTGGTGCAGTAATCAGGCCGCCCCATGGTGCGTGTAGTAATACGTCGGTTAAGAAGCCAAAGACACAGCCAACGATACCGCCAGCGACAATTGAAGGAAGTACGCGTACTGGATCATTAGCCGCGAATGGTATTGCGCCTTCAGAGATACCGATAGACCCCATGATCGCAGCAGCTTTACCGGCTTCTTGTTCTTGCTTGCTGAATTTCTTTTTGAAAAGGAAAGTCGCGAGAGCCATCCCCAGTGGTGGAGTACAAATCGCGATACCCACACCACCCATTAACCATGGTTGTGTATCGACCTGAGTTTGAGCAAACAGCGTTGCCACTTTGTTGATTGGGCCGCCCATGTCAAAAGCCGTCATACCGCCAAGAATGGTTCCCAGAACAACCTTTGAAGCTCCCGCCATAGAAGCAAGAAACTCGTTCATTGAAGCCATGAAAATTTTGATGGGTTCGCCAATGCCCCACAAGACAATACCGGCAGAGATTAATGTGCCAATGAGAGGGTAAATAAAGTAAGCCCCCAACGCGGTCATGTTAGCGGAAAGCGGGATTTTCTTTAGCTGAAATACCACGCCACCTGCGATAAAACCTGCAACGATACAGCCAAGGAAGCCGCCGCCCATATCAGCCATGATGCCAGAAGAGATCATAGCAGGGGCTAGTGCTGGCTTATCCGCAATGGAATATCCGATGAATCCCCCAAGAATGATTGGAAAAAGCACCAAGCCTTTGATGCCAATATTGGAGATGTCGGCCAGCAATCCGTCTGCTGGTACAGCGCCCTTGCCTGATGCCATGACGGCTAGGGCGAGTAAAACGCCCCCCGCGACGATAAATGGCAGCATGTGAGAGGTGCCAAACAGTAAGTGTTGCTTGAGTTTACTGAGGTTCTTTTTTAAATCGTTATTACTGGTTGCAGGTGCGGTAATGGTACTCATATCTAAGTCGCCTTATGAATGAATTAAATTAGCGGAGGTTTTTAAATATGGAGTTTTAATTTATTTATTAGGTATGCAGTTAAAATTCATGGCATCCAATATTTGTTATTTCGGTTTATTTATCTCTATGATTCAAAGCCGTTGTATTTCAAGAGAGTAAATAAACGCTTAATTAATCTTCCATGATGAAAAATTAATCCATTTCTAACTTTTCAGAAATAGTAAAAAAAATGCCTTAGCTATACTTTTGTATCATGGAATAATAACTGTGATTAGCATCGTTATTTCTGCATCTTGAGGTTACTTGGGTATAAAAAAAGCCTCGCTGAGCGAGGCTTTTTTTAGTTTAACGACTTACATCTTAACAGCACATAATTAGCAAAATGCGCGAGCGACTCGCCCAGCGGATTTCACAGTGTAACGTTCGCTGCAAGCTGGGATGAACACCGAATGCCCCGGTTTCAGGTCGCACGAATCGCCATTGGTATGCTGCAAGTTAACGGGGCTATCAATCGCGAGTAAGATTTCGCCACTCCGAGTTTCCACCTCCATTGGGTGGGTTGGAGAGAGAATCGAAAACTTAAAATCATCGACAGGTATGGCGTAGTTTAGAGTGTCTCCAGATTGTGTTGGTGACAACTTTAAGCTGCTTAGCGGCTTAGCTTCAAAACGAGTACATGCAATAAGCTCTTCGACATCGATGTATTTGGGTGTCAAACCTGCTCGCAATACATTGTCTGAATTGGCCATGATTTCTAACCCAGTGCCTTTAATATACGCATGTGGTGTTTGCGCATCTAAAAACATCGCTTCTCCGGGTTGTAAGGTAATAACATTGAGAATTAATGGAGAGAATAGGCCAATATCTCCCGGATATTGATCTGCCAGATTTGAGATCAGAGAGCAAACGGGTTCTTCTATGATGCTTATTTTATCAATGAGTTTATTGATGGCACTTTGCTTTATTTTTTCATCCAAAGTGAGCAGTGAAGAAAAAAACTGAGATAAACCTAAATCGGTTTGGTTATTGATTAGGTGATCTATTATTGGAGCTAGTTCACTAATATCTAACTTTGCGAAATATTCAATGATCTCTTCGAGCGAACGAAATCCATTCATTGCTTGGTAAGGGGTTAAGGCGTACACCAATTCTGGTTTATGGTTTGGATCTTTATAGTTGCGGTTGCCTGCGGTAAGCGGGGTACCTTGATTTTGCTCTTTTAAGAATCCAGCCTCTGCTTGGAGTTTGCTCGGGTGAACCTGAATCGATAGGGCCTTTTCTGCGGCTAATACCTTAAACAGATAGGGCAATTCGCCAAATTGTTCGAATGTGGTTTTGCCAAGGTATTGCTCGGGTTGCTTAGCAATGAGCTCAGCTAAGTTGTGTTGCTGACCATCAATGTCGACGTAAGAGCAGCCGTTAGGATGCGCCCCCATCCACAGTTCTGCCTGAGGTTCCTCTTTGTCGTTGTTGAAGCCAAACAAGCTTTGCAATGAGTTGGTACTGCCCCAAGCGTAGTTCTGGATAACGTTGTGCATCGGTAGGAATGCGGGTATGTGCTGTTTATAAGTGGCTTCGTTTGCGTAATTCATCGAGTCCAGTAACGATGAGTGACTGTGCTCGGCGTGGGCATGAGATGCCGTGAATTCTGGCATTGTTATCACCATTATCGAGAGAGTGGCTTGAACCAAGGTTCAAGCCACTAGTTGAGTTGGAAGGGGTTAAGCGACAGCTGGGATCAGCTTTTCTTTGCGGAGTTTTTTCAATGTCACACAGGTAACTGCAGTAACAGCAGTACCTGCAGCCATACATACAATGGCCAGCAGCGGGTAGTTCATCGCTCCAAGCAGAGCCACGACAGGACCACCGTGTGCAACGCTGTTAGTGATGCCAAAGGAGAACGCCATCACAGCTGCAACCATAGAACCAAGGATATTGGCAGGAATGACCGACATTGGGTCTTGAGCTGCGAATGGAATCGCGCCCTCTGAGATCCCGACTAGGCCCATCGCGCCGGCGGCTTTGCCTGCTTCAACTTCAGATGACTCGAACAGCTCTAGCTTACGACCAAGTACAGTTGCGAGTGCCATACCTAGTGGGGCAACTGGAATTGCACAGGCCATCGCACCCATAAATTGTGTTTGGCCACTGGCAATCATGCCGACAGAGAATAAGAAGGCGACCTTGTTAAACGGGCCACCCATATCGAAGCCAGCCATACCACCAAGCACAATGCCAAGTAAGATAACGTTCCCGGTACTCATTGAAGTGAGCAGTGCAGTTAGGCTGTCCATTAGCCCTGCGATTGGTGCGCCGATAACAAAGATGAACAGCCCGGCGATAAAGAGCGAGCCTGTAATTGGGGCGATCATGATAGGGACAAGTGGCTGTATGAACTTGTGGTAGTTGATGGACGTGACCCATTTAACGAAGTAACCAACCAGCAGGCCGGCAACAATAGCGCCGATAAAACCCGTGCCGGCTTCTGCACCATAGAAAGACCCGTTGTTGGCAATCCAGCCACCAATTAGGCCAGGAGCCAGTGCCGGTCTATCGGCAATCGCATACGCAATGTAGCCAGCCAAGATTGGGATCATCAACGTAAAGGCGACCACACCCACTTCAAGGATCTGGTTCCACATACTGCCTTCAGGAATAGCCATCCCCGCCTCTGTCGGCTCACCACCGATTGCAAGCGCAAGGGCAATCAACAAACCGCCAGTGACTACAAATGGGATCATGTGTGATACCCCATTCATTAGAAAACGGTACAAATCGGAGCGAGCTTGCGATGCTTTACTGGCAACGGAGGTATCGGATTTTTGTGCTTCTGCGTAATACTGAGGAGCGTTGAGTGCTTGCTGTATCAACCCTTCTGCATCTTTAATCGGAGCTTTGACGTTGGTTTTTATTACGCGCTTTCCTGTGAAGCGCGCCATGTCGACCTGTTTATCACAGGCGACAACAATTGCGTCAGCGCGAGCGATCTCTGCGTCAGTTGGACTGTTCTTAACGCCAATAGAACCATTGGTTTCGACTTTGACTTCATAACCTAATGCCGCCGCGCCTTTTTCTAATGCTTCTGCCGCCAAATAGGTATGAGCGACACCCGCTGGGCAACCTGTAACGCCGATGATAAAACCCTTGTCCTGATTGATGGCTTGTTCCACTTCCGCAGGCTTTTCTAGCAGTAAGCTGAGCGCTTGTTCTGAAGAGGTGGATTGAAGGAAGCTATCAATAAAGCCGTCTTCAATCAGCTTCGAAGACAGTTCTGCTAGCACTTCAATATGGTGATTGTCACCGCCATCGGGAGAAGCAATCATAAAGAACAACTTTGATGGCAGGCCATCTTCCGCTCCGTAATCAATACCGGCTTTGTGCACGCCAATGACTACCGCAGGCTCTACCACCGCTGCACTTTTCGCATGGGGCAGTGCGACGCCTTCTTCAAACCCAGTATTACCGAGTTCTTCTCGAGCTTTGATGTCGGCAAGAAACTGGTGTTTGTCGGAAATTCGGCCTTGTGATTCAAGAACATCGATCAGCTCTTTAAACACCTCTTCTTTGGTGTTGGCTTGCAGGTCGAGCTTGATTAATTGCTCGTTGATAAGTTTGGTGATCATTTGGAACCCCTAATGACTTTTTTGTTGTATTGGGGATATTTTGAGAGGGAGTGGAAAAGGTATGTAGTGAAGAAAGAATGCATTTACTAGACGATTGTAACTGCATTTTTGACGTGTGATCTTGATCGGTTGGTGATAGGTTTTAGTGCCGGTTTTTATGAATTAAGTTTATTAAAAACAAATAGATATAATTAAAATTTTGCTGTTTTATGTAGAGGTAGATACTGGATTTTTAGAACTATAACTAGATATATGTAACATTTGATTGAAATTGTGATTTCACTCAATAGCGCAAAATGACGAAGCAGGGTATATCTACTTTCAGTTATTGAACGTCACTGTCGCTGCGCGGCATCACTGAGCCTCAAGTATGGTATTTCACGATTTAATTAGTTCGCTATTAGCAGAGAGAGAATCTAGCCAGAAGATCTGGTTTGCGGGCGATTTTCACACGCCACCAGAGTTCAGCTATCAGGTTAACTTCCCCCGTTTAGAACTGGTGTTGGATGGTGAATACATCAATGAGATGGAAAATCACGAACGGAAAGTCTGTAAAATTGTAGCTAAAGCCGGCGATGCGATTTTTGTACCGCCTAACTGCTGGAATAAGCCTGATTGGGATACCGATTGTTCGGTACTGAGTATGTTATTTGGGCGGCGCCAATTAGGTTTGAGTTTGGTCAGCAAGAGAAAAGGTGAGGCGACTTTTTACGACATTCAAAAACACAGCATTCAAACCCGCTCTGGCTTTGCAATCGACAACATTTTAGAAGCACTTAGCTCGCTGGCTCGCGAAAATACCAAACAGCCTATGGATGAGTTACTGCTACAAGCGTTACTGCAGTATTGCAAGTCGATGTTGGAAGCGCCAGCAGAGCAATCTCATAGTCGTGTACAGGACTTGTATCAGGGGATCTGTATCTACATTCAAGAAAACTTCCATCGCCAGATAACACGTAATAGCATCGCTGAACGTTTCAGTATTTCGCCCAACCATTTATCGCGATTGTTCCGTCAACAGGGTCACATGACGCTGGCAGACTACATCACTTGGGTTCGAATTGATCGCGCTAAATTTATGCTCAAGAAGTACAACTTCAAACTCAATGAAGTGTCATTGCGTTGCGGGTTTAAAGATGTGAACTACTTTTGTCGGGTTTTTAAAAACCGAACGGGCAGAACGCCCTCTGATTACCGAGGTTCTATTTAGTCGTTAAGCCAAAATGCGAGTCATGGAGTACATCAGTAACGCTTGAAGCTCAATCGGGTTTTTAGTGTTTCTCAATCTGTCTGATAGCTGATCACACAGCAGATTTCGAGTTAGGTTCGTGGCGGTAATGATCTGCTGCCTAGTTGGTTTACTCGGCATCACCAGTGCTATAGCAAGATGCACATTGCCCATCTTTGAGGCCCAGTCAATCGGCGAGTCACTGCTGATGACTGCCACTGAAATTTGTTCTACACCCTCGAACATCACGTGAGGAAGAGCAATTCCGGGTGTCACGCAAGTGGAAGAGCGTTCTTCTCTTTTAATAAACGACAGAATAAGCTCATCGGGATGAGTGGGGTAAATGAGCTGTGCGAGGCCTTTTAAACACTCAAACTTGGTCAAGCCTGTTTGCGCTTTGGCAAACCACCATTCAGTGGCGATCGGCGGAGACAGCGGTGGGTGGCGCTCGATAAGTTGGTTAGAAAACTGATAATTGATTTGCGCGCCGATCAAAGAAAAGTGCTCTGCAATCAAATCCTTGAGCACAAAACACGCCAGCTCCGCATCTATGCCAAACGCTGTAATTTGGCATAAGTCGCCTTCGACCAGAGCCGCTTGCAGCATGGCCATCGAGCGCGATAAGTCGGCGGTTCGATTACGCGTAATATTGATGATGCGTACTTGGCTTTTGAACTTTTTTGCTAGTCGAGATAGGGGTTTAGCGACCGTTGCACTTGCATTGGGGTCTTCAACTAGAAAGGAAATCTGATATTCGTTCATTGGAGCGAGACTAACGGCAGTGCAGCAAAAACACTTTGTCGACGTTAAGCAAAACGTCTTCGATTGGCAGTTGAATACATGTCTTTCCCTCAAAGCGAGCCATTTGTTCGATTTCAATGTCAGAAACAATCAGCACTTTATCAGCATGGGCGATATCTTGCGGGTTGAGTGGGTTTTCGATCCCCATAGCACCTTGGGTCTCTACCTTGATGTGAACCTTGTGTTTTGGCGCGGCTTTGGTCAATGCATCTGCTGCCATGTAAGTATGTGCAATACCAGTAGGGCAGGCAGTAACGGCAACAATTTTCATGATGATTCTCGCGATGGATTTTTCGCGATAGTAGCACAGAGGTAATGGATTGCATTGACTTGGCTGTGCATTTTGAAAGATGCAGTTCACAGTTTGATGTGGATGTTACAATAATCCAGTTGAGGGGCGTTTAGTCCTATATATCGATTGGGGCGAGATGGATAATCTAGCCATTATCGATGCCCTATTTGGAACAGAAACGGCTTGTTCGACGGTGATTGGAGTTACAGGGCTGACGTGCGGCAAGGTAAACGGTGACAATGGATATTACAAACCTCGTTGAGACAGAGATGATTTGCCTTGAGCTAGAGGCAACGACCAAACAACAAGCGCTTGAAGAGTTGGTTGAGCTGCTCGACGCGGCAGGAAAGCTTGCCGACAAGCAGCGATTTCTCGACGATATTTGGAAACGTGAAGACGTTGGCAATACGGGTTTTGAAGAGGGTATTGCCATTCCTCATGCGAAAAGTGCTGCAGTGTCTACACCTGCTGTTGCAGTAGGCATTAGCCGAACTGGTATCGATTATGGCGCCGAAGATGGTGAGTTGTCGGATGTGTTTTTTATGCTCGCTTCACCAGATGGCGATGATCATCATCACATCGAAGTTCTGGCTCAGCTGTCGAGTAAACTTATCGAAGACGGGTTTGTCGAGCAGCTAAAAGCGTGCGAGAACCTAGATGACGCTTATCAGCTTATTACAGATATCCCTCTAGAACCTGTGTTCGGCAGCATAGAGCCGTTTCAACAAGGCGATGAACCGCTCAGCCCATTCAAGCAGCGTATGGCTCGCACCAAAGAGCACTTGTTATTCGGTACGTCCCATATGATTCCCTTTATTGTGGCGGGTGGCGTCCTGCTATCTCTTTCGGTGATGCTGTCTGGTCATGGCGCGTTACCTGAAGACGGCATGTTGGCCGACGTGGCTCAAATGGGTTCGGCAGGGCTAATGTTATTTACTGCCGTGCTGGGTGGTTACATTGCTTATTCGATTGCAGATAAACCTGGCTTGGCGCCTGGCATGATTGGCGCTTGGGTAGCCGTAAATCAATACAACACAGGATTTCTAGGCGCTATCGTGGTGGGCTTTTTTGCTGGCTACGTGGTGTGGGGGTTAAAGAAGATCCCTTTGCCAGACAGTATGAGCTCTTTAGGCTGTATTTTCATTTATCCACTGGTTGGTACGTTTGTAACGTGCGGTGCGGTGATGTGGGTGATAGGCGCTCCTATTGCATCGGCGATGTCTTCGTTGAACGGTTTACTCACTGGAATGGCGGGTTCAGGTAAGGTGCTACTAGGCACGGTTCTAGGAGCAATGACCGCATTTGATATGGGGGGGCCAGTCAATAAAGTGGCTACGCTGTTTGCTCAAACACAGGTGAACACACAACCTTGGTTAATGGGGGGCGTTGGTATTGCCATTTGTACACCTCCACTTGGGCTGGCGTTGGCAACGGTACTGTCCCCAAGCAAGTTTAAGCGTGATGAACGAGAGGCGGGCAAGGCTGCTGGTATCATGGGAATGATTGGTATCAGCGAAGGTACGATCCCATTTGCGGCTGCCGATCCGGCCCGAGTATTGCCCGCGATAGTGGCTGGCGGAATTGTCGGCAACGTGACGGGATTTATGTTCCATGTGATTAACCATGCGCCGTGGGGCGGCTGGATTGTGTTGCCTGTGGTAGACGGTAAATTAGGATACATCGTTGGCACGGTTGCCGGCTCATTAACGACCGCACTGATTGTTATTGCCCTTAAGAAGACCGTCAAAGACGAAGAAGAGAACTATAATGCGCTAAGCCATGCATATAGCTCGGTAGAGGCGGAAGGAGAAGCGGATGTGTTAGCCGTGACCTCTTGCCCATCAGGCGTCGCTCACACGTTCTTGGCGGCCAAGTCATTGGAAAAAGCAGCATATTCTATGGGGGTTCGAATCAAGGTAGAAACCCAAGGTGCAAATGGGATCAGTAACCGAATCACTGAACTTGATATTAGGCGAGCGAAGCTGGTGATTTTCGCTCACGATGTTGCGATCAAAGAACCCGAACGATTTAAAAATATCTCGATTATTGATGTGAGCACCAAAGATGCGATGCTCAATGCCGCAGCGCTCATGCAATCAAAGCGAGTATGAATTTAGTCAGATAGTTCCCCCGAACTATTATGCTCTTGGCTCCATTTCTTAATGGAGCCTTTTTTATGCCAGAATTGATTGCTTAGGAACGACTAAATCAGGGTCTATTTATTTCAGTGAATAGGTTTTTACCGAGCCGTCTTTAGGTTCACTTATTTCCGTGTTTGAAGTGTCGATAGCGTTGAGGCTAAACCAGCGTAGCGCGCCGTTGGTTTCATAGTCGTTAGCTTCTTGGCAAACGATGGTGTTATCCCCAATTTGCAGCATTGCCCCTAATGAGTATGCTTTGTCTTCGTAGTAGCAGACGCGCTTTGCCGCAGCACTACCATCAACGGCGACGATGGGTTTGGATGGCGTACTGATGATTTTTGCGCTCGCTGGTAGAGCAAACAAAACCGTAGAAAACAGTGCAGTGGCAGCCATAGTCATGCGTTTCATAGTTCGAGTTCCATCCTATCGGGGTAACGCATTAAGTATATACCTGAATCAACGGGGATTAATACGCTGCTGTGTAATAGTTGAGCCAATTCAGTCCCATTTGCGCTGATACCTTGGCAGCATGCTCTCATTGCCAAGGATCCCGCCTTGGTGGATATAAATAAGGGTTTTATCCGGATTTATTGGAATCCATGATTCTAAGCAACGCCACATCATAGGGTCGTAGAGCAGATCAAATTCTACATGGGTTTGCTCCAACAGGGCTTGCCAGATTCGATAGTCTTGTTGGTATAGTTTGCCAAAGTGATGCTTGTTAGGCAGCGTCAGTATTGTGGGGTGATTATGTTCCCCTAATTCTTCAAACTGTTGAATCAAATAGCTTTCGCCACCGACGCACGGACATGTGATGACTTCGATACCGTGAGGCTGCAGATGTTTGTGCAGATAAAGCGCAGTGGTGCCAGTACCGGATGGAAGCGCGACCGTAAACTGTTTATCCCCCTCATATCGGCTCCATGAAAGAATCTCGCTAGCAAGTTGCTTGATCCCCGCTTCTGCCATGGTGGAACGCCCACCTTCTTCAACAACTAAGCAATGTGAATCAGGTTTTCGTACCTGCGTTATATAGTCGGCAGGGTGTCGTGACTCATCCAACGACTGCATATCAATGATGCGAGCTTCTAGTTCTAAAGCGCCGCGGTAATTGCCTAGTGGGTGTTCCTTCAACCACTCTGGAAGGTGATCGACATAAAACTCTAATTGCCAGCCTTTAATACGCGCCAGTGCGGCCAATGAATAAAGTGAATTAGCCTGCGCAGATCCGTAACCAATCAGCGTCGTAATAGTAGAATCGTTGACGTCGAGCAGTGACATAAACTTACGCGCTTTGTTGCCGGTAAAGTGACTATGTAACTGATCGTCACGTTTTAAATAGAACGTGGTGTCTAGAAATTGGTGCTGGGTGATAGGGGTATTACTGAGCTTCATCACAATAATCGGCTATGGAAGTGGCTGATAATTATATCAACCCGACATTTTCATCGCCACCCAACGCACTACAGGCGTTAGGTTGCTATTCTAAATACAGGGGCTTAGAAGTTTCGCGGGAAGTGAGACTCTTTGGAGAAGTTAAGGAATGGCAAAATATCATGTATAAAGTTTCCGATGTGAAGCTGGTTAAAATCGTACGTTATTTTCCTTTTTTAATTGTCAGCATGTTTGTTTTGGCGTTAGTGGTTTTATTAACGCATCACAATCAACAGAAAACTCGCATTTTAGTCGATGGACTAAGAGCAGATTTTATAGCCAGCCAAAAAGCGGCGGTGCAACAGAGAGTGGATGCGATCATCGATAAGATGAACTATGAACGCGCTCAAACGGTGAATATCCTCGAAAGCGATATTCGAACTCGCGTCCTTGAAGCCCATCAAATTGCCCAACACATCTACGATTCCAATCGTGAGTTACCTAAATCAGAGATTACTCAACGAATCTATCAAGCGCTTCAGCCGATTCGCTTTAACCAGCAGCGTGGGTATTTCTTCGTCTTTACCATGCAGGGAGTCAATGTTCTGCATCCTTTACTGCCTCAAATTGAAGGCCAGTCCAAAATCGGTTTGAAAGATGTCCATGGCACGCCAATTTTAAAGGAACACATTGATCTTATTGCGGCATCGGACATTGGTGAAGCCTTCTATCGCTGGTGGTTCAGAAAGCCAGGCTTTGGCGATTTAGAGTTCGAGAAAATCGGCTTTGGTAAGCGTTTCGAACCTTATGATTGGTTTATAGGCACTGGTGAATATGTGGTGGATGTTGAAAGCGATATTCGTAACGGGTTACTGCTATGGCTATCTGGTTATACGTTTGAAAACAAAGGCTCGGTTGTCGTATTGGATGAAGACAACACCGTGATTTCGCACATCGATAACAGTAAGGTCGGGCAAAAGTGGCAGTTTGCTGACAAGCTAGCGGGGCAAAACTTTATTGAAGGTGGGCAGTTCATTGATATGACGCAAGCGAACGATGCCAACCCAGCACTGTTTTATGTTTATCACTATCCGCGCTGGAATTGGACCTTGGTTGCGTCTGTGCCTGTCACTCGAATCGATTCGTATTTGGTTGATAAAGAGCAAACCTTGGTTGAAGAAGGCAAGCAAGCCTTGAATAAGATACTGATAGTCTGCTTGGTGTTTGCGCTGATCTCGAGTGCTATTTCGTTATGGCTCGGTAGCTACATCAACAGACGCTTCTATGCGTTTAAAAACAATATTCAAGACAACATCAACCAGCTAGAGAAGAGCAAAGAGCAGCTTCAATACTATGCCCACTTTGATTCGCTCACTGGTTTAGCCAATCGATTTAAACTGAGCGAAGATATTGAAGCCGCAATCAACCGCTGCCGTGAACAAAACAGCATGCTCGCGGTAATGTTTGTTGATTTAGATGACTTTAAGAAGGTGAACGACCAGCATGGCCATCGCGTTGGGGATGAACTGATTCAGCTGATCAGCCGTAAGCTAGAAACTCTCACCACAGAGCAAGACACGGTAGCGCGATTTGGTGGCGATGAATTTATATTGTGTTTTGCCAATATGAACAGCCTTGAGGAAATCACTGAGAAGTCACAACAAATACTGGCGCTGGTTAATGACACTGTGCTGCTCAATGGGGTGAGGTTAAAGGTGTCCGGCAGTGTGGGAATTTCGACATACCCAGCCGATGGCGATAACGAACAACAGTTGATCAGTAAAGCTGACATTGTGCTGTACCAAGTGAAAGGAAGACAAAAGGGCACGGCGCTGTTTTATAACGAAGACATAAACCAGCATGTACAGCGTCAATTCTTGGTAGAAGATGAACTCGCTAATGCGTTACAACGCGACGAAATTTCGGTGGTTTACCAACCCCAAGTCGATGGTGTTACTGGAGAGCTCAAAGCGGTAGAAGCACTTTGTCGTTGGTCGAATGACAACCTAGGGTTTGTGCCTCCCGATGAGTTTATTCCTGTCGCAGAATCGAAAGGATTGATTGACTCTATTGGAGACTACGTTTTCCTAAAGGCTTGCACGGATGTGCAGCGTTTTTGTCAGCTTACCCAATTGAAAATTGGTGTCTCCGTCAACTTCTCTCCGATTCAGTTGTTGGAGCCAGAGATAGTTGACCGCTTATTGAGCATGGTTGAACAGTCTGGCATTGATACTGAGCAAGTGACGATTGAGATTACCGAAAACATTCTGATTCATGACTTAGTGTCGACGCGCCCAATTTTGGAGCAGCTGAGAACGGCAGGATTTGGTATATCTTTGGACGACTTTGGTACCGGTTATTGCTCTTTGCGCTACTTAAACCAGCTTCCAATCAGCGAAATTAAGATTGATCGCGCATTTATCAACGAGGTAGCAGTGAACCTTCAAGGTGAAGGGGTGGTGTGCTCTATACTCGCCGTCGCCGAAGTCTCTGGGCTGATTACCGTAGCGGAAGGGGTCGAAACCGAGCAGCAGAGCGAGTGGCTGAAAGCCTCGGGTTGTCAGTTATTACAGGGCTATTTGTTCGATAAGCCGCTACCGTTTGAGGACTTACTTCATCGTTATGGAGATAAAGTTTCAGGCAGTCATACTAGTGCGTAAATTGAATGTCTGCTCGACAGCCTTTACCTTGCCTATTGGTCAGAGAAAACTGCCAGTGATAGCGTTGGCAAAGGTCGTCGACAATCAATAACCCCAACCCATGCCCTTCTTGGTTAGGCTTTTCGGCTAACCCTTCCCCTTCATCTTCCACAACCAAACAATGCTTAGAAAGTGAGACTGTCACTTTGCCCTGATTGGTGGCTGCGATGGCGTTACGAAGTAAGTTGCCAAGCACCATATTGACGATGGCAGGTGATGCGTCAATGACTGGCTCAGAAGTAACTGAAACCACCAATTCGACATTCTTTGTGATGGCTTGCGCGCTGTTTTGAGCCACAATTTGTTCCAGCTCTGTCTTACCAAACACTCGGGATTCACAGCTTGATGCATCGCGTTCGTATCTTACAAGGCTGAGTAGTGCATCAACCATGGTGCTCATCTGCTGACTTGCTTCGTCGATGCGCTCTATTTGCCGATGTTGGAATTCTGTTGGCTGGGCTTTTGACAATAGTTTGTTAGCCCCTTTGACGATGGTAATCGGGGTTCTTAGTTCATGGCTAGCATAGCGAGCAAAAGCCTGCTCACGTTTCAGTAACGCGTGAATATCAGAGCGATAAGTGTTAAGCCGTTCAGTTAGGACTTGGAACTCAACAGCAGCGCCAGGGCGAATTTCAAATGGTTGCTGAGCATCACCAGACAGTTGTTCAAGCTGATTGGCGATGTCGTTGACAGGTTCAATCAAGCGTTGAGATAAGCGGTAGAGTAAGGTGCCGAACATGAACATCAGAGCCGCAACCAAACCAATGACTATGGTTCCCGAATAGACCAATTCATCGACCCCAAATTCTACTCGGTCGATTTGTGATAAGAGGACTAAAGGCATCTGCTCACCCTTCACCCAGTAGTGTCCAACGTAGACCATGTGTGACAGCGGGTCAAAGTCGTGACCCACTTCGCCAAGAAAGTTCTGTTTGCCTTTTATAAACTCATCATAGGGTTTGGGCAGTAGGGATAAGTCGTTGTATGCGTAGGTGAGGGCATCTATTTGGATAACTCCACTTTCTCCTTGAATAAAGCGCTGGGCTGCTTCGTCTCGGTCTATCAATATCCGGCGTTCACCCATGCGATCTTCCGACCACTGCAAAGCCGCGATAAACATCAGGAAGGTGACGAGGCCAATCACCACCGATACAAAGGTGAAAAACGTCGCCAGCCTACCAGTGAGAGACTTGGTGCTGTTGAGAAAGTGGGTAATCATCACTGCTCCTCTAAGCGAAAGCCTACTTTAGGAATCGTGGTCAAAAGTGGGGTGGTGAATGGCTTGTCGAGCTGGTTTCTCAGTTGGTAGATGTGGCTTCTCAATACATCGTTGTTTGGCTCGTTCTCTTGCCATAGCTTTTCAGAGATTTCTTCTCTACTGACTACTTCGGGTGCTTTTAAACATAGCAGTTCGAGTATGGTGTAAGTGGTAGGATTCAGAGCAAGAAGCTTATCTGAACGGTAGGCTTTTCGCGTCTTTTGATCAATTCGTACTTGGCCAAATTGGATGGAAGAGTGAGACACTTCACCACGGTAGCGTTTTACTAGCGCATTCATTCTTGCTTCAAGAATTTCGAGATCGAATGGCTTGGTGAGGTAATCATCTGCGCCGTGTTTAAAGCCATTCAGCATGTCTTCACGGTTGTCTAAAGCTGTGAGCATTAATACCGGAGTGTTGTTGCCTGCTTCACGCAGCTTATTGCACACGGTAAGGCCATCCATTCGAGGTAGCATGAGGTCGAGCAGGATAACGTCGAAACGGCCTTCTAGGGCGAGTTGAAGTCCGAGTTCACCGTTGTCTGCATAGTCGAGTTCCATGCCGAGGCATTCAAAGTAGTCAAATAAAATACCGGCAACTTCTCGGTTGTCTTCAACCAGTAACACTTTCTTCATGGCTATCTCTCATCTTAATACAGCGCCAAATATCCAGAAAACGCGTGAAAAAAATGTGTACGACATTGTTTCCACGTTTCGATTGATATAACGCTTTCATCATCCAATGACTGCTGCAACCTAGCGGTATTGGTCACTTACGTTGAAAGGTAAACGTTATGAGCACAATAACTCTTGTACCTAGACAGTCTGATTCTTCGGTGATCTTGTCTGTGATTGTACCTTACTTTAACGAGCAAGAGGTGTTAACCGAATTCCATACCAGATTAACTTCGGTACTGGATTCACTAGAGGAGTCTTGCGAGATCGTCTACGTCGATGATGGCAGCTGTGATGGTAGTAAAGCATTAATCGAGCATTTCCCCAGTACATCGAGTGATGTAGTCAGTATCAGCTTAAGCCGAAATTTTGGTAAAGAAGCGGCGATGAGTGCAGGGCTGGAACACTGTCGAGGTTTAGCAGTTATCTTGCTCGATGCCGATCTTCAAGATCCCCCAGAATTGATTCCTCAAATGTTGGTCGAGTGGTGTAAAGGCGTAGATGTGGTCAACATGCAGCGCAGCAAACGCGAGGGAGAGAGTTGGTTCAAACGTTTCTCGGCAGCAAGTTTTTACCGGGTTTTGAACACTTTGGTAAAAACCGAGATTCCCGAAAATGTAGGCGATTTTCGTTTGTTGAGTAGAGAAGTGGTCGATCACATCAACAGCTTGCCTGAACGCAATCGTTATATGAAAGGCATTTTTGCTTGGCCCGGCTTCAAACAAACGACCTTGCAGTTTGAACGAGACCCACGTTACTGCGGAGAAACCAAGTGGAATTACTTCAAACTGATGGGGCTCGCCGTGGATGGCATTACCTCGTTTTCTATTCGCCCGCTTAGGCTAGCAACGATTTTCGGTGGTTTGATTGCGCTGGTGGCGTTCCTATACGGAGCCGTGATTGTGTCAAAAACTGTGTTGTTTGGCGATCCGGTGTCTGGTTATCCCTCAATGATGGTAGTGCAGCTAGCACTTGGCGGAATTCAACTATTGAGCATCGGTGTGCTCGGCGAATACATCGGTCGAATCTTTATCGAAACCAAACAGCGACCGCTGTATTTGGTGCAGTCGGTGGTCGAGCAATCATCGAATACTCGAAATGAAACACTGGAGAAAAGCGCGTGAGAATCAATAAAGTGCACTTGTGGGCGATTCTGGTAACCGTGCTGCTGATTCGTTTGTTGTCCCTAGGTGCTTATCCATTGATGGATACGACGGAAGCGCGTTATGGCGAAATGGCCCGCCTGATGATTGAAACTGGCAACTGGCTTACACCACAGTTCGACTATGGGGTGCCATTTTGGGGTAAGCCACCACTCTTTACTTGGATGAGTGCGGGTGGAATCGAGCTGTTTGGCTTAAATGAATTTGCGGTGCGAGCTCCTCATTGGCTTGCTGGCTTACTGGTTATTGGATTGATGGCTTATCTAGCGCGCCGAGCAGGGTTTAGCGGACTGATTACTTCGCTGGTGATTGCAACTTGTGGTGTGTTTGCGATTTCTGCAGGCGCTGTGATGACGGACATGGCTCTAACGCTGGGCTTAACCTTGGCGATGGTCGGCTGTTACTTATGCTGGCAAGGGAAGCCAGCATGGGGGTATTTGGGATTTATCGGGTTAGCGATTGGCTTATTAGCAAAGGGGCCTTTGGTCATTGTTCTAATGGGTTTAGCGGTTATGCCTTGGCTGATTCTACAGCATGGTGTCATCGGTGGATTTAGAACGCTTTGGAATCGATTTCCGATCGTGCTTGGTATGGGTTTAATGCTGATTATTGCGTTGCCTTGGTATTTACTAGCTGAGCGAGCGACACCGGGGTTTCTTAACTATTTTATTGTAGGCGAGCACTTTAAACGTTTTGTGGTAAGTGGTTGGGAAGGGGATCTCTACGGCAGTGCCCATGATGAGCCAAGAGGGATGATATGGCTGTTCTGGCTGTATTCGGCACTGCCTTGGTCAATCGTTTTGCCAGTGTTGCTGTGGAAGAACAAGACGAAACTCAAAGTGCTAAATAAAGACAGTGATGGCTTAGTGACTTACCTTATGTTGTGGCTGGTGTCTCCGTTAGTGCTCTTTACTTTATCAGGTAACATACTGCCCGCTTATGTTTTACCGGGTATTCCCGCGATGGGCTTGCTTGTCGCTATGCTAGTGAAAGACATCGACTACGATGCTAAGTGGTTTAAGGTGTCGGCGGCGATAGTACCAGCGTTACTGGTACTTGCTGTGGTGTATATCCACCTGTTTGTCGCAGATAAACGCAGCGACAAGGTCATATTTGTCGAGGCCGATAAATCGATTCCGACATACTACATCGGTAAACGACCTTTCTCTGGTCAATTTTACAGTAGTGGCAAAGCCAAGCAGTTAACCGACGAATCTGTTTTACAGCAGTTGGATAAAGTGCAATTGGTTGGTGATAGAAATTCGGTAGAGTCATTGGTTCAACAAAAGCAGCTAACGTGTGTTGCTCAGTACACGGCGAAAAGCCATCGTGCTCTTTATCTTTGTGAACGAACATGATGGTGTCTGAAACGTTCGTGAAGTTTGGCATGGTAGGCAGCATCGGCTTTTTAGCCGATGCTGGTTTATTCTCGCTGTTGTTTTACCTAGGCGACTGGGCCCCTTTACCGGCTAGAGTGGTCGCGTTTCTTTTTGCTGCAACGGTAACTTGGTGTGGAAATCGCTGTTTTACTTTTACTCACTGTCAGCATGTAGCGAAAGGAAAACAGTGGCTGAAGTTTATTGTGGTGGCACTTCTCTCGGCCATTCCCAATTTGATTGTCTTCAATCTGGCGCTGTTAGTGCTGGGTACTGGTGGCATTGCGGCGCTGGTGGCACTAGCTTTGGGGGTACTGGCTGGAATGGTAAGTAATTTCTTGCTGAGTTCTCGGTGGGTGTTTTCGCCTTAGAACGAAATTGCTCGAAGTAGAGTGAGAAGGATAAAAAAAGCCCAGAACAAAAGTGTTCTGGGCGGATACAAACATAGGAGTTAATAAGAAAAAGCAGCGTTAATTAGTAGCAACAGTAAGAAAACAAGTTTGACGGCCTGTGAAACTCTTAATGCTCTGCTAACTACACTTATTCAGACCGGGCTAAATTCAAACAGTTCCCCAAAATAGCAAAAAAATTTAATTAAATTCTTTGCGCTTACTTTTCAGCTTGTTACCTACCTTTATTTCTTTCTGGTCTGACCAATATTAAAAAATGTGATGTTAATTGCTTGTTAAGTAAATGTGTCGAGAGTATATTTTCAAACAGTTGTTTAATACGAGTGATTGAAATGGCCCCGAGAAGTAGCACGAAAGAAAAAATCTTAGACGTCGCAGAAGCGTTGTTTGCCGAGTACGGGTTTAACGACACGTCGTTGAGAACCATCACCAGTAAGGCTGGAGTGAACTTAGCCTCGGTCAACTACCATTTCGGTGACAAGAAAACGCTAGTGCGTGCGGTGATTGATCGCTACCTAGAAGCGTTCATGCCAGCTCTACAAGACGCATTGATTAATCTGAATCTCAATGAAGATTATGAAATGTCGGACGTATTTGAATCTCTGCGTTCTCCGTTACGTTCTCTGAACGACGTGAGGCCAAATGGAACAAGCCGATTCATGCTATTGATTGGGCGCGGTTATACCGACGTACAAGGTCACCTTCGCTGGTTTATTACCACTCGTTATCAAGAAGTGCTATCGCTGTTCACTCAATCTGTTTTAAAAGCGAACCCTAAGCTGACGCAAGAAAGCTTGTTCTGGCGCCTTCATTTCACGCTAGGCACCTGTGTCTTTACCATGGCTTCGAGCCAAGCATTAGCTGAAATTGCAGAAAATGATTTTGGACAGAAGGTCGATGCAAAAGCCGTCGTTGATCTTTTGATCCCATATTTATCCGCCGGCATGGCCGCCGACTAAAATAATAATTAGCTATACGAATAACACAAATAACCGACCCAATAATAAAACACACAAAACTGTGAACAAAAGGATCTGATTATGAGCTCTCTACGTAGAAAATGGATAAGCGACCCAGCTTTCAAGTTTTTTAAGAAGGTACTGCCACCCCTATCAAGTACTGAAAAAGAAGCAATGGAAGCGGGCAGTGTCTGGTGGGATGGAGAGCTTTTCTCAGGTTCTCCTGACTTCACTAAGCTGCATCAATACCCAACGCCAACATTAACAGCAGAAGAGCAGTCCTTTATGGACAACGAGCTTGAAACGCTGATGTCGATGCTCGACGACTACAAGATTGTTAAACAAGACCGCGATCTGCCGAAAGAAGTGTGGGAATACCTCCGTAAAGAGCGTTTCTTCTCTTTGATTATCTCGAAAGAGTACGGTGGTCGCGAATTCTCTGCGTTAGCAAACTCGACCATTGTGTCGCGAATAGCGACGCGCAGCATCAGCGCTGCGGTAACCGTGATGGTTCCGAACTCTTTAGGTCCAGGTGAGCTAATTTCTCACTATGGTACACAAGAGCAAAAAGACTATTGGCTGCCACGTCTAGCTGACGGTACGGACATCCCATGTTTTGCATTAACCGGCCCAGAAGCAGGTTCTGACGCAGGTGGTATCCCAGACCAAGGTACGGTGTGTTACGGCACTCATGAGGGCAAAGAAGTTCTGGGTATTCGTTTGAGTTGGAACAAGCGATACATCACTCTTGCTCCTGTATCTACCGTACTAGGCTTGGCATTTAAGCTGAATGACCCAGAGCACCTATTGGGTGACAAAGAAGAATTGGGTATCACATGTGCACTTATTCCTACCTCGCATGAAGGCGTTGAAGTGGGTGAGCGTCACGATGCGATTGGCCTAGCGTTTATGAACGGTCCAACTCGTGGTGAAGATGTCTTTATTCCAATGGAGTGGTTGATTGGCGGCCAAGAATACGCAGGTAAAGGTTGGCGTATGCTGGTGGAGTGTCTGTCGGCTGGTCGTGGTATTTCCCTCCCAGCACTTGGCACTTCAATTGGTCACTTAACTTCCCGCACTACGGGTGCATACGCTTACGTGCGTAAGCAGTTCGGTATGTCTATCGGTAAGTTTGAAGGCGTTGCTGAAGCGCTTGGTCGTATCGGTGGCTTAACATACTTGTTGGAAGCGACCCGAACGCTTACAACGACCTCTCTGGATATGAAAGAAAAGCCTGGTATCGTAACCGCAATGGCGAAATACCATATGACGGAAATCGCCCGTACGATTTTGAATGACTCGATGGACATTCACTCAGGTCGTGCAATTCAAGAAGGCCCAATGAACTACCTGACTTCGGCTTATCTGGGTGTGCCAGTTGCGATTACGGTAGAAGGTGCGAACATTTTGACGCGTAACCTAATGATCTTTGGTCAAGGCGCGACACGTTGTCACCCATATGTATTGAAAGAGATGGAAGCAGCGGCGAACCCTGATGAGAAAGAGGGTGCTAAAGAGTTTGATAAGTTGCTGTTTAAACACATTGCTCATGCGACCAAAAACACCTTTGGTGCATTTGGTGCGGCATTGACAGGTTCACGCTTCATCAAAGCCGACATGAGTGGTCCAACGCAGCGTTACTACAAAGATATGACTCGATTGAGCCGCGCTCTAGCAGTAAGTGCAGACTTTGCAATGTTGACTTTGGGCGGTGACTTGAAACGTAAAGAGATGATCTCTGCACGTTTGGGTGATGGCTTAAGCTACCTATACATGGCTTCTGCGGTACTGAAAAAGTACGAAGATGAAGGCCGCCAGCAACAAGATTTAGATTACGTGCACTACGCAATTCAGCATTGTTTGCATAATGGTGCTAAGTCGCTTCAGGAAGCGTACACAAACTTCCCGCAAAAAGCGGTAGGTCGCCTGCTGAAAGTACTTATCTTCCCACTAGGTAACCATTTTGCTAAACCGAGCGATGACCTATCTGTGAAATTGGCTGAAAGCTTAATGACTCCGGGCGCACATCGTGACCGTCTAACTCACCTTTGTTACGTGGGCAAAGATGAAGACGACAGTGTTGGTCTGATGGAGCAAGCATTCCTAGCAATGTATGGCATTAAGAGTATCGAGCGTAAGATGTTTAAAGCGGCGAAAGAGGGTAAAGTGGCGCGTAAAGGCCCACTAACAGAGCGCCTGCAGCAAGCGTTAGATGCTGATGTTATTTCTCAGGAAGAAGTGGATAAGGTGCTAGCGGCGGATAAACTTCGCTACAAAGCTATCCAAGTGGACCACTTCAGCCATGATTTCAGCGAGGTGAGAACGCACGGCAAAAAAAAGGCAAAGCTGAATAGCGCTGCGTAATCACTGAAATATCAACAAAGGCACCTCCTAGAGGTGCCTTTTTCTATTCATAAACATCGAAGGTGGTTTGTTAGCGAAACGGAGAACTAAATCGGACAATAGTGCTCCAACCACTTGCAAATTCGCAGCATTTTTGAAGAAATTAGGTGAGATTTCACCGCGAACCTTTTATCCTAGCGGTGATTTTTTAAGGAAGTTGAATATGATCATCAAACCTAGAATTCGTGGATTTATCTGTACCACTACACACCCAGTGGGTTGTGAAGCGAACGTAAAAGAACAAATTGCTTACACTAAAGCGCAAGGTCCAATCAAAAACGCGCCTAAGCGTGTATTGGTTGTTGGCTCTTCAAGTGGCTACGGTCTATCTTCTCGTATCGCGGCGGCATTCGGCGGCGGTGCATCAACTATCGGTGTTTTCTTCGAAAAAGAAGGCACAGAGAAAAAACCAGGCACTGCTGGTTTCTACAACTCAGTGGCATTTGAAAAGCTTGCTCGTGAAGAAGGCCTTTATGCTAAGAGCCTAAACGGTGACGCTTTCTCAAACGAAGCAAAACAGAAAACGATTGATCTGATCAAAGAAGACCTTGGTCAAATCGATATGGTGGTTTACTCACTGGCATCTCCAGTGCGTAAAATGCCAGAGACAGGCGAAGTGATTCGTTCTGCTCTAAAGCCGATTGGTGAGACTTACACATCAACTGCGGTAGATACTAACAAAGACGTTATTATCGAAGCGAGTGTTGAGCCAGCAACGGAAGAAGAGATCAAAGATACAGTAACCGTTATGGGCGGTGAAGATTGGGAACTTTGGATCAATGCACTATCAGAAGCTGGCGTTCTAGCTGAAGGCTGTAAGACAGTGGCTTACAGCTACATTGGTACTGAGCTAACTTGGCCAATCTACTGGGATGGCGCGCTAGGTAAAGCGAAAATGGACCTAGATCGTGCAGCAACAGCTCTAAACGATAAGCTATCAGCGACTGGCGGCAGCGCAAACGTTGCTGTTCTTAAGTCTGTTGTGACTCAAGCAAGTTCTGCAATTCCTGTAATGCCTCTGT
This sequence comes from Vibrio paucivorans, assembly GCF_054053395.1. Lineage (NCBI taxonomy): Bacteria > Pseudomonadati > Pseudomonadota > Gammaproteobacteria > Vibrionales > Vibrionaceae > Vibrio > Vibrio paucivorans. Next base: position 1,184,413 of record NZ_CM133230.1, read on the forward strand.
ACATCGCAATGGTATTCAAGAAGATGCGTGAAGAAGGCGTACACGAAGGCTGTATGGAGCAGATCTTCCGTATGTTTAGCCAACGTCTATACAAAGAAGACGGTAGTGCACCTGAAACAGACGATATGAACCGTCTGCGTTTGGATGACTGGGAACTGCGTGACGACATTCAACAGCACTGTCGTGAACTGTGGCCTCAAATCACTTCAGAGAACCTAAAAGAACTGACTGACTACGTTGAGTACAAAGAAGAGTTCTTGAAGCTATTCGGTTTCGGTGTTGAAGGCGTTGACTACGATGCAGACGTAAACCCTGCAGTAGAGACAGACATCATCGATATCTAATCGTTGTGGTACGAAAACGAAAAAGGCGCTCTTGAGAGCGCCTTTTTTATTATCCGATTTTGTAATGTTTAGCTGAGTATGATGAGTATCGTACCTGCTAGCGTCATTAAAATGTTGGCTATCGCGTAAGTGCCAGCATAGCCTAGTGCTGGAATAGTCGACTTCGCATAGTCGTTTACAATGTCCATCGCTGGTGCACAAGTGCGCGCGCCTATTATTGCACCGAACAGCAGTGCGCGGTTCATTCTAAGTACGTACGCACCCACCAAGTAAGCGATGGCGACAGGCACCACACTGACTAAGAATGCTAAGCCAATAACCTGTACACCGACTTGAGAGAGGTGTTCAAACATCTTGCCGCCGGCGCTCAGCCCAATTCCAACCATGAAGAACATAAGGCCAAGATCTTTGACCATATTCAGCGCGCCTTGCGGGACGTAGCCGAAAGTAGGGTGGTTAGCTCTTAGGAAACCAAGCGTTATACCTGATAGTAATAGACCAACCGCGTTACCTAAACCAAACGATACTTGACCAAAGGTCATGGTAATCAAACCAAACATAATGCCAAGGATGAAGAAGCTACAGAATGCCAGTAGGTCGGCCATTTGGCTGTGGATCGAGATGAAACCGATTTTTTCAGCAAGTCCATGTACACGACTTTTCTCACCACTCACCTGAAGCACATCGCCTTTTGCCAAAACGATATCGAGATCCATCGGCATTTCGATTTGTGCGCGAACCACTCGGTTTAGGAAACAGCCGTATTCAGAAAGGTTTAGGTCTGATAGGCGTTTACCCGCCATGCTGTCGCTCTTAACGACGATCTCTTCTTCTACGATACGTAAGTCAAGTAAGTTACGGTCGAAAACTTCTTTACCATTCCTAAAGCTTGGGTCTAGTCGGGCGTGGCTGTCTGGGAAACCAACCAAAGCGATTTCATCGCCTTCTTGTAGAATCGCATCACCATCTGGATGGGCGAGAATGCCATTACGACGAATACGCTCAATGTAGCAACCTGTCTGGCGGTAGATACCCAACTCACGAAGGTTTTTGCCGTCTGTCCAATCAATCAGCTCTGGGCCCACACGGTATGCGCGAATGATAGGCAGGTAAACTTTACGTTGCCCTGAGCTACCTAGTCCCCGTTCTTGAGCAATTTGTTGTGCTGAGTCGGAAAGGTTTTGTTTTTGAATTTTTGGCAACAGTTTGGCGAACATGATCATGCTGGTTAAACCGACCAGATACGCCATCGCATAGCCCACCGATAAGTTCTCTCTGACACTCGAAAAATCCATGTCTCTTGGTACAGTGGCGAGACCAGAGTTAAGTGCGTCTTGAGCACCTACCAGTACTGGTGTCGCGGTCAGCGCACCTGCCATCATACCCGCCGACAAACCATAATCTAAGTTGAGGTAGTGGCTTGCAAAGTAGGTAATCGAGACAGCTGTCACGAGAACGACAAGGCTCAAAATAAAGTAATGTTTACCATCGCGAAAGAAGATACCGAAGAAGTTTGGCCCTGCTTCAATACCCACACAGTAGATAAACAGCATGAAGCCAATTGTTAAGGCGTCCGCATTAAATGAGAAACCAAGGTGCCCCATGATTAGGGAAGTAATTAGTACGCCAATAGAGTTACCTAGTTGGAAGTTTCCAAAGCGAATTTTTCCAAAGGCAAGGCCGATAGCTAATACAACAAAGATTAGAAGGATAGGGTTTTGTTCAAGCAAAAGTACGACGTCGATATTCACAGCTCGGCTCTATGGGTTATGCCAGCAAAAAGAGTAAATACCAGATCTAGCTGGTATAGGTATAAGTGTGCGGATTGTATCTGAATATTGCAAAAATATAAGTGAAATATTTTTGTTTTTGCAATTAGTTGACGTAAGGGAAAACGTTGAAATTTCTATGACCGAGAAGCGGTATTCTGAGACGTTCAGAAAAGAAAAAGCCCGCTAGTGAATAGCGGGCTTTTTTGTATTCTTTACAAGAGATTAGTCGAATAGACCTAGGTTCTCTTTAGCGTATGCTTCGAAGTCGTCACAACCACCGATGTGCTCTTGATCTACGAAGATTTGAGGTACTGTTTCTACTGGCTTACCAACAGTCTTCTCTAGGTCAGCTTTGCTGATGCCTTCAGCGTGAATATCAACATAGCGGTAGTTGAAGTCGTCACGTTTTGCTTTCAGTGTTTCAGCGTGCTCTTTTGCACGTACACAGTATGGACAAGCTGGGCGACCAAAGATAACTACGAACATAAATCTTTCTCCTTTATTTTATTACGTGCAACTATGCCTCATCCTCAGGAGGAAATAAAGATGCAATTACCTGTTACTCTGATAGGAAAAATCTATCGATTACAAAGTCGGCAATAATCGAAGTGTTTACTGAGTATCAATGTGATATGACACATAAAAACGTCAACTTTGTAGGGGTATTGCAAACAAAGTGCACCTCATCAATTTAATTTGCAATCGATGAGGGCAAGCTAAACTGAGTTGAGCAATTTGAGGGATGCAAACATGTTCCAGTTTATGACATCGACTCGCATTATTTTTGGAGAGGGAGCACTGCAATCATCACTGTCGACACTAAACCAATATGGCTACAGTGTACTGTTGGTGACTGGGCAAGATCCGAGTCGCTCGGAAATCGTTGTGAACTACCTAAAAAGCCAGAGTATGCGCTATCAGCATGTGGCAGTTTCGGGTGAGCCTAATATCACCATGATAGAAGAAACTGCAGTAGTAGGGAGGCGCTTTAAGCCCGATATGGTTGTGAGTATTGGTGGTGGTAGTGTCATCGATATGGGCAAGGCACTTGCTGCGATCATACCCAATCAAGGGGATGTGTATGATTATGTGGAAGTTGTAGGCCGAAATGTCCCGCTCAAAACAAAGCCTTTGCCTTTCATTGCTATTCCAACCACTGCAAGCACTGGCTCTGAAGTAACGAGAAATGCGGTACTGCGTTCAGGGCAAGATAAGGTCAAGGTCAGCCTACGTAGCCCTGACATGTTGGCCGATGTCGCTATTGTTGATCCCACTTTGACTTATGGCACTGACTTATATACTTCTGGGCGAGGTGCTATGGACGCGTTTACTCACTTAATGGAAGCGTATGTATGTGGAGAGCCTAACCCACTCACTGATATGGTGTGTGAAGAAGGTCTAAGGCGCTTAAGTGGCTCTATTCTCGCAGGCTGCTTACAAGATGATCATCGCTCCAGAGCGGATTTGTCGTTTGCAGCGATGTTGGGTGGTATGGCTATCACTAATGCTAAGTTGGGCGCTGCGCACGGGTTGGCGTCTGCGCTTGGTGGAAAGTTGAATGCACCACACAGCGTGATTACCGCGCAGTTAGCGCCCCATGTTATGAGAGAAAATATTGCGGCGGCCAAGCTGGCAGGGCGTAACGATGTGATATACCGCTATAGCAAAATAGCACAGTTGGTGACAGGAAGAACCAACGTCCACGTGGACGATGGAGTACTTTGGGTACAAATGATGTTGGATCGTTTGAAATTACCATTGCTCAATGAGTTTGGGGTTTGCTCGACTTCATTTGAGCAGGTTGCAGATGACGCCCTGATGTCGATAGCAATAAAAGGCAACCCTTTACCGTTAACCAAAGCGCGTTTGGTCCATATTTTGGAGCAAGTATGTGAGTTCAATGGAAGTTGCTCGAAAGGCGAGCCTGAATCAGTCGGTTCGGTGGAATTGAAATCATCGTTAGAAAGAGAAAGCCATCATTGATGGATGCAGACCAGCAGTAAAACAAAAAGCGGAGCACTTGGCTCCGCTTTTTAATGTTAGAACTGTGATAACTTGTCGTACCTTGAATCTTTTAGAGCGTCTTTGACACGCTTCAGGTTTTCACGGAAGCGCGTACCACGACGTAGTGTGAAGCCTGTTGCTAATACGTCAATAACGGTCATTTGCACTACACGACTTGCCATTGGCATGTAAACGTCGGTGTCTTCTGGGACATCAAGTGAAATCGACAGTGAACTTGCTTTGTCGAGTGGTGAGTCTTTAGCGGTGATCGCGATAACAGTAGCGCCGTTTTCGCGTGCTAAGTTTGCGATTTCAACTTGGCTCTTAGTGCGCCCTGTGTGAGAAATCAGAACCACAACGTCGTTATCTGTGCAGTTAATACAGCTCATACGCTGCATTACAATGTCTTCAAAACACGTGATTGGAATATTGAAGCGAATAAACTTGTTTTGCGCATCTTTTGCTACGGCTGAAGAAGCCCCTAGACCAAAGAACGAAATACGTTTCGCTTGAGTGAGAAGGTCAACCGCACGATTAACTTGCATCGCGTCCAAGCTGTTTTTGGCTACATCCAAACACGCCATGGTTGATTCGAAAATCTTATGCGTGTAGGCGTCTGGGCCATCGTCTTCTTCAACATTACGGTTTACGTAAGGTGTTCCGTTCGCCAAGCTTTGAGCAAGGTGAAGTTTAAAATCAGGGAAACCTTTGGTATCCAGACGGCGACAAAAGCGGTTAACAGTAGGCTCACTGACATCGGCCATTTTTGCCAATGTAGCAATGCTAGAGTGGATAGCTGTTTGAGGAGAAGCCATGATTACTTCTGCAACTTTTCGCTCAGACTTGCTAAAATTTTCCAGGTTTTTTTGAATTTTTTCTAATGTATTCATAGTGTTCACAAGGGCATAGAGAACAACTCGCCGACTTTACCGTTTCACGGGGAGGTGGTTAGAATCAAAAGCTGATATCTAAAAGGTAATAACAAGCCAGCGCCATAAAATGAGTATAAACCTAACCCAAAGGTTTAATTGCGTTCAATTGGTGAGAATATGACAAGCCTCAAACAAAATTTCACAAAAACAACCAGATTATTAATAAATCTGCTGTTTTAGGCGATTTCGACAGCAATTACTGACATCTGAGTTACACCAAACCGAAATAAATTTTCATTTTTGGCCAAAGAGTGTTGCGAATTATGACGCCAATATCTCGTCTGACAGGTGTTTGATTGACGCCATCAAATTAGGCGCTTGCTTTGCAATGTCTCGCTGTTCATCAAGCACTTTGGTCAGGATGTCGTTCGTTGTCAGCGGGTTCGCAAGTACGACACGGAAAACCAACGTATTGAGCTTATGCCATTTCTCTGGATTTAGCCTTGTGCGAGATACAAAAGACTTACCTGTTTCACGTTGTCGTTTCTGAATAAACTTGGTGAGCTCGTTTAGAAGCTCATTGAGTAACTGGGCTTTTTCTGGCGTTGCTTTGGCTAACGCGGCGCGAGCTGACTCTGGAATATAGCGGTAAGTGAGTAAGCAAAGTTCTGGCTGGGACACCAATTCAAAGTCTGATTGCTTCTTGATCAATGAGGCGAAGAACTTCGCTTTTTCAATGCTTTGGTCAATCAGCAATTCGTAGCCAGGTCGGCTGATGATGTGCATGCTAGCGTAAACCAGCATTGCCATGCCTGATCGAGAACCTTCTAGCGTGTGGCTGCCTAAGTCTTTAGAGCCTTTACGGAGAATGTACTGTGCGTGATGCTCAATGGAAGCCATTGCATCTGGATTCTTAAACAGAACCATACCGGCGCCCATTGGGATATAAAGCTGTTTGTGTGCATCGATAGTGACAGAATCGGCTAGCTCAATACCGGCAAGAAGATGACGGTAGTTGTTCGACATCAGGGTCGCGCCACCCCAAGCAGCATCAACATGGAAATGACACGCTTCCTGCTCACAGACTTTAGCCATCGCTTCAAGAGGGTCGATATTGCCTGTCTCAGTGGTGCCGGCAACACCAATCACTGCAAAAGGTTTAATCTTTTGTGCTTTTAGTTCTTGGATCTTCTCTTGAAGCGCAACAGGGCAAATTCGGTTGTTAGTGTCAGTCTTGACCGGCACTAGGCCTTCTTGGCCGATACCAAGGACGTCAGCGGCTTTCTTTAACGAATAGTGGCCACGTTCTGAAACCAAGATAGCTAAACCTTCATAGCCATAGTGCCTCATGGCTTTGAATAGGCCTTCTTTCTCTACGCCTTTGAAATCACCATCAGGTTTGAGAGCATTATTGCGCGCTACCCAAAGAGCAGTGATGTTAGCGATGGTACCACCGGAACAAAATGCACCTAATGAGTGGTTAGCGCTGTGCATCCAACGAGAGTAAAACTCATCATTTTCGCTATAGATAAGCCTATGAAGCATGCCTAATACTTGACGTTCCAACGGCGTAAATGCTTTGGAGGTCTCGATTTTGACCAAGTTCTGATTGAGGGCAATCATGATCTTGGAAAGAGGCATTAAAAAGTAGGGCAGTGCGGAGGTCATATGACCGATAAAACTAGGTGCTGAGGTGTGAACCGACTGCGATACTAGGGTATCGAGCAGGTGCTGGGTATGATCAGAAACGAACTCAGGTTGCTCTGGAATGATGGAGTCAGAAAAATCTTGTTCGATGTGACGTAGAGGCTTTTCTTCCGCTACGATGTGCTCACGCAAAAATTGGTTAAGGTTTTGCGAAAGCTTTTCTTCTATTTGGGTCAGTGTTGAATCTGGCCCTTCAGGTACTGTGAAGATTCGAAGTAGACTATCGAAGCTCACATCTACAGTTTTCTGTTCCGATACCATACAGCTACGTTTTGTATTTCTAGTTTTAATTACGCGGACGGCACAATCTAAACGAAAACGGGCGCAAAGTCCCGTCTTAATTCATTGAAGTTAGATTTCAATTTCTAACCATTATTCACGCCGTGCAACGAGTGAGTGATGATTTTCAACCGTGCAAATGACAAGGTTACGGCCTCACTCACCCTATCAGTGGCTGCTATTTGCACTTCATCGCTTCGAGTTCACCGATCGCGTTGTTGTACTTCTGTAGCACCTCATCTATTTGCTTTGGATGACTAAGTAGTTCTGCGAACGCAGAGCGAAGCTCGTAGTTTTGGTCGTGTGGTTTCGCCTGACGGTCGTCAAAGGTGAGCTTTGCGGCTTGGCCTAGTTCATCGCTACGAGACGCAAGCACTTTGACGTCATGTTGGTCTAGCTTAAGCCAAGCTTCAACTGGTTGCTCGGTGGCAACTTTAGTCGGATCGTTATCAAGGTAGTAGTGAACCGCGACACGATTGAGTTCGAAATGGTTTTTACGTCCTTCAAGGAACCATTCGCTTACTTCAGTAAGTTCTGGGTACTGGCTTGACGTGAGGGATGCAAGGTCGGCATACCAAGTGAGTGAAGCATCAATGTACGCATCATATTTTTTTGCTAGGCACTCGTTGTCGGCGGAAAAAGCAGAAGTAGAGGTAAGTGCGACCAGTGCAGCAACCATTAAGCGTTTCATAGGTAATCCTTTTTGGGCTGAATTTGTATTTTATAAGAATTTTAGCGGTGCATTGTAGACGAATTGATTGCCTAATCCTGCGATCTAGCCAGCAAGAGAGACAAAGAACAACATCATTACAGGTACCAATAAGCTGAGAATAAAGCCACTTACGATAGCGATAGGGACGCAGCGCACACCACCAGTGGTTTGTATCACCGGCAGAGTGAAGTCCATCGCAGTTGCACCAGCGTAGCCTATTGATGTACAAGGCTTTGTTCTGATGAGCATAGGTATTAATACCAGTGCGACCAATTCGCGAAGCAGTTCAATCATAAATGATGCACCACCATAGACAGGGCCAAAGGCGTCGCCCATTAGAATGCCCGCCAATGAATACCATCCAAATCCTGAAGCCATGGCTAGTGCTTTGAATAAATCGATATCGAGTACGACAGCAGACAACACGCCACCAACCATAGAGCTAACGATAATCACTAGCGCGATAACCATACCATGCCTGTTTAGCAGGATTTGTCTGAGGGTTAGCCCGCTGTTTCTTAGTTGAATACCAATGAAGAACAGCAACAAGAACAGAATCCATTCGCTGGCGGTGTCTACCCATTCTAAAGAAATAGGAAGAAGCAACCCAGCAATAAGGCCGCCACCAACGACAAAGATCAGTTTTGCTGACTCAAACGCCATACTGGATAACGGTACTTTGCTGTTTTTAACGTCGGTAATAATTGGCATTAAGCGATCAATAAACGGGAGGCACGCCAAATTGCATAAGCTAATGCAAAGAAAAAACGTAGCAGTGTAGGTGAGAATAAGCTGCAAGTTTTGGCCGAGATTATCAAGCGCCGCCAAACTTAGCCCCATCAACGATAAGATCACATAGATGAGATAAGAGGTGGTCTTATTGATGGCCGAAAGAAGTTTTTCTTGAGATATAGAAATTAGGTACCCCACCACAAGTGGGGCAAAGATAAAAATCATCCCTGAGAACATGAATCATCCTATGATACGGCCTATTTATAGGCCACTAGCACTAATTACTTCGCTGATCTGCGTTTTGAAGTCAATATCACTCAAATTAGACAGTTTGTACAGAACATCTGCGCCAGTAGTATCAATTTCAACAAAGTGCTCGTCAATAGAGTCATCTTGACGGCGGAACAATAGGATGTGATTCGCGATACGTGCGATATCGAGGTAGTCGACTTTCTCTGATAGGTTAGATGTAGCTTTATTCGCTGCGACGCGAATAAAGTCATCATCGAAGCCCCAAGAACTTAATACCACTTCACTGGTATCTGCACATTGCGAGTCGAAGATTTGCAGCGCGATATCTTGAGATAAGTAATTGCCGTTCTCTAAATACTGATGATATTCGCTAACTAAACAGAACAAGCCTATGTCGGCTAATAGGCCAACCAGAAGTGTCTTTTCAACTTCTAAGTGGCTGTAATCAGATGGATTTTCTTCTTGGAAGGCTTTGGTGACCATCACCATGGTTGCGGCGAGTTCTCTTGAGCATGCCGCACTTTTAACCAAGAGTTCATTACACTCTTTGCTCAAACTTACTGAGTGTTTGAGCTGCTCTATCGCTTGTGCGGTGACGATATCGCGAACGCGCAGGATGCCGAGCCTAGATACAGCTGTAAACAAGTCTGTGCAGGTAATATTACGACGATTAAAGATCACCGAGTTTGCTACGCGAATAACAACCGCAGCGAGGCCCGGGTCTTCAAGCAGACAATCCGCTACATCTACAATACCAGTGCCTTCTTCGGTGCATAGCCTTTGAATTTTCAATACCACTTCGGAAATGGGCGGAAGAGTGATTCGGCCAGAACTGACAGACAGGGAGACGAGCTGAGAGAATTCGCTTTCTATGCCTTTCAAAAGCGCTTCTTTATTATCTGGAAGCCAGTAAAACGATAAGTGATTCATAGATTAAATACCAAAACAGTTCCGTCTACAGTTTAACGAATAGCTAGTTAGATTAGCAACTACTTACGTATGTTATTGGTGAAGTCACACCCCGACTTATTGATATATCAATTACCATAATTTCAGTGTGGTTCTATAAACGTGTTGATTAAATAATAGACGCTCTGTGATACTGGTCTCATAAAAAGTCATTTTTTACGTAATTGATGTGAAGTTTGCACAGACTTATTTTTCATCGTTAACTATGATTCTAGTTACAAAGTACGACACATCAGTTTCTATTCAAATAATATTCGTCGTATATCCAATTTTAGTTTATCGCTTAAAAACTGCTGCTATCTGGTGATCATAAATAATCGGGGTAATGTGATTACAGGGATCAATGGATATGACAGAGCAAATTTTTATGGATTACGTGGGCAAATTTGGTGAGTTCCAAAAGCGCTCAATGTTCGGTGGTGTAGGCCTTTTCAAGAGTGAGGCAATGTTTGCCTTAATCAGTGGAGAAAAGATCTTTATCCGTGGTGGAGACAACCTAGATACAATGTTGAACGATCTAGGCTGTGAAAAATACCGACACGTGAAAAAGCAAACTACAGCAACTGTAAATTACTACGACATTACTGAAATTTTTCATCAACAAGGTGAGACTTTACATGAGATTGTAGAGTCGTCGATTAAACTTTCAGTCGATCAACGAAAATTCCAAAAGTCTACGGCTAATCGTCGTCTACGTGACTTGCCAAATATGCAACTGACGCTAGAAAGAATGGTGAAGAAAGCCGGCATCGAAGACGTGGAAAGTTTCATGAACTTAGGTCCTGCGGAAGTCTACTCTAAGGTCCGTAAGGCGTATGGTACTGACGTTGACGTCAAGCTACTATGGAAATTTGCTGGTGCGGTGGAAGGCATTCACTGGAAGCTAATCCAAGAGCCAAAAAAACGTCAACTACTAGCAAGTTGTCACTAGAGCTGGATTCACTAGCAAGCTAATACAAACAGCTCATGTGACTGGGAATAGATAGATACAAAAAAGCCGAGGTTTAAACCTCGGCTTTTTATTTGCTCGCTAATCCTGATTACAGGTTGAAGCGGGCAGTGATCATCGCTTGTTCACCGTAGGTGTCGTTGAATCGCATTTCAGCACCTAGAGAGAATAGCTCTGTCGCGTGGAAACGAGCGTAAGCACTTGCTAGCCAATCATCATCGTCGTCGATAGATTGGTAACCTGCTTTGCCACCCACTTCAAGTTGTGGACCAAGCCATTGGCGAATGCCAAGGTTGAACTCAACACCAGATTGCGTACCAGAGTCACCCACTTCACGTAGGCGGTACATCATTTGGCCAGTTACGTCTGCCCAGTTGTTGATCGGAGCGTGGAAGCCTGCACCGATTGCTGAGTCGTAATCACTTTCAAACTCAGAGTCGATTCTAGCGATGAAGTGAGCATTAGGGTGGATAGATTTGCTAAAAGCACCACCAAACGTTACTGGGCTAATACCAAATCGTGCTTCAGCATAGTCGTAGCTGAAGTTGCTCATTGTAGAAGGTTTGTCCGAATCAGGGTTTGCTAAAGCTGGCGAGCAAGCCATTGCTAAAGCTGTAGCAACGATAATTTTGCGCATAGTCTCGATGAACCTATTTCCTGTTTATTTCCATTGTCTTATACGGCGACCGCAATGACATAACTTATCACGACATCATAATGCATCCTTGGTCATAGGCACTATAAAAAAATGTCATTCTTTTGTCGTCGAGCTAAAAAATAAGCAACATGAATGCCAATTACTCACCAAAGCTGGTGCGATTTTGTGCGATAGCATTGAAAATTGTTTCGGTATCTAACACGGTTGCCCACGGCATTAGATCTGACTCATGCTCTATCATGTAACTAGTCAGCTGAGTTTTTAGGTCTGACCTAAGCTTTTCACCGTACCAAGGTTTAGCGACGTAGAAGTCTAAGCTGGCATGGTTGACCGCTTCAACGGTGTCATCTAAACCGGCTTGGCCTGTAAGGAGAACCTTTTTGCTTTTTGCTGTCTGCGTGTCTTGGCTTAATTCGATGAGAAAGCTAATACCGGTTTGCTCGGGCATCACGTGGTCACATAGAATAAGGGCAAGCTCTGTGCCTTCTTCTCTGTACTCTAGGATAATATTGCGGGCCTCATTCACAGACTCGGCGGCTTCCAATACGAAGTGTTCTTCGAAGCAATCGAGGTCTTGCATGACGCTATCGAGCACTTCACGCTCGTCGTCTACACATAGAATCAGGTATTTATTCATTTCGCTCTCCTATAGTTTCCATAGAGGTAGTTAACGGAAGCCAAACACTCATACGGGTATATTGGTTTGGCTCCGACGCTACTTCTATTCTTCCATGATGTTGAGTAACAATTTGTTGGCAAACCGACAAACCAATGCCGAGGCCAAAATTGCCTTCTTTCTTTGTGGTGAAGTTAAGGGTGAAAATTTGCTCTTGTAGATCTTGTGGGATACCGCATCCGTTATCTTCGAAGCTCACGCAAACCCATGGTGATTGTTCAATAGTGTGAAGTTCTGTTTCGATTACTAAAATGCCTTGCTCGGGTAGAGCATCAATAGCGTTGGAAATTAGGTTGGTCCACACTTGCTGCAGGGCAATCGGCTGGCAGTTCACCAAGGGCAGCTGGCTGTATTTCTTCTCTACCTTGTGGCGTTTGAGTTTGTTCTCAAAAATGACCAACGTGTCCTCTATACCTTCATAAAGGTCGCTAAGACGAAATACTTCGTCGTCTTGGCGAGAATACCCTTTTAGGCTCTTAACCATATCGGCTATTCGTTGGGCGCAGACGTTGATGGAGCGTAAGGTTGCGCCGGCTAGGTGATAGACTTCATAAGCCTCAAGCACCTCAGTTGCTTTATCTGGCGCCTCTTTTGCTAACTTCAGTAGTTCAGCGTCGTCATTTAAGTGTAAGCGTACTAGCTTTTTGGCAAGTCGCCGATGATGGATTACTTGTTCGAGTTTTCTCGCTTGCTCTCTTTCATAAGCCGTTGAGTTAGGCTTGGAGTGCATGGCTTGCTGTAAAATCTGTTGGCCTTTATCGCCTAAGGCGTTGTCTGATGCTTCACCAGTCAGTTGGGTGATTTTTGATGTCAGGGTTTCTGAACCACGTAGAATGGCAGAGATAGGGTTGTTTAGCTCATGAGCCACACCGGCGACCAACTGTCCAAGCATCGCCATCTTTTCTCTCTCAATAAGCTGCTGATGCGCCGTTTCTAACGATTCTAACGTTTTCTGTAGCTCGAGCTTAGTGTTAATACTGCGCTGTAAGCGTCGGTTAAAGTGGCGCAGGAGTAGGTTGGTGAATAGAGGCAGTAAAGCAGTGTTGGAATGCATGACTTTAGCGAATACATCCCTGTCTAGCTTAATGACTTTGGTTTGAGTCAGTGTTAGGGCGGTTGAAAACGAGGTCTCGCCAGTAACGAAAGACATGCCGCCGACAATATTTCCTTTGCTGTGTCGAACGACTTCTCGCTGTCGCCCCAGGTCGTCTTTTTTATACAACGCCACTTCACCTTCGGTAATAAACCAAAGAAAGCGGTTCTCTTCACCTTCTTTAGTGAGTAGGTGATCGGAAGAGTAGGTTCGGCAGGCTTGGTTTTCATCTTGATGTTCGAAGAACTGATGAAGTGCGTCAATGACTTGCTGAGCTAAGGCAGAATCGGACAGACGGTGGTGATCGGAAATGAACCCTTCTTGATAGCTGCGCATCTTATCTTCTATGTGCGAGCGTAGCAGTCGTTGCTGTTCTAATACCTGGCTGTAAGACAACAAATTTTCGCTGTCGTGTTTTAGGACGAAAGTAGTGAGCTCTTTCTTGGCTGTTTTATAGACCAAACTGTCTTGTAGTGGTTTGGTTAAGCAGTGGTCGAGTCGACCTTCATTAACCGCAGATAGAATGGCTTGAATGTCTTGGCCACAACTTATCAGAATTTTGCGCGCCTGCTGGGTGTGCTTAGATTTATCCAGCTGAATCAGAAAGTCTGCGCCGTTGAACTGTTCGTGGTGGCTGGCAATAACCAAAGCGACCGTTTGCTGCCGTTGTTCACAGAATTCGAGCGTATAGTGAGCTTCCTCGATAGACTCAGCCGTATGAACATCAAACTTAGCGGCAAAAGGGCTAAGCTCGCCCCTTAGTTGCTCAACACTTACTGGGTTATTGTCTAGGCACAGTAAAACAAACGGATTCACAAACTCACTCTCAAACAGGGTCACATTGCTTGAACTGTACCAATAATACTATTTGGGTATTGGGAGCTAAGTACTAGAAATTTGCTCTTCCGGCAAATAAAGGCAATACTCTGATTTAACTCAATGTTTTGCTCATTGTTCATTATTTGCTATGTCGTAGCGAAACAAGCGAAGAGTCTTTCGAATATAGATACGTTGGAAATCAAAATAATATGAATCAACTGAAGAAGTTAGGTGCGATTGGGGGTGCAGTTGCACTCGTTTTATGTTGGCCTCTTGCGGTAGGGCAGATCGGCGAAAACGTGATTACAGATGCGATTAACCATGTCGATAACGATGCGGTTGCAGCGGAGATCATCAGCTATGATCGTGGTTATCTCTCCTCTCAAGTTCAAACCCGCTACAGCATTGTCGATGAGAGTCTAAAAGCACAATTCATTGCAGATGGTCTTCCAACGGAGTTCATTGTAAACAGTGATGTGAGCCATGGACTTGCTAGCCTAACGGCACTTTCGACTTTGCAAGATGTGGATTTTCCGCTTTCGGTAGAAACGACGACTCAGCTTAACGGTAATACAGATTATGTCGTGAACCTTGCAAGCTGGCATCACCAAACTCAAGGTGAAGACAGTGTCACTATTTCTACCTCTCCAGCGTCTATTTCAGGAAGCGTAACGGTTCTTGGACAGCTCAGCTATGTGGTTGACCTCCCTTCGGTTGAGCTCGACTTTGCAACGGGCGAAAAGATTACTATTGCCGACGTAGACGGTAACGGTGAAGGTAAACAAGAAAAAGGATTTTGGCTTGGTAAGCAGAGTATCAGCCTTGGTGAGTTCTCTATTCGTGGCGTTGATGGAAGCCAAGCGTTTTCAATGAACAAAAGTGAGTATCAGTTCAGCTCAGACCTTAATAAAGAGCAAGGTCGCTTGAACAGCAATCATATCGTAACGATGGAGTCTCTACTGACTCCAGAAGGGGCTATTAACGATTTTCAGTTGGACTTCTCGCTTGGAGATGTTGATAGCCAGTCGTTTGAGCAGTTAGTCGCTTTGTATCAAGAAAGCCCGGTTTTGACTGAAACAGAGATTCAAAAAGCGATTCCTTATATCGAGACTCTATTCGCCAAAGGCTTTTACCTATCGATGAACAAAATGGCGCTTAAGGTCGGTGAGGGTGATTTTGAATCAAAGTGGAAGGTTAGCGTGCCAGAAGGAACGGACAACATCGCTCAAAATCCGGCGAAAATCCTGCCATCGTTGACGGGCAAATTGAACACTTACTTCTCCAACCAAATTGTGGCTGATTACCCGTTTATTAAGCAGGGCGTTGATGAAGCGATTATCATGGAAATGATCAGTCAAACCAATGAAGGTTACGAGATAAACGCAGACCTAAAAGATGGAAACTTGGTGTTTGCAAGTGGACAAGAGATACCAGTTGCAGCTCTGTTACTGCCGGTGGTGTTCCAGCAATAGTTGATCATAAGCCTAGTTAGCGAAAGAAAAGAGGTCGAAAGACCTCTTTTCTTGCTTTTTATCCTGTGAAAAAAGTGGTATTAATCACACTAGAGTACAAATTTTTATTTAAGCAGGAGCAAGGAACCTCATGGAGCCGAATACGGACAATGTGTTCAATTTTAGTGCTGGTCCAGCTGGGCTGCCAAAAGCAGTGATGGCAAAAGCGCAATCTGAGTTGGTTAATTGGAATAATCTAGGTACCTCAGTGATGGAAATCAGCCATCGCAGCAAGCCATTTATCCAAGTTGCAGAAGAAGCAGAGCAAGATCTACGTGACCTGCTTAATATCCCAGAAAATTACAAGGTACTGTTTTGTCAGGGCGGTGCACGCGCACAATTTGCGGCAGTGCCTCTTAACCTATTAGGCGATAGTGCTAAAGCGACGTATATCGATGCTGGTTACTGGGCTGAGAGCGCAGTAAAAGAAGCGAAGAAATACTGTGAAACGGACGTATTTGTTGCGAAAACCGAGAAAGACGGCAAAACGGCAGTTGTTCCAGCATCGCAGTGGCAGATTGCAGCTGATTCTGCTTACGTTCACTTTTGCCCTAATGAAACCATCGACGGCATTGAAATCAACGACTTACCAAATACGGATAAGCCAATTGTAGCAGACATGTCCTCGACGATTCTGTCACGTGAAATTGATGTATCTAAGTATGGTGTTATCTATGCGGGCGCTCAGAAAAATATCGGGCCTGCTGGTATTTGTATTGCGATTGTCCGTGATGACCTGCTCGACCTTGCAAGCGATCTTCTGCCAAGCTTCTTGAGCTACAAAGTGTTGGCAGAGAAAGACTCTATGTTTAACACGCCTCCAACATTTGCTTGGTACCTGTCTGGGTTAGTTTTCAAATGGCTTAAACAGCAAGGCGGCGTGAAAGCGGTTGAACAAATCAACCGAGAGAAAGCCGCAATTCTGTACAACCATATTGATGGTTCGGACTTTTATAAAAACGGCGTGCATGCGGATAACCGTTCACTTATGAATGTGCCGTTCCAACTTGCTAAGCCTGAACTTGATGGAGCATTCTTAGAACAAGCTGAACAACGTGGTTTGGTCGCTTTGAAAGGGCACCGCGCAGTGGGTGGTATGCGTGCATCAATCTACAACGCGATGCCGCTTGAAGGGGTGCAGGCTCTAGTCGAATTCATGAAAGAGTTCGAGCAAGCAAACGCGTAAACAACATGCTTCAAATGATGAGCTAACAGCAAAGCCTAGTGGGGTTACCTACTAGGCTTTTTTGTGCCTTCTAATTCTAGAATCCAACGCAGACCAATCATTTTCTACTAGGCTATTTACAAGATTGTAAATAAAATGGTGGCGTTGTGGGTATATTCCATTTGGCACTGGTACTGATATTTTCGGTGTTAGCGGTATTGCTGATCTTGTTTGGTTTTGGTTGGAAAGCCTTCATTGCTGCAGCCTTCATCATCGCGCTATGCTTCGCCATATACTGCTATTTAGAGCAACAGATATCTCAAGAAGGGCACAGTAAAGTGTTCCATCATTTACGCGCCGTCATATTACCGGAGTTACTCGAGCAGCTTAAGTTCTCTTATAAAGCCTGCAGCCAATCCGTAAATCAAACGACGCAATTATATGAAGATTTGAATCAACATGTTGAACAAGCTAAGGCCACCTTACAACAGGATACGATTGATGTTGAACAGCTACAGCAAGATATTGATAGCCTAAATTCAACTTGTGAACGTATGCTTGCATTGCATCAGGTGAGCGAAAAAAATCTTCAGTGCCAACTTGGGGTTATGGAGTCGATGACCATGCTGCTGGAAAGCATCCAGAAGGTAGAGCAGGGCGAGGGCTATTGGTCTGAAGAAGAAGTACTTGAACAGCTACGAGAGATCGAGATGCGCACTCAAGCGATTCAGCAGCATTTAGGTGAAAAGGCACGCAACGAACAAAAAATTGACTAAGACCTACAAATAGAAACTAGAAGCGCTGCCATTGGGCAGCGCTTTCAATTTAAGCTCAAGTCATTCGCTTGTTAAGCGATAGGCTTATCGTCGTTTTGGCTTACGATTTCCCGTAGGCTTACCCGCTTGGTTAGTACTTTGGTTTCGCGAGTTAACATTGCCACCATTTCCACGTTGCCCACCCTGAGGCTTGCCACCTTTCCCATTTGGTTTTGAACTGCCATTAGGTTTAGAGTTCCCATTTGGCTTTGAGCCCGGTTTACCTGAGCCACCTCTGCTTTGCTTGTCACCGCCAAAGCCTGGTTGGTTTTTGGTGTGTTTAGTAGCAAAACGGTTAGCACCATGGCGACCCGATTTTCTGCGCTGTGCTGGTGTTCTTGCGTCTAGATCTTCCGCAGGTACTAAACAACCCGGCTTATCACCGATCAGGTGCTTTTTACCCATGTCGGTCAGTGCTTCACGAATGATTTTCCAGTTATCCGGATCATGATAGCGCAGCAGTGCTTTATGCAAGCGGCGTTGACGCTCGCCTTTCGCGACTGGAATGTCTTCACGCTTCTTATACTTCACTCGCTTCAGAGGGTTGGTCTCTGAATAGTACATCGATGTCGCGTTACACATTGGCGATGGGTAGAAGTTCTGTACTTGGTCACACTCGAAGTTGTTCTTCTTCAACCACAGCGCAAGGTTGAGCATGTCTTCATCTTCAGTGCCTGGGTGAGCAGAGATGAAGTAAGGAATTAAGTACTGTTTTTTACCTGCTTCTTGGCTGTACTTCTCGAACATCTCTTTAAAGCGGTCGTATGTACCCATACCCGGCTTCATCATTAGGTCGAGAGGCCCTTTTTCAGTATGCTCTGGCGCTATCTTTAAGTAGCCGCCAACGTGATGAGTGACAAGTTCACGAACATATTCTGGAGATTCGATAGCAAGGTCATAGCGAACACCAGAAGCGATCATGACCTTTTTGATACCTTTGACTTTACGCGCTTCGCGGTACAGGTCGATGGTATGTTTGTGGTCAGTGTTAAGCTTGTTACAGATGCCTGGGAATACACAAGATGGCCTACGGCAGTTAGCTTCGGCTTTTGGATCATTACAGCCAAGGCGATACATGTTGGCGGTAGGGCCACCTAAGTCAGAGATTGTTCCGGTAAAACCAGGTACTTTATCTCGGATTTCTTCCAGTTCGCCTAGAATCGATTCTTTAGAACGGTTTTGAATAATACGTCCTTCATGCTCTGTAATAGAACAGAACGAACAGCCACCGAAACAGCCACGCATGATGTTAACCGATGTCTTGATCATGTCGTAAGCTGGGATTTTGGCTTTGCCATAGCTAGGGTGTGGGACACGTGCGTAAGGCAGGCCAAACACATAGTCCATTTCTTCCGTTGAAAGTGGAATCGGCGCTTGGTTTACCCACAATTCACGGTCACCATGGCGTTGAATCAGTGCACGACCAGAATATGGGTTTGTTTCTAGGTGCATGATACGACTTGCGTGAGCGTAAAGAATTCGGTCGTTATTGAGTTTCTCAAACGGTGGCAGCCTTACCGCGGTTGTTTTCGCATCGTGACGTGACGGGCGAATGGTAATCGGTTTCGCTTCTGGTTCTGGCTGCTCTTTTTTCGTGTCGCATTGAGTTTCGACTTCGTATGGGTTAATCGCAACGAAGGACGCCTTACTTGGCTTCTCAATACGTGAAGAGTCAATCACAGTGTAACCTTCAGGCTCAGCAGGTAAGTTTACCGCAGTACCTCGGATGTGGGTCAGGCTTGAAATGTCTTCTCCATCGGCAAGGCGATGTGCAACTTCCACTAGTGCACGCTCTGCGTTACCAAATAGAAGAATGTCGGCTTTCGCATCGAATAGGACTGAACGACGGACTTTATCAGACCAATAATCATAGTGAGCAACACGACGCAAACTCGCTTCAATGCCGCCTAATACGATTGGCACACCCTTGTAGGCTTCACGACAGCGCTGTGAATAGACAAGCGTAGCACGATCTGGGCGTTTACCACCTTCGTTGTTTGGTGTGTATGCGTCATCATGGCGCAGCTTTTTGTCTGCGGTATAGCGGTTAATCATGGAATCCATGTTACCGGCGGTAATGCCAAAGAAGAGGTTAGGCTTACCGAGTTTCATGAAGGCATCTTTATTGTTCCACTCTGGCTGAGCAATAATGCCTACTCTAAAACCTTGAGCTTCTAATAATCGTCCAATAATCGCCATGCCGAAACTTGGGTGATCAACATACGCATCACCAGTGACAATGATGATGTCACAGCTATCCCAGCCTAATGCATCCATTTCTTTCTTACTGGTTGGCAAAAATGGCGCGCTACCAAAGCACTCTGCCCAGTATTTTTTATGTTCATGAATAGGCGTGATGTTGCTGTACATATTTTAACCTCTAATTCTGCGAGGGCGAATTATAGCGACTTGTGGCGACACTATCTAGCGGAAGATATTACGCATTTTTTATATGGATATTCTACACTTAATGTGTGTGGGTGCATATGAGAGGGGAGTGCCGCAATGAGTGGAATGGAATCCAACGCTGTGATGATACCAATACGGAGCAATAAGCTGCCAACACGTCCTTACTCCTATTCGGATTGGAGTCTAAATACTGTGGATAAATCGTTTCTCTTTGAGCCCGGCTCGTTTATCAATGCGCTTGCATTTGAACGGCCAATAAAAAACGTGAATGACCTGCTATCACATGTATCTGATGATGAAAAAGTGGGCATTCTGGATGTAGTCAAACGTTTGTCGAAATCAGGTGGGGCAGAGTACCTGAGTTGCTGTGTTCGGCCAAACAACAATTACGTCGTATACACGGAACTTTATATAGAACGCCTTGATAAACACACCATCCAAGGTACGGTGAGACAGATGCTTGTTTTGCCTAATGGTGATCAAATGACCAATGTGTTTTTGGCATTGTTTGAAAACTCCCACCATGGCGTGGTCATCACTGATGAACAAACTCGTATCCTTACCTGCAATCAATACTTCGAGAATCAAACTGGTTTTAGCCGGAATGACTTGATTGGCTTGAAAACTAACATTCTAAACGCCGATAAACATTCTCCCGAATTCTACCAACAGATGTGGTGTCAAGTTGATGAACAAGGTTATTGGAAAGGGGATATTTTATCTTGCCATGCTAATGGGAGCATCTATCCGCAAGAACTTACGATTCAGAAGCTGCAACTCAATGGTCAAACTTATTATATCGGCCTCACGGTTGATCTGAGTAACGACTTAGGCCGAGTGGCAGGTGAGGGCGAAGGCGATGTGGAGATGCTTACGCAGTTGCCAACCAAAGAGAAGTTCATCGAATTGTTACAACACCGCTGCGAAAGCCCATTGAGTGAGTCTGGGAAAATAGTGTTGGTGATGGAGCCCAAAATAGCAGAAGAACATGCTCATAGTCAGCAGCTCGCGTTTTCGGGAATGTTGCTTAGAAATCGCCATTGTTACATAGCTGGTTATCTCTCGAATGGTTTGTTTATCGCTTGTGTTGAGTACCCTATGGTAGCGCAAGGCACCCCAAGTCGTGCCCTGCAGCAGTCGATTAAGCAATTTTTTAGCGACTGCAAGCTGGAAGGCGGTGATGAGATGCACAGTCGAATCACTAATGGCCGTGTGGGTGTTTCTTTGCTTGGTTACGATACAGACAGCCCTGCGAGAAGTGTTATTCATGCCACGCAAGCAATGCTGGAAAATCATGGCAGTTCTAAAAGTGTCATTAACTTTTACCACAGTAAAATCCACAAAGAGCTAATGCGTAAAAAGCGCTTAGAAGAGGTGGTTGAGTCGGTTCTCGCACAAAAAGCGATTGAAGTTTACTACCAACCGATCATCGATACTGCCACTTGGCGGATCGTGAAGTTTGAAGCGCTGTGTCACTTTACATCAACCAGGGAGTCGTCATTCAACACCCAAGAAATGATCAACGTAGCGGAAGACTTAGACCTAATTCCTGAACTAGACAAGTTGGTGGGAGAGAAGTCTTTGCAGGCACTGCCGACTATTCGTCAAGTCTATGGTGAGACAACGGGGCTGACGATCAACCGATCGCTCAATACCAAACTAAGTGCCAAGCAAATCTTACGTAATACCGTAGATCTTATCGAGAAGTATACAGACTGCCCTGAGAACATCACTATCGAGCTGACCGAAAGCGCCTATTTTGATAGCGAATCTAGCCACAAAGATGCCCTCAACGAACTGCGCAAACATGGGGTTTCGGTTGCAATAGACGACTTCGGTACTGGGTACTCGTCATTTAGTTACCTAAGTGATAGCCACTTTGACTACCTGAAAATAGACAAAGATTTTGTCACAGATATTGAGGTGAAAAGTAACAAGTATCATATCGTTAAAATGATCACTCAACTGTCAAATACCCTCGGCGTCAAGGTGATTGCAGAGGGTGTTGAAACTCTTCACGAAGCGAGAACCCTACAAGCATTAGGTATTGACTATATGCAAGGGTACTTTTTCTCCAAACCGATTCCAATTGAACGTATTGATGAAGCTCAGCTCTACGAATGTAAACCTGAGTTCAAAGACCTTGGTGATTTTGCTGTACAGCACAATGCTATCTATACATTAGCAAAACATCGGCGAGTGGCGCTCGACCCTGGTGATAGTGTTTCATTTGCGACCAAGCTATTCGAATCTGACGCCCGTTTGATTACCGTCCCTGTTATCACTGAGCAAAAGTGTGTTGGCATTATTGGCAAACGAGAGATTAACTTGTATCTAACGCCAACCATGGGCACAGATTTGGAGTCGAGTAAGGAGTCCGCTATATGGAGGCGTTCGATTCATCAAATGATGTCTCTGTCGTTTTCTCAGATTGACTATCGTACTTCCCTAGAAGAAATTCGCGTGTTACTTGAAGAGCATCCGAGGTTTCCTTGGATTTTGGTTAACGAAGACGGAAAATTTAAAGGCATCGTAGAGCAACGAGATGTCTTAGATTATTTGCTTAATACAGATGCAATTCCAGAGGTACAACCCGAATATCAAATCTAATGAAAATGTCCTAATGTTTATATAGGCAGGTGGTACACCTTTGGGTGTGTAGGATGGAACATGCAAGGACACAGCTTCAGTTCGCAGAGTGGTGGAATAGCTCAAACGAAGCGCCCTTGTGTGGAGTGGAAATGGAGTTTAAAGGATTCGTCCTTTGAAATTAGTCAGAAACAATGCGAGAAGGTATTTGCGTCGAAGTTGCCGCCGTTAACCACACACTTTCTGATGGCGTGCTTATCTTTTGAAGACCAAGAGCGATTACTGACTTTATTTTCGAGAGCGACTAGCACGCCTAAAACGTATAGTTGTTGTATTAACCTCGAGAAAGGCAAGCTTTGCTTTTCGTGTTTTTGTTTTCAATCACTCGATCGCCACACTGTGGTGGGCACACTGTATCCGTTGCTCTCCTTTCCGACTAATGGCTCTACGTATGGCTCTTTGTTTAAACAAGTCTTTGATAACCCTCTTCATGGCATCATAGCTATAGATGCCGAGCGTAACATCCTGTTATGTAACCGTTACTTTGAGAAACACTGCCGCTACGCCAATATTGAATTAATAGGGAAACCGTTTCGGAGCTTAGACTCCGGCAAGCATAGTAGTAGCTTCTACGACAATATGTGGCAACAAGTACAAGAGTCGGGCAAATGGACGGGCACCGTTTTAATCAAAACTGGGCAAGGACATATTGTTCCTCAGGACTTGTCATTACAGAAAATCGTTATTCGAGATAGAACCTTATATTTAGGCTACTTTGTTGATCTATCTAATCATTTGTATCGTGTGGCGGACATGGAGTTAGGTGGTGTTGAGCTGCTGACTCAACTTCCAACAGAGCAGCAATTCACTCAGCGCTTAGCTCAAAAATGGATGAACTCAGACGAGAATATGATTTATTTGGTGCTGGCCTTTGTTCCTAATATTGCCCGAGTAAATGAATATGAGCTCAGGCAGTCATTATCCGAGCACCTTTCTCAAAACAATCACTGTCAACTTTCAGGCTACCTCGGAAACAACTATTTTGTGGTGTGTTTAGAGTGTGAAAAAAAATCAGGGCCAAGCCAAGTCCGAGTCATACAACAGACCATACGCAGTTTTTTTTCTGAATTGAATCGCGACGCAGGTCACGAGATTCATGACGCATTATTCAACGGTAAAGTGGGAGTATCCATTCTCGGTCATGACACCAATAATCCCAAGCTACTTGTGCCACATGCGGTTCAAGCGATGCTGGAACAAACCGGTGATATGAAGGGGATGATTACTTTTTATAATGGATCCATTCACCGAGAAGCACTACGCCGCAAAGAGATGGAAGACGTTGCAGTGACGGCAATTCGAAATGAAAATGTCGAGGTATTCTATCAGCCAATAGTGGATACTCGTAATTGGGATATCGCCAAATTTGAAGCCCTGTGTCGCTTTAGAGATCCTGATGGCCAAATCATGAATACACAAGAAATGGTCGCCATCGCAGAGGACCTAGATTTAGTCTCTGAACTAGACTGGTGCGTAGGGAAAAAATCCTTACAGGGGCTTGATACAATTCATCAGCGGTTTGGCAATAACATAGGTATTACGATCAATCGCTCGCTCAATACCAAGTTAGGTGCAGATGCGGTATTGAAAAGCGCTGAAGATATGATTCGTGTTCATGCCTCAACACCTGAGTTGGTGACCATTGAATTAACGGAAAGTGCGTATTTCGACAGTGAATCAGCGCAATCGTCACTAATCACCAACTTGAGAATGCATGGAGTAAGCGTTGCAATCGACGACTTTGGTACAGGCTACTCATCTTTTACCTACTTGAGTGACTGTAACTTTGATCTACTCAAAATAGACCGCGAATTTGTCACTAACATCAAGGTTGGGACGCACAAATACCATATCGTCAAAATGATTACTGACTTATCTCATACGCTAGAAGTGAAAGTGGTAGCTGAAGGTGTTGAAACTCGACATGAATTGGAAGTGCTGTGTGGGATTGGAGTGGACTATATTCAGGGATACTTTTTCTCCAAGCCATTACCTATCGATAACCTTGAAAGTGCATGGGGATACCAAGAACGACTGGCTGATTTTTTACAGCGCAAGTCTTCGTTGACCGGGATTGGGATATTACGTATCGCCAAAAGCTACGTTCCTACGCTAGAGCCTGGAGACACGATTGAAAGAGCGAGAGCACTGCTGAATGACGCTTCTTTACATCTCGATTCTCTCCCTATTTTGAATGGTGAAACGTGTGTGGGTATCGTCGATAAAGCGTGCTTGAACTTACATCTGTCTCCAACTTTAGGTGGCGACTTCGAAACGTCGAAAGACCTGACCATCAAAAAGCGGACTTTGAATCAAGTTATGACCACCGATATCTCGACAGTGTCTTTCCATACTCGAGTCGGTGAGCTGTCGACCTTGTTAAATCAGGGGAGCCCGTTGCCTTGGGTGGTAGTTGATGACTTAGGCAACTACCTTGGGGTCGTGACTCAACAGGACGTTTTAGACCATTTCAGCCACCACTGAATTGCTCCTAAAGGTGGCTTTGGTTATCATGCGCTACCCAAACTAATCAATTTAACACCTTGGCATGACTCAACTACTTCTCTCTAACTTCGCTCCGATGCTACTTGGCGCGCAACTTATCTTAACTTTGGTTCTCGTGAAGGGAGACATATGCCCTGGCCAGCGTGGGCGTGTCCATAAAATGTTGCCAGCGATCGGTATTTTGTGGCTTGCCGTTGCATCCCTCAAGATAGAAGCGTTTATGGTGGTATTCGCGGTGTTCTACTTCTTCTCTCAAGTCCAAACTAAGAAAACCAGAGACGAAGGCCCGCTTTGGGTTATGTACTTGGCGAACGGTCTAGCATTCGCTTATGTTGCGATCACAGTGGGTGAGCAATCGAATTGGGCGAACTCAGCGGGTGTGATTGTATCAGTGTTCTTACTGGGTGCGAGCTTTGCGCATGTGTTACTCACGATCGCACGTACTCGTTTACAAGCATTCCACCGCATACTACCGGTTTCGGGGGTTGTGTCAGCAATGTTGATGGCGCTGGTGGTACTGGCCCAATCAACGACCATTGATGTAGAAGCAGCGGAGGCTGCCACTCAAGCGATTTTACTTAGCTTGGGTTTACTGATTTCGGGTGTGATTGTTTGGAGCACTCATATGTTTAGCCAGAAAGAAGTGAACAAAGTGCAACTCAGTATCGCGTTATTGCTGCTTCTGAGCTCGGCAACCATTCAAACGGGGATTAGCCTCAACTTAATGTGATTGGGCTCTACTTAGCTAAAGCGAATTACTCATGATTTGGATAGTGGTCACGCTCTAATCACCTAAAAGGCGCTAAGCTTAATTGAGGTACTTGTGTTAAGGAGCGCCGTTATGGACTTGAGTAATGTAGGCAACTTAGACAGCATCATTTTGTTGGGTATCGTTAATGAAAAGCTGCGGCTGGAGTGCGATAGCTTCGAAGAGCTGGTCAGTATGTACGAAATGGATATTGAGAGTGTTGTCGGTAAGCTAGATGTACTAGGTTATCAATACGATCCGCTTACCAACCAATTTAAAGCTTATCAGCGTTAGATATGAATTTATTAAGCCATCTTGATTTCATCAAGGTGGCTTTTGCATTGCTGGCGTGCTGTCGAGAAAAACGCTTGTAAGTAGCGTTTATCTTTCTCTGAGTTACGCGTTGCTGCGAACAGTCGCCTCCATAATCCTTCTCCAAGTGGCTTACTAGTAATGAGTCCTTGTCTTGAAAACTCACTGATAGCCCAATTCGGTAACGCTGCAACGCCTAATCCGGCGGAAACCATTTGCACGAGCATTAGCGTATTGTCGGCTTGTTTCCATTTCTTGGGTTCAACGCCTGCTGGTTGAAGAAAGTGTTTCACGACATCTAATCGCTGCTTTTGTACCGGGTAGGACAACATGGTTTGTACTGCTAAATCTTCCGGTTCAATGAACTCTTTGTTTGCCAATACGTGATTCGTTGCTGTGATAAGACGCATTTCAAAATCAAACAGTGGCTCATAGTGCACTTCAGATCGAGGTTGGATATCAGAAGTGATCACTAAGTCGAGTTCACCAGCTAGCAATGCAGGCAAAGGTTCAAAACCAAAACCGGATGAGAAGTCTAGTGTCACGCTCGGCCAAGTCACTTGATACTCTTTCAGAGCCGGCATCAACCACTGAAAACATGAGTGACATTCAATCGCCATATGCAGCCTGCCGTTGACGTCTTCTTTCAAACTCGCCAGTTCATTTTCGGCTTTGGCCAGCTTAGGCAAAACCTCATCCGCGAGTTTTAGCAAGATTTCTCCTTCAGAAGTAAATTTGACTGGCCGAGTTTTGCGCAGAAACAACTGTCCTCCAACTCTCGCTTCAAGATCCTTAATTTGATGAGAGAGTGCCGACTGAGTCAGGTGCAATGAGGTCGCGGTTGCGGTCAGTGAACCTGTATCGCGCAAAGAAGTGAGTGTGCGTAAGTGTTTTAACTCAATCATGAATTCCTCTCATCTGATATCCGTAATGATGAACACATTTAACTTACGCGGTTTAGATAGGCTTGTAAACGTCTAGATGGCTAAAGGTTATTGCCGCATGAATTTTTTTAATAAACAGGTTGAATATTTGGAGATTGTTCATGATGTGAATCGGAGAGATAGTTTAGCCATCCAGACGCCTTTTAATAAGGTGCCCTGACGCTAACAACTCGATAAGGACTAGGGACATGACGACAACCACACATATTTTAGGCTATCCACGTATTGGCGAGCACAGAGAACTTAAATTTGCGTTGGAACAATATTGGCGCGGCGAGATTGAACAATCGGAGCTTCAACATGTGGGAGCACAATTACGACACAAGAACTGGCAAACGCAGTCAGATGCGGGGCTGAGTTTTTCCACGGTAGGTGATTTTGCATGGTATGACCATGTACTGACCACGACTTTACTGTTAGGCCATGTGCCAAAGCGCCATAGTGCAGGTGTTCCAGATTTAGATACGTTATTTAGAGTAGGGCGAGGCCAATCTCAAGCCGATTGTGGTTGCAGTGGCAGTGCTGCATCAGACATGACGAAATGGTTCAACACCAACTATCACTACATCGTTCCAGAGTTCAGCCAAGACGATAGTTTTGAAGTCAGTTGGCCGCAGCTTTTCGAAGAGGTGAGTGAGGCGGTAAAAGCAGGGAATAAAGTAAAACCGGTACTACTAGGGCCAGTAAGTTACCTATATCTTGGCAAAGAAGTAGAGCAAGGCTTTGACCGTTTGACCTTGTTACCGCGTTTGCTAACTGCTTATCAGGCGATCTTAGCGAAGCTGGCGCAGCAAGGTGTAGAGTGGGTACAAATTGATGAGCCCATCCTGAGCTTGCAACTAGAAGACCATTGGCTGGATTCGTTTAAGCTTGCCTACCAAGTGATTCAAGGTGATGTGAAGTTGCTTTTGACCACGTACTTTGATTCTGTCGACGATTCGTTGGACAAGATCCTTTCTCTACCTGTGAATGGGCTACATATCGATTTAGTGTCATCCCCTAATCAGCTTGAGCATGTCGCTGCTAAATTGCCTGACACATGGGTTTTGTCCGCGGGTGTTATCAATGGTCGCAATGTTTGGCGGGCAGACTTAAACAAGCAGTTAGCGGCTCTTCAGCCCGTAAAACAGAGGCTTGGTGAAAGGCTCTGGGTTGGCAGCTCATGCTCACTACTTCATAGCCCAGTCGACTTAGAGCTCGAAAAGACGCTTCCAGGTGATACTCGAAGTTGGTTCGCGTTTGCGAAACAAAAAGTCCAAGAAGTCGCATTGTTAGGTAAGGCATTGGATGGCGATAAAGAGGCGCTTGATGCCTGTCATGCTTATAGCCAGCCTATTTTTGAGCGTAAAACAAATCAGCAAGTTAACAAGCCTCAGGTCCAGTTGCGGGTAAACAGCATCACTCAAATATTGGCTGAGCGCAGTGCGCCTTATGCCGAACGCGCTAGCTACCAAGCTGATGTACTAGGGCTGCCATTATTGCCGACCACGACCATTGGTTCTTTCCCTCAAACTGGTGAAATCCGAACCCAACGTAGTGCATTTCGAGCAGGTCAGTTGTCCGAGGAGGATTATACCCAAGCCATAAAACGACATATTGCAGATGCAGTCGAGCGTCAGGAAGCATTAGATCTGGATGTCTTGGTCCATGGAGAGGCAGAACGTAACGATATGGTTGAGTATTTTGCGGAGAATCTTGCGGGCTTCCAAACGACTAAGTTTGGTTGGGTACAAAGTTATGGATCTCGCTGCGTAAAGCCCGCTATTGTCGTGGCTGATATTGAGCGAGAAAAACCGATCACCGTAGAGTGGTCGACTTATGCACAATCGCTAACTTCAAAACAAATGAAAGGGATGCTGACCGGGCCAGTTACCATTTTATGTTGGACATTCCCTCGTGAAGATATCTCACGAAAGGAGATTGCGCAGCAGCTCGCGTTTGCCCTGCGTGACGAAGTGTCTGACTTGCAAGATGCGGGTATCAACATTATCCAAATCGATGAGCCAGCTATCCGTGAAGGCTTGCCACTGAAAAAGCGTGATCACCAAGCATATTTGGATTGGGCGGTGGAGAGTTTCAAAATATCAGCGGCAAGTGCTAAGCCTGAAACTCAGATCCACACTCATATGTGCTATAGCGAATTTAACGAAATTATCGACTCAGTAGCAGCGTTGGATGCAGATGTGATTACCATTGAAACCTCTCGTTCTAATATGGAGCTGCTGAAAGCGTTTGAAGGTAAGCTGGCGGTAAACCCCATCTAAAAATCCCACTCCAAATTCGATATGGTCATGGCTTCCAATATCTTAAAAGGGATCAGCAATGCCAAGACCTATCCGTACCAGAACTGATGAAGAGTGGGCGACGATGATTCGAACTCAGCGTGAAAGCGGCTTGTCCGTCGCTAAGTTTTGTCATCAGAACAACATTAACCAACAAGCATTCTATCGCCATCGTAATCGCATTGAACTAAAAATCTTACAAGAAGGTGTCGAAGAATTTGTTAAGGTCAATGCAAGTCATGAAGCTTCACATGATGTCCCATCCCCCCTTATCGATTGCACGTCATCCATTTCTTTGACGATTGGCCACATCAGCATCAGTCTTTGTGATCGAACTTCACCTCTGTGGGTTGCACAGCTTATTCGTGAGGTGAATGCGTGAAGACATTCTCTGAATTTGACCAACTTTACCTCTACCCAGTACCTGTCGATTTTCGTAAATCCATCGACGGCTTAGCTTACCTAGTCGAGCAAACCATGATGCTTGACCCATTCCAGTCTGCGCTTTTCGTCTTCTGCAATAAGTCGAAGGATAAAGTGAAAGCGCTGTACTGGGATAGAACTGGCTTCGCATTGTGGTACAAACGGTTAGATCGCGACCGATTCCGTTGGCCGACAAAAGGCACGAAAACACTAACGTTAGCGCCTCATGAGCTGAACGCATTACTCGCTGGTTTTTCTTTATCTGGTCACCGTGCTGTACTCGTTGAAAGCCTTATGGAATAAGGCTCAAACTTCAACAGAACCAACCAGTTAACAGTTGATTTCATGGTATAATTCATACCATGAAAACGACGAATGATTCTCTCACTAATCACTTAAAATCTCAGCATACTCTTCACGAGCTTGAGATGACGATTGCCACGCTTGTCTCAGAGCGAGATGAAGTGGCTGCTGAGCGAGATGAAGTGGCTGCTGAGCGAGATGAATTTAAACATCGTTACTACCAAGTGCTTGAAGAGCTACGTTTAGCTCGACATCATCGTTTTGGCGCAAGCTCTGAGGTCGATACTGGTCAAGGTGAACTTTTTGATATTGAAGACGAGCCTGTTGAAGCTGAGTCAACCACTGAACCTTCATTAGAAACAGGTAAAACTCGTCGCAACCCCAAACGCCAACCCTTATCGAAAGACTTACCCAGAGTTGTAATTCGCCATGAGCCAGAGGAAACATGTTGTCCGGATTGTGGTGATGAGCTCCATACCATTGGGGAAGACATTTCTGAGAAGTTGGTCTTTATCCCAGCTAAAGTTGAAGTTGAGCAACATATTCGACCTAAGTGTGTCTGCCGTCATTGCGAGCAACAAGGTGAATCAACCGTCATCTATCAAGCCTCTATGCCTGCAACAGTATTCCCTAAAAGCTTTGCAACACCAAGTCTCGTTGCTCAGGTCATCGCCATGAAATTCCAATATGGCTTGCCGTTAACTCGCATTGCGTCGCTATTTGGTGATTGGGGTATTGATATCAGTCGTCGAACACTGGCTGACTGGGGTATTCAAGGAGCGGAGATTTTAGAGAGTGTTTGGACACACCTTCGAAGCCACCTGCTTAAAGAAAGTGCTCTTAATGCAGACGAAACGCCTGTCAAAGTAGTGGATAGTGACAAGAGCAAAACCTATATGTGGGTGTATTGCTCAGGTACCGATGGCCCAGAGCCTCCAACCTATAACGAAAACGCCCACAATATTGTCTTGTATGACCATCAAATGGGCCGTTCAGGTCAGTATGCTTCTCTGTTTCTTGATGGATATCAGGGTTATCTGCATGTTGATGGTTACAAAGGTTATCATGATACGGAGGCTACTCTCGTGGGTTGCTGGGCTCACGCACGCCGTAAATTTATCGATGCCCAGAAAGTGCAAGGTAATGACTAAGGTGGTGTTCGTGTTGCGTTAACTCACATCAAAAAGCTCTATCGCACAGAAGCTTTGCTCAAAGAGCGTAATAGCTCAGCGACAGAGCGATACAATGAACGTCAAACTAGCTCAAAAGCGGAACTGAAGAAGTTTAAAAAGTGGTTGGATAAGACGGTACTTCGTATTTCCAAACAAAGTGCTTTAGGAAAGGCGGTTCATTACACATTGGGTCAGTGGGATAAACTGATGCGCTATATTGACGATGGCCGACTTAGCATCGATAACAACAGAGGCGAGCGAGCCATTCGTCCGTTTGTGGTTGGACGGAAGGCGTGGTTATTTACTAAAAGTGAGCGTGGTGCCCGTAGCAGTTGCATCTTGTATAGCTTAGTTGAGACCGCTAAGGCGAATGGCTTGCACCGGCAGAGTATCTGACCTATTGTTTTGAGCGACTGGCAGTCGAACCCGATAATTTAGAAGCGCTGATGCCATGAAACATCAAAGACTTACAATCCGCTGAGTAGGAAAGAAACGGAAGGCTAATCACCTTCCGTTTTTTATTGCAATAGGGTGTTTACCGCCAGCTTACGGTAATTGGCTTCGGCATGCAGTTGCTTCTTAGCTTCGTCCAATAGCCCTTGGTAATCAACACCCTTTGGGATAAGGCCGATAAGGTTTAACAGGGTACCCACGTTATCTACGTCACTATCTATGCTCTTGCGAATGCCAGGGTACTGCACCTTTACCGCGAGCTTAGTGCCATCGTCGGCGTGGGCTTGATGAACTTGTCCAATGGAAGCGCTAGCGATTGGTCTGAAATTAAACTCGATAAAATGGCTTTGCCAGTCACTGCCCAGCTGCTCTGTAAGGACTTGCGACAGCTGCTTAGCCGGCATTGGGGTAGCGTCGGAACGCAGACGTGCGAGGATGTGTGCAAGCTCTGGACTGATAAGGTCTCCTGCATCCATAGACAGCAATTGGCCTACCTTCATTGCTGCGCCGCGCAGATGTGCCAGTTGGTCAGCGATACGCTTTGCGTTTGCAGGCGTTAGCAGTAGGTCCTTGGCTTTTGGGCGCTTGCCTTGTACTAGCTGCTTGGCACCCTCTGTCACCATTGCACCACCAACGCGAGTCGCCAGCGAGGCTATCTTGCTAAATCGAGAGATGGGGTGTGTGGGAACCTTGCTTTCGGGAGCTGCCATTTCAAAATCTCTTGTTTAAGTCCTTCAGCATCATACGTAATTTGCGGTATCCATGCTCAGTTGTTTCTTAAATGAGCTGAGATCTCTTATTAAGATGAATGTTTGAACCTGATCATATCTTTCTTTCAATTGCAGAGAATTGGGGGCTAATCTGCGGTTTTGTAGTAGATAGCCTTAATTATTTATCTATTTTATTTTATTTTATTTTATGTTTATTTTGTTGATATTGAGCTATGAAACGGAAAGTAAGAGTAAAATTAGTTAGGTGAATAATGTTAAATGCCTATTTTTAGTTTGTTTATATGATGTAGAATTAGTGTTTAAAATGGCATATAGGCATCAAGGAACCGGGAGTTTGGTTGCAGACTAGGCGGGAAGCATTTTTCAGGTGAATGTTATCTATTTACTGATTAACTAGGTTTTCGTTATGGTACGGCATCCATATCACTCTTCTAAATGTGTTCCCCTGTATATCATTGGCTGTGCTTATGCTTGGTGGCTTTAGTTATTGTTTAGTTGAATGTTGGATCTTTGGTGAAATATAAATGTAACAAAACTGATTTAACTTAACTATTTAGAAATGGTCAGCAATGATTATAATTTAGTTGTATGTTAATTCATTGGGAATAAAACGATGATGGTCGTTTGTTTCACTAAGTTATTTATAATTAACTCTAGTGTACTTTGATTCATTCTTTAACTACAAGCTTATTTAAGGAAGATATCGATGCTATAAAGACCATGGAGGTGTATTTTTATGGTTAATGACATTAACAAAGAAAATTTTTTTGTTGATAATAAACAGCGACTATTGTCTGGTGATAATGGAACGAATATTCAATTTACCAAGTATGAATTTAATCTTTTTTATTACTTATTGAAAAGAAAAGGTCAAGTTACTTGTACTGATTCAATAATTAATGAGGTGTGGGAATATTCAAAAATAGGTACATATCAACCAGATAGCTCAAATCTGATTCAGCTAATATCAAAAACTCGTCGGCAATTAAAACCGATTGAAAAAATAGTGGAGATTAAAAGTCAGCGTGGAGTTGGATATTATTTATCTATACATAATGGCTACAAATTCAATAATGATGAGATCAAGCGTGATAGAATAA
Organism: Vibrio paucivorans; assembly: GCF_054053395.1. NCBI lineage: Bacteria > Pseudomonadati > Pseudomonadota > Gammaproteobacteria > Vibrionales > Vibrionaceae > Vibrio > Vibrio paucivorans. The sequence continues at coordinate 1,217,773 of NZ_CM133230.1, forward strand.
CGGACACCCCTGAAAAGTCGAAGTTAAGCAAACCGAATCTATTCACTAAAACTCGATCAATTGAAAAGCCAATTAAAATAAATAAATTTAAACTGATGATTATCGGAGTAATTTATCTTCTAGTTCTATCTTTTATTTGGATGTTCTTAAATAAAAAGGTGCATTACTACCCTGATCTGACTTTAGATAAAGATAAAATAATACTGTTATCGAAAAAGTGTAATGTTAGTGAGAAGATAATAATTACTAACGATAAGATTAAGTGTGATGAACTACATCACTTTAAATTCAAAAGTAACAAGTTATATATTCTAAGTAAATCAAATGGTAATGTATATGCCACATCGAAGTAATAATGTAAAGTTATTTTCATTTTTTGTTTTTATATGCTTGGGGGGAGTTGTTTTGGTCGCTCTGACTAATAATTATTACTCTTCCAATCGTTTGTCAGGAAATATAAGATCTATCAATTCTGTTAACTTTAAATATGTTGTGTTTGTCTTAGATTCAAATAAGTTAATAGTAGACTCTAACGTTACATTTCGAGGTGAATTATATAATTACACTCGAATGTTAGAGTTTGATAGACTTGATCAAAATACCTATGTTACAAATGAAATAGGCTTTATCACAAGTCGAGCGGAGATTGATGATAAAATATTAAATGATGATTTTTTCAAATCAGTCCAAAAAATTCATTTATTTAGCTTGGGAAATGATTCAGTCGTATTTGAATCAAATAACAAGATGCTGATTTTATTTAAGGATCGTTGACCTTTACCTGTGAGTGTATGTCGTATCGGTTTGATGAGCATTTAAGTTTAGGCTGATTGCATTACGTAATTAACGAACGGGTGGTAGGTAATTTAGTGAACGATATGGTTGTAATGACGGAGCCATAATTCAACCTCCCCTTGCGTCTCGAAGGCTCAAAGTAGTGTTGATTCAAGCCTTCGTTTCTGAATTTAGACCTTAGACACAAAGACTATCTAGATAGAAATCGTCTACGACATCCAAAACTTGAAACTGACATCCGTTGTTCACGACCGTTCGGTCATTTTTAGAAAATCATGCAGTAGTAAATAACCCTGGCGTAAATACTTAGCCATAAGAATTGTTAGTCGTTCTCGTAATGCACCATCAGCCGTTTCTTTGGACGATATCGATAAGCGGTCTACAGGTACTTACCAGGTTTAAGATTTGAGTCGTTCGTTGCTACATAAATGCCGTTTAGTCGTTTGTCACCACTTTTTTGAACCAATTGTTTTGTAGCTTCTACTTCTAGCCGCTTTTTGATTGCATTAATTTTGTAGCTGTAGCTGTAGCTGTAGCTGTGCTGTAGCTTTGGAAGGCGATTGGCTTCATTGATTTGGCATCAGTGTATTACTTACCAGTAGCATAGACTTCCACACCAATTTTATGCTGATTTTGCGCTTTGATGATTTTTTCTTTGTGTCTGTTTCTCCATCTTGAGCTCTCCTTTGTTTCTAGTGGATTGGAAATATCATCGAGGTCATGGTGTCAGCTCAGGAGAAGAGGTTAAAAAAAGCTGCCTGAAAACAGGCAGCTAATATCAATTAATCAACTTTTCGCCATTGTTGATCGATCCAGTTTGGGTCAATGGCAACCCCAGGTAAGTAAGCCTCATCATTACAATGGGCTGCCCACGGGCCGTAGCATTGGTAGATGCCTTGGTCGTTGAACTTTACAATATCGCCGTCTACATAGTTTCCAAAACCATCTGGATATACATAATCAAACTCTTCATTTTGGTCGGAAACTACAGAAAACTCATAGTTTGTTTGCTCTAAGGCACCATCTACTCGGCTAGTCAAACGAACGGTATATTCACCTAGTTCTGTTACTTGTAAAGAAACGGGTGCGTCAGTTGTTCCTGAAACCACTTGGTGAGGATGAGAGGCGCCAACGGCTTTCATAATGACAGTAAAGTCGTAAATATCTTGTTGACCATTTTCAACTTTGACTTGAACTGGAATTGATAAGGTTTCTCCTTCGGATAGCTCATACTGAGATTCGCTGTTGATCCAAATAACTGAGGTATCGTTACCATCTTGTTCTAGCTTTTCTACTAAATGTGACCATTTATCGCTCACATAGTGTATATAGTTTTTAGCTGGATCCTCGTTTAATTCAACGTCTCCATTATCATTAAGCACACCTACCTGAACAAACTTTGAAATCACAGGGCTTTCATTGATAGCGCGTGCCAAATCTAGTTTCCAAAGATCATCATTTTCGTTGTAAGAATTGATATCCTGAAGTACTTCAAACTCTTCTAAATTGCTGTGCATTAGCCGAGCTTTAACTTGATCACCAGCTACAACATCGAAATCTTCTGTTGCAAAGGCTTCGCTTTTTACCCATGGGGAATCGTCTGGCCCAGGTGTTGGGTTATGTTCACCAACAACGACATTGGCACAGCTATAAAAAGCTTCTGGACTATCCCAAATATCCGATGGAGGTGCACCTAATACTTCATGGTGAGTGTGATTTACATCCGGACGTTGCCATACCTGATAGATGATATGTTTTCCGGTTTTACCTTCAGGCCATCGTACTCGAAAAGTTTCAGTTGCTTGAGGTTCTTCTCCATATCCATCAATCACAGTTAAGCGTTCAAGATCGTCCCAGGTTAATATTTGTGTATCAGGATCAAAGCCATCACGCGTTACAAATATATCCCAGTACCAAGTACGATGTGGCGCAGTATGATTATAGATAATCTCAAATTCACCGTGTTCATTGATTTCTAGCTCAGTGGTGTATCGCTTTTCACTGGGTACATCTAATACTGAATAGTCGCCTCCTTTTGATGCAGAGCACAACTGGCCATCAGCAATGACCGCTTTATGATCGCCACCTGGAGTGTTGTTTATTTCGTTTTTTTGATTTGATACTGTGCTATTACATAGATTTGGATCAGTTGTACTACCTTTAAAGCAACTGTTTGCATAGTCTTGCGGATATTCCATATATCCATGTGCAGATGCGGGAGATATGTAAGCTCCGCTAAATATTGCAGCTGAAAGTAAGCCTATTTCAAATGCAAGCCTTTTTTTTGTTAGTTTCATTTTCAATTCCTGCTTTTTCTAATTTTCGTAGTCATTATTCAATCTAACATGGTTATTTTTGTGAAATGTAAAATATTTTTATATTAAACTGATTTATTTACTTGGTAATATATAACTATCTAGCAAAATAAAAGTAGTTAAAATTAAAATACCAAAGTAGAACACCGTGACTGATAAATAAAAGAAGTATAAAAGTTTGACTGATGGTAGAGTTAGATTAAAATATTCAAACTCAATTATATTAAGCTATCTTCAATGTGAGGTGAGTTCAATGTTAATAATATTTTTAATATCTTTATGTTTTGCTAGTTTAGTTTTAATTATTTAATATATTACCGACACCGACACCGACACCGACACCGACACCGACACCGACAGAAGTGGCCCCCAATTTTCGGACATGACTTTAAGTGATTGATCTGTTGTGATAGTACCCAGAAACATTGGAACAGATTATGACTAGAAAACGTAGAAACCACTCTCCTGAATTTAAAGCTAAGGTGGCATTAGCGGCTGCTAAAGGTGACAAAACGGTCGCTGAGTTGGCTCAAAAATACAACCTTCACGCGAACCAAATCTCTACATGGAAAAAGGAGCTGCTAGAAAATGCAGCTATGATTTTTGCTTCTGAAAGTCAGTTGAGCAGAGATAACACCGAAGAAGTGGACAAGCTTCATGCCAAGATCGGTCAGTTGACCATGGAAAATGATTTTTTGGCTAGAGTGCTCGGTCGTTAGACCGAGCCCAGCGAAAACTTTCGCTGGTTAAATCCACACCATTGCCAATTAAACGCCAATGTGAACTGCTCAATATTGCTCGTTCAACGGCTTACTATCAGCCTATCGGACTCTCCGTTGAGGAAATTGAATTACGCCGTATCATCGACGAAATTCACCTTCAGTATCCCTTCATGGGGAGTAGACGCGTTCGAACTGAGTTGGCAAAAAAGGGGCATAACGTTAATCGTAAACGCGTCATTCGGCTCATGCGCGATATGGGCATTGGAGCGATTTACCCCAAACCAAAAACGACACTGGCAAACAAAGCACACAAGGTTTACCCCTATCTGTTGCGTAATGTTGAAGTCACTTACCCGAACCAAGCGTGGGCGATTGATATCACCTACATCCCAATGGCTAAAGGGTTCCTGTACTTAGTTGCCATTATTGACTGGTATAGCCGTAAAGTATTGTCCTGGCGGCTATCTAACACTATGGATACGAGCTTTTGTATCGAAGCTCTTGAGGAAGCGCTTAAGCATTATGGACCGCTAGATATCTTCAACTCAGATCAAGGCAGTCAGTTTACTAGCTCTGAGTTCACACAGAAATTAGCTGATCATGGTGTACGGATTAGCATGGATGGAAAAGGTCGCTGGGTCGACAACGTTTTTATCGAACGATTATGGCGTAGCCTGAAATATGAGGAGGTTTACTTAAAAGCTTACACGACAACGCGTGAAGCCGAGCTTGAAATCGGTAACTACATGGTGTTTTATAATGAAGAGCGTAACCATCAAGGACTCAATGACCTCACTCCTGATGAAGCCTACTTCGGCAGGCAAAGATACGCTGCATAAGCTAGATCAACCACTTAAGAAATTAGCTTATGTGTCCAACCATTGGGGTCCACTTCTTACTTTCTAGATGACACTCTTCATAGCTAGAGCTTTCATCAAACTTTCTCATTCTTAGCTTCATCGAACTCTACTTCTTCCCAATTGCGTAATGTTTATGATTAACCTTGCTTTTCTCCGTGAGGTGATGACTTGTACGTATATCGTATTTACTTTGAAGCCGAGGTTCATTGCTAAGAGCATTAGTAATCTTCGGTATGTCATAGTGCTGGTTCAAAGAGCGGTAATGATAGTTCTTCATTGAATGGAGCTAATTTACCAAAAATGTGGCGATAGCTATCTAGTAGTACTCATTAGTAGTTGCCACTTAGCAGTGATCCATCAGCTTGTGTTCAAGAATGTTCTATGAAGTTGCGGCATGGAATCAACGCGTGGGACTAGATTCGTAATCGAACAGAAAACGAGAGTTGCTAAATGTTTCTTTCTTCTAACTAGATAACTTAAAGCCTTATTATTGAAATTAGAGCATCCCGGATGCTCGGCTAAATCTCGCTTTTTGCATGTGACAGAAATGAGAAATGAAACTGAAAACAAGATAATGGAATACCATACATCTTAACCCTTTTTCATAATTTGCAGACATATGCAACTTCTAGTGGTTATCTCTAGATTTCCATTGTGTAAAGCAATCAATACGCAAAAGTAAGAGAAATGATAGCTAATTGGCTTTTTTGATGTTTTAAGTCCATTTTTTAATAATTCTTTTTTAAATCAATAGCTTAAGTGATTTGTGACTATTTGTGTCTGCATATATATCAGGTTCATTTTCTGGTAGGACCAAAATGAAAGGTATTAGTTAGGGTGGTTTTTAATCTTGCTATCGGTCAAATAATCAAAATTAAAGACTTTCAATAGCTCAATTAATGGTATATTTACCTGCTCAAGTGTGATTCGCGATAAACTAATAATGTTCTTGTATTGTTATTTTTGATTTATTAATTTTATTTTTAAGTAAATTTTAATCGCGGTAAGTACATTAAGTTACGTACCTCAGAGCAAGGTGCTATGTGACGAGTTAAGTGGAAATATCAATTTGATGATGATTGTGGGTATTACACATGTACTTAACATTTTATTGGCCGGAAAACACTAGGAGTAATTATGTTCAATGCAATGGCTTTTAAAAAAATGACCAAAAATATAGTAGCTGATGAAGAAGGGGTAACCGCTATTGAGTATGGATTAATAGCTATCGCCATGGCAGCGCTATTAAGTGTTGTCATGGCTTCTGATGGCGGTTTCGTTACTGCATTAGAAGATGCTTTTCAGGCGATAGCAGATATGCTGAATGACTTTTCGGCAGGAATCGGAGCAGGTGGTGGCAAATAGTGTGCCATCATAACTAAGCGCGATTGATACTCTCATAAAAAGAAAAGAGGTGTAGATATTTACGCTATTCTAATATTTATCTGCTTATATGATATTAGACATAGGAAAATACTAAACATCGCTTGTGTAGCAATAATTATTAATACTTTGTTAGTTGGCGATGTTTATTTGACAGGAAGCGGAATGTTGATTTCGTTTGCTTTTTTTCTTTATGTGTTAGGTTTCTTTGCGGGAGGAGACTTTAAGCTTATATCAGTGTTATCTTTAAATATCCCTATTGAAAGTGTCCCAGGTTTTATAATCGATATGTTTTTAATTGGCGGGATACTTTCTCTACTATATCTTATTAAAAATAAATTAATGTCTAATGTTGGCAGAGGCGTCCCTTACGGGGTCGCAATTTCATTAGCATATGTATTAGTACAACATAGTTTGGTTGAGGCTACATGAAAAAGCGTGTATATTTTTTTACGCTATTAGTATTGATTTTTATCTCATACAAGATGTTCTTTGAACAAAATAATGATGACAAGAATATAGCAACAAAAAAAATAAAAACTAAAGAAGAGATTGTTCGAGTATTATCGCTAAAAAAGGATGTGTCTAAAGGACAAATAATTGATAGTGAACATTATCAAGAGCTTGATATTGAAAAGTCAGAAGTTAAAAAAACCTTAATGGTGAAGGAGGGTTATGTATTTATATCCAGAAAAGACCTGACTAACGGCGATATTATCACATCTGAAAATACTGAGACGCTGAGCAAAGAAGAAGCTATTTCAAAAGTATTTGGCAATCAAAAAAAATTAAAGCTCTATAGGTTAGAGTTAAGTAGGGATGGAGATATTAGTTATATTGGCCAAGACTATAAAGCATTCACTAGAGTTGATTTGATAGGGATAGCAACGAATTCTTCAGATTTATCAGGAAATAAGCCTTTAAAAAAAGATTTTGATGATATAAAGATTGAACTGATAGCTAAAGATGTATTACTGGATAATTCTAAAGTGAATGAAAATAAAATAACATATGACTTATACTTGACCTCAAAACAATATAACAAGCTTATATTGGCGAATAAATTTATGGACGTTCATGTTATACCCAATGATAAAACTTATGATGGTATGTATCTTGATGCTAAGGATATCATGAAAAAGTCCAAAAATATAAAGGAGTTTAGAGGCTAATGAAGCTGTTTATTTTGTTAGTGACCATGATCTGCTCTAACTTATTATTCGCGAAAGAGCTAGAAGTTAATGATGCATTTCCATTGCGAATAAACAATGCAATAGATACTGTTTTTGTTACTGATAGCGATATTTTAGATTATAAAGTTATTGATGAGAATAATATAATAATTTACTCAAAAAAGCCTGGAAAATCTAAGGTTATGGTATATGGGAATAATGGTGTGGTCTATAGCCAATATTTTAAAGTTTATATAGATACCGATGATCTAGAGAATAAGATAAAGAAACTGTACCCATCTTCTAACGTCTCTATTGAGCAATATGGGGAGTCAATTGCCGTTAGGGGAATAGTTGATGATATAGCTCAAAGAGACAGTGTTTATGAACTAGTTGCCAAATATAACAACCTTAGGCTGGTTGATAAATATGGGGAAAGTGACGACTCGTTCGGAGAAAGCGTAATAGAAGATGCGATCGAAGTATCTGACAATGAAATAACGTTTTCGAAGAACTATACCTACGAAAATCTAATTGAAGACTTGGAAGTTAAAACACTAACGCAAGTTAATGTAAAAGTTGTTATTGCAGAAGTAAATAGAGAATTAACGGATACTTTAGGTATTGATTGGTCGACATCTGGTAATGCAGCTGGTCAATTCGAATTTAACACAATTGATGCTAGTGAACTATCGGCATTAGTTTATGCAATGTCTGATGAAAGTATGGGATCCGTGTTAGCGGAGCCAAACCTTACTGTAGCGTCAGGTGAAGAAGCTTCTTTTCTTGTGGGCGGAGAAACACCTTTAATTTCGTCTTCGTCAGATGGAACAGACATCTCATTTAAAAACTTTGGTATTGGTTTGGCGATGTCAGCTAAAGTGAAAAGTGACCAAAATATAAGGTTAGTTCTGCAACCAACAGTAACCAAAATTGACCAGTTCATTGAAAATCGAGATCTAAGCGTTCCTCAATTAAGTGCAAGAAAAGTTAAAACAACCATAGAAATAAAAGATGGTGATAGCTTTATGATTGGTGGGCTATTGACCGATGAAAGTAATGAACAAAAAAGTAAGATCCCGATATTAGGTGATATACCGTTTCTAGGTGGGCTATTTAGTGGGGCATCAACTAGATCAGCTAATACCGAGGTTGTTATTGTGGCTACTGTAAATATTGTAAACCCAGTAGAACCTAAAGAATTGCAAGTACCAGAGTTCGAAAAAACGCAGAATATTGAAAGGCTATTTGAAACCAAATATAAGAATGCTGAATTATCTACAGATAGAGGGTTCTACTAATATGAAAGTACTGTATTTGATTATGTTTGCTTTTATGTTGATGGGGTGTGAGAGCAACTCATATTCAGACAATCAACATATGACCTATAGAGTCAAAGAACAAACATATAAATTCTCTTCAAAGGAAGTTGATTTATATTTAGATATGTCAAAGGACATTGATTACAAAGAATATGACCTAAAGTTTTACATCGGCAACGAATTGAATGAAAAAGAGATGATAAAAGAGGCACTACTAGAAAGTGTTTATGTTAGAGGTTCAGATATAAAGTTCATAAATGGAAAAGAGCTCTATATAGTGCAATACAATATAGATACACCTAAGTGTCCTAACTTTAAATTTCATCAAAGAAACTATGCTTTTGGGTGCTCATTAAACTCTAATTTAATGAAACAAGTCTCTTACCCTAAAAATATGAGTGAAAACAGAAATTATGATTGACTTTAGCTCATTTAAAAAAGAATCAAATCAGAATAGTGATGTGAATGATGTTTATCTTCATGGATTTGATGAAAATTATCTACCAAAGATAATTTTCATATTGGAGTCAATAAATAAGTCAATCAAGGTTAAAGTAGTAGAAAAAATTAATGATTTTCTTAATTCTCCTGGGAAGAGAATATATTTTTCTCATGAAAAAAATTCTTTTGAACTTGAAATGATCATTGATTCATTGAACGTGGGTTCGTCTTTACTAGTTATGGGTGATGATAATGATATTGTGCTGATGAAACACCTAGAATTGCTTGGTGTTCATTATATATATTCCTTGCTAGAAAAAGATAAGTTAACTTCAGAAGTTGAGTTTTTTATTAGTGGGAAACTGGAAGACAAGTATAAAAAAAGAAAGTCAAAACAAATCAATATTGTCGGTTCAACCGGATCTTCTGAAACGTCGTTCTTGGCTTACGATATGGCGAAAAATCTAGTTAAATCCAATTTGAGTGTTTTGATTATTGACTATCAGTGTGACTTTGATAACTACGTAGAAGTTACTGGTAGTAACAATCTAAAATCAAAGTCAATTGATTTTGACGCTATTGAAGTGGACTTACTGGATGTCGATAGTGCTTTAGACCTGATTATAAACCACAAAGGAATTAGCTTTCTTTCTATTAATCTTAAAAATTATACTAATAATTTCAATGTTATTTATAACAATATCAAAAAAATAGTAGATCTAATCAATGTGAAGTTTGATGTCATAATTAATGATTATCCACTGTCGATAAATATGAGTTATCATCATATTGAATTAAATGAATATGATGAAGTCTTAATCATTACTGAACCTACTATAACCGGTGTTAACTCTTCAAATACTCTATATGATGATTTAAGCAAAAAATGCTTGAATACTAGATTGATTTTTGATTGTTCGACATCAAAACGCTCTATAAATTTACAACAATCTAAGAGCTCTTCTATTTGTGATGAAATACTAACTGTTAATAATTACCCCTATCTGAATTATATTATAAATTATAGAGATTATGAAGTTAGTAAAATAGTTTCTTCATTTGTTAATATAAGGAATTGATATGCAAGATTATATAAGGTTGTTATATAATAAATTTAGAAATAATATTTATGATGGCTTGAATACTGAAGAAGTTAGTAGGTTTACTCCTGACGAATTAAAACAGGAAATTGGTAAGGCTATAAGAGTTCTGTCAAATAAAACAGGTACACAAACGACTTCTAGCGTAAGAGATACGCTAAGTGAGATATTTGTTAGTGAAATAGTGGGCTTAGGCCCACTTGAAGAATACATAACAGATCCTACTGTGTCTGACATTATGGTTAATGGCTATAAACAAATATATGTGGAGAGAGCGGGAGAAATATACCTAACAGAATCTCAGTTTATGAGCTCACAGCAATTGCTAGAAGTTGCAAAACGAATTGCTGGTAAGGTGAATAGAACCATAGATGAATCACATCCCATGGTAGATGCTCGGTTAGAAGATGGTAGTCGAATCAATATTGTTGTTGCTCCTATTAGTATTGATGGGACCCAATTGTCAATTAGAAAATTTCATAAAGATAAAGTTGATTTAAAGTCACTTGTTTTCTCAGGTATGCTTAACGAGAAACTAGCTAGAGTTTTAGCTGTTGCTACAAGATCTAAATTAAATATTATTATTTCTGGAGGTACTGGTAGCGGTAAAACAACACTTTTAAATGCTTTATCTGGTTATATAGGTGAAAAAGAGAGAATCATAACCATAGAGGATGCTGCAGAATTAAGCTTACAACAGAAGCATGTTGTAAGAATGGAAACAAAAATAAAAACCGCAGAAAGTAATTTTTCTTATGGAATTAAGGAGTTACTAATTAACTCTTTGAGAATGCGGCCGGACAGAATACTGATTGGTGAATGTCGGGGAGCTGAAGCATTTGAAATGCTACAGGCTATGAATACAGGCCATTCTGGGAGTATGTCGACTATTCATGCTAACTCCGTTTATGACGCATTGGCTCGTCTTGAGTCCATGGTGATGATGTCTAATTTAAACTTTCCAATAGAAGTTATTAGGAAAAATATAGTGTCGGCAATAGATCTGGTTATTCAAATAGAGCGGTTTCCCAATGGGAAAAGGAGAGTAATTGGAGTGTCAGAAGTCAAAGGGATAGAAGGTAATGTAATAATCTTTGATGACCTATATGACTATAATAACGGAGACGAAAAAAATAATAAGATTTCAAATCATTCTGCTTTATACCATAAATCAAGAAAATATTCATTAGAAAAAGAGTTGAGTAACTATGGAACTTAATTTTATAATAACATTCATGGTTTTGATTTGGGTATTTTATGAGTTGTATGAATATAAAAGGACACATCGTTTATTAACAAAGATAGATAAAGAAAATGATAAGTCCTTAAATGTTATAGATTCAAATAGTTTATTTTTACCTAAGGTGGGAAGGTATAACAGATTAAAGCTATCTTTATTTGACGGTATACATAGCTTTGGTTTGTCCACTCATATTGGACTGGGTCTCATCATTGTTTTACCAGTTATTGTTTCTTTATCTATTAAAGCAATCTGGTTCTCAAGTTTTGATATCTTCTGGTTTATTATTATCTTTACTATTTCGTTTATTTGGTTTTGCAATTTTATTGTTTCTAAAGGACGAACCTTCTTTTTAGAAGGGTTGGAAAATTCATTGTTAATAATATCTCAATCAGTTATTTCAGGTAAGTCTCTAATTGCTTCAATACTAATATCTTCAGAGCTGTCTAAAAATAAATCGATAAGCAAAGAACTGTTTATACTGTTTAATGATGTAGATTCTGGTAATGATATTAACTATGCAATTAGTCGTGCTATTAATAGATACATGTACAAAGAGTATGTCTTTTTCTTAGTTAATATTAGAGCTAATGTTTTATATGGTGGTGAGATAAAGCCTGTAATTAACAGTATATCAAAAACCGTAAGCAAAAATATGACAATGGAAAAGAGAAAGCTGGCATTGACATCTGAAGCAAGAATATCTTCAAAAATAGTAGCTTCTATTCCAATATTATTTTTCTTATTTATGAGATTTTTTAGGGAAGACGATTATAACTTCATTCTTAATGATTCTAATGGTGAGTGGGTCTTGATTTACGTGCTATCTAGTATTTCTATAGGTTTGCTTGTGAATTATTTCTTGTTGAAAGGAAGTGAATGATGTTTTTATCTATTGCCGATTCTATCTTTCTATTATTTATTGTTCTTTTTTTTGTTGCATTTTATCTAATTAAATACATAAAAAACGGATTGATGCTCAATCCTAAAGAATTTAAAAATAAAGTGACCGAACAAAAAAATGATTTGGGTAGCTATGAAATTTTAAAAATTATGGGGGTTAATAACCATTATGTTTTATCAAATATATTAGCAATTAAATACACTATCATTATGGTTATTTCATCGCTTATCTATTTATACGCTGGATTCACTGCCGTTTTGGTCGTATTGCCATTTTGTGTTTTTATCCCTGATGTAATTCTCAATTATTTAAGCTCTAGGTTCATAAAGTATAGTGTGAAAAATTTCCATTATATTTTAGAAATGATTTCTATTGGTATGAAAAACGGTATGACATTTGAACGTTCTCTGAATTATACCACTGAATCAGTCGCTTACTTTGACCCCAAATTATATAAGTTGTGTAACGATATGAATCTACTAATTTACACAAAGGGTATTGATATTGGATTGAGCGAATTTGAAAATAAATATCGCGATCCTATTATTAGCAATTTTTGCATGTTTATAATTCAAAGTTATAGTTCAGGCGCTTCAGTAAGTCTTATATTGGACGACTTGGCTAGCGATATAAAAGAAAGAAATCTATTAAAAGTAGAAGAAAGCATAGGAAAATTAGCGGCTAAAATGTCAATCCCTTTAATTATTTTTATTCTAATGCCTTTGGTTATACTTATCGTCGCTCCTGGTTTTATTCGGATTTTTTCAAGTCCTTTGTTAGGTATATAGTAATGATAATTAAATATGTTTTTATTATGTCACTCATGCTACTACTAACTTCATGTGCAGGAAATATTGAAAAGAACTCAATCAGTGAAGCTCAGAATTTATTGTTTGATATGAAGAATGAAAAACAGGATTATGTTGGTTTAGTAGAGCTATATGAAAGTTCGTTACAGAGGGAGGATATTGATTGGAAAAAAGAAAATTATATCACGTTCATCCATGCTTATTATCAATTGTCAAAATATAATAAAGTAATAAGTATCTACGATAATGTTTATTATCAATATGAATTTAATAATGTTGTTTCTTCCATGGTAGGAAGGAGTTTGTATTATGCAGGAGAGTATGACAGATCAATCTCTACTTTATCTCAAGTGATTGAATCTACGCCTGAACATGAATCTAACCGCGATGACTATTTCTTTTTGAGCGAAGCTTATATTAAGAACAACGATTATTATAACGCTAAGATTTATTTAAAAAAATACATCTTGTTTGATGATATTAAGAAAGAAAAAAGAATGATTGCTAGAAATAACTTAGCTTGGATGCTGTATTTAACAGGTTCTATCAATGAGTCTTTAATTCAATATGAGAGTCTGTCATCGGACTATCCAGATGTTAATAAGTTTAGCAAAACTTATAGCTTCATTGTCGAGAACTATCATAAAGCAGATAGTGTGGGAAAATTCTATATTCAATTATCATCACATCAGAAATTTTCAGATGCCTATAGTAAATTATTGAAATCTTTAAACAGTAAATCGAAAGGGCATAACATTATTATAAAACCTGTTTTAATTGGTAATGAATATTGGTTTAGATTGGTTGTGACTAATTTTTCATCTTATTTTTTAGCAGAAAAACATGCAGCTGAATATTATTCTGAAGACATGGTTCTAATCAAGGAAAGTTTATGAAAAGAAAACAAATTGGTGTAGTGACTGTTGAGTTTTCTATCTCTATATTCTTTATTTTGATTCTGTTCATGTTTTATCTGGAAGTTAATCGATATATATATACCCTTGGATTTGTTGAGCACGCAGTATCTGAGACAAGCAGATATGTTAAAGAATATCCAGCAGTTTACTATGATGATGATTATGATCAGGTGATAAAAGAAATACTGGATAACGACATAGCTCCTTGGAATCTAGCTATAAACGGTGAAAATATAGATTTATCTTATCTTTCTTTTAATAATTTATCAGATTTCCCTGATAATATGACTTCTGAGTGCGACCGGTGTAAATATGCTTATTATACAATTAGTTATCAATATGAGTCAGTTTTTTTACCTAATACCATAAAGAGCGAACTATCGAGAAGTGTGATTGTAAATCAAGAACATGAAGGATGGCGCTATGAATAGGTCAATGATCACGGAAAATAAAGGAAGTATTGTCATTGAAACAACAATATTTTTGCTTTTTATGTCGCTTGTGCTCATGGCAGTCTTGGATGTCGCAAGATTATTTGATTCTCAGTCTCAAGTCGATAAATTGTCGTACTCATTAGTTAGTATTGTAAAAGAAAGAGAGCGGGATTATTTCGATGAAGATTTTTCTCCTAATGATGAACTTGATGAACTACACAGGATTACTTTAGATGTGTTAACCGAAAATAATAGTTCATTAGATCAAGAAGATATTACGTTAGCCGTAAAGTATCCCAGTTCAGGCGGGTATTCAACCGTAACTAAAGGGAATTGCGAACTTGATCTATCGAGTGTAGATATGAGTGATTTTGAAGTAATAAATATTAATTCTGATATTACTAAACCTTACTTAGTTGGCGTATGCATCGATTTGTCGAGTGTGCTTTTTTTCGATGTGTCTCCAAATGTGTTTTCATTTTCAATATTACCTAGGAGGTAAAGAAATGTACTATAGATTGGCTTTTATCTCGATATTTATTTCTTTTTCTAATGTTGTTTATTCAGCATCCTGTGAAACTAGGTTTGTCACATCCAATACTTACTATCAAGGAAACCTGTCTAATGTTAGCGAAACTATAACGGAGGATAATTCAAACTGTTTTGCCGATGATGAGGAAAATCAGTCAAGCACAATGAATTACAGCAAGTTCACTGAAATGATGGCTAAACATAGATCTGCCTCTATATTGTTCAGTTTTGATTCTTATCTATTAAGCGAGCAATCAAAGAATAGATTAGTAGCGAAGATCCAAGACGTTAGTTCTAAAATAATTGTTATTGGTTTTACCGATTACATCGGGTCTAGTAACTATAACGATTCACTAGGAATGAAAAGAGCTGAAAGCATTAGAGAATACTTAGTATCTATTGGAATAACTAGAGATAAGATTGAAGTTTATACTGCTGGAGAAAAGTATTCTATTTCTGATGATTTGTCATTAAATAGAAGAGGCGTAATATTATGGTAAAGTCACAACGGGGCGGTATCGTTATCGTTTTTTTTGTGTTTATATTTGGGTTTCTTTTAACTTTTTTATTTGCCTCTTCAATATTTCACATGACAATGCAACAGAGCAGGCAAAATAATGGTGTCGAGGCTGCGGTTTTAGCTGAAAATGAAAGGATTACTGCTCCACCAATTGGTGGAGGATATGAGAGTGACGAATGGGAGTTATTCAGCGACGGAAACTCACAAGAGGCAAAAGAGTTAGCTAATCACTATATAACCTTTTATACACCTTATGAAGAAAAAGGTGCTTTGTCATATGTGATAAATAATAAGCTATATCACTCTGAAAATAATGTATATGCTCCTCTTACAAAAATTGAGGTCAACAATTCACTGTATTCATATTTTGACAATGACTTTCATGATAGTTCAAATGCAAGAGAAGCTATATCTTCTCAGGAGTCACACCTGGCAGGAACGGACTTAGTTTTCGTTATGGATTTAACTATGTCAATGAAGAATAACGATTTACCAGAAGGCGAGCCAATGTCTAGACTCGAGGCTTTAAAACGGACGGTCAGTGAAACGTTAATTGACTTCTTTGATGAGGATGCTTATGACCCAGCACAATTAAACAGGCTTTCTTTTATACCTTTTGGTAAATCGACTATTGATAAATATCCTACAACCTCGAAGTTGGGTAGAGAAGGAGAACAAGGTACTGTGTGCTCTGTTAATGTTTATTTTAATGATTTAGAAACTGGGGTAGACGGTGATGATGTTGACTTTCGATATTATACATCTCAATTAAGAAAACGAGATGAAGACTATTACCACAGAAAAGATTATCCGTTTATCTACGAACACTTGAAACAAAACAGTGGCTCTAGTAATTTTATAGACTATATACCCGCGATCGACGTCGATGAAACTCTAAATGAATGGAACAATTTAAATCGAGTTGCAGGAAAAATTATATCTAGCCCTCAACTTACCTCCACTACAGATTTTAATACGTTAACACATGGATTTTTGGAAAAGTTTTATGCAGAGGTTGGTCAGTCTGAGATGATGGAGCCGGAGTATGAGCCATTCCGTCCTTTTTTTGGTATGACATGTCGAAATCGGCTAGGGGGACCAAGCCTAGAAAGAACAAAGGTACAATATCAAGGGTATGGCGAATACACTAACATATATTTAAGTGAGGGTGATCAGCAAGAGTATCTAAAGGAACGACTTGACCAGTACTCACCTACTAACGGAACGTATTCCTATAATGGGTTGATTAAAGGAGCACAGGCTTTGTATATGGGACAATTCGTAGACATTGAGAGATATGAGAGCGAACTAGTTCCTAATTTTGATATCTTTTTTGATGAAAATGGTGAGTTGAATGATTTCGATATTACTAGCCAGGGACGTACTAACCGATTTCCTGCTATGTTGATAATCAGTGATGGCGATGAAACTAGGGGATCAGTTTTAAATGAGCTAATCTCTAAAGGTTTTTGTGATAAGTTGCGTGAAAACATGCCAAATTTAATGATAGGTCTTGTGGGTGTTGGCTATGACCCAACAGACCCTGATAGTTCAGCTACAGCTAACTGGATGGATTGTGTTTTGGATGAAGATTTAGTGGTCGCAGTGTATTCATACGAAAGTTTAAAGGAGTTTGTAGAAAAATTCATGCGTGCTTCCGTTGATCATCAATTTAAGTCCTCACCACGTTTAATTAATACTGAGTAAGCTACATATTTATTTACTTGAGCTCCCGACATATACGGAAACATCGGTTAGTTTGTTATTGAAATTCGCTATTTAAATGCTAATAACCTCCCCCTCCTTAATCAGGATTAAGAAAGGGGGAGGTTAATCAGTAAAAACTATTTCTTAGGTTATTATTCTTGCACGCAGGTTTCACCGTCATATGCAAATATTTGTAACCCTTCAAATACAACATCTTCTGCACAATCAACGAAGTCATCACCTTGTACATAAACTCCTACTTTAGGGATAGTATCTCCATCTTTAATATTTATGGTAGGGTCGTTAAAAAATTCATTATCAGTATTGTAGCTATGTGATCGATCCTCTGAAATCCAGCCTCCTTGGCTATCAGCTGCATAATCCTGCATGATTTGTGATTGGAAAGCACCATAGATAGGTGTAGTACTGGTATTTTTTATGACAATAACAGACTCTACTGGAACTTCTTTACACGAACCTTCGTCATAAACAAAGCGCTTTTCTCCCGTAAATACAACATCTGTTCCGCATTCAACAAACTCTTCTCCAACTAGAAACGCAATTTTGGTAATGGTTTGTCCTTCCCTAATGCCAACAGAAGTAGAGTTGAAAAATTCATTGTCAGTATCGTAGGAATGTGAGCGATTCTCCTTGATCCATCCTCCAATGCTATCGACCCCAAGGTCGACCATAATTTGGGATTGGAATGCAGGAATTATAGGAGTGCTACTAGCATTTTCCATATGTATGACGGTTTTTGCTAGGGCGCCGGTAGCTATACAAGGAAGTAAAAGTCCTAGGGCAACTGATTTTTTCATAGTGTAATCCTCATTATTAGAGACTATAAAATCCATCTTTTCATTATCAAGTCCATTGAACGAGACAATATTACTCATGGCTTGGCCAAAGAAATGCGCCATATGCTGCATTTTTGTTGGAAAAAATATGCTTTTTTATTAATTTGTTTTTTTATGTTTTTGTTTATCTGATGATATGTTGTTTCTTTTTTTTACCCACAGGTTGCCGGATGGTGTTAGCTGGGTAAGGATTAATAAATGCAAGGATTATATTTTGGTAGGCAGGTAATATAATGTAAGCTGGCGGTAAACACCCTATTGCAATAAAAAACGGAAGGTGATTAGCCTTCCGTTTCTTTCCTACTCAGCGGATTGTAAGTCTTTGATGTTCCATGGCATCAGCGCTTCTAAATTATCGGGTTCGACTGCCAGTCGCTCAAAACAATAGGTCAGATACTCTGCCGGTGCAAGCCATTCGCCTTAGCGGTCTCAACTAAGCTATACAAGATGCAATTGCTACGGGCACCACGCTCACTTTTAGTAAATAACCACGCCTTCCGTCCAACCACAAACGGACGAATGGCTCGCTTGCCTCTGTTGTTATCGATGCTAAGTCGGCCATCGTCAATATAGCGCATCAGTTTATCCCACTGACCCAATGTGTAATGAACCGCCTTTCCTAAAGCACTTTGTTTGGAAATACGAAGTACCGTCTTATCCAACCACTTTTTAAACTTCTTCAGTTCCGCTTTTGAGCTAGTTTGACGTTCATTGTATCGCTCTGTCGCTGAGCTATTACGCTCTTTGAGCAATGCTTCTGTGCGATAGAGCTTTTTGATGTGAGTTAACGCAACACGAACACCACCTTAGTCATTACCTTGCACTTTCTGGGCATCGATAAATTTACGGCGTGCGTGAGCCCAGCAACCCACGAGAGTAGCCTCCGTATCATGATAACCTTTGTAACCATCAACATGCAGATAACCCTGATATCCATCAAGAAACAGAGAAGCATACTGACCTGAACGGCCCATTTGATGGTCATACAAGACAATATTGTGGGCGTTTTCGTTATAGGTTGGAGGCTCTGGGCCATCGGTACCTGAGCAATACACCCACATATAGGTTTTGCTCTTGTCACTATCCACTACTTTGACAGGCGTTTCGTCTGCATTAAGAGCACTTTCTTTAAGCAGGTGGCTTCGAAGGTGTGTCCAAACACTCTCTAAAATCTCCGCTCCTTGAATACCCCAGTCAGCCAGTGTTCGACGACTGATATCAATACCCCAATCACCAAATAGCGACGCAATGCGAGTTAACGGCAAGCCATATTGGAATTTCATGGCGATGACCTGAGCAACGAGACTTGGTGTTGCAAAGCTTTTAGGGAATACTGTTGCAGGTATAGAGGCTTGATAGATGACGGTTGATTCACCTTGTTGCTCGCAATGACGGCAGACACACTTAGGTCGAATATGTTGCTCAACTTCAACTTTAGCTGGGATAAAGACCAACTTCTCAGAAATGTCTTCCCCAATGGTATGGAGCTCATCACCACAATCCGGACAACATGTTTCCTCTGGCTCATGGCGAATTACAACTCTGGGTAAGTCTTTCGATAAGGGTTGGCGTTTGGGGTTGCGACGAGTTTTACCTGTTTCTAATGAAGGTTCAGTGGTTGACTCAGCTTCAACAGGCTCGTCTTCAATATCAAAAAGTTCACCTTGACCAGTATCGACCTCAGAGCTTGCGCCAAAACGATGATGTCGAGCTAAACGCAGCTCTTCAAGCACTTGGTAGTAACGATGTTTAAATTCATCTCGCTCAGCAGCCACTTCATCTCGCTCTGAGACAAGCGTGGCAATCGTCATCTCAAGCTCGTGAAGAGTATGCTGAGATTTTAAGTGATTAGTAAGAGAATCATTCGTCGTTTTCATGGTATGAATTATACCATGAAATCAACTGTTAACTGGTTGGTTCTGTTGAAGTTTGAGCCTTATTCCATAAGGCTTTCAACGAGTACAGCACGGTGACCAGATAAAGAAAAACCAGCGAGTAATGCGTTCAGCTCATGAGGCGCTAACGTTAGTGTTTTCGTGCCCTTTGTCGACCAACGGAATCGGTCGCGATCTAACCGTTTGTACCACAATGCGAAGCCAGTTCTATCCCAGTACAGCGCTTTCACTTTATCCTTCGACTTATTGCAGAAGACGAAAAGCGCAGACTGGAATGGGTCAAGCATCATGGTTTGCTCGACTAGGTAAGCTAAGCCGTCGATGGATTTACGAAAATCGACAGGTACTGGGTAGAGGTAAAGTTGGTCAAATTCAGAGAATGTCTTCACGCATTCACCTCACGAATAAGCTGTGCAACCCACAGAGGTGAAGTTCGATCACAAAGACTGATGCTGATGTGGCCAATCGTCAAAGAAATGGATGACGTGCAATCGATAAGGGGGGATGGGACATCATGTGAAGCTTCATGACTTGCATTGACCTTAACAAATTCTTCGACACCTTCTTGTAAGATTTTTAGTTCAATGCGATTACGATGGCGATAGAATGCTTGTTGGTTAATGTTGTTCTGATGACAAAACTTAGCGACGGACAAGCCGCTTTCACGCTGAGTTCGAATCATCGTCGCCCACTCTTCATCAGTTCTGGTACGGATAGGTCTTGGCATTGCTGATCCCTTTTAAGATATTGGAAGCCATGACCATATCGAATTTGGAGTGGGATTATTAGATGGGGTTTACCGCCAGCTTACGTTTGAAGAGTTCAATTACCCTAATGAAATAGGGCCCGGCGTCTATGACATCCATTCACCGAACATTCCAACTGAGGAGTGGATTCAAGGCTTATTGAGGAAAGCGGCAGAAAGAGTACCAACGGAAAGGTTATGGGCGAACCCAGATTGTAGCCTGAAAACCAGAAGCTGGGAAGAAACAGAAGCGGCGCTCACTAATTTAGTATCGGCCGCGAAGAGTATTCGTAAGGAGTGGGCCGAAAAGGCGTAACAAAAATGCCGCGTTTATACGCGGCATTTTTTATATTTCGAATCGAATTACTTAGCAAAGTTTACGATTGGGAAACACTTGAAGAAGCCGTTGTCTGCACAGTTAATCAGACCGATTTGCACGCCTTCGATTTTCGCTGTTTTGTTGAATACACCAACTTGAACTGTAGATGTTTCAGAAAGGTTAGCCGCACCTAGATCGAATAGAGTGTTACCTTCTGAGTAGTTTACAAAACTGAAGTTTGCGCCTTTAACGTCGTTTGTTACGTTTACTGCACCGAAGTTAGCACCTGTTGTTAGGCCTGTGTTCCAGTTGAAGAAACCGAAAGAAGCACCTGTCATGCTGTTGTTTACTTTTGACGCACCAAAGATACCGAAGTTAACACCTGTTGTGTTGTTTGTTTCTGAAAGACCGATAACTGCTAGGTCGACACCTTTTAGCTCATCTACTTTACCGTAGAGTGCTGCAACACGAACACCGCCTACGGCGTTTTCGTCTGGTGCATTAAAGTTGTCGATTGAAGAGAACATTACAGGCGTTGAAGCGAAAGCAACTGAAGAAGACATAGCAGCCGCGACTGCTAGCGTAGTAAGAACTTTTTTCATAATAACTCCATCTTAAAGTAATATGCTGAAAAGGACGAACAATTCCATATGTACAAATATATAAAAAGTTCTTCAGCATCAAGACGCTAAATATATGTAGCTAGGCAGCAATATGCAATAGGTTCACTGTCTGAGTTGTGTAAACTCAATAAAAAATGCCCCTAGTGGGGCATTTTTTATTGGCTACAAGTTTTCTGGTCGATGAATTCGTCGATCATCAATTGACCACGACTATTTCGCATCTTTATCCGGTAGCTGACGCCGACGTCAAGGTTATCTTTCACATCAGGATTATTGCAGTAACTATTGACGCTCATTTTCATGACTTCTTGTACTGGTTTCGCCCCTTTAGCATCATCGTTATATACCATCATAATTTCAATGGTAGTGCCTTTCGAGTTGGCACGCATGATGGACAGTGGCCCATGTTCCAGCGGAAGTTCTGAATTGAGCAAGTTTGCACGATTATTGGCAATCAATTCGAGCTGGCGTTTCTGCTCGGCATTGGAAGAACAACCTGCAAGTAGGGCGATAAAAAGTAGTGAAGAGAAAACCTTTTTCATATCAGAATACTTTCTTAAATGGCTTAACAGTAACGTTTTGGTAAACGCCGGCTTCGATGTATGGATCCGCATCGGCCCACGCTTGTGCATCTTCTAGAGAGTTGAATTCTGCGATAACCGTTGAGCCAGTGAAACCAGCTTCGCCTGGATTGTCAGAATCAATCGCTGGCATAGGCCCAGCGGTTAGAAGGCGACCTTCATCTTGAAGTTCTTGTAAACGAGCTAAGTGCTGGGGTCTTACACTCAAGCGCTTTTCTAACGAGTTTTCTACGTCTTGAGAGAAGATTACGTACCACATATGTGTATGTCCTTATTATTGAGTCACGTTAAGCAATTAAAGTAACAGATTTGTACGGACTGATGTTAGAACTTAATGTCAATTTTTGATTGGACGTGGCTTACCATCACTATCCACTGCGACATAGTGGAAGGTCGCTTCACAGACTTGGAATCGTTCACCTACGCCATCTTCTTTTACAGGTTTTACCCATACTTCAAGGTTAATGGACATGGAGGTGCGACCTATTTTGGTACATTCACCATAGCAACATACGACGTCGCCTACTTTTACAGGCTTTTTAAAGGCGATGCTAGACACTGATACTGTGACGATCCTGCCGCTTGAAATCTCCTTCGCTAATATCCCACCAGCCAAATCGAGCTGAGACATGATCCAGCCACCGAAAATATCGCCATTAGCGTTAGTATCTGCTGGCATTGCTAGGGTTCTGAGCAAAAGTTGCCCTTTAGGAGAAGTAATTTCTTGATTCATGATTTCGACATCCACAACAAACAAAACAGCGACCGCTAGGGTCGCTGTTAATCAAAGCGTCATTATATCAAAACTGGTTTCAATTTCACTCGGTGGAGCCGCTTTTCTCTCTAGGTAGGTGTTTGTAGATATAAACCCCTGTCAGGAAAGTAAAACCGAACGTAGCGGCAAGTAGGCCAAATACTTTGAAGTTAACCCAAACATCAAGAGGCAAGGAAAAAGCGATGTAGATGTTTAATCCAGCGCACAGCGAAAAGAAAGCCACCCATGCCCAGTTTATTTTGGCCCAAGCGTGATCGGGTAGGGAGATTTCCTTGCCTAGCATACCTTTTATTGCAGAGCGCCCCATTAGATGGCTAACAGACAGACCAATTGCGAAAATGGCGTATACAATAGTGACTTTCCACTTAATGAAGTTCTCATCATGCAGGAAGATAGTCATTCCACCGAATACCGCAACCATTAAGAACGTGATGACTTGCATCTTTTCGACTTTCTTAAACAGAGCATACGTCAATGCAATTTGAATCGCGGAAGCAACGATAAGAGCACCAGTCGCAACGTATATGTCGTACATCTTGTATAGTGCGAAGAAAATGATTAGCGGGATAAAGTCGAGAAGTTGCTTCATGTTATGTAGGAAGGTCTTAGATCTATTTGCTTTAGTCTAACCAATGTGACGTGATTGCAACACAGCTGGAGAAGAATTGTTCCTGCTCTCCAGCTGCGTAGGTTAATACTCTTGAGACTCTAGTTTAGGTATTTGCCCTTTAAAGTCTTCAAGGTAGCCCTCGTTTCTTAGGTTGTCGACGGTGTTTATGAGTTCATCGTTACTCATTGCAAAACAACTCGATTTTCCTGTCATTAACGCCAAATATTCATGGTATTCCATCTCGGTAAAATGGCCTATGCGGTCAACGAGCAGCGATTTAATACCGTGGTGAATCAACCCATAGTATGTATGTCTTTGAACTTCCATGACTCGTACTCCTATCCATCTCAGCAGCCAAAATACTGCCGCTTAATACTGATACGAGAGAAAAGCATAAACAGTGCCATTTTTATGACCTGCCCATAGGTAAATGAGTTAGTGTACCGTTTGTTGTTGGGCCTTCTGAGCGAGTAGGTGAGTAATCATTGACTCTAGTGCCTGTTTTGTCGTGGGTTTTTCTAGGCGTCCGTCCATAAGTTGATCGATTCGGTTTAAATCATACGTAGAAGATTCCCCTGATAAAGCGACGATCGGCGTAGCCGGGGATATCTCCTTAATTAACTCACTTGCTTCGAATCCATTCATTTTGGGCATCTGTATATCCATCAATACCAAATCAACGTCATTCGAACGAAAAACGCTGACAGCAGTTTCGCCATTATTGGCTTGAATAACATTGATATCCAATTGCTCTAGGTAGATTTTCACTAGTGCTCGCTGAACCTCTTTATCATCGACGATCAGGATTGTCTTTTTAGTGACATCGACAGCAGTTGTACTGTCTACAGGGGCCGGCTCTGAGAAGCTGCTATGGAGTGCGTATCTATCCGGTGAACCAGTAGAAGGGATAGGTGGCGAAATGGTTGAACCAATTGATACAACAGGAAAATATAACTGGAACTCGGTGAACTCGTCGAGCTCTGATACGCATTCAATCCTGCCACCAAATGCTTCCATCACGCGTTGGCAATAGCCCAAACCTAGGCCACTACCGCCGCTCTTGTTGTGCGTAAAAAAGTCATCGAAGATCTTGTATCTAAGGGTTGGCTCGATGCCAGGGCCCGTATCACGGAACAGGATGCAGTTCTCATGATCGCCCTTTTGCAGTGTTATTTCAATTTGACTGTCAGGATAAGAGTCGAAATAGTAAATCGCATTTCTTAGCAAATTGAATACGACAAAGCTAAAGAGTGTGTCGTTAATGTTAGCGATAAAATCGTCGCTGTCAGTAAAGTGAACTCGCTGGCGAACTTGTTCATTCTCGAATCCATAACGGCCTAAAGCCGTGGAAAGGGCATACGAAATAGAGTTAGGTGACGCGGGTTCTTGCTGTAGTGAAGAATCGCTGACTTCTCGTAGAATGATATCGATGAGCTGTCGCCCTCTTAGGATAGCGGCACTGCCTTTATCTATCGAGCCCAAAATACTTTGGAGCGAATCCCCGCTGGTGACTTGTAGCTTTAAATGTTCGAACTGCAATTGTACTTGAGCTAATGGGTTGCGCATTTCATGGGCAATTGAATTAGCGAGAGCTTGGGATTGAGACACTTTTCGGTCTGCGTTGATATAGCTTTGTACTTTTGAAAAAACCTGCTGGAGTGCACTGATCTCCTCATTAGAAAATAGTGAGCCATCTTTTTTATGCGGTGAGACGAGCAGATGAGACACGGTAGAGTCGTGGTCGTAAAGCGGCAATACCAGTGCCGTATTGCTTGAGTGCATTTTTGTATGCAACTCACTCAACCTTTCATCAATACTGGATTTAGAATCGCTCAGTTCATTAGCGATTTCATCTACGATGAGAATCGATTTTTTTGAAGATAGGTAGTTGGCGTAAGCGACATCTTGATAGTTGTTAGTGACCAACTGTAATTTTTCCTGTGGGATATTTAACAGTTCGGCAAGCTTCTCTATCGCGTTGCGAGTGGAATGTTGAAAGTCACGCTCTAGTGCAAGAATTTGTTCGACAGGGGTATATGGAGAACCATATAGGACACGGGCTATCACGCGTTTAACTATATAGGAAACCTTCGCCCAACTTAGGCCGACTAAGATGCACAGAGTGCCTGCGATGAGCACTTCGTTATAGGAATCAAGAAAAAAGACTAAAGATGAAAGAGGCAACGAGAATATGATCCCTGTTGCTACGACGGTTGAGCTTATATAAACGATGTACTTAGGGCTGTAGAAACGCTGTGTGAGAATTGCATAGCCTACAAAAAACATTTCACTGATAGCGAATGCGGGTGGCAACCAAGTTAGGGAGAAATCACCAAATAGGTAAGTCATACCCACGTGGATGAATGCGGTTGAGATCATAAAGACCAAAATTCCTGCAATCATGTAGTTGTTTTTAGCCTGTTCAAGTTTAGTTTTGTGTCTCTTATGCCTCATTAAATTGAACAGTGTTAGAAAAATTAAGGTAAGTACTGAATTGAAGAATAGTCCAGTGTACTCGCCGAATTCGATGAAAAAATCACTCACACTGTTTACTGATACAGATTTGACCGCTAGGTCTGGAGACAAGTTAACGTAAAGAGCGAAAATAGAAAAAACCAAGAAGACACTATTCTGCCACAAAGGTACAGGTTTCTTTCTTTGGTTAGATAACAAGCGACAAGAGAAATAAAATGCAAAAGCAAACGCAAAATATGAAGCTAGGTTGGCAAATTTTGCAAAGAATACTGCTTTGTTCTGCCCACTGGTTACCAGGAAGTCTGTGTGAAAATAGGCGTTACTAAAAATCCAAAGCATAATGCATATTGAATAGCATAAATATGGAAGTTGGTATGAGGTAAGCGAGTGCCGATTAGCCTTTTTTAAACTTACCCAATAGTACGCTAGCCAAACTAGTACGGACAGGCCGGTAGCAATAAGAATCAAAGCTTTTGGATACAACATAGGGCTGACAATTGCACTAAGCATACATGTCTCCTTGTTCTTTTTGGCGTTGCTTCATGATGTGTCGCTTGTAGGTTCTAAAGTCCGTTTCTAGAAATGCTCTAAGCATGATTTTGTTGTTCCAAAACCCTTTAAACGTAAGAGTCTTGTTTTCATTTATATCGCAATAGCTACTATGAAAATATGCATCAAAGTGGGTATTGTCGTAGAAGCGTAACATCAATGGTTGGTCGATAATAGTTAAACTGTAACGAAATCCTGCATCTACGACTTGTTGGGCTAAATATCTTTGAGCGATGTATAGGAAAAACAGTTTTTGTCTGTCTTCTCCGCTGATCGTCAACCGTAGGATCTCGCATATTTCTTCTTTATTGTGTAGGCGACTTTCGAAGTCGTGCTCGAAGTCTGCAACATTACTAAAGGCTTGTGGTTCAACACCTTGGAGCATGAATACCTGTTCAAGTTCCATTTGTCTTTGATTTTCTAAGCAGAAGTTCCAGCGCGGTGATTGGAAAGAAGGGTGGTAACTTAACCAGTCTGAACGGCGGTTCCAACCTTGGATGAGTGCGCTAGATATAATAATAGGGTAGGGGTGAGCCTGAGAATGATGTGTGAGTAAAAAGTGGGTGCCAGACTGCGATAGATGAAGGCAAAGTAACATTTCATACCACTTTTCATGTCGGACAAATAAATCTAGATTGATAAGAGTAATAGCGTCGGGCAAGCTCATGGCATAGTTGCTATGGAATGTCTGGAAGAGTCGCTGATCGCTGGCTATGTCTTCGATTGTCTCGGAAACATACTGGTTTTGGTCGTTGGGTAGGTAACCGACAGATTGTAAACATTCACTTTTGCGATACTTTTTATGTACTTGGTAGATTTCATAGGCACACCAAAATTCCATCCAATGCTGAAAGTGTTTCAAGCCACTTTGTTCGACTTCAAACTCAAAATCATCCATTTGCAGGTTGCTTGAGCACACTTTTCGGTAGGCATCAGATGAGAATACGACTGAAAGGTCCCTTTCTTTAAGCCAAGGCGCAAGTACCAAGACTTGCTCACGCCGCTTCTCCGCGATAGTTCTAAAAAACGTATATTTGTCAGAGACGTGGTGATTCAAATGTTCAAAAAGGGAAAGTACTGCGGAAGGGTAGGAATAGGAGTGAATATTATTTTTGCTTTCCATAATTTACCTATAACTGACGCTTGAAGTTTATGCCAAGTGACTAGAGTCCTAGTGTCGAAAATACTTTTTATATTCAATATGTTCTAGTTCAATTGGTTTTATATTGACTCGTGTCAGTTAAATGAAAATAAAAAGAAACCGCCAGCAGGCGGTTCCATTTATGTGATTCATAAGGTGAATTTATGCTTGCTGACTCTTAAGTTCTGCTTCTGATTTAGTTTCTTCTTCAACAAGTGAATCTACAATCACAGCACATGCAGCATCGCCAGTAATGTTCAGCGCAGTACGAATCATGTCGAAGATACGGTCCAGAGCGAACAGAAGTGGTAGGCCTTCAATTGGAATACCCGCTGCAAGAAGAACGGCTACAACAAGGAATGATGGGCCAGGGACACCAGCTTGACCAACGGCACCTAGTGTAGAAGTCACAATGATTGCAATGTATGCACCCATCGAAAGGTCGATGTTGAATAGCTGCGCGAAGAAGATCGCAACTAGGCCGTAGTAAATTGCGTTACCCGACATGTTAATCGTTGCGCCCAGTGGCAGAACGAACGATGCCGTAGAGTTACGAACACCTAGTTCATTTTCAACCGTATCCATTGTTACAGGCAGCGTTGCCATTGAAGATGCAGTAGAAAGAGCAACAGCTTGTGGCTTTTTCATTGCTACTAAGAACTTCTTAGCAGAGGTTTTAGTAAATAGTTGGATCATCAGTGGGTAAGCGACAAAACCAAAAATCAAGATAGCAGCAATGTAAACAACGAATAGCTTGAATACCACCATAAGGGCGCCGAAGCCGAATGTACCAACGGCTTCCGCCATCAGACCAAATACCCCAATTGGTGCGATGATCATGACTTTGTTGATCATCCAAACCATGGCGTCAACAATGGCGTTTACACCGTTAATGATAGGCTCTCGTTTCTCTTTTGCTTGTTTGGAAATAGCGATTCCAAAGAAAAGACAGAATACTAGGATTTGTAGGATGTTCGCTTCGTTAAGAGACTGGAAAACGTTGGTTGGGATCATACCTGTAATGGTTGCCCAAAAAGTAGGAAGCTCACCTTTTGCCGCATATTCAGAAGAGAACATGCCTTCGACACCTGAAACGTCGATGCCCATACCTGGTTTAAAGACTTCACCCATGATCAGAGCAAGCGCTACGGCTAGCGCAGATGTGAGGGCAAAATAGCCTAGCGTTACAACGCCAACTTTACCTGCTGATTGGCTGTTACCTAGGCCTGCAGCACCAGATATCAGCGCAACGGCAACCAGAGGAATCACTAGCATCTTGATTAGGTTGATAAAAATCGCACCTAGAGGAGCGAACATAGCGGCGGTTGGACCCATGAAAGCACCGACGGCAGTACCGATAATCATGGCAATAACAACTTGGACACCGATGTTGCCCATTAAACTCTTTTCTTTTAACACTTCCATAACCTCTGTGCTAATAAATTGTAAAAATCCAGCATTACAACCTAAATAATGTAATTTACTTAGATAATAATTCGATCTGTTTTTACACTTGTTTCTTGCTATTAGCAATACAGCAACGGGAGTTTAGTTCGGTTTTTATTGACGTATGATAGTTTTTCATACAATAGCAAACGTTTGCTATCTGCGCGCGGAATGGTTCGGGTGTTTTTATAGGTTTTGTGATTGTTTAGAAGGGTGGAAGCTAGGATTTTAAATGTTAAAAAAAAGATCGATTTCTTTGCAAGTGTAAGAAATCGATCTCATACAGTCCCAGTTTATATTACTGTACGACTGCCTTATTTTTCCGTTGCAGCTTTCATTGCTGAAACAAACTCACCCAGCTTATCGAGCATGATTTGTGGTTGCTCTACATTAGCTTCGATGATTTTCACTACTGCCGAACCAGAAATTGCGCCAGCGGCACCCGCTTCTAGTGCTTGTTTTACCTGTGCTGGTTCTGAGATACCAAAGCCAAGTAAAGCTGGCGGCGCATCGAATTGGTTCAGCTTATCTAGCATGTGACCAACTGGCATGTTTGCTTTGGTTTCCGCGCCAGTAACACCTGCACGAGAAAGTAGGTAAGTGTAGCCACCACCCAATTTTGAAACTTGCTTGAGCGTTTCATCGCTTGCCGTTGGTGGGGCGATGAAGATTGGGTGAATACCAAACTTCTCTGCTGCGGTAACAAACTCTGCGCTTTCGTTAGTTGGCACATCTGCAATCAAAACAGAATCGATGCCTGCGTTTGCACAGCGCTCGTAGAAATGTTCGATACCACGAGAGTAAACTAGGTTCGCATACATCAGAAGACCAATAGGAAGGTCTGGGTATTTAGCGCGGATCTTACCTATTTGCTCGAAACAGATATCTGGAGTTGCACCTGAGTCTAAAGCTCGAATGTTAGCACCCTGGATAGTTGGGCCGTCAGCAAGTGGATCTGAGAATGGAATGCCGAGTTCAAGTGCATCTGCACCCGACTCAACCAAGGTTTCCATAATTCTGTATGATTGCTCAGCGTTTGGATCGCAAACCGTCACGAAGGGTACAAATGCGCCTTGGTTTTTCTCGTTTAGACGCGCAAACATCTTCTCATAACGACTCATTAGATTGCTCCTTTTTCTTCTAAGATGGCGTGTACGGTGAAGATGTCTTTATCACCACGACCAGATAGGTTAACGACCAATAGTTGTTCTTTTTCTGGGTTCTCACGAGCCATGCGTAATGCGTGCGCAAGAGCGTGAGAAGACTCAAGAGCAGGGATGATGCCTTCGTTACGTGCGATTTCTTGGAATGCTTCTAGCGCTTCATCGTCGGTTACGTTGTCGTACTCTGCACGGCCAATCGCGTTTAGATGCGCATGCTGTGGGCCAACGGAAGGAAAATCTAGGCCAGCAGACACAGAGTAAGACTCTTCTACCTGACCATTTGAATCTTGCATCAATGGTGCTTTCATACCAAAGAAGATGCCTGTTTTACCGTGCTTAAGTGGCGCGCCGTGCTGATCAGTATCGATACCGTTACCAGCGGGCTCGACGCCAATAAGGCGAACGCTTTCTTCTTCGATAAAGTCAGCAAACATGCCGATAGCGTTTGAACCACCGCCTACACATGCGATCACAGCGTCAGGTAGGCGACCTTCACGCGCTAAAATTTGGTTCTTAGTCTCTTCGCCAATCATGCGTTGGAAATCACGCACGATGGTCGGGAATGGGTGAGGACCTGCTGCTGTACCTAGTAGGTAGTGTGCATCTTCATAAGTCGCAGACCAGTCGCGCAGCGCTTCGTTACACGCATCTTTAAGTGTTGCTGAACCAGAATGTACAGGAATCACTTCTGCGCCCATTAGCTTCATACGGAACACGTTGGGGCTTTGGCGTTCAACGTCTTTCGCGCCCATGTAAACGCGACATTTAAGCCCAAGTAGTGCACACGCAAGAGCGGTTGCAACCCCGTGTTGACCAGCGCCCGTTTCTGCGATGATTTCATTTTTACCCATACGCTTTGCAAGTAGCGCTTGACCCAACACTTGGTTGGTTTTATGCGCACCGCCGTGAAGTAGGTCTTCACGTTTTAGGTACAATTTGGTCTTCGTGCCTTTAGTTAGGTTACGAGTTAGCGTAAGAGCCGTTGGACGCCCCGCATACTCTTGAAGAAGCGTCATGAATTCACTGCGGAATTCAGGGTCTTCTTGCGCGTCAATAAACGCTTGTTCTAGTTGCTCTAGTGCTGGAACTAGAATTTGCGGAACGTACTGACCGCCGTATTCGCCAAAGTAGGCATTCAGTTTTGCCATCGTGATATTCCTTCTCGTATTTTTAGCTACGAATAGCCTTAATTTTTCAGCTACAAGTAGCTTTAGTAGTTGCGAATTGCGTTGAATGCCGCGAGCAACTTCTGTGAATCTTTTTTGCCTGGTGCACTTTCGACACCAGAGTTTAAATCTAATCCCAAGCAGCCTAGTGTCGCTGCTTGTTGGGCATTTTCTGGTGACAACCCGCCAGCCAACATAATTTGACTAGGATCGCCAATCAGTGACCAATCGAATACTTGACCTGTTCCACCAGTTTGATTACCAACTTGAGCATCTAAGAGGTGACGGTCAATATTGTCTTCAAGTAGCTGTGGTTTCGCATCAGTAACGCCGTAAGCTTTCCAAATTTCAACGTCTGTTGGCAGTTCTACTTTGAGTTGGTTAACGTAAGCTTGGTCTTCTTGACCATGCAGTTGCACCGCTTTTAAGCCTAATGAGGTAGCTATTGACGCAACAAAATCGATGTCGTGGTTTTGAAATACACCTACATAGTTTAGTGGTGCGCCGCTCATGGTTAAACGAGCACTTTCAAGATCAACCGCACGCTTTGACTTCTCGACAAATATCAAGCCGCCGAATGCAGCACCCGCTTGGTACGCTTTTGCTGCGTCATCTGGATGAGTTAACCCGCAAACCTTGTTTTCGCCCATTGTTACTTTGCGTACCGCGAGCTCTAGGTTGTCTTCTGCCATTAGTGAACTACCAATCAAGAAGCCATCTGCGAAATCAGCTAAGTCACGAACTTGCTGATGGGTATAAATACCAGACTCTGAAATTACGGTAGCATTCGGTGCAAGTTCCCGAATGGTAGGAGCAAGTTCTTTAGTGCGGTTTAAATCCGTACTTAGATCACGCAAGTTACGATTGTTGATACCGATCACACGTGCACCAAGGTTAACTGCACGATGAAGTTCTTCTTCGTTGCTCACTTCAGTCAGGATACCCATATTTAGGCTGTGCGCTGCTTCTTCTAACGCTTTGTATTCTTCGTCATTGAGGACAGAAAGCATCAGTAGCACGGCATCAGCGTTGTAATGGCGCGCTAAGTAAACTTGGTAGGTATCCACCATGAAGTCTTTACAAATAACCGGCTGTTTAACTTGACCGCGTACTTGAGGAAGAAAATCAAAGTTACCTTGGAAGTACTTCTCGTCGGTCAGGACCGAAATTGCATCGGCATGATTGTTGTACACCGATGCGATGTAATCCAAGTCGAAATCATCACGGATCAAGCCTTTTGAAGGAGATGCCTTCTTACATTCAGTGATGAATACCGTTTTGTTTCCACTCAACGCATCATAAAAACTACGGTCAGAAGGAAGTAGGTCTGACTGAAATGTACTGAGTGGTTGCGATACTTTACGTTCTGCAACCCATTGGTATTTATCACGGACAATTTTTGCCAGTACTTCTGCCATTTCGGCTTCTTTTTTAGAAACGTGTTCAGACAGATTGTTAACTTGCTGAGTGTTGAAGTCAGTCATCTTCTTCAATTCCTTAAGCATGTGCGGCAAGTTGTTGTACCAACTGGTACGCCTTACCTGAGTTCATTGCGTCAATGGCTTGTTGCGCATTGGCTTTCAAGTCTTCGTGACCAAATAGACGCATTAACAGAGCAACGTTGACCGCGACTGCACCCAATTGTGCATCGGTGCCTTTACCCGTCAAAATGCTGGTCGTGATCGCTTTATTTTCTTCTGGCGCGCCACCCTTGATAGCTTCCAATGGGTGCGTTTGCAGGCCGAAGTCTTCTGGTGTTAGCGTGTACTCGGTGATCTTGCCGTCTTTAATTTCAGCAACAGTAGTGGAGCCGTGAATCGCCACTTCATCCAAACCGCTACCATGTACCACGGCGGCGCGTTTCATACCCATTTGTAACATGGTTTCTGCGATAGGACGAACCAGTTCTTCACTGTAAACGCCCATCAATTCAATATTTGGACGTGCTGGGTTAATCAGTGGGCCAAGAATGTTGAAGATGGTGCGTGTTTTCATCGTTTGACGCACTGGCATCGCGTGACGTACACCACCGTGATATTGCGGCGCAAATAGGAATGCCACACCGATGTTGTCGACGGCTTTGCGTGTGTCTTCCGCGCTCATGGCTAGGTTGATACCAAATGAATCAAGAAGATCAGAAGAGCCCGATTTGCTTGAAACGCTGCGGTTGCCGTGTTTGGCAACTTTTAGGCCACATGCCGCAGCAACAAACGCCGCAGTGGTTGAAATATTGATGGTGTTGTGACCGTCACCGCCAGTACCTACGATGTCTGCGAAATCGTAATCTGGGCGAGGGAATGGGTTTGCGTTTGCCAGCAACGCTTTAGCTGCACCGGCGATTTCATCTGGTGTTTCGCCTTTGATTTTTAGAGCAGTTAGAGCTGATGCCATCAAAATTGGATCGAGTTCACCGCGGATGATGATGTCGAACAGCTGTTGGCTCTCTTCCTGAGTCAGTGATTGCTGCTCGTATAGCTTATTGATAATTGCTTCCATATTTCCTCTCCTAAATTCTTATGTGCCAAGCGCTTTTTAATCAGCCTAAGGGGTAACTGAAGTACGTTCTTCGAGTGCCCACTCAATAGCATTGGCCAACAGGGTTGCTCCGTAGGTCGTCATAATAGATTCCGGGTGGAACTGGAACCCGCAAACTTTGTCTTCCTCATGAACGACAGACATCACCAAGTCATCTACTTCTGCTGTGATGGTTAAGTTTTCTGGAACCTTAGTTGCAACCAACGAGTGGTAACGTGCAATCGCAAGCGGTGATGGTAGGTCTTGGTAAATCGCATGGTGTTGATGCTCCATCATAGAGACCTTACCGTGAATGATTTCACCCGCGCCAGCAACGGTGCCACCGTACGCTTCAACAATCGCTTGGTGCCCAAGACAAATACCGATCATCGGCACTTTGCCTTTCATGCGTTGGATTAGCTCTGGCATTGACCCTGCTTCAGAGGGAGCGCCAGGGCCCGGCGATAAAAGAACCACCGGATTTTCAAGCTCATTGACCGCTTGCTCAATAGTTTCTGCTGGGATGTTGTTTCGGTAAATCTTGACTGAGTGACCTAGCGAGCGGAACTGATCCACAAGGTTGTAGGTGAACGAGTCAAAGTTATCGATAAAAATGATATTAGCCATCTCTGAACCCTATTCCTTATTGTGACTTATGCGCTGTTTGAATAGCAGAGATTACGGCTTGTGCTTTACCGCGGGTTTCATCTGCTTCCGCTTGTGGGTCTGAATCGAACACCACACCCGCACCAGCTTGAACTTGAGCTACACCATTCTCAACGTATGCAGAGCGAATTACGATACAGGTGTCTAGTGTTCCTTCACCCGTTAAGTAACCCACAGCACCGCCATAACTACCGCGGCGTGCGCCTTCTACATCGCGAATCAGTTGCATGGCTCGAATCTTTGGTGCACCGGTTAGTGTGCCCATGTTCATACATGCCTGATATGCGTGCAGTGCGTCTAGATCTTCACGCAGTTGACCAACAACGCGTGATACTAAGTGCATTACGTGGCTGTAGCGGTCGACTTTTAGTAAGTCTGCAACGTGGCGAGTTCCCGCTTGAGCGATACGTGCTACATCGTTTCGTGCTAAGTCAACCAGCATCATGTGCTCTGCGTTTTCTTTCATGTCGGTACGCAGTTCAAGTTCGATACGGCTATCTAGGTCGAAATCGATGTCACCATTTGGGCGCTTACCGCGACGGCGAGTCCCTGCAATTGGATAGATTTCTACTTGATTCGTCTCTGTTTCGTACTTCAGCGCACTTTCTGGCGATGCACCAAACAGAGTGAATAGTTCATCTTGCATGTAGAACATGTAAGGGCTTGGGTTACTTTGCTTGAGCTCCTTGTATGCGGCCAAAGGAGAAGGGCAAGGCAGCGTGAATCGGCGAGAAGGTACAACTTGGAATACATCGCCTTTTACCACGTACTCTTTTAGATCTCGGACGATTTGGCAGAAGTCTTGATCGGATACACTTGGCTCTACTGATACGCTGTCTAGTTGAGTCGCAGCGGGTAAAGTAACCAAATTAGAGCATTGAGTTTTGATGCTCTCTAAACGACTCGCTAAGGAATCTCGATTCGCTTGATTAGGTTCAAAAAGGCTTGCCTGAAGCTTACATGATTCAGTTTGGTGATCGACGACTAACAGCGTTTCAGCAACGTAGAATACATAGTCTGGACATTGGTTGGCTGACTCGGCATCCCCTAGAGGCTCGAAGTTAGCCACTAAGTCATAAGCAAATAATCCACCAAGAAAAACGGCGTGTTTATGCTGCTTGGTATGATCGAAGCTATGCTGAACCAAACGCAGAGCGTCGAAAGACGATGCTTCACGTAGGCGAGAATCTTCATCTAAGGTGTCACATGGCTTCTCAAACGACAGCTCCAGTACTTCTCCATTAAAAGAAGCTTCAACAGATTGTCGAATATTGTCGTTCAAGTGCGCTAATAAGTGCTTACCGTTATCGGTTAGCGCTGTGAATGTTACTTGATGACCAAAGCAAACGATGCGTACTGCAGAATCGACGATCAGGAGGCTTTGCAGATCCTGTTTGGAATCGATTTCAGCTGACTCAAGCAGCAAGCTATCCGTTTTGTTCTCACACAGGGTGTGGAACAAGCTTGTTGGATCTTGTGAATAAGGAACAGAAGTATTGATGACTTCAATGTTTCCTAGCTTTTTGATTTCAATGGCCTTGTTCACAAGACCTCCTTTACAATTGCTTACCTCTTTCTGCCGTACATAGTCGCATAAAGCAAACTTTCACCCAATGAAGAATCTGGTTTGATTGGTGAATTGTTGGTCAGTAAAGTGTGAGGTGTTCGACAAAACAAAAAAGCCCGCTAAATAAGCGGGCTTTTTCACAATGATTCTATAATTTAGAAATACGCGTAAGCCCACCCAGAATGTCCCCAAGTGCGCCACCAAGATAGCTCAGCATTACCTTTCATTGCTGAAAGAGCTGTAACTTTATCTTTCTGGTTTTGGTTAAATTCTTGTAACATGGTCAGCCCGATAATTAGGTACTTCGTATTTGTGTACTAGTTAACTAGTGCGGAGGTGAAAAGTCAACAAAAAAACGCAAAATTATGAGAATTGATTTACACAGCCACACCACCGCCTCAGACGGACGCCTATCTCCAAGTGAACTCATTGACCGTGCTCTTAGCTTTGACATTGAAGTTCTAGCAATCACTGACCACGATACGGTGGATGCATTACCAATTGCACACCAGTATATCGACGACAACGAGCTGCCCATCAAGCTGATTAATGGCATCGAATTTTCGACGGTATGGCAAAATAAAGACATTCATATTGTCGGTCTTAATATTGATCCAAAGTCAAAGGCGCTCAGTGAACTTATTGAGCAGCAAAAGGAACATCGCCACTCTCGAGCAGAGTTAATTGCCCATCGTTTACAAAAAGCGACGCGAGAAGGGGTGTTGGAAGAAGTTAAGTTGATTGCCGGTGACGCACCGATCACTAGAGCACATTTTGCCAAGTGGTTGGTCGACAATGGTTATGCGAAAACAATGCAACAGGTATTCAAGAAGTACCTTACCCGAAATAACCCTGGTTATGTCCCGCCTAATTGGTGCTCTATGGCAGACGCGGTGAATGCTATCCATAGTGCGGGTGGCCAAGCGGTATTGGCGCATCCGGGCAGATATGATCTTACTGCTAAATGGGTTAAGCGATTGCTTGCGGCTTTCGTTGAAGCGGGCGGCGATGGAATGGAAGTCGCGCAACCTCAACAAGCGCAACAAGAAAGACGCAACTTGTCCGATTATGCTATACAATACAAACTATTAGCCTCTCAAGGCAGTGACTTTCATTACCCGTCTCCGTGGATGGAGTTGGGAAGAAACCTATGGTTACCCTCTGGGGTGGAGCCAGTTTGGAAAGATTGGGGTATCGAATCAAATAACAACTGATTGGAATACCAGTTAGCCCCGAGCATTCCAGAAGTAAAATAATACGCCAAAAAATATAGAGTCGAGAGACTCGATAATGAGGAATTACAATGAGCCAGTTTTTTTATGTACACCCTGATAACCCACAGGCTCGCTTGATTAGTCAAGCAGTAGCAATCATTCGTAACGGTGGTGTGGTGGTTTACCCTACCGATTCAGGTTACGCACTCGGCTGTCAGCTGGAAAATAAGCAAGCCCTAGAACGCATCTGTCAGATCCGTCGCTTAAACGATAAACATAACTTCACTTTGCTGTGTCGCGATCTTTCTGAAATTTCGCTGTACGCACGCGTCGATAACTCGGCATTCCGTTTACTGAAAAACAATACGCCAGGTCCGTTTACCTTTATTTTTAAAGGGACTAAAGAAGTACCTCGCCGACTAATGAACGCGAAACGTAAAACCATTGGTATTCGCGTTCCAGATAACCAAATTGCGCTGGATTTACTTGAAGCTTTGGGCGAACCAATGATGTCTACTTCATTGATCTTACCGGGCAACGAGCATACCGAATCTGACCCGGAAGATATCCGCGATAAGTTGGAGCACGCGGTTGATTGTATTCTTAACGGCGGTTACTTGGGCGAGCAGCCTACAACAGTGGTAGATTTCAGCGAAGATGACCCGGTTGTAGTCCGTGTTGGTTCGGGCGATCCGACCCCGTTTGAATAACGAAAGTAGATGATTTTTCATTAGAGTTTTGAGATAATATGCGGCCGCGATTTCGGGTCGCATTTTTTCATATTCGACGTCTGTGAAGACGACAATTACTAGGTAGATAAATGAGCGAAAAATTACAGAAAGTTTTAGCACGTGCTGGTCATGGCTCACGCCGTGAACTGGAAGCGTTGATTAAAGCTGGTCGTGTAAGTGTTAATGGTATTGTGGCTAAACTGGGTGAACGCCTAGAGGACGAAAGTGCGATTATTCGTATTGATGGCCATACTGTGTCGGCAAAAGCTTCAGAAGAAGTGGTTTGTCGTGTACTTGCATACTACAAGCCAGAAGGGGAGTTATGTACACGTAACGATCCTGAAGGTCGTCGTACTGTATTTGACCGTCTGCCTAAGATCCGTGGCTCTCGCTGGATCTCTGTTGGTCGTCTGGATGCCAATACATCTGGCCTTTTGTTATTTACTACTGACGGCGAGTTGGCAAACCGTCTGATGCACCCTAGTCGTCAAGTAGAGCGTGAGTACCTAGTGCGTGTGTTCGGCGAAGTGACCGAGCAAAAAGTAAAGAACTTGGTACGTGGCGTAGAGCTTGAAGATGGTATGGCGCGTTTTGAAGACGTGGTATACGCAGGTGGTGAAGGTATGAACCATACTTTCTACGTAGCGATTAACGAAGGTCGTAACCGCGAAGTTCGTCGCTTATGGGAATCGCAAGACACCACAGTAAGCCGTCTTAAGCGTGTTCGTTATGGTGATATCTATCTAGATAAGAAACTC
Source organism: Vibrio paucivorans (assembly GCF_054053395.1). Taxonomy (NCBI): domain Bacteria; kingdom Pseudomonadati; phylum Pseudomonadota; class Gammaproteobacteria; order Vibrionales; family Vibrionaceae; genus Vibrio; species Vibrio paucivorans. Next base: position 1,256,740 of record NZ_CM133230.1, read on the forward strand.
CCTCGTGGTGGATGGATGGAGCTTGACCTGAAAGAGGTTAACTACCTACGTGAGTTAGTAGAACTTCGCCCTGAAAGAAACACCATGCTTGATGAGTCAAAAGACAACACATCACGTAAGCGTGAGCGTTCTCGTAGCCAGAAGATCCGCCGTGCGGTTAAGCGTCACGAAGAAAGAGTGAGCGCACCAAAAGGGCGTAGCAACAATCCTTCTCGTCGTAAGCCAAAGAAATCAGCTGGAGAGCAGGGCGCACGCTCTAAAGCTCGCCGATAAAAGCTTAAGATACTGATACAAAAAAGCCGACGACTCATGTTGTCGGTTTTTTTACATCTGTAGTGTAGTCATAGCAATGTGCGTAGTTAGCAAACTCAATACGAAGTTAACTAGATATGAACGAAGTTAGCTGGATATGGGAGAAGTTAAGTTGCCGGCTAGTACACATCTAGAAGGAAAAAGAGCAGCGGTAGAGGCTGCTCTTTGATTATTTTTGTCTCAGACTTATGGTTTATCTATAGCGTTTGAGTGAGCTGAAAATAGCGCCCTTGGCTCACAAGGAGTTCGTTGTGATGCCCATATTCAACGATCTCGCCTTGCTCAATCAAACAGATCGCGTCCATTTGATCTAAGTTGACCAAACGGTGTGTGATGAAAATAACCGTTTTGTCTTTAAAGTGAGTATCAAACAACTGCATGATTTGATGTTCGGTCTGTTTGTCTAAGCCTTCGGTTGGTTCATCCAGCAACAAGATTGGTGCATCATGCAAACGAGCTCTGGCAATACCAATGCGGCGTTTTTCACCACCCGATAACTGTCTGCCACCGTCACCGAGCCAAGCGTCCAGTCCTTGGTCATCTAAAAGCTTCTCTAAGCCAACTTCTGTAAGTGCTGTACTCAGCAACTCGTCGCTTGCTTCGGGGTTAGCCATAGAAAGGTTATCGCGAAGAGTACCATTCAGAATATCGACACGTTGGCTCACGACACTGATCGTTTGGCGCAATTGGCTTTCATTCCACTGAGTTAGCGGTTTGCCTGCAATGGATACGCTGCCTTGCTGCGGATCCCAGTAACGAGTTAGAAGCTGTAGAAGCGTCGATTTACCTGAACCTGTCTGACCGACAATCGCAACGCGCTGGCAGCCCTTCACTGACAAAGAAACATCTTTAAGTACGTTTTGTTCAGCGTCTGGATAATGGAAGGTCACATTGTCAAACTCAATATCGTGCTTTCCATTCAATTCAACAGGCTTCTTGGCAAACTTCACGTCTGGCTCTGACAAAATAACGTCGTTAAGTCGACGAGCAGAGGTAAGTGTTTGACCTAGGAATTGGAATGCACCGGCAATTGGCATCAACAGCTCAAAACTAGCCATTGTTGCAAAGGCCATTAAGGCGATCATTGGATCAGGTGCGTTTCCGCCTACTCCGTCTGCTGAAAGCCAAATCACTAAAACCAAGGTCCAGCCATTTGCTAGCATCAGTAGCGCCTGTGCTAACCCGGAAAAATGTGCATTGATGAATTGGTTACTCACCAATCTATTTTGAGCTTCTAGAATTGCGTTACGGTAACGCTCTTCAGCGCCAAAGATAGTCAGTTCGCTGTAACCCTGTAACCAATCCAGAGTGGTCACACGCAGCTGCGCTTTGTGTTGCGTTAACTCAGTACCGTTGCGTTTACCTAGCTTATAGAAAATTATCGGCCAGATAAGTAACAGGGTAAGCAAGATAGCGCCAAGTGTGAGGCCGAGTGTGGTATCTATCCAACAAAGGAAAGCGGTTAATGCCGCAATACCGAATACACCAACAGTGACCGGGCTTATCAGCCTCAGATATACGTGGTCCATTGCATCAACATCAGCAACTAAACGGTTGAGTAAGTCGGCATCACGAAGGTTAGAGACTTTCCCTGGCATGAGAGGCGCAAGTTTCTCAAAGAAGAAAATGCGTAGGTCAGTCAGCAGTTTAAATGTTGCGTTGTGGCTAACCACACGTTCGCCCCAACGACCTGCGGTACGCCCCATGGCGAACCCACGCACAAAAGCACCGGGTAACATGTAGTTAAAGGTTTCACGTGCGATGGTTAAACCGGCAATAGCAGCGGCTGACAAAAACCAACCTGATAAGGTAAGTAGTCCTATCGAAGCGAAAAGTGTCAGAAATGCCAACAGCATTCCAAGAGACAAGCCAAACCAATGCTTCTTATATAACTTCAGGTAAGGGAGTAAATCACGCATCTAAGTTCCCCTTGTTTGATTGGTTCAGTGCTTGGCTAGACTGTAGCATTTGATTAAACAACCCTTGTTGCTCAACCAGTTGCTCGAAGCTACCTGCTTCGGCTAACAGTCCATCTTTCATGACTAATATTTGTTCGACGTTTTGCAATGGTGCGAGTTGATGAGTCACCATCAATGTCGTTTTCTCGGTTGTTTGAGCTTTCAATCCATCCATTACCAAGCGTTCGCTGCGGGCATCGAGGCTAGCGGTTGGCTCATCAAGCAACCAGAAGTTCCCGTTTTGTAGCATCGCTCTCGCAAGAGCCAAGCGTTGCGCTTGCCCTACGGATAGGCCTCCAGAACGATCGGATACCAAATAATCCAAACCGTGATTGTTAACAAACTCAGCAGAAAACGAATCATTCAGCGCTTTTTCAATAGCTTGTTCACCGACGTCGTCTTTACCTAGTGTAATGTTGTCACGAATAGAGCCGTGGAGTAGGAGAGGGTTTTGACCCACCCAGCTGATTTGCTCTCGCCAGTTGCTATGGTTGAGATCTTTTAGCTCTGTTCCATTGATCTTCAAGCTACCTTCATAAGGCATAAAGCCGAGTATGGCATTAATTAGGCTAGTTTTACCTGCGCCGCTTGGGCCGACCAAAGCTGCTGTTTTGTTTGCGTCAATCGAAAAGCTGATAGGACCAACTAATTGAGTGCCTTCTGGGCTAAATACCTTAAGGTCTGTAGCGCTAATCTCAATATTATTCATGGCTGACAACGTTTGTTGACCTGATTGAACTTTGCTGACATCGGTTTCTAAGAATTCGACAATGCTTTCTGCCGCGCCTACTGCTTGTTGTTTGGCGTGATAAAAGGTGCCCAGATCGCGAAGTGGTTGGTAAAACTCTGGCGCAAGGATAAGGATAAATAGGCCAGCAAATAAGGTAACACCTGTACCGTAGTAACCGAAGTTCAGTTCACCAATGAAGCTAAAACCAAAGTAGACCGCGGTAATAGCGATCGAAATTGAGGTGAAGAACTCAAGCACGGCTGAAGATAGGAAAGCTATTTTAAGAACATCCATCGTGCGGGTACGGAATACTTCGGATGCACCTTTGAGCACCTCAGTTTCGGCCTTAGTACGGTCGAAGAGTCGAATGGTGGTCATTGCTTGCAAACGATCATAGAAGTGACCAGATAAGCGCTGTAATGCTTTGAAGTTTTTGCGGTTAGCGTCGGCAGCCTTCATGCCCACAAGTGCCATAAAAATAGGAACCAGCGGAGCGGTAATTAGGAAGATTAGTCCTGCTGCCCAGTTAATCGGGAAGACAACAATTAGAATAACGAATGGAACTAAAACGGACAGAGACATTTGCGGCAAGTAGCGTGAGAAGAAATCTTGCATGTCTTCAACTTGCTCTAACAACAAGGTGGCCCAAGAGCCAGCCGGTTTGCCTTTTATGTATGCCGGGCCTAACTCTCTTAATTTATCTAGGATCAGTTGGCGAATGTATATACGGATTTGTTCACCGCAACGGAAGCCAGCAATTTCGCGACCCCATGCGCAGCCTGCGCGCGCAGCAATGGTTGCGGCTAAGCCAAAGAAATAAGGAACAAGCTCTGACTTGTCGGTTTGTTCCATAATAAGTTGGTGAAGAATCGAGGCGAGAAGAGCGGCTTGCGCGAGTAAAAACACACTTGAAAGTACGCCTAGGCTCACTGCAATCATAAGCCAGCGCTTTGCAAGCTTACTCTGCTGCTTGAGCCAATTGTTCAAGCTGCGTTGTTTTTTCTTATCCATTTAGAAGGCTTAATGATAATTATTCTTGGTTGTGAACCAAGCATTATACAAAAGAAAGCCCAAAGGGCATACCTTTGGGCTTTAGGGTTTTGAACTAAAAGTGAAAAATCACATTTACGATTTGTCGGCTAGCGCGTCGAGGAATCGTTCGGCATCAAGTGCAGCCATACAACCTGTACCTGCTGACGTGATTGCCTGGCGGTAGTTATGATCCATAACATCACCAGCAGCAAATACACCTTCAATGCTGGTTTGAGTCGCATTGCCGTCTAGGCCAGATTTAACAATGATGTAGTCGTCTTTCATTTCCAGCTGACCTTTAAAAATTGAGGTGTTTGGCTGGTGGCCTATGGCGATAAATGCGCCCATTACATCGATTTCTTCGGTAAGGTCAGATTGAGTGTCTTTCACTCGGACACCTGTCACGCCCATGTCGTCGCCTAGCACTTCATCTAAAGTACGGTCTGTGTGTAGCACAATGTTACCGTTTTCTACTTTATCCATTAAGCGCTTCACTAAGATCTTCTCTGCACGGAACGTATCACGACGGTGGATAAGGTGTACTTCAGAAGCAATGTTCGATAGGTATAACGCTTCTTCAACAGCAGTATTACCACCACCTACCACAGCAACCTTTTGGTTACGGTAGAAGAATCCATCACAAGTTGCACAAGCGGATACACCACGCCCTTTGAATGCTTCTTCAGATTCAAGACCTAGGTATTTAGCCGATGCACCGGTCGAAATAATTAGTGCGTCACAGGTGTACTGGCCGCTGTCGCCTTTTAAGCGGAAAGGGCGCTCACTCAAGTCAACTTCATTGATGTGATCGAACAGCATTTCAGTTTCGAATCGCTCGGCATGTTCTTTCATGCGATCCATCAGTGCTGGACCTGTTAAACCTTCAGGGTCCCCTGGCCAGTTTTCTACTTCAGTGGTTGTGGTTAATTGACCACCTTGTTGCATGCCAGTAACTAGTACAGGTTTTAGGTTTGCGCGTGCTGCATAGACAGCCGCGGTGTAACCCGCAGGGCCCGAACCAAGAATTAATAGATTACAGTGTTTTACGTCGCTCATTGCGGCTCCATTTCAGCGATGACGGCCTTAATAATTTTGATTTGATACTAGGGATAATATTCGCTGACTTCAAGAAATATAAATAGTTTCAAGCTATTTCATAGATAGCTTTCATCTATCGATCAATCTTATTTGCTTACATGCCTATGCGGGTTGCAATGACTCTTAATGTAGTAGGTTAGATCTTGACCAAGCGTGATGGCCATCAAATTATGATACTGATTTTTATTTAATAAGTAGATATAAATTCCGTGCATATTTCAATTAATGGTGATAAATCCTAACTTTATTGCTTGATGGTTTTTAATTCTAGAATATATAGTTGTTTTTGGTTTTATGTATTGAAGTGTGGATTTTTTGCGGGATAATAACCTTGTTGTTAATCAAATGTTAACTTTAGTAAGCGTAAGCTATACAGGGACTTATCATGGAAATGGAAAACAAATTTCTGATCGAAGCGTTTCAAACACCGAGTTCAATCGCTCCTCAACTTTCTACCTATTTTGAAGACTTGCCAGCAGACAAATATGTCGACAGCGACCATCGTTATCGCTCCTACGCGCGTTTTCAAGCGGAAAATTCGGATGTGGTGCGACTGCCACACAGCTCATTTTTTCAGTCATCGGAGTTTAACCGAGTGGTTGGCGATGTAGAGCGTGACTTCGCTGAAATGGACCATGACATGGTAAGTACGCCGTATTTTCAGCACTTACTGAAATCATTTATGCAGAAAACCGGAACGGATAAGGACAACTCTGTCGTGGACGTTCATCAGATCAGAGTCACTTGTGATTCTGATGCCACCAGCGCCCCAGCTCCTGAAGGGATTCACCAAGATGGATACCGCTTTGTAGGCATCTTCTGTGTACAGCGTAAGAACATCGCTGGTGGCTTTACCCAAATCTTCGCGTCTCCTGTAGAGCAGCATCCGCACTTGAATACGGTGCTGGAAGAGAATCAGTTTGTTATTTTGAATGACTCACGTTTTTTCCATCATATTTCAGAAACATTATCGAGCGAAGCCGGTGAAAAAGGAGTGCGTGATGTCTTTGTATTTACCGCTTAATGCGAAAAGTGTTGAAGCTCTTAGAGAGCAGTTTCCTGCGCTAAACAATACAAACAATGGCCAAACTCCAGTTTATTTTGATGGCCCGGGTGGCACTCAGCTTCCGCTTTCAGTTATTGCTGGGTTTGGCATCTACCTAAATCATGGGAATTCAAACTTAGGTGGTCGATTCTCCGTAAGTGAAAATACGGTCAGTTTAGTGGATGAGTGTCGAACTAAAGCTGCAGCACTGTTCGGGGCCGCGTCAAAAGATGAGATCGTTTTTGGCGCTAATATGACGACCATGGCTTTTCACTTTAGTCGTGCGATAAGCCAAGAGTGGCAGGCTGGGGATGAGATTATTCTTAGCGATGCCGATCATGGCGCGAATCGTTCTTCATGGGCGATGGCGGCAAAGGACAAAGGGGTTAAGGTTCACTACTTACCTGTCAAAGATAACACCTGTAATTTGGATCTAGATAAACTGCAATCACTGCTGAATGAAAAGACGCGTTTAGTTGCCGTCACTGCTGCGAGTAACTTGTCTGGAACCATTGTAGATATCGAGAAAGTGACCAGATTGGCGAAAGCGAATGGTAGTGTCGTATTTATCGACGCGGTTCACCTTCTTCCTCACCAGATTGTTGATGTACAGGCTCTAGGAGCCGACTTTGTGGCTGGCTCAGCATATAAGTTCTTCGGGCCTCACTTGGGTGTTCTATTTGGCCGCAAAGAGATGCTTGAAAAGTATCAACCATACAAAGTAGAGCCTGCGCCAAAGCATGCCCCAAATTGTTGGGAAACTGGCACACTGAACTTTGAAGCATTATCGGCATTCTCATCTGCGATTGATTATATCGCGTCTTTAGGTGAGGGGAGCGATCTTAGAGCTAAACTTGTGTCTGCGTATGACAACGTTCATCAATATGAGCAATCTCTTGCAACTTACTTCTTAGCTCGCTTGAGTGAGTTCCCAAGTATTGAACTGTTTGGTGAGTCTACTTCAAACAATCGCACTGCGACGTTTGCTTTGAGGTTTGGCAGCATTAATCCAGCGGATGTGGCTGCGCATTTGGGTGAGCGTGAGATTTATACTTGGAGCGGTCATTTATATGCTGACCGACTTACTGATGCACTAGGCATAACTGAGAAAGGCGGCATACTGCGTGTAGGACTGATGCACTACAACACTAAAGCAGAAATTGATCGTTTCTTTAGTGCACTGAGTAGCGTGTTATAACAAAAAATAAGCCACCATTTGGTGGCTTTTTACTATTGATACTGCTTCGTAGATATTAAATTTCGATTGAGTTTACTCGTCGAACACTTCGACTTCGTAAGAGCCAAACTTGCGAATGTTGATAACACCAGAATCAAATATCAGGTACTGACCTTTGATGCCCTGCAGAATGCCTGTGACCTCTGGATTCTTATCAAAATTGTGAGAGGTGATCTTCGTTGGGTGCGCTTGAACAGGGTATTCAATTGGTGTGATGTCGGCACTTAAGACTTCGATAGCATCATCACCAAAAGTTTGTTTGATCTCAGCAATTTTATCTTCTACTAACGGCAATAATTCAGCAAACCTTTCTTCCAATGCCATGGCTTCACCATCGCCTTTGAGTAGCGTACGCCAATTGGTTTTGTCAGCGATATGTTTGGCAAGTTCCACTTCGATTAGACCTGAAATCTGGCGTGTTTTTACTTTAAAAATTGGTAGGCCTTGCGTCGCTCCTTGGTCAATCCAACGTGTTGGAATCTGCGTGTGGCGAGTAATGCCCACTTTTAAACTAGATGTATTCGACAGGTAGACATAGTGGTCGACCATACAGTTAGCCTCACCCCACTCCGGCTCACGGCAGGTGCCCTGGTCGTAATGGCAAGTTTCCGGCTTCATGATGCACATGTCGCAGCTTGCTAGTTTCTTCATACAAACAAAGCAGTGACCTTGAGAATAACTCTTCTTCGTTTTTTTACCACACGAGCAGCAGAAGATGTTGCCTGTGTGAGTCAGTGTAAGTGATTTACCGATAAATGGGTTGAGGGAAACCAACTCATCACCTACTGGCAGGCGATACTCCACCTGACCATCTAGAGACGCTTGCATTTTTCGAAGCGTACCTTTTGCGATTAAAGACATGACATTGCTCTATAATTTTATTTAGGTGCGTAGTTTATCAAAAGTGGGCGCTAGATGGGATGTTCATTGGCGATTTCAAAATTTAGAGCATTAACGCGTTTGGTGCTGTATTAGCGTTTGTTGAAGTGACTCTAGAATTCTGGTGAAAAGAGCATCGTGCTACTGATATTATTGGCAGCAAAGTCTGATATTTGTTTAGTATATCGTTATTAAGAGCTTACAATTGCCAGCGTAAATTCGTCAGCGCAATTCATGTTGAACTGGCTCTGGAGTATCAGCAGTAAATGAAATTAAAACATAAGTCTGTATTTGTGTTGGTTGTGATGACACTGATTGTCGTACAGCTTTACCACGCCTATGGCGACGCCAAAACTAAGGTGATATTGCCAACTCAATACAGCTTTTTGGCAACTAATGATCAGGTGAGTAAGGGCAACTCAACCTCTGAGCTTTACCAAAGAAGCGGTAAGGCTGTGATGGTTTGCGATTTAAAACACAGTGATGATTACCCTTGGCCATACTGTGGTGTCTCCATTCACATCAACCCAAATCCAGAAGTCGGCTTGGATTTGTCTCAATATCATACTGTTCGCCTAGATATAGACTTTAAAGCTCTGGATGACGGCGATGATCCACGTATGCGCTTTTACCTGCGCAACTACAACCCTGAATACTCGACACCGGATAACGAATATACCCATAAATACAATGGCATCGAATACTTGCCACAAGATGGTAAAGGTACGGTCGAAATCCCACTTGCGAGCCTACAGGTGATGACATGGTGGTTAGCGGATAACGATATAGGCATTAAACACTCGGCTCCAGAGTTTAGCAATATCAATAAGATTGAATTCGCGACAGGTTCAGCAACAGAAGTCGGGCGCTATCAGATGTCGATTAATCGTATTGAGTTTATCGGCGACTATATCAAAGGCGAAGACCTCTTTATGGGGCTTTTGTTCATTTGGGTGACGATTGGCAGCCTTTTGACCTTTGGTGAAATTCGACGTAATCGAAGAATGATTCACCAAGCGAACTTAAGGCAAGCCCACTTAAAGAATATTAACCGCTCATTGCGCGCGCAGAACTTCGAGTTTGCCGAGCTCGCTAGTCGAGATGCACTAACGGGGGCGATGAACCGCCATGCAGCCCGTGAGTGGATAAAAAATTATGGGACAAGAAATGTCCCAAGTCATCGTCAATTGTCAGTTCTGTACCTAGACATTGATTACTTCAAAAACATCAACGACAAATTTGGTCACGCGTTAGGTGATGACATTTTGCGTGAGTTCGTGATGGTGATCCTAAGTGTAGTGAGAAAACAGGACAGGTTAGTTCGTTGGGGGGGAGAAGAGTTTATCGTTTTCTGCCCTGATACTGGATTAGAAGAAGCCGCTAAATTGGCGGAGCGTATCCGAACCTACGTCGAAAATCATATCTGGGTTCATGGTGAGGTGCTCACCTGTAGTATTGGTGTTGCTGAGCTTGGGGCAGGGAAGGCAACAGAGGCAATCGCGAGAGCGGATGAAGCGCTCTATATCGCCAAGCACAACGGTCGAAACCAAGTTCACGTCAGTGAGTAGCTGCGGTAATTCGCACTGCTCACTTTTCGGTTTCAGCGTCACTTGCACTTGAAGTGCTGACATTCTGGTCGATACCTTCAAGGTTCAAAGTCGTTTCAGCATGTGATATGGAAAAATCGGGCTCGGTTAAGTTCGATTTGGCGATAGGTTCTTTGGGACCTAAAAATCGTGGCTGCGTATTGATGATGAACAAGTCTAAAAACGCTTTGCTTCGAGCAAACACTTCTCGCAATCGTATTTTCAATCCTGAATGATTGATAGGTCCGGGCACGGCTAAGCACTGAGCGTTGATGTCGTGGTACTTGGCGATAAATAAGGCACGTTCACAATGAAAGCGTTGTGTAATGATAAGGAAGTCATCAGTGTCGAAAATTTCTTTCGCTCGTACGACGGAATCGAGGGTTCGGAACCCCGCGTAATCTAGGTAGATATTTTGTTCGGGGATATCGGCTTTGAGTAAGTCGCGTTTCATCGTCCAAGGCTCATTGTACGAGCGGTGAGCGTTGTCGCCACTAAGCAGTAGATTATTGACTTTACCTTGATGAAATAACTCAATGGCCGCGTCCATTCGATGTGAATAGTATTCGTTAAGAACTCGACCTAGATACTTGCTCGTTCCTAGTACCACCGCCACATCGTAATTATCTATCTCGCTGGTGTTAGTCGTGATGGAGTCAGAAGTCCCCCAACTTACCCAACGGTCAATGAGCACTACGAAGACCGCCATCAACAGCAATGCTGCTAAGCAAATTTTGAGTCCTTTCTTGAGTGCAGTAAAAGAGACGAGTTGAGTGACTCGAATTGCAACTCGCTGTATTAGATTTGTCTGTTCTTCTGAGCCCATATTCCAATAACAATGAAGCTACTTATAATAATGCTAAACATGATGCCCCGCTCCAAATCGAGCAGTGTCCGAGCAAGGTAAGGTGTTGCTTTTACAATGATTAAGCCGTAACCAAATGCGTTTATCAAGATAAATACAGAAGTGCGGATCAGAAAATGCTGCATGCGAAGAGCATTTCTTAGCATTCGATTAATTTCGCCGCCAAACATGACCAATGCACATGCAATCAAAGCGGTTGATATTTCTGAAAGGTACGGGACGAAATAGCCACCTAGAGTATTTAAGAAATTTGGCATGTCATCAGAAGTGTCATTCAAAGAGAGCTAAGAGATTATCACGAAGCCTGCTGGCCATAAAAGATGCCGAATAAGAAAAAACCTCGCACTAGGCGAGGTTTTTGTATCAACTTCAAAGATTAGAACGCAGTACGCTTATAACGGCGGTAAACTGGTTGCCAGAAGTGTTGATCGATAGCAGATTCTAGCGCTTCGTCAGTGATCTCTAATGCCACACCTTGCTCAATCGCTTTCTTCGCTACGGCAAATGCGATCTTCTTTGATACCGAGTGAATTGCTTCTAGTGGCGGTAGCAGTGCACCTTGACCGTTGATGGCTAGTGGTGAACAAGTTGCAAGTGCGCGGCTAGACTCCATTAACATTTCGTCTGTGACACGTTTTGCGTTCACTGCTAATACACCTAGGCCAATGCCAGGGAAGATGTAGCTGTTGTTACACTGTGCGATTGGGTACGTTTTACCATCATGAACCACAGGCTCAAATGGGCTTCCTGTTGCAACGAGTGCCTCGCCGTTAGTCCAACGGATAATATCGTTAGGTGTTGCCTCTACGCGGCTCGTTGGGTTAGAAAGAGGGAATACAATTGGGCGTTCACAGTGTTTATGCATCTCTTGGATGATTTCTTTGCTAAATAGACCCGGAGCACCCGAAACACCAATAAGTACAGTTGGTTTTGCATTGTGCATAACATCAAACAAAGAGAAACCATTGGCTTCACATTCCCAATCTTTAGTGTCTGCGGTTTTCTGTACCAAACGCTGCTGGAAGTCGAGTAAGTTCGGCATACCTTCTTGCAGCAAGCCCCAACGGTCAACCATGTAAACTTGAGAACGTGCTTGCGCATCGCTGATCCCTTCAGACACCATTTGCGCAATGATCGCTTCCGCAATACCACAACCAGCAGAGCCAGCACCTAAGAAGGTGATGCGTTGCTCTGATAGCTTGCTGCCAGCAGCCTGACAAGCGGCAAGTAGTGAGCCAACTGTAACTGCAGCAGTACCTTGGATGTCATCGTTAAAACAGCAGATGCGATCTTTGTAGCGCTCTAGAAGTGGCATCGCGTTTTTCTGCGCAAAATCTTCAAACTGAATGAGTGCATCAGGCCAGCGGCGTTGAACAGCTTGGATGAACTCTTCAACAAAGGCATCGTAATCAGCGCCTGTGATACGAGGATGACGCCAGCCCATGTACATTGGGTCAGCAAGACGTTGAGGGTTGTTTGTACCGACATCAAGCACGATTGGCAGTGTATACGCTGGACTGATACCGCCACACGCTGTGTATAGAGCCAGCTTACCAATTGGAATCCCCATTCCGCCGATACCTTGGTCACCAAGACCTAAGATACGCTCACCATCGGTAACAACGATGACCTTAACATTGTGGCTCGATGCGTTGTTTAAGATGTCATCGATACGGTCGCGGTTAGCGTATGACACGAATAAGCCACGTCCACGACGGTAAATATTAGAAAAGTTCTCACACGCTGCACCCACAGTTGGCGTGTAAATGATAGGCATCATCTCAGAAATATGATTCTGAACTAAGCGATAGAACAACGTTTCGTTGGTATCTTGAATATTACGTAGGTAGATGTGCTTATCCATATCGCTTTCGAAGTTACGATATTGTTGATATGCACGTTCAACTTGCTCTTGAATGGTCTCTGTGGTTTCTGGAAGAAGCCCTTCAAGGTTGAAAGAACTGCGTTCTTCGGCAGAGAATGCACTGCCTTTGTTCAGAAGAGGGGTGCTCAATAGCGCAGGTCCAGCGTACTGGATATATAGAGGGCGTTTATCGTTGTTCATTGTTGGCCTATTGTAGGGTGGAAGGGAACCCGAAAATGATAGGGATTCGTCACCGTATTGTAAACAGAAATGAGGTTTTTGTGGATTGATATCTTTCGCTCAAACAAGCGGATAAGAGTATAATAGTCACAATTTACAAAATTGTTAAAAAAAGCCATGTCCCGCCTTCCTATCGACACCCTCAAAGAATCGTTTTTGCAGCGATTACCGCAGACTCATTTAATTGTAGAAGCCGAAACAGGATCGGGGAAATCAACTCGATTACCAATGTGGGCCAGTGAGCAAGGAAGAGTGCTGGTTATTGAGCCACGAAGAATAGCTTGTACGTCTCTTGCCCAGTTTCTTAGCCAAGAGCGCGGCGAAAAACTCGGCGAGTCAGTAGGCTATGCGATCAAGTTAGAGAATGTGTACTCTGAACAGAGCCAAGTGGTGTTTGTGACTCCAGGTGTGGCACTGAAATGGTTTGCTGAGAACAAACTAAAAGCATTCGATATCGTCTTGGTTGATGAGTTTCATGAACGGCGTTGGGATACTGACCTGCTGGTAGCGATGCTCAAAGCGAGCAAATCACATCGTCTAGTGATTACTTCTGCTACGATCGAAGGTGAAAAACTTGCTCGTTATGTGGGCGCAGATAGGCTGCAAGCGTCAGGGCGGAACTTCGATGTTACGGTTGAACATCGAGCGGTCGACTCCCACCATTTGCCTCAACTCAAAAATATTGAGCAACGCGTTCATCAAGAAGTCGCAAGCCAACTGCTCACTGATGGGGCTGATATACTGGTCTTCCTGCCTGGAAGAAAAGAAATCGCCCAGTGTGCAGCTACACTCAAGTCGTTCCCACAATTACTGATTGTGCCTCTACATGCGTCCGTGTCTGATGAACAGCGACTCCTTGCTCTAACTAAGCAGCCCCAACGTAAGGTTGTGCTCGCGACCAATGTGGCGGAAACCTCTCTCACTATACCGAATATTTCGACCGTGATAGATAGTGGCTTAGAAAGGCGCACCGTCCAACGTAACGGCCGGTCTACCTTAATGTTGTCGCATATCTCCAAGGCCGGTGCTAAACAAAGAATGGGCCGCGCGGGCCGTGTTATGCAGGGAGAGTGTATCCGATTGTATGGAAAGCATGCAGCCCTTGAAGCCGTAACACCTCCGGAGTTTCAGCGAGAGGGGCTAACAGAACCAATGCTAGCAGCCGCGACATGCGGTTATAAACTTCAAGATTTGGATTGGTTAGACACGATTCCTGAAAAGTCTCTTGAAGCGGCATGCTTGGTGTTAAGAGATATGGGGGCGATTGACGAAGATGGCACAGTTACAGAGCATGGTACAAAACTCTACCCATTGCCTATCGATGCACTGTATGCCGATCTGGTTACTCGCTCAGAGCCAAAAGCGGTGAAAGAGGCAATGGTAGATTTGGCAGCAGCTCTGGCAGTACCAGCCTCTCTTTATACTCTGAGCAGTAATGCCGATAGTGTAGAGGCATTACTTCGTGAAGAACCGTTTGGTTGCGATGCAAGTTTACTTATTCGACTAGTGCGCGGAGACGATCTTCCTGGTGTTAGTGTTGATCAAGAAGCAGTAAAAGAAGCCCGAGGTTTGGCTGCACAAATGCGTGAGTTGTTTGAACTACCAAGCTTGTGTGTCGCTTCGCGATTCGAAAGGCATACCTTAGCGGAAGAGATTGCACGACTACATCCAGAACTATTGTTTGTGCGCAGGGTGAAACGTCGAGAGGCATTCGGTAATGGTGTCATGGAAGTGTTACCAGCAAGAAATAGCCGTGTGACAGACGAGCACGAAGCGATGTTGGTGTTGGACACTCATAGTTTACCAGGCCGAGGTGTAAAGCAGACCCTAAATTTGGCGACTGTTGCGATGCCCGTACCCCTGAGCCTATTCGCGGCATTGGAGATAGGAGAGTGGATTCAGGGTGAAAGTACTGTCGAGAATGGAACTGCTTACAGTGCACTAGAGCTGGTTTATGCTGGCCGCTCAGTGATGAGTAAGCGAGTAGAGGCTCAGGGTGAACTGGCCCTAAAACCTATCCTAGATTCGGTACTCAGCGGGGAAATATTCCCAGGCTTTGCCGAAAAATTGCAGCAACAAATACAGCACTGGCGGCTTTATGTAGAGCTAGGGCTCGCCGACGTTGAGTGTCATCAAGATTCGGATTTTGAACGTTGGTTTTGCGAACAGCTTACTATGCTTGAGCTAGAATCGATCGACGACCTTGCGCTGTTCAGTGAAGAAGATTTTCAGTTTGAAGGCATTCCATACTGGGAGTATCAAGAGTTCGCTGAAAAATACCCTCTACGTTTGGCATTGGGGGATCTCAACGTCAGTGTGGAGTATATGCCGAAACGCAAACTCGTTTATGTGGTATACGAAAGTGGCCTGCGCAAGAAAGACCCAAAACGTTGGGAGCTACCAGTGTGGAAAGGTTGGAGAATTCAGTATAAGAAAGCCAGTCGAATCGTAGACATTAAGTAGAAAATCTTGCTAAGTAGGGTTATTTGTTTGTTCTTCGAAATATTAATCTTTCCGACAAAGATTTAGAAAACGTGTACACACTTTGTTACTAAACTGGTTTTTATATACCATTTCATCCTTTATTTTAGTCATAAAAGACTAATGTTTTATATCCTATTGCTATAACAACTTGGTTGGATGATATTAAGTACATTGTATTGCTAGTTATCGAGGGTAACGATATGGAACATCAGGAAGCACAATGTGTAGAGTTTGATTACACATCATTTCTTGGCGCCTCGTGTAGTAAGAAATGGACGTTTTTAGAGGCAATGAGTACGTTTGCGCCAATCTTTAGTTTGATGTGGCGAGACAATATAAAAGAACTAAGCACGCCCCAAGACCGATTGTGGGAAGCGGCTTTGAAGTCTTTATCGGCAAGCCGTAGCGACGAGTCAAACTTAGTGACACTGTGCGAACTTGCTAAGTACGAAGGGATCAGCCAGTTAAAATTGGTGATGCCTTATACACTGGATTCAGACCAAATCGAAATGATTAAATCGAAAAGCAGTGTTCAAATTTCCCCAACTTCCCACGAAGAGTTCCTGATCGAACTCAATCTTCACTAACTGATATTACTGGCAGGCTACCTATTGGTGGGCTGCCGCTAATCTATTCATTTTTCGCACTTTTTGTGCTCAAAATCTCATCAGAAAATACGAGTTAGTCTATTATAAATAAAGGCTAGTTACGGCAGCGTTTGTCTATTTGTTCCCCCGTTAATGTATAGAAAGAGTTTCTATTCTCTGGTTAAACGGAGTAGCCCGCTTGGGTTTCTCAGGAGCAATGCTGCTAAAGGGCGATCAAATCGGAAGAGGTGAGTAATGGAATGGAGTCTAGTCGGTCGCAAGCGACGTATGTGTTCGTGTCTAATCTCAGTAGCAGGCATACTGCTTTCAACGACAAGTGCTGCAATGGTTCAGACCGCAGTCAATGCCGGAAAATACGACTATGTGTACGTTGA
Organism: Vibrio paucivorans; assembly: GCF_054053395.1. Classification (NCBI taxonomy): domain Bacteria; kingdom Pseudomonadati; phylum Pseudomonadota; class Gammaproteobacteria; order Vibrionales; family Vibrionaceae; genus Vibrio; species Vibrio paucivorans. Next base: position 1,273,052 of record NZ_CM133230.1, read on the forward strand.
TCTAAGCTCCGGCTCTTATGATAAGAGTTTAGGGGGAAACAACAATGTTACCGCGATGGGGATTGGTGCAAGCAGCTTATACGATGACCAGTGGCTGTTAGTACTTGACTATTCCGCACGCTTTTTCCACCCAGATAACATCACAGAAGAAACTTACACATTGCGCGCAGGGGCGGGTTATCGATATGCAATTAACGAGCAATGGGATATTTCCACTCGAGCGAAAGTGGGTTCGCTATGGAATAAAGTCACACAGGATAACCCAGAGGTGAAACTCTTTAGTGACAGTAAGTTTGTATACAGCATAGATGCCAGCGTGAATTACTTTGTGACTAAACAGTTGGAGTTAGCTGCTATTGGCGAGTTGAGCCGTTCAAACCTAGTTGATGAAGATAAACTGCAACTTAGAGCCGACTATCATTTTGAAGATAATTTCGCGATTGGTGTGCTCTATACTCATCGAGACTTTGGAGAGGATACCACCAATGAAGGTGGTTTATCTTTACGCTACAGATTTTAAAACTAAAAAGAGCCAGCATTGTGCTGGCTCTTCTATTTTTATGGTTGTGTTCGGCCGTTATAGAACTGCAGCGATGCCTTTACATAGTGGGCCCATGTTTGATTTAGTCATACCAGCAACACTGATACGGCCAGAACCAACGATGTAGATACCAAACTCTTCTTTCAAACGAGTTACTTGCTCTTTGCTTAGACCTGAGAAAGAGAACATGCCGTTTTGACGTTCGATGAAGCTGAAGTCTGCAGAAACACCTTCTTGTTTCAGTGTAGAAACGAACAGTTCACGCATTTCTTGAATACGGTCACGCATTTCTGCCACTTCAGATTCCCACTCTGCACGTAGGTCGGCGTTGTTTAGGATATGAGTAACAACTGCACTACCGTGAGCCGGTGGGTTAGAGTAGATTGAACGGATAATACCTTTCACTTGCGAGAACGCGGTTGTAGCAACTTCTGTGTTATCCGCTACCAGTGTAAATGCACCAACGCGCTCATTGTATAGACCGAAGTTTTTAGAGAAAGAGCTCGCAACTAAAATTTCTTTGTTGTACTTCGCAAACGTGCGCAGGCCTGCGGCGTCGTCTTCAACACCTTTAGCAAAACCTTGGTAAGCAAAGTCGAATAGTGGAAGTAGACCTTTTTCTGCAACGAGTTTAGCCAGAGTTTCCCACTCTTCTGCCGTTGGATCGATTCCCGTCGGGTTGTGACAGCAGCCGTGAAGCAGCACGATGTCGCCTGCGTTTGCTTTTTCAAGGTCTGCAACCATACCTGCGAAATCTTTGTCTTTTGTTTCCGCGTTGTAGTAGCTGTATTGTGCTGTTTCGATGCCAGCTGCAGAGAAAACGCCGTTGTGGTTTGCCCATGTTGGGTTGCTGATCCAGATCTTCACATCACCTAGTTGGCGTTTAATAAATTCGCCAGCGACACGAAGTGCACCTGTACCACCTGGTGCTTGAGCTGTTTTTGCACGTTTTTGGCTAACAACTTCTGAATCTGCGCCAAACAACAGTTTTTGTACAGCTAATGCGTACTCAGCTGTCCCTTCAATCGTTAGGTAAGATTTAGTTTTCTCGTTTTCTAGCAGCGCTGCTTCTGCCTTTTTAACAGTTTTAAGAACAGGTGTTTCACCGTCTTCGTTTTTGTAGATACCAACACCTAGGTTGATTTTTTCAGCGCGAGTATCTTTTTTAAACTCTTCAGTTAAACCAAGGATAGGGTCAGCTGGAGCCGCAACAACTTTTTCAAACATAATCTTCATCCGTGTGAATTGAAAGGAGGATATAACCTATTAGGGTATTTATACCTTTCTGTGATCTAAGTGACAACAGCTAACAGACAGAAAACGCAATTCTTATGAAAAAGAGGTCTCTGAAGCCGAATTTTTAGCGAGTATGCGGAAATGTATAACTCCCCAAGTGATTTTAGCGTCATTGAGAGCGGGTTTAGTGTGCTAGATAGGAAAGGATGTCTGGCAATGAATAAATAGTGCTATTACACTAATGGCTATTGTGGCAATAGTTAAAAATCGAGGCTGATTCCTTATTCGATATTTTTAACCAAAAATTGACTTAAATTGTTATTCATTGGTTTAAATTCCGCCGCTCAGAGCAGCGTACGGTTATCAAGCTGCTAACAAGTCGGTCAACATTACGCTTATCTTTCTATGCTAATCAATCACAACAACATTGCACTAACCTCAGAGAACCTGGGGAGTACCACGGTTAGTCGGCAAGACTACGATGTGCTTGCTGCAAGTTATCATGCGCTATTAAAGTTAAATCAACTCTCACACGATTGCGATAATCTCGAGTTCTTCTTTCGCCGTGTTCATGAGGTGATAGCGGGCTTGATGGATGCGAAAAATCACTTCGTCATTCTATTTGATGGTCAGAAGCAAGAGCTAGAGGTGATTTATCATGTGGATGAGTTAGACCAACAGCTAGAAGGTAAGATTCCTTACAAGGATTTTGAAGGTACGCTCAGTCATATCGTTATCGAGTCGAAAAAACCGCTTCTGCTTTCCCCACGCGATTTAGAGCAATTGTCTCCGACCAACGAACTCTCTAAAAACACCGGTGTGTATTGGATGGGGTGTCCATTATTGCGTAATGGTGAAGTCATAGGTGTGGTGACCGTTCAAAGTTACACCCTTGAAACGCAATACACTAAAGATGATCTAGAGCTACTGACCTTTGCTAGTGACCATATCGTTACAGCGCTTTATCGCTTTAAAGAGATGGATGAACTGCAAAAGAAGTTTAGTGAAAAAAGCCAGCAGTTTGCCCTGCAGCTCGAAAAGCTAAACAGTGCGAAAAAACTGCAGGAAAGTTTGTTCAAGATTTCTCAATTGTTTAGTGATTCTGGCTCTTGTCAAAAGAGTGTCTATGCCCAAGTTCATGAGATTATCTCCCAACTGATCAGCGCTAATAATTTCTATATCGCATTGAAAAGCCCTAAGGTTGAAGCAAATGGGGCACTCGAGTTCGTCTATATGTCTGATGAGTATTTGGGTGTTCGCACCAGTATCCGACAGATTGAGTCTAATCGAGAGCCTGGTTTTACCGAACTTGTCATGAAGTTGGGTAAGCCTCTGCTGTTATCCAAAGCAGAGCTCGACAGGTACCATCAAGAGGGATTAGCAAGTAAACCTGACGACACTACTTATTCTTGGTTAGGTGTACCGCTTATCGTTGAAAGCGAAGTTCGTGGGGTCATGACGGTACAAAGCTACCAGCCAAATCCCGTTGATTATCAACAAAAAGACGTCGATCTACTGACTTTTGTCGCTCAGCACGTGGCCAATGCGGTCGTACGCCACGAAATGGCGGAGTTTATGCGCGATTCTAACAGCCGATTGGAAGAGCAGGTTGCACATCGAACCGCGGCGTTAAGAGCCCAAATCAACGAAACACGAGAAGTGCAGAAAAAACTCAAGATAACCGCTTCTCATGATGCGTTAACTGGCTTAATCAACCGTGGTGAGTTCATCTATCGGCTCAATCAGCTCATCACTAAAGCTGACACTGAGGTCTCTAGTAAATTTGCGGTTCTGTTTGTTGATATAGACCGATTCAAGATGGTGAACGATAGTTTAGGTCATGCTGCAGGCGATACCTTGCTGTGTACTATCGCGGATGAACTAAAGGGTCTGCTAAGAACTCAAGACACAGTTGCACGTTTGGGTGGCGATGAATTTGTCATATTGATTGAAGAGATCGAAGTCGAGCAGCATGCCTACGATATTGCACAACGTATCAATGACACATTGAAAAAGCCGTTTATTATCGAAAATCAGCCCGTGTTCATTGGTGGTAGTGTTGGAGTATTGTTTAGTGATCCTGCATACGGCGATGCTGATGAAATGCTGTGCGATGCCGATGCTGCTATGTACCACGCGAAACGCAGTGGTCCTGGTCGCTATGCGGTTTTTGATAAGAGTATGCAAAGTGACAAGCAAGACGCAATCAGTTTGGAGGCCGATCTACGTTATGGCATCGAAAATGGTGAGATTCATGCCTACTGGCATCCAATTTTAGATCTCAAAACAGGTCAAATCGTTGGATTTGAGTCGTTAGCTCGCTGGCAATCTCCCGCTAGAGGAATCGTACCGCCGTTGGACTTTATTCCGTTTGCGGAATCGGCTGGGTTGGTTAAGGACATCGATCTTCTGGTGTTAGAAGAGTCATGTCGAAACCTGAAGCAAATCCAAACTCTTTTCCCTGAACAAAAGCTTTACGTCAGCAGTAATTTGTACTGCGAGCATTTTTTCCAAGATGATTTAGTCGACACGATCGCTAACATTCTAGACAAAACGGGTTTAGCCCCTGAATGCCTATGTATTAAGTTAACGGAGCGTGCATTGTTGGAATACACCGAACAAGTGCTGCTCAATATGGAAAAACTGAAAAAGCTCGGCGTGAGCTTGGCGCTAGATGACTTTGGGATCGGTTATTCGAGTTTGAGTTACTTGTACCAGTTTCCGATTGATACGCTAAAAATCGACAAAAGCTTCGTAGAGAACTTAAATCAAAAAGCCAGCAATAACACGATTCTTAAAGCTGTTATTGACCTGGCACATAACCTGGATATGACGGCAGTTTGTGAAGGCATTGAAACTCAAGCTGACATGAATCAGGTATTAGCGATGGGGTGCAACTTTGGTCAAGGTTACTTATTTGCCAAGCCGCTGCCATTTGAAGATATCAAACAACAATACCAAGACAACCGCAGTTTTTGCTCTATCAACTGCCATTGTCGAAACGAAACCCAGCTAGAGCTGTGTGTCTAATGCCAACAGCTTGTTAGCTGTTGGCGACATGCTTCTGAGGAGGAGTGTGAAGAGGGGAGTTAGACTCTTCACTTAGTTGCTCAGCATCCTTATACCGCGCCGCTATAGTCACGAACTTTTCCTCAATTGCTAAGAAAGCATCAACAACTGTTGGGTCGAAGTGACTGCCAACGCCTTCTAAAATAATCGCCTTGGCTTTGTCGTGGCTAAAGGCTGGCTTGTAGACGCGCTTGGATATCAGAGCATCATAAACATCCGCTAGTGCCATCAATCGTCCTGACAGTGGAATAGCATCCCCGGACAGTTGATTCGGATAACCGCTTCCGTCCCATTTCTCATGGTGTGTTAAGGCAATCTCTTTTGCCACACTCAAAAACGAGCTACTACCCAACTGTTTCTCGGCAATTGAAAGGGCTTCAGCTCCGATTTGCGGGTGAGTTTTCATTATCTCGAATTCTTCGTTGGTCAGTTTATCTGGTTTGAGTAGCACGTTATCTGGAATACCCACTTTACCCACGTCATGCAAAGGAGCCGATTTATAGAGTAGCTCGATGTATTGTGGTGTCAGCAGAGATTGATACTGCTCAAGATGGCTTAATTCCTCGGCGAGAGCTTTGACGTACTCTTGAGTCCGCAATATGTGCGCGCCAGTCTCATTGTCACGGGACTCTGCTAATGCCGACAAGCTGACAATCGCTACGTCGCGAGTGGTCTTGACTTCATCTTGAGTAGACTGGAGGCTATCTAGCATTGTATTGGTTAATGAGGCCATTGAACCCAACTCGTTGTGTTCGAATACTGGTAGGCGTCTGTCAACGTGGCCTTGAGCGACTTCTATCAAGGTACACTCTTGGCTTAGCAATACTTTCTTCATTAACTTGGACCAAAGAATGAGTATGGTGAGGGCATACCCTCCAAGTACTAATGAAATATAGATAAATTCTTTAATAACGCTCACGGTTCCAGTGCCATCTAACACTCGCTCTGGATTGTGCTCTAGCCAGAAGATATCTTTCACCGCGACCATGGCCAACATGGTGGTCAGTGTGGCCAGCAGCAGCACCACCATCCAAATCATTTGTTTAACAATGGATTGGCGTTCGCCCGAAAGGTCGAATTGAGGGGAAGTATTGATGTGGTGTTCGAATCGTTCCAGTTTTGACGTTAGCTGTAATAGGCTTCCAGTGAAAAAGCCAAACAGCGTCATACCAAACAGCACTTTCAAATTGCTGTCGAGGGGGAAGCTATAAAATACGTTGTAGTATAAGGCGAGTGGAACGCTTGCCATGAAAAATAGAGTGCTATCCAACTGTGCCATTTTTTGTTCCTGCATCAGCGAGTGGTTGTGCAAGACGAAATGGCGTAGAACGAACATCACCACAAACGTAATCGAAACATGAGTCATGATCTCACTGGCGCTGAGTGTTTCGAGCATAGGGCAGACACGGCCACCGTAAGTACCGAACAAGAGTGCCGCTAAAGCATAGAGTTTGAATGTTAGCCTTGCGTTGTAATGAGAATTAGTCATAGCTAAAACCTTATTATATTGCTTGTGTATCCATACAACTTTAGTTTAGCGTTCGACATAGAGAACACGAATTTATCCCCCCCAGCGTCGCCAATTCATAAAGACCGTGCCGCAAGCTCATTCCTTTCAAACATTATGAAACTATGCCCAAATGACTCCAAGTTGACAGGTTGAGAGCAATGTCACCGGTTCAACTGCGTGCGTAACGATCTAATTGAACAATAAGCGCTTTCCAAGTTGTTTAACGTTAGGACTATGGGTTCATAAATAAGAATATAAAAACTCCCTCACTAGAAAGTAAGGGAGTGACAAGAAAACAGATTGAAGGTGCTATTTTTTAGCTTCATTTCAGATTCAATAGCGTCTGTTTCGATATCCGGGTTTGAAGCAAATTTTTCTTTTGCCCACGTGTTTACGTGTTTCAATATTGCAGTAATAGCATGTTTTTGGGTCGCGGCTTCACCGTCGGCCATTTCTAATGGTTGTTTAGGGTGAGAGCCTGTCGCATCTTCTGCGATGTGTAGCCAGTCTGGGTGCCAGTAATAAGGTTGCCCATGTGGTGCAATCCAGCTATGAACGCCGTTACTTTCGCCTTTATATTCAATATTTGTTTCGTCGTATTTTTTCATCGTTATTCTCACTCTGTATAGAACCTAGATCTGGCTCTCTTATTACGTTATCAATTTAACAAAGGTTTAAAGAATAAAAGTGACATCTATCACGATGTTAGACATGGGGACGCTGAGTTTCAATGAAAACTGACAAAAATGAGAAGTATGAATTCAATAAAGATGGTCAATTTATTTGGGTGCTGAATTCTGCCGTTAAGTTACTGATTTAACAGAATATCGTCGGGAAAGATAAAACCAAACATTTGTGGTATGGTTCAGGTGGAACGTGAAAGCGAGGGAAGTATGAGCCGCTACCAACAGGTTGCTGAGCAGATCAAGCAACAAATCATTGCACAGACATGGCGTGCTGGGGAGAAAATCCCTTCAGTCAGAGTCAACAGTCGTAACTTTTCGGTCGCACCAAGCACGATACTACAGGCATACCAGTTACTAGAGTCGGAAGGTTGGGTTATTGCTAAGCCCCAAGCGGGCTATTTTGTGGCGCCTCAGCTAGGTCGAGAACAGTTAGCGTCGAAACCAGCTGAAAGTAAGCTAATTAAAATCAATGACGAGCTGTTTGAGTTTCTGAAAAGTGGTTCAAATAAAGATGTTGTCCCGTTAGGCTCTGCGTTCCCCGATCCTTCTCTATTTCCGATCCAGACACTGAACCGAAACTTGGCCAGTGCAGGCAGAAAAATGTCTGCTAATGATTTAGTGTCAGTGATGCCGCCCGGTGACGACTCGCTTCGTCGGTGTATCGCTCAGAGGTATCAACAGCAGGGTATCTCAGTATCTCCTCAAGATATTGTAGTGACTTCTGGCGCTCTAGAAGCGCTCAATATTAGCCTACAATCGGTTACCAAACCTGGTGATACAGTGGTGATTGAGTCCCCCGCGTTTTACGGAGCACTGCAGGCCATCGAGCGGCTAAATCTAAGAGCGATAGAAGTACCTGTCTCGCCACAAAGTGGTCTGTGCTTAGAGACGTTAGAGCATGTGCTATCAACCGAAGCAGTAGCAGCTTGCTGGTTTATGGCCAACTTCCATAACCCCACCACGTATACGCAAACAGATACGCAGAAAACCAAAATCACCGCGTTAGCTGAACAATATCAAGTCCCCATTATTGAGGACGACGTATATGGTGAGTTGTATTTTGAAACCAGCAAACCAAAACCGTTAAAAGCATTCGATGATGTGGGTAATGTGCTGCTGTGCGGTTCGTTTTCTAAAAGCCTTTGTCCGGGGTATCGTGTGGGTTGGGTAGTCAGTGATAAGTACAATGAGCACATCCAGCGCTTGCAACTGATGTCGACTTTATCGGGAAGTGCGCCGATTCAAAATGGCATCGCACACTTTCTGCAACATGACAGCTTCGATAGTCATTTGCGTAAGCTAAGAAAAACGTTGCAAGAGCGGCGAGACAACATGTTAACGCTGATTCACAGCTGCTTTCCTGCTGAGACCAAAGTGAGTTGTCCTACAGGAGGTTATTTCTTGTGGCTTGAGCTCTCTGAACACATCAATGCCCGGCATGTGTATGAATGTGCAGTAGAGCAGGGGGCCACTGTTGCCTATGGCAAGTTATTTTCTACGTCTGAACATCATCAGTCATGTTTACGTCTTAACTACTCTTATCCGTTAGACAATAGAGCCAAGCAGGTCATTGAAAAAATGGCTGATTTAGTCCGTAAATATAACTGATTGTCTGTTTTTCGATAGAACTGTATTGCGTGTAACTATACTGCCTGTGATGAAATAGCCTGTAGTGTTAGTAGCCATTGCGGGAGCGGAAAATGGAGAAACAGGAATCTAAACATGAAGTTCGTCTGATTGTTGTCGCGATCAGTATCGCTTTTTTATTGGTCTTTGCTCATCTCATCTTAGCCAAATCATTTGCTGAACTGGCGTGGACGGAATACACCGCTGCGGCCATTCCCTTTGTTATGTTGTGTCTGTGTTGGTTTGGTATTCGATATGCGGAAAAAGCAGGATAGGGGTTCCAAGCGTTTAGCCCAAAAAAAGCCTCCGATTATCGGAGGCTTTTTCGTCAATGCTTAGTATCTAAACTAATTTAGATTAGAAGTTTGCTGAACGTGGGGTACGTGGGAATGGGATTACGTCACGAACGTTACCCATGCCTGTTACGTAAGACACTAGACGTTCGAAACCTAGGCCAAAGCCAGCGTGAGGTACTGTGCCGTAACGGCGTAGGTCGCGATACCAGCTCATGTGCTCTGGATCGATACCCATCTCAACCATACGTGCATCTAGGATATCTAGGCGCTCTTCACGTTGAGAACCACCGATGATCTCACCGATACCTGGTGCTAGAACATCCATTGCTGCAACCGTTTTGCCATCATCGTTTAGACGCATGTAGAAAGCTTTGATGTCTTTCGGGTAGTTCTTAACGATTACTGGTGCTTTAAAGTGTTCTTCTGCTAGGAAACGCTCGTGCTCAGAAGACATGTCGATACCCCATTCAACTGGGAATTCGAATTCTTTACCAGAATCCAACAGGATTTGGATAGCATCGGTGTAATCTACCTGAGCGAAGTCAGAATCAACGAACTGCTCTAGACGAGAGATCGCTTGCTTGTCGATGCGTTGCGCGAAGAATTCTAAGTCGTCACGACGCTCTTCAAGAACAGCTTTGAACACATACTTAAGCATGTCTTCAGCAAGTTTCGCGACATCATCAAGTTCTGCAAAAGCAACTTCTGGTTCAACCATCCAGAACTCAGCCAAGTGGCGGCTTGTATTTGAGTTCTCTGCACGGAAAGTCGGGCCAAAGGTGTAAACTTTGCTCAGTGCACAAGCGTATGCTTCTGCGTTTAGCTGGCCAGATACAGTAAGGAAAGTTTCTTTGCCGAAGAAGTCTTCGTTGTAGTCCACTTCACCTTTATCTGTCAGTGGCAAGTTCGCGTGGTCCAGTGTCGAAACACGGAACATCTCACCCGCACCTTCTGCATCTGAAGCCGTAATTAGTGGCGCAGACATCCAGAAGTAACCTTGTTCGTGGTAGAAACGGTGAATTGCTTGAGATAAACAGTTACGTACACGAGCTACTGCACCGATCACGTTAGTACGTGGACGAAGGTGCGCAACTTCACGAAGGTACTCGATTGAGTGACGAGTTTTCGCCATTGGGTATGTGTCTGCATCTTCAACTAGGCCTACCACTTTTACGTTAGTAGCGGCTAGTTCAAAATCTTGCCCTTTAGCAGGAGACTCAACAATCTTACCTGTTACTTCAACAGAGCAGCCAGTTGTTAGCTTTAGCACTTCGTCTTCGTAATTATTAAGATTATTAGGGACCACGGCCTGAATCGGGTCGAAACAAGAGCCGTCGTAAATGGCAAGGAAAGAGATTCCAGCTTTGGAATCACGACGTGAACGGATCCAGCCGCGAACAGTTACTTCACTGTCTACCGCTAGCTTACCGCTAAGTACGTCTGTTACAGGCGCGTAAGTCATGTTGGTTTCATTCTCCATTGAGGGACAAATTCAACCCAACAATATCGGTGATAAGAAGGCTAAAATGCGCAAAAAATCATCGAATTGTTGGGTTGTATAAATTTTTTAAGTCAATGGAACATATTACCTGGCAAATCGTGAGCTTCAACCTTTTATTGCGCACGAAGCAGGGAATTTTACTTGTTTCAACTCGATTTCCGATGAGATAGCTTAAATTGGTTCAATAGCGACTCTAATCGTTCCGACAACTGCTCCAAATCTAGGCTGATATCACGAGTTTGAGAGGCGGAGTTTGAGGTTTCGTCTGCATGCCCAGTAATGATGCCCATTTTAGCTTGAACGGTGTGGCTCACCTCAGTTGAAGTCTGCGTCTGTTGCTGAATGTTCTGCGCGTGGCTGAGGGCTTCTTGCATCTCTGTTACTACTTCAGACATTGCCGCTGAAAGCTGTTCGATGTCGGCAGAGCGCTGGTGTGCCTGCTCGCAGACCTTATCCACGGAATCGACCGAGCTTTCACTGTCTTGTTTAAACTGAGCGATGATGTCTTCAATGCTGGTCGTCGCTTCTGCTGTGCGACTGGCGAGCTGCCTGACTTCATCGGCAACGACTGCAAATCCGCGACCTTGTTCACCCGCACGTGCTGCCTCAATGGCTGCGTTTAACGCCAAAAGGTTAGTTTGCTCAGCGACGCCACGAATGACACCTAAAATAGACGTTACTTCTGCAGTTTGGCCATTCAGCTCTTCAATATTGGTTTTAACGGATTCAATGTCTCCGACTAAACCTTTAATGTCTTCACTGGCTAAGTGGGCTTGTTCTGCACTGCGCTGAATATTGCTGGTGGTATGGTTTATCAGGTTAGAAGCCTCGATAGTTGCTTGCTCAACATTAAGTTGTTGGGACTGCATCTGCTCAATGTTAGCCCGAACATCAGCGGTTTCTTGTTGCTGTTGGCTGACGGCATCATCGGTTATTTGCGCAACACTTGTCAGCTGAGACGATGAGTGAGCGAGTGTGTGGGAGGTCTGCTGAACTTTTTCTAAGCTGTCGCTAACGGTACCCACGAAGGAGTTGATGGCAACGGAAAGCTGACCGACTTCATCTTTATTCATCTTGGTAAGACGCATAGATAAATCTTTGGTCTGACTTACTTCCTGCATGAAACGGGATGTTCTCTGGATAGGCTTAATGATGATCTTTTTGATGAGCCCCAATGTCAGTAAGAAGCCGACAAAGGCGATGCTTCCCATGATAGCAATGGCAATCATGGTGCGTTTGCTGATCATCTGATTGACATGGTTCATGTTGTACTCGAGGCGAATTGCGCCTAGCACTTCGCCTTCTGGTGCCATATGGCAAGCAACACAGTTGGTGCCACGATAGTTTTCACTGGACTTCATCGGCAGAGCGACCACCAGTCCTTTGCCCCAATCTGCGCTGATTGGTTCAATCACCAGTTCTCCATTAAGAGCGCGTTGATCGATACTGTCGGTGGGTTGTTGGTTTTCTTGGCCTGGGCCATAAATTTTACTGACAGCATCAGCTCGAAGCACCTTTACTTGTTCAATGCCTTCTTGAGCTAAAGCCTTTTGTCTAAGGGTTTCTTTCTGACTCATTGTGCCGGTTAGCATCATCATGTTTAGGCTATCGAAATAGTTGCTGGCCTTGTCATGTAACTGTTCACTGAGTACAGAATTGAGTAGATCACGTTGTTGTAAATATTGGTATGCGGTCGATACTGTCACGACTAAGGCAAACACAAACACCAGAGTCAGCAGCAGCTTTTTGGTTATAGTTAGATTCATGTTGAGCGATTATAATATTTGGAATAAACCTCTCGATTGTACAAGTTTGGCTTGCTTACCAATAAAGTAGTAGTTCGTTAGTGTGACCACAAACATAGTGGGGTTTTGTAAATGTGATGTAAATTGCATGTAATCAATATTTTGACGCATAGACATTTTTACAGCGCATATGACACTCGATTGTTAAACAGCAAGTCTAGATGATAGAGATAAGCACTTTTCCCTTGCTGTAGCAGGTTTGATAGCTTGTCAGTTGTAGCTAATTTCCTTAGTATTGCGTCTCTTTTGAAATGCCCGAGATTTAAGATGAAAACAGAATTGTACAAAGAGTTTATGTTCGAAGCCGCACACCATCTGCCGAATGTGCCAGAAGGTCATAAATGTGGTCGTTTACATGGGCACTCTTTTCTTGTTCGTCTTTATGTTGAAGGTGAAGTTGACCCGCATACAGGTTGGGTGGTGGACTTTGCAGAAATCAAAGCGGCCTTTAAGCCAATTTATGATCGTTTAGACCACTACTACCTAAACGATATTGAAGGGTTAGAGAATCCAACCAGTGAAGTGCTAGCTCGATGGATTTGGCGTGAGCTGAAACCTGAATTGCCTTTATTGAGCAAAATCGAGATAAAAGAGACCTGTACCGCAGGCTGCATTTACAAAGGCGAATAGAACCCCAATGAAAGCGAAGTTTTACTTCGCTTTTTTATTAGGTCGGTTAGGATATCAATAGGCCAGAACTTCAAGGAGTAGATAATGGCGTCCAAAATCTCTTCTGCGATCCAATTGCTTTTAGCCCTCTCTATCTTTTATCTCGGTTACACGATCCATGGCATGACCAGTAAAGTAGGGGAGGTGATCGATACATACCCAAAGATCCTCGAGGACGTGAGCACGTTGTCAAAGCATCTTCAGATTGAAGAGTGGCTTGAGGTTGCTGACACGCTAGAAGATTTACTTCCAGACATCATTCGTAGTGTAGAGGGAGTAACGGTTGCAGTATCAGACACCAACAAAACTGCTGCTTCTATCGACGCAAAAATACCTATGATAGTTGGCGAAGTCACACAGTATCGAGAAGTGTTGGTGCCAGCGGTGTTGGCGGAAGCGCAGCAGTATCGTGTAGATGTGATACCACCTGTGCTGGTAGAGAGCAAAGGTTACCGTAATGAAACCATTCCTTTAGTGGTGAAAGAGTCCGAAGCGCTGCGGCAAGACATCCCGCCAATTTTGCTCAAGGCGGATGAAGTGGCACTGAAAGCCGATCAAATCGTTGAAAAAAGCCAAGACATTGCTCAGCAAGCGACGCAAGGGGCAGTGAAAGGCGTGATTCTGTCACCACTCGATCTGATTCGAGATGCGGGCAATGAACTGAAAGGGCGTGTGACTCCAACAGAGGGTACAGAACCGTAAGTCACTCTTTTGCATCAAAGCTTCCCGCAGTCGTCGGTATAATAAGCCGCGTGATTGCGGGATATTTGAGCACTTGGTTGAATGACCATTGAAATCATAAGCTGAACGGATAAGATGGATGAACCTCAACATCGAGGTTCGTAGTGAAGGAGTCACTGCTTTTTACTAAAAGGACTGTCTTACTATTGGACACCTAAATGATTTTCAAAATTACTTCCCCAATTCTTGAGCCCACTGAAGGGTCGCCACACCAGGTTACTTCCCATAACACCCTGTCACGTACTCTCTTTACCCCCTTCTTTACCCATCGAAGTAACGCCACGTTACGCCCTAATTCATTTTCTTATTTTAGCTTTTCGTATTGATCCTAATCTGACACGAAGCTTATTTGGCGCCTCTGTGCGCGCATGATTTACACACATTAAAAACGGTTTTTAGAAAATGAATTCAAAATTACTTGGTAGTTCCCTCATCATTGCAGGGACAGCTCTTGGCGCCGGCATGTTGGCGATTCCGATGGTTCTTGCGCAGTTCGGCCTGTTTTACGGCACGTTACTGATGGTATTGATTTGGTTTGGTACTACTCACTCTGCACTGCTTTTGCTCGAGGCCACTATCAAATCTGAAGGTGGTCTGGGCCTTAACTCGATTGCAAGCAAAACACTTGGCAAAGGTGGTCAGCTGATCACTAACGGCTTGTTGTACGCGCTCTTGATCTGCTTACTTATGGCGTACATTCTCGGCGCGGCGGATTTATTGGTGAAAGCAATGGCCTCAATTGGAGTAGAGCTCAGCTTCGTTAAAGCCCAAGTCATCTTTACTTTACTGGCTGGTGCCATCGTTACGTGCGGTACAGGGGTGATCGATAAACTCAATCGTCTACTGTTTTTCGTAATGATCGCCAGTTTGCTACTTACGTTGACCGTACTACTGCCAACGTTTTCTGCAGAAAACTTGGGCCAAGTGACTAACCACAGCCATGTTGAGCTGATCACCACCAGTGCGGTGCTGTTTACGAGTTTCGGTTTTATGGTAGTGATCCCAAGCTTAGTGTCTTACAACCAAGAAGCAACAGATAAACAGCTACGCAATATGGTGATTGTAGGCTCGTTGATCCCACTGTTTTGCTACCTTTGTTGGTTGTTTGCCGTCGTCGGGAATTTACCAGCTGAACAGCTTAAACAGTTCTCGAGTGTTTCACAATTAATGGAAGGGTTTGAGCACGATAAGCCCTGGATTGGCGCTGTGTTGTCGCTGTTTACTGGCTTGGCTTTGTTGACTTCTTTCTTCGGTGTTGCGATGTCGTTGTTTCACCAGAACCGAGACACTTTCAAGCAGAATAAAATCATTACTTATGTACTGACGTTTGTATTGCCCTTGATTGGCGCGATTGTCGCAGCGGACCAGTTCTTATCGGTACTCAGTTACGCAGGCATTATTTTGGTGTTCTTAGCGGTTTTTGTGCCGATGGCCATGGTGTACAAACTTAGGAAGTCAGCTACCTTAGCAGAGCGATACGCAGCTGAAGGCGGCACTGCGATGCTGATATTTGGTGGTGCATTTGGTGGCTTTCTACTGCTGTCACAATTGATTTAATCAGTATGAGAAAGGCGGGATTCCCCGCCTTTTTTACACCTTAACACTCCCACTGTTACGTGAGCGCGTAGTAAAAACCTTGATGAATGCTGGCACCCAATGTGGTGAGTAGGTGAGCACTGTCTGCAGTTTCAACCCCTTCCACAATGATTGTACAGTGATAGGCTTTGCCCATAGCGATGAGCTGCCTGAGCGTTTCTGCTTTCTTATCGTCTTGACGAAGCCCTGTGACAAAGGCTCGGTCGATTTTTAAATAATCTGGGTGAATTTTTCCAATCAGTTCTACGTTGTTATTTCCTGTTCCAAAGTCATCAATACTGATCTTGCAGCCCAGAGATTTAATCTTGTCGATATTGGCGTAGATTTCCTCGGTGTAATACATGGAGGCGTTTTCAGTAATCTCGACCGTGAGGTAACTGCAATCCTTCTTTGATAATGCTTCATACAGCTGAGAAAAGTTTTTTCCTTGCAGCAGAGAAGGGCACACGTTGATACTCAACGGCGCGATCAATGACTTAGAATTACCAAAAATCGTACGAATGACCAACAAGGTGTGGGTGAGCAACAAGTCATTGGCAATTAATGTCTCGATGAATCTTTGGGTGTTTTTTGTTTGGAATCGTGACAATGCTTCGTAGTGAATGTTTTGGTTCGAACTGGTATCAAAAATTGGCTCGAGCTTCATCTTGAAGCGTCGTATAGCCCAAAAATATTGCAGCAAGGCGCAAATGCGCTTAAAGCGGTAAAGTACGATCATCAAAGCCGCAACAAACAACGTATTGCGAATCAGCGGTGCTGGATAGAACGATTTCTGGTATCCATCTGCAGTGGTTTTGGTCAATATTGAACGACCATCGGTTTCCCCGACATCGATTGATGTCCCCGTGTTCGTGCAAACCTTAATCCCTGCGAGAAAGTAGTTCGATACGTAGTTATTCATATTGTGTGCGAGGTTGACGCTTTTAACTCGAACCACCAAAGACACGTCTTCTTTGTCGAATGATTGAGTGGTGTAGCTGTCATTATTAAGCCAAGTTTTCATTTCTTTCTTGTTCATTGGCGTGACAGCTTCAGGTGTGATTAAGCAGCGCGTTTTGAAACGATCAACCATGACGATCGATTCAATTAACTCAACGTCATCAATCTTGGACTGAAGCTCGGCTGAGTCGGAATAGCATGAGTACTGATTGAAGGCATCTGTAAAATCGCCCACTTTATGGAAGTAGCTCTGTTTTAACGCGCCATCGATGGCGTAATAGGTCACCGAAAAAAACACTACGCTAGATACTACGATCGCGATGCTGATATCGAGATACAAACGTTTGTCAGCCAGGCACGACGACAGCGCGTTTTTAATCGCATCTTTTGCATCGTGGTTAATGCGCTTTTGTTGCGCCATTCCGTTCGCCTGGTTGTTAAAGCTTTTAAACGGAACGAAGTAACCCACCCGATGAATGTTCTCAATGACACTTTTTTTGGAAGTAATGTGGTGTTTTGTAAGCTTTTTAAACTTTTTTCTGATGGATGCGATTATATTTTTAAATCCGTTCTCCGGCAGAGCAATATTGTATTTTTGAGCGATTTTACTTTCTATGCTTCTTTGGCTGATTGGAACATTCAAAGAGCCGTAACAAGAAATCACACTTAAGATCAGATATTCGTTTTGAGTAATAGGCAGCGTAGCGTGTGGAAGATTGTTTAATTCTAGTGAAAGGGTGCTTTCCGACATGCAAATGCAAACTTGGTCTCCGAGTTCAAACCTAATCATTCGTTTAGGAGCTCCTAGGGTTAAATGTAAAGGGAAGTTATCAATAATGGTGGCAGTTAGATGTGATGAGTTTCCAGCATATCCAAGGTGTATGGATATAGTGTCACCTTTAGTTTTTTTTATAAATTAAAAAATCTTGTAGTAACAGGCTGTTACGGTGAGGTTTTAACACGTTGTTGGTGCAGAAACAAAAAGCCCGGGCAATTACTTGCCCGGGCTTTTTAGATTAATAAGGGAGGGATTAACAGATAACTTTAACAGCAAGACCGCCTTGAGAAGTCTCACGGTATTTCGCGTTCATATCTTTACCCGTTTCTAGCATGGTTTCGATAACCTTATCTAGAGAAACTGTTGGAGCTGATGAACGACGCAGTGCCATACGAGTCGAGTTGATCGCTTTTACTGCCGCGATACCGTTACGTTCAATACATGGAACTTGTACCTGGCCTGCAACTGGGTCACAGGTTAGACCTAGGTTGTGCTCCATAGCAATTTCAGCAGCCATACATACTTGCTCTGGGCTACCACCCATAAGCTCAGCAAGACCTGCCGCAGCCATTGAACATGCCACGCCAACTTCACCCTGACAGCCAACCTCTGCACCAGAGATAGACGCGTTACGTTTGTATAGACCACCGATTGCGCCAGAAGCTGCAAAGTAACGGATGTAGTCTTTTTCAGTAACGGTTTGGATGAATTTATCGTAGTAAGCCAGTACCGCAGGAATGATGCCACACGCACCATTTGTCGGTGCTGTTACAACACGACCACCCGCAGCGTTCTCTTCGTTTACTGCGAAAGCGAACATGTTTACCCAGTCAACAACCGACATTGGATCGTTGGTTGTTTTCTCTGAGGTAAGCAGTTGCTGGCGCAGTGCAGCAGCACGGCGAGGTACACGCAGTGGACCAGGAAGAATACCCTCTGTATTCATACCGCGATCCATACACTCACGCATGGTTTTCCAAATGTTAGCGAAGTAAGTACGAGACTCTTCATCTGAATGAAGTGCCGCCTGGTTTTTCATTACCAGAGTACTGATAGAAAGACCGCTTTCCTTACATTGGTTCACGAGTTCTTCCGCTGTGGTGAACTCGTAAGGCGCTTTAACTGGGTTTTCTTCTTCTTTACCGAAGTTCTCTTCGTCAACGATAAAACCGCCGCCGATAGAGTAGTAAGTCTTTGAGTACACTTTTTCGTCATTGATCCAAGCGTGGATCTGCATGCCGTTCTCGTGAAGCTCAAGGTTGGTCGTATGGAAGTTCATACCACCGTCTTTCGGGAACGATACTGTATGACAGTGCATGCCAACAGGAAGGCGCTCAGTTTCTTCTACGCGAGCGATGAAGCCCGGGATAGAGTCGATATCTACTTTCTCAGGAGTATTGCCAGCAAGACCCATGATAATAGCGATATCTGTGTGGTGACCTTTCCCTGTCAGTGATAGTGATCCATAGACGTCAACGGTGATTTTAGTGATGTCGCGCAATTTTCCCATTGAGCGTAAATCATCAATAAACTCTTTACCCGCTTTCATTGGACCAACAGTGTGTGAGCTTGAAGGACCAACGCCGATCTTATAGATGTCAAAAACACTAATCATATCGATTACCTCAGAAGTAAGCCTCCCAACGAGGAGTAGGGAGGCTTTTTATTATCGTTATATTCTTTTGTTCAATTCCAGCCTAATAGGGGAGGAATTAAAGAGCGCCGTAGATTACAGAACTAATCGCTGCAAGACCACAGATTGCTGTGAAGATTTGCACAGGTGCTGAAGTTTTGTACTTCGCCATTGCTGGTACTTTGTGCATAGCGAATACAGGCATTAGGAATAGGATAGCTGCAATCATTGGAGCACCCATTGTTTCAATCATGCCTAGGATGCTTGGGTTTACTACCGCAACAATCCAAGTAGTGATAACGATGAACGCTAGAGAGATTTTCTCGATCTTGCTCTTAGGAGACTCTGAGCGAGATTTGATTAGGCCAACTAGACCTTCGTGAGCACCTAGGAAGTGACCAAAGTAGCTAGAAGTAATTGCCGCGAATGCAACCAGTGGACCCATGTAAGAAATCAGTGGTGATTCGTGAACGTTCGCTAGGTAAGAAAGAACAGAGATGTTTTGCTCTTGTGCAGACGCTAGTTGCTCTGGAGATAGTGAAAGTACTACAGAGAATACGAAGAACATAACGAAGCCCATTAGCATCATTGCTGCGCCACCAGTGGTAGCGTCAGTTTTCTTCACTGCGTTGTCACCGTGTACACGACGTTGCTCTTTAGAGAACTGTGAAATGATTGGGCTGTGGTTGAAAGAGAAAACAATGATTGGGATTGCTAGCCATACGATAGAAGGCATTGCTGACCACTCTGGAGAAACTTCCATCATAGAAGTGTTCCAGTCTGGGATTAGGTAGAACGACAATGCTAGTAGGATGAATACCAGTGGGTAAACCATCGCTGACGTTGCTTTTAGCATTAGCTCTTTACCAAATACTACACCGGCAGTCATCGCTGCGATAAGTGCACCAGAAAGTAACCAGCGAGGGATGGATTCCATACCCATTTGGTTAACTAGGAAAGAGTCAACTGTGTTTGTGATACCAACACCGTAAATCAGAACGATTGGGTAGATAGCGAAGAAGTAAGCGAAAGTAATAAGGTTTGCGCCAGTCTTACCGAAGTGCTCTTCTACAGTGTCAGTGATGTCTGCTTCAGGGTTCTTAGCAGAAAGAACGAAACGTGCTAGAGATTTGTGTGCGAACCAAGTCATTGGTGCTGCAATTAGCGCAAGTATAACTAATGGCCAAAAGCCGCCAGCACCCGCTTTGATTGGTAGGAAAAGTACGCCAGCACCAACCGCTGTACCAAATAGTGATAGACACCAAGTGAAATCTTTATAAGTCCACTTGCTAGACGATTGTGCGGTATTAGCCGCAGAAGTTGTTGTGTTCATTTTGGGTTACTCATTTTTGGGAACAGGAAATAAGTCGAGAGCAATTTTGCATTGTTTTCTTGCCCAAAAAATAGATCTAAATCATGTATTGTTTGAGCTTATTGAATGATATGTCAAAAACCTGTTTTTAATCACGAAAATCACGTGCTACGCGTGATTATTGTTAATGTATCGGATTAGTTTAACTAATGTTAGTGGGGGCGTGCGGAACGCGCTACGCAAGTAAACGATTGCGCTATGAGGGGTGAATTAAATTAATGTAAAACGGAGTGGAAGAATTGTTAACGGCAATCAATTAGTTTTCATGATGTGTTGCTGCATGGCTTGGATTATTTGTGCTGTCATCCCCCAAATGAAGTGACGCTTGTAAGGGATGCCAAATACACGATGATTAGCATTATTGATGGTAAACGTGTGGCTAAATAACTTACTAGAGTCAAGTAGGTGGTCGACGGGTACTTCGAATGCTTCATCGACTTCGTTCTCATCGATCACCATATTGAAATTAGCATCGATAAACGCAATTACGGGCGTAACCGAAAAGTGGCTGACCGTGATGAGTTCAGGCATTTGGCCAATAATGTGGATGTGCTTGGGATCGATGCCGATTTCTTCATTTGCTTCTCGAATCGCTGTATCCAGCAGTGAAGCATCACTTTCTTCGTATTTACCGCCTGGGAAACTGATTTGGCCTGGGTGGTGCTTTAAGTGAGATGCTCGGCGGGTAAGTACCACGCTTAACTCTCCCTTCCGCTCCACAAAACCGATCAGCACTGAGGCTTTTCGCAGAGGCTTATTGGCTAGGTGGGAAACTCGTCGTGTCGATTCTTGGTGATACTCGACAGGTTGATGAAACTGAAATTTTTGAATCAAGTCTGATTTACTTAGCTCAAACAACACGTTACTCCTAGCTAGTATTTGAAATACATCCACTTATGGATCATGCTTTAACTTTACTCACTTCTATATTAAGGGTAGCTCATAAAGATGAAAGGGATTATTTTTACTGAGTTTATGGAGCTAGTTGAACAAGAGTTCGGCCTAGAAGTTTTAGAGAACATGCTCGATGAATCAGGGAGTGAAGGTATATTCACTGCGGTTGGCAGTTATGACCACAAAGAGTTGGTCAAAATGATCGTCAGTCTGAGCAAGCTCACCGATGTACCTATCGAGGCTCTTCAGGAAGTGTTTGGTAAAAGTGTATTTAATAACTTGCTGAATACTTTGCCCAATTCTGCAGGTTTGAAGAAGTGTGCGAATACGTTCCAGTTTATTCGTCACGTTGAAGAATACATCCATTTGGAAGTGAAGAAGCTTTATCCAGATGCTAAACCACCAAGTTTTGTGTTCATTTCTGAAACTCAAACGGAAATGGTGTTTGACTATCACAGCGCTCGCTGTTTATCTCATGTCTGCTTAGGATTGATCCAAGGTTGTGCTCAGCACTTCAATGAAGCGGTTGATGTAGAGATGGCGCCAAACGATGGTGATCTCAGCGATGTACGGTTTCACTTGGCGCTAGGGTAAGTTGAATGGCAGAGAAATCTCCGTTAGAGAGAAAAGTGCAGCGAGAAATCGCCGCGAGAAAAGAAGCAGAGCGTCTGTTGGAACAAAAAGCCTTGGAACTGTATGAAGCCAACCAACAATTACAGGTAGCGTTGCGTCAGCTTGAAAAACAATCTCAGCACGATTTGAGAAAGTTCGAATTTGAAGAGCAGGTCGACTCGACCATGATTCAATTCGGCCGCGCGTTTTTAACCAACAGTGTTGATGATGCGATCCTCTCAAACTTTCTTGATCAACTGACCAACAGCGATGTTATTGAAACCGCATTTTTAAACTTAACACCTAACCTAATTAAAACTCTCAATCGTACGCAATTTGGTCATGAAGAACATGCCCGCTCTCAGCAAACCACGACTTACATTCAGTGGGTCGACAGCAAGCTGCATATGCCGGTGGAGATAAGCCGTGAACGGGTCGGAGAGCTGATTTTTTCTGTGCGAGTAGGTGATGTAGACAAAGACTTCATCGTGAATCAAATGACCTTAGTGTTGGAGCTCCTTTGTAGCGCGCTTAGCCGCCAAATAATTCTTGATTCGGCATTAGATGCTCGACTACGAGCCGAGGAGTCAGAGCGCTCGACCAAGGAGTTCGTGGCAATGATCAATCATGAACTCCGAACGCCACTTAATGGACTGCTCGGTAGTGCGGAACTGCTATCGGATACGTCGCTGGACGATAATCAGCAGATATACCTTAATAACTTGACCCATTCGGGCGATTTACTTCGAACCATCATTAATGACCTGTTGGACTTCAGTAAGATAAGCGCGGGAATGATGGAACTCATTCCTACTCGCTTTGTTTGGTCGGAAATTGAGAACACCTTAGTTGGTATTTTCGACTCCAAAGCAAAAGAAAAGTGCATCACATTTGAAGTGGACACTCAGCAAGGCTTTCCTAAGTGTTTCATTGGCGACGCCGAACGCGTCAGCCAAGTGTTGGTAAATTTGGTTGGTAACGCGATCAAGTTTACCGCCGAAGGGGAGGTGATATTAAGGTGTCAGCAATCAACGGATGGAATTCAGTTTGATGTTATCGACACAGGGCGAGGAATCGCGGAGTCGGCGCAGCAATCTTTGTTCGATCCTTTTGTTCAAGCCGACGCCATTTTGAAGGCACAGGGCTAGGTCTGGCGATATGTAAAAAACTGGTTGAGTTAATGAATGGAGAGATCAGCTTTACGAGTGAAGTTGGCAAGGGGACTCACTTTACCCTTGTGCTGCCTCTGAAAGCAGCGAAAGAGGTTGAACTCAATGAGCGAGATAGTGCGGATAAAGTCGATAGGAAGTCGATACAAGAGCTTTCGATTTTAGTCGTGGATGACATTCGGATGAATCTTATGATCATCAATCAAATGCTGAAGAAACTTAAGGTGACACCTGATACTCAGGGCAACGGAGTCGAAGCGCTGAAAGCAGCAGAGGCAAAGCAGTATGACTTGATTTTTATGGACTGTCGGATGCCAGAAATGGATGGTTTTGAGGCGACTCAGAGGTTAAGAGAGCAAGGTTGGAAAATACCGATAATCGCTTTGACAGCGGGAACGACCCTTGAAGAGCGTGAGAAGTGTATTGAGTGTGGCATGGACGATATTCTCACCAAACCTTACACTGCTGCCGACTTAGAAGCCATGATCACAAAATGGACGTAAACGCATTCTGCAAGCTTCAATATCGAGTTGCCGAATGCGCTTATTTGCGTTTCTCGTCGATGTTTCTAAAGTCGATGTTTCTAAAAAAGACCCGTTAGTGTTCTTGTAATACAGGCAGGATTTTACTGAGTTTATCGAGGGTCTCTTGGTATTCAGAATCACATTGGCTATCAGCAACAACACCACCACCTGCCCAAGCGTAGATTCTGTTTTGCTCGGCCACTAGCGTGCGTATAGTAATACTGGTATCCATGCGGCCATGACGGCTGATGTAGCCAATGCTGCCGCAATAAGCACTTCGGCGATGAGGCTCTAACTCTTCGATAATTTCCATCGCTCTTACTTTCGGCGCGCCAGTAATTGAGCCGCCAGGGAAGCTTGCCCTTAGTAAATCCGCGGGTGAATACTGAACATCAAGTTCTGCTCGAATGGTACTCACAAGGTGATGTACTGCGGGAAAGCTTTCAATATCGAACAACTTAGGCACATGGACGCTGCCTGGTTTTGCCACTCTGCCAACGTCATTGCGTAGCAGGTCGACAATCATTAAGTTCTCAGCTTGGTCTTTTTCTGCGTGTGCTAAATCATTGGCATACCGAGCATCGATGGTTGGATCGTCTGAGCGAGGTCGAGTTCCCTTAATAGGTTTAGTCTCAATCTTATTGTCGTGTACCTGCAAAAAGCGTTCTGGCGATACGCTTAAAATCGCTGCGTTTTCTGTGCGGATGAATGCCGAGAATGGGGCTAGGTTGACCTGTTCTAACTTCTTATATGCGTCCCATTCACTACCTTGGTAATCAGCACTAAAGCGCTGCGCAAGGTTGATCTGGTAGCAATCGCCAGATAACAAATATTCTTGTACCTGCGCAAACTTTTCTGCATAACTTTGCTGGCTCATATTGGATCGCCAGTTGCCTTGGAGCTGGAACGATTGGCTTTTAGAGGAAAGCGTCTTTTCTAGATGTGTGCTTAGCCATTGCCAACGAGCCTCTAACTCTACTCCAACGAGCCATGCGGCTTTGTTGTGATGATCGGCAATGACTGCCCAGTCATAAATACCCACCGCCATATCTGGTGCGTTGATGTCGGACTCAGCAACGCTAGGTAGAGTCTCAACATGTCTGCCTAAATCGTAAGCAAAATAACCGACCGCTCCGCCAATAAACGGTAAGTCTTGCTGAAATTCCACGTCCGGTAAGAGTTGTTGCTGCAACTGAGTGATGAGTTCAAATGGATCTTGGTTGCTCTGGTAGGTTCTGTCACCAACAACCACATCTGTGATGGCGTCGTGAGTTGTTAAATGTGCGATCGGCTCAGCGACCAAAATATCGAATCTGCTATCAACATGGTCTTGAGAAGCGGAGCGAAGTAGCATCGCCCACGGTTGATTTTCGATATGGGAAAACAGGTGCTTAGTGATTTCTGGATAGTAATCGAGCGGTCTTACCTGAATGGGTTGTAGGTCGTTGTTATTCATTTGTTTAATTTGTGACAAAGAGATCGATCGCTGCATGGCGTGTTGAGGAAAGCAAGAGTATCATAAAACGCAAATTAAAAGCTGCTACTTGACGTTAAAACCAATAATCGCCGAAAGCCACATGTTTTGAACGGAATGGTTTTGAAAGCACATGTTGTGAAATCAATAGTTTGAAAGCATACGTCTTCAAAAGCAATTGCCTCCGGAGCTAAGTCTTCGGTGCTAAGGCCTTCGGTACACTGCACTATAATTTACATAAAGTGCACTATGCTCAACAGGTCGACAAAAAGTAGTAGCGCAAAGGAAGCATAACAATAACGAGGCATGCAATGACGGTAATTCGCAAGCAGGACGTGATCAGCAGTGTTGCTGACGCACTTCAATATATTTCTTACTACCACCCATTAGACTTTGTTCAAGCCCTAGATAAAGCCTATCAAAAAGAAGAAAGCCAGGCGGCAAAAGACGCAATGGCGCAGATTCTAATTAACTCGCGCATGTCTGCAGAAGGTCATCGCCCGATCTGTCAAGATACTGGTATCGTCACTTGTTTTGTTAACATCGGTATGGGTGTGAAATGGGACTCGACTGACATGACGGTTCAGCAGATGGTTGATGAGGGTGTTCGTCAAGCGTACAACAACCCAGATAACCCACTGCGTGCATCTGTCCTGATGGATCCTGCTGGTAAGCGTATTAACACTAAAGACAATACGCCAGCAGTTGTACACATCAATATGGTACCAGGTGATACTGTTGAAATTCAGATCGCTGCAAAAGGCGGCGGTTCAGAGAACAAAACTAAGATGGTGATGCTCAACCCTTCTGATGATATTGCAGAGTGGGTAGAGAAGACGCTACCAACAATGGGTGCAGGTTGGTGTCCGCCGGGTATGCTAGGCATAGGTATCGGTGGTACGGCTGAAAAAGCAGCGGTACTAGCGAAAGAATCTTTGATGGAACACATCGATATCCAAGAGCTTATCGAAAAAGGTCCTGAGAATGCAGAAGAAGAGCTACGTCTAGACATCTTCAACCGTGTAAACAAACTAGGTATTGGTGCACAAGGTCTTGGTGGTCTAACTACCGTTGTTGATGTGAAGATCAAAACTGCACCAACACACGCAGCGTCTAAGCCTGTGTGTTTAATCCCTAACTGTGCGGCAACGCGTCACGTGCACTTCACACTTGATGGCAGTGGCCCTGCAGAGCTAACGCCACCTAAGCTAGAAGAGTGGCCAGACATCACTTGGGAAGCGGGCGCAAATACACGCCGTGTTAACCTTGATGAAGTGACTAAGGAAGACGTTCAAGAATGGAAGACTGGTGAAACGGTTCTTCTATCAGGCAAAATCCTAACGGGCCGTGATGCAGCGCATAAGCGTATTCAAGGTATGCTTGAAAGCGGTGAAGGCCTGCCTAAAGGTGTCGACTTTAAAGGCAAGTTTATCTATTACGTAGGTCCTGTGGATGCAGTAGGCGATGAAGCGGTAGGTCCTGCGGGTCCAACAACGTCAACGCGTATGGATAAGTTCACCGACATGATGCTAAACGAAACTGGCATCATGGGTATGATCGGTAAAGCGGAACGTGGTCCTGCTACGGTTGAATCAATCAAAGAGCACAAAGCGGTTTACCTGATGGCTGTAGGTGGCGCAGCTTACCTAGTAGCAAAAGCAATCAAGAAAGCACGTGTTGTTGCGTTTGAAGATCTTGGTATGGAAGCAATTTACGAGTTTGAAGTTGAAGACATGCCAGTAACGGTTGCGGTTGATTCAACGGGTGCAAACGCACACCAAATCGGCCCTGACACGTGGAAAGTGAAAATTGCCGAAGCAGAGCAGTAATTACTTCTGAGCCTCTATGTAAAGACTGTGAGAAAAGCCTGATTTTATTATCTAATCATTGACATAAGTGCAGCGAAAGCTGCACTTTGTATACTGGACTAATAATTACAACGCTAGGAGCTAAAATGCCAAGGTTTATTCAAATCTTACAGATCATCATTGCAGTGGTGATTGGTGCTTTTGTTGGCTATGACTTGATTCTTCATGGTATCAGTATCTTTAATGAAAAGTATGTCACCATCACTTGTGCACTATTCGTTTTAATCGAGATTGCTCTATTTGTTATCTACAAGTTGATTGAAGACGATTAAAGTGAGCCTACCGCTCAATCGTAGAAATTACCGCAAGCCTCTGATTTTTATCAGGGGCTTTTTCGTTCATCTAGTATTAATATTGATTCAGTTAGTTTGTAGGCTCTGAAAGATATGAGAGAGACTTAATGAAGAAGATCACCAAAGAAGTTAATGACTTTATCCACCGTAGCTTAGATTCGCATGTGCGAATTGCCGTTACCGGCTTGTCTCGCGCGGGTAAAACGGCTTACATCACTTCTATGGTTAATCAGTTACTTCATACTTCAACCCACGACAGCTTGCCGTTACTTTCTGCTGCACGAGACAAGCGTATTGTTGGTGCTAAACGTGTGCCTCAACTTAATATGATGGTGCCAAGGTTTGCTTACGATGAAGCCATGGGGCAAATCCATGACTTTCCAGCGCAATGGCCTGAACCAACACGTGATGTGAGCGAAATTCGCCTCGCGATTAAATACAAACCGAAGAAACGTACCAAAAAGCTGTTGGGCAGTGATTCAACTCTTTACGTCGATATCATCGATTACCCGGGTGAGTGGCTCCTAGATCTTCCTTTGCTTGATATGGACTTTCATACTTGGTCAGAAAGCCAGTTTAAAGCTCTAGAGGGTGAAAGGTCGCAATTGGCTAAAGAATGGCTGACCGAGTTAGACAAGTTAGATCTTAACTCATCACTTGATGAGAAAAAGCTCGAACAAATATCGGGCTTGTACACCGAATACTTACACCGTTGCAAAGACAAAGGTTTGCATTGGGTCCAGCCTGGTCGATTCGTGTTGCCGGGAGATTTAGCTGGAGCGCCGGTTTTACAATTCTTCCCATGTCGATTAGATAGTAATGATAAGTTCGAGAAAAGCAGCAACATTGCTATGCTCAAAGCGCGTTATCAGGAATACCAACAAAAGGTGGTAAAAGCGTTTTATAAACATCACTTTTCAACTTTTGATCGCCAGATTGTGCTAGTGGATTGTTTGCAACCTCTGAATGCAGGGTATGACTCATTTCATGATATGCGCACTGCGCTAGAACAAATTATGCACAGCTTTAGTTATGGGCGAAGCAGTGTGTTGCGTCGTTTATTTGCGCCAAAAATCGACAAGGTATTGTTTGCCGCCACTAAAGCTGATCACGTGACGCCGGAGCAACATCCAAACTTGGTCAGTTTGCTACAGCAGATGGTTCATCCTGCTTGGCAAACAGCAGCATTCGAGAATATCGACATGAGCTGCATTAGTATGGCTTCTATCCAAGCCACTCAAGCCGGTTTCATTTCTACTGGTGATAACACTGTCCCTGCGCTGCAAGGCGAAACTTTAACTGGGGATGCACTCACGGTTTTTCCTGGGGAAGTCCCTAGTAAACTACCGAGCAAAGAATATTGGCAAAACAATGGGTTTGAGTTCACTGCATTTCGGCCAATGCCAGGCTCCATTGATGAGCCGATGAAACATATACGAGTAGATAAAGCACTAGAGTATTTGATTGGAGATAAGTTGAAATGAGTGAGTTCAAAACCAAACAAGTATTCGAACAACCGCTAGAACAATCACCGCAAAAAAGCGATAAAGAGCTCACCGCGCAGATGCAGTTTGAACAGTCTTCGACATTTGTTCCCGTCGAAGTTGAAGTAACTGCCGAAGACTCCCAACCAGAACAAACGCTGGAAAACGTAATACGACCTAGCAAAGGAAAGAAGTGGCTTGCGACGGGGTTGGTGACTGCTTTTGCAGGTTTAGTTGGTTGGCAGGCGATTGATACAGTCATTACTTCAGTTCAAACTGGAGATTGGCTGGCACTCGGGTGGGCTGGTTTTATTAGTGTATTGGCTTCCTTGGGTATCGGGGCCATTGGTAAAGAACTGTGGAAACTTCGAACCCTACGTAATCACTTTAGTGTTCAGGAGCACAGCGAAAAGCTACTGAAAAGTGATAGCGTTGGCAAAGGTGAAGCATTCTGCATCGAAATAGCTAAGCAGAGTGGTGTCAAAGAAGAATCAGCCTACTTCGACCGTTGGAAAAATAGCATCAACTCATCTCATAGTGATGCTGAAATTTTAGAAATGTACGATGCCATGGTGTTAGCAGAGCAAGATGAGCGGGCAACCAAAATCGTGTCTAGGCATGCAACGGAATCTGCGGCACTGGTGGCGATTAGCCCATTAGCAACGGCGGACATGTTGCTGGTGGCATGGCGAAACTTCAAGATGATCGATTCGTTGGCGGATATTTACGGTATTGAGCTCGGTTATTGGTCGCGATTAAAGCTATTTAAAGCGGTACTTATCAATATGGCCGCTGCAGGGGCTAGCGAGCTAGCTGTTGATGCCAGTATGGATTTGATGTCGATGGACTTGGCTGGCAAGGTGTCTGCTCGTGCCGGACAAGGGCTCGGCGTGGGTATCTTGACAGCTAGATTAGGGCTAAAAGCTATGTCCCTGTTGAGGCCGATTCCATGGAACCAAGAGCGCGCGGTAAGGTTGGGTGCGATTCGTAAGCAGATCTTAGCCAAGGTTGCGGCAATTACAGCGAAGTGAAGGACTTAAGCGCAAAATAACACCATTTGTGAATGACATAGCATTTGATTTCTTGACGCACTAGGGGGCATGAGCGAAACTAGTGTCAACTTTTCCTGACACTTTCAAATTAGGGATTTTAAGTGCGTCTAGAAGTTTTTTGTGAAGATAGACTGGGCCTGACTCGAGAGCTCCTCGACATCCTAGCTTCAAAAAGTATCGATCTAAGAGGTATCGAGATCGATGTAACGGGCATAATTTATCTCAATTGTCCTGATATTGATTTCGATACTTTCAGTGAGTTGATGGCCGAGATCCGCAGAATCTCTGGTGTTAAAGACGTTCGGAAGATTCAATTTATGCCTATGGAAAGGCATAACACCGAGCTAATCTCACTGTTAAACAACCTTCCAGACCCTGTGTTAGCTATTGATTTGAAAGGCGGGGTCGACCTCGCGAACCACGCGGCTCTAGACCTGTTCAATATGTCTAACGAGGACATCATTGGACAACCAATCTCATCATTACTGCCGAGCTTCAACTTCACCAAATGGGATGAAGGCAACACCATTCGTCAACGTGAAAACATTGTGATAGATGGGCTGGACTACGCAATGGAGTTGATGCCAGTTTATATTACTGGCGAATCTAAAGAATCGACCCTAGCAAGTACGGTAATGATCATTCGCTCTGGTAGTAGCAATAACGTGTTCGATGACAGCTTACCGATCAATAATGATTTGGGCTTTGAGCACTTTGTGGGTGTGTCAAATAGGCATAAGGCCCTGATAAGCCAAGCGAAAAAGCTTGCAATGCTCGACCAACCTTTACTTATCGAAGGGGAAACGGGAACGGGTAAGGAAATGCTAGCGAAGGCTTGTCATAATCGTTCAGGCCGTGCGGCAAATCCATTCTTGGTACTCAGCTGCGCATCTATGCCAGATGATGTGGCGGAAACAGAGTTGTTTGGCCATGCGCCTGGCTCATTCAATCATGAGCAAGGGCATAAGGGTATTTTCGAACAAGCGGATGGCGGCACCGTGTTTCTCGATGAGATCGGTGAAATGAGTGCCCACCTGCAGATTAAGCTACTGCGCTTTTTGCAAGATGGTACATTTAGACGCGTGGGCGAAGAACATGAAATGCATGTCGATGTACGTGTGATTGCTTCTACTCGTCATAAACTGGCTGAGCTATCTGAATCTGGTGCTTTCCGCGAAGACTTATTCTATCGCTTGAATGTGTTAACGCTGCGTATCCCTCCTTTGCGCGAGCGAACGAATGATCTAGTGCCTTTACTTGACTTATTCATTGCAAAATACGCAAATCAGCTAGGTATGGACAAGCCTCGTTTTTCAGAAGAATTGATTGATCAGCTTGGGAACTACCCGTGGCCGGGCAATATGCGCCAGTTAGACAACATGGTGCTTAGAGCATTAACAGAGCTTCAGGGCAGTGAGCTCGACGTTTCTCTGTTCCATTTACCTCAGTTGGAAAGTGTGGGTTCGGGAATGGCGAACCTGAATTTAGATGGTTCGCTTGATGAGATCATGAAAGATTATGAATCTCAGGTTCTTGAAAAGCTATACCAGTCGTTCCCTTCAAGTCGTAAACTTGCTAAGCGTTTGAACGTTTCTCATACCTCGATTGCTAATAAACTGCGTGATTACAACATACGCAAAAATTAATGCGTAAAGGTTTACGCATAAACAGGCACGTTATCCGAGAACGTCGAGTTGAGTAAACAGTAGGTAAGAGCAAACATGGAAAAGGTGAGCACACCTAGACAGGTGTACGAAGTAGATGGTGACGTTTTGCTTCGTACTGCAGAAGTGACAGATGCAGATTTGATCGCAGGTTACTTCAATCGGAACAAAGAACACCTAAAAGTTTGGGAACCTAGGCGAGAGGCCGCATTTTATAGCGTATCCGGTTGGGCGCAGAAACTGATTAAACTGCACGAGCTTCATGGGTTAGGGCTTGGTTACTATTTGCTGATTATCGATTCAAGCAGCAAGCAGATGTTAGGTACAATTTCCTTTAGCAATTTAACCCGCTTTCCGTTGCATTCATGTAATGTCGGGTATTCTCTTGACGCAGAGGCGCAAGGTAGGGGAGTGATGACCAGAGCTCTGAAACTTGCTGTGAACTATATGTTTTCTATTCAGAACATGCATCGAATATCGGCAGGGTACATGCCTAATAATGAGCGTAGTGCGTCGGTATTGAAAAAGGTCGGTTTCAGCAAAGAAGGATTTGCTAAGGACTACTTGTTGATCAATGGAGCTTGGCAAGATCACGTTCTAACTTCCATGATTAACCCTAACTGGAAAGAGGCTGTAAGATGAACGATCGCCTAGAGCAACAACTATCTTTAGTCATCGAGCTTGATCAACTGAAATCAGTACTGCGTCGAACACGGGTTAAGAGTGCCGATAAGCGATTAGAAAATAGTGCTGAGCACAGCTGGCATGTAGCATTGATGGCAGTGTTAATGTCAGAACACGCCAATCAACCAGTCGATGTGTCTCGAGTGGTAAAAATGCTACTTCTGCATGACATTGTTGAGATAGATGCAGGAGATACGTTTGTATACGATACTGTTGCTTCCGAGCAGCAAGAAGAGAAAGAACTGGCTGCGGCGAAACGCTTGTTTGGGCTGCTACCACACGACCAAGCTGAAGAGCTAAAAGCGCTATGGTTGGAATTTGAGTCTGCTAAAACCAATGATGCGAAATTTGCCAAAGCTCTAGATAGAATTATCCCAATGCTATTGAACTACCATAACCAGGGCCAGAGTTGGCAAGAGCATGGCGTCACTCGTCAACAGGCTATTTCAGTGAATAGTCGTATCGGTGACGGATCTACAGCGTTATGGGAAAAAGCACAACAAATGATAGAAGAGGCGACCTTGAAAGGTTGGCTTAAAGCTTAATGAGGAAAATGAATGTCGTATTTGCCTTTGGATGAATACCAAAGAAAATGGATTTTTACTCACCAATCTATGCCTATTCCTGAGCACGACCTCGCTCAGATAAAACCGATGAGTGAGGCAAGAGCTGCACAGCTATGGAAAGAGAACATTAGTGCACAAAGCCCTGACAGCGAAAGATTCAGTTCGTCTGATTGGCCGAGTAAAGAAAGTAATTGGCCAGACAGTGTCGATTGGATGGCAAACTGGGAAGATGATGAGTTAGGCCTCCCAGAAGAAGTACTCAACCATTTGGATTGGCAAGATGATGTGACTGTGTACTTCTGCTATGAAAAATACAATGTCATAGAAACAAAGTGGTCGATCTTTAGAAAGCATTGGAAAAACTTTTTGTTTTACGATGATGGGCCTATCCTCATTGCGAGACGCAGAAAGCAGGCGCTATGGTTTGACTCTGAAGGCCTAGTGCAATTGGGCTACCGAAGTTAACTTAGGAAAAAGCAGCGAATTGAGCTGCTTTTTCTGTTTTTAGCATATTACGCAAGTATTAGCTGAGAAGGGCAGCATGATAGCGCTCAGAAATAATGTGAGTTTTCAACAAGTTTTAAGTCAAAAATACGCTTTGGTGTGTGATAACCATTCCACAACCTGATGCTTGAGGTGAAGCAAGTATCTAATGTGTTATTCTTGCAAAAAAGAATGCTTAAACATTGAACGTTATAGGAAAAAGTAGTGGAATCCTTAATTTCTCAGTTAAAGAAGGACTTCTATGCGAGGCTTAACTTGCTACAAAGAAACGCTTTGCCACATACAAAGCCAACATTGTCGTTCTTAACTGAAGAAGAGTTAAGGGAGCTTGAAACCGTTTGGGTTGAACTCTCCGTATGGAAAGTTAATCAGAAGCATTGATTTATAAAGAAAACGTGGAACCTTAGCTGGCTGAATCAGTTAAGGTTTTTTTATGCCTGAAGAATGTATTGTTATAATATAACAATTTGCTATTATGACTAAAACGTTGAAAAACGGTGTAGTTGCCCCAATAGTAACTATCAGCAAGTATTAGCGTGTATATTATCAATATAAGAGGATGCTACCACTCAGACGTTGAGTGTCTCATGGGTGAAGAGTAGTTAGCCTCGATAAGTCAGAATTCAAGTGAGTATTTAATATGGCGGAAGTTCGAGCCAGAGTGGATCTAAAAGTCGGTGCAAAGAGTAACATTGACGCCGAAATCCTTTCTTTTAGCGATTTAAAAACCGACAAAGAACACGTTGCGGTCATTTTCAAGCAAGCTGATCTTCAAGGGGACGCCCCTTTAGTCCGTATGCACTCAGAGTGCCTAACTGGTGATGTTTTCCATTCCTCTCGTTGTGATTGCGGCGAGCAATTAGAAGAAACCATCAATAAGATGGGCGAGCACGGCGGTATTATTTTGTACTTACGTCAAGAAGGGCGTGGCATTGGCCTTTACAATAAAATTGACGCTTACAGGCTACAAAGTGAAGGGATGAATACCTATGAAGCGAACAACCATTTGGGCTTTGGTGATGATCTTCGAGACTTCACTGAAGCAGCACAAATGCTTGATGCGTTGGGTGTTAAGCAAATCCGTTTAGTAACCAATAACCCTAAAAAGGTCAAAGAACTGAAAGAGAACGGCATTGAGATTGTTGAAGTGGTGAATACTTCTGCTCATATTAAGCATGGCAACGAAAGTTACCTGCAAGCAAAAGTCTCTCACGGGAAGCATAACCTGAAGTTATAGAAATATTTCGTCCTATTGTTGATAAAAACCTCACTTCTGTGAGGTTTTTTTGTTTGTGGCTTGCAAAAAAATTGTAAATTTGTATTATCTCGAACAAATAGTGCAAATGATAATAATTAGCACTAGCAATAAAGTAAGTGGTATTTAAGCTCAACAAGGACGCTTTTCATGAATGTAAAAACTTTGCTCGTTCGCTCTATAGCTGCCTCCGCAGTAGTTGTCAGTGGTGCATCATTCTCTGCAACTGTTACTCAGGATCAGGTAGTCGAGCATTACGCAGACCTCGCTCACGCCGTTTTTGCGGATGCTCTGACAACAGCAAAAACGCTTGACAAATCAATCGATGCTTTCCTTTCAAACCCATCAGAGAAGAGCCTAGCGGAAGTGAAACAAGCTTGGCTAGACTCTCGCGTACCGTACCAACAATCTGAAGTTTTCCGTTTTGGTAACGCAGTGGTTGATGACTGGGAAGGGCAGCTGAATGCTTGGCCTCTGGACGAAGGTTTGATCGATTACGTAGCGGCTGACTATCAATATGAATTGGGTAACGAAGGTGCAAGTGCGAACATTGTTGCAAACGAAAAAATCACTATCGGTGCGACGACTCTTGATACAGCAAAAATTACGCCTGAGCTAATTGCAGACCTGAATGAAGTTGGTGGTTCAGAAGCGAACGTTGCTTCAGGTTATCACGCGATTGAGTTCCTTCTTTGGGGACAAGATCTAAATGGCACTAATGCTGGTGCTGGCGAACGTGCGTACACAGATTTTGTCGTCGGCAAAGGCTGTACCAACGGTAACTGTGAACGTCGTGGTGAATACCTACAAGCAGCCGCGGATCTACTTGTTCAAGACTTGGAATGGATGGAAAAGCAATGGTCTGCCTCTGAAGCAGGAAACTACCGCCAAGAGCTTCTTAACGACAGCGCGGAAAATGGCCTACGTAAAATGCTATTTGGCATGGGTTCATTGTCTTTAGGTGAGCTTGCTGGTGAGCGCATGAAAGTTGCGCTGGAAGCAAACTCAACAGAAGATGAGCACGATTGTTTCTCGGATAACACACACAATTCTCATTACTACAACGAGCAGGGAATCTACAACGTTTACACTGGCCTATACGTGCGTGAAAACGGAGAGCTGCTGTCTGGTCCAAGTATCCACGATCTCGTTGCTCAGAAAGACAAGCAAGCGGCAAAAGAGATCCAGAAACAGTTTGATGTGACTCGTACGCAAGTTGGTCAGCTAGTGACGTCTGCAGAGAAAAACAATCAGCATTTTGATCAACTGATCGCTGCTGGCAATGCGCAAGGTAATGCGCTGGTGAATGAGACCATCATGTCGCTTGTGGCTCAAACGTCATCAATTGAGCGCGCGGCTTCAATTATTGGTATCGACAGCTTGAACCCAGATACAGCTGATCACGAATTTTAAAAAATAATACCCATATAAATAAAGGGCTCATTGAGCCCTTTTGCTGTTTGTAGGCGTTTTGCCCGCAACAACCATATTTGTTTTGCCAATATACACATTACCAAGAAGAGCAGTGGTATGAAGTCCCAAATCGCAGTTACCTTATTAGCAATCCTATCTACAAGTCTCCACGCCAACGATATCAAATCTGGTGGTGGTACAAGCGTTAAGAAAAATGGCCCGAACGCATACTCTTTATCTGCGGCCAACTTGCCGATGAGCAAGAGGCTGGACTTCAGTGTAGGCAACAGCTTTTTCCGAAATCCTTGGGTTCAGGCCCCTGCTTCAACGGATGCACGTGATGGATTAGGGCCTCTTTTCAATACTAATGGTTGTCAGAACTGCCACATCAAAGATGGTAGAGGACACCCTCCAGAAGCGAATGACATTCACGCAGTTTCTATGCTAGTGAGGCTGAGCATCCCAGCGATGACGGATGAGCAGAAGAAAGCCTATATTAAAGATGGCGTTATCCCTGAGCCAACGTATGGTGGACAGTTACAGGATTTCTCATTACCGGATGAGACGCCAGAAGGAAAAATCAATATTACCTATACCGATGTGCCTGTGGAGTTTGCCGATGGGACCACAGTCGTATTGCGTAAACCTCATTTAGCTATTACCGATCTGGGCTATGGTGAAATGCATCCAGACACGCAATTTTCGGCACGAGTAGCGCCCCCTATGATAGGTCTTGGACTGCTAGAAAGTGTCCCAGAGGAAACCATTCTTAGATGGGAGAAAGAGCAAGCCGCAGAAGGTGGTGCAGTTTCGGGTAAGGCTAATAAAGTCTGGGATGTTCAAGCGAACCAATTCGCACTGGGTCGGTTCGGATGGAAAGCGGGGCAACCTAATCTTATGCAGCAAAACGCCGCCGCATTTAATGGCGATGTTGGCCTAACAAGCCGTTTGTTTCCGAAGGAAAACTGCACATCTAAACAATCGATTTGTGCTGACCTTCCAAATGGTGGTACGCCTGAAGTAAGCGATAATATTTTAGACTTTGTTGAGTTTTACTCACAGCATCTTGCGGTGCCTATTCGCCGAAATACTGAAGACCCAGCGGTGCAACTAGGTAAGACGTTGTTTACTAAAGTGGGTTGCGATAGCTGTCATAAGACCAATATTAAAACGGCAAAAAGACCTGAACTTCCCGCGCTGTCTGAACAGTTGATTCACCCATATACCGATCTGCTATTGCATGATATGGGGGAAGGCTTAGCCGACAACAGGCCAGAATACTTAGCAAATGGTCGTGAATGGAGAACGGCTCCATTGTGGGGGATTGGCTACACAGAGGAAGTGAATGGTCATACTTACTTCTTGCACGATGGCCGCGCTAGAAACTTGCTTGAGGCAGTGCTTTGGCATGGAGGAGAAGCTGAATCTGCTAAACAAGGTGTGCTTCAGTTTAGTGTGAATGAGCGAGATGCTCTGATTGCATTCCTCAACTCTTTATAGTGCTGATTCTATTAGGCTGTTATTACACATTGAAACCTTAAACAATTTTGGCTTAAGCGGTTACCACCTTTAAGCAACTTAGGAAAGGAAGTGGAATGAATATTTATAAACTGTCTGTCGCAGTCGCTAGCGTACTTTCTCTGGCTGCTTGCCAAACAGCGAGTGAGGCGAAAGCGGTAGAGAGTGTCGCTCAGCAAACCAATCACATTAGCCAAGCGGTATATCAAGTCGAATTTGTGGCGGCAGCTAATTTTGATACTAAAGCAGAGGAACTTAGCCAAACATTCCAATCTTACTGTAATGGAGAAGTTGAACTTGCTCAGTTAAAAACCGACTGGCACGCTGCAATGACGATGTGGATGGCGCTTCAGGGACAAGAGCGAGGCCCTTCGAAGGCGCTTGAACAAAGTTGGAATGTGCAGTTTTGGCCGGACAAGAAGAACACGACAGGCAGAAAAATGCAGGCCTTGACCTCATCGACTCAACCTTGGTCGCCGAGTGATATCGCTGAGCAAAGCGTCACAGTTCAGGGGCTTGGAGCGATTGAGTGGTTGTTGTATGACGAGCAGTCATCTTTAGCCAACAGTAAACAGGTATGTCAGACTGGGTATGCAATTTCACAAAATCTTGCCAATAATGCCCATTCCATATCAGCAGCGTGGAACTCGAACCCTTGGGTGGGGCTAGACCAAAAAGCGTGGGATAGCGAGTATATTGCTTTGTTGACCAATCAACTTGATTACAGCATGAAGAAGTTGAGTCGACCAATGGCGAAAATTGGTCAGCCGCGGCCTTATTTTGCAGAGTCTTGGCGTTCACGTTCTTCCATGAGCAATTTACTAAACAACGTGAAAGCAATGGAAGCTTTGTATTTAGCCGATGGGAAAGGGCTGGACGCACGATTAAGGCAAAGAGGGAAAGTTGTTTTAGCTGATAGTATTCAGAACCAGTTTTCCTTGATCAAAGATACATGGCCGACAGACTCGAGTTTATTCGATTTGCTGCAAACGAAAGACGGTTATAGAACTGTGATGTCTCAGTACAACAAGCTTGAACAGCTACAGTACTTCATTCATGAAGAAGTGGCTATCGAGCTTGGCGTTGTTATAGGGTTTAATGCAACTGATGGTGACTGATAAAGCAAGGCGTAAACTACTAAAAGCTGCCCTTTTCGGAGCAGCGAGTCCGATACTTCCTTTTGGATGTGCGTCGACCGAACGCTCTCAAGTACCCGCGCTGATCGGTTGTTCCATTTCTGGTCGTGACCAATACAGTGCAGTTGTCGCAGACGACTACGGTTTACCAATTAGAAAATTGCCATTACCCGAACGTGGTCACGGTGTGGCAACCAATACTCGTTTCAATCACGCTGTTGTGTTTGCTAGGCGGCCAGGTACCTTCTTTATGGTATTTGATTATACCTCTGGTGAGATAGTAAAACTGTCTTCGGCAATACCAACGCGTCACTTCTATGGACATGGTGTCTACTCGAATGATGGCAATTGGTTATACGCGACAGAAGGTGAACGAGGAACCAGTAAAGGTATTATCGGGGTTTACGATGTCCTATCTGGCTACGAAAAGGTTGCTGAATTCAGTGGCTTTGGCTTAGGCCCACATGAAGTGATTGTGATGCCAGATGATTCATTGGCGACAGGGGTAGGAGGAGTTCATACCAAAGGTAGGAGGCCACTTAACTTAGATTCGATGTCGCCAAGCTTGAGTTACCTGTCTTCAGAGGGAGAGCTTATCGACCAAGTTGGGCTTACAGACCATCAATTGAGTATTCGTCACTTAGCTCACGACGGCAGTGAGACGGTGCTCTGTGGTCAACAATATCGTGGTGAACCGGAAGAATCCCCTTCGTTATTGGCGATGCATACTCGCGGAAGCAAAATGCTTGAGTTAGAGGCCGACCCAGAACAGTGGGCACGTTTTAATCATTATATTGCGAGTATTGCCGCGACCGATGAGTGGATTTTAGCCACTTCTCCGAGAGGG
The DNA here is from genome assembly GCF_054053395.1 of Vibrio paucivorans. Lineage (NCBI taxonomy): Bacteria > Pseudomonadati > Pseudomonadota > Gammaproteobacteria > Vibrionales > Vibrionaceae > Vibrio > Vibrio paucivorans. Next base: position 1,312,007 of record NZ_CM133230.1, read on the forward strand.
AACTGTTATGGCATCTGGTCTAAACAAACAAGAAAGCTTGTAGAACTGTCTTCTTTATCAGATGCATCAGGAGTGGTGGTTAGCAATAACCACTTTCTTGTGAGTTCGGGCTCCGGAAACGTAATTACCGATAAGTATCCCTCTGAAAATACGTCAATTAACAGCAATATCCAGTGGGACAATCACTGGTCTGCTATCTAGCTCTGAACTACTTTCTCGCGTTGATTAGTCCGACGAAAACTCATTTCTCTGCCATACTTTATTTTACAGTGAAGCAGGGAAATGAGTGTGTAGATGAAAGCGTGGCGATTGCTCTTAATTTCAACATTAATCTTACCGATCTCCATCTTATCGACCAAGGTATGGGCGTTAGAGCGATTTGAGCAACTGACTTGGCTTGAATCGGACTCTGAAGTCGTTTCGCTTATTCAATACCCAGAGCTTGTTTCTCGTGTTTACCAAGAAAATGACGACCAACTGATTTGGTTCGATTTAGAACAAAGCCAACAGTTGGAGCTGAAACTAGAGATGATTCAGAGAGCTGGCTTTAGCCCTTTGTTTGTTAGGCAGCTTAAACATCTACGTCAGTTTCGACAGCAGAACCGCTGGTTTGAATACGACTTGTTGGCCACAGATACGACCTTGCTTTACATGAGTTATGCACAGCAAGCCCCTAGCTTAGGAGAAGCTTGGTTTTTTCAAGGTCAGTCACTTAACTATCTTCCAGAGCCAAGCCGAGATTCGGTGCTGTCGCTGTTTGTCGCGATTGAGTTGCAGCAGTTAGACGAGTTACTCGACACTTTTACCCCTACGACCCAAGGTTACATTCAGCTCACGAAATCCTATCAACATCTTCGCTCTGTCCATCGAGAAGAGATACCAGCTTATCGTCAACGCGGGCTGGCCAAGACAGGGGATAAGCTCAGTGATCGAGACACTCTGGTTAAACGCTTAGCACTCGTCGATATTGATATAAGCAAAGTGCGCAGTGATGTGTCTTGGTTCGATGCGAGTTTGACTGAGCCTGTAAAAGCCTTTCAGCGGTTACATGGCCTAACGGTAGATGGAATTATTGGGCCCGCGACGATCAAGTGGCTAAACCTCAGTGCGGAGGATCGTTTATCGATGTTGGCGCTTAATGCTGAGCGCTCGCGAATCTGGCCAATTCAGAGAGAGACGATCATTCTCGTCAATGTTCCTAGCTTCGATATGAAGTATTGGTATTCGGGGGAAGCCGTGTTTGAGTCGAAAGTTGTGGTAGGTAAGACGTCACGCAAAACACCTCTTATGGCCACCAAGCTCGATTCTCTTATATTGAACCCCACTTGGAATGTGCCGCGTAAGATTATGGTCGAAGACATTCTTCCACAGGTTAAGCTCGACAATAATTACTTAACTAAGAACAAGATAGATATTGTGAAACGCTGGAATGCCGACAGCCCTGTAAGTGCTGAAGAAATTGATTGGTCCAGTGTTAATCCCAAAACATTCCCATACAAAATGCGACAACAATCGGGTACAAGCAATGCATTGGGACTGTATAAATTTAATACCCCAAATCGACGAGCAATTTTCTTGCACGATACTCCCAGCAAACATCTGTTTGATGAAGAAACGCGAGCGTTTAGCTCAGGGTGTGTTCGCGTAGAAAAGGCAGATCAATTTGCTACTGTACTGCTAGAAAACCAAGGGCTTGATGAGTTAGTCATTGCTGAAAGTAGCCAAGACACCAACAAAGCCATTCCTCTTAAGCGACGTATCCCAGTCCATATTATTTATCAAACCGTATGGTTTGAGTCGGGAGAAATTCACTACCGTGATGATGTTTACCGCTACGACAACGTAGCGCACAACAACGGTAAGAGTTAGCCGATTGTTTGATATTTGCACAATTCTGACATTTTTACTGACAAATTTATTTTTCTTTTCTGCTCAATAATTAAGCGCCAGTCACTGGTGTATTTGCCGCTTTGAGCACACTTTATGCATTTGAACTTGTCAAAATAGTCCGGTAGTGTCCGCTTCCGGTCCATAAATCAACGTTCAAAGGTCAGTAGAGTGCAGGTATCTCGTCGTCATTTCATTAAGTTAGCGGGTAGCGGTTTAGTTGTAGCGTCAGGTCTTCCTCGTCTTGCTCAAGCAGGCTATCCAGATAAGCCTCGTGAGCTTGCAATGAATAACCTACATACTGGCGAGACATTAGAGACTCAATATTTTAACGGTCACCAATATCTTGAAGCCGAGTTAGCTAGACTGGACCACATTTGCCGAGATTTTCGCCGCAATGAAGTTCATCCAATGGACAAGCGCTTATTCGACAACATTAGCCAAATACAATCAATGATTGGCACATCTAATGAAGTTCAAATCATTTCGGGGTACCGTTCTCCAGCAACCAATGAAGCGCTACGTAGCCAGTCAAATGGCGTGGCAAAAAAGAGCTTCCACATGTTGGGACAAGCCATTGACTTTCGAGTAGAAGGCGTTGACCTAAAGCAACTGCGTGATGCTGCTATCGAGCTGAAAGCGGGTGGAGTGGGTTACTATCCAGGGAGTAACTTTATCCATATCGATACTGGACCGGTACGAAACTGGGCATAACCACTTGCTAAGATTGTAATCACTGCGCGGTGGTGTCATAGTTCACCCTAGTTTCGATAAGGCTTAAGGTTAAGATATGTCTCTAAAGTATCAAGTTGTTCCAGTGACGTCGTTTTCTCAAAATTGCTCTATTGTTTGGTGTGATGAAACCATGGAAGGCGTTGTCGTTGATCCTGGTGGTGACGTAAAGCAACTTGCAATGTTGATTAAAGAGCTTGGAGTTAAGGTAGTTAACTTAGTTCTGACTCATGGCCACCTTGATCATGTAGGTGGAACAGAGCCTTTGGCTGAAACTTTGGGTGGCGTAAATATTGTTGGCCCACACAAAGCGGACAACTTCTGGCTTCAAGGCCTTGAAAGTCAAAGCCAAATGTTTGGTTTCCCATTAACTGAAGCTTTTGAGCCAAATCAGTGGCTAAACGATGGCGATCAAGTTTCATTTGGTCATCAAGTTTTAGATGTACTTCATACTCCAGGCCATACCCCTGGTCATGTGGTACTGTTCAGTAAAGAAGCGCAATTAGCTTTTGTCGGTGATGTGCTATTTAACGGTAGTGTTGGTCGTACTGATTTCCCTCAGGGCGACTTTGATACCCTGATTAATTCAATCAAAACTAAGTTATGGCCATTAGGCAACGATGTACGTTTTGTACCAGGGCATGGGCCAGAATCAACGTTTGGCCGCGAACGTGCTTCTAATCCTTTTGTCGCTGATGAAATGCCGCTTTACTAACCTTTCATCTGCTCTTGTGATTCTGGCTCGGCAGCTGCAAGGTAGCGTCGAGCTAGTCCAACAAATTCCTCAGCACTCCTATCCAAATCATTCGCTGATATAAACACATCGTAATCGTAACTTTGCCGTTGGTGTCTCATCCGGTTGGCCAGCATTGCCAATAGCCCGGAGTAACGAAAGCCATCACGGCTAGTGTAGGGGTGTGAATCGAGCACCACGTCTTCAAATTGCGTTTCTCGGTGCTGTTGTTTGAGGCCCAAATACAGTAAGGCACGTTGGCTGAGCAATACTTCGGTGGCGATACGAGGACAAATGCCATCCAAGTATGGTTCGTAGTGTTTTAGCTTAATTCCAATCCAAGGCAAAGGCTGCTGCCAACCCTCTGAATCACAGCAACATATTCCGATTTTGCTGATGTTGCTCCACTTAACGACCCAGCCACCTTTGTAAAGGTGCTGCTGAAAATGCGTTGAGGTCAATGTGTAGCTGACGGTGCTTTTCAAGATAAGGATATGACACAGGGTGATAATGAATGCTCCACACCCAATGATCATCAACGCGAGGGGAAGATCTGGAGATAGAAATACTACGGTAGAAATGAGCAGAATGGCAGCAAAAAGTACGAACTTATTGGAGAAAGGATTAACTTTAATCAGCTGATTGGAAAGGTGTAGAGTTTGCATTTTTTGCTACGGCTATATTCAACCGAGACCTCTGTTTATTTATTCAGTACAAATATCACTTACTGTATAAATTGTAGACTCTAGCCGCCGTTGTGCGCATTTTTGCCCCATAAAGTTGCCGATACTCTACAAATCTATACAAATTTTTGGTATAAAACGCGCTTCAAATTTTCACCACTGCAGTGATTGCAGTGAAATGGAGACATACTCGATGAGACTTGCTCATAAGCGTAACGTGCAGATGAAACTGCAAAAGCGCATTAAAGCGACAGTTGCAAACACTGCAGCTCCAAAAAAAGCAAAACCAGCAGTAAAGAAGACTGTGGCTGCAAAAACAACAGCAGAAAAGCCGGCAGTGGCAAAAGCTGTGGCTAAAAGCACTGACGTAGCGCTAACGCCTAAACAGCAACAAGTTCTAGACATTGTCGCGAGCAACGCTGAAGGTATTAACCCTAAAGGTATCGGCCTAGCTGCTGGTCAAGAAGAAGCTAAGGCTGCATCTTGGGCAACTGGCGCACTGAAAAAACTACTAGAAGAAAACCTAGTAGCTAAAGAGCAACTTGCAGGCAACAAAGTTATCTACAAAGCCGTTTAAACTGCAAAGTTATGCCCTTTAGAAATGAGCCTCGCATTTGCGGGGCTTTTTGTTATCAGAACCAACCCCTTCGAAATAGAAATCATGCGTGAGTTTGTGATTATTGCTCTCACAAAAAAAAAGCCTCCGGTAGGAGGCACATAGACAGTGAATAGCGTCGAACTTATTAATGATACTGTTTACCTCTGCCTTCGACGAAAAATACTTCACAGTGATGCTCAAGAGCTAAATCTTGCAATAAAGATTGGTTAACTAGGTCGATACTGGTGGACGCGACGACAGCGCTCGCATTTCCAGATTTAATCGCTTTTATAACGATTTCAACTTCAGACATGGTTTGAGATGGTTTCATCTGAATGATTTTGTTGCAGCTTACGTTGTATGAAGCGAACTGAGAAAGATCAGGACGAGGACATTCAGAAGTAAACAAAATCCACTGCTGGCTACCGGATAACCTCGCTAGGCGTCCTAATACCGACTCATCAATATTCATTGGGTAAGTAGGCTGAGCTAGAATGTTTGCTTTTGAGTAGTTGTGCTGCTGAGTGTTTACCTGAAACATAAATACTGTCCTTTCATACATGCTGTATGTGTATACAGTAGTTTATCTCAAAGTACTGATCAAGAAAAAATTGATGACTTTCTCATCATGTTAATATTGAAGGTATCGTAACTGGTTGATATTAAATGCATTAATTGTAATTTGAGATTATTTAAAGTATGAGTAACTGTGATCGAGATCTATACAGTAGTTGATGAAAACCACTGTATACAGGTAATAAGTACTGTATGAGAAACACGTAGTAGGAGCTGTGGGAACTTTAAAATACTCAGTCATAGAAATGAACTTAGGGAAAAGCAGTTAAGGGTAGAGGGACTAATAGTAGAGCTTATTCAAGCGGTGTTCTGAATAGTGCAGGGGAGCAGAAACAAAAAACGCCCATTTGAAATAGGCGTTTAGGGTAAAGCGAAGTTTTTGACTAACGACGTAGTTCTTACCTAACGACGAAGCTCTAGTCGCTCTCGTTGCTGGATCTCTGCAATATTGAATTGGCGTACATCTAACGTCGCTAAATCATTACACTCTTTGCAGGAATGGTTGGACTTTCCATCAACATAATCATGTTTTACTAATAAACTTGGCTTTTTGCACCAATCACAGATGCCTTCGATTGTGAACATTTTCTCTCCCCACCTAGTTATGTAGGTGTCATATTACGCGCAAATTATGACACATTTTACGTGCTCTAGTTAAGTAATTGTTACCGATAGTGGGAGGGCGATCGATTGCGCAGCCTTGTGAAACCTAAAATCTAACAATCTTGGTACGTGGAAATATGTCTAAATGTAACTACTTATTAACATGTGTGAGGATTATTTTTAATGCACTGTTGAGGCGCTTCATATCGTCGTCGCTGCCCCCTAAATCCGGATGATAGATTTTCGAAAGTTTTTTAAACCTTAGTTTAATTTGCTTTGCGTCTGGGATCTGATTTTGTTTAAAACCGAACATGGCACAAGCGAGTGCAACCCGCTGATCGGTCGCTGGTTGCTTTGGTGGCTGAGACTGTAGTTTTTTGAGCTGTCGAAACAGCGTTTCTAGCTGGCGCTTCTGCTGTTTAATTATTCCTTTCTGCTGTTCTATTGTTTCGGTCTGTTTCTGTTGGTTTTGGACGTGTGAAAGCTTTTTCTTGCTTTGAGCCCGTTTAAACAGCACAAAAGACGCCACCACCAGTAGTAATATGAGTATGACGGTAAGGTAACTGCTATTTGTATTGCCAGTTTCAAGTGGAGGGGAAGCACTAGTGTGGGTCTGAGTCGGTTCATCAAAGGCGATATCTAATTGATCCAGTGAAGAGACCTGCTTGGCTTTTCGTTCATTGAATTTTCGCTCTAGAATCCGCCCATAAGCGTCTTCGCCTTTTGCATCATGTTGTGCCGCGACGTGGTACCAGACTTCTGCCATATCGAGCGGCTTTGGCGTATATGACATGCTTTCATACACAGTACCCAGCGCAATTTGAGCCTGCACATCGCCTGATACAGCAAGGCCAGTTAGCCAATAGAGTGCCTGTGTGACGTTTTGGTTGGTGATTTGTCCCTTGAGTAGGATATTTGCGAGAGCAAACTTAGCTTCGCGATGGCCGTTTTCCGCGGCCTGTTGATACCAATAGAATGCGGTATCTTGCTGCTCTTGAGTCGCTTGTTCTGTATTAAGTAGCTTAGCCAGTTGGTATTGAGCCGAAGCATCTTTTTGCTCGGCTCTAACTGTAAGCTCTTCGATGGTAGAAGCGTTGGTAAAGAAAGGAATCAGGAGAGTGAATATTAAAACAAGTTTAGCGGCCATTCCTTTCCAATTCCTAATGATCTCTACACATTGATGAAGACTATTTTAGCATCTTTGGCGCTTGTGCTCCGTCAATAGGACGGTTCACTGATACCTTTCTGCCTTTTTTAAGCCCAACTTCATAGTCTGCTGTGAGGTTTTTCATCGCTTCCCTTAGTTGTTGCTTGAAGGTTTCACGATCAATATTTTTAAACTCTTTATCAATGTAGTCGTTGATTTTATTTGCAGATTCTTCGTCTGGACTGATTATAGGAAGTTTTTCGAGTGCACCTTCTACCCAGCCTGAAACAAATGAGTTTACTCGACGTGTGACCTCTTGATTTGAAGTACCGCTGCCAGAGAAACTATTACGGAATTGACCTGTGTGCTCGTTCATTTCACGGTAAATGATGTCGAAAGCAAATGCCGCGAAGATTGCTCGGTCGGCTTCACCAATGAATTCAACACGTTTGAGTCCTTTATGATTTAGGAGCACCGCTTCAACGCCAAACTTGGTATTAATTCCACGGATCACTTTTAGGATGGTGGAACCAATATTGGCCGGCAATAAATGACTCGATTGAGTTTTACCCATCTTGATAAATTCGATGTCGTCTTTATCAAGGCCGTATTTCAGCATCAAGCGGTGCGCCATTTTTATTGCGTTGGCTGCTTCGTTTACGTTTGCTGAATTACCTAACTCTAGGCATTTGGCGATTTTCTTTAGGGCTTTCTGTTTACTCATCGACTACAAATTTTGTGCACATAAAATTTAAAGAGTCGGATATATTACTCTTTTTGAGCAAAAAACTGAATATTAGAGTGGTTGCGTAGCACACTTTTAGGTTAACAAATGAAACAAAAACGCCACCGATAATGGTGACGTTCTCTAGAGGACCTGTGTGAACTTATCTCAATCAGATGCCCAGCTCGTCAAGCAAGTCGTTAGCGATGTCATTGTTGTCGCCCGCTGTCTTGTCGTCTTTTTTCTTCTTCATGTTGTTTTGTTGAGCTTCCAAGATTGAATCTGGACTTTCATCTTCTGCCACTTCAAATTCTTCTAATTGAATGAACTCTGTTTTATCCATTGCCAGCTCAAGGTAGAAAATGTTGTTGTTTTCAGTAGAGAACGTCACTCGACGGGCTTGTGGGCGGTCAAGGTTAGTATCAACAGACAAAATAACTTGTTTGTTCAATGACAGCATTTTGGGTTGGTTTTGAGTAATGTTCGTTTGTAGCTCTTTACGGATTTTATTTGTAAAGTCGCCGACCAACTGGTTCATTAATTCCCCCAGGACATCACCCACTTCATCAGACGTGTGTAAGACCGCGAGTTCTTCTTCCGGCATGCCCATATTGCGCATGTAGTTGGTGTAGACCTCTAATGCTGCTTTAGCAGTAAAGTTGATTACAACCAAACCAGAGAAACCACCATCAAACAGTACAAAGCAACCAAAGTCGGGCTTCAAGCTAGTTTTGTTGATCTTTTGGACCATTGCCGAATAGCTAACTTGAGAGTCGGTGGCAGAAGTTAGGACACCAGAAACCGATTGGCAAAGTTTTAATAGAATATCTTCTGTAGTCACGATTTTATTTTTTTTCATTGTTATTTCACTCTTGAATGCTGCCAGTCGTCGATATTGTGGGTGTTATCTGGCGTATATATGATGAAAAGAAAGCTCATGTTCCATTTTGTCATTGAGATTCTGTTTTGATCACCTTTTTAAATGTTGTAAAGTGACGAAATTCAAAGAATATATTCAAATTACACTTTACCCATAGCTGATTGGATCAGCGATTTAGGGGCAGGAAGCATATGTTACCAAGACTTCAATCTCAATCTGATGTCGATCCTATCGTACTCAAATTCCTCAAAGAACTCGCCGAGCGCGGTTTTACGGGCGATATCGAATCTCAATATTCAAGCCGATTAGCGGTTGCGACGGACAACAGTGTCTATCAGCAACTCCCCCAAGCTGTCGTACATCCGAGAACCACTCAAGATGTTTCTCTCATAGGTAAGATTAGCTCAAAACCGGAATTCGAGCGTGTGACATTTTCTCCTCGAGGCGGTGGTACCGGCACCAATGGCCAGTCACTGACAAAAGGCGTTGTAGTTGACTTATCTCGACATATGAACAAGGTGCTCGAGATCAACGAGAAAGAAGGTTGGGTGCGAGTCCAAACGGGTGTAGTAAAAGACCAACTTAACGATGCTGTAAGACCTTATGGCTACTTCTTCTCCCCAGATCTTTCTACCAGTAACCGCGCGACACTTGGTGGTATGATCAATACCGATGCTTCTGGGCAAGGCTCTCTGAAGTATGGCAAGACTTCCGACCACGTACTTTCCTTAGAAGCCGTTTTTGCTGATGGCTCGGTCCTTGAGTCAGACTTATCTAGAGGTTTACCTGAAGAGGGAGAGTTTTCTGCAAAAGCGTTAGAAGTCACCGAGCAGGTGTGCCGAACTAAGCGGAAACAAATCGTAGATAAGTTCCCACCGTTGAACCGTTTTCTCACCGGTTACGATTTAAAGAATGCGCTTGATGAAACGACAGATACCTTTGACCTAACGCGCGTACTATGTGGTGCGGAAGGCTCACTAGCATTCATCACTGAAGCCAAGTTAAACCTTACTCCTATTCCTAAAGCTCGTACTTTAGTTAACGTTAAGTACAACAGCTTTGACGCTGCACTTCGCAATGCGCCGTTCATGGTTGAAGCGAAGGCGCTATCGGTAGAAACCATTGACTCGAAAGTGCTGAACCTAGCAAAACAAGACATTGTTTGGCACACAGTAAGCGATTTGCTTACCGATGTACCAAATCAAGAGCTACTTGGAATCAATATGGTTGAGTATGCAGGGCAAGATGAGGCAGAGGTTGCTGAGCAAGTGGCCGCGTTAACTGCCAAGCTTGAAGAAATGGTCGAGACCAATCAATCCGGCATCATCGGCTATCAGGTATGTAGCGACCTTGCGAGTATTGGCCGTATTTACAATATGCGTAAAAAAGCGGTTGGATTGTTAGGCGCGGCAAAAGGGCGCGCGAAACCTGTGGCGTTTGCTGAAGACACTTGTGTGCCACCAGAGAACTTGGCGGACTTCATTGCTGAATTTAGAGAGCTGCTAGATGGAAAGCAGCTCAATTATGGCATGTTTGGACACGTGGACGCTGGGGTGCTTCATGTTCGTCCTGCGCTGGACCTATGCGATCCGCAACAAGAAGCATTGATGCATGAAGTATCAGATGAAGTGGTCAAATTGGTCGCCAAGTATGGTGGATTAATGTGGGGTGAGCATGGTAAAGGCTTCCGCTCAGAGTATGGCCCCGAGTTTTTTGGTGAGGAGCTGTTTACCGAGTTGAGAAGGGTGAAAGCCGCGTTCGACCCGCATAACAAGATGAATCCAGGTAAGATTTGTACTCCGCTGGATAGTGATGCTCAACTGGTCAAAGTAACTGACACTAAGCGTGGTTACTATGATAGACAGATTGATGTTGAAGTTCGCGACAGCTTTAAACAAGCGATGGAGTGTAACGGTAACGGTTTGTGTTTTAACTATGATACATCGTCGCCTATGTGTCCTTCTATGAAGGTGACGGCAGATCGTAGGCATTCTCCAAAAGGGCGAGCTGGCATAGTAAGAGAGTGGTTAAGGCAGTTAACCGACCAAGGCGTCGACATTCTCGACCTAGAAAAGCAGACACTCGATAACTCCTCATCAATAAAAACGATGGTGGAGCGAGTACGCAACAGCCTTAACAAGAGGCATGAGTATGACTTCTCTCATGAGGTCTACGAGGCGATGAATGGCTGTTTGGCATGTAAAGCCTGTGCGAGTCAATGTCCGATCAAGGTCGATGTCCCGAGTTTTCGTTCTCGCTTCTTAAACATCTACTATTCACGCTATCAAAGGCCGGCTAAGGACTACCTCGTTGCGAACATTGAGACAATGTTGCCATTGATGGCCAAAGCACCTAAAGCGGTGAATATGGTGGTGAAACAACCTTGGGCTCAACGTCTGACAGAAAAAACCGTCGGTTATGTCGACACGCCTCTGATGTCTGTACCAACCCTGACTAATCGTCTTACCGGCCTTAAACAGTTTGATCTTCAAGCGCTGGCGGGAATATCTCAAGCGGATAGAGCCAATCATGTATTAATCGTGCAGGACCCGTTTACCAGCTTCTATGATGCAGAAGTGGTTGAAGATTTTGCACATTTAGTCTCTAAGCTTGGAAAAACACCAGTACTACTGCCGTTTAAGCCAAATGGTAAAGCGCAGCATGTTAAAGGTTTCTTAAAAAGGTTCGCAAGTAATGCGGCCAGTACCGCGGCCTTTTTGAGTAAAGTGGCTGATCTTGAAATTCCTCTAGTTGGTGTCGATCCTGCATTGGTGCTGTGCTATCGCGATGAATATGCGGAAACACTAGGTGAAAAGCGTGGTGATTTTAATGTCCATACGGTGCACGAATGGCTAATGCCAAGGCTTACGGAGTTTGAAGGCAAAGCCGATCAGAAGGAGTCACCTTGGTATCTATTCGCCCACTGTACTGAAAAGACCAAGATGCCAAACGCAGAGAAGGAGTGGGGCACTATTTTTTCTCACTTTGGCGCGAGTCTAAATACAGTAGCTGTAGGCTGTTGTGGTATGGCGGGGACGTTTGGTCATGAGGTCGACAAGCTAGATATGTCGAAAGATATTTATGGCTTGAGCTGGAAACTAAGCTTGGAGTCGATCCCGAAAGATCGAGCGCTTGTCACTGGTTACTCATGTCGTAGTCAAGTGAAGCGATTTGATGGCGTGAAAACTCGCCACCCTCTACAAGCTTTGCTTGAAATCTTATAGACTTAGATATGTTGATGGCTCGAAGTCACGAGTACCAATAATAAGTTGCATGGTAACCCGGTCTTTCAAACCGGGTTACTTGTAATCACGCTGATGGAAACTGTTGCTTATGGAAAAGCTGGAACTAAAAGTCCCACCTGTTTTGCTGTTCTTCATTTTTGCAGGCTTGATGTACCTACTGAATCAACATGTTCATCATTCGCTCTTCAATCTGCCATATCCGATATTTGTTTTATCTATTTCTATAGTGGTTGCAACTGTGATCGGCATGTTAGGTGTGTATGAGTTTCGAAAAGCGAAAACGACCGTCAACCCAGTGAAGCCAGAAACAGCGTCTGCTGTGGTGGACAGTGGCATTTTTTCTATTACTCGTAATCCGATGTACCTAGGTATGTTCCTTGTGTTGTTTGGGATTGGTTATTGGCAGCAAAACATCTTGTGTTTGTTGCTTAGTTTTGGCTTTGTGATTTATATGAATCGCTTTCAAATCGAACCAGAGGAAAGAGCGTTAGAGAAGCTTTTTGGCGCAGAATATGTTGACTATAAACAGAGGGTTAGACGTTGGATCTAGCAATCGATAGCTGAATTCTTGACACTAAGTTATGCGTCGCATTTTTGACGATTATAGCTCTGAACCTTTTCATTACGCTTATCACTATAAATTATCATACGTTCTGAACAAATATATAAATATAAGGAATGTACGATATGAAAGCCCTTCGGCTAGGTTTGCTAGCAGCGAGCGTTGTGACGTTCGCATCACCGCTATCCGCTTCTCCTGAAGCTCGAATTATTGATGGGACAACCGCCAACCAGAGCGATTGGCCTTATATGGTTGCGCTCGTGACTAAAGGTAGCGACGCATATGATGGACAATTCTGTGGCGGAAGCTTAATTGACGAGCGCTATGTACTCACTGCCGCCCATTGTGTGGACTCATTTACGATAAATGATCTCGATGTTGTCGTTGGAATTCATGACTTGACGGAAGAAGGCAGCCAAGGAGTAAGGTTTGCCGTCGACAAGATATATGTTCACGAGAACTACGATTCATACTACCTCTATAATGACATCGCGGTATTAGAGTTAGAGCGTGATGTAGCCAGTAATGAAGCGACACCAGTGACGATTGCTACGAGTTCAACACGTACAACTACCGCTAATGGAACCAATCTTACTGTCGCGGGGTGGGGAACGACCACACCGACCGGCAACGCTGTTGTCCCTGAGCAGTTACAGCAGGTCGAAGTTCAGCTGATTGACCAGCAAACTTGTTTGAATACTTATGGAATAGGAATTTCAAGCAATGAAGACAGTGAAAATTTTTGTGCGGGTGTTGAGCAAGAAGGTTACGACTCATGCCGAGGAGACAGTGGTGGCCCGATCGTAGTTAGCGGAACGGGCGTGCAGTTAGGTATTGTTAGCTGGGGGGCTAATGAGTGTGGTGCTCAAGGTACCTATGGCGTATATACCAATATTAGCTATTACGCAGAATGGATAGAACAACATACATCTGGTTTTAGCTACCCTTCGAAGGAGACGACTGCAGTACAATCGCTGGGAAGTCACACCTATGATTTTGTTTATGCGAATAACTCTGACTCTGACGTCGACTTTTCAGGCTCTTATATTAGTTTCAATGGTAGTGATTTTTACGCATCCATTTCGAGCAATGAATGTACTGATGCTGGAACGTTATCACCGGGCAACACATGTACGATTACCGTGTCTTATTCAAATGATACCTATGGTTCGAAAAGTTATTCTCTTTACCTGAGTTATCAACACAATGGCTCTACCTATAGCACAGAGAGTTATTTAGACTTTGAAGCTGCAACCGCAGCTAGCTCGGCTTTAAGCAACGCGATACCGTGGACCAATACTGGGGTTTATAGCAACGAATATGAATGGCAAGTATCTTCTAACGGTATTCGCTCAGCAGAAATTGGTGACAGTCAAGAAACCTTTCTTTATATCGAAGGTATTCCTGCTGGTGATGTGTCTTTTGATATTGTCGTGTCGACAGAAATCTACGCAGATGAACTCGCTGTTCATATCAACGGTGAGTATATTGATTCAGTGTCGGGAGATGGCTCAGTACCTGTGACTCTTTCTCTTTACGGTGCCTCCAATAGCTTGAAGTTCACCTACCAAAAGGACGGCTCTCTTGATTATGGTGAAGATGTTGTTTATATCAACAATATGCGAAATGGTTCAGCGAGTACGAGTTCTTCTAGCAGCAGCGGTGGAGGTGGTGGCTCTATGGGCTGGTGGAGTATGGTCGCAATCATGGCTCTGATTGTAAGGCGCCGATTAAGCATCGGTTAGTGAAACAAAAAGCCCCGCTGATTGAGCGGGGCTTTTTTTAAATCTTTATATCCGGCCAGTTAAGCTGCTACTTTGGCGAGAAATAAGTCTTTGCGAGCATTAAAGCGATTCACTAGGTCGTCGACAGATTCCTGGTCGTATGGTTTAAGACCACTGGCAACCATGCGCTTGACGCCTTTACCGACAACTTCATCACCTTCTTTAAATGCAAAGTTAAGCGTTACAACGCCGCGTTTACCTTCAACATCGAAAGTCGCACCAAGAAAATCGACTTCTGGATGAGTAAGGTCTAAACGGTCAAACTCAACTTCCATGCTTTCGTAGATAACTAATGGGCGCTGGCAGTTAATCATCATTTGTTGCTCTTCCATTAGAGGAACCATGATGTGTGGGAAGTTCATGCCGGAGAATTGAACGTAATTAGTCACTACGTGTTCAATAAACGCTGCATTGTGGCTAGTTTCCCCTTCGCGTGACATGTGAAGGTATTCTTTACCGTTTGCGTCTACTACCGAGCTTTCCTTTTCACATTTGTTTTCGATGCTCAGAGCAATGCCATCATTAACCATGCCAGAGAAATCGAAACGCATTTTTTGGCTGATGCCTTCTTTTTGCAGTAGTACGGCAAATAGTAGGTCGCCAGGGACACAAAAGCGCTTGTTGTCTTCATCGTGGATTGGGTTGTAATCACCAGCAACTTTCTTTGCAAAGTGGCTTGCTTGTTCACGAGTGAATTGGAACTGATTGTCTTGAGTAGAAAAATAAGGTGTTAAGAACATAATTTACGGTATATAGCCAAAACTGCCGTGAATTATATATGACAATCCTATTTGAATGGTCCATCCAGTGAATTTGAATGACAGAGTTTTGTAAGAATTCGCCCACCTGTTTATGAAGGTGGGCGATATGGGTTACAGACTGGTTAGTATGGATTCTGGCATGAGGTGGTTATGAACTGCCAGTTTGAGTAGAGCGTTAGCCTGCTCAATATCAGGGGCGAAGTAGCGGTCTTTGTCGTAGAACGGCACTTTTTCGCGCAGGATATGTTTGGCTTCTTCAACACGAGCTGATGACTTGTTTGGTGCTCTGAAATCAAGGCCTTGAGCTGCGGCAAGATATTCCACGGCCAAAATACCTCGAGTGTTTTCACCCATTTCACGTAGTCTTCTGCCAGCAAACGTTGCCATGGAAACATGATCTTCTTGGTTCGCTGAAGTTGGTAAGCTGTCTACAGAAGCTGGGTGTGCCAGCGTTTTGTTTTCGCTAGCCAATGCAGCTGAAGTGACCTGAGCGATCATAAAGCCTGAGTTCACACCACCATTGTCGACAAGGAATGGAGGAAGCTTGCTCAATGCGCTATCAATAAGCAATGCCATTCTTCTTTCCGACAAGCTACCAATTTCCGCGATAGCCAGAGCAAGGTTATCCGCAGCCATAGCGACGGGCTCCGCGTGGAAGTTACCACCTGAGATAATGTCGCCATCATCTGCGAATACCAGTGGGTTATCCGACACAGAATTTGCTTCTACTTCAAGCGTTGCCGCTGCATTGCGAATTTGCTGTAAGCACGCGCCCATTACTTGCGGTTGGCAGCGAAGTGAATAAGGGTCTTGGACTTTTTCACAAACAGTGTGTGAGTCGCCAATTTCGCTGTTTACATCGAGTAGGTGGCGGTAAGCAGTCGCTGCATCCATTTGTCCTCGGTGGCCACGCACGCGGTGGATCCTTGGGTCGAATGGACGTCGGCTACCAAGTGCTGCCTCAACGGACATAGCACCACAGACAGTAGCAGAGGCAAATAAATCCTCCGCGACAAACAACCCTTCAAGCGCGAATGCCGTCGATGCTTGAGTCCCGTTTAGCAGTGCTAATCCTTCTTTTGGCGCAAGCGTAATTGACTCAAGCCCTGCAATTTTTAAGGCTTCTAAGCCTGAAATGATTTTTCCGTTGTGGCGCGCTTGGCCTTCACCAAGCAGAACCGTACTCATGTGTGCGAGTGGTGCTAAATCGCCAGATGCACCAACAGAACCCTTTTGTGGAACACAAGGGTAGACCTGAGAGTTCACCAACTCGATAAGCGCATTGATGACCGATAATCGGATACCGGAATAGCCGCGCGACAAGCTGTTAATTTTGAGTACCATCATCAGACGAACTGTTTCATCTGACATGAATTTTCCAATACCTGCAGCGTGAGAAAGGACGATGCTCTTTTGCAAGGTCTCTAGGTCTTCTGGTGCAATACGTGTATTAGCAAGCAACCCGAAACCAGTATTAATACCATAAACGGTGCGATCTTCTGCGATGACTTGGTCAACGACCTGAGTGCTTGCCTCGATATCTGGAATGGCTTCCGGATCAAGAGATAAGTTAACAGGGGAGCGACTTACCTGTCGCAGTTCCTTTAAGCTAATATGGCCTGGCTTTAGCATTAAATTTAACATGTTCATTTTTCCTTAATACTCGGCTTATTTCAGCTTGCGCAGTTCTTCGTTCAGCATTGGCAAGTCTAAGCCTTGCTCTGCAGCACACTTCTTAGCGATGTCGTAACCAGCATCGGCGTGACGCATGACACCTGTTGCAGGGTCGTTATGTAGAACACGTGCAATACGCTCTGATGCATCGTCACTACCATCACAACAAATCACCATGCCTGAGTGTTGTGAGAAGCCCATGCCTACACCGCCACCGTGATGTAGAGATACCCATGTTGCTCCGCCTGCGGTGTTAAGCAGGGCATTCATTAATGGCCAATCTGATACTGCATCAGAACCATCCATCATGCCTTCTGTCTCTCTGTTCGGGCTTGCAACAGAGCCGGAGTCTAGATGGTCTCGCCCGATAACGACTGGCGCTTTAAGTTCGCCATTTTTGACCATTTCATTGAATGCCTGACCTAGTCGTTCACGATCTTTCAAACCAACCCAACAGATGCGAGCAGGCAGACCTTGGAACTGGATACGTTCACGGGCCATGTCTAGCCAGTTGTGCAAGTGCGGGTTATCAGGGATGAGCTCTTTGACTTTTTGGTCTGTCTTGTAGATATCTTCAGGGTCGCCAGATAATGCAGCCCAGCGGAATGGGCCAATACCCTCACAGAATAATGGGCGGATGTATGCAGGAACAAAACCTGGGAAGTCGAACGCATCTTCAACGCCTTTTTCCAACGCCATTTGGCGAATGTTGTTGCCGTAGTCGAGCGTTGCAGCGCCTCTCTCTTGCAGAGCGAGCATTGCTTTTACTTGGATGGCCATTGACTCTTTAGCAGCGTCGACGACACCCGCTTCGTCTTTCAATCGCATGTCCGCAGCATGTGCCATCGACCAGCCAATAGGTAGGTAGCCATTGAGTGGGTCGTGAGCCGAGGTTTGGTCTGTGACAACATCTGGTGTGATATTGCGTTCAACTAGCTCTGGGAAAACATCGGCAGCGTTGCCAAGTAAACCGACTGAAATAGGCGTGTCAGACTCGTAAATCATGGAAAGTGCTTCGTCGACGCTGGTGGCTTTTTTGTCTACATAGCCTGTTCTTAGACGGTAGTCGATGCGTGTTTCATCGCATTCTACAGCGATCATAGAAAACCCAGCCATTGTTGCTGCAAGTGGTTGTGCTCCACCCATGCCGCCTAGGCCACCGGTCAGGATCCAGCGGCCTTTTGCTTCGCCGTCGAAATGCTTTTTGGCTACAGATACGAATGTTTCATAAGTACCTTGAACGATGCCCTGAGAGCCGATGTAGATCCAGCTACCGGCTGTCATTTGGCCATACATCATCAAGCCTTGCTTATCGAGTTCATTGAAGTGCTCCCAGTTCGCCCAGTGAGGAACAAGGTTGGAGTTGGCAATTAATACGCGAGGAGCATTTTTATGAGTTGGGAATACACCGACTGGTTTACCAGATTGAACCAGCAATGTTTGGTCGTCTTCCAGTCGCTCTAGTACTTCTACGATCTTGTCGTAGCACTCCCAGTTGCGAGCTGCGCGGCCGATTCCACCATAAACCACCAAAGAGTGAGGGTGCTCTGCGACATCAGGATCTAAGTTATTCATCAGCATACGCAGTGGTGCTTCTGTTAACCAAGATTTTGCTCGTAACTCACTGCCATGAGGGGCACGAATAGTACGAGTAGTGTCGAGACGCTTATCTTCAGTATGGCGTTCCGTCATGTTGAGACTCCTTCAGTTTCACGTTTACGTTTTACGTTTTACGTTAATTTATATAGGGTTTGTAGGTTATGTAGGTTATGTAGGTTATGTAGGGTTATACGGCGAATGTGGTGAAGCCACGTCCGCCTAATTGGTTAAATACGCTGGGCGTTTATAGTTGTATTTGTGTCATTAACATTGATTACTTACTCAGATTGCCGGCTGGTAACTTTTTCCGCCATTGCATTGGCGATGTCCCAGCAAAGCCGAGCAGCCAGCCGAGCGGTTTGGCTATCGACGTCGTAAGTTGGGTTGTATTCGGCGATGTCTGCCAGCATCAACTTGTTTTTGTAATGCAGAACTCTGTCTAGGAATAAGGCGAGAGTTTCGTAACTCACCCCACGAGCGGCAGGGGCACTGACCCCCGGAGCGGTTGCAGCAGGAAATACGTCCAAGTCGATAGTGAGATAAAGGTAATCGCAGTTATCAATAAAGTGTTGTAGCTGAGTGAGGTGATAAATATGGTTGATATGAGACAGCTGGCTATCTTCGACGTACCAAACACCAAGTTCGTCGGCACGGTTAAATAGCGCTTCGGTGTTACTCGCTCGACTCACACCTAAGCACGCATAATGAAAGTCCCATCCATTGTTCTGGCAGAATTGGTGGATTTGGTTGAATGGTGTTCCTGAGCTTGGCTTAACATCTGCGTGCGGGCTATCAAATGCCCTCAAGTCAAAATGAGCATCAAAGTTAATGATGCCAATTTTGGGGATTTGGTTGTGACATCTTTCCTGTGTTTGCTCTGCTTGGTGTTTTTGTAAATAGTGCGCAAGACCTTGAAAAGACGCCCAAGCTACTTCATGGCCACCACCTAAAGTGATTACAGGGGTAAAAGGTAGCGCAGTGGAAATGACGTGAGCGCAACTTGCTTGGCTTGACTCGAGCAAATCATCTTCACAGACAACATTGCCTAAATCGATTAAAGGGACTTGCTGATGCCAAGCCATGTTAGCTAAGGCGCGGCGAATCAGATCAGGTGATTTTTTAGCGCCGATACGGCCTTTGTTACGAGCAACACCTGCATCACAAGCGAATCCAAGCAGACTGATAGCATGCGTATGCTCATTTAACTCGTCGGCTTGTTTTTGCTTAATCACATGATGGATGCGTTTTCCTTGATCACCGTCTTCCGCATCGTGACGACCTTGCCAGTGAAATTGTTGATTCGTTGGCGTTAACAGTTGTTCAGTCATTGCCGTGCCCTCCATTCAAACACAGCTCGCCCTGTACGATGCGTGCAGATAGGCGAGGGATCCCTACCTGATAACTGAGATCTGCCGGATGGCTAATATCCCAAATCGCGAGGTCGGCATCGAAACCAGCTTTGATTTGTCCACGAGTTGCACCGTAGCCAAGCGCTTTTGCCGCGTGACAGGTCACGCCGCGAAGCGTTTCTTCTGGGGTGAGACCAAACAGGGTGCAACCCATATTCATCATCATAGTCAAATCTGCGAAAGGTGATGTCCCTGGGTTGAAATCCGTTGCGAGCGCTATTGGCACATTGTGTTTACGCAGCATTTCAATAGGGGGCTGCTGGGTTTCTTTTAGGAAATAGAATGCGCCAGGAAGTAATGTCGCGACCGTTCCTGATTCGGCTAAAGCAACGACGCCTTGCTCGTCAAGATACTCAATGTGGTCAGCCGATAGCCCCTGATATTGGGCTGTAAGCGCGGTACCGCCTAGATTAGACAGTTGTTCGGTATGGCCTTTAATTGTTAACCCATGTTGATGGGCCGCTTGGAAGACTTTTTCAGTCTGCTCAACAGAGAATCCTATTGATTCGCAGAACACGTCGACTGAGGTTGCAAGTTTTTCTTCTGCGACCAATGGGATGATCTCTTGGCAAACGTGCTCAATGTACTGGTCGGCTTTTCCTGTAAATTCTGGAGGAACGGCATGAGCGGCCAAAAGAGTAGGAGTAACGCGAATTCTGCGATGATTTTCTAGCGCTTTTGCTGCACGTAGCATTTTGACCTCATCGTCCAGCGTCAGGCCATAACCTGATTTGATTTCAACCGAGGTAACACCCGTTCGGATTAATCCTTCGAGTCGAGGTAAGGCTAATTCTACCAGCTGCTCTACTGACGCTTCGCGAGTCGCTTTCACGGTGGAAAGAATCCCTCCACCTTGTTTCGCAATCTCTTGGTAAGGGACGCCGGTTAAACGCATTTCAAATTCATTAGCTCGATTCCCTGCAAACACAAGATGAGTGTGGCAATCGATAAGCCCTGGGGTGACTAACCTACCTTTGCAATCATAAATCGCAGAAGGGTGGCTTGAAGCAACCTGAGTACCCACTGATGTAATGCTGCCTGCATGGATATTGACTGTGGTAGGTTCGGTTACGGTGTAACCTGTAGTGCCTTGTTCCATTGTTACGAGTCGGGCATTGATAAGCGTTAAATCCATGCAGCATCCAGTGATTAGTTTAAATGTATATACAAATTAATAGTGCATTATTTAGAATTGAGCAAGATGAATGTTGTGGAAATGTGATCAATAAATAGGACGAAATGCTCTAATCCAATATGATTTTAGAGCTTAATTTGTACTTAGAGCCTGGGTGATAAAGCAATGCAGAGCTGACTAAGTTATCTTTGCTCCAAGTACGTCTGTTGAGCAACAAGCAAGGCTCAGATTGCTTAAGCACTAGTGATTCTTGTACATGTTGATCTGGCAGAACGGCTTCGACGGTATGTTCAATCGCACTGAGTGGACAGTTATTCGACAGGTATTCGTTTGGAGTCATTTCAGAGAAGTTCTGAGACAAGTAGTCAGGCGCGTGGGAAGGGTTGACCCAGCGAACTTCGAGTTGTATCGGAGTGTCGTTTTCAAAGTGAATGATTTCACTATAGAAAATTTCTTTACCCAGCATGACACCTAGCTTAGTTGCGATGGTGTCATCAGCGGTGACTGCGAGTTGTTTCTTGACTTCACTGCGGTAGTGTTTTCCGCGTTGGTTGACTTCATCGGCAATATTTCGAATGTCGAGTAGTGGTGATTCTGCTTTCTCTTCTGGTGCGCACACAAAGGTTCCGGCTCGCGGTTTTCTTTGTAGTTTTCCCTCACTCACAAGATCTCGAATTGCCTTGTTGACGGTCATACGACTCACACCAAATTGTTTGGTGAGCTCGAGCTCTGTGGTTATCCGATGTCCGACAGGCCAGCGTCCTGATTCGATGTTATCTGCTATGAACTGTTTAATTTGAATATAGAGAGGAGAATCAGACATAAAAACACTCGAATTAATTGACTATACAAATAGTGTGGCAATTTACCGAAAATTGCAACTCTGGTGCTTGTTTTCATGATTGCCAAGCTGAAAGTAATGGATCTACAATCTGCTCGTCTTAAATAAACAGGGGCAGGTATGGCTCATCCAACGGAAATGACCTTTTTTGAAAGGTTCGAAAGCGACATTTTATCTGGCAAGAAAACCATCACAATTCGCGATGAAAGTGAACGTGACTATAAAGTAGGCTCAGTTGTCGATGTTAATACGTTAGAAGAAGGGCGTTGGTTCTGTAAGTTAGAAATCCTTTCAGTAGAGCCTATTCTATTTGGTGAACTGAACGACTTCCATGCTCAGCAAGAGAATATGACGCTAGACGTGTTGAAAGGTGTGATCCAAGATATTTATCCCGGCGTCGAGCAGTTGTATGTCGTGAGTTATCGATTAGTCGATTAGTCGATTAGTCGATTAAGCTCACCAGATAAACAAAACGCCAGCTAAATAAGCTGGCGTTAGTAAAGATGGGGTTTAATCACGCTTCCAAAGCATATGACAGAACTTATGATCTGGGTCGCGGCTAATCAGCATGCGAGCGAACACGTCATCAAGAACGTCATCTTCTTCGTTCACTAAGCCAATGCGTACTTCAGCATAGACTTCTTTATCGATTTCAAACCCTACGTGACCCACCCAGTCATCGCCAGTTTCCACTAATTCTGCTGCACCGCGATCTTCAAATTGTGCCGTGAACAAAATCACATCGGCAGGCTCTAAGTTATCTGGCGCCATCTCAAGAAAGATGTCGTATGCGGCATCAATGGCGTCGTCGTAAGAGATTAGGTTGGTATCAGACATAGATTAAGCTCGGTTCATGTATTTACGTTCAGCTGTGTTTACAACTACGCGATCACCGGTAGCAATGTACTCAGGTACTTGAACAGTTAAGCCAGTTGAAAGGCGAGCAGGTTTAGTACGAGCAGAAGCTGAAGCGCCTTTAATCGAAGGATCGGTTTCTTCAATGACAAGCTCAACCGCTGCAGGGAGTTCTAGCGCTACGGCAGTACCATCAACCAATACTAGGTGTAGGCCTTTGATTTCTTCAGTGATAAATTGCAGCTCGTCTTCGATGTCTGCTTGCTTGAATGTGAACTGAGAGTAGTCTTCGTTATCCATGAAGATGTGCTCATCGCCATCTACGTAAGAAAATGAAGCAGCACGCTTGTTCATTTCTACCGTACCAAGTACGTCATCTGACTTGTAACGTTCGTCTACACGTGCACCTGTATTTAGGTCAGTACAACGTAGTTTGTAGATTTTTGCACCGCCACGGCCACCTGGAGTCGTTACTTCGATGTCTTTGATAAGAAGCGTTTTGCCATTTGACTCAATCGCAAAGCCTTTTTTAAGTTCACTTGCCTTTGGCATGGAAATTTATCCTTTATGTTTGGTTTCGACGCATTATAGCAAGGAGAAGGAAAGAAGGAATATCTTGATTGATACTCTTGTCTGAGCGAACATTAAAGAATGTTCCAATTCGCTGAAAACAGACCAATCTCGCATGACCTTACCTGTGATTGACCCCTCGCAACCTTTTCAACCTGAGTATCAACCTGCAATCGATGATCTATTGAAGTTCTTGAAAGGCGGACTTGGTTCTAACCTACATAGTGTTTACTTGTATGGCAGTGTCGCGCGGAAACAAGCGAAGTTAGGCGAATCGAACCTTGATGTTGTGGTCGTCACTCATCGTTCTTTCTCTGATACACGTACGACTTTACTCAACACCATAAAGTGGCGTTTTCAACAGAGCTTCCCGTTCATTACCGAGATTTCTATTAAAACCGCACTGGTCAGTGACGTGGCTAGCTTAGACAGTTTGTTCTCATGGGGCTTTATGCTTAAGCATTGTTCAGTGTGTATTTACGGTGAGGATCTGTCGGAGTGTTTTGGTGAATATGAACCAAGCTGGGAAATAGCCAAGCACTGGAATATGGATACTGAAGATTGGGTAGCGGTGTATCGCAATCGCATTGCTCGCAGTGCTAAGCCAGAAGAGCAGATCAAAGCGCAAAAAATCATTGCGAAAAAATTGCTTCGAGCCAGTTACTCTTTGGTGATGCATAAAGACAAGCGATGGTTTGATTCACCAATAGAATGCGGCCAGCAGTTTCTCAAATTCTATCCAGAGAAACAGGTCGAAGTCGATCGCCTAGGTATTTTACTTACCAATCGGGCGATACCTAAACGCTCAGTCGTTGGGATATTAGATAGCTTCGGTGACTGGTTAGTTGAACAATATAAAAAGACCGAGTTTCGCATTGGATAACAGAGGCCAAAAGTATTGCAGGTGTTAAAACAGCCCTAGTTGAGGCTCACTCAGGCGAGCAAAGTCTAAGCCGATAAAAGGCAGGATCGCATCTGCAATCGGCTTTAACTGTTTATCTATGTAATGCTGGTAGTCAATTGCGCTCTTCAAATACTCTTTGGGTTCTGGGCCATTTACCGTAATAAGGTACTCAACCCGTCCGCGATTTTGATACTGCAGCGGCCTACCTAGCTGCGCATTAATTTCATCGGCCATTCTTGCCGCTCGGACCTGGGGTGGAATGTTTTTCTGATATTCGTGCAGCTTTCGACGTAGCCGCTTTTGGTAACTCAGTTCGTTATCAAATTTGCCTGCCAATGTATCCTCAACAAACTCTCTTACGTACTGCTCGACAGGCTGATCGTGAAATACCAAGTGGTATAGATGCTGCTGAAATCGTTGAGAAAGCGGTGTCCAGTCGGTGCGAACGCTTTCTAGGCCTTTAAATACGATACGTTCTTGGTCGCCTGTACCGATAAGACCCGCATAACGTTTCTTGGAACCGGTTTCTGAACCACGAATAGTTGGCATTAAGAATTTGTGGTAATGGGTCTCATACTCGAGCTCTAGAATCGAGGTTAGCTGGTATTCGTCTTGTAGGTGTTGGCTCCACCACTGACTAATGTGTTCGACTAATTCGTTGCCAATTTTGTCAGCTTGCTCCTGAGGATAGCGCCCATTTAGCGACACAAATGTAGAATCGGTATCACCATAAATCACTTGGTAACCTTTAGCCTCAATGAGCTTTTTGGTTTGCTTCATGATTTCGTGGCCGCGCATCGTGATGCTAGAAGCGAGGCGGGTGTCGAAAAAGCGACAGCCAGACGAACCAAGCACGCCATAAAATGAATTCATGATGATTTTAATCGCCTGAGAAAAGGCTTTCTCATTGTTCTTCTTCGCGACGTCTCGAGCGGCCCAGAGTTCTTCGATCATATGTGGCAGGAAATGTTTAGAGCGGTGGAATTGTCCACCTCGGAATCCTTGCACAGCTTGGTTACGCTCTTTACCTACTTCAAGCTTTAGCCCTTCAATGAGGCCCATTGGGTCAATCAAAAAAGAACGAATAATAGAAGGGTAGAGGCTTTTGAAATCCAACACTAATACTGAATCGTATAGATCTGGAATCGAGTCCATGACATAGCCACCCGGACTAGCAATCCAGTTTTCAGAATGTAAGTTAGGAGCAGCATATCCCGCTCGGTGAATCTGAGGCAGGTACAAGTTGGTGAAAGCGGCGACGGAGCCCCCAACTCGATCGAGTTCTAATCCAGTTAGCCTTGATCGTTCTATCGCAAAGTCGAGTAGGTGAGTGTGTTCAAAGATCTTATTGACCAGTACGCAATCTTGAAGATTATATTTGGCCAATGAAGGCTTATCATTACGGAACATTCGATTGATTTCGTCCATTCTGTCATGAACATTATGAATGTCTTTTCCTTCCCCAAGTAACTCTTGCGATACTGATTCTAAAGACCAAGAACGGAAATTGTAGGTCGCAGTTTTGAGTGTATCTATACCGTCTAGAACCACGCGGCCAGGGATAGTAATAAACCCTTGCTGACTTTGATTCGAATTTCGGAAGAAGCTCGCCTGACCGCCACGCCCTATATTTAGCTTTAGCTTGTGCCATTCTGCGCGCTTGTGCAGAAGTCGAAAATCAAAATCGATGACACTCCAACCGATCACCACATCAGGGTCGAAGCGCTGAAACCAGTCAACCATTGCAACCAGTAAGGCATGCTCGTCCTTGACCCACTGAATAGGAGTTTCAGATTCTTCTGGCTCACCGATCATAATGACTCGGCTGTCCATTGGGCTATCAAGTCCGATGGAATACAGAATCCCTTTCTCTGAGCATTCGATATCTAGGGAAACCATTTGCAACTGTGGGATATAGTTGCCTTTACGGCACTTTACAGAGCGAACCTTACTGTGACCTTTATGAGTTTGGGGATTGCCGCTGAACTCAATACTGCCTTTAATAAACCGCTCCATCAGAAACCGGTCGGCAAGCCTAACATCGGACTCTAAAGTGAGAATATCGTGGTTAGTCAGTAAGGCGGCTATGGTTTGAGATTCACGAATCGTAGCGGTATAGCAAGCCATTAGAGGCTCTTGGTCAAAGCTGGAGAGCGGGACAGGCTTTAACTCCGCTTTTAAAGCGTTCTGTTCAATCAGAGCAATAACTTCTTTGGCATCAGCAGCTCGAACGAAAAAAACTGGCTTTTCTGCTTCAATGATTAACTGCATTGGGCCAGTTGCAGTGGTCACCCATAGATCGATCTGCGTTTGGCCGGAAAAATCGCGAGATTGGCGGGTGAGTACGAAGCCTTGCTGGATGTTCAAGTCGATATCTCGGTTAATTGATTGCCGTTATGACGGTAAGGTCGGGAATGATAGCAAATCCTAGATATAGAAGAAATTCTTGGTTGTTTGATTAGGATTTGGCCAGTGAACAAAGGATATTAGAACATCTAAAACTGCCTATAATTTTATCAATGTCACTTTAGACTTCTTAACCTTATCGTTGATAAGTGATTGATTTAGTGATCTATTGATGATTCTGATCACGTGAGAACAATTAGTGCTTGCTAAAGTTAACGTTTAGGCACATATTCAGTGTAAGCAAATTTTCAAAAATGAGTTAAACTAGGCAGCAATGCTGCTATCCACTTCCTGAAGTGGGTGCAGAGCCAAGTAAAAAGTGTGGAGATACAAGTTTGATAAATGTTTTCCTTGTAGATGATCACGAGCTGGTTCGCACAGGGATACGACGTATTATTGAAGACGTCCGTGGAATGAACGTAGCAGGGGAAGCTGAAAGCGGTGAAGATGCAGTAAAATGGTGTCGCAATAATCATGTTGATGTCATTTTAATGGATATGAATATGCCAGGTATTGGTGGCCTAGAGGCCACTAAGAAGATCTTGCGTTTTAATCCAGATGTGAAAATCATCGTTTTAACTGTTCATACGGAGAATCCGTTTCCAACTAAAGTGATGCAAGCAGGCGCAGCTGGGTACCTAACTAAAGGTGCTGGCCCTGATGAAATGGTTAATGCAATTCGAGTAGTGAATAGCGGTCAGCGTTATATCTCTCCAGAAATTGCACAGCAAATGGCCCTAAGCCAGTTTTCACCGGCTTCAGAAAACCCATTCGCAGACTTGTCCGAACGTGAACTTCAGATAATGATGATGATCACTAAAGGGCAGAAAGTTACCGATATTTCAGAGCAGCTAAACCTAAGCCCAAAGACGGTGAACAGCTATCGTTACCGTTTGTTCAGCAAACTCGATATTAGCGGAGATGTGGAGCTTACCCATCTGGCTATCCGACATGGAATGTTAGACACCGAGACCCTATAGTGACCACCCCATTTGACTCGGTTACCTTTCTAAAAACTGTTACCAATCAGCCCGGCGTTTATCGAATGTATAACGCCGAGGCTGTTGTTATTTATGTAGGCAAAGCCAAAGATTTAAAGAAACGTTTGTCGAGCTACTTTCGTAAGAAGGTAGACAGCGAGAAGACGCGAGCTTTGGTTAGCAATATCGATAAAATCGATGTCACTGTTACGCACACTGAAACCGAAGCGCTCATTCTTGAGCACAACTACATAAAACAGTACTTACCAAAATACAACGTACTCCTTCGTGACGATAAATCTTACCCTTACATTTTCCTAAGTGGGCATAAGCATCCTAGGTTGTCGATGCATCGCGGGGCAAAAAAACGCAAGGGCGAATATTTTGGACCTTATCCAGATTCGGGAGCAGTACGCGAAAGCCTACATCTAATTCAGAAGATCTTCCCAGTTAGACAGTGTGAAGACACGGTATACAGTAACCGAACTCGTCCGTGTTTGATGTACCAAATCGGCCGATGCGCCGGCCCCTGTGTCAGTTCAATCATTTCGGATGAAGAGTATGCAGAGTTAGTGAACTACGTTCGCCTATTCCTGCAAGGTAAAGACAAACAGGTATTAGAAACGCTTATTGAGAAAATGGAGCAAGCTAGTCAGGCGCTTCGATTTGAAGATGCTGCTAAGTTCCGCGACCAAATACAAGCGATTCGCCGAGTACAAGAGCAACAGTTTGTCTCTGAAGACACCATGGATGACATGGATGTATTGGGCTTCTCGCAAGAGAACGGGATTGCGTGTATTCATATTCTAATGATACGGCAAGGTAAGGTACTCGGTAGCCGCAGTCACTTCCCCAAGATTCCAAACGATACTACGCAGCAAGAAGTCTTTTATAGCTTCTTGAGTCAGTACTATTTTAGTCAGAGCGAAGCGCGAACCGTGCCGACTCGAATCATCCTGAATGAAGGGTTATTGGAAGAGTCTGCATCGTTACAGCAGGCGTTAACCGAGTTGGCTGGAAGGAAAGTGACGTTCCATGTTAACCCAACGGGTACTCGTGGCCGTTACCTCAAGCTTGCCAACACCAATGCCTTGACGGCGATTACCACTAAGATTAATCACAAGATGACGATCTCTCAGCGCTTCAAAGAATTGAGAGAAGTGCTCGCGATGGATTCCATCTCCCGAATGGAATGTTTCGATATTTCCCATACTATGGGCGAAAGTACGATTGCTTCTTGTGTCGTGTTTAATCATGAGGGGCCAGTAAAGCAAGAATATCGCCGCTACAATATTAGCGGAATTACAGGCGGCGATGACTATGCCGCGATGGGGCAAGCGTTAGAGCGTCGTTATTCAAAACAACTTGATGTGGAAAAAATTCCTGACATCATCTTCATTGATGGTGGTAAGGGCCAATTGAACCGCGCATTTGAGATTATCTCAAAACACTGGGATGACTGGCCAAAACGGCCGAGGATGATTGGTATCGCAAAGGGCGTGACGCGTAAACCGGGTTTGGAAACGTTAATTACAACCGATGGCGAAGAATTCAATTTACCAAGTGATGCTCCTGCACTTCATCTTATCCAGCATATACGGGATGAAAGCCATAATCATGCGATTGCGGGACACAGAGCTAAACGAGGTAAAACTCGCCGTACCAGTGCCTTAGAAGGTATTGAAGGGGTAGGGCCGAAGCGTCGTCAAGCATTGCTAAAATACATGGGGGGCTTGCAAGAATTGAAACGAGCAAGCGTTGAAGAAATCGCCAAAGTACCGGGGATTAGCCATTCTTTGGCAGAAAACATCTTTCAAGCATTGAAACAATAGCAAAAATCCCGCACCATAAACGCGCAATAAATAAGAGCAAATAAATATGCGTTTTAATATTCCCAACATTTTGTCTTTATTACGACTTTTTCTGATCCCAGTTTTCGTCGTTATCTTCTATCTCCCTTATAGTTGGTCTCCTTTCGCTGCGGCAATGGTCTTCTGGGTAGCAGGTTTCACAGATTGGCTAGACGGCATGTTGGCACGAAAACTCGGTCAAACCTCTCGTTTTGGTGCATTTATCGACCCAGTTGCCGATAAAGTGTTGGTTGCGACGGCGCTTATTCTTATTACTGAGCACTACCATAGTATTTGGGTCACCATTCCAGCGGTGACGATGATTGCTCGAGAAATCATTATTTCAGCACTACGTGAGTGGATGGCAGAGATCGGCAAACGAGCGAGTGTTGCCGTCTCTTGGGTTGGTAAGGTTAAGACGCTAACTCAAATGTTCGCTCTATGGGTGCTGATTTGGCGTTATGATGACTGGATGGTTTGGGTGGGCTATGTAGCACTATACGTAGCAACCGCACTGACATACTGGTCGATGGCACAGTACCTTATGGCAGCTAAAGACGATTTACTAAGTGAAGAACATCAATAAAAGAACGGGCGAAAGCCCGTTTTTTTATGCTTGCGATATAGTGACGTTGAATTGAGCTACTGAATGAGTAAGCTGGGTAGGGGGATATACAGTTAACTAGTGGAAATTCTGGGAAAATTTGCTAGAAAAATAATCAATTTAGGCCGTTTTGACTGTAAATTAGACAAACGATTCAAAAAATAAAAAATAGTGTTGACTCATCTGAGTGAATCCGTAGAATGCATCCCGTACCCAAGAGGAACGCAACAAAACAGCGAATCACTTGGAGTTACGAAGGCGTGTTGGCAGAGTGGCTATGCAGCGGATTGCAAATCCGTGGACCTCGGTTCGACTCCGGGACGCGCCTCCATTTGCGACACTAGCTCAGTTGGTAGAGCGCAACCTTGCCAAGGTTGAGGTCACGAGTTCGAACCTCGTGTGTCGCTCCAAATTTTGGAGTGTAGAACGCCTTATAGGAAGTTCGATGCTAAAGATGGTGTCTTACCCATCGCAATAAAGAATTGCGTGCCCTGGTGGTGGAATTGGTAGACACAAGGGATTTAAAATCCCTCGGCGTTCGCGCTGTGCCGGTTCAAGTCCGGCCCGGGGCACCATCGATTAAGCCTACGTCTGACGTAGCAATGCGACACTAGCTCAGTTGGTAGAGCGCAACCTTGCCAAGGTTGAGGTCACGAGTTCGAACCTCGTGTGTCGCTCCAAATTGGAAACCCAGCCTTATGGCTGGGTTTTTTCATTTTCTGCTCCTAAACATATGAAATGAAAGGGAGCTATTGCCCCCAAACCTCCACATGCCTAAAGTTGTTCCACTGAGCTAGTGAAGCGTTTGTATCACTATTTCCTTGGCATACGAAACGAATATATTTTGCTTGGTAAGAGCCTGTTGGGTACTCGACCATTTGGTCACTTTGTCCGGCTGTATCAATACTGGTGGCATCCTCAAACGTGATGCCATCCTGACTCACTTCGATATCTAAGTAATAACGTCGCTCATCTCCTTTGGCTTGGGCAAACTTTAGCATTGTCACTGTAGACACGCTCTCTAGTTCAACGGTGTATTCAATGTTTCTGCCATTTGCTGACCACTTGGTGTTTAGGTCTCCATCGATACCATGAGCAATTTTGTCTATGCCATTTGGGTTTTCTTCGCTGGCAGAGGCTCCAATGATATTTAACTTGTTCACAGGGGATTGGCCACAGCTTTTAAAAATGGGTATCGCTTCGGGATCGTATCCAACCAAGGTTGGAAACATGGCTTCGATGCCATCGTTTTTCACGCCTACCCAGCTTAATAGTGTGGCATGGAACAGATCGACACTCATTGTAGGAACAACGCGTCCACGGCTGAGTAAGTCAGCACTACTGGAGGACAGGTCAGGCCAAATCCCATGAACTTGATTACCGTTAAGGTCGCCTCCTAACACCATCTGACAATTGCCCCAGCCATGGTCCGTACCTGAACCATTTGGAATTAACGTGCGTCCAAACTCTGAGAAGGTAAAAGTGGTCACTGAGTCTGTAAGCCCTTCTTGGTCCAAGTTTCGGTAGAACACAGAAAGCTGAGAGGCGAGTAGACGAAGTAGCTCACCTTGGTCGCGTGTTTGATTACTGTGAGTATCAAATCCTCCCAATGTTACAGAGAAAAACTGAGCCGGATGCTGGAAAGCATCGCGAGCGAGCAGCAGCAATAGTACGACTCGGAGCTGCTTTCCGAGTGATGTGTCTAAGTTAAACCCGTAAGGACAATTCTCTTCATCGACCAATATTTTTTCAAACTCATCAAACTTTTCTCTAGCATCAATACATAGCTCGGAGTAGTACTGCTTGAAAATAGATTGGCTGGTGATCTTTCTATCACGAAAGGCCTCGAACAATTGTTGGCCTTGATTGTGGAGCGACATTTTAGGCGGCATTGATGTTCCAATGCGGTTAGCCGTTTTCTCTTTGCTGTTCGTCCATACTGATTGGGAACCGACCTCAAAAATGGGTTCAAGCTCATTTAAGTTGTAGCCGGTTTCGAGCAAATATGCAGAACGTCCTCCCCAGCCTTCGTTACTAATGCTATTCCCTGTGTAGGTTTGGGTGATAGCGCTTTGATGATTGTGAGAGTAAAGATGAATTGGCTTTAGTTTATCAATGTCGTGAGCACGTTCTTTTGGTTGCATCCGCGGGCCAACATTGACAATAGGTACGGCTTTATTGTCATCAAATAGCCACTTCATTGCTTCAAGTTCTGGAGAAAGCGCTAGCTTTAAGCCGTCGTGTGCAAAGTTGAGATCGAGTAGCTGGTCTTTTTCAAACGCTAGGTTGGAACGAAGTGCTCGGTACAGCGCGTATTCTTTGTCTGCTTTGGGGACAAAGCAGTTAAATCCGTCGTTACCGCCTCCAAGATTGATTCCAACAAGGGCTTTATGTTGAGCTGGGGTATCACAAGTGGGGGAGAGGGCGTGTGCGAGTGGTGAGCTTAGGTTAAATGCAGTCACGCCGACACCAGAAAGGCTACCTTTAAGAAACGTTCGTCTTGATACTGTCATGGTTATTCTCCCTGAGTCATAAAGTCTGGCGATAGGATTAGCTGAACAATGAGTGCTCTAAGGCCATTAATGTTGTTGCGATTTACGGTTGATAGGTAATCTCTGACGATACTTATCATCGGTTGGCTCATCGTATTAGAGAATAGGTACTGGTCGAGCAGCTCAATTAGGCGCTCTAGGCTATTTGGATTATCGACATTTCGGTACTGAGTCTCGATTGCGTCGTAGCCAACGTACACATGGGGTTGTGTTTCAGACTCAAATCGCACAGCGAGATCCGTCACTTGTGCATAGTAATGGTGAATGTCGTCCCAGTTATACAGTTTGAATTCCGGTGCAGCTAAGCCGTCAAATCGTTCATCATTGGGTGCTTCTTCAGGTTGGTAGTGATAGAAGACACTAGGCCCGTCCATCAGTGTTCTACGGTTCTTCCAAGAAAAACCATCAGGAAGCATTTTGTATTGAGGTTTGAGCTTAAGATTTAGCGCTCTCATTGCATGTTGCAAAACAATCAATGGATCGCGAATTAGACCATCCTCAGTCACCTCACGTGAATAGGTCGCTTCAACGTCTGTCACAATCGAAGTGATTAGGGTCACCATGTCTAAGTTACTCGCATGAAAATCCTTTGCGACTCGGGCAACATACTCTCGGCTTGGATTAGACGTCACCATTTTCTGGATAAAGAATTTGCTGACAAAAGGGGCGGTATTTGGGTGCTTACAGAGCAAACTAATAAACGCATCCAGGTCTTGTTCACCGTTCAGACCCGCAGGAATGGTATCCCCTAGTATAGTTTTGGATTGGGTATTATGAGCAGACTCATTCATGGTCATTGGCCTGAGCCAGTCATCGTTATTGAGCGACCACCCTGTCATCACTTTTGCTGCTTGTTCTATATCTTGCTGAGTGTATGAAGGTATCGGTCGGTCGTTTGAGTCCTCAATTATTGAGCCGTCCATGCGCAGCAGATTTGGCCCGATGGAAAACAACTGCATGACTTCGCGGGCAAAGTTCTCATCAGGAGCAATCCCTTCGACATGATCGTTTCCAAGATAGGTCAGGTATTGGCCCATGACTGGTGAGGTCGACATGACCTTGAGTAATGTGGGGAAGTCACTGAAGCAGTGCTCTGACAACCCATCGTAGTATTTAGAGAATGCCAGTCGCCGGTCTTTCTTCTTCAGCTCAGGGTTATTGTTACTGACGACAAACAACTGGGTGAGTATGTAGCTTATGCGGTGGCGAAGAATATCATTTCGGTTAAGCAACATATCTGTGTATGCAATGTTGAAGTGTACATCAGTCCAATTTTCATTGTGATGTTGTTCTTGCATAAGATTCTGGCGGTTAACTAAGCTTGTTCGAAAAACATCGTGAACTTGCTCGTCAATCCAATTTTCAATGCTGCCTGCCTCCTGTACGTTTTTGATGTCGTGATATTTAAATCCCATCGTTGCTTGCAATAACAACTGCCTAGCGCGTTTATCGCTAATAGTGTTCATACCATCTGCCTTTTCTTTTATTAGATTCGAGTAAAAGATAGCGGCGGATTTTTAGAGCTTTATTGCTGGTATGTAAGCGCTTTGTCTGGCATTTCATTTCTTGAATCAAGGTAAATGAAAAAGGGAGCTTGTTGTTGCTGTTAGCAAAGTAAAATGAATAAAAATCATAAAGTTACCAATGGTAACAATAAAGTTTGATTAGGAAGGTCTGCGATAGTTGTAGCTAAAATCACCTGAGACAATACCTTTGATTAGTGGAGTGTCTCAGGCGAATAAGTGGAACTATGATTGGTGATTATTGCTAGCGGGTAAGTTATGTAAACCCAGAAGTTGCTCTATGTTGATTAGCTCAAAATTGTGCTGCTCTAGAAAGGTTTTAAACTCCAGTGAGCTGACAATATCTAAATCAGTCTGACGACACTGAGCTGCCCAGCATGATACAGGCTCTTCGGGTAACGCTAGGGCATTTTGCTCTTCGTTATCTAGGGCGCAGTGGCAAATGACATGGTATATCTCTTCTTCGTAGCGAGAGAGTCTGCCTGTAATCTCTTCATAAGAAAGGTGGGTCATAGTGAAACTGTCATCAAAGTACTTCAATTTTCCATTTTCGACCGCGTAGGTGTAGATCAAACCGTATTCATTGGCGACTTGCTCGACTGCGTCGGCAAGAGATTGGTATACCTCTGAACCTTCGAACAATAGCTCTGGCAACATATGCGTTTCAACGTGAGTGGGCTGAACGCCACTCTTAATGACTCTATCGATTTGCGCTCGATACTCTCGTTTTACATCCTCGATGTTGAGTGTATCTAGCAGTTCTTCGTAACTGGCGTAAAAATACCCTAGCTCATTACTTAAAGAGGGCGCTGCGGTTATTGGACCACACGACATGTTGGTCCACTCACAAGTGAGCGTTAAGTGCACCCCAATAGGTAGGTTATGTTGTTTGGTCAGGCGAATGGCTTCAGGTAACCACGGGCCAGACGCCATGAAATTGGAACTATGCAGTAACCCTTTCTGAAAACCTTGCAAGATACCTTGGTTAACACTGTGGCTGATTGCAAAATCATCGCTGGTGATAAGTAAATATTTTTTGGTCATAAAACGGCCGAATAGTGATTCGTAGTGAGTAAAAAAGGCAGTGGTTGATCTGAGTTATTTAGTCAGTCGATACACATTGCCATTGTCGGTGCTAAAGAAAATATTGCCGTCAGGAGCGACTTCGATGTCGCGAATTCGTTCACCTAGGTCTTCTAGTAGTCTTTGCTCATCAACGGCATTGCCATCGGCGTCAAGAGTGACGACATTGATGTGAGTGAGTTTAAGTGCGCCAGAAAGGAGCTTTCCTTTTAGGCTGGGAAACTTGTCGCCTTGGTAAATGACTAGGCTGCCAGGAGCTATGGATGGAACGTATACTTTTACCGGGGACTCTATCCCGTCTTTTTCTTTGGCTTCTCCGACGTTAATTGGCCCCCAGTATTCTTTACCGTGAGACGTTATGGGCCAACCGTAGTTGGCGCCTTTCTTAATTAGATTGATTTCATCTCCACCTCTTGGTCCATGTTCAATTGACCAAAGTCGTTGGGTTTTAGCGTCGTAGGCAATTCCTTGAGGGTTTCGATGACCAAAGCTCCATATTTCATCCAGTGCGTTACTGTCTTTGATAAAAGGGTTGTCTGTCGGAGTGCTGCCATCTGGGTTGAGTCGAACAATTGTGCCAGAGTGGGTTTGTCGATCTTGCCCGTTGTCACGCTCGCCTCTGTCGCCAATAGTGAAGTAGAGGTATTTCTCGTCGAATGCGATTCGGCTACCAAAGTGCCGTCCGCCATCGGATTGTGATTGAGTAATGAGGATATCCTGCCAATCTGAAAGTGTTCCGTTTTTGTACTGGGCTGTCGCGAGCGTTGTGGCAGCATCGCCATCAATATCCTTACTGTAAGTAAAATAAACGGTATTTTCATCGAAGGGGGAAAGTGCAACATCGAGTAAACCACCTTGTCCCTTTGCCCAAACATCACTGACCTGAAGAATCGGTGTGTGCTCTCCACTGGCGATATTAAGCTGTTTAATCACGCCATTCCGCTCTGTGACCAGCATGGTATTTTGGACAACATAAGCAAGCCCCCAGGGGATAATAAGGCCACTTGAAACCTTTTCGGCTTGCCAAGCAAAAGCGTTAAAAGACGCACATATCGAAAGGGTTAGAGCACTTAAGCGTTTGATGTATCTCATGGGGCAAAGATCCTCTGGCGACTTCATCGCCGCGGTAATTACGTCTTATGGGGTATAAACGGGTATGAAATACTAGAGAAGAAGCCTGTTCCTTCGACTTCCTCATCTAGCCTAACTGAATGTTGTTATTATAGTTTGTTGTATCTTCCTTGAAGGGATTTGTCACTAGGACTTTACTTTGCAGGGAGTTGTCTAGTTAACCTAGGCCTGATTCGCCGATCAAGACATTGGTTCTAGCGATTTATTCTCCTCTGGGTATGGGTGGTCAGCGAGTGTATCTAGATAGAGTTGATAGGCATCGTAAGTGCAATCACCAATGGCGTGTCGTGGACAAATATGAACATTGGCTCTATCTACCAGTTCCGTGTGGCAGTTTGGGCAGTACTTTTCCATCATTACCTCCAGATTTGCTAACGTTTCTCCAAGTCGGGATTAACTTGGTGATTAAACTTTAGTCAAGGATTTCGATCTGGAACAGCGAGAAAACGGGTTATTAATCTTTGTTTACACTTTGTGTGAACTTGAGCCCAATACGACCGTTTTATACTCTTGTTTTATTTAGATGATGAATGATTTAAGTTGTTGAAAATATTTAGCTATTTGGTGAGGGGCTTGTAAGGGTTGAGAACTAATAAGCCCCGAAAATATCGGGGCTTATTCATTGTATTAAGTGTTATTGAGCAACGACAAACCGCTTGGCAGCGCATCGCCAAAGATGCGTTTTGATTCATTCGCGGACAGCTCTTTGACTTGCTCGACAAGATCAACCCATGCATCAGGAACTTTGCTCTGCTTGAGCTTATCAAGTACCTGTTGACGGTAATCGTCGGAGATATCAAACAAACGATCGCCTGTGCGGCGGCAAATCATGACGGCAGCAAATGCGATCATCGGTTCTTTTTGCCAATTTTGTTCCAACAACTTAGGCAACCACTGCTCTGCCTGTTCCCTTGGAATAACACTGTGTTGGCTTCCATAGAGAGGGGTGCGCGACGCAAGTCTGCCTAGTGCCCACCAATGTGCTTGCTCAAATTGATTGTGGTTGATGGCTTTGCTTAAGCACCAAGTAGAGAGCAGTACTTTATCTTCTACTTCTAAATGCTCAAGGGAGGCGGCGAGTCGAACCATAGATTCATAGCCCATGTCCTGAGCTACTTTAGCTGATTGCGGGTTTTTCATTGCCCCTGGGTGCAAGTATTTAGCAATGTCGGCAAGGATGGTTTCTTGCTGCTCTTGGCTCAGCCCACCTGCAATACGGCGCCAGAAGACCCACCAGTCAGTCCATCCTTGGTGGTTCTTAAATTGAATACCTTGCTGGTACAGCCCCCATACTTGTTCGATGCGCCACGAGTCGGTGGCATCGCCAAACCCTGGGCGAAGTGCGAAGCCTGCAAGGCGTAACCAGTTTTTCTCGTGCGCTTCGGATCGGCGTCGACGTTTGCGCCCCAATGCAAAGGTATCAAAAAGCTGACGTAGTGTCGTAAAGTCCCATTCATCACGCTTACCGAGTTTCTTCTCGAGCTCTTTGGTGAGCGTTTTAATCTCTTTTGAGTCGGCGCTTTTTTTATTGCCACTGTAGATACGCGCAATCAGTTCCTTACACTCAGGCAAACGAGGGTGAAGGCTTTCTTGTTCGTTATCTTCTGATTTCTGGTTTCGTACTTCGAACTCTAGTGCCCAGCGTTTGCTGTCATCGTCGACATGTACACACTCCATTTTGAGCGTACCGACTTCTGTCAGTTGGCATGCAAGCTGAACTTCAACACGCTCTTTTTGGTTGGCTTGAAGCTCAACACCTTCTCCTTCTAGGGTTGAAATATAAGGAGGAAGCGGTGCGAATAAGTCTGGGTCAACATCCACCATAACGCCGTTTTGTACCGCAGTGTTATTGGAGAGTACATCGTGTGTGGTTGTCAGAAGATTAAAGCGAACGGGCTCTCCCAAGGTTAGGGAAAAGCGTCGACCACTCAAACGGATCTCTTGGCCTTCTTCTGTCCCTTTTGATAGTAGGCACAACGCCTTGCCCATCTTGTTTTTTTCTTGGAGATGTAGGAAGTATGAGCGGGCTGCGCCGCCACCAATCTTCAACTGCGCTCCGCGTCGAGCTTTGCCAAATGCGACGGCACCTAACGCCACCGACCAATCAGGGTGTGGGTTATCTAGCACTGTCACCGGCTCGCCGCGCCATTTCTCTAGCAACTGAGTGACCCGCGCTGTTACGAGTTCACTGTTGAACACACCGCCGTTGAGTAGCAAGCCGACAGGGATTGCTGGTTTGCTGGTGTCTTCTTGGCCAAGCGCAGAGTAGGACACTTGCTGGTGTTGATTCAGGAACTCAGCAACGTGCTTACTTACTGCTGGGTCGGCGACATAAGGCAATCCAAATTCAACAACCGCGCTGCGCCTTTTGTCTGGAGTCTGGCTAAAATCGGTGGTCGGGAAAAAACCATCTAGCGCAATTTGATGCACTTCTTGTTTGGTTAATCCAATGCTCTTTGTTCCGCCAAGTAATTTCGAACCACTACCCAGCATGGTGATTTTTACTTCATTGGGTGCATTGGCCGAAAGCAAGTTTTCCTTTGCTTTACGAGTCTGTTGGATCAGCTTGGTTAAGCTGGCAGCATTAAGCTTTTTGCTTTGACTAAAGCGCTGCTCAGCCAAATGAGCCAGTGCTAAATCGAGGTTGTCACCACCAAGCATTAAGTGTTCACCAACACCAATACGATCGAGTGATAGCTCTTCTTGCTGGTACTTGGCCTCGATCAAACTCAAGTCCGTAGTACCACCGCCGACATCGCAGACTAAAATGAGCGGCAGTTCTTTGAGTTCATCTGCGGCGGTTTGCTGGTGGCGTGCATACCAGTCGTAACAGACCGCTTGTGGCTCTTCGAGCAGAACGATTTTGTTTAACCCTGCGAGCTGCGCCGCCTCTAAAGTGAGTTTACGTGCGGTTTCGTCGAAGGACGCCGGAACGGTGACCACCACGTCTTGGTCTTCCAGTTTGTTGCTAGGGTTACGATAATTCCAAGCGAGGCGAATATGATTTAAGTAACTGGCGCTGGCGATAACAGGGGAGACTTTCTCGACATCCGCTGCGCCTGCCCATGGAAGAATCTCGGAACTTCGGTCTACGGCTTGGTGAGACAGCCAACTCTTAGCACTGGAGACTTGTCGGCCTTCAACTTTAGCACCCAGTTCACGTGCCCATTCACCGACGATAACGTGTTCGATATCACCAGTAACAGGTTTGTCGTCCCATGGTAGCGTGAGGTCAGAAGGGGATATTTGCCCTTGTGCTGGGTGATAACGGAATGAAGGTAGCAAGGGCTTGCGAACCACTTCACCAGGGCCGATTAATTGATCGATTTCAAATAGTGAAACAGGTGACTTCTGCAGTTGGTCGGTGATTTCACAGAATGCGACAACCGTATTGGTTGTACCTAAATCTATACCGACTAAAAAACGAGGAGATGCCATATAACAAAACCTTATTTATCATGGAAAAACGGCACCGATAGGTGCCGCAGGATTTTCCGTATTTAAATTACTGTACTTGCTCTGAGCTAGAGTTTGCGTCTTCTCGCACATCAAACTCAACATGCCATTTTTGACCGTTGTCTGAGGCAATCGCTTCCAAGTAAAGAGTCCCTAACTCTGT
Source organism: Vibrio paucivorans (assembly GCF_054053395.1). Classification (NCBI taxonomy): domain Bacteria; kingdom Pseudomonadati; phylum Pseudomonadota; class Gammaproteobacteria; order Vibrionales; family Vibrionaceae; genus Vibrio; species Vibrio paucivorans. The sequence continues at coordinate 1,351,657 of NZ_CM133230.1, forward strand.
TACTCGTGACGCTAAAGTAACTGGAACGACTTCGCCTTCACGTCGGCCTTCAGAAACGGGCAGGGTCACTTGAATTTCTGGTAGTTCTTCAAGTTCTTCTGGTGCCCAATGATCTAGGTGAGTACCAGCAAGATCTTCTCGGCGAACGGTAGAGCCAAAGAATTGGAAGTTAACCGGTTGACCAATGATTAGGCCAAACTCTTGGCTAGGAACATCAACACTCGATCCTTCTTCCATTCCAAATGGTGCAACACATAGCGCTTCCATCGGTGGCGCCATGCCTGGGATTGCCGGCATAGCACTTTCAATCCCAACGTAGTAGCTAGAGGCGATACCGCCACGAATTCGTACGCCCTGTCCACGGCGAACTGCGCCGTAGTAGGAGGCGCCACTTGCAACGGCAAGGTCAAGATCAACCCCAGTTAGACGTTGTGCCATTTCGTTGTCGGCATCAATCAGCCACTCGTTTATGGTTTCTTCTAATCGGTTCGCGAGCAGGGTAGATTTCAGTACGCCGCCGTTAAATAAAATAGCAGTAGGTTTGATGAAATCGGCACTCGCCGTTTCTCCGCCCATCCCCGGCATGTTGGCAAACGGGTTGAAGCCTTGCTCTGGTTCGTTGAGAGCTGATGAAGTGCTTGAAAGTGCATTGGCTTGCTTGGTCAAGAAAGCCGCGATATGGCGAGTGATGCCTGCATCTTGAGCGTAAGGTAGGCCCATTTGAGTCAGTGCACCACGATTACGTTGAACTGGATGTTCAGATACGGCAACTTTCGGGAAGAAACCGTCTACCAACGTTTGCTGCACCTCTTGTTGAGTCAGCTCAGTCTTTAGAGTTGCCCCAAGTAGTTTAGAACCTCGGCTTGGAACTACAATCGGCACAGACTGAAGTTCGCTATCGTTCAGAAGTGCTTCTTTAGCATCACGACAAGCGTGAGTCATCGCCTGAACTTGCCATGGCTGAAGTTCTTTACCTTCTTGCGCGAGTTTCATTTTCAAGCGGTAAGCTAGGGCGAGATCCATATTGTCGCCGCCCAGCAAGATGTGTTCGCCGACCGCAATACGATTGAGGGTTAGGTTACCTTCATCTTCAGTTACTTCTACAAGAGAAAGGTCAGTTGTACCACCACCAATATCGACCACGAGAACAATATCACCAACAGCGACTTCATCGCGCCACTTGTCGTTGCTGTTATCAATCCAGTTGTAAAGAGCGGCTTGTGGTTCTTCTAGCAGAGTTAGGTGCGCAAAGCCGACATTTCGAGCCGCTTCAGCGGTTAAATCTCGCGCTGCAGGATCGAAAGAGGCTGGCACTGTGATTGTCACATCTTGCTCTGATAGAGGCGTTGACGGGTTTGCGTGATCCCATGCTTGCTTTAAGTGCTCTAAATACAATTCGGTCGCGCGAAGTGGAGATACTTTTTCCACCTCTTCAGGGCTACCAGCAGGTAGAAAGGCATCGCGACGATTGACGCCACCATGGCACAACCAAGACTTTGCACTGGCAATCAGGCGAATTGGCGTTTTCGCACCAAGGTTACGAGCAATCGCACCCACAAGAGCCGTTGGCTCAGAAGACCAAGGTAGTACGCGAGATGCTGGATTCATTTCGTGCTCATGTGGTTGATACAAGAATGAACCCAGTTGGTTACGAGTTTCTACCGTGCCCGGAGCTGTTAGCTGCGGGATTGCCATCACTTCTACTCGGGCATCTTCACTGGTGGCATCTACGTAAGACAGCACACAGTGAGTGGTTCCTAAGTCGATACCAACACTGAATTTTGGTGATTGAGACTCGTGACTGGCGGTGTTGTGGTTTTCCATTACAGCTCAACCTCTGCTGGTGCAATGATTGATGCGTCGTAGTTCTCTGCAAGTTTTGGCAGGTTCATTGAACTTGCTTTCCAACCTTTGTGAACCAAAGTACCGTTAAATGGCGCGTTACCCGTGACATTACCCGTTAGGCGAATTTCTTGTGGGTTGAAGCCTTCTTCGACGGTAATACGTGTTTCTTCGTCTTCATTACGAACGTGCTCTAACGAAACGTAGTCTGCCAATACTTTTTGGCCGCCAGTGTGAATAACGCGAGCCGCTGCGCCGACTTCTTCGTCTGAGAATGACGTTAGGTCTTCTTTCAGGAAGTCAATCAGGCGAGCTTCTTGCTGCATGATAGACAGAAGCTGCATGGCTGAGTCAGTCGATGCAGTTGCAAGTTTAGATTCTACTTCAACCACTTTCTCGATGACTTTTTCTACTTCGACGACTTTCTCTACTTCGACGATCTTCTCAACGGGTTTTTCTACTTCAACAATTTTCTCTACTGGCTTCTCAACCACTTTTTCAATCACTTTGGATTTGCGAGACACAGCAATGAGCAGAAGTAACACGCTAGACGCGGTTAAACCAGCATGCAGCATATCGAATGTTTGAGGGATCATTTGTAAATCGAAGTTCATATCGAATTCTCTTTAGGTCGTAATATTCAAAAAGAATAGATTGTTTGTGGCGCAAGTGAGATTTCCCTTACACAGGAACGCGCCATTCTTGTTCGTTAAATTGGGGCGAATAGTACCACATTCAAGGGATAAGGCTCGTAGAAAACGAGTATTCACGGGTGTTCAACGGTTTGAGTGGCGGCTTTTTAGTCAGCATTCGTGACGAATGGAGAGTATTTCCTGAACCTTACGGAAAATCGGTGGATTTAGCCTGAAACGTCAGTCGAGTTTTGTGCTTAACTGAGGTAGAATCTGGCGCTTTCAACGGGTTCACTCAATATTTAGCGGGTAACAAAGGCAAGAAATGAATTATAACCGAGTAGTTTGCTTCGATCTGGAAATGTGTTGTTGGAACGTCGATGGCGTTGGCACTACGGGTGAGATTATTGAAGTAGGACTGGCTGAAATTGATTTAGCGTCTGGTGAAATCGTTAAACGTGCTCAATACTACGTTAAGCCGGAGCACGACGAAGTGTCTCTATTTTGTGCGGAGCTCACTGGTATTACGCCTCGTAAGGTAGAGAAACAAGGCCGCCCGCTGGCGTCAGTCATTCAATCGATAGTGAAGAACTTTGGTGGCGCGAATAAGATTTTTGCATCGTGGGGCAGAGATGACCTGATTTTGCTCAACGAATGCCAAGAGAAAGGCATTGATGCACCTTTCAAAGAGTTTCTTAACCTAGCAACGTTGTATCGCATTCAAAATCGCCTGAAAGATAAGCGTATCGGACATCGAGCTGCGCAAGAAGAAAAGGGCATTGAATGGGAAGGTCGTCAGCACTCTGGTTATGTGGACGCCTACAACTTAGCAAAGTTGGCGCTGACAATGCTATAGGGCGCTAAATGAACAGCGTGATATCTGACATGGTTGGATAAAACGAACTGGGCTGTAAATAATGCAATAAATAAGGGTACGCAATGCGTACCCTTATTTGTTTAGTGTCGTTGATGGCCTCGCCTCAACTTACTCTCCTGTCACCGACAACTTCGCTCTAATGAACTCACTGTGGTCGACATAAAGCAATTCTGCGGCTTTACGAATGACGGCATCCTCTAGAGGGTCTATGTCTCCGTCTGCATGTGCAACTTCCCACATGGCTTTGATAAGTTCAAAACGCGTTTCTTGCGAAAGCTCCCTCAGTTGAGACGTAAAGTCGTAGAGAGACGCGGATTCTTTTACTTTCTCTTCCGCGTTACTTAAAAGCGCCTTTGATTCTTGCTCTGAAATACCTAATAAGCGAACTAATAGATCTTTTTTGGCGGTTTTCTCTGCATCCCCGATTTGGTGATCTGCACCGGCGACCTCGCACAGCAGGGAAGCAATCGCCAAATTTGGATTACTGGTTGGGTGTTTTCCTAGGTCTTGTCCGTCAAGCAACTGCTTGAATAAAGATGTAATGGCGTTGAACATAATTTGCTACCTAATGCGTGGGGCTATAGTTCTTATTTAGTGGTGCTCCCGCAAAATAACAAGTCAATATTATGTAAAACATTAATACCAATGTTGGTCAGGATGGTCGCTAGTCGCTGTCTGTCGGTAAGAAACCAATGACTTTTCCTGACGCGGTTAAGATAGAAATCTCACTTGGTTTACCATGATCGTCGAGCTTCAGTTCTCCGATTGCACTTTGGTTAACTAAACGTTTAGCGCCTGCAAATTCAGGCTCGCGCTTGGTGATTCTTAAGCGCTTACGCTTGGTAAATAGGTTTAAGAACGAACGGGGAGAGTAAAGCATGCGATCCATGATATCGCAGATACTAATAAGCGGTTCAGGGAACTGGTTTTTGAAGCCACTACAGGTAATTTGGTAGATATTTGGGCTGTTGCGTCTAAAACGAAGTTTTATGTCATAGGCGAAAGAGTAATGGACGTCTCCCGACAAGATGACGAAGTTTGTTGGCGTTTTTGTATGCGTAAAAATGCTCAGTAAGGTGTTAGCACTGCCGGGGTGCGCCATCCAGTTTTCGGCGTCAATCAAAAGCGGTTGTCCTGCCCAAGTCATGCCTCTTTGCAGTGCTTCGATAAACTTGACCCCAAACATCGGCGCCGCTGACACCACAATCACTTTATCTTGATGCATCAGTTCTTGCTGAAACTCAATCAAGGCTTCCCAATCCATCAGACCAGATGGTTTGTTCATCTTTGACTCAGAGCGCCACCTGCGGGTTCGAGTATCTAACACAACGACTTTCGGTGAAGTATGAATGGTGTAGTGCCATTGTTCGAACTTGTACAAGTGTTGCACAAAATCATCTTGAGCTTTGGGTTCGAGCGTCGTAATCGAGTTGTATGCTAAGTCCAAAAACTCTTGGTTAAAGTTGTCTGGTTCATTACCCCAACCTTGGCACAGCCAGTAAGACATCAAGCCATTACCAATAATTCGGTGAGCAAAAGGGTTCCCATATGCGGCTTTTTCCCAACCGATGGTGAGGTTCCAGTCGTCGGTGACATCGTGATCATCAAACACCATGTAGGTGGGAACATGAGCCATCAAACGTTGCACATTGCCCAAGCCTTGAACAAAGTTATCGATGATAGGCGCTTCTTTTTGCCATTGCTGTTGCCATTTTAATGGAAGAGTGGTCCCTGCAATTTGATAGCTTTGATTTGGAATGCGTTTAGCATCAATGTAGCGCCATAAAGTGGGTGACCACACCAGCAAGTACATGACAAAAAACTCGGCGAAACTTATTAGGTGATTTTCACTTTCGCGAGAGCTGAAGATTGGTCTTCTACGACTCGGTAGCCACTTTCCAAGCAGGGACTCATTGCTTGCATCGTGTGGAAGAATCTTATCTCGACCAAAATAACAATCAGGGTGAGCATACAGCGAAGCGCTATCTGGAACAGGCGCATTAGGAAGAACTTCGTTAGGCATTCCCAATAGCTCAATAGCTTGCTCAATGGCGTCTAGCGTGGGGCCAGCAACGTGATCGGCGTAGATTTGGTCACCGCTCATCATCAATAAGTCGGGTCTTTCTAATATACTCTGTGCCTCGACTTTTCTGTCTGCTGTGACTAGCGCATCTTCGCTAAAGTGGTGTGGATTTCGACATGAGCCGTGAAGAATGTAATCGGCTTTGGTCGAGATTTTAAATGTTGGGCGTTGTTCGTCTTGGTAGGTTAAATCAGGCACTAATTCAGACAAACCGCCGTGGGGCGTTACGAAGTCATAGCTTAGTGCTTGGTCTTGCGGGAACTCACTTTTGAATTGAGCAAGGACGACATAAGCATGTTCACCCACTTTTATTTGTTGGCACTTGGCGAGCGGTGCTTGGTAGATAGGCATTGAGTTGGTGTCGTCGTATAAGTGAAACTCACCCTGTAGCGGCTTGCTGGTGGTTAGCCAAAATACAATCTCGTTTGGAGTAGTTTTTCTTAACAGGGGGCCCGCCAAAATGAGCGGTAGTTCATTAGACAACTCAACTTTCCTCTACAACAGTGCCGTTAAAGCATGGGGCTATCAATCATCTGGTTGTGATGGCTCGTCTGGTACTTCTGGGTCTTCAAGCACTTCAATAATATCTGAGCTTGAACATTCGTGGCCCATCAAGAACAGTGCCAGCATAGCATCGGCTTTAGTTTTTGTATCTGTGGCATCATCTAGGATTTGCTCAAAGCGGTGACGAATCATCTCGATTTCGTGCTCGACAAATCCACGGCCTTCTTCATCACCTTGAGTTTCCTCTGGCGCATTATCAAATTCTAGAAACAAATACTCACCATCTAAACGCGCATTTGTTAGGCGTTCAGGCAACCATTCTTCTCCCATTACGACATCAATATCGCTATCATCAGGGAGTGAGTTTAGAATTTTTTTTAAATCAGATACTTTCACAATTTGTATACTTAAGCGATCATATATTCTTATTGTAACGGCGAAATACCTTTAAACATAAGAAATCCTTACTGGTAATCGAAAATAACAGCGATATCAAGTAGGAACAAAGAGAATTAACAGAATGATGAACAAAGCAGTTTGGTTAGCAGGTATCGCATGTACGGCGACGGTTTCCTATCCGGCGTTTTCCTCCGCGCAAGAAAGTGAACCTGTGACAGAAGTAGAGCAGACCGTCACAACGAAGAAAGTGTCTGAGCAAAAATGGGGGCTAGCAGCCGTATCTCGGACGGCGAGCATTCCTTTTGAAAATGAAATTGGTGACGATTCAGTTACGACTTTCATCCCGATGATGTTTTTCGAGAACGATTACTTCTTCCTAGATGGGATTGAAGGTGGTGGTTTTCTGTACAAAGAAAAAGGCTCTCCTTATGAGCTAAGTGTCCTTACGCGTATGCGCTTTGTCGATATACCGGCGTCTATTCAAAATGAGTATGAAGGTGATACGGCGGACATCGGTATGCGCCTTCGCTACCATATTGATGAAACCTGGCAGGCAGACTTAGAGTTCATGTCTGACAGCAACTTCGATTGGCACAGTAACGCTAGAATTGAAGCAAATTATGAGTTTGGTGATTGGGAATTGAGCCCACACGCCAACTTACGCTATAAGAGCTCTGACTTTAACAGCACCTATTACGCGTTCGAGCAGTACACCAACGATCGAATCGGTGCAGGTTTCGATGCGACAGTCGGTTTAGGAGCACGTTATCACGTATTCTCTAACCTTTACTTACTTGGCTCGGCGAATGTGACACGATTGGATGATAATGCCTACGATTATGAAGGTGTTAAAGAGCGCTACCAAGGCGAGTTATACCTAGGCTTCGGTTTCTTCAACGACAAAGCCAAAGCGCCTAAATCTGAGTTGTCGAACCCTCGTTACATTCGAATTGCCCATGGTTGGGCGACACCATCCAATATTGGTGACATCTTTAAGCTCAACTCAGAGAAAGACGAATTTAATAACCAATTGACGTCATTCTTCTATGGTCACCCTCTAACGGATGAACTGTTTGGTTGGCCAATTGATATCTACTTAACTCCGGGTGTCGTACACCACTGGTCGTCTGACGTTCAATCGTCAAGTACCGAATACGTGGCTGCGATTAAGGCTTACTACACCTTTAACTGGCCAACTAAGTGGCGCTTTGGTGTGGCAGAAGGTTTATCTTACATCGATAAAGTCACCTATATTGAAGCCACTGAGATGGAAGAGAAGAATAAAGTACCAAGCAACCTGCTTAATTACTTAGACTTCTCATTCGATGTGAATGTGGGTGATTTGTTCAATCAAAACGATCTTAACAACATGTGGGTGGGTTACTCGCTACACCACCGTAGTGCGATTTTCGAGAAAGCCTCTCAGTACGGCCGTATCAAAGGTGGCAGTAACTACAACACTATTTACGTTCAGTTCGATTTCTAGATTTAGATTCTAAAACAAAAGGCCACAGGTAAACATTTACCTGCGGCCTTTTTCGTTTTTGAAGACGCTTTAGAAGTGGAATTCTGCGCTTAGCGCGTAGCTGTTTTCAACGACTTTTGCTTCATATTGAGTGTACTCTAGGGCCACTCGCGCAGGGCCAATTTTAACGCCAGCACCCACACCATAGTATAGGTCGTTGGTATCTTTAACATTGTTTTGGAAGTGACCCACACCCACTCGGCCATATAGGTCGAAGATAGTGATTGGCAGTGAAACTTTCGCACTCGCTAACCAAGCGTTTGAGTAAACGTGCTCGAAATCTTTGTGAGTATCGACGAAATCAGCGTATCCACCTTCAATAGAAAGCAGAGAATTAAACGCGTAACCCGCGTATAGGTTGTATCCGCTGTTCGTGTCGCTTAGGTCAAGCGAGTCACTTTTGACTTGATAATCGGAATATAAATAGCTAGCACCGATGTACGGGTTAGCTAACGTTTGAGTGGCGAAAAGGATGGCTGCAATAGGTAGTAATTTAGTTAGTTTCATCATGTTTTTCAAAGTAGTGGTTAATGTTTGTATCAAAGAGTTTTAGTTGAATAGGAACAGAGGTTTCCCTTGTTCGATACGCATCATGTTGAGCTTGAACTTCGTATCTTCTATTCGTTTGCGTTGCTCCCTGCTGGCCGCCAAATTCCTTTTCTTTCTTATCCGGCCCTGAAGTGAAGAGATGCTTTCCAAAATATCTCTTGTTTCATCATCTGTCATAACTGACTCTGCTTTAGGGGTGTTACTTGTTAACGTGCAGTGAGAAGAGGACTTATTTCCTTCCCAAGCGGACGGCGCTTATAGTCGTTTGTGATGTGGCGATAGACATAAAATGAGAATCAAATAAATATAAAGAAGAGATAAATTGCATAACAAACAGATAAATGTCCCCTATTATCAATTGGTTATTTGTTTTCTGATTTTTGTGTGAGATTCGAGCCATCAAGCTTGTTTTTATTCTACAAGGCTGAAATTAATGTGAACTTTACCGTACGCCACAGTTTTGGAGAGGTAGTTGAGTGGGTAAACAACTGTTCTAACCGATTTTATTGTGAGGTGTGATACAATCCGCGCAGTTTTGTAGACAGTAAAAATAGGTAATGCTTTGACTTCGTCACAGCCAGAAAATAATAAGCCGCAAGCCGATAATCATGGCCAAGTTGCACAAGCCAATAACGCAGCTTCGCTTCGCAAAGCGCTTAGCGAGTGTATGTTGCGAGATAGATTTCGCCTGAGTAAGCGTATTAGCGGTGCAAGCAAAATTAAAAAAGAAGCATCCAGAAATGCCGTGTTCGATGAAATCGCACTAGATATCGCCAAATCAATGATGGAAGTCGAGCAGCGCAGTAATGCTCAGCCAACCATTGAATACCCAGACATTCTGCCGGTTAGCCAAAAAAGAGACGACATCGCTCAAGCGATTGAGCAGCATCAAGTGGTGATCGTTGCTGGTGAAACAGGCTCAGGTAAAACGACTCAATTACCCAAAATATGTGCAGAGTTGGGTCGTGGTAAATACGGCTTAATCGGGCACACGCAACCGCGTCGATTGGCTGCACGCTCTGTTGCTAATCGAATTGCCGAAGAAATGGAAACCAAACTGGGAGAGTTCGTCGGCTACAAGGTTCGTTTTAACGACCAGATTTCTGAGAATACTCAGGTTAAGTTGATGACAGACGGTATCTTGTTGGCTGAAATTCAACACGACCGTTTCTTAAACCAATATGACACCATCATCATCGATGAAGCGCACGAGCGCAGCTTAAACATCGATTTTATTTTGGGATACCTGAAAGAGCTGTTGCCACGTCGCCCTGATTTAAAAGTGATTATTACCTCGGCGACGATTGACCCAGAAAGATTCTCTAAGCATTTCAGCAATGCCCCGATTATTGAAGTCTCTGGTCGAACTTACCCTGTAGAAACGCGCTATCGTCCACTTCGTGGTGACGATGACGTGGATCGCGATCAACTTGAAGGTATATTCGAAGCGGTAGATGAGCTCTGCGATGAAGGTTTAGGCGATATCTTGATCTTCATGAATGGTGAGCGAGAAATTCGAGATACAGCGGATGCGTTGGGTAAACGTAATCTACGAGATACTGAAATTGTCCCGTTGTACGCGCGCCTTTCAGCGAGTGAGCAAAATCGTATTTTCCAACCTCATGCGGGAAGACGAATCGTTTTGGCAACCAACGTTGCTGAAACGTCTTTGACGGTTCCGGGCATCAAGTATGTTATTGACCCTGGTACCGCGCGCATTAGTCGTTACAGTTACCGTACTAAGGTACAGCGTCTGCCTATCGAGCCTGTATCTCAAGCGAGTGCAAACCAGCGTAAAGGCCGTTGTGGTCGTGTGGAGGAGGGGATCTGTATCCGCCTCTATTCTGAGGAGGACTTTGATTCTCGCCCAGAATTTACTGACCCAGAGATCCTAAGAACCAACTTGGCCTCGGTTATTCTTCAGATGACCGCGCTAGGGCTGGGAGACATTGAAGCGTTTCCTTTCGTGGAAGCTCCGGACAAGCGCAATATTCAAGATGGTGTTCGACTACTCGAAGAGTTGGGAGCGATTAACGAAAAGGCCAAAGATCCTAAGAAGCCTTTAACTGCAATTGGCCGACAGCTAGCACGTTTGCCAATCGACCCTCGACTGGCACGTATGGTGTTAGAAGCACCTAAAAACGGTTGTTTGAAAGAGTTGATGATTATTGCGTCGGCGCTATCGATTCAAGACCCGCGAGAGAGACCTTCTGACAAGCAGCAATCTTCTGATGATAAACACCGTAGATTCTTCCATGAAGAGTCGGACTTCCTCACATTTGTGAATCTATGGGACTACATTCAGAAGCAGCAAAAAGCATTGACAGGAAACCAGTTCCGTAAGCAGTGTAAGCAGGATTACCTCAACTACCTGCGCGTTCGTGAGTGGCAAGATGTCTATTTCCAAATTCATCAAGCCATGCGAGAGATGGACTTTAAGCTGAATGATGAAGCTGGCAGTTATGAAAAAGTACACAGCTCAATACTGGTTGGTTTGTTATCGCACATTGGCGTGAAGGACCAAGAAAAAAATGAGTATCAAGGTGCTCGTAACGCGCGTTTCCATATTTTCCCTGCATCTGGTTTGTTTAAAAAACAACCGAAGTGGATTATGTCGGCTGAGTTGGTTGAAACATCGAAGCTATGGGGACGGATTATTGCCAAAATTCAGCCTGAATGGGTTGAACCGATTGCTAAACATTTAATCAAGCGAAGCTACAGTGAACCTCACTGGTCGAAAAAACGTGCTGCTGTCATGGCTTATGAAAAAGTCATGATTTACGGTGTGCCTATCGTGCCAAAGCGCCTAGTGAATTACAGTAATATCGATTCGACATTAAGCCGAGAAATCTTCATTCGTAGTGCATTAGTTGAAGGGGAGTGGGAAACCAAGCACGCATTCTTCAAGCAGAATAGAAAGTTGCTACAAGAAGTTGAGGAACTGGAGCATAAGTCTCGTCGTCGTGACATTTTGGTTGACGACGACGAACTGTTCGATTTTTACGATCAGCGCGTGAGTACTGAGGTCGTCTCTGGTCGACACTTTGATACATGGTGGAAAAAAGCCTCGAAAGACAACAGTGAACTGCTGAACTTTGAAAAAGAGATGCTGTTCAAGGGCGATGCAAGCCATGTAACAGACTTGGATTACCCTAACTTTTGGCATCAAAGTGGGCTGAAGTTAAAACTGAGCTACCAGTTCGAGCCCGGTGAAGACAGCGATGGTGTAACCGTTCATGTCCCTCTGCCAATTTTGAACCAAATCGACCCTGTTGGGTTTGACTGGCAGATCCCTGGGTTAAGACATGAGTTAGTGGTGAGCTTGATTAAAGCACTGCCAAAAACATTGCGTAAAAACTTTGTGCCAGCCCCGAATTATGCTGATGCGTTTCTAGCGCGCGTGACACCAATGGAAATGCCTTTGCTGGATGCACTTGAAAAAGAGTTGCGTCGAATGACTGGTGTTGAAGTGCTCCGCGAAGATTGGAACCTAGATCAAGTGGCGGAACACTTAAAAGTGACATTCCGCGCGATTGATCATAGAAAACGCAAACTGAAAGAAAACAAAGATCTGCATGAGCTTAAAGAGAGCTTGAAAGGTAAAGTTCAAGAAACACTCTCGAAAGTGGCAGACGATGACATTGAACAGCAAGGTCTGCATACGTGGAGCTTTGGCGAGTTACCTAAAGTGTACCAGCAGAAGCGTGGTGGTTTTGATGTTAAAGCATATCCAGCGCTGGTGGACGGTAAAGACAGCGTCGAGATCAAGTTGTTTGAAACCGAGCAAGAGCAAACGACAGCAATGAAAGCGGGTCAGCGCCGCTTGATCTTGTTGAATGTGCCTTCTCCAATCAAGTATCTGCATTCGAATTTGCCAAACAAATCGAAGCTAGGTTTGTACTTCAACCCGTATGGCAAAGTGCTGGATCTGATCGATGACTGTATCGCATGTGGCATCGATAAATTGATCGAAGAGAAGGGTGGTCTTGTTTGGGATTCAGATAACTTTGAATCTTTGAAAGAGCATGTGAGAGCAGAACTTGGAGACACCGTTGTCGATATTGCACAACAAGTGGAAACGATTCTGACAACGGCGTTTAACATCAACAAAAAGCTTAAAGGTAAGATCGACTTTACCATGGCTTTTGCGCTGTCTGATATCAAAGCGCAGATCGAAAGTTTGATATTTAAAGGGTTTGCCACCGAGTGTGGTTGGAAGCGCTTGCCAGATATACTGCGTTACATGAAAGCGATCGAACGTCGTATGGAGAAGTTACCGATTGACCCGAATAAAGATCGCTTACATATGCTGAAAATTGAATCAGTTACAAACGATTACAAAGAGCTGCTTAACAAAATTCCGAGAGGAATGGCAGTTCCAGAGAACGTCAAGGAAGTCCGTTGGATGCTAGAGGAATTGCGAGTGAGTTACTTTGCTCAGCAGCTAGGGACACCTTATCCGGTTTCGGATAAACGAGTTAAAAACGCTATTGATGCGTGTTAGTTGTAGGCACAGTGCTTGCATACTGTAAAAGCATCTTTATAATTTTGTCACAATACGGCAACAGTGTGCCTTGTAGCGCTGTTGTGGGATAACACTTAGAAGGTTTAACATGAAAAAGACATTACTGGCACTAGCGTTAATTGGTGCATCTGCTACAGCTTCTGCGGACTCTTGGATTTATGGTGGTGCATCAGTTGGTCAATCTGATCTGAACTCGGAAGATGCAACAACATTCTCAATTCATGCTGGTACTGGTATTCTCCCGTTCATTGGCGTTGAAGCGGGTTACAACAACTTTGGTGAGTTCGACTTCGGTAACGGTACAGTAGAAGCTTCTTCGTTTTACGGTGCGATCAAGCCAAGCATCAACTTTGGCCCGCTACAGGTATACGCTAAAGGTGGTCTGCACTTCTGGGATCAAAAAGCAAATGCGAACGGTTACCAAGATGAAGACGATCTTGATTTAATGTGGGGCTTCGGTGCGGATTACGCAGTATTCGGCCCACTTTCACTAGGTGCCAACTACATGAACTACACCATTGGTGACAACGATATCGGCACAGTATCTCTAACAGCTTCACTGAACTTCCTATAAGTTGATAAGCTAATGTTTAAAGGCCAGCTCATTGAGCTGGCCTTTTATTATTGACTTAAGGTTATCCCCGCAGTATCCAATCGAGCAGAAGTAGGCTGCTGTTCGGACTGATACCATTCTTTAGGCATGGATTTTTCAAGGCCAAGTTTCTTTAGCGTGCCAAGTTCAGAACGGGTGATGACGACATAGTGCAGTTGACGTTCTAGTAATTCGCTCAATGCTTCAACTGTTAACTCACCATCTCTTTCTAACGCTTTGATTTGGCCAACTAACACTTCTTCTGGAAGCATAGGGACTAACACACCATCCTTTCGCCGAGCAAGATTGCTAGAGGCTGAGCAACGTTCGCGTGCGACTTCCCAACTTGGTTTGCCTTGTGAAGTGACAAAACCACTCTGATAACAGTAATAGGGCAGAAAAAATCGCGAGATAGAATGCCAGCGCTGAAAGTTCGCTTCTAAGTAAATGTGTTGGAGTTCGAGTTGGTTATCGTTCATAAAAGGCCTACTGCCCATCGGAATGAATACCAAACAAAGATACCTTAGGAGTGTTTACAAGGCGAATGGATCCGCTATGGTAAATGATTACATTTTCGCCAATTGGATGAGTTTTGCTGATTATGGATAATCTTGCTCCTATTCTTTATCACCTATCAACCAGTAATATCCCTGAGCAGCGGGAAAAAGGTGGATACCTCGTTACGACCGCGCCGTTTATCTTCAAACATTGGAAAGAAAGCAACTCTACTTTTCGTGTATTTGAAAACTGGAAGGAGGGGCCAGTATATTTACACCAAGTGACGTGCGGCGGTAGGTGTCTCGAATTTCACGAAGATAGTCATAACGATATTGTTTCGAGCATAACGTTTGACGAATACGGGATTGAAGAAAGTGTAGATAGCGTACAGAGTTGGAACCTGTCTGATCTTAACGAAGTAGAGCAGCTTTTTGACTCTGACTTTGATGGACGATCAGGCCGAGCGTTGTTTTCAGACTCTACAGACTTTTTGGTGACGGTCATTTTAGCTTTACCCCAATCTGATATCGTTCCATGGGGAGAACAAAGCGAAATCGCTGAAACACGTAAACTCTCTTCCATCAAATTTGCTTCGGAGCGAGCCTTTATTAAGGTGGTCTCGGTTATCGATGTCGACCCCACAGTGTTGTATCAGTTAATTAAAGTTGATACGGAATGGTCGTCCTTAGTGGGACTCAGTGATTCCGATTTAGCTAAGGCGTTTGATAACAAATCCAGATACTCTGTGCTATCTGAGTCGCGACATGTCGTAGATTGGTGCCTCAGCGATTCGTTTACGTCGAGATTGGCGAGATATCCGTTACTCACACAGCGACTATTTGATTGGCAACTGGTCGTCGACCCAGAATCAGCAACGAGGCCGACTCTAGATAATGTGGAGCTATTTGTAACGTCAGAGTTATTGATGTGCATGCTCAGGCTTGGTCGAACCGCGCAAATCATCGATTGCTTGGAGCGAAACCCGAATTTATCGATACCGTCTTGCTCTGGTGAGCTCATCGCAGCGTGCGTGATATATCAAGATCATGTGATGCTTGAGTATCTGGTTAAGCAAGGCTTCCTAAAGCAAAAGGAATTCGCTTATCAGATCGCTAGTATCTGTTTGTCGGCGCATGGGAGCTATTTCGCTGATTCCGCTGTTCCACTCCCTTCTGTAACAGACTTAATGAGTTGGCAGAGTGAGCAGAGCATAGGTGACTTAAAGCAAGCTGTGAGCAAAGGGTTGTCTTTACGTTGCCACGCGCTATTGGAATCTGGCGGAATCGACCAAAGAGAGTTAGATGCAGCCATTGTTTTAGCAGCAGAAAATGGCTTCACAGAACTGCTAAAACTACTCTACGATTATGGGGCTTCGTTAAGTGCTGGTGGATATTGGCCAATAAAATACGCGAACAAATTTGGACACTTAGCCATGCGAGACTTCTTGCTTTCGAAAGGGCAGCCTAATAAAAGCTTTAACTAGCTCGCTTTACCACTTGGGCAAGGAATTTGCTGATGATATTGGCCCTCAAGGGCGAAATGGAAGCCAATTTGGGAAACAGCATCGAGGCCGCAATACTGCTGAGAAAGTATGTGCACCGACGGATTTTCGTTGTTCTCTATTAATGCTTGTGCTTTAAAGCTACCGCTCATAAAAAGTGAGGCCATAAAAATCGTGATAAACGTGGCTAACCCTGCAACCAAAATTCTAACATCTCCGGTTTGGGGTGTTGTTTTGGGTAATTTTAAAGCTTTAGACATGACAAATACTCAAGTGGTCACTCTGGATTGAGTGCATACGTTAATTGTACAAATTGGCCACAATCCATTGCTACCTAGTTACGCCTTACTAAAACGTTGGGACGTGATGAGCGCTGTAGTATGAAGTGCAATTGTTGTGATATCAATCACGATTTGCGATTTTGTTCATAAAAATTACGCTTACTAATGAGTTATTTATAAGTATTTGTTTGGCAGATAAAAAGATCTCAATTAATTTTCTTGGGTTATTTATTCTTGTTGGTGGTTGATAACTAACCGCTAAATTAATGGTTGCTAATTTACTGTTTGTTAAAGAATTGTTACGTGTCAACTATCCTTACTTCCGAACAGCGGCCCTACGGTTTACTAATTTGCCTCTGTTAGTTCCTATCTCTATCTTTCTGATGCATTTGTATTACATGTTCAAGGATAGAAAAGATGAATAAAACTCTATTAAGCGTCTTGCTAGGTGGCTCGGTTGTATTGGCTGGTTGTGGGGGAGACTCTTCGAGTTCTTCAGATTCTTCCGGTTCTGGTTCATCAGGATCTTCAACAACTGCGCAGACTGGTCAGTTTATTGATGCCGCGGTTGCCAATATCAATTATGAAACAGAAACGTTGTCTGGTGTGACTGACGAAAATGGTAACTACCAATACGAAGAAGGCGAAACAGTCACTTTTTCTATTGGTTCAGTGACTTTTCCTCCTGTATTAGCTTCAGGTGTTGTCACACCGCTCGATATTGCTGATAGTAACGACACCGAGGATGATCAGGTTGTAAACATCATTCGTTTCTTGCAAACTCTCGATACGGATGGCGACCCGAGCAACGGCATTACGATTTCCGATGATGTGAAAACAGCGGCAACAGAAGATATCGACTTTGATGTCAGCAAAACTGATTTTGAAAGTGATAGTGAAGTATTAGCGGTTATTGCTCAAGGTGGGCAAGAAAGTACGATCAGTACGTTGATCGATGAATCTGATGCACTTTCCCACTTTGAAGGATCGTTGAACAGTTTTGATATCACTTTTGGTAAGTTCGTAGGCACTTGGCTCATCAGTGGTGACAACGAGAATGAATTATTGTTATTTACTTTCTTTGAAGATGGCACTTACCTCCATGCTGAAATCGATACTGATCTAGAAAATGCCGAAAACCCTGATGAAATCAATGGTATGGAGTGGGGGGAATACGAAGTTAATGACCTAGAAGAATTCTTTAGTGAAACAACTTACTTCGATGAAAATGGCGATACAGGCCTGACTGATATCATTACCTCTGACTTAACTGACTCTCAAGATGGTGCAACAGTCGTATTTTCTTTCAGTGACGATGGTTTGACCCTAACATTCAACATCACTGAGTATGAAAATGAAGTAAACGTCGGTACTGAGACAATGACATTCACTAAGCTAACCAGCAATGGCATCGTGGGCACTTGGTTGATTGCGGGTGAGAATGAAAATGAATTGCTGATGTTTACTTTCCTTGATGATGGAACCTATGTTCATGCTGAGGTTGATACGGACTTAAGCACTGCAGATAACCCAAGTGAAGACAACGGCTTAGAGTGGGGTAGCTATGAGCTTAACTCACAAACTAATGAAATGATTATTTCGTTTGATTCTCTGGGAACAGACTTGAATGGTGATACTGGTCTATCTGATTTTGCAGACAGTTCAGACAATCAACTGTTCGTTACAGTATCTGGCGATGTAATGACGGTTCGAGTCGTTGAGGGAAGCGATGAAGAGACGCTAACTTTCTATCGTCATTAAACATAGTGAGTTAACTGCATAGCAAAACGGCCACGCAATGCGTGGCCGTTGTTTGTTTAAGCCGACATTTGTATCTCTTAAATAGGCACGACCAAAATATCGACTGGAGATTTATCGATTAGATGTTTTGAGTAGGACACAATACGACTCCAAAAGTCGTGGTGGTGACCACAAACCAGCAAGTCGACATCATTCTCAACGATGGTCGCTTGTAGCTTATCACTCAAGTCACCGGTACCTACCAAAAACTGCTTCAATGGATGGTCGGTATACGACATAAAGCCACGTAACTGCTCCATCGCTTCGTTGTTTAGTGGGCCATCATCTGTACTTTGCTGCAAATCGATGAGTTCAGGATAGATTTCGCCATGGGTTCCATCAATATGGACAAATGAGAGCTGGGCACCCAACTGCTTGGCGAGAAATACGGCTCTATCGATGACGACATGGCTATCTTCTGACAGCTCGAGTGCAACTAGTATATGGTTATATTTCATCACAATACCCTCATGGTTGATTCACTCAATTTAGGATAGCGATATAGACATTTAATAGTGTTGAACTGCTCCCATAAAATCAAAAATGCTAGATTGTGCTGGATATTATGGGATCTTGTTCTTATTTTGTCCTCATTAGTGGCCGCTGGTCGCTAAGGAATGCTCTTCAACTTGTTGTGATATCAATGTTTGAAGACGTTGTGGCTAGGTATAATACCAAGCATTCTATTTCTAATTAGGCTGTTATGGCTCAAATACCTATTCAAGACACGATTGCTAGCTTTACTTGTATCGAAGAAGCTTTGGACTACTTTGAGATTGGTTTTGACCGACAATTCATAGAAGAGTTTCGCGAGCCGCTTACCAAACGTTTCGTTGGCAATTTATTGTTAGCCAAACCTGATGATTGGTTTTCTGCTAGAAGAGCATTAAAGAATGCCTATTGTAAAATTCAGCGCGGGCGCCTCGATCGTCAAACACGCTCAGCATGCCGTGGTTGTACGACGTGCCAAAGGCGCTAACCGATCCGTGAACAATCATAATACCTTGTGGAGTAATGCTGGTTAGTACCTAAATCCAGTTGTAGATTTAGGTCATATTTCTATTTTAAATCAGCTTGTTACCTTGCAGATCCTCAAAGCCTGTACCAACCTTATTTCATAACGTTTTATAAGGACTGGGTATGCGCTCCAACACTCTTAAGAACAACCAAGTGGTGGCTAAGGTTTTACTGCCATCACTACTTATTAACCTCCTTTCCTTAGCTGTTCCACTTACCGTCTTGCAAATCTACGATCGTATACTGCCAAACCAAAGTTATGGGACGGCAACCTTGCTACTTATTGGGGCGGCTGTAGCGGTTGGTTTAGAAGCGCTGATCCGTTTTGTGCGAAGTTGGATACTGTCGGCAGCGGCTAACAATACTGAAAACATGACGTATCAGCGGTTGATAGAAAAAATTGGCTGCGCGGAACCATCACAACTTCGTCATGCTGGAGTTGGTGGTGTTGAAGAAGGGTTAGGGTCGGTAAGCCGCGTCAAAGAGTGGTATTCCGGTGGAATAATCGCAGGGTTTATTGATTTACCTTTTGCCATTATATTTTTGGCATTGGTGGCCTACATTGGTGGAGAGCTAGTGCTGGTTCCAGTGGCAGTATGGCTCGCGACATTAGCGATAGTATGGATTTCGTCCCTGAAAGCAAAATCGTTAGGGGAGCAGGCTTCCCGGTACGAACAAGATCGTAAAGGGTTTCTATTGCTACTTAGTCAAACCTTGCAAGGTATCAAAAGACAAGCGGTAGAGTCGAGAATATTCAGTCAATTCAAACATTTGAACTATTCTCGCTCACTATCGAAAGCGAGAGAACAAGAGCAAGTTTGCCGTCAAAAAGGGACTAAGTTTTGTGGAAAAGTTCGTAAGGCGTTTTTGTCGGTTGAGAAAAACGTTAGATATTCACTAAATCTATTGAATATAAATCCTCTGTACCAGAAATGAATATTGTCCTTCTCCAGATTTGACTAAATAGAGCATAAACTCAAAACTCACTCTTGATGAGATTCGATCTCATATAAAAAAGACAATAATCAATAAAGAAGAGTGAACTATGAACAAAGCAATAACGTCAGTTGGGGCTATTCTATTGCCGATCAGTTTAGCGGTTGCAGCCGAAACTCAACCTATGCAGGGGCTATCTCCTGAAATGGTGACCGCTGCTCAGGTACGAAGCGTCCAGTCAAAACAGACCTATACCTACGTCCGATGCTGGTATCGAACGAGCTATTCCACAGACGATTCGGCGACTGACTGGGAATGGGCAGAAAACTCCGATGGCAGTTATTTCACTATCGATGGATATTGGTGGAGTGCAGTGTCATTCAAAAATATGTTTTACACCAATACCTCGCAAAGTGAGATACGAAAGCGCTGTGAAGAAACGTTAGATCTAGCCAATGATAATGCTGATATCACTTACTTTGCTGCTGATAATCGTTGGTCTTACAACCATACGATTTGGAGCAATGACTCCGAAACACAACCAGAAAAGATCAATAAAGTGGTCGCGTTCGGCGACAGCCTGTCGGATACCGGAAACATCTTTAATGCATCGCAATGGAAATTTCCGAACCCTAACAGCTGGTTTTTAGGCCACTTTTCTAATGGGTTGGTTTGGACTGAGTACATCGCAAAAGAGAAGCAGTTACCAGTCTACAACTGGGCGGTTGGTGGAGCTGCGGGTGAAAATCAATACATCGCCCTCACAGGTGTAGGGGAGCAAGTATCGTCTTATCTCACTTATATGAAAATGGCGAAAAACTACTTACCAGCTAATACCTTGTTTACTTTAGAATTTGGCTTGAATGATTTTATGAATTACGGACGCAGTGTTGCCGAGGTGAAATCAGATTATTCGGAAGCCATGACTCGATTGACTGATGCAGGAGCCGAAAACTTATTATTGATGACGTTGCCTGATGCAACTCGCGCCCCGCAGTTAAAATATTCTTCGCAAGAGGAAATCGACAAGATTCGAGCGAAGATTTTAGAGATGAATGCTTTCATCGAATCACAAGCGCAGTACTACATCATGCAGGGGTACAAGATCACCTTGTACGATACTTATACCTTGTTTGAGTCGCTTACTTCAGCCCCTCAGCAGCATGGATTTGCAAATGCCAGTGAAGCCTGTTTGGACATTAATCGTTCATCGGCAATCGACTACTTGTATCGTCATGGATTGCGAAATGAGTGTGCGAATCAGGGGGCCGACAAGTTTGTATTTTGGGATGTCACACACCCAACAACCGCGACACATCGTTATGTTGCTGAGCAAATGCTTGAATCAAGTAAGCAGCTGATGCGACATCCATTCTAACCAGTTCGAACTGCAAAGGTCCTCCATATGTGAGGGCCTTTTTAGTCCCTTCAATTAATTAATCACTAGGTTAATTTTGTATGAATTAAGTTTCTATTATTAAGCATATTGAAAGCGCTATTCTATAAATTCATTGCAATACAATAGTGTGATCGGCTCGCGCCTTACCTGATAAACTGAGGTCTATATGAAACGGCTTTTGATTTGCTCGGCATTTCTCGTCTTACTTACTGCGTGTTCTCCAAATGACTCTTCACAAGCGCTAGGTACTCTTGAACGAGACCGAGTGACTTTCACTGCGACAGCAAATGAAATTATTCGTGAGTTGCCAGCGATAGAAGGGTCTGCGGTCCAGAAAGGTGATGTATTGGTAAGGCTCGACACGACAAGTCAAGAAGCGGTGCTTGCACACGCTGTTGCCGAGCAAAGTAAAGCCGAAGCCTATCTACTGAAGCTAACCAATGGTGAGCGCCCAGAAGACATCGCAGCCGCGCAAGCAAGTGTGAATCGTGCCGCTGCACAACTAACCGAAGCGCAAAAAAACTATACTCGTAAAGCCGAATTGGTTGAGAAAAAGCTGATTAGCCAATCTGAAAAAGACACGGCTTTGGCGTCTCGAGACTCAGCGAAAGCCGAATTAGAATCTGCGAATGAAGAATTTAGCAAACTGACGGCGGGTTCGCGCCCTGAAGACATTGAACAAGCCAAGGCTCAGCTAGATGCCGCGCTAGCGGATGTTGCATTGCAGAAGCAAAAACTAAGCGAACTCACCATAGTAGCTACTCGTGATGGCATCTTAGATAACTTGCCATACAACCTAGGTGAGCGAGTCCCTGTTAATGGTGTGGTTGCGGTGATCCAAGCCAGTCGAGTTCCTTATGCTCGAGTCTATGTTCCAGCAAGTCATCGGATTGATTTCGTGCCTGGAAAATCCGTGCTAGTTAATGTCGATGGGCTTGATGCGCCAGTCGCTGGAAAAGTACGTTGGGTAGCAACGGAACCCTCATTTACCCCTTACTATGCATTAACTGAAGATGAGCGTTCTCGCCTTATGTATTTAGCTGAAGTCGACTTGGAGCCTTCGGCGCAAAATCTTCCTTCTGGTGTACCAACCCAAATTGACTTAGCGGGAGAATAATAACGATGGAGTACGCAATTAAAGCGCACAATGTCGTTAAAAAATTTGGTGACTTCACCGCTATTGACGACATTACGCTCAACGTGCCAAAAGGCAGCATCTATGGTTTCCTCGGGCCAAATGGCTGTGGAAAATCCACGACGATTCGCGTGTTGACTGGGCTTTTGAGCCCGTCAGAAGGGGAAGTCGATGTATTAGGGCTAGAGATACCTAAACAATCTGAATTACTTCGTCTGAAAATTGGTTACATGACACAAAAGTTCTCGCTTTATGATGATCTCACCGTTGAAGAAAACTTGGAGTTTATTGGCCAGATATTTGGCATGGACAACCGGTCATTGAAGCAACGTATTCAAGAGCAGCTTGAGACATATGGTTTAGATCAGCGCCGTAAGCAGCGAGTCGGTGGAATGAGTGGAGGGCAAAAACAACGTTTGTCCCTCGCGGCAGCCACGATGCATAAACCCGAACTTCTTTTTTTGGATGAACCGACATCAGCGGTGGATCCTGAAAACCGTCGAGACTTTTGGGAGCAGTTGTTTGACTTGTCTGATCAAGGCACAACTATTCTGGTGACAACTCACTATATGGATGAAGCAGAGCGGTGCCACCGTTTAGCCATTATGGAAGCCGGGCGCATACGAGCGGATGGTGAACCAGAACAGTTGATGGCGGACATGGGAGTGAAGATTGTTGAAGTTAAGGCCGATAACTTAAGGGCATTAAAAGAGAAATTACTTCAGAGCCAAGAAGTTCGGTCTGCTGCTCAACTTGGTATTCGCCTAAGAGTGCTTATCCATCAGCATATCGAAGACCCGATTGGTTGGTTGCGTGAAAGCTATCCTGAGTTAGTCGATGCGGAGATGAATCTTGCGAGACCAAGTCTTGAAGACGTGTTCGTCACTGTGACAGGGGAGGGACGTCAATGATTCAGTCATTTGCTCGTATGAAAGCTATCATGATAAAGGAAATTCGCCAGCTCTCCCGTGACAGGATCACGTTTGGCATGGTGGTGATGATTCCTCTGATTCAGTTGCTCCTATTTGGCTTTGCCATCAATACCGACGTACGTGACATCCCTATCGGGGTGGTAGACCAAAGCCAAAGTACCGCGGGGCGAGTGATTACTGAGTCGGTTAAGGTTACGCAGGTTGTAGATGTAAAAGCCACGTACTCGACCGCTGAAGAAGCAGAAGTCGCGATTCAAAATGGTGAGGTTCGCGCCGCCTTAATTCTGCCTTCCGATCTCACACAACGTATGACGCAAGGTCGAGTACTAGGGCAGTGGATAGTGGATGGTTCAGATACCATGATCAGCTCTTCGATCTTGGCGTTGCAGAATATGCCGTTGACGGATTTCGATTTTGATATCCGTCCGGCACAAGCTAAGACGTTTGAAGTCGCACTATTTTATAACCCAAGTCGCCGCTCAGCTGTAAACATCGTACCGGGTTTGCTTGGAGTTATTCTTACTATGACAATGATTCTGTTTACCAGCGCGGCAATTGTACGTGAGAGAGAACGTGGCAATTTAGAGCTGCTGATTACTACGCCGATTCACTCGTTTGAGTTAATGGTGGCGAAGATAGTCCCGTATATCTTTGTCGGTTTGATACAGGTGTTCATCATCCTGGGCTTAGGTAACGTGATATTTGGTGTGCCAATTAATGGAGCCATAAGCCAGATATTGTTCGGCACCTTGCTGTTTATTTCTGCCAGCCTAACTT
This sequence comes from Vibrio paucivorans, assembly GCF_054053395.1. Lineage (NCBI taxonomy): Bacteria > Pseudomonadati > Pseudomonadota > Gammaproteobacteria > Vibrionales > Vibrionaceae > Vibrio > Vibrio paucivorans. The sequence continues at coordinate 1,375,461 of NZ_CM133230.1, forward strand.
TGGGCTTGGTGATCTCAACCATTGCTTCTACCCAGCTACAAGCGATGCAGATGACGGTGTTTATTTTGCTTCCTTCTATTTTACTGTCTGGGTTCATGTTCCCTTATGAAGCTATGCCAAATGCGGCTCAATGGATATCGGAGGCATTGCCAGCGACACACTTCATGCGCTTGATCCGTGGCATCGTATTAAGAGGTGCTGATCTAAGTGGGATGTGGCATGACACGCTCCGGCTCGCATGCTTCACTGTAGTTGGATTGGTTGTCGCTTCCGCGCGATTCAAGAAGTCCCTCGATTAACCCGCTTATCTTATTGAAGATATTCAACGAACGCCTCACATCACACTGCCGATTTGGGGCGTTTTTTTGATAGAGAGCCCAGTTGAACAAACTCTGACAATTCTTAGCTGGTGTGCAAAGCGCACTCGTTATAAATCAAACAGAGTATTGGATTAACAACAAGTTAAGGTGAGTACCATGTTGGGCTTAGACTATTTGAGCAATAAGAACGTATTGGTGACAGGTGCGACATCAGGAATCGGTAAAGCTCTAGTAATCAAGTTGATTAATGCTGGGGCGAACGTCGCGTTTTGCGGACGTTCGGCCAGCAAGCTAGACGACCTAGTGAGTTTGATCTCAGAGGAAAATAATCAACTGGTTTATGAAGCGTTTGATATTACCGAATATCAAAAAGTCAGCGACTTTATTGCGCGATCTAACACTCAGCTTGGTGGGATCGATTATCTGGTCAACTGTGCAGGTGTAAACTCTGCAAGAGCTGCAGTGAACGAGATTGAATTGGGCGACCTAGAGTGGATGGTCAAAGTTAACATGCTTGCTCCATTTGCGTGTATGAAAGAAGTGTTCAATCAGGCTATGCTGCCACAGGGAGCCGGCTCAATCATCAACGTGATGTCTACGGTATGCCTGTTCTCGAATCAAGGAATTGGGGCGTACACTGCTTCTAAATCAGGATTCGATGCATTAACAAAGGTGTTTCGTAAAGAAGCAAGGCAGCATGGTGTTAAGGTATGCAACATTTATCCTGGTGGAGTTGATACACCATTTCGTGAAGCGGATAGGCCAGAATACTTAGCCGCTGATGATGTTGTCAGCGCAATTCTCACGATGATGCTACAATCGTCGTCCAGCTGCGTTGATGAATTTGTAATTAGACCAATGGTGGAAAGCAATTTTAGTTAGTGGCTGTAATCCATTTATGCCGTAACTGAGAGTGAGCTATGCACGAACAATTTATGCTTAAAGCTTTAGAAATATCAAAGCGAGCGTTACCTGAATGCCAGCCTAATCCGCCAATAGGGTGTGTGTTAGTCAAAAATGGAAAGGTTGTGTCAGAAGGTCATACTCAAGCTATTGGCGGTAATCACGCTGAAGTGGAAGCACTGAATAGTTACAAAGGCTCACTAGAAGGTGTGTCGGCCTATGTCACGTTAGAACCATGCTCATTTGTTGGTAGAACGCCAGCGTGTGCGAGCACATTAGCGAATGCTGGTGTCAGGCGTGTGGTGGTTGCAATGCTTGACCCTGATCCACGTAACAATGGTGCAGGCATCACTATGCTAAGGGGAGCCGGTGTTGAAGTTGAAGTCGGCTTGTGTGGTGAGCAAGTGGCAGCTTTTCTGAGACCTTACTTAGGAAAGTCCTAGAGCCAAAAAGTAATGAGCTCCAATAGGAGCTCATTAACGTTACGCTTTAATGATGATGTCTTCGTTTTCTGTCGTAAATAGTACGGCTTTGTTCTGTTCGATGAGCTGAGAAGCGGATGATGGCGTGACGGCATGAATTTCTCCTTTCGCCCGAATGCTCAACGATTCCCAAGCTCTATCCCTGTATTTACCTGTTTTTGTGTATTGAATTAGCACTTTCATGGTTTTCTCACTCTTAACATCTGCTAAATGTACTTCTAACATTAATCGCTTGATTTAGGTTGCGCACCTGTTAAAAATGAAACGTTAGATTAACCAAATCGTTGTAGAGACTGACTCTGCGTGCAGAGCTAATTGATTTAAAAGGTAATAAATGGAAGTTGAAATCTACCAAGTAGACGCTTTTACTAGTGAACTATTCAAAGGCAACCCTGCCGGCGTGTGTATCACCAAAGAGCCATTATCTGAACCTTTGATGTTATCGATCGCCAGTGAAATGGCATTATCTGAAACGGCTTTCCTGACGTTAAGTGATATGCGCTTGCGTTGGTTCACACCAGAAGTGGAAGTGAAACTTTGTGGCCATGGTACCTTGTCTGTCGTTAACGTAATGAAGGAGCAAGGGCTGGTTCAAGTGGGAGACACCATCGCTTTTCAGACCTTATCTGGCGAGCTGATAGCTAAGGTAGGGGAGTCGAGCACTGAGCTGGATTTTCCAGCGCCCGAACTAGATTTTACACTACCGGTTAATGAGGACTTATTGAGCAACTTGGGCCTTAGTCGGGATGATGTTGTAGCGTACTGTGGGTTTACATCGAAGGTGTTAATTCAAGTGAAATGTGAGCAGGTAGTACACGACATAAAACCGAATTTTAGTGGGCTAAAGAGCATAGAAGGTAGGGGGGTTGTGGTTACTGCGTCATCAGAGCAATCTAGTTTAGATTTTGTTTCTCGTTACTTTGCACCTTGGGTGGGAATTGATGAAGATCCAGTGACTGGGTCTGCGCATTGTAGGTTAACCCAGTTTTGGGCTCAGGCGACGAGTCGAACTCAGTTTTCTGCGTACCAAGCGTCTGCTCGAGGTGGTTACTTATCTACTGAACTTACGCCAAATGGTAGGGTTAAGCTGGTGGGTGATTGCCGGACAATACTACGCGGCACGATGATCGTTGCGTAACTTAGAGATTTAAGGCGAGCCAAGTGGCTCGCCATTTTTATGAAGCTTAGCCATCATGCTTGTCGGCGTCTTCTTTCTTAAGCACCTTGTGCCCGTCTTCGGTAACGCCTTTTTTCCAGTAACTACTTAGGTAGATGTTTTCACGTTCTACCGACTTTTCATTACGGAAGTATGTTCGCATTGCACGCATTGAATCAAATTCACATGCTGCCCATACCGATACGCTACCGTCTAGCCATGGCTGGTTACGAACTGTCTCAATCAAAGAATCCTGCTCGGTGACCCAGGTAACAGTCAGGCTGCTCGGTACCTGTAGGTTCTGAATATCGTCAAGGCTAGTCACCTGAATGACAGCATAGCCTTTAGCATCGCTGGGTAGAGCACATACTTTTGCAGACAGTGCAGGTAATGCAGTCATATCGGCAACCATAAAGAACCAATCAACATCGGTATTAATGTCTGTGATTGCTCCTGGCCCAGCAATATTGATGGTATCGCCTACCTTTGCATTGATTGCCCAGCGAGCCGCAAACCCACATTGCAAATCTTGCGTTAAGTGGCGAACGAAATCGACAGTAATAGAGCGTTGCTGTTTGGAAAACTGTCGAATTGTGTAAGTGCGCATCGCAGGGCGAGCGCCTTCTTCTAGGCTTGCTAAGTTGGTTTCACCAGATTGGTTGAAAAGAAGTTTGATATAGCTGCCTTCGCAGTTTTCAGGGAATTCCGATAGGCCTTCACCGTGGAAAACAATGCGCTGCATATTTGGAGAGATTTGTTCGGTACTAGTGACAGTAAGCTGTCGAAATGTCGGCTTTTTCATAGTTACTTCATGATAATAGTTATCTTTTAGATCTAGATTAGCACCAAGTAAGCAGCGAAGATATTATCTTTAATAAATTTTACGTTTGTTACCGTCAAATTAGAAAAGCAGCCGGTGTCATGGCTGCTTTGTTTGATAGGAACTAGTTGATCAATAAAAGCCACCGTTTTTCATGTGCGCGAAGAGCAGTACTGAAGCAATAACCACTTCCAGTAGCAGTGGAGGGATTACAGCTTTATCGAATCCGTCTAAGGCTAAGCCGACGACTCTTCCTACCGCGACGGCGAGCATGATAATTGCGACGAAGAAGTAGCCCTCAGTATCGCCGGAAATTAACCCTAGCGCGAGCATCGTTACACTTGCTAGAAATAGGCCACCGATAACAGAACGAATGGTGTTGAGGCCTGCTTTACCCACGGGTTCTAACGCAAAGTTGGCAATCATCTTGTGCGGGGCAAACATCGACATGATGCCAAGTCCTGTTAACATTAGCGTTGCCAATCCAACTAAAATTTGAAGTGTCATATCCATCATTTTTCTCCTCTGGGTATCGAAATAAATCTAGGTAAATTGTTGAATTGCTTGGTGGGCATTGTCCTGCGCAAACGTATCGCCAAATGAAGGGTCGATAGTGATCTGATCCACAACGGGGCCAGTTGGAGAACCCGCATGGCTTGCATAGAAGTGACCGCTTTCAAAGCGAGGATCAAACAGGCCATCTAAATAGCGCTTTGCCCCTTTCTCCACGCTGTGCATCATGCCAAGCATGGGCATTACCAGCCCGCCAACGTATTTGAAAAAGACTTTCTTCAGGAAGGGTAGATCGTCCATTCCGTTAGTACCCGTTGTGCCGCCAGGGCTCATGGTCACGAAGCGAAGGTGTGGGTGTTGCCTCGCCATTGATGCCATCCATAACGTTCCCGTTAGCTTGATGGTTCCATAGATATCTAAAGGGTCGGCATTACTGTTGAACTTGCTGCCGTCGGCGATAGAGGCAAATTCGTCGACGGACGAAGATGTTAATTCAGGTTTAGCAACACCCATTTTAGGAATGCCTCGAGCAGTTTCTGACCCAGCATACAAGATGGTTGAAGTGACCAACTGATGCTTAATCAGCTCTTCTACTAGTACTACGTGTCCTAGCACATTTGCCGCAAAAATTGTCGTCACGCCATCGCTGGTGAGTTGGTGGGGTGTACGCCCGCCTGTGCCGCCTGCATTGAGAACCACTGCATCGAGAGGTGCGTTTAGAGTAGTGACTGCACTGCGTACCGAGCTTGAGTTAGAAACGTCTAGGATTAGGATTTCAAATATATTCTTCCCAGTGAGTGCTTCGAGTTGTGCTTTTGCTTCTCTTGCTTTTGTTAGACTTCTGCAGCCTAGAATGATCTTGTTTATGCCGTCTTGTTGAGCGAGTTGTCGAGCTGACTCAAAACCAATTCCGGCATTCGCGCCGGTAATCAATACCGTTTTAATTGTTTTCATGTCTTTCTCCAATGGTGTGATTGTTGACATGGGATTAAGTTAGCATGATTGAAAAATGGCCTGTATACGGGTAAAAGTGGACATGGTGTTTCAAAAGTGAACCATAAAGATGCAAGCATGAGAACAGTCAGACTTGGCGTTAAGCATGTATAAACGCTACGTAGGGTTCGGTAATAGAAAGGTGGAGTGAAGACGTGATAAGTAATGAAAGTTATGCGTTTAACTGGGATGATCTGAAGTATTTTCTAGCGGTTGTTCGTGCTGGGACACTGCGTGGTGGAGCAGAGAGTATCGACGTGAACCACACCACTCTGACACGTCGAATCTCTGTCATGGAGGAGAAAGTCGGCAGCCGATTGTTCGACCGTTCAAAGCAGGGATTGGTTCTGACCCAAATAGGTGAAGAACTACTGCCTTATGCAGAGAGGGTTGAAGATGAAATGATATCGGCGTCGAGAATGATCATTGGCCGGGATGCCGATCCTGTTGGTATGGTGTATGTCTCGTTACCGCATGGGATGGCGATGACGTCTTTGATGGATGACTTTGCTCTGTTTGCTGAGCGTTACCCAGACATCACTTTGAACCTGCAGTTTGGTAATGAAATTGCTAACTTGAACCGTCGTGAAGCCGACGTATCGATTCGTGTGGCCAATGAAGTGTATGACGACGCGGTAGGGCGTCGACTAGTACAAATGTCGCAAGCGGCGTATTGCACTCGCGAATACGCAGAAAAAGTAAAAGATAACGCAGGAGAGGGGCTCAACTTTATTGGCTGGCATGAACCAGAAGGCGATGTATCAGCAAAATGGTTGAAAGAGAGCTTTTATCCTAAAGCGACGCTAAAGCATCGAGTGTCCGAATTAGTGCCACTGATTTCGCTGGCAGCCTCAGGTTTGGGTATGGCATATCTTGCTTGTAACTTAGGAGACAGACACCCGAATTTGGTTCGAGCGCCATTTCAAAAGCCGTTGCCTTATCGAAGCATTTGGTTGCTGCTGCATCGAGATCTACGTCGTACGGCTAGGATTCGTTGCTTTGTCGACTTTTTAGCAGAGCAAGTTCAGTCGAGAGAGAATGAGTTCTGGGTGGCCGGGACGGTTAAAGATACGTCACGTGTCTAGAGCACAACCTTTTGAGCCAAACACGATACTGCCACCACACATGTTAGTTTAGAGTGCCTGCAGTAAGGCTAACTGAAAACCGCAACGCTTTGTCGGCTAATCGCGACAAGCTCGCCTGTGTCGTTCCAAATATCAGCCTCTAAGTGGGCGTAGCCATTCCCGGCTTGGCGCGTAATCGCTTTATAGGCAAACCATTCTTTAGGGTCAACCGGCTTATGAGGGTGAATGAACTCTAGGTTCCACATCATAGTGCTCGCTGGTGCTGGCCCTTTCATCATTTGCAGCACCGCTGGTGGCCAAGCGTCAATTAGGCAGATCAAGTGAGCATCTGAGATATGAGTTGGTGGCTCTTTGAAGCGCATCCATCCATGCACATGAGAGTCTGGCTGCCCAGTATAAGGCATTGCACCTTCTTCAATCGCTAAATCGATATTGCCGATAAAACTTGGTGTCACGGATGGGACAAAAGGCACCAGTGGTAGTGAATTTGGCTGACTAAGGTTATGTGATTCTGAGTTAGCGACTTCAATTTCAGAGAAACGATCGATACCAAAACTAGCTTGCTGCATTACCGCTACGTCGCCATTCTGAACCAGACGCGAAGTGAGTTGGGAAGCATTTTTCCCTTCACGCAGAACTTCCACTTCAAATGAAAAAGGTGTGTCGGAAAGCAGTGGGCCAACAAAGTTGGTCGTCAGCGAGCGTAGAGGGCGATCTGATGCCACTTTGACTTTCATTGCGGTGTAAAGCAATGCAGCGGAAATGCCACCAAATGCTGTTCTTCCTTGAGCCCAGCTTTGAGGGAAAGTCATGGTTGTGCCGTTGTTAACGCAATCTTCGGCTTGTTGGAGGAGTTGATCAATGTGCATAGTGAGACTTTGTTATCGGAATGTAAAAATGACATTAACTGGTCTAACCAGGTAATTCAATCCATACCTTTATCTCTAAGTTGAAACTGTTAACTCGGTGGCAGTGACCGAGTTAACAGTACCTAGCTAACAGTATCTAGTTATTCAGTAACTAGGTTAGTTCCTTGCTGGTGAGAGGAACGTGAATCGAGCTTTCCACTCAAACGAGTTAGGCATAATGCAAGAAGAACAATCATCGCACCAATCCAAGGCGTATGCATTAGGCCAACATTGGCAACGATGAGGCCACCTCCCCATGCTCCCAGTGCAATACCAACGTTAAATGCAGCGATATTGAGGCCGGAAGCGACATCGACTGCGTCTGGTGTGTATTGCTCTGCCAGCTTAACGACATAGACTTGAAGGCCGGGGACATTTCCAAATGCAAACGCCCCCCAAATCAAGATAGTCATCACGGCGGTGATTGGGTTTACAGCCGTAAAATTAAACACCACCAAAATCGCGGCCAAGCCAGAGAAAATAACAGTTAGTGCTTTAATTGGCCCCATTTTATCGGCCATCTTTCCGCCCCAAATATTGCCAACGGCAACGGACACTCCGTAGACCAGCATGATCAAGCTGATGGCATTGGCATCAAAGCCTGAAATATTCTCTAGGATAGGTGCTAGGAAAGTGAATGCTGTAAATGTGCCGCCATACCCAAGTGCAGTGATGGCATAAACCAACAATAACCTTGGCTGAGTGAGTACTTTGATTTGTGCCGACAGCTTTGCAGCTGGTGGCTGTTTCAAGTTACTAGGGACCAGTAATGCGCTGCCAATTAATGCGATGAGCCCCAAAATAGCGACGATTAAAAAGGTCGATTGCCAGCCAAATGTCTGTCCAATATAAGTACCGAGCGGTACACCAGTGACAAGAGCGACGGTTAAACCAGTAAACATAATAGCGATGGCGCTGGCTGCTTTATCTTTAGCGACTAATCCCGTAGCAATGGTCGCTCCTATAGAAAAGAACACACCATGAGCAAGGCCTGTCAATATTCTTGCGGTTACTAGTGTCGTGTAGCCCGGTGCTTGCCACGCTAGAATGTTACCTGCAACGAAGAGCGACATTACGGCAAGTAAAACATGTTTACGATTCCATTTTCCAGTGAGTGCCGTGAGTACAGGCGCTCCGACTGCAACACCTAGTGCATATAGGCTGACAAGCAATCCTGCTGAAGGAATGGATACGTTCAAATCGGTTGCCATAGTAGGAATTAATCCAACTATGACGAACTCTGTGGTTCCAATGGCAAAGGCGCTGAGCGTCAATGCTAGAAGTGCTAAAGGCATAATTTCTCTCTTTTTATCTTCATCGCGAGCGACCCAAATTTGAGCTCACGTGCGTGAACGCGATATGTGCTGAACTTGGCGAGCATTATGCGCAGTTAGGTGGTTGCTAAAAATGGTGGTTTTAACAAATGACTTTTGTAGAAATTGCAATAAAATAAGTTAAGTACTTTATACGATACCGAGAGAGCTGATGAGAACACGTTCCGATGATCTGGAGATATTACTGACCGTGGTGGACAGTGGAGGGTTTTCTGCGGCGGCAGAGGTTCTAGATATCCAAGTTGCTCGTGTTTCGAGAGCGGTGAGTAAAGTAGAGAAGCAGCTTGGGGTTTCATTGCTCAACCGTACAACTCGACGTGTAGAAATGACAGATGAAGGTCGGCAGTTTGTTGAAGCCGTTAGAGAAGGCTTAGTTAAGATCCAGCAAGCCGAGGAAGAAGTGGTTTCGCGAGGCGAGTTACCTAAAGGGCGGTTAAGGGTCGATGCGGCTAGTCCATTTGTGTTCCATCAGTTGGTACCTTTGGTTCAGTCGTTTAATCAAGCGTACCCAGACATTCAGCTTGAACTGACGTCGAATGAAGGCTTTGTTGACTTGATAGAGAAAAAAACCGACCTCGCCATTCGCATTGGCAAGCTAGAGGATTCGACATTACATGCTCGTCCACTGGGAAAAAGCTTACTCTATTTAGTAGCATCGCCGGATTACTTAGCCCGCCGTGGTATTCCTAAATATGTGGCAGAGCTGAATGCTCACGATACGATAGGGTTTTCATCGCCCAAAACCCTAAATCACTGGCCGCTAAAAGGATTTGAAACCTTGAGTCCAAGGTTCACCTCCAGTAATGGAGAGACAGTGAGAATGCTCGCGCTGGCTGGAAATGGTATCGCTTGCTTATCGGGGTTTATGGTCAAAAAGGACATTGAGGAAGGGCGTTTAGTGCCGATATTAGAAACCGAAAAGCTTTCCAATACCGACAGAGAGCAGGTGAATGCGGTGTACTACAAGTCTTCTTCTGTCGCGAAACGAATTTCCGCATTTATCGACTTCATTCAGCCAAAGCTCATTCTTTGAGCAAATGTGCTCAATGATTAAGTTTGTGTTGTATGGCCAGTACTACTTCACTCCCCAATCTTGCTGTTTGAGCTGTTCGATAAACCATTGGCAGGCTTTGCCATCACTGTCTTTGTGCCAAGCAATATAGAGATCTTGTGCCGGACGTGGAATAGCACACTCCTTTACAATGAGTTGCCCGCTGTCCAAAAATGGTTCAGCGATGTGATGTGGTAAAAATCCGATTCCTAAGCCTTGTAACTGTGCTTCCAGCTTGGAAGAGATTGAATTAACACGAATCACTTGTTTGCTCTTAAATAATCCACTATCACGCACTGGCAACAATTGTGAGGTGTCGGAGACAACAATAGACGGATATTCTGCCAACTGCTCTGCGGTGATCACACTGTCTAGCGAGGCTAAAGGGTGGTGGCTGGCAACCGCAAAAGTGAAAGACACAGAGCCGATATGATGGGTTTCAAACAGTCCTTTGGGTAATTCGCCTGTTGCACCGATGACAATATCCGTTCTGCGGCTGTGAAGGGCATCCCAGCCACCCCCTAGTACTTCGACACTAAGGCTAATATCAACATTTTGTTCGAGCTTATTGAATTCATTAATGAGTGTGAAGATAGGAGAATGGGGAATGATGGAGTCACGCGCGATACGCAGCTCACTTTCCCAGCCAGACTCCAGCTGTTGAACGGATGCGGCTAAACGATGCGTAGCGAGCAGAATTTCTCGCCCGTGTTCTAGAACTAATTGGCCCGCGGGCGTAAGCGATGCGCGTTGTTTCGAACGATCAAATAAAGCGACACCCATATCATCTTCTAGTTTCTTTATTGTATAAGTTAGCGCCGATGGAACCTTATAAAGTGATTCTGCAGCGGCAGCAAAACTTCCTTTTTTGTCGATGGCATCGAGCGCTCTCAGTGCGTCGATAGTGATTGCATGATGCATGGAATTTCCCTATTCAAATATTTTGAACTAACTCTTCAAATCATTCCGATTTTTTCTTCAATCTAACACAACTAAACTTTGATTCAACGCTTGAGAAGACGGCTTCTCCTGGAAATTAAAAGATATTTAAAAAGATTGAGGAAATGATTATGAAAACACTTATAGCGAAAATTGCAGCATCGAACGCTGGTTACGCCGCGTTGGCATTACGTATTCCTGTCGGCATCATTTTCATGGCGCATGGTGCTCAGAAGTTATTTGGTTGGTTCGGTGGGTATGGCCTTGCAGGGACGGGGCAGTGGATGGATTCAATTGGTCTTGGCCCAGGTGTTGTAATGGCATTTCTAGCCGGTAGCGCAGAGTTTTTCGGTGGGTTAGCTCTACTACTGGGATTATTGACTCGACCAGCAGCCGTGCTTACCGCATTTACTATGGTTATTGCTATCTTTGCAGTGCATTTTGAAAACGGTTTGTTCATGTCAAATAATGGTTATGAATTTGGGTTAGCACTATTAGCAGCCAGTGTTTCGTTGGCTTTTTCAGGCGCGGGTAACTGGGGCGTTGATAAAACGATTGCTAACAAATTCGCGTCATAGCTGAACACTAAGAAACTGGAGGTACAATTATGATTACGGTAAGACACTCTCAAGATCGTGGTCGAGCTAACTTTGGCTGGTTGGATAGTAAGCACACCTTTTCGTTTGGTAGCTACTACGACGCTAAGCATATGGGGTTCTCTGAGTTGCGAGTGATTAACGATGATGTCGTGCAGCCTGGAGCAGGGTTTGATACTCATGGTCATCGCGATATGGAGATCATCAGCTATGTACTTAACGGCTCTATTGAGCACAAAGACAGCGAAGGTAATGTGCAAACGTTGCCTGCTGGAGAGTTCCAGCTTATGTCGGCAGGTAAGGGTATCTATCATAGCGAGTACAATGCGTCTAATTCTGAACCGCTGCGTTTCTTACAAATTTGGATACAGCCAAATAGCTTTGGTAACACGCCGGGCTACCAACAAAAAAACTTTGGTAAAGAAGCGGGTTTAACGTCCATAGCGACACCAACAGGTGACAATGGAACGCTGAAGATCATGCAAGATGCATCGTTACACCAGCTTATTTTGAAACCAAACACCGAACTGGCTTTTCCAATCGTAGATGGTCGCAATGTGTATGTTCATCAAGTAGAAGGATCACTCTGCGTTGATAATACAACGATTCATCCGGGGGATGGTGCAAAGGTAGAGCAACAGTCTAAAGTGGTCTTTTCCAACTCGACGGCGGAGTCTGTCACTGCGATTGTGTTCGACCTTCCATAACCTTGTCCTTAAAGGGCTGCGCAATGTGACGCAGCCCTTTGTGTTTTAGAATATTAACGTTTCACCATCTAGTGGGATCAGCACTTTTTCAGACAGGCCTTGTGCCTCTAATGAGCGTGTGAGTGTTTTTCGGTCAACCGGGCAATGATTAAGCGCTTCCATATGATTGGCGATGACTTTACCCGGTGACAAGCGAATGAACTCAAGCACTTCATTGGTTGGCATCAGCAAAGGTTGGCCAACATCCATTTGTGCTTGGCCTGCTGCAACTACGGTTATGTCTGGCTTTAGTTCAGTTAGCGCACGCTTGACGTTTTCGGTTAGTACCGTATCACCACTAATGTAAATGCTTGGTTCATTAGGAAGAGTTAAGAAGAAACCGCTACCGTTAGCCATGACTTTGTGAATCCAACCGTGCCCATGTTGAGCTGGTACTGCAGTAATCATCCCACCTAGGAACTCAGTAGCTTGCCAATCTTCTAATCCATGCGAAACAGTAATGCCATATTTCTCTAAATAGCGCTTGTCTTTGCTTGGCGTCGCTACCGGAATACTTCTTTCCGTAAGAAAGTTTTCGCCTGCTGCGTCGAGATGATCGCTGTGTTGCAAAGGCTTAAAGCCAAACGTTTGGCTGTGAGTTATTAAAGTATGTGTCACTTTCTCTAGTAACTCATTGGCGATATTGGGCAAACCGACAGTCGGGTTACGCTCGAGTTTGAATCGCACCATTGAAAAAGGAGGAAGCGACCCTTTCTCGCCGAGCATAGGATCGATCAAAATGAAATGTTCGTTGGTTTCGATGATAAAAGTTGCGCTGCGTAGATGGTGAATTTTCATGCTAGTGCCTTCGTGATTCGAGTGGGTAGGGGTAGTATGCAAGATGTAAAATGTGTGCAAAACTGTCCTAAAGGGCATCTAACGCTCAAATCGGGTCAAAATGGATACACCTAAAACTTATAAAGTTGCTCTGGTGGCATTTGAAGGCATCAGCGCTTTTCATTTGTCAGTACCTTGTTTAGTTTTTCAAGACGTTTTCATCGATCGTCGAGCGCTGTTCGAGCTGGAAATTTGTAGCTTGAGCCAATACGATATTTCAAGCGCTTCGGGGTTTGATATTGTTGTGAAACATGACATCCAGATTATAGACAACTCGGATATCATCATTATCCCAAGTTGGCCTAACGCCTTACCTGATGTGCCGGCCAACTTAATCGAAAAGTTGCTTGCCGCGCATCAACGAGGGGCGACAATCGTTGGGCTGTGTCTGGGCGCTTTTGTACTGGCACACACTGGTTTATTAAATGGTAAAACGGCCACAACCCATTGGGCGTTTTCAAAGCAGTTCGAACAACGTTTCCCAAATGTAATCTTTGATAATCAGCCTTTGTTTATCGACCATGGCCGACTGATTACTTCTGCAGGAACGGCTGCTGCGCTGGATTGCTGCTTACATATCGTGAGAAAGCTATGTGGTAGTGAGGTCGCGAGTGAGTTAGCTAGAGTGATGGTCACAGCGCCATTTAGAGCGGGCGGGCAGCAACAATATATCCCTACACCAATAAGTCCAAGGCCTGAAAATCCAACAAGCTTTACTCAAGTGATCGAACAAGTCGAAAGCAAAATAAATCAACAGCACAATATTGATACGCTAGCAGAGCGCTGTGCGATGAGCCGCAGAACATTTACTCGCCAGTTCAAAGCCAACTATGGCTGCACGTTTGGTCAGTGGCTAATGAATCAGAGGCTTCAATTGAGTCAACGACTGCTGGAAAGTAGCCAATACCCCATCTCCCAAGTCGCCGAGCTATCGGGTTTTGGCTCGGAAAGCGTTTATCGCAAGCACTTCAAAACAGCATTTCAACTTTCCCCCTCCCAATGGCGTGCCAATTTTAGTGGGTAGCGAACCACTTTAGGCTTCATTTTTCGTTCCATCGTTGTTGATTTATTAAGTTAATACAATTAAGTTATGAGAATTAACTTAATGGCGTTAACTAATCTAAGGCGACTAACAGTGAAATCGAACAAAGGGCGACCTGCACAAATTTCAAAAGAAGATGTAGTGAATGGGGCCCTGAGCATTGGTCTTTCAAGTGTCACAATGAACTCACTGGGTAAGCAGCTTGGTGTGAGTGCAACTGCTTTGTATCGGCATGTTAGTTCCAAACACGCGCTTATCTTGATGTGTAGCGACATGGTATTAGGCAAAGTCGCATTGCCAGAAGAGAGTGATTGGGAAGGCTACTTATACACATTCGCGGAACGATTTCGTCAAGCGCTACTATCGATGCCAGGTTCTGTCGAGTTTGTTCGTCATACGCAAGAATTTACACCTGCAACAAACGTGCTAGCTAACGACGTATTAAGAGTACTTGGTGATGCCGGCTTTGAACCTGAAATCGGGTTTATGGCCTTTGTGAGTGTATATACCCGAGTGACAGATCTTGTAGAGCACCAAGAAAGATCATCTATGGTGAAGGCTAATGAAACAAGTTCATCAAAAAACTCAGAAATGCTTTCTCAACTTGATGAACTCCCATATCTGGCGAAGCTGCTGAGTAACACTCAGTCATTGGATTACGACCAGTATTTTAAAGACGGAATTAAGATAACCATTGAGGGTTTAAAAGCAGTGTACTGCTGATCTCTCAAATTTCTCCGGAGGCAATGATGTCACTATTTATTGATAACGCGATTGGAGGATGGATTCGCAACGCGGAAAAAACAGGGGAGTTGAAGAACAATGCATATAACGGCAAAGAGCTGGATTTAGAAGATTACTTCAAAACACCGGCAGAGCATCGTATGGGGATGAAAATCCTTAAAGATGCTAACTGCTTACCGCCGGCTGTAGAACTAATGAAGCAGATTGAGAAGAAGAAAGCACAACTAAGTAACGAAAGCGACCTTCAGGCACAAGAGCAGCTGCGAAAAGAGATAACTGCACTAGAATTGAAAAAATCGCTATTGTTAGAGAACAACTAATTCATCCGACGACAGGTAGCTGAAATGAATCATGACGAGTTCAACCAATTTTGTAGTGCTTTCACTGCCACAACGCACGTGGTGCAGTGGGGCAATTCGGAGGTGTGGAAAGTTGGGGGTAAGGTATTTGCGATTGGTTTTCAGCTATCGGATGGAAAACCTGCCTACACATTTAAAGTCTCACCCATGAATTATGATTTCCTCAAAGAATACGATGGATACCGTCCAGCGCCATACTTCGCCAATCGAGGAATGAAGTGGATTCAACAGACAGATACCTCCGGTAAGCTGGACGATGACTTAAAATATTACCTTTCTGAGTCTTACCGAATCGTCGCCAGTGGATTAAGTAAGCGCAAGCGAGAAGAGCTAGGAGTGTCCATTTAAACTGAGCCAGATGACTTGGTGCGTTATTCGCGGTAATCGAGGTTCATTTAGTAACACCACTAAATGATAATAGTATTCAATTGCAGTTCACAATATCACAGTGTTCGAATATGATAGCGCCCTCCAAGCTCAGACGGCCCTGAAATCGATGCACCTCCTGACCCATAAAGACTATTTAAAAATTGCGTTTCCTTTCATTATTTCAACGGTGACCCAGCCACTACTGGGCGCGGTAGATACAGCGGTTATCGGCAAGCTAGGAGTGGCAGAGTTAATTGGTGGGGTTGCGATTGGCACAGTCGTTATGAATACCCTCTATTGGCTTTTCGGCTTTTTCCGAGTGAGTACTACTGGTCAAAGTGCGATCGCACTGGGTAAGAATAATCATGCCGATCAGGCCAGCAGCTTATTTAGACCATTTGTGCTTGCGCTGTGTGTCGGGTTAGCTTTTATCGCTTTGCAATCCGTGATTTGGAAAGCGGCAGCGTGGGTCATCTCACCTGATGCCGTTGTCGGACAAAACGCTAAGATTTACTTTGACATCATGATCTTCGGTGCGCCATTTGTTTTGCTGAACTACACCATTATTGGTTGGTTAATGGGGCAGGCTAAGGCTAAGGAGACCTTGTTCACTCAAGTATTTGGTAATGTACTGAATATTGTGTTGGATCTGGTGTTCGTTCTTTATTTGGATATGGGTATTGCTGGCGTAGCCATAGCGACTCTCATCGCCCAAATCACTACATTCGCAATAGGCGTGGCTTTTGTTCTGAAGACTTGCCAGTTCTCGCTTTTTGAACATATTCGAACCGCGAAAATGTCACGAAAAGACCTTACGGTCATAGTCTCTTCGAACATCGATTTGCTGCTACGGACGGTATGCATTTTAGTGTTTTTCAATATGATGGCACGCGTGGGCTCTCAACTTGGGCCTGACGTACTTGCCGCATATGCTATCCTAATGCAGGTAACGTTTCTTGTTAGCTATATGTTCGACGGTGTGGCGAATGCGTCGAGTGTATTTGCAGGTAAAGCCGTAGGGCAGAAGAATCCGACATTACTCGATAACGTGATTAAGTTGAACACGCAGTGGACAACGGGATTTGTTGTTGTTCTTACGCTACTGACTTTCCTATTCAATCAGTCAATTGTGACGCTGTTTACTACCTTACCTGAACTCGTAGATCTGTATTTGGACATGAGTGCTTGGTTGTTGGTGTTCCCGTTAGTCGCGGGTTATGGCTTAACCTTCTATGGAATATTTACAGGAACAGGTACCACTCGCCCAGTACGCAACTCGAGTTTTATCACGCTATTAGTGTTCTTAATCACGCAGTTTATAGCGGTTCAGCACTGGGGAAATCATGGTTTGTGGTTGGCGTTTACCTTGTTCTATGTTGGACGTTTTGCTTTCTTGTATCCATACATCGATCAAGTTAAGCAAAAGTGTGGTTAGTTTATACTCAAATTGTTTGTTCCATTACTCCGCCGCCTAGGGCGGAGTAACTCGCCTTCGAGGCTAAATTAAAGGGAACGGCGTTTAAATAACCCCTCCGAGTGGTTTTATTGCGCTAGCTCACATGCTACTATTTGTGATGTTATACCATTACATTTAGCTTGTTGTTGTGACTTCCTTGCCAATACTCTCTGTTAATCATCTCAGCCTTACAGACTCAGAACGTACACTTTTCAAAGACATTTCTTTTGAGCTGTTTCAAGGTGAAATTCTTGCAATTATGGGGCCTTCCGGCATTGGTAAATCCATGTTGTCGAAAGCCGTCGCAGGTTTTTTGCCGTCTGATGTTTGGGTGGGCGGAAGTATTCAGATCAACGGTAGTGAAGTGGCACAAACTGCCATGCTGCAGCGCAGTCAGTCGCAGCGACCTGCGGTCATTTTCCAAGATGCACTTAAAGCGCTGAACCCATTGGCGTCTGTCGAACAGCAACTGTGTTTGGCGTTGACAGGCAACAAAACACGTTTGTCTTCAGCAAACCTAGAAACGGTGACTGCCTTGTTGTCTCAGCTCGGATTTGCGGATCCAAGAGCTGCATTGGCACAGCACCCAAGTCAGCTATCTGGTGGTCAGCGTCAGCGTATTTGTATTGCGATTGCGTTGCTTGGTAGTGCCAACTTGATCATCGCTGATGAGCCCACTAGTGCGCTCGATCCAATCACCGAAGCGGAAATTCTTGAGTTGTTTCGCAGTAGTGTTCAGCAACGCAACATCAGTGGTTTGTTGATTACGCACGATCTATCTGCAGCTTTAGCGTGCGACAAAATCTTGGTAATTGCTGATAACACCATGGTGGCGTATGGATCACCATGGCAAGCCATTCATCAAAGTTCACATCCTTTTTGCCAACAACTTGCGCAGCTACTGCCTTAACCTCATCTCTGGAGCCTATTTTGACTAAGCACAATTTGAGTCAGCCTAAATCGGCGGAAGTTCGCTTTGAGCAAGCCTGTGTTCACTATTACACCAAACCCAGTTGGTTAGGGGGTAAACCATTTAAAGCGCTTGAGCAATTGGATCTGGCAATCGATACACAAAACATTGCGATTGTCGGGCCTTCTGGAGCGGGTAAGTCAACTTTGATTGAGCTGCTATTTGGCCTTCGCAAATCCACATCAGGAGAAGTCTATGTGTGTGGGTATCCGTTATCGCGTAGCTCGGCTAAACAACGTAAAGAGTTGTGTCAGCACATTCAATTGATTCCGCAAGAGCCTCAATCGAGCTTGAATCCGTATTACACCGTTCGCCAGATCTTACTGGAACCGCTAAGCAATATTGGTTTAACGGAAGGGCTAAACGATAAGGTGGAAAAAGTATTGGCGGATGTCGGTTTGGATCTCACCTTGTTGGACCGTAACCCACAGCAGTTGTCGGTGGGGCAAGCTCAACGTGTTGCTATCGCCAGAGCTTTGATTGTCGAACCTTGCGTGTTGGTTGCCGATGAGCCAACCAGCAGCCTAGACCCAGTCAGCCGTAAACAGATTCTCGACCTGTTGGCAGGCATTCAAAAGAGTCGTCAAATGCGCCTGATTTTGGTGACACACGACCTCGACGCTGCACAAACCCTATGCGATGAAATCCTAGTGTTAGACAAAGGGCGAGTCGTGGAGCACGGCACAGCACAAAGCGTGGTAAATAACCCATCGCACTTGATTACGAGAGCTTTGATGAGCGCTCAACATAAAAGTAATGAATTCACAAAAACCATTGGAGAGGTTTCTTATGCACCTTAGTACTCCCAAGTTAGCTTTGTCGCTGGCTTTAAGCGCACTGCTGACGGGTTGTTTTGACTCTGGCGAAAGTGAGCCAGAAGCGGAAAAAGCAGCAGCACCACAAGCCACGGATATTCGCGTTGCAATGATGCAACCACCACGCACAGGTTTGTCACCACTTTCAGATGACGCGTTCAAACTGTCACGTTGGAGCACAGCAGAAACGCTAGTGAACCTAAACGATCAGTCGGTAGCAGAGCCTATGCTGGCAACAGAGTGGGAACAAGTTGACCCGATGACGTGGCAATTTACGGTACGTAAGGGCGTGAAATTCCACGATGGTTCTGACCTTGATGCCAACGCGGTTGTGAACTCTCTACAAAAAGCATTAGATGCTGCACCAAAGCCACGCATTTTGGATGGTATCGAATGGCAAGTTCGCGCATTGGACGACTTCACTATTGAAATCAAAACGACCTTTAACGATCCATTGTTGCCAAGCCGTCTATCTAGCCCACAGCTAGCGATCCTTTCTGGTGCTGCATATCAAGAAAACGGTCGCGTTGTGCCAATCAATGCGGGTACCGGTCCATTTGTTCTGACAGAAATCAACGGTACAACCAGCGCGAAACTGAAGCGTTTTGACGGTTACTGGGGTGAAAAAGCGAAAGTAGATAGCATTTTTGCGGAATACGTACCAAACGGTTTTGCTCGTGCTGCAGCGCTGCGTACCGGTGAGGCGGATGTAGTTGAAGCGGTTCCTGTTTCGCAAATCGCGATGATGGAATCTTCACAGCTGCACGAAGTTGCAATGCCACGTACCAACACGCTTTACCTAAACAACAAATCAGATGTGTTTAGCCAGTTCGGTTTGCGTAAAGCAGCGGCTCAAGCGGTTAACCGTGAGCAAATCATCAAAACGGTTTACGAGAACCACGCCGATTCAGCGAAAGGTCTGTTAGGTCCAGCATTGGCATGGGCTCAACCAATTCGTGATGCAAACCCGCGTATGGAAACCATGGAGATGCGTTATGCAGATGGTGAGAAAATTACCATTGGTACTTTTACCGACCGCGCAGAATTACCAGAAGTAGCGGTTTTATTGAAACAACAACTTGAAGCGGCTGGTGTTGTGGTCGAGCTTGACGTTCGTGAATACGCACAAATTGAAAACGATGCGCTAGCGGGTAAGTTTGATGCCTTCTTGCTATCACGTGCAACAGTACTGGACTCTGGTGACCCAGTGGCGTACATGCAAAGTGACTTTAGCTGTAAAGGTTCTTACAACCTCGGTCAGTTCTGCTCTGAAGAAGTGGACGCAGCATTGAAACACGCTGATCGTCAGCCGTTGGGTGAGAAACGCCAACAAGCGATCATCGAAGCAGAAAGCAAAATCCTTGAGCAATACGCTGTGATTCCACTGCTTCACGAGCGTGTAATCCAAGGTGAGAGTGACCGCGTGAAGAACGCACAACGTGACCCACGTGAGCGTCGCCTGATCGACCAGTTTACTGAGGTGAACTAACTCGATGTCGTCTGTTGCCAACATGCGCTCTCGTTGGAGCGCTTGTATGCCTGAATGGTTTACGCGTTTTTTGTCGCGCTTTCTGTCACTCGGGGTAGTGGTTGTGCTGGTGGGTTTGATGCCGGATATTGCCGGTATCGACCCAAGCCAATCAATCCTCCGTGCCCGTGCGGGTGCTCAGCAATTACTGACGGCAGAAGCTCTGCAAGCGATTCGAGAAGATCTTCAACTCGACCGCAGCGCTGCTGAGCGGCTGTGGGATTGGCTGACGCTTGCCATGCAAGGTGACTTAGGTGTCTCTTGGGTAAGTGGTGCATCTGTGATGGAGAGCGTTCAGCAAACCGCAAAAACGTCGTTGTTACTTATGGTAACAGCGCTAGGCATGGCATCTGTAATGTGCATGATAGGTGTGCTTTATACAGTGCGTCGTTGGCAACAGAATCGTCTAGCTACTGAAGGTTTGGGGCATCATGACACGTTTAGCTCTGTGTTGGTCTCACTGCCTGAGTATGTAATTGCTTCATTGCTTATTATGGTGTTCTCCATCTGGCTAGGATGGCTCCCGCCATATGGTTGGCAAGGTACGCAGAACCTTTGGTTACCAAGTTTGGCAATGGCATTGCCTGCTGCTGGTTTATTTGGTCGTTTACTCAATGACAGTTTGAAGCGTGTACTGGACGAGCCGTGGGTCATCACTTGGCTATCGGCAAACGTGAGTAAGTTCCAGATATTACGTTTCGCATTATGGCGTGCTGTCAGTAACTTGATTCCACAAATTGCTATGACGGTAATTGGTCTGACTGGCGGTGCAGTTGCTGTGGAACAAGTGTTCTCCATTCCGGGTATCGGAAGATTGATCTTAGGGGCTGCAAAGTCACAAGATTTGCCAATGCTGCAAGGCGGTTTATTGGTGCTATTAGTGTTCTCAATGTTGATCAGTAGCGTGAGTATCCTATTGCAACGTTGGTTATTGGGGCACAGTGTCACGAGCGGCAAGCTTATCAGCAGTCATAGCACGTTTCGTTTCACGCAAAGCACTACCAAACGTATCATCAGCGCAACTATTTTTGCCTTGTTAATTGGTTGTGCCGGTTGGGCATTAATGCGAGATCCTTATACCATCCAATTTACTCGCCTTGAGTCGCCGAGTTTAGCTGCGCCCTTTGGTGCTGACGCGGTTGGGCGAGATCTACTAGCTCGAGTTGGCGGCGGTATGATGTCGACGATTAAGATGGGCGTTATTGCAACCTTCTTAAGTTTAGTGGTTGGTTTGCTTTTGGGTTTTGTAACTCGCTTTAGCCAAGGGCTAATCGAGATCACCAAAGGCGTACCATACATCGTCGCGGGCCTTCTAATCGCGGGTCTTACAGGGATGAATCCGAACAGTGCTCTTATTGCGATTGTTCTCGTTTCTTGGGCGCCGCTTGCAGCGCACTGCGCAAGTTTGTTAATGGAAGCCAAGGCGCAGCCGTACACGCATCTAGCGCCAATTTGGGGAACCAGTCAGTGGCGAGTACTGCGTTATTATTTGTTGCCTTATGTGCTGCCGCCGCTGTTGCGTCATGCATTCCTACGTCTTCCGTACATTACACTAAGCCTAACTTCTTTGAGCTTTATTGGGCTTGGTGTGAAGCCACCAGAACCGGAGTGGGGTTTATTGATTGCTGAGAACTTGCCTTATATCGAACGCTCACCGATAGGGGTGTTAATGCCTATTCTCGGTTTGGTCATGCTATCTATCGCAGTGAACCTGATGTTTGACGACTAGGAGCTCAGAACTCTTTAAAGCTTGCCTATATTATCAGTCGTCACTTTATGCTTACTCTCGTACTCGTGATTAAGTGAATCACACCGTATAGGTATACGATTGCTATTCCGACGCTGACAAGTCGCAGTTGAAAGCTGTCCAAAATACTAAAGCCAACATTGTCTGATTGAATGAGCAATATCGCATAGGGAGAAAGCATAAATTTGCCGAGAGGCTTCCAATTAGAGCAGTAGATAATGACGCCCAGTATCAAGGTAAACATGAATGTTAAACACAGCTCGATGGCTACGCTAGGACCGAACTTAAGGCTAATCAAGGCATATGAGTAATAACCTAGCACAGCAAGCCCACCACCAATCAGGTTGGCATATACATAACGTAAGCTGTCTTGCCTAATTATTGCTAAATTTGGTGTCAGCGTTAGAACACAAATTGCAATTAATACGACATAGTAATGCGATAGATCAAACAGAATAAAAGCGAAGGCTGCGGGCAAAAATATCGCAATTGCTTGCCATTCATTGGAGAAAAGTTGAGGAGTGGAACTCACTTGGGTGTTTGAAGTGTATTGCGCTTTATTGGATGTGAGCCGCAGCATTACGTAGGAAAGTGCTTTGTCTAACGCGAAGCATAATGACATCGCAAACAATAAGTTAGTGAATAGGTAATAGCTAAAGTCCGCAACTATCAAATGATTTGCAAAAGTCACTGCACAAACAAGAGCAAAGCTAAGCACTCCTAATGCAGTATGAAGTTGGTTATGGCTATATCGTTCCCACCAATACAGTAAAAACAATACTAACGCAGTGGCGAGCACAAATAGTAACGTGGAAGTGGAATAGAGCGTGCTGATTGCAAGGCCTAATGCAATACCGCCTACGGCAACCACGAATAACGATGCGTACTGCTTGACTGAAAGTTCAGTTAACTCGTTATATCGGATGTGCAGACACAACAGCGGAAAGAAAAACGCGTAGGGCCATGTGTAGAGATAAAGGACTCCAACTGCAATAGTAAAAGTCACGGCTAAGTGAATGGTGTTAACTAGGCTTTGCTGTTTTATCACATTCTATCCAATAATCTCGCCAATATGGCAACCTAGAGCCAGTACTGACTCTAGGTTAAACAGCGGCCGACTAACGCAGGTATCTGTTTTTTAGGTGTGTTTGGAAATACTCGACATTGAGGGTTTCACCAGTTGCGCCTTTCACCAGTTCATCCGTCGTGAATAAACTCCCTTTACTCCAAATATTATCAGACAACCAAGTGAAGATTGGGCTAAGGTCGCCGCTTTGGATTGCCCCATCAACATCAACGGTTTTCTGCATAGCTGCCATAAACTGAGCTGCGTACATTGCACCAAGCGTATAGCTTGGGAAGTAACCAAATGCGCCATCTGTCCAGTGAATATCCTGCATACAACCGTTTTTGAAGTTGCCTTCGGTGCTTAGCCCCAAGTACTGCTGCATTTTTTGGTTCCAAAGCTCTGGTACATCGGTATGTTTGATCGCTCCGTTCATCAGATCGCGTTCGATTTCGTATCGAAGGATGACGTGGGCAGGGTAGGTGAGTTCGTCAGCGTCCACTCGGATGAAATCTTTCTTCACTCGGGTATAGAGTTTTTGGAAGTTCTGCTGCGAGAATAGTTCGGTATTGTGACCATTAAAGTGCTGGCCCGCTAAACGAGCAAGATGTTCGATAAACGCGTCACTACGTCCCACTTGCATCTCAAAAAAGAGCGATTGTGATTCATGGATACCCATCGAACGTGCTTCACCCGACGGTAAGCCTGAAAGGCTCTTTGGTAGGCCTTGCTCGTAACGAGCATGACCCGTTTCATGTACAATACCCATTAACGACTGAACAAACTCGCTTTGATCATAGCGAGTAGTGATTCGTACATCACTTGGCACACCACCACAGAATGGGTGAACACTTTCGTCTAAGCGCCCGTGCTCAAAATCAAACTGAAGCAGTTTCATGACATCGAGGCCAAGCGCCTTTTGTTGCTCGGTCGCCAAAGTGCCTTGAGGTTGAATAAACTGCTCACTCGCCTGCTTATCAATCGCCTGGTCGATAAGGTCTGGCAGCCAGCTTTTTACATCGTTGAACAGGGTATCTAGAGACTGTGAGCTAGTCCCAGGTTCATAGATATCAAGCATGGCATCGTATGGCGACAACCCGGTTGCTTCCGCGCGAATCTGCGCTTCTTCTTGAGAAAGCTTAACGACTTCAGCCCAATTTTTTTCAAAACCTTTCCAATCGTTATCACCACGTTGTGTTCGCCAAGCATGTTCACACTTTGATCCCGCAAGTGATTTTGCTTGAACCAAAGATTCTGGTAGTACATTGGCTTGTAGCCATTGGCGCTTAAGTTCGCGAAGTGTGGCGCTATCTTGTGTTGAAAGCGCTTCGCTTTCTGCTTGTGCAAACCAATCGCTGAGCTGAGGTTGAGTCAATAGTCCATGGATATGAACAGAGAGCTCGGCCATTGCTTCAGAACGAGCTTGGTTACCACCTGCAGGCATAACCGCTGCTTGGTCCCAGCCACAAATAGCAGCTAAGTGATTAAAATGAGAGATTTTTTTAGAATGTTGTACTAGTTTGTCGAATGCACTCATAAGAAGCCTTCCGTGACGTATAAAGGTTCAATGAGTGTATCAATATCATTGGGCGGAAAGCTATAGCCAAATAGCGGCTAACGTGTTGTTAAGTCAGAACTTGGTAGAGCAGGGCAGACAGCCCTGAACAGCGTCTAAATTGATTACCTAGACCATCGATGATGGTTTGGCAGTCGTTAAATCCAAACAGCAGCGCCAGTGCAGTCACTATGATGAAAGCGATGAAGATCAATTTTAACACAGGGATTTCCTAAGGTTTCGTGCCGCTAAACGAGTTATGGGATTACTTGATGACTGAGCGGGTAAAAAGGAGCCACACCACGAGAATTCAAAGAAACCGGAAATAGGATGTCGTGAAGTGGAGTGTGGCTCAATAGAGGGCGGTAGTGCCGCGAAACTTAGTTTAGTGCTACGTACTTTTTATCGACCATACAGTTACGAAGTACGGTTTTGTATGATTCTAGGTTTTGCTGCTCGGCCGCTTGTGCGCCACGGTTACCTTTGACGCGTCCGCCAACAACACCAATTGCTGCACCTGTTTTCGCTGCATCAGAACCGGAACCGCCGCTGATAGCACCGATTGCTGCGCCAGCCGCGGCTGCTTTAGCTGCACCACGTACGCCGCTACCTTTACTGCTTTCTACAGGTTGCTGAGTGCTCTGTGCGAGAGTTTGACACTCTTGAAGCTCGGCTTGTGCTTGTTCTTGAGTAATGTTGTCGTAATCGAAGATCAAGTTAGTAGTCGGGTCAGTCACCGCGCCACCTTGGGCAAAAGCCAATTGACTTACTAGTGCGAGTGATAGGCAAGTTAGGGTTTTCTTCATCGGAAGTACCTTAGTGTGACGCTAAATTTAGTAGGCGGTATTCAAACAAATAGATGAGCTCAGTTTTGATAATGCTTATTATCAGCGTTGAGTTTTAGGCGCTAATCACCAAGACGCTGGTAATTTTATAATGATGGCGTTACCTTGAAGGTTACGCCTAGTGGGCGGTCTACTGCCTAGAGTTGGCAGTGAAATGATTTAGGGACGAACATGCTTATTCAAAACTTCGAAGCGTTTATTATCGCAATCACTATTCTTACGCTCACCCCAGGGTTAGATACCGCACTGGTTATTCGCAATACCTCGCGGGGCGGTTTTGTTGATGGTGCCGTCACCAGTGTTGGCATTTGTAGTGGCTTGTTTGTTCATGCTCTGTTCTCAGCCATTGGTATTTCTGCGATTTTGGCTCAATCAGCCGAGCTGTTTAATGTCATCAAGTGGATTGGTGCGGCGTATTTGATTTGGTTAGGGCTATCTAGTTTGCGTACAACACTCAAGTCTTCGAGTGGCCTTACCATCCAAGAAGGTTCACAACACACATTTAGTGGTAGAAGATCGATGCGTGAAGGGTTTCTATCTAATGTATTAAACCCTAAAACAGCGGTGTTTTATCTCGCGTTCTTGCCTCAGTTTATTGATCCAGCAGGTTCTGCGCTGATGCAGTCGATGTTTATGGCGGGGCTTCATTTTGTTATTGCGATGCTTTGGCAGTGTGGCCTTGCGGGCGCTCTAAACAAAGCGAAATCGCTGTTGAACAACGGCAGTTTTATGCGTTGGATGGAAGGGACTACGGGCGCCGTACTCGTGTTGCTGGGCGTTAAGTTGATGACGGAGGACAACCCAGTTTAGTTCGGCTGTTATCTCGCACTTATTATCTGAAATCGGGTCTTTACAAATAGAACATCAGCTAGTCAAAGCATGAAAGGGCAGTTGGCTAGCTGGTGGCATACTTCTCATTGATACCCAACGCCACATCAAGGTTATCCAATAAAGTGTCGACGATGTGGGCGTCTAAGTGATTGCCGCGCGATTCTTTCAATACTTTAATCACATCTTCAATTGGCCAAGCAGGTTTGTAGCATCGTTCGTGAGTGAGCGCATCAAACACATCGGCAACAGCGATAATCCGCGCTTCGATACTGATCTCGTCGCCTTTTAGCCCTAAAGGGTAGCCACTACCATCGACTTTTTCGTGGTGTTGATGAGCAATAGTAGCTGCGGTTTGTAAAATCTTACGCTTAGAGCCCGCCAGAATGTTATGCCCGATCTCGGAGTGGGTTTTCATCACTTCCCATTCTTCGGCATCGAGTTTTCCCGGCTTGAGTAGCACGGAATCAGGAATCGCAATTTTACCGATGTCGTGCATGGGTGCAGCTTGACGAAGCAAGTTTGCACGCTCTTCTGAATAGCCAAGCAGCAAGCACAACTCGTAACTGAGTTCCGACATTCGGCGCACATGATTACCCGCTTCCTCTGAGCGGGATTCAACCACATCACCAAGCCGATAGATAAGCTCACCTTGAGTATCGATGATTTCTTGGCTAAGAGAGATGTTTTCAAAGGCGAGGCTAACACTGTAAGAAAAAATAGTAAGGAGTTGGCTTTCTAACTCGGTGATCTTTCGCGCCCCTTTTAAATACAGCAGGCTAACCGCGCCAGAACTGGTGGCGAAGTAACCAACAAAAATATCACCATCGATAATACTTTGTTTCTTGGCGATCGCTTGATCGAGATAATCACGCACAGCAGGGTCAACAGTGCCTTCTTGGTCTTGACCTATATGAGCGAGTACTCGGTAGCCTTCATGGGGCTGTTGAATCGTAGTAAGCCCTTTTACACTGACCAGCATACTTTGATCATTCATCCTTAATAGAGAAAGAACCTGCTGCAATATCCCATTTGAGAAAGTGTTTAGAGTGTGTTGTTGGAATATGACGGAAGTAGACTGAATGACACGTTCTAGTCCAAGGCGATAATTCGTTTCTAAGTCTCTCGCGTGCTCAATCTGCATTATGTCTCGATAAGAACGAATTGCTGTTAATACAGTGGTGAAGAGCTTTTGGCTAGTGAGTTCGGTTTTCTCTTTATAGTCATTGATGTCGTAATCGGTCACAACAGATTGCTCAGGAGCTTGCCCGGGCTGCCCGGTGCGAAGAACGATTCGGGTTTTGTGGTTACCGAGATCTTGTCGTGTCCAACGCGCCACTTCCAAACCTGCATCATCGGTTTCCATTACGACATCGAGAAAA
Organism: Vibrio paucivorans; assembly: GCF_054053395.1. Taxonomy (NCBI): domain Bacteria; kingdom Pseudomonadati; phylum Pseudomonadota; class Gammaproteobacteria; order Vibrionales; family Vibrionaceae; genus Vibrio; species Vibrio paucivorans. Next base: position 1,402,850 of record NZ_CM133230.1, read on the forward strand.
ATCAGCGCGATATCATCGTGCGTAGAAAGCTTTTCTTTCGCTTCTATACCGGAATAGGCGTGTAAAAACTCGAGTGGTCTATCATCCAACTTGAAGCGTTTTAGTACCAGCACGGTAACCTGATGAATGTCGGCATCATCGTCAACAATCAGCACTTTCCATGGTGGTTGACTCGGTTCATCAAGCTCTCTAAGCAGCTTAAGTGGCATAGTCCTCTCCCGTTGTTCACTCCAAAGCAGGACAAAGATCCGAATTTTGTCCCTCAATAGTTAGTGTATAGGCAAGGTTTAGGCGATTTACAAGTTACTCAATAGTCAAGCTTCGTTAATGATTTTTGGGAAATTAATGGTGTACGACAACCCCTCCCCAGGGGCGGTTTTAATCTGGATATTGCCTCTCATTTTACGGGTTATCAGTGTATGGATAAGATGCGTCCCTAGGCCACTGCCACCTTGATTGCGTTTGGTGGTAAAGAAAGGATCGAACAGACGTTTTGCGTCTCCTTCCTCTAGGCCTTTTCCATCGTCTTGGAATTGAATTTCCACTTCGTCAGTGCGGTTTTCAATCCGTATATTGATATTGCCTTTTTGTTCGGGGTGAAAGGCGTGAATAATGCTATTCATAATCAAGTTGGTAAAAATCTGTGAGAGTGTCCCCGCGTAGGACGAGCAATGCACCTCTTGCGGGCAGTCTACCGTAATGGTATGCGGCACTTTTTTGAGCTGAGGGCGAAGCGAGAGCATGATTTCTTCAAGGTAATGTTTGAGTTCAAACTGACGCAGTTCATCGGAAGATTGGTCGACCGCAATGCGTTTGAAGCTGCTGATTAACTCAGACGCTCGTTCGTTGTTTTTATGAATGATCAGCGCCGATTCATCACACAGTTCGAGGAAATCTAATAGGTCTTGTTCACTCAGTTGTTCACTACTGTAGGCTTTTTTCAGCGCTTTCACTTCTTCTTGCAAATTGGATGACGCCGTAACACAAACCCCAATGGGTGTATTGATTTCGTGCGCAACCCCAGCGACTAGGCCACCCAATGACGCTTGCTTTTCTTTCTCTACCAGTTGACTTTGAGTTTGCTGCAATTTGCACATGGCGTCTTGCAGCTCATTGGTTCGTTGATCGACTAGGGTTTCCAGCTGCTCGTTGTATTCTTGTGCGAGCAGTTCTTTCTCTTTGGCGTAATTGAGCTGTTGCCTTAAATGGAGAGGGTTTATTTTGAGCTGGGTAAGCAGTTGGCTGTAAGTTTGTTCGAGTTCATTCACCTCTTCTTCAGTAAAGAGCAGAGAATCTCGAATCAATACGTGTGCCATCGCTGCGCCAGTTGCACCGCTTAAATGACGCTCGGCTGCTTTCTCCAAGTTGGCCAGCTCTAAGGTTGTAATTTGGCTAGCGTCGCCGAGTTTTGCATCGGTAAGGCTATATTCCAACTTCTGCGCGGCTTCGGTTTGAGGGAAGTAGCGTTCGAACAACTCGGTGAGAATTGCTGTTTTTGGTGCTAGCTCAATACTTTTTGGTAAGTCTAACGCGACCACATCTTCTTCTGACTGATTTTGCGTCATGGTGTCGATGAACTCGGCGTTGTAGCGTGTCTCTTGTTTGCTTTCTTTACAAAACAAACTGCCGAGCACGACACCGGAAATATTCGCCAGCATCGACCAAAACGCCCCGTGAGTCACACGACTCATACTGCTACCAAATAGGTGCTCTGGATGCAGCCACATGATTTCGAAAGGCCCAGCTTGGAGCAGACTATCGTCTATCCAGCCACTTTTCATCAGGGACGGAATGAACAAGCAGTATGCCCACACAAGGAAACCCGCAGACAGACCGATGACTGCTCCTTTCGAGTTGACGTCTTTCCAGTACAGACCTGTGAGCATCAAGGGTAAAAATTGAAGCGCAGCACAAAAGGAGATCATTCCCATATTGGCCAGCAGATACGACTCTCCAAGAAAAAGATAGAACGCTTGTCCTGCACCAAGCACTAAGAACACAGCAAACCAACGTATTTGTAGCAAGTATTGGCCAAAGTTACGTTGTGGCGAATAACGTCTCAAAAGGGGCAGGGCAAGGTGGTTACAAAACATGGTGGAGAGCGTCATACCCGATACCATTAGCATCGCCATTGAAGCGGAAAATCCACCGATGAATACCAGTAAAGTCAGTGCGAATTGTCGCTCGGACATTGGCAACGCCAACATATACGTATCAGGGCTATCCGGCCCGAGTAGCAAAATGCCCGCTGCGGATATCGGCATCACGAACATGGTCATCAAAATGAGATAGATGGGCAGCTTCCACTGAGCTTGGCGAATGTACTTAATTTTTGGGTTCTCGATGACCATCACGTGGAACTGGCGAGGTAACAAGAAGAAAGCTGAACCTGCCAGTAATAGGTAACTTATCCAGGTCATGAAATCGGGAGTTTGTGCCATGGCTTTGGCTGCTTCGGGCTGCTGCATTTCCAACATGCGAAAGATCTGGCTTGGGGAATCAAATAGTACAAAGCATACAAACAGCCCAACAGCGAGCATTGCTAACAATTTCACTATGCCTTCAACCGCAAGCGCAAGCATCATCCCAGGGTGGCGCTCAGTGGGGTCGATATGGCGAATACCAAATATGATCGTAAACAGCGCGACGCCAAACCATATCACCCAAGTGATCGCAGCACCCGTAGTTTCGGTGCCCATTACGACCATTATGGTGTTGTTGATCGACTTGAGCTGCAATGCGAGGTAAGGGACGATACCTATCATAGCAACGATTGACGTTACCCCGGCTAAGTACAAACTACGATTAAAGCGAGCAGATAAAAAGTCAGCGATACTATTTACGTGGTAGGTCTGTTTGATGAGCAGAATACGCCGCATTAACGGCCACAGCATTATCATGAGCAGCGTTGGGCCGAGATAGATGGTGTAGACAATAATCCCGCTTCGCGATGCTAAGCCCACACTGCCATAGAATGTCCAACTGGTGCAGTAAACAGCAATGGAAAGAATATAAACCGTGGCGCTTGAAGACCAACGTTTTGCCAATGGGCTAGAAGACTCAGCCCAGTTTGCAATGGCGTAGAGCACCCCAATGTAGCCCACAATGATAACGATCAGCGTTGTGGTGCTGAACATGGCTTAACTACCGTGACAACCCGATAAGCGTTGCCACCAAAACCAACCAAATGCCTAGAACCGTAGCGGTGATGGAAGCGACAGTAAATGACGAGCTGATCACCACCTGCCAAGATACCAGAACAAGAGCGAGCGTCAGCAGTAACAAGCGAAGAGATAATTGGTTCTGAATCGGTGCTTGCATATAGAATCCTTACGTCTTTGGATTAGTACTAGCATAGGACATACTACAAAAGTTTAGACATGGATTATTTTGTCATTGCTCATCGAGCGACGAGGAATAAAAAAGCAGCACCGTTATGGACTGCTCTTTCAAGTGTTTAGCTAGGCGTTAAATGACATCAACAACCTTGTTAGTATGGGGTTATGACGTCATCTAACAGCGATTAAGCTCGACTTAGTGTCATTTTGTCTGCGGCTACTTGGCTGAAGTAGCGCTTGGTTTCTTCAATCACAACTTGGCGTAAGGCGATTAAACCAATCAAATTTGGAATTGCCATAAGCCCGTTCACGATGTCGGCGATAATCCAAATTAAGTCCAAATGCAGGAATGCGCCAGATGCCACTAGAGCAACGAATACCACTTTATATGGCAGTACCGCTTTGGTACCAAACAAATACACCACGCAGCGTTCGCCGTAATAGTTCCAACCCAAAATGGTCGTGAATGCGAAAAACATCAAACCAATAGACACAGCCATAGGGCCAAGTGTGTCGGAGTTTAACCCTTGTGCGAACGCGTAGGTTGTCATAGCGGCGCCCGAGAAGTCGCTTTGCCATGCTCCGGTTAGAATCAGTGCTAGACCGGTCATGGTACAGATGATGATGGTATCGAAGAAGGTGCCTGTCATCGAGATAAGGCCTTGCTTCACGCAAGAATCAGTTTTTGCCGCAGCCGCAGCCATTGGGGCGCTACCTAGGCCTGACTCATTGGAGAACACACCGCGCGCAATACCAGATTGAATCGCTAACATGATGCTCGCACCTAAGAAGCCACCTGTTGCAGCCGTTGATGTGAACGCTGAAACAATAACGAGTTCAAAGGCGTCCATGAGTTTGTCGGCGTTTAAGATGATCACGCTGGCACATGCCACAACATAGAACACAGCCATTGCTGGCACGACTTTTCCTGCAACATTTGCAATCGACTTGATACCACCTAAGGTGACGAAAGCAACTAACAAAGTCAGAACGGGTGCAGAGAATTCACGAGAAATACCAAATGAAATTTCGCTAGCATCCAGAATAGCGTTAACTTGTGGAAAGGTGCCGATACCAAAACAGGCAACGCCTAAGGCAAATACAGCAAACATAACGGCAAGGGCTTTAGAGCCTACACCGTATTGAAGGTAGTACATTGGACCACCGATCATTTGGCCTTTGTCATCTACCTTACGGTATTTTACTGCCAGTAAACATTCGGCGTATTTGGTCGCCATGCCAAACAGGGCGGCCAACCACATCCAAAACAGCGCTCCTGGCCCGCCGAGTTTGATTGCAGTCGCAACACCAACAATATTACCGGTACCGATAGTGGCAGATAGCGCAGTACATAGCGCTGCAAAGCTAGAAACATCCCCGTGAGTGGATGATGATTTATTTTTACTAAACACCAACTTCAACGCAGTTGGCAGGTGTCTAAATTGAAGTAAGCCTAAGCGAAAAGTGAAGTAAACACCGGTTCCCACGAGCAAAATGAGTAGTGGTGGGCCCCAGACAAAGCTGTCGATGGTTTGTAGCAAAGATTGAAGGTTATTCATGGTTTCGGTTTCCCCTTAATAAAACCAATTCCATCAACTATTTGTCCCAGTTTATTTGATCAAAATGCTTTTGAGCAGACGGTTTACTTTGAGCAAACTGTCGGACTGAACAACCTGTCGATCTGAATTAACTTAGGAGCACATAATTAATAGCGTTGGTATAAACAACATATAAGGAGAAGAGGGAAAGGGTTCGCACTGCCTAAAAGCAGCACAATGGCCAATGGTACTCGCAGTAAGAATCTGCCAGAACACGATCATATTGATTTGTAGCCTTTCACTCCTCTGTCCTTTTGCCTGAGAGTTTCACTTTACATAGCGTAAAGCTTGCTCCTTCGGCGACCGATTTCTACAACGAGGTAGTACGGTTCTCTCCAGAGGTTCCTCCAACTACAGTCCTTACTTTTCCGTACGGAATAAAGCACCTGAAATAGTTAATTCTTCGGCGGGTAATGCTAACCAAAATGTTAAAATTTGGTTAAATACCACTCTCCTGTAGCCTTCATTGGAACAATTACCTATTTATATAGGTAATCTGTAACGCGGATATTAGCGGAAAAAAGAATGTGATGTCACCCTCAAAAAGACTGTTTGCGCAAATAAACGCCAAAGGGATTCAAAAAGACAGTTTTTCTGACTCATTAGAAATGAATTAATGATATAAAATGAAACAATATCTGCAGCATTAACCCGTTCATTTGGTTCATAATGTATGTAATACCAACGCGTATTGCATGGTGTACAACAAAGGAGTGGTTATGACGAGATTAGTCGCGATTGTGTTTTTAAGCGCACTGGCTTTTTTATTGATCCGCTATCGAGCGAATGAAAAAGTGCAAAAAGGTGTGGTATTGACCTTGGTCGGAGGCTTTCTAGTCTATGTTGCGACATTAATGATCGCTGAATTGACTCGCTAAAGTTGTCACTGGGAGCAAAAACGTTGAATAAGCAAACTGAAATCGAAGAGCACGACGACGATGTTGTTGTTATCGAGGAACGAGATAAACGCACGCATATTTACATTGCTCTTGCGGGAGTGTTGGGGCTAGCGTTGGGCGGCCTTGGCGGCTCTATGATGACAGCAAATAAGTGGGAGACCACGTACAACAAGCTTGAAGAAAAATACCAAACTGTTCAGCAGGATAAAAAGCAGTTAGTGGTTGAAGTCGAAGAGAAAGTTGCGAAAGTAGATCACCAACTTGAGCTTAAACTTCAAAAAGCGCTGGAAGAGAAAGACGAAGAATACCAAGAGAACTTGGCCAAAATGGAAGCTCAGGTCAAAGAGCTAGAAACAGCGAAAAGTAATCTAGAAGCGCAGATTACGGAGCAGAAAGATCAATTAGCGCAGGAGTCTGCGCAAAACAGTAGGCTTAATCGTCAAGCCGATATGCAAGCAACGATGCTAGAGCGCTCGCGTGAACTGTTTCAGCGAGAGTTGAAGATCAAACAAGAATTAGCGTCGCTAGAAAAAGAGCGAGAAGACTTGCTACCGAAAATAGAAGCACTAAAGAAGCAGTGTGATGTCTATCTAGAAGGGACATCTTGGGATGCCAAGTCTGATTCATGTGACAAGCAAGATGAAGCCAACTCGCGCATTAGCCAAATCGACCAAATGATTCAGGTGCATAGAATGGACTTGAAACAGATCGAATCATTATCTGAAGATATCGGCCTGTAACGTAAATCTTTCGAAAAGCCTCGCCAATGCGAGGCTTTTTTATTTCTGCATACCAGCCCGCAGGTGTTGGATAGTCAGTGTTAGGGTTTAGTTGAGATGGTCAATTTAACTTTTTGTAGTCAAAAGGACTTTATTTTTAATGTTGTCAAAAAGACTCTATTTTAGGTTTGATTTATTTAAAATTTAGTTAAAACAATAGGATGAGAACTTGGCACGTATCCTGATTATAAGTAAGAAAAACAATCATACTTATAAGAGGTGCATTATGCCTGCTCAACAAATTCGATTCTTCAAACGCCTTCTTTCAGTCTCTAATGGAGCATTATTGCTCACCACACTAGTGCTTGTTGCGAGCATCATTATTTCTTATCCACTGGCGGATCATTTTACGCTAAATCAGCAGATAGCGGCTCATATCTCGACCATTATTATCGCCGCGTTTCTCAAAATCAGTTATGTAACACGTTGTTTAGCCCAATATAATCTAGGATTAGAAGTACGTTAGTGAGCTAGTCAGTAGTGAGAGGAGGGCGTATGGAGCAAGTTCCTCGCGACTTGGTATTAGGCCAAGTCGTCGATAAGGTCGACTGGAAGCCAGGGTTGTTTAGCCTATTTGTTAAAGCGGATATTGGCAGTTACCAAGCTGGCCAGTTTACGAAGCTCGCTTTGCAGGAAGAAGATGGTCACTGGTTAAAACGTGCCTATTCGATGGTATCCAGCTTCAAATCGTCTGGGCATGAATTGGAATTTCTCATTGTAACCGATCCAACAGGTCGGTTATCTCCGATGCTTGAAGCACTTAATGTGGGCGACGATCTCTATGTAGGACAAACCGTATCGGGCTTCATGACCGCCGATGAATTACCCGACTATGCGAAAGAGCTATGGTTACTTTCGACCGGTACAGCAGTAGGCGCTTTTTTGTCGCTACTTCGAGAGCCTGAGAAATTGAACCATTTGGATAGAATCGTTTTGGTGCATGCCGTTCGCTACGAAGGAGATTTAGTCTATCAAGATTTGATCAAATCGATGGCGGAGCACTATGGAGAGAAGTTCGCTTATGTACCTATCGTGAGCAGAGAATCGATAAATGGGGCGCTCCAAGGCCGTATCCCAACGCTATTATTGGATGGGCAGTTGCAGCAAAGAGTGGGGCTTCAAGTAGATCCAAACCGAAGCTTCGTCTATTTGTGCGGTAACCCTAATATGATTCATGACGCATCCGACGCTTTAAAGGAGCTCGGTCTCACCAAACATTTGCGTAGAAAGCCGGGTCACTTTGCTAGCGAAAACTATTGGTAGTGCCTAGGGTCTGTTGATCTTTCGTGGTCAAATTTTGTTCGAGATAAAATCGTTTTAGGCGAGACGAAGACTGCGCAGCCTAGCATTCTAAGCAAATAGTCTTCAACGAAGCATAAAACGATTTTAACCGAACCCTTCGGGCAGCCTTCGTGGTTCATTTCTACTGCGTTATCGGCTTCTCATGTAGGCTAGCTACACATCAAAGCCTCTGCCTTGTATAAATTTCCCACAAAGTGCTGCAAAAATCATCTCGAAAGATCAACAGACCCTAGGGATTAGCCCAATATTTATAGCAAATAAAAAAGCCGCTTACTGAGCCTGAGTAAGCGGCTTTTCCTTTATCAGGAGTGGGGGGATTAGCGAACGATTAGGCCAAGTAGGATACCTACTGCACCGAAGTCTGCGTCACTAAAGGTTGTGTTAGCAAAGCCTAGGTCGCCAAGAACCGGCATTAGGAATACTGGTAGGAACGTAATCAGCAAGCCTTGAGCAAATGCACCTAAGATTGCACCGCGACGTCCACCTGTAGCGTTACCAAATACACCTGCTGCAGCGCCCACGAAGAAGTGAGGAACAACACCTGGGATGATGACAGTTAAGCCCATGATGTAAAGTAGGAACATACCGATAAGACCTGCGGCAAAGCTCGATAGAAAGCCGACTAGCACTGCATTTGGTGCGTATGGGAATACCACTGGACAGTCGAGAGCTGGCTTCGCGTTTGGTACGAGTTTGTCTGAGATGCCTTTAAATGCCGGTACGATTTCCGCGATAACCATGCGCACACCTTGCAGGATAATGTACACACCACCAGCGAACGTGATTGATTGCATTAGTGCGAACATAAACCAGTGCTTACCACCGCTCACTTCACGAACGAAATCACCGCCAGCGAAGATACAGGTCACCATGAAAATGATACCCATAGTGAACGAGATAGCGACAGGTGTATCACGCAAGAACAGTAAGCTCTTTGGTACATTCATCTCTTCAGTAGAATGCTCTTTGTTACCAAACTTGCTACCGATGAAGCCTGCTAGTACGTAAGAAAGCGTAGAGAAGTGACCAATTGCTACGTCGTCTGAGCCTGTTACTTGCTTCATGTATTTATGAGCAATCGCAGGGAAGAACACCATAACTGAACCAACAACTACAGAGCCTAGCGCAATCAGTGGTACACCGCTCATGCCGCTTGAAGACAAGATTGCTGCAACCATCATCGACATAAACAGGGTGTGGTGGCCGGTTAGGAAAATGAACTTCCAAGGTGTTAAGCGTGCAATTAGAATGTTCACCAGCATCGCGAAGAACATGATCATCGCCATCTCTTTACCAAACGCTTCTTGCGCGATAGAGACAATGGCTTCGTTGTTTGGAACTACGCCCGTGATGCCGAATGCTTCTTGGAAGATCGTTGCAAAGTCACCTAGTGAACTGACAACAAGACCAGCACCAGTACCAAGAATGATGAAACCAAGGATGGTTTTTACCGTGCCTTTAATGCACTCGGTGACCGGTTTCTTTTGGGCAATCAGGCCGATAAGAGCGATCAAACCTACCAGAACCGCCGGTTCGGATAGGACGTCGTTCATTAAGAAATTGAAAAATTCCATCACGCTCCCCTTATAGTGCGCCTAGCTCTTTTAGAGCGACAGACAAGCGTTCTTTCATTGCAGCTTTGTCTACCATGTTGTCTAGGCTAACGATCTTAGGTTCTACACCTAATGACTTTAGCTGATCCGTGATGTCGTTGGTGCCGATAAAGATATCGCAGTCTGTACCTTTAGCAGAGCCAAGGTCGATATGATCAACATTCGCATTGATTTCCAGTTCTTTGACAATGCTCTTGATGCTCATTTCCATCATTAGGCTAGTACCAAGACCGTGACCGCAAACAACCATAATTTTCATAATTCGTACCTTTTTGTTTCTAAATTGAGTTCTTGTTTTAGTAGTGTTTGATGACGTTCATGACATCATCGACATTTTGTGCGTTGCAGATCTGTTCAACGTGTTCGTCGTTCATAAACAGCTCTGCCAGTTTAGATATTGCACCAACATGGCTATCGCTATCTGTTGCGGCAAGCGTCACCAGCATTTTCACTGGGTCATTACCGTCAGAGTCGAAGTTCACCCCTTGCTGAATCACCGTGATGCCAATAGACAAACGGTTTACACCATCTTCTGGGCGAGCGTGTGGCATTGCCATACCCGGCCCAACGACATAGTAGGGGCCTAGCTCTTCATGAGATTTGAAAATCGCGTCGACATAGCGAGGTTCGATCGCTTTGGAATCGATAAGCGCTTGGCAAGATTTGCTGACCGCATCTTTCCAATCGTCCGCTGTAGCATGGACACGAATAACTTCTGGAGTAATCAGTTCACTTAACATTGTATTGATCTGCGTTATTGGTTGATGGCGCTACTTTACTGATCAAATTGTCAGAAAAACCGGACTATGATCACAAATGGTAGCGCTATCTGATAGCGCTATCATAAATTGTGATAGCGCTACCATTTTCGTATTTCAAACAGTTTCATACCGATGCCGTTAACAAGTTATGCGCTAATATGGAAAAACCTACTCAGTGCTGTGCTAAGATGGCGCCGCAAATAAATGGATAGTATTTAAGAACTAATGAGCGAACCGCGTAAACGCAGAAGTACCGGGAAAGTCACCATCGCTGATGTCGCAAAGAAAGCGGGCGTGGGGACAATGACCGTTTCGCGTGCATTAAGAACACCGGATTTGGTGTCAGAAAAGCTAAGAGAAAAGATCCAATTAGTGGTCGATGAACTCGGCTACATTCCCAATAAAGCAGCAGGAGCTTTAGCCTCTGCACAAAGCTACTCTATTGCCTTGATTCTTCCGTCGCTGGTGGAAAAATCGTGTGCTCATTTCTTACCAAGCTTTCAGCAAGCGCTTAACAAGGCAGGCTATCAATTGTTGCTTGGTTACAGCGATTACTCGCTCGATCAGGAAGAGAAGTTGCTGTCGACTTTCCTAGAAAGCCGACCTGCTGCGATGGTTCTGTTCGGTAGCGAACATAGCGAGCGCAGCCATCATTTGTTGCAAGCATCCAACCTGCCAATAATGGAAATCGCTGAGCTTACTGGAGAGAGCCACTATCTCAATATTGGTATCGATCATTTTGAAGTCGGCAAGTCTTGCACTAAGCATCTTGTCGATGCGGGTTACAGCAATATCGGCTTCATTGGGGCGCGCGGAAATCATTCGGTATTACAGCGGAAACTTCACGGCTGGCAAAGTGCGATGATCGAAAACTATTTAACGCCCGATCACTTCCTAACAACGCATGAAGCGCCGTCTTCGCAATTGGGCGCAGAGGGGTTAGCCAAGCTGTTACTGCGTGACTCGACATTGGATGCTTTGGTGTGCAGCCATGAAGAGGTGGCAATTGGTGCGTTGTTTGAGTGCCATCGACGCTTGATCAAAGTGCCGACCGATATGGCCATCATCTGTTTAGATGGAACCGCAATGTGTGAACACGCATTTCCAAGTTTGTCTTCTGCTCAAGTCGATTACGAAAACATGGGCGCTCAAGCGGCTGAAAAACTGCTTCGCAGTATTAAGCAGGAAGAGGTTGAACCTTCTACTGACATCGGTTTCTCTCTGTCTTCTCGCGCTAGTACGGTTAAACGTTAATTGATGAACAACGAGCCTTTGACCATTGCACTGCCTTCACTGATACACCGTATCGGTGGGGATGTGGTTAAGCGAGCTAAAATATCCGCTGCTGAGCACGGCTGCGAGCTTAAGCGAATTCGCCGCTCGCGAAACTGGCAAGCAATAGGCCAAGCAACCGATATAAAGTGTTGGTGTCAGTGGCTCGCCCGCGAAGAGCCAGAAATGACGCGCTTTTTGACAACTAAATTAGAAACCGCTTTGGCCGCCAATCCAACTATGCTCGAAACCATTGAAGAAAAGCTGATCAAGCTTGTTCTGGCCGATCCTAATATCACCTTAGCGAACCTTATGGAGCAAACCAACTGCACTCTGGCGCAAGCTAGAACCGCACGCTTTGATGTAGAAGTGCGTTAGCGGATGTAGGAAACATCCTACTCCAGTGCCGTGGTTTTTAGGTGAATATCACAACAGATTGTAAATCAAGGTAAAGCGACTCCTTCCACTAATCTAAATAGCTGATAATCCTGTTGAACGACATAAAAACAATAAACTGGAGTAGATTATGAAAAAGGTGGCGTTAGTCATATTGGCGGTGCTTGGCTTAACGGCTGGAACTGCCTATGCGTTTGGTGGTTGGAATGGCCATTTTGGTTGGCATAACCATGGAAGTACATCGGATTTTAATTTGTTCGATGATACTCATGGAAAACATGGCGAAAATTGCCTTAGTTGCTCACATCATTAGAGGGCGCTGTTAACGACTATAAATAAAAGCCGCTACTGAAAAGTAGCGGCTTTTATTTATAGATATGGTTATGTTCTTTAAGTGATTATAGTGTTTTAAGAACGGTGCTGAGTCGAGAGATTGCTTCGACTAACTCGTTTGGTTCGGCGTTGGTGAAGTTTAACCTTAGAGCCGGAGTAGCCAGAGATTCGTCTGGGTAGAAAACTGGGCTAGGGACAACGGCAACGCCGTTCGCCAGCAGTTGTTTCGCTAGTGCAAAGGTGTCGCATTCAGGCAACGTCACCCAAACGAACATCCCGCCATCAACATCTTTTACCTCACAGCTTTCTGGCAGCTGTTTCTTCAGCTCAGAGTTCAACACTTGGTAGCGCTCGTGGTAAAGCGCCTGAATTTTTGACATGTGCAGCTCAAAGTTGTCGTGTTTTAACAGGCCATGAAGCAATGCTTGCATTGGTACGCTGGAGTGCAGGTCGGCACCTTGTTTTACTTTCACCAATGGCTCTAGGTAGCTTACTTTACCCGTCACGGCACCAATGCGTAGGCCCGGTGAGGCAATTTTAGAGAAAGAGCGCAATACGATAGAGTGTTGCGGGCAGAAATCTGACACCATTGGTAGCGCTTCGCCACTGAATCTCAGCTCGCGGTAAGGTGCGTCTTCAATGAAGGCTACATTGTATTGCTCACAAAGTTTGGCAACCGCTTTACGTGTATCTAAAGACCAGCACACCCCTGTTGGGTTATGAAAATCGGGTACGGCGTAAAACATTTTTGGTGCTTCTGCTTTGAATGCCGACTCGAGCGCTTCTAAGTCTGGCCCGAACTCAGTTTGTGGCACTGTCACCATATTCGCCTGCACCAAGCCGAAGACTTGCATTGCACCCAGATAACTCGGCGCTTCCATAATGACGGTGTCACCTGGGTTAATGTAAGCACGAGCGATAAGGTCTAGGCCTTGCTGCGAGCCTGTCGTGGCAATAACCATGTGGCTGTCAGGTAGCTTGAACGTGTGTGTAAGGTGCTCTAACAGTGGGCCGTAGCCTGCAGTTGCACCGTATTGGAATACTTCAACCATATCTGGCATCGCCTCAAGCGTTGGGCGCATTAAGTCGATTGGAAACGTTTTTTCATCCGGCAATCCGCCTGCTAATGAAATGACATTTTTGTCTGTGGCAGCGGCTAAAATCTCTCGAATATAAGAAGACTGAATCTGTTGCAGTGAGTGTGCGATTTCCATGTGTATTCCTGTTGAGTTTTTTATTTTGTTTTTATATCCCCAGCAGCACTAAATGCGGACAAAGTAATTTAATGAGCAAAAGGGCAATACAAATACTAACGTTGGTTGAGTTTAGTTGTTTGTCCATTTATGCTTATAGATATGTCCATTTATGCTATTTAGAGCGATGAACCAGCATCACATATCAAGAATCAATGATGTGTTATTTCATATTCATCAAGACATTAGTAAAGAGTTACCAGCGAAAGAGTTGGCAAAGGTCGCTGCGTATTCGGAGCAGCATTTTCACCGTATCTTTAAACAGGTGGTGGGGGAGTCGATCCATCAGTATATTCGCCGAACCAGAATGGAATATGCTGCAAATCAGTTAATGTTTGATACCAAAGCTTCAGTGTTAGAGATAGCCAATAATTGTGGCTTCAATTCATTGTCATCTTTTAGCCGAGCGTTTAAATCAACTTTTGACATGTCGCCCGGCGAGTGGCGTAAGCATGATTTGCAGATTTCTCACAAACCTTATCTGTACGATGAAGAGATCGCTCGGGGTTATGAAAGAGCGGCGAAAAAGACATTACCTCAACCTAAGATTGTTGAAGTGCCAAAGCGGATGGCTGCGTATGTTCGACACACGGGTTACAACCGTTCGATACGTAATGCTTGGTTGATCTTAAAAGCTTGGGCAAACAGTGAGAATCGAGACTTTTCGACTCAGTTCGGCTTGCACCACTCTAATCCTGCTTGGGTCGCGCTGGATAAGTGCCGATACGTGGCATGTATCGAGATTGATCGCCCGCTTAAACTGCGTGGGGTGGTGAATCAAATGGTGATACCCGGAGGGTTGCACGCGGTTTTTCGCTTACAAGGAGTTTACGGAGAGCTGCTTCCTCAAATCAGCCAAGTGCTGGAAAAGTGGTTACCTGAGTCCGGTTTCAAATTGCGCTCAACGCCTGCCTATGTGCACTATCACGACAACCATTTCGTCAACGATACCGAAGTGTTTGATTTGGACTTCTACTTGCCGATTGGTTTCTTCTAAATTACCTATCAAATAAAATCGCCAGCATTAAGCTGACGATTTGAATCAAAGTTACTGAGCAAGCCCGCCTTTTGTTAGCTTGCTTGGATCGAGAAGTTGTTCAAGCTGCTCACGACTTAAGTCGGTTTCTTCTTCAGCAACATCGACAATAGCTCGACTTTGCTTATAGGCTTTCTTAGCGATGTCAGCCGCTTTCAAGTAGCCTATCACTGGGTTAAGTGCCGTGACCAAAATTGGGTTCTTAGCTAACGCGACATCGAGGTTATCTTCCCGCACGCTAAACGTTGCGATGGCTTTATCAGCAATAGCAGTGGCACTGTTAGTCAGTAGCTCGATACTCTCTAACACATTGTGTGCGATAACAGGCAGCATAACGTTCAACTGGAAGTTACCGGATTGCCCTGCAACGGTAATTGTGGCGTCATTACCAATAACTTGAGCGGATGCCATGGCAACGGCTTCCGGGATCACGGGGTTTACCTTGCCAGGCATTATAGAAGAACCCGGCTGTAAGCCTTGCAGTTCAATTTCCCCCAGTCCTGCAAGAGGGCCTGAATTCATCCAACGCAGGTCATTGGCGATTTTCATGAGTGCGACAGCTGTGGTTTTTAGCTGACCGGAGAGAGCAACAATGGCGTCTTGACTGCTGAGGTTAAAGAAGAAATCTTCACTCGGTGTGAATTCAGTTCGAGTGACTTGCGACAAGTTATCTGCAAAGGCTTTTGCAAACCTTGGATCGGCGTTTATCCCGGTACCAACCGCGGTTCCTCCTTGTGCCAGTGCTTTCACTGCCGACAAACTGGATTCAATTCCGCGAATCGCGTGCTCAATTTGAGACTGCCAACCGCCTAGCTCTTGGTTAAACGTAATTGGCATCGCGTCCATAAGATGGGTTCGGCCAGTTTTGACGAAGTGTCCCACTTCATCTCGTTTGTGGTTAAGTGCTTCGTTGAGGTGTGACAGGGCGGGCAGAAGTTTCTGTTCAACGCTCAATGCTGAGCTCACTTGAATTGCCGTTGGAATCACATCATTACTGCTTTGCCCCATGTTCACGTGATCGTTTGGGCTAACGTCATCCCCAAGTTTTTGGCTTGCTAGCGTTGCAATCACTTCGTTCGCATTCATGTTTGAACTGGTCCCAGAACCGGTTTGGAATACGTCGACCGGAAACTGGCCTAGGTGATGTCCCTCGATGATTTCATCAGCGGCTTGTTCAATTGCATTGGCAATATCCCCCTCAATGAGCCCGAGTTGAGCGTTGGTTTGCGCTGCGGTTTGCTTTATGTATGCCAATGCCTGAATGAAACTTACTGGCATGGTGTGTGAGCTGAAATGGAAGTTGTCGACCGCACGTTGGGTCTGAGCTTGGTAAAGGGCATCTTTTGGGACGTGCACCTCTCCCATGCTGTCTTTTTCGATTCTAAATTGTTGAGTCATGAGGTCATCCTCTTGGGCTTATGCTTATTTTAATAGGGCGCTTTGATGCGCTGTAATTGTAGTTGTAGGGGTAAAAATTTGGCGTCACCATCCTCTTGCTGGTAATAGTGGCGCTTTAAACACATCAATGGAGTATGCACGGAATCAAGGCAGACACGTCGAAAGGTGTGGCTTCGCTTAGGATCTTGAATCGCGTCGAGAAGGTGAAAATACACCTGCCTCAGGTACAGCTCACACAGTAAAGGACTTTCGTGTTCCGCACCTGTTTCATACAGCGACGACAACATCATTCCACTGTGTATGTAATCGTAGATCACATCAGGTTCAAAACCTCTTTCTAGGTACTGGTAGAGAAAGCGATCCTGAGCTTTGAAATACAAGTTGTAGAGTTGCTGTTGGCAGTCCATAAATGAAACCTAGATGCATTTAATATGTAATGATAATTATTATCATTTAATTGTCAGCAACACAATACGTTCGAGCGGTAAGAGCGAGAAAATTGGTAAATCTGTTCAATCTAAAGCGATTTCTGTAGCGGAATGGATAAATCTTGTCGAATTGTGGAATTTTGTGGCAGAGCGACCACACTTATTAACAAAACGCGCAATAGATAATTGCACGCCTTGTAATCAAAGCACTCAATTTATTGAGGCAACGTTCATAACAAGGATGACACGATGAGAAACTTAGGATTCAGGAAACTATTGCTGATCGCCATCATAGGTTTGGTGGTGGCATCAGTATCGGTGTCGGGTTACGTCGCTTACATCAAAGAAAAAGAAACTATGGTCGAGTTAATCACTAAGGCCAATCAAGATTATGTGAAAAACAAAGCCGAGCAAATCGCGAGCCAGCTCAATGAGAAAGTCCAAGGGTTAGATAAGCTCGGTGGGCAGTTCGACAATAAACCCATGACGGGTACTGAAGACGACTTCATTGAGTGGACGCATATCTTTTCTAAAGCGATGAACTTAAACAGTTCAGTCGTCGCCTTCACCAATGGGGACGCCTACTGGAACCAGACCGCGAAGACTTGGCCGAACCACAAATACAATGGTGATGTGACGACTCGGAGTTGGTACCAATTAGGTCGACAAAGCCCATCTGCTGCAATGACCGAACCGTATCTGTCTAGCGATGGGGATGTCTATTGGGTTTCTATTGTGCGTAAAACCATGAGCGGCATGATTTCTGTCGACATGCAGTTAGATTTCCTCAATGAAGTAGTGAAGAGCGCCAATGAGATCCCGGGTGCTGTCGCGATCATCTTGAATCACGACAAAACGGTATTGGCCTATTCCGATGAAGGTGTAAAAGCAGGGGAGAAAACGGATAGCTACCCTTGGTTAAATGACGTAGCAAACAACGCATTAGGTGATGTCGATGTTGTGTTTGACGGGTATCTTGGTGATAAAGAAAAACTGTATTTCTCCCACCAAATCAGTGTAGGTAGCAAGAAATGGTATGTGGTTATTGGTTTAGAGAAAGAAGTTGTGTTTGCTGCGTTAAGTTCTGCCAAACAAGCTGCTATTACGACCGCTCTTATCGCGACCATCATCAGTAGTATCCTTGCCGTTGCGATTCTTAATGTGCTGTATCGACCAATTCTAGTATTGAAAGACACTATTTCGGGTCTAAGCCAAGGCGATGGCGATTTAACGCAGCGTATAGAAGTAAAAACCAAGGATGATTTAGGTGATATTTCAGAAGGGGTGAATGCGTTTATTGCCAACCTTCAAGCAATGATGCTGGAAATTCGTGAAGTGACGGATCATCTCAATGAAAACGTCTATCGGATGAAAGACCAAAGCCAGAGAAACAGCGATATTTTACAAAACCATGTGCAAGAAACCGAGCAAGTCGTTACGGCGATAGAGGAAATGAACTCGACCGCAGAATCAATGGCAACGGATGCGGCAAATACTGCAGATTTAACCCATCAAGCGAATGAGGCAAGTGCTACCTCTAAGCACACTGTGACTCAAGCGCAAAACAATGTTCAAGAGCTGGTGAACGATGTGAGTACGGCTTCGGACAACGTGAATAATATGGCGTCTGAGACTGAGGGCATCAATACCATTTTGAGTGTGATTGGCGATATCGCAGAGCAAACTAATCTATTGGCACTTAATGCCGCGATAGAAGCTGCACGTGCTGGCGAGCAGGGGCGTGGTTTTGCGGTGGTGGCTGATGAGGTTCGTAACTTAGCAAGTCGCACCAAAACCAGCACCGAAGAGATTGAACAAGCACTGCAGAGCTTACTACGTGGAAGCCAATCTGTGGTGGATTCAATGGATTCGACCAAACAGAAATGTGCGCAAACTGCGGACGGCGCTGGTGAAGTAGCCACTAGCTTGGATGTTATGACGCAGTTCGTGACTGAAATTAACGATCTCAGCACTCAAATAGCGACAGCGGCAGAAGAGCAAAGCAGTGTCACACAAGAGCTCAGCCGGAACATGACGGCGATAAACGACATTGTCGGAGAGTTAGACAGTAACGGCCAACAGGCCTTGGAAGAAGCGAATAATATTTCAGAAATGAACCAGAAACTGACCAGTATAGTAGGGCGGTTTAAACTGTCTTAAACAGTAAAATACCAAAAAGCCCTCAAGCTACGTTAGCTTGAGGGCTTTTAAATTGGGTAAGGTTTATAGGGTATTTTTGAAAATCTTACCGTCTTTCATGATGAGATCCATTTCAGTTAGGTGAGAACCGTCTGGTTTGGCATCATTGGTTAGCCATGTCTCACGACCACCGACTAGTGTGATGTCTTCTAGCGGGTTACCGTCAATCAGAAGGATATCGGCGTACGCGCCAACCTCTATTACACCAATCTTGCCGTCTGAGTACGGGTTGATCCAATCTTCCATCAGCTCTGCGGAAATACGACCGCCAGTCGACGTCATGGCGCGAAGTGCTGAGAAGTTGCCGAAGAATTTCGCATTTAAATAGATTTCATGAGAAATCTGCTTGGCACACATATCGGCGTAACCCACACAATCGGTGTTAAATGCACGGTAGTCTGGGTCGAGCTTTTGAACATTTTCGACGTAACTTCCAAATGCGGCTTGTGCTGACTCTAGCTTCTTCTGAATATTAGGGTCTTGAACCACTGGGATTTTTGCGAGCTCAGGAGAAAACGCCGTTAAGTTTGTCACTAGGAAAGCGCCATTTTCTTTAAACTTCTTATGGTGGTTCTCGTTGAACATGAAACCATGCTCAATAGACTTCACTCCGGTATCTAGAGCTTGGTGAAGTGCTTTATCAGAATAGGCGTGCGTAGCAACATAAGAGCCGTACGTCTCAGCAATGTCGACCGCTGCTTTCAACTCTTCATCAAGTAAGGATTGGTACTGCCATGGGTCAAATTTAGACGACACACCACCAGACTGAAACACTTTGGTAAATTGCCCACCTTGGCGATAGTTGTAACGAGCTTGCTCATGAATTTCTGCAACGCCAGCAGGGGTCGACATAATGTTGAGTAGCTCTAGGTTTTGAGGGGAATCGCTCAAACGGCGAGACTGTAGACCCACATCTGAGTGTCCGCCTACAGGAGCGATAGGTGCGCCTGATACGTATGTGCGAGGGAAATCAATTTTGCCTTGTTTCTCTAATTCAGTCCAAACACCGTCTGCACCACCAACGTCGCGAATAGTACCGAAGCCAAGGTCCAGATACATTTCGCCAAAACCTTGGGCGTGAACCGCAATTTCAGACCAGCGCATATCGTTAGTGCCTAACAAGCCTTTAGGTAGAGTTAAGTGCATGTGTGCTTCCACCAAGGCAGGCATTAGGGTACGGCCTTCACCATCAATCACCTTTGCGTCTTTCGGTACGTCGGATACTCCTTTACTAATTGCGGTTATTTTGTTTCCTGTTACGACGACAGAATGATTTTGATACAGCTTATTCTCAGTTCCGTTGAAAATATTCACATTCTTAAACACGATAACTTGTGGCGCTTCAATAGCAGTAGGTGCTGCCTCTTGAACAGGTGCTGGTGCGGCAAACGCGCAAGCAGCAGTGAACGCTAAAGATGTGGCAATCAGTGTTTTCTTGAACATAAAGTACTCTCTTAGTTAGTAGTGGTGTTCTGAAATCTGGTGCCATAGTAGCCATTTAGATAATCAGTTAATTGCCATTTGGTGACATTTAGTTTGCAAAGTGTGCTTGCTACAGCTGCTGCTATGAGTAGCCACTAGAATGAAATGTTTTAATATGGTCACTATGCTTATCTATGTGTTCCAGTTGCTCGGATATCACATGAGAGTTCTTTTTTACTTGTTAGCATTGGCATTTCCCTTGACTAGTTTTTCGTCAGACCAGGTGATACCTGTGACCATTTATTCGGATGATGGCTATCCACCGTTCAGCTACAGTGTTCAGGGAAAAGCGGCAGGTATCTATCCAGATATCGTGCGTGAAGTGGCCTCCGCCATACCGGAGTTTGAGGTGACTATTAAGCCGATTCCTTGGCGTCGAGGTTTAATGTTGCTCGAGAACGGGCAGGGCTTTGCTTTGCTGCCACCTTATTCTTTCCCTAAGAAGAGGCCTTATATCGCTCCGTATTCTCAGCCGATTCTTGCCGAAGCTGTAGTGGTGTACTGTCACCAACAAGTTTCGGAAAAACTGAGTAAGCCACTTGATTGGCCAAGTAGTTTCGAAGGACTAAGAATAGGAATTAACAGTGGTTACGGTTTGGGGGGAAAGGCATTCTGGAAGATGGTACAAGACGGCAAAATAAAAATCAGAGAAGCAAAAGACACCAAAGCCAATTTATTAATGCTCGAAGCTAGGCGCAACGACTGCTACCTACATGTGGATCTATCCGTGAAATGGGTGATGAAGCAGATCATCGCTCAAGGTGAATTGAACAATGCGAGTTGGTTAGTCGCTGCCATGGAAGTGGATTCGCAGCAAGGGTATTTGGGTTACACCGCGATAGCGGAGAATTACCCGTACAAACAGGCATTCATTGAAAGGTTTAACCAAGTTCTTCTTGAGCAGCAACAAAATGGCGTGGTAGAAAAAATAGTTGGTACTTATTTGAATTAGTCATTAGAACTCATAAAGAAAGTTGCTGAGTTCTAATGACGGATATTAATTGACTATTGTACTTTATAGCGATTCAGTTTTAGTTGAAATCAAGTCAATAAATAACCCTGAGACTTATTTACTTAACCAATCCGATACTGGGCAACTAAGTACAGGGTATTTATCTAGGTAAAGGTGCGTTTGTTGCCACCCTTGTTTCTTAATCAGTTTTAATCCCCTAGATGTACTCGCAATACTAAATATGGTTTCAATATTCAGACCTTTTTCCTTAATTAGCGTGCTCAACTGTTGCTTTGCGGTGCGAATGACTTGATCGGCTCCATAAGGTATACAACTGTATATTGAAGCGAAGTAGGCTACATCAGATTCTGAAGGCCTCTCTATCGGTACTAAGTCCTCTTCTGTTATTTGCCCAGCCATTAACCGTTGATAAGAGTTATGGCTAATAATAATCACACTACCATACGCTGAGATTGAATCTTCTCTGCTTGGGCCTGCTTTTATAAAAATCAAAGAGTAGGGTGATTTAAACCATTCAATAATATTCTCAATTGCATAGTCGAAATCAACACCAAACAGCTTCTTCTCTAACTTCAAAAAGTCGCTGTAATAATTTTCTAAATGAGCTTTATCTGTAATCATATGTTTTCCGTTGAGTTAAAAATATCCATTTTGTTTTTTATTAACAATCAGTGTGGTAAATAATTACTGATTATTTATTTGGGTTGCAGAGAGCTAGGGTGAGTTATACCTTTTCTTAAGGTATATAATGTATTTATTGTTGTTTTTTAAAGCCTAAGAATTTCGACGTTATAAGCTGATCTCAGCAATTTTGTATCCGAAGTGTTCGAGTGAAATATCTTCAATCTAGTATCGGTTAGTGGCGGATGCTAAGGGCTAAGTGGTTGATAGTAAAGTTGAAAATATATTCCAAATATTAACGAGTTGATACCTGATTATTTAACTCTGTTCTTTGGACGTTTTTAATGCCTATATTTTGGGTGAGACATAATTTTATAAGACTGGCAAAGCGTAACTTTTACAGAGCAGGTACTACTACGATCATTTACCTAAATGAACTATTGAAGGGCTGCGTTAGCAACACAATGGACATGGGTGATCTAACGGCGAATACGCTACGTAATTAAGTGTGGTGCGGGTTTATGTTTCAGTGGGCTAGGGCGCGAAAATCCCAAGGCACTTATGCCTGCTAATTCGAGTCTATACTGTTAGACACTGATGACTCTGTTGGAGAAAGCATGAAATCAACAAGTTTACCGAGTTTCGCGCTGTTGCTGCTTGCCCTTATTTCTCCCCATAGCCACTCGAAGTCGATTACGATCGGGATAGAAAATATCAACTATTACCCTCTGTACGCATACGATGAAACTGCGGATGCGTTTACCGGCTATGTGCCAGAGCTATTCGATACTTTTGGCCAAGCTTACGGTTATCGCGTGACATACATAGCCTTGCCAATAAACCGGTTATACAAAATGTTTTACGGCGGAGAAATTGATGCAAAGTTTCCCGATAGTGACCTGTGGAACGTCGATTCACGAAAGGGCTACAGCATCAGTTATTCTTCCTCGATTATAGAGTTACAAGAAGTCATGTTTGTGCAACAAAAAGACAAGGAGCTCAGGCTGTCGGATTTTAATAGGCTAGGCATTGTGAGAGGAATGACCCCTTGGAAGTTGTTTCCGGTCATTGAGAGCGGGCAGGTGAGCGTTTTAGAAGCGAATAGTCCGGAATCCCTGTTGGAAATGGTTTTTAAAGGCAGAGTTCAGGGTGTTGTTATGGACAGAAACGTAGGTCAGTTTTTGTTATTGCAAATGGATAGAACCATCAGTTTAAACATCAATACCAAGCTATTAGAATCGGAAGGTGGGAGCTATCATCTTTCAAGTATCAACGATCCGGATTTGATTGCCGACTTCAACGAATATCTCATCACTCACGCACACCATGTACTTAAACTTCAAGCAAGGTATGGTATTAATGCCTCAAACTGACACTGCATGACTTTAAACCAGAGCCTCTGGCTTTTGTCGCTTCCCCTCTTTTGCAACAGATAAACTTTGAGAAAATGGTCAACACATCGAGTTTGGGTTCATCAGTAACGGCCCACTGTGCCTGTTTCGCATCACCTTTTAGCAGACTCTCCAAGAGCGCAATATCAATAATATGGTTGAGATCAGTAGTATCAATACCATCAAAAAATGTGTCGAGAGCAATATCGGCATATCTTACCTACCGAGGTTTACCGTAGAAAAAGAGCTCGCAGAAGTAACGTTGCAAGAGCTACCTTTTACCGATGCACCACAAATGGTCGAGCCGCTTTGTGGCAGGAATGGTGTGTATTGGCGTTTTTATATGTGACCGATATTCAAGTCGAACGGTGATACAACGAATGTATCACGATACTTTGTACTTAGTTTATTCATGAGTTTTATAGTGGCGGCGAAAGCGAAAGCTCGTATCCTAATAAAATATATAAAGGTCAAAAATGAAAAGCCAAGTTCTACTTTGTTCTACTCTGGTAGCCCTTTCTTCTATGCCTACTTTTGCCGGTGAAACCAAACTAGATGTACGTTTTGGTCACAACACGGCATCGGATATCCGTGATAGCCGAGTGAAGTTTATGCATACATTCGATTCTGGTTTTTACTTTAGCGCGGAAGCTGCGCAAATCCATAACGATGGTTATTTTGCAGGTAATGACTCAAACGATGAAGACACTAATGGCCTCAAAGCAGCGGCACAAGAATTTGAAGCAACATACAAGTTCCAAATTAATGAGCAGTGGTATTGGGCTCCAGGTCTTGTCACGGTAACAGCGCCAGATTGGACGGAATACCGACCTTACCTGAAGCTAGGAACAAGTTTTGAAAACGGCATCTCCTTAACGGGTCGTTATCGTTATAACTGGTCAAATGATGCCAACGGCAAAAACTACTTAGATGGTAGTGGGACTACGCGTGGTGCCTCCAACCAGTTTGATATTTGGGTATCGAAAAACTTTGGTGATGTGGGCTTAATGTATAACCCTCGATACCGTTACCAAGATGGCGTTGACCAAGGTACAGGTCGCGATGATTACTGGGAGCACACGGTTATGGTTAACTACAAGATCGACGAAACTTGGACACCATACATGGAGCTAGTGTCTGTCGATGAGACCTACGTAGATTCTAATGGCAACCGAGAAAACGATTATGCGGTACGCCTAGGGTTTGTTATGAACCTTTAATGACTTGAGTCCACTGCATATTACTTGTCCAAATATTGTAGAAAACAAAAGAGCAGCATTGTCGCTGCTCTTTTTTGCATTTGTTGAACTGGGATAGGGAAATTAGAAGGTCAGCAGTTCTTTTCCTATTTGGTCGACGATTTGCAAAGTGTGAATCTGAGACTCCCTACCATAAAGAGAGATGCCATCGACTTGTTCTTCTAACGCTACGTTTTGGTGGCATACCTGATCGAGTGTTGAGCCTTGGTGGCTTATTGCTACCACTTTAAGCCCCTTACGCTTCGCATTTTGCGCCATTTCAACGACTGCGGTGGTTTCACCAGACTTACTGATCAGAAGTAGAGTGCCGAGCTCGGCACGAGTGAGTTGGTGAATATCAGTAATAACTAAGTGAGGCACATTGGCTAAAGACAGAAAACGAGACAAATAATTCACGCTAACTATGGATGCGCCGCGTGAGTATAGGTATACAACAGGAGACAGCTTTAACGTACTAGCAACCCCAGCAATTTGTTGTTGGTTCATGTGACTTGCAGGTGTCGATACATTTTTTTTGAGCTCATTAGCTAGCTTGTATCTTAACTCCGTATAACTTGCATAGCCCATCTTTTTGCAGACGCGGTTTACCGATGTGGTTGTTGTTAAAGCCTTATTTGCAATGGTCTTAGCGGAAATATCATGTAGCTCACTCGCGTGTCCAATCAAGTATTCGTAAATTGCTCGCTCTATGCCTTGAAATGTGTTCATTGCTCTCAGCTATTATTGAAGAAACTATCAATATTACGCGCGAAAATGAGGCAAATTACCATGACCTCAATCACAGATGTACCGTGATACGTAAGTTGTACGATGAAACTGTGTCGGCACACATTCACGCTCCATATACTAGCCGTAGTTGATAATAACAAGGTACCAAACCATGAGTAAGAAAAAACTGGTTGCAGTGACCGCCTGCCCTACAGGCATTGCGCACACCTTCATGGCTGCTAAAAAAATTCAAAGTTGGGCTGAAAAGCAAGGCTATGAAGTTAAGGTTGAAACACAAGGTAGTGATGGTGTTAAGAACAAGCTTACGGCGCATGATATTGCCACCGCAGACGGCGTAGTATTGGCCGTTGATGTCCCAATCATGGACATGGAACGTTTTGATAACGCAAATCCACTGCAAGTTCGTACCCAAGAGCTAATTAAACGAGTGGATGATTTACTTCCGACGGTTTTCCTACGTGGTAAGGAGAAGTCTGACTCTGATGTTGAAGTGCATGATGAAAAACGCTCTGCTTACCAAGTTGCAATAGGCCATATCATGACGGGTATCAGCTATATGCTGCCTGTCGTCGTACTTGGTGGCTTGCTGATGGCGGTGGCGAAAATCACTGGTGAGTTCGTTGATATTTCGGGCACGCCGATTGAAACCCTCGATAAACTTGGTTTCATGACTATCAAGTTCATGTATCCAATTTTTGCCGGATACCTTGCTTATTCTATTGCTGGCAAACCAGCTCTTATTCCTGCCTTTATCGGCGGTTTGATGACAGACGAGCCGTATAAAAGGTTTTTTGATTTAGAAGGGTGGGCACCCTCTGGATTCTTTGGTGCTATCGCGATTGGTTTCCTCGTGGGTTACTTGGTTCGTTACCTAAACGACGTGATCCGAGTAAGAACCGATCTAACCACTCTCAAAACCATGTTGTTGGTACCAGCCGTAACGGGTGTAGTGATGGTGCTAACCATGGAATACGTGGTTAACCCGTTTTTTGGCGCAGTAAACCTTGCGATGATCACCTTATTTACAGAGGCAGGCGACGCAGGCAGAGGCATTTATTCGATGGTAATTGCTGCGGGTACTGCTTTTGACTTGGGTGGTCCAATTAATAAAGCAGCAGGTTCAGTTGCATTAGGCCTGAATGGTATGAGCGAAGGCTTTGATCTTATCGCTCGTGAATTAGGCATTGTTATTCCACCAATTGGTGTCGGCTTGGCTGCGATGCTAGATGGTAAGTTCCGCAAACGAGTCTTCACTCCAGAAGAGCAAGCGGTGGGTAAAACCTCTTTTATGCTTGGCATGATTGGTATCTCAGAAGGCGCAATACCGTTCATTCTAAAGAACCCTAAGATGATCCCAATTATGATCCTTGGCTCAATCATTGGTACTCAACTTGCGGTTGTCCTAAACGTTTTCCAAAGCTTACCACTACCTGCTGTGTGGGGGTGGTTCCTTTCATCAGACCCAATTAGCTACACCTTATCTGTGTTTGTTGGCTCAGGGTTTATCGCAGTTGCATTACTGCTGTGTACGAAACCTCAACCTACTAATGCCTAACTAGGTTAACTCTTTAATCAACAATTATAGGGGGAAGTGCTCGCTTCCCTTTAATCAAAAAAATAAGACAAGTCGAGATAGATCAATGGCTAAAATTCATGTAATTCCACATACGCATTGGGATCGTGAGTGGTATTTTACCCAACAAGACAGTGACGTCTTAGCGACGTATAACTTCACTAAAGTGATCGAAACGTTGGAAACTCAGCCAGCGTATAGCTGCTATCACCTTGATGGGCAATCATCTATTGTTGAGGATTATCTCAAAGTCCTACCGCATATGCGCGAACGTCTGGCGGCGTTGGTTTCTGATAAGAAGCTGTTTATTGGTCCTTGGTACACCCAAACGGATACTTACAATGTGGCGGGCGAGTCGATCATCCGAAACCTTAAATACGGAATGCACATCGCCGAAGGCTTAGGTCATAGCATGAAGGTGGGTTATTTGCCTGACACCTTTGGTCACAATGCACAAATGCCGACTTTGTTTAAAGGCATGGGGATCGACAACATCATCTTTTGGCGCGGGATTGATTACGACCAACAGGTAGAACGCTCTAACTTCAATTGGTGCTCTGCAGGCGGAGATGAAATTTGCGCTTATAACCTTGTCCATGGCTACGGCGCTGCAAAAAATATGGTGGCGACAGCGGAACATTTGGACAAAAAAATCTTCCCAATGGTAGAGAAGATTAAGGCGCTTTCTGGCTTAGATGAAGTGCTTATTCC
Organism: Vibrio paucivorans; assembly: GCF_054053395.1. Lineage (NCBI taxonomy): Bacteria > Pseudomonadati > Pseudomonadota > Gammaproteobacteria > Vibrionales > Vibrionaceae > Vibrio > Vibrio paucivorans. Next base: position 1,430,194 of record NZ_CM133230.1, read on the forward strand.
ATCAGGTGGCGATCAAGTCAATATTGATCCTGAGCTGCCAAACACACTTCAAACCGCGACGCAGCGTTCACCAGAACAAGACGTGTATGCCATTTCATCAATGGAAGCGTTTGTGGATGTGTTGCGAGATAACTGCGATAGTTTTGAAACTTATCATGGTGAGTTTAAGGCGCCGCGCTATGCCCGAATTCATAAGACGATTGGTTCAGTTCGATACGACATAAAAAAACTCAACTTCGATGTGGAGCAGTTCTTAATCAAGAAGCTTGAAGTCGTGATAGCGATTGCGAAAGCGCAAGGCATTACTGTACACACCGAACTTATCGATATCGCTTGGAAGAAGATCCTTGAATGCCATGCTCACGATAGCATTGGTGGTTGTAATAGTGATGCCACCAATGCCGACATCATGCACCGCCTAAAGCAGGCTCAAGAAATCTGTCACGGTTTGTATAACCTAGTGATCAAAGAAATCGCGAGTAGCTGTCATGACGACGAACTGATGCTGTTCAACGGTCAACTTCAACCATACACAGGCCTAGTAAAGGCTGTGGTGTTCAGTTCACATGAAAACATCGCAATCTCAGATGGCAATGGACACTGTGCTATCGAAGTACTTAAACGTGAGACGTTAGATGGCGGTAAAGTCATTGAAGTCACGAAAGACGGTGAGAAAGAAGTGGCGGTTCCACCATACTACCGTTTTGAATTGAACATTTCAGTGAATGATTTACCTGCAATGGGTTATCAGGTATTTGAAGTTCAGCCAAGCGATGTGAGCAACCGTCAAGTGGAGGTCCGTAAGCAAACTGCGATTGAAAACGAATCGCTTATGTTGACGTGCGAAGGCGGCCAGCTTCAGTTAATCGATAAAAAGACTAGCCGTATTATTCCTCAACTTCTTACGTTTGAAGAGCAGGCGGATGATGGCGACTCGTATGATTTCTCACCGTTACAAGGTGACACTCCATTATTTAACCAATCCATCGAGCTTGTTGAAACGCAGATTGGTGAAACAGAGCAGGTGATGACGGTATGCGCGACACTCGACATTCCTGTCGATCTCAACGCACGTACTGCAAACCAGAACGATCATCAAGCGGTATTTGAGGTAAGCCTAACGCTTAGCCAAGGTCGTGAGCAGCTAGTAGTGAACATCACAACACTCAACCAAGCGAAAGATCACCGAGTTCGTGTGTTGGTTAACTCTGACGTGCAGTCCAATACCTCTATTAGTACTCAGCCATTCGCATTGATGGAGCGCCCAATTGAACCGTCAATTGAAGGTTGGCAGCAGAAGTTCCGTGAATGTCCAATCGATATCGAAACTACAGAAGGGGCTGTAGCGTTAGCAGAACAAGATAAAGCACTAGTGATTAACGGCAGCGGGCTTAAAGAGTTCCAGATCGTCAAAGGAGAAAGCTCAGATAAGGTTGCACTAACTCTATTCAAGTCGACCGGAGTACTGGGTAAAGATGACTTAGAGTGGCGACCAGGCCGAGCTTCGGGCATCAACAATACCGTGGTCCACACTCCGGATGCGCAGCTGCAAAAGTCTATGCAATTTAGCTTTGCTTTGGCTTTAACTGAAGATGCTAACCACGACACGATTCGTCAGCTAGAGCGAGAATACCTCGACGTGCCATTCAGTTACCAAAAGCAAACACTAAATAGTTTTGAAAACCGATTAGAACGCTTCCAAGTTCGATTTGACTCACGCAAGCGTTTGGAGTCATTCAGCCTATTTTCATTAGAGCAACCTTTGGAGTTATCGAGCATTGGCCACTCGTTCTACAACAAAGACGCAGTGATCATTCGATTATTTAACCCGACGTCTTCAGCTATCGAACTGGATCTGACTGCGTTCAATCAATTTGCTCACGTCGAGTTGGTGGATTACCGAGAACAACCAAAATTATACGTAGACGCTACAAATGACGAGCGCACACTTAACGCTGTGGTTAAGTCAAACAACAGCATCGATTTACGTGTAACGTTTTCCGTTACCCAATAAGGACAGAGACATGATTGAACAAACAATCTTCAATAAAGTTGCTGACATTTATGGCGAAGAGGATGCTCATTCGATTACTCAAGAAATCTTAGTCTTGATTGAGAAATGGAAACCAAGTGCGCCAAAGTATTCACAGTGGGTTGATGAAACCACCTCATACCTGATTACTTACGGCGACAGCTTTTCTCGTGGCGGTGAAAAAACGTTAAGCAGTATGAAGTCGTTTGCTGATAAGTACTTGAAGGACTCAATCAGCAATATTCATATTTTGCCAATGTTCCCATATACCTCTGATGACGGTTTCAGCGTGGTTGATTACCGAAAAATCGATGAAAGGCTAGGTGATTGGGAGCACCTTAACGCTTTATCTGAAAATTTCGATTTGATGTACGACTGCGTTATCAATCACATCTCTAAAAGCAGTGATTGGTTTCAAGCGTATTTAGCTGGTGATGAGCAATATCAAGATTACTTTGTTGAGTCTGACCCAAGCCTAGACTACTCGAGTGTTACGCGCCCCCGCGCATTACCGCTCCTGACACCGTTTAGTAAGGCTTCGGGTGAGACCACTTATGTATGGACAACCTTCTCGGATGACCAAATTGATATCAATTTCCGCAGCCCTAAAGTGTTGTTAGAAAGTATTGATATTCTGCTGATGTATGCCGCCAACGGTGGCCGCTCAATTCGTTTGGATGCGATTGGCTTTATTTGGAAAGTGCTTAACAGTACTTGTATCCATCTTCCTGAAGCGCATCAAATCATCCAACTATGGAGAATCATCTTTGATGAAGCGATCCCTGGGGCACTGCTAATCACCGAAACGAACGTACCGCACAAAGAAAATATTTCGTACTTTGGGCAGGGAAACGAAGCGCACATGGTGTATCAGTTCCCGCTGCCACCTTTAACTCTGCATGCGTTTATGAGTCAAAACAGCTCAATACTAACTGAATGGGCGAAAGGCTTAACCGACGAAGCCATGGCGTCATTAAAGCAAGGTCGAAAGACGACTTATTTTAACTTCCTTGCTAGCCACGATGGAGTGGGGGTTCGTCCAACAGAAGGTATTCTGAGTAACGAAGATCGCCTTTTAATGTGTGAGCAGGTCGAGCGAAAAGGTGGACGTGTAAATTACAAGAATAATGGTGACGGCACGCAATCGCCTTACGAATTGAATATCAATTACTTAAGTGCTTTAACTGATGCAGAAGACAGCGATGATTTTAAAGCGAAGAAGTTCTTAGCCGCACAATCTATTTTGCTTTCGTTTATCGGTGTGCCAGCGATTTATTATCACAGCTTATTGGGCAGTGAAAACGATATTCAAGGTATGTTGGACTCAGGTATCAACCGCAGAATCAACCGCGAGAAGTTCGATCTAGATGAGTTGGAGGTTGAGCTCGCCGAGATGGGTTCGTTACGCCAGCAAGTCTATAGCCAGATGAATGAATTGGTGCAGCTTCGTAAGACTCAATCAGCGTTTTCGCCACTGTCTAGCCAGACGATCTTAGAGATTGGCGATAAGGTATTTGCACTCCAGCGCGGCGAAGGCACAGAGTCAATTCGATTTGCTGTGAACTTGAGTGAATCTTCGCAAATCGTGTGTCTCGAAGAGGGCGGACATGATCTGATCAGTGACGAGTCATTAGAGAACGTCTTTACATTAAAACCGTATCAATTTGTTTGGCTGAAACAACAAGCTTGTTCTGCTCAAGTGCAAAGTCATATCGCTAAAGCGCAATAAGGAATCACACATGAAATTATCTAACTTAACGTCTGAAAGCTTAATCCTGTTAGATGCAGTGTTCGACGACCGATTTGTAGCAATTAATGCACTGACAGATAAGATAGACCAAGCAGGAAAATTAACCAATAAGCAGCAGTTCTTAGATGCCGTATTGCTACGTGAGGAAGAGGGTCCGACTGCTTTAGGAGAATATTTAGCGGTACCACATGGTAAATCACCTGCGGTTATTGAGCCTGTGTTTGCTTGTGCTTTTGTGAAAAACGAACTGATGTGGCAAGGCATCGATGGTGATGAGCCAGTCAACATGATCTTCTTGATAGCGATCCCGCCTGCGGAAGCTGGCTCCACGCATATGGAAGTGTTGACGACACTAACCTCGTCACTTGTTGATGATGATTTCCGTGATGAGCTATTAGCAGCCAACTCGACTCAACAAATTATGAAATTGTTTGGTGCGGAGGACGACAGCTCTCAAGAGGAAAATACTCAGCAATTCGAGACTGATGAAAGTAGCCAATTGGAAAGTGAAGTGACTTCAGATGCGAAACAGCAGCAAGAAGAACCAGAAATGACAAAAGACATTAGCCAAATTGCTTATCCAATCGTTCTTGGAGTAGGCCTACTAATTTCAGCGTTCTTGTTCTTACTTCTATAGAGAGAGTGCGTTCAATGAAAATAGTGATTGCTCCCGATTCATTTAAAGAGTCACTGACAGCCAAGCAGGTTTGTGAGTGCATTGAGCAAGGTTTTTCCCAAGTTTTTCCGACTGCCGAATACGTACATCTTCCTCTCGCCGATGGAGGCGAGGGGACAGTTGACGTACTGATGCAAGGGTTAGTTGGTGAAATGCGAATCTCGTCCGTTACTGGCCCTTTAGAAACTCATGTTGATTCGAAGGTTAGTGCACAGTGGGCGCTGCTCGACAACGGGAACACCGCTCTGATTGAAGTGGCGGCGGCATCTGGCTTGGATTTGCTTGATGTTAGCGAACGTGATCCTGCAGTAACGACCACTTATGGCACCGGTGAGCTTATCCGAGAAGCGTTGGATCTGGGGGTAAGCAAAATTATGTTGGGCTTAGGCGGCAGTGCTACCAACGATGGCGGAGCAGGTATTGTACAAGCCTTAGGCGGACGTTTGTTGGACCGAGATGGTAATGAGTTACCAATAGGTGGAGCTGCGCTTGTTTCTCTAGAGCGTATCGATTTGTCCCATATTCACCCGCGTTGTACTCAAGTGGAGTTCATTGTGGCGTGCGATGTTGCTAACCCTTTGATTGGTGAAAACGGAGCAAGTGCAATTTTTGGCCCGCAAAAAGGCGCATCAATAAGCTTGGTTAACCAGCTAGACCGCTGTTTGACTCACTTTGCCAAGGTAGCGTCTTGTACCACTGGTATCGACCGCAGTGAAAATATTGGTTTTGGCGCGGCGGGCGGTACACCATTGGGGTTATCGCTGCTATTTGATGTTCAAATCAAGCCGGGCATTGAGATGATTTTAGATGCGTTAGACGCCGATAAGGTTATCGAGCGAGCGGATTTGGTGATCACAGGTGAAGGTCAAATGGACAATCAAACCTTGCAAGGCAAAACACCATTTGGCATTGCAAAACGTGCCAAGGCTAAGTCGATTCCAGTCATTGGTATAGCGGGCTCGTTAGGGACGGAAGTTGAAGAGATGTACAACACAATTGATAGCACTTTTGCCACTGTTCGCTCCCCACAAAGCATTGAACAAGTGCTGAACGAAGCCAATAGCAACGTGATTCGTACCGCTAGAAATATCGCCGCGACCCTTAAGTTGGGTGCCATCATTAATACCAAGTAGCTGACTTCTTCGGTGATCACCGCGTTTAGTTACTTGTCAGTAATGCAAAGAAATATTATGTCGTTATTTAAATTAGATAATGTTATCCAACATTACCCGTGGGGTAGTAAGCAGTCTATTTCTGAACTGTTTGGTATTCAAAACCCTAATGCGCAACCTCAAGCCGAAATTTGGATGGGGGCGCACCCTAGAGGCTGCTCAAGAGTAGCAGAAACAGGCCAGTTGCTTTCGGACGTATTGAGCCAAAATAGCAAAGGAATGTTTGGTGAGTACACACAAGCAAGGTTTGGTGAGCTGCCGTATTTATTTAAAGTGCTAGCAGCAGAAACACCACTATCGATACAGGTCCACCCTAGCAAGAAAAAGGCTCAACTTGGCTTCGAGCGAGAAAACCAATTAGGTATTAGCCTTGATGCGTCTAATCGTAACTACAAGGATCCAAACCATAAGCCAGAGCTTGTTTACGCTTTGACCTTTTACAAAGCAATGAATGGTTTCCGTCCTACCTCACAGATCGTGGCGCTGTTTAGAGAAGCTGAAATTAGCGTGCTCGATACTGAAATTCTGGCATTGGAAAATAACCCTAGTAGCGACGGCTTGAAAGCGTTTTTTACCGCAGTGATGACACTTAAAGGTGAACGTAAACTGTTCGCCCTTGGGCAGTTGTATTCTGCTTATGAGCGTCGACCGAAGACCGTTATGGGACGAGAAGCGTTGCAGTACAGCAAAGGCTTTAAACAGCACTATGCTGATGATATCGGCTTGTTTTCACCACTGATGTTAAACACAGTTGAGCTCGCTCCGGGAGAAGCGATGTTTTTGCATGCCGAAACGCCCCATGCCTACATCGAGGGAACGGGATTAGAAATTATGGCGAATTCGGATAACGTGTTACGCGCTGGCCTGACTCCCAAATTTATCGATGTTCCTGAATTGATTGATAATACTCGTTTTGAGACTACGGAAATTGAAGGCATTAAACTCAAGCCCATTGTGAAAGAAGACAAACTAAGCTTCCCGATCCCTGTGGACGACTTCGGCTTTGATATCTTGTCTGTGGATGAAGTGAGCAACCAGCAATACTTACGCAGTGCTGAAATCTTGTTCTGTGTTGATGGAGAGGTCACTATCTCTACCAATGAGAATCAACTAGTGCTGAGAACTGGTGAGTCGGTATTCATCAGCAATGATGCCGGCAAGTATCAGTATCAGGGTACAGGTGTGCTTGCTAGGGCTTACAATTAGTAGAGATTTTGACAGCGGAATTGAAGAGCTCTTTATTTGGAACAGTTCGCCGGGCTGGTACAGTTGGAACTAGAAGCACAATAGAGCCAGCTCGATGGCTGGCTCTATTGTTCACTCTGGATTATTTGTTCTGTTCGATGAACTTCATCATAATACCGTACTCTTTGGTGTATCCCTGTGCACTGAACTTGTTGCCATCGATGTAGACGGCAGGCTTCTGGATGAGGTCCTTGTGAAGGTCTTCTTCTGTGTATGGGCTTCCTTCTTGGAACACTAGACGTTGGTATCCTTCCTCACACACCGCTATCAGATCGGTAGGTACGTCGTTAATGGCGACGTTTGGTTTGTAGCCTTCCATTGCTGACGAACATGCTGAGTTATTGAATTCAAGATAAGCGCGCTTGCTCTCGCCCTCAACGACAATGTACATATGACCACCTTGAACTGTGGATACCTCGGATAGAATGCGGTCAGGGTTTGATTGATGCACCCAGCCAGCCGATGCCGTGAATGATGCTGAGAGCAGTACCGTAGCGATGAGCGTCTTTTTCATGGTAGAGGGGTCCTGTTGTCGATGTCTGTTAGGTGTTTCTTATGGTGTATTTCAGTTACCAAATGCCAACGTCTAATGGTTGGAACTTGTTCTGGAGCGCATTGTAAGAAAGAGGAGCGTGAATGTAGGACCACTTTGTGCCAATCGGTAATTAAATTTTACGGATACAAGTTTATAGTTTGAACCTCTTACTAGATTTGCGTGGCCTGTTGAACAGACGCCCACAAGTAGAGCACCAAGTATTTTGAAATACCATACATCGATATTCATAACAATATCAAAAGTCCATTTCTATAAACGTTACGCATAGGTGCTAAAAAAGGGTTATACCTAATCTTATGTTGTTCAACGCTTTGCAAACCCAATGACGCTGAGAGAAATCCTTCACGTTCCAAATGTGCGCTACTTTTTGATGTTTCGTAGCAGCTATTTTGCACGCTTTTACTATCCAGTTTTTACATTGTTGTATTTGGACTACGGGTTAACACTTTCCCAGTTCGCTATGCTCAATGTGGTTTGGGCGGCCACTATTGTGTTGGCCGAAGTGCCTTCTGGCGCCTTTGCCGACACTCTGGGGCGCAAGAAGTTAGTCGTCCTGTCTTCGATTGTGATGTTTATTGAAATTGCGATGATTGCATTTGTACCAATTGGAAATCCGACGCTGGTATTCGTGGTGTTTTTGGTTAATCGGGTATTAAGTGGCTTGGCAATGGCACTTGCAAGTGGTGCGGATGAAGCATTGGCATACGATACGCTCAAAGAGCAAGGGCAAGAGGAAGTCTGGCCGCGCGTGTTACAAATTCAGCTACGTATTTCATCGACGGTAGGCATCTTTGTAACGCTGATTGGTGCGGCGATGTACGACGTAAACTTCATGGCGCACGTGTATCAGTTTCTCGGGTTAGCGGCTCCAGAAAGTACTCAGGACATTATGCGTATTCCCGTTTATGCCACCTTGTTTGTCGCGCTGATTGCTATGTACGCGGCTTTCAATATGAGGGAGGAGAAAAAGATACTGCCTAGCGATAGCGGCAAGCTGGCGACGACGATTGCAAGCCTTAAGTTGACGCTAAACACGGGGAAGTGGGTGCTTTCTACGCCTTATGTTCTGTTTATATTGTTGTATTACAGCCTGTTCGAGCACACCTCACGAATGTTTCTTACGATGAACAGCCAGTACTATCGCGCCATCGATATTCCGATCATTTACTTTGGGTTTATTGGAGCGGGGATCAGCTTGTTGCAAATCGTTCTAGCGGGTCAAAGCCGCAGGCTAGCGGAAAGCATGGCACCAAAAAGTTTTATCTTAGTCATGGGGTTAGCCACCATGGCGACGTATTTTTGGATAAGTTTAGGTTGGTCGATTTACGGCGTGATACCCGCATTGATATTGATTTTTATCATCATGACGATGAACATTTTCATTAGCTATCACCTGAACAAGAATACTGAATCACACAACCGAGCAACAGTGCTGAGCTTTAAAGGGCTAATGTTCAACCTTGGCTATGGACTGATTGGTGTTTTGTACGCCTATTACTACAAGTTGGTGTCACAGCGCTATACAGAAGAGCAGATTGAGCAACATGTTGATTTTATTGACTCACTGTCATCATTTTTCTATTACTTTACGTTTCTGTTCGTTGCCATCAGTATCCTGTTTTATGTCAAAGATCGGAAAGCGCCGATCTTATAAAGGTGCAGAGTCTATTTGTTCATAGGTAAACGAAAAGAGGCATCAATGATGCCTCTTTTTTAATAGGGTTAACTGTTTGTAATCACAATTTGTTGGAGTTACAAAGTCATCGATTTCGTCATCCCAGCTTCAGCGTGACCAGGAATATTGCAAGCGAACTCAACGTTATTATCACCGTGGAAGTGCCAAAGGAGCTGTTTTGCTTTACCTGGCTTAACCGTCACTGTTGAACCGCTGTCGTGAGCGTGGGTGGGCATTTTCTTCATCATTTCACGATGTTCAAGCTGTTCTGTTGCTGAGCCAATCGAAAACTCGTGGTCGATTTTGCCTGTATTCATCACCACAAATTGCACTACATCGTTAGGTTTGATGCTGACATCATTTTTGAAGCTAATACTCATATCATCGGCAAGGATGACGTGAACGACTTTGTCTGGTTTCGCCCCCTTGGCTGGCATACCGACCTCAGACATGCCTTCCATATTCATCATATTGGAGTGGTCCATTTTGCTCATGTCCATCTCACTCATATCCATTTGACCATGGTCCATCTTGCTATGGTCCATCTTGCTATGGTCCATTGTACTGTGATCCATTTGTGCAAAAGCTAATGGAGTTGAAAGAGTAAGAGCCAGTGCGATAATTGTTTTTTTCATGGTATATCCTTGTATATGTAATCGGGTAAATTACCTCTTAACGCCGTGATAAACGGCACTAAGAGGCTGTAAAGTAAGGTTAAAGTTCTCGTTTTTTCCAAAGCTTAAACACGGCAGGAAGTACAAGCAGGGTGAGAAGCAGGGCAGACGCCATACCGCCAATCATTGGCGCTGCAATCCGCTGCATCACTTCCGATCCCGTTCCTTCGCCGTACATGATTGGTATTAAGCCGATGATGACCGTCAGTACCGTCATCATCACTGGTCTAACACGTAAGCCAGCGCCTTCTTGGATTGCTTGGGTCAGATCGTTTGCGTTGATGGACTGGTTGTTTTCCTCGGCATCGACTTTCTTGTAGTGCCATGCTTGGTTGAGATACACCAACATGATCACACCAATTTCGACGGCAACCCCTGCTAGTGCAATAAAGCCAACACCCACGGCGATAGAGAAGTTGTAGCCCAAGTAGTGCATTAGCCATAATCCACCAACCATCGCGAGTGGCAGGGTAGCCATAATGACCAGCACTTCACCAATGCGGCGAAAACTGAAGTAGAGCAGCAACATAATGATCATCAGGGTGATGGGTACAACTAAACTCAAACGCTCTTTGGCGCGTTCCATGTACTCGTACTGACCAGACCAACCCAGTGAGTAACCCGCAGGTAGCAGCAGTTGCTCGGCAACGACTTGCTGGGCTTCTTGTACATAAGAGCCTAAATCTCGGCCTTCGATATCGACAAAGACCCAGCCATTCGGGCGTGCGTTTTCTGTCTTAATCATTGGAGGGCCATCTTCGTAACGAATGTCGGCTACATCCGCTAGCGCGATACGCGCGCCATTAGGCGTCACCAGTGGTAGGTTTTGCAGTTTGACGACAGAGTCACGGTAGTCTTGAGGGTAACGAACGTTAATAGGGTAGCGCTCGAGACCTTCGACAGTTTCACCAACATTCATACCGCCCACGGCAGTGGATATCACCTGTTGAACATCTTTAATGCTTAAACCGTAACGGGCTGCTTGCCTGCGCTTAATATCGATGGTGACATACCGGCCACCGGCAACGCGTTCCGCGTAGACAGAAGCAGTACCATCAAGCCCGTTTAGAATTGGTTCAAGCTCAGCGCCAATTTCTTCGATGACCTTGAAATCGGCCCCCGCGATTTTGATACCAATTGGCGTTTTGATACCGGTTGCGAGCATATCGATACGGGTTTTGATTGGCATCACCCAAGCATTAGTTAATCCCGGGAACTGAATCAGTTCATCAAACTCTTTACGCAATGACTCACTAGTGACGCCGTCACGCCATGTGCTTTTCGGTTTCAACTGAATCACGGTTTCAATCATAGTCAATGGCGCAGGATCTGTGGCGGTTTCAGCACGGCCGATTTTGCCCCAAACAGTTTCGACTTCCGGTACGGTTTTGATCAGTTTGTTGGTTTGCTGCAGTAGTTCACGGGCTTTACCAATCGAGATACCCGGATAGGTCGTCGGCATATACATCAGATCGCCTTCATCCAGTGGCGGGATGAACTCGCTACCCAGTTTGTTGAGTGGGTAGTAGGCCGATGCCATTAATGCCAGTGCGATAACAATCATAGACTTTGGGTATTTCAAACTCAGGTTGAGTAGTGGGCGATAGAGCGCCACCAATCCCTTGTTCACTGGGTTTTTGTGCTCAGGTAGAATTTTACCGCGAATGAAGTAACCCATAAGCACTGGAACCAGTGTGATGGCTAATCCAGCCGACGCCGCCATTGCATAGGTTTTGGTAAAGGCGAGTGGTGAGAACATCTTGCCTTCTTGCCCTTGCAACGCAAACACAGGAACAAAACTTAACGTAATGATCAACAGGGAGAAGAACAGCGGTGCGCCGACTTCTTCCGCTGCTTTACCTATCACTTGCCAGCGGTTTTTGTCAGTAAGCGGAGTACGCTCTATGTGCTTATGCACGTTCTCTATCATCACAATTGCACCATCGACCATGGCACCAATGGCGATGGCGATACCGCCCAAAGACATAATGTTGGCGTTGATCCCTTGCCAATGCATCACGACAAAAGCCGACAAAATACCCACGGGCAAACTTAGTGCGATGACTAAAGACGAGCGGATATGGAACAGGAAGAGTGCACATACCAAGGCAACAACAATGAACTCCTCGGCCAGTTTCTTCCAAAGGTTGTCGACAGCCGAATCAATCAGGGTTGAGCGGTCGTAAGTCGGTACGATTTCCACACCATCGGGCAGGCCACGCTCTAGCTCCGCCAGCTTCGCTTTGATATTGGTAATGACCTCACTGGCATTTTCACCAAAGCGCATGACGACGACACCGCCAACCGCTTCGCCTTCACCGTTTAACTCAGAAATACCACGACGCATCTGTGGACCCAAGTTGATATCGGCTATGTCGCCCAACAACAAAGGTGTGCCTTTGTCGGTAACGCGTAGAGGCAGAGATTTGATGTCTTCGACATTGGTTAAGTAACCAGTCGTTCTCACCATGTGCTCGGCTTCAGCGACTTCAATTACGGACGCGCCCGTTTCTTGGTTACCGTTTTTAATCGCTTGATTCACTTGTTGCAGGGTTAAGTCGTAAGCGCGGAGCTTTGCTGGGTCAATTTGTACTTGGTACTGTTTAACCATGCCGCCCACGGTGGCGACTTCTGACACACCATCCACGGTTTGCAATTCGTACTTTAGGAACCAGTCTTGAAGGCTACGCAGCTCTGCTAAATCGTGCTGACCTGTTTTGTCCTGCAATACGTAACTGTATATCCAGCCTACACCAGTTGCATCTGGGCCCAGTGTTGGTTTCGCACTGGCTGGCAGATTGGGTGCAACTTGGCTGAGGTACTCTAATACTCGAGAGCGAGCCCAATACATGTCAGTATCATCGTTAAAAATGATGTAGACATACGAGTCACCAAAAAATGAATAACCACGTACGGTTTCTGCACCAGGGACGGCAAGCATAGCGGTGGTAAGCGGGTAGGTAACTTGATCTTCCACTACCTGCGGAGCCTGTCCTGGATAACTGGTTTTGATGATGACCTGAACATCGGATAAGTCAGGTAACGCATCCACTGGCGTGTTTTTAACGCTGTAGAGACCCGCTAGGGTGAGAAATACTGTTGCGACCAACACTAAAAAGCGATTGTTGATCGACCAGCGTATAATGGCGGCAATCATTGATGACCTCCATGCTGCTCTGCGTCAGCGGGCTCGATTTTTTTCAAGGTCTCGGTTTGCTTCAAGGTCTCAATTTTTTTCAAGGTATAGTCTGAACCGTCTTTCGCGACTAGAAACCGGACTTGTTGGCCTTCTTTCACTTCTGACAGTGATACATCGTCGCTGGTGGAGAAGTTCATCTCACCTGCATCCCAGCTCCACTGTGCAACGGGCAAATGTTTCACCGTGACCATGCCAAAGTCAGCCATCAGCATAGTGATTTCGCCTTCAACCCATACTTCGCTTGGAATGACGGTGTTATCGGCTTTGAAATCAACAATTTCATATTGGCCGGATGGGGATTTTTGCATTTCGAATTGTATTGATTTCCCCTTAGTCAGGGTTTCCCACTGCTTGTCGGAAATATCAACGGATTCCGCGAACGTAAAGTTCATCACCATCCCCGGCCAGTCCCATTCAGGAACAGGTTGGTGGTTAATCGTCAGCATGCGGTGGCCTTGCATAACGTCGGTAATTTCGCCCGTTGCCCAAGCGGTTTCCGCAGCGGTCATTTCACTGCCATTGATACGGCTTAAATCAGCGGTTTGGCTGGACTCTGAATCGAGCATGAAGTGCGCAGACGTAACGACGGTGTCTTCTTCCGTTAGCCCTTCAAGCACTTCCACCTTGTTGTTGGCTTCGCGACCAGTGAGTATTCGCGCAGAACGATATTTTCCATTGCCTTCAGACAATACCACTCGGCTGATACCTCCAGAGCGAATCACGGAAGAGGCTGGGACGGTGTAAACCATGTCTTCGGAGGTAGGCTGTAGCGTGATGTTAGCGAACATGTTGGGTTTCAGCTTGCCATCAGCGTTGGTGAATTTGAGCCTCATTCTTAGAGTTCGAGTACTTGGATCAAGGATCGGGTAAACGTAATCGACACTGCCTTGCCACTCTTTGCCGGGAACTGCATCAAGGCTCATCACGGCATCACTACCTGAAGTAATCCAGTGCGCTTGGCGCTCAAACACTTCAGCATCGACCCAAACTTCGTCGAGTGGGCCTGCACTAATCACCGCTTGAGCCGGTGAAAGGTAGCCACCTTCACGAATGTTTAAACTCGCGATAACGCCATTGGCGGGCGCTTTAACCTTGATTGTTTGCTGCGCCTTGCCTTTTTTACGTATTTGAGTGATTTGGTTTCTATCTACTCCCAGAGAAACAAGGCGCTCAGTTGCGGCTTTAACCAGTGAGTTACGGCCTGTGCGATACGCATTCAGTAGTTCTTCTTGGGCTTTCACCAATTCAGGTGAGTAAAGTGTGAATAGAACGTCGTCTTTCTTTACGACTTCGCCAACGGCATTGATGTAGAGTTTTTCAACCCAACCGCTGACGCGAATATTGGTTTGCCACAGTTTGCTCTCATCGAAGGCGATATAGCCCACTGTATCAATGTTCGGCGACAACTGCTCTTTGGTGACTGGCGCTGTTTTAACGCCGAGGTTGTTTTCTACCGCTGCGTTGATAGTCACAGTGCCCGCCGGATCTTTTTCTCCAGCTAAATCATCAGCATAGACAGGAATTAAGTCCATCCCCATCGGTGACTTGCCGGGTTTATCACGTTGGTAATTCGGGTCCATTGGTGCAACCCAGTACAGCGGCTCGTCACTACTTGAGCCGGCAGATTCACTTGCCATTGCTGACATGTCGTGACTAAACAAGTATTGATTGGCTGCAAAACCTAATGCGGCACCCACTAGCAAAGTAAGGCTCGCGACTTGGAATGTTTTCATGTGTTCTCCTATTACTCGCTAGTGTCTGAGTTTTGGTTGCTGGAAGGTTGGTGATTTACAGGCGTAGCAGCCTGATTCAGATTGAACTCGGGAGTATCCACCTGATAATCAAAGCCATTGAGCAGGTAAGCTAAATTGCTGTAGGCAATATTGAGATCGGTTTGAATACGGGCCTGTTCTAGCTGTAACGCCAGCTCGTCACTTGCCGCGGTGATAACGTCATTGAACTGGGCTGTATTGTTTTGGTATCCACGTTCAACTGCTTGAGTTCTTGCGCTGGCTTGAGTGAGTAGGGTGGTTTGGTAGCGCGCTAACCGCTGCGCCAAATTGGTTTTGTCGACCAGTAGTGTATTCACTTTGGCGTTCATTTGCGCTAGTAGCTGATCTTTTTGAAGCTTAGCCGCCCCGACTTGATATTCCGCAGCCGTGTAGCTTCTGTCTTGGCGATTGCCCGTAAACAGAGGAATGTCCATGGTGACGTACGCACTGACGAGATCCGATGCAGGTTCGCCCATCATGTTGTTGGCTTGTCGGTACGCGTACATGACTTCGACACCGAACTGAGGGTTATAGGCCTCTTGGGCGATGTCGACTTGGGTTTGGCTTGCCGCAATTGAAGCATCGGAAATACGAACCATAGGGTGAGTGGATAAGTATTCATAATGCTGAGTTAAGCTCTCTGAACCGCCCAACATAGCTTGTAAAGAGCTCCAATCGAGCTGATTGCTCGCTTGAGTGGTTTGAGCGTGAGTATTGAGCCACTGATCGCCTAGCCATTCTGAAAGTTGAGAGTAGACTCGGTTTTGCTGCTGTTGGTTAGCTTGTAGCTTTTCCTCTAGCTTGCTGACTTGTAGCTGAGCTTGCAGTAAGTCTTGAGCTTCGCTTTTACCGATTGCGTAATTAGTTTCGATAAAGCTGACCATTTCTTCCATCAGCTGCTTGTTCTGAACCAGTACGTCGCGTGCAATTTGCAAGTAGCCTAGTTCCAGCCAGAGCTGAGTCATGGCATTGGCGACTTCTAACTCGCGGTTTTCAACTTGCAGTGCAATCGCATCGGCCTGCTGGTTGGATTTTTGTTGTTGCAGCTTGAGCGTAGAGCCTCGTTCGAACTGCTGCATTAATCCAACTGAAATATTGGTCATTGGGTCTTCGTCGAACTTGAAGCTATCGACAGGCAGTCCACCAAAGCCTACTTTCAGCTTAGGATCCATCAGTGTTGCGCTTGCCACTCCTGTTTCACGCAGTGATTGAGATTGCGCATAGTACTGTTTGCGGCTTGCATCGTTTTGCAAAGCCAACTCAATGAGGTGAGTTAGCGAAGCACTTGTCGTCGAATTTTGTGAGTGGATGTTTTCCTCCAGTGGCGTGCTTGAATCAGCAATGGCTGGAATGGAAAACATGCTCACGGCACTTATAGAAAGTGCTAGCAAAGATTGTTTAATTTTCACGGGTGTTTCCAATCTAGATCGCATGGACAAAGCCATAAAGGCGAGATCCATAGCGTTAAAATCAGTCACGAAGCTGATGCACAAGCTTTGGCCAATTTAATTTGAAGCAATAGCCGAGCGAGTCGAAACGGCGCAACAAATAGCGGTGAAGATTGACAGCAACGTGGGTAATTTAGAGTTGGAAACTAGGCGATGGGAGGCCGAAATAGTGAGCGGGTAACGTTAACAGCGTTAACATGCGGCTCTAAGGGGATGAGTGCTAATTTGTAGGTGAGTGCAAATGACGAAAGGGTTTGTTTTGGGAATGCCAAAACATTGATACATGCAGCTAAGCAGCAGTGATGCATCGTTGAGTCCATCTCCGAACCACAAGAAGTAGGGCTGGATTCACTGACTTTCATGTCGTGATGCATCATCGGACTCTTCATTCCGCTGTGGCAACTCATTGTCGTCATGCTCGAACTGGATTCGGCCGAGAGCATTTGGAATGTCATCAACGGTTCACTGGATGCGACAGTCGATAACAGTAACGCGAGTCCTGATAGAGCTGAGATCCAAATTGTACGAAGTCGAGATAGACGCATCGTAATTCCGTTGATGGGGTGAACAGAGCAAATATAAACCTTACCCCTAGGGGAGGGTCAATGGATATCACGCGATTTTTCAATCTCAGCGTTGGTTTGAGGAGAAAATCACCAATCCCTGTCGCTATCTCAAAGCCTGTTTCTGCTTGTTCCTTTAACGTCTTTACATGGTTTCGGTTTCTTCGATCTTCTCATTGCCCAAGTCGGTGAGGTATTTGTTCAAGGTTTCAAACAAACGATGCGGTGTGACGGGCTTAGATAGGAAGTCATTCATTCCCACATCAAAGCAGAGTTGTTTGTCTTCACTGACTACGTTAGCGGTGAGGGCGACAATAGGTACATCTTTGGCCCAAGGGCATTGCTTACGAATTTGTATTGTGGCTTCGTAACCATCCATAACAGGCATATGGCAGTCCATCAAAATGGCGTCGTATTGGTTGTTTTTACACATATCCAATGCAATTTTCCCATGTTCGGCGATTTCGACTTTTAGCCCCAGCTTACCAAGCATGATTTTAACCACTTGCTGATTGATTCGAGTGTCTTCGACCACTAGAACCGTGTATTTGGAGGTGATAGAGAGGGTTTCTTCGATTCGCTCCATAGAGGTATGGCGAGGGAAGTCGCACACATTTGGCTTGTTTGATGATTCTGGCAACGTGTACTTAGTGCCATCTTCAGGCGGTTGCTTGGAAATCGGTAGTTGGATATTAAAGAAGAAGTTACTACCTAAGCCGATAGAGCTGACAACCTCTAGCTCACCACCCATAAGTTGGACTATCTGCTTGCTGATCGCGAGGCCAAGTCCTGTGCCGCCGTATTTACGTGTGGTGCTACCATCCGCTTGCTGGAACTTTTCAAAGACATCTTGCAGTTTGTCTTTATCGATACCAATACCTGTATCTCTTACCGAGAATAAGAGTGAGACATGCTCGGAATGCATGGCAGACATTCTCACATCAAACGTAATGGCACCTTGAGAAGTGAACTTAATGGCATTGCTGAGTAAGTTGATTAATACTTGGCGCAGCCTTACGGAATCCCCAATAAGCATTTTAGGGATGTGTTCGTCGACAGAGCATTCAAACAGCAGGTTTTTCTCTTTGGCGCGTACATTGAAAATGTCAGATTGTTGTTGAATAAGCTCATGCAAATCAAAAGCGGCATGTTCGAGTTCGAAATGTCCGGCTTCGATTTTCGAGAAATCGAGAATGTCGTTAATGATGTCTAGTAAGGTATTGGATGAAGTAGTAAGGAATTGTAAGTATTCTTTTTGAGTCTCGGTCGCATCTTCGTCATCGAGCAACGACGCAACGCCTACGATGCCATTCATCGGAGTACGGATCTCGTGACTCATGTTGGCAAGAAATTCACTCTTCTTCTGGTTAGCCACTTCGGCGCGAAGTTTTTCAGCCATTAAGGCGTTGTAGTTAGATTCTAAGTGATCTAAGCATTCGTTGTACTTTTGAGTCAGCATGGTGATTTCATCGTTAAACGTACGCTTGGGATCTGGCATGCGGCTAGGAATTGGACCGTCACCAAATTCGGCCATTGCAGTCGAGAGCGTGGTGATTGGCTTAACGACAAGTTTCATGGTGATGTACAGCAAGCACGCTACAATCATAAAGGTTTCAACGGCCTGCATGAGTAATATGATCAAAAAGCTATTCCATAGCTTCGCATAAACGGGCGCGAGATCACTTTGAATCGTGAGAGTCGCGAGGGAATAGATTTTTCCACCCATTAGATGCTCCAGTTCCCAGTTACGTTCGAAACTTTCCCCTTTGACTGGTACTCCTAATTCGACGATGGTGCCTAAATCGTCCTCAATTTTCAGATAGCTGATCTTGGGGGTTTTCATTACCCCTTCAGAAAGAGTCAGCAGCTGCTCACGATCTTCTACCCATAAACTGGCGCTAAAACTGGAGATATTACTTTCTTCCAGTTGAGTTAATTCAGTGTCGAGTTGAGCCCACTCTTCTTGGTAATCGAGATAGAAATTTAATGAGGCATTTATCAATGCAAAGACGATGCTGACAAGAACCGTCAATCCTACTAATTGCTTATCGATACCGAGTTGACGTTGTGTTCTATTTTTTTGATTCATATGCAATCGTGTTTTTATATTTGCTGCTACTTTTAAAGATAGCCGCTATTGAGAAATAGTAAACACGTTGTTGAAACATGGAGGTTTTATGAGATTTAAGCAGTTAAGTTTGGTGGCTTTGGGTGGATTGGCATTGAGTGCTGGGCTTAAAGCTGAAACCATTAACTACTATGTTATATCGCAGCAAGCGCAGCCATTTCAGATAGAAGAGCAAGGCTCCAACCATTCAGGAATCGTAACCGATATCGTCAAAGCTGTATTCGATGGCAGTGACTATGAACTGGCTTATCACACCTATCCATTTAATAGAATGATTACGGTATTGGAAGCCGGTGGGGAAGATAACTGGGTCACCTATGGCAGCCCTAACTGGGGCAGTGTTCAGGCTGAAAATCTGTCCGATAAACCGATTTACACCGTAAGGCATACTTTAGTTACGAGTACCAAGTCTCCATTTAAGTTCGCTGATATGAGCTCACTCAACGGTAAAGGTGTTGTGTTGTTACACGGTTTTGATTACCCAGAGCTGATCCCTTATATCGAGAAAGGGGATGTTGCGGAGATTCGTGTTAAGAACTATCAATCGGCTTTTCGTGTAATCCAAAGAACAGCAGGGGAAGCCGCGTTTGTCGAAATGTCTTCGCGAGTGAGTTACAACCTAGATAAATTACAGCTTGATAGAGACTTGTATCGATTGGAACCATTTAGTTTGGTTATCCCTGATTACTATATCCATTTGGCGTTTTCGAAACAGATGAAGCCAGAAATTCAAGATTTTATTAATGATCGTTTAGAGGAAATGCGCACTTCGGGTGAACTGGACGACATTATTGGCAACTACATATAAAACGCGACATAAGCTAGGGCCTTTGCCTTAGCTTTTGACCTATTCACAATTCAAAAGAAAGCGCCAGCAATGCTGGCGCTTTTGGTTGTACCGCTTTGGATGGACTTCAGCGTTACGATCATTATTTGATGAACGAAGCATCAAACATATGACCAAGTTTGGCGGCTTTAGTTTGTAAGTAGTGTTGATTATGTGGGTTGTTTCCCTCTTGTAATGCTACGCGCTCAACAATATTAATGTTGGCTTTTTGCAGGGCTTTCACTTTGCGCGGGTTGTTAGTCATTAGGCGAACCTGTTCTATTCCAAGGTAACCCAACATGCCTTGGCAGAAAGTGTAATCGCGCATGTCGGCTGCGAAACCAAGTTGCTCGTTGGCTTGAACGGTATCTGCGCCATGGTCTTGGAGGTTATAGGCACGTACTTTGTTGACTAAGCCAATACCGCGACCTTCTTGGCGCAAATACAACAGCACACCAGCTCCTTCGGAGACGATGTTTTGTAATGCGCGAGAAAGCTGGAACCCGCAATCACAACGTGCGCTGAATAGTGCATCACCGGTTAAGCATTCGGAGTGGAGACGAATAAGAGGCGCGGATTCTTGCGAGATGTCACCGTACACAAGAGCAAGGTGCTCCTTATTAGTTTTGTGCTCGATGAACGCGCACATTCTGAACTCGCCCCATTGTGTGGGTAGCTTGGCTGATTCGATAAAAGTGACCAAATTATAGGGAGACTGCTGTTGTAGTTCCTGACGCACTTGCATCAGGATCTTGCCAAGAATGTTCTGTCCTTTTCCATCACCGCCATCGCCCCAGAAAGCATCTTTGTGTGAATGCTCTTTTAAATCTCTATCACCGGTATTAACTAGATAGTGAGCAAGTTGAGGGTTTTGGTAAAACTTCTCCTTCACGATTTTTTCCATGACTTGCACTCGAATATCGTACCAATCGGCACGAGTATCTAGCTCGTATTTGCGGCTGAGTTCGAATGCAATATCTGGGGTCTCTGCTGAGAGGATTTCTTGTTGTAGTTCGGCAGAGATGAATTTTTGCGCTTGATAATAGTGTTCGCTAGTTGGCCAACTGACGTCGTCGATTTTTATTTTTGAAGGGTAGAAGTTGGAAAGAAATCCATTTGAATCAAACGGTTCGTAGAATAGGATTGAATTGTCCATGATGATCTCCTGACGTCCTGTAGAATATGCAGCACATTTATATGCGCCTACATCAATAATGCTAGTTTGCATGCATATTGCCGTCAAACTGAGACAAGGATCTCATCAGCGTTTTTCATCCCAACTAAAAAGCCCGTAAGAACGGCATTTAATTTAAGTGATTGTTTAATCAAATCCATCAGGTCATCACACCTTCTATCTGAAGGTGAAAATTAATTGATAAATTTGTTAGGGTCTGTTGATCTTTCGCGGTTAAATTTTGTTCGGATGGGGACGCCTAGTCAAAATCGTTTTAGGCGAGGCGAAGACTGTGTAGCCTAGTCATTCTAAGCCAATAGTCTTTAACGAAGCATAAAACGATTTTAACGGGGGCGCCTAGCTCGAACCCTTCGGGCAGCCTTTGTGGTTCATTTCTACTGCGTTATCAGCTTCTCATGTAGGCTAGCTACACATCAAAGCCTCTGCCTTGTAGAAATTTCCCACAAAGTGCTGCAAAAATCAGCTCGAAAGATCAACAGACCCTAGTCACATGGCCGTGAGGTGGCAAAACTTGAGCTTTGCGCACGGTATGTAGAGGTCGTGTATCAGTATTGTTTCCGCTCATTGATTGAAAGGTGCGGTTATGAACAAGGAACAGTTAAGACAGCAATCCCAATTGGAGTTCAGCGAAAGCGGGATAGACATCGTTGTTGGCAGCATAGATGGCCTGGGTATTGATGTGGAAGCGCTCAAGGCAATATCACGTGACTCTAGTTATGTAGAGCAGGTGTTTGATAGTGGACTCACCGCCGTTGTCTACAAACTCCGGCTAGCGGGCAAAGCGTGGACGCTCAAGTTAAAACGACCAACCAGTTTAGTTAAAAATATTGATGGCCAAACGTCGTTTCTTAATGAGGTGCAGCGCCGCAGAGACTTACAGCGTTTGAAATCAGGCAACCCAAGCGCATTTCGCCACATTGTCGATACACAATACGCCTCGTTTTTAGATGGAATTATCCTTTCTCCTTGGATAGAGGGGCAGCCTATTGAAAAACTCGATAACAATTTGTTTGAGCAAATCTTTTTTACGCTTTGTGAGTTAGAGAAAGCTGGCCTGTTTGAGTGGGATCTTTGCCCTGGTAATTTACTTTTGAACGATGAAGGGGAGCTGAAACTGTTCGACTTTGGCTATATGTATACCTTTGATCCTTTAACCGAGTTCAATAGTAATGGTATGGCCACGCCACTGTTTCATGGCGTCGAACGTTTTGAAACGCGCTTTCTATTTACCTCATTGCTCAGTCAGCAGGACCTCAGTGAAGATGAACAGTTTGAGTTGTACACGAAAATGAAAAAGGTTGCCGTGACGGCGTATCAACACAAACGGCAGGTTCTAGCTCAAAAGGGCGCTTCAAATGAAGTGCTACAGTGGTTAGATAATATAGTGGGAGAGTGGCGACAGGGCCTCTCGAGCGAAGGTGGGTTGCGCAAGCTGTATGGAAAAGAGCGTTTTCGCTCTACCTTGCTGGATCTGCTTGATGATGTGCACGGAAAATCCTGTAATTCCGTTACGCTTAGCAAAGCGGACTACGTAATTGACGCTATAGAACGGCAGTACGATACACTGTTGGCACAAGGTGGATTGTTCTTTGGTGATGAAAAGCTGAGCCAAGAAGGCTTAGTCGCCAAATACCAAAAAATTAGAGCTGATGCAGTTCGCTATCAGCTCTAATTGATTTTCAATGCATGGTTAAGCGCTGAACAGTTATACCGTTAGATAGTGCTTAACGAACTCTGTCACTTTCACCATATCATCAATGGCGATGTACTCTTCTGTGGTATGCACCTTCGCCATGCCAGTAGAGATGTTAACCGTTGTTAGGCCTTTCGCATTAAAGTTGTTAGCATCGCTACCACCGCCGGTTCCTTTCGTGAAAGGTTCCGCGCCGATGGCTTCAAAGGATGCTTTCACTTCTTGGATATGCGGATGATCGTCGGCAATCACGAATGCGTTGTATGCTCGAGTCGACTCTATTTCCACTTCTGCACCATGCTTCGTCGCCGCTGCTTGGAAAGTTTCAATCATGTGGTCAACTTGTTTGGTGAGCTTGTCGTCGTTTAGAGAACGAGCTTCAGCAACAATCTTCAGTTCTGGCATAACGATATTGGTTGCCTGACCACCTTCAACCACACCAATATTTGCCGTGGTTTCTTCGTCGATGCGAAGCAGGTTCATTTGCGTAATGGCATCTGCTGCAACGCTAATTGCGCTGATGCCTTCTTCTGGTGCTAAGCCAGCGTGCGCTGGGCGGCCTTTGATCGTTGCAACGATTTTTTGCTGGCCAGGTGCGGCATTTACGATAGTGCCAATTGGGCCACCGGTATCAAGAACAATGGCTTTGTTTGCTTGAATGTAAGACATATCGAAGTGCTCAGAGCCGAACAGGCCACCTTCTTCGTGCACGGTGAACGCAAGCTCGATGGTTTTATGATCGAGGTTTTCAGCTTGAATACAACGAACCGCTTCCATAATTGCAGCGATGCCCGATTTGTCGTCGCCACCTAAAATGGTGTTGCCTTTTGAACGAATGATACCGTCTTCGATAACCGGCTCAATGCCGTTGCCTGGAGTCACGGTATCCATATGGCAGCTTAGTACGATGCTGTCATCCAATTTACCGTCTAAGCGCGCGTAGACATTGAAGCCGTTAGAAACCTCTTCAGGTACAGGGAGTTTATGAACGGTAAAGCCCATCTCACCAAGTTGTTCAGCCAGCGTTTCTGCAATTTGTTTTTCGTAGCGAGATTCGCTGTCAATTTGAATTAATTGAAAGAAGTGGTCGACGAGTCGTTGTTGGTTTATTTGTGTCATTGTAATACCTCTTAGGGAACAGAGGCAGTTACCATAGCGCTTGTTACACGGGAGATTCCCTGAGTTAAATCAAGAAACCTCCCGATAGGTATCTATGCTAGTTGGGATATTTGGTTGAATATTCTCTACTCGATATTAATAGGGTTGGTGGTATCGAGCGAAAATTCATCGTCAGATTTGGGTTTAATTAGCGGCAGCACATGACGAAGTGTCATCGGTTTAAAATGATAGTAGCCTTGTTGGTAGGGCACACCTTTCGCGACGAGATAACTGTGTTGCTCAGAGGTCTCAACACCTTCAGCGATGGTTTTTACATCAAGGTTATTAGCGAGTTCAATGATCGAATTGAGTACCGGGGCATTAACTGACGTGACGCCAATCGTATCTATGAAGCATTTATCAATTTTAAGATAATCAAACCTGATGTTCTGCAGTACTGAAAGGCTTGTGGTACCTGTACCAAAGTCGTCGATGAGAATATCGATTCCAAGTGAATGCAGATCGGCGACGGCAAGTTGTCCTTGCTCATTGAGTAACTGCCTTTCGGTAATTTCCACACCCAGCTTGATGTTCAACGCAAGTAACTGGCTCTTAAAAACCTGCAGCCTTTTTAGGTTTTCTTCATCCGCAAGGTAACTTGGTGGAACGTTGATTCCAAGGTGCAGCAGCTTGTTCAAGTTAGTGTGTTTGAAGTCTGTCAACGCGCGCTCCAACACATAGTCAGTAACCGTGTTGATTAAGCTGCTTTCTTCGGCGATAGGAATAAAGATATCGGGCCGTACATACCCAAAAACAGGGTGCTTCCATCTCAGTAGGGCTTCGACACCACATACTTCATTCGTTTCGCTGGTAATGATGGGTTGGTAGACCAGAAACAGTTCTCTTTTTTTGAGCCCTTTTTCTAAGTGAGTTGCCATGGAACGATTGCGTTTTAACCATACTGCGATTAGACAGTAAGTTAGAGAAATAGTGACTGATATTGGCAGTGAGCCGAGAATAAATATTCCTAGAATTCGCCAAATGTAACTGGAGTTCGCTTCTACCGAAATTGAGTAATTGTATCGCTGAGAACTCGCTTTAAATATCGTTGGTGACCATTCTTGTCGCTCGGTAGGGAGTTGTGAGTATCGATGCAAATGGAAGCTGAACTTCTTAACGCGAAGATCACTTGAATACCCTAATAGCGCGCGGAAATAGTAGCGGTCGACTGTAGACATCGCGCTCCATTCCGGATTGGTAGGGTTTGTATCTAATACAATGTAGTTTTGAATATGGTATTCGTCAGGAATGTTGAATGTGTATATACCAGATTCTAAACCTGCACGAGGACGGTACGCGGAGACTCGCTGACTGATTTCTCCTTCAAATGAAGAGCAGGTGATTCGGTCTTTGTTTACCAGAATAAGCTCTTCAATGGTGCTGGAGTAGCGCAGCGATTTCTGTATTTGCTCACAATTTCCAATGTTGTTGAGCGCCATTTTATTTTCCCGATGCATGTTGGTGACAATGACATCGATATGCGCGACATACCGCTCTATTAGAGCTCGGTATTCAGATCCAATATACAAGACAGAAACGATGCCACTTAGAAGTATCATCAGCGGGATAGGGAATATTAACCAGAATAGGCTGAACTGATTCGGTAATGCTCTATGGTTTTTCTTCATTGAATATTGATAGTGAATCCACTTCTTAATAATTCTATCAATGTCTCTTTCCTGAGACTTACCACCTTACGCCAATTTTGAGAGGCAAACGCGAATTCAGGTTCGTTGGTTTGTTACTGATGAAAATTTGCACTAAATCTGTGAGCTGTAAACATAATGTTACTGTTTGAGGCGGATTTTACAGATGTAAAAGTTCTTTGAAATACAGTGCTGTAAACGCTTTTCTCTATTCTACGGCCTTGGTGATGGTTAAATGTAATGAAAATGTTACTAAAATATAGATTAAGAGTAACGTTCTGAAGTTCTTCGATTCTATTTCTTTTTTGAACGAGATATTTCAAGTTAATAAAACGACGTGACGCACAGTGTTTATCGAAAAAGTGTCGTTGCTGGAAACAACGTTAATGCGAAAAGAATATGAAGCACTCAAGGAGTAGAGCATGACTGTATCGTACAACCCACTAGGTACTGATGGATTTGAATTTGTTGAATACACAGCGGCAAATGAAAAGGGGATTCAGGATCTAAAATCGCTATTTAGTTCGTTAGGTTTTGCCGAAGTGGCCAAGCATCGTTCTAAGGAAGCATGGCTTTATCGCCAGGGAGACATCAGTTTCATTGTGAATGCTCAGCCGCACAGCCAAGCCGAGGAATTTGCTAAGGTGCATGGGCCTTCTGTTTGCGGTATGGCCTTTCGTGTTCATGATGCGGCTGTGGCAATGGAGCAAGCATTGGCAAATGGTGGCGAAGAGTACAAGACCGAAATTGGCCCTATGGAGTTGAGCATTCCTGCTATTTACGGAATTGGTGAGAGCCTGCTCTATTTCGTTGACCGCTACGGTAGCAATTCAATCTATGATGTGGATTTCAAATTTTACGAAGACGCCAAAGAGCGCCTTACTGCTAAAGATGTCGGCCTTTACGAGATTGACCATCTCACTCATAACGTAAAACAGGGCAATATGGATGTATGGTCGGGTTTTTATGAGCGCATTGGTAACTTTAGAGAAATCCGCTACTTCGATATCGAAGGCAAATTAACAGGCTTAGTCAGCCGAGCGATGACAGCTCCTTGTGGCAAAATCCGCATCCCAATCAATGAATCTTCGGATGATAAATCGCAGATCGAAGAATTCATTCGCGAATACAACGGTGAAGGTATTCAGCATATCGCATTAACCACAGACGACATCTACGAAACAGTGAAAACGCTGCGTGATCGTGGCATGGACTTTATGCCAACGCCAGACACCTACTACGAGAAAGTCAATTCACGAGTTGAGGGCCATTCTGAGGACGTAGATAAACTTAAAGACCTACGTATCCTTATTGATGGTGCACCAATGAAAGACGGCATTTTGCTGCAAATCTTCACCCAAACGGTGATTGGCCCAGTGTTCTTTGAAATCATTCAACGCAAAGGGAACGAGGGCTTTGGTGAAGGTAACTTTAAAGCGCTGTTTGAATCTATCGAGGAAGATCAAATTCGACGCGGGGTGTTAAACGATGCATAAGTGGATTGCATTTCCTCATAAGGAAGGGGTGTGCTCTAAGCAAGCACACGCCGATTTTCCTGAAGAGGCTATTTATGAGCGCGAAGCGGGCAGGGAGGGCTTTTTTGGTCCTGCTGCTCACTTTCATCATCAACATGCGCCAACTGGCTGGAGTGAATGGGAAGGTGAACTCCGCCCTCGAGCATTCAATTTTAACCTAGTTGAGAAAGCGGTTCAGGTTTCACCATGGATTGTGCCAAATCTATTGCACAATGCCGATTGCAAGATTCGTGTTTGGCGCATGGACCAAGCGATGGACTTTTTGGTACGAAATGCCGATGGCGATGAGCTACTGTTCATCCACCAAGGGCAGGCCGACCTTTACTGCGACTATGGCCACCTTGAAGTCAAAGAAGGGGATTATGTAATGATCCCTCGTTCGACTAACTGGCGTATCGAACCAAAAGAACCGATGTTCATTTTGATGGTTGAAAACACAGGTTCTGCTTATTCATTACCTGAAAAAGGGCTGGTGGGTAATCATGCGGTGTTTGATCCAGCAGTACTGGAAGTCCCGTCTATTAACGACAAATTTAAAGCGCAGTATTCTGAGCAAACGACACAAGTGCAAATGAAGCGCCATGAGCAGGTTAACGTAATCACTTATCCATTTAACCCTCTAGATGCGATTGGCTGGCATGGCGATTTGTCGGTCGTAAAACTGAACTGGCGTGATATCCGCCCATTGATGTCGCACCGCTACCACCTACCTCCATCCGCACATACTACTTTCGTTGGTAAAGGTTTCGTGGTGTGTACGTTTGTCCCTAGGCCAATAGAAAGCGATCCGGGGGCGTTGAAAGTGCCGTTCTACCACAACAATGACGATTACGATGAGGTGCTGTTCTACCACGCAGGGGATTTCTTCAGCCGAGACAACATCGAAGCGGGTATGGTGACATTCCACCCGGCGGGCTTTACCCATGGGCCACACCCGAAAGCATTTCAAGCTGGGCGTGAGTACAAGAAGAAGTTCACTGATGAAGTGGCAGTAATGATTGATACTCGCAATGCGCTTAACTTCGCTGACGAAGCTCAGCAAGTGGAAAATAAAGAATACGTTTACAGTTGGAAGCAGCCTTAGCCCTTAGCGCAGGTCCAGACAGTCGTTTAATACGGCAGATTAGAACAACAGATTGAGCAAGGAAGTAATATGAAGTTAGCCACATTGAAAAATGGTACCCGTGATGGTGTGCTCATTGTAGTCAGTAAGGATCTGTCTAAGTGCGTTGCTGTTGCCGAGATTGCAGGCACGATGCAGCAAGCTTTAGACAATTGGCAGCAGACTAAGCCGTTACTCGAAGAAGTGTACTTGGGTTTGAATGAAGGTATCTTGCTACAAGAGATGCCATTCGACCAAGCTAAATGTGAGTCCCCGTTACCGAGAGCCTATCAGTGGGCTGATGGCTCTGCGTACGTTAATCACGTTGAGTTAGTGAGGAAGGCGCGCGGTGCTGAAATGCCACCAAGTTTTTGGACTGATCCGCTGATGTATCAAGGCGGTTCAGATGCGTTCATTGGTCCACGAGATGATATTCCACTGGGCAGTGAAGACTGGGGCATCGATTTTGAAGGTGAAGTTGCTGTGGTAACGGGGGATGTGCCGATGGGGTGTGCCTACGACACGGCGGCAGATTCAATCAAACTTCTTATGTTGGTTAATGACGTTTCACTGCGAGGGTTGATTCCAGCCGAACTCGGTAAAGGGTTTGGCTTCTTCCAATCAAAACCCTCCTCAGTGTTTTCGCCTGTCGCAGTGACGCCTGATGAGCTTGGTGAGTCTTGGGCTGACAACAAAGTGCATTTACCGCTGCTTTCCACCTACAACAACAAACCATTTGGCTGTCCAAATGCGGGCGTAGACATGACGTTTGATTTTGCTCAATTGGTCGCACACGCCGCTAAAACGCGTCCACTTTCAGCGGGGGCTATCATCGGCTCAGGCACGGTGTCGAATAAACAAGGTACAGACTTCGGCACGGCGATATCAGAAGGTGGTGTTGGCTACTCTTGCATCGCGGAAGTACGCATGATTGAAACCATCCGAGACGGTAAGCCAAGCACTCAATTTATGCGCTTTGGCGATACGATTAAGATGGAAATGCAAGATCAACATGGCCACAGTATTTTTGGTAGCATCGACCAAACGGTCGTGAAATATTCATAGGGCTGTTTGTAACAGGGAGATTAGATGGCTAACTTGACTCTTTATGGGTACTGGCGGTCTTCGGCCGCCTATCGAGTGCGCATTGCGCTAAATTTAAAGCAGCTCGATTATACCTCGGTCCCCGTTCATCTGGTGAAAGACGGTGGACAGCAGCACGCCACAAGTTATAGCAGTATGAATGCCAGTGAACTGGTCCCTGTCTTGGTCGATGGGGATCTACAACTAAACCAGTCCTTGTCGATTATTGACTACCTCGATGAAAACTACGCAGGGCCACTTTTAACACCAGAGAGCGGTGACCGACGTTATTTGGTTAAGTCACTGGCGCAAGATATTGCTATAGATGTTCACCCCATTAATAACCTCAGAGTGATGCAGTACCTTTCAAAGGAAGTTAATGCAGACGATAACCAAAAGCTTAACTGGACAAGACACTGGATTGAACTGGGTTTTCACGCGTTAGAAAAGAAACTGGCTTCCGCGAGTGGCACCTATTGTGTTGGCGATGAGATTTCGTTGGTCGATGTATGTTTAGTGCCGCAAGTTTACAACGCAGAACGTTTCGGCGTAGACATGAGTGCTTTCCCTATTATTCAGCGTATAGTGGAAGTACTGCGAGTGCATCCTGCTTTTGTTAAAGCGGCGCCTGAGAATCAACCCGATGCGGACTACTAGGCAGTATTAAAGGAAATAAAAAGGCCCTTATCTCGCAAGAGGTGAGGGCCTTTTTTCATGTTGTATATATTGAGTAATCTAGCTGTGGGGCACAGCCTGAACGTTCAAGTCTGCTGGTAGTTGAGCTTTATTGGTGTAAATACGCTCAAAATCAGCCAAAGGAGCGACTTTGATGGCGGTGGTTCTTTCCCATTTGGTTGCATCGGCGACCAGCCAAGTTTGGCGGCTGTTTCGCATGATAGATTGAGACAAGTCAGATTCTAACTGTTCGTGTTCCATCGCATAGTGGCTGCTGGTGACAGACGCACAGCCACAGATGCCCACATCGGCTTCAAAGCCTGCAAAGAAGTTGACCGCGCTGCTGCCGACAAGATCTTGGTGCTCTCGGCGAAATAGTCCGCCTGCAAGATACACTTCGATGTTCTGATTAGCCTCAAGAATTTTCGCAACTTGCAGGTTATTGGTCACCACACGTAATGTCGATTTTCCCAGCAGAAACTGGGCAATTCTTGTTACCGTTGTGCCGATACCAATCATCACGGTTGCACCATCTGGTATCGCTTCGGCGACGGCGAGAGCAATGTCGTCTTTGGTTGTCGACTCCACTTCAGAACGGAAACGGTAACTGGTGTTAGTAAGGGTGGCAGGTAAACTGACCCCGCCATGAACTCTTCGCGCTAGCCCTTGTTCGCATAAGTTGTTCACATCGCGACGAATGGTTTGAGTGGTCACAGAAAACAGTTCGGCCAATTGGTCGATCTGAACATCTTGATCCACTTTTAGGGTGGCGAGGATTTGTTTTTGGCGTTGGTTCAGTTCCATAGTCACTACTAAAATTCGTTTGGTTTGTCCGTGATGATGTAGTCAACACCTAAGTCATAGAAAGCTTGTGCTTTCTCTGGCATATTAAGAGTCCAGATTTTAAGCACGAGTCCCGCTTCTTTGATGGACTTCGCTATGTCGGCATTCAGGATTTGGTGGTCGATATGAACACTGAATAAATCCAATTCATTCAGTGATTCTAAGCTGAAATCATTCCAAACTTCGCAAATGAATCCGCGTCTTACCTGAGGTAAATGAGCTTGGCAAATAGCTAAGGCGTCTTTGCTAAAACTGGAGAGTAGCAGCTTGTCTAGAGGGTAATTCTTCTGCTTTACCACACTGACAACCTGTTTAACCAACGTATCGATGGTTTTGTCGTCGTAGGTTTTCAGTTCTAGATTCAATGTCAGATCGAGTTCGACACATTTATCCAGCGCTTCTTCTAATGTCGGTACTTGAGTCCCTTCAAACTGATTGCCAAACCATTTGCCCGCATCGAGGGTCTTAAGCGTCTCAAGGTCGAGTTCGGACACTTTACCTTCGCCGTCGGTGCAACGGTTTACCGTTTTGTCGTGAATAATGACAGGAATGTTATCCGCACTCAGTTGAGTGTCGATCTCTACCCAAGTCGCGCCCGACTTAGCTGCTTGCTCAATGCTTACCAGTGTATTTTCTGGTGCTAGCGAAGCGGCACCGCGATGGCCTGTAATCATAGTGTACTCTCAATGTTCATTTGAAAACCAAAGTGACAATAGCTTGGTTTTATTACAGTTTTATTATTGGTGGTTTGTTGTGCATTAATCTAGCTGAATTTCTGGGCTAGTGGCAACGTTTAATTGTCAAAAAACAATAGTGAGATCTTATTCAAACTATGTTCATCTTAATGATACAAATGTTCATATGAATGTAATAATTCACTCGCATACTCTACAAAAATTAAATATCACTCTCTACTTAAGTAAAAACAGCCATTAATAAGGTACTGAAAATGAAAAAGCTATTAGGGACAGTAATTACATCCGCTGCACTGCTACTTGCAGGTTGTGGGGAATCCGATAAACCTGAAGCTGCGGCGACGGCCGATCCGATTAACATTAATATGAGCCTTGTGTTCTCGCAAAACGAACTGCTAACGCAAGAGCTGATTAAAGTGACCGATAAAATTCGTGAACGCAGTGAAGGTTCAGTAAACATCAAAGTATTCCCAGGTGGTCAGTTGCCTGTTTATAAAGACAACCTAGAGCAAGTTGTAAACGGCGCAAACTGGATTGCTGTTGAAGACCTAACTTACCTAGGCGACTACGTGCCAGATTTTGCAGCACTTGCTGGCCCTATGCTTTACAACACTTACGATGAATACCTAGCAATGATGGACACCGAGTTTGTTGCTGGGCTAAAAGAGAAAGCAGAAGAGAAGGGCATTAAAGTTCTAAACGCGGACTACATGTTCGGCTTCCGCCACATGATCACTAACAAAGAGATCGTGAACTCTGAAGACATGAAAGGCATGCGTATCCGCGTACCACAAAGTCAGCTGTTCATTAGCACGCTATCAGCGATGGGTGCTGCTCCAGCTTCACTTCCATTCCCAGAAACCTACGCGGGCGTTCAGCAAGGCGTAGTGGATGGTCTTGAAGGTTCTATCCTGACTATGTACTCAACTAAGATCTATGAAGTTGCGAAAAACATGTCTTTGACTAAGCACTTCCTAGGTACTGTGGGTATCTACATTTCACCTAAGCTTTGGGACAAGTTCACTCCAGAGCAACAGCAAATCATCAACGAAGAGCTAGAAACGGGTGCACTTTCAAACACATCTGAGCTAGTTAAACTGGACGTTGAGTACACGCAAAAGCTAGAAGAGCTAGGCGTAACGTTTAACGAAGTTAACTCAGAAGAATTCAACCAGTTAACAGCAGATGTTTACAACCAGTTCCCTGCATGGAGTGAAGGTATTCACGCAACCATCATGCAAGAGCTAGAAACGATTCGCGCTGCTCAGTAATTCCACAAACAGTGACTAACCCAAATACGGCCTGAATTATTTCAGGCCGTATTGTTCCTAAATTATCTATTGTTTATGTAGATAATTTATTGGAGAAGATTTTTGTTTTTATTAAGAAATATTGAAGAGATCCTCGCTTCCATCGCTATTTCAATCACGGTACTGGTCGTGATTGTGAATGTGGTTTTACGTTATGGTTTCGGCTTTGTCGTGCCTTGGAGTGAAGAACTCTCTGTGATCTGCTTTATCTGGGCAGTGTATTTAGGTATCAGCTCTTGCTATAAACATAAACTGCATATGGGCGTAGATGTGATAGTGGCTATGCTGCCAACTAAGGCAAAACCTGCGTTCAAGTTATGTGTTTCAGTGTTCTTACTGGCACTGAATATTTTGATGGCAGTGTTGAGTTATCAATATCTGATGCTTTCCAACAAAGTGACGCCTGTTATGGGCTTATCGTACTTCGCCATTAATGGCGTGCTACTGCTTTGTTTTGTTCTTATGGCTATTCACACAGTGAAGTTCATTGTGGATGACGTCGCGTGTCTTAAACGTTCACATAACAAGCGTTCACATAAATAGGTTCTGTCGATGGAAAGCTATCTGCCGATAATCATTCTTTTTGTTCTCTTTCTACTGAATATTCCCATCGCGTTTTCGTTGATCGCGTCGTCGATGGTGTACTTCTTATTCATCAACGATTCGATTCCTGTCAGTTTGGTCATGCAGCGTTTTATCAGTTCTGCTGAATCATTCCCGCTGTTGGCTATCCCGTTCTTTATTATGGTTGGTTCGGTAATGAACTATGCTGGGATCAGCCGCAGTTTACTGGCGTTTGCAGATTCAATAATTGGCCACAAAACGGGTGGCTTAGCGCAAGTGAACGTTGCACTCAGTACGTTAATGGGTGGTATCTCTGGTTCGGCCAATGCCGATGCGGCGATGCAATCAAAAATCCTCGCGCCAGAAATGACTAAACGAGGTTATGATCTTCCGTTTACTGCTGCTGTAACTGCAGCTTCTTCGAGCATTAGCCCGGTTATCCCGCCAGGGATCAACCTGATCATTTTCGCGTTACTTGCGAACGTTTCAGTACACCAGATGTTCATCGCGGGTTATGTCCCTGCATTTTTGATGGCTGCATCTCTGATGGTGACCATTGCATTTATCTCGCGTAAGCGTAAGTACAAGCCGTCTCGCTCCGAGCCAGCCACCGCCAAAGAGCGTTTTCATTACTTCCTAAAAGCAGTACCTGCGTTACTGATTCCATTTGGCATCATTTTGGGTATGCGTTTTGGCCTGTTTACGCCAACGGAAGCTGGGGCGATTGCGGTTCTGCTATGTATCATCATCGGTGCGTTTGTGTACCGAGAGTTAGGCTTTAAACACATTCCACTGATTTTGCGTGAAACGGTCCAAGGGACGAGTAGCGTAATGTTCATCATTATCGGGGCGATGGTGTTTGGCTATTACATGACGCTTGAGCAAATCCCACATAACGTTGCATCAGCATTGATTGAACTGACTGACAATAAGTTGATGCTGCTACTGCTCATCAACGTGCTTCTGTTGGTCGTGGGGATGTTTATCGAGGGTGGCGCTGCGATGATCATTTTGACGCCATTACTGCTTCCTGCTGTGTTGAATTTGGGGGTTAACCCAGTTCACTTCGGCATTATTGTCATTGTAAACATCATGATTGGTGGTGTTACGCCGCCATTCGGCTCAATGATGTTCACTGTATGCTCCATTTTGAAGGTGCGTATGGTTGATTTTGTAAAAGAAGTAGCTCCGCTGTTACTAGCGCTGCTTACGGTGTTGATGTTACTGACTTTCTCGGAAAGCTTAGTAATGTTTTTACCGAATTTGCTTTAACACTTTGTTTTTAAAGAATTAGCTTTAAAAAATTTGTTTTTAAGAGATTTTGAGGTGTAGGAATGAATTCGGTAACGAATGAATTAAACCAAGATTGGAAACACGTTGACTGGGTTCTGACGGATGTAGACGACACACTCACGTGGGAAGGCCGTTTGCCACCAGAAACATTGATCGCACTACAGAAACTACGAGATTCCGGTAAGAAAGTGGTTGCGGTAACGGGGGCATGTGCTGGTTGGTGTGATCACATCGCTCAGTTGTGGCCTGTAGATGCCGTGCTTGGTGAAAATGGTGCATTTATTATGGAGAAGAAAGGTGGCTACCTTACGTTACGCTCCGATGTGCCACTTGAAACGATTCGTCAGAATCAGCAACAGTTAAAGGGGCAAGTTGAAGAAATCCTACAGGATTACCCTGAGCTTGGGTTAACGCTAGATCAGTCTTATCGTTTGTGTGAAGTAGCGATTGATATTGGCCAAAACCGCCCACGAGTTGATGACGCTGTGATCGAAGAGATTGTTGCCAAAATCCATGCGTTGGGTGCTCACGCAACTGCAAGCTCAATCCACATTAATGCATGGTATGGAGAGCATTCCAAAAAGGCGACAGCGACGGCGTTTCTGGCAGAGAAAGGGTTGTCTCGCGAAGAGATGACCACCCGCGCATGCTATGTTGGTGACTCAATGAACGACCAATACATGTTTGAGATACTGCCAAACAGTGTTGGTGTGGCGAATATCAAGCATTATTGGGACCGCTTGGCATTTCATCCTTCGGTTGTAATGGATCAGCCAGGCGGTTACGGTTTTGCTGAGTTTACCGAAAAGCTGCTAGCAGCCGAGTAAGCGCTAAGTGACAAATTTTATATAGAAAAAGCCCCAGCAACACGTGTTGTTGGGGCTTTTTATCTTCAGTAGTCGCACGAATTCGTTGGATTATCGACCGCGACAGATAACCAGTTCGGTATCATGAACTTGGCACAGTTGGTTAATGGCACTGTTTGGTTCATCGACAAACAGTCGCTTAATTTCACTCAACTGGCCGCTCACCACCGGCGCATATCGGCCAAGTTTAGTGGTGTCTGCCACTAACCAACACTGTTGGCTTTGTTGGATGATCGCTCGGTTGAGGTTGGCTTCATCGGGGGTAAAATCCAACAACTGGCCATGTTCACCTAATCCGCCGACCCCAAAGATGCCAATTTTGATATTGAATTGGCGATAAAACTGCGTAGTCGATTCGCCAACAGTATCTTCATCGGACGAACGGACCGCACCTCCCGCTAAATGAACCGAAAGGTTAGGGTTTCGGCTTAATATAAGGGCTGCATTGATATTGTTCGTCACCACAGTCAGCCCTGGATGGTCGAGCAGAGCGTGGGCGACATTTTTGGGTGTGGTGCCAATTCCCAAAAATATACTGGTGCCTTCAGGTAGTGCTTTCGCAACTTGCTTAGCGATGC
The DNA here is from genome assembly GCF_054053395.1 of Vibrio paucivorans. NCBI lineage: Bacteria > Pseudomonadati > Pseudomonadota > Gammaproteobacteria > Vibrionales > Vibrionaceae > Vibrio > Vibrio paucivorans. Next base: position 1,466,146 of record NZ_CM133230.1, read on the forward strand.
ATTGCTTTGCCGAAAGGTTCAACATGTCGCGATTGCTGAATGATAGGTTGTCGTTTGCACTGGGCAGGCATATCCCGCCATGAACTCGGCGTACCATTCCTTTGTCGCTCAAATCATTCATATCCTTGCGAATGGTTTGAACGGAAACAGAGAATTGATGAGATAAAATGGCGCTTGAGAGCACGCCATTTGATCGCTCTAGATAGGTCAGTATCTCTTTTTGTCTGGAAGATAGACTCACATTTTGTCCTTTATCTCGATGTCTCGTTGCTCATCGTAATGTCTGCTATCTCGCTTAAGCGATGGCTTGCTGAGCATTCACAACAGGGCATAGTCGCTGACCATTCGAGTCGAATAGGTGCAAATTGTCCTGACTTACATACAGCGAAAGTGGCTGACTGATGTCGAACGAAACTTCTGCAGTGACTGCGATAAAAGGTTGTTTAGCAACAGAGCCGTGAACCAATTGATTTGGCCCGAGTGGTTCAATGACATTTATTGCCATTTCTAGAGCTAAGGCATTATCAATATGAGAGGTACTTGCATGCTCTGGACGAACGCCAACCATCACATCTTGGCTGACCACATTACGGTATTGGGCAAGGTAGAGCTGTTTGTCACCAAACTCTAAGTATCCCTCGTCGAGCGTCGCAGGGATGAAGTTCATGGCCGGGCTGCCCATAAAGCTTGCAACAAACTGGCTTGCTGGCTGGTGATAGACTTGGCTTGGTGTACCCACTTGTTCAATTTTGCCTTGATTCAGTACCACGATACGGTCTGCCAATGTCATTGCTTCGACTTGGTCGTGGGTGACATAGACGCTGGTTACTCCTAACTCTCTCTGCAGCTTTTTTATTTCTAGGCGCATGTGCGCGCGTAGCGCTGCATCTAAGTTCGATAAGGGTTCATCAAACAAAAACAGTTGTGGGTCGCGCACGATTGCTCGCCCCATTGCAACACGCTGTCTTTGGCCGCCTGAGAGCTTCGCCGGCTTTCGGTCTAGGTATTCTTCGATTTTAAGCGTCTTTGCTACTTTGGTGATTTTGGTCGCGATGGTTGCTTTATCAACCCCTCGGTTCTTTAAGCCGTAGGCTAGGTTGTCGTAGACACTCATGTGAGGGTAGAGGGCGTAGTTTTGGAATACCATCGCGATGTCGCGCAAGGCGGGTTTTACGGTATCGACACGTTTGCCCCCAAGGTGGATTTCTCCACCAGTAATCTCTTCTAAGCCTGCAATCGAACGTAAGATAGAAGATTTACCACAGCCGGATGGCCCCACAAGGACAATGAACTCACCACGCTTGATATCGAGTGATACTCCTTTAACTGCCTTGTGGCCATTTTCATAGGTCTTAACCAGTTGGTTGAGCTCCAACATGCTGAACTCCTGCTGTGCTTGATTCACTGAAATAGATTGGATGTTTTGGTTATTTTTCACTTTCGACTAATCCTTTTACAAACCAACGTTGAAATACCACGACCACAATGACTGGAGGAAGCATGGCAAGAATGACCATGGCAAATGCGTAGTCGTAACGAGGCGTACTGGTTTCGTTTATGCTGTTGAGTACTTGTTTTATGCCCATCACGATGGTGTTGTAACTTTCATCGGTGGTCATCATGATTGGCCACAAGTACTGGTTCCAACCCACCACGAACATGATGATGAAAATAGCCGCCATCATGGTTTTAGATAGGGGAAGTAAAATATCGATGAAGAATCGAATTGGCCCTGCGTTGTCTAACTGAGCCGCTTCCATGAGTTCGTCGGGTATGGTTTTAAAAAACTGACGGAAGAAAAAGGTCGCGGTGGCAGAAGCAATCAACGGCAGTATCAGTCCCGTATAGCTATTGAGCATGCCAAGCTTTGATACCACTTCGTAAGACGGAATAATGCGAACTTCCAGTGGAAGCAACAGGGTGATGAAGATTAGCCAGAACCACGCCGATGAGTAAGGTAGCCGGAAGTAGACTAGAGCATAAGCGGCGAGCAGAGCGATAAGGATCTTACCAATTGAAAACCCAAGGCCCATGATGAGTGAATTTATGATCATGGTTCGAGCGGTAACATCGCCTGCAAAGCCTAAGCTACGGTTCCAAGCCTCGTGATAAACCGCGGAAAAATTGTCGCCGATCCACCACTGTAAACCTTCGCTGATAATGGTGTTAGGTTGATGCGTTGAGCTGGCAAATATCAACCAAATGGGTACCACCATAAACAGCGCGCCAGCAATCAGAATTAGGTGGTCGGAAAGTTTGTTACTTTTCATGGTTTTTCCTTAGTAGTGAACGCGTTTTTCGACGAAACGGAATTGGATGAAGGTGAGGCTGAGAACAAGCAACAGCAGCACAACAGACTGAGCGGAGCTTCCACCTAAGTCGGCACCTACAAATCCATCGCGGTAAACTTTGTAAACCAGTGAAGTTGTGTTACCACCAGGTCCTCCTGAAGTCATGGTGTCGATCACACCAAACGTTTCGAAAAATGCGTAGGTCAGGTTGATAACCAACAGGAAAAAACCAGTCGGTGCCAGTAGTGGGAAAGTGATGGTCCAAAAGCGTTTTGAGTCGCTGACGCAATCGAGCATTGCTGCTTCTCTTACTGCGAGAGAAATCGATTGAAGCCCTGCCAAGAAGTACACAAAGTTGACGGAAACCTGCTTCCAAACAGAGACTAAAATCAGTGCCAAAGTGGCATCAACTGGGTCAGTTTGGAAGCTAAACTCCCAACCGATGTAGCTGAAGAAGTCGCTCAGCACACCAATATGAGGGTTAAACAAAAAGGCGCCAATAATGCCCGCTACTGCAGGAGCAACGGCGTATACCCAAGTTAACGTGACCTTGTAAGGTCCTTGGCCGAGGATGATGTTATTGGCTTTGACTGCCAGTAACAGAGCAATCGCGAGCGAGAAAAATGACACGACAACCGCGAAGAGTAACGTAAAGCCAATTGAAGCGATGTAGTCGCTAGATTCGAACAAAATTTGATAGTTTTCGAACCAGACGAATGTAGACGAAAGCCCCCACGGGTCTTCTAGCATAAAAGAGAGATAGACAGCTTGCGCTGCGGGGTAGATAAAAAACACCGCAATGATGACAATTTGAGGCGCTAGAAAGAGATAAGGCAGCGCAGAGTGATGAAATTGTTGACGACGTTCCACAACAGTATCCAAATGATGATGAAAGTAGAGCCCTTGAGTTTCCCCAAGGGCTGGGAGAGGGGATTATTGAACCGTGCGAGCAAAGCGTTTCAGAAGCTGGGTACTTTCTGCTTCAACTTTGTCTAGGCTATTTTCCACGCTAGAGCGTCCCGCGAAGATGTTGTCGAACTCGCGGTGCATCACTTCTCGGATCTGCGTGTAGTAACCTAAACGGTAGCCTTTCGTCCATTCACCAGATGTGAGGCTCAACTGCTTAATGCCAACTTCAGCATCTGGTTGTTCTTTGTAGTAACCCGATTGCTTGGTTAACTCATAAGCTGCGTTAGTGACTGGTACGTAGCCTGTTGTTTTATGCCAGTACATTTGTGTGTCTGGTTGAGTGAGGTACTCAAAGAAGGCCGCCACGGCTTTGTCTTCGTTAGATTTGTGGCCGTTCAGAGCGAACAGCGCTGCGCCACCAATGAAGGTATGGCCTGCATTCGGGTTAACCGATTCCCAGTAAGGCAGGTAAGTGGTACCCAACTCGAATTTTACTCGGTTTCTTAAACCACCAAATGAACCTGATGAACCCATCCACATTGCGACTTCTTGGCGTTCGAAAGGTGTTTGGTTTGCGTCCCAGTCACTGCCGTAATACTTGTAGTAACCTTTGTCTGACCACTCTTTTAGCTTCTTGACGTGCATCAGCATGTCTTCAGTATTGAACATGATTTTGGTTGGCAAACCATCGTAACCGTTTTGTTTGTCTGCCAGCGGAAGGTTATGACGCGATTTAAAGTTCTCGAACATGATCCATGGCGTCAGCGATTGTGAAAAGCTTGCATAACCTTTGTCTTTTAGCTTCTGCGCTACCTGCTCAAGTTGTTCGTAGGTTTTTGGCGCTTCAACGCCGACTTTAGCTAGGATGTCTTTGTTGTAGTAAAGAACAGGCGTAGAGCTGTTAAATGGCATACCGATCATTTTGCCATTGTTATCGGCGTAGAAGTTTCTCACGCCAGCAAGGTAATCCTTCGACTGAAATGGGTAGCCAGACTCTACCATGATGTCTTGTACAGGCTTAGCAACGCCCGGAGCTGTCATGATGGTTGCAGCGCCAGCATCGAAGACTTGTAGAATGTTAGGTGCTTGTCCTGCACGAAAAGCAGCAATGCCTGCAGTGAGTGTTTCGGTGTAAGAGCCTTTATAAACTGGTGTGATTTTGTAGTCGTCTTGTGAAGCATTAAAGTCAGTAGCGATTTGGTTTACGGTATCGCCTAACTGGCCTCCCATCGCATGCCACCAAGTAATTTCAGTTGCAGCAAATGTTGTCCCAGAAACAGTTGCTGTCAGTAAACCAGCCAACCATTTATTTCTAAAAGACAGTGACTTAAACCCGAATGTTTTAGCACCTGGTTTTTTAGAACATAGCTTTTTCATGTCAGTTTCCTTGTGAGTTTCGAACGAGACATTCTGTGTTTCGTTTGACGCTATGTTGGTGGAGTTTTATTGCAGATTCGTGAGTGTAAAATTTCATCTGTATGAAAGATTTATGGATCGCGTTACATAGGTCACGTTAATAGGTTTTATTAGTGACGGATTTCACAGTGATTATTTCGGATGATGGCAAATGGAAACAATGCGACATTATCAATGAATGAGTGCGAAGTTTGTCGCAACTATTGTGCAAATTTGGCATGATGCATCAGTGGTTTCTGACTGCAAAGATTGTGATATTCCCGCTCTCTATCCTATTGAGCGTACAACTTCCCGAGCGTAGACATTGAATACTGAACGTAAAGCTGCACTTATCTTAGTGGCCACGACTCTGTTGGCTGCATTTGGTTGGATTTTCTCGAAAGAGGCCATTCAAGGATTGCCTCCTTTTGGTTTTATCGGCTTACGTTTTCTGATCGCTTCTTTGTGTTTACTGCCATTATGTTTTAAGGATCTGTTGCGAGCTAAATGGAAGGATATTGGTGCAGCGGCGCTAGTTGGCTGTCTCTTAGCTGGTTCTCTGATGAACTGGATACACGCCATTTCGATCAGCGATACCTTGGGCGAGGGCGCTTTTATCATCAGTCTTTCCATGCTGATAGTACCTATTGTCGCTTGGGCACTGTTTCGTGAAAAACCAAAACGTATTTTTTGGTTTTCAATGCCTATCGCGATGGCTGGATTAGCGTTTTTGTCGCTCTCTGGTGGCTGGCAACAATCGAGCAGCCAATTTTGGTTTATGGGATGTGCGGCGATGCTGGCGCTTCATTTCAACGTTAATAGTAAGTTCTCTCAGAAGCTGCCGGTCCTTTTGCTTACATGTATTCAGTTGTTTGTGACAGGCTGCCTTACCTTAACGTTGTCGTATTTTACCGAGCAGTTCCCAGAAACAGTGTCTGCGTCGATATGGGGGTGGTTTGCGCTAAGCACTTTACTTGCAACCAGCCTTCGTTACGTGATGCAAACGATGGGGCAAAAAGGGCTTACTCCAGGCAATGCGGCCTTGATTATGTTACTAGAGCCTCTTTGGACGGTGATCTTGAGTATTCTGTGGTATGGCGAAGTGCTGTCGACCAGTAAAGTGGTGGGCTGCAGTTTGATCTTACTGTCTTTGATCCTATATCGAACTGATGGACGTTTACTACCAAGAAAACGTTTGACTTGATACTTGGAGCGCTAGGGCATCCTATTCCCAGTTAATTGAGTTGTACTTTCTTTATTTACTAGCTCTAAATGCCAGTAAAGCCCTCTAATGCAAAATTAAATTAGAGTAATTGGCAGATTTGTTAGTAAACTATTATCTTTGAAAGGTGATATTGCCTTCTTTAGCAGCGTGTTTGCTGCGTTTAAAGAGACTCAAGGATAGAAGATGAAAATTGGTGTAATCGGCGCGGGAGCCGTTGGTGTAGGGATCTGCAATTACTTACTGACTTTAGGTAGTGTGAGTGAGTTGGTTTTATTGGATCAGAACCTTGAAAGAGCAGAAGGAGAGGTATTTGATTTTCGTCATACTGCCGCCCTCACGTTTTCGAAGAACACCCATATAGTACCGACCGATGACTATTTAACCCTAATTGGTGCCGACATTGTCGTCATTACCGCTGGTGCGCAGATTAAACAGGGTCAAACTCGTATGGACCTTGCTGAAATCAATGCCAAGATTGGTGTTGATATTGCGAAGCAAGTAGAACGTGTTGCAGCCAATGCGACACTCATCGTTGTATCTAACCCATGTGACATTGTTACCCATTTTATTGCTAAGAATACCCAATTCCCAGCCTCTAAAGTGATCAGCAGTGGTTGTGTTATTGATACTGCTCGCCTTATGTCGATAGTGGCTAATCGAGTCAATCTGGACCCTAAAAATGTGTTTGGCTATGTACTAGGCGAGCACGGAGCCAACTGTTTTACTCCTAAGAGTTTAATCAGCATTGCTGGGCAGCCTGCTGATTACTACTGCGATACCAATCATATCGAGCGTATCTGCGCGGATGAATTGCTTGAATCCGTTAAACAAGCAGGTTATGAGATTTTTAAGCGTAAACAGAACACTACCCATGGGATTGCTGCAAGCGTGTTTCGCATCATTCAAGCGATTAAAATTGATGAGCGCTCAGTATTGCCAGTCGCTACACTATTGAATGGTGATTACGGCTTGAAAGATGTTGTATTGAGCTTACCAACAGGGTGGGGGCTCATGGAGCGGAATCGATTCTGCATCACCCGTTTAGTGAAGACGAGTTAGTGACACTCAATGCTATCGCCGCCAACGTGGCTAAAGATGTGGAAGCGGTGGCGACAGCGACGGGTTTAGCCAAGTAGCCAAATGATGTCTGCGCACAACGAAGTGCAGGCTAATGTTAGAGTACAGGCTAATAGTAGAAAGGGGCGTGTTATCGCCCCTTGTTGATTTGAAAACAGAACACTACTTCTTGTAGTAGTCAATCTCCCAGACGTTTTGGTGTAAAACCATACGCCGATAGTTGATGTTGCCTGAAGGGGACACATCAAATTTCAACAGTACGCCATAATCTTTGTTTTCAAGCTCGAAGTCGCTCAGTGGTGACAGTGCTATAGCAGGTTGCCCCGTCCATTGTGCTTTTAGTTGTTCTCCATCGATAAACAACTGAGTCTCGACACGCCACGTGTGCGAGTAAAATTGCCCAACAAACTTCTCTAGCTCATCTTTAGTCAGTTCAATAGTCGGCCTATCGTAGTTAGGGATCTCAACCTCTTTACCAACATACAGGCCAATGATGGTTTTCATGATTTCGCTGACTTTGGTGTTGAGCCCGTTGGCATTGAATGCGATCGCTATATCTAGGTGATCGATGTAAATCAATTGCGAATGAAACCCTTCTATTAGCCCGCTATGACCCCATGCATGGTGGTGAAAGTAGGGAATGCTCCAAATGCCTTTTGTCGATCCATATGGGCTGGTTAGTCCTTTCATAGCTTTCAGTGATTGCTGAGAAATCAGCTCTTCGTTAAACAGCGCGCGCATAAAGACAGTTAACTCACTGGGTGTAGAAATCATTGCACCAGCCGCGATGGATACGGTTGGAGACCAACGTGGTAATGCTTCCCACTGGCCAGCTAAGTAGCTATAAGAAACGGTTTGGTAGCCGCATTCAGAGTAATCAAGACACAGCATAGTGGATGTTAGCCCCAGCTTGTCAGTGATGTTGCGGCGTAAGTTTTCTTGATAACTTTTGCCCGTGACCTGCTCGATAATGAAGCCAAGCAAAATGTAATTAGTGTTGGAATATTCTTGATGAGTATTGGGTGGAAAGTGACTCGGGTTCTTCAGCAAGTGTTTAATGAGCTCTTGTTGCGACAGAGTTTGAGTGTAGTAAGAGTTGAAACTGGGGGAATCGGTGTAGTTAAACAAACCACTTCGATGCGATAGCATCATTTCGATGGTAATGTCATTCGCGTTTTCAAACTCAGGAAAATACTGACTAAGCGGCGTATCTAATGACAGCTTACCTTGTTCAATTAACTGAAAAACTAAGGTAGCAGTAAACATTTTGGTAATCGAACCAATTTGGTATTGGCTACTTTCGTTTGCTGCTATGGGTTCATCGCTAGAAAACCAATGCTTTTCTTCATAGATAAACCCAGATTGCGCCTGATATGTCACACGCCCTTTGTCGTTAATCACAAGGCTAAACATGGCTTTGTCATGTGACTTGATGCTTTCAACATACTGTTGGATGCTGTTGAGGTCTGGCACTTGTTTGCTGGCTGGGGCGTGTTGAGCAAAAGATGTTGCCGAGGCGATCCAGCTAGCCACTATCAAGAGAAACGGAGCGATGCGTGGGTGGTAATAACAAAATAACGTATTGTTTTTCATCGGTTTACCTATGCTATGTATCTAATCTCTATACTAGTCGTTCTTTATTAAACGTATAGATGGTATTTATAGTTCTTTTTGGCCATTTGTTGCTATTTTTGACCTGTGTCGAGATTAATATGGTGTCGTTGACGTGTCACAGAGTTGTGATAGAGATTTTGTTGAACGAGGAAAACAGTGCTAACTTGAACTGGTCTGATGAGAGGTTCGCAAGGAAGCGCAGTGCAAGTTCATACGATCAAAGGTTACATTCAAACGATTTATTTGGTGGAGTATCCCGATAAGCTCATGTTGCTCGACGGGGCAAGCCGAGCCGATATCCCCTATCTAAAGCAGTTCATTGAAGAGACTTTACAGCGTCCATTTACAGACTTAAAAGTGGTGGTGGTGACGCATATGCACCCAGACCATGCTGGTGGGGCTCACCTATTGCGTAAGAAAACGGGATGCAAATTAGTTTCAGCAGATAAAGACAAAGATTGGTACTCAGGTTTTGATGGCTTTCTGATGCACCTTACCGATCTTGCTCTCGCGAAATGGATGGCTAATCGAATGGGCGCCAGACGTACCTCATTGTGGTACCCACGTAAGCTGAATCCGGATTATAAAGTGACCGATGGTGATGCGATTCCTGGGTTCGAAGATTGGCGTATTATAGAAACGCCCGGCCACACAGACCGGGATCTATCACTCCATTGTCCATCACAGGGGATGGTTTATATTGGCGACCTAATGGTGATGGTGAAACGAAAGTTAATTGCGCCTTTTCCTATCTTTCATCCCAAAAAGTATCGTCAGTCTTTACAGCGGATCTACGACCTGAATTCGCCTAAAGTTCTTGCGGCACACGGAGGAGAAGTTTCGTTCGATCATGAAGCTTTGACTCATCTTCTCGATACTGCACCCCGAAGGCCAATCACTCATTGGCGAGTTACCAAAATCAAAGCGAAGCGTTTAGTTCGTTCGGTATGGCTGCTCGGTTTCCTCAAACGGAAACACTAGTTGCTCCGACTTAAAACCAGCTTGCTCGGCTATTCTCAGGTATTTATTCATTTTGTAGTCGGGCAGGTGGCTGGTACGGGACAATAGCCAGAATTGATCATTGTCTCCTGTCACTAAGGCGGTAGAGTAATCGGGCTCTAAATAAAACACGACATATCGGCCGTAAAATGGGCCAGAGAACGATACGTGCAGCTGTCCGACGGTTTGATCTTCCCCCAATCTTACCTTGCCAATGGCTTCTTTCCATTGCTGACTTTCATCACTCCAACCGCTGTTTATTACTCTAATATCGCCATCTTGATCGACGACGAATTGGGTTCGGGTGTGAGTTAAACCTTGAGCGTAGCGGCTATCTGATCTGGCAACTTCATACCAAGTGCCCATATAAGCGGCAATGTCGAACTTTTCTACCGGCATCAGGTATTGAGAAATACTGCTACAACCCAGGGCTAATGCACTTAAAAAACAAGCGACTAGAAACTGATTTAGTTGTCTCATCACAATCTCCTTAATGTATTGGGCAGGGAGGCAAAGTAAACGTAAGGATTTGAGATGCATTTTTAGCGCCAGATTGAGTAATAAACAAACAGTGTTGCGACATGCTTCACCGTAAGCGGTTTATCAGCATTAATGAAAGATTGTGAAGATTAAATTTAAAAACTTTCTTTCCGATATGTAATAAAAGCACATAAAACGTATGTGTATTTCTAGTTGGAAAAAGCGCATTGATAACCATTACCATCAATATTTGTTGAATTCGTGTTATTTAGTACACCTTTTGAGCTATCCATCTACCCCTTTGGGGTAGTTCAGGTTCGTAATTGATTTACATCATGTATTCATTTTCTTTCACATTTGAAAATGGCGTCAGTTAAGCAACGTTTCCTTACGGAAACGGTTGCTAAGAAAAATAACCGTCAGGAATTCCTATGAGCAATTTGAAGCTAGTCGTTATTGGTAATGGTATGGTAGGCCATCGCTATATCGAAGATTTAGTCGAAAAAGCCGATGTATCTAATATGGATATCACGGTCTTTTGTGAAGAACCTCGAGTCGCGTACGATCGTGTCCATCTTTCTTCTTACTTCTCTCATCATACTGCTGATGAACTGTCTCTAGTTAAAGAAGGTTTCTACGAGAAACACGGTATTAATATTCTAATCGGTGAACGTGCGATTAATATTAACCGTGAGAAACAGACTGTTTACTCGAGCACAGGTCGTGAAATCCAATACGACAAGCTAATCCTTGCCACTGGTTCTTACCCATTTGTCCCACCAATTAAAGGTAACGAAAGCAAAGACTGCTTTGTTTACCGTACCATCGAAGACCTAAAATCGATTGAAGCGACGGCGAAGAAAAGTAAAAGCGGTGTTGTTATCGGGGGTGGCTTGCTTGGTTTAGAAGCGGCGGGTGCGCTTAAAGCTCTAGGTGTGGAAACTCACGTTGTTGAGTTTGCGCCAAAGCTAATGGCAGAGCAGTTAGACCAAGCGGGTGGTGATCAACTTCGTCAGAAGATTGAGCGCATGGGTGTTAAGGTTCACACCAGCAAAAACACGCTAGAAATTGTTCCAGAAGGTGAAAGCGCTCGTAACGTAATGCGATTTGCTGACGGTACGGAACTAGAAACTGACTTTATCGTTTTCTCGGCGGGTATTCGCCCTCAAGATAAGCTAGCGCGCCAGATGGGCCTAGGTATTGCACCTCGTGGTGGCATCGAGATTAACGACTTCTGTCAAACTACCGATGAAAACATTTATGCAGTCGGTGAGTGTGCTTCTTGGAATCGTACGTTCTACGGCTTAGTCGCGCCAGGTTACAAAATGGCAACGGTTGCAGTTGATCATCTTGTTGGTAACGAGAGTAAGTTTGAAGGCGCTGATATGTCAGCGAAGCTAAAACTGCTGGGCGTTAAAGTTGGCTCAATTGGTGACGCAAACGGTCGTACACCTGGTTGTAAGAGCTACGTTTATCAAAACGAAGAGCAAGAAGTCTACAAGCGCTTGATTGTTTCTGAAGACAACAAGAAGCTTCTGGGCGCAGTAATGGTTGGCGATACGTCAGATTATGGCGATTTACTTCAGCTGATGCTCAATGAAATCGAATTGCCAGAACACCCAGACACATTGATCCTTCCTGCTCACGCTGGTGCAGAAAAGCCAACATTGGGCGCGGATTCACTGCCAGAATCAGCGGTTATCTGTTCATGCTTTGATGTAACGAAAGGCAAAATTGCTGAAGCGGTAGCTCAAGGTCACCACACTATTGGCGACATTAAAGCCGTAACAGGTGCGGGTACCGGTTGTGGTGGTTGTATCCCATTGGTGACATCAGTACTTAATGCCGAGCTTGCAAAAGCGGGTGTTGAAGTGAAAAACGATGTGTGTGAGCACTTTGCATACTCTCGCCAAGAACTGTTCCACTTGATTCGTATTGAAGAAATCAAAACATTCGAAGAGTTACTAGAGAAGCACGGTAAAGGTTATGGCTGTGAAGTCTGTAAACCACTTGCAGGTTCAATCTTAGCGTCTTGCTGGGGTGAGCACATTCTAAAACCTGAGTTGGTTAAGCTGCACGATACCAACGACAACTTCCTAGGTAACATGCAAAAAGACGGGACTTACTCTGTAATCCCTCGTATGGCGGGTGGTGAAGTGACTCCTCAAGCACTGAGCGTATTGGCTGATGTTGCGGCAGAATACAACCTTTACACGAAAGTGACGGGTGCTCAGCGTATTGGTTTATTCGGTGCTCAAAAAGACGACCTTCCAGAGATTTGGAAGAAGCTGATTGCTGCGGGTTATGAAACAGGCCAAGCGTACGCAAAAGCACTTCGTATGGCGAAGACATGTGTTGGCTCAACTTGGTGTCGCTACGGCGTTCAAGACTCAGTGGGTCTTGGTGTGATGATCGAAAACCGTTACAAAGGTATTCGTACTCCTCATAAGATGAAGTTTGGTGTATCTGGTTGTACTCGTGAATGTGCGGAAGCACAGGGTAAAGACTTGGGTATCATCGCTACCGACGCAGGCTGGAACATGTATGTGTGTGGTAATGGTGGTATGAAGCCGCGCCACGCTGACTTACTTGCGACTGACTTAGACCAAGAAACGCTGATCAAATACATTGACCGCTTTATGATGTTCTACATTCGTACGGCTGCGCCACTACAACGCACGTCAGTTTGGATGGAAAACCTAGAAGGTGATGTTGATTACCTACGCGAAGTCATTGTCGACAACAAGCTAGGTATCAACGAGCAGCTAGAAGCCGATGTAGCGAAGCTGGTTAAAGAGTACCGTTGTGAGTGGACTGACACTATCAACGACGAAGCACAGCTAAAACGTTTTGCTCACTTCGTTAACTCTGAAGAGCGTGATGACAATGTCGTGTTTGTTCAGGAGCGTGCTCAGCACCGTCCGGCAACATACATGGAAAAACATTCAGACGATATTGCTTTGAAAAACCAAGGCGCCATCATCCACGTAGAAACGGTTTAATAGGGAGTCGACATCATGGCATTTACCAAAGTATGCAAAATTGAAGACATCATCCCGGGTACTGGCGTGTGTGCGCTGGTGGACGGAGAGCAAGTTGCAGTGTTTCGTCCATCTCAAGCTGAAGAAGTGTTAGCGATCAGCAATACTGACCCATTCTTCCAATCAAACGTACTATCTCGTGGTTTGATTGTGGAACATCAAGGTGAGCAGTGGGTGGCAAGCCCGCTTAAAAAGCAACGTTTCAACTTGAGCACGGGTGTTTGTATGGAAGACGAACAATTTAGCGTTAAAGCCTACAAAGCACGCGTAAGCAAAGGCTCGGTAGAAATCGCTGCGTAATAAGATTTGATAGTTCAAGGGTTCTAGCTTCCTTAAAGCTAGAGCCTTTTCCTATCCGATTTTAACTTTTAATTTTTAAACTTTTAGTAAGGACGCATTTATGTCTGCTTTAAAACCTGTTGAATTTGTTCAAACCATGATTGATGTTGGTGAGGCCAAAACTAAAACCAGCACTCGTGATCTTATATTACGCGGCACAATGGCAGGTATCATCCTATCTCTAGCGGTTGTTGTAGCGATTACTACCATTGTTCAAACGGGTATCGGCATTGTTGGTGCTTTGGTATTCCCTGTTGGTTTCGTTATTCTGAGTTTGATGGGTTATGACCTAGTAACTGGTGTATTTGGTCTAGCGCCGCTGGCTAAATTTGAAAACCGCCCAGGTATCACGTGGGGCCGTATCTTCCGTTGTTGGGGACTTGTGGGCTTAGGTAACCTAATTGGTTCACTGATTGTGGCTTTCTTAGTCGCCGTTTCACTAACGGGTAACTTTTCTCTAGAACCAAGCGCAGTGGTGAACAAGTTCATCGCGGTTTCAACAGCACGTACAGTTGGTTTTGAAAACATGGGCATGGACGGTTGGATTACGTGTTTCGTTCGTGGCATTTTCTGTAACCTAATGGTGTGTCTAGGCGTTATCGGTAATATGACGGCTCGCACTGTATCAGGCAAAGTAGCGGCGATGTGGTTACCTATCTTTATCTTCTTCGCACTTGTGTTTGAGCACACTGTAGTAAACATGTTCCTATTCCCACTAGGCATGATTTTGGGTGCTGACTTCGGTATTGCAACTTGGTTGAACTTCAACCTAATCCCAACCATCCTAGGTAACATTGTTGGTGGTCTACTATTTACTTGTATCCCGCTTTACCTAACACACGCAAAAACAGCGCCTTCTATTGATAGTGAAGCGCTAAGCAACCAAGCTGAAGAAGCAAACGCAGAACCAGCTCTTGCAACCAAGTAAGGTTCATCTTACTTACCCAAGATAGATTAAGCCTCAAGTGACCACTTGGGGCTTTTTAGTTTGGATTCCACGCAGATAGATCGTTTTGTTATAAATATTTCTTTCTTAATCAGAATTAAGTGTGAAATCCTGATAATCTAAACCAGCAGTCAGGGCAGGGTTTCTTTGAAAGCCTTGCGCTAGAAATAATTAAAGATTCGGAAGGTATCGAATCGTATTCGGAGCATAGCATGTCAGAAGTGTCGCAATCGGACGTTCAAAGAGCGGAAAAAGGATTTGTATCTTTGGTTGGAGCGGGGCCGGGTGATCCGGATTTATTGACCGTAAAAGGTGCTCGCATTATTCAACAAGCTGATGTTGTTGTTTATGACCGCTTGGTCTCGAAAGATATCTTAGCGTTGGCAAATGAAAACGCTGAAATGATATACGTTGGTAAAAAGCTCGACTTTCACTTTGTCCCACAAGATAAGATCAACCAACTGCTAGTCGACAAAGCGAAAGAGGGCAAACATGTTGCACGCTTAAAAGGCGGTGACCCGTTTATATTTGGTCGTGGTGGAGAAGAGTTAGAAGAGCTCGCTGAAAATGGTGTTCGTTTTGAAGTCGTACCGGGCATTACAGCAGCAGCGGGTGCTACCGCATATGCAGGCATTCCACTGACTCATCGTTCCCATGCTCAGAGTGTCCAATTTATCACTGGGCATTTACAAAAAGATGGTCAGCAAATCGAGTGGCCGTCATTAGCTCAATCGAACAACACTCTGGTGTTTTATATGGGACTGAAGCAGTGCCCAGTGATCACTGAAAACTTGATGAAGCATGGCCTATCGCCAGATATCTCGTGTGCCATCATCGAGAAGGGCACTCGAGCTGAACAGCGCGTTTTTACCGGCACACTGAGTGAATTGCCGTCTCTAGCTGAGCAAGCAATCAGCCCAGCCTTGATTGTTGTGGGCAGTGTGACGTCTCTGCATGAGAAATTAGATTGGTTCAAACCAAAATAGGCGCTAGCTCGCTAGTGACTTGAACAGAAAAGAGGAGCTTAGTGCTCCTCTTTTTGATCCCGCTGGTGGTTAGCCTGGAATCGGCATCGGAATCAAGTTTGAAGATACGATAAGGTTCGCTTCGGTATGTGACTGAACGTCTTCAACAGAAAACTCAGGGGCAAGCTCTATAAGCTCCATCCCTAGTTCAGTGATTCTGAAGACCCCCATTTCAGTAACAATCAAGTTGACTTGCCCAGTTGCCGTGAGTGGCAGAGTGCAATGCTTTAGCAATTTCGCTTTCCCTTTCGCAGTGTGCTCCATTGCTACAATGACTTTCTTTGCCCCAACGACCAAATCCATGGCACCACCCATACCAGGCACCATTTTCCCGGGTATGATCCAGTTGGCAAGATTCCCCTGTTGGTCCACCTGCAGCGCTCCAAGTACAGTAGTGTCTACATGCCCACCGCGAATAATGACAAACGAGTCTGCACTATCAAAATAACAAGAGCCCTGTATTGCAGTAATACTTTGGCCGCCAGCGTTGACTAGATCAGTGTCTGAGTCTTCTTCACTAGCGAGCTTATCAATACCGAGCAAGCCGTTTTCAGCTTGCAGTAGTAGCTCAATATTTGAACCCACTTCATTTGCTACTAACGTCGGTAATCCAATGCCGAGATTAACAATGTCGCCATCTTTCATTTCTTTCGCAACACGCCAAGCGATCCTGCGACGAATCACGTCTTTATCGAGTTGTGCTGTCATTATTGGTTCTCCATAAAGATGTAATCTACATATAGGCTAGGGGTGTGTACAGCTTCAGGCGTGATGTCGCCAATCTCGACGATTTGTTCCGGTTCTACGATGACAGTGTCGGCTGCTGTGGCCATCAACGGGTTAAAATTTCGGGTGGTTTTGCTGTAGAAAACATTGCCTCGTTGGTCGACTTTAGAACCTCGAATTAACGCTAAATCGGCTTTTAGCGGTTCTTCAAGTAGGTAAGGTTTACCGCCTACTTCAACGACTCGCTTGTTCTCTGCGACTACCGTGCCCAATCCTGTTGGGGTTAACACGCCTCCTAATCCTGCACCAGCGCTACGAATACGTTCTGCGAGCGTACCTTGAGGAACCAGCTCGACGCTCAGTGTTCCTTCGTTCATCTGTTTACCGGTTTCAGGGTTAGTCCCAATATGCGAAGCATACAGCTTGGTTACTCGCTTTTCGGCAATAAGTCGGCTTGAACCACGCTCCGGAGAGCCGGTATCGGTTGTTATTAGGGTGATGTCTTTAATATCGTTTTTGATCAATAAATCGATCAGACGTTCGGGCGCTCCGTTAGCCATAAAGCCACCAATCATAATGGTCATTCCATCGTATAGTCGTGCTGCAATTTGTTCCGATGTCGCTGCTTTGTTCATGATTTAAACTCCCTGACAGCGTTTTAAAATTAAAGCGGTGCCCATACCGCCACCGATACACAGCGAAGCTAAGCCGTAATTTTTAGCTGTACGTCGCAGTTGATAAACTAAGGTTGCAACGACTCGGTTGCCCGAGGCGCCAATAGGGTGGCCAAGTGCAATTGCGCCGCCACTCAGGTTAGTTCGATTCAGTAACCAATCGGGGGCGACTTGGTGCTGTTCAGAGAGAGAATGAACGACACCCAACGCTTGCGCTGCAAAGGCTTCGTTCAGTTCGAACACTTCGATGTCTTTTAGAGATAGGTTTGCTTTAGTCAGTGTATTCTCGATAGCGGGGACTGGACCTAACCCCATGAGCTCTGGGGAAATAGCACCTTGACCGTATTCTACCACCTCAGCAAGAGGGGCTAGGTTGTAGCGCTTTACGGCGCTTTCTGATGCGAGCAATACCGCTGATGCACCATCGTTGATTCCGGATGAGTTACCTGCTGTCACACTACCTTGCTGATCAAATGCAGGCCGAAGTGCTTGCAGGCCTTCAAGGGAACAATCGGCTTTTGGGTACCCGTCTACCTTCACATCATACTGATGCTTTCTATCTACGACTGTTATAGGGGCAATTTCAGCATCAAAGTGACCATTTTCAATTGCAGCAATTGCCTTTTGCTGACTATTCAGTGCGAAGGTATCCTGGCTTTGGCGAGAGATTTGAAACTGTTTTGCGATGTTTTCGGCCGTAACCCCCATAGGGTAACCGTGGAAGGCGTCGGTTAAGCCGTCTTTGAGGATGCTATCTTCTTGAGTCTGATGACCTAGGCGGTAGCCACGACGAATGTCGCCACTCGAGACAAAAGCGGCATTCGACATACTTTCCATACCGCAGGTCATGATCACTTCTGCATCACCTGCACGGATATGGCTTGCTGCGTCCAAGATAGCTTTCATACCACTGCCACAAATCATGTTGAGGGTATACGCTGGCACAGACTCGGGGATACCTGCTTTCAGTGACGCTTGGCGACCGGGGCCCATTCCAGTGCCAGCGGTGAGCACACTGCCGACGATCACTTCGTTAATAATCTCAGGGTTTATATTGGCTTGATGCAATGTTGCCTTCATCGCGTGAGCGCCTAATTCAATGCTGGAGAGTGGGGCTAAAGAGCCATTGAATTTTCCAATCGGTGTGCGCTTAGCTGCGACAATGTAGATGCGTTCCATAACCTTGTTTACTCCGTAATCGTGGTACAAGGTTCAGTGTAAAAAGTGCAATGAAATTGTTATATAGCGAAGATTTCAAACCCGCTTTGCAAAAATGCAAAGCGGTGGTGAGAGAGCGTTCAGGGTAAAGTCTGTAAAGTAAGGTTCATGTAGATAAGAGGGTTTATCAGAGGAAGCTAGCCATGCAATAAAAACTCTTTGAACTTAATTGCGACTGGAGACGCTTTTTGAGGTGCGTGGTAATAAAGGTTCAAGCTCCAAAGGCTAGTTTCGTACTCGTTAAGCAGGGTGATGAGCTCACCTTTGGCAACGGCTTCTTCGACCACAAACTGGGGTAGGTAGGCAATTCCTGCGCCTTTTAGTGCGCCGCTTAAGAGAAGATCGCTGTCATTCACTTCGATGGTTTTAGGCACTTTCAAAATCAGGTTTTCTTCCGTTTGCCTGAATATCCAATCGTTGCTGCCCGTTAACGTTGTGGCCACGAGACAAGCATGGTTTTGTAGCTCTTCTGGCTTAGTTGGTGTGCCATGCTGGCTGAGATATTGAGGGCAAGCGACGACGGTAAATGGGCAATTCATCAGCTCACGTTTTACCAACATGAGATCTTTTTCGCGGTAACCTTGAAAATGCGCATTGGCACTGATCATTATGTCGCTGCTACTAGCATGGTCGAGAGCCCAAGGTGTGACATTAATATTGAAGGTGACTTTGGGATTGCGCTTGGAATACTCTGCCAACTTATCCATTAAGTAATGATTGGCGTACACAGGCGTGCAAGCAATGTTTATCTGACCCTTTTCGCTGTCTTGAAAGTCTTCCAACTGACGGCTGATACGCTCTGCGCTGTCGACTAATGGGGAGAACTCCTCATACAAGGTTTGTCCTGCCTGCGTCGCTTCGAGTAAGCGGTTGGAGCGATGACATAATGTTGTGCCGAAGTGCTGTTCCAGTTCTTGTAACCAGCGGCTACCTGCAGACACCGATACGTTGAACTTGCGTGCCGCGGAGGAGATAGAGCCATAACGGATTACATATACAAAGAAGGCCATCTTATCGAGCATGGGTTATCTCCGGAGTTAAAGGTCGTTTTCACTGCTGTAGAGAGCAATAAGTGCAAGGTCATTTTATACACTTCGCTTGAACTCAGTGCCAGCGAAGGCCTAGCAATATGAGAGGCTAGAACAAGTCGCAAAAAATTAGGGGAGCCCTTGTGGCTCCCCAAAACGTATCTCGCTTATCAGTAGTATGGGTTATGAAGCTTTATTGAGAATCTCAAGGCTTGAATCAAAATCAAACTCCTCCAGTGCATTGGTGAGCTGAACAAATTCGCCATTGTTTAACCCTATCACCGAACCTGACTTTAATTCGCCCAATATGGATAGTGCTTGAGTGTCATTTTGTTCAATGGCTTCTCTAAGCGCGGTAACAATCGAAAGGTCTATGCCTTGATCTGAGTTATCTTCCGTTTGCTCTGTAAGCGGGGTAATTGCATCGGCTATCCGCTTAGTGAGTGCTTCTAGTTGTTGAGTTACTGCAGCGATAAGTTTTTCGTCTGATGGGCTAGCCTCCAAGCTTACACACAACTCATGTAGCTCAGTTGCCCCAATGTTACCTGTCACGCCCTTGAGCGTATGCACGTAGCGTTTGGATTCCTCTAGGCTTACGTCGTCACTTGATTTTATATTCCGCACCACATTTTCACCGTCAGAGTAGGCGGCTACAAAACGATTAAGCAGTTTGAGATACAGCTGCGAGTTTTGGTTGGCTCGAGTTAATCCGAGTTTGATATCCAGACCTTCTACTTTAAGAGCGGCCTCGATGTTCGGGATATCATTGTGTCGGGTTTGTTGCTGGCTAACGGTTGAAACCGGGGCGGATGGTGTAATCCATTTTGCCAAGGTACTGAACATAGACCCCACATCGATTGGCTTGGCGATTATGTCGTTCATACCAGCTTCTTTGGCTTTGGTCTTATCTCGCTCCATTACATTAGCGGTCATCGCGATAATAGGGATTTTCTTATCATCAAGCTTGGTACGAATGAACTCGGTTGCTTCATAGCCATCCATAATCGGCATTTGGCAATCCATTAAAATGCCGTCAAAGTCTTGTGCTTTATACATATCAATGGCTTGTTGGCCGTTCTCAGCAATCGTTACTTTAATCTGTTGACCTTCGAGTAGCTCCGTTGCCAGCTCTTGGTTAATTTCATTGTCTTCAACTAATAGCAAATGAGAGCCAGCAAGTTGCTGAACGTTAGCTAGTTGCGTTTGTTCTTCGATATCACTTCGGCTAACACGGCCACTTTCGATGCCATAGAGGCTAACGATGGCATCAAATAAGTGTGACGATGTCACAGGCTTATCGAGAATACTCGTGGTCGGCAAGTTGCGCAGTGCCAGTGCTTCAGCCAATTCTTCGCGACCATACGCGGTAAGCATAAGGATGTTTGGCTGCTTGTCTGTGAACTCTGTCTGGATGGTTTCGACCAGATCGATACCGTCTTTACCCGGCATTTGCCAATCAGAAATGACCAGATCATAAGGTTCTGAATCCAATGCTTGCGTCAGTTCTTGCATTGCTTCATCAACACTTGGAACCGCATGGCATTGGAAGTTTAGTGATTCAAGAATGTCGTTGACGATGATACGGGCACTAGCGTTGTCATCCACCACAAGGATTTTAAGGTTCCCGAGTGAAGTCGGGACTTTAATGGTTTCTTGCGTCAGAGCTTGGCTCACTTGGAGTTGGGTAGTAAACGTAAACGTAGAGCCTTTTCCTTGCTCTGTTTCCACCGAAATGGTTCCACCCATCAGTTGACACAGCTCTTTACTGATAGCTAAGCCTAAGCCAGTCCCACCGTATTTGCGGGTGGTGGAGGTATCCGCCTGAGTGAACTTGCTAAACAGCTTAGCGGCTTGTTCTTGAGTCATCCCGATACCGCTGTCTGAAACTGCGAACTTCAGGGTGATGTTATCTCCGTCCCGTTGTTCTACAGCGATAGAGATTTTTACTTCGCCTTTCTCTGTGAATTTCACCGCGTTATTGGCGAGGTTAATTAAAATTTGACCTAAGCGAAGAGGGTCGCCGACGAGGGTAGTGGGCACATCGCGTTCAATGTGAATGAGTAATTCTAATCCGCGCTCCGAAGCACGCAGGCCGACTAAGTTAGAGATGTTGTCGAGAACGTTCTCTAAATGGAAATCTACCGCTTCTATATCAAGCTTACCGGCTTCAATCTTAGAAAAATCTAGGATGTCATTGATGAGGCCAAGCAGCGAATCAGCCGAGAGCTTAACTTTGTGAATATAGTTTCGTTGTGCGCGAGACAGATCCGTTTTCAACGCTAAGTAACTCATACCAATGATCGCGTTCATTGGTGTGCGAATTTCGTGGCTCATATTAGCCAAGAAGTCCGATTTAGCTCGGTTGGCAGAATCAGCTTCATCTCTAGCAATTTCGAGCTTATCGGCAAAACGTTCTAGCGCCGAATGGGATTTATTTGCCAGCAAGCCGAGTAATAGTAAGGTGGCTAAAAACGTAACACCGCCAATGGCTAGGTACGTGGTGATGCTGCCAGAAGATTCGACCACACTTAATTGTGTTTGGTAGGTAGGTAAAATGAGTGAATCTAACTGCTGATAAACACTGTCTAGCTTCGCCAATTGAGTATTGGTATCTTCGCGTTGGCTGATTAGGCTTTCAAATAGTGCTAGGTACTGTGATGTATTGTTTTCAATGTCTTGTAAAGTGGTCGCACCCACATCGTCGTGAGTTTGATTTCCCAAACTAGCGGTAAGTTTTAACACATAGTTTAGATAGCCGATCACTTCTTGAGAGTATTGGCGTTGGCTAGTCGCGGTTAGTGATAAGGAGTAATCTCGGTCGGCCTGTTGAGCGTCGCTGATGAGGGATTGAATCGACAATAGGTTGGCGCTAAATGCAAGCTGGTTACTGATCTCTACTTGTTTATCGGATACGTTGCGTTGGTATTGATCCAGTAGTTCATGTTGATATTCACGCAGTGCACTTGCTGAGCGGTTAAATTCTGCACCAGCTCTGTCGACATGGCCGAACATGGTCGCTTTCATTTTATCATCCATACTGCGAGTACCACGCAGCGACACTAACGATGTCAAATAGCGGTTTTTGGCGTTGGTTACTAGCGCCATTTTTTGTTGGCTAACAGGATCAGTGAGTAGTGGCTGTAGTTCTTCGACAAGTTGTTCTGCTTTGTGCAATTCGAACTGAATCTGACCGTAATCGTTCAAGTCGTTACTGAGCAAGAAAGCTTTCTCGTGATACTGTACGTTGGCGATTTGGCTAACCAGCTTTTGAGAGAGTAGGGTGTGCTCCGAGCTTTGAGTGACTTTACCGCGCAAGGTACTGACCTCAGCCATTTGTTGCTCAGTATGTGTTTCGTAATGCTGACGCATTTTTTCGATTGCGTCAGAAGCAAGTTCACCGTTAGCCGTTATCTCTAGGCGACTGTCTGCCTGCGCACGGTCTAACTCAATGTATTGAGAAAACTGCTGCTGGTATTGTTCGATTAGGTTAAGGATTTCTTCATCCATCCCTTGCTCTACTACTACACTAGCAGCTTGACGCGTTTTTTCTAATGTATCGAATGTCTGTTTCGCAATAGTTGGGTCTGGGAGTCGAACGTAACTTTGTTCATGGATCTTAACTTCATCGAGAGACGAAATTAGCTGCGCATTATTGGCATAATAATCTACAGCATCGAAGCGTTGGTTTAGGTTATACCAGCCTATGCTTCCAGCAATGACCAGCAGTACCGAGGCTAATATAAAGCCCGTTAAAATACGTTTCGAGTCCCACGCGTAATCTTGAGTCTGGTTCATTAAAAACCTCGATAGTTAAAACTTATCCTGGAAAGAGTCTCTTATTACCAATAGCTCATCGAGCTTATCGATGAAAATCGGCACTAAATTCGGATCAAAATGTTTTCCGGCTTCTTCTTGAATCAGCCCGATGGCTTTTTCAATAGGCCATGCTTTTTTGTAAGGACGTTCACTAGTCAGTGCATCGAAAACATCGGCAATGGCGACAATTCGAGCACTAAGTGGAATGGCTTCGCCTGAAAGGCCATGAGGGTAACCGCTACCGTCCCATTTTTCATGGTGATAGAGCGCGATTTCTTGTGCCATCTGAAGTAACAGAGAGTCGCTGTCACCGATGATGTCACCACCGATTTTTACGTGCTGTTGCATGACTTCCCACTCGTCGCCATCGAGTTTGCCGGGTTTACCGAGAATATTGTCGGGTATACCAATTTTCCCAATGTCATGCATCGGAGCAGCCTGATAGACCAGCTCTACCCAGCGTTTGCTGACATCGAGTTGTTGGGCAAGGATTTTGGCATAGTGACTCATGCGAATGACGTGCATGCCGGTTTCGTTATCTTTGTACTCGGCGGCGCGACCTAGGCGCTGGATGATTTCCAAACGGCTTTGTTCGAGCTGCTCAGTACGCTGTTGAACTTTGATAGACAGATCTAGGTTTTGGTCGTACAGCGCGATGTGTGTACGAACGCGCGCTTTCACAATCGGCGGACTAATGGGTTTAGTAATGTAATCCACTGCACCCATTTCAAAGCCTTTTTGCTCATCAACGACTTCTGCTTTAGCGGTGACGAAAATAATCGGTATATCCGCGGTGAAAGGGCTAGATTTCAATTGTTCACAGACTTCATAACCATCCATTTCAGGCATCATGATATCTAATAGAATGAGGTGAGGTTTTGGAGTGCTATTTGCAATTTTAAGTGCACGAGCACCACTGGTCGCGGCTTTAATGGTGAAATCATCAGACAATATGCCTGAAAGGGTGTGTATGTTGTCTGGAATATCATCCACGACTAGTACTATCGGCTTAGCTTGATTTTCGTTGTTCATCGACTGCTCAATCCTTTGAAGCAATAGCTTTGTTTTATAGAATAGTTAGCAATTATAGTAATTTGTGTTGAATGTTAACAAATATTTAATTGATGAGAGGTCTGTTTACTTAGTAGTGCGTGGATCTTGACAATAGAGCGTTCTAGGAAAGGATAAAACGAAGGCATTAAAAAACCAGCCTAGGGCTGGTTTTTCGTTATTTCTGCAGCGATTGGCAACTAAACTCCGCACGCCACAACAATGTTTGGCCATCCTGCATGGTACTGAGTAACTCTCGACCGGACATTTGTGGATAGGCTTGCATGACTTTCACATCTTCACTTTGCTCGATAGTCTCGTAAGCTCTGACGTGAGTAAAAGTCGTTGTAAGATTGCGCGACAGCATGGATTTAGAAAGGCAAATCCCAAAAGTATCCCTTTGCATGGTGTATCCCTCTAGCATTGTCGTTCCTCGATATGAGTGAACGTACTGGCGTTACCGACAACGTATTAGGTTTTGTTTTAGGTCGTTGTTCGTAGGTTGCTCCCTTTGGCTGATTAAATATTATACGCCGATATATAGAGGTTGTATAAAAAACAAACTAAATTTGATGTGATGAAGATCATATATGCAACTGTATTCTTTGCTGATGTTTCTTGATGATTTTGGTTGTGGATTAACCGCCTGCTTACGCTTTATCAATGCTATTCAGCAATATAGTGATTTCTTTAAATATTCTTCACAGATATCAGGTGCTGCTTTCGCATGAATACTGATTAAGTGTTAATTTTGTCAGAAGTAGTGTCCGCCACAACATTCACTGGAAGAATCACGGCGATGAAAGGAATCGATTAAAAGCAAATCAATGAAAGAACGTATGCAATGGAAAAACATCAGCTTTCGTAAACGGATGCTGATCATAATGACGCTTTCAGGCTTGATAGAACTGTTGCTTTTGGTCGCAGCAGGCTTTGTTTACATCAAGCATGCTCAAGAAGAAGAGATGGGGCTAAAAGCCTTAGGCGTCGCTACTTTCCTTGCCGATTCTCCTTATGTTCAGGAGTTGATAGAAGAGCGCAATATTGCACGCCAACAACGCTTTCGCAATGTGACGGAAATGATTGGCGCCGCTTTCATTGTTATTGGTGACAAGAATGGTATCCGTTTGGTTCACCCGCTAGATGAGCGGATTGGTAAGCCGATGAAAGGTGGAGACAACCAACGCGCCTTGGTGAAGGGTGAGTCTTATGTGTCTTTCGCCCAAGGCTCTTTAGGTTATTCCGTTCGTGGTAAGACTGCTGTTTTCAATGACAAAGGTGAGATCATTGGTGTTGTGTCGGTTGGCTATTTAGTTGAGCGCCTTCAAGACAAAGTCGAACCTTTCTTAGCCTTCTTATTATTTATGGCGCTACTGGTTGTAGCAGCCAATGCCATTATCTCTAGTTATGCTTCTCGTCGTTTTCAGAAAGCTATTCTTGGCTTTGAACCTGAAGAAATAGGCCGTTTGTACGTTGAGCTCGACGTAACCATGAGCACGTTAAAAGAAGGGATCTTGAGTATTGATGGCGAAGGACGACTGCGTTCTATAAACAAAAGTGCTTGCGACATACTTAATATTGACAAGAATTCAGCGCTAAACCAACCGCTGAGTAAAGTGATCCCAGAGAGCGATTTAGCGACAGTCTTAGTGACTGGCTCAACCGACCAAGACATCGACCTTTACCTAAACAAGCAGCGACTTATTGCCAACCGGAGCCCGATTATTGTAGAGGGTAAAATTGTCGGCGCCGTATCGAGTTTCCGCTTGAGAGATGAAATCAATGAGCTCACCGAGCAGCTTTCCCAAACCAAAGCCTATGCTGAAATGCTACGTTCGCAAACGCATGAGCACAGAAACAAGCTGAACACCATTAGCGGTATGGTTCAGATGGGCGAGCTGGAATCTGTCCAGCGACTCATTGGCCAAGAAACGGCACATTATCAATCACTGATTGAATTCTTACGTGAAACCGTAAAAGAGCCACTAATAGCGGGCATGTTGTTAGGGAAAACTGAACGTGCGCGAGAGCTGGGTTTAGAACTCATTGTTGAGGAAGGCTCGCGCTTGGAGGAACTTCCACAGCGAATTAACGCAGACGATGTAGTGACGATTCTAGGCAACTTAATCGATAACGCATTTGATGCCACGATGTCGGCAATTAAAGCAGAGCAACATTTTGCTTCGGAACGGCGCATGGTCGAAGTGTCGATTAGTGATTACGGCAACGAAGTGATTTTAGAAGTAAGCGATCAAGGGGTGGGGCTACCAGAGCAAATTGCCCCTGAACGATTAATTGAAAAAGGGATTTCGAGTAAAGCCGCCAACAATCGTGGCGTAGGGTTATATTTAATTAATCAGCTTGCAACTCGTTATCACGGCCAGTTAGAGATGACGGAAAATAAGGAATTTGGTACCAGAATGACGGTATACCTACCCAAGGAAGAACAAATATGAGTGCGATGACTCGAGTAATGATTATTGAAGATGATTTGGCTATCGCAGAGCTGCATCATCGCTATCTTACTCAGATGGGTGGTTTTGAAGTCATTGGCATTGCCACATCAAGAGCTGAAGCAGAGATGCAATTGGAGGTGTTAAAACCTCAATTGGTGTTACTAGACGTGTATTTGCCCGACGGGACAGGCCTAGACATTTTGCAAAAAGTACGTGGTAGTAATCAAGGCTGCGATGTGATTCTAATCACCGCTGCGCGTGATGTCGAAACCTTACAACAGGCTATGCGCGGAGGTGTTGTCGATTACCTGCTTAAGCCTGTGATGTTCCCTCGTCTAGAAGCTGCACTGAAGAAATATCAAGCACAGCAGCAGGAGCTTGATAACGTAGCGGATTTAGATCAAGGCCTAGTGGATAAAATGCTGCAAGCCTCTAATTCGCAAGACAACAGCGCCAAACGGTTACCAAAGGGCATCGATAGCGTAACACTGGATAAAATCCGAGCTCTATTTTGCGAGCCCGTGAGCCTGACAGCCGATGAAGCTGGAGAGAGTATCGGTGCGAGTAGAACAACAGCGCGCCGGTATTTGGAATATCTGATCAGCTCTGGTGAGCTGGAAGCAGACTTAAATTATGGAACTGTAGGTCGGCCTGAAAGAAGCTATAAAAAAATCAGTCGATAAACACGTATAGTAGGCGTATTCAAGCCCTTCAAACCGAACTAGGGCAAAGTTGAAAATCCCGCTGTGACTGGCTAGACGCCAGCCGTATCGCTACCTACCTTTAATGATAGATGTATAAATAGTCATTAGGGGGGTTCTATGCGTACGTCGTCTGTATTGATCATGCTTTTTGCGCTGCTTTTAAGTGGGCAAAGCATAGCTAAACAACTGAATGAACTTACATATTTAACAGAGGAGTACCCTCCGTATAATTTTACCGAGGGAGCTAAAGTAAAAGGGATTGCGGTCGACTTATTACTAGCGGCGTCAAAAGAAAGCGGTAACGCAATCAACATCGACGATATTCATGTGCAGCCATGGGCGCGAGCTTATCGTTCGACCTTAATCAAGCTAGACACAGTGCTGTTTTCAACCACTCGTACTCAACTGCGAGAGCATTTGTTTCAATGGGTTGGCCCGCTTAGTACCACCCGGATAGTGGTGATGGCGAAAAACAGTACGGGTATCACCATTGATGAACCACGTGATTTGATTAAGTACCGTATAGGTGTCATTCGTGACGATGTGGGTGAGCAACTGTTACTGGAGCTTGGTGTCCCGAGAGATTCCATGCAGGAAAGCTCCTATGCCAAGACGTTAGCAGAACAACTTCAAAAAGAGCGCATTGATTTGTGGGCTTATGAAGAGAACGTTGCAAAGTGGTGGATATCGCAAACAGGCTATAATCCAGACGAGTTTTCGCCTGTATTCGTTTTGCAGGAAGGTGAATTGTATTACGCTTTCAATAAAGATATCGACAGAGCACTCATAGATGAGTTGCAACAAGCTATAGATAAAGTAAAAATCACGGAAGATGATAACGGTGTAAGCCAATATCAAGCTATCGTAAACAAATATAAATAATACGAAGATGTATCAGCATGAGTCATTCTAGCAGCACAATTTTGACAGAGAGCGGCACTAACGAGCTCGAAATCATAGAGTTTCACCTGGTAAAACACTTACCAGACGGTAGTACCAAAACCTGTTACTACGGGATCAACGTTGCCAAAGTACGTGAAGTGATTCAAGTACCTGAAACGACGGATTACCCGAATGCACAACCTCACATGATTGGGGTTTTCTCGTCTCGAGATATTCTAACGCCATTGGTAGACCTAGGCGGTTGGTTGGGTGTACCAACAAGCAAAGAGTTAGACAGGAAGTTTGTCATCGTGACCGACTTCAACCGTATGACGAATGGCTTCTTGATCGATAGCATTAGCCGTATCCACCGTATTTCTTGGAATGACGTGGAATCACCAAGTCAATTTTTAGAGGCTGGCGAGCAAGATTGTGTCGTGGCTGTGGTACGTAAAGACGGCAACCTGATTATGATCCTCGACTTTGAGAAGATCATCGCCGACATCAACCCAGAACTGAGTATGGAAAAATACGATGTGAAAGGGGACAGAACCGTTGACTTGAACCAGCAAATGGTCACTAAGCGTAATGCGAAAACCATTATCGTTGTCGATGACTCTGCCTTTATCCGTAGTTTGATTCAAGACACTCTGACTTCAGCGGGTTACAACGTTATTGCCTGTAAAGATGGTGGAGAAGGGTATGACAAGCTGATGGAAATTGCAGAATATGCGAAAGCCGAAAGTTTGCCGGTGCACGAATTGGTGAATGCCGTAGTCACTGACGTTGAAATGCCGCGTATGGATGGCATGCACTTATTGAAGCGTTTACGTGAAAGCGATGCATATCAGACAACACCAATTGTTATGTTTTCGTCTCTGATGAGTGATGACAACAGGTCGAAAGCGTTAGCACTCGGTGCGAATGACACCATTACCAAACCAGAAATTGGTAAACTGGTTTCGATGATGGATAAATACGTATTCAACTAATACAAAGCCCCATAGCGAACAACGCCACCCACTTGGGTGGCGTTTTCGTTTCTAGCGCAAACCGAAACAACAACTATATTTTAAAATGGGATGGCTAAAACGGGAGCTACTATGAGGTGGCTGGTATTGTTCTTATGTTTGCTTGTAAGTGTCGCTTGGGCGAAGCCTGCGTCAATCACACTGACCTTAGCGTCACAACAAGACAATGGTCATATGTATTACCACGAATTGCTTAAAGAAGCGCTGGCTGCGAATGGGATTGAACTGATTATCGAAACACCAGCGGAGCACATCCCGCAGAAGCGCGTGGTAAAAATGGTTCAAAACAATCAATTGTCTCTGACTTGGTTGATTGAAACCAAGCAGCGTAATCGCCAGTTTATTCCAATTAATGTCACGTTAACCAATGGCCTGATTGGACAACGCGTTTTATTAATACCAGACGGTGCTCAAGAGCTATTTGATGAAATAGAAACATTAGAGCAACTAAAGGCCTCGGGTTTAGTCGCAGGGCTAGGCAAAGAGTGGTTCGATGTGGATGTGTGGCGTCATAACGGGTTAGGTGCTTACCTTCAAGATGGTGAGTGGCGTGAGCTGTACGCCAAATTGAGTGAGGATGGGGAAGTGAATTACTTCCCAAGAGGGTTTACAGAAATCTATTCAGAGGCACGTATTTACAGCCATTTAGAAATAGAAAAGCGTTTGCTGCTTGTATACGAACGAGACTTTAAGTTCTATCTCAGCCGTGAAGCAGCAATGCATAAACCAATGATTCAAGCGGCACTTAAAAAGGCGAAAAAAACGGGGTTGATGGACCGATTGATTAAAAAATATTGGTACGACTCATTTATCAAACTCGATCCGGATAATAGAACCGTTATCTTTTTGGACCTGCCTGATTAGTACGACTAACGAATGTCTAGGCTACTTACTTGCCGCTCTAAGCAACGCAATCAGTTCGCTTTCCGTTTTGGGCTCCCGTGCTAGCTCGAGTTTTGGTGAAGAGCCACCTTTGAGTACATATGCGTCAGTGCCACAATGATCGTAGTGATACCAGTAGCCATCGACACATACATCGGTGTAACAGCGTGGATCTTGTTTTAATTCCATTTTACAGCTCCTTGTTTTTACACTTGTGTAACAGTTACGACACTAAATCATCACTCTCGGCGGGAAAATGATCTAAATCAATAAAGATTCTATTCAACGGATGCGATTTGGATAAATTCAGAGCGCTTATCTCTCATAAACTCAATCAGAGATAGCAAAAACCTCGAACTTCATATATTAATTAGTAAGTTATCTAGCATTGAGAATTCGAGACTAAATGGAAAACATTTTCATCATTGTTGTATTGCTGGTCGTGTTTTTTTTCTTCGTTCAAAAACGGCTCATCAAGACGGAAACGTATAAAGACTGCAAATACAAACGCAAAGGTGCTTTGCTTAACTCACAAGAAACGGCGTTTCTCAATGCATTGAAAACGGCGGTGGGGGAGCACGGTGTTGTGTTGGCAAAAGTGAATATGGCCAATGTAATTGCACCTGTTGCAACCAACAAAAAACAGTGGTTTGTGGCAAATTCAAAAATAGCCAAAAGTTACTTTGATTTTTTAATTTGTGACCCTCGCTCGTTAGAGCCTAGAGTGGCGATTGAATTGGACAATGGTAAAGAACTAGACAAAGGCAAAATGGAACGCCAGAAATTGCTGATGCACGTTTGTAAGTCGTCGAATGTCCCTCTCATTGGTGCGTCGATCAAACACAGCTATCAAGTAGGTCGTTTAAGACGTTTGCTGGCGGCACACATTGATTTGATAGAGCCAGATAAAGAAGTTCGTTTCTGTAAAAAATGTGGCAGCCCGATGGTGATCAAGATTGCTAGTCAAGGCGAGTTCAAAGGTCGGCGTTTCTTCACTTGTAGCCGTCAGCCTCAATGTACTTACACCGAAAACTACAACGTTGTATTTGATGAACCGGAACCAGAAAATCCAAACCCAAATCAAATTGATTGGTCTTAAATGAAAAAAGCTCGCTATTGCGAGCTTTTTTATTGAGCGGATTGTGTTCGTTCTTTCAATGGCTTACTCAGCTGAGAGGCGCAAACCATAACCTGATTTCGCCCGTTCTGTTTGGCTCGATAAAGCTCACTATCTGCCTTAAGTAACACATCCTCAAGCTCTGTGATGCCATCACAGGCACACACGCCGATACTCACTGTCAGATTGATGGCTTGTGAGCCATGATGAAACTGATTAACGGAGACTTCATGTCGAATGGCTTCAGCAACCGCTTCAGCTTGTTTGAGATCGGTGTGCTGTAATGTGATACAAAACTCTTCACCACCGATACGGAAAACTTGAGATTCTCCAACAAACTTTTGTAGCAGTAGGGCTGTTTCGATAAGTACCTTGTCTCCAACAGAGTGACCAAATTGGTCGTTCACTTGCTTAAAGAAGTCGACATCTAGAATCAACAAGCACAGCGGGGCGCTTTCTTTACGTTGAAGAACGGGAAATTGATAAGTGAGAGCCAATCGGTTGTACGTATTGGTTAATACATCCTTAGAAGCCAGAACCCCTAGGCTGACTTCCGCTTTCTTCCTGTTGGACTCAAAGATATGAGAAACCACCCAAATACTGAGGTAGCAAAATAGCAAGTTCAGGATAAGTGGAGTACCAATGAAACTTGTACCAAGTTGGATTTTGTATAACACCACGGCTATCTGGATGATCGCCATAAAACCTGTCGCGAGCAGGCCGTTCTTTTTACCTAACAGTAAATAAAAGAAGATGGGGAAGAAACAGGTCCAAATAAATAGGCCACTTTCTAATGGGCGATTCAGTGTGCCGCCTAACACAATGACGGCCAAAAAGGCGACAAAGAGAATTATCGAAAGGTAATTGTGAGTCCGTTTTTTAGCTGCGGAGTATAACCAAAATGAGTAGACCGCAAACAAGGCTTCAGAGATCACAAGGAACCAGCCAGTCCCAACTGCGTAGTTGTACACAGCAAAACCGCTGGCGATAAAGCCAAGTGTAATACTGATCCAAGTTAGGATCGCTGCTCGCAACTTATGTGAGTTGCTCAGTACGTCTAAGTCCATGACTCAAGTTCGGTTAGGAAGCCTGTTTCCGTAAAGCGATTGGTAAAGTGCATACTAATCCAATTTGCATAATAAGCAATATAAAAGTGGAATCAAAATCACGTTTGTTTATGTTTTGTTCCGACAATGTAGGATCGATCAAATCAGTTTTGGGTTAAAAGTTCATCGCTTTGTCTATATCAACGCCAAACAGTTCAAAAATAGAGAATTTGCACTTGCGCCAGCAAAGAAGTCTCGCTAATATCGCCTCCGTTCCAAAGGAATGCGTCCGTAGCTCAGTTGGTTAGAGCACCACCTTGACATGGTGGGGGTCGGTGATTCGAGTTCACTCGGACGCACCATTCCTTACTGCTTTTAAAGCAGTGACAAAATTTGGGTCCGTAGCTCAGTTGGTTAGAGTACTACCTTGACATGGTAGGGGTCGGCGATTCGAGTTCGCCCGGACCCACCAAATTTAGTTCTTCGTGAACAATCGAAAAAGCCCGCTTATCGCGGGCTTTTTTGTATCTATTCATTCTCTATCGTGACAAACAGTTGCACCTAACAACTTCATCAGCCTCCACCGATAAGCGATGACATTCAAGTCTTAAAAACTTTACCTGTAGATTAATCCACCCCCAACAATCATTACTTTGTGATTCGGTGGCTTACTTCATTCCCAATATTTCTTCGTGCTAGCGAGCGAAATGTTCGTCTTTTCTCAAGACTCATCGTCTTACCATTGCGTTTACAAATTTCAACCGATTTTGGTGGGTGACTTTTTTGAACTTACAGCACATTTTTGTCATAAATTTTATTGATTGTTACAAATTGTAAACTGAGATCTTGGTTTTAAATCCATATTAAAATAGTGGTTAAAAGGTGCTGAAAATCTCATTTTGTACCACTTAAGGGGTGGTTTATGATTGTTTTTTGCCCGATATTGGCGGTTTAGGGTAGTTAACAATAGTTTACTGAATATTGTTTTAATACTTAAGGGGTAGTAATCTGAGTTCGTTAAGTAAACTTTTGTAAACGAAGATTATGAACCTAAAACAAGTCACTTTTTCGCAGCAAGACAGAGAACTTCTCGATAACTATTTTCGTATCGCAGACACCATTGCGGATCTGATTGGCCCACATTGTGAGGTGGTGATTCACTCGTTTGAAAGCTTTGAACAGTCGGTCGTGAAGATAGTGAATGGCCACCACACCGGCAGGGCAATTGGATCTCCAATCACCGATCTCGGTTTAAAAATGTGGAGCAACTATGAGAAGACAGGTGAAGTGTCGCCAAAGAGCTACTTTACCAACAGTAGCGATGGCTCTTTGCTCAAATCGACAACATGTATTCTTGCCGGCGCAGACAACAAAGCCATAGGCATGCTGTGTATCAACATGAATTTGTCTTTCCCATTCCCTGAAATTGTAAAAACGCTCATGCCAGATGTGTCCATAGCGACATCTGTTGTGAATGAAAACTTCAGCACTAACGCGAGCGATGTCATTAATCAGGCTCTAACTAGTGCGATAGACGACATAGAAAAAGACGACTCGGTGAATACAAAAAGCCGAAATAAAGCGATCACAAAGCGTCTATATGACAACGGTGTTTTTGAATTGAAAGAGACCACGACACTTGTCTCTGAAAGGCTCGGCATTACTCGCCAAGCTGTCTACAAATTTCTACGCGAGTTCAAAGCTGAATTCGCGACCAACTAATTTTTTAAAATAGGGTGAAACAATGAAACAAAAAATTGATACCAAAGCAGCTCCAGAAGCCATCGGACCATATTCTCAAGGCATGATCTTCTCGGATTTGGTGTTTACCTCGGGTCAGTTACCGTTAGTACCTGAAACGATGGAGTTTGTACAAGGTGGGATCACGGAACAAGCAAGACAATCACTAGAAAACTTAAAAGCCGTTCTAGAAGAAAGTGGCGCAGGAATCGATACAGTGATTAAAACGACTTGCTTCCTGTCAGACATGGAAAACTTTGCAGCATTTAACGCGGTGTATGCCGATGTGTTCGGAACGGAAAGTGCGCCTGCTCGTTCATGTGTAGAAGCAGCCAGATTACCAAAAGATGCATTGGTTGAAGTTGAAGCCATTGCGTACAAAAAATAACAATTTTCAGAATTTAAATGGGTATCAATAGGAGATTCTCATGAGCTTGTCATTCATTGGATTAAGCGTACTGTTTTTCGGGTTCTATGCGATATTAGCGAACTTCAAAAAACAAAAGAAAACCTTTAACTTCCGAGTGCTTAGCGCTCTTGCTGCCGGCTTGATGTTTGGTGGTGCGATTCAACTTGTATTTGGTGTGAGTAACGAAGCGACAGCAGGTTTTGCTGAACTGATTTCTGTATTCGGTAAAGGCTACATCAAACTGCTACAAATGATCGTAATCCCACTAGTATTCGTGGCGATGATCTCGTCGATCATGAATGTAGAAGGTGGCGGTGCACTGTCACGTATCGCACCAAAAATCATCGGTATTCTACTTTTCACTTGTGCAATCTCAGCAGCTGTTGGTATCGCAAGTATTTACCTATTCGGTATCGATGCGAACGCGTTAGTCAGCACAATTGGCACTAACAGTGCGATTGAAGCGCGCGGCGATTCACTGGTAGCAACTCAAGATGCAATGGCAAGCAGTGGCTTGTCTGGAATGGCACTATCAATCATCCCAACCAACATCTTTGACATGCTAACGGGCTCTCAGCGTACTTCGACATTATCGACTGTATTGTTCGGTATGTTCCTTGGCTACTGTATCCTGCAAGTGAAAAACCGTAAGCCAGAGAAAGTGCAAAACTTCGTTGATTTCATCAATGCAGCTAAAGAAGTCGTACTTTCAATGGTACGTGAGATTCTTAAGCTGACGCCTTACGGTGTATTCGCTCTGATGACTACGTTCATGATGACCAACGATTTATTCGCACTAGCAGAAATGGGTCGTTTCCTACTAGCAAGCTATGTGGCAATCGGTGTAATGTTCGCTATCCACTTTGTGATGGTGTCCATGTTCGGTTTGTCTCCAGCGAAGTTCATGAAGAAAATCTGGCCAGTGCTAGTATTTGGCTTCGGTTCTCGCTCTAGTATGGCGGCTATTCCACTAAACGTTGAAACTCAAACTCAACGTCTAGGTGTGGACGAAGAAACAGCAAACATGTCAGCAACATTCGGTACCAGTATCGGTCAGAATGGTTGTGCGGGGATCTACCCAGCAATGCTAGCGATTATGGCTGCACAAGTAATGGGTATGCCAGTTGATTTAGGTTTCATCATTCAGCTGATTGCCGTTATCGCGATTGCTTCATTCGGTATCGCTGGTGTTGGTGGTGGTGCAACGTTCGCAGCAGTAGCAGTACTGACCATCATGGGCCTAGACATTACGGTTGTAGCGATTCTGGTTTCTATCGAAGCTCTGATAGACATGGCTCGTACCGCGCTTAACATCTCGGGCTCGATGTTGTCAGGTGTGTTAACCGCGAAGAAGAATGGCTCACTAAATGCAGAGCAATACAACGCTGATGTTGCAGAAACAGTATCAAAAGAAGCGGCTGTATAATTTCCAAACTTAATAAAGAGCACCCAATGCGGGTGCTCTCTCGTTTTTCCTGAGTTCAGGTTATTTAGGTAATAAATATGAAAGTTGTTGTCGTAGGCGGAAGCGCTGCAGGTATGAGTTTCGCAGCAAAATACAAACGTAATCAGCCATCGGATGAAGTGATTGTGCTGGATAAGCGTGATTACATTTCATTCGGTGCATGTGGCTTACCTTACTTTGCTGGTGGCATGTTCGATGACACCGAACGCATGATCTCTCGCACGCCAGAACAAGCAATGAAATCAGGTTTGGATGTGCGCATCGAAACTGAAATGGTGGCACTAGACCGCGTCAAAAAGCAGATCACCGTTTGCCAGAAAGGCGAAGAGAGTAGTATCGACTACGATATGTTGGTGATCGCCACAGGTGCGCGTCCAATCGTTCCTTCATTCGGCGAGTTCAACCCAGAGCGTGTGTACACGCTAACCAGCATGGAAGATGGCTTGGCAGTAAAAGAAGCGCTTAAGGACAGCAACAACCAACGCGTATGTGTGATTGGCGGTGGCTTTATTGGCCTTGAAGTGTTCGATGCTGCACATGAGCTAGACAAGCATGTGACTATCATTGAGCGCGAACAGCATGTAATGAGCCGCCAGTTCAGCCCTGAGATGATTGAAGTGGTCGAAGGTGCGATTCGTGAGTCAGGTGCTGAGTTAAAAACGGGTACCAGCGTATCGGCTATCCGCGACGCAGAGCAGGGTGGCTATATCGTAGAGACGGATAACGGTACTGTTGAAGCAGACGTGGTGATCATGTCACTTGGCTTCAAGCCAAATACAGAGGCTTTCGAGCTGCCAAAAGCAGGTAACGGCGCTCTACTCGTCGATGAGTTTGGTGCTACAGAAGATGCACACATATTTGCTGTTGGTGACTGTGCTGTTGTCCATCATTTAGCGCTTGGCAAATCGGTTTACGTTCCATTAGCAACGACCGCAAACAAACAAGCACGTATGATGGCAGACAAACTAGCAGGCAAAGACACGTACATGAGTGGCTTCCTAGGTTCATCGTGCTTGAAAGTTCTGGATTATGAATTAGCGTGCACGGGCGTCAATGAGCTTCTGGCAAAAGAGCACAATTTGGACGTCAAAGTTTCTACCATTTCTGATAAAAACCAAACCGATTACTACCCAGGCCAAGAAGACATCAAAGTGAAACTGGTTTATCACCCAGAAACTAAGGTGTTACTTGGTGGTGAAATCGTCGGTAAGAAGGGGGCAGTAGGCAGAATCAACGCCCTTGCTGTTGCTATCACTGCTAAGATGACCACACAGCAGCTAGGTTATATGGACTTTTGCTACGCACCACCATTTGCGCGTACATGGGACGCGCTGAACGTGGCAGGTAACGTAGCAAAATAAGCACGTTGTCATTACTAAAAAGCCAACCGTAAAGGTTGGCTTTTTTGCATCTTGATTCTGGCAATACGCTTCGCACGCAAATGACTAACGAAACAAATAGGGGAAAAGTTTTCTTTGTTCTTCGGCGGTTAGAGATTCAACTCGAGCGATATTGGTATCTGGAATGGCTTCAGGATTCGGGTAGTGCTTCAGCACCTTTTCCATGCTTTCTTCACGAATTAAGTGGAAGACAGGATAAGGAGAGCGATTGGTTAAGTTTTCCGCATCTTCTGGCTCTGTGCCCCCAAAACAGTAGTCGGGGTGAAAAGTTGCAAGTTGATAAACACCTTCCCAGTTTTGCTGCTTAATCAGTGCTTCTACCCAATCTATAAAAAGGTTGTAGTCGTAAAAGTCAGCGAGCATATTAGGTGAAACCACCAATGTGGTCTCGAGTTGCTCTGCGGTGTGTTGTTCTAGATTGAGTAACTCGTTCAGTATGTCTTCCAGCAACTGTTCTTCAGTGACGGCGTCACTCACAAAGATCTTTATCTGTTTGTTACGTTGTGGCTTGGCGGCGAACGGGCATAGGTTCAGGCCGATCACAACATCGTTCAGCCATTGATTGACTTGTGATGCGATTTCATCGTTGTTAGGTGTTGAGCTTTCAGTAGCCATGGTTTTTTCTGGTGCTATTGCTTTTGTATGTGCGGGCAAGAATAGCAGAATCCCGTGACGAATGATGACTCTTTATTTTCTGTATTTACCTGCATTACTTGCACATTTGAACGTCTATGGTCTCGAGTTCTTCTTTGTCCCTTTGCTCAATTCTGGACAATACGTAACAGAGTACGAATATTATCGCATACAGAATCAAACCACCGGCTACAACCGCAGGCCATTGGCCGTGTTGCCAACAATAAATCAAGAAGAACCCTCCTAGGCTTCCCCCTGTGTAGTAGTGAACCAAGTAAAGCGCCGTTGCTGTTGCTTTAGCGTGTGTGGCGTTTTGGCTAACCCAAGCATAGGCAAGAGTATGAGTGAAAAATGCACCAAAACTTATCAGTGCCAACCCAATTAACATGAATGGAATAGAGTCGACCAGTGCAACCAACATTCCAAGCATGCTGATGATGGTTCCTGTGACCATACCTGAAATTGGGTTTTTACGTTGTGTCCAATTTCCGGTTAGTTTAGAACTAACGGTTCCAGCTAAATAACAAACAAAGATCAATGACGCTAGGCCAATAGGCAGGTTGTGTGGCTCACTCACTAATCTAAAGCCCATCACCGAATACAGATTTACAAACAATGCGAAATTCACACCACCAATCAGCATTGCAGTCCAGATGGTTTTGTTCTTAATGTGCTTGATTAGAGCACGGTTATGGTGAAAAAAAAGGCCTCGTTGAGGGGTGAAGTTTTTCTGTGCAGGCAACATATAGCTGACTAACAGCGCGCAAATTAGGGTAAACACAGCCATAGATGCAACGGCGACTACCCAGCCATAGGCATCGGTGAGTATGCCCCCAGCGATACGTCCAGCTATTCCACCCAATGAGTTCGCCGCAATATAACCGCCAATGGCTCGCGCGAATGCTTTAGCGTCCATTTCTTCCACCATATAGGCGACCGCTACTGAAGCAAACGCTGCTATGGCAATGCCCATTAATGCCCTTGCCGCAACAAGCAACCACAACTGTTGGGTGATCAACATTAAACCGCCTACTACTGGCATTGCAAACAAGCCGATTAACATGACTTTTCGACGACCAAACGATTCTGAACCTACTGCCCATGGAACTAAGCACAAGGCGAGTGCTAGGGTAGATGCGGCGAGAAGCCAGTTAATTTGGGTTTCGGACACAGTAAAATGCTGTGCCATAAATGGCAGCATCGGCTGGAACAGGTATAAGTTACAGAAAACCAGAAAGGAGCCGAGTGCTAGACTCCAAGTGACTTTCTTATACTCAATACTGCCATATTCAATCATGTTGCTTCTTCTTATCGTGTGACTGCGTATTTGTAGTCGCGGTTGGTGGGGATGTGATCAAATTAGCAGTTGCCCGCTGATTTATGAAATATATTGAAAATATCAAC
The DNA here is from genome assembly GCF_054053395.1 of Vibrio paucivorans. Lineage (NCBI taxonomy): Bacteria > Pseudomonadati > Pseudomonadota > Gammaproteobacteria > Vibrionales > Vibrionaceae > Vibrio > Vibrio paucivorans. The sequence goes on from NZ_CM133230.1 coordinate 1,505,168, forward strand.
CTCATATATTTTGTTAATGGCATGGATATACGTCAACTAAAGCACTTTGTAGCTGTCGCGGAACACGGTCATTTCACAATGGCAGCGAAGTCGTTGAATATTGCCCAACCTGCATTGAGTATCTCGATTAAAAAGTTTGAGCAGCAACTTGGTGTTCAACTGTTTAAACGTTGCGAGCGACACATAGAACTTACGTCAGAGGGAGAGGTTTTATACCCTCACGCTAAGCGCATACTTCAGCAGGTCGATGATGCGAAGCTCGCGATGGACGAGTTAATTGGCCTAGAGAAAGGAGAGGTGAGGCTTGGAGCTCCAAGTATGATGGGTTCGTATTTTTTCCCAGAAATACTAATGGCGTTTAAGACTCATTATCCAAATCTTAAACTTACGCTTATTGACGCGGGTACCCAGTCGATCAGGAAAATGTTATTGGCTGGTGAGTTAGACATTGGCGTGATTGTTGACCAAGACATTCCTGATGATCTTGCAGTGGATCATTTGGTGGATGTCGAAATGGTAGGGGTGGTTGGCGAACATCATCCGCTAGCCCAGAATGAATCAATCTCATACGCCGACTTCTTTGCCAATGAATTAGTGATGTTTAAGCCCGGTTACTTTCATCGAGACTTTATCGATAAGGTGTCTTCTGAATATGGATACGCACCGAGGTTATCGTTCGAAACAAACTTAATCCCCATGATTTTGAACATCCTAAAGCGTGAGTTTGCTATTACAGCATTGCTCAAACTTGTGACAGACAATGAAACTGGTATCGTTGGGATACCGTTTGAAGAGAGAGTAGAGCTTGGTTTGGCATTAGCGTGGCGCAAAGAAGGTTATCAATCCAAAGCCGATAAAACCTTTATCGACTTTGTTAAGCAGTATGTGTGATAGAAAAGGCACGGGAGTTAAAAGCGCAGCCCAATACCAATGTTGAATGCACTTGCGTCACCAAAATCTGCATCGATATTTTTATAGCTCGCGTCAAAGAATACCTTGGTATTAGGGATAGAAGCTTGAAGGCCAACACCGTAGCTAAGGTACATTTCGGAATCACTATCTGGCGCTGTCGACGTCACATTTCCTTTAAAGACTGAAGCGCCAACCATCGGGTAAACTCTTAGCCAATTCAGTTTCTCTGGGCGGTAAACGATCCCTCCCATAACATCGTAGTAGGAAGCATCTAAAGCACTACTTGAAGAAGAGGCATAGTCGGCGAGCAAAATCACACCAATCTGTTGACGTCTTTCAAATCGGCTGTAAGTAAAGCCAACACCATCCATCTTTTCGCTTTCAGATGCGTAAGACGCGTCTACTTGGGTATAACCCAGCGATAAGTAATGATCGAAGCTATTTGCCAGTGTGCTCGAAGAGAGTAACGCAGTGGCTAACGCAAGAGTCTTTTTCATGATGTGCCTCGTAACTGTCTGATTCAACGATGGTATATCAAGTGGTTCTTAAGTGCACTTCGTTTGGTTAGTCAATTGTAAGCGTTTAAGAGCGATAAATTTTATCAAAGTTACCAGGGTTCCAGCCGATCATGACACGATCGCCGATTTTCAACACAGGAACGGAGCGAGCACCTAATGCATCGAGCTCTTTTCGGCCACGTTGCATTTTTGCATTACACAGACGGTACTTAATGCCCTTTGACTCTAAATAGCGTTGTGCATCTTTGCAGTGAGGACATTTATCTTTGACATAAAGAACGACGCGTTTCATATGAGTCTCAATCTATAGGTTATGGCTAAATTATCGCGCGAAGTTTAACGGAAAACGCTGATTGGGAAAAGTATGGGTAAATCACTGGAAGAGCGGTAGGACAATAAACGCTATGATTCAGTAATTCAATTGGGCTAAACTTAGCGCCTTTCTACGCTGCTACGGTGATTTTTATGCACGCATTACTGCGTTACGTTCAAGGCTATCCAGAAAATATCGTCTCCCAAATTGATACATTAATTAGCAGCAACAAGTTGGTACCCTGGTTCGAGGCTCGTTATCCCGAAAATCACACTATCAAAAGTGAGAAGGCGTTATTCGAGTATACGATTGAGATTAAAAATCGGTACATGAAGAAGACGGCACCGCTGAGTAAAGTGGTGTACGACAACAAAATTCACCTAATTAACAACGCGCTCGGGCTTCACACTTATGTGACAAAAAATCACGGTGGAAAAACCAAGTCTAAAAACGAAATTCGTATCGCAAGTATATTTAAGGAAGCACCAGAGCCACTGCTGCGAATGCTAGTCGTCCACGAGTTAGCTCATATCAAAGAAAAGAACCACGATAAAGCGTTCTATCAGCTGTGCTGCCACATGTTACCTGACTATCACCAGCTAGAATTAGACGCACGATTGTTTATGATTTATCAAGAATTAAAAGAGAGATAACAGCTTGTCATCAGCAAAAAGATTGAAAGAGTTTACTAAGAAAAAGCAAGGCTCTAAGCGGCGAGACTCGAAGGCTCAGGCTGCTTGTATAAAGGTGACTACCGTTAAGTCCAAAGCCGGCTTACACCCAAAGAATAAACATCATGGTCGTTATGATTTCAAAGCGCTAGTTGCGGTCTCTCCTGAACTCGAATCGTATGTCATAAAGAATCCAAAAGGCGATCAAAGCATCGACTTTTCCGATCCTATTGCAGTTAAGTTGCTCAATAAAGCGCTGCTTGCGCTGCATTATGATGTGCGAGAGTGGGATATCCCTCAAGGGTATTTGTGCCCGCCAATTCCTGGTCGTGCAGACTATATTCATCGAGCGGCAGAATTGATCTCTCAAGAGTGCAGTCAAGTAAAACACGCTCTGATACGCGCGCTAGATATTGGTGTCGGTGCTAACTGTATTTATCCGATTGTCGGAGTAACGGACTACGGCTGGCAGTATGTTGGCAGTGATGTGGATCCAGTTTCCGTCGAGAACTCACAGCGCATTGCCGATGCAAATGCCACCTTGGCGACTAATATAGATTGCCGTTTGCAATCGGATAGTCGTCATTTTTTCAAAAATGTCATCCGTGAAGGCGAGCATTACGACATCACAACCTGCAATCCACCTTTTCACAAGTCTCTTGAGGAAGCGCAGCAGGGCAGCTTACGTAAGGTGAATAATCTTGCGGCGAATAAGAAAAAACGAGGTCAAAAGGTCGATAGCCGTTCCATGGCTACAAAGGCGGAACTAAACTTTGGCGGCCAAAAAGCAGAGTTGTGGTGCCCTGGCGGCGAAGCGAGCTTTGTTAAAAACATGGCCTTTGAGAGCCGCGAGTTTGCTAAGCAAGTACTTTGGTTTACCACACTTATTTCCAAGAAAGAGAACGTTCGATGGCTGAGGAAAAACCTCGAAAAGGTTGGGGCATCCGAAGTTAGAATTGTCGAAATGAGTCAAGGCCAGAAGAACAGCCGATTTGTTGCTTGGACATTTAAAGATGAAGAAGAGCGACGTGAGTGGTTGAAAATCAAATGCTAAGCTTGTTGTAGGCATGTTAGAGGGAAGAGTTATGGAGTTTGAAATCTATCTTCCCTGCAACCCAGAGTGGGTATGCGACATCCTACTGTATGGCTTTGCGGGTGTGTTTGGCTTAGTGATATTGGTGGTCGTGGCGTATATCATTCGTGAATACCGTGTGATTCACCGAGTGCGTGTTGTTCGTCGCCGAAAGCGAACGCGCCGAAAATAGGTCAATACGGCCTAGTATCAACTTACTTCCATCATTTGATCGAGTTGGTTTTGGTATTTTATCTGCAGTGATTTGTTACCTGCCGCTTTCTCTAATTGTATTAACAGCTGAAGTGATGGTTTCTGCAGGCCGTAGCGCTGGTGGATTTGCATCAATTTTATTCTCGCCTCCGTATACTCTCCGGCTTCAATTTCCAACTTTGCCAACTGCAAGATAGAGCGGACACGATTTGGATCGTGGTCGATGGTTCTTGCGAAGTAATACTTGGCTTGGTCTGTCTGGCCTGCTTTCAATGCACAAAAGGCCGCATTTTCATAGCTGGCTGATACTAAGTAGTAATAAGGCTGCTCGATGGCTTTATTAAAGTACTTATCAGCTTGTTGGTATTCGCCTTGTTTACATAGAAAAGTACCGTAATTGTTGAGTATGTTGCCATTCTTTGGGTGCTGACGAAGGGCTTTTCGATAGGTATTTCGTGCTGAATCCAACTCTCCAACTTGTTCGTAGTAGTGAGCCATAGAGAGTTGAGCTCGGTAGTAGGACGGCGCATGTTTTAGCGCAATTTCTAAGTTTTCTCTCGCTTTGAGCATGTTGCCTTGTTCTAAATAACCCAGCCCCAAGGTGATTCGAGATTCTGCCATATCGATTGGATCGGATTTAACTTCCGGTTTCCCATCTTGGGTGACCGTGACACAACCGAACAGGTTCGCAAGTAGAAAGAGGACCGCTGCGCGTTTCATTGGCAACACCTTTATTTGGGTAAGTTCATGATATTTCGCCCAATAATGGCGACAGCTTAACTAGAAAAACAATGGCTCGCAGAGGGAATGCGAGCGAGTTGGCAATAAAAATGGCCGCATACAGCGGCCATGATAAAGAGTCGAGACAGACAACAGATGTTTCCGTTGAGCTTTTACTTGATAGAAACAGTCGTTGCTATAGATCTTTAGTGAACTTGTCTTCACTGAAGTGTTCGAGATCGTAAGGCGTTTGTTGGTAAACACAGTAATTCAACCAGTTTGAGAACAGCAAATGTCCGTGGCTTCGCCAGCTCGCGCACGGTTTGTTGTCTGGGTTGTTGTTTGGATAATAGTTAATAGGAATAGCAGGCTCCATACCTTCGCCCAAATCTCGAATGTACTCGTTATGTAGAGTCAATGCATCGTATTCTGGGTGGCCAGTTACAAACACGTTTCGCTTGTCTTTCGTTGCCGCCAAATACACGCCTGCGATGTCCGAGGTGGCTAGAATATCGAGGTCGGTATGCTCTTCTAAAAATTCAGGTGAGAAGTCGGCATATCGAGAGTGCGGAGCAAGGAAAGTATCGTCAAAGCCCCTTAGAACAGGGTGGTATGGGTGATGAATTTGATGGTGATATACGCCTGACAGCTTCTCTTTTCGAGTTCGCTTAGGTAAGTCATAGAGCAACTTAAGGCCGGCTTGCGCCGCCCAACACACATACAAGGTTGAAGTCACATGTTCTTTCGCCCAATTCATGATGGTTTTGAGGTGATCCCAATACATCACATCTTCGAACTGAACTAAGCCTAGTGGAGCACCGGTGATGATTAGGCCATCGAAATTACGGTTTTTAACCATATCGAACTGGCGATAGAAGTTGTCGAGGTGCTCAGTTGGCGTGTTTTTGCTTGGTCGATCATCAATACGTAGTAACTCAACATCCACTTGCAGTGGGCTGTTGGAAAGTAGGCGTAAGAATTGCGTCTCGGTTTCAATCTTCTTAGGCATAAGATTTAGGATCAAAACCTTGAGTGGGCGAATCTCCTGAGTGGAGGCTCGTGACTCGGGCATCACGAAGATATTTTCTTCGCGTAGTACATCGGATGCAGGTAGTTGATCGGGGATCTTAATTGGCACAGCTTTCTCCCTAAGCTTTCTGGACGTCTATACATCCAAACTTAACTCAATAAGATTCAGATGTCGATAGCTATCTTTGATACAATTGAGGCAGTTTTTTCACTCGGTGTTGTTTATGTCATTAACACTGACTCTAATTCGCGGGCTGCCAGGCTCGGGAAAATCTACGTTGGCCAAGACCATGGGTATCGCTCACTATGAAGCCGATATGTATTTCATTGATGCTAATGGTAACTACGTGTACGACGCAGCAAAAATCTCTCAAGCGCATGATTGGTGCCGTCAACAAACGGAACAAAGCTTACGGTCAGGCGATAGCGTGGTGGTGGCAAATACTTTTGTACGGTTATGGGAAATGAAACCCTATCGTGAGCTAGCCAAGCGCTATCACGCTGAATTAAAAGTGGTGGAATGTACCGGGCAGTACGGCAACATTCATGGGGTCGCGGAAGAGACCATTAATAATATGAGAAAGAGGTGGCAAAGGTGGCCAAGCGCTCAGCAATCGTCGAAATGACATCCTACGGTGTGTATTCCACTTGGGATTCCAAATCCAAGCATTTACCTAAGATTAAAGAGTTCACCACAGACGTGTATGCAGAAGTAGATGTGGAGTTTGGGTTTATCGTTAACATCAAGAAAGCGAAAGGCGCCTTGATACGCTACTGCATCGATCATCCCGGTGTGCTAAGTAAGAAAGGACAGGTACTTGCCCCGTTTGACGGTGAGGAATATGTGGGCAGTAACGATTGGGATTTCTACCTAGGTGACACGATCCAACTTCTTTGCCCTGAAAATGGTTTGGAGTCCAACATTGGTCATTGGCGAATGTCGATTGAGCTAGAGGGCAATGAAGTCGCAGTTAAAACCTTTAATGTGCTCGCCAAAGACGAAGCGCAGTTTTGGAAACATCGCGGGTTTTAACCTAATTTAGAGTCTTTGAAAACTGCTTGCAGATCCACAATGCCCATCGGTTTATAGAAGTGATAACCCTGAAGGTATTGAACATCGAAGCCCGCTAGGTACTCGGCTTGTTGAGCAGTTTCTACACCTTCAGCAACAATCTTAACCTTCAGTTTGTGCCCCAGTTCAATGATTGTGGTTAGAACCGGTGCATTAACGGTTTCTAGGCCGATGGTATCAACAAAACACTTATCAATTTTTAAATGATCAAGCGCTGTGTCTTGCAAGATAGATAAAGACGTATGGCCAGTGCCGAAGTCATCAATCGAGACGATTAGCCCGTTATCGCGCAATTCTTTAAGTACGTCTCTACCGAGTTTATCAAGCATCTGCCTTTCTGTTACTTCGATACACAGCTTAATCCCAATGGCCTCAAACTGCTCTTTGTAGTGAGTCAACTCATTCACGCATGTGGAGGTATGTAAATAAGCTGGGGGTACATTGACTCCAAGGTGAATATCGTTATCTGGTTGAAGGCTAGCGAGGTTGTAGAGTGCATGTTGCAGCACATAGTCCGTTAGCGGAATGATCAAATTTTGTTCTTCAGCGAGAGGAATAAACACATCAGGTCGCACTAATCCTAGCGTTGGGTGATTCCAACGGATTAATGCTTCGATTCCTCCAATCTTATAGCCTTGGCTAGTAACTATTGGTTGATAGGCTAAGTAAAGCTCACCACGTTTTAGCCCTTTTTTTAAGTCATCGACCAACGAGTCGCGTCGTTTGAGCAATCGGTTAGCGGCGAAAATCAGCAGCGAAATTAAAAGAGAAACGGGGACGCTTCCCGTTGCAGTGTAAAGCAGCCTAGCGTTGATGTAATCTTCACTCGCTTCTGCAAGCATTGAAAAACCATATTTTTTCGAAGTGTGGATATAGTGGTAGGTATCGGACGTGAAAGTGGTGTTCGCTGGGTAGATACGTGGTCCGAATTTCACTTTAACGTAACTAAGTCTGTCGCTTTCAATTCGTCCTAGCCTTTGTAGCAGGAAGTTTCGGTCTACAACAGAGAACGCCCCAGAGAAGCCATCACCTTCAATAGTATCAACAATCACTATGGTCCTTTGCGTTGGGTCACCATTGATATCAAACAAGTACTCGCCAGTTCTGGTCCCTTTTTTGCCGATGAGAAGGGATATGTCCTGGTCAATTTCGCCACGTTTAGAAGAACAAATAGCGATGCCATCTCGCACTATGATCATTTCACGTACTAGGCTTTCAAATAGTAAATCTTCACGGATAAGACCACAGCTATCTGGATGCTGCATCGCCTGTTTATTTTCGCTATGGAGTTCTGAAATGATATCGTCGACACGTGTGCTGTAGGTAATAACAGTAGAGCGTAAGTTTGCTTGTATACCATCGACGGCAACATAAAAAGAGGCGGGTAAAACGATCAATAGCGGAATAATAAATACCGCTAGGAAAGACTTTATTTCAATAGTGAGTGTTGATCTAGAACTGCTGCTTTCCATAGATACCGCGATTTTTAATTGCTTTAGTTATTGACTGTGTGAATCCGTTGATAATAGAAGACAATAGTAAACTAAGCATTATAAAAAGTGCGACCAACTTCATGATATATAACAGAAGTCTTACAAACGAGAGGGCTAATCCGGGTGATTGATAAACGATTAAGCGCTCTTTCGAGCGCTTAACGAATACGTAGCGAGCGCTAGCCAGCCGATTGCTTGTAGCCAGAGAGTGGAAAACTCTTGGCTGATTTGAGGCCATGATGCCCCCATTTGATTGGTTTTAAGAAAACCTTGAATGGCTGGAGTGCTTGGAAATAACTGAGCAAGCCAATTAATGGGAGCTGGGATCATCTCCGTTGGCCATATAAAACCCGCCGAGAAAATGAGCGGCATTGAACTGATTAGGACAATTAGAGTGACGAGCTCTCTCCTCGGGGTAATTTGCCCTAGCCAAATCCCAATCGCACAAGAGCTGAGAAGGAAAGGAAACAGAAGAGCCAACAGTTGGGAAATATTGGCCAATTGGTTGATACCATGCGAGGTAAAACTTGAGCCAAAATAGTACATGGAGAGCAAAGTATAGATTCCGCAAAACACTAAGCTTCTAATCAAGACAAGTTTGATTGCAGAAAGCTGGCTCCAATACCCAGTACCAAATTTTTGGCTGCCTCCCATTAAACCAGACGCCATCGCTAGCGTTTGTTGCAATATCAGCACGAACACAGCGGGTACAACGTAATTAACATACCCCATGTTTGGGTTGAACGTTGGTTTCATATTTAAAGAGAACGCCGCGTAATGGTTGGATGCTAAAGAAAGCGGTTCTCCATCAACTAACAGCTTGGATACTTTTGCTTGCGCGGCGAGCGTTCCACCAGTTTGGGCTAGGCCCTCGATTATTGTTCCATATACCAAGAAATAAGACGCATCACCTGCATACGCCAAAGTAGGGCTTTTACCCAACATCAAATCCTTGTAGAAGTGTTCTGGGATGACTAATAAACCCGTGATGTCCCCGTTTAAAAACGCTTGTTTGGCCGCTTCAATGGAGTGATCTCGCTGTACAACTTTTATTTGCGGTGTCGCATCCACCATACGTTCAAGCTGATAACTCACTTGGCTTCTATCAAGGTTCACCACACTAATCATCTGCTCACGTGGCGTTTGATTGGAGTATGGCAACGGATACAGAAACGAGTAGAAAATCACTCCACCAAATACGGTTAATAGAACGACTGGATTTGATAGTAGCGCAGCTATTTCTGCTTTTATTGCTTGGACGAGGTTCATGATAGTTCCTCTGGCTGACTGATTGTTTTCGGCTTTTCGCTTTTTATCGGTTGGTGAGTATTGAGTTGTTCATTAGTCCAATGCTTTTTAATCAACAACACGGTTAGCCATGCGGGTAGGGCGTAGCCCAACATAGGAACGAGATGACTCAACGAAGCTGCGGCGCTAGCTCCGTAACTGACTTGGCTAACTTGTACCTCGATGTAGTGGCTGATAGGCAATAAAGCTCGCCAAATCTGCGCTAGGTTATTCATATCTGTCACGGGAAAAGTTATGCCCATGAAGGCGAAACTCGGAGCTGTATAAGCACCGGCAAAACTCATGGCTCGAGCAGCATCAAGTGTGATGAAAAAGAAAAAGCTCCCCATGATCATGCAGGCGATGGTGGTGATGAGTTGAGCAAAAATGAGCGGTGCAAATGTGCCGTTCATCGGCCATTTCATCCCGTAATAGAACCAGCATAAAAAGGCGATGCCCTGCAGAACAAAGAGGGGTACATAGCCCAACAAGGTTCGGCTTACATTAACAACGTAGCGTGAACCTAGCCACTGTGTTAGACCGTGATGTCGATAGTTAGCGCTCAAAATCATGATCGTTGAGACGACAATGACCACTTGCCACAATGCCGGAATGATCGCAGACACCAAGAACTGCGCATAGTTTGAATTTTTATTAAACAATGGTGTGATTTGAGTTCGAACCGGTAGGGCTTGCCCGATGGCACTGAGCGGTGTGGAGTTACCCTTTGCCAGATCTTTTATGGTTTCGATTTGTGCGTTGAATGTCCCTTGTGCTTGCACAATGGCAGAGTTAATCAGCTTACCAATGAGAATGTATTGGCTGTTGTAAAACACCGAAACTTGAGGTCGCTGTGCACGAAGAACCTGCTTATCAAACTGGCTTGGAATGACGATGTAAGCATAGATGTCACCTGAAATTAAGGCATCTTTGGCCTGGCCAACGTCACTATAGTTATGGCTGATCTTAAGCGTTGAGGTGGAATTAATGTAAAAGCTAAGCTGCCGAGACATTTGACTGTGGCTTAAATCCACTACGCCCACAGGCAAATTACGCGCTATACCTTGAGAGAAAATCATCCATATCGATAGGGCTAACACCACAGGGACCCACGTTAAACACGACAGCAACCATTTGTCGTGACGTAGCAATGGCGTTTGTGAATGCAGCCATGGCATTTGTTCGTGGGATGTTGAACGCCGCATCAAAGAGCTCATGATTTACTTCACTTCTACTACTAAGCTCATCCCCATGCGTAGTTTAACGCTTGGGTCTACTGGACGCGCTTCTACTTCAAAGGTTCTAAGATCGAATCCTTGAGAGGAATCGGTAGAGCGCCAAGTCGCAAAATCACCCATTACCGCAACATGGCTCACTTTAAACTCTAAGTTTCGGTCAAGTGCAGGTAAGTAGGCGTTGAACACTGCATCTTTTTCGAAGTGCTTTAACTGATCTTCTCGAACGTTCAACATTGCCCATGAATCTTGAGTATCGATGACGGTAACCACAGGAAAACCTTGTGGTGCTAGCTCACCGCTTTGCAACAAGACTTGAGATACTTCTCCATCAAACCAGCTTTCGATTTTGGTATCGGCTGCATAGGCTTCGACTTCCGCAACAGCACCAGCGGCCATGCGTGCTTTTTCCGCCGCAGCAGTTTTTGTCTCGCTACGAGCCCCTTCTTTGGCCATTTGATACATCTGGAATGCGGCACTTTCAGTGTATTTGGCTGCCTGCCACTGCGTTTTTGCTTCGTCACGCTTTTGCTCTGCCACTACACCATCGTTGAATAGGTTATTCACACGCAAGTACGTTTTCTCCATTAGTTCAGAGGCCGCTTTTGCTTTTTGCCATTGATCTTTGGCGGCTTGTACTTGTTGGTCACGTGCGCCTTTCTCAGCCTCTTTGGCGAGTGCTCCTGCGGCTTTTTGACCAGCAATGGCTTGAGCGAGTTTGGCATCTATTTCAGGGCTATGCAGTGTGAAGACCAAATCGCCTTTGTGGATTTCATCGCCTTTGCGAACCATGACTTGGTCAATTCGTCCCGGTACTTTGGACGAGATGCTGTATTGCTGTGATTCGATTTGACCTTGTAGTCGAACTGGTTTTGGTTGGTAGGCTTGATAAAAACTGAAGCCAACCCATGAAGCAATAGCAAGCGTAGAGACGGCAATAATGGCAGGTTTAACACGGTTCATGAGATATCCCTTAGTTTAGGTCGTTCTTTTGATTTTATTGTTGGTCTAGTTGCTAATTGCAGTGGATTGATATTGGGTGAAAGTGTCCATCTCGCTAGTTAGGGCGAGAAGCTTTGTCAGTGATAATAGGTAATTGAAGCTCGCTGCGGACTGTTGGGTTTTTATACTGGCCAAATAGAGCTCGGCATCGACCACTTCCAAAGACGTTGATAGCCCTTGGGTGAAGGCTTTTTTACGCAGGGTAAGGTTTTCTTCCGCTAAATTAATGCTAGACAGCAATCCCTTTACTTCTTCCTGTGATTGTTCAGCTTCTAAATAGGTTTTCTGTACCAGCACTTGCAGGTCTTGCTTGGCTTGCTTACGCAGGTATTTCACCTGTGACACTGCGCTGTGCGCTGCCTTAACGTTTTGGCTGCGACCGCTCGATTCGATTAGCGGGATGTTAACGCCAACGCCAACTAGCCAATCAGGCTTCATTTGGCTGGCTAGAGAATCTTCTTCATACAGGCTGTAGTCACCGTATAGGTAGACTTCAGGATAGTATTTGCCTTTTTCTGCTTTGATTAAGCTGCTTGCTTGTTTTTCTTTGGCATCGAGTAAATCTAACCCAGGGTAAGTCAGTAAGGTTTGATCGACGAATGCACTCAGTGGAGGCAGATTGTCGTTGATGAACAAGGTACCGTTTGGTTGCACTATCTCGCCAGTATTGAGTATTTGCGTCAGTGCTGACTGGGCTATATCCAGCGATTTCTGAGCTTTTTTACGTTCTACAATGGCTTTGTCTAATGATGCTTCTGCCTGCAAGCGTTCGACACGTGCTATTTGACCTTGCTGTTCAAGCTTAACGGCACTATCTCGGTGTTTGGTTAAGCCTTTCTCGACGGCTTGTCGGGTCGAAAGTACATCCTGAGCAAGAAGCACACTGAAGTAATACTTGCTGAGATCTTCAAATCGCGCTTGAGTCTCCATTGCAAGCTGGCTTTTTGCTTCTTCGGTTTTGCCTTCTGCAGCAGATTGAGCCGCGCTAATGCGCCCACCAGTAAAGATCGGCCAGATGGCGCGAATTGAGGAGGTAAAAACATCGCGTTCAGTAATGGTTGAAGTGACATCATTAAATAGCGGTAAGATTGCCGCGCCGATAGGCGAGACATTGCTTAACGAGTCACTAAGTTGCTCGCCAGATAATGTTACGTCTGAATCGAGTCGCGTGTAGTTGGCACCAATACTTACTGAAGGGAGGTTGAGGTTGTCGGTAGCACTTTGCATATGCTGATAACGTTCAACGTTGGCACGTTGCGCCGCTAATGAGTTGTTGTCTTTTTGTAGGATCTCCCACGCCTGTTCAAAGCTAATAGGAGCGGCGGCAATACTCGAACTAATGAGTAATCCGCAAGTGAGGGTGACAAGAGGGCGAAGCTTCATATTGGTCAAACCTACAAAAAATAAATTAGAGTATATACTCTAATTTATTAATCATCAATTGACGTTGTTTCCCATAAGACAAAAAGTTTAATTGAGGAAAGGTTTAATCAATGAAGCCGTTAACGAAAAAAGGAGCTCGAAAGCTCCTTTTGATTGCCGGAATCAACACTGATTCGTTACTGAGATACTTTTACTGGTTGCGCTCTAAAGCGTTGGAACAGCTTAACAAATATCGGACTAGCCAATACCAGTACTGCTAATACAGTAAACGTCAGTGTAATAGGACGCTCCCATAAGAAGCTTAGTTCTCCATCGCTGATCATCAGTGCACGGCGTAAGTTTTCTTCCATTAGTCCGCCAAGGATAAAACCAAGCAGTAGCGGGGCAAGTGGGAAGTTCGCCAACCTCAGTGCAATGGCGGCCATTGCTACCAACAACATAATGAAGATGTCCATAGTGTTGAAGGATACTAGGTAAACACCAGTGATTGAGAAGAACAAAATCATTGGAAGAAGAACCGTCCTTGGTACTGCCAATAGTTTTGAAATGTATGGGATAAGCGGTAGGTTCAAAATCACCAGTACGATGTTACCAAAGTACATAGAGATGATGACTGACCAAAATACATCTGGGTGTTCAACGAATAGGCGAGGGCCAGGTTGAATACCGTAAGCGATTAATGCACCAAGCATGATGGCTGTTGTACCAGAGCCTGGAATACCCAAGGTTAGCAGTGGAACAAATGAACCACTTGAAGCGGCGTTGTTTGCAGATTCTGGGGCAACTAGACCACGGATACTGCCTTTACCAAATTCTTTCTTCTTATCTTTAGGCGCTAGGTTACGCTCCATACCGTAGCTTAAGAATGCTGCAATGGTTGCACCCGCACCAGGAAGTACGCCGGTAAAGAAACCTAAGATAGAAGAACGAATCGATACAGGAGCGACGTCTTTAATCTCTTCTTTAGTCACCTTCATACTGCCGATGTCACTCATTTTTTGCTGTTCTTCTCCGCGGGTGTCTTCAGAAGGTTTTAGTACACCCATTAGAGTTTCACCCAGAGCGAACGTTGCCATAGCAAGGAGTAGGAAGCTAAAGCCATCCATTAGGTCGGTTAGACCAAATGTGAAACGCTCAACGCCAACACCTTTGTCGATTCCCACTGTAGACAACATCAAGCCAAGAACGGTCATCATCCAAGCTTTGATGACTTGACCCGGGCCAGCGAATGCGGCAACTGCCGATAGACCTAGTAGCATCAGTGCAAAGTAGTCTGAAGACTGGAAGCTCAACGACACGCTTGCAAGTGCCGGCGCTGCGACTAGAAGCATGATTGCAGATAGCGTACCACCGGTGAAAGAAGAGTAAGCCGCTAACGCTAACGCTTTACCAGCTTGGCCTTTTTGTGCCATTGGGTAGCCGTCGAAAGCGGTAACAACCGTTGAAGAACAACCAGGAGCATTGATTAAGATTGATGATGTTGAACCACCAAATACTGCGCCGTAGTAAACACCAGCCATTAAGATTAAGCCAGACGATGGGTCCAACCCGTAAGTGATTGGAATCATCAGTGCAATAGCAGAAATAGGACCCAGACCCGGAAGCATCCCGATGAATGTACCAACGAAACACCCAACGATCACCATCATGATGTTCATTGGCATTACTGCCGTAGACAGTCCTTGTAAAATTCCATCTAACATAATACGTCCTACCAGATAGTGAAGATTAAGCCTGGCTCAAGATAGATGTCTAAGCCTTGAGTAAGTAACAGGAAGAAAGCGATAACGAATGGGAAAGATGCGCCAAACAACACTTTCTTGCGGCGTTCGCCAAGTAAATAAAACCCAGCTAATAAGAAGAAGCTAGTTGCGATAACAAAGCCAACATAGGTGAGGCCAATGCCGTACAACGCCATCAAAGCAATGAAGGAAAGAAGAAGCTTCCAGTTAAAACCGACGACAGCACCACTTTGGGTGTCTGGTTGTCCTGTCACCAGCAATAGAATGGATAATCCAATACCTGCAAATGTGAGAAGAGTGGGCAGCGTTCTTGCTGTGAATGGTTCGTACTCGTCACCCGGGAATAATGGGATCAGTGAGGTTTGATAGCCGTAACAAAGGCACACCAAAAGGAAAATCATTGCGCCGACTCGGTCGCGACAAAGAAGGTTTTCCTTGCTAAAGAATGAACTAGTTGGCAAATCCGACATATCCAACTCCATTTGCATAGTTTGTTTAAGAGGGGAAGAAAAAGGCCGTATAAAAGAGAGTTAATGAGTAGTTGTCAGGATATTCATCAACGTGAGTTTGCAGGTTTTACCTTCGATTTCATTTTGGGGGTTATTCCTATGAAACGCTCCGGTAATGGGGCAACCTCGAAAGTAAGCTGATTGCTGCTAGTCAAATTGGCTTACATGTTTATTTTCAACAAGCCGTGCCTAAAAAGCGTGGCTAAATAAACAAAGGAGTTTTTATGGACTCTATCTTAAACCGCAAGATAGAACTCTTTAATACGGCAAAACAGGGACGTAGGGTCGATTCCTCGACCCTACAGGGTCTTACTTAAGGAAACCAAGCTCACGCATTAGGTCGCCCATTTGCTTCTCTTGATCTTCAAGGAAAGCGTAAAAGTCTTTATCGGCTTTGTAGTTGTCGATCCAACCGTTACGGTCACGAACAACTTCCCACTGATCGGTTTTGTACATTTTGGTTAAAGCCGCGTTCCACTCGTCGATTTTCTCTTGGCTAGCCCCTGGTGCTGCGAAGAATCCACGCCAGTTTGCGAATACTGTTTCGTTACCGTATTCAGTAAGAGTCGGAATGTCTGGAGCGGCTTCTAGGCGTTTAGGCGCCGTCACTGCAAGGATTTTTACTTGGCCAGATTTAGACATCTCTAGCACTTCACCTAGGCCAGTTGAAAGCAGTTGTGTTTCACCAGAAAGTAATGCGGCCATTGCTTTACCGCCTGCATCATAAGCGATGTAGCGTACTTTCTTAGCATCAAAGCCTTCGCCTTTAAACGCAGCGGCTACAACTAAGTGGTCCATACTGCCGCGTGCAGAGCCGCCTGCGATCTTCACTTTACGTGGGTTAGATTCGAATTCTTTAACCACATCTTCCCACGTGTTGTATGGAGAGTCTGGCGACGTAACGATGGCACCGTAGTCAGCGATAGTTGCTGCAACAGGTGTTAAGTCTCGGAAAGATTGAGGGAAAATTCCGGTAAGTGAGCGAACCACGATAGGGGTTGAGTTAACCATTAGCGTGTCTTCTTGACGCTCTGCTGTTTCAATTAGGTGAGCAATTGCTTTACCACCACCGCCGCCAGAAAGGTTTTGGAAAGAAACATTTTCTACGATGTCTTCTTTAACTAGTACATCACCAGTACCACGAGCTGTCATGTCCCAGCCACCGCCAGCACCACCTGGAATTAAGAAGTGGATTTTCTCGACGTCTGCAGCAAAAGTGCTGAAAGAAAAGGTCGCTGCAATAATCGATGCGGCTAGTGTTGGTTTCATTACCTTAAACATGATTCACGTTCCTTATGTAGGCGCACCAAAGTTCGTGATGGTGCGTATTGTTATCATTTCACTGCATTGATGGGAAGGGACTCATCAATGAAGATGTGTTTAAGGTTAAATAAGTGTTAACAAAGTGTCTCTAATGCGTAGATAAAAAGAATATTGAGCATATTGGAGGTTTTGTTCATAAAGTTCACGCTGGTATGAAATGCATTTATCCATTCAGGTTTTTGATATGCATCCGGTTTTCTGCTTAACTTGAGTTCTACAATAGATTCGATTTATAGGATGTTGTATTGATATATAAATCATTGAGTTTAATAATCATTATGAATCTCGGGATTGAGAATTGAGTCGGATTGGAAATTGCCATGGAGGCATAAGGATGAACACACCGCTTAAAGGGCGTCGTAAGTATTCAATAAAGTTTACTGTCGGCAGTATGTTCTTGTTTGCGACAACAGTGACTGCCTGTGTGGCGATTGGTATGCAATACTATTTTGGTAAGCAAATGTCCCAAGAAGCTGTTTTGTCCAAACTGACAAGTGCCTCCACCAACGTAAGCGAGTATCTACAACAGGTGGAAACCAATGCGACAAGCAGCGTTAAAATACTACGCGGCGTCGCAACCAGTATTGAGCACGCATTTACCGAAGTCGAGATACGAGACATTTTCAGCCAAATCCTTTCTGATAACCCACTTTTCTACAGTCTGTATTTCGGACGCAATGATGACCGGTTTTTTCAAGTCATCAACCTAGAGTCTTCGCCTATTGTTCGAGAGCGAATAAAAGCTGCGCCTAACGATAGGTGGGTAGTTATCAAGATCTTCAACGAGGATGATAAACGCACGCGTATTACCAACTACTACACAGACGACTTTTCGCTGACCAAAAGTACTACTGAGGAAAGCAACTATTATCCAACCCGCAGGCCTTGGTATGTTGGAGCGGAAGGTACAGATGTTTTCAAAACGGAACCTTACCTGTTTAAGCATTTGAAGATCACCGGTCAAACCTATTCGATTGGTAGCCCTAAAGGGGCGATAGGGATTGATGTGGTTTTGTCTGCAGTAAATCAAAAAATCACAGCGACACAACTTGGTCTGGAAGAAGGGACGGACGCAGAATCGTTCATTTTTAACAGCAAAGGGGAAGTGATCGCTTCTAATCGTCAACTGTTTAATGAAGTGTTGATCCCTTCATCGGCACCTTTAGCAATGAGTGAGGAAGAGCGTGCACTGATTGAGCAGTCTCCACCATTACTGGTGTCGAATCAAAATGACTGGGGCCCATATGATTATGCTCAATCGGGTATGCCAAAAGGGTATGCCGTTGATGTTCTAGAGCTGATCGCTGACCAGACAGGACTTACTTTTGAATTAATTAATGGCTTCACCAGCGTTGAACTCGCCGAGAAATACCGGATAGGCGACCTCCAGATATTGCATTCTGTTCCGGCAAACTCCGTAACACCAGGAATTAAGAGCGATTTACTGTTTGAAGGGCAACTGGCCATTGCGGCAAAAGTGATTCGTAAAATACCTAAAAATTTGAACTCGCTGACGTTTGATACGATTGGAGTAGTAGGCGGGTTTGGTATGAAGTCATGGCTACTAGAGCGATACCCTAAACTGAATATCGTTGAACTGGCGAGTCTCGATGAAGCGAAAGAGTCACTGATGAGTGGTGAGCTGGATTACCTTATCGATACTTACCACACGTTGAGTGAACTCAACGAGTTGGTTGTTGAATCGACAGTTTCTGTGACTGGGCTAAGTCAATCGGACCCTATTTCATTTCACCTCTATATGAAAGAGGAAAACCAAGCGTTAATAGCGGTTATCAACCAAGCGATCGCCGCAATTTCACCTCAGCAGCGAAGAGCTTTAAAAGCAAAATGGCTAGATACGAATCAATGGCGTGGTAGCTTCGTTCCCTATCCAGAGTTGTATCTGGTCACTCAACAACAAATCAACCATGACAAGATGATTGAAATGGAAATCGAAGGCGAGCGTCGATTTGTGTTTGTCACTCAAATGGGGTCGGGTGAATTTGGATATGAGTACTTTGCGGTCGTTGTACCGAACTCAGTAGTCACAGAACAAGTGATTCCAAAGTTAATGACCTCCATCGCGGCTACAGCACTAGTCATGTTTGCGTTGATGCCACTTGCGTGGCGCTTTAGTGCTCCAATAGTTAAGCCTATTCGCGCATTGCGGCTGGAAACCAAGAAGGTGAAAGCGCGTAAGTATAGTGATGTCGGCTTAGTTAATACGCGAATCAAAGAGGTGTATGAGCTGTCGGAGTCCATCGCCAAAATGGGTGACGAATTACAGCAACATGAGAAGCAGCGAGAAGAATTTGTAGAGGCGTTCATTAAGCTCATTGCGCAGGCGATCGATGACAAGTCGCCGTACACTGCAGGGCACTGTAATCGCGTACCTGAAATCGGCATGTTACTCGCAAAGGCCGCAGAAGAGAGCAGTGAGGGTAAGTTTAAAGACTTTTGCTTCGCGAATGATGCTGAACGAAGAGAATTTAGAATAGCTGCTTGGCTGCATGATTGCGGTAAAATCACTACTCCGGAACACATTGTAGACAAAGGTACCAAGCTAGAAGCGAATTACAATCGCATTCATGAAGTTCGAATGCGATTTGAAGTGCTATTGCGCGACGCGGAAATTGAATATATGAAGACCCTGCAGGAAGGTAGCATCGATAAAGAACAAGCGTTGTCACGTCTGAACGAGACTAAAAAAACGCTACAAGATGACTTTGAATTTATTGCTCGTTCAAATGTAGGCGGAGAATTTATGGGCGAGGCGGAAGTTGAGCGTATACAAGCGATCGCACTTAAAACTTGGAAGAGACATTTTGACGATAGCATTGGCTTATCACCATTTGAGGAAATGAGCAAAGTTAAAGCAGACGTTACGTTACCAGCAGGGCAGTCGTTACCTGTCGAAGAGCCACTCCTTTCGGACAAGCCCGAACATATTCACCGGCGTGTTCACCCTCTGGAGTTTGAACCGCATTTAGGTATCAAAGTAGATGTCCCAGAATATCAGTACAATTTGGGTGAAGTGTATAATCTCTCAATTTCACGCGGTACGTTAACAGCCGAAGACCGATTTAAGATTAATGAACATATGATCAGTGGGATCAAGATGCTTGATGCACTGCCATTCCCTCCGGAGCTGAGTCGGGTTCCTCGCTATGCCTCCACCCACCATGAAACTCTCAAAGGGACGGGCTACCCACGTAAGCTAAGTGGTGCAAGTCTATCTATCCCAGAGCGAATTCTGGTGATTGCCGATATCTTCGAAGCGCTGACGGCAGCTGACCGTCCGTATAAGAAGGCTAAGCCTATAAGTGTCGCCATCGATATCATGTACAAAATGGCACTGGATGAGCATATTGATAGGGACTTGTTCATTTTGTTCTTAGAGAGCGGTTGTTACTTAGAGTATGCCCATGCGCATTTGCCAAGCGCTCAAATTGATGAAGTCGATATTAGTCAATATGTGTCGCCCAGCGAGGTTGCCTAACTCCATAATCGAACTGTCGACACTTTGGCTGTTAGTAGTAGTGTTAGCTTGAGCGAGAATGAAAAGGCCAATACACATGTTGTATTGGCCTTTTTGTTTAAAACCCTTGTATATAAGTAGATTTCGCCACAAGTTTCCATAGCGGGCCCACCAATTGAAAAATCATAGCGACTCATACCTTAGTCTAAATTGTCGACAGTTCACTTGATTGTCGACACATCAATAGTCTATTTTATATTCAAGTTAAGGAATTGTTGACAATCTAATGAGTCAACACAATAGGTAGCTTGATTATGAATACGATGCTTACTTCCTCTGTCGAGGGTAAAAGCGACAAAGAAAATACTAAGTCTGAAAACCTGACCGAGTATTTGATTGAAGCGATTGTCGGCGGTGATATTGAACCAGGAAGCAAAATATCAGAGCCAGAGCTTGCCAAGCGATTTGAAGTCAGCCGCGGCCCACTGCGCGAAGCCATAATGCGCGTTGAAGGCTTAGGTCTTATCGAACGCATTCCACATGTCGGTGCCAAGGTCATTACCTTTTCAGCGGAAAAGCTCCTCGAATTGTATTCCGTGCGCGAAGCTCTAGAGGGTATGGCGGCACGACTCGCAGCGAGGCACATTACTGAAGAAGAACTCAATGGGCTTGAAGACGTTCTTTTTCGTCACTCAAAACACATTGATGACGTGGAGGGGGCTTCATACTTTCACCAGCATGGAGACTTCGATTTTCATTATCGAATTATTAAAGCGAGCAGAAACAGCAAGCTGGTTTCACTGCTATGCAATGAGCTCTATCACTTACTACGCATGTATCGCTACCAATCTCCACGCGCTCAGTCTCGGCCAAAAGAAGCCTTAAGGGAGCACGAATTTATTCTTCAAGCGATTAGAAATAGAGATGAAGAGCTGGCTGAGATGCTGATGAGAAGGCATATCTCAGGCAGTCGTAAGCTAATAGAACAACAGATATCTATGTAAATAAGAGACTAATGGACTAGAGGGAAAAACTATGAGTCATTCTCCGGGGGCGAAGTTCCGACTCGCTGTAAAGAACAATGATCCACTGCAAATTGTCGGCACGATCAATCCATACTGCGCCATGATGGCAAAGAACTTAGGTCACCAAGCGATATATTTATCCGGTGGCGGTATCGCCAATGCGTCGTATGGCTTACCTGATCTAGGTATTACAACCTTAAACGATGTGTTGGTGGATGTTGACCGAATCACTAACGCTTGTGACTTACCGTTGCTGGTGGATATCGATACTGGATTTGGTGGCGCATTCAATATTGCTCGGACAATCAAAGGTATGGAAAAGGCGGGCGCTGCTGCTGTTCATATGGAAGACCAAGTAGCGCAAAAGCGCTGTGGACACAGACCTAACAAAGCGATCGTAAGCCAACAAGAAATGGTCGACCGTGTTAAGGCCGCAGTAGATGCTCGTAACGATGAGGATTTTGTGGTGATGGCTCGAACGGATGCGCTAGCGGTTGAAGGCATCGATAGAGCTATTGAACGTGCCATTGCTTGTGTTGAAGCCGGTGCCGACATGATCTTCCCTGAAGCAATGAACAAGTTAGAGCAGTATGTTCAATTTTCGACAGCACTTGAATCTGCGGTCGGAAAGCACGTTCCCATCTTAGCCAACATCACCGAGTTTGGGCAAACACCGCTCTATAATTGCAGCGAGCTGGCCAAATCGAAAGTGGATATGGTGCTTTACCCGTTAAGTGCGTTTAGAGCCATGAATAAAGCGGCAGAGAACGTCTACAAGCATTTGCTAGTTGAGGGAAATCAGGAAGCGTTGCTAGAGACGATGCAGACTCGTAAAGAGCTTTATGAGCACCTGAACTACCACGATTACGAAGATAAACTTGATCGATTGTTCGCTGAAGACAAATAGACAATAGAAGCCCAAGAATCTTCTTACTTAGATATGAAAAATTATAGATAAATCTAATCCAATAACGTGAAATCGGTTTGGTTACAACCGTTCCAAAGAGAACACAGCCAAACGAAAAGGAGTTCAATTATGCCTAACCAAGCATTAGGTGGCGCAGGCCTTCGCGGGCAAAGCGCTGGAAGCACAGCACTGTGTACTGTCGGTAAAACGGGGACGGGTCTAACCTACAGAGGTTATGACATCACTGATTTGGCTAACAATGCTCAATTTGAGGAAGTTGCGCACTTGCTGTTACGCGGTCACTTGCCGAATCAGAAAGAGTTGGATGATTATAAGACTTTGTTGGTGAGTTTACGTGGCTTACCAAAAGCGCTTAAGGAGGCGTTAGAGCTGATTCCTGCCGACGCTCACCCGATGGATGTTATGCGTACAGGCTGTTCAATGTTAGGAAACCTTGAGCAAGAAACCGACTTTTCTATGCAGCAAGCCGCGACTGAACGAATGCTGGCATTATTCCCAGCCATCATTTGTTACTGGTATCGATTTAGCCATGATGGCGTTCGTATTGATACGGAAGATCAATCTCAAGACTGTATCGGTGGGTATTTCCTAAAGCTATTGACGGATAAAGAGCCAAGCGCATTACACAAGCAAGTTATGCACTGTTCGCTGATTCTGTACGCAGAGCACGAGTTTAACGCCTCAACGTTTGCTGCTCGAGTGTGTGCTTCGACCTTATCTGATCTTCACTCGTGCATTACCGCGGCGATTGGCACATTACGTGGGCCATTACACGGCGGCGCAAATGAAGCGGCAATGGAAATGATTCAAGATTGGCAAACCCCTGATGAAGCGGAAAGTAACATCATGCAGATGTTAGCGAACAAAGACAAAATCATGGGATTTGGTCATGCAATTTACCGTGAGAGTGATCCTCGCAATGCATTGATTAAGCGTTGGTCTAAAGAGCTTTCGGATGCGGTTGGTGACACAAGCCTGTATGTTGTGTCAGAAAGAGTTGAGTCGGTGATGAAACGCGAGAAAGGCCTATTTTGCAACGCGGATTTCTTCCATGCTTCTGCCTACCATTTCATGGATATCCCAACCAAATTGTTCACACCGATTTTTGTAATGAGCCGGCTGACAGGCTGGGCTGCACACGTTTATGAACAGCGTGCAAACAATCGAATAATCAGGCCGAGCGCAGATTATGAAGGACCTGATCACCAAGATTGGGTTCCAATCGAGCAAAGATAGCCAGACTTTTTATCGAGACTCTGTAGAGCCTGAAATAGGGCTCTTCAGAGTACGCTGTACAAAAATTCATGGATGAAAGTTATGACGATATCCAATGTAAATATCCCTTCTAATGAGAATAAGCCTTCTAACTTCAATCAGTACCGCAAGCGTCTGCCTGACTCCGACTTAGAGTATTACGACGCTCGTGAGGCGGTGAACGCACTTAGCGAAGGCGAATACGAGTTTTTGCCGTACACTTCTCGAGTGTTGGCGGAACAATTGGTGCGCTGCTGTGACCCGAGCCAGTTAGAGCAATCGTTGCTGCAGCTCATCGAGAGAAAACGAGACTTAGATTTTCCTTGGTATCCTGCTCGCGTAGTTTGCCACGATATTCTTGGCCAAACAGCGTTAGTTGACCTTGCGGGACTACGTGATGCAATTGCCGAACAAGGCGGCGATCCTTCAAAAGTCAATCCTGTGGTAGAAACACAGTTAATTGTCGACCACTCGTTAGCAGTAGAACATGCGGGCTTTGATCCCGAAGCTTTCGAGAAAAACCGACAAATTGAAGAACGACGTAACGAAGACCGCTTCCATTTTATTGAGTGGTGTAAAACCGCGTTTAAGAACGTTAGCGTTATTCCTGCTGGAAACGGCATCATGCACCAAATCAACTTAGAGAAAATGTCCCCTGTGGTGCAAGCCAAAAATGGTGTCGCTTTTCCTGATACCTGTGTTGGTACCGACAGTCATACGCCACACGTAGATGCTCTGGGCGTAATAGCTATTGGAGTCGGTGGACTAGAGGCTGAAACGGTGATGCTAGGTCGGCCTTCGATGATGCGCTTACCCGATATCGTTGGTGTCAAACTGACGGGGAAAAGACAGCCTGGGATTACGGCAACTGACATTGTATTGGCGATTACAGAATTTTTGCGAGAGCAACGAGTCGTATCCAGCTACTTAGAGTTTTTTGGTGAAGGCGCACGCGATCTTACTATTGGTGATAGAGCAACGATCTCAAACATGACGCCTGAGTATGGCGCGACAGCTGGCATGTTTTATATCGATGAGCAAACTATCAACTACCTGAAACTGACTGGGCGTGAGCCAGAGCAAGTCGAACTTGTTGAACGTTACGCGAAACATATAGGCTTATGGGCGGATGATTTAGAAACGGCTCAGTACGAACGTGTGCTTGAGTTTGATTTATCCATGGTTCAGCGCAACCTAGCTGGGCCGTCGAATCCACATCGACGCCTCCCAACAACAGAGCTCGCTGAACGTGGTATAGCTGGTAAGTGGGAGCAAGAAGAGGGCTTATTGCCTGATGGTGCTGTGATCATTGCCGCGATTACTTCTTGCACCAATACCAGTAATCCTCGAAATGTTGTTGCCGCAGGCTTGGTGGCGAAAAAAGCAAATGCACTTGGCTTGACCCGAAAATCATGGGTTAAGACTTCATTCGCACCAGGCTCTAAAGTGGCGAAGCTTTACTTGGAAGAAGCGGGGTTATTGCCTGAACTTGAGCAGTTAGGGTTTGGAATCGTTGCTTACGCCTGCACGACCTGTAACGGTATGAGTGGGGCGCTGGACCCCGATATCCAAAAGGAAATCATCGAGCGAGATGTATATTCCACGGCGGTGCTTTCTGGTAATAGAAACTTCGACGGACGTATTCACCCTTATGCGAAACAGGCATTTCTCGCGTCACCTCCATTAGTGGTTGCCTACGCTTTGGCTGGAACCATTCGCTTCGATATTGAAAAAGACAGCTTAGGTAAAGATCGCGACGGCAATGATGTTTTCCTAAATGACCTATGGCCAAGCGATGAAGAAATTGATGCGGTTGTTAATCAGCATGTAAAACCTGAACAGTTCAACCAGGTCTATATTCAAATGTTCAAACTTGATGACCAGAGTGAGAATACTAACCCACTGTATGACTGGCGACCGATGAGTACTTATATTCGCCGCCCTCCATACTGGGAGGGGGCGCTTGCCGGAGAAAGAACCCTAAAAGGCATGCGTCCGTTGGCCATCCTTGGCGATAACATCACGACAGATCATTTATCCCCTTCAAATGCGATTTTGGCCTCCAGTGCGGCAGGCGAATATCTAGCCAAAATGAAGGTGCCTGAGGAAGATTTTAACTCCTATGCCACTCACCGTGGAGACCACCTGACGGCTCAGCGAGCGACATTTGCAAACCCGAAACTGTTCAATGAAATGGTTACTCAAGGTGGAGAAGTACAGCAAGGCTCCTTAGCGCGAGTTGAGCCAGAAGGCAAAGTGACAAGAATGTGGGAAGCGATTGAAACCTACATGAATCGAAAGCAACCCCTCATTGTGGTGGCAGGCGCCGATTATGGCCAGGGTTCATCGCGCGATTGGGCGGCCAAAGGAGTCCGATTAGCAGGAGTAGAAGCGATTGTTGCCGAGGGCTTTGAGCGAATTCACAGGACTAACTTGGTTGGAATGGGTGTGTTGCCACTGCAGTTTCTATCGGGAGTAAATCGTAAATCATTGCAATTGGACGGCACCGAACTTTATGACGTGTCTGGTGACATAAAGGCTGGTGGTGAGCTTAGTTTGATCATCACTCGAAGTGATGGTTCGCAGGTAGATGTCCCAGTGTTATGTCGCCTGGACACAGAGGACGAAGTGAGCGTGTATCGAGCGGGCGGTGTGCTACAGCGTTTTGCTAAAGATTTCTTAGCGCAGTAGGAGGGAGTGATGGAACACGGAAAACAGATCAAAATCCCGGCAACCTACATGCGCGGTGGAACCAGCAAAGGTGTATTTTTTAACTTGGTGGATTTGCCGATGGAAGCGCAACAAGCGGGAAGCGAACGAGACAGTTTGTTGCTCCGAGTAGTTGGAAGCCCAGATCCTTATGCCAAACATACAGATGGTATGGGCGGAGCGACTTCAAGCACCAGTAAAGTTGTCATTGTCTCAAAAAGCGAAAGAGCTGATCACGATGTCGATTACCTTTTTGGGCAGGTTTCGATCGATTCACCGTTTGTAGACTGGAGTGGTAACTGCGGCAATCTCTCGGCGGCTGTTGGACCATTCGCAATTCACAGTGGTTTGGTCGACAAAGATAAAATCCCACATAACGGCATTGCTGAAGTAAGGGTTTGGCAAGCCAATATCAGTAAAACCATCGTGATTCACGTTCCAGTCCATGAGGGAGAGGTGCAAGAGCTAGGTGACTTTGAGCTCGACGGAGTGACATTTCCGGCAGCAGAAATACGGGTAGACTTCGAAGACCCTGCAGACGGCGAAGGCGCAATGTTTCCAACTGGAAATATCACAGACGTATTGGAAGTACCGCTACTGGGAGAGTTAGAGGTCACGCTGATCAATGCTGGAATACCGACTATTTTCGTTGATGCGAGTGCGATTGGTTATCTGGGAACTGAGCTTCAAGGTGACATTAACAGTGATGAAGATGCGTTAGCACGTTTTGAGTCAATCCGCGCTTACGGTGCGGTGAAAATGGGCTTAATCGATAGCATTGAACAAGCAGCATCACGGCAACACACACCAAAAGTCGCTTTTGTTGCGCCAGCAAAAAGCTATCAAGCCTCCAGTGGTAAATCGGTCGATGAGAGCGACATAGACGTGCTGGTTAGGGCGTTGTCAATGGGGCAACTCCATCATGCCATGATGGGTACGGCAGCGGTTGCTATAGCATCGGCAGCAGCTGTTCCCGGAACAATAGTCAATAGAGCATCAGGTGGTGGTGAAAGAGAGGCGGTAACATTTGGTCACCCATCTGGAACGCTGAAAGTTGGGGCAAAAGCTCAGATGTGTGAAAACAGCTGGAAGATAGAGAAGGCGATTATGAGTCGTAGCGCCCGAATACTAATGGAAGGGTGGGTACGTGTACCAAAGCACGCTACCTCATAATGTGAATGGAGAAGCACTATGTCTGCTTATCAAACTGAATATCAATGGGCACTAAACGAACCAGAGCAGTTCTGGAAAGCCCAGTCGGAAAAAATTGATTGGTTTACAGCGCCAAAAACAACGTTACAGCCTGATGAAAATGGTATTG
Organism: Vibrio paucivorans; assembly: GCF_054053395.1. Classification (NCBI taxonomy): domain Bacteria; kingdom Pseudomonadati; phylum Pseudomonadota; class Gammaproteobacteria; order Vibrionales; family Vibrionaceae; genus Vibrio; species Vibrio paucivorans. Next base: position 1,532,377 of record NZ_CM133230.1, read on the forward strand.
AACGATGGTTCCCCGATGGTGAGCTCAATACTTGTTGGTTAGCTTTGGATTACCATTGTGCCAACGGTCGAGGAGACAAAACGGCCCTGATTTACGACTCACCGGTAACCAAAACCAAACAGCAATATACATACAAAGAGTTAAAACAGAGAGTAGCCCAAATCGCTGGAATGTTAGTAGAGCAGGGCGTTGGCATGGGAGATCGAGTCGTGATCTACATGCCGATGATTCCAGAAGCTGCAATGGCGATGTTGGCTTGCGCACGAATTGGGGCAATTCACTCTGTTGTATTCGGTGGGTTTGCACCCAATGAACTCGCAGTAAGAATTGAAGACGCTGAACCCAAGGTTATTATGACGGCATCTTGTGGCATTGAAATCAACAAGGTGATTCCATATAAACCTTTAGTTGATAAAGCCGTAATGGATAGCCGATGGAAGCCAGAACAAGTCGTGGTGCTTCAACGGCCGGAATGTAAAGCGGATTTGAATCAATCTAAGGACCTTGATTGGCATAGCGCCGTACAGCAGGCGCAGCCGCATGATTGTGTTCCGGTGCGTTTTACACATCCGCTATATATACTCTATACCTCTGGTACCACAGGAAAACCAAAAGGTGTGGTGCGAGATAATGGTGGTCACGCGGTTGCGATGAAGTATTCCATGGGCACTATCTATAACATGCCCCAAGACGGTGTATTTTGGGCAGCCTCCGATGTCGGTTGGGTTGTGGGCCACTCCTACATTGTCTATGCACCTCTAATTCATGGTTGCGCTACTGTACTGTTTGAAGGCAAGCCTGTTCGAACGCCAGATCCGGGTGCTTTCTGGAGAGTGTGTGAAGAGTACAAGGTAGACGTTCTGTTTTCGGCACCAACGGCATTTCGAGCGATTAAGAAAGAAGACCCAGAAGGTGAACTGCTGTCGGATTACAATTTATCCACTCTCAAAACCATATTCATGGCTGGTGAAAGGCTAGATCCTCCAACATTAGAGTGGGTAGAAAGCAAAACAGATAAACCTGTTGTTGACCATTGGTGGCAAACAGAAACTGGTTGGGCAATTGCCAGTAACCCTACTGGGTTAGAGCTTATGCCGATAAAAGCGGGGTCTGCGACTAAACCAGTGCCAGGTTATCAAGTCGAGATTCTTGATGAGTTGGGTGAAGCTGCCCAACCCAATCGACAGGGCTTTGTTGCTATTAAGCGTCCTTTGCCGCCGGGTTGCTTGCCAACGGTATGGCGTAATCATGATCGTTTTGAAAGTGGGTATTTGACGCAGTTTCCTGGGTATTACGTGTCGGGTGATGGTGGGTACCTAGACGAAGACGGTTACTTGTTTATTATGGGGCGTATTGACGACGTGATTAACGTTGCTGGGCATAGGTTATCTACTGGTGAAATGGAAGAGATCGTAGGCGGACACCCCGCTATTGCAGAGTGTGCAGTGGTAGGGGTTCACGATGACTTGAAAGGGCAGTTACCACTAGGGCTAGTTGTTCTCAAAGACGGTGTAAAAGTCGATGACATAGAGTTAGAGGGGGAGCTAGTCGGCAAGGTGCGTGAGCAGATCGGAGCGGTAGCTTGTTTTAAGCATGCTCTAGTTGTTGAGCGGTTGCCTAAGACTCGTTCGGGCAAGATTCTGCGTAAAACAATACGACAGATTGCGGATGGCGAGCAATACACGGTGCCATCAACGATTGATGACCCAACGAGCCTTGGCGAAATTGAGCGAGTACTCAATGAATCCTAAATGAAAATTTGTCAAAAAATATTAACTTAGCCCCTATTTGTAGGGGCTTTTTTATTAAAGATTCTATACAATCAAGCCAATTCAATAGTTTATTCGTGAAGCGAATATATCATGTCGACGATAGCGATTACTGCAGCTCAAGCTAAAGATCTCGAGACTCTCAACGAGCTGATGTTCGATCTGCATAATGAACACCATCTAGCTTGCCCTGAACATTTCAAAACGGCGGAAGAGATCGAGCAAGAAAAGAGTATTGCTCGCTACTTGGATGATCCGGAGTGTTTGGTATTAATCGCGAAAGTCGACAATAGAGTGATTGGTTTCATTACTGGGCATTTTTGTGAGCTTGTTTCCACAGTCAGCAAACCAATCCCAATGGGGAGTATTGATGAGCTTTATGTTGCTCCCAAATACCGTCAACATAAAGTGGCACACAGGCTGTGCCGACAGTTAGAACAGCGATTTAAGGAATACGGTGTTCAGCAAGTATTTGTTGAAGTTTGGAACTTCAATCAAGTAGCGATCGATTTTTATAAACACAGTGGTTTTGAACATCATATTCATTGGCTAAGAAAAGCACTGTAATTATTTGTTTTAAGGTTTTCACGTGATATCACGACTATTCGTACTGGCAGTTGGATGTATTTCATTACTTTTTTCTACTCTATCCACTGCAAATGAAACTGCTTTACCTGAAGGAATTAAGGGCTCTCTTTGTATTGTGAGAGCGGATGACCGACTAGTGTTGGTCAACGAAATTCTAACCAAACAGATCTCCCTTCCAGGAGGTACCATTTCTTCTGGTGAAGATCCAAAACTGACGGCACAACGAGAAACTTGGGAAGAAACCGGTTTGGTCGTAACGGTCGGTGATGTTCTTGGCTACAGTGAAACCGCAGTCATGTATGACTGTGTATCCGACTCCGATGTTATCGCGTACGATTTCAATAATGCATTAGACGCGCACGAATTACCTATTTGGTTTGCACCTCACTATGGTGTTGAAGTCTCAGGAGCGATGTTACTGGACCCTAGTAAGCTAAAGGATTCTGATTACCGTTACCCTGAGCAGTGGCCTGCAATCAAAGAAATGTACAGCCGTGCGTCAAATCAATCGGTAACCTACGTTCCACACCTTATCGATGCTGCCCCTCAACTTAACCAAACGGAGTTGAATTGGATAACCGGACTGCAACAGTGGGTTTCTGGGGCTCCAGCACCTATCAAATCTACATTGCTGGGGCTTAATCTCGCGTTAAATCAATTAACGCAACCGCTGATGCTTATCTTTTTATTCCCTATATTGTTTTGGCGTTTTGGCAAGGAGTTCACTTACAAAGTCTTTTTTGCCCTAACGGTCACTTCTATTTTGAGCCTAGTGGCTCAGCAAGGGTTTGCTCTGCCAAGGCCTCATGTCTATATCCCTGCATTGGAGCTCGCGCCAAGTTATGGCTATAGTTTTCCAAGCTTGCCAATTGCTGTTTGGTTTACGGTTGGAACAATTGTTTTGTTAGCGCTGGAAAAGCTTTCGATTAATCGCTACTCGATGAGTTTTCTAGGGTTTATGTTTTTGGTGGGGTTAACCAAGTTCTACAGTGGTTCAGCGTTTATATTGGACATGATTGTTGGAGCGCTACTAGGAGCATTAGTCGCTTGGCATATCATTAGGCTTGAGTCTAAGCCCGATCTCAATGTATCTGAACTATTGAGCTCTAAAGGTGTGTGGATCGCTTTATCTGCAGGTATGGTAGTGTTAACGGTGATTTGGCCAATTCCGACTTTTACTGCATGGCTGGCTGTTGTTATTACGGCGTCGGGTCTGGTGATGACATTTAAGCCGAACGAAACTCAACCTGCTGTACGCGATATAGTCTCGATTGTTGTAGGTCTTTTGTTTATATACCTATTGATTAGCTATATCGGCAGCTTCGTCTCTTACAGTGGCATCATGTCGCTAGTAATCGAATCGGTTCGTTACCCAATATTGATGCTGGCATTTGTGTTGCTAAGTAGAAAGTTCGTCCGCTAACCAACCTTCATTCATTACCAAAATTAAACGCCTCGATTATTGAGGCGTTTTTTCTATTAGTTGAGCAATCTATTAGCACCAGTTGTCAGAACTTAAATCGGTCACGCACTTAGCACGATTGAACTAAAAATGAGTTTGATGTTTCTTGTTATTCAAATGTTAAATGTAATAATAGATCCCTGATTACATTACAAATATGTGCGGTTACACGCTTTCGGCACTGTGAATGATAAGGAAGACAGTCAAATGGCCAAAACGGACTTAGAACGATTCAATCAAGGAATAGGGGCCTTACTTACTTTAGGCGCTAAAAATCCAGCGATCTACAAAGCTTATTTCGGTGTTCTCGAATGGATGCAGGCACAGCAAGATGTTCCGAGAGCGAAGGAGACTATTGGCGCAAAGTTAGCGTTAGGTGGATATGCCCTTCATACTGAGAATGCTAAAGCACACCGGAATGCAGTGCGAGGCTACATGTTGCTGATGGCCACGCGCTACGCCAACACTGATGATCAGCTGGCGACAATAGCCGAGGGACATAAGTCGTACAGTAATGCTCAAAGCACTCAAACAGTGGTCAATAAAATTGTAGAAAAGTCGACAGGTATTATTGTTGCTCAAGGTGGTATCGTCGTAATGCCTGAGGTCTATGATGTTGGGCAAGAGAAAGGACTAGCAGGCGAAGCGTTAACTCGGAATATACGTAAGTCCAGAGATGAAGCGAAGCGCATTATCCAAGCTGGCTTATCTAATGTTTCGCTCAAGGATCCAAATGAACATATGAAGCGATGGTTCGGAGCTTTGAGCAATCAGCAAAAAGCGCAGTTAAAGCAAAACTTAACCAATATGCTGGATGGGCTGAACTCCAAATCTATTCAGTTTAAAGTAGCAGTTAAGAAAAAAACGTATGGGACAGCATCACCCCAAAGTTTTGAAAGTTTGATGCAGCAGCAGTACATCAGAATCAATCTCGGACATTACTTCTTCACCAGTTCGGGCGACCATTCAAACCAAACAGTGCATGACCAAGCTTTTTACGACAGAGTGCTAGGTACACATATGGCTTTAAAAGACGAGCGTGCTGAAGTCCAAAGTCAGTTCTTTAAAGATATTAAGGGGAAGTCTTCAGCGGAGGTTGATGTGTTACAGCAAGAATTCGATAGAGCATCGAAAGAGATCAGAAGAAAAATCAAACAGAATGCTGCGCAACTTCCAACAGAAAATGATTCAATTATTTCGTATGCTGGCGTGGTCGTACACGAGGCCACTCACAATATGATAGAAACGGAAGACGTGACGGTCAGTGGACACATGATGTACGGACCTAACTCTTGTTTTTGGCTAGCAGCTCGTCACCCAGATAAGGCACTGAACAACGCGGACAATTATCGCTTGTACTGTGAATGCTTTCTTTGATTGGAAGCGGTAAAGGGGTAGGGAAACTACCCCTAATTATTTCAAGTATTACTGTTCAGAGAGTATGAACTTCTCAATCACCTTCGCTACGCCGTCTTCATCATTAGTTGAGGTGATGTAATTGGCTAGTTGTTTGGTTTCTTCCATTGCATTTTCCATGGCGACACCAAGACCTGCAAACTCAATCATGTGGTTATCATTTTCAGCGTCGCCAACGCAAATGACTTCGTGGGCTTTTATGCCTAAGTGATTGGCGATTGCTTCGACGGCAATGCCTTTATTGGCATTTAGACTCAGAAACTCTAGAAAAAATGGGGCGCTTTGAACCACAGTAAATCGAGACTTAATCTCTTGAGGTATCTTAGTTACCGCTTGGGTTAGCTTACTTGGTTCACCGACGATCATCGATTTTATAATAGGATGATTGTCTTCGAGCGATTCAAAGTCTAATTCGGTTAGCTCAAGCTGATTAAATGAAACCTCGAGGTGAGTGTATTCATTGTTGCGAGGGCTAATTAGCCCATGTTCAGTGCTAAAGGCATGAGTAAACAATCCAAATTGTTGCGCGAGACGAGCAACTTCCTTGGCGGCTTTCCCATCAATAATCTCATTGTGAATTACTTGTTGTGTACCTAAGTCTTTCACTAAAGCCCCATTGCAATAAACGACAAACTCATCGCTGCCCGCAATATCGAGTTGATCGAGCTTACTTTGCATTCCCTTAAGCGGCCTACCAGAAGCGAGCACCACCTTTACACCGGCTTCTCTCGCAGCGGCAATCGCTGCTTGGGTACGTGGAGAAATTTGCTTTTCACTGTTGAGAAGCGTGCCATCCATATCTAATGCAATGAGTTTGTACATGACTTACCTAAACAATTGTTGAAGAGAAATTAGCTTATTGAAATTTATCGGCTAATGCTAGTTGTTAGGTAGCTTTAGACACTTTTGGAGAGGGTTTTGATTTGACCTTGAGCGACTTGTCATTTAAGGTCTCGTTCCTAATTTAAAAGCTCAGGTTTTACAAAGTTGTACAAGATTAATGAAATGTTCGAAACCATTCAGGGGGAAGGTGTTTTTACCGGAGTTCCTTCTGTGTTTGTTCGCCTACAAGAATGCCCTGTGGGATGTGCTTGGTGCGATACTAAGCAGACATGGGAAGCAGAGCCTGAACAAGAGCGACCATTAAATGAAATCTTGGTAAAAACTGAAGACAGCCCTACGTGGTGTTCGGTTACTGCAGATGAGATCGTAGAACAGTACCGAAAATCAGGTTTTAACGCGAAGCACATCGTGATTACTGGTGGCGAACCCTGTATTTACGACTTGATACCACTTTCTGCTGCCTTTGAAGCTATCGGTTGTCAGTGCCAGATAGAAACGAGCGGTACGTCAGAAGTGCGGACGTCTGATGCAACGTGGGTTACGGTGTCACCAAAGGTGGCCATGAAAGGTAAGCTCCCAGTGCTAGATAGTGCAATGATTCGTGCAAACGAAATTAAGCACCCAGTTGCGACTCAAAAAGACATCGACCATCTAGATGCGCTGTTAGATAAAGCAAACGTGGGTGAAAACACCATTATCGCTTTGCAACCAATCAGCCAAAAATCACGAGCAACGCAATTGTGCATCGACACTTGTATCGAGCGAAACTGGCGTCTCTCCATCCAAACCCACAAATTCTTGAGCATTGCGTAGGTAGATTAAGATGAAAAAAGCGGTTGTAGTATTTAGTGGTGGTCAAGATTCGACTACCTGTCTGGTTAAAGCTCTCAAAGAGTTTGATGAAGTCCATGCGATTACTTTTGATTACGGTCAAAGGCATCGATTAGAAATCGAAGTAGCAGAAAGCCTAGCGAAAGAGCTTGGTGTGGCCGCACATAAAGTCATGGATGTTACTTTACTTAATGAATTGGCGATAAGCTCGTTAACACGAGACGATATTCCTGTGTCTCATGAACTTCAAGACAACGGATTACCGAACTCATTTGTACCGGGAAGAAATATTCTATTTCTCACGTTAGCTGGTATCTATGCTTATCAGATTGGTGCAAACACGGTTATAACAGGTGTGTGTGAGACAGATTTTTCTGGCTATCCTGATTGCCGAGATGAGTTTGTTAAAGCAATGAATAACGCTTTGGTCCAAGGCATGGATAGAGACCTTACCATCGCTACTCCATTAATGTGGTTAAACAAGGCGGAAACATGGGCGATGGCGGATCATTACGGTGCGCTAGACCTAGTGCGTGAAAAAACGCTGACTTGCTATAACGGACTGATCGGTGATGGCTGTGGTGATTGCCCTTCATGTGATCTACGCCGAGCGGGGTTAGAAGATTATCTAAACAACCGTGAAGTGGTGATGGCTGATTACATTAAGAAGTCACAGCCATAGACAATGTAATTGGATCTTTGTAAGCGTCGACAATACAGTTTCGTCCGTTAGCCTTTGCTTGATATAAGGCTTGATCCAATATGGCATAAAGTTCATCGAAGTCGCTGAGCGAGCGAGGGGTTGCAATAAAACTCATGCTTGCTGTGATGCTCAGTGACTGCTCTGTTGATGTTTCAAATACACAATCCGAGATGCTTTTATGTATTTGTTCGACCCGACTTCGAACATCAATATCTTCTACATTGTGTAGGTAAACAATAAACTCCTCACCACCAAGTCTGCCTAGTGCATCTCTGTCTTCTAGTTGGTCGGCAATCGCCTTGGAAATTCTTCTAAGGGCTAAGTCCCCAGTAGGGTGGCCATGCTCATCATTCACTTGTTTGAATTTGTCTAAATCTAGCAGTATCAAAACATTATTTCTGTTGAAGTGTCGTGTAGATGGCTGGCTTTTGATATGACGAATAGCAGCACCCCGGTTAAAAGCGTTGGTTAAGCTGTCGATACGGGCTCGTGCTTTATTTCGTTTTTGCGAAAAGTAAAGTAAAGCGAGGCAGATCAACAGTGAGAAAATCACCAGATTATAAATTAAGCGGTACTGACGAGCTGAGTAAAGTGCATTCTCTTGCTCTAGTGTTTTATTTTTAAGTTGTTCGTACGCTAACTGCTGTTGAAAATTGTTTTTTTCAATTTGTAATGCTTCGAACGATTTTTGATTCTCAGTGTTTCGAATACCGATCTCACTTTCGCTGTATTGGCGAAAAAAGGCTAATGCGCTCTCAAAATCTTTGCTTTGCTCTGCTATCTCTGCCATTAAGCTGAGCGAGCGCGCACGTAGGCGTTCACTGCCTATTTGCATGGCGAATTGCTGTGCCTTCTCTGCATAGTCTTTCGCGGGTGAGAGTTGTTGCAGTTGCAAGTATTGTAGAGCCAATACGATGTAGATATCACCACGTAAATTATCATTGTTCTGAGTTTCGGTGAGCTCAAGAGCTCTAAGCAAGTAAGGCAGTCCTTTGTCGAACTGACCATCTTGCACTAACGCTTTGCCTAAACCGAGATTGACATAGGTTAGGCCATACTTGTGGTCCTGCATTTTAAGAATTGCGAGCGACTGTTCTAAGTAATCGATCGCTTTAGTGATGTCGTCTTCAGCGAGGTAAACATCTGCCAAACTGTGGTAAACCTGAGCCTGTTTGAGTGGCTCTGATTTTTGCTCACGGATATCTAGAGATTGGTAAAGATAGGTTTTGGCTTCATTCGTTCGACCGAGCTCTTTTAACAGCAGGCCAATGTCATTATATAGGCCTGAAGGGTCTACATATTCAGGCATTAGTGACAGTGTTTGCTGATAAGTGTCTAGAGCGGAAGCATACTCACCGAGGAACTCCTGATTATTACCAATAATACGGTAACCTCGATATTTGGGGAACAGGGGAGCTTTTGCATCGTCCAAGCTCCCTCTTAATGCCGAGCAATAGTATTGAGCTTGGTGATATTGACCTTGTCGATTCAGCAACCGGCATAAATGGTATTCAAATAGAGTTTTAGCTTCTAGATCACGGGCTAAGTTTGCTTCATTCCACAGTTCTTCATAGCTTGAACGAGCTTGCACGAAGTTAAGTTGCTCTTCGTCGTTAAGTGCAGATATAAATGTGTGTTCTTGCTCGGCGTAATCACTGTTTCGAATGCTAGCGCTTCCATGAAACGGTTGGCCTCTTAAAGTCATGAAACCATGAATCTTGGAACTCACATAGAGCTTTTCAGCACTTGGTGGTAGTGAAGCATATCTTGACTGCAACATCTGCAGCGCACCAGATTCATCGTTATTTTTTAGCTTATTAGTATAAATCGATTCCCAGTTACCACTCTCTGCAGCTGTGACGGAAAATGATGACAGCAATGTGAATGAGGCGATAGCAATTTTAAAATGCGATAACATACTGAAAGCTCGAAATAAATCTAAGAACACAAGACACTATATCTATAATACTAACAATGAGCTTGGTTCAAATGAACTCACAAGCAAGTTTTGTGAGTTGACTCATAACCGCTGAAACTATGAACAAATTAGTGCTGATTAAATGAGGTAGAAGATAGAGAAACGCCGCTGAAATAGCGGCGTTTAGAAAGGTATGAGCTATGAAATTAGCTTAGGTACATTTTTGCAAGATCTGAAGGCTCTACTTCTTTACCTTCCAACGTCTCGTTCCAGTTCGTACCAACAAGAACACCGTCCTCTGCAAGAGTTAGTAGCCAATCTTCTACAAAAATATCCAGCGGAATTTCTAGCACTTCAAAGTCAGCCCACTCTTCTACATTGTGAGTTACCGCATCTTCTTTCGCTGACCAAAACGGCATTACTTCGCTTTGCTCAAACTCAGTAGAATCAACAGCAAGCCATCCTTCTTCGTTACGAAGACCCCAAACAAGCTTAGTTTCCTTAGTTTCGGCAACAAACAATTCCAAGTTCTTTTGGATGTCTGAAGTTAATTTGCTCATAGCATTATTCTCTGTAAGTTAGACGCTGTAAGAGTAGCATTTTAAACGATGTATCACACTCAATAATCAATAAAAAAGGGCGCAAAGCGCCCTTAAGAAAAGTTAAGACCTTTATTTTTCGATCTTATTGAATATGGTCCATTCTTCTTTGACGGAGCCTTTGTGTCCAACCACTGTTGCAACAACTTTCCGGTTCATCGCATGGCTCACTTCGTCGTCGCCAAGCTCTTCAAGGTTGGTGTCACCAAATCCAAGAATTTGGATTCGAGAATGACTGATGCCATTGTTGATGAGTGCCGACTGAACTTCTTGCGCGCGCTTTTCAGACAGCTTTTGGTTGTACTTATGATTACCAACTTTACTTGCGTAGCCTTGGAGTTCAATTGAAGTCGATGGGTAATCTTTAAGGAATTTTGCCATTGAGCGAATTTGACTCAGAAATGCAGGATTGATATTCGATGAGTCGTTAGCGAACAAGATGTGCAATTGCATTGTCTGCTCAGTTTTCACGTAGGTTGCACAACCGTCGTTATCTATCTCAGCTTTCAGTGGTGTTTCAGGACATAAATCTCGTGCATTGATAACGCCATCACGATCATCATCAATAAGGTCGTCGATTTGCTCTGCGACAGGAGTCTCGAGGTATTCAAACTCATCACTTGAAGTGTCACTCTCCGCAAAGGCTATATTACTGGCTAGCAATAAAGTAGTTAGAGGTAAAATCGCTGTCTTCATTCTAGTACTCCACCTCTTTGTTCCATTCTTCTGGCGTATCGACGCGCAGTGACTCTAACAAACTACCTGTCGCATTCATCACACGATACTTAGCGTATTGTTCAGAATATTTGGCATCTAAATAGCCTTTACGAGCTTCGAACAGTTCATTTTCGGTGTTGAGTAGATCGAGTAGAGTTCGTTTACCTAGTTTGTATTGCTTTTCATATGCAATAACCGTGTCTGATGCCGAGTCTACGTGGTCAGCCAAAAACTCTTTTTGTTGAACGGTTAGGTCCAAAGCGCTCCAAGATAATCTTAGGCCTTCCTCAACTGTACGGTAAGTTCTGTCTCTCAGGTCTTTTGCTTTGTTGAGTTGGTATGCAAAACTTTCCGCACGATCTGAGTCTGAACCGCCGTTATAGAGGTTATATCTCATACGAAGCATCGCTGTGGTTTCATCACTGCCACCTTCGATGCCTCCAGCATCGTCACGCCACGTCTGAGCTGCCTCAATAGAGAAAGTAGGGTAGTTGACCCCTTTTGATTGTTTATATTGGAACTTAGCTGAATCGACATCTGCTTGCGCGATTTTGATTACAGGGTGGTGGCTGAATGCTTGGTTAAGCGCATCATCCACGGTGAATGGAATCATGTTTTGATCAGCTCGTGGGAAGATTAACCCTTGAGGAGACTGGCCAACAATTCTTTTGAACTGGGTGTGAACATCGTAAAGGTTGTTCTGCGCAGCGAGAAGGTTACCGTGTGCTTTAGCGATACGCGCTTCAACTTGAGACATATCCGCGGTTGAACCAATACCCGAATCTACTCGCCTTTTGATGTCTTTGTATATCTCTTTATGTATCGCGAGGTTACTCTCGGAAAGTGCTAAGACTTCATACGCTTTAGTGGCGTCTAGATAAATCTTGGTGACTTCCAGTGCGATATCTTGAGCGTCTGATAGCAATTGAAAGCGAACTGATTCAGCGTCTGCCGACGTACGATCCATATCGTTTAGCGTTGCAGAGCCATCCCAAAGAAGTTGAGTCAGAGTGATAGTTGCTTCTTTACGAGTGAGCTCATTTTCGGTACCGGAAGCGAGGTCGACCGCTTCATAACCAATTCCTGCATCTAAGTCTATACTTGGTAAGTATGCGCCACCTGATGCATCTGCTAAGTAGGATTTACTTACAAACTCATTAAAAGATGCTTTGATTTCAGGGTTTGTTTTTAACGTGTGCGCTACAGCTTGTTCTAGGGTTTGGCTGTGAGCAGGAAAACTCAAAGCTACAAGGCAGCTTAGTGTTTTCAGTCTATTCCAGTTCACTCTGTCTCTCCTTGGACAAATTCTTTAGAGGGTGATACTACGAGATTGCTTGTCTCATTATTGAGATGAAGGTATCGAAATCGTCAATAAAGTAACACAGAAAAATAAAAACACTAATTAGTTTGTACCAGAATTTGTAACGCAATCGTTAACGGGATTCTGTGTTGTTTATTGGGTTCATTTAGAGCAAATTTAATACTTTGGATGAAAATATATCAGAATTTCGTGATCTTGCTTCATGGAATGGTTGTGATCAGTGTCATTTAGTGGAGTGAATTTGTTGCTGTCAGGTTACAGATTTCTTCTGTTTGACATTCGAAAATGATAAGTTATCACTAGGATTAATGATAATTAATGAATTGCCAAGAAATTGACATAGTTCTTTGGTGGCAGTTCACATAGGTTAGAGGCTCATATGGGATTTGGTGCTCTTATCGCTGCAGGCAACTTAGCAGCAGGACAAGTAATGGTTATTGATGTAAATGGTAACCTGAAAGTACTAGAGGAAGGTCAGGCACTTCAGCCTGGTGAGGTGCTGCTAAATGCGGATGGAACATTCGACGCGGACACTCAACCTGATATAACCGTTCAGCTTGCTGATGATAATGGCATTCCTCAAGACATCACTGATGAAGTCGACGATATTCTTGCGGCGTTAGAGCAAGGGGAAGACCCGACTCAGCTTGGAGATGAATTTGCAACTGCCGCAGGTACTTCGTCTGGCTCAAGTCTTACCGACTCTGCTAGTGTTGCTAGAGATGGCACCGAAACCATAGCCGAAACTGATTTCGCGACCCAAGGCCTAGAAAGACTTGGTTTATCGCAAACTCAAAGTTTAACCCTACTGGAGCAGTACCAACAATATTCCCCGGTCTTTGTGGATGCAGCGACCAATGAACTCGGCAGCGAACTTGGAATCGACACGGACGAAGATATTCCTTTAACAGGGCAACTCCTTGCTACTGACTCCAATAATGACTCTTTAATATTTAGTGCTTTGGAAGGCCCAGAGAACGGTGTACTAACTCTTGACCCCGATGGTTCTTGGGTTTACACACCTGATGCCAATTACAATGGTTCCGATAGCTTTACTGCTCAAGTAAGCGACGGTACGGGATTTACCGATACCATAACCATCCAAATTACCGTTAACCCTGTTAATGACGCCCCTGTCTTAGTCGATGAGAATAGTATACCTACTGGCGAAGAAGAGTCGGTGACCACCAAGGAAGATTCTTCGGTTAGTGGAAAAGTCCAAGCAGAGGATGTTGATGGAGATGAACTGACTTACGCGATCTCAACACAACCTCTAAATGGTACTGTCTTATTAGATGAAGAGGGGAATTGGGAATACACGCCAAACGAAGAATACAATGGCTCAGATCAATTTGAAATTCAGGTAAGTGACGGTAACGGTGGATTTGATACGGTAACTGTCAATGTTGATGTATTACCTGTCGCTGAACTCACCGTAGTCCCGCAAGATGCTGTTGTTGAAGCCGATAACGCGTACCTTGGTTTTACAATCAACTTAGATCAAGCAGTTACTGAAAATGTAGCGCTTGAACTAACGCTTGGCTCCGATAGCGATACTGCTACAAAAGGTGTCGACTACCTTGATGGCCTCTTTGTCGAAGATGGCAATGGTGGTTATAGACCTATCACAGATAGCGATCTCGAAATAGTATCGGGAGAGACACAGCTAAGCGTCTATGTTCAGGTCATAGATGATAAGTTGCTCGAAAACTCTGAAAGTATTTCCTTATCCGTCACAAGTCCTAGTGAGTACCTTGAGAATAGTGAAGCAACAGGGGCAAATACTATTGTTGATGAGTCGGAGCCTGCGGCCGAAGACACCGTCTACGCCCAAATCTCAGTGGATGAAGCCAGCATTGAAGAAGGTGGTGCACTGACTTACACCATCACGCTGGTTGATGCTGCGGGTAATGCGCTGAGTGATTTACCAAACAACACGTCTGTGGAAGTCGAACTTAACTGGAGCGGCGCTGCGTCTTTAGGTGACGATACCAATTCGTTACCGAACTCAGTGCTCGTGGGTAGCAGTGGTACCGCAAGGTTTGTGGTGCAAACCACCGATGACTTCTTAAATGAAGGCAGTGAAGAACTTAGCGTTGCTTTAGGTGAAGTAGCAGACAATAACAGCAGCTTTGAAGCGGTCGATGCGTTATCTGGTAGCGATTCTGCATCAAGCCAAATTGTGGATGAAGCCGTTCAAGGTGAAGAAGATACTGTTTACGCCCAAATCTCGGTGAATGAATCCAGCATTGAAGAAGGCGGTGCACTGACGTACACCGTCACGTTGGTTGATGCAGCGGGTAATGCGCTGACGGATTTACCAAACAACACCTCAGTGGAAGTTGAACTCAACTGGAGTGGTGCGGCTTCTTTAGGTGATGACACCACGACGTTACCAAACTCAGTGCTCGTGGGCAGCAGCGGTACGGCAAGTTTCGTGGTTCAAACCACTGATGATTTCTTAAACGAAGGCAGTGAAGAGCTTAGCGTTGCTTTAGGTGAAGTAGCAGATAATAACAGCAGCTTCGAATCGGTCGATGCGTTATCTGGTAGCGATTCTGCATCAAGCCAAATTGTGGATGAAGCCGTTCAAGGTGAAGAAGACACCGTCTACGCACAAATTACCGTGGATGAGTCACGCATTGATGAAGGCGGTGAGCTGACTTACACCGTGACACTAGTCGATGCCGACGGAAATCCATTGACTGACTTACCAAGTGATACTTCTATTGACGTAGCGCTTGATTGGAAAGGCAAAGCCTCGCGTGGCGACGACACTGAAGCATTACCAGACAGCATCACCATCGACGCTACAGGTGAAGCGCAATTTACCGTGCAGACTGTCGATGACTACCTCAACGAAGGTACCGAGAAGCTTAAAGTTGAAATTACCGATGTTGATGATGTGAACAACAGCTTTGAAGCAGTGGATGCGCTGGAAGGTGCAGACAAAGTCAAAGTGAAGATCGACGATGAAGATACGCAGGGCACAGAAGATACGGTCTACGCCCAAATCTCAGTGGGTGAAGCCAGCATTGAAGAAGGCGGTACACTGACGTACACCGTCACGCTGGTTGATGCAGCAGGTAATGCGCTGACGGATTTACCAAACAACACGTCAGTGGAAGTCGAACTCAACTGGAGCGGCGCTGCGTCTTTAGGTGACGATACCAATCCGTTACCGAGCTCAGTGCTCGTCGGCAGCAGCGGTACGGCAAGTTTCGTCGTTCAAACTACCGATGACTTCTTAAATGAAGGCAGTGAAGAGCTTAGCGTGTCATTGGGTGAAGTAGCAGACAATAACAGCAGCTTCGAATCGGTCGATGCGTTATCTGGTAGCGATTCTGCATCAAGCCAAATTGTGGATGAAGCCGTTCAAGGTGAAGAAGATACTGTTTACGCCCAAATCTCGGTGAATGAATCCAGCATTGAAGAAGGCGGTGCACTGACGTACACCGTCACGTTGGTTGATGCAGCGGGTAATGCGCTGACGGATTTACCAAACAACACCTCAGTGGAAGTTGAACTCAACTGGAGTGGTGCGGCTTCTTTAGGTGATGACACCACGACGTTACCAAACTCAGTGCTCGTGGGCAGCAGCGGTACGGCAAGTTTCGTGGTTCAAACCACTGATGACTTCTTAAACGAAGGCAGTGAAGAGCTTAGCGTTGCTTTAGGTGAAGTAGCGGACAATAACAGCAGCTTCGAATCGGTCGATGCGTTATCTGGTAGCGATTCTGCATCAAGCCAAATTGTGGATGAAGCCGTTCAAGGTGAAGAAGACACCGTCTACGCACAAATTACCGTGGATGAGTCACGTATTGATGAAGGCGGTGAGCTGACTTACACCGTGACACTAGTTGATGCCGACGGAAATCCACTGACTGACTTACCAAGTGATACTTCTATCGACGTAGCGCTCGATTGGAAAGGTAAAGCCTCGCGTGGCGACGACACTGAAGCATTACCAGACAGCATCACCATCGACGCTACAGGTGAAGCGCAATTTACCGTGCAGACTGTGGATGATTACCTCAACGAAGGTACCGAGAAACTTAAAGTCGAAATTACTGATGTTGATGATGTGAATAACAGCTTTGAAGCGGTGGATGCGCTGGAAGGTGCAGACAAAGTCAAAGTGAAGATCGACGATGAAGACGTGGCGGACGTAGTCACGGTATCGCTGTCTGGACCTTCGATAGTGCTAGAAGGTGAAACAACAGATCAATTTGAAGTGACGCTAGATCAGTTTGCTCCTGAAGGTAGTGTGGTTACGTTAGCATACACGTATACGAATGCAGATGATGAAGACATTACTGAAGTTCACACCGCTACGGTTGGGGCTGATGGTGTAACTGCCACGTTCACTATAGATACCATCAATAATGATGTGTACGAAGAAAATGAATCTTTTGAAGTGTCTGTTGTATCCGTTACAGATCCTGAAACAGATGAGAATGTATTTGAAGCGATTGATGTTTCAAGTGCCAAACAATCGGTAGTGATTGATGACAGACATGATAACCCGCCCGAATCAGAAGACTTTACGGTTGGTGTTGCTGGTAATGGGCGCACGCAAGTTATTTTCGATAGTGCGGATGAAAGCCTAGATCATATTTCAGACAATGAAGATGATGCGAGTGGAGCACAAGTCGGTGTAGTCATCACTGAGCTACCTGAATCTGGTACGTTGTTTTACAAAGGCGTAGCTATTACAGCCGCTGATTTGTATAGCGAAGGTGATGATGATACTCAGTACACAGTGTTTGATCCGTACTTCATCGAATATCAAGCGGACTCCAACTCTGAGGGCTTCTCTTTAGGACTAAATAGCCAAGTGGAGGTCTCTCCACTTGGTGAGGAAGATCAAAACCCAAGTCAAACTGACTTCTATAACTGGGGTGAGAAAGTAGATAGCCATACTCGCGAGTTGGAGCTAGATAACGGTGACATTGTCACGATATCAAGTCCTGATGGTAGGCTTGTTCAATACCGTGGAGATGAAAATGAGGGACATGTAGGGCATGGTATTGGGGTCCAAAACAATAAAGGAATAAATAGTGATGAGACGCTGTCGATCGAGTTTTCAAGTCGTCCAGCTGATTCTGTCACTTTAGGCTTAGACGGTTTGGGTGCTTTTTTCTACGAAGGTACGAACAACGGATTTGAGTCTAGTGTCCAAATTACGGTGTTCTTCGAAGGTGGTAGCAAGACATTTGAATACCAAAAAGAAAGTCCTGGTGATGCCAATCTTTTGCATGAAATTGTTATCCCTTCAGACGACTTCGAGTTACCAGATGGTGCTGAAATCACCCGAGTAGATGTCTCAACCGTTGGTAAAGGCAACTGGGAACTACGTTATTTGGAAACTGATAATAACGACTCTTTTGACTACCGTGCTATTGATGCCGACGGTAACGTGAGCGAAGAATCGACCGTCACGATTGATGAGCAAAACCAAGCTCCAGTGGCAGTCGATGATCCTGTTGGTTTCCAAGTAAGCTTAGGTTCATTTAACAATGGCTCTTGGGATACTGATGGTGCATCTATTAGTGCTAGTTACCAGGATGAATCCAGAGATATCACGGAGCAAGGCGTTAAGCGCGGCGTGAGTGGTCATGAAAACGGTGGTGTTGCTGCTCAAATTCAGTACAACCGTGAAGATGGTGAATCAGAAAAATTCGAGATACAACTAGATAAGCCCGCGACTAAGTTTTCGTTCGAAGTCTCCAACCTTTTCCTAAACGAAGGTGGTTCAGGTAATGATGAACAAGGTATGTGGGTTGCGTATTTGGATGGTGTCCCTGTATCCAGCGGATCATTTGTTGCTAATCAAGGAAGTAATAAAGGTAGTTACGATATCGACTTGGACGGTACGGCTTTCGACAGTATCGTATTTGAAGCGATTGAATTTGATAATGTTCCTGCAAGAGGAAACGATTCATCAGATTATTTCCTAACAGGCTTCGAAGCATCTAATGAAGAAGGCGCTTACGCGGTTAATCAAGGTGGCGTACTTGCTATACCTGTTGATGAACTGCTAGCTAACGATACGGATGCAGATGGAGACTCGTTGCGTATCACTTTCGTATATGGCGAACAAAACGGCGAAGCTTATATCGAAGACGGGATAGTGTATTTCGATTTGGACGATTCGTTTGTTGGTACCACAGAGTTTAGCTACCAAATTACCGATGATAAAGGTGGTTTCAGTGAAGCGTCAGTTGATGTGATTGTAAACCCTCTACCAACCTCTCCTGATGTAAGTGGAATTGAATTGCTGTCCAACAGTGTTCAAGAAGGTGAATCTCTGGCCTATAAAGTTTCTCTAGATGGCGGAGCATTAGTTGAAACTAGATATCCTTTGGAGCTTGGTTCTAGCCTGATTGATTCTGCTGGCGAACAGGATGTAGACCTTTCTCAAATCGTGTTCACCAATGGTGTGAAATACGACGGATCAACTAAAGAGGTAGTTGTTCCAGTTGGAGTATCGGACTTTACGGTATTAATCCCAACTGTGGAGGATGGTATTTACGAAAATACCGAGACGTTCACCATTGTAGTTGATGGGCATAGTAAGTCTGGTTCTATAGAGAATATAGATATTCCAACTATTGAAGTTCAAAACTCTTCAGATGTTAGTGAAGGTAGTAGTGCAGTCTTCGATGTAACTCTATCCAAATATACGGAAGTACCTGTCACTATCAATGTTGCGGTAGTTCATGGTTCCACTGATGCACAAGATTTGGGTAATACTGAGGTACAGCATTTCCTTAATGGCAGTTGGACCAAGTTACCGATAGAAAATAATGGGGATGTCGTCATTCCTGCTGGCATTACAGAACTACGAGTTGTTGTAGAGACAGTAGACGATAGCGGAGCGCCTATTTATGAAGGCGTCGAAGATTTCTCGATTGTGGCTACTGGTGTCGTTGGTGTTCAGGGACAAGATACAGGTACTGCTATTGTTAAAGATGATGGTAGCATCGACTCAGATGGTAACGGGCCTGAACGCGCTGATGACGACAGACCGTTGGTTGAGGCGATTGAGGATATTAGAGTTGAAGAAGGCCAAGTTGCCGTGTTTGACGTTCAAATTTCGAACCCAAGTTTGTCGTCTACGATAGTTAGTTTATCTTTGGCTGAGCATTCAGCGACTTCACCAGAAGACTTTAATTCCGCTACTGTTCAGGTCGTAATTGATGGCGTGGCGGAAACATTGCCTGTGGTTAACGGACAGTTTGACGTTGAACTACCGCCACAGGTTACTTTCTTTGAGGTTCACGTAGTAACAAGCGATGACTCAGTTATGGATGATGGTGAACGCTTTACACTTTCAGCTTCTACTGCTCATCAAACGGCAATGGTTACTGGTGTTGCAACCATTGTTGATAACGAGAAGCCGACCATCGATCTTGATGGAAGTGAGTATCAGTTTGAGTTTGTTAGCGAAAGCGCAGGTTACGACAATGTGTTTGGCTACTATGTGTGGGATGAAGCGTCTCAAACCCAAGAGCTTCATGTGTTGCTAGAAAACTCGCACGACGTGTCAGAGCCGAATCTGGGCACAATCAACTCATTGGATAATGTAGGGTATTTCTTGATCCCTAATGGCGCATCGCTTATCAGTGGCTCAAGCAAACTGGAGGTTAACTCAGACGGTAAACTAGTTGTTGACTCGGTTGTTAAAAACGTCGAAGTGTTTACCAGCCATGATGAAGAAGGTCAGATTCGTATTTCAGCTGACGAACACGGCGACACCATTATTGGCTTCGACGATCAAAGAGGTATTGCACAGGATGACAATGACTTCAATGATTTAGTGATCAAGCTAAGTAAAGTTGATACGAGTGATAGTTTTGAAACTCACTATGAAGAAGGTGATGCCGGTGTCTCTATTGCAGCTGCGAATGCTGATATCTTTGATGATAAAGACTCAATTTCTTCGCTGACCATATCGCTTACCAACAAACAGGAAGCAGATAGTCTTTCTTGGGATAATACACTCGGTTTTGATGTTCAAGTAACTGAAGACAGCGGTTCCATTACGTTAGTGATTACGCATCAAACCGAAAGTGAAGTATCAGCATCAGATTTTGAAGCTTTCCTTAACTCGGTGACGTTTAGTAACAACAGTGATAGTCCATCAGAGCAGCCTAGAGAAATAGAGGTGAGTGTTATTGATGGGAGTGGGCTTCAATCTAACACCGCGACTTCAACTATCAATGTAAATGGTGTTGACGACATCATAGTGACAGAGTCCTCTGTTGGTGCAGAAGATAGCAAGATTGAGGTTTCTGTTGAGCTTCCTGATAGCTCGTCTGTGAGCCAGTTGCTCGTCGCTTCAATCCCTTCTGGAGCTAAATTATTCCTTAACGGTGCAGAAGTCCCAGTTTCTCAAGGTGAAGCTACTATTTCGTTCAGCAACGGCGACAAATTAGAAGTTCAACCACCAGAAGATAGCGATGAAGATTTCGGACTTATCGTCCAAGGCCTTGATTCAGATGGTTCAGAAGTTGAGACTGCTCAGGTTGTAAATGTAGAAGTGACGCCTGTTGCGGACATGCCATCCCTATCAATTTCAGATCCTAAGGTAATTTCGTCAAATGACTTTGAGCATATCGATTTGGGAAGACGCTCGTGGCGCGGCAATGTTTCTGAAGATGAGTTAACTGATGGTGCAGTTGGTGATTGGGGCACAGAAAATGCGAGTTCACGTGTAGAAGTAGGTAGAGAAGGTGTCTATTTAGGTAGAGATGCCGACGACCGACAAAATAAGCTGTTTGAGATCGAAGGCGGCAGAAACGATACCACTTTATCAACTGAATTTACTGCGCAGGGTGGCTCTTTCTACACTATTTCATTTGATATTGCTGCACGAAGAGTCGGCTCTTCTCCAGTCACGTTATTGCTCGTCGATTCCGAAGGGAATGAAACCACTGTCTACGATTATGAAAACCAAGTCCGAGAATGGTCGACAGAGACGGTTACCTTTGAAGTTCCTGAAGATGGTGATTACAAACTGGTATTCCAATCATCTCAGAGCGATACCTATGGCGCGTTGCTGGATAATATTGAACTGACTGAAGTTGATAATTACGGCTATGAAGATTCGTTTATTAACTTAAGTGATCTTGTCATTGGGGCGTCTAAAGATAACGATGGTTCAGAAGAACTGTCGGTGATACTTGAAGGGTTACCAGAAGGTTCTATCGTCCGTACTGTTGGTGAAGAAGACATTGTCGTTGGCGCTGATGGTGCTGCGGATATCTCTGATTGGTCTGACTTCGTCAACTTACAAGTGCTAATCGAAGAGCCTGGGGATTATCCGGTTACCGTTACAGTGACTTCAACTGAAACGGATACGAATTACGATGTACCTAGTGCGGAAGTCAGCAATGTCATTAATGTTACTGTATTGCCAGTGGCTGTGGCTCCAGATGCGCTGAGCAAAGAGATTAGTGGAGATGAAGATACCGCTATTATCCTGAGCTTGGATGACTTTGGGGTTACTGATGTGGCAAGCCAAGTAACACTTCAGTCACCATTAGATAATGGTGTATTACAACTCAAAGATGGTGACAGCTGGGTAGACATTACGGCAGAGCAAACAATTGACGCCACAGTGATTAGCTCTGGAGAGTTAAGGTTCGTACCAGAACTTAATGAATCTGGGACTAACGAATACAATTCTGACGGCTCTGGTGACCAGTTGAATGACTACGTCGTTATCGATTTTACCGTAAGTAAAGATGGTGTTTCATCTGATGTGAAACAGCTTACTATTGATGTTACGCCGATAGCAGACGACCCCGTTGTTTCTATAGAGCTCGGACAATTAGAAACAAGCTATGTAGCACCTGAGTTCTCAACTGATCGCGATTCTATTATTGATGACTTCAACAATGGTGGAGTGCTGGATGTAGATGGTGACCTATACCGAGGTAAACACGAAGTAGGCGCAGGTGAATCTAGCGACTTGTATGTAGCTCAAGACACCTATCCAGGCGCTCCGGGAACGCCAGACGCTGCACATCAAGTAACATATACTGGGACGTATAACGGTTCGGATGTATTCGTTGGTGGTGGCTTAAACGACACTTTCCACGGTGCACAGACTTCTTTAGACCCAACAAACGCAATTGACACGGTGATTTACGAAGGTTCTATAGATAACTTTGAGATAACTTGGTTTGATAAAGCAGGCGGTGGTTATTGGCAGGTCGTTGATAAGACGCAAACTGAAACCAAGAGTGACAATGTCACACCTATTAACCAAGGTGATCACTTGTACTTTATTGAACAGATTGTTTTTTCTGACGCTATCGTTCAACTGGACAATGAGAACCACGAGTATTCAGTTGCTACTGAGCAGAGAGTTGCTGTCACTATCGATGTTTCATTGTCCGATACGGATGACAGTGAACAGCTTGATGGCCAAAGTGTTGTAGTGTCAGGTATCCCTGAAGGCCTATCGCTGTTCGTCGGTGGTGTGCTGATTTCACCGACGAGCACTGCTAATGGGTTAAATAGTTATCTCATTCCAGTTGCATTGGATGTGAGTAAGTCGGGCACAATAGACGACGCCTATATTTCGATTCCATCTGACTACTCTGGCAGCCTTGATTTGAACGTAACAGTGGCTGCGGTTGCAAACGAAGTAGTTGATGGACAAATCGTTGATAGTGCTTCGAATAGTGCTTCAGCTAGCGCTAGCTTACGCGGTTACTCTTCTACCACTGGTGAAGCCGGAGATGATGTACTTGCCACTGCAGGTGATCACGATGTGATTATTGGTGATGTAAGTGGACTGCAGGTCATACCGGGCGAAGATTATAATATAGCGTTCGTGTTTGATACCTCTGGAAGTATGCATCAAACGATTACCCCTGCGAAAGCAGAACTGCAATCCGCATTTGATCAATTGTTCGATGCAACTCAGGGTGCCAACTCAGGTACGGTTAATGTACTGCTTACTGAATTTGGCTCAGAAGCATCTCGCGTCATTTCAATAGACCTGTCGGAGCCTAATCCTAAATTGGCGTTTGCTAATGCATTGAGCTCCATTGAAGATGATTATTGGGGAATGACAAACTACGAAGCAGGCTTTGAATCAGCGGTCGAATGGTTCAATAGTGTGTCGTCAGATAGTGCGACAAACCACAGTTTCTTTATTACGGATGGGCACCCTAATAGAGCTGTTGAAAACGATTTAGAGGCGGCAGAGTTCTCCAGTTTTTGGCTGTACGTTGATAAATCTACAGGTTCTGTTGAGTCTCTAGGTGATGTACTAGGTGATAACTTTGATATCGGTTCACTGCAAAATAGTCCAATCACACGTGATGGAAATAATGTGGTGGTCTACGATGATGGTGAAGCTTTAGTCTATTCGCCATACACTGGTGAATTGTTAGGAACATTATCCGTAGATGGTTCTTCACTTGAGTTTGAAGATAGCAACTCAGAATCTGAAAATGTGACGGTTCAAGCTCAGCATATGTATCAAGTGCTTGCCAATATGTCGACGGTACAAGCTATCGGTATTGGTAGTGGCGTGGATGCTAATACACTCAAAGCATTTGACACGGATGGCGTAGTTGATCAGAACATCAATGTAGATCAATTGGCGGAAGCAATATTGGGCCATACTCAGGACGTTGATGCTGGTAAGGACACGATAACTGCGGGGGCTGGCGATGATGTCATATTCGGAGACAACGTTCAGTTCGATGGTATTGCAGGGCAAGGTATACCGGCTCTTCAAAGTTATGTCTCACAGCAGCTAGGCAAAGAATTAGCAGATGTTGATACAGAAACTATCCATAACTATGTTCGTGATAATGCCGAGTCTATAAGTAATGCATTAGTGTCTAATCCAGCCAGCCAAACGGGTGATAAGGATGATGTTATATCAGGTGAGGCTGGTAACGACATCTTATTCGGACAAGAAGGCGATGATACGTTAATTGGTGGTATCGGTAACGATATATTGATTGGTGGAGACGGTGATGACATCTTTAAATGGGTAGATGGAGATCAATTCTCAACTCATGAAGATGTGGTTGCAGACTTTACTAAGGGCGAAGACCGAATCGATATCTCTGAGTTAGTTGATGTTGATGGTGGTGAAACTATGGAAGACTTGCTTAACAGTATCGACATCACCGTTGAAGATGACGATCTGAAATTGACCATGGAACATGGTGGGGAAACGCAGGTCATTGTTCTTCAGGATGCGGCGAGCCAGTTTGATAGTTTGCCGCAAGATAGTGCAGCATCGGTGGACTTCTTGAAAAACTTTATCGTGTCGCAAGACACCTAGAGATTAAGCGTTGATAAACAAAAAGGGCCAATAGGCCCTTTTTTATTGAATTCGATAAGTGAATTATAGGACTTTGCACGCAAAGCCCTTCAAGTAGAAACCTTCAGGGTAAGCAGAATCGGTTAAGTGATCCGCTGCTTGCTCAAATCGTTCTACAAATTTAACGCTACGGCCTGCATCTAGTGCTGCGTCAGCGATCACTTTTTGGAATAGATCTGCGCCCATTAGGCCAGAGCAAGAGTAAGTAAGTAAAGTACCGCCAGGTTTCAATATCTGCATGGCCAGCATGTTGATATCTTTATAGCCGTTTGCGCCAGATGTTAAGTTGTTTTTGCTTGAAACGAACTTCGGTGGGTCCATTATCACGACATCAAATTTAGTACCTTGGTCACGGTATTCACGTAGCAGTTTGAAGACGTCAGCGTTAAGGAAGACAGCTCTCTTTTTCGAAATATCAAACTCGTTGATTTGAGCATTGTACTTAGCTGTGTCTAATGCAGGTTGGGATACATCTGCGTTAATAACACGCTTAGCGCCACCTTTTAGTGCATAGAGGCCAAAACCACCGGTGTATGAAAAACAGTTGAGCACTTCTTTGTCTTGAACGTATTTCATCGCTTGTAGTCGGCTATCGCGTTGGTCTAGGTAAAAGCCAGTTTTATGACCATTGACGATATCAACACTGATCTTAACGCCGTTTTCTTCAATCACAACAGACTCTGGTGGGGTAGAGCCGTGCAGTACACCAACCGTTTCTTTTAAGCCTTCTTTTTTACGTACAGCAACGTCTGAACGTTCATAGACATGACAGTTCGGGAAGCACTCTATTAGAGCTTCAACTAACAAACTTTTGTTGTATTCCGCACCTGCACTTAGTAATTGGCAAACGAGGTAGTCTTGGTACTTATCAATTGTGATACCAGGAAGGCCATCTGACTCAGCTGCGATCAGTCTGTAGCCTGTAAGCCCATCACGTTTGATAATGTCTTCGCGAAGTAGCTGAGCATCTTGGATGCGTTTTACAAAGAATGATTTATCTATCTCAACGTTTTCAAAGCTCCACACGCGCGCTCGAATTTGAGAATTTGGTGAGTACGCAGCTTTCGCTAACCAACGACCATCTTTAGTCAATACGTCGACTGTTTCGCCCAGTTCTGGAGTACCTTCGACTTTGCTAATACCGCGAGAAAAAATCCAAGGGTGTTTACGTCGTAGAGATTTATCTCTGCCTTTTTCTAAGTAGATTGCCGAAGTCATTACTGTGCTCTATTGGTTTTGAAAGGTGGGTATTGTCGGGGAAGGGAGGGTGAATTGCAATTAAAGCCAAAATAAAAAGGCCACTAAGTAGTGGCCTTGGGTTCGTTATGCTTTAAGTCCAACCAAAAGTGATTCCATACGGTCACTTTGACTTCTTAGTTGATCAATATTGCTGTTGGTCGCATTGATTAAAGAGCACACATTGTCGGCTTGCACTCTTACTTCTTCGACGCTTGCGGCGATATTGTCAGCTACAACGCCTTGCTCTTCTGCTGCTGTCGCTATTTGAATGCTGCTGTCAGATATCGACTGATTCTTATCTGCTAGTGAACCTATTTCAGCATTGACTTCTGACATTAACGTTTGGCCTTCATTGGCATTGCTTACTGTCACATCCATCAACTTGGTTAGCGCTTGGCTATTACGCTGTAGTGATTCGATCATTGATTGAATTTCCACAGTGGCCTGTTGAGTTCGGCCTGCAAGAGCTCGTACTTCATCCGCAACCACTGCAAAGCCTCGGCCTTGTTCACCAGCACGAGCCGCTTCAATAGCTGCGTTCAAGGCGAGTAGGTTAGTTTGCTCCGAAATCCCATTGATGGTTGTGACCACTTCATCAATCTGAGCCGCGTTTGAATCCAATTCCCCAACTGCCTGAGAGGCCGATTGGATCTCACTTGATAGGCTAGAAATCGACTCTAATGTATGACTTACTTTCGATTGCCCTAGTTGAGCAACACTTTTCGCATCTTCAGTTTGGGTACTAGAGTCATGAGCAAGCGTTGCCACTTCACGAATGGTTGAAGCCATTTGTTCTGTTGCACTCGCTAGCGAGTTTAGATGCTCTTGTTGGGTATTTGACATATCCGAGCTTTGTTGAGTTGAGAGATTAAGCTCAGAGCTAATTTGTTGCATTAAAGCAACCGATTCTTGGATAGATTGAACCAACGTCTGTTCGCGCTCTGCTACTTTATCAATAGTAATTGCGATCGTGCTGAATTCATCTCTCACTTTGAAAAAGTTCATTCGACTGGTTAAGTCGCCATCAGCCAATGTAGATAGCGCTTTGTTCATGGTAAACATGGCGCCACCGATAAAGGTCATAATGTAGTAAACACCTAAAGCGATTAAGCCAAGTGTAACTAAAACGACTGTTAGATGCGTCGTGGAAAGAGAAGTCCAGATATCTTGCTCATGGTTTGAAATAAGGCTAAAGGCGCCGTTGGCGACCGATATCGAACCTTCTCCGGATCCAATTTTGATGGTATCTGAATTGGCGATGAGCGCGGACACTTGTTGTTGGCTTAAATTGCCTGCTTCGATTAGACCTTTCATCAGAGCCAGCTCATCTTTGTATAGGTTATCGAGCATAGCGTCAGATGAACTGTCTAAAACTAATGTAAGAACGGCGAGAGCAATGATGGGTAGAATAAAGAGAAGATAGAATTTTTCTTGTATTTTTAAGTGAATGAGATATTTGTCGATCCAGCGAAATGGTATTTCTTTCATAATAATTGTACTCATTGAGAAACCCTCTTTCCATTGAGGGTGGGAATGGAACTGGGGAATATATCACCCTAATGAAATGAGAGGTATAGATATGAATAAAAAGTGCGAGAAATTCACGGTCTCTGGGAGGGTGCAGGGTGTCGGGTTTCGCTACCATACTTCACATCAAGGGTTGAAGTTTGGGCTGACGGGGTACGCTAAGAATTTAAATAGCGGTGATGTTGAAGTAATGGTTTGCGGAGAGAGCTTGGCGATTGAACAGATGGCAAACTGGCTTGAAGAAGGCCCCCGTACAGCCGCAGTCGAAAGTGTGCAGCGAGAAGAGGCCATAATGAGGGAGTTTAGAGGGTTCGAGATACTCTAGTCATTTTTATAGACATTTAGCTGGCTTAGGTAAGCCAGCAAGTTTTGTTGCTTGCTTCGCTGGACCTTTTTTAAACAGCTTAAATAGGTATTTGCTATTCCCTTTTTCAGGGCCATGAGCTTTTTCCATCGCCTTTACCAACATTCTTACCGCTGGTGAAGTGTTGAATTCTTCATAAAAGTCACGAACAAAATGTATCACTTCTAGATGAGCGTCGGTTAATTCTATGCCTTCATCTTCCGCTAAGATATTTATCATTCCTTCTTCCCACTGCGTGTGGTCAAGAAGGTAACCTTGCTCATCAGTTTCAATTTGCTTGCCGTTATATTCGAACATGTTGTTTGGCTCTAGGTGTTAAGGAACATGAATAGGTTAGCGTGCACGTCGGGCTGCTTCAATAGAGCAGAAATAAAAAAGCCCAAAAGCAAGAGCTTTTGGGCTTTCTTTAAACAACTAAACGAGATTAGTCGTTGTTCATAATACCTAGAATACTTAATAGGCTGATGAAAATGTTGTAGATAGAAACATACAGCGTGATAGTTGCTGAGATGTAGTTAGTCTCGCCACCACGGATAATGCCCTGTGTTGTCATAAGAATAGCCATTGTAGAGAACACAATGAATAGGCTGCTCAGTGCTAGGTGCAGTACCGTAGATTGGATAAAGAAGCTTGCAATCATACCTACAACAAGAACAACGAATAGTGACAACATTAGGCCACCCATCATTGAAAGGTCACGGCGCGTTGTCAAAGCGTAAGCTGAAGCGGCCATAAACGATAGTGCAGTACCACCTAGAGCAGTAAGAACAACATCGCCCATGCCAGCGCCAATGTACATGTTTAGCAGAGGACCGACTGTGTAGCCTAGGAAACCAGTGAACAAGAACGTGAACACAAGGCCCATGCTATTGTTGCGGTTTTTCTCCGTTAAGAAAAGCAGGCCGTAAAAGCCAACAAGCATTAGGATGATGCCAGGACGAGGCAAGTTCATTGCCATTGAAACGCCTGCTACGACAGCAGACCATAGTAAAGTCATTGAAAGTAGAGCGTAAGTGTTACGCAAAACTTTATTTGTTTGGATTGCACTTTCTTGTGTAGAAGTGCGGCTAAACATAGGGCTGTTCATAATCTTCCTCATGAGGGTTTATGTTTATAAGTACATTTATGGGGCTGAATGTAACAAAAATCAAGCCCTGCGTACTATCTTTCTACTTAAAATAATAATGTAAATATGCACTTAAGTATTTTCTAAGATGTAACACAATATAACAACTAAAAAGAGGCGATAGAATCGCCTCTTGGTTCAGTGCTTTAGCTTTAATGATGGAGGATTTGTGCTAAGAAGTTTTGAGTTCGATCGGACTGTGGGTTCTCAAAGAAATCAACTGGGTTGTTTTCTTCAATAATCTCACCTGCATCCATGAATATGACTCGGTCAGCGACTTCTTTCGCGAAACCCATTTCGTGTGTTACACACAGCATTGTCATCCCTTCTTCTGCAAGTTCAACCATTACATCGAGTACCTCACGCACCATTTCTGGGTCGAGTGCTGATGTTGGTTCATCAAACAGCATTACTTGAGGGCTCATACATAGAGAACGTGCGATAGCAACACGTTGTTGCTGACCACCAGATAGTTGCCCCGGGTACTTATCGGCTTGATCTGGGATCTTAACTCGCTCTAGATACTTCATCGCGATGGCTTCTGCTTCTTCCTTAGGCATTTTCTTCACCCAAATCGGAGCCAGAGTACAGTTTTCTAGAACCGTCAGGTGAGGGAACAAGTTGAAGTGTTGGAAACACATGCCTACTTCGCGGCGAACTGCTTCGATGTTTTTAAGGTCTTCGGTCAGTTCATTACCAGAAACAACAATTTGTCCTTTCTGATGTTCCTCGAGGCGGTTGATACAGCGAATCATGGTCGATTTGCCAGAACCGGAAGGGCCACAAATTACGATTTTTTCACCTTTACGGACATTAAGGTTGATGTTTTTAAGTACGTGAAACTCACCGTACCACTTGTTCATATCCTTAATTTGAATCATCGGTTCTTGTGAATCATTCGATTGTTGTTGCGTCATAATACGTCCTTGAGCTTTCTATTATCGTTTGTGACCGGTATGAAGTTTGTTTTCAAGCCATATCGAGTACCTCGACATGCCAAAACAAAATACCCAGAACACTAACGCGACAAATACATAACTTTCTGTTGCAAAGCCTAACCACTCTGGGTCGGTGTTTGCAGCTTGACCTATACCTAGTACATCAAACATACCAATGATTAGAACTAGACTGGTATCTTTAAATAGACCGATAAAGGTGTTTACGATTGAAGGAATTGTGATTTTTAAAGCCTGAGGCAAAATAATAAGCCCCATTTTTTTCCAGTAGCTTAACCCTAGAGCATCAGCTGCTTCGTATTGGCCTTTAGGGATCGCTTGTAAACCGCCGCGAACCACTTCTGCCATATAAGCGGCACTGAACATCACCACACCGATTAGTGCACGTATCAGTTTGTCAGTTTCTGAACCTGCAGTTAGGAACAGTGGCAACATTACTGAAGCCATGAACAGAACAGTAATCAGCGGAACACCACGCCAAATTTCAATGTAGACGGTACAAATACTACGGATGATCGGCATTTCAGAGCGTCTACCAAGTGCAAGTGCAACACCGATTGGCAGAGATACCACAATACCAACGAGAGCGATGATTAGTGTAACGAGTAAACCACCCCACTTATGTGTTTCCACAACCTCTAGCCCGAATACGCCACCGTAAAGTAACCCGGCGATAATGAACGGATAAATGTTGACGAAGAACAACCAAATCCAAAGTCTTTTTGGCGTTTTTTCATACGCCAGCAATACGGTGAATATAGCTAAAGTGATGTAGAACAGGCGAGGGCGCCATAACTCGGCCTCTGGGTAGAAGCCGTACATAAACTGCTCCCAGCGCACGCTAATGAAAACCCAGCATGCGCCTTCTCGAGTACAAGCGTCGCGAGTTGTTCCTACCCAGTCTGCATTGAGAATAGCCCAGTCAAAGATGTACCATGCTAGAGAAAAGGCAAAGTAACCTAAGACTAAAGTTACTATTGAATTTACCGGCGTATTAAACAGGTTTTTACGTAACCAGCCTACAACACCAACAGTATTTGCTGGAGGCGGAAGATCTGGCTGAAATTGATGTATGCTCATCGTTATCTCTCCACCAAGGCTACTTTACGGTTATAAACGTTCATCAATGCCGAAGTTAGCAAGCTCAGCGTGAGATAAACCCCCATCGTCATAGCGATAATTTCTATTGCTTGACCGGTTTGGTTAAGCGTTGTTCCTGCAAATACAGACACCAAATCGGGGTAACCAATTGCCATCGCCAAAGACGAGTTTTTGGTCAGGTTTAAGTATTGGCTTGTTAGTGGAGGAATAATGATCCGCAAGGCTTGCGGAATCACAACCAGCTTCAGCGTTCTTGAGCGGGGTAAACCCAGGCTCATTGCCGCTTCAGTTTGGCCATGGCTTACCGCATTAATACCAGATCGAACAATCTCCGCGATAAATGATGCAGTATAGATAGACAGTGCGAGCAACAATGCTGCTAACTCTGGAATAATGCTTATACCGCCGCGGAAGTTGAATCCTTTCAGTTCTGGCATTTCTGCACTAATAGGAGAACCCATTAAGAAATAAACGACAACCGGTAAGCCAACGCATAATCCAAGAATAATACGTCCCATAGGAGTCTGTTGACCGGTCAGTCTTTGCTTATTATTCGCCCAGATATTAATGACGATGGAAGCGATAATACCGAAAACCAATGCAGCGATGACTATTCCACTGCCTTGTTCAAAAACAGGAGCAGGGAAATAAAGTCCACGAACATTTAGGAAAACAGCTTCACCGAGACTCATACTTTGTCTTGGAGACGGGAGTGCCTGCAAAACTGCGAAGTACCAGAAAAAGATTTGTAAAAGTAGGGGTACGTTTCGGAAAATCTCAATGTAAACCGCAGCGAGTCGACTCACTAACCAGTTAGATGATAAGCGAGCGATACCCATGACGAAACCAATAACGGTAGCCAGAATAATACCTAGGAAAGATACTAGGGCAGTATTGAGTAGGCCGATAACGAAAGTACGTCCGTAAGAGTAGGTTTCATCGTATTCAATGAGCGTAAGGCCAATCCCAAAGCCAGCTTCTTGATCAAGGAAACCAAAACCAGTGGCGATACCACGAGCGTCTAGGTTTGTAAGGGCGTTATTAACAATGGTGTAGAAGAAAAAGATCAGCGCTAAAATCGCAATGATTTGAAAAACGACAGATCGAAAGGTGGGATTGTATATAAGGCTTGTGCTTTTGGCTGATCCGTTATCAGCCTGAGAAGCAACAGTATTAGTAGGTTTCATACAGCTATAACCTCAAATCCATTTTACAAAAAGGGCGGCCTAAACCGCCCAATTTTTATTTAGATGTTGCTTAATTAACGGATTGGTGGCGCGTACATGAAGCCACCAGCATTCCACAGTGCGTTAACACCTCGTGAAATTTGTAGCGGAGAGCCAGTACCAACAGTGCGCTCGAAGCTTTCACCGTAGTTACCAACTTGTTTCACTACTTGATAGCCCCAATCGTCACGAATGCCTAGGCCTTTACCTTTAGGGCCATCAACACCTAAGATACGCTTAACGTTTGGATCTTTTGATTTAAGCATTTCGTCGGCATTCTTCGAAGTAATGCCGTACTCTTCTGCGTTAATCATTGCGTTAAGTGTCCACTTAGCAACGTTAAACCACTTGTCATCATCTTGGCGTACAACTGGGCCTAGTGGCTCTTTAGAAATGATTTCTGGAAGTACGACTGCTGATGAAGGATCTTTCAAGTTAAGGCGAAGTGCATATAGACCTGATTGGTCAGTTGTTAGTACGTCACAACGACCGGCATCGAAACCTTTTGAAGTTTGCGCTGCTGTATCAAATACAACCGGCTTGTATGCCATGCCTTGGTTACGGAAGTAATCTGCTAGGTTTAGCTCTGTTGTTGTACCAGACTGAACACAAACAGATGCGCCGTCGAGCTCTTTAGCGCTTGAAATACCAAGATCTTTCTTAACCATGAAACCTTGACCATCGTAGTAGTTAACACCTACGAAGTTTAGGCCTAGTGCAGTATCACGGTGAAGTGTCCAAGTGGTGTTACGAGATAGAACGTCAATCTCACCAGATTGTAGGGCTGTAAAACGCTCTTTCGCTGTTAGCGGAACATATTTAACTTTCGTTTTGTCGCCAAGAACCGCTGCTGCTAGAGCTTGACAATACTCAACATCGATTCCTTCCCATTCGCCTTTAGAGTTAGGGTTAGAGAACCCTGGCAGACCAGTACTTACACCACAAGTTAAAAAGCCTTGTTTTGTTACTTTGTCCAGGGTGCTTTCTGCTGCTGATGCAGATGTTGCCATCATTGCAGTAGATGCAGCTACGACTGAAGCAAGAATTGTTAGTTTATTTGCCATTTGTATCCTTCCTGTATGATCCGTGTTAAACCAGGTGACTCCTGATACAACTTACTCATAAATGTTGTGTTTTATAATTTGTCGGTCAACTTGGTGATTAGTAACAATCAACTAAATCAACCATTTATAAGCGTAGGTAAGGATTTGTGTTTTCTCAAATGTATAATTTAAAAAGATTTTTGATGGAACTCACAAACCCAAACTGTAATTAGAATGACGAAATGTTACGCGAATGTAAATAGTGCAACAGTTCACACTATTGGGGCAAAAGGATTTATCGATAAAATTAATAATTAACACTTGTGTAACATTTTGTAATGGGTAGTTGTGTTGGAAGTATTGACTAAAGATCGTATTAATTTTGGTGAATAATTGTATTGATACGAATAAATAGATGATCGTGGTGCCCCAATTTTGGTAGCATGTTATTGATAGTGTTTTGAATTAACTAGGGACGTAGATGCAGTATTTTCCGCTTTTTATGGATTTGTCCAATAAGCCAGTTCTGGTTGTCGGTGGCGGTGAAGTCGCGAGCCGTAAAGCCGACTCATTGATTCGGGCTGGTGCACAGGTCACTATTGTGTCTCCAAATATCGAGCCATACCTAAGAGAGTTGGTTGACAATAAGCGCTGTACATGGGTACAAAACTTTTATTCAAGTGATTTACTTGATAAGTGCTTTGTTCAGGTTTGGGCGACGACCGACAATCCAGAGCTCAACCATAAAGTACATAAAGATGCCAAATCTCTTGGGCTATTAGTTAATGTGGTTGATGATCTTCCGTATTGCGATTTTATAACTCCCTCTATGATCAATCGGGGGCGTATTCAGCTCGCCATATCAAGTGGTGGCGCTTCTCCTGTACTCGTTCGCAATATTCGAGAATTGCTAGAAACGGTTCTGCCGCAAAACTTGTCGCTGCTCGCTGACTTTGGTGCTTCGAAACGCAACTCGATAAAAGAAGCGTTACCGAATGTAACTCTAAGAAGAAAGTTCTGGGAGCAATTTCTACGTAACCCTGAAGTCGAAAATGCAGTCTCGCGCGAGGCTCTCGAGGCACTTTACCAACAAGCACTCAACACTAAACTGGAAAGTGAAGGCAGTTGCAGTTGGTTGGAATATGGTGACGATGTTGAGCGTTTGTCTCTTAAAGCTCTGCGTCTGATGCAGAAAGCTGAAATCGTTCTTCATGAGCAGCATTGCCCATTTGACTTTGTAGACTTATCTCGAAGGGACGCAGAGCGCCAAAGCTTTAAAGATGCGGTTGAGCTGTCGGATATGCTGACTAAAGCGAGAAAAGAGAACTTAAGAATTGTTGTATTTGTTCCGTCAAATAAGAGTGACTTTACCTTATTGATAAACAATGATGCTTATTTGAAGCTTGCTGAAGTCTTGTAGCTGATATTGAATTGACTTTGAGACAATAAAAATCCCGCTTTATTAGCGGGATTTTTGTGTTTAATGCTAATTAGGCCGCGTGATTAGTCACGGAAATTTTCAAATTGGAAAGGTTGGCCCAATTCGGCAGACTTCACCAACGCCATAACTTGTTGCAAGTCATCGCGCTTTTTACCTGTTACGCGTACTTTTTCGCCTTGAATAGCGGCTTGTACCTTAATTTTGGCATCTTTGATTGTCTTTACGATCTTCTTGGCTGTGGCTGCATCAACCCCTTGCTTAAACAAAACGTTCTGATGCCAGTTTTTGCCAGTTTGCTCAGCATTTTGAGATTCCATCGCATTGACGTCTACACCGCGTTTGGTCAAGTTGCCGCGTAGAATATCGCGCATCTGCTTGAGCTGAAAATCACTCTCACAACTTAGTTTTACGGATTCGTCTTTAGTGACTTCAAAACTTGCTGTTACGCCGCGAAAGTCGAAGCGAGTCGACAATTCACGTGAAGCGTTGTCTACTGCGTTACGCAGTTCAACCGTATCAATTTCAGAAACAATATCAAAAGAAGGCATTTTTGGTCCTCGTATCCTTTATTGGCGAGCTTTTACAGCGTCGGCTAACATATCAAGCATTTCTACAGTGTCTTCCCATCCTAAGCAAGGATCGGTAATCGATTGACCATAAGTTAAGTTATCTAAATCACACATCGGCTGATTGCCTTCGATGATAAAACTTTCTGCCATGATGCCTGCAATATAGCCTTTGCCTGATTTAATTTGCTCACACACATCGTTAGTCACTTCTAGCTGCTTACGATGTTGCTTTTCGCAGTTAGCGTGGCTGAAGTCGACGACAAGTTTCTGTGGCAGGTCGAACTGTTCTAGTTGCTTACATGCTGCTTCAACAGATTGCGCATCGTAGTTTGGACCAGTGTCTCCTCCACGCAGTATTACATGTCCATACGGGTTGCCACTTGTGCAGTAAACCGTCATTCGTCCATTCTTGTCTGGAGAGTAGAAATAGTGTGATGCTTTTGATGCGCGAATTGCGTCGATTGCGATTTTGATGTTGCCGTTCGTACCGTTCTTAAATCCAACAGGGCAAGAAAGAGCAGAAGCCATTTCACGGTGGATTTGAGATTCAGTTGTACGAGCACCAATTGCGCCCCAAGTGATTAGGTCAGCAATGTATTGGCCCGTAATCATATCCAAAAACTCGGTCGCTGTTGCAAGGCCAAGTTTGTTGATATCAAGTAGTAGTTTACGCGCTTTGTTTAAACCTGTTTCTAGTGCATATGAGCCGTCTAGATTTGGATCCGTAATTAGGCCTTTCCAGCCAACAACAGTTCGAGGCTTTTCGAAGTAGGTACGCATGACCACAAATAGCTGGTCTTTGTATTGCTCCTGAATGCTCGCGAGTTTACCCGCGTAGTCCAATGCTGCATCAGTATCGTGTACAGAGCACGGACCAACAATAACAAGAAGGCGATCGTCTTCTCCGGTTAAAATACTTTCAATTTGTCTACGCGACTGAGCTATTCGCTGCGCTACATCATCAGTAATTGGGTGCGCACCACCTAACTCTGCAGGTGTAGGCATTGGTCCCAGTGGTTGTGTTCTTAATTCATCTGTTTTTAATGGCATGCGAAAGCCTGTACTTTTTATTGCGAAGCGCTAAAGATAACGGAATTGAGCAGAGGAATAAACTCCTTATCAATAAACTTCTCTTATCATAGCGGCTATATTAAAAATTTATGCAGTTCAATGAGCTAAATATGCTCGATTGGGCTTGTATTACGTGCTGCCAATGGTATTTTCGTTTACAAAGACGATTATAATTTTGACACGGAGCAGTAATGAATCTCGATAATAACAACCGTTTGCATCCAGAACTCATATTAGGTGATTCAATTCCTTCATCTGAGCAGGAAATGGCGGGACCACATGTCTATATTTCGATAGCGGATTTGATTGCTGAGAAGGTGTTTTATCATCCATCAATCTCGCAAGTGCAAGACTCCCTATCTGCTATAGAAGCGTCTTCGTTAGAGGCGATATTGGGCGGCAATGATGTCGCTGAGCATTTTGTGTCAGTATTAGTTACCGAAATATCTGCTTCTATCCAACCATCTCACCAATCGGTACGTGTTTGTCTAAGCAATACCGATAGTGCAGGTTTTTCTGCCTTAATAGGAGGGAAGGTAGAATCGGATGAAGCTAACCCTGCATTAGGCAGCCGAGGTGTGATTCGCTATGCGTCAGAAGCATACAACCCTGCTTTTGCGTTAGAGTGTCAGGTGATCAAAGTGCTACGTGAGCAAGGTATAAACGTCGAAGTTGTAGTTCCTTTTGTTAGAACACTTGCAGACGCAGCGACAATTATCGATAAGCTGGCTGAGCAAGGCCTTCCACGCGGTTTGAATGGGTTACGTGTACTATTCTCTGTTGATGTGCCGTCATCTGCATTACTGGCTGAACGTCTGCTTCACTATTTCGATGGTGTAGTGATCAACCTAGACAACTTAGCGCAATTTACATTGGGAATTGATAGAACATCAGCAGAACTTGAACAAAGCTTCGATCCCGAGAATGAATCAGTTATTCAGCTATTGGACATTACGGTATCCGCAGCAGCACATGCTAAGAAGCCGTCACTTGTCGTAACGTGTGGTTTAGAGTCTAGCCCTAAAGTCCAAGAGTACTTGTTGGAGCATCGCAACGTAGCCGCTGTAACTGGCGCTTAATATGTCTTTAGCGTAATCAGTTTGAGTACACAGAAATTTTACGTTTACTCGGCGCTTTTCTGCGCCGAGTCTCTTGTTTGTTAACGAAATGTTGACATCTACTCATGTTTTATATGAACTGGTCTGACTACTTTTGCAGCTCATAGGTTGTTTCATGTTGTCACCACTACAGAAAGCAAACTTTTATCTCAATATGTTTGGCTTTTTCAAAGTTCCCTTTATCTGGTTATCGCGCCCTAAAATTCTTCGTTTGGACGAGCAAGCGGTCGAAATCAAAATCCCTTTGAAACGTCGTACTAAGAATCATCTGAACAGTATGTATTTTGGTGTATTAGCCGTAGGTGCAGATGTAGCAGGTGGCTTTATGGCGATGAGCAAAGCTCAAAAGCGAGGTGAGAAAATCTCATTGGCGTTCAAAGCCGTTGAAGGGCAGTTTTTAAAACGACCTGAATCGGATGTTCATTTCGTTTGTCATGATGGTGAACTGATTGATGAGATGTTGGATGAAACCATCGCTACTGGCGAACGTGTGAATAGGGCGGTTAAGATTACCGCCATCTGCCCCGAGTTACACGGTAACGAGGCGATGGCGGAATTTATGCTTACTCTGTCTCTAAAGCGGCTCTAGGCAAGGTGGTTTCAGCGAGCTCTATTTGTTCAATAGCCACGATTTTGCTTCGATTGAGGATGATCTTCCATCGATAAAAGTTGACTTCGCCTTTATGGTTGTCTTCCTTAACAATCATGTTGAGCAAATGTCTTTTCTCTACCGATTCTTTGGTCACTTGGCCGTTGTTGTGTTGATAAATCTTGTTAGAGCGCTTATCCATCAGGCGCGTTAGCGCACGCATGTTAACTTGAAGCGTTTCTCGTGTCTCTTCGTAGCCACTCATAAACCGCGACGTTGTCATTTCAGTTTCAGAACGATAGTGCAAAACTTGTTCTTCACGCTGAACGACACGTTTTTTACGGATTTGAGTAATGCGATCGGGGAGCTTGCTCAATGAAGTATAGTCAAGCCATTCGAGCTTTTGTCCGACTGCTTTATTTGTTGTCGGGTCGATGTAACGGCGTCGCCATTTAGGTTTCCCTTTGCGGATCACTCTCCATAAAACATCGCGCAAGTCATCTTTGAAGATTTCTCGTAAGGCATACAAAAAAGACATCGCAATAATAAATGAGGCGGTGATTTCCCCCCAGTAATCGCGTGCCATGATTGCTGTAATTGTAACGAATACCATCACTAAGCCGGTCGCGATGCCTTTTACTGCTCGCTTCATGTTTTTGCCCAGCGAAGTCACCTTCTCATTAAGTACGATAGGGTGCTCGATCAAACGACGTAACAGGCGCATTTTGTTACTCATCCTCGTTACGTCGTCACGTACTTTCTTTGAGTTATAGTTGTTGAGCTTTCTATGTGCGGTTTCTTTCTCTACGATAGCAAGTAAGCGCTCTTTTAAGGTTTTGTAATCACCTTCACGAGGCATATGGGCGATTAAAGAGAGAAACTTTTGGCCGGTATACCAAGATAAATAATTATCTATGTTCGCGTAGTAACGCTTTAAGCTCTCTTCAAATGGAATTGCTCGGCGCAGTCGTTTCAAAATATCGAGTGCTAGCTCGATAACTTCGTCAACTTCTTCTGTCGTGATGACGTCTTTTTCATGCTTGTTCAGCTCTGCGACAGCTTTGTCTAAGGCAATTACGTATTGGTAAGCAAACAAACTCAAACTTACTCGGTATTGAGTCGTAGAAAGTCGGCCGCGTTTGGCGAGTCGGCTATGGACGAGTGGCAATAGCGTTTTGTCACTGAAATAGGCCCGTTTTTGATGAATTGAGCTGTAATAAAAGGCACTTTCGCTCATGACTTCGGGGGTTAATCCGAGTTCGCCAGGGACAAAAAGGTAAATATCTAAATCGGACTTTTTGGTCGCTGCCATCGCATGGGAAATTTTTAGAGTTATAGCGTCTTGTTTGTCGACCGAGACCAAGAAATGCTCCTGATAATAAAGTTAAATTTCTTTGTAGATTTACGGAAAGAATAACAGAGTTTGGTTATAATCTCCGTAAATTTAAAAAGAGACAGATGAAATGATTAAAGTTGGTCAGATGAACCGCTTGGAAATTGTAAAGCGGGCTGATTTCGGCATTTTTTTAGATGCGGATGACTTTGGGACCACATTATTGCCTAACAGACATGTACCAGAAGGTGTCGAAATCGGCCAGTACATCGACGTATTTCTTTACTTTGATTCAGATAATCAACTTGCAGCGACTACAGAATCACCGATTGCCAAAGTGGGTGAATGGGGAATGATGAAAGTTGAAGGTGTCAATAGCACCGGTGCTTTCGTAAGTTGGGGAATCAAAGAGAAAGACTTGTTAGTCCCATACAGTGAGCAGCGTGGTCGTCTACGTGAAGGGCAGAACATTCTTGTGTATGTTTACACAGATAAAGCGTCCGGGCGAATTGTTGGTACCACTAAATTCAATAAGCTATTAGATAAAACGCCAGCAAACTATAAGCAAAACCAGCAAGTAGATTTGATCATTGCAGAGAAAAGCGACCTAGGTTACAAAGCGATTGTAAATGGGACGCATTGGGGAATGATTTTTCCATCTGACGTGTTCGGTAAGCTTTTCATTGGTAAACAGTTGAAAGGGTTTATTAAAAATGTTCGCGATGACGGCAAAATAAACTTGTCGCTACAGAAGATTGGCACCGCGAAGATGGATGATCTTAGCTCGAAAATACTGGATTTGTTGGAAAAGAAAGAGGGTTTCTTACCACTGAACGATAAATCATCTCCAGAGGCTATCTTTACGGCGTTCAGAACCAGTAAAGGCACCTTTAAGAAAACGATTGGTGGCTTGTTCAAACTGGGCAAAATCAC
This sequence comes from Vibrio paucivorans, assembly GCF_054053395.1. Lineage (NCBI taxonomy): Bacteria > Pseudomonadati > Pseudomonadota > Gammaproteobacteria > Vibrionales > Vibrionaceae > Vibrio > Vibrio paucivorans. Next base: position 1,572,541 of record NZ_CM133230.1, read on the forward strand.
AATGGAAGCTGATGGCATCCGTTTAAAGAAATAGCCGCAATTTGTTTAGACTGCACACCTAAAAAAGTGGCCCAACACTTCCTGTATTGGGCCAAGGGGAAGGGCTCTTGAAGAGCCTGCGCTAATCTCAGAACTACAATAGCTGTATACCTCTATTGTAGTTCATCATAGCGTCTAGGCGACTAATCTATAGAATTTCATACTATAGTCTTAGGTATCAGAATAGATTTTTATCTCTGACTAGCTCTCTAGGAAGGCCATTCTTAATTCTGTTTCCAACCCATTTCCCTAGTCCAATCACATCGTTACCCAGTTTTACTAGCACTTCACCTTTGCCACTAAGTCCCTCTGGACGTACATCTCTACCCATGAACCACTCACGAGCATCATCAACAGAAAGTGCTATGGATTGGCTTTCGTTTCCTGACGCCAAGGCGGTAGCGACTTGGTGTTGCCAACGGTAGCCTTTATTAAAACTCTCGGCGATTTTGATTCCCATACGAGAGAAACGCAGCTCGCCAAGCATAGGCTCTAGGTTGTTTGGGAATAGCCAAACGTCTTTATCTCTAATCCAAACAGAGCTATCTTTTGGCAGAGATACCCCTAGTGCCTTAAACAGTTGCTCAGCAATGTCTTTCTGAGTTTTAGCGGGCGCTTTTTCAAACGGAAATTTGCCTAGTCGCTTCTTAACGGTTGGAGCAGGTACTGAGCCCGTCTTCTTAATCTTAGCGACAAAGAATCCTTCGCAATCGTATGTTTGAGGGAATATATGTAGAAAGCCTTCTTTTGTAATTGAGAGCTTTGCTTTATCAAATAGGTTTTCCAGAGTTTCAAATTCTACGTTATCGCCGAACGTTTCTTTCAAATGTAGGCAAACGTGCTGGTTTTCTTCAACGCTGAGTGTGCAAGTAGAGTAGACAAGAGAACCACCCGGCTTCAGAGCGTGAAAGGCACTTTCAATGAGATCTTTTTGCGTATCAGAGATAGACAGAACGGAAGCTTTACTCCAGTTCTTCATGGCATCCGCATCTTTACGGATAGTGCCTTCACCAGAACATGGCGCATCGATCAATACGGCATCGAATTGTTCCGGTAGCCAACCACCAAAAACGCGCCCATCAAAGTTGCTTAGTGCAGTATTTCTAACGCCACACCGCTCTATATTGGCGTGCAGTACTTTCACCCGGCTGGCAGAGAACTCATTTGCAACCAGTACGCCATGATTTTTCATCAGAGCAGCGATTTGGGTGGTTTTTGAGCCTGGAGCCGCTGCCATATCAAGAACAGAATCGTAAATGATACTGTCGTCTTCAAACAGTGCTGATACAGGCATCATGGAACTGGCTTCTTGGATATAGAATAGCCCAGCCATATGTTCTGCGGTATTGCCTAATGGAACGATTGACTCATCAGCTTCAATCCAGAATCCAGTAGAGCACCAAGGTACAGCTTCAAGTATCCAGCCCTTATCATTTGCACGTGTTTTAAACTCTTCGACGCTAATTTTAAGCGTATTCACACGGATACTTTTGCGCAGAGGGCGCTGACAGGCAGCGACGAAATCTTCCATATTGAGATGAGAGGGCATAATGGCTTCCATCTCACTAAGAAATTCAGCTGGGAGTGTAATGTTTGAATGCAAGGGAGAATCTCGGTGGTCTTTGTTTATCGCGGGATTATAGCGGAGATAAACAATAAATATAAAAAAATGCAGCGTAAAGCTGCATTTTTCTTACTTTGAGACTGTGCTATGGCCGAGGAATTGGGGTTCGCCACTTTTTCCAGTCGTCTTGAGCAGTCGCATACAGGTAGAAGGACTGTTCTGGCTGAGCTGGTGGCTGTAGTTGTTTTTCCTCTGGTGTGGCGAAAGTAATGCCGCCTTTGACTATGCTGTCTATTGTACCAGAGCGGATATTCGCCCCTGATAAGCCAATGGAAACATCAAGCCCTGAGGTATTCCAGAAAATACTATTTGAACGCACTAAATAGGCATACTCGCTATCAATCACAATGGTTGAAATGACGCGATCTGAAAACTCACCAAGCTTAACATCGGTCACTTGTCCGACGGTCATGTCACGGAACAAAATTGGTGTACCCACTTTAATTGAGCCTCGAGTTTCACTCTGTAAACTGAATACCGTGCCCATCTCCTTAGCTGGTGCGTCTGTTAGGGCAAACTCATAATGAGGCTTTCCTTTGCCTGGAGTCACATTAATTGTAGGGCTAATGATGTTCTCTAAGTTGCGCACACCCGATAGCCCTATCTCTGGTTTAGCGACCCAAAAATGACTTCCATGTTTCGCTATTTTTTGTGCGTATTCAGGGAGAATACGTACTTTTATCTGCACTTTGTCACTGTTGAAATCTGGCGCGACAAGAGTCACTTCACCTACTTGAACACCGTTGTACTTGATAGTGGTACCAACAGCGGCATTGTTGGCAGTGTCAGCGGTAAGAGTAATCACATGGCCAAATTTTCGTGCGTCTTGGAAGTCTTTGTATAGCTTCCAGTGCTTATTGATTTTGTTTTCCACTCCAGCCAGTGAGTCAAAGGCAATACCACCTTGAACTAGAGTTTTGAGTGGTGCTGCTTTGACACTGATGCCACTTAACGACGCATCGACTTCAACACCTGAACGATTCCAAAATACCGATTGTTCGGTGATAAGGTGCTTGTACTGATTCTCAATAGTCGCATGGATGAGTACGCCACCATCTCTCAGTTCGAAATCGGAGATACTTCCCACCTGTAGGTTTCGATATAGAAGCGGGCTACCTTTTGAAATTGGAGGCAGTTCGCTGGCAAACATTGAGATTTTCATGGAGCCTGATTGATTATACTTGGCTAACTCGGCAAGTGATTTACTCGCATAAAGTGAGTAACTTTCTTGGGCATTGTTAGAACCTTCGCTTACAAAGCTAATGGAACCTGTAAGAAGTTGCTTGGCGGGTGGTACAGAAATACTCAGGCCGGATTCAGTAAGTTCTGCGGTAGCGCTGCCCGTTACGTAAAAACGGTTATTTGATTTAATTAATTCGGAATAGGTGTTATCAATCAACGCTGAAAGGTGAACCGAGTCGTTCACAAGGCTAACTTGAGTGATCGAACCGACTGGAATCCCTCGGTATAAAATATTAGCGCCCACGTCCAATCCAAATGAATTATCCGAAACAAGAGTAATCGCAACAGAACGTTCTTGCTGTTCGTTGAATTCATTTTTGCGAACGGCTGTAAAGTGTCGAGAACGATCACCGTCACCAGGTACTAAAGTTAAGAAGTTACCTTTGACAAGGTTGGCGATGTTTTCCATACCTGATAGGGAAACCTTAGCCTCTTCTAGGACAAACCGGCTCTGCGTCGTAAGCATATCGCTGAATACAGGTTGGATTGCGGCAGAAGCGACAATGTCTTCACGGCCTTCACTTAACCTTACGTTGGTCACTTGGCCGATCTCAATGCCGCGATAGACAATAGGGGCTCCAGAAGCACTGATCTTGCTGTCATCTGGTAAAACGATTTGAATAGGAATACCACGACCTGCCGTTTTGAGGTCTCGATATAATCGAAATTGGGTATTATCCGCAACAGGTTGCCCTCCATCTGGAGAATCAACTGCTATAGACCCACCAATTAATGCGCTTAAGCTTTCTAGGTGGACATCCACGCCATCAAACCCGATATTTGCACCGATACCGCTTACATTCCAAAAACGGCTTTCGTCGGTAATGATTTTGCGATATTCGTCTTTGATCGACGCTTGGATGATGACGTTTTTGGCGTTGCTGTCTAACTGGTAGTTGTATACTTCACCAATCGGGATTTTTTTGTAAACAATTTGAGAGCCAATCGAAATTCCACCCAAGTCGCGAGCACGAAGAGTGATATTTAGGCCCTTATCCGCCAACAAGTCGGACGGGGCGCTTTCTAAAGCAGTAAACTTAGTCTCGAACTCCGCACCACTATCGCTAGGTTGTATCGCAATATAGTTGCCTGATACGAGAGCGTCTAAACCAGATATCCCGGAAAGGCTAGCGGTTGGTTTGACCAACCAAAAGCGAGTGTCTTCAGTTAGTAATTTTGTCGCTTCAGGGTATATGTCGGCATCCACGTATATACTGCCCAAGTTTTTAGACAGCGTAATGTCGCGCACCATACCGACCTCTAGGCCTTGATATCGTATGGTTGTTCTACCAGCGACCAGTCCTTGAGCGTTAGAGAAATAGATTTGAATCCTCTGTCCTGCATCATGGATTGCCTTTGCGACTAACCAACCGGCGAGCAACATAGTAAGAATAGGCAATATCCACAGTGGCGAAATACCACGATTGCGTTTCACTTTCGGTGAATAGGAAGTTTGAGGGGATAACTCGTCACTCATTAATTAACTCATCCTTAGAAGGCTCGCGATAATTAGACCAGATAAACCTAGGGTCTAAACTCTCTGCTGCAAGCATAGTAAATACGACGACTAAGCCAAATGCGACGGCGCCGTAACCTGGAGTAAAATTCAAAATCTGCCCACGATCAACCAGTGTGAGCATGATAGAAATTACGAACAAGTCCATAACTGACCACTTGCCAATCCAGCGGACTGCGAAGTAAATAAACATGCGTTGGCGGTGGTAGACTGCTCGCTTAAAGCGAATCGCAAGTAAGATGTAGCCTAATCCCAAAATTTTGGCGACAGGTACGACAATACTTGCGACGAATATAATTAAAGCAATGCCTTCTTGCTCTGTATTCACCAACGACGCTACACCCGACAAAATGGTGTCTTCTAAGCGCTGCCCGTTAGTGATAAGAATCGAAATCGGAATGACGTTTGCTGGAACGATGGCAATACTAGCAGCAATCAGATAAGCCCAAGTCTTCTGAATTGATCTAGGCGTTTTGTGGTGGATTGGTTGGTGACATCGAACACAACGTTCACCATTAGGTTGAGACAGGTGACAATTGTGGCAATGAATCTCTTTTACTGAGAACGCATGGTTGCACTCTGGGTCCCACATTTCCCAATAGCGACGAACACTGACTCGGCTGATCAACAAAACGGTAAAGATTTGTAGCAGAATCAATCCGAATAAGCCCGGGCCAACAAAAATGTCGGAATAATCCTGAAGCTTGAAACAAGACACCGCGACGCTAACAAGGAAGACGTCAATCATTACCCAGTGTTTAAGGTGTTGAATCGTCGTTAGAGAGTATCGTAATCCAGTAAATGACTTGAAATGCAGGCTTAAATGCGCACCAACAACTGAGGTACAGACGAGCAGTGGGGCGATAGAGCTACAGAACAGAATCAGTAGTGCCAAAGCAACAAAGCCTTCTTGCATCATAATGATAACGCCTGAAGGCAAAGTGGCAGGAATCATCACTCCTACAAGTCTGATGCTAATAAAGTCGAAGAAATGAGACGGAATAAAAAGAAGTAGGCAGGTTATAGCTACTGCGAGGTTTCCTGATAATGAGGGTTTGCCGCCACGATACAGCTGAGTACCACATCGTGGGCAATAGGCGATTTTGCCATCTTTAATTTCGATAACATCGACAGGGAGCTCACAGCCCTGACAAAGCCGGACATGTAAAGGTTGCGCTTGATGTGCTTCCATGTGCTTACAAGACACGATACAACCTATTGATGCTAGTTACAGGGTCACCGTTAAGCGTTCGACTGCAAAGTTCCATATAATGTTTGATATAAACCTTCTTGTTCAACCAGTTCTCCATGTGTCCCTGTTTGGCTAACCTGTCCATCTTCTAACACATAAATCATGTCGGCTTGTTTTACTGCTGAAAGCCTGTGAGCGACAATCAATGTCGTTCTTCCTTTAAGGAACTCAGTCAGGGCTTTATGCAGTGCTGACTCCGTAGCAGTATCTAATGCAGATGTTGCTTCGTCCAAAATCACAAATTTAGGATCAGTTAATACCATCCTAGCAATTGCAAGCCGTTGGTGTTGCCCACCCGAAAGGCGAATTCCACTTCGACCGATTTGAGTTTCAAGTCCGTCACTAAGCTGAGAAATAACATCATGCATTTGAGCAACTTCTAGTGCACGCCAAAGTGACATGTCGTCGTAGTCGCCGCCGAGGGTCAGATTATGCCTTAAGCTATCGTTAAAGAGTATAGGTTGTTGTAAAACAACGGCGATTTGCTCACGAATGACATCAAAACTTATGTCGTCAGATGATTCTCCATTGAAACGAATGATGCCTGAGCTCTGGCGATAAACGCCTATCAGCAACTGTATGAGTGTCGACTTACCACCACCACTTGCACCTACCAACGCGACTTTTTTCCCTGCTGGGATAATAAGGCTCAAGTCGTTAAGTACCTGACTTTCATTATTGTAGGAAAAATTGACATTTTCGACTCTGACTTCGACTTCTCGATCAGAAGTGAATGGATTGACTTTACTTACTGGGCGATACTCTTCTTCAAGAGTGAGAAGGGTATTAATACGGTTTAGAGCGGCTTTGGCGCTATACCAAGAAAATTGAATCCCTAACAATTCTTGTACTGGCCCAAGCATAAACCAAAGGTAGCCAAAGACTGCAAAGATTTGGCCTATCGTCAGGTCACTGAACAGCACCATTAGCATAGCGACAGCGCGGAACAACTCGAAGCCAAGCAGGAACAATAGAAATGATAGACGGCCTGCAGCTTCTGATTGCCAAGCGTATTTGTCAGCATCAACACGGATCTGGTCGGCTTGGCCTTTCAGTTCCCTTAGAAACTCGCGCTCTTTGTTAGCTGCACGGAGTTGATAGATGCCATCGAGTGTTTCGACTAAGCGATTCTGAAACCTTTCAAAAGATTGATTTTCTCTTTTTTTAAGGTGCTTTACACGGCTACCCAGTTTACGAGAAAAGTAGATAACAACAGGGTTTACCAACAAAATAAACAGCCCTAGGCGCCATTCGAGCCATAGAAGTACAATTGCGGTACCGAGCACTGTGAGTAGGCTAATGATGAACTTAGACAGTGTACTGCCAATGAATTGATCGATCGTTTCTATGTCGGTAATGAGATGGGCGTTAATACCGCCGCTTCCTTGAGTCTCGTACTGCTTAATACTAATGCGGCCGAGCTTATCTAGCATTTTCGTTCGCATTTTGTAGGTAATAGTTTTGGATACAAGGGTGAACTGCCTGCCTTGGAGTATGTTCAAACCTTGGCTTACGGTACGCATTAAGATAACGAGGAATAGAGTTAAGGCAATATAACCAGTAGGAGTTTGAACCGAATCTGGCAACAGCATATTCATGTACTCAAGCCCAGTGCCAGGCTGGTTTAAAAGTACTTCATCAACCATTAGAGGCATTAATAATGGGATAGGGACACTAATTAGTGTGGCGAGTATGGCTATAGCATTAGCAAACAGAAGCTTAGACTTGTGCTTTTTTACTTGTTTTAGAAGCCAAGAGCGGCTAATAGTATCACTTGAATCGAACATTTTGATGAGAATGCATCCTATTTGTATTTTGTGGGCATTGTACGGATAACGATGATGTATGTCTCTAATTTTCAAATGGAAGTAATAATGAAAATAGAACATTACCACCGACTAACCAAACAAGCAGTTGCGCTTTTGGAATCTGAAACCGATCTGGTTGCTAATCTTTCTAACTTATCGGCACTGCTCAACATGGAATTAGAGGAACTAAACTGGGTTGGTTTCTATCTAATGAAAGAAGGGGAACTGGTGTTAGGTCCATTTCAAGGAAAACCTGCGTGTGTGCGTATTCCGGTTGGGCGTGGTGTGTGTGGAACAGCTGTCGCTACGAACACTGTTCAGCGTATTTACGACGTACATGAGTTTGAGGGGCATATTGCTTGTGATGCTGCGAGTAACTCCGAATTAGTAATCCCTTTCTCAATTGGGGGAGAAGTCGCGGGGGTACTTGATATAGATAGCCCAAATATTGGTCGATTTAGCGAGATTGACGAGCAAGGTTTGACATTTTTAATGGTTGAAGTAGAAAAGCTGCTTAATTCGCATACTAACAAAGCATAAAATGACTCTTTACTGTGGTTTTTCGCTTGCAGGTCACTATAATACCTGAAATATTTATCTTAATGCCTGCGGACAAGCTTACCGCAACAACCAGGAATCCTCATGGAAAACACTGAAAAGTTAAAAAACAGCAAAGAAGTTATCGCATACATTGCTGAATGTTTCCCTAAGTGCTTTACTTTAGAAGGTGAAGCAAAACCTCTGAAAATTGGTATTTTTCAAGATCTTGCTGAGCGTCTTAGCGAAGATGAAAAAGTAAGTAAGACTCAACTTCGTGCAGCGTTAAGACAATACACGTCATCTTGGCGTTACCTACACGGCGTTAAACCTGGTGCCACTCGTGTGGATCTAGATGGCAACGCATGTGGTGAGTTAGAAGAAGAACATGTTGAGCATGCTAAAACTGCACTAGCAGAAAGCAAAGCTCGTGTACAAGCTCGTCGTAAAGAGCAAGCACAGAAAAACCGTGAAGAAGCGAAAGCAAACAAGCCTAAGGCGAAAAAACCTCAAGCTCGTCGTGCTCAGCCTAAAACACAAAAAGCGCCAAGCAAGCCAGTTGAAACACGTGCTCTGAATGCCGACGAAGTTACTGTTGGTAATCAAGTAAATGTGAATATGGGCAAAGGAAACATGGCTGCGACCATTGTTGAAGTAAATAAGGAAGATGTGCGTGTTCAACTAGCAAACGGCCTGCAAATGGTTGTGAAAGCGGAGCACTTACGCGCATAAAGGAGACACTCCTACGCATGAAATGCCGTTCAAGATTGACTCTGATTGCTGCTGGCCTTTGGCTGGCAGCTTCATCAGCTCAGGCTCTAGAAGCCAAACTTACCAAAGAGGACTTACCGGTTCTCGCTCCAGAAGTTCAGCATGAAACCGCAAGCAAGCGGATCACATCACGCTTTACTCGTTCTCATTACAAACACTTCACTCTCAACGACCAGTTCTCTCAGGCTATTTTCGACCGTTATATCGAAATGCTGGATTACAATCGTAATATCTTCACCCAAGCAGATATCGATTCATTTCAAAAATGGTCGGTCGGTATTGATGACCAATTAAAAGCGGGTAACAACCAAATTGCTTTTGACGTTTACAACCTTTCGATTCAGAAACGTTACGAGCGTTTTAAGTACGCGCTATCCTTGCTTGACGAAGAGATGTCTTTCGATATCGATGAAACGATAGAGTTAGATCGCTCAGAAGCTGCTTGGCCGAAAAACCAAGACGAAGTGGATGAGCTATGGAGAAAGCGCGTAAAATACGATGCGCTGAATCTAAAACTAACGGGTAAAGAGTGGCCTGAAATTAAAGACGTGCTTGGTAAGCGATACAACAACGCGATTAAGCGCATTAGCCAAACTCATAACGAAGATGCGTTTCAGCTGTACATGAATGCATTTGCCCGAGAAGTTGATCCGCACACGAGTTATTTATCACCACGTAATGCAGAGCAATTCCAATCTGAGATGAACTTGTCTTTAGAAGGTATTGGTGCCGTTCTCCAAATGACGGATGACTACACCGTCATTCGCTCTTTGGTCGCTGGTGGTCCAGCTTCAAAAAGTAAGCAACTCGGTGAAGGCGACCGCATCGTAGGTGTTGGCCAAGATGGCAAAGAAATTGTTGACGTTATTGGTTGGCGCTTAGACGACGTGGTTCAGCTAATTAAAGGGCCTAAGGGCACGAAAGTTAAGCTACAAATCTTGCCTGATGGTAATGATGTGAAAAGTCACGTTGTCACAATTGTCCGAGACAAAATTCGTTTAGAAGATCGTGCAGTTAAGTCTGAGCTCATTGAAAAAGATGGCAAGAAGATTGGTGTTTTAGAAGTTCCTAGCTTCTATGTCGGATTGTCTAAAGACACTGACAAGTTAATCACTGAACTGAAAGAGAAAGAAGTTGACGGTATCATCGTCGATCTTCGTAACAACGGTGGTGGTGCGTTAACTGAAGCAACATCTTTATCAGGTTTGTTTATTGAAAGTGGCCCGGTTGTCCAAGTTCGTGATAGCTACGGTCGAGTTAATGTAAACAGTGACACAGATGGCAAGATCTCTTACCAGGGGCCGTTAACGGTTCTAGTGAATCGCTATAGTGCATCAGCATCAGAAATTTTTGCCGCAGCGATGCAAGACTATGGTCGTGCGATTATTCTAGGTGAAAACTCTTTCGGTAAGGGGACTGTTCAACAGCATCGCTCTTTGAATCACATCTATGATTTGTTTGATAAAGAGTTAGGTTACGTGCAGTACACGATTCAGAAGTTCTATCGAATTGATGGTGGCAGTACGCAAAACCGAGGTGTGGTTCCTGACATTCCATTCCCAACGCCAATTGAACCTAGCGAAACAGGTGAAAGTGTTGAAGATAATGCACTCCCTTGGGATCGCATAGATCAAGCGAAGTTTAGCCCGCTGAAAAGTAATGAAGAACTGATTCAGCAACTCACAACTAAGCATCAAGCTCGTATCGCTAACGACATGGAATTTGGCTTTATCCGCGACGACATTGCGAAGTACAAGGCAGAAAAAGACGAGAATACGACTTCTCTGAATGAGAAAACTCGTAAGGCTGAAAGTGATGAGGCAGACGCCAAACGTCTTGCGCGGATCAATCAGCGTCAGAAAGCCGAAAATGCAAAAGAGTTTAAGTCATTAGATGATGTGCCAAAAGACTATGAAGTACCTGATGCGTACTTAGACGAGTCGGTTGCCATCATGGTTGATATGCTTAAATAACCAGCCAATTTACAGTGTAATTTAAAGCGAACTCGAATGGGTTCGCTTTTTTTATGGCATTAAATAACGTGATTTAGATCAAAAATTTCGCGTTATTGTGAAAGCAATCCTAAGCTTAAAGAAAAAAGTGAGGAGTGCGCTATGAAATGGATGGTAATAATACTCGCTTGTTTCAGCTATACAGTATCAAGCAATACCGTAGTCGAAGAGGCTACTAAAGACACTGAAAAATCGAACAGTGCCGACTTAACACAGTTTGACCTGCCATTTCTTCTTGGCGACTGGTATTTGATTAATCCAGATCCGGAAAACTCCTCTGAGAATTTTGTAGCGATTAAACTTACTCTAAATTCCAATTATTCATTTCAAATAGATATTCAGAAGAAAGATTACAGTGTCGACCATTGGGAAGGGCTCTACGCTGCAAACGAAGATACCATTATTCTAGGACTGAACACCTCTCAGCCTCAGGTTTATAACTACGAAGGCAACCACAATTTGCTAAATATGAACGGTGTTACGTTTACCAAAGCGTTACCAAATGCACTGGCGGGTATGTGGTCGAGTGAGTCTTTGTCTGGCGACGATTTGCTTGCTAGCAATGTGAGCCAGATGGACTTGGTATTGCAGCCAGATTTTGTCTTTTTGTTTAGGGTGAGTAATAGTGATGGAGAAGAGGCAGTACATAAAGGTGTCTACTATACAGAGGGCAATAACTTGGTACTGCTGTATGAAAATGGTGAGCACAACACAACTTACACGCTGCAAAATGACCGGTTAACCCTTGAAGAGGAAGGTGGCGGCATGTTTGCCGTACTCAATCGAATCCGATGAAACGATTAACTGACCAGTCTATCTGAATTAGCTGATTGTATATTTATTGTTTATTAATTCAGCACTTATACGAGGTATTTAATGCAAATACCTCGTATTTTGTATTTAGGAGTTGTATCGTAACCGTTAAATCATAAAGTGATATTTCACTCTTATCTCTCGTCAAAAGGATCAAGACAATGGCTCAAACTCCTACGGCCAAGTACCGCAAAGATTATCAAACTCCGTCGCACAGTATTTCAGAAATAGATCTAACCTTCGACTTATATGATCAAGCCACAACTGTGACTGCTATTTCTACAGTAAAGCAATTAGGCGAGCAGAATGCGCTAGTTCTAGATGGAGAAAGTATCGAACTAAAGTCTCTGAAAGTGAATGGAACAGACTGGGCAAATTATACTTTGCTTGACTCTAAGCTAGAGATCAAAGATCTGCCTGAGCAGTTTGAGTTATCAATAGAAACGTTGGTTAATCCTGAAGCGAACACGGCTTTGGAAGGCTTGTATAAATCTGGTGGAGCATTCTGTACTCAGTGTGAAGCAGAAGGTTTCCGAAGAATTACATACTACCTAGACCGTCCCGATGTCTTAGCGAAATACACTACGAAGGTGATTGCCGATAAGCAGCAATATCCATATTTGCTAAGTAACGGAAATCGAGTGGCTGAAGGTGATTTAAAAGATGGTCGTCATTGGGTTCAATGGCAAGATCCGCATCCTAAACCAGCGTACCTGTTTGCATTGGTGGCAGGTGATTTTGATGTCTTACGCGATCAATACAAAACACAATCGGGACGAGACGTAGAGTTAGAGATCTTTGTCGACAAGGGAAATCTTGATCGAGCAAATCATGCAATGGTGTCTTTAATCAACTCCATGAAATGGGATGAAGAGCGATTTGGACTCGAATACGATTTACATATTTACATGATTGTAGCCGTTGATTTCTTCAACATGGGTGCAATGGAAAATAAAGGCTTGAACGTATTTAACTCTAAGTACGTGTTAGCCAATGAACAAACGGCAACAGATACCGACTACCTTGGTATTGAAGCTGTGATTGGGCACGAGTATTTCCACAACTGGACGGGTAATCGAGTTACTTGCCGTGATTGGTTTCAGCTTAGCCTTAAGGAAGGGTTAACTGTTTTCCGTGATCAGGAATTCTCTTCTGATTTGGGTTCACGTGCCGTAAATCGAATTAATAATGTACGCATTATTCGTGGTCCCCAGTTTGCTGAAGACGCGAGCCCGATGTCACACCCAATTCGTCCTGAAAAAGTGATTGAAATGAATAACTTCTATACATTGACTGTCTACGAAAAGGGCAGTGAAGTTATTCGAATGATGCACACGCTTCTTGGTGAGGAAGGTTTCCAAAAAGGCATGAAACTTTATTTTGAACGCCATGATGGAACGGCAGCGACTTGCGAAGATTTTGTTTCAGCAATGGAAGATGCTTCTGGTGTTGATTTAGCTCAGTTCCGCCTTTGGTACAGCCAATCAGGAACACCAACGTTATCGGTATCCAGCCAATACGACTCTGAAGCAAATACATATACACTTAAAGTGAGCCAACATACAGAAGCAACTCAAGACCAATCTGAGAAGCAAGCCCTTCATATTCCATTTGATGTTGAGCTGTACGACTCCAAAGGCCAAGTCATCACGCTTCAATCTAATGGCCAGCAACTCGATAACGTTCTTAATGTGACTCAGTCTGAGCAAACATTCATTTTTGAAAATGTTCAAGAAAAGCCAGTGCCTTCAATGTTGAGAGAGTTCTCGGCACCTGTGGTTCTCGACTACGGATATTCTGACGATGAGCTTATTTTCTTGATGGTCCATGCGAAAAACGAATTTGCTCGTTGGGATGCTGGGCAAATGTTATTGGCGAAATACATTAAGAGTAATGTTTCTCGCGTACAAAATGGTGAGTCAATAGAGCTTGCTGAATCCGTCATCGATGCATTTAGAGGCGTACTGCTCAGTGAATCCTTGGAACCAGCATTCATTGCTGAGATGATGGCGCTGCCAAGTCACAACGAAGTATCTGGTTGGTATAAGCAAGTTGACGTAGATTCTATCGCAATGGTATTGAAGACAATAAAAGTGAACATAGCTGAAGCACTTGAAGATGAGCTTAAAGCGGTTTACAACCACCATGCCCAAGAGAGCTACACAATTGAGCATGCAGCGATTGGTAAACGCGCATTACGCAACATTTGTTTGTCATATCTGGCATTCACATCTGAAGGTAATCAGTACGCGCAAGCCCAGTATCAAAAAGCTAACAATATGACTGACACGATTGCTGCTATGAATGCAGCCAACAGTGCGAAACTCCCTTGCCGTAGTACATTGATGGATGATTACAGCGAGAAGTGGAAGCATGATGGATTAGTCATGGATAAGTGGTTTGCGCTGCAAGGTACCAACCCAGCAGATGATGTTTTAAGCATTATAAAAGACACCATGAACCATGAGGCGTTTAGCTTAAAGAACCCGAACCGTACGCGAAGTTTGATTGGGGCTTTCCTAAATATGAACCCGGTTCAGTTCCATGCTAAATCAGGAGCAGGCTACCAATTTGCTGGTGAGATCTTAAGGGAGCTTAACAGCAGTAACCCTCAAGTGGCTTCGCGCTTGATTGACCCACTGCTCAAATTCCGTAAATACGATGATGAGCGCCAATCTCTGATCAAGAAAGAACTTGAGTCTCTGCAGTCTTTAGATAATCTTGCGAAAGACCTGTTCGAAAAAGTAAACAAAGCGTTAGAGTCTTAGTCAATAAAAGAGGTGGTAGCCACGAGCTACCACCTCATTACCACTGTATAAAATTCCAGTAAGAGTATGAACCAGTACTATTTCAGTCTTAACATCAGCTATCAAAATTTTGTTGCACATTACTCTGGTGCAGCGAGCCAGGTGCAAGTCATTACAGACAATGGTTTGAGGCTACAACTACCCGCAACCCGGCTTAGACCTTTTCTTAGCCAAATTGGCGTAAAAGGGCGCTTTAGGCTAACAACTGACCAAAACAATAAGTTTCTAAAGTTAGAAGTTCTGTGAGTAACTGATTTCATAGATGTTTAAATAGAACTTTAATCACATTATCAAACATTTCACCTCTTACCACCTGTAAAACAATTAACTATTTATCAATAAAGCTTTTACAATAACTCTGCATTACCCGAAGTAGGCACTATGCTTACACCATCCCCTACAAAAAACATACAATTCTAATTGTGGAGTGTGAATATGACCGCGCGTGAAACTTTAATGCCGGTTCTGCTTGAAAAAGTGTATAAGCTTATTCAAGACAAACTCGAGCTTGCTCATCAACCTTTAGTTACACAACTCGCTCAGCATCTTTTTAGCAATATTGCACAAGATGACCTGATGGAAAGAAACGAATCGGATTTATACGGTGCGGTTGTCAGCCTTTGGCACCATATCAATGAAAAGAATCCGGAAGAGATTTCTGTACGAGTATTCAATCCAACAGTTAGCCGCCAGGGTTGGCAGTCAACACACACAATTGTAGAAATGGTCGTTCCAGACAGCCCATTTCTAGTCGATTCAGTAAAAATGGCACTTAGCCGTTTAGATCTTTCTTCTCACTTAATGCTTCATGGTCCAACTCAAATAGAGCGTGATGATAAAGGCGTCATAAAAGGAATTAACTCAGGGGAAGGTGGTTTCCAATCGCTGTTCCACGTTGAGGTTGACCGTCTAAGTAGCAAAGAAGAAATGGCTTCGCTGAAAAACGAACTTCTTAGTATCATGAACGATACGGGACTGGTTGTTAAAGATTGGTTGCTGATGGTTGAAAAGCTAGAGCAAGTGACCAACGAAGTCGAAGCACAAAAAGACAAAATTTCTATTGAAGGTGATCACTACGAAGACACCGTCAAGTTCCTACGTTGGTTAGGAAATCACAATTTCACCTTCATGGGCTATAAAGAGTACGACTTAGTTTCAGTCGATGGTGATACCGAGTTAAGGCCAACGAAAGATAAAGGCCTTGGTTTGTTTGCCAATGAGCGTCGAGTCCGTAGCGTAAAACTATCAGATTTCCCTGATTCTGCTCGTTTAGAAGCGAAAAAGCCTTTCTTGCTTATTGTTACCAAGGGCAACACTCAGTCACGTATCCATCGTCCTGCATACACCGACTACATTGGCGTTAAGAAGTTCGATAAGAACGGCAAGGTGATTGGTGAGCATCGATTTACTGGCCTTTATACCTCAGCAGTCTATAACCAAAGTGTTGAAAGTATTCCACTGATCCAAGAGAAAGTAGAACGTATCTTGGAGTCGAGTGGTTACCGAGACGGCTCATATTCATACAAAGCACTACACAATATTTTAGAAAACTACCCACGAGATGAACTGCTACAAGCTAAAGAAAACGAACTACTTGAAGTAGGTATGGGTGTCGTTCAAATGCAAGATCGTGACTTGCTTCGTTTGTTTGTTCGCAAAGACCCATTTGGACGTTTCTTCAGCTGTATGGTTTATGTAACGAAAGATCGTTATAACACGGAACTTCGTCGTCAAACCCAGAGAATCCTAAAGCAGTACTTTGGTTGTGAGCAAGAGGTTGAATTCACAACTTACTTCTCTGAAAGTCCACTAGCAAGAACTCACTATATTGTTCGTGTTGATAACAACAACATGGACGTAGATGTAAAAACAATCGAGCAAAACTTAATGGAAGCATCTTCTACTTGGGATGATCGTTTATCAGACGCGATTATCGCAAACTTTGGTGAAAGCAAAGGGTTACCACTTTCTAAAGAATATTTGCGCGCATTCCCTCGCTCGTACAAAGAAGACATGATGCCAGGATCTGCGGTTGCAGACATTGAGCGCTTAGAATCACTAAGTGATGATAACAAACTTGGTATGCTGTTCTATCGCCCACAAGAAGAGGCGGCGGATTCAAAAGCGGTGCGCTTGAAACTGTACCACCGTGATGAGCCAATCCACCTTTCTGATGTAATGCCTATGCTTGAAAACCTTGGCTTACGTGTGATTGGTGAATCTCCTTACCAAGTGAGTAAAACAAATGGCCAAACTTATTGGATCCTAGATTTCTCAATGCTTCATAAGAGCGAGAAAACTGTGGATCTACGTGAAGCTCGTGATCGATTCCAGCAAGCATTTGCTGCAATTTGGGCTGGCGATCTAGAAAGTGATGGCTTTAACCGATTGGTATTAGGCGCTTCATTAACAGGACGTGAAATCTCAATTTTACGTGCTTATGCTCGTTATATGCGCCAAGTTGGCTTCCCATTCAGTCAACAATACATTGAAGATACGCTGAGCCATTATCCAGATCTAGCAAAAGGCCTAGTGGATCTTTTCGCTAAGCGCTTTGAACCTAAATCGAAAGGCAGCCAAAAAGGTCAAAACGATCTTATTAAGAAGATTACCGAGCAACTTGATCATGTTGAGAGCTTGGATGATGACCGTATCATTCGTCGCTATATGGAAATGATCACTGCGACTCTTCGTACCAACTACTATCAGCTGGACGATAATAAGCAGTATAAGCCTTGGCTATCGTTGAAGATGAAACCAAGTGATATTCCAGAGATTCCTCAACCGGTTCCAGCTTTCGAAATTTTCGTTTATGCACCAGACATTGAAGGTGTGCACCTGCGTGGTGGTAAGGTTGCGCGTGGTGGATTGCGTTGGTCAGATCGTCAAGAAGATTTCCGCACGGAAATTTTAGGTTTGGTTAAAGCACAACAAGTTAAGAACACCGTTATTGTTCCTGTTGGGGCGAAGGGTGGTTTCGTATGTAAGAGACAACATACTCTAACAGCACGTGATGAGATCTTCGCTGAAGGTCAACGTTGTTATAAGCGTTTCATCAGAGCATTACTCGATGTGTCAGATAACATCATTGAAGGTGAAGTTGCACATCCTAAGAACGTCGTGCGTCATGATGAAGACGACCCGTATTTGGTCGTTGCTGCTGATAAAGGCACAGCGACATTCTCTGATTTGGCTAACTCTGTTTCAGAAGAGTACAATTTCTGGCTAGGTGATGCATTTGCGTCGGGTGGCTCTAACGGCTACGACCACAAAGCTATGGGTATCACAGCGAAAGGTGGTTGGGAATCGGTTAAACGTCACTTCCGTGAGATGGGAATTAACTGTCAGACAACTGATTTCACGGCAATTGGCGTTGGTGATATGGCTGGTGATGTATTTGGTAACGGCATGTTGTTATCTAAGCATATCCGTCTGCAAGCCGCGTTTAACCATATGCATATTTTCATCGATCCAAACCCAGAGTCAGCTTCAAGTTGGAAAGAACGTGATCGTTTATTCAAGCTGCCACGTTCTAGTTGGGAAGATTACGATAGCAAGCTAATTTCTAAAGGCGGTGGCATTTTCTCTCGCCGCGCGAAATCTATTGCTCTAACACCAGAAATTCAAAAAATGCTTGGTACCAAGAAAGCGTCAATGGCACCAAACGATTTGATCAAAGCGATTCTTTCTATGGAAGTGGATCTGCTTTGGAATGGTGGTATTGGTACTTACGTTAAAGCAGCATCAGAGACTCATACTGATGTAGGCGACCGTGCGAATGATGTACTTCGTATCAACGGTAGTGATCTGAAAGCGAAACTGGTTGGGGAAGGTGGTAACCTTGGTATGACTCAACTTGGGCGTATTGAATATGCTCTAGCTGGTGGCCGTGTTAACACTGACTTTGTGGATAATGTTGGCGGTGTAGACTGCTCGGATAACGAAGTAAATATCAAGATCTTCCTAAATGGTTTGGTGACAAATGGTGATCTAACCGTTAAGCAGCGCAATAAGATCCTTGAGTCTATGGAAGACGAAGTAGGCGAAATCGTTCTAGACGATGCGTATTGCCAATCTGAGTCTATTTCTGTTACAGAACATCAAGGTGTTTCATTGGTTAAAGAGCAAATCCGCTTTATCCATACAATGGAAAAAGCAGGGCACCTTGACCGCGCATTAGAATACATTCCTGATGATGAGACCTTGCTAGAGCGTGAAAAACTTGGATTAGCGCTAACTCGTCCAGAGCTTTCTGTACTTATTGCTTATGGCAAAATGGTTCTGAAGGAAGAGTTGGTTCACGATGACATTGCTAATGATGAATTCCACGCTCAGAAGCTTATCACTTACTTCCCAACTGAGTTACGCCGTAACTATTCTCAGTACATGGATAACCATCCTCTGCGTGCCGAGATCATAGCGACAGTTCTTGCTAACCAAATGGTTAACGAAATGGGTTGTAACTTTGTCACTCGTCTTCAAGAAGAGACCGGCGCAAATGTTGTCGACATTGCTAATGCCTACGTCGCATCCCGTGAGATCTATGGTTTAGGTGATGTTCTGACGCAAATCCGTGCACTTGATAACGAAGCGAGTGCTCAAACTCAATACGATGTGATGTACTACGTAAGACGTACATTACGCCGTCTGTCTCGTTGGTTACTTCGCAACCGTACAGGTAAACAGTCAGTTAATGCATTAATTGAGTTATACCAAACGGACGTTAATACCATCAAAGCTAACTTAGATGATATGTTGGTTCCGGAAGAAGTCGCGGAGCACAATGAGATGGCCAACCGCTGGATCGAGCAGGGTATCTCTAGTGACATCGCAAACTATGTGGCTCGTCTGTCTAGCTTGTATTCAGTACTGGATATTTCAACAGTATCTCGAGAGAAAGGTAAAACAATCGAGCAAACAGCGAAGCTGTACTACAATTTGGGCGATCGTTTATCACTGCACTGGTTCTTGAAACAAATCAACGGCCAAGCTGTTGACAATAACTGGCAAGCACTGGCAAGAGCTGCGTTCCGTGAAGATCTTGACTGGCAGCAACGACAACTTACGGGCCAAGTCCTAAGTTGCAGTTGTGCGCCTGAAGAGCTTGATGTAATGAAAGCGCTTGATGATTGGATTTTAACCAATGAGCTGTCATTACATCGTTGGGAAAACATTTTGAACGAGTTCAAAGTGGGCTCGGTGCATGAATTTGCAAAATTCTCCGTCGCTTTACGGGAATTAATGCTATTAAATTTGAATTGTGCAGCAAATGAGTAAATAATAAGGCCCCGTTTATACGGGGCTTTTTTCTTTCGGAGGCACAATGCTTTACCGTCTAGCCAGGACTGGCTTTTTCCAACTTGATGCCGAAAAGGCACATGATCTAGCAATTAAAAATTTCAAACGATTCACCGGTACACCCCTCGATCTTCTCTATCGTCAACAGCTTCCACATCGTCCTGTTGAATGTATGGGACTTACCTTTAGAAACCCAGTTGGCTTAGCTGCCGGCCTTGATAAAAATGGCGAGTGTATCGAAGCATTTGACGCAATGGGTTTTGGTTTTGTTGAAGTGGGTACAGTAACTCCACGTCCACAAGCTGGAAATGATAAACCGCGTTTATTCCGTCTTGTTGAAGCGGAAGGCATTATCAACCGAATGGGCTTCAACAATCTCGGGGTTGATAATCTAGTAGAGAATGTAAAGAACTCAAAGTTTGACTGTGTACTTGGTATTAATATTGGTAAAAACAAAGATACGCCAATTGAGAAGGGTGCAGAAGATTACTTGATTTGTATGGAGAAGGTGTATCAATACTCAGGATATATTGCTGTCAATATCTCTTCTCCAAATACTCCGGGGCTTCGCTCACTGCAATACGGTGAGGCGTTAGATGAGCTGCTGTCAGAGCTGAAAGTGAAACAGAACGAGCTTGCTGAAAAGCATGGTAAGTATGTACCTTTAGCTCTGAAGATCGCACCGGATCTAAGTGACGATGAAATTAGTCAAATCTGTGATTCATTGATCAAAAATAACATCGATGGTGTTATCGCAACTAATACCACGTTAGATAGAACTGTCGTTGAAGGAATGAAGCATTCTCATGAAGCCGGTGGTTTGAGTGGTCGACCTGTTCAATCGCGTAGTACAGAAGTTGTTCGTCGACTTCACGAAGAGCTTGAAGGCAAACTACCTATCATTGGTGTCGGTGGGGTAGATTCATTTGTCGCTGCTAAAGAAAAAATGATGGCAGGTGCAAATCTTGTTCAGGTCTACTCTGGTTTTATTTACCACGGACCAGCACTGGTAAGAGACATCGTTAAAAATCTTTAATCATGAGTGACATTGTCACAACCAGCTCTAAGCCAATAATTAGATGATATTGAGAGGAAATGAGTTTTCATTTCCTCTTTTTTTTTGACTTATCCCACATAAAATTACCAAATCAACAGAAAGGTAATTAAGCGTTTACCTAGTTACTAACCAGAATAGAGATTGGAACGATGCTTAAACCCAGTGACAAATGGACTTGGTATTATGACGACAGGGAAGGCAATCTTATGCTGGACCTGGGCCAAGACATGGTATTTAAAACCAACTTATCTCGTAAACTTCTTGTCGATTGCGCCCTCGCGATCAACGAATTCTCTGTTGACGATGCTGCAGCGTTCGAAATTTTTCGCGAACAGCTATCCTATCTTTCTTTATCTGAACCTCGCCAAGCCGAACTTGCTCTATATTGTGTGGCTGCCAAACGGTTCCACAAAACGGTGCAGCCAAAGAGTTGGTTTTTTGATGGTCTAAGCTCTGGGGATGAATCACCGAAAGAGGGTGATTTAATACGTATGAGAAACGCACATAGCGACAGTTACTTTATTGTATTAGAAGTAGGCGAGTCAGCAAGCTTATGTGCATGTATTGATTTAGACGGATTCAATCTAACCAGCACCAAATCACTAGTATTTGGTCAAGCAATTAAAGTCATGCATGACAGAATTTCTGTCGCTAACCACGAATTTCTAAGCCATCCAATTGCTATGGTAGGTTAGCGAACCACTCACATTATTCGTTCCTTCGTTTCATTAGAACTTTCTATCGGCCAATAGGCCGATTTTTTTTGTTCAAAATTCGGTGTCGCCAATTCGTTATCAAAGTTTTATTTGTGAGATTTATAGCGATATAGGAATTTTTTTGCCTCTCAACGGCGATTAAAAGTTGGCCTGAAGATGTCCGGTATCGCCATTTATTCCTCCTTTAATGCGTTTTTGTAAGTCAATTACAGGTAATATCACTGTGTGGTATAGACCAAAATTGTCGAGAATAAGTATTCACTTCGCCTGTAGGCAAGTAAAAATGTAGATATAGAAAAACGGTAAAGACTATAAAGGCGAAAAAATAAATGAATAAATGCTGAGCAGTTAGCGGCGAAGAATAAGAAAATTCGTTCTATCGTTTACTCTCAATAAGGATTGTCAGGTATAATGTGCAGTCATTTTTCAAAACTAAAGAACGCTATGCATCAATATCTTGCGGTAACCTCTAATGGTTTAGAGAACCTGTTAGCTGAAGAGCTTAAGAATCTTGGGATCACTAACGCTAAACCTGTCCAGGCAGGGGTGAAATTTAAGGCTTCCAATGAGCAGATTTATCGCTGCTGCCTGTGGAGTAGGCTTGCCTCGCGCTTTGTACGCGTTCTGTCTGAGTTCACGTGTCAAGACGACATGGACTTATACCTATCAGCTACGGCTATTAATTGGGTAAATCACTTCCATAGTAGTAAGAAGTTTGTTGTTGATTTCAATGGTACAAACCGTGAGATCCGTAACAGCCAATATGGTGCGATGAAAGTGAAAGATGCTGTAGTCGATTGTTTTGAAAAGAAAAATCTACCTAGACCATCGATCAGTAAAGATCGTGCAGATCTTAGAATCCATGTTCGTCTTCATAAAGACAAAGCTTTGCTGGGCATCGATATGGTTGGCGGAGGCTTGCACCAACGTGGTTATCGTCCTGAATCAGGTCGCGCTCCACTACGCGAAACCTTAGCGGCAGCTATCTTACTAAGAAGTGAATGGCAACATGATAAGCCATTGCTAGATCCTATGTGTGGTTCTGGTACCTTGCTTATAGAAGCCGCTATGATGGCTGCAAACATGGCTCCAGGAGTCAAAAGAGAGCGCTGGGGTTTCGAATCTCTAGAGGATTTTGAGCCTGAACTTTGGGCAGAGATTAAGTCGGAAGCCAACGTACAAGCGAGAAGAGGTGTCAAAAAAGTTGACGCTAAATTCTACGGTTTTGATAACGACGAAAGAGTAATTAAAACGGCTCGTGATAACGCACGTAGAGCCGGTGTGGAATCTCTGATCGAATTCAACTTAGGTGACGCAGCAAAAGTAACTCGTCCTAGCGAGTTTGAGAATGGCGTAATTGTAAGCAATCCACCTTATGGTGAGCGCTTAGGTACTCATCCCGGCCTTATCGCGTTATACACGGCATTTGGCGCACAGTTAAAGGCTGAGTTTGGTGGTTGCTCGGCGTCTATCTTCTCTAGTTCTGATGAACTACTGAGCTGTTTAAGAATGCGTGCCGATAAGCAATTTAAGCTTAATAATGGTGCGTTACCTTGTCACCAAAAGAACTATTCAATTTCTGAACGCAGTGGTCAGCAGGCTCGAAACCCAGATACGTCTATCGAAATAGCACCTGACTTTGCTAACCGATTAAAAAAGAACATCGCGAAAATAGGAAAGTGGGCGCGTAAAGAAAAACTCGATTGCTATCGTATTTATGATGCTGACTTACCAGAGTATAACGTAGCAATAGATATCTATTTGGACCATCTTGTCATCCAAGAGTATGCAGCTCCAAAGAACATCCCAGAAGAAAAAGCGAAACGTAGACTGACTGATATCATTCGTGCGGCGATCCAAGTAACTGAAACTGATGCTAACAACGTTGTTCTCAAAGTACGAGAAAAGCAGAAAGGACGTTCACAGTATCAAAAACTGGCTCAGCAGTCTGAGAGACTAACCGTGAATGAGTATGGTGTTAAGTTGATAATCAACCTTCACGATTACCTAGACACGGGGTTGTTCCTCGATCACAAAATCACTCGTCGTAAGTTGGGTGAAATGGCTCAAGGCAAAGACTTCTTGAATTTATTTGCCTACACCGGTTCTGCTACTGTTCATGCAGCTTGTAGCGGTGCTAAGTCGACTACGACAGTCGATATGTCGAACACTTATCTTGAGTGGGCGAAAGATAACATGAAGCTTAACGGCCAGGTTGGACGTCAGCACCAGTTTGAACAAGCTGATTGTTTGCAGTGGCTGGCTAACTCGAAAGGCCAATACGATCTTATCTTTATCGATCCGCCAACATTTTCTAACTCGAAGAGAATGGAACAAACATTCGACGTTCAACGTGACCATGTCACGTTAATGACTAACTTGAAACGTTTACTAAGAGAAGACGGTACTATCGTGTTTTCAAATAATAAGCGTCATTTCAAAATGGATAACGCAGCTTTGGAGGCGTTGGGCTTACAAGCTAAGAATATTTCTTCTCAAACACTGCCTTTAGATTTTGGTAGGAATAAGCACATTCATAATTGCTGGGTTATTACTCACAAATAAGATTGAAAGGATTCTATTTTGTTAACGCTATACAGCACTGAAGGGTGCCATTTATGCGAAATGGCTTTGGAATTGATCACAGAGGCTGGGTTAAAACGCAGCTTTGAAGTTATTGATATCGCAGGTAACGACGAGTTGTTTGTCCGTTACGGTGTCACGATACCTGTGGTAAAATTTGAAGCGAATGAGCTCAATTGGCCATTTGATTTAGAACAGTTAAAGAATTGGTTGGATAATAATGGCATTACTTACAGTACATAACGCGCAGTTGGCATTTGGTGATCACCCATTACTCGATCACGCAGATTTTGCTTTACAGGAAAATGAACGTGTTTGTCTTGTAGGGCGCAATGGAGCCGGCAAGTCAACAATGATGAAAGTGCTGTCTGGAGAAATAGTTCTAGATGACGGCAAGATGCAAGTTACTCAGGATGTTGTTGTCTCTCGCCTTGAACAGGACCCACCAAGAAACCAAGAGGGTACGGTACTTGACTATGTTTCTGGCGGCTTAGCTGGCATAGGCGAACAGCTGAAGATCTACCAAGATCAGCTGGATCTGGTTGCTGTTGACCCTTCAGAAAGCAATATGAACAAACTGGCTCGTATTCAAGAGTCATTAGAACACGCTGGCGCTTGGCGTTTTGAAGATAGGATCAAAAACGTACTCGGGGCTTTGAAATTAGATGGGCATACTAAACTAACGGATTTATCCGGTGGTTGGCAGCGCAAAGCTGCGTTAGCTAGGGCTCTTGTATGCGACCCCGATGTTCTACTTCTTGATGAACCGACCAACCACTTGGATGTCACCACAATTGAGTGGCTCGAAACTTTCTTAAAGGATTTTAGAGGTTCGATAATCTTCATTTCTCACGATCGTACTTTCATCAAGTCAATGGCGACGCGTATCGTTGATCTTGATAGAGGCAAGCTCAATTCTTTCCCTGGTGATTATGATAACTACTTAACCGAGAAAGAAGAGCTGCTTCGAGTCGAAGAAATGCAAAATGCGGAGTTCGATAAAAAACTTGCACAGGAAGAAGTGTGGATTCGTCAGGGTATTAAAGCTCGTAGAACACGTAACGAAGGCCGTGTAAGGGCGCTTAAAAAGCTTCGTCAAGAGCGTAGTGAAAGGCGAGAAGTACAAGGTAAGGTAAATCTACAAATCGACGATGCTGCTCGGTCAGGTAAAATCGTGTTTGAAGCAGAGAACCTTAACTATACGATTGAAGGACAGAAGATCGTGGAAAGCTTCTCCTTTAATATTATGCGTGGTGACCGTATCGCACTGATTGGGCCAAACGGCTGTGGTAAAAGTACATTACTAAAGCTGCTTCTTGATCAGTTAAAACCGGACTCTGGCCGCTTACATTGCGGAACTAAGCTCGAAGTTGCGTACTTCGACCAATATCGTGAAGTACTCGATCCTGAAAAATCAGTCATAGACAACTTGGCTGACGGCAAGCAAGAAGTGATGGTTGGTGGTCGTGAAAGGCACGCATTAAGCTATCTACAAGATTTTTTGTTTGCGCCCAAACGCGCGCGTACTCCTGTAAAAGCTTTATCCGGTGGTGAGAAGAATAGGCTTTTACTTGCTCGAATTTTCCTCAAATCGAACAACCTGCTGATTCTAGACGAACCAACTAACGATTTAGATATAGAAACTTTGGAACTTTTAGAGGATTTGCTTGCCAACTATCAGGGAACGTTGTTATTGGTCAGTCACGACCGTGAGTTTGTTGATAACACCGTAACAACGAGCTGGATATTTGAAGGTAACGGAGTAATTGAAGAGTTTGTCGGCGGTTATCACGACGCTCAACAGCAAAGGGCTCAGGTAAAAGCATCAAGAGGTGTTCAATCTGCGCCAAAAGCGAAAAAAGTCGTTGAGGAAACTCCCAAAAATGCGCCACTAAACAATAAGCCAAAGAAGTTGTCTTATAAACTACAGCGCGAGCTCGAATCACTTCCTTCGCTTTTAGAGGAATTGGAAGTTGAAATTGAAGCATTACAAGGCGAGGTTAATACTCCTGAATTCTTTTCAAAGCCTGTAGAGCAAACACAAACGATATTAGATAAGCTGTCTGCTAAAGAGCAGGAGCTAGAAATTGCGTTCGAGCGCTGGGAAGAGCTCGAAGCGATGCAACAGGAAAGTTAAGTACCGATGAGTAGTAAGTTATTTAAAGTTTCAGCAGTCGCAGCCACAGTATTTACTGCGATGAATGCAAATGCGGCTTTGTATCAGGTTGTCGAAGTCGACCCTGAGGGTATAAGCGCCGGTGAATATAACGAAGTACATGGCGTTGCAATTCAGCCAAGTACTATTGGCGATGATATGGGCTGTTTTGGAACATCATGTTCAGCGTCTCAATTCAAGCTAGGTGGCGAAACATGGGCCGATGTTGAAGGCAATAGCTACCGTGAGGAAGTACCGTGGGCGATGGATAGAACTTTCGTCTACTTAGATGAATTAGATGATTTTAAGAGTTACTGTTATCGAGAGCTGTTGTATTCGACATGTGAATCTTGGGCAGATCAACATTGGGCTGTTTGGGAAAGAGAACTAAACGGAAATACGACTTCAAACGTGCTCGCTTTTGTCGAGGGAGACGCTTCCGCTTATCAAAATGTATTTAACAACGTTATTAATAGTTTAGATTCGGATGCAAAACCTGTAGGTAACCAAAGTACTGCTCCGCAAGAGTGGGGCCAGGTAAATTCAGGGACTCGCAACCGTATTGTATCTCCAATAACACCAAATGGTGTTGCGCCAACTAACTGGTTCCAAGGTAGAGCGTGGGCGGTAGATAGCACCACCACTTATGCAGTCGGTAGTATTGCGAGTGAAGTAACCAATGAAAATGGTGAACACCACTCTTCTAAAGCTGCAATTTGGGTTGATGGTGGAACACCTGTTCAGCTTGGCTGGGCTACAAATGTTCCTGAGAAAGATGGTGAATTAATTGCTCAAGGTAGTATGCGAGATGTTGTTGTAAAAGATAATGTGATCTATGGTGTCGGCTATAACACATACACTGATGACAACTACTACAATGCTTCTATCTTTGTAGCTAATGTTGCGGACTATGATGATGTCGATTCATGGGACAGTAATGAAATCGATAATGTTCAATCTAAGATCGATGGTGACTTCATCCACAGTAACTCAGTAGCGTCAGCGATTAACGATAACTTAGTTGTTGTTGGTACTGCAAAGCTATCTGGCAGTAAACCTCAAAACGGGGCCGCGGGTAACAAGATATTTGTCGTAGATGACGCATCAAGTTCAAGTCCGAAAGCAAGCTTCTTAAGTGGTGGCATCTTCTTTGATGGTGCTGGCGGTAAAGTAGGGGCTATAAACAACTATAACGAGATCGTTGGGCAACTTGACGCCGAAGATACCCGTGAGAATGATGGTAAACCAAGGCGCAAGCGTGGATTCATTTATCCGTATAACGTTGATACTGATCGCAGTGCAATTATTGGTAATCAAGCTCAATTCCTCGATAACCTAACTAATGGTGGGTCGTATTCTGATTCAAACAACGCATATCGTATAGTCGATGCTACTGACATCAATGACGCAGGCGTTATTTCAGGCACAGCCATCAAATGTGAAGGTGGATACGATGACACGACTCACAACTCATATTGTGGTGGTGGTTCACAAACAGAGACGATGGTTGCGGTAAAACTGATTCCAATTCAAGGAGCGAGTAACAGTGATATCGAACCTCGCGGTATTGATGATCCTGTTGTCGAACGTAGCGGCGGTTCTCTTGGTTGGTTGATGTTATCTGTACTTGGATTGTTAGGGTTCCGTAGAAAATAGGTTAAATTTTCATCTAGGGCACAACTTCACACTTTTGGAGTTGTGCCTTTTTTAATGCTTGTGAAAGGACGTTTTTTGATCGATTCTTAATTGTGGGTTCATAAAAGATCCACATTATTTTAATAGTAGTACGTTAGAACAAATTTTATGTATGAGGACGACACTATGAAGAGACAAAAGCGTGACCGCCTAGAAAGAGCGCAATCTCAAGGGTACAAGGCAGGGCTTAACGGACGTTCATCCGAAACGTGCCCTTACCAGCAGATGGATGCTCGGTCCTATTGGTTAGGTGGTTGGCGTGATGCCAGAGACGACAAGCAAGCTGGCCTCTACAAATAACACAACCCTCCACATACAACAGAAGGAGAGCCCCTGATAAAGGGGCTTTTTAGTATACGTCTAATGCACTATAACTAAATAAATTGAGAATAAAAAAGCGACTCAAATGAGTCGCTAGTATCAATATATAATTTAAAACGCAGAAGTATCTTGGAAAAGACCTACTTTCAGGTCTTTAGCTACGTAGATTTCTTTGCCATCTACCAATACTCGGCCATCTGCTAGGCCCATTACTAACTTACGATTCACAACACGCTTCATGTGAATTTCATAAGTCACTTTTTTGGCAGTAGGAAGGATTTGCCCAGTAAATTTAACTTCGCCAACACCTAGGGCGCGGCCTTTACCTTTGCCTCCAACCCAGCCAAGGAAGAAGCCAACAAGTTGCCACATCGCATCCAAGCCAAGACAGCCTGGCATTACAGGGTCTCCAGGGAAGTGGCAGTCAAAGAACCATAAATCCGGAGTAATATCTAACTCAGCCAAGATTAGACCTTTACCGTAGTCACCTTCGGTTTCCGACATTTTGGTTACTCGGTCCATCATAAGCATATTCGGCGCAGGAAGCTGAGGGTAACCTGGACCGAACAACTCACCTTGGCTTGACGCTAGTAGATCGTCACGGTTATATGAATCACGTTTGTTTTGCATTATCAATTACTCCAATTTTTGATACGAGCATGTTAGTGAACAGGTGTACGCTAAACAACTCCGATCAGTGAGATCTGAACAAGTTTTTTAACCTGTCTAACACCGTGGGTGGATGCTCAAGTCTTTCAAAGTTTTCAATACGTTCCGCTATTTTTGCAATAACACTGTTCTCGTCTTCTCCACGGAATGGTTTATCCAACAATATTGGGGTAGCTTCATCGACATTGGAGACCGGCCACAAATGGAAGTCACCATTCTTTATACTTTCAATGACATCTTTATGAAGTGCTAAATGCTTTAGGTTACTACGCGGCAAAATAACGCCTTGTGAACCAGTTAGTCCTTGGTGTTTGCAGACGTGATAAAAGCCTTCGATCTTTTCATTCAAACCGCCAACAGCTTGGACTCGACCGAACTGATCTACTGCACCTGTTACCGCAATCTGCTGATTAATTGGGTATTCTGAAAGTGCGCTGACAAAACAGCAAAGCTCTGCAAGTGAAGCGCTATCACCGTCGACTTCACAGTACGATTGCTCGAAAACGAGCGAAGCAGAGTAGGGTAAAGGTTCATCAAGATTCAGAGCACTGCTTACGAATGCTTGCATGATCATCATGCCTTTTGCATGTAGATTACCAGCCAGCTCTGCTTTACGTTCAACATCAGAGACGTCACCATCGCCGAAGTGAATCACACAAGATATTCGAGCCGGCTCTCCGTAAGATTGCGGGTGACCAGGAACATCGATGACGGTTAATCCGTTGACCTGACCAACTTGCATACCTTCCGTTTCGATGATTACCTGGCCATCAAGGATATCTGATAAAGCTCGCTCAGGCAGATAAGATTCACGATAGAGTTTTTGGTCTATTGCTTGGTCGATATGTTGATATTCAATGTCACGCGCTTTCGAGACGAGAGCTGCTTCTTGTATTAGTGCGAGATGCCACATCAAGCAAAGTGGCGCATACCTTTGATCCTCTGTATATCTTGCGCCAGCGACCAGTAAGCGATCTATCGCAGAATGGGTAAGAGTAGGGAGCTGATATTCTTTGACGAGCCACTTGAGATATCCTAAATACAACTCTGTATTGGCGGCACTCAAATTGATCTCTAATTCAATTTCTCCAAACAAACAAAGACCAGTATGGATATCCGCATCTAGATAATCTATTTCTGCGAGCTGAGAACGATCCCCTACAATAATGATTTTCAGATCATAGCGACGGCCCTGAATACTCTGGCCAATTGCCTTAGAATCAACATTTATTGGAGAAACAACTTCGCCTAGTAACGCAGACTTTAACTTTAACCAACTTACTGGATTGGACAATATAAAATTGGCAGACAAAATCAAGTAACCACCATGGGCCTTATCCAATAGCCCATCATGTTGCTCAATCGATCCACCATCCATCACTTTGTATCGCCCGAATACCTCTAAAGGATCGAGTGTTTCACTCGCTACAATAGGTTTGTTGCCTACAATCTGGGTCAACTTATTCGCAATAACTTTGCGATAGAGCGCATTGTCCGGCGAGTTCACCATCATTACGCGTGAAATACCGAACAACGAAACGAATTGCTCCAGTGCACTACACAATCGAGGTTGTGTTTTCATAAACTCGTTAGGTTCGATCTCTTCAAATCGATTTAGAACAGACTGTATTTCATTGTATTGAGGGGTAACGGCGCGCCAGATCTCTTGATTCATGAAAACTTCAAAGTGATTAAAAGGATGCAAAGTATAGCGGAAAAATGTAAACCGCTATATAGATAAATGATCTCTCTCCGGTTTTTGAAGTCTCAGATTGAACATCAACAAGGTATGGGTTACGCTGTCACCATAACTTGCAAGGAAACCATCATGAAATACCAACAGCTTGAAAATCTAGAGTGTGGCTGGAAATGGCAGTATCTAATTAAAAAGTGGAAAGACGGTGAAGCAGTAACTCGTCACATCGACACCAGCGAAGCAGAAGCAGCGGTAAAGTTACTCCAAAAAATTGAACACGAACCGACTCTTGTTTTGGAATGGATCGACGACCATATGTCGCTAGAGCTAGACAACAAGATGAAGCAGGCTATTCGTGCTAAACGCAAGCGTCACTTTAATGCAGAGCAAATTCATACTAAAAAGAAATCCATTGATTTGGACTACCGTGTATGGGAGAAGCTTTCGTTTCGAGCTAATGAGTTGGGGTGTACGTTATCCGATGCTATCGAATATCTGTTATCAGAGGCTTCAAGAAGTGAAAAAGCAAGCAAGGCTGTAAGTAATTTAAAAGAAGACCTGAGTAAGCTATTGTCTGATTAAGGAGCAAGTATGCTTTATGTAATTCTTATTGCAGCGATCGTGGTTTTTTGGTTAGTCGCTGTAGATAGACCAGTCCTTAAAGTTAAGTTCCAAGCTGGTAAGATCGTAAAGGTTAAAGGGCATTTCCCACCGAAGTTTCGCCATAACGTAGAAGAAATTGCCGATATCGTCCCATTTGACGGAGTATTTAAAGTTTATCAGCAGCGCACTGGTATGAAATTGGTTTTTTCTGAAGCTGTACCAAAGAAAGTTCAGCAACGTATTCGAAATGTTTTTCCTCACCAAGGGTTTTCAAGCAAGCCAGGCTCAAAAAGAGCGTAATCTTGTGTTTGCAAAGTATGAAAGAAGCCAGATCTGCTCGTGAAGGTTTTAGCTTAGATTGAGGGTATGGTAATACTTACTGATAATCGACCTCTAGATCTGGAGGTCGAATTGTATGAAGCTAATATTATTTGTACTGGTGTTCATTGGTTTTTCATTGCCAGTTCAATCCGACGACGCCGAGCACAACATTGCGGCTAAAATGCTTAAAAAGAAAGTAGAGCGTTATATAGATAAACGGCAACTCGTTCAGTTTGGTTACTGTGACATAACTTTCCAAATGGAACACAAACAGAACAAAGCTGTGGTCAAACGCATTCAAACTCGAGGAAGCACACAGCTTTGCAAACTCAGTAAGAAAGCCGTTAAGATTGGCCAAAAAGTGAAATATGAAGAGCCAGAGAAGTTCATTAGAATCCATATATCGACGAATAATTAAGGCTACAATTGGTGCGCATTATGCGACCTTAAGTTAAATGGAACTAGTTTCACACTATTTATAAAATCCCTACTTTTTAAGGGATTAAGCAATGAAGTATCACGAAATGACAAAAAACTATATTTTTCGTGAATTTAACTGTGGAATTGGTATCGAACAAGCTGCAAAACTATGTTTCAAAAGTGTGAGGACCGTCAAAGCTTGGGATATGGGAAAACCAATTCCTTATGAGTGTAAGCGACTGATGAAGATGCATAAGAGGCTAGAGTTAAGCCATGAACCGGAATGGGAGGGCTTTAGAATGGTTGCAGGGCGTCTTGAATTGCCCACAGGAAGCAAAGTGTCACCTCAACAAATTATAACGGGGATTGCATTACTTGAGATTCAGTCAGAACTGGAAATTAAAACCTCTAGAAAATTACTGGCTTACGCAAGAGCACTAGCACAAATCAACGACAAGAATATATCAGAAGTATAGTGCGGCTAGAAAAAGCCCCTTCGAGTCGAAGGGGCTTAGAATTAATTTGCTGATGAAGGGGTCCAAGTCGAGATATCCATAATTACACTTGGATCACTAATACTTTGTACTACTGTGTGGGACAGAAATTTAACAAACTCTAACACGCAATCTTTTGTACCGTCGTGTATTAACTCATCTTTACTGCTAAACTTCATGTGCCATTGTTGGTCTTTCGGAAGTTTTGAGTTTGCTATAGCTTGCTGATCTTTAAGACTTGTCCATGATTTATGTTTACCCGTCGCTATCGCTCGAATGAAATGGTTCTTCTCACGGACTCCCATCGAATCTACGTAGCTACCAAATTTATTCTTAACATCTTCTGTAATCAAGCCATCAGTGACTAGATCTGCAAATCCAACACGAACAGCTCGGTTTTGAACCTCGGTATAATCAGCCGTAACAACAAAGTGTGCGAAGTTGCTTACCAACAGATAGAACGATGTTCCTTGGCGTAAAACGACAAAGTCATAGTCTGGATTAATTTTATAGCGTTCATCTGAAACTACAAACGCTTCATTACCTTTACGATAAAAAGATTTTTTAGAATCATCAATGACCTTTTTACCCACATCTGTCGTTCTTTGAATAGCGTAAACCTCGATATCGGGGCCATTTTTCTTTTCTACAGTAAAGGATAAAACACCAAGGTTTGCACCTTCGATTTTAGCCCCCTTATTCGGGTTACTTTTTGATACCTTCAAAACGCTAATTAGTGTATTAAACAACGACTGAATGTCTACATTGTTAGTATCATTAAGATCCAAACAGCCCCATGTGTCGTACTCTGTTTTTACAGCACCATCGTCTTTAAGAAGATCTACAAGTTTATTTACCGATGCGAAATTGTTCATAATCAAATCAAGCATATAGTCGGCAGCATCTACACCATCGCGAGCTTTTAATATGAAGCTAGTGACGTTATCAAAATTGTTAGATCTAGCTTTATGATGAAGTATGAAGTGATCAATAGTAGAGCGGGGTATATCGCTTCTAGATATCTTCACATCTTGAAATATCGTATTAATAGCTGAGAGCATTACTGTACTCGAAGTATTAGCCTGGATATTATTGGTCATAGGTCACCTAATTACTGAAATTTTGTTGTACAACATGATGTCCATTCTTTGGGGACTTCTAGGGTTGTAAGTAAAGTTTTGGATAATATTCTTGGTAGTAATAACTACGAATTCATCCGTTACGTTGCTCTCCCTGTCAAGAATTACAGATGCTTTTGCAAACATAATTCCCTTAAAGCACACTAATGAGTTATATGGCCATATCGGTGAATAGAAACTTAGCAACAAGGTAGCGATAAACGCTAGCTCTGTAGAGGCCGTGTATAAAACAGTAACAATAGTAATCAGCGCACTAGATTTGAGTAAAAGCTCGTTTTCATACGGGCTAAATTTTACGACAAAAACTCGATGAGATTCACCTATATCTATGGTCTTGCTAGTTTGATATCGAACCAGTGCGGACAGTGCTGTTGTGGATAACAAAGAGATTATTATGACGACCAATATATGAAGAGTAAGAGACTCATTGAATAGTACATCAATCATTGAGCTATTAATTTTATATATTAAACTCCCACCAACATTAACTGGATGTATCAAATCAAAAAAGTTAAAACCAGCATCCACTGCTTTTTTAAGTTCAAGACCAAATAAACATACCCATAGAACTAAGCTGATACTCATAGAAGAAAGTACCTTAACAAACTTAGGTATATTGTGATAATTCAATGAACTACTCATTTGGGCTCCTTAATGCGCGAGATTGTAGAACTGATAAAATTCTTAATCAATCAGTTTGGTATGCTCGGTAGCAAAAACGTGAGATAGCATACTCTGGACGGTTACTAGAAACTGAACCCTCAGTAAAAAATCACATAAACTCATGGGGCTGTATATATATACATATATTAGCAAGTTGTCCTATTTTTGGGAAGAATCCCAGAACTCTTCTTTTTAGCATAAGTGTCATAAGTAAAATGAGGTATAAAGGAAAGGTCATAATGCTGACGCACTTCGTTTGTCTGCTTCAAACACGCTCTACATGCAAGCATATAGCAGCAAGTTTGAACCTAATCTTCTCTGTGTGGGGGTATGTATTGCTTCGAGCCACATCTCACTGTCAGTATTGATGTTTTACACATCAGCTTAAGCTTCATTAGCCTAAGTTGTGCCTTTGCTTGAATTGCTATGGAATGAGAGCTTCAGAAAGAAGCCAGAGTGGAGCCGGACTCTTTCTGAGTTCGGCTTTTTATTGGTGTTTAAAGAACTGTTGTGCGTATGACTATCTTGAGTTCTTTCTGTACTTTCTCTCTACGTTCTGAGCGGAACAAACTCCCAATCAACGGAATGTCTTTGAGAACCGGCACACCAGATACACGTTGGCGGCTATCACTTGAGATTAACCCACCTAAAACAATGGTCTGCTTGTCTTGAACTTTAACCACTGTTTGAAGTGTGCGCTTGTTAGTGATGATGTCTGTTGCTATCGAGGAGTTAGTGACAGCTTGTGATTCTTGGTTGATTTGCAAGATGACTTCTTCACCAATAACATGCGGGATGACTTCGAGTGATACACCTACGTCCTGACGCTGGATTTGCTGGATTTGAGTACCGCCGTCAGTGACTTCATTAGATACAAGAAAGGGTACGTTTTGGCCAACGGTGACATAGCCACGTTCTCTATCCATGACGAGGATATTTGGCCGTGATAGTAGTTCAGTATCTTCATTGGCCGTCACTGCTTTAATCAAAGCGTTAAAGTCTCCACCGGAGAAAACCGCGACGTTGTCTGTCAGCATATCGATTGCTGACGTGTTGGTCACAAACCCCGCATGCTCCATGGCTAAGCTCATGTTCACACCGATTTCTTGTGAATCATCGATAGTGTCTTCGGTGATGATAGCTTCGATAAAGATTTGTCTTTGTGGCTGGTCGATTCCTTTGATGAGCACGTCTATTTTCGTAAGCTGGTCTGCCGTTCCTGTCACTAGTATCGCATTGGTTGTTGGTAAAGATTCTACGGTGAAGTTTTCCAGCGACGAGCCTTTTACGCTTTGTGTTTTCGTTGCCGATAACGTTGAGCCGATAAGGTCAATTATCTTGGTGTTTCGTACGTTGTTGAGACGGTAGAGCTTTACTAGCGATGGCTCTATAACTTCAATGGAGTCAGTTTTAGGCTTTACAACGTAGAGCCCGTTGTCATATTGCACCCAGTAGCCGTGAGAGCTCAACACCGAATTGAAAAACGATGCGTATTCTGACGGTTCAAGGTTTGGTGCCGTAAAGCTGACTGTGCCGATAACGCCAGCACCTAAGACAATCGGTTGGTTTAACTCACGAGCGCCCCAAGCAACGAACTCAGAGATAGGGGTGTTAGACGTTTCAAAGGTCGTAGCTTCAGCATTGGCTTTTCTAGGTGATATGGCAATAAAGAGCACTACGAGGAATGAGCAAAGCATCCAAGTAGTCAGTCTGGTGTTGTCTTGTTTGGTGTGGTTAGCAGCGGAGGATTTCATGTTGTTCACCTTGACTGATTGTGATTTGGCAACGGGACTTGGAGTTGAACGTATAGCCGTAAGAGGCCAGTTGGACGCTATCGATTCGATGACCGGATTTGTCTATCTCAAAGTAAAGCGGTTGGTTTGGAAGCTTGGCGTAACTCACGATGCGATAGGCTGACAGGTTGAGTGAAGTCGTTTGGGTTTGCTGTGTTTCGAGT
This sequence comes from Vibrio paucivorans, assembly GCF_054053395.1. NCBI lineage: Bacteria > Pseudomonadati > Pseudomonadota > Gammaproteobacteria > Vibrionales > Vibrionaceae > Vibrio > Vibrio paucivorans. The sequence continues at coordinate 1,608,749 of NZ_CM133230.1, forward strand.
TGCACGATTTGTTGAGGCTCGGGCTTTGGTACGACAAAGGTGGTAATAATAAATGACAGCACCGCGCCTACCATGAACATAGTCATTCGCGAGTATTTACGTAGGTAAATCTTGGTTATACGCATAATGTTTTTGGCCGTATAAGGGACAGTGTAACGTCCATGTGTGTACCACGGAGGCAAGACAGAATAGGTCTTGTGCTCGTAATGGTCTGAAAAGGCTTGTTTAGTATCGTAAGCGGCGTAAAGGTCTGTGCCCCAAAGCGTCCAAGTATCGACGGTGACCGATTGGGCGCTGTCGCCATACTTCACAATGCCTCGGTGAAGCTTGGGAAACTTGAGACTAAGCTGGCCTAACGTGAGCACTTTAATAGCCGTGGAGATAAGGGGGATTTGAAGTCTATCGAGGCGGCGACAAAACACGGTATGCTCAGCCAGTGCTAAGCGTGCTTGCTTATCGACAATCGAAATGTCCTGAACAATAAAAATGATGTCCCAACCGAGCTTGCGGGCGTGTAAAAACCAGTTGATCACATCTTGTCGTGATTTGTCATTCCACGTTCTGGAGTTGAACCAGGTACCACATTCATCGAGTACCAACAGCCCATTTTTGCTTTCATCGTAGGTCTTATTACCGTTCCCCAAAGCCTGTAAATCTTGAAGTGTAGGTTTGTCCGGTACGCGATAGAGTTTGGTGTGCTTTTTCATGCGGCCAAGCATCGGTACCAGATTGATATCGAGATTCGTAGCGACAGGAGCGGCACGAAAGAACGCTTCTTGAATACGGCCAACGGAGGTGAGGGATTTACCCGAGCCCAATTTACCCGTAACGAAGTAGACAGCCATGCTATGACACCCTGTTGATTGCCCAGAACTGCCATTCCCAAACCCAACGGATAACACGCGCTGAGAAGATAGCACTTAAGCAAGGCACCGCATTGGACGGTACAAACATGGAAAAGCCACTCGATACATAGGGCGGGACAACGTAGGATAGGCCAGCGATAAGCACGTTAATGGAGAATGCCACCGTGAGCGTTAATCCAATCACCATGGTAAGCACGGTAAGGTTCCAAGCTAGTCCTTTGCTCATGCGAACCGCAAACCAGCCCATAATCTGAGCGGCGAGGCCACCAATAAAGGTCGCAATGGCGGGAAGCTTTAGCGCGTTGCCTATGGTGGAGGCGAGCGGTAAAAGAAACACGGGAACGGCCATAGAATCACCTAGGTAATGTAGTCGTTATGGCCTTGAGTTCCTGCAATGCGCGGAGTGATTCCGGTCAGCAAGATATCTATCAAAGTCCATAGAGTGAAGACAAAGAGTAGGAAACCAAACAGAGATTTAAATTTGGCTGAGAACTCGCAATCAATGACAGTCGCGTTGCCCGATAATGAGGGCAGGGAGAGCGGGGTACAATCACCGGAAGCGTCAACAATACCAATGAGTGTCGAGATATTAGAATTGATGACTTCTTCAATGTCGCCTGTCATTGGGTTTTCAATGATGTTGCTTGCTGCAGAGGCCGCGCTTTCGTAAAACACACTGTGTTGGTCATCGACAATGGTGTTGATTTGGTCGTGGATGTCTGACACCAAAGACGTTCCCATACCATGGGGATTTTCACAGTAGCCATTCGCGGCCGTTGGCTCACAAGCTTGTTCGAGATTTCCAATAGCCTCAGTCACACCGTCAAGGCCATCGCTTAAATGAATGGTTTGCCCTGTAATGGATTGATTAATATCTTCTAGCCCCTCGTTAAGGTTCATGATTGCGCCCGTTTGCTGCAACATCAGGTCTTTGTTGGATTGGTGTATGGCATAGTCTTGGTTCATTTGGTCAACGATGGATTGACCGATGGCGTTATTAGTATTGTTGAGGTTCGCTAACTGATTGTTGGTATCAGCAAAACCGATATTCAAATCTGAGTTAATACCGTTTAAAGCCGCGTTATTGTCTCGGTTGAGATTTTGAATCGCTTCCAGTACTGCTGTATCGGTGGTTTCGGTTGGGAGCACTTCGTCAGGCTCAGGCTTATCAAATTCTGGCGGTTTGGGTGCGCTTGGGTTTGCAGTAGGCGGGTTAAAATCTCCAATGGGTTTTCCTATCGGGTCTGTTGGGTCAATATCTCCCATACAGTCAGGCCAATTAGGCATACCCATAACGCACTCTTGAGGCTGGGTGCATTTCATCTCTAACGACTCGAAAAAGTCGCTACATTCATACGTGAACACGCCTTGAGAATCGGCACATGATTGTTCAGCCGCCATGATTTCGTCCCATGTTGAGTCACGGTCACAAAAGGCAGGAGTCGTACATTCGCCAGTGCTCGGGTCGATTTCAGAGGGAGGCTCACAGACGGCTTCACAGGTCTTTGTGTCAGGGTTTATTTCTTCACCCTCAGGGCAAGAAGCCCAAGCGTATTGAAAGATAGAAAGACCACTGTTTTTGTCAGTTGCTACACGAACATAACCACTACCCAAAAAGGCAGACGTTGCCGCGCCATAATTGGTACCAGTTCTAGGTTTAGTGATTGTGCACCCAATAAAGAAATCAATGTCTACTATCATGCCGACAGAACCACAACTCACTTCATAGGTGTTGTTTTTGGCGGTCAATTTAACGATGGAACCCGCGTAAACGGGTGAATAAGCAATCAGAAAAAGACCCACAACGGCCAATATTTGATAGATACTTTTCTTAATGCTCATTCCGTTGAACCTTACTGTGAGGGATAAACACTGGATGCCTTGACCATCCAGAGATAGAGGGGGTTAAGTTGCTTTGTTTGCACCTTTCTGGAATAGCTTCACGCCAATCCAACCCGCAACCGCGATTGGTACAATGACCCATACCGCCGCTAACGTGTCAGTGATATTGGCTTGCACCGCATCAAAGCCCGCTTGCGCTTCAGGCGTTAACGCTGCGTTCGCTACAGACATACCCACAGTCGCTGCAACACCAACTGCTACTTTTACTTTGTTCGATTTGAATAGATTCATAACCTTTATCCTTTGTTTGGTTAGTTACTTGCTGAAATCTCAGCTGCACGTTTGAATATCAAAATCTGATAGCCAGAAGTGAAGCCAAGGATAAATGCCGTCGAAAAACAGCCGACCATAAATTCAACTGACATTTATCGTTGACCTCCGATTAACCAACCGATACCCGCCAAAATCATGCAGATGCCAATGAAGAGCATCAGTTGGAAGTTTTCCAACAGGGCAATGAGTTCGCTGAATTGGGTATCGGTCATAGTGATGCCTATTTCTGATTGATTTGAGGCAGAGCAAAGAGGTGAAAACCGTTTAACGCAACGTGTTTGCCTTCATCATTACCAAAGCTGAATTCTTTATATTCAACCTCGAATTGCATACGTTGACCGATGCAGTTTTTGAGGATTTTGCCACCCTCACCATTGGCCCATAATTCAGGGCTGATTTTGACTTCAATAGTTGAAGTCGGGTTAGTCGTGATGAGCTTTAGCTTGCCAACTTGCTGAGCTTCACCCGTACCACGAGCAGGTTTTGTTTCTTGGATGATGTCCGAGTCATCTAAAATTAAGCCTTCGAGTTTCATGTTTTGTTTCCTTTCTTGACGGTTAAAAAATTAAAAGCGGGAGTTATTGACACAAGTCCAAGGGCGAATCACCGCCCTATATCCGGCGGGGCTGCGCCCACCGAATACAGGGCGTCGATATCGCCTAAAAGCATAAGAGCTTCCAACTCCTCGACGTAGGCAACGTGTTCCTCGTATTGCTGGTAACGCTCTTCAGCCATACGTTGATATTCGTTCTCAGCCTCAAGAGCATCGAAGAAGTCCACTGTGGATTTCATCATGCCTTTCTGAGCGGCTAGGAATTTCTCTTTGTTTTCGGTTTGCCAAGTACGGAAACGAGTGCAAAGAAATATACGCCTAAAGAGCAAGCCAGATACACGGCCTTGAGCCTCATCACCAAAGCGAGTAGGGGAAAACTCTCCGGACTCCAATAGTTTTTGAATTGCGTCTGGTGCGTTGTATTGCACCCTGACAGGCTGGTCATTGCGCTTAACAAACACGCCGCCCATGGCATAACAAAAGTCTTTCCAGTCGCCGACATCGGCTGCCTTGCGAATCTTTTCGAGCATGTAGTGCTCAGTTTCTGAAATGTCTGATAACACGGCGCTTTCCTCGTTAAATTCGTCTCTCAGTCTGCGCATTTCGCGCCATACCGTGACCGATGGACCACCGATAAATTGAAATTGTCTGATTTGATTAACTCGCGCCCAAGTCACTACACGCTCAGCCGCTTCGATACCGTTTAGGCGAGAGCCTTTATCGGAGTCAATATGCTGACCATCGATATTCTTGCTCAAATATTTTGAAACGTACCCGACAGCACTACCGCGTTTCGGGTCGATAACTTCCGCCTTAAAGCGGTACTCTTTAGCGCCTTTTTCGTCTGGTGAGTCTTTAAGAGCCAAACGCTCAAATTCTTTGGTGATAAATTCACGGTGATCAGACTTCATAAACAGTAAGAAGTGATGGTGCGGTGTACCGTCTTGATGTGGCTCCGCTATGCGAATACCGTAGAGTTTGATTTTGCGCTTGGCGAGTACCTTGCCGAGTTCCTGCCAAACGTTAATCAAGTGATTGTGCGCTTGTTTAGCGGTAGGTTTGCCAGCTTCAAGCCACTTCTTGTTCACTTCACCTTTTGATACAGGATGAAAGCGGCTAGGGGCGGTAGTCGTATAAAATACAGCGGAGTGTTTTTCTTCTTGCGCGATTTCCTCAAAGCCTCGCAAGCGCGTGAACATTTCACCACGGCGCAGCTCTGGATTTGATACCGACTTTTCAGCCAGCTCAGCGATAGTGAACCAGTTTTCGTTGTCGTCTACGTCGAACGCCACTGTATTTTCGAGCGCTAGCTCATTAGAAACATTACGCTCACGTTGACGAAGTACCGAAAAATCAGAGCAGTACACTTGTTTACTACGCTGAACCAATGCCAAATCACGAGCGACTTGCTCAACGGTAAATGCACATTTCTTGCGTAATTGTCTGCGCAAAAATATCTCATCACATACGCGATTAGTGAGTGAATACAGTTCACCACTAAGAGATTTTTGGGCAATCAACTCATCACGAAATGCCAAGCCCAACGAATCAAGAAGTTCACAGGCTTTAGCAAAGCGCTTGGACTCGCCCTCAATAGTAAGAAGCTGCTTTGTGAACGCTTTAGACTTGACCTTGGCAAGTTCGCGAATCTCATCATCTGACATCGCAGCGCTGTAGCCATATTGACTTAAGCGCGAGTGAGCCGCTTGAATTTGCAATTCAGCTTCACGGGCGTTTTTCTGCTCTGACACTTCGAGATAGGTACGCTTCATGTGGCGAGAAAAATCACCGTGACGACGAATGGCAGTGAATACCAAATTGCATGGATTCTCAAAAGTGATTTTCACATGGTCGCTATAGTCTAGCGCGTAGATGCTATTTTCCAATGCGTGACGACGTAAAGCTCTGTATGGGTTGTTTTTATCGCTATGGTCTACAAAATCAATCGGTTGAACTAACTGATTATCATGATGTTCTGGCAAACGTTCACGCATCGACGTTTCAACGGCCTGAAAGTCGATTTGCTCGAAAGTGTTGGTTTTGAGGTCGTGAACGAGGCGAAGCATGATTAATACATCCCAAGTTCGACAGTAGAAGAACGCTTAGAAACAGGCTTGTTAAAATCCAAATATGAATTATCTAAGTCGATATTAGTTACTACTGGTTTTAAAGCGCATTCAACCTGAAAGATGGTGTAATTCTTTTTAGCAATGTCGAGTTTCTTAATAGCATCTTGATAGCGCTTATCATCACGTAAGAGGAACAACTCAGCACCTGCGATAGACCAAGCTGTTATCACTTGACCTTTAAGACCAACCCTAGAGAAATAACGAGGGCCACAAGAAGTTTCAACGACAATTACGAATGCAGATAAACCTTTTGACACAACAACCACCTTTGACTGATTGGTTGACCACCAAGGGCGAGAGCGTCAAGGGCAAACGCCCAAGGCAGTCAAATACAAGATTTTGTAACTGTAATTACAGATTCTTGTAACTACAAGATACAAATTTCTGTAACCAATGAGCTAGAATGAAAGAAAATGAGGGTTAGCTATGTATCAATCAAAACTACTTGATGCCTATAAAAAGGCTCAAAACTACATACAAGACAAACAAATTGCGCATGACTTGAATATGCCACCGCCTAGAATCAGCGAAATGAGAAAAGGAAAGCGCTATCTATCTGATGAGGAAGCGGTTTTTCTAGCGCAAGGAGCAAATATAGACCCAGAGCTAGCAATGCTGGGCTGTCACGCAGACCGTAACGAAAATCCAAGCATAAAAGCGATGTGGGCAAACATTGCAAAAAAGTATAACGGGCTAGGTATAACAATGGCTTACGGAACTTTTATGCTGACCACGGACGGGTTTAACAAAGCAATAGAACAGTGCGCATTATGTATATTATGTTAAATGATATTAAGTAAGAACGAATAATGTCGCTATTCCTATTCCCTACACCTTTAAATCTACAATATTAAACATAATAGTAATTTACCATAAAATACCTAATAATCAGTTAGTTAATCTTCGATTCTCAACTGATTATTAGCTTACAACCATCTTTATCGCTTTATGGATTTCTTTGCTTCTTATAGGTTTAGATACAAATGCGTTCATCCCTGCGTCCAAACACTTTTGTTTATCACACTCCATAGCATGAGCCGTTAACGCGATCACGGGCGTTATATTACACAACTTATGGATGTGTCTTGTCGCGGTCACACCATCCATTATTGGCATCGACATGTCCATTAAAATTAAGTCGACACTTTTTATGTTCCCTTTAAGATAGTCGAGCGCTTCCTGGCCATTGTTTAGAGTTGTGACGTTGTAACCACTTCTTTCTAGCAGCAATTTGATAACCATCTGATTGGAATACGTATCTTCTACGACCAGAACATTCAGATTACTGCTTAACTCTATGTCAGGCGTGAATCTGATTGGAGAGCTTTCAATTGGTTTAGAGACTACAGGAAGTGAGACACTAAACTGCGAACCCTTGCCTTTCACACTCGAAACAGAAATATTACCATTCATCAATGTAGTAAGGTGTTTAGTGATAGACAAGCCCAAACCACTACCACCATACATACGTGTAATTGAGCTATCGGCCTGTTTGAAAGGTGTAAAGAGATGCTCGAGCCTATCTCGTTCGATACCAATTCCACTATCTGCGACTGAAATTCGTAAGACATCGTTGTCGAGCTTTCCTTTAATAGAGACATATCCTTGCTCTGTGAACTTCACTGCGTTACCCACTAGATTAAACACTATCTGTATGACGCGAGTCGGATCGACCCATAACATTTCCCGTTCCGAGAAACTCAAATCCACATGAAACTCTAGGCCTTTATCTCGTGCGAGTTTTGAAAAATGTTCCAACATCACACTCAATTTACTGTGTAATTCGACCCACGTTTTTTGAATTGGGAAGTTACCGGATTCAATTCTAGTCAAATCGAGAATATCGTTTATCAATACCAACAATAGCTCAGCTGAAATCTCCATTTTGTCCAGAGCTTCCAAGTGTTGAGGGGTTTGGATATCTTCCTGTAACAAGTCTATAAAGCCGAGCACTGTATTTAATGGAGTACGTAATTCATGACTCATCATGGCAAGAAAGCGAGATTTAGCTTCGTTTGCTGTCTCTGCTTTTTGCTGCGCTAACTTAAGCTCTTGTGTTCTGAGCTCGACCAGTTCCTTAAGGCTTTCTTTTTGTTCTATATCTATGATTGCTCGCTCTAGCAAAGGCCTAAAACGTGACAACGTATCGCGCGTCTCTAAACTAAACTGCCCTTTCTTCGCTCCAAGTAAAAGTATGACCGATTCAGATATCGTCGTTTTAATACCAGTGAGTAACACGCTCTGTATATGATCTCTCAAGAAGTGATTTAGTTTGCTAAAACCCTGAAGTTTATTGGGCTCAAACAGGATTGTGCATTCACCATCAAGAACGCGTTCAAATTTTGGAGACTGCTCCCATTGCGCGTTAACAAATGCAGAGTTAGAAGTAAGAAAAGTTCGATATGAATCTTCTCCCTGAGTGCGACTAAGTACCACAAAGTCAGAAAAATCTATATGCAGAGAAAGCACGCGCTTCAGTTCATGAAAGATATGGTGCTTGTTATCCGCCCCGGTAATACTCGAAATTGCATCAAGAATCGCTTGGTTCTCTGCCGCTAGTTGCTTCTCTCTTTCTTGGCTTTGTTTGAGCTCTATAAGCGCTTCAGCCAATTCTTCTTTGTCTTTCAAACGCATAAATGCACCACTAAGAATAAAATACGACTGAGGAGATCATTAAATTACCATGAGCGTTTTCCCCACCGATGAAACGGCCCTGCTCACCAAATGTGAAAGGACAGATAAAAGGGGTATCTCCTAATTCTTCTACAATCATCGATTGAACTCGGTGAATGTCTTCACCTAAATACAACATTGGGCCAGCACAGAATATACTGAGTGCACCTGCAATCTGATCGCGTCTAAGTGAGTTCCTTTGCGCTTCTTTTAGTACGCGTGTTGCTCGCCCTACTAGCTTATCTCGGTCCCCAGACATAAGTGTTACTTGATCACCTTCCGAAATATCACTGAATAGCAATAGCCCCTGCTCTTCACTAAAGCTGATCGGGTGAGACAATTTATAGTAAGGCTGTTCGTATAACGAGCCTGCAATGCGCCCTAGTGGATACTTAGTTACTAGTTCGAATACAAAGTGCTTAGGTACTTCGACACCAGCATGGTCACATACCCATTCTCGGTAGATCTGCTGCGCAGGTATATGATCAATCTCTAACAGTTCTCGTTGATTTGCACGGGTGACTGTTCCCACGAACTCGGTTGGTGAATAGCCAGCACTGAACCCGGTTGATAACGAACTGGAGGGAAAGAACACTTGCAATGCCACACCTTGTACGGTGCTTAAATCCTCATTAAATATCGACCAGTGTCCCTTAATATGATTATCTGCAGAGCTTCCACCTATAATCGGGACTTGCGTATGAAATGTATCATCAATGCATGCAATGATTTCTTCTTCGAGTCCAGGGGTCGCATGTAATAAGACAAACCCAGGTACTTCCCCTACTCGATCTGCTTTTTCAAGCGCTTTCTCTATCGCTAATTGCGTGGAGGTGGTGACATTGTCACAAGGTGCAATTGTAACGGTTGCTGTCCCATAAGAACTTACGCCGGAATCATAAATAGCCATAATTCCGATTACACAACCAAAGTGAACCCCTTTCTCAGTCATAACCCCTTTGCACGTTGATGCCCCCATAATAGGAACTCCTGGGAAATTATGACTTAATAGACTTCGTAACTTGTTTGCCGAATGATCCTGGGTGTAATAACACACTAGCGTCGTAAGGTGTTCGCGGTCTATTTCTGAAGCTAGTTCAGCAACTGCGTCAGGTTCATTGAGGGCTACGGAAATGTGGGTACTAAAGTGCATTAAAGATCACGTCGATTACTCGTACTGGTTCATAGTTTAGAAATCTATCACTTATAGTTTGTTAGCGCGAAATTTTCTTGTAAATACATTCAATTAAAACCTTATTTTGACATTGACTGCTTTGTTATCACCCAACTCAATTTGTAAAGGTAACTCCTTTAGAGCTTCTGGATAAGAAAACCTAACAACACGGTCATTTTTCTCAGTTTTCACTCTGGCATTTGAACTATTTACGCGCCATTCAGGCGGAAAATTATTGATTGATAATGTGCCACTTTCCAGACGTGCCACAATCTGATTTTCGTTTACATAAAAAATACATTCCTCTTTAAGAGAACATGTAACGATTTGTTCCTCTTGAAATGTAAAAGTTTTCCAAAAAAATGCCCCGACAAGGATCGATAACATGATGATTATTTGAACAAATCGTCCAGTTGTCAGCCGTTCTGCAGCCATGTGTTCAGTTTCTCCGTGTAACAAAGTTCAAAGTTTTGAAATAAAAGGCCAAAACCAGATGGAGTGTAAGGTTACTACTCTGTCATTGAAATGTTAATTCAAGTATAGTTGTCGGCTGAAAATGCCACTTTTATTTAAAATCGAAATGGAAATCGAATTTTCTGTAAAGATTTCAATTTTCAAGGGATTTGGGTGGCATTACGACATTTGTCGTGTTGGAAGTAAAGTGTAGTTAATTAAAAATTGGAAGCATGCAAATGAGCCAAGAAAAGCAGCTTGAACAAAACTACAACTATACGGTCGTTCGTCAGTTTACCCTCGTTACTATTTTGTGGGGAATTGTCGGTATGGCTGTTGGTGTTTTGATTGCCGCTCAATTAGTTTGGCCACAGCTAAACTTTGATACGCCGTGGTTGACGTACAGTCGCTTACGTCCTCTGCATACTAATGCGGTTATTTTTGCGTTTGGTACAAGTGCACTATTTGCAACATCTTATTATGTTGTACAGCGCACCTGTCAAACACGTTTATTTGGTGGCCCTCTTGTCGCCTTCACCTTCTGGGGATGGCAAGCGATTATTTTAGCCGCTGCAATCACACTACCATTGGGTTACACCTCTGGTAAGGAATATGCAGAGCTAGAATGGCCGATCGATATCGCTATCGCTATAGTTTGGGTCGCTTACGCTGTGGTGTTCTTTGGAACACTTATCAAGCGAAAAACCTCTCACATTTACGTAGCAAACTGGTTCTTCGGTGCCTTCATTATTACTGTTGCAGTTCTTCACATTGTAAATAGTATGGCTATCCCTGTTTCTTACGGGAAGTCTTACTCCATTTACTCAGGTGCAGTCGATGCAATGGTTCAATGGTGGTACGGTCACAACGCGGTAGGTTTCCTACTGACAGCTGGTTTCCTAGGTATGATGTACTACTTTGTACCTAAACAAGCAGAACGTCCGGTATACTCTTACCGTCTATCTATTGTCCACTTCTGGGCTTTAGTTTCTCTATATATTTGGGCTGGCCCTCACCACTTGCATTACACAGCGTTACCAGACTGGACTCAGTCTTTAGGTATGGTGATGTCTTTGGTTCTATTCGCTCCATCTTGGGGTGGTATGATCAACGGTATCATGACACTGTCTGGTGCTTGGCATAAGCTTCGCTACGACCCTATTCTACGTTTCCTAATTGTTTCTCTTTCTTTCTACGGCATGTCTACTTTTGAAGGCCCTATGATGTCGATTAAGACAGTGAACGCTCTATCTCACTACACAGACTGGACTATTGGTCACGTTCACTCTGGTGCGTTAGGTTGGGTTGCAATGGTATCTATCGGTTCGGTTTACCACTTAGTTCCACGTTTGTTCGGTCAAGAGCGTATGTACTCTGTTGGCCTAATCAACACGCACTTCTGGTTGGCAACGATTGGTACGGTTCTTTACATCGTAGCAATGTGGATTTCTGGTGTTATGCAAGGCCTAATGTGGCGTGCAGTTAACTCTGACGGCACACTAACATACAGCTTTGTTGAATCTGTACAAGCGTCTTACCCATTCTACTTTGTACGTTTCCTAGGTGGTTTCATCTTCCTAGCAGGTATGTTCCTAATGGCATACAACACGTACAAAACTGTTACAGCGCCAAAAGATAGCCTTAAAGCTATCCAGCAGCCAGCTTAAGGAGATTTAAGAATGAGTTCTAATTCGAATAATCGCCATGAAATCGTTGAACGTAACGTTGGTCTGCTAGCAATTCTGATCGTATTTGCAATCAGCTTAGGCGCACTTGTAGAAATCACGCCACTGATTTTCCAAAAACAAACGACTGAGCCTGTAGAGAACCTACGTGCTTACACAGCGTTAGAAATGGAAGGTCGTGATGTTTACATCCGTGAAGGTTGTAACGTTTGTCACAGCCAAATGATTCGCCCTTTCCGTTCGGAAACTGAACGTTACGGTCACTACTCTGTTGCAGGTGAGCACGTTTGGGAACACCCATTCCTATGGGGTTCTAAGCGTACAGGTCCAGATTTAGCACGTGTTGGCGGACGTTACTCAGATGAGTGGCACCGTGTTCACCTACTAGATCCACGTGAACTAGTACCTGAATCAAACATGCCAGCGTTCCCTTGGCTGGAAGAAAACGTATTGGATGGCAAATTGACTCAGAAGAAACTTGAGATCTTCCGTAATCAATTTGGTGTTCCATATACAGATGAACAAATCGCTAATGCGTCTAAAGATGTAGAAGGTAAAACCGAGATGGATGCCATCATCGCTTACCTTCAATCTCTTGGTCACGCAATGAAGTAAGGGGATGGTTATGGATATAGGTACTATTCACAGTATTTGGACCATCGTGTTGTTCGTTAGCTTTATCGGTGTTGTTTGGTGGGCATATGGCAAGAGCCGTAAGTCGCGCTTCGACGAGGCCGCTAATCTAGTCTTTGCTGACGAAGAACAAGCACCCTCAAAAGAAAAAGGAGTGACTAAGTAATGACTACTTTTTGGAGTCTTTGGATCATCGTAATCACCGTTGGTACATTACTTGGCTGTGCAGCAATTCTCCTTTGGTGTCTGAAAGATAAAACAGGCGTTGAAGAAGGTGCAGACATGGGCCATGAGTACGATGGTATTCGTGAGCTAAACAACCCACTACCTAAATGGTGGACGTATCTTTTCGTAAGTACATTTGTATTTGCCGCTATTTACCTAACGCTCTACCCTGGGCTAGGTAACTATAAGGGTCTATTGGGCTGGCAAAGTTCAGATCAGACAGTTCGTTCTTTAGAAGAGTCAAAAGCATCTATCGCTCGCGCTCAAGAGAACAAACAGCTGGTTCAGTATGCAAAAGAACTAGACGATGCAGATACGTACTTTGGTGAAGCATTTAAGAAGCTTGCGTACCAAGAAGATGGCGAAACACTTCGTTCTCTTCCTGAAATCGCAGAAGATTCTGAAGCAGTAAAAGTAGGTCAGCGCCTATTTTTGCAAAACTGTTCTCAGTGCCACGGTTCTGATGCTCGTGGTCAGAAAGGTTTCCCTAACCTAACTGATGATGCATGGTTATATGGCGGAGAGCCAGAAGCTATCATTACCACTGTAATGCAAGGCCGTATTGGTCAAATGCCTGCGTGGAAAGATGCGCTTGGTGAGCAAGGTGTAAAGGAAGTGGTAAGCTACACGCTAAGCCTTTCAGGCCGCTCAGTGAACGCGCGAGAAGCTGAAGCAGGTAAAGCTCGCTTCGTCGTATGTGCTGCGTGTCACGGTACAGATGGTAAGGGTAACCCTGCAGTTGGTGCTCCTGACCTAACAGACCAAGACTGGTTATTTGGCGGTTCTCGTGCAGAAGTAACAGAAACAGTAATGAACGGTCGTTCTGGTGTAATGCCGGCATGGAAGGACATCCTAGGTGAGGATAAAGTTCAACTCGTCTCTGCCTATGTCTGGAGCCTCAGTAACTCAGATAAAGAGTAACATAACAATAACAGCCCCTTTTTAAGGGGCTGTCTTTCTTTTACAGTTAAAGCCTTAAGTATTTGTAAAACATTAGTTTTATTTCATTGTATATATTGAGAATAATAATATGGAACAGCCTTGGTATAAGCAGTTTTGGCCCTGGTTTTTGCTCTTCCTAACCGTTGGTGTTTCGATGCTAACGTTGGTTCGAGTCGCGATACTTACTAACCATTCAGTTCACCTCGTTACTGAAGATTACTACAAGAAAGGTAAAGGTATTAATGTCAACATCTCAAGAGTCAACGTTACGAAAGAGTTAGGTCTTGAAGCAGAAGTCCGTTCGGACGGTAACTCAGTTGTAATTCAGTTTGATAAAGGCGAATTAGAGCACTACCCAGCGATCACCGCTATGTTTGCGCATCGTACCCTTCCAGATCATGATTTCACTAAGCTTGTTACGTCAGATGCTCGTGGTCAATATCGAATTACCCTCGATAACGAACTTCAGGGGCCATGGTTTATTGAGCTTACCCCACACGATGAACAGTGGTTAATTCAAGGCCGTGTTGAGTTTCCAACGCAGTCAGCCGTGCAACTATCAAACTAAGAAACGTCTATGTGTAAATCGTGTTATCACTGCGGTGAAGAAGTACCAGTCAACACGGACTACAATGTTGAAATCCTGGGTGAGCTAAGGGACATGTGTTGCCCAGGGTGCGAAACGGTCGCACAAACAATCGTAGAAAGTGGATTAGTCTCTTATTATCAATACCGCACGGCACCAGCAGAGAAAGCTGATTTAGTGCCTGAGCAACTTCAAGCTCTCATTCATTACGACAACGAGGAAGTCCAATCCGAATTTGTCCGCAATCAAGATGACCAAGTAGAAGTTACGCTTTCTTTAGAAGGTGTATCTTGTGCCGCATGCGCATGGTTGATAGAAAAACAAGTCGCCAGTAAGCCTGGCGTTTTGTCGATTCGCGTTAATACCACAACTAACCGAGCCATTCTGGCTTGGGATAAGAACAAAACACGCTTAAGTGAACTTCTCTCCGTTATCCACCGACTAGGATATAAAGCCGCTCCTTTTGAAGCTGACAAACAAGAAGCTGCCTATCACTACTCTATGAAGCAATACCTATATCGACTCGGTATTGCAGGCCTTGCGACTATGCAGGTCATGATGCTAGCTGTGGCTCTATATTTGGAAGTATTTGGCGATTTAGAACCTGAGTTTAAAAACTACTTTCGCTGGGTCAGCTTAATATTTGCGACGCCAGTAATGCTCTACTCTGCCCTCCCTTTCTACATTAATGCTTGGCGAAGTCTTCGAAGCCGTACGCTAGGAATGGATGTGCCCGTGTCTCTCGCAATGATATTCGCTTACTTTGCAAGTTTAGTTGCGACAGTTACTGAACAAGGCGAAGTATTCTTTGAATCTATTTCGATGTTTGCCTTTTTCTTGCTCGTTGGTCGTTTCTTGGAAATGCGTGCGAGAAGAAAAGCCGCCGCAGCGAGTGGCAACCTACTTAAATTGGTGCCTGCGATTGCAAATACCCTTGATGGCGAACAGATCGCGGTACGCTCTCTTAAAGTCGGAGATAGAATTCGAGTCTTGCCAGGCGAACACATTCCTGCTGATGGCAAAATAATCAGTGGCCGTGTTCACATCGATGAATCTATGCTGACTGGTGAGTCTGTGCCTGTTGTTAAACGGATTGGCGATGCCGTCTTTGCCGGGACCCTTAACGGTGAAGAGTCATTTGAACTCGAAGTGAGCTCAACTAAAGCAGATTCGATGATATCAAATATCGTTAGGCTTCAAGATGAAGCTCAAATGTCCAAACCTAAGATCGCTGAGATTGCGGATGTCGTTGCCCGTTATTTCGTGGCAGTCATTCTCGTGATCGCGGCATTTACGTGGTATTTCTGGCATGAGACTAGGCCAGATGACGCTTTCTGGATCATGCTGTCTGTGCTAGTCGCTACTTGTCCTTGTGCCCTTTCATTAGCCACGCCAACTGCACTAACTTGCGCCACATCACGAATGGGCAATTTCGGAATCCTGCTGCGTAAGGGGCATGTCTTTGAAACTTTGTGTAAGGTCAATCACCTTATTGTTGATAAAACCGGCACACTGACCCATGGCGATATCGAAATTTCGAACGTTGATACATTTGCAGACTTGGATGAGAAACAATGTTTAAAGCTCGCTGCAGCTCTTGAAGCGCATGCAAACCACCCAATAGCTCGTGCGTTCCGTGAGTACGATGATAAGTCGACACAATTGGAGAATGTACAAAATATCATTGGTTCTGGCCTGCAAGGCGAGTATCAAAATAAGTTGGTTAAGATTGGTAACGCTGCTTTTGCGCTCACCTCTCCAGTAAGCCCAGAAGCGAATAGTGTTTACCTATCTATTGACGGTGTTCACACAGCTACTTTTGTGTATCGAGACCCAATCCGCACAGAAAGTGAGAACTTCATTAATCAGTTCAAAGACGCAGGGATCAAAATATCGTTACTAACTGGTGACTCTGAACGCAATGCAAACTACGTCGCCGAAAGTATTGGTATCGACAATGTCATTGCCAATGCAAAGCCTAATGATAAGTTGGCTTACCTAAAATCACTCGATAGCAAAGAAGTCACCATGATGATTGGCGATGGTATCAATGATGCACCTACGCTAGCTGGCGCACACCTGTCGGTAGCAATGGGTGGCGGTACTGATGTGGCTAAAGCTTCTGCTGACATGGTTTTGCTTGGCGATAGGCTTGATCGTATTCTGCAGGCGAGAGAACTGGCGTTAAAGACACGAAAAATTATCCGTGAGAACTTGGCTTGGTCTTTAGGATATAACCTGTTGATCTTACCGCTAGCGGTTGCGGGTTTTGTTGCTCCTTATTTTGCGGTTGTAGGTATGTCTGCAAGCTCAATTATTGTAGTATCTAACTCTCTTCGCTTACTCAAAGAACAAGGAACATAAATGGAAAGCCTGTACATCCTGATACCCATTGCAATTGTACTCGTCTGTGTAGCTGTTGCGATTTTCCTTTGGGCTGTGAAAAGTGAACAATTCGAGGATCTTGAACGTCAAGGTCACAACATCTTGTTTGACGAAGACGACAAACAACCCGAGAACAAAAAGTAATGTCCGCAGATTGGCTAGCAGCATTTGGTATCGGATTAATTGGTGCTGGACATTGTGTCGGTATGTGTGGAGGGATAGCCTCAATGCTATCCCTTGGCCATGCGAAGCCCAACAAATGGACACCTTTGTTTTATAACATTGGCCGATTAACAAGCTACATGATTGCAGGTTTAGTCGTCGGTAGCGCCGTATCAACTTTAGCCCAAGTCAGCCAGTTATCCCACTCCCTCGCCTGGCTCCGCCTCTTTTCGGCTTTGTTCATGATCGCACTAGCTCTGTACATTGGCCGTTGGTGGTTTGGATTACTGCATGTCGAAAAGCTAGGTAAATCGCTTTGGAAATACCTTTCCCCTATCGGTGGTAAGTTCTTACCACTGCGTTCTCCGGCTCATGCCATTCCATTTGGTTTTATTTGGGGATGGCTTCCCTGTGGCTTGGTGTACTCGACATTGACTTGGGCAGCCGTGTCCGGAAGCGCTTTTGGTGGAGCTATGGTCATGCTTTCTTTTGGACTAGGAACACTACCAGCAATGTTGTTTGTTGGTTATGGTGCGGAAAAGATCAAGTCACTCCAACAGTCAAAGTGGTTCCGTAATATTGGTGCACTTTGTATCCTTTTGTACGGTGTTTACACCGCATTCGATTCTTTGATCATACTATCAGTAAGTTTTTAACTCGATGACTCTACATACTTTTTTTCACTACCCTTTAGGGCTAATGAGTGTTAAAATATTGATGTATATCAAATAGTGAAAGGTTGTTATGATTTCTGAAAAACCTGCTACAAAACGCATCCAATCGGGTGGTTGTGCTATCCATTGTCAAGACTGCAGTATTAGCCAACTTTGTATCCCGTTCACGCTAAATGAGTCCGAATTAGACCAGCTCGATCAAATTATCGAGCGTAAGAAACCTATTCAAAAAGGACAAGAGCTTTTTAAAGCGGGCGATGAACTCAAATCACTTTACGCTATTCGTTCTGGCACAATAAAAAGCTACACAATCACTGAACAGGGTGACGAGCAAATCACTGCGTTCCACCTTGCGGGCGATTTAGTGGGCTTCGACGCTATTACGGGTGATGCTCACCCTAGTTTTGCTCAAGCGCTTGAGACATCAATGGTCTGTGAAATCCCATACGAGATTTTGGACGACCTGTCAGGTAAAATGCCGAAGCTTCGTCAACAAATCATGCGTTTAATGAGTAACGAGATTAAAGGTGACCAGGAAATGATTCTTCTGCTTTCGAAGAAGAATGCAGAGGAGCGTTTAGCTGCTTTCCTTTACAATCTTTCAACTCGTTTTTCTCAACGAGGCTTCAGCCCACGTGAGTTCCGATTGACAATGACACGTGGTGATATTGGTAACTACCTAGGTTTAACTGTAGAAACAATCAGCCGTTTGTTAGGTCGTTTCCAGAAATCTGAAATTTTGAGTGTGAAAGGCAAATACATCACAATTTTAGACCACCCAGCACTTATGGAACTTGCTGGCGTATCTACAGAATCATAAGTAACTTCAATGATGTAGCTCTAAAATGAGCTACATCATACTTCTCCTAGTTTTCCTTTCTTTTTTCTAATACTCTCGATCTAATTACGCTACATTAGGTATATAAACTCCTCAAACCTTAGGAGATATGATGAGTATTTATAGCAAAATCCTAGTTGTCGCCGACATCAATCATGACGAGCAGCCTGCGCTTGCTCGAGCTATTCAACTTGCTCAAAAGAGTACTTCGACCAGTAAGGTCACTTTCTTCCTTTCGATCTATGATTTTTCCTATGACATGACGTCAATGCTTTCTATCGACGAAAGAGATGCGATGCGTCGTGGTGTCATCCATCAACGTGAGCAGTGGATGAGAAAAGTTGCTGAGCCTTACGTATGTGATGGTATCGAGTTTGATGTCAAAGTGGTTTGGCATAACCGTCCGTACGAAGCCATTATTGCAGAAGTGTTCGCCGGCTCTCACGATATTGTGATAAAGGGAACACGTAAACATGATGTGCTTGAATCGGTCATCTTCACACCTACAGATTGGCATTTATTACGCAAATGCCCTTCCCCAGTACTGTTGGTTAAAAACTCAGATTGGCCAGAAGATGCAAATATCATTGCGTCTGTTCATGTCGGCTCGGAAAACGACACTCATATTGATTTAAACGACCGTATGGTTGAGCAGCTAAACAGCTTGAGTTCTCGCCTCAATGCCTCGCCTTATTTAGTTAACGCCTACCCGGTTACTCCGGCGAATATTACCATCGAGCTACCTGAGTTTGACCCAACGACCTACACTGATGCCGTTCGTGGTCACCACTTAACTTCAATGAAAGCACTCAGACAGAAACATGGCTACGATGAGGAGAAGACGATTGTAGAGCAAGGTTTGCCAGAGGATGTTATCCCTGAGGTGGCAGAGAAACTCAATGCCGCAATGGTGATCTTGGGAACCACAGGCCGTACGGGGTTATCTGCAGTGTTTATTGGTAACACAGCCGAGCACGTCATTGATAAGATCAACTGTGATGTACTCGCGCTAAAACCAAATGGCTATGTCAGCCCACTCGATCCGCAAACAGCAACCTAAATCGCTGGCGAGATTAGTCGAAAAGAAAAAGGAAGATAACTTTGTTATCTTCCTTTTTAGCTTTATACGTTGGTAACGTCGATAAACAGTGATTCATCAATATTGGTTGATGATACTGTTGCCTCACTGAATTCGTATTCTTCCCTATCACCTTGCCTATCTAGTGGTAAGTTAACGAAGTCGAACAGTTCTTTATCTGCCAACTGACTCGGGCTAACGTTTTGAATCGATTTAAAAATTGCTTCAACACGCCCTGGCGTTTTCTTATCCCAATCGATAAGCATTGCTTTGATGGACTGACGCTGTAAGTTTTCTTGGGAACCACATAAATTACATGGAATGATCGGAAACGCTTTATGTTCAGCGTACTTGATGAGATCTTTTTCTCGACAATATGTTAATGGTCGAATAACTACGTTTCTGCCGTCATCAGAACGCAATTTCGGCGGCATTGCCTTTAAGCGTGAACCGTGGAACATGTTCAGAAACATAGTTTCTACAATGTCATCCATGTGATGACCTAGTGCTAACTTAGTTGCACCAATCTTTTCAGCGAATGAGTACAGTGTGCCACGACGTAGTCGAGAACACAGACCACATGTCGTTTTCCCTTCTGGAATTTTCTCACGAACAACGGAGTATGTATCTTTATCTACGATGTAGTAAGGAATGTTAAGCGTTTCAAAGTAATCAGGAAGAATGTGTTCAGGAAACCCTGGTTGCTTTTGATCTAAGTTAACCGCAACAACTTCGAACTTAATCGGAGCCGCTTTCTGTAAGTTAAGCAGAATGTCCAGCATCGCAAATGAATCTTTACCACCACTGATACACGCCATGACAACATCACCTTCTTCGATCATGTTGTATTCTGTAATGGCATTACCCACATTTCTTCTTAGACGCTTTTGAAGTTTGTTGAATTCTAGGGTTTCTTTTCTTGTATCTACTTGGTTCATCGCGAGCTCTCACATTGCCATAGATGGCAGTATGACTTCCTAACATGGTTAATTGGGGCGTGGATTATACGAGCTTTTTTCATAGGATTAAATGGCTGGGCTTGGTAATCACTCGATTATTTGCCCTACCATTGATTTGGCATAGCTCATGTAGCAGCAACTCATCTAATGAAGTAAACGATTTGTAAACAGTTAAACTAGTTGAACCTAGTTAGAAAACTTCGTATATTTCGCTTGTCCTTCGGGCACACCCTACAATGTACGTCGCCATCCCGCTTCCATTGGTACATTGATATTGGTGTTTCTATCTTCATGCAAAACACACCTACATACTTCACTCGTTTTTATAAAGAATCGGGCGCTTTACTTCATCTGTCGATCCCTATCATTTTGATGCAACTCGCGACGCAGTCCATGGGATTCGTTGATACAACAATGGCTGGTCAAGTCAGTGCGGAAGACCTCGCAGCCATCGCCCTTGGTACTAGCCTTTGGTTACCGGTTTCATTAATCCTTCGCGGTATCATTATGGCTCTAACTCCGGTTGTTGCGTATCATCGAGGAGCTCAGAAGACAGATAAAATTCGAGCAGCCGTGATTCAAATGTTGTGGCTTTCATTTTTTGTTAGCGTCTGTTTGATTGTCTACTTGGCCTCTGGAGAGTTCATTCTTACCAGTTTGGGCGTTGCTAATGAGATCATTCCTATAGCGAGTGATTACGTAGTTGCCCTCGCCTTTGGTGTTCCAGGTATTGCCTTGTTTTACACCCTCAACGGCTTTTGTGAAGGAATGAACAATACCCGCGCTCCTATGATCATTTCTGTTATCGGCTTGCTTGTTAACATTCCGGTAAATTACATTTTGATCTACGGTGAATTTGGGATGCCAGCCCTTGGTGCAGTTGGTTGTGGTTGGGCAACAAGTTTGGTTTATTGGATGATGTCTGGGTTGCTGTTTGGATACATTAAAGGCCATCATCATTATAAAAAGGTGATTCACTTTAAGCAGGCGAAACCATCTTTTTCCCAGATTATGCAGCTATTGAAACTGGGCATGCCTATCGGGTTGAACATCGCAATCTGTGGCAGTATTTTCGCGGTGATTGCGCTTTTAATTGGTAGAATCGGGGCCGAAAACGTCGCAGCTGCGCAAATCGCCCTCAACATATCCAGTATGACTTATATGATACCGATGAGCCTTTCATTTGGTATCACGATAAGAGTTGGTCACGCTCTTGGCGAACAAAAACAATCTCTTGCGTCTGAACGAAGCAAAGTCGGTGTTATTACTGCTGCACTTATGTCATTAATTTCAATCGCAGGGTTTCTACTCTTCCCTGATTGGATTATTCGCTTGTATACCACTGATCCTGCTGTGTCAGCGACCGCGGCGACCTTGTTAGTATTCACAGCTATGTACCAGTTTAGTGACGCCCTGCAAACATCAGCAAACGGTGCTTTACGTGGCTATAAAGACACTAAAGTACCCATGATTTTAGCCGTCCTCGCATACTGGGGATTAGCATTACCACTGGGTATGATACTGGGCCTAACAGACTACATCGTCCCAGCGATGGGCGAGCAAGGGTTCTGGATTGGTATTGTGACCGGTTTGTCGACAGCAGCGATTGCAATGCTGATTCGGTTAGCCTCTATCGTTAAGCGCAACCAAGATATGAGTACCCCTGCGGTGGCGACCTCTTAAGAGCAAATACAACACGAGTCATAATAAAAAGGGCCACATTCAGTGGCCCTTTTTATTTAGTTTTCTTTCGGAATATAGGGTAGAACACGAATCGTCGCTTCAGGAAGCGTCATTGTTCCGCCCTCACCTAATTCTGCTAACGCGACTTGAACTTTGCCATCAACGATTGCTTTGGTTTCGCCGCTCGAAAGTTTTATCGATGAGTTTAGGTTATCGGCAAACTCCAAAGTTACGCCAGTGACATCCGGGGTAAACCAACTCGCAAACATACCTCCTAACTGCTCAAGCATGACTTGCATTTGTGGCAGTAAGCTTTCAACTTGCTTGTAGCTGACTTCACCTTCCATCGCTTCTTTAGTCATCACAACCATAGAAAAATCACATTGCTGGTTATCTGGAGTATGCACAAAGACCAGTGGGTTCGCCGATCGAAGGTTGCTATCTAGTGGCACAATAACTTCATTTGAAGGAGATATTTTCAACTCTTCATAGTGCTCTTCTTTTTCCATCCACGCTTTTTCGATGCTACACAACTGCTGGCTTACAGGGTCAAGAAAGAAAAAGCCAACCTTAACATCATCGTGGCCTTCCTTTGCATTCTGTTTCATGTGTGTATAAAGCTTCGAATACGTGAACATGTATTCTTGGGCAGACGCCGGCATCGCAGATGCTAGACTTACCGAAGCTGCCACTAACATCGCTGGCAGCGTCTTTTTTATTATCATTATTGTTGTGTCCAATATTTGTTATTGTGGCGAATCATCGCTTGTAGGTCGTCGACATAGTCTTGTCCGCGTTCAGAGTAAGCTAATAAACCGTCTGTAAGTGCAGTTGCAGTCGCTACGCTGAGCAAGTCTTCTCCTGCTAAATGCCTTTGATAGCGTATTTCACGCAAATCGTGGTACGCAGCGTTGCGGTTTACATTCATGAAGTAACCATGAATTGACTGTTGGACCGAGTCGAATTTAGCCACTTCATGCGTCATGCCTTCGCTACGTTGTAACGGGACAAGACCACAGCCTTTAGAATAACACCACTGACCAAAGTAGTTGTTGGCCTGCTCGGCAAAACGAGAAGTTCCCCACGCCGATTCGTTTGCGGCCTGCGTGAGAACCAGAGCTTCTGGTAATACGTCAACACGGTGTAGCATCTTATCGACCCATTCACCATCGACCCCTGAAGCTGGGACGTTAACCCGATACAACTTACCTAAACGCTTTGCATAGGCGTTATCTTCGCCGTTGAGTTCATTATCTAATAGGTGCTGCTGAATTTGCTCTAACCTTTTTCGCTCTTTAAGAACTCGTTGGTTTTCTAGTTCAATACCAGGCCTTAGGGCGGAGAAAAATCGGGATTTTTTCTCATCTACACTAATAACGGGTTCTGCTTTCTTAACCACCTTTGGTTGTTCTGGCTTTTCAACCTGTTCTAATTTCTGGGCTGCTTTTTTCTTTTCGCGCTCTTCGGCATATCGTTCTTCGTAGTCTTGTGCAATATACAAACTACCACCAACAAACAGACCGGCAGCGGCGATACCAATTACTTTACGCATCGAACACCTGTGAAGATTTGTTGTTATTGTTTTGGTCATCATCGTTAGACTGATCGCTTGCGACAATCTTCAACTTAATTCCGAACATGTTGCGGTAAACAATACCTTTTACATGGAAGAAAAATGGCACGACAAAAATTAATCCGATTCCATAGAACATGGCAGCCACAACAAACATCAAAGTGACCATCAGATAAATGCCCGCCAATACCAAAATCTTCTTGTTTACGGCGCGCAGTGATAGCAGCAAAGACTGCATTGGTGGAATGCGTTTTTCACAAATCAGTAGAATTGAGTTGCTGAATGCCAAAGACAAGTACATAGAGAGGAATGGCAAAATCATACCAGCTATACCCTGGAGCATCAGGCTAAATAGCGTTGCTAAAATGACAGGGATAGTGAACTGCAGCCCTTTAGCAATATGTCTAGGTTTGGTTTGTAGCCCCGCAGCGTGGCTCATAGCCATTAGGCTCACACCCGCATAGATCGGCGCACTGACCACTTCATAACTAAAGTTAGCAACGAAAATCGCCTCTACAATTCGAGAATCAAACGCTTCAGGGTTTGTCAGGGCATCTAGAATCATCCCCGGGTTACCCAACTGCAATTTAAGAGCAATGTAGAAAATACCTAACTGTACAAATAGCAGCGCAATAATTGCTGGAGAAAAAGACAGGAAGTTTTTAATGGTGTAGCCCCAAGCCTCTTTAAATACGTCTCCGGCTTTTAGTTCGTAATCCCCGGATAAGGCTCGCTCTACACTACCGCCTAAGTTGAAATCTTTCTCGATGTCATTATTCATTATTGGGTCCAAGGTCAATCTTCTTTAGAAGAGCCCTAAGTTGTTGATAAAAAATTGGAGTCATTATACTCAATTGTCCTAAACACTAAAATCCGATTACTTATATCGGCTTGCTTTATCTCTTAGTTGGCTGATAATTAACCACTAAACTAACTTAATAAAGCGTAATTTGGGCATAAAATCAGTATGGTAAAAAATGTTTACTTTTACCTGCAAAAAATTTTCTGTTTCAAGATAAGAAAATGCTTTGAATTCACACTTTTGGTGATTATGATGCGCGCCTCAAAAGTGTATAACTACAGGTCACAATTTGGGGTACCCAAAAGACCAAGGTGGAGAAAAACAGACATTGAACGCTAAACAAAAAGCAGGACAACCTGTTATTCGATTAACAGGTATCAGTAAAAGCTTCGATGGTAAGGAAATCATCGGCAATTTGAATCTTGATGTTAACCATGGTGAATTCCTAACCATATTAGGCCCATCTGGTTGTGGTAAAACTACGGTGCTTCGAATGATCGCCGGATTTGAGTCTGCAGACAGCGGCCAAATCACCCTAGCGGATCAAGATGTTACACAGCTACCTGCTGAACAAAGGCACGTCAATACTGTTTTTCAGAGCTATGCGCTTTTCCCACATATGACCGTTTTTGAAAACGTCGCGTTTGGATTGCGCATGCAAAAAGTGCCAAACGACGAGATCGAGCCTCGTGTGATGGAAGCATTACGCATGGTACGTTTGGAAAAAATGGCGCAACGTAAACCACATCAACTTTCAGGTGGTCAACAACAGCGTATCGCGATTGCGCGAGCTGTGGTCAATAAACCAAAAGTACTACTACTTGACGAATCACTTTCTGCGTTGGACTACAAACTGCGCAAACAGATGCAAATCGAGCTTAAACAGTTGCAACGTCAGTTGGGTATTACATTCATCTTTGTAACCCACGACCAAGAAGAAGCACTGTCCATGTCAGATCGCATCATCGTAATGCGTGAAGGTGTGATCGAACAAGACGGCTCACCACGTGAAATCTACGAAGAGCCTAAAAACCTGTTTGTTGCTCGTTTCATTGGTGAAATTAACGTGTTCAATGCAACGACTATCGAACGCATTGATGAAAAACGAATTAAAGCCAGCATTGAAGGTGTTGAGTCTGTTGTATACCACGACAAGCCAGTAACAAGTGGCGATAAGCTACAAGTATTGCTTCGCCCTGAAGACTTGCGTATAGAAGAAATCAAAGAGTCTGAAGAGAAAGGCATTGTTGGTCACGTAACCGAGCGTACTTATAAAGGTATGACACTTGATTCCGTCATCGAACTTGAATCAGGTATGCGTGTGATGGTGAGCGAATTCTTCAACGAAGATGATCCTGATGTGGACCACTCTCTCGGACAAAAAGTCGCAATCACGTGGGTCGAAAGCTGGGAAGTGGTGCTAAAAGATGAGCAACAAGTTTAATCTACAAAATGCCATTATCGCGCTGATTGTCGGTTGGCTAACACTGTTCGTGTTAGTTCCAAACGTCATGATCATCGGAACAAGTTTTCTGACTCGTGACGAAGCGAACCTCATCGAGATGACGTTCACGCTTGATAATTACGCTCGATTAATGGATCCGCTCTACGCTAAGGTTCTGTGGCACTCGTTCTACATGGCTATCGTAGCGACGCTGCTGTGTTTAGTTATCGGTTACCCGTTCGCTTATATCGTTGCGAAAATGCCAGCGAAATGGCGCCCTATTATGCTGTTTTTGGTGATTGTTCCTTTTTGGACCAACTCACTTATCCGTACTTATGGGCTTAAGATCGTACTCGGTACACAAGGCGTACTTAACAAAAGCTTAATAGCATTAGACATCATCGAGAAACCGATGCGTCTTATGTACACAGAGACAGCAGT
The DNA here is from genome assembly GCF_054053395.1 of Vibrio paucivorans. Classification (NCBI taxonomy): domain Bacteria; kingdom Pseudomonadati; phylum Pseudomonadota; class Gammaproteobacteria; order Vibrionales; family Vibrionaceae; genus Vibrio; species Vibrio paucivorans. Next base: position 1,634,882 of record NZ_CM133230.1, read on the forward strand.
GATGATTGGTTTGGTATACATCCTACTGCCTTTCATGATTCTGCCTCTCTACTCAGCGATAGAAAAACTGGATCATACCTACATTGAAGCCGCTCGTGACTTAGGCGCGAACAAGTTACAAACACTCACTAAAGTCATTTTGCCACTGACAATGCCTGGCATCATCGGCGGTTGTTTGCTTGTGCTGCTGCCAGCGTTGGGAATGTTCTACATTTCAGATTTATTAGGCGGTGCGAAGAACCTATTGATCGGTAACGTGATTAAGAGCCAAGTACTCAATGCGCGAGATTGGCCATTTGGTGCTGCGACTAGTATTGCACTAACGGTCGCCATGGCGATCATGCTGTATGCCTACTATCGAGCTGGTAAGTTGTTGAATAAGAAAGTGGAGCTGGACTAATGGGACGTACGATTAGATTTAGCTTTATGACATTGGTCTACGCGTTTCTTTATTTGCCAATCATCGTGCTGATTGTTAACTCATTTAATGCCAACAAATTTGGTATGAAATGGGGCGGCTTTACCACGAAATGGTACGAAACATTAATTAATAACGATAGCCTAATGCAGGCTGCGTGGCACTCTTTAAACGTTGCCGTATTCTCTGCAACTGCTGCGACCATAATTGGTAGCTTAACGGCCGTTGCCCTATTCCGTTACCAATTTAAAGGTAAAGGTGCCGTAAACGGTATGCTGTTTGTTGTGATGATGTCTCCAGATATCGTAATGGCCATCTCGTTGTTAGCACTGTTTCTCGTACTGGGTGCTCAATTAGGTTTCTTTACTTTGTTGATTGCGCACATTACGTTCTGCTTACCGTTTGTGGTGGTCACGGTTTACAGCCGGCTCAATGGTTTCGACGTCAAAATGCTAGAAGCGGCAAAAGACTTAGGTGCCAGTGAATGGGTAATCTTGAAGCAGATTATTCTACCCCTTGCCAAGCCAGCGGTTGCTGCAGGTTGGCTACTAAGTTTCACCCTGTCACTTGATGATGTAATCATCAGTTCATTTGTGACTGGGCCAACATATGAAATTCTACCGTTGAAGATTTACTCAATGGTTAAGGTGGGCATTTCTCCAGAGGTGAATGCTCTTGCAACAGTGATGTTGATTGTTTCTCTTATCTTGGTCATAACGTCTCAGTTATTGGCCAGAGACAAAGTGAAGTAACGCAATAATCACTGTAATGACAAGACAGAATGGCCAAGGTCATTCTGTTTTTCTTTCTTATGCTTATAACAATAAGCAACGCTTGGTTTGGAGCTAACGTAAATGAAAAAATGGGCTACTTTATTAGCTGGTAGTGCATGTGCGCTTTCTTTGTTCTCAGGAACAGTGTCAGCGGACGAAAATAAAGAATTGGTGTTCATGAACTGGGGACCTTACATCAACAGTAACATCCTAGAACAGTTCACTGAAGAAACCGGCATCAAGGTTATCTACTCTACTTATGAGTCGAATGAAACCCTTTATGCCAAGCTAAAAACGCATAATAAGGGTTATGATCTTGTGGTTCCTTCAACGTATTTCGTCTCTAAGATGCGAGACGAAGGGATGCTACAGAAGATCGACAAATCTAAGCTAACCAATTTTAGCAACCTAGATAAAAACTATCTTGATAAGCCTTACGACCCAAACAATGACTACTCTATTCCGCATGTCGTCGCTATCACTGGCTTAGCAGTTAATACAGATATGTACGACCCAAGTGAATTTCAAAGCTGGGCTGACTTATGGAAACCTGAACTTGAAGGTCAGCTCATGCTTATGGACGACACTCGTGAAGTGTTCCATATCGCATTGAGAAAGCTTGGCTACTCAGGTAATACCACTGATGAAAAGCAGATTGATGAAGCCTATGCGGAACTGAGAAAACTTATGCCAAACGTATTGGTGTTTAACTCAGATAACCCAGGGGCACCATACATGTCTGGCGAAGTTGGCTTAGGTATGCTTTGGAACGGTTCTGCAGCCGCCGCGCAGAACGAAGGGTTACCAATCAAATTGGTTTTCCCTAAAGAAGGTGGCATTGGATGGGTAGATAACTTCGCAATCAGTTCGGGTGCACAAAACGTAGATGCTGCGCACAAGATGATCGACTTCCTACTGCGTCCAGACATCGCTGAGCAAATTTCTCGTGATACAGGCTACTTAACCGCGGTTGAAGAATCCAACGCTAAGTTCAAAGATATCGAGCCTTTGTTCCCGTCACAAGAGGATCTAGACAGAGTCGAATGGCAAGATGCCGTAGGCGACAAAACAGTGAAATACGAAGAATATTTCCTACGTTTGAAAGCTGGCCAATAACGCCATCGCAAACCATTGATACGAAAAATAGGCAGCCTCGGCTGCCTATTTTGCTATATGGCTGATATACTTAACCGTTGCGACGTTTATATTAATCTGCCCAGCTATGTGGGTCTAAGATGTTTAGGTATAGACGAATCTCACGCCTTGTTATACAAGCCTTAGTGCAATAACAAACAAGGCCCATGCAAAGTAAAAACGGAAAAGTAATGAAAAGTAAACTGTATGCTGGCGCACTTTGCGCTGCGACTCTATTCACTACCCCTGCGATGGCTGCTGATCAAGAACTCTATTTCTACAACTGGTCGGAATATATTCCTAATGAAGTACTAGAAGATTTCACTAAAGAGACTGGCATTAAAGTCATCTACTCTACTTACGAGTCTAACGAAAGCATGTACGCTAAGCTTAAGACTCAAGGTTCAGGTTACGATATAGTAGTACCGTCTACTTACTTCGTATCTAAGATGCGTAAAGAAGGCATGCTTCAAGAAATTGATAAGAGCAAGCTGACTCACTTTGCAGATCTCGATCCAAATTACCTAGACAAACCATTCGACCCTAGCAACAACTATTCTATTCCTTACATTTGGGGGGCGACTGGTATTGGTATCAACGCCGATATGCTCGACAAGTCATCCGTATCTAAATGGGATGACTTTTGGGATAGCAAGTGGGAAGGCCAGCTAATGCTAATGGACGACTCTCGCGAAGTGTTCCATATTGCACTAACTAAGCTTGGTTACTCACCAAACACGACGAACCCTGAAGAAATTAAAGCCGCTTACGAAGAACTGAAAAAACTGATGCCAAACGTATTAGTATTTAACTCAGACTTCCCAGCAAACCCTTACCTAGCTGGTGAAGTATCACTTGGTATGCTTTGGAATGGTTCGGCTTACATGGCGCGTCAAGAAGGTGCATCAATCGACATCGTATGGCCGGAGAAAGGCGCTATCTTCTGGATGGATAGCCTATCTATTCCATCTGGTGCTAAAAACGTAGAAGCGGCCCACAAGATGATCGACTTCCTACTTCGCCCAGAAAACGCGGCTAAGATTGCTTTGGAAATCGGTTACCCTACTCCAGTTAAGACAGCTTACCCATTGCTACCTAAAGAGTTCGCAAATGACCCTAGTATCTTCCCTCCTCAAGAAGTGATGGATAGCGGTACATGGCAAGACGAAGTCGGTGAAGCTAGCGCGCTTTACGAAGAATACTTCCAGAAGCTAAAAGTAGGCAATTAATTGTCTATTCTCGAGAAAGCGACCTTAGGGTCGCTTTTTTTGATCTAAACTTTGGGTATTTAGTCACTACAAGGATTGTAGATGTACCGACTTAAAGTACCGGTATACATTCTTTCATTTATGATCGTGGGTTCGATCATTTTGATGTTACTCGGGATTAGGGCTGAAGTAGATTCAAAGTACGACGTACTCTTTGAAAGTAACTCGTTAATGATCGTCACCTACATCTACTTTATCTCGCGAAAGCAAATTGGCTCCAATTGGAAAATACATTGGGGAGCGTATCTTCTTATTTTTAATAAGCTTTATGATGTAGTGACTGAAATCGCTTATCTCGACGCCCTATCCGACCGATACGAGTTTATCGATACTGTAATCGAAGACGGATTCGCTCAAGTTGCGATCTTAATGATTGCACTCGGTGTTACTGAAATAACCTCAAAGCTTCACTATCAAAGCACTATCGATGAGCTGACTGGTTTATACAATCGCAAAAAGCTCGATGCCATTAAGCTGGTGCGCTTCGATCTCATTTACTTTGATATAGATGGATTAAAAGCAATCAACGATAGCGAAGGCCACTCTGCAGGCGATTTAGTCATTGTTCGGTTCGCTCAAGCGATAAAACAATCATTAGATAACTCAGAACAAGCTTTCAGGATTGGTGGCGATGAATTTTTGGTGATTGTAAAACGAAAGCGTGCGCAGAGGTTTATTAACGCACTACGATCTGATCTTAAAACTGAAAACATCCATTATAGCTATGGTGTGGAAAGTACTTCTATCGATGAGTTTTATGAAGCTCTGGAGAGAACCGACAGAGCAATGTATGAAATGAAAAACTCTCGACGACCTGACACCGAGAGTTCCTAATTACGCTTTACGCTTGTTGCTGCGTAGGTTGCTGTAAATCCAAAAGCTCTTCAACTAACTTGGCCACCTCTATGCTGGCTTTCCCGTAGCGTTTCTCTTCAAATTCACTTTCAACGGCACTTGGTTCTAGATTGATTTCAATGGTATACGCGCCGTGCATTTTCGCATCATGAACAAAGCCTGCTGCGGGATACACTACGCCAGATGTCCCGATAGAGATAAACAAGTCGGCCTCTTCTAGCGCCGAGTAAATGTCTCCCATGCGTAGAGGCATTTCACCAAACCATACAATGTGAGGGCGCATTTGAGACGGGATCTGACAACAGTGGCACATCTCACCAGTTTCAATATCGCCCTTATTTTCAATTACTTGATTAGACTCACTGCATCGCGCTTTTAACAACTCACCATGCATGTGAATGACGTTTTCACTGCCGCCACGCTCATGAAGGTTATCGATGTTTTGAGTGATGATAGTGACTTTACCATCGAGTTCTTGTTCTAACTTACCAAGTGCTTTGTGTGCAGCATTAGGCTGGATTGATTCCAACTGAAGTTTACGGCGACGTTGATTGTAAAACTCTTGTACTAAGTCAGGGTCACGCTGAAACCCTTCCGGCGTTGCAACGTCTTCAATTCGATGATTTTCCCATAGTCCATCTTGAGCACGAAACGTCTGAATACCTGATTCAGCTGAGATCCCTGCACCACTCAATACAACAATATTACGATATGGAAATTTCATAACTAGCCCCTTCCTTTGGCGTTTTCTAAAGATTAGCATTATTGAATTAACATCAGAAGAAGTAAGGGTTAGACCATAGTCGCAAGTCATAATATTATGCGGCTATTCTGTGACATGAAACCAAAAAAGAGCAGCTAAGCTGCTCTTTATATGGAAGATATTTGAATTGGCTTAGTCTTCATTCACGGATGAGATCTTATGAATGGCTAAATCTGCTCCATTAAACTCATCTTCTTCGCTCATTCGTAATCCAGACACTTTATTCAAAATGCCATAGACGACAATAGAGCCAGCCACAGCGACAACAATGCCAGCTAGCGTACCGAGGAGCTGTACAGTCAAACTCACCCCACCGAGACCACCTAATGATGCCTGACCAAAGATACCCGCGGCGATCCCGCCCCATGCACCACACACGCCATGTAATGGCCATACACCAAGTACATCATCAATTTGGGTTTTGTTCTGTAGATAGGTAAATAAGTAAACAAATAGTGCTCCGGCGACACTACCCGTTGCCAATGCTCCTAATGGGTGCATAAGGTCTGAGCCCGCACATATCGCGACCAAACCTGCTAATGGCCCGTTGTGGATAAAGCCTGGGTCATTTTTACCAGCAACTAACGCCGCAAGAATACCCCCAACCATAGCCATTAATGAGTTCATTGCTACCAAACCACTGATGCCGTTTAGCGTCTGAGCTGACATTACATTAAATCCAAACCACCCCACACAAAGGATCCAAGCTCCTAGTGCTAAGAATGGAATGTTAGATGGTGCAAAGTTGGTATGCTTGCCTGCTCTAACTCGACCTTTTCGCATGCCTAAAAAGACGACTGCTACCAATGCAATCCATCCACCATCGCCGTGCACCACAACCGAACCCGCAAAATCATGGAACCCATAACCAAACTGAGTTTCAAACCATGCTTGAAGCCCAAAATTGCCATTCCAAATCATGCCCTCGAACAAAGGATAAACCAGACCTACGGTAAAGAATGTTGCGATAAGGATCGGGTAAAAACGGGCTCTTTCAGCAATCCCGCCAGATACAATCGCTGGTATTGCAGCGGCAAACGTCAATAAAAAAAAGAACTTCACAAGCTCATAACCATTGCCCTGGGATAGCGTTTCTGCGTCTGCAAAGAAATTAGCGCCATAAGCCACCCAGTAACCAATAAAGAAATACGCGATTGCAGATACGCCGAAGTCAGCCAAGATCTTAACCAACGCATTCACTTGGTTTTTTCGCCTTACCGTACCCACTTCAAGAAAAGCAAATCCAGCGTGCATTAGGAACACCATGATGGCGCCTAATAGCAGAAAAAGTGTATCTGAACTTTGGGTCAGGGTTTGAACCGCTCCATGGACCTGACTTACAGTTTGACTCATTGTGATTGTTCTCCATTTGTTCGTGGCGCACTTATCCTGTGCGACAGACTTTTCCCTAGTCACCAAAACAGGGAAATCCAAAATTTGAACAGTGTGGAGCAAGATACATTCCAACCCATTGATATATTAGTTAATACTCAAAATAGAATTCACTTAATAAATAAAAACAACAAGTTATCTACTAATCAAACTTCACGCGTCGGCTGTGAACAAAAGGAGTGCTGAAGAGTCATTGCACTGTTACAGGGAGAATGCCCTATAATAGGACGCACCAATATGGGGTTCGGTACTGCAGGAACAAAAAAGCCAGCACTCTAATGTGCTGGCTTTGTTAGTGTAATCGCTATTACAGATTTGGGCCTTTAGAAAAGCTAAATGGTTGGTTCTCTTTTAGCTTTTTCATACCCTGGAACATACGTACGAACCAAATAAAGATGGCAATCAGACCAAACAACATGCCCACATAAGGTATGTAGTAAGCAATGTCATCAATAATATGGTTTCGATACCAGTAGTCATTCACACCAATCAAGACACCATTAGCTGTCGCTACAGTGATGATAAGCACAACAAAGTACGTCAGATTGAGGAAAAAAGTACGAATGAGGCCGTAGTAATGAGAATCAACGACTTCTCCATCTTCGCCTTTATCTAATCGATAACCTGCATAGACAATCGCAATAACACCGGAAATCAAGCATGTAAATGGCGTTAAACAACTCAGAATGTAAGCAATCCAAATGCCCTTTTTAGGCTTGTTCATTGGCTTTAACTCCTTTCGGTTGTTCGATCGGTTCACTTATCTGCTCACCTTTTTCTTTTGCCATCACCTCTTCATACCAAATATCGTGATGTTCTTTCGCCCAAGTCTCGTCAACTTCCCCGGTAACCATGCCTTCTAGTGCCCCTTCCATACCAAACAAACCAATATAAATATGGAATACAAAGCCACAGATAAGGATCAGTGCAGCAAGCATATGAACTAAATTAGACAGCTCCATGTCGCGTCGAGTTTGACCAAAGATCGGAAAATCGAGAACCAAACCGCTTAACGAAACTACGGTGCCCACTACAATGAGCAGCCAAAACAGCGCTTTTTCACCCGCATTGGAGAACTCCGCAGAAGGATGAGACCCTTTGTGTTTACCGACCATACCTCCGAGCTTCATAAACCATGCGATGTCGACTTTCTTGAAGATTGATTTTCTCCACCACTTGATGAGAACGCACATCAATAGAACGTAGAAAATCGGGCCAATATAGTTATGGTATTGCTTGGCGAGCATAATGATGAATCCCCACAACTCGGTAGGAATATACGGTTTTAAGAAGTGTTTTCCATAAACCAACATTAAGCCGCTGAATGCCAAGGTAAGAAATGTGAACGCCATACTCCAGTGAAGAGCTCGGTCTAGCCTAGACCAACGTTTGATCTTACGACCCGTACGTGGCGCGCTTAGCATCAAAGGACCAATTGCAATATACATCAGCGTTACGAACGCAATGCTGCCGAAGATAGCGACTGCACCAGCCGGAGACATCCATTTTTCTTTCAAAATGTACCATGTCTGACCTGGTGTACTAATCAGCACTCCATGTTCTGCGGATTGAGAAGTCGTGTACCCTTCTTCTCCATCTCTGACTTGACGCCAAAAATCCGCTCCGGCCAGTTGCGCGATTTCACGCTCTGCCGTGTTAGCTTTCGTCTCAGATGCATGACTCATTGGAGACAGCATTATCAATGCTGCCATCAAAGGCAGCATGATAAGCGAGAGACGTTTAAACAATGAAAGCATACGTCTCTCCCAACTTAGCTCTTAGTCGCATCGTAAGAAAGATCGTTGCCATCAGTCCAACCTGCACCTTTCGCACCGCGCTCAACTACACGTTGACGGAATACGTCAGATACTTTGTTTGCATCACCAGCCAACAAAGCTTTGGTTGAACAGAGTGAAGCACACATAGGCAGCTTGCCTTCCGCGATACGGTTTGCACCGTATTTTTGGCGTTCTTCTTCAGAACCTGCTTCGGTTTCAGGACCGCCAGCACAGAAGGTACATTTGTCCATCTTGCCACGTTCACCAAATGCTTCCTGCTTAGGGAATTGAGGTGCACCAAATGGACAAGCAAATAGACAGTAACCACAACCGATACAAAGATCTTTGTTATGCAGTACGATGCCGTCTTCAGTACGTTCGAAACAATCTGCAGGGCAAACTGCCATACATGGCGCATCGGTACAGTGCATACAAGCAACAGAAATCGAGTTTTCACCCGGCTCACCGTCGTTAAGAGTGACAACGCGACGGCGCTGAATACCCCATTCTAATGCATCATCGTTTTCGTTCTTACAGGCAGTGACACAACCGTTACATTCGATACAACGTTTGGTGTCACATAGGAATTTCATATTAGCCATTATCCGACTCCTTACGCTTTACGAATATTACAAAGGGTGACTTTCGTTTCCTGCATTAAAGTAACAGGGTCATAGCCGTAGGTTGTCGCGGTGTTCGCCGCCTCACCTATCACGTATGGGTCAGTGCCTTCTGGATATTTCGAACGTAAATCTTCGCCTTCAAACTTACCGCCGAAGTGGAACGGAATGAATGCTAAGCCAGGTTTAACACGACGAGTGACCATCGCTTTTACCTTAATTCGGCCTTTTTCTGCACCTTCAACCCAAACTTCATCGCCGTCTTTAAAGCCAATGTCGTTGGCATCTTTCGGGTTCACTTCCACAAACATTTCTTGTTGAAGCTCGGCAAGCCATGGGTTTGAACGCGTTTCTTCACCACCACCTTCGTATTCAACCAAGCGACCAGATGTCAGGATGATTGGGTATTCACCTGACTTGTCTTCTTCTTGAATCGATTTGTATAGCGTTGGTACACGGAAGATCGCTTCTTTGTCATCCCATGTTGGATAATCAGTGACAAGGTCACGCCTTGGCGTATAAAGCGGTTCACGGTGTAGAGGCACACGGTCTGGGAACGTCCATACGATGGCACGTGCTTTTGCATTACCAAATGGGATACAGCCGTGTTTGATCGCAACACGCTGAATACCGCCAGACAAGTCTGTTTTCCAGTTCTTACCTTCCGCTGCGGCTTTTTCTTCAGCGGTTAAGTCATCCCACCACCCTAATTGTTTCAACAGCTTGTCGCTGAACTCAGGGTAACCATCTTTGATCTCGCTGCCTTTCGAGTAGCTGTCTTCTGCCAGTAGGCTCTGTCCCTCAAACTCAACACCGAAACGAGTGCGGAAGTTGCCTCCGCCTTGCGCGACAGGTTTAGAGGTATCGTACAGAATATGAGTACCAGGGTGCTTCATTTCTGGCGTACCCCAACAAGGCCAAGGCATACCATAGGTATCACCGTTTGCTGGACCGCCCTCTGCTTCAAGCGTTGTTTTGTGGAAAGTGTGCCAATTTTGTTGGTGTTCTTTCAGACGCTCTGGGCTCTGGCCTGTATAACCAATCGTCCACATACCTTTGTTAAATTCACGGGTAATGTCTTCGATTAGCGGCTGGTTGTTTTCAACACGAATGTTTTTGAACAGCTTGTCTGCATAGCCGAGCTTCTTACTCAGTAAGTACATGATTTCATGGTCTGGTTTCGAATCGAACAGCGGTTCAACGACTTTGTCACGCCACTGAATAGAACGGTTAGACGCGGTCACACTGCCGTAGGTTTCAAACTGTGTTGTTGCTGGTAGTAGGTATACGCCGTCGGTGCGATCGTTCATCACGGCTGCTACTGTTGGGTATGGGTCAACAATGACCATCATATCCAGCTTCTGCATCGCCTTTTTCATTTCTGGGCCACGAGTTTGCGAGTTTACCGCGTGTCCCCAGTAGAACATGGCGCGAATGTTTTCGCGTTGGCGGATGTTTTCTTTATCTTCAAGAACACCATCAACCCAACGAGATACAGGAATACCTGCGCTGTTCATTGGCTTTTGTCCGCCGTAGGCATTGTCGTCGAAACGGCTTTTCACCCAATCAAAATCGACATCCCACACTTTCGACCAGTGACGCCACGAACCTTCAGACAGGCCGTAGTAACCCGGAAGCGTATCAGACAGAACGCCTAAGTCTGTCGCGCCTTGTACGTTATCGTGACCACGGAAAATGTTTGCGCCACCACCTGATTTACCAATGTTACCGAGCGCGAGCTCGAGCACACAGTATGCGCGAGTATTGTTGTTACCAGTGGTGTGTTGAGTACCACCCATACACCAAACGATACAACCTGGGCGATTTTCAGACAAAAGCTTAGCGGTTTGGTAAACATCGGCTTCACTTACACCCGTGACACGCTCAACTTCTGCTGGTGTCCACTTCGCAACTTCGGCACGGATTTCATCCATACCGAAAACACGCTGACGAATAAACTCTTTATCTTCCCATTTGTTCGCAAATACATGCCATAGCACGCCCCAAATAAACGCGACGTCAGAACCTGGGCGTAAAGAAACAAAGTGATCAGATTTAGCCGCGGTTCGAGTACGGCGAGGATCCGCTACTACGATCTTACAGTTATTCTTCTCTTTAGCGATCAAGATATGCTGCATTGCAACGGGGTGCGCTTCTGCTGGGTTCGAGCCAATAAACAGCATCGACTTACAGTTGTGCATGTCATTGAACGAGTTTGTCATTGCACCGTAGCCCCAAGTGTTTGCAACACCGGCTACTGTGGTTGAGTGACAAATACGCGCTTGGTGGTCAACGTTGTTCGTGCCCCAAAGCGACGCCATCTTACGGAATGCGTAAGCTTGTTCGTTACTGTGTTTTGCACTGCCTAAGAAGTAAACTGAGTCAGGGCCAGATTCTTCACGCAACTGAAGCGCCTTATTACCGATTTCTTCTATTGCTTGTTCCCACGAAAGCTTCTTCCACTTACCGTTTTCAAGCTTCATTGGGTATTTTAGGCGGCGCTCACCATGACCATGTTCACGAAGTGCTGCACCTTTCGCACAGTGTCCACCAGCGTTAAATGGGTGATCAAATGCCGGTTCTTGACCAGTCCAAACCCCATTTTGTACTTCGGCGTAAATACCACACCCTACTGAACAGTGAGAACAGATAGTACGCTTCACTTCTGTTTTCGCGTCAGGATCGACCGATTTAGCTTGTGCTTTCTTCATCATACCCGGTGCAAACAAACCGGCACCAACCACAGCACCACCAGCAGCGAGTGAGGTATTTTTCATAAAAGATCGGCGAGAGACGCCAAGCTGATTAGTTTCTTTGCTCACACTGTCGGAGCGTTTGACAAGTTTCATCCTTTATCTCCTAAAGTGTGTCGTAGTAATCACGAATATGTTGAGTTTCGCGATAGCCAGTCTTGTTTGTTTCTTTTTTTGTTACTTCAACTGTTTCTGAAGCGGTTGCCACTTTTGTTGTACCAGCGACAACTGCACCAGCAACGGCTGCAGTCGTTAAGCCTTTGAGTAGATCCCTACGGCTTGTATTCACTTCTTTGTTATCTTTCATCATTGCTTCCTTACCTTACGGTAGATCTTTTTGGAGGCTTACTGCCCCTCTATCGATATGATCGAGTACTGCTCGATTACTCGTAATCAGTGACGTTTTTCACATCAATTTTTAATTTGTGTTTTGCGCTTTTTGTGTTCACGCTGAAGCGAACCTGCTCTAGCGTTAAGAATGCTTGGCACAACTGCGAAGCTGCGACATAAAACTTCGCGCTTTCCGCGCGGCTTAGTTGATCAGTGAATGAACTAAACCACGGCGCGATATGCTTGTTGAAAACCGCTTGTTGCAAAGCTTCTTCTTCCGTTGTGAGCATTGCCATCACTTCACACAGTGCTGCAATATGATCTTCAGGCTCTTTCACCTGATCACCACGTTCAATACCAAGCAGCTCTAAGTCGTGTCTGATATCCGCCAGCGGCTTCTCCATCATAGAGCCGGTGCGGTGCCATGAACCAAAAGGCACCACCTCGCCACGACCAATACCAATAAACAGCTCTTGGTACTCTTCTTCCAAGGCTTGCTGATCAGAATCGCTAGCCGCTCGCTGAATAGCGAGCCACGCCTTTCGCATTTCACTTTCCGCTTGTTCAACGTCCAAAGAGGTTAAAAAGCCAATCATTTCTTGCGTGGGCGCGTTACGGAAAAGCGCAGAAAGAACCAAGTAAATCTCGGTTCTTAATGTCTGTTCATGTTCTTGCTTTTGATTGTTTTCCAACACAAGCTCCTAATATTTCAATTGCTTCAATGGGTCTTGAGCCATTGAGTCAAACATGTCGATCACACGGCAGTCCTCACACATCGCAATGCGGTTAATGGCTGCTTCATCAGAGAAATGAGAGTGACCGCGTAACTTATCTTGCAGCATATCAATCATCGATTGAGGTGCAAATGGCTTGTGGCAGCGAATACATTCAGCGGCTTTTTCTTGATGAATCACCACCGCCTTTTGTCGCTCCTCTTTCACCCAATTCATTCGTGGTGTAAGGCTAAGTACGTTTTCGGGACAAGCCTTTTCACACAGCCCACATTGAACACAATCTTGCTCAACGAATTTGAGTGACGGTGAAGTGCCATCTGTATGAAGTGCGCGTGTAGGACAAACCGCCACACAACTCATGCATAATGTGCAGTCTTTGCTTTCACACGTTACATTGCCGTACGGCGCATTCGCAGGAAGCGGGACAATATTCTCAACCGGAATGCGTGACGCAGACATGGCATCTAAAGCACTGAACAAGCGCTGACGCTTATTCCCCTGCAAATCGCCAAGAGATAAGTCGAATGAGTCAGTGCATAACGTCGGTGCACCTTCACGCAGAGATTCTAGATAGAGAATATCGATTGTCTCTTTTGCAATCCCGAGTTGGCTGAGTAGCTCTTGAGCAATGCCGACTTCACTGTTAAGTACTCGAATAATGGTTTGTGGCATAAAACGAGATGCAGCAAATAGCACCTGAGTTGCGCCATTAACCAAAGCCGCAAACCAAGTATCAATTCCAATAGACGGAAGCTCTTCCACGACAACTGGAATCACGTTCTCTGGTAGCGCCTTTAATGCCATTACGTTGTATGACTCATGACGAGAGCTACAAATAAGAACGATAGGATCAACACCACCGGCTTGTTCATAGTTAGCTAACGTGCGCTCAATAAACTTTTGCGTATCGTCTGGATTAGGTAGCGCATAGTGAATGGCTTCGGTTGGACAACTGGTCGCACACGTTCCTACCCCTTGACACAAATACGGGTTTATTTCGATTTTGTGCCCCGTTCTGTCACTGCCTTCACTGGTTAACGCACCAGCTGGACAAGCATCAACACAACGCTCACAGCCTTTCACGCCACGAGAGCTGTGCGCGCACAAGTCGGTATCAAGGCGGAAAAACTTCGGCTTATCAAACGTGCCCATTAAGGTCGGAATCTCTTCCAAGGCTTCTGCAAGCTTCGGATAACCGCGCCCAACGGGGTAATATCCCGGGACAGGCACTTCCTCAGTCATGCAACTGCTTAGACATAAATCCAATACCACATCAAAGCAGTCATGATTGATCGCGACTTTAGCTAGATTGCTCGTACTGCCCTTATTTTCGATCAGCACTTCAAAGGTGCCTAAAAAGCCAGACACTTGAACTGAATTAGCGTAGTAGATTCCTGCTCGCTCACCTTTCTGCCCGTCAGTAGACAAGAGCGTTAAACTGGTTAACTCAGGAAGCTGTGCCGCAGCGCTTTCAATGATAGCCGTTGGGCCGATGATCAGCGTGTTACCACCACTTTCATAGCTTACCGTTGGTGGAATCAGATTGGTTAGCTCAACCGTATTCTCAAACGCATACAGTCTGGCTTGGCCATTTTTGGAAGTTGCTTCTTGTAGTAATTCTTTAAGCATTGCTCAGTTCCATTTGGGTATATGGATATTCTGTTCAACCTTCAGTGTAGTTAGCGTTAAGAAACTTGCTGAATAATCAAATGAGTAACGCTTGATTATTATGCACTCGATCGTGTTGCTAACTTACCTTAAAGTTGGTACTGAACAGCAATTAGCAATCTACGTGCCAAACAATATTTATCGAATATTCAATAAGATAGTGAAGAATTTAAGTATGACATGCATATTAAAAAGCCACATGAGACAAAATGTCGCAAGTGGCTTATTGGTAATTCAGTCAAAATGTACCTATTTTTCGTGTGGTATATTTTGTCCCAAACTAACGCTGTCGTGTTGGCTTGTTATACGGTCTTGAGCAAGTAAAGTGTCTGAACCCTTGGGTACTGTATTTTTACACAGTCCGTCAACCTTTCCTGTGTCACTAACGCCTTCGTCACCCTCTACAACAGGTAAATCATCAGTATCACCATGCTCGGCTGACTCCTCTTTCACCATCTTGGCTTCTTCCACTACAGCGTCTTCATTTGGTACTTGTGCACTTTCTATTGACTCTTCAGGCTTGTCTTTAACCCAGTCTCTAAGTTTATCGGCAACACCCTCAGACAAAGATTGTAAATTGCTGTAATCGTCATCGTAATCATCAAGCCCATCGCGAACGTTAAACTCCTCAGACAAAAATAGCTTTCTCAATGCCGCTTTTTTGATGCTCTCAGAAGCTTCTGATGTCAGTAGACTTGCCACAGACATTTGTTCCTCTGGTTCAGTCACCTCTGAAGCAATGGAGGAGTCTACTGGCAGTTCAACATCAGTATTTGGCTCGGCGGTATTAGGTTGCAAGCTCTCATCTTGCAGGTCGCTTTCTTCAGCAAGCTCGTTTGAACGTTCTTGAGGGTCTTCTAATTTGCGCTGAGACCAGCGACTAAAGAAATTAGTTGCCATTCGCGCGCCCAGCCCCTTTGCGTTTTTTACGCCTTACTTCTAGCAATTCGCCATGACGACCAATAAACGCTTCCATCCACGCTTGTACCGGCAAAGGCATATCGAACGACTCACCATCCATATATTGGCCAGCAACGGTTTGTGAAGCGGTGAGAAGCTGTATGATAGGCGTCTCGCCAGAATCTACATTATCCATAACTAAAAACAGCTTGGGTTGTTGGGAGCTAAGGTTAAAGCGATAGTCTGTTCGCTCGTCTCTGTGCAGTTGCAATAAACACACATCTTTAGTGTCGCTGGTTGGGGCTAAATTGAATCCCGTTAACTGCCATTGAGTTGTTACCCAAATACCTGTCTTAATTTCCTGTTCGACACGTTGAACCCCGATGTCCCAAGTAGTGTCTGTTTTCTCGTATTGTCTTTCGATTTCGTTGGTTTCAGACATAGCCCTTCCACTTTCGGTTTTCAAGACCGGTTTTCGAGACAGATTGCGACTAGGACATTCTGTCTTATTGTTTGGTCTAAAAGTTACTCTTTACTAGTACATAGCAATAACTACGCCACTGTATTAATCAATGAGAAATTCGCCTGAACCCGCTGCATCGCATGGGCTAACGGGTTTACCTCTCACTTTTATTTGATAAATTTTAGAATAGTTCGCGGTTTTCGCCGTCTAGATTATGTTGGAATAAGAATTGCTACTCGCAAATAACGAAAATCACGCCCTGCACGAATCATCAAATAGGATATGAATGTGGTAAAGCCAAATATTATCAAAACCAGTGAAAACCCTCTCCAGACAATCGAAGTCGAAGTATTTGATGAATATGGCGAAAGACTAACAAAGCAAATCGCCTGTGAACGACCATTGACAGTCATGCTCAATTGGAAAGAGATCGTCACGCTGATGACTTTAGGTTCACGCCCTGAAGCATTAGTTCTTGGCTACTTAAAAAACCAAAGCTTCCTTTCCGATCCTGAAGCCATTGAATCAGTCATTATCGATTGGGAGACACACAGTGCTGCTGTCGTTACCAAAGAAAATACCGACCATCTTGAAAAAGCGTTGAAAAAGAAAACCGTCACATCCGGCTGTGGACAAGGCACTATGTACGGGAATGTGATGAAGCAACTTGAGAACTATCAAGTGCCTCAAACGGAGATCAAACAATCTGAGATCTACGCTGCTCTTGAAGCGTTAACCCACTACAACGATACCTATAAAAAAGCGGGTGCGGTACACGGGTGTGCAATCTGCAGAGACGATGAAGTCCTTTCCTTCGTCGAAGATGTGGGTCGCCATAATGCAGTTGATACGCTGGCGGGTGAAATGTGGCTTAACCAAGAGACGGGTGAAGACAAGATTTTCTACACCACTGGCCGCTTAACTTCGGAAATGGTTATCAAGGTCGCTCAAATGGGCATTCCTGTCTTATTATCGCGATCGGGTGTCACACAAATGGGACTCGACCTCGCAAGGAAATTCGGCATAACAACCATTGCTCGAGCGAAAGGCCTTAGATTCCAAGTCTTTACCGGGGCTGAAAAGATTCAGTTCGATGTAAAAGGTGAATCTAACCAAAATCAGTAATTTGCAAAACACCTCTCATAAGCTATTAGTTTTATAACCGCTGAAATAAAAAGTTCACATAACATTCATATTCAGCGCAATTAGACGTCAATTGGCTAAATGGGAGGTGTGCATGACCCGCTCACCCGATACTCAGCGTTTCTCGCTATCTATTCGAACTAAACTCGTACTTATCAACCTAACGCTTTTGCTTGGGGTTATTCTTTACGCTTACTACGAACAAACCAGCCTCAATAAACTCGACTCGCTTGAGCACGCCGCAAACGAAAACTTAAATGCGTCGGTCGATCTCTTAATGCTCCGCCGCCATGAGAAAGACTTCTTAGCCCGCAAAGACAATAAGTACGTCTCTCGCTTCGATAGCACTTTCGAACAGCTCGATAAACGTATTGGCCAATTGGCCAATACCCTCACTCAACATGAACTCAATGTCACGCAACAAAGCGAAAAAATTTCATCAACGCTTAGCCAATATCAAAACCAGTTCCACCAATTAGCAAACCAAGTCAATTTGCTCCATGGTCCAGACTCGAGTTTAACGGCGTCATTGTCCACATCGCGAGACGAGCTCAAACAAACAGTTGCTACAGAGCAAGATTTCCTACTAAAAGTAGCGCTTTTGGAACTCATTGAATCCGATTTAAGCTACCTTGCTACCCTAACAACCGAATCTATTTCAGATTACCGCAATGCTCGTGAACAGTTCTCACTCTATAGTGGTTTACCTAAATCAGTACTTAGCGCGTTCGAGATATATCAAAGCGCGTCAGACAAGCATATTGAAGCCGTTCAAGTACTTGGGTTAACCGCCAACGAAGGGCTACGCGGAGCGTTGAGAAATAACGTGCATGTAACAGAACAAGCGATTTCCGAACTTCAGCAACATATTACGGTCGCAATACAATCTGCTTCTGCCTCAATTAAGAACCAACTGCACTTAATCGGTGGTGCTATTGTCTTGTTGCTCAGCTGCTTACTCTATCTGATCGGCAGAAGTATCTTGGGCCGCATTAAAGCAATTAATGTGTTGATGAAGCAAATTGCTAGCGGTAACGGAGACCTCACCGTTCGCATGAATGCCAAAGGCAATGACGAACTTGCACAACTGGCGAACTCTTTCGATATGTTTATCTCGTCTCTGCATGGACATATAAAAGAACTGGCTGGTGTAATGCATGTTCTTACCGAAAGCTCGTGTAGCTCAGAAAAAGCCGCTGTGCATAGTATGAAGAACGCTGAGCAGCAAAAAGTGGAATCAGAATCGGTGGCAACTGCGGTCAATGAACTGGTTATGACGACAAATGAAATAACGGCCAACATTGAGTCAGCTGCTCAGAATACCGAGCGCGTGACTGCAGAAGCGCAAAAGGCACTGGATATGACTCATGCAACTGGTGACAGAATCGATAACCTTGCGGTTAGCATTGAGGATTCACAGTCGCATATCATGGAGCTAGAAGCTCAGAGCCGGGAGATCAATCAAGTAATTTCTACCATTCAAGGTCTGACTCAGGGGATTTCAGACACCGTTTCGAAAATGCAGTCCAGCGCCGACCAAGCGAGAACAACGAATACTCATACCCATCAAGTAGTCGAAGCCATTGAAGGGATAAGTGCCCAGATCAGCGAAATATTCGATATGAACACCCAAATTGCCACCGCTTCGGAAGAGCAGTCCATGGTATCGGTAGAGATTGACCGTAATATTACGCAGATCGCTCAACTTGCTGGTGACACGTTTGAAGTAGTTTCTGGTTCTGTAAAATGTAGTGAGCAGGTGTCAGGAGTGAGCCACAAACTTGAATCCATCGTCGGACAGTTTAAATACTAGGCTCGCGTCTCCGTACACGTTAAAAAGCAAGAAAATAAAATATAAAAGGCCTCAGACACACAATCTGAGGCCTTTGTTTCAGGTTATTTACCAGTTAACTTGAAGCGAAATTACCGTTGTTCAAACGAACGCTATTCAGCTAGTGCTTCTTCGATCAATCGAGTTCGCTCGTTAGTACCGCGGTTGCGCACTTCATGCATAATGAACGTCTTAACTTCACGAGTCCAAGCCTGCCCCGACTCTGGATCATACTCATGCGGCAATTCGATACCCGCAGGGGCGTACGCGTCAATACCGAAGTCTTTCGACGTGTTAATGGTTCTTAAGCTGTGCTCATAAAATCCAACCACTAGCGTTTTGCCCAGATCACCACCAGACATTTCTACCGCCGTTTCTGCCACGCCAATGGTGCTCAAATAAGTGAGCGAGCCATCTTTTGCAATCACAGGGTTAATGGAGTGAAGATCTTTTGCTGGAATTCGATCGCCAATAGACTGAGCAATTTCCCACTGGGCGTACACAGGTTTACCGGTTTGTTCGTAAATCTCCACGACGGTATCTGCTAACGCTTCATTCATTGGACCCGGTACTTGATTACCATTTGGCATTAGACGATTGCCAAATGCATAGGCAAGGATGCTATCAGCTTGGTCTAGCGGTAGCTCTTCCCCTTTCCAAGTCAGCAGATTGTTCATGATAAATTCAGCGGTGTATTGCGCCGCTTCTTTGTTCTCTAGTTGAACTTCCAACTTTTTCACCATAGCCGCTTCTAGTTCAGCGTCAGTAAGGGCAAAAGCTGGGGCAGCAAAAACCGTAGCAAGCAAAGTAGGTAGAAGTAATTTTTTCATTATTAGTCGTTCCGATTGATTATTCGTGACGGGGTGGTCACCCTTCGAAAGTATCAATCCGTCGGACTACTTAAAAGCGGTTCAATCTGTCAAAGTTGATTTGTGTGAAATTCTGCCAACATGTGAAAACTCTGGCGCTTTACTGATTTAGACTTGATTGGAATCAATACAATCCCCCTACTGATGCCAGACACCATTTGATTGATTTTTAGAATGAGTTTGTCTTAGAAAACTCAAGACTAGAGCGCTTCAAACAACTGGAAAAACAAAAAGGTCCAGCACGATGGCTGGACCTTTTAGTAGTATCAATATAGCGAGTTAGCCGTCGATTCCGCGTGCTTTTAGGAACTCTGCGTAAGTGCCTTTAAAGTCAGTAATCTTGTTATCTTTAATTTCGATAATGCGCGTTGCTAGCGAGTCAACAAATACACGGTCGTGCGATACGAAGAACAAAGTGCCTTTGTACTGCTCTAGCGCCGTGTTTAATGACTCAATCGACTCCATATCCATGTGGTTAGTTGGTTCATCCATCAGCAACATGTTCGGTTTGTGCATCATTAGCTTACCTAAAAGCATACGACCTTGTTCACCACCTGAAAGCACTTTTACTGATTTCTTGATGTCATCTTGACCAAATAGCATGCGACCTAAGAATCCGCGAACAGTTTGCTCATCATCACCTTCTTGGCGCCATTGCCCCATCCAGTCGGTTAGATTCATGTCTTCTTCAAAATCATGAGCATGATCCTGCGCGTAGTAACCAATATTGGCATTATCAGACCACTTAAATTCACCGGTTCGTGGTGCTAGCTCACCTGCCAGTGTATTAAGTAGAGTCGTTTTGCCGACACCGTTCTCACCAATGATCGCAACACGCTCGCCAACTTCAAAAATTGCGTTGAAGTTATTGAACAAATCCTCTTCGTAACCTTGGCTTAGGTTCTCTACGATAAGTGCGTTACGGAATAGCTCTTTAGATTGTTCAAAACGAATAAACGGGTTTTGACGACTTGAAGCTTTAACTTCGTCCAACTGGATCTTATCGATTTGCTTAGCACGTGACGTTGCTTGTTTTGCTTTTGATGCATTCGCAGAGAAGCGAGCAACGAACGTTTGAAGTTCAGCAATCTGCGCTTTCTTTTTAGCGTTATCCGCAAGTAGGCGATCACGCGCTTGAGAAGCCGCTGTCATGTACTCGTCGTAGTTACCAGGGAACAGGCGAAGCTCACCGTAATCCAAGTCAGCCATGTGCGTACATACTGAGTTTAGGAAGTGACGGTCGTGCGAGATAATGATCATTGTGCAGTTACGCTGGTTTAGCGTTTCTTCCAACCAACGAATCGTGTCCATATCCAAGTTGTTGGTAGGCTCATCAAGTAGCATGATGTGTGGGTCAGCAAATAGTACCTGAGCAAGCAGAACGCGTAGTTTCCAGCCAGGAGCGACTTCACTCATTAAACCGTAGTGCTGCTCTTCTGGAATACCTACAGCAAGCAATAGTTCACCAGCTTTGGCATCTGCCATGTAGCCGTCCATCTCAGCGAACTGAACTTCAAGATCAGCCACCAGCATGCCTTCTTCTTCACTCATTTCTGGTAGAGAGTAAATACGGTCACGTTCTTGCTTTACTTCCCACAGCTCTTTGTAACCCATGATAACGGTATCAATAACCGTGTACTCTTCGTAGGCAAACTGATCCTGGTTCAGTTTAGCCACACGCTCATTAGGATCGTAGCTAACGTTACCGCCAGTCGGCTCTAGTTCACCACTTAGGATCTTCATGAACGTCGATTTACCACAGCCGTTCGCGCCGATTAAACCGTAACGGTTACCTTCGCCAAACTTTACTGAGATGTTTTCAAAGAGTGGCTTAGCGCCGAATTGCTGGGTGATATTCGCTGTGGAGATCAAAACCGTTACCTTAAATAGACAAAATCATTGTACAAAACCGCGCAACGGTACTGGTTCAGGCCCATAACTTCAAGTGTTGATTTCATTTATTCACTTCCCCGACGAGTTCCTACACCAGCAAACGTATCCACCTTTTGTGATCTAATGAGCTCAGTATCAATAATGAAACACTATTCATTAATGACATTTCATTGACATATGGAATGATGTAAGGTTTAAAGTGTTGCGCTTTGTGTATAGGTGGCAAGTTTAATATTCAGAGTTCGCATAACGCCACAAACCAACTACACTAACTCTAACCTTATAAGTTATAAGAGATTTTTATGCATTTACTCATTCGAGTAGTCATCGCTATTAGCCTTTTGGTCGCTCTTCCTGCTCAAGCACAATGGGAGTATGACTTCAAACCAGTACCAGAGGCGCAAGATATTGCGAAAGACATTGCTCAAGAGGTTTCCTCTCTGCCCGACCCGTTATTCATGAGTCCTCAAGATCGAAGTAAGGTGCGTCAGCTCCTAAATGCGGTGCTTGCCGAGCAAAAAAAGCAGATTGATATCTTCGATGAGCGTTTGAACCATTATCGTGATGATGCCAATGAGCAAACTTGGTTTGACACCGAAACCAGTTACCTGACGCTAAACAGCATCAGTTTAAGCAAGCAACGCCTTCTTGAGCTGACTTCTGCATCGAATCGCGACAAATTAACCGGTTTTGGCCCTTTTGGTGTTACCCAGTTTAAACAAGAATGGTCGCTGACAAGACTTAATGGCGAATACCTACTGTATTTTCAATTACGCAGCTTCAAGTCGCTTGTAAAAGACATCTTTATTTCGCCAATCCCTGTAATTTGGGCGGGGCTGAAGGTTTTCGTTATTTATTTGGTATTAGCCTGGTGGCTGCGAAACGCGCAAAGGATCATTACTCTTTTTCGCGAGAGCCAATTAGATAACGCAGCCCGACCGCCAATATGGATTCGTTTGATTTGGTATGTCAGTCGCGCACACCGCGCTATCGCATGGTTAATTGCCATTACGCTTTCGCTTCGGGTACTTTCAGCAATTCCAAGCCTACAGCATTTGATCTTCCTAGAAATTTTCACTTGGTGGATTTTGGGAGGCTCGATTGCGATTAGCTTTATCTTAGAGTTTACCTATCGCAATAGTCGCAGCTCTAATCCAGAAGTACTGGCACTGCGTTTATCAACGGTACGCCGCTACGTATGGAGCATCATTGTCGCAGGCGTTATTTTACAGATTTCGATGCGCACTTTAGGCAAAGGAACCATTTACTACTGGATTTATAGCGCCCTATTCTTCTGGTTTGTGCTCGTGACGATTTCAGTACTTAGAATTTGGCGCAACAAAGTGTTCGAAGTTGCCGAGAAGTTGGCCGATCGACCTGTATGGGTTAACTGGGCTATCAGCCGCAAAGACGTTTACATTGTCAGAATTGTCGGTACGGCCATCGCCGCACTATGGATTGCAGGACATACCTTTAAACACCGCATTGTCGCCATGCTGTCTCATTACACCATCTTTAGCCAAGCTCTAGCGTATTTATTCCGTATAGAGGTGGCCAAACAAACCGGTAACAAAAATGAGCAGCACAACCTGGTGCGTGTTAAAGGAGATGCCACATTCGAGTACGTACTGCCTGGCACGCACGACAGTGAGCTGTTCGACTACGCGACTGATGAATTTAAGCAACTGTCACAATACTTGCTTAGCGACAGCCCTGCTATCTGTGTGCTATCTGGAGAACGCGGTATAGGCACCACTACCATGCTCAACTCGATTCTGAACAAGGTGAAAAACGCCGAGCCGGTTTATCTAAATTGTCCTTATTCCGGATATCAGGAACTGCTGACACACCTTGCTGTCAGTCTTGGCTTAGACGAAGACGCAACAGAAATACAGATCCTCTCTTTCCTTAGAAAAAGTGATACTCGCTACCTAATTGCTGTTGATAACGCACAACGCCTTGTTAAACCTATGGTTGGCGGTTTAACTAGCCTTATTAAACTCACTAACTTATTACGCCGCTCTAAGAAGAACCACCGCGTGGTAATTGCAATCGAAAAAGCGAGTTGGCGATTTGTGGACAGAGCGCGTGGTGAACGCCTACTGTTTGATTGGGTTTCCTTCATGCCTAAGTGGAGCGAAAAGCAAATTCAGCAACTGTTGGATAGCCGCGTCAATCAAGACATTGATACCCCACTTTCATTCGATGGATTAGTGGTGCCAAAGCAGTGGGACCAAGAAGAAATCACTGAAGAAGAGCGCGCAAAGCAAGGCTTCTATCGAATTCTATGGCATTACTCAGATGGCAATCCAACCGTTGCCCTGCGCTTCTTCCGACAATCGTTGCAGCGCAACAAGGAAACCGAGCAGGTGTTTGTAAGGCTATTCCGTGCTCCAGAATCACAAGAGTTGGAGAAAATGCCAAAACCTATGCTGGCGGTTTTACGCTCTATCGTTCAACTTGAAATTGCTTCGACTGAAGAGCTATCCGAATGTACCCAGTTAAGTGTCGCCGAAGTGCTTGGTACATTACGCTACTTCCAAAGCCGTGGATTCATCGAATGGAGTGAAGACAAAGCTCGAGTATCCGATCACTGGTTCAGACACATTACCAATGTACTTGACCGTCAACACCTATTGGTGAAGTAAGATGATGAGACTATTTGTATTTCTAGTAACCCTAATCGCTAGCGGCTCTGTTTTTGCAACGGAAGAAATTGCTAACGTCGAGAACATTACTCAATTCGCTAGCTTGATCCGCTGGAGCGGCGTGTTCTTTTCTGCGATTGTGGTCGCGGCCACTTGGCTGTTACTCAAGTTCATGAACTCCATGGTGGAGAGCATTGGTAGTCAGTTTGTGCAGTACCGAATGCTGCTGCAAAAGCTTCAATCCTTCATGCAGTTCTTCATCTATATGTCAGCGGGCTTGTTGGTGTTTATGATGAGCTTTCGCATTAACGACCATATCCTTACTTTAATTGGCGGTACGCTTGCTGTATCAGTCGGCTTTGCACTCAAAGACCTTGCCGCATCCTTCATCGCGGGTATGACAGTTATGATCGACCGCCCATTCCAAGTAGGCGATCGAGTCACATTTGAAGGCAATTATGGTGACATTGTCACAATTGGGTTGCGCTCAGTCCGCATGCGCACCCTTAACGACGACATCATTACCATTCCAAACAACAAATTCCTTAATGAAGTCACCATGAGTGGTAACTATGGTGCACTGGATATGCAGGTGGTGATCCCATTCTATGTTGGAATGGAGGAAGACATTTCACTTGCCAGAGATTTAATTCAAGAGGCCGCTTCGTCCAGTCGTTATATCCACTTGCCTAAGCCTGTTGTTGTTTTGGTAAAACAGACCATCACCGATAACTATTTAGCGATTCAATTAACGTGTAAGGCATATGTAGTGGACACCGCATACGAGAAGCTATTTGAAACTGACATTACTCTGCGAGTAATGAAAGAGTTCAAAAAGCATGGCATCAACGCACCTAAAATTGCTTTAAGTTCTCAGTAAATCTTAGATACAGCAAACAAAAAGGCCTCACCTTAGGATGAGGCCTTTTTTATTGTCACGATGAGTTAGAAAAACAATTAAGAACTGGAAGAGACAAGAAGTTCTACTTCCGCTTTTTTCGGCAAGTAAACGCTAAAACAGCTGCCTTTGCCATACTCAGATGTTGCTCTGATTTCTCCCCCCGTCTGGCTCAAAATACTTTGAGAGACAGAAAGTCCCAAACCAGTGCCATCTCTTTTGGTGGTATAGAATGGGTCGAAAATACGTTTAAGTTGCTCAGGCTTAATGCCACACCCTTCATCTTGCACATGGATCACCGCGCCAATTGCCTCGCCACTTTCTATCCAGTCTTCACTCGAGATTGTTAGCCTGCCCTCGCCGTTCATCGCATGAATCGCATTCATCTGTAGGTTAACTAAGATCTGCAGTAGCTGGTGGCGATTAACCTCAACCGAGGTGTGTGCATCAAGCCTAGAAATGAATTCCAGATTGCGCTTTTTCGAGCCTGTTTTCACTAGCGTGATGCTCTCGTCAACAATCGGGTTAACATGTTGCCATGTAATTTCATCTTGCACGCCACCTTGCCTACTGTATTGCAGCAAGCTTCGAGTAATGTTTCTAATGCGATCAATCTGAGCCATGATGGCATCAATCTCTTCTTCCACTCGACTTGATTCATCGCCTAATTCAAAACGCATCAGTTCTACATTACCCAAAATCACCGCAACTGGATTATTGATTTCGTGTGCAATCCCCGCAGTCAGTTCACCTAGCGCTGCCAGTTTTTCATTGGTCACTAGCTTATTGCGGGTTTGATTTAGCAGCTTAATGTGGTGCTCTAGCTGCTCTGTTTTCTCTTTTAAACTCGCCGTTCGGTGTTGGACCTTGCATTCTAGTTCACCTGCTGCTGTTTTGATTTCTTGATTACGTTTATCAAGCAAATCAAGCATGTTATCGAACTGCTTGGCTAACTGAGCAAGCTCGTGCTTTTCATCGAGCCCTAGCTCCCCGATCCGTTGATTTTTGCCGAGTTGAACTAACTTAACAACGCGGTGGATTCGCTCGATTGGGTGAAACAAATCTCGAGAACCGCGGTAAACCATCAACCCCGACACGAGTAACAGAAATAGAGTGGTGATACTGATCTCAACAATATTCGTCAGATAAGCTTTAACGAACGGCCACATTAAATAGCCGGTGTACAACATGCCAATCACATTGTCATATTGGTCTTTTATCGGCTGATAAGCGGTGATGTACCAAGCGTCGTATACAAATGCGCGGTCAATCCATTCGTTGCCTTCAACTAAAACTTCTTGATAAACCTCTTTTGATACGCGAGTACCAATTGCTCGGCCAACTCGACCAGAGCTGTCTAAAGGTACGTTGGTACTGACGCGAAGATCATCAAGAAATACAGTGAGAGTGCCTACTGGGCGTAGGCTATCGTGCTTGCCTGGGTAGATAAGATCACGAATTTGATCGACCAGTTGGGTACTATTGTTGAGTAATATCCCGCCATCGAGAAAGCCGATAATATCGTTATACTGATTCTTTACCGGTACCACGGTGCGGCTTATCAAGCCACGCGTTTCTATCTCATCATCGCCCAATATTGGCGTTTGTGCTCGACGAGCCAAATCAGGGTCAAGCTGATTCAGTTCGTGTTCATCTAATCGGTCGAAAAAGGACTCTCGCTTTGTCAGATCCATAAACTGGAACTTCTGCTCGATAGTATCGACTCGGTGAAAACGCAGAAAGTCTAGGTCATATCGATTCTTCTGTTGAGACACCCACTTCTCAATAGAAGTCGATGGATCACCATCGACCACTTTCTTGCGAAAGTCATATGATTCCGAAAACGCTCTGACATAGTTCGCCTGCTTTTGCTGGATAAGAACGATACTGTTGTTTGCTACGCCCAAGCGCTCTGATACATCGACCAGGGCGCTATTCCATGTGTAGTGAATCGACCAATAGATAGTGATGGCTATCAAGGCGATTAGAGTCAGGAAAATCGGCGCTGACGTTAAAAATAGCAGCCGATAGCGAACCATAGATTTAAATCTATAACGCCACTTTTGCCACAGTCCATAATCACTCGGCATAACTTGGCTCCTCGCCATCCCACTCTTTGTACTTACGTTCTAACGTTTTTCTTGCCACGCCCAGCGTTCTAGAAGCCGCTGATTTATTCCCATCATGGAAGTTAACCACTTGTTGAATATGAGATTTTTCAACATCTTTAAGTGTCCAATTATTCGGATAACCTTCGCCAAAATCGACTTTGCCTTCAGGTATCGATGGTATTTCTGCACCACTGGAAACCGTCATTGAAACATGAGTTGGAGAAACTCCACCGTTCAATTCACGCCAGTAGTGCGCAGGTGGTTTCCCGAGCAAAATGCAACGCTCAATTAGGTTTTTAAGCTCTCGAATATTACCTGGCCAGTCATAATCATTCATGGCCGAGATATCCTCATGAGCCCATTTTGGATCTGGCATCGCAAGCTCAGAAGTCAGCATCTTGGTAAAGAAAGGAACCAACTCAAGCAAATCACTCTTACGCTCTTTAAGTGGGGGCACTTCGATACGAAGTACATTGAGCCGGTAGTATAAGTCCGCTCGAAAATTCCCCTTATCCACTTCCTCTTGTAGGTTGCGGTTAGTCGCTGCGACAACACGAACATCAACACTGATCTCTCTTTCTGAACCAACCGGGCGAATAGTTCGTTGTTCTAAAACACGCAACAGAGCGGATTGCATGGATAACGGCATTTCCCCTATTTCATCTAGAAACAACGTGCCACCATTAGCAACGCGAAAAAGCCCTTCACGGTTTTTCTTTGCGCCAGTGAAAGCGCCAGAAGTATGGCCAAACAGTTCACTTTCAAGTAATTCAGGTGCGATCGCACCACAGTTCACTGGCACAAATGGTCCTTTGCGTTGGCTTGCTTCATGAACACCACGAGCCACAAGCTCCTTACCCGTGCCCGATTCACCTTCCACCAAGACAGATGCTCGAGACGGCGCAAACTGAGTAATCAATTGCTTCAACTGCTTCGTTTTTTCTGATCCACCGACAATATCGGTTGTGAAATGGCGTTTAAAGTCATGTTTAAGCGCAAATTGCATGCGCTCATTCAGGCGCTTGTCCATACAACGCTGAACCGCTTGTAGCATTTGCTCTAGGTTGAATGGCTTTAAAATAAAGTCCGATGCACCAAGTTTTAAAGCCGAGATAGCCATCTCCAAATCGGCGTAACCGGTCATAAAGATCACATCACTTTTTCTTTCCGAATCATTAAATGCTTCTTCCCATTCAATACCAGAGCGACCAGGTAAATTGATGTCTAAAATAATAAGGTCATAATGACTAGAAACCCTCAGTACTTCAGCATCTTCGATACTGCCTGCCGTATCGACTTTGCTAAACCATTTACCGAGTGCCTTCTTTAAAATGGCTTGCATTCCCGCCTCATCGTCTACGACGAGCACTGAAAAAGCTTGGTATTGGAGGGCATTCTTAGAATCGATGGAAGGAGACATAATGTTCTCTTGGCTATCAAAAAATTGGGACAGAGTGTACCAACTAAATTTTTTTTAGCTTGTGCTAATGTGCGACATTTTGTCCTAACTCAAATTTTGAAGCGAATAAGTCGCTGATATATGGATCAAATTGACGGGGAAAGCCATTATTACAGTTGGCACTATGCTTGCTATACCATGTGTGCAATCCGGGTATCGATTGATACGGGCTGTCTATTGTCCATTACATAACGGAATAATAATTACATGAAAGCGACACATTTTACTTTGGCAGCAACGCTAGCCTTCGTCAGTTTCACCGCCTCTTCTTCTGAAGAGTCCCAACACGTGCGTCTTGCGACCACAACAAGTACCTACCATTCGGGGCTGCTTGACTACTTACTCCCTAAATTCGAACAAGACACCGGCTATAAAGTTGATGTTATTGCGGCAGGTACCGGTAAATCGCTTAAAATGGGTGAAAATGGCGACGTCGATTTAGTGATGACCCACGCGCCTAAAGCAGAAGCAACTTTTGTTGACAAAGGATACGGAGTATTACCCCGCAAATTGATGTACAACGATTTTGTCATCGTTGGTCCACAATCTGATCCGGCTAAAGTCTCCAATTCCCAAGATGTGGCAGAAGTATTCAAAAACATTGCTAACGCTAACGTCACGTTTGTGTCTCGTGGTGACGATTCTGGTACTCACAAAAAAGAAAAAGGCATTTGGGAACAAAGCAAAATTGAACCTAATTTTGGTGGCTATCGCTCAGTAGGCCAAGGCATGGGCCCTACGCTTAACATGGCGTCTGAGATGCAAGGCTACACCATCACCGACCGTGGTACTTGGTTGGCATACAACAATAAGCTAGACCTCTCTGTACTATTCCAAGGCGACAAGAAGCTGTTTAACCCTTACCAAGTTATCTTAGTGAACCCAGAACGCTACCCGAGCATCAATTATCAGGGTGCAAAAGTATTCAGTGATTGGCTCGTGAACCCGCGAGGCCAAGAACTTATCAACCAATTCAAACTCAATGGCAAACAACTGTTTGTTGCCAACGCAAACGAGAAATAACGCTCTATGAGCCTTTGGCAGACAACCTTAGAAGCACTCGCACTGCTGTTTAATTTCGACAAAGATCTTTGGCAGATCGTCGCGGTATCCTTTAGCGTTTCGCTATCGGCAATCTCGCTGGTCCTTCTGCCATCGATTCTTCTCTCGTT
Organism: Vibrio paucivorans; assembly: GCF_054053395.1. NCBI lineage: Bacteria > Pseudomonadati > Pseudomonadota > Gammaproteobacteria > Vibrionales > Vibrionaceae > Vibrio > Vibrio paucivorans. Next base: position 1,664,755 of record NZ_CM133230.1, read on the forward strand.
TATCCTTGCGTATACCGAGTTTCGTGGAAAATGGCTGCTTCTTTCAGTCATTAATACGTTACAAGCTATCCCAACAGTGGTGATTGGCTTACTTCTTTACATGATGCTTTCTCGCTCTGGCCCCCTTGGCGATTGGCAGATGTTGTTTACTCAGAAAGCCATGATTGTCGGCCAAATGATCATTTGTTTCCCAGTTCTTGTCTCCATGATGCACGGTGCATTGCAGTCCAGCGATCGCCGTGCCGTGGAAACATCTATCACTCTTGGGGTTTCCATTCCACGTGTTGCCGCAACCATGATATGGGAAACACGTTTTCCTCTAATGGCAGCAACCATCGCAGCATTTTCTCGTATCGTAACTGAAGTGGGCTGTTCAATGATGGTAGGTGGAAACATTATGGGCATGACACGTAACATCCCTACTGCTATCGCAATGGAAAGTCATAAAGGCGCTTTCGCACAAGGCGTAGCGTTAGGAATTGTTCTATTATCTCTTGCACTTATACTGAATTTTCTCCTTACCAGTATGAGAGGCAAAGGTTATCTTCGTACTTAAGGGCGTTGTATGACGATCAAAATTACAGCTCAACAACTGTCGATGCGTTTCAAAGAACGCGTCCTGTTCCACATTCCAGAGTTATCCATTGGTCCGAACGACGCCATCTACCTTAAAGGCGACAACGGTGTAGGGAAAACAACTCTACTCAAAATATTGTCAGGATTATTAAAGCCAACGACAGGAAAGATAGCACAGCCTACTTCAAACTGGCTCAACCGCTTTTCAATGCGCACAGGACGCAAAGATGTCATCTATCTTCATCAGTCTCCGTATCTGTTCGATGGCACTGTCTATCAAAATGTTGTGTACGGTATTCGCTACCAAAAAGAGTCAGCAAATGATAAGCGAGCTCAAGTTATCACGGCTTTGCGTATGGTAGGATTAGAAACTTTGGCAGATGAACACATATCAGTGCTATCTGGCGGAGAAAAACAGCGTGTAGCCATGGCCAGAGCTTGGATTCTCAAACCTTCGATACTATTAATGGATGAGCCAAGTGCCTCACTCGATCACGAATCAATAGATAGGTTGGTCGTAATGGCAAAAGATCTGCTAGCACGGGGCTCAAGCCTTGTAATCACGAGCCACCAAACTAACGCGCTGACCGATTTATGTAGGAAACAGTGGTGGATAAAAGACACGACACTAGTCGAATCACCACTGCTTCAAGTAATTAAAGATACTTCTCAAGAGAAAACGTATGCTACTTCCAACGCAAACTAGTTGGGTTATTTTAGCTGGAGGCCAAGCCAGCCGCATGGGTGGTCAGGATAAAGGCCTTATTGAGTTAGACGGAAAGCCACTGATCGAGCACGTTCTGGATCGGCTTTCTCCTCAAGCATCTTCCATCACTATCAATGCAAACAGAAATCAACACCGCTATATGCAGTTTGCTCCCGTTATCAGTGATACTTTCCCCGATTACCCAGGCCCGCTTGGCGGCATTCATGCAGGGTTGCTAAACAGTGAAACCGATTGGGTAGGCTTCGTACCTTGTGATAGCCCACAGATAAACACCGACTTGGTCGAGCGCTTCTGCTCTCAAGTTGAGCCTGACAGTGACATACTTGTTGCCCACGATGGTGAGTTTAAACAACCTGTTTTCACTCTTTTCCACAAACGTGTATTGCCAAAGCTAACCGCTTTTTTAGAAAGCGGCGATCGAAAAATCATCCTTTTGTATAAAGGCTGTAATACCAGCTATGTCGACTTTAGCGATTCACCTCAGTGCTTCGTCAACTTAAACACCCCGGAAGAACTTGCCCAGTTTGGCACGGTTCAATCGTAAAGAATCAAAGAGATAGTATTTGTTGCTATGAGTATTCAAACTCCTAATATCCCACTTCTTGGTTTTGCGGCCTACTCAGGTACAGGTAAAACTACCCTACTCGAAGCCTTACTTCCTAAGCTGACCGAAGCAGGGTTAAAAATCGGTGTGCTTAAACATGCTCACCATAACTTTGATGTCGATATCCCAGGGAAAGACAGTTATAGATTGCGTAAAGCCGGCGCGTCTCAGATGTTGATCTCTTCTCGAAATCGCCACGCGCTAATGACGGAAACGCCAGACTCAGAAGCAGAATTTGAATATCTTCTTACTCGTTTTGATACTCAAAAACTGGATGTCATTTTAGTTGAAGGTTGTAAGAATATTGAGTTTCCTAAAATAGAACTACACCGAGAGGAAGTTGGGAAGCCGTGGCTTTACCCAAATGATAACAACATTATCGCCATCGCCGCCGATACTTCGGTAGAAAGTGCGCTTCCCCAAATGAGTATCAACGACTTAGATGCGATTGCTCAATTCATTCTTAACTACGTTGCGAAAGGCACAACAAAAAAAGTAGCTGAAGCGGCATGTTGTGACACCTTATCCCCTGCTTTTCTATCAGTTCAGCAAGGGCAAGATAAAATTCTCGCTGAAGTTTCTGCAGTCCAGTTGGTAGAACCTAAACATATTGCTCAATCATACGGCTGTATTCTGGGACATTCTGTAGCATCGCCAGTGAACGTTCCACAGTACACGAATTCAGCAATGGATGGCTTTGCGATTCGTAGTGACGACCTAGACCGTGCAGAGTATCAAGTTGTTGCAGAGGTCTTGGCTGGATATAGCTACGACAAACCTTTAGAAAAAGGCCAAGCGGTTAAAATTATGACCGGCGCGCCGACACCAGAGAATGCTGATACCGTGGTCATGCGAGAACAAGCTAGTGCTGAAGGTGACAAGGTCACATTCGGTGACGCAGTGATTAAAGCGGGTCAAAACGTACGTCAAGCAGGTGAAGACTTGGCTCTTGGCCAAACCGTGTTTGATGTTGGCACCCGGATAGAGTCTCCTGAAATGGGCATGCTTGCCTCATTAGGCTTTGAGCATTGTGATACGATTCGCAAGTTGAAGGTTGCCGTATTTTCAACCGGAGATGAAGTACAAGCGCCGGGAACACCGATTAAGCCTAACTCTATCTTTGACTCGAACCGATTCACGATCATGGGGTTACTAGAAAAGCTAGGGTGTGAAATTTTAGATTACGGCATTATCGAAGATAACGAACAGAGAATGGTTGAAGCGCTGGAAAAAGCAGCCACTGAAGCCGACCTGATTATGACTTCTGGTGGCGTGTCTGTCGGCGATGCTGATTACATCAAACTGGCTCTAGATAGACTTGGAAAGATCGATTTTTGGCGCATCAATATGCGCCCTGGCAGGCCGTTAGCGTTTGGTAAAGTGACTGGAAAACCGTTTTTCGGCCTGCCTGGCAACCCGGTGGCTGTCATGGTGTCATTCATCAACTTCGTTGAACCTGCTATACGCAAAATGCAAGGTGAAGCGAATTGGCAACCATTGAAAGTGAAAGCGGTAGCAACAGAACCTCTGCGTTCTCGTCAAGGACGTACTGAATTTAGCCGTGGCTTATACAGTGTTGATGAACATGGTCAACTGGTCGTAAAGACAACGGGGAAACAGGGCTCCGGCATTCTCCGTTCAATGAGCGAAGCCAACTGCCTAATTGAGGTCTCCCCTGCTGTCGACACCGTTAAAGTCGGAGAAAGCGTGACAATCATTCCGCTTCAAGGCAGAATCTAGACCAATTACTAAATTCAAAGGCCAGTTCACTGGCCTTTTTCTTTGAGAAGACAAATATGGCTCGTACAATTCTTTACACGTACAAAGATGAAGAAAAGACCCTAACTTTTTCATATCAACAACATAGAAACATCCACGAAGCCGTTGCAGAGGCTGAAGGCATCGATATTTCGGACTACCTTAAAATGGAACAACAGATTGAGGCGGTTTCTGACACTAAAGCAGTACGTAATTACCGCGACAATCACTTTCGTAAGTTAGGGTTTAGTAAGATTACGCTTCAGCAGAAAGAAAACCTTGGCGTAGGTAAAAAGAAGTAATTTCTCATTCAACGAAAAAGGGCTCGTAAATACGAGCCCTTTTTATTAGGTCAATTGACACCTGCTACTTGATATTCAAGAAGGCAGCACCACGTACACCACCTGAATCACCGTGTTTCGCTTTGATGATCTTTGGACATTTAGCCACTGAAAGGAGATGCTTTGGTATACGCTTAGGCATTTCTTCGTAGATAAGTTCGAAGTTAGATAACCCGCCACCCAAAGCAACGACATGTGGATCGTTGCCAGTAAAGATATTTGCAAAACAAATCGCTAGAAGCTCCATGAATCGCTCTACATGCTCCACTGCTTTCTCTTCGCCTTCTGCATGAGCTTTGATGATCTCAATCGCTTTCTTCTGTTCACCAAAGTAATGCTCATAAATCAGCTCAAAACCGCGACCAGAAAGGTAGCTATCTAAACAACCTTTTTTACCACACCCACAGCCTAGTAAAGGCGCATTATCTCCTAAATGGAACCACGCATCCAAAGGTAGACGCATATGGCCAAGTTCACCCGCGACATTGTTACGACCAGAGAAGACTTTACCGTCGTAAATCAGCCCGCCGCCAAATCCAGTCCCCAAGATAAGGCCCATTACAGACGCTTCATCTTTAAGCTCATCATCCCACGCTTCTGAAAGAGCAAAACAGTTAGCGTCATTTTCAATCTTAACGCTACGGCCAATCTTAGCTTCAAGGTCAGCGCGAAGTTGTTTACCTTTTGCAGCAGGAACATTTACAGTTAACACTTCTGACGTATCGGCATCTTCCATACCTGGTAGACCCAAGCCAATTCTGCCTTCACAGCTTAGTTCCGCATCGTACTTGTTTACTAAACCTGCAATGGTCTCAACCAATAGGTTATAGTCATCCGTTGGGGTTGGAACGCGTTCCGTTGCAACACGCTCTAGTTGTTCATTGAAAGCACCAAACTCAATTTTTGTGCCGCCGACGTCAAAGCCGTAATACATGCAAATCTCTCCTAGAAAAAGGTTCCAAAGCTAGAACCAAAAAGCATAACTTTGGGCATTATCCATATAGCTACGCCTACAAACCGTGACGTATAACATATTTATCTTGTAGGTAACTGCAACCGACCAATTGCTCACCAACTGATTACCATTTCTTAGAGGTGCTTCTCGCTTTTAGAATACTCCACGAAACGTTTCAGAAACGGGCGTGTTAAGTCGTGTTTCAAGCGAGTTTTACTGAGCAAGTAGCTTTCCCTAAATGCTTCGAACCAGAGCTCAAGCGTCTTCGACGCTTGAGTTTCACCCGCTTGCTCTAACACTAAAGCCGCAACTTCTGCCGTTGACAAATGATCTTCGTTCATCGACTTACGCATCAAGTATTGGGAAACACTATCAGGCTTAATCGATAGCACAGGTAAACCCGCTAAATACTCCGACTTTCTGAAAATCTTTCGCGCTTCACGCCAGCTACCATCAATAAAGATAAATAAAGGCTTACAATTTGGGGCCTTTTCTTTACGCAAATTAGTCGGTTCAAAGCTTGTTGAGGTGATGAGTCGTTGTTTATCATCAACATAGTCTTCAGGAAATACGATGATTGGTAGGTAGCTGGGCTCACTCAGCACCTTTAGCATTTCTGTGTCTGGTTCTGTACGGTTCCACTGATAAACAAACGTATCTTTAATCACATCCGCGATTAACTTACCCGTATTGCTTGGCTTAAATACCTCGTTATCCGATACAATCAACATGGTAGCAATATTCGTGTCGATGTCAGGCTGAAACTCACAAATGCAATGCTGGCTTGAAACTTGGCAATATTGACAGCGGTTTACTTTCGCCCCTCGAGCATTGAATGCTTTGGTCGAGATAGATTGGCGGTATTGGAAAAGTCGGTGGAACGCGTGAATTCTCATGAGGCTACATCTGCATTAAACTGTGGACGTCTTTCGTTGTGGCGGCATTGTACTGACCACAGGTTAAGAATCAAATGGAGTTACACATGAATAGCCCAGAATCCATTCGTCTAGCCATTTTCATTGCGGTACTTTTCCTATGTGCAATTTGGGAATTCACTTCACCACGTAAAGCCCTTACCCAAAACAAATTTCAACGCTGGCTGAGTAATTTAGGCCTAGTCGGATTTAACAGCATATGTATCAGCCTTTTGATGCCGCTCGTCGCGTTTCAAGCTGCTATAAACGCCCAAGCAAGTGAGATTGGGTTGTTTAACATGAGTCTCTTTAATTCCGAAACGCTTCCTACTTTCGTAATTGTTATTCTATCCGTCGTTATCTTGGATTTTGCGATTTATATTCAGCATGTGGTGTTTCACCGAGTACCTTTGTTGTGGCGCCTGCATCAGGTTCATCACGCAGACCAGGATATTGACGTCACCACTGGCGCGCGTTTCCATCCGATTGAAATTATCCTGTCGATGTGGATTAAGATTGGTATTGTCGTCGCATTAGGGATTCCACCTGAAGCAGTACTGTTGTTTGAAATTATTCTCAACGCGAGTGCAATGTTCAACCACAGCAATGCTTTCCTAAACCTAAAAGTAGACTCTTGGCTAAGAAAGGTCATTGTGACACCTGACATGCACCGAGTTCACCACTCGATAAGAGTGAAAGAGACACACAGCAATTTCGGATTTTTTCTATCGGTGTGGGATCGTTGGTGCAATACCTACCGAGCACAACCTGAGGATGGCCACAGTAACGTCACTATTGGTGTACCTTTATTTCGCACTTCTCGTGAACAGTGGCTAGATAAAATGCTTACCCAGCCATTTAGAATCAAAAAGCGTTAGGAACCGTCCGGACGGAAACTAGACCAATCTACACTACGTATTTGTGCAACATTGCCTGCTGATGACCAGCTATATCCGCCACCTGTTCGGAACTCTCGACCATTGAGTCAAGCTGCAAGCGAGTATCTTCACCCTGCTCTGAAATATGAGCGATGGCACGGCTTACGTCTGCAGTTGCTCGCTCCTGTTGCTCTGTTGCCACAGTAATTTGTTCTATTCGAGCACGAATATGATTCACTGCATCTTCAATACCTTCAAATGTCTGCTTAACTTCATGGCTTGAAGCGAGTGCATTCGACATCTCTTTCCTTGAGTCCGCAACTGCCTCACGTGATTTCTCGGCAGCCGCAATAAGCTCACTCATTCGCTGCCTTATGTTTGACGTCTGTTGAGACGTTCCACTGGCTAGTTGACGAACTTCATCCGCCACCACTGCGAAGCCTCGCCCCTGTTCTCCTGCCCGAGCAGCCTCAATCGCAGCATTTAACGCCAACAAGTTGGTGTTTTCTGCAATGCCCGAAATTAGATCAACCATTTCACGGATTTGCTTAACCCGGTTGTCTAATTCCAGCATTGACTGTTCGTTGGTATTTAGTGTTTTCTCTAGCTTTTCTAGACTTACATTGTTCGATTCAACAACACTAACACCTCTCGACGAAGCTTCCGATGCGGTTACTGACTCAGAATAGGAACCGTTAGTCACTGTGGCGATTTCTTTGATAGAAGCCTCCAATTGAGTCACTGTCGCCACCATGCTATCTAACGAGTGGTTTTGTGTTTTGAGCGTACTTTTCGATTGCTCTGCCGCTTGATGGCTGACTTCAGCACTTTGATAAAGAGTTTCACAATTACGAGTGACGGAAGAAATGGAATCACGCGTAGTTTCAATGACGGTGTTTAGATTACTCGACAATATCTGAAGCTCCTTCGGGCCTTGAAGCTTTGCCGTTAGGCTGTAGTCGTAGTTCGTTAAAGCCTTGAGGCTGTGGGTGATACCTTGTAGACCTCGGTTGATCCATGCTCTTAGCCCCAACCAACAAGTCAGAACGATACAACCAATCACTAGCCCCACTACAACCAATGTATATTTAGCCGACTCCATTACACTATCCACCACCATAGCCCGCTCGGTAATATCAACCTGTGCTCGCGTCGAGATTTCGTCAAGTAACGTAACCGTTTGATTAGCAGCCGTAACTGCGTTGGACACCTTTTCTTGTAGTAATTCAGAATGCTGGAGTTTGTTTAAAATCTGCTTCAATACACCTTGTTCTTTAAAACCTTTCTTCACCATTTCATAAGGGGTAATTAGACTTGCAAATTCAACGACATCTGGGTGCCACTCCAAAAAGTCGTCGTACGCTAAGTTAATACCGGCCACACGATTACGCATCTCTTTGTATTCGAGTTCGGCTTTTTCGAGATCCGTTTGCATCATCAGCATTAAAAAGGTGCTTTCCATAGAGCTTGCACTGGCAATAAAACGGTTCGCTGCATCCGTTGACACGGGGTTATCTACCGAAAGAAAAGAGCTGATTCGATTCATTTCAGGGCCAATAGAACTTAGCCCATATCGAAATCCCGTTACTTCGTCGGAAATCTGTTGTTGCATCTCAAGCAAGGCCGCTTTTGACTCCAAGATAGCCATTGAAGATTGGTTTAATCGCCCTATTTGCTCTTCAAGTGATTGGTGTTGAGCAAGGGCGTTTTCACCAAATACTAACCTACGGCTGTCATTCAAGAGTTCTTGATTAGTTTCAATAACTTGTGCAACAGAACCTTCGATCGACAGCAGCTCTGATGTCGACGTAGCTTGCATACCGTAGCTCAATAATTTTGCTTGTTCGAGTATTGATTGAGTCAACTTTGCATTGTTTAGCGCTTGAGGAAGGGCTTGAGTTGATAAGGCTTCAAAGTTATTGCCTATCCGCTCAATGCTTTTAATACTGGTAAATGAAATCACTGCGACAAAAACTGTTATAGTGATGAAGATAGCGCTGATTGTATGAATCAGTGATAAAGGGCGTTTTGTTTTAGTTTTCATGATGAGTCTAGCCAATTGAAGCAATTGTTTGCTTGATGCTATTGCGCTTCAATGACAGATTCATTTAATTGATATTTCACTTGAGTTACATATGGATAAGATAGCCGTATTGGTGTTGGGTTTACTGATAACAGGGTGTTCTACTGCGCCAAGCACTGTGGTAACTGGCTCAAAATCTGCGGTGGAAAGCCAACCGACATCTCTTCAGCAGCGCAAGTTAGTCGAATCCTTTCTTACCGTTTTTGACCAATGGGAAGGTGCACCTTACCAACTTGGTGGTAGCAGCTTAGCAGGCATCGACTGCTCTGCGTTTGTTCAAATAGCCTATAGTTCAGCTACACAGCAAAAACTACCTAGGACAACCCTAAAGCAAAGCCAAGTCGGAACATACGTGAACTACGATCAAGCTGAAATTGGTGACTTAGTTTTCTTCAAAACGTCACGCACGACTAGGCATGTTGGCGTGTATTTAGGTAGCAAGCAGTTCATGCATGCTTCCACATCCAAAGGCGTAATAATATCTAGGATTGATAACCCGTACTGGGCTTCAAAATTTTGGCAGTTTAGGCGAGTAGCTAACTCGCCTGAAAAGATTTAAGAAAATCGAAAGGTGTGTTTGATTAGTCGTACGTCGCTACGGCAATATCGAAAAGGTTTTTTACCAACGCGATGTATTCATCCAGAAAGGTAATTTGTTCATTGGTGGCTGGCTTGGTCCAAACGCCTGCAAGCACTTCAGATAAGTCTTCTACTACCGAGTCGGCTTCTTTAAGTAGTTGAAAACGCACGCTTGAATGCAGCTCTGGATTCTGCTCGAAAATTGCCATGATATTGCTCGCTACCATATCAGTAACCACATCTTCGACACTTTCCGCGCCCGTGTCACTGGTATCGGACGTAAATACATCTAAATTGAATGCTAGGTGCTCGATTAGAGCTAAGTATCCATCGGTTTCTACAACCACACTAAATTCTCCGCGTTACTGCTTAACTGGCTAGCGATAAGTATTCCTTCACTAATACTAAGACATATAGGCAGACTTTAACAATATACCCGCTCTCAGTTGGCTTTTTTTTACTCATAACCTGAACCAACTAACGCTTTTTATGGTTCAAGTCACACTCTAACCCATCACCAATAAGCGTAAAGTTTCATGAGCTTACTAAGTGTTTGCTATTTGAGAAATAGGAGCCGTACATATCGAAGCTAAGGTAAATCATTTATGATTTGGCTATAGAGGAATATCACACTTTGCCTAATATGTTATATGAATACGTGTGAATTAAATGAATCTTTGAAAAACGAATCAGATTTCCTCTTTGTCTTGTCCTAAACTTATGGCAAATAAGCATTTACGTGGCGGAGAATACTTATGTGGCAAGCTCTATCCCAACAGCTATCTGAAACTCTAATGTTTGATTTCAACATTACCGAACGTTCAAAAGTTCACGGAGGAGAAATTAGTGAGTGCTACATGATCAGTGATGGAGAACAGCGTTATTTTGTAAAAACCAACACGAGGGATTTTTTGCCACAATTCCAAGTCGAAGCGGAGAACATTCAGACCCTTCGCGACATCTCCACCGTATTCGTTCCCGAGCTAATTCTAACTGGCACCAGCAAAGACCACTCGTTTATCGTGCTCAATTACCTTGCGACCAAACCGCTGGATGACAATAAGCTCAGCTTCAAATTCGGTGCTCAGTTGGCCAAGTTGCATTTATGGGGTGAGCAAAAGGAGTTCGGTTACGATCAAGACAACTACATTGGAAATACACTTCAGCCAAACAAATGGGATCGCAAGTGGCACCGATTTTTCTCTGAGCAACGTATTGGCTGGCAATTGCAATTGCTACGAGAAAAAGGCATCGAACTCGTCAATATTAGCGAATTTGTCCAGTTAGTTGAAAGTCGACTCGCCAGTCACACCCCCCGCCCTTCGCTTCTCCACGGCGACCTTTGGCATGGTAACGTCGCTAAATCCGCATTTGGTCCCATATGCTACGACCCTGCGTGTTATTGGGGTGACCGTGAATGTGATATTGCAATGACGGAGTTATTCGAGGGCTTCCAACCTGAGTTCTATCAGGGGTACGAAAGCGTTTTACCGTTAGACTTTGGTTATGCTGAGCGCAAGGACATTTACAACCTTTATCACGTACTGAACCACTACAATCAATTTGGTGGCCACTACCTTGCTGAAGCTGAATCAATGGTTGAGAAAATACTAAGCTATTAATTAATTTACACCCAGAATACATAAACCTCAAAACAGACGCTTTAGTTATGCGTCTGTTTGTTTTTTCTGGGGCAAATCAAACTTTGTACTTAATTCACAACCATAACTAACTTGGCGGCTTACTATTGAAGTATCTCAAACATGAAGTAAGGAGATAGGCATGAGAAACTACACGGAACGAAAGGTAAAATGCCCTCACTGTGGTCATTCAATCGGTATTACGCTGGATGCGTCGAATGGAAGCCAAGAGTTTTATGATGATTGCCCAGCATGTTGCCACGCTATTCACCTCAATATGACTGTCGATGAAAGGCATAATAGTATCGAACTCTTTGTCGATGCCGACGATGAACAAGTCTTCTAAAATTTTAAAAAAGCGCCCTTTATGGGCGCTTTTTTATTAGCCCCACTTTTATTTTCATAACGCAGAACAAATCACACCACACCAAAACATTTGAAATAAAATCACTTTCTTACTTGATGTGCGATTTCTTTTAATTAATCATTAATATTAATTAAGGCGCACTTATAAAACTTGTTGACTTCATTTGCGCCTCAACTTCACAGGGATGTATATGGCTGATCAGTTTTCACCTTCAGCAAGTTCGATTTCTGCTGTCGACTCAAGTAATCAAGAACACAGTGTTACTGAATTTTCTGTTTCACAGCGTCTTTCCGAACCTTTTGTTATCGAGCTCATTTTGATCTCGAAATCCTTTGATTTAGAAGCCCAGTTAGGCCAAAAGCTTACTGTGAGTCGTTATAATAACGAATCAGGGAGCCTTTCACTTTCCCGCTCATACAATGGTGTCATCACTCAGATACAGCATTTAGGCTTAGACGCCAACCTACAGTTTTCAAGCTATAAGGTCGTACTAAGACCTTGGTTCTGGCTCTTGACTCATACCCATGGTTTTCGTGTTTACCAAAACCAATCTACCAAAGACATCGTTAGCGATATTTTCACCAATGCGGGTTTCAGTGGTTCATTTACGGCTAGTAATTTGCCTTCTACTAAACGAGAGTATTGCCTTCAATACAATGAGTCAGATTTTGACTTTGTTACTCGTTTATTGTCAGAAGAAGGGGTTCACTACTATTTCGAGCATTCTTCTTCTGATCATAAAATGATTCTTCAAGATGCTCAGACCCCCTTTTCTAAAGCCAGTACTTCTAAGTTTGATATGGTCGAAGTTCCTTCGGGAAGTAATCCACTTATTCACTCATGGATGCCTCGCTCTGAGTTTCATGGTGCAAGTGTAGAGTTGACTAGTTACGATTACTCACAAAGCAAACTTATTTCCAGCAAGGTGAAGAAATCCAGTCATACCATTTCGAACAACACTAAACTTACGCAAACACACTACCCTCCGTTAGGAATCAGTCGAGATCGCTCTGACCTCGCAAGTAACTTGGTTAAGCGCCGTATTGAACAAATAGAACAGAATTACCAAAGTGTCATCGCAACAAGCCATTCTGACGAGTTTGAGCTAGGATCCTGGTTTTCTCTCGCGAATCACCTAGATAAGAACCAATTGGGTGATTATTCCGTCATTGGAATGACCGCTGCTTATAACAGCGAAGGTGAGTGCACGATAGAGATAGATCTGATTCCACAGGCGACACCCCATTATCCTCCAGTACTTAACAAACCCGTGGTTAATGGCTTACAAAGCGCACTGGTCGCAGGCTCAACGGCTGGTGATATAAACCAAGACGAACAGGGCAGAGTAAGAATACAGTTCCACTGGGACACTGAAACCTCTGGCGACAAAACAAGTTGTTACGTTCGAGTTGCACAGATGCTCGCTGGCAGCGGTTATGGTAGTCAATTTGTACCGAGAGCCGGGCAAGAAGTCCTTGTGGCCTTTATTGATGGCGATCCTGATCAGCCTGTAATCACTGGTAGTGTATACAACAGTAAGAACGCCCTCCCGTACCCAGAAGCCAATAGCACTAAATCTGGTTTCAAAACTAAACTTTCTGGGCAAAGCAATGAATGGTATTTCGATGACAAGAAAGACAACGAGTTGTTTTACATGCACGCAGCAAAAGATCTTACCCAAGAAGTTGAAAATAACGTCACCGAAACGATTAAGGGCGAAGCCAGCCAAACCGTCACTAAGCAGGTGACGGTATCCACTGAAGATAATTACAGCCTCTCAGTCACTAAGGCACTCAGCCAAAAAGCAAAATCTATTTCCATAGAAGCCGATGACTCAATAGAGCTCACAGTAGGATCAAGCAAAATCAGTATTTCCTCATCTTCTATAAGCATAGAAGCCAGCAGTATCGAAGTTAAAGCATCCAACTCTCTATCGTTGCAAGGCACTAGCGTAGAAAGTAAAGCGACCTCTTCCAATAAGATAAGTGGCGCCACTACGGCTGTTGAAGCAACAAGCTCAAATAGTATTAAGGGGATGAGCGTTGCAATCGAGGCCCAAACTACGCTCAGCGCACAGGGGCAATTGAGCGCAGAGTTTAAGTCAGGGTTAAAGGCGACGTTTGATGGCGGTGTTATGGGTGAAGTAAAAGGTGCAATTGTAAAGGTTAACTAATGACGTTTAAAAAGATTCCCTACAAAAGTAGTGCTCAAATACTACCTCGATTTAAAATTTCGGATGATGCGGCTGCCCTTATTGAGGAGGAGGCATCCGTTGAACAGACAATTCAAGTTCTTAACGATAATGCCCTATATTCAGACCTAGTTCAGTTCTTAGCTCATGCTCTGCCCGTCAGAGAAGCTATTTGGTGGGGGGTACTATGCCTCCAAACCCGTCAAAATAATTGGTCACCCATACAATTACAGTGCTTAAACTCCGCAAAAAGCTGGGTCAAAGGGCCATCTGAAGAGCTACGCCGAAAATGTGAACTATACTCAAATCGCTTAGAGCTCAACTGTGGACCTTCATGGCTTGCTCAAGCCGTCTTTTGGAATGGCTCAGGAAGCATTGTATCGCCGGAGCTTCCAGCAGTACTGCCCGACCCGTTCCTGTATTCCAAGGCCGTTGCTGGCGCAGTTAACCATTCAGCCGCACTACCCGAATGGGACAACTACCAAGGATATATCGAATATGCCATCTCGACTGGGCTAGATATTGCTCGTGGTGGTAACGGAAAAGAGGATTAACTATGACATTAGCAGCTAGATTAACCGACATGCACGTGTGCCCCATGCAAACACCAGCTGTTCCTCCCGTACCACACGTAGGTGGGCCGATAACAGGCCCTGGAGCACCAACTGTTCTCATTGGCAATATGCCGGCCGCTACAATGGGAGATATGTGTGTTTGCGTAGGACCACCCGACTCCATCATTAAGGGAAGTGCTACCGTTTTAATCAATAGTAAACCGGCAGTTAGGATGGGAGATACCACCTCTCACGGTGGGAGTATTGTGCTAGGAATGCCCACAGTTATGATCGGGGGTTAGTAAATATTTTCATTTACCTTTCACATTTAGCGTGACATCAGTCCAGTTTTTTAGATGAAGTTCAAAGTTTTTGGTAAATAATTATTTTCTCGAAGACATTTCATAAAAAAGTCCTAGAATTAACAAATGTTAATAAACCTTTAAACCTATTGATAATCATAGTGATGCGTAGATTTTAACCACCTAATTATCGATTAAGTTAATCATCAGGAATCATATGGTAGACACGGACAGTTTGCTGACGCCAATTTCGGAATCCGAGCCTTGTGGCGTATATTTAAAATTAGATCGAAGTGCCTACAGAGGCATTCGAAATGCATACAATGCATCTCAATCCTCTTTCCGTCAGTTAGTAGAAACACCTGATGCCTCATCTGATCAAGCTATTGTCGATAGCAATGAAGCCAACTGGCAATCTTTGCGTGAAATCACTGAAGACGCACTAAAAACAAAGACCAAAGATTTGGAGATACTAGGTTGGTACATCACCAGCCAACTGTTCACAAATCAGCCTTACGAAAACCTTTCCTGCTCTATCAGCCTAATCAAGTCTTATGCGGACACTTGGTGGGATGATCTGAACCCTAAAATGCCAGCGGAAAAGCTCAAGTCACCTGACGAAGCGGGTCAACAGAAAGAACAAGCTGAATTTAAGATTAAGCCTTTGCTCCAACTGGTAGGTGAGTCAAATGAGTCCACCTCCTTGTATATTCCGTTGCAAATGCTTGGCCTAGTGGATGACATTACATTTGCTGATTACCTTAGAGCTGAGCGACAAGGTGAAATCGCAAGCTTAAAGGAAAAAGCACTAGGTTTATTTTCTTCCGATACTCAGCATACGCTGATGGCACTTTCCGACTGCTACGTCAACTTGGTACAGGCAGAAGCGACCATTTCCACAAAATGTAATGAAATCGGCGTTTCTGCAATTAGCTTTAGGTTTATAAAGCAGAACATTGCTGACCTAATCAACGCAATTCAATTCCTAGTTGGCGACAAGTTCGCTATTTGGCCGTTAGATTCAAATTATCAACCTAAAGGCGATGAGCCTGAAGCAGAGCAGCCTGTTGAGTCGGTTCAACCACAAGGCTCTGCACCTACTGCGGAAACAAGCAGTGCTAGTCAACCGCAATCAACTAGCACAGCAGCAGGTTCTCCAGCACCAGCTGTCACCTCCTCAGTTAATGCGGTCACAACCAATACACCTATCGCTACAGGGCCAATAGCAAGTCGCGAGCAAGCATTTCACGAAATTCGCAAAGTCGCTGAATTCTTCAAAAAGAATGAACCGCATAGCCCTATCGCATTTTTACTCGAGCGCGCTATCCGTTGGGGACAACTCAGCCTACCTGAACTTTTACAAGAAATGGTCGGAAATGATTCATCGGCGTTAAATCACATCAACCTACTAACGGGTATGGACAACTTAGAAACAGCAGAGCTCGGTACCTATACAGCCCCTGCTGTTCCTGCAATGAATTCAACAGAAGAAGTAAAGCACCAAGATGTTGAATCTCGTTCGAATCCATCGAGCGAGAGTACTGAAACTATGCAAAACACAGTTAACCAAAACTCTGAACCATCAAGTCAAGACTCAGGAAACCTGACAGATTTCGAATGGTAAGGAATTAATGCTAGCTAGCAAAGGAGAAAAGAATGGCTTCTATTTACATGAGAATTGACGGTACTACCCCTAAAGGCGCAGCAACTGTTGAAAAAATTGGTGGTAAGGACGGTTTTTTTGCAATTGGTAATGTCTCTTGGAGTGCTGTACGTGGTGTAGGTATCGACGTTGGTAACGCGAACAACGCAGACCAAGGTATGGTTGCATTAGGTGAAATCAACGTAAACCGCAGCTGTGATGGTGCGTCACCTTACTTGACGACTTTCCTTTATGCACCTGGTGCAGAAGGTAAAACAATTGAGATTGTTATGACTAAACCAAACCGCGAAGGTTCTGGTGCAGATCCATACCTAATCCTTACTCTTAAAGAAGCTCGTATGGCGAGTTACAACATGGGCGCGACTGACGGTAGCCTTCCAAGCGAGTCATTTAGCCTGACATACACTCAGATCTCTAAGGCCTACTACATCGAAGGTCAAAACGGCAAGATCGAGAAAGGCCCAGAAGTCGGATTTGACGCTACAACAGCGAAAGTGACTTCAACAGCGTCTTAATGTAATTAAGGAGAAGTACTGTGGCACTGAATTCCCAACATAAACGCGTAAGTAAAAACCGCGTAAGCATTACCTACGACGTCGAAACAAATGGCGCAGTAGAAACTAAGGAACTCCCATTTGTTGTGGGTGTGATTGGTGACTACTCCGGTCATAAACAAGACAAAGAAGATATTGAAGATCGCACGTTTTACAACGTAGACAAAGATAACTTCGACACGGTAATGAAGCGTGTTGGCCCTGAGCTATCGCTCAAGGTTGACAATGTTCTCGCTGACGACGACAGCCAATTTGAAGCTAGTCTGAAATTCGATTCGATGAAGGACTTCGAGCCTGAAGCCATCATCGATCAAGTAGAACCACTTAAAAAATTAGTTGAAACACGCAATCAGCTAAAAGTGCTTCTATCAAAAGCAGACCGTTCTCGTGACCTAGAAAAACTACTCAAAGAAGTCCTACAAAGTGCAGATACCATTAATGCTTTGTCTGATGAGCTTGGGATTAAGAACGAAGGAGCTGAGTAATGAGTGCAGAAACCGAAAATCAAGCGCAACCCGAAGCAGCAGAGGGTGCCCTGAGTTTCCTTGACCGTGCCATTGAAGCAACAACTCAAACCCCTGCTGACACTACAAAAGAGTTGTTTTCCGTCTTAGCTGAACAAGCTTTGTCAGGAACGGTGACTTGGGACAAAAACTTAACTAAAACAATTGAAAATGCTATTTCAGAGATCGACAAAAAACTTTCTAGTCAGCTCTCTGAAGTCATGCAGCAAAAAGACTTCCAAAAATTGGAAGGTTCTTGGCGCGGTATTCAAAAGTTGGTTAAAGAAAGTGAGCTTGGCCGTGACCTTAAGATTAAAATGGTCGACTTCACGCAAGATGAGTTGCTAGAACAATTTGAAGATGCTCCAGCAATCGATCGCAGCCCATTATTCAACGCGGTATACCAAGGTGAATACGGTACTGCGGGTGGTGAACCATACGGTACTTTCATTGGTGACTACGAGTTTAGTGCTAAAGATGAAGACGTTGCCCTACTTCGTTACATGGGTGAAGTTGCTGCCGCTTGTCACGCGCCATTTGTGGCAGCTGCAAATGCTGAAATGTTCGAGTTCAATGACTTCACGACCTTTGATGAAGGTAAACCAGTAGCGGCAGGCTTTGATTCTCCAGCTTACGCTGCATGGAACTCTTTCCGTGAAAGTGACGATGCACGCTATGTCACACTGACTCTACCAAGAACACTAGCTCGCCTACCATACGGTGCAAAAGGTTTGGGTACGGAAGTCTTCGACTACGAAGAGCTTGGTACAGATATGGATGGTAACCCTAAGCCCACCAGTAATGATCAACTAGTATGGTCAAACGCAGCTTACGATCTAGGTCTGAAAATGACTCAAGCCTATACCGCTTCTGGTTGGTGTACATCCATTCGAGGTTTAGACAATGGTGGTAAGGTTGAGAATCTACCTAACCTAACATACAAGTCTGAAGCAGGTGATTTACTTCAACAGTGTCCAACTGAAGTTAACCTAACCGACGAGCGTGAAAAAGAGCTAAGCGATCTTGGTTTCCTACCTCTAGTTCACTACAAAAACTCCAACTACGGTGTATTTATCGGCGGTCAAACGACGCAAAAACCGAAAACATACACAGACCCAGACGCTACAGCAAATGCTGCCATTTCTGCTCGTCTGCCATACATCATGGCAAGTAGCCGTATTGCGCACTACTTGAAAGTTATGGGCCGTGACAAGTTAGGTTCAAACCTTGAAGCTCCAGATATCCAAAGAGAACTACAACTTTGGATCGACCAATACACCAATGCTGGCGCGATTGGCAATGAGCAACGTGCGAAAACTCCTCTATGTGAGTCTCGTATTGAAGTAGTAGAACAACCAGGTCGCCCTGGTTCTTACTCTGCTGTTGCACACCTAAGACCTTGGCTACAACTGGAAGAACTGACTACGTCTGTTCGAATGGTTGCTAAGATCCCAGGTTAATGAGATTGGCCGGAGCAATCCGGCCTTTAATTTGTATGAAGTTAAATACAGATTGGCAAACCGCATTCAACCAACTAGACAGTAAAGACAACGCCTTTTTGAAAGAAGCGTTATCTTTATTTTCTGAATTGGACTCGAGCGCGCTTATAAATAAGCAACGATTGATCACGAGTATCGCACAATTGATTGCGGCTCTAGATAAACAGCTTTCAAGTCAACTTGATGAAGTACTACACCACCAAGATTTTCAATTACTCGAAAGAAATTGGCGTAGCCTTAAAAACTTGTCTGCGCTACCAATAAACTACAACCGCACTAAGCTCAAAATGTTGGACATGTCTTGGGCAGAGCTGTCGACAGATCTGAACCAAGCTTACAGCACTAAATCGAGCGACCTGTTTAACAAAATTGGTAACCGAGAACTCAACACTCTCGGTGGCCAACCTTTTGGCTGTATCGCGTTTACTCACTCGATAAGCATGGATATTGATTTCGACTCTGAGTACGACGATCTGTTCACTCTAGAGCTGCTTTCCAAGCTGGGCGAAGCTACGTTATGCCCAATGCTACTCTCTCCAGCGATAAACTTCTTTGCTAACTCCGGTGCAGATTGGCTTTCAGATATCGGACGTATTGAAAAAATACTTTCTGGCCCGGATTATCAGGCATGGCGTGATCTGCGGGATAAGGCGAGTTCTCGGTTCCTTGGTTTGGTCATGCCTCAAGTTCAGCTAAGAGCACCCTATTCAAATAGAAAGTCTGGATTTGTGTATAACGAGGAAGGTCAAGGGCTATGGGGAAATGCTGTTTTCCCTTTTGTATCTACAATCATGCGTGAACACCATAGAGTTAACTGGTTCGGTTTCTTGAAGTCACGTTGGAATGATAAGTACCAAGGTGCATTAGTGAATACACCACCAACGCATCGCACAACCCCTAGTTACTCTGAACCTATTGTCGATGTGGCTTTGTTTGGGCAAATTTCTACATTTTATGCTCAAAGTGGGTTTATCCCATTAACTCGAAGTCCTTTAACCAACAAATACTACTTTAACGGTAATAATTCTGCCTGGCAGCACGGTTCAGGGGACAATGAGAAAGTACTCACTCAAATTCAAACAAGTTTGATGTCTTGCCGTATTGCCCACTATTTAAAGGTTCAAGTCCGAGAAATGATTGGTAGTTTCAGCACAGCAGCTGAATGTGAGTTGTTTCTGACCCAATGGATAGAAAAATTCTCTAGTAACGTGTCATTTGCGAACGAAGAAACTCTCGCTCGTTACCCGCTGAGCTTCGCCAAGGTCAGCGTGCATGAGTCAACACACCAGCCGGGAAGTTACTCTTGTACGTTACGTATCGTTCCACAATATCAATACGATCATTTTAGCGGCGAAGTTGTGCTTACAACCGAAGTTGATGAGGTCGCGTAATGAGCTTTTGGAATACTTTTTTGTCTCCGAACACGGTTAAAGACAACCACATAGACGACATTAAATATCATCTGACCAAGTTGTTTGAAGCAGAAGCATCTTTGGTCGAGATCGACAACCGTTTAGGCGAAGTAAATCGCTCCAACTTTAGGTTTGGGATCGAAGATATTCAGTTATTGAGCGCTAGCCTCGACCAAACTCAACTAGCCAGACGCATCGAATCTTGGATTCAAAACTTTGAGCCGCGCTTGAGTAATGTATCGGTCGAGTTAATCGAGCGAAAAGAAGGCGAAAACGCCCTTTCATTCAATATCATCGCGAAAACAAAAACAGAGTATGGGGACCAAGAGCTCGTATTCGATTCGAAGATTGCACTCAATGATTTAAGCACTTCATTGGATGAGGATAGTTATGACTGATCCCCTATTACGTTATTTTGAACAAGAGCTAGCATTTGTACGCCGCTCACTTGGGCAATTCGGCTCAGACTATCCTACTCACGCGGAAAGCCTGAACATTCACCAAGGAAAAGTTGAAGACCCAAGCATGGCACGCTTGCTCGATGGTGTGGCTCTGCTCAACGCAAACCTAGAGAAACAGCTTTCCGATCAACTACCTGAAGTGGTTGAAGGGCTTTTAGATGTGTTGTACCCATCGTACGTACAAACCGTCCCAAGCGTGGCCTACCTTCACCTCAATGACGACGAACCAATTACTGAAGCAGTTTCCTTACCAAAAGGGAGTCAGTTTGTCGGTTTAGCCAAAGGTGAAGAATGTATTTTCACAACGGTTGATAAAATAGAAGTATCACCATTTAGCATTGTTGATATTCAGGCTCTAAGCGCTCCTTTTAGCTTCAATAGACCGCAGAATGCGGCACGCACTTCTGCGGTGATTCAAATCTCTTTGTCGACGGGTGATCCTGAAGTGTTTTTTAGTCAGCTAGACATTGGTGACTTCGACTTTTTTGTTCAGGGTTTTGAAAACAGTGCTGATTCATTGGTCGAGCTACTTTTGAGTAATGTTTCAGCGATATCTCTATCCGATTCAACGTGTGAGAGTCATAGAGCTATTGAGAGCAACAACCTTAAAAATCGAATCAGTGATTTGGAGTTCAAGTTTTTACCCCAACACGGTAATCAGTTTTCAGGGTATCAATTACTTAACGAATACTTCTTCTTCAAAGAAAAACGACAGTTCTTCCGCTTAAAACGATTTGGAGACTTTGCTAAACAGTTTTCCGAGTCTGAAATTATCGTCAATTTGTTTATGGATTCATTGCCATCTGAGTTCGTTCGACTGTTCGATAAAGGAGTATTCAAACTTAATGTAGTGCCCGCTGTTAACTTGTTTGAACAGACTGGCGAACCCATTAACTATGACAATCGTAAACTGAGCGCTCCAATCAATGCTGACGCCCACAGTGATTCGACCATCAATGTCGTTGAAGTTAAAGAAGTCTATGAAATTACATCACAAGGTGAAAAAAAACTAACACCCTTGTTCAGAGACAAGTACGGTCAAGGCTCTTCAACTGATTATTGGCAATGCAAACGTGACCATGGCGATACACTGCAACTCTCCGTTAGCTTGTCTGATCCCAATAACATCGATTTTAACAAGTTATATGGAACTCGGTTACTGTGTACCAATGGTAAACAAGCCTGTGCAGCCGAAGGTGAATTTGAATGTATTGAAAGCATAGACTTACCTGCGGCTTTTTCGGCTATCTATCCGCCCTCTGCTCCTATTGAGCGTGAAAGAGATCAACACATGCACTGGCAGTTTGTCGGGCTATTAAACTGTAATTTTTCGTCCTTATTGCAATCTCCAGAACCAGAAAATGAACTAAAGCAAATGTTGGCACTGTGCAGCCGAAGCCAAGTATCGTCATCGGAAATTCAAATGATTCGTTCCGTCAACTTTCGTTCTCAAGTATCTGCAATTCGAATTATGGGTAAAAACGTATTTTCCCCAGGTACCGAGATAGAAATTACGCTTGATGCGAAAGGCGCTTACCACGTGTTTAGTGACGTACTGAATCGTTTCTTCCAACAATTTTGTAGCTTTGACCGCTATGTTCGCTTAAGTGTTCGAGTATACGGGCGCGATGGCATCGCCAAGCAGTACCCGAAGGTTCACGGGAGTCAGCTATGTCTTTAAATCTTGAAGTGTTTATAAACCTAGATGAGCTTGTAAATCTAGATAAGTTTGTACACCAATGCCCTAGCGTCCAATTAGAGGAGAATCATTAATGAGCTTCATTCATGATATGTCTTCTCAGCCAGAGAAATACGATTTCGTTCAGGCGATGCGTTTGTTGAACTCGCTAGTGAAAGCGAACCCTCGTCATGTAAAAGTTGAGCTTAAAGCAGAGGTAATGCCTACCGGTGCACCCAATGAGATTCAGTACTTTTCGTTTAAAAACAGTAAAGCCAAGATCCGCCTAGCGAAACAAGCTCTTTCTGGCGTCAAAGGAGTGATTCCAAACTACATTTATGAAGAGTTACTCATCGCCCTTCACAAAGAAGATCATGCGCTGAAAGATTTCCTAGATGTGTTTAATCAACGTCATTTCGAGTTGGTGAATAAAGCCGACAGCCAACGTTGGTTACTGCTAGAAAATGAACTTTCCCCAGAAAAAACTCGCTTATTGAACCAGCTATCGGCGTTAAAAAGTAGCCATGGTCGATACTTTCAATACTCCATGTTGCTTGGCCACAAAACACGCCATATTGGCACATTAAAACAGATGCTGAACGACTATTTTCCTTACCGGATTGATGTTGAGTGTAATCCAAGTGAAAAACGTCAGTTGCCGACCGATTCGCTAACTCGCCTTGGGAACAACGAAGAGTACAACTGCCGTATTGGGCAAGGTTTTTTGCTTGGCAAACACTGTGAGGCTCAATTCAATCATATTTCGATTTACATCGTACCAAGCAGCCGTACTCAGTTCACGCAAGCACAGCAAGATGAACAACTCGGTCGCGAGGTACTCCAACTTGCCGAACATTTTATTCGAGATAACACCCCTATCTCGATTTATCTAAGTGTGAAACAAACTTACCTAAACCAACCTGTACTGTCATCAGACTCGAAACAGGCAGCAAGGCTTGGTGAAGTAGATTGTCTTTCTCCAGAAAGAAAACCAAATGAAATCGTTAGAATCCTGATCAACTAACATCAACACAAGAATGCTTAAAACCGTTCGATACAACCAGTATTAGCTACGCTGTTCTGCTTACTGAGATACAAGGAAATTTAGTATGACTCAAGTAACACTCACCAACCTCGTTGGTAAGCTCGCTCCCGAGCTAAAACAAGCCTTAGAAGTCTCTGCCGGTGCAGCCATGAACCAAGGTGTGCCTGCGATTGAAGTTGAACATTGGCTGTTACAGCTCATCTCTCAAAGTGATGCAAAGCTGCAAGCCCTGTTCGACTCGCAGAAGATAACGCAAGACACGGTCGTAAACGAGCTAACGACCAAGATATCGCGTCTACCAAAAGGAAGTGAAGGTCAACCAACACTCAGCCACTCTCTCACAGAGCTAGTTAAAGATGCTTGGATGATCGCTTCGGTAAACTATGGGCACGGCGAAATTGTCAGCTTGCACCTTGTTCAAGCTCTTATTCAACAAAACGTCATGGGCGTCAATACGTTACAGCTTGATAGCTTAAAGCCGGTATCTTTGGAATCACTGCAAGGTTTAATCTCGAAGACGCCAATCGCTCGCGCCAAATCTTCTTCCTCTCAAGCTGGCGGATCTGTTGATACCACACCATCGGGTAATGATGCTCTAAGCAAGTACACGATCAATCTTACTCAGCAGGCATTAGACGGAAAGATAGACCCTATTTCCGGTCGTAATGCAGAAGTACGCAAGGCTATCGATATCTTGTGCCGTAAGCGTCAAAACAACCCTATCATGGTCGGTGAACCGGGCGTTGGTAAAACCGCAGTGGTTGAAGGTTTAGCACTTCGAATCGCTGCTAATGAAGTCCCTGGTGCGTTGCAAGGTGTGCAAATTCACTCTTTGGATTTAGGCTTACTGCAAGCCGGTGCCAGTGTTAAAGGCGAATTCGAGAATCGCCTTAAAGACGTCATCAATGAAGTGAAAAACTCTGAAGAACCTATCATTGTATTCATTGATGAGGCACACACTCTCATCGGTGCGGGCGGCGCAGCTGGTCAAAATGACGCGGCTAACCTACTTAAACCTGCACTAGCGCGTGGTGAGTTCAAAACCATTGCAGCGACTACGTGGGCTGAGTACAAAAAATACTTCGAAAAAGATCCTGCACTAACACGCCGCTTCCAAGTCGTCACAATTGAAGAACCAAACGCAGAAGATGCGATGCAGATGTTGCGTGGTATTGCTGCTTCTCTTCAAAATCATCATGGCGCTTTCATTGCCGAATCTGCTATCGAAGCAGCCGTTAACCTCTCTATTCGCTATCTGCCAAGCCGACAGCTACCTGATAAAGCCATCAGCCTTCTCGATACAGCCAGTGCGCGTATCGCCCTGACTCAAGGAGCGAAACCAGAAGTCATAGAGACGTTAGAGCAAAAGATCCGCTATCAAGAGAATGAAAAAGTGGCGCTAGAAAAAGAAGAGGCACTTTTCTCTAATAGCGCAGAAGAGATTGAAGAGCTCACTGAGGAAATTAAAGCAAATAAACTCCGACTCGAGCAGTACCAGACTAAATGGGAACAAGAAGTTGAGTTGGTCGACCAAATTAAGGTCGTCCAAGAAGAAATCACTCAGCAACAAGAGCAAGATGCGGTCGAAGAAGCGAAGCAAACTCAGCTTACTGATCTGAGAAACAAGCTTTCTGATCTGCAAGGCGAGGACCCACTGGTACATGCAATGGTAGACGACAATACCATTGCTCAAATCATCGCTAACTGGACAGGTATTCCAGTTGGAAACATGATGAGCGACGAAATAGCGAAGCTACTCACCCTAGAGGAAGAGTTGGATAAACGAGTCATTGGACAGAATGTTGCCAAACAAGAGCTCGCGAAAGCAATTCGAATCTCGCGCGCGGGTTTGACCGACAGCCGTAAGCCTATCGGTGTTTTCTTAATGTGTGGTCCAAGTGGTGTTGGTAAAACTGAAACCGCAATGGCGCTTGCTGAGCAGCTTTACGGAGGAAGCAACGACCTTACTATCATCAACATGACTGAGTTCAAAGAGGAACATAAGATCTCTATGTTGTTGGGCTCTCCTGCTGGATATGTTGGTTTTGGTGAAGGTGGTGTGCTTACTGAAGCCATTAGACGCAATCCATACTCAGTACTTCTCCTAGATGAGATGGAAAAAGCGCACCCTGGTGTGCATGACTTGTTCTACCAAATCTTTGATAAAGGGCATATCAAAGACAGTGAAGGCAGAACTGTCGATTTCAAAAATACCATCATCATCATGACGTCAAATGCCGCCGACCAAGCTATCTGTGATGCCTGTGCCGACTCGGATGAGCGTATGGAGAACGAAGAGCTTCTCGAAGCTATTCGTCCAGACTTACAGCATTATTTCAAGCCCGCTTTCTTAGGCCGTACAACTATAGTTCCTTACTACCCACTTAATGATGAAGAGCTGTCTAAAATCACAGAGATTTCTCTCAACAGAATTAAGAAAAAACTTGCCGAACAATATCAAGCAAGCTTTACGTGGGATGAAGGCTTCGTTCAATTTGTCGTGGGCAGAAACACCGACCCAACCACTGGCGGCCGTGCTGTAGAGCAAATCATTAATCGCTCACTGATGCCAAAACTTGCCGAAGAGTGTATTGGTCGATTAAGCCGACAAGAGCCAATCACACAAGTACGCGTAACAGCAGAAGATTCTGCACTTGGCTTTGCTTTAGAAATTGAATAGGTAATAAGAAAATGAGCAAGATGGACCTTGTTAACAACGACAAACGCAAATTTAGCTTCAGCTTAAGAGCAAAGCTATCGTTTGCCATTTTGTCTGTCTTGCTCTTTTCAATAAGTCTAAATACGGTACTCAACTACCTTAACTTTGAGAAGCGTATCGTTCAAACATCAGATTCAATCTACGACATTGTATTGGAGGAAACTGAAAACGATATCAATCAAGCTATTAGCCTTGGTTTACCTTTATCTGCGATCAGTAACATTCAAGCGTTGCTTGATAGGCGTATAAGTCTGGCACCTGGCATAACGTCAATTTCCGTTGAAGCCGCAAATGGCGCTGTACTATTTCAAGCTACGACACAAGAAAGCGAGTCCGACCGTGAACTCACCTCTACGATTACCAACACCTTTGGGGTTGTTGAAGGAAGACTAAAACTCCACTACTCAATTGATCAATTAGAAAAACAGACCGCTTTCATATTGAACATGCAGCTGTTTTACGCGTTGTTTTCGGTATTGGTAGCGTCTATTTGCGGATTTATTTTTCTTAAAGTGTTACTAGCGGGTATATCGAATCGCGTTAAAAAAGCCGACTCGATTCTAGCAAGCTGTGAAAACGTCACAGTAGAAACGCTGCAAGATGCTCACCGAGCATTATCGTTCAGTCAAAGTAAAAGCAAATGGAATCAAAAAAGAGAGAAACACTTCCCTTTGTTTGTGATTGTCCTGGCGATAGTACTGACTATCTCAGCCAATGTGGCATCGTCGTACTTATCTCTTAACAAATTTTCGCAGCTTTACGAACTTAAACTTGAACAGAAATCGAATTTAATTGGAGACGCGCTGACAACAATGGTCGATAGACTTTTGTCTCAGGGAGTACCCATTGATCGCCTTCAAGGCCTAGAAGAAGAATTCGCATTTTACACCGAGGGACATGAAGAAATCACCGCAATTGCCTTGAGCAACGAGGATGCACATCTGTATCACTACCCAGAAACGACTGGTGATCTTTCCAATGCTAGTCATATTGAAGTTGGTAGCCGTAGTCAGATCCACTTAAATATATCGACCGACGAAAACATACTGTTGAAGATGCTAAAAGAAAGCCTGATGGATATGCTCACAGTGCTGGTTGCATCATGTTTGGTGGTAAGTGAAATCATTCTCTTCATGTGTAACTTCATGATCATTTCACCGTGGCATCAAGTCAAAAAAGTCTTTATGACTATCAACAGAGACATTGTTAGCCATGTGGCTAAAGTGACCTCACGGGACGAAATTGGTCAATTACTAGAGCGGGCTAACTCGGCAATAGTAAAGCTTAACCCAGAACAAGAAACAAAGTTAATCGAGTCACAAGATTATCGATTCATTCGATTGCCGCTCTTCATGCTAGTTTTCGCCGAGGCGGCTTCTCTGGCGTTTTTTCCAAACTATGTGGCCTCACTTGAAAACTCTTATGGATGGATTCCTGAAAACTTAGTGACGAGCTTACCTATTTCTCTGTTTATGTTGTGCTGGGCACTCTCCCTGCCCTTTGCCGGATACTGGTCAGATAAAGTCGGCCGACGACACTCATTAATGGTCGGAGGCATCATCACCGGCTTGGGATTGTTTGGGACGGCAATCACTCAATCTCTAGAGATCCTACTCGTCACACGTGCCATTACCGCCGTTGGCTACGGTATCGTATTTATTTCTGCTCAAGGCTATGTTTCAGATACCACCAATGACAATAGTCGTACCAAAGGCATGGCAACCTTCTTATCTTCATTCTTTTCTGGTTCATTGTGTGGTGCTGCAATTGGCGGGATTTTAGCGGATAAACTAGGTTACTCCGCAACGTTTATATTTGCTGGCCTGCTGGCATTTGCAAGTGTTGCACTAGTATCTGTTTTCTTTGAGCGGACCAATGTAAATAACAACAGCCAACCCGTGAAGCTGTCCGATTTCAGTATACTGCTAAGCAACAAATACTTCGCGTTGATCACTATATGCAGTGCAATCCCCGCCAAAATCGTACTGACAGGTTTCCTCTATTACATATGCCCGGTTTACTTGCAGTTCTTAGGGGAAAGCAGTGCAGCCTCCGGTCGGGTCATGATGGCTTATGGTCTGGCAATCATTATTATCTCTCCTATCAGTGCCATTCTGGTTGATAAGTTTAATAACAAGATCGCGTTCATCTTTATTGGCGGCCTGATCTCAGCCCTTGCGTTGCTTAATATCTATTTTGTCCAAGGAACGTTGGGAATACTGATGATCGTAATCTTTATTGGTATTGCACATGGTGTATGTGTCTCACCACAAATACCCTTGGTCATTGAGCTTTTATCTAGTCAGGGAATCAACCGTGGCAAAGTCATCGGTATATTCCGCCTGACGGAGCGCATTGGCAATATTGCAGGACCGATGCTCGCAGGTTTAGCTTTGAGCGTTTTCGGATACAACTTCACAATCATGTTATTCGGTGGTGCACTGTTAGCAAGCTCCCTCGCTCTGCTGCTGTTTTTCTTTACCTTTACTCGTTTAGACCAAAAAAGTTTAGAGGTGTCATCATGAAAAAGTGGCTAACTTTTATTGTTATCACCTTTGCGTGTAATTTCATGGCTCAAGCCAGTGAAGAAAAGCACGTGGTCATGTTGTTATGGCGCGGTATTACAGAAGCAGAAAAAGGTTATATGAGCTATTTGTCTGAACGAAACTCTGTAAAGTTTACTGTTCTGGATGCAAATAGAGATAAAGCGACGTTGGCTGCACATATCTCTTCGCTTGAAGAGCATCAGGCGGATGTCATATATACGTTTGGAACAACGATTACTCGTACTCTACTTGGAACGGTAGACAATCCTTCTCCCTTTAGCCTAACCAGTTCTACGCCTGTCGTATTCAGTATTGTTACCGATCCTGTAGGGTCACGAATCACAGACAGTTTAAATAGCGACCATCGTAATTTTACTGGGGTGAGTCATATTGTTCCGCACAATGTTCAATTAAAAGCAATCAGCCAATTAGCTAACGTAGATATTCTAGGCATCATTTACAATCCCCTCGAAAATAATGCGGTAATAACTGCAAACAATATTGCTGCGCTCGGCAGGAAGTTCAATATTCAAGTAAATTTGTACCCACTTGATATTGTCGATGAAAAGCCATCTGCTGGGTCGGTTGATATTATCAGTAGCAAAATGGCAGAGGATGGCGTTGATGTTGCTTATCTGCCACCGGACTCCTATATCATTGCTCAAGGTGGGGTTATCGTAGATTCTATCCATAATCAGGGAATACCAACCTTTTCTGCAACCGAGTCACCAATACGAAATTACGACGCACTGTTCGGTATAGTCAGCCGATATTACAATGTAGGACAATTTGCTGCATATAAAACTGAACAAATTTTGAATGAATCGATGAATATTAGTGATATTCCGATTGAAGCATTAAGCCAGTATTCGTATATTGTAAATATTAACGCAGCCAAACAGTTAGATTATTATCCACCCGTTTCTATTTTGAAGATTTCCGAAATTATAGGGAAGCAACAATGATGTTAGGACAGACCATAAATAAAAGACATCATGCTGTATTATTGCCTTTCCTCATACTATGGTCTGCTCACTCTTTCGCACAAAGCTCTGGCCTCTCAAGTCACGTAGGTCCAGCTCGGCTACAGCTCACCACACAAAATTGGGCGCCTTACCAAGAGTATACCGGCGGCCAAATGCACGGTATCGCGTTAGACAAAGTAAAATGTGCGCTAGGAAAAATGGGGCAACCATACCAAATCACAATGACCAGTTGGTCTGATGCTCAGCTTCGTGTCCATAGTGGCTCTCAGCACGGTTTTTTTGTGGCAACACAAACTACCGAGCGTGACGAGTACGCAACGCTTTCCGATCCAATCGCTCAACAAAAACTCAGTTGGTATTTTGGCCCTGGCGTTGAGCCGAAGATTGATGAGTTGTCAAAGGTAAACCTTAAGTTTTCTGCCAAATTTGGGTCCAATAAATGGTTTTGGCTAAAACGTAATGGTTTTAACGTAGTCAAACAGCCTCGTGATGCTAAAGTATTACTAAGGCTTTTAAAACAAAGGGAAATTGATATTGCCTTAGAAGATGAGCTTGTGTTCAAAACTGAACTTCAGCAAGCCCTGCTTCCAGCAGATTTCTTTCGTTCTGAATTACTAGATACAAAAGAGATGGGCGTTTACTTTTCTAAACGTTTTCTCAACCAATACTCAGGCTTCCTAGAAAGCTTTAATGCCGCTGTAGCACAGTGCAAAGGATAAAGATAATGCGAGGGATAAGTTAGTGGCAATCAGTGTTCATTTGATTTCTGTACCCGCTGAAGAGGTTGTTACCTCTCGTGTCGTATATCTACCGGAAAACGGTGGAGAATTTGGGCGCTCGCCATCCTGTGATATCGCCCTGCCCGATCAATCAAAACGCATTTCACGTGTACATGGTAAAATCGTTTTAAAAAACAACGCCTACTTTGTCAAAGATACCAGCAACAATGGCGTCCTGCTCAATGACAAACCGCTTGCTAAGGAAAGAGAATATCCGCTCAACGATGGTGACGTGCTCAAAATCGAAAGCTACACCATGTTAGTCAGTACATTAACCAGTACAACCAACGTTACTGAAACCAGCACAGCAACCGATGATGACCCATTCTCTGAAGGTTTCTCGCTAGATCTTAATGATGAGATGGATTTCTTAGAAGACAGTAAACCGATAGAAGTCGATAAAGAACCCGCTCAGTTTTCTAAACAGAACGTGCTTAGCGACGACCCTTTCTCTGCAGATCCGTTTGAAGACCTAGATCAAGATAAAGTCGTACCTAATATCGAGATAGACGAAGTTGAAAGTATTGATACGAATGGTAATTCCAGCAAAGAGCTAGAGTATTTACCTGTACATACTGAGCAGAACAATAGTCACATTGAAGCTTCCATCGATAAGCTTATCCACCTAACTGAAAAGAATCAGCGTTTCTTGCAGAACCCTCAGCTACAGCATGAAGCACTATTCAATGCGCTTGAGCAAACTGTGGAACAGTTTCTAAACGAGTTCGCTCCAACAAATCTAGAGAGTCAGTTTAGTGAATATGTCTCGTCAGGCATGTTTACCAGTAAAGATAAGAAATATTGGCGCATCTACCGTAAGCACTTTCAGCATCGACGCGATAACGGAGATTTCCGTCGTCAGTTTAAAGCGTTGTTTATGGAAAACATGCAGAAGCAAGGAGAAGAGCAATAATGGCTAAATGGTTTGTTGCTGTCGCGTTGTTTCTTGCAGGGTGTTCTTCAGACCCCGTGCCAGTAGTGACCAAGCATACCTTTAGTATCAAAGCCGATGCGACATTGAATACGTATCAGGGTAACCAAGCAAACCCCGTTATCGTTCGATTGTACCAACTGACAGACAAGCAAATGTTTTCTCAGTTAGCCTTTATCGATCTATATAACCAAGACATACAGTTGCTTGCCGCGAACTTAGTATCAAAACAAATTTTGCCAGCGGTGTTACCCAACTCTAATCAAACCATCGAAATTGATGTGAATAAGAATACCCAATACCTAGCTGTATTGGTCGAGTTTGCGGACTATCAAAACAGTGAAGCAAAGTCTGTAACCATGTTACCAACCGACGAAGATCAGTATGTAGAACTCTACTTGTCAGGAATTAAAGCTCAGCTCAACATCATCACGCCCGACTCTAGTTGGTGGCAGGTATTTTAATAAAAATAAACTATAGGGATATCACGTGGACGCGTTTAAAAAAGTAGTATGGCAAGAAGGGATGTTCATCGCCCCACAGCATTTTCAACAACAAGACCGCTACGTTCAAAACTATATTCGTCAAAATGTAGAAACTCTCGCTGGATTCTCTCCGTTTTATGGCATCACAGATTTTACTATCAACCACGACTTACTAAAAATTGGTAAGTTGGCGCTGCCAAATTGTGCTGGTGTTTTTCCTGATGGTACTCACTTTGAAGTTAACAATGAAATCCTGTTAGAAATTCCTCAGGGTACGATTGAGACGGTGGTATATATTGCTTTACCGATTTCGCTACAGGGTAACAACGACTACAGCGAAAATGAGCAAGATCAAAGCCGCTATCTCACTCACCCTATTAATGTCTTTGACACATCAACGTCCGAGAACGCAAGCGTAGAAATAGATGTTGCGCGACTTAATATAACGCTGAAGCTTGAGTCAGACGACACTTCAGGCTTTACCCTTATTCCTGTATGTAAAATCCTCGAAAGTAATGAGTCTGGCGAGGTTGTATTAGACAGGGCATTTATTCCTGATTGTTTACACTATGGCGCCTCAGCATTTCTAACCGAGCGAGTAAAGGAAATACACGCCTTGGTCAGTAACCGCGCGCAAAACCTTCTGAAACGAATTCAAGCAGGCCAGGGGCAGAAGAGTGCTCAGTCCTTAATGCAAGACTATCTATGGCTGCAGACACTGAATACATGGATGCCTTGGTTCGATCTCACGATTGCAAATTCAAAGCTTCAAACTCATCAGTTATACAGCAAACTTAAGCAGTTTGAAGCGCAAGTAATGGCGTTAACCCCTGCTATTCCAGATACTTGCGAGCCACTTAAATACCATCGTTTATACGATAGTTTTAACCCACTCTTTTCTAGCTTGCGAAATATGCTCACACTCGTCCAGCAAGACTCAGTGATCGAGTTCAACTGGGATAGTTCGCTGTTTGAAAAACGCCGTCTATTAAGAACAATCATCAAAGATGCTGCGAGCGTTGCAAATAGGCGTTTCGTTCTCAGCGTTAAATCTTCCATCAGCACATCCGATTTAAATGAGCTGTTCCCTATTTCTGCGAAACTGAGTAGTAATACTCGCATCGTTGAGCTAGTGCGTAACTCTTTGTCTGGTATCGCTTTATCTCCTCTTCCTCTCGCCCCAAGCGAACTCAAACCAATGCAAGGAGTGGCCTACTTTGAAGTCGATACCTCTGATAAAACATGGAAAGATATGCTTGAACAGCGTGATGCTATAGCACTGCACGTAGATGCGCGTATTCCAGAGCTCGAAGTCATGCTTTATGCGTTGAGGTAGCCTAGATGGACTATGTAGATGAAGAAACGCTCGTTTGGGATAGAGACACAGGCCAAGTTCAAGATGAGACTGACGGCCTTTCTCAGGTTAAGCAATCTCACGTAAAAGCTTCCAGTGCTCAAGTCGAGTTTCTGAGACACTTTGATAAAGCAGAAAACCAACTGATCAATATCAGTAGCGAATTGTTGTCTACCACTTTAAAAATCTCAACACTACCTGAGCCCGAAGATTTATCAGTTCTCCGCGAGCAACTGATTCAGAGTATCAACGATATCAAAGCAAAAGGCGCAGAACTTACCTACCCCGTGGCGGTTATAGATAAGCTTTGCTTCTTGTACGCTGTCGTTATCGACGAGTTCATTATTTATACTGAATGGGGAGAAAAGCGCGGCTGGGAAAACAAAACCTTATTGAGCCAATTGTTTGGAATGCGTAACGGTGGTGAGTTGTTTTTCTCAGTAGCTGAAAAGGCGGTAAGGCAACCACATAAACTGATCGATTTGTTAGAGGTTATCTACATTTTCCTCAATATTGGATTTAAAGGCCAATATCGTGACTCTGGTAACGACCAATTAAAAGCCTTTGTTCACCAGCTCGAACAGGTTGTTAGCCAATACCGTCAAGGCAGTGGTATTCATTGTAATATCAAAACTAAAATGCCAAAGACACGTAAACCGACACGTCGTAAACGCTACCTAGTCACGACACTGTTTTTCGGCTGCCTGATTGCCACCAGCATAGGGTTAACCTATTTTTGGTACGATAAAACTCACCCTCAACGCGCCCGTGATTTCAACTACCTTCAAGACTTCAGTCAACGTTACGTTCTTTCAGGAGAAGTAAACGATATTGTTTTCATTAGCAATGATCAGGATCTCGACGTACTCCCGCAACGAGCAAGTAAGGTTGAGCTCGTTGATACTCCGGCGCCTCAGTCTCTTGCTACTAGCCAATCAAATTGGTTGGTTCAATTGGCAACGTTCTCTGCCAAGAGCAATGCAGAAAATTACCTAAGCAATCTTTCGGCGTCTAAGTACGAACCGGTTATTGATCAATACAAAGCCTACTACCGCGTGATTGTACGAACGAAAACAGCGCAGCAAGCAAGAGAAATTAAAAATTGGTTTAAGGAAAACAACCAAATTAACGCCATCATCGTTCGCAATGAAAAAGCGCTACCTAGTGAAGAGAGTAAGTAAACTATGTCGTCAAATAGTCAGTCTTCAAGTAAAGACAGCAAGCAGCAAAAGAAAAGCGGCAAACTAAAAGCAGTCTTAGTATCTCTACTCATTTTCGTATTGGTATATGCACTCACTTCGGGTGGGCTTTGGTTTACTTCTTTCCAAGATCAGCTTGCAGCATTGTTAATCATTGGCTTTGTCACCGCCCTGATCGGTGCTTTTGTTACCTATTGGTTAATGACTAAATCAAAGCGCAAATCGGAAACTAATTCTCAAGAGCGAATCCTAATCGCAAAGCGTAAAAAACTTTTAAGTCAGCATTTCGCACGCATGCTTAAACTTCAAAAGCGCAAGAAACGCCTTAACAGCCGCTACGACCAACCTATTTACCTGATGTTGAGCTCCGATCCCCAACAGGACAAAACGGTCATTACACAGATGGGTTACGAAGCCTACAAGCTCGACGACTTTGGCAATGACATTGAGTTTCCTATCCTCTTTTGGCTAAGTGAACACTCGATCCTAATATCAGTAAGTACTGGCGAAGATCAACATCCAGAATACCTTAAAACTCTTTGCCAATGTTTAATGAAGTGGCGTCCAAGACAGGCTGTCAACGGTGTATTACTCACTACTGAAGTGTCTCTATTACTCGATTCTAACGAAAGTATTTCGCAATATGCTGACGAAATGAAGTCGGTCATCACTACATTCAATCAGACCTTTGGGCTTTCACTACCTGTCTATAACGTGGTAACAAACTTGGGAAGCATCAGTGACTTCTGTCAGTTCTTCTCCGGTTTTGATGAGTCAAAACGTGACGATGTGTTCGGCGCAACTATCCCTTACCAGAAACATGGCGGGATCGATGCAAACTGGTTTAATGAACAATATGACCATTTGATTGGCCAGCTAATTGCAAATATGAGCAATGCTCTTTCCGGGCAACTAAACCAAGAATATCGAAACTCGATTGCTAGCGCGCCTTTTCAATTCGGACTTCTCAAACAAAATCTATGGCAATTGTTGCAGCGCCTGTATCGTGGAGAACAGCTGAGTGACGGTTTAATGTTTCGAGGGTTTTATTTCACCCACAACGGCCAAGACCATGAACAAAATGATCTGCTGGCAAGTACCATCAATTACTCTCTAGGCAATGAGTCATTCCAACAGCACGAACAGATTCCAGTACACCAGACCTTGTTTGCGCAGCACTTGATGTCCCATGTTGTCCTTAATGAACACGAGCTGGTTGGCGTCAATAAACGCAAAGAAAATTCCCTACTTTTTGCTCAAGTAGGCTATACCTTTGCGTGGGTCGGCCTTTTTGCTGCGACGCTCGCTGTACTTAAGCTCGACTTTGATTATCAGAGTCAACGTGAAGCACGAGCAGACGCAATGCTGGAGCGTTATAAAGAGGCCATCTCAGCTTCTCCTTATGACATTGAAAATATGGCTGGGAATATTCCTAATCTTTATTCCTTACATACAATCTACTCGCTATACCTTGAACCAGACCCTTGGTACACGCTGCCCTTTATGCCAAGTTCGAGTATTAAAACTGACGTAGAAGAAGCATATTTTACTGAACTCGAGCAAGTACTTGTTCCATCCATGGAGAACACGCTAGAGAAAGACCTGTTTGTTTACGTGAATTTGGAAGATCAGGCAAAAACCCTGTCTTTGCTAAACAACTATCGTCTGCTGTTCAACGAAAAGCGAACCAATATCGAAGAGCTAAAAAACTACTTCGTAAACTCTTTGAAAGATCAAGGTGAAGCAGACAGTGCGAATGTTGCTCAATTGACTATCCTGCTTGATGAAGTTTTCGCTAGAAACCTTGTACCGATCAAAGCAAATACTGACTTAGAAAGCTTAGCGAAAAAGGTCATCAATCAAACGGGCGTCGAGACGCTACTTTACGACCACATTCTAAATTCAGATTCATTTTCCAATCGTATCGACGTTAGAAGTGAGCTAGGTAGTAACTTTCAAACTCAATTCAGTTTCTCTCCAGAATACGTCGGATACCTTGTCCCACATATTTACACTCCAACCGGATTTAATGAGTTAGATCTCTCCGTTGATTCACCAATACTTAGAGAAGCACTCCAAGCCTATGAAGGTGTAGCAGGAGCCTCTCCGAGTGCAGCTGAGTTGCACCGCATCAGTAGAGATTTGAAACAACAGTATCAAAACGACTACATCAATTATTGGCGTGATTTCGTGCGCCACATTGAAGTAACGCCAGTTACCACACCAAGCGATCTCAATAGAGCGGTCAATACGCTATCTATCGCCTCTGATAACCCACTCAGCAACCTGTATACAACCGTAAGTAAGTACACTTCTGTTGAGATCATGGCTCCGCAACCTGCTGACGATGCGAACCCAGACGCGCCGAAAGAAGAACAACTTCAAGACGTTGATAAGAAAGAAGCCGCAAGACAAATCACGCTTAGCTTCCAGCACTATCACAAAATGATTAAACCCAATGAGCAGAATCAGAAGCCGATCGATATTTTGCTGGAATACTTCACCGCCAGTCAGAAATGGTTAACCAAGTTCTATGAATCAAACGAGCCAGAAAAACTGGCTTACCAAACCCTGTCGGCAACACTAAAAGCAGAAAACCCAATTTTGGTTCTCTCTCAACAATCTTCAGGGCACCAAGAGGTTATTCAACAACTCATAAAGAACATAACCAACCAAGCTAATGAAATGGTGCTCTCACTTGCTCATGAACACCTGAACAGCTCATGGAAATCGGAAGTTTATTCACCGTACCAGCAAACCCTTGCTTCTTTTTACCCATTTAACAGAAGCTCTAAAATTGATGCGAGTGTGGCGGATGTAAAAGCATTTTTTGCCAATGAGGGGACAATAGACACCTTCCACAATACGCGCCTGAAAGGTTTTGTTACTCAAGAAGACAACACGCCGTTTCTAGCAGGCCTTCTCGATAATAGTGGTTTGGCACTTGACCCTGAACTGTGGCAAATGATCGACAAAGCTAAAGACATTCGTCAGGCACTGTTTCTTTCCGATCCAAACAACGTGACGGTTCAGTTCAAACTGAAAGCAACCAGTATGAGCCCGAATCTAACAGAGTTTTCTATCTCTGCTGATAAGGCCATTTTTACCTATCGCCACGGCCCAACACTATGGAGTGAACAAGCATGGCTGGGTGACGCTCAGCTCGAAGAGAAGCTGAGTATTAACCTAAAAGCGCAAACAGCTTCAATAGCTAACGAAGACTATAGCGGTAATTGGAATTGGTTCCGTTTGATCGAACCACGAGTGAAGAGCGCCAACGCACAAAATACTCAAGTCGAGTTTGAGTACGGCGACAGTAGCGTAAGCTTATCGATTAAGACGGCAGGCCAAGCTAATCCATTTGTCCCTGGGTTCTTTTCCGGCTTTACGTTGCCAAATGATATCTAGCACCCCACCATTTAACGACGGGCCCACCGGAAAAACAGAAGTGAATAAAGAGCCGCCTTTTCAAACTATACGGGTACAGATTGAAAAGGCAGGCTACCAAATTATGGGGCAGTTCAAGCCTCATATTTGGTGCGCTAATCACAAAGCATATG
The DNA here is from genome assembly GCF_054053395.1 of Vibrio paucivorans. Classification (NCBI taxonomy): domain Bacteria; kingdom Pseudomonadati; phylum Pseudomonadota; class Gammaproteobacteria; order Vibrionales; family Vibrionaceae; genus Vibrio; species Vibrio paucivorans. The sequence continues at coordinate 1,702,598 of NZ_CM133230.1, forward strand.
GCAATGTCGTTATCAAACTGGCCTCAACACGATTGCAAAAGCTGCAACTAAAGCAAGAAGCCGAATTCTTAACCCGACATCAATCAAATCACTGGGTACCGATACTCGAATATGAACATTATTCGGGAGTAGATTGGGCCGTGTTACCACAAATAGATGGAATCAATTTAGGTTACTTCAGCCGAAAACATAAGCTTTCTAATAAATTAATCCGATCCATCGAACGGGGGCTGCTCTCATTGCATCAATACGGTTATATCCACGGCGATATCAACCCAAGCAATATCATGGTATCTGCTGAAGACAAAGCAATGCTGATTGATTTTGGCGGAGCAATGAAGCTAAACGCACCCTACCCTAAATACGTGGCTGGAAATCCTAAATACTCTCGCTTCACTCCCGTGATTGCGCACGATCAGTACCCTACAGTTGAGCGTGATTGGTTTTCACTCGCTGTCACGTTAGCAAGCTGCACAGATTCTCACCCATTTGATGGCAACGAAATAGACACTGCCATTAAAAAAGGAATGCAGCCTCAAATGACTAACATTCCTTCAAGATATCAAATGATCTTGTTAAGTGGCATCAAAGCTCGAACTTAACCTAAGGCGAAACTAAAGAAGCTTAGTCTCTATCTGTTGCTTTCTATTATCTGTTTAGCGGCTAAGACTCGCTCAACGGTATCAACAATTGCTTGGGTTTGAGGATCAAACTCCACATTGATGTGATCGCCTACTTTTCGGTGGCCAAACAACGTGCGCTCCAAGGTTTCTGGAATCAAGTGGACGCTGAATCGGTTTTGTTCCACTTCCCCAATCGTTAGCGAACAACCATCTAAGCCAATGTAACCTTTGGCTAACACGTATTTCATCGCATCCATAGGTAAAGTAAACCAAATGGTGCGGTTGTTCGGCGTATCAATGACATCACTCACTTGCGCCTGAAGCGAAATATGACCAGACATACTGTGTCCGCCGATTTCGTCACCAAATTTGGCAGCACGTTCAATATTTACCGCGCCCCCTTCCTTTAGCTCACCTAAATTGGTAAGTTTGAGTGTCGCTTGCATCAAATCAAACGAAATAAGCTCACCATCTATCTTTGTTACTGTTAAGCAACAACCATTATGCGCGACCGATGCACCAATGGTTAAGCCCTCACTCATGCTGCTTTCCAGCCTTACTGTATGAGTTTGAAAATCTTGCTTTTTGTCGATGGCAACAACCGTAGCCATTCCTTGAACAATTCCAGTAAACATTTGAATAATCCGTGAGTTTTTGATGGTGCTTAGTGTGACATTTCTTTATTATGCCGAGCAACACCAAATAGCATTTTCTCACTTGGTGTCTCTTTTTACTCACTACCCTCGTGTCAACATCGATTGATTTCTTCCTGGGTCATTTATAGGAGAAACGTGTGCATCGTTATAAACAAGAAGCATCAAATCTAATTAAACTCGCCACGCCAGTACTCATTGCTTCGATCGCACAAACAGGGATGAGTTTTGTTGATACCGTAATGGCAGGTGGAGTTAGCGCAACCGATATGGCAGCTGTGTCAATCGCGGCTAGCATTTGGCTTCCTTCCATTTTATTTGGTGTAGGTCTTTTGATGGCGTTGGTTCCAGTTGTCGCTCAGCTAAATGGCTCTGGCCGCCAAGTCAAAATACCATTCGAAATTCACCAAGGTATTACGCTTGCCTTGTTGATCTCGTTCCCAATTGTCGGCGTCCTAATGCAAACCCAAAATATTATGGGGTTAATGGATGTTGAGCCATTAATGGCTGAAAAAACCAATGGTTACATGGATGCCGTTATGTATGCTGTACCGGCATTCTTACTGTTCCAAACCCTACGTTCTTTAACTGATGGCCTGTCGATGACTAAACCAGCAATGGTGATTGGTTTTATTGGTTTGCTTATCAACATCCCACTAAACTGGATTTTTGTATACGGCAAGTTCGGCGCACCTGCACTAGGTGGTGTTGGCTGTGGTGTTGCTACTGCTATCGTTTACTGGGTGATGTTTTTCCTAATGCTGGGCTACGTTCTGACTTCAAAACGAATTGCCCACATTAACGTGTTCAGTCAGTTCCACCGTCCACAATTCAAGGCCGTTAAACGCCTATTTAAGCTAGGCTTCCCTGTAGCAGCATCAATCTTTTTTGAAGTAACCCTATTTGCAGTTGTTGCCTTGCTGGTCGCCCCACTCGGCCCACTGATTGTTGCCGCCCACCAAGTCGCGATCAACTTCTCTTCACTCGTATTCATGTTACCGATGAGTATCGGTGCCGCAGTTAGTATTCGTGTTGGCCACAAACTAGGAGAAGAAAGCATTGAGGGTGCTAAGATTGCGTCTCATGTGGGGATCATGGTTGGTCTTGGAGCCGCGATGTTTACCGCTGTACTGACTTTGATCTTCAGCGAACAAATCGCACGCCTGTATACCGACAATGGCGCTGTAATCGCATTGGCGGTACAACTACTCGTATTCGCAGCGGTTTACCAATGCACGGATGCCATTCAAGTTGTAGCAGCAGGTGCACTGCGTGGTTATAAAGACATGACCGCGATCTTTAATCGAACCTTTATCGCCTACTGGATTCTGGGCCTACCAACAGGTTATATCTTGGGTATGACGGATTGGGTGGTTGAACCAATGGGTGCACATGGTTTTTGGATCGGCTTCATCGTCGGCTTGTCTTCTGCAGCACTAATGCTAGGTATCAGGCTGCGCTGGATGCACAAACAAGACGACAGCACCCAACTCGAATTTGCTGCTAAATAGAATCAAAACTCAAACCCAAATAACGATAAAGGCCAGTAACTCATGAGTTACTGGCCTTTATCATTGCATTCAAACGGGCATTAGTACGTCACGCGCTCTCTAACATACCGAGCAAATTTGGGGACACCGTTTTGGGTTAGCCCGTTATAACGAAAAGTGATCACACTGCCTATCTTAGGTGGGTTTTGCCTTTCTAGCTCAGAAAAACCACTCCCAATATAGAACTCCAATCCTGAGTCCAGCCGAACTAATAGTGATCCCATCATACCCGCAAACTTACCGTTTCCTACTTTATACCCCACCACGGTTGCTTCCGTATCTTGGTGTTTCTTAAGCTTCAGCATATCGGTACTTCGCCCTGCTTGATAACGGCATGAAATCTTCCGCAGCATAAGGCCTTCACCTTGTTTGTCGGTAATATTGTCTAGGTGATGAAATAGCTCCTTCTCCGATAGTATCGGGGTGTGTTCAATGTATTTGATATGAGCTTCATCCACTTGCTCTACCCAATACACAATGTTGTAGTAGCGCTTCTGATAGTCTCCAGCAGCTTCTGGCATATCAAAGATCATAAAATCAATCTGCTTCCAGAGTGTATTATTTGGGTACTTATCTAATACCGTTTGCTGAACCACATGGAACTTTCCACGCCCTGCCCAAAGCTCACCTTCAAGAGGATAATTTGGGAGAGACTCTGTAAACCACAAGGGCGCGAAAATCCGATGACCGTTGCGAGTGACCAGTTGGCTTCCGGTCCATATCGCACGGATTCCATCTAGCTTTTCGCTTTTCCAATAATCTAATACGTTGATGCCCGCCTGATAACTCTTAGCATTCCTGACTGCGAGATCATAACCGAGCTCTGCTTCCGAATGACTAGGCAGAGCAATAAGAAGTGCAATGGATAATGTCGACAGTCGTAACCGCATAACAACCCTAGTGGTAATCAAATACCTGATTATTTTGCTTGGTTATTGGCCAAACTCAACCTGATTCCAACCCGATTGCGACTCACCTCTGATGGTTGCACCACTAACATACGCTTGTGTTTCAAGGGTAAACATATCTTTCTCAACATTGAAATTTTCATTCTCAATTTGAGAATATCGATATTTCAATTTGAGAAACCTCCCCACAAGAACTCTATCTCATTGAATTAAAGCGAAATAATTAATGGCACAGAACCTGCTCCTAACCTAGAAACAACATAGGAGATACCATCATGGAAATGCGAAAAATTGAAGCAAGCGACACAATCCTAACTCTTGTCATCAGCGGTAATTTAGATGCCGATGGAAGTCGAGATGCTCAGCCTCATATCGACGACGTGATCGCGAGAGATCAACACAATGAAATCGAACTAGATTTCCGCGAAGTCGACTTTTTGGATTCATCTGGTGTTGGTGCGCTTGTCTACCTATACAAACGTTTAGTCGAGCGTGAACGTAATATGCGTATCGAAAACGTGCGAGGCCAACCATTAGAAATCATTAATCTATTGCGTATCGGCCAAGCAATCCCTGTTAACTCAAAAACGCACTGATCACACAGTGCAAGAATAACTATAAATCACTAACAGGGGACGTTGGCATGAACTCATTTATCACACACATAGCCCTAACTGTATCCGTAGCCACTTGTATTGGTTGTACTAGCCATGCAGAGCACGGTACGGGGGGATTAGCTGAACAGTACACAGCGGCAGACTTCTCACCTGTAATGCCTGATGAACCGCTAGGTCCTGAACACGGTTTACGTTTTGATTGGCAGCTTGCCAAACTACATACGAAAGTCGAATGATGGCCATCGAACTTGAAGCAACCAATGAAAGCAGCGACTTCAAGCGACGCCTTCGAATATCTGCAGGGAACATGCAGCAAGCGATACGGTTAGCCAGTTTGTTTAGTCCCAAATACAAGGGTGTGGCGTTCGCATTCATTTCAGGTAAAGGGCTTCGTCTAATGATGCCTTACTTAATGATTATCTGCTTAGTTGGCTCAATCGTACTGATGGATAATCCGCTATTTTTCGCAGCCCTAGTCGCTCAAATCGTGATTTATGCGTTGGCAATGCTAGGCTTTTTATTTCCTCACATTTTCAATTACAAGATTTGTCGACTTATCACCTACCTAGTCGCTGGACACTACGCCAATTTCATTGGCGGGTTACGCTACTTATTGGGTCTTGAATCTGGTCGCTGGACGCGAGTAAATCGTTAAGGAGAATGCTATGACTACTAACAAATCAACCCGTGCTTCAATCTGGTGTGGTAAACGCTTATTTGATTTAACAGCAGCCTGCTTTGGTTTACTGATTCTATCTCCAATCATGCCGCTGGTCGCGTTAGCCATCAAAGTAAACTCACGTGGCCCAATCTTCTACAAACAGTTGCGAGTGGGCAAATCAACACCGGAAAAAATGATGTTCTTCGAAATCATTAAGTTTCGCACCATGTATCAAGATGCCGAAGCCCGTTCGGGCGCCGTGTGGGCAACAGAAGATGATCCTCGAATCACTCCAGTAGGACGCTTCTTACGTAAAACTCGATTGGATGAAATCCCTCAACTGTTTAACGTTGTGAAAGGTGAAATGTCGCTAATAGGCCCTCGCCCAGAGCGCCCAAGCTTTTACAATAAGCTCGAAAATGCCATCCCTTTCTTCGCTGACAGAACGTATGGTGTGATGCCGGGCATTACTGGCTTAGCACAGGTTAACCAAGGATATGACACCTGTATCGATGATGTACGCCGTAAAGTGGGCTTTGACCACAGTTATGCCCTTTCACTTTCTTCCGTACGATCTTGGATCGCAATGGACCTCAGCATCATGACCAAAACCATCGTGGTTATGGTCGATGGTCGAGGCCGTTAACCGCAGCACAAATTATCGGCATACTGCCGTAAAACACAGGTATGCCGATAGCGACTCTTCCTTTGCTTTGTTACTATTGCGTCATCGTGCGAATTATCGCTAAAAACAGAATTGACGGACTAAGCAAATGCACTTATCCAAGCTAACTCAAGAAATCTTCGATCACCTTTACCGTGATATCACTGAATTCCGTAGCACTTTCGACCTGCCAGTAGCAGACGTAGCCAGCCTTGATGCAAAAGCCGATACTCTGCACACTTCTCTAGCCATTGAAGAGCTGACAGAGCTTGCAGAGGCAGACAACAAAACCGAGCAAGCAGATGCTATCGTCGACAGCGTATATGTTTTGATGGGTCGCTTAGTTCACTTAGGTGACGCGAAAGTTGAAGACAATCTAGCAATCAGCTACCTCATCGACTTGCTACTTAACGTGTCTGTAAACCGTGGTATCGACTTCATCCCTTGCTGGGACGAAGTTCACTCAAGCAACATGAGCAAAGTGTGCCGTAACGAAAACGAATACGCAGACACAGAAGCGCACTACGCCAAACAAGGCATTAAGCTGATGGCTGTACAAAAAGGTGACTACATTATCGCTAAATGTGCAGAAGACTTTGTATCTGAAGGCAAAACGATTCGTCAGGGTAAAGTTCTTAAGTCGGTTTACTACCGCCCTGCAGACCTCGCACCACTGACTAAATAAGTAACCGCGGTCGATATAGATTGAGCGTACATACTGTATTGGTGTGTACGCTTTTTTATTGCTGAGGACTTGGCAAGCGCACAGCCCACTATTCGCTCTGCATATACCGTTTTTCTCGACCATCAGTGTCACATATAAGCCTTGGTAGCTCGTTGTTGGACAATTGTGAGTCAGGGATTTTGCTAATTTAGCAATCCATACATTACTTCTTGTATGGGTAAGTCACTTGACTAAACTTCCAGTCAATCAGTAGCAAAAGGTTTCACTGTTCTATTCAATCTTCGCTAATGCTTGTTCTTCCAATTGTTTGAGTACCTCACTAGACGGCATTCCATTGCTAAAAACTAAAGGTTGGAGGACGTCAGATTTTATAATTTGATAATTATTATCTTCAATTTTAGTTCCGTGAAATAATGTAATGACGCCTATGGCTAACTTGCCAATATCAGCACCTATGGTATACGGGGTTTTTATCTCCTCTGGGTACTCTTGTCTTTCATCATCGAACCTTACTCGAAACCCATCAACTTTATTTTCGATTACACAAGCTAATGCATTTAATCTATCTCTCTGTGCAAACATTTCATCTGGTGTAGTTAGAGTCGCACCGTCAATGCTAAAGCTATCTTTAAGCACATATAGGTCATCAGCAACCGACCTAGCATCTTTAAAGTCATGATCCATTCCAATCTGGAAGTTCAAAGTTCGTCGCTCTTTAAACAACTCGACTTCACATATCAGTTGTTTTCCAATGTTGTTTTCGTGAAATAGTCGAAATGCTTTAATCACGTCGTCTAATGGAACCTCTTTCTCTAACGTGAAATGAAGCTTCGCATCAAACTTGCTGTTATCATCTAAATCGCCAAGTTCGAAGCTAAAAAGACTCGTCCGAAAGAAAAGTTTATTTTTGCCGACACTATAAATGTTTGCAGAAGCAATAAACTCGCCTTCAAAATTAATCGAAGGAGCAAATTCAGTTTCTCTGAATCTTAATTGGCATGTATCTAGTACGTTAGGCTGTAGAGTGAGTTTAGCTTCACTAGAACGCTCTAATTCAATAGAGCCATTTTTCAGATTAAATCTGTTGTCAAAGATTACGGAATTTCCAACTTCAAGAGGTTCTGTGCTTAATCCTATCGACTGCGCGATGATGTGTTTATCAATCTCCTCTGGTGAGATTTCAAACTGCACTCTATAGCTACCCTTGCCATAACCAACAGTTTCAATTACATGCCTTTTTGCTTTTTGGTACTTCGTAATATCGCCATCGGAAACGTACTTTACGACAGCATCCCTGAACGCCTCTCCAGATGAAACAAGGAGTTTATGTTTCTTGCTATAGCTAATCGAAATCATTAGTTCGTAAAGTTCCTTTGGAGCTTTTTGAGTATCATTATTCCGTATAGCTTTTAATGTTCTTTCAATAATCCTTTTGTCGACATGGACTAGAAACGCACTCTCAACTACTGGTTCTGAGTCGTTAGTAAATTCGAGAAACAACAAGAACGACGGATAACTATAATCGATAAGTCTCTTTAGTACGCTGGCTTTTACAGACCATTTACGATCTCGTCTCTGCGTAGATTTTACCTGAACACGGCATTGAATTGGACTTAGCTGTTTGTCTCTAGGTAAATGAGTTTTGATGTATGGAAACTCAATCTGATGATCCCAACCTGTACGATCTTCTTCTAGTGAACGATTGCTAGTCAGATGCATAGCAGAGCACCAAGTTGAAAAAGTTTGCTCACCAAGCGTGCCTATTTTTAAATCAGTTTCGAACTCCACAACTAACTCTCTTAATTAAGTAGCATATCGAGTATTTTAACACTTTAGATATTCATCAAATAGCACATTGCTTCGAGATTTGTAATGTCTCGTCAAATGATAAGGTTACGGCGTGCTTTTCCATTAGTTTGAATATGTAGAAAATATCTGAATAACAACCACTTCTTAATCGGGAATAGCCGTGTTAGTGATAAACACGAAGACATGTCGATGGACAGAAACGTGATAGATTAATTGCTCAATAACTAGTTATATGGATTAGAAAAAGTATTAATAAACTAAAGAGCCAGAGGCAAAACCTACAAGCTACATCAGTTTTACTTAGGTTTAGAAACATCCAGAACAAAGACATCAATTAGCCCTTTTAGTTCTGCGGGCAATTGTTCTTCAATACTGCTTTTTAGTTCCTGAGCACTACTTATCTCATGCCTTTTTCGCCGTGCAACCTCCTCATCTACACCAAACCAAATAACAAGGTAAATACCTTGATGTTCAGCATCAGGGTGGATTGAGTAACGTTCGAATAGCTGAGCAGAGGCAGCCGAATATAACTCACTATGCCATTGTCCCTTTGCCTCTATAACGAGTAACCGCCTTTTACCGTCAATCATCTTAGTTGCAGTTATATCAATCCTATTTTGATTCTTGGTCTGATGTTCGGACGTAACTACGATACTTTGAGGGTGGAGTACCAAGTTCAGTCGTTCGGCAATGATCTTAACTTCATTTAAATGTATATCACATCCATTTTTATCTTTCGTATAAAAACGACTTGCCGTATTGAACTCGCCTCCGTCAATATCCTTTTGATAGTTTATCAACTCTTGAATAACTAGTTGGCGTAATCCCTCAACCGTAACCACAGCGTTATTGTCCAATAAATCCACAATTTTCTCTGGAGTAGGTGGTTCGAAATCTCTCAGTGACTTTTTCCGAAGCTGCTCAGCTTTTATGCTTTTCAACTCTCTCTGAATATCACTAAAAATGTGATCTCGAATAAGGCGATTAAGGACTGGAATTGCTTCATCAGGAAAATCGCTGCCTATTGACCAAATAATGTCAGTAAGAAAACGATATGCAGTTTCTCCTTTTGGACTTCCAGTTCCCCAACTGCTAGGGAGGTGAACCTTCGGCCATTGATGAAAGAAGGCTACTAAAATTAATTCTATCTTAGTGGATGTCAGATTTGGCCAGTAAGAAGAACTACCTCGATTCATTCTACTTGAGTGCCCCTCAAACAAAAGTAGTGAGTCTCTATCACTTTTTAGCCAATCAAAATATGGTTTCGCAACTTCTACGTCCAGAAAATAGAAAGCTCTAACGAACCAAAACTTACGTCTTTGTTCGATGTTTTCATCATCTGTCTGTTCAGGAAATTTAGATAAATAATCAGAACAGCGGGTCCGAATGATGTCATTAAGTATATTTCTGTCTCCAAACTGCGTTGCGAGATCGAACAGCGTATCAAGTGCGGAAAAACCTAACTCATCGAAACGTTCAAGCCATTCAATTGACAGCTTTGCCCGCAATGGAGTGAATATCTCATCATACTTCAACATATCTACTCTCGGATGAGAGCATTGAAAATTTGCCAACTGAGGTTCGACATAGGAACGAAGAAACTGTTCAATGGATTCATTATTAGGGAATAGTAAGCGATTAACTTCTGCTCTTAGAACGTCGTACTCGGTTTCATTAACAGCATCATAATGAACATTTAAGTTGGTCTTTAGGGCAAGGAGCAATTCTGGCTTAACGCTGTTTAGACTTCCATGTTTTCGCATTATTTCAACGCAAGAAGCAAAAAGTATCGTTTCAACATATAACCCTTTGGCGGAGCACTGCAACTCGGCCAGTTTACTCAAGTCAGGGACTTCTGGTTCTATGAATTCGTGGCAATTCCTGAGAGCGCTTTTCACTATTTCTTCATCGCCAAATTTCAGAACAATATCTTTTGGTTCTGTAAGTATGGTCTGCGCAAAATGAACTAAAAAACTCCAATGACGGCCACTTTCAATAAGTTCTCTATTTTCTTGGATATATTGAGTATTTTCGGCATGGATATCATTTTGTCTCTTATTATGTCGACGAGACATTCGATTACTTTTAGCTCCCCATCGCATATACTCTTCTTTCGCAAATAGCGAATCAGCTCTATTACATTTAGCCCACTCTCGCATAAACCTCGGCTTCTCCAATGCTTGAACTCGCATGTGTTGTCGAAACTTATCTGGACCTCTTTCTTCAGTAGGACGGTGCCTATTGTGTCTTGCAATAAAGCTTACCCATAGCTCAGGGTTATCTGTATCAAATGCTAGATCAACTATATACTTGCAGTCATCAAGGCATAAGCGGAGGCCTGAGTGCGATTGAAGATCGAACTTATGTATCTTGGTATCAAATATTGTTTCACGATCATTGAGCCCAGTAAAAACATGAGAGAGAATCCCTTGTCGCAACTCTCTGTTTTCATGTAGAACTTGTACTGAAGTACTATCTTGGGGCCCTATACTTCTATGAAAGTTTAAGTTCTCAACCCACCTCCAAACACGCAGTGGTTCATATGGTGGTAGCGCTATATCAAAATAACGGTCGAGCATATATCCGACAATCTTACTTATCCCGTTTCGACAATCACATTCATAGGATTTTAAACCACAGGTACAGGTAAGGCCTCGAGTTAGTATATCTAACAGCTGCTCAACGTTTGCTTTATTTAATCTGAAGATTATAGACTTTATAAAATAACGAGATCCGATCACTCGTTCAAATCGACGCTTATTGCTTGGATATAAATTTGCACAAGCCAAAAAGTACGTTTCAAGAAACGCTAACTCAAACATATTTAAATCAAGGAGCTCCATTCCTTTAGCGACCACCTCAAGTGATGCTGGACTGGCTTCAGATAAAAGCTTCGTTAAGTCTGATTCATACGCATAGGTGGTACAAGCCAAAAGACATTTAATTGCATAAATGCGATTATACTTGTCTTCTTGAGAATCCAAGAGGATCTGACGCAACTCATCTATCAATAAGTGAGCGATTGGAGATTCAATCAATAGTTCAAGAATTAAATTACGTAGTTGCCCATCGCCTTGGCTGTTAAGCAGTGCTTTGATATCTACGATAATATCTTCTGTGAAAAAGCCTGCAACACTAAACCTACGCCAAAAATCGCTTCTCCTAAAATATGGATCCGTTTCCTCGATTTCCTTCAGTTTAGTCAAAAGTAATTGCTTTGATGATGGGGCTAGCTGAGAGGGGTCTCCGTTTGCAAGGACTGCGTAAGGGTCGAGTTCAATTGCAGCATGTTGGACAGCCTTATTCCCCAAAGCAGCCATCCAGCCCAGTAGCCCACGAAGTTCATCTCTTACGGTAGAATTGGGTGCAATAATTGGTAGGCATTGGTGTAGTGTTAGAGCATCTGCTGGGTCTACTATTCGCTTTGTAAGGTGGGCGGCTGCACAATACTCAGCTACGATTTTGTGGACTGGACGGTGTTGGTCAGTACTATCCCCTGGCTTGAAAAGCCGAGTAGCGAGGACATTGAAAACTGATGGGTCATTACCAGCAAGTGATGTAAGCAAAGGATATATGCGGTTTTCTTCGATTTCGCTGACGCTTACTCCTTCTGCTCCAGACAATAGCAGTTTGGCAAATACCTCTGACGAAATATCGACTTTTTGACTTGCGGAAAGTGATAGGCTGGTTCTTGAGGACGTCTGACTTACTTCTCTAGCTAAACGTTCCACTGCAAGTTTGAAGATAGATTGCTTATCTGCAAAGTTTCTTCCGCTTTCAATATAAGCGTCAGCAAACATTTTCAGGAACTGAGGATTCGGCAGAAGGGCTTCCAGATCAAATCTACATACTTCTGAATAGAATCTAGTGAAGTCTTCTCCTAGTGCATGGTGCTCAAAGATCGCACGTTGCTCAGAATCACCGAACTCGCAAAGCCTAACCACCAATGGTTCAATTCCCAAAAAATTCTTAACTGCATTTGTGGCAGATATATCCCACTCACTAGATCTGCTAGAAATAACGACATGGGTGGGCTTCGCTATCGTTATCTTTGCCAGGAGTTTATGAATGCCACTTTGATCAATTTTGGCCAGTTCATCAAAAGCATCAATAACAAGTGGTGTATTCTCGTGTCTAGCGCCTAATTGTACGAACATGTTTGCAGTAACTGAAGATGTACCCAACTGTTGAGCCAAACTTCCAAGAAGTTCGGTTTTACCACCTCCAGGTTCGGCTAACACGACAACGTAATTTGAAATAGCTAAGAGCTCTACTTCTGAGAAAGTCTTGTTTTCATTTGAGAGTCTACGCTGTAAATATAGCTTCGAACACATAGGCAGCAGTCATTTTCCTGAGGTAAAGGGTGTAGAATTACTCGAAAAATCTAACAGAGTTTTTAGGTAATGTCTTTAAGAAATATGCATATAATCAGTCTGTTACAGGTGGCCAACATAAAGCAAGCTTGCTGAGTGTCGAGTTACTTTCCAACAATTTGCTGACACTTTACTCTCCAAAGCTCCCCATTAGGTGTACTGAGTTCTGTCTTATCCATTGAACACACATTAGTTTTTATATGGAAAGCTCAAATAAATAAAGCTCGTGTGAGTATTAGCACTAACAAACTATGGGGCACTACCAACTTACTCAAATATCAGATATGGCTTGCCATTAAACTCTACTTTTTGCACTTCTGTTCGATACACTTCAGAAAGCAGCGTTGGGGTCAGCACGTCGTTGACAGGCCCCACCTTTTGTAACACCCCATCATTAAGCAGCATCGCAGTGTCGGCATGGCGCAAGGTTCGATTCAGATCGTGGTTTGCCATAATCACACAGAGCCCTAATCTCGCGACCTCATCAATCAACTTATAAAGCAACGTTTCCTGCCCAATATCCAAAGGAGCGCCTGGCTCATCTAGCAATAATACTTTCGCGTAAGGGTTAATCGTCGGCCAGACCTGCAAGCAGATCGCCGCGAGTCTGACTCTCTGCCACTCTCCGCCAGACAAATGATGGATTGAACGATGCAGCTTATCTTCAATTTCTAACAGCTCGGTTAGTTGTTGGATCACGCATTGAGCTTTGGCATCTTCAATGGAGCAACAACTCGGAATAGACAGAGCCAAATACTGAAATACTTCAATACTAAACGCAGGCCTATCGCTTTGGCTTAAGTAAGAACGATGAAGTGCTAGTGTTGCGAGTGGGGTTTTGGCGACGTCTAACTCATCAAGACTCACATCACCTAAAAAACCCTGAACACCGGACAGTGCATTTAATAGCGTGCTTTTCCCGCTACCGTTAGGGCCTATGATGTGCATCACCTGCCCCGCCTCACATTGAAACGAAAGAGGCAGTAACCGCGAGCCAACATTGAGTGAATTAACGCGAATCATGATTCTTCACTAACATCCAGATAAAGATAGGGGCACCAATCGTGGTGGTGACAACCCCAAGTGGTAGCTCTGCCGAGTCCAGCGCAAGCCGAGCAATAATATCGGCAAAGACAATTAACAACGCCCCGCTTACAGCAGAAATTGGCAATAGGTATTTATTCTCGGTTCCAAACGCTAACCGAAGTAAATGCGGAACCACCAGCCCCACAAAACCAATCACACCACCCAACGCCACAGCGCCACCTACTAAAACTGAGACAGCGACAATTAACTTCCAGCGAATGGCATCAACATCGACACCCAGCTGCTTCGCGTGAGTCTCTCCCATCATGAGTTTATCGAGCGCTGCCCCTTGAAAACATAGCCACACCACCACAGGTAGCATCACAATAGTCACTAGGTGTTGGTACCAGCTTAACCCACCGATGCTGCCCATTAGCCAATACATCAATTGACGTAGGCTAAGGTCATCGCTGAAGTAAAAAGCCCAAGTCACTACCGCACCAGACATAATGCCCAACGCAACGCCAACAAGTAATAGCCTTGCGGTTGTTAACTTCATCGCCCGAGCCATGCCAACCAGTATCAAGGTAAACAACAGCGCGCCCAACACCGCTGCCAGCATAAATGCTTGAGGCGATGCCAATGCAGGGAACATGAACAGCACTATGACCATACCTAAGCTGGCACCGCCAGAAATACCCAGCACACCCGGCTCGGCAAGTACGTTGCCCAACAGCACTTGCAGTACAGCGCCGGATACCGCTAACGAGGCACCAATAGCAATTGCGGCTAATAATCTTGGTAGACGCAATTGGGAGAGAAGCTGTAACTCGAGTTGGCTAAGATCACCAAATGGAGAAATGAATAGCTCACCAACCATAAGGTAAGCCGCACTGGTGACAAAGAGTGCGAATAGAAGGATGAATGCGTAGCGCATCCAGCGCTGATGCTTTTGGTGAAGAAGCTGAGAAAAATCCATGATCCAATATAGTCGATGGTTCAACCAATCTGTGCCGTACACAAGCGCCAGATACAATAATGGCTTAACCATAACGTTAAGCCATTAAATAAGCTATTAAAAACCACTCAGTTGAGACTAATCGTAGACAACTTGCCCATCTTCGTAGCGAATCGCAACTTCACAGACCATCAAAGCAGCTCGCTGCCCTATCTCAACATGGCGATTCGGGAACACAATGGCTTCGTCTTCATTTTTCGCCATAAGCGGTTTATCACCATCGTGGCCAAAAACTTCACCATGCTTAAATACCGTGAAGTTCTCTACGTCATCAGAGAATAAGAAATCGAAATCTTCGTGTAAGCGCACAACCGTTCTGCTTACTCGGTACATGATTGCTTTTTTCGGCAAGTGTTCCGCTTTGGTGTCACCGATAAGATCACGTAAGGACAGGTCAAATGCGACTAGCTTATCGAGTTCATTTTCACCAATGCGTGCTACACGGCCAAGTTCCATTGTCAGAGCCTGCGCGGCAAAGTTTTCAGCACTATACCAGCTGAAAGTGCTTGATGGCGCGTTAGATAACAACACCGCTTCAACGTGGCCACTTTCAATAAATTCAAACAGCTCTTTACTGCGAACTGGATGACGGGTTTTAGGGCTAACCGCAAACGAATAATGCTTTGATAATCGAATCGCACAGTGAAGGTCTAAGTGCCAACGGCTCTCTTCGCTCGTGCCTTGGTAGAAGTCAGTAACCAACAACTTTAGGGTGTCAGCAATAGCGACTTCTTTATTGGACTCTCTGGCTTTATCGTCGAACAAACGATTTAGGTTCTCTTCGATAAAACGCGTATGTTGATTGGTCGCTTCTGGGTGAGCGATGATAAATAAGCAGCGATGCTCAATGGTTTGAAAACCGGATAAAACGTCGTCGACGATTTTATCGACCAACTCCATTGGAGCGGTTTCATCACCGTGGATCCCACATGAAATGATGATGTTTTTGCTTTCATCGGACTGCTGAGCCGGAATAATTTCAAGTACACCACGTTGGTGTACCTTCAATGATAGGCCACTAGGGAGGGCTAACTCACCCGCTGGCATATCTAATTGTAAATCTAAGCTGTCTAAAACAAAAGATTGGCGAAAGAGAGATTTCGTCATGCGCTACTCCTTTATTGCACAGCGGTATGTTAATGAATTGTACTGGCAATTTATGTAGCTGCGATCCCACTTATTGACAGGAATCGCAAAAATCATTGCCATGAATACGCCACTGAACAAAAAACAAACCGAGCATTGCTGCTCGGTGATAACTTTTTCTATAAGGTAATAATTTAAAGGGATTTTACCATATTTTGTAGGGTGTTACTTTTGATCTAGAAGGGATTCGAACTGATCTATTTTCTCTTTGACCATATCAATGCTTTGCTGCCAGAAATCCGCTTGGGTTAAGTCCATACCCAGATGCTTTTCAACCACTTCCTCTGCCATCATGCTCCCTGTATCACGCAGCAGTGCAACGTAATCTTTGTAAAAACTGTCGCCTTTACTATCGCGTTGTGCATAGACTCCTTTGCTGAACAAGTAGCCGAATAGATACGGATAGTTGTAGAAACTCACTTCCGAAATACTAAAGTGCAGTTTGCTTGCCCAGAAGTAGCGATCGGCTTCTTCCATTGAATCGCCATACCATTCTCTCCAATGAGCACTCATTAGTTCGCATAGCTGCTCTGCTGTTTGCTCACCTTCAATTCTACGTTTATAAAATGCCTTTTCGAACTCAAAGCGAACCGGAATATTCACCATCAACGCGTAACACGTCGAAAGCTCTTCCCACAGCATTTCTAATTTCTCTTCGCGGCTTTGTGCCTGTTTAAGCAAGCTATCACGCACAATATTCTCTGCAAAGATAGAAGCCGTTTCAGCTAGCGTCATCGGATAGCGAGTTTGACAAAGCGGCATATCCCGCATGATCCAGTTATGGAAAGCATGGCCAAGCTCATGAGCTAGAGTCATCAAGTCTGAGCGGCTTCCTCCCCATGTCATAAACACTAGTGGTGAACGCGTCGCAGCGAATTTCGTACAGTAAGCGCCGAGTCGACGGTTGTCACTTGGGGCAGCATCAATCCAACCATTTTCAACCATCAAGTCGACAAAATCCGCCATCTCAGGGCTGACCTCAGCAAATGCCGTTCTAATAACGTCTATCGCCTCTTCGAACGAATACACCTTGGCTTCAGCACTACCTAAAACTGGCATCGCAGCCATATGATTCCATGGTGACATCGTCTTTTGACCATGAACTTTCGCCATCAGGCTGCCTGCTTTTTGGCCAGTTGAGCGATTTTCTTTGGCCACCGACATCATGGCGTCCAAGGTCTCACTGGAGATCCGGCTTTGATGTAAACTTGGCTCCATAAAGTGAACGTTTTTCACTGATGATCGCTTTTGATATTCGGAATGACGCCAGCCCGATAGCGCATTAAGAATCGCGGCAAAGCTTTCTTGATGAGTCTCCATCGCCTTTTGAATCGCTTTCCAAGCTGGCTTTTGTTTATCGAAATCAGCGCCATAAAGAAGACTTGCTGCTTGGGAAAAACCCATCGTTTCAGTGCTGCCGTCGTCATGTTCGAGCGTCACTTGCAGTGAACCCGTCAAGTTATCGTATAACCTACCCCAAGCATCACGGCCATCTACCTGCATGGCAGAGAGCAATTGCTCTTCTTCAATAGACAACTGGGTCTCAGCTTCTTTCCTTAAACAGGCCAATTGAAAGCCTTGCCCTGCAACATCACCGCTGTCATGGTCTAGCACGTCTGCAATAAAGCTTTCTTCGGCGTGAGCCAATACGTTCTCGTATGGGGTGAAAGCTTGAGCAAGCAGAGAGTTTAGCTTAGCAATTTTACCCACCATCGCTTTGGCGGCTTCGTCAGTTGCGTTTACTGAAGCATGACACGTTGCAAAAGTATTGATGGTCGCTAGCAGTGTCCCTGCTGCTTCCGAAGTCTGAATCGCATTTTGCATTGCCAGTACTGTTTGGCGTTTATCAACATGCAGGTTGAGTACTTCAATGCACTGCTCAATAAGCGCAATGTCTTGTGAAATCTTTGGGTCGTTCAAACCGCTGTAGGCAATAGTAAGGTTCCAACTTGGCGTTGTCATAGCGCGTCCTTTTGTAAATTGAGCAGTTCTCCGATCGATTGAATACGCGGGTGAACCTGCTCAGATTTTATAATCTGAATATGGGTAACTGATTGGTTTCTAATATTTAATGTCGAATATAATCGAGGGTTTTTCCAATCTAGATTGAGTATATGAGCCAAAATCATTCTGATCGTTCCACCATGAGCAATCACTAAACAGTCCGACTCCTGATTCTCGATTAGAGCCTGCCACGCCCGTGAAACGCGTTGGTTGAAGCTCGCTAATGACTCACTCCCCTTAAATGAACAGCCAGCTGGATTTTGCCAAAACTGCTCGAGTTCTTCCCAGCGATCTTCAAGCTTGCTAAAGCTCACATCATCAAACTCGCCAAAGTCCATCTCTTGAAATTGTTCGTTAATCGAAACTCGCTGAGAAGAGTCTTGCTGACCAATAAGCTCAGCCAATTCGCGGCAACGCTTCAAGGGAGACGAGATGATGTGATGGCATGGTAATCCTAGTTCAAGCCACGCCTTAGCAATATTGGCTTGCACATCAGGGTCTACACATACATCGGTGCGGCCATTAAGTGCGGGTTCACCTAGCGTTTTTCCGTGTCTTAATAAATAGATGTTGATTGGCTTCATTTGTCACCCTTCATCACCAGAGGCAAGCCAGCCGCAACAAATTCCACTTTGTGCGCCGCTCTTGCGAGCGCTTGGTTCATCCAACCAGCATGATCAACAAACAAGCGTGACACTTCCCCCATAGGAACCACTCCCAGCCCGACTTCATTAGACACTAACAGTATGCTAGCGTCCGATGATTCAAGGGAAGTCACTAGGCCGTTTACCTGAGACTTAATGTCTTCATCGCTTGGCGTTGAAGTTCTGCTGGCAAAAATGATGTTATTGAGCCAAAGCGTTAGGCAGTCAATCAACACCACATCGTCTTTTTCAAAAGTAGCAATTAGGTTCGCAAGCTCTGTCGGACATTCATGCTCTATCCAGCCAGTACCTCGACTCTGCTTATGATGTTCGATTCGAGACCGCATTTCTTCATCAAATGGCTGGGCTGTCGCAACATAATGCAGGCGTCCGCTTTTCTTGTTCGCTAGTGACGTCGCACTTTGCTCTGCATGGCTTGATTTGCCAGAGCGAGCACCACCAAGCACTAATTGAATGGTCATGTGAGGTCCTTTTATTTGTTCAATCTGGTGTACTGACCACTTAGATGTAGTAATTAAAGAATAATGCCAGCAAAACAAGGTAGATAAGTAACTCACTTAGCTGCTGAGCTGCGCCTAAACAATCCCCAGTAAAGCCTCCAATACGCGCCATCAACCAACGCTTAAAGCCAAAGCGAAACACAGTCAGTACCACCAGAACAATTAGACCCGCAAAGGCTGGTAACCATATTAGCGACAAGCAGCCTGTCACGATCAGGAAAATGAGTTCTCCTTTACTTTGCCTGTTGGCAAGTGGCTTGCTTTTACTGGTGTCCAGATCGCTTACATAAGGCATATCGAAAATCAAAGAAGCAGCAACGGCACGGCTTAAGGTGTAAGCGGTGATAAGAACCAATACGAGCGGAGCTAAGGAATGCAGTTTAACCAACAGAATAAACTTCGCTAACAACGCCATGATAAGTGTTGCTGCACCATAAGTACCAATGCGGCTGTCTTTCATTATTGATAGACGGCGCTCTGGGGTCATGCCGCCACCGATTCCGTCCGCCATATCGGTAAGGCCATCTTCATGAAATGCACCGGTAAGCAGCAAGCTAAAAACCATCGTTATCAGAATGGCGATGGTCATGGGCAAAAATAACGACATTAAGCTGAACACGGCGGCACATAGCCCACCAAGTAACGCGCCCACTAGAGCAAAATAGCGGCCACTTCGATTCATGCGTTCTTCATCGTATGGTGTCGATTTTGGAATAGGAATACGCGAGAAAAAGCCAAGCGCTAACCAAAATAGTTCGACTTGATACCGAATTGCACGCACCATTAGACGGTGACTCCAGCATCTTCAAAACTTGCCATGGTGTTGTAAAACTCGGCGGCAGCACGAAGTAACGGCATGGCCAGTACAGCACCTGTTCCCTCGCCTAGTCTTAATCCCAAATCGAGTAACGGCTGAGCGTCCAGCTTGTTCAAAACAAATTGATGCGCGGCTTCTTCAGACTTATGAGCAAAAATCATGTAATCGCGACATTGAGGATCAATCAACGTTGCGACATAAGCTGCCACACTGACGATAAATCCATCCACCAACACAGGGGTTTGTCTTTTGCCCGCCGCTAAGAACGCACCGACCATCTGAACGATCTCGAATCCTCCCACTTCAGCCAGTACTTGCTGTGGCGTTGCTGATTTACGTCGCTCACCCCCTTTCGCAACCACGTCGACCTTTTTGGCTAACTGCTGTGGATTAATTCCCGTACCTAAGCCGACCGCATCTTGTGGCTTAATATCATCTAACGAACAAATGATTGCTGACGCACTACTCGTGTTGCCGATGCCCATTTCACCAAACATGAGAATGTTTGAGCCAGAATCGATAACACGTTCTGCGACCGATTGTCCAAGCTGTAAGCCACGCTGTACTGTCTCTGGTGACATTGCTGATTGATGAGCAAAGTTACTGGTTCCTTCCCCCAGCCTTTGTTCAATTAGCCGAGAAGAATCTGTTTGTATTGGTGACAATATGCCAGTATCAACCACCCACATATCAACATCGTTACTACGACAGAAACAGTTGATCGCCGCGCCACCAGCAAGGAAGTTATAAACCATTTGTTGAGTGACAGCGCTTGGCGCGATACTCACGCCTTCTTCAGCGATACCATGATCTCCAGCAAACACCAGAATCGTTGGTTTCGTCAGGCTAATATTTGTGACAGCATCACGTTTACCCTGACTTTGGATAAGTGCTAGATGATGAGCAAGCTTCTCTAGTTGGCCCAACGCGCCTATTGGCTTGGTTTTTTGATCAATACGGTGCTGAATCACTTCAGAGTGAATGGTATCTAACATGCTATTTAACTTATGCGGTAAGAAATGGAGCCAAAGCACTATGTCACTAAACTATGCCACTACACTATGGCGTTATTCACCAACATAAGCCGATGATTCATAGTGCTTCCTTATTCTATGAATAGTTTGAGTCTAACTCGAAACCAAGATGTTCTCTAGAGGAACAACAAGGCTCAACACACTGAATTTCGTTTATGTTCTCACCTGGCTTGTCATTCTGAGTGTCAAAATAACTTGGCTAATATGAAATTTATCAACTAAGGTTTTAGATACCATCATAACTCATTCATTCTCAAACCTTTCTTGTAAACGGCATAGAAGATGCTTGTTTAGATTCACCATTAGACGCTTTCTATGTCGGTAACGTCTCTTGATGAGATAAGGAGTCACGATGTTTGCTAATCAAAGAGCGAAAAGTACAAAACGCACTAAACAATCAACAAACAAAAGTCAGAAAAAAGTCCCTCTTTCACTCACATAGCTTAGGGTCTATTGCTCTTTCGAGCTGATTTTTGCAGCACTTTGTGGGAGATTTATACAAGGCAGAGGCTTTGATGTGTAGCTAGCCTACATGAGAAGCCGATAACGCAGTAGAAATGAACCACAAAGGCTGCCCAAAGGGTTCGGCTAAAATCGTTTTATGCTTTCTTAAAGACTCTTTGCTTAGAATGACTAGGCTACACAGTCTTCGCCTCGCCTAAAACGATTTTATCTCGAACAAAATTTAACCACGAAAGATCAACAGACCCTAGACATTTAAACCAGCCAAATGACCTCGCATCGCGAGGTCATTGCGTTTCTGTAGTTCGTTGTGGCAGTAAGCAACGGCTAAAATGAATTTCCTAAACAACATTTATCCTAAATCACAGAAACTTTGGTTAGATTTGAGCTATCTTCAAATTCTGGCGATTAAAAAGGCATTTGAATGAGCATTATTGGTGACAACTCTACGGTAATCATTGCCGGAGGCAGCGGCCTTGTCGGTTCTGAGCTAACAAAACTATTGCTCGAGAATGACCCTATTTCAAAGGTGTATGCACTTGTACGCCAGCCTCTCCCTTTCTTTCATCCAAAGCTCGAAGCAATTCAAGATGATCAATTACGCGTACTGGAATGGAATGAAGAGCAGCCTATTCCTGAAATCGGCTTTATTTGCTTGGGAACAACAAAGAAAAAAGCGGGTTCGAAAGCCGCTTTAGAGAAGATCGACTATGAGCTTGTATGCGATGTCGCTCAATCTATGAAAGTGCTTGGTGTAAAAAAGATTGTCGTCGTTTCCAGCTATGGAGCATCGGTTCAGTCGCTTTCACACTATTTGAAGTGCAAAGGGAAGATGGAACATGCAATATCCCGTTTGGGTTTTGAAAATACCGTCTTCGTCAGACCCGGTCCCCTGCGTGGGATCAGAGATGAGCCCCGCAACGACGAGCTCGCATTACAAGTTATCATGAAAGCGATTCGCCCATTGATGATAGGTAAACTGCGTAACCTCATTCCAATTGATGCGACAGATGTGGCAACAGCTATGCTCTACAGCGCATTCGATCACTCGCTTGGAAAACACAGCATCTTAACCACTGTCCAAATGCGTGATCTGCTCGAAAAATATCTGCCATCTAATCACTAGATGGCAGTACGGAACTTCTGAACTTACTCATTGATGAGATTTCTATGCACGCTCCAACATGCGAGTTAAAGCGCAAAGATGAGTCGACTTCGGCGCATCTCCCCCTCTACACAGTACCTGTTTAACTAAGCTGTCTCGGCTTCCTGTGTGGGTAGCTTATCAAGTAAATTAATACCGCATTGCTGACCAAATTCTATCAAGTCGATGAGCACCCAGTTTTCATGTAACTTATCGTCACGACGAACATAAAAGTCCATGATATTCATACCAATATCTTTGCCCGTTGGCTCAAAACCACGAAATGGCTTACCACTGAAATTACCCTTCAAGCTAGGCCATCCAGTAAATGCCGCCGTCTTACCTTCGGCAATTCGGGCTCGGTGGTAACCGCCCGTTCGGCCGGGAAAACTCGCAACAGAAGGCCCTTGAGCAAAGTCTTGAAACTCCTGAAATCCATAGCAAGAACCGACACCCCATGGCCCGTGCCAAACCATGTCTTCATGCCAAAAATCACTCATCCCCATGCTCTTTAGATCGCTACCTTTTAATCGGTTGCAACCTCCCAACATGCCTTCAACAATATCGAGTGTCAGTCTCGACTCATCAGGATCTTGCGATGTTAAGCATAAACCGTTATCTAGCGCTGGCCCTGGTGGCGTTTCCGAACGACCGTCAAATGGTGGTATAAGTGGATAGCCTGCTTGAGCAGCCAAACCTAAGATGTCAAATAGGCAACGAATTTCGACAATTGTATCGCCTTCGATTTTATAGAACTCACCAAATCGAAGTTTGACTTCGTTGTCTG
The DNA here is from genome assembly GCF_054053395.1 of Vibrio paucivorans. Taxonomy (NCBI): domain Bacteria; kingdom Pseudomonadati; phylum Pseudomonadota; class Gammaproteobacteria; order Vibrionales; family Vibrionaceae; genus Vibrio; species Vibrio paucivorans. The sequence goes on from NZ_CM133230.1 coordinate 1,725,744, forward strand.
TCGTCGGAATACCTAAGTATGGCTGCTGCATTACACCAATATACTCTCCTGCAGAGACAACCCAAGTCCCCCCTTCAAACTCACCGCCTAAGAATAGGTAGGGTTTACGCTGAACATTAGGGAATGTTTTGATTAATGGTGTGTAAACCTCTTCAAACAGACTCACTCGTCCAGTTAGCCGTCCAATCGGAGCTGGACCATAGAACTCAATATCTTCTGCGTACGGGGACATATCTCGCATCCCGTGATGAGAATTTGGCTTTAATAAGTCTTGCCACAAACCTTCTATTATTTTCTTAGCGCTTTCTATGGTCATCACTCTTCTCCTTTATTATTTCGAGCTCTATTCAGCCACCAAACGGTCCACTTTGCATACATATCCAAACATAATTCAATTGCAAATATCCCACACATGTAAAACAAATGTAAACTCAGACATTCATTTACACTTTCTTTGCCAAAAATCAAAACTAAAATTTACAACCAATAATTAACGTTAAATTAGAATATAATCCCATAATTCATTAGCAATAGCAGCCAATAACACCAACAAACAACTATAACCTAGAAATCCAACTTTCGTATAGAAATGTCAAAGATCTCACATTTAACAATTACGCATCATAGATACATTGCATTCGTATCCAACTTGTGCAGAATTACATCACACATGTTGCTCAATTGTTAATCACTAGGTGGAGAAAATGGCTCGTATTCAACTCAAAGGACTCACAAAAAAGTGGGGACACGTTTATGGTGTTCAGCACGTTAATCTCGATATAGCTGATCAGGAATTTGTTGTTTTCCTAGGGCCTTCAGGTTGCGGTAAAACGACAACGATGAGAATGATTGCAGGGTTAGAAGACCCATCAGACGGTGAAATTCACATCGGTGATCGCATCGTCAATTCGCTTGATCCTAAAGACAGAGATGTAGCGATGGTGTTCCAAAGCTACGGCTTGTACCCAAACCTCACGATTTACGAGAACATCCGTTTTCCACTAAAAGTTCGTAAAGTCGACCCAACGACCCATGACGAACGAGTCAAACGTGCAGCAGAAATGGTCGAACTTGGAGATCTGCTTGATCGTTACCCACGTGAGCTGTCAGGTGGTCAAAGACAACGTGTCGCACTTGCTCGTGCCGTAGTACGTGAACCAACCGTTTTCTTAATGGATGAACCACTATCAAACCTTGATGCAAAACTCCGTGTCTCTACCCGCGCCCAGTTGAAGCACTTACAACACGAACTTAAAGTCACGACTATCTACGTAACCCATGACCAAATTGAAGCGATGACGTTAGCCGATCGTGTAGTGGTCATGAATGCAGGTGAAATTCAGCAAGTGGGGACACCGACAGAAATCTACAATAACCCAGCTAACGTGCTCGTCGCTGGCTTCATTGGCTCACCAGCGATGAACCTGGTCGACGGAACTATCAAAAACGGAGTCTTTGAAGCAGAAAACATCTGTATATCTGGTCTCGATCCAACCATTTCAGGGGAAGTCACACTCGGTTATCGCGCAGAAGATGCTACTGTCACAGCACATGAGCAGCTAGGCAGCCTTCCAGCGTATAAACCGGATAGTGAGCTAGGTGCAGCTGCACGTAAATTACAGCAAAGTGAAGCTCAAATCGCCGTCAGTGCCCCTGTTTACAGCATGGAACTGCTTGGTGATGCAACCATGGTATCGGTTAAAGCAGGAGGGGCACTATTTGCAGCGAAGGCCGACAAGCACTTCCGTATTGAGATCGACCAACCTATTAGCTTCAAGCTTGAAACTTCTCATTGCCATTTATTTGATAAGAAAACCGGACAGCGCATATAGCTGCGACTGTCATTCGAAAGAAAAAGGTTCAAACGATAAAAGGATATTAAAATGTTGAACAAGAAATTAAGCGCCATTGCGCTAGCGCTTAGCTTAATTGCCCCTGCCGCCTACGCAAACTGTGATTTTAAATCTCAGATAGAAGTCAAATCTCTCTCGGCCAGCTTTCAAGCATGGAAAATTGTCACCGACGAGATGAAAAAATGCAGCAAAGTGCGCGCTGAACTGGATAATGAATTCAGGATTAAACAACCTGCTGCGCTCGCAACAAACCCTTCGCTATATCATATTGCAGGCGTTGCTACCGAAACGCTCGTACCGCTGTTAAATGAACAGACGATTCGACCACTCGATGATCTCGTAGAGAAGTACGGTCAACAGCTTCAACCCAATCAGCTCATCAAGGTTGACGGCCAAATCATGGCGATCGCTATGATGATCAACTCGCAGCACTTAGTTTACCGTAAAGACATCTTAGAGCAGCTGAACATCGCGCCTCCAACGTCATACGATGAAGTTCTCGCAGCCGCGGAGAAAATTCGCGAAGCAGGGATTATGCGTTACCCACTGAGCGGCACCTTTCAAACCGGTTGGAACTTAGGCATGGAGTTCACCAACATGTATCTTGGATTTGGCGGCTCGTTTTTCGAAGGTGACAATCAGCCGAGCATTAATAATGAAGCAGGAATAAAAACGCTTGAAATGCTCAAAGCCATGACCGAATACATGGAGCCTGAATACTTAATCGCAGACTCCACCCACGTACAAAAACAGATCCAACAGAACAAATCTGCGATGGCGAACTTGTGGGGCTCCCGCGCTTCTGCAGTCGATGATGAAAAAGAGTCACAAGTCTCAGGAAAAGTTGGCTTTGCCGCCGCCCCATCAGCCATACAAGGAGGCAAGCCTGCATCTACCCTTTGGTGGGACGGATTTACTATCGCATCGAACATCAGCGATGAAGAAGCTGAAGCCGCTTTTCGCGTTGCGCTATCCAGCATTACCCCCGACATGGCAAACGACAATAAAGACGTAGCAACCTGGCTAATCAAAGGGTTTGAACCTGGAAAATACTCGCAAGGCGCAATCGCCAATGCGATGTCGGGTACGCCGGCTTACCCTGCCTCATCTAGCATGGGAATGATGCAAGCCGCGTTAGGGACAACCATTTCTGACTACCTCGTTGGCGGCACTAGCGCGTCTGCGACGTTGGCAGAGGTTGAATCTAAATACTTAGCGTCAGCAAAAGAGCAAGGATTACTTTAAACCTGATCGCTGAAACCTAAAGGACTAGGTGGACTTAGCCCCCTAGTCCAATTGTTCGAGTTACTCCATTCAATGTATAGAGTCCGACTCACTCTATGCAGCTGATTCGCTTCTCACTAGGAGAAAACAATGCGCCGCAGTACTTTTCTTGCCTTTGTTGGCCCTTCATTATTTATGATGGTCGTTTTCATCGCTACACCATTGATAAGTGTACTTTGGCAAAGTGCCCACGTGACACAACCCGTATTTGAAGAAGTCACGATTGAGACCTGCTCCCCAGGTTTTATGGAACAGATATGTACCACTGAAGTCACCAGTCGCCCGACCTTTGATGCCGATGGAAAGCCAATTAAAGAGACCCACTATGTAGGCTTTGATAGCTACCGAGAAATGCTTCAACCTGAACGTCTGTCTAAGGCTTTCTCAGAAGACGGTGGCGGTTTTTCTGACATCCTAAAAATAGACTTTTACAAAGCACTTCGCTTTACACTCACCTTTACACTGATCACCTTGCCACTGGTAGTTGGCGTGGGTTTAGCGCTTGCTCTGGCGGTTCACAACACCATCAAGTCACTGCGCGGGCCAATCATATTTGTCTCCCTTCTACCCTTTATCATTACGCCCGTGATTGGCGCTCTTTCGATCCGCTGGCTATTTGTTGGGGACGGCATACTCACGGCAGGTTTGCAGCATTTACTGGGTTACGAGTTTTCAATGTTCGCTCAATCTTGGACGATTGAAGTGTTAATGATGTTCTACCGTGTTTGGCACGTTGCACCGTTTGCTTTCATCATCTTTTATGCAGGCTTGCAAACCGTCAACCAAGATACCCTCGACGCCGCGATTGTTGATGGCGCTTCACGCTGGGAGCGAATGCGCTCGGTCATCATCCCTCACTTAATGCCACTGATCATCTTTGTCTCAATGATGCACTTAATGGACGCCTATCGTGTATTTGAAGAAGTCATTGGCTTTAGTAGTGAAGCCCACGTTATTTCACTTCAGTGGCTCACGTTTGACTTACTTACACCTGATAACACAGGTAACCGTTCAATATCACGCGCATCCGCCTCCTCCATGCTCACTATGGTTGGCATTGTATTGCTGCTTATCCCTGTTCTACGCCGTACTTGGCAAGATCACAAACGTAGCTAGGCTAGAATTTTAAGGAATTTAACTATGGAAATGTCAGAAATACCAAGAGCCTTCCGTCAACCGATAAGCTTAAGATTGACGACCGGCGCACTTTTGGGGCTATGGGTAATTGTCGCTTCATTCCCACTACTTTGGATTGCGGTGATGTCGTTCAAGTTACCCATCGATTCATTCGCCAATAACCCGATCCAAGTGTTATTTGGCTTTGAAACCCTAAACGAAGTTGGCGGTTTGTCTACCATTGACATTATGCTTTGGGCGACGTTTGCGTATTACGTTTTCAAAGCACCCTCTCTTTTTGGTGAACAATTATCGTATCACCTTAAAGGGCGACACCCGATGTGGGTTGGGAAAGTACTCGCTACGATCGTATTTGGTGTCGCCATTGCACTAGCGAGCTTTGTCATCATACCCACTGCACTGAATATTATTTCATCCATTCTAGGTGCCATCCCATTCATCGGTGGACTGGCCGAGCCTGTTGTTGGGTTCACTTGGCAACACTATGAGGCGGTCTGGATTAAAAACGCATTTTACAATCAGTTTACCAACTCAATGATTGTCACTGCGGGTGTAGTACTTATCTCGCTTACTGTCGGTACGTTAGCTGGATACGCACTCTCGAGAACCAACTCTAATCTTGCGTTTTGGCTTTTACTTATCGCTCTAGTATTACGTGCCCTGCCTCACTCGGTATTGGTTACTGGGTATCTGCCGGTGTTTATTAACTCTAGTGAGATCTTCGCCCCACTGTGGGAAAGTGTGGTAACAGGTTGGTTCTTTACCCTGTTTAGTGAATCGGCACCGACGCTTTACGGTAAGCCTTTTGCCATCATCGTTGTATTAGTGGCCATCAACCAGCCGTTTACGATTTGGATGCTACGCTCTTTCTTCCAGAACATCCCGCAAGATCTCGACGAGGCCGCTATGGTCGATGGTTGCTCACGTTTTGAAGCATTTAGACGTGCAGTACTGCCTGTCGCTTGGCCGGGAATCATCACCGCAGGACTATTCTCGTTCCTACTGGGCTACAACGATTTTCTTGTGACCTCATTGCTGCTTGATGCGCAATCACAAACCATGGTTCCGGCTATCACTCAATACTTTAACCGTGAAACCACCATGACAGACCAAGTAGAAGCCGTTGCCGCTGCCGTTTCAATCACAGCGCCACTGTTCCTACTCGTCATCGTGTTCCAGAAGCAGATCGTTTCAGGGCTGACACAAGGCGCGGTCAAAGGCTAAACCAAACAACTCGAATCAAGGTGGCTTTCGAGTCACCTTTTCTATGTCTATCACTACAGAATAAGGAAACGTTATGACGTACTTAGAGCGTTGCAAATCCCTAATAGCCGAACTCAATCAGAGCATGTATGACTTCGATCTCGCGAGTGTCGCTCAAGAACTCGAACAGCTCGTCAGCGACGATGCCCTACTTCAATACGCATTCCCGTTCGAAACCTTGTCAAACAAAACTGCGCTTGTTGAAGACCTGTACCAACCTTTGCTTAACGCCATTCCTGACCTCGAAAAACGCACTTACATTTCAATGGCGGGTGAAGTCAACGGTAAGCAATGGGTTGGCTGCGCAGGTTACTACACTGGCACGTTTCTTTCTCCTTGGCTTGATATCCCGCCGACAGGCCATCAAGTATCGATGCGATTCCACGAGTTCTATCGATTCGAAGGTGACCAAGTCGTAGAAATTCAATCCTTATGGGATATTCCAGAACTCATGAAGCAAGCCAATGCGTGGCCTATGTCTCCAAGCTTAGGTCGCGAATGGCACCCACCCGCGCCTGCACATAGCGACGGCTTGGTCCAAAGCTCCAATACTGGCGTCTCGGATCAAAGCTTAAAAATCGTCGAAGACATGCTAAATGGTCTATCCAAGCATGCCGAAGGCGGGGTTGAAGCAATGAACCTAGAGCAATATTGGCACCCGAAATCCAGCTGGTATGGCCCTTCAGGCATTGGTACAGGTAGAGGTATTGCAGGCTTTAGAAACTGGCACCAAATTCCATTTTTGAACGCTATGCCGGATCGCCATTCACCTAAAGCGCAGGGCAACCTATTTGCTGAACAAAATTACGTGGCCTTTACAGCCTGGCCGGGAATGGCAATGACTTTATCTGGTGGCGGTTGGTTGGGAATCGCTCCATCTAATCAAGAGCTGACCATGCGCAGCCTAGATTTCTGGCGCGTAGAAGGTTCAAAAATCAGAGAAAACTGGGTACTCGTAGATCTGTTACACGTATATGACCAGCTTGGCGTGGATGTGCTAGCAAGAATGCGCGAGTTAAACAAAGCACGTTATGGCCAATTCGAACGCTAACTCACCCTACCCCCATTAATAAAACAATAAGACATAAAAAAGGACATGAAATGTTGAATAAAAAACTCAGCGGTATTGCGCTTGCCTTATCGCTATTCGCTCCGGCTGCTATGGCAAGTTGTGATTTTGAAAGTGACATGGAAATCAAATCGTTCACGGCAAGCTTTGAAGCGTGGAAGGTCGTCACCGCAGAAATGAGCAAATGCCACAATCTGAGAGCGGAACTGGATAATCAAGCCGACCTCAAGCAACCTGCGGCTTTTGCTGTTAATCCATCCCTATATCATATTGCTGGTGTAGCAAGCTCTACCATCGTCTCACTACTTAACGATAACAGTATTCGTCCCTTAGATGATCTGGTAGAAAAGTACGGGCAAGACCTACTGCCAAGTCAGTTAATCAAAATTGACGGAAAGATCATGGCCATTGGCATGATGATCAATACGCAACACCTTGTTTACCGAAAAGACATCTTAGACGAGCTACAAATTGAGACGCCAACTTCTTACGACGAGGTACTCGCGGCGGCAGAAATCATTCGCGAAAAAGGCGGAATGAAATACCCAATTACGGCGGGTTATAAAACAGGCTGGACGCTGGGGTTAGAGTTCGCCAACATGTACATCAGCTACGGCGGTCAATTCTTCGAAAACGGCAACACGGCCAGTATCAACAATGAAAAAGCAGTCAAAACCTTAGAGATGCTTAAAGCACTGACTGAATACATGGATCCAGAATACCTGACCGCTGACACGACAGTTGTGCAAAAGCAACTTCAGCAAGACAAAGCCGCGATGGCGAACCTTTGGAACTCGCGAGCTTCATCGGTTGATGATCCTAAAGAGTCTTTAGTGGCTGGAAAAATGGGCTTTGCTGCCGCACCTTCTGCCGTTCCAGGCGGAAAGCCAGCAGCAACCCTATGGTGGGATGGCTTCACGATCGCATCTAACATTTCTGATGAGGAAGCAGAAAACGCCTTTCGAGTCGCGTTATCTGGGCTTAACGCTGAAATGGCAAACAGCAACCAAGATACGGCAACGTGGATAATCAAAGGTTCAGAGCCAGGCCCTTACGCTAAAGGGGCTATCGACAATGCAAAAGCAGGTACCCCTGCCTACCCTGCAACCGCTCAGCTAGGGATTTTGCTGTCATCGGCTGGAAACGCTATCCCGGATTACCTGCTAGGCAAGAGTACGGCAGAAGATACGTTAAAAGAAGTCGTCTCTAAGTACAACGTCACCGCAAAAGAGTTGGGGCTAATGTAAGCCACAGAAAGGTATCAAGCACACAATTGCTTTAACTACCAAGGCGGCGAGTGAATACTGTTTCACTCGCCGCCTTTTCATTTACTTAGTGGTATTTAAAGCGGTGCTAACGGACAAAATGACAAACGTGCGCGTATAACTACAATCATTACGCCTTGTGGCTGCCACGGACAAGTCCCTCGAAAATGAATTTAAGAGCGGAATTGAACATGGATTCGAGATAATGCGGATAGAGATGAAGAGGTGGTATTCAATATTGAGCTAACTGATGTGGCTAGCTCAGATATGCCCCAAAGTTACTTAGCGCAACAATATTGACTTGTTTATTGCATCACTAGTGACCTACTTTTACTAATGATTAATTATACAAGCAGTTTTGCCCATTTCCTTCCAGCTACAATCGTGATGACCAAATAAGAAGGAGGTCATTATGGTGGTTTTCAACAAAACAAAACGAAGTGGCGTCAAAAAGCCTTTTCGGCTTGAGGAAATTTGGCGGATCAGAACCAGACTAGAGATTGAAAATAGTTTGATGCAGCTTGCGCTACTTAACTTAGCTATTGATAGCAAACTTAGAGCAAGTGACTTGCTCTCGCTCAGGGTTTGCGATGTATCTTCTCAAGGTAGGATATTCAGTCGTGCTAAGTATACTCAACGAAAAACAGACATTGAAGTTCAATTTGAAATAACGACAAGAACTCAACAAAGTCTAATGAAATGGATTTTGATTTCTGCTTTAGACGCCAGCGATTTTCTTTTTCCAAGCCAAAGACGAGAGCAACAACCAATTAGTTATTCGTACTATAGGTCCCTAGTCAGAAAGTGGGCATCAGATCTTGGGTTGGATTCTCATCTTTATGGTACTCACTCAATGAGGCGAACCAAAGCTACATTAGTCTATGCAAAAACGAAAAACATTCGAGTGGTGCAGCTTTTACTGGGACATACAAAGGTAGATAACACGATTCGCTATCTTGGTGTTGAACTAGAAGATGCATTATTACTTTCAGAAGACACTGATTGTTAGTTGAAAGGAGCCCTATTTCTTAGGGTTCCAATTAGCTAGTCTCTGACAGTCTGTGACCCTATATGAGTCATTCCATATACTCTTAAGAGTAGGTTACTAAAAGTATACTAATTGCAATCCAATGTCAGGTAACTAATATATACCGCAAGACACAAGAGACGAGGGTTTCATTTGTGTATCCAATCTATTTTTTTGCGGAGTAATTAGCTATGAGTAACGTTCTTATCATCAATGCCCACGAACCATCACCATTCTCAGAAGGTAAACTTAACGCTTCTTTGGTAGATAAAGCGGCGACATTATTAGAGCAGAAAGGTCATTCAGTTCGCATCGTAACCATGCAAGAGGAATGGGTCGTTGATGAACAGTTAGCGCATTTTGAGTGGGCTGATCGTGTTATTCTGCAATCCCCAGTAAACTGGATGACGATCCCTTGGTCTTTCAAAAAATATATGGATGAAGTATTCACTGCTGGTATGGGCGGCGCATTGTGTGCTTTTGATGGTCGTAGCGCAGAAGAGCCAACTAAGAACTATGGTACAGGTGGCACGCGTACTAACAGCAAATATATGCTTTCACTGACATTCAACGCACCAAAAGAATCTTTTGATGATCAAGATGAATTCTTATTCCAAGGTAAAGGTGTGGATGATTTAATGTTCCACATGCACGCTAACTTTCGTTTCTTTGGTATGTCAGCATTGCCGACTTTCGCTTGTTATGACGTGATGAAGAATGGCGATATTGAAAATGACTTTGCACGCTTTGAATCGCACCTTAATGAGCTATTTTAATTAACAAGACCAGTAGGGTTCGTTAATTACCTCTACTGAGAACTTAATTCAATTGGCGCGTAGTGCTACTATGGCGTAAGACTTAAACCAGATATTTGTGGCTTCTTTCAATGAATGAACCCCAGCTATCTGGTTTCTTGATTAGTGAGGTTGTATGAAAGCAAGAGTAGAAATAGACCCCAAAGGACGTAAGAATGTTATCAATGCCTGCTCCGCGCCAATGCTGGCGATACGGATACGTGCGTTTTTACTTTCCTCTACGCTACTGCCATATTTACGTGCAACGTGCTGACGAAGGTTTTCTCCCTCAGCAGGCATATCCGGATTGAGCTCAAAAGGTTGCCATTCAATCTCGATGCGGTCTTCAATGCCAAGCTCTTTAATAGCGGCTTGTAAGTGGTTGTAACCAATAATGCACCAAGGGCAAACGACATCACTAATAATGTCGAGTTTAATCATATTACTCATGATGATTCCTTATTAGAAAGCACTGTAGGCGTTACGCAAACAGTGCCTTGAATGGTGTTAGATTAATTACTGTAGGTTTAGATTAGCGCTCGCTAGGATGCGTCCAAGCATATTTTTGGAATGGCGCATCTGGTTCAGTATGTGCCAGTGCGTTTGTGAAGTTTGAGATAAGCTTCGCAGATAACCCCGTAAGTACTTCAAGTGCTTGACGCTTAGTGAAACCAGCATCTAGGAAGGCTTGCAGTCTTTCATCACCAATATGTCCGCGATTATCAAGTAGCTCTTTGGTAAAATCGTGCAAAGCTTGGAGCTTCGTATCTGGTATTGCTGTACCTTCGCGCAGTGCTTCAATCACTTCATCTGGCATTTTGCCTGCTTTCATCATCCATGTATGACCCGGAACGCAGTAGTGACAATTGTTCTCAAAATTTGCTGTCATGTAGACTACCTGCTGCTCTAGCGGGCTGAATGTTGTGTTCTTCATAAACAGTTCGAAAGCCGTGTTGTATGCTTCATATGTTGCGGGTGCTTCGGCAAGAACAGCATGTAGGTTTGGTAGCATGCCAAATCCTTTCAGAGACTGTTCCACCAGAGCTTTAGACTCTTCAGGTGCGGTTTCGGCGTTGTAACAAGTAAATTCAGTACTCATGGTTTTCTCCTTAGAAGTTAGCGTCTAGGTGTTCTTCAAAACGTGCGAAATCATTTTCGATGTCACCATTTTTCATTACGTCATAACACGCAAACGTTGGTAGTGCAGACATACCAAAGAAACGGAAGTTTGCGTGCATATGGAACATCAAATCATCAACACTTCGGCCTTGGAACAAGTACTCATTGTCATCATTAAATGATTCTTCCGGTGCGTTGAATGTGAAAGACAACATGTATTTTGTGTTAGTGCGAGTGCCGCCCGTACCGTAGTTCTTCTTAGGTTCTTCTGCGCTGCGACCATCAAATGCACAAAGAGAACCACCCATACCAGCAGTGAATACATCGTCCATGTATTTTTTAAATGACCATGGAATCGTCATCCAGTTAACAGGCGACTGAAGGATCACGCGGTCTGCCCATTCAAAGTGTGCCAGTTGCTCATCAACAACAATTTCATCTTGCATGGTAACAACACGAACCTCATGACCTTTTGACTCTAACGTGGTGCGAGCTTTCTCAACTAAAGCCGCATTTAGTTTGCCTTCAGAAAATGGAGATGGTTCGTGTGCGTTAATGATTAGAACGTTACTCATGATATTAACCCTTCAATATTTGGATGTTTACAGAGCGAATAATGATTTCGCTGTCTTGCGGTTTATTATGGTTACCTAGAATTAGACTACAACTAGTTAACTTTTAGTAACCACTATAAATTTCAGAAAAATTGACAGTAAGTTGATGTTTAATAGGCACTTTATTTTTTTAAGGGTTAAGGGCTGGCATAGATAAGCAGAAATAGGTTACCAAAAGGATACTACTTGAAATATCGCAGGAGGTTACAATAATAAACCACATAAACAGAATAGAGTACTAACCTGTAGGACATAACTGTATGGATTTATCCCAAAAACACCCATTGTGGCGTAAACCAAAACATCATCTTGATGCAGATAGCAGCAATGATCATGTGCATTGGATTGAGCTTTTTTACGATTTAGCCCATGTGGTATCGATTTTTGTTCTTGGGAACTTCTTAAGTCATCATCTTGGCTTTGGTGGTTTTGCCATTTTTGCTGCACTGTTTACCGTGATCTGGGTTGCCTGGTTTGACTTAAGCCTTTTTAACTCCATTTATGTCAGCACCGATGTCCAGCACCGTTACATTATGGCAGCGCAGATTATCACCATTATGATCATGTCATCAGCGATAGTGCATATTGATGGCGCTGGTTGGGCTTATTTTTCGATAGGTTACGCGATAAACCGTGCGATTATGTCGCTGCTCTATTTCAGGGCTAAAACGGTAGAAGATAATGAAACCTGCCTACCAAGTCGTATGTCTCTAAACTTTGCCATTGGCTCAGTCATTTTCTTTATTAGTGCGTTTCTTCCTGCACCATACAGCCACATGGTCTTTGCTGCCGGGATGGTGATTTTAGCGGCGTTGTATGCCGCTCCAAAAGTGGGCGTACTTTACAGCAAGCGATTCTTACCGCGCTTTGGCCATATGGCGGAACGTTTTGCACTGCTATTGCTAATCGTTGCTGGTGAGGGCTTCTTTAAGCTTGTCATCACTCTTGCAGAAAAGGGCATCGATAATGTGGTGGGTGATGTGTTTGTTAATTACGCATTTGGTGGTCTCTCTATTTTCGTTTTATGTTGGATCTATTTTGACTTTGTTGGCAATGGTAAGCCGCGTAATAATGAGTCAAAATCACTGGTTAAATGGACTATTTCTCACCTGTTCTTGATGCTTTCTGCTGTCATGATAGGTGTTGCACTGTCAGCGGAAGTGAAGATTAGCTTTATGGATCAATACCCATTCAAATATGCGTTGATTGGTTGTTTAGGCTTGGCGACATACCTGTATTGCTTGCTTCAGATTCAAAACGTGATTGAACTCCGCACGGCCCATCGTTTTGCTAATGCTAAAGTTCGTTATATTGGTATTGCGCTGTGCTTTGTGACGCTTGCTATTGTGTCGTTTGTTCCTTCAATTGTAGCCAATGTCGTATGGGGAGCAGCATTGTTCTCTCAGATCCTCATTCCTGTGAGAACTGCATTTAAAACCCTGACTGAAGAAGCTGAGCAATAGCTCGATTAAGCCCTTTTGTTTGAACCGCAGGGCAGTCGACTTTGCGGTTTACTGGATTGCCATTATGTATCGACCAAAAGTACCGGAACAAATCACAAGCTTTCAATTGGCAGTCTTAATACTGTCTTTGTTTGTTGTGGTCTCATTAACCGTTGAACTTATCTTTAAGTTACCGCCTGAAATTCTTCAGATATTGATTTACGTAGATACCTTTATCTGCATGATCTTCTTTATCGATTTTGTGCAGCAGTATCGTGCTGCGCCATCAAAGCTTGAATACATGAAATGGGGCTGGCTTGACCTTATCTCTTGTATTCCGTTAATGGAGATGAACCAGTTTGCTCGTTTGATTCGTGTGTTTCGCCTAATCCGTGCAATCAAATCTATCTCTATGATTTCTCATGCAATCAATGAGAACAAAGCGTCGACGTCACTGCATTTTATGGTGGTCACTTCATTGATGATGATGGTGTTTGGTTCGATTTATATTCTCTATCTTGAGAAGGACATGCCGGGTGCCAATATTCATACCGCTGGTGATGCGTTTTGGTGGACATTCGTCACCATCACAACGGTTGGATAAGGTGACTTTTTCCCTGTGACTCTAGAAGGGCGCATTGTTGCCATTGTTTTAATCACGACTGGCGTTGGTATGTTTGGTAGCTTTACCGCGGTTCTCGCCTCGTGGATCATGGACACTTCTAACGAGCGTAAGATGGAGGTTCAGATCTTAGAAGAGGTGCATGAGCTCAAAGCAGAGGTTCGGGAATTGAAATCAATACTAAAAAAGCAAACTGAAAGAAATGAGTAGTCTGCTATCCCGCGGCTAGACTTGCCATACTTGTAGTTATTCATGAGTTGTTAGTATTCAATTTTTCGTAACTCATTTTTGTCCAACAGTGTGTTAGAAATCAGAGCGGAGTGGATAGTGGCAACACATGGTTCAGGCAGCTTAGCATTAAGACAGTATTGACGCTTTAGACCACCTACTTATACGTGAATGAACGCCTGAATATACAAAGCCCTACTAACGTAACCATTAGAAGGGCTTTTTCTTATACACTGCTTTTCTTAGGGTTGTTTTTTGCGGATCCGCTAGCTCTGTTCGCTTTGCTGAATCAAAATCTGTTTCCAAATGGCTGTTTCATCATACAGTGCAAACTCTCGGCGTAATCCCCACGGGCCAAATTCAGCGTGGCAGATACCCATCACATACACATCAGCACCCGTTGGGGTACCAAAACCGCCCCAGCCTTCATGCTTGCCTTCCAGAGACCAACGAACAGCCGCTCTTGGAGACATCATTTCATCTTCTTGCCCCATCACGTGATGGATTTTAAATTCTGCGTTTGGAAAAGAAGCGCGAAGTTGCATCCAAAATTGATCCGCATCTCTCCATGAACGGCCAGAAACCCCACCCGGATATTCCAACATACAACCGCGATCGTATTCTCTCTCAATCACAGCCATATCAGCGTTCATGATAGAGGTTAAGATATCCGCATACTTCTTACCCCATTGATTGTCATTACCCACTCCTTTATATGGGCCTTGGCAATCGATTTTAGGCGTAAATGGCTTCACGCAATGTTCAATGCCGCCTTCCTGTTCAATCAGTTGAGCCGCATACTCTTTAGGCTTCATACCAAGTTGCCTTGCAATCGCCCCTTGGTCACGAACAAGCCATTCATCATTGATCTGGTTATTCATCGCATGGCAATCCGCCAGAATACGATATTCAAGCTTCTTTCCTGTTGCTTCTCCGTAAGCACCATCGCCCGTGTGCGTTGCCGTCGAAAGAAGACGGTGTGATGACAATAGCCCTTCTTCCGGAGTTCCACACCAAATCACATCTTCGGGTAGCAGTTCACGATCCGGAAATTCAGCCAAAGTCGCCATTGTCGCGCCAATAACATTGCTGTTTCCCTTCACGATAGAAGCCGGTGAACGAACTAAGATGTCAGGTGCGTAGTAGTGATCGAGCGTATGTATGCATCGGTCTTCCCAAATCTCTTTTGTTATTCCTATGATGTAATCTGGAAAGTCTTTCCATTTTGGATCAAACCCAGCCAACGACATTGTTATTCCCCTGTTCTATTTATCTATAATTGCTTTCTAAATTCCGTTTGAATACGTATCCAATATACGTTCGAAAGTCGTTATGTCAAAGTGCGCGGTCACAGTTTTGAACGTGAGCTAAGAACGCTCAAAGACCACGGTTTTGTCTTTGAACATGAACACGCGTTTTTCAACGTGATATTGGATAGCTCGGCCCAGTGTGAGTGATTCAACATCCAGCCCTTTTCTAGCCAAGTCTTCTGGGTAATAGGTGTGATCAACCGTTTCTAACCCTTGGGTAATGATCGGCCCTTCATCCAGATCGTCACTCACGTAGTGCGCGGTTGCACCCACCAGCTTAACGCCTTTGTTGTAGGCTTGGTGGTAAGGCTTCGCGCCTTTAAAACCCGGCAGTAGAGAGTGATGAATATTGATTGCTTTGCCAGACCATCGGCTGCACATATCGTGCGAAAGAACCTGCATGTATCGAGCAAGTACCAGCAGTTCACAGTCGGCCTCATCCAGCACTGCTTGCACCAACGCTTCTTGTTGAGGTTTGGTTTCTGCCGAAATCGGAAAATGGTGATAAGGAATATCGTGCCATTCGACCAGTGATTGCAGATCTGGGTGATTGGATATCACCGCTTTGATATCGACTTTCAGGTTACCCGTGCGGTAGCGATAAAGCAGATCATTCAAGCAGTGATCGTATTTAGACACCATGATCACTACTTTTGGTCGGTAATCGGAAGGGGTTAACTCCCACTCCATATCAAACTCTGTAGCTCGCGCTGAAAAGTCCGAGTCAAATGATACTCGATTGAGCTCTTGACCACTTTGCACACTGAACACAGCGCGAATAAAGAAACGTTCGTTTAGCGCATCGTCAAATGAGTTCAACTCTTTGATGTAGCATCCAAACTCGAGTAAAAATCGTGTGACTACATCGACTGTCCCTGCGCGACTTGGGCAGCTAGCCGTTAAAATATAGGTTTTCATCTTTTTCCTAACGCCGTATTAACCAGTTCTTATGTTCCATTTGTCATGCTGTGTCCGAGAGCAGACTACAGCATGACTCTACACCTTCTATTTTAAGGAGATTGGACGTTAACGCTTCAATGCGACGCCATATTCTTGACCGGCATCCACTAACCAACTCCAAAGGTAATCAGCGAAGCTGCGGCGCAAGATAAGTTCAAACGACTGCTCTCCAGTTCGGCGCAATTGAATTTGAGATTTCGCAAAGGCAGTACCCACTATTTTGCCGATAGGAAAATGCTTGATATTCACATCGTAAGAGATCGATTTCTTCAACACATTTTCCGCATTCGCCCCCGATAAAGAAACCAAGGTCTGGCCGCCTGTCACATCAGTAATGGCAAAGTGGCCTGATAACGTGTTGCGTAGCGCCGTTTCGATGTTCCGCGCCTGATCAGGCTTTCCAACAATGAGCCACTCATCCGGTGACTGCCAATAGACACGCAGATCTTCAAACTCGGATGTCATGCCAGCAACGAGGGGCAAACTCAGCCCTAACGCCGCTTCCACACCGTTGACAAACGTTGAGTCGGTCGCGTTGCCTCTTAGCACCAATTGGCTCATTCCCTTCTGCTCTTGAATAATAACGCTTGGCTGATCCAAAGGTTGGCGCTGCGCGTGCAAGACGTTGTTCAATTCAACGTGATGCCAAGGCGACTCAAATCGTGGCTTCCATTGCGTATTGGAAAACGTTTCATCAAGATTCTTTAGCTCTTCTAAGTCGATAACATCAGACATTTTGTCGTTCTCCCTTTGGATCATAAAATACAGAACTGGTGATCTCAGCTTCGATGGTGCGGCCATCCGCAAGTGGAAAATAGACTTTATCCCCCACGCTCGACAGGCCGCCTTTGATAACGCCTAGCGCAATCGAACGCTCAAGATTGGCACTAAAGTAACTCGAAGTAACGTGCCCCACCATGGTCATAGGAATCGATTCATTTGGGTCGAGAACCGCTTGTGCCCCCTCTGGGAGTACTTGTGTTGGATCCGTCGTGAGTAATCCGACGAACTGTTTGCGGTCTGTACGCAGGTTATCCTCTCGCGTCCATGAACGTTTACCCAAATAGCTAAACGGTTTGGTCTTCCCAACAATCCAGTCCATGTCCATGTCTTGTGGGGTCACAGAGCCATCTGTGTCTTGTCCGGCAATAATGAAGCCTTTTTCGGCACGCAGAATGTGCATGGTCTCAGTGCCATAAGGGGTAATATTGAACTCTTTACCTGCTTCAATCACTTGCTCCCAAACGTGTAATCCGTAGTTTGCTTGAACATTGATTTCAAAAGACAATTCACCCGTAAAACTGATTCTGAATATACGCGCTTCGACACCCGCAACGTTGAGTGTTTGCCAGCTCATATAAGGGAAGCTTTCATTAGACACATCGTGGCCATCGACTAACTTCTCTAGCACTTTACGGCTATTGGGACCTGAAATCGTCATGGTTGACCATTGGTCTGTCACACTAGAGAAATACACTTCTAGCTCTGGCCACTCGGTTTGGTGCCAAAGTTCAAGCCATTCAAGAACGCCCGCCGCACCACCTGTCGTAGTGGTCATGATGAAGTGATTGTCGTTGATGCAGGAGGTCACACCGTCATCGAAGATCATGCCATCTTCTTTACACATCACTCCGTATCGGCAGCGGCCCGGTGCTAACTTACTCCAAGGATTGGTGTATACACGGTTGAGAAATTCACGCGCGTCTTTACCTTGAATATCGATTTTCCCTAGCGTAGAGGCATCCAATATCCCAACACTTTGACGCGTGGCTAAACATTCTCGGTTGAGCGTTTCCTGCATGGTTTCGCCCTCTTTAGGGAAATACCATGGTCGCTTCCACTGTCCGACATCCTCAAACATTGCACCATGCTGAATGTGCCATAAATGCATGGCCGTAAAGCGCGCTGGGTCAAACCGCTGGCCTGCATCACGTCCGGCTAGCGCACCAAAGGTCACTGGCGTGTACATAGGGCGGAAAATCGTCGTGCCTGTTTGCTCGATGGTCTGATTCATCGATTTAGCCGCAATAGCCATACCGTTGATGTTAGATGTTTTCCCTTGATCAGTACCAAAGCCCATCGCGGTGTAGCGTTTCACATGTTCAATCGATTCAAAACCTTCACGAGTAGCCAGCTCTATCCCAGCCGCGGTTACGTCATTTTGAAAATCGACGAATTGCTTTGGGGCTTGGCTCGTTGGTTTGGTATGCGGAACGTGATACAGCGCCATAGCTGGAGATTCTATTGGGTCATTCGCAAGTGGTGTCGAAAAATGCGATTCCACGAGCATGCCGCCTTCGGCTTCACCGGCAATAAGCCCTGCTCCCGCCCCTTCCGCTAATGTATCGGTAAGGTTATAAGTACCCACGATGCCACCAGCGTTATAGTGATTCTGTGTTGGCGTTCCTGGAACAAATCCTGCGATGTCATCTCGCCATACTGGCTTACTGCCGGTATGACACGAAAGGTGGACGACTGGACTCCAGCCACCGGAACTGGCAACGGTGTCACACACTAGCATTTCGGTCTGGCCAATGACTTCACTGCCATCAGGACTAATCCGAGCAACATCTACGCAGTTGACTCGCTTAGTGCCTTTGGCTTCCACCACAGCATACCCAAACATCACACGGATACCCAGTTCACGTGCAAGTGCAGGGAGATCGCCATCGCTCGACGTGCGTGTATCCACAATGGCGACGACATCTCGACCAGCACGATGCCAATGAATCGCAGCATTGTAGGCGTGATCGTTGGTCGCCATGAGCACCAGCTTCTCTCCTGGTATCACCGCATAGCGCTGAATATACGTAGAGACCGCCGATGCGAGCATACAACCTGGCAAATCGTTATTGGCAAAAACCAACGGGCGCTCTAGTGCTCCTGTCGCAAGCACAACTCGCTTAGCACGAATGCGATGCAAGCGTTGACGTGCTCCCGGAACGGATTCCCCAAGATGATCGGTACGCCTTTCTACTGCCCCGATAAAGTTATTATCGTAATAGCCAAATGCCGTTGTTCTTGGCAACAAGGTGAAATCAGGGTCTGCATAAAGTGCTTCTAACGTTTCGCTTACCCACTTGGTCGCGGGCTTATTATCCAGTGTTAATGTCGTTGAGAGCAGTGAGCCGCCAAACTCATTTTGCTCATCGACGAGCATCACTCGAAGGCCAGAGCCGCACAGAGCTTTCGCCGCCGCTAATCCCGCAGCACCACCACCGACAATAAGCACTTCACAGTGGTGATTCATTTTGTCATAGCTGTCGGGATCAACCTCTGTTGGCACTTTGCCTAATCCCGCCGCTTTACGAATGTATTTCTCATACGTTGGCCACAAACTCTGAGGCTGCATAAAGGTTTTGTAATAGAAACCCGGTGGCATCATAGACGATGCAACTTTACCAAATGCGCCCATCAAATCATGATTGGTACTTGGCCAACCCGCCACAGAACTGGCCTGTAGATTTTGATAAAGCTCCGCTTGAGTCGCACGAATGTTTGGAATTGTCGTACTGCCATTGCTGCCCACTTGCAAGATAGCGTTAGGCTCTTCTGTGCCCGAGCCGAGAATGCCCCTTGGACGAGAGTATTTGAAGCTTCGGCCTACCACGTCAACGCCATTGGCAATCAATGCTGAGGCGATAGTATCCCCCTGAAAGCCTTCGTAGCGTTGACCATTAAAGGTAAATTGAATGCGTGCTTGACGATCGAGTCGTCCGCCATTGTTGAGTCGATTGATTTGGCTCATCCTTGTATCTCCTCACCGTCTTTTC
This sequence comes from Vibrio paucivorans, assembly GCF_054053395.1. Classification (NCBI taxonomy): domain Bacteria; kingdom Pseudomonadati; phylum Pseudomonadota; class Gammaproteobacteria; order Vibrionales; family Vibrionaceae; genus Vibrio; species Vibrio paucivorans. Next base: position 1,745,504 of record NZ_CM133230.1, read on the forward strand.
TGTTTGAAGGAGCGTGCTCACCCATCTTATAAACATGTTCAATTTTGTAGGTCACGGTGTTGCGGCTGACATTAAAGAACTTGCGACACCCCGTTGCGTGGAACCACATTTCTTGATGGGTACCTTTGGTGTTTTTTCGATGAAATAGGTAGTGTCCCCACTCTTGGTCGTTGAGTGCTTCAGGCTCCATTGGTCGCTCAATATGTGCTTCACCGCTGTAGTGAAACTCTTCTTCTTCACGTAATTCGCCACAGTAAGGGCAATAGATCTGCAACATAACTTTCTCCTTCCTGTGTTAATGCGCAACGCCCGCAGCACCATGCTCATCGATAAGATGGCCTGTGACAAAACGGTCGATGTTGAATGGCTTAGCCAACGGATGAGGCTCATTATTGGCAATGGTATGAGCAAACACGTGGCCCGAGCCTGGTGTGGCTTTGAATCCACCCGTACCCCACCCACAGTTGAAATAGAGCCCATCAATGTGAGTCTTACTGATGATTGGACAAGCATCTGGCGTGGTATCTACAATGCCGCCCCAATGGCGATTCAAACGAACTCGACTTACAATAGGGAACATCTCAATAATGGCGGCAATGGTGTGTTCAATTATAGGGAATGAGCCTCGCTGACCATAACCAAGATAACCATCAATACCTGCGCCAATAACAAGATCGCCTTTGTCTGATTGGCTCATGTAGCCGTGTACATGATTGGACATCACCACCGTGTCTAAGCATGGCTTCAATGGTTCTGACACCATTGCCTGTAACGGGTGAGATTCAAGAGGCAGGCTCATGCCCACCATTTTCGCCAGTTCGCCTGAGTTACCCGCAGCAACACAAGCCACTTTTTTCGCGCCAATGAAGCCGTTTTTTGTTTCAACGCCTTGGACTTTTCCATCAATGACGCGAATACCGGTGACTTCATTTTGCTGAATCAAGTCAACACCAAGCTGATCCGCAGCACGAGCGTATCCCCATGCCACAGCATCATGACGCGCCGTACCACCACGAGGTTGCCAGCTAGCTCCAAGCACTGGGTAACGAGCATCAGTAGAACAATTGAGGATCGGTACTAAGTCTTGCACCTCCGCGGTGTTAAGTACCTCACTATCAATACCATTAAGGCGGTTAGCACTCACTCGACGTTCAATATCACGCATGTCTTGCAAAGTATGCCCTAAGTTCAAAACGCCACGCTGACTGAACATCATGTTGTAGTTGAGATCCAAAGAGAGCCCTTCCCACAATTTCATCGAGTGTTCATATAAGTGCGCCGCTTCATCCCACAAGTAGTTGGAGCGCACAATCGTGGTGTTACGCGCGGTATTACCGCCACCCAAGTATCCTTTTTCCACCACAGCAACATTGGTGATGCCGTGTACTTTTGCTAAGTAATACGCGGTAGCCAAACCATGACCACCGCCGCCGATGATCACAACGTCATACACTTTCTTCGGCGTAGGGTTACGCCATACACGTTGCCAATTTTCATGGTGAGTTAAGGCGTGTTTAAACAGCCCAAATCCTGAGTAGTTGTTCATTTTTTACCTTCCGTAGAACGAAACTGAGACGGTTTCGACATAGGTTTGATACTGTTAGTTAATCCAATACTGCTAACTAATTAGAAAGCTGCGTTCGTTATCAACTAATGAACACCAACCCTTGTAACAACCTTGTTAAATTAACAACGACATTACCGACATTTCACTCAAAGGGCGTTTCTGACTGCGGCAATAAATGATAATTTTGCGACAATTTCTTCAACACACCACACAAGAATTCACCAATAAAATAGAGGTAAGATTATGATTAATAATAGTTTACTCCAGATATAAAGGATTTTGACGACTTAGATCTAACTCGAAGAAAAGCAGTGTTTACGACACGTTGAACTCTCATTAATATCGATACATGCCAATAACAATCATGTCGACACTTGCGAGCACCCTTTTATGAGAAAAGAACGACAGTTCACGCCTTCATTACGTACTCACAATCGATCTTTTCTTCCCTCTCAGCACTCCGAGGTCATGCCGATAAACGCGGTGTTTGTTTTATTAGAAAACTTTTCACTGGTTTCATTTACCAGCGCGGCAGACGCACTTGTCACGGCCAATTTAGTGACGACCTCACCGATATATCACGTTTCAACCATCAGTATCGACGACGTCTCCGTCACCAGTGATTTAGGCATAAAGATAGAAGCAGATAGAACACTGGATGATTTATCGAAATCAGAGCACATCGATTTACTCATTGTCTGCGGAGGCTACCGAAGTCAGCTTAATGAACGCCCTAATCTGTCGAGAAAAATCAATCAGGTCATCCATCGCAATGGGCTCATTGGCGGGTTGTGGAATGGGACGATCGCGTTAGCGCACGCCGGAGCAATCAATAATGCACAGTGCAGCCTTCACCCCGATAATCACGCTTATATGAAAGAGCATTTTCCAGACAGTAATGTCAGTGACTTAGCGTATAGGATTGATAAACAGGTATGCACCTCGGCAGGCACGAGTAGCTCACTAGAAATGATGCTTGAACTAATAAAGCAGCAGCAAGGTACGGAAATAGAAGAAGCGATCAGAGATATTTTAGCGTGTGATCGAGCCAACTACTCTCAAGAAGTAACGAAACTCCAAGACATGGTTGACCCTTCTACGCCGGATGTGGTGAAAAACGCTATTCAATTGATGATAAGCAACACCGAAGATCCACTGTCGATTGATGAGCTAGCATTCAAACTTGGTACATCGAGGCGCCGATTAGAACGGCTATTTCAAGCTTCTATGCAGGTGTCGCCTTCTCGATATTATCTAGAGCTGAGATTAACGAGCGCTAGACAGTTGCTGCTTCAATCAAATGTTCCTATCGCAGACATCGCGACCGCCTCTGGGTTTACTAACAGTAACTATTTCAGTCGATGCTTTAAGGAGTACTTTTCCGTTTCTCCTCTTGCGCTTCGACACAAGCATCGTCGATAAATAGCCACAATCGGGAGTCACATGGAGTAACACAAGCCCGTATACAAGCTTTAAAAAGGTAAGTGTCATGATGAAAGGTGTCTCACCGCTCTTATCGGCTTTTTACATCCTCCTTTGTTGATCATATTTCTCTTAATTTACTTACCTAGAGCCTGTTCTTATTGCCAATACCCCTAAGCTAATGACCTACCTAGCAAATCAACCACTGTCCAAGTGCGTGAGCTGCTCGAAAAATATCTGCCATCTAATCACTAGATGGCAGTACGGAACTTCTGAACTAACGAATAGTAGGCAACAGTCCAAAACCCTTAGCGACTTCAAAAGTCGATCGAAATACTCTCATCTCGGCTAACGCTACTGCAGTACCTATCGCCGAAGTGACATCCTATGAAGTAAGAAAACCAGCAAACAATGCTGGCTTTAATAGGTCGACTCTTTTCGCTATCTACTGAATCGCATTGACAATACGATAATCAGGGCCCGCTGTATCAGCGGTTACAACCCTAAGCTCTGAAGCATCAGCACCTACCTGCTTGTATTGATTCATCCCATTCACCTCGGTCATTTCAGGAAGTGTTATGGAGAAACCATCAATCATTTCTGAACCTATAACACTGCCAAAATAATGCTCGTTCTTGTATGTTGCCCCAACTAAAGGGAAATCTTCAGCGGCTCTTACACTCACAAAGGCTGGTGTATGAGAATTGTCTACGACATTGCTTTTAAATGAAATATCAACACCCGCGTAAATACCTTCAACTTCTGCGTTGTCAAACAAACTCACTCGGTGACTTTGGTTGCCGTAAACAATCCCCCATTCAGTATCGACCAAGGAGTTGTTTTTTACCGTAATATTCTTAGGTGTCCATTGTTTATTGAGCTCTTTACCTTTCACGGCTTGAGCAAGCTGTTCGCCATTTGCGACATCAATAATGCCAGTATTGATTACGATACCACCGCGCAGGTCCGCATTGCCTTCTATGACACCATCGCGACCTCGCGTGTTACTGATGTAGTTGTTTCTGATGATATGGTCTTCATCGTAAATACGAATCCCGCCAGTTAATCGTTTCTCGTTTCCTAAAATCACGTTGTTTTCAACAACGTTCGCTTTGCCGTGACGTAATGAAATCAACGAGGCACTTTGAAATATGGTATTCCCCGCAATCACGTTGCTACCCGATTTGATAGAGATCAGCTCACGCTCACCGTCCATATCGATCATCAAATTGTTAACGAATTGAGAGCTAGAGTCCCATTGTGACGATTTTGAATCACCAATACGAATAGCTTCCCAACTATTGCCGTTATAACGAATCGCCTCTTTTATATCGAACTCATTAAACTGGTTAGGTTTTTGATCTAAAAAGATATTGTTCGCGATTAAGTGGTTGTCTGGTTGGTCGTCTTTCTGCACGCCAATTAAAGTGCCGCGCTTTTGCTTGCCCTCAAAGCGGTTGTTAACCACTTTGCCTTCCTTACCCCAAAGTGAGACCCATAAGTACTTCGGATACTCCAAACGACGCTCATCGGGCTCGTAGGCATAGTCGTGATTGAAATAGTAAAACGTCGAATTTTGTAACGTGTTACGGTTGCCCATCATGCGTACCCCGCCGAAACGTTCATTTGGGCCGCCTTCGGTAAACACCAAACCATCGAGAGTAATATCATTTCCTTTCAGCTCAAATTGAACTAACCCCGTTAGCCAAACTTCCCCCGCGGTTTTAGCTTTGATGGTGACGTTATCGGCGGTAACGGTAATTTGACCAAGTGATGGGTATCGCCCGGAAGCGATTTCGATTATGTCACCGCTCTGAGCATTGGTAAGCTGCTCTCGCAAAGTCGCCACTTCACTGTCAGAAGCTTCCGTCAGTGATGTTCTATCGACTGTAGAATGTCGGTCGGTAGCTAGTAAATCAGCTCTATTAAGCTGACTGACGACAATATTCGACTGCGCCTTGGTTTGCTCATCGGTATTAGCGGCAGATTGGTAACCACAGCCCATTGAAGCTAATGCAAGTGCACTGGCAACTGCCATTGATAATAAGTTCTTTTTCATCGTAATTTACCCAATAAAAAGAGTGGCTAAATCGCCACTCTATAAGACATTCAATTAGCGTTACGCGGATGCTGGACTATCTTTTTGTTGCTCGACTTTCTCATCGACAGCTTTAACTAGTAGTAGCCCAACCGTCAGTACAATCACGCCACAGAAAACGAAGATCATGCGTCCCCATAATGGGTTTGGTAGTACGAACATGGTCATCACGCCTACACCCGCCACTGCGATCAGAGACCCCAACATGCGACGCTGCTTGTTATCGAGCTTCTTCTGCTCAGTGGATTCGGCAACTAAAGGCGTATCTAGGTTTTCAAAGAACTTATCAACGTTCTTCTGGCGCTCTTCCGATAGCGGTTTGTAGAATAGCGTCGACATTACGAAGAAGCCGGCGGTAAAGATTAGATGTGCAATCAGGCCAATCGCTACTTTTAGGTCGGACCATTCACGCCCCGTTAGTGGCTCAAGGTTGAACCAAGCTTGTACCATTTCCGCTGTGATAACGAATCCAACGAAGTAAGATACAATGCCGCCCACTACCAGCGTGCCCCAACCCGCCCAATCCGGTGTTTTCTTAATAAAGAATCCACAGAATGCAGGAATAGTCATTGGGAAACCGATCAATGCACCAACGTACATCATGGTATCGAACAGACTTAATCCTTTTAGCGAGTTGATGAACAGCGCCACCAAGATAATCGACACCCCAAAGAACGTTGAAGTTAGCTTGGATACGACGACTAACTCTTTTTCAGTCGCCTGAGGTCGAAGAATCGGCTCATAGAAGTTCTTAACGAAAATGCCAGAGTTTCTGTTTAGTCCAGAGTCCATCGAAGACATGGTCGCGGCAAACATTGCAGCGATTAGCAAGCCGACCATACCGGCAGGCATGTACTCTTGAACGAAGTAAAGATAAGCAAAGTCACCCGCTTTAGAACCAGCGTCTGGGTAATGTGCTGCGAGGTCGACACCTTGGCCTGCGATAAACCAAGAAGGCATAAACCAGATTAGTGGCCCCATAGTCATCAAAACACACGCCAACAAAGCCGCTTTTTTCGCGTTCTTAGAATCTTTAGCAGCAAGGTAACGATAGGAATTCAACATGTTGTTGGTGATTGAAAACTGCTTAAAGAAAATGAAAAACGCCCAGATGCCGAAGATACTCAAGTAATTCAGATTGTTACCTGATACGAAAGACGCACCTTCTTGGGTTGGGAAGTTATTAATAATCTCTGTGACACCGCCACCCTGAATGATCGCCACCACTGCACAGGTTACTGTTACTGCCATTATGATCACCATCTGCATAAAGTCAGATGCGATCACAGCCCAAGAGCCCCCCGTTACCGACATTACAAGTACAACAAGGCCAGTCACTATGATTGTGGTTGTCATATCGAAGCCAAAAATGCCCGATGCAATTATCGCCAGACCATTCAACCAGATACCCGCAGAAATCACGCTGTTTGGCATCCCAGACCAAGTAAATACCTGCTCGTTAAACTTACCAAAACGCATTCGAATCGCTTCTATTACCGTAACAACACGTAGCTGTCGGAATTTAGGAGCAAAGTACAAATAGTTCATGAGGTAACCAAATGCGTTAGCCAGGAAAATGACTGCGACAGCAAAGCCATCTGCATATGCCTTACCCGCCGCACCTGTAAACGTCCGAAACATCCATCCTATTGCGATGAGAAATAGGAAATAGATGCCAACAATTAGGGTATTGAGTTCCATCTTTCGACCTTTTATTTATTGTTTATAGTTGCCAACACTATAGATACGCACACAAATCATTTGTACTACAATAATTTAATTGCGTGATAAAGATCTTAGAAAGCAATAGCACATTAATCATACAAGTGATCGAGTTCAAATCACTCAACACTCATAAAACACGAGCAACCAAGCCAACATTTCCAGCACTAAGATGCTAAAAAGCTAGCTGTACTGGCAAGAACATCGAAAAAACAGAAGAAAGACAACATTGACTCACGCAGCTATAAACCCTAGACGGTCAATTTTTAACTCTAACATTTGTATGATTACTTAATGAAAGATAGCTTTATACTAAACAGAGAGATCGACAGAAATGAGTTCGGTGGATTATCTTAAAGGATAAAAAAAGGCTCACGTTGCCTGTATCAACATGAGCCCAAGAGACTTCATTCGTTTTAGCTCACTCGCCAGTAAAACAATATGAACACGTTATTTAATGATGAGTCGTATCAACAAAAGGCAAACCCCTTGGCTTTTGTTAGGTGCTTCGAATCGACTCTAATGTTGTTTACAAGTCTCATTTGAGTAACCCACATACAAAGTGACTTGTTTAACAAATACTTAGCCTTACTGATGCCGACTCGCACCTATACCTCTCATCGAATGAAGAACTTATAATATTAATATATTACAAATAAACACAAAAGATACAGTCATCAGGACTTTGCGACAGCGCACAATTCCGACATAGATTTACACACTACCTCAATACAAAAAACCATCATTAACCCATCAATTTCAATGAACTACATTAAAACCATAGACATTGTAACCTTTTGTTAATAGCTAATTAGTCAGTACAACTCGATCTAATTCACAGATCACTCAGCAGTTCACCGATAAACTATTTGTATTATTTTAACTCAAATGAGTTTATATCTAGAAGTTAAGAAGCTTCGACGTTATCCAGTTTTTTACTTTGGCTTTGCTGGTTCAAAGCCCAACTCTAACTAATGTGGAACTAAACCATGAATAAAATTAAAACGACTTTAATCGCTGTGGCATCAATTCTAGCGGCTGGCTCTGTATCAGCCGCTTCATTCGACGTTCGTCACGAATACAAAAGCCATACTGAACAGCACGCAACACGTGTAAAACTTGCAGACCGTATTGGCAATTTCCTTGTAGACATCGAAGCTAAGTTCAAAGGTGAAGATGGCGAGTTCATGAAAGACCTAAAGAACAATGGTTGGGAGCTGGGTCTAAATTACCGTCATAAACTCAACGACAACTGGACAATGACCTACGGTATGCCAATCGAAGGACGTCCAGCGGGTATTACCTACAAACCTCAAGTACGTGCAACATACAGTGTCGACAGCATTGAAGGCCTAAGCTTAAGCGCACGATACCGTTACGACATGAGACAAAACACCCAATCTATTGCAACAGATTCTGAAGGCAAACCAATTCTTGAAGATGGCAACCTAACTTACCAAAACGATGAGAATCAACGTCGTCATCGTATTACCGCAAACATTAACTACTCAATGGATGACTGGCGTTTCGGTTTCGAAGGTAACTACTACAAAGCAGACGGTTACAACATCTATGACAACGGAGATACCAACTACGAACTCAATGCTAGCATCCGCCACATCATTGGCGCTTGGGCACCATACGTAGAGTTTGGCGATGTAAACACTTCAAGTTCTTCAGATAAACGCGAACTACGTAGCCGTGTTGGTTTAACTTACAGCTTCTAATCAAACGATAAGTCCAATTGTCCTAAGCAAAAAGCCAGCTACTTGCTGGCTTTTTTATTTGAGCATGGACTAAACCCCGATCAGAACTACTTAGCTAGCCGCCTATTCCTAGCCCGTTCGTTTACCGGCTATATCGATACAGCATGGCAAGCGTCGCTTCTCCGTTTCTACTAATACGTTGCTGCTGCGCAAGAAACAGTTCCGCTGTAGAGACGGCGTCAACCAACGCATTGTGACTATTGTACTCAGGTAGACCATATCTAGCGCGAGCCCCTGTAAGGGTTACATCAGATTCTTCATGATTACTAATCGCCTTTTCCAACGATTTTTCTATACACAGCGTATCCAGCCAAAGTAGTGGAAGATCTCGCGTTGAGTAAGCACTTTGGAGATACTGATTCATAAAGTTGCGTTCTACAATACACCCATGTGCCACAATCACTTTACCGTGGGCAGCTTTAAAAAATGTCGCCATCGCATCATGAATAGTCACTCCATCTTCCAGCATTTGCGGTGTGATATGGTTAATAACTGCAGTTTGAGGATTAATCTGAGAATCGCTACTTAAAAAGAAATGACGCGCTGTTGCCAAATCAATCCTCCCTTTGACGACTTCAACCCACCCAATAGATAAAATGTTATCCACTTCACTATCAAGCCCGGTTGTCTCTAGATCAAGAACAATGAAGTGACTTTCTTTAGCAAAGTCAGCCAACTGTGGCTCAGGCAGAGAGACTAAATTCATTAAGCAGTCCGGTAGTTTGACCCGTTTTATATAACGCTCACGCTCACGTTTGATCCTCTCTAGAGGATGAAAATATTGAAGGAATGACTTCATTAACGGCTCCCGAAACGCACTTTAGCGGCATCTTGCATATCAGCAATTATCCTAAAGGCATCTTTCAAGTGTTTCCGCTCGAAGCTGCCGAAGCTGTTAGGGTCGATATGATTGTCGGGCTCACTCCCTTGCTTTAGTGCCTCTAACTGGTGGCTAAAGCGGAATGAAAGAATGAACTGATACGCTCCAATGATGTTCATATAAGCGTCATCGCTCAACATGCCACTTTCATTCGCAGCTTTGAAACGTTCATCAGTTGCTGATAGATCGCATTCGACGGCGAGCCCATAGATTCTGGCTAAATCAATGATTAAGTTGATGGCGTATTTTTTGATGTTGAGCGTTTTCTTGTTTTCACCCGACTTTTCCAGCACAAGGCTATTGAAGATTCCGAGGGGAGGATGCGTATTAATCGCATCATTAACCAACGAACTTAAGAATTCTCGATTACTACGTATGTTTTGATGCAGTTCATCTCGAAGTATCGTTTCATAATCACTGTTTCCATAGATAGTGCGAATCTCAAGAAAAACGCTGATGTTGAGTAGGCGTTCGTACTCTGGATTAGCAACCCACTTTTTGTAATAGCTCTTCCATACCGATAACGGCTGGCACCATTTTGGTGTCGCTGCCATAAACTTGCCTGGACAGAGTGGATAATCGCAACTGGCAAGTCCGTTGGTAACCATCATAGCTAAGTGCTTGAAGTAGATACGATCGCTTTCTGTTGCGTCATCAGCAAGAACGATGGCACTGTCCTGATCGGACAACATGTGTACTTCATTCCTCGCATGGGAGCCTGCAACTATCCATGAAAAAGCACATGGTGGTGGGCCCAGTTTATCAATCACGATTTGGATAACTCTGCGCGTATACGCATCCATAATCATGGTCATCACTTTGCCAATGGTTTCTGGTGCCACCTTCCCTTCCACTAACGCTTCAAAGATGGCTTGACGTTCCGGAGTAAAAGACGCAAGCGTTTTAATGCTGCCTGCATATTTGATCTTTTCGATTAAAAAGATGGCTTGAACACGATGGTTTTGAACCAAATGAGACGTTGTGAGCAAACCGATCACTTTGTTGTCTTTGACTACAGGGAGGTTTCGAATATTGAACTGCATCATGACCGATGCGGCATGAAGAACTAGGTCGTCGGGTTTAATTGTTAACGGCGAATGAGTCATCACTTCGGAGATTGGTCTATCAACGGAGACACCATGAGCTATCACACGTTTGGTCATATCACGGTCGGTGATTAGCCCAACGATTTTTTCTTCTTCATATACTACAGCGCATGAGCTTCTCTGAACCAATCTCATTTCATGCGCCACCGACTGTATGGTTTGATCTGCCGTTACAACAGCAACACGGCCACTGGCAACATCTTCAACTTTACGTATGAACAACCCTTTTTCTTTATTGGACCATACTACATCTAACGCTGACTTAAGCCTCACCTGAGCTTGGGACGCGAAGTGTTCAGCGCAGCTTGGAAAAATCTTGAACAACGATTGCAACGCTGAGTTTGGTATTACGTAAAGTAACGTCCCTTCAATTGCAATTGCCTTGTAGCCCTTATCGTTGTTGACGTTTGATTCTAGAAAGGTAAATCCAAATAGATCTTCGCTTCCTAACCGAGCTCTCAGTACACCATCCGACTTTCTCTGCTCCATAGACCCCGTTCGAACCACGTACAATGATTTTTCCTTACCTGTCTCACACAGATCTATTACTTCGCCCTTCCCAAGATAGGTAATTTGAATGTGCGTACACAGGTCTCTGAGCGCCTGCTTAGGAATCTTATCGAAGGGATCTATCTGACCAATAAACTGGACGATGTTGGGTAGTAGAGACTCAGACATAATTACACTCAGCAAAGATATTTATATTATTATATAATCATTATCTTAAGTTGCTAGAGTTTTGTACGATAACGACTGATGATTGTTCAAAACGCTACCCACCAGCTTCAACAAAAAAAGCACGCTTATAGCGTGCTTTTTCTCGTGTTGTCACCGTTAGCTTGCTGCTGGTAACCTGTGATTTGATTCTTGCAAATGATTTGCTGACGCTTGGCGCGCTTTATCACTATTACCCGCCATAATCGCTTCATATATCTGACGGTGTTCATCAATACATGTGCTGCCTTCTTCCGATGAGTGAACAATAAAGTTTACGAACATCGTCGTCAGGATATTTCCAAATGGTAAGTAAAAGTCGTTACCCGTCGCGTTAAAGATGAGGCTGTGGAATTTGATATCTACATCCGTCCAGCGAGCCTGATCAAACTGCTCTGCACTGGATACTTCCACCATTTGTTGGAAGGTCTCAGACAGCTCTATACGTTGTTCAGCAGTTGCAAATTTAGCAGCAAGCGCACAAGCCTCTGGTTCAATAGCTCGGCGTAAGCCTAAAAACTGCTGACAGAATTGGTCGGTATCTGCGAGTCCATCCATCCATTCAATAAGTTGAGGATCTAAAAAGTTCCAATAGGCACGGTCAACAACTCGGGTTCCTATTTTAGGACGAGATTCGAGTAATCCCTTCGACGTAAGTAACTTAACCGCTTCACGCAGCGCCGTTCGGCTAATACCAAACTGTTCGCAAAGAACCATTTCGCCTGGGATGATAGAACCTTGTGGAAGATCACCAGACAAAATACCACGGGCGATTTCACGAGCGACTTGCACATGAAGGCTTCTCTTGGAGCCTGAAATTGAATTAAATGAACCTGCCATGTCTCTGCTTATAAATATGTATTATTTAATGTTGTAATATAGCACCGAACCACTTACTCACCAAATCTTACCTGCCAGAATATGATCTGCCTTTCACTCTTATATCACTGAAACGCAAGCTTCGCTCCAATATATGCTATCTCGCTTTGTATCATTAACATCGGTTCAACATAGGTGAGCCTTCCTTTACTCACTGTGGCGACAAAATTTTTAACGAAACGACGCGGTTTTACTTCTGACATCACGCTATTCATGTTTAATCTTTTTAAATTATGATGTGTTATTGTATTATTAATTAAATTTAATAAATTAGGTGGCACGCATGTCTATATTCTCATCGGTGGAAGATTCCAGCCGCCGAATTCATGTTCAAATAGCAAGACAGATCGCACGCAAGATTTTGTCTGGAGAGTTAAAAGAGAATGAAAAGCTCCCCAGTGAAATCGAACTGTGCGATGCTTTTGGGGTCAGCCGCACAGCCCTCCGTGAATCGACCAAACTGCTCTCAGCTAAAGGTTTGATTGAGTCAAAGCCTAAGGTAGGAACACGCATATTGCCTAGAACGCAATGGCACTTTCTGGATCCTCAGTTACTGGATTGGATTCAAGACTTAGCGGACACCAAACCGTTTTTGGCACAGTTTTTAGGCTTGAGAAAAGCGATTGATCCAGAGGCATGTGCTCTAGCCGCACTTAATGCAACAGTTGAACAACGTAAGACTTTGTCGGTGTTATTTCAAAAGATGACGGTGGCCGCTAACAGTTTTGACTATGAAGACTGGACCATTAACGACCACCTCTTCCACCAGACTATTTTCCTCTCCACAGGGAATCACTTCTATGTGCCATTTGGCAACATATTGTCCGCCATTTTTAAACAGTTCATCGATCATTCTGCTGAAGGTGGTCGATTTTGCTTAGAAGAGCACAAAGCCATCTACGACGCCATCATGTCTGGAGATGCGGATAAAGCACGTATCGCTTCTCAAGTGTTGCTAGATGACGAAAACCAACGCCTATCAAAAGTCTCTCTAATCACAGCTTAATGAGTACCAGCTAGGCCGCATAACATTGGTATATCAAATACGAAACCTTCGGTGAACCATACGTTTCACCGAATAGCTTCTGTTACAAATTGAAGGTATTACTTTGTCTTCCCAGTCATACGTTAAGAAAAACATCGCACTCGCTTGGCCACTTGCACTAAACGCACTGCTTATGCAATCGATGCTAATGATCGACACATTGTTGGTTTCCCCCCTAGGAGAAATACCACTGGCTGCAATGGGAATTGCGACTACAATCGTTGCGTTCATTTTGGGAATTCAAATGGCTTTAGCCAACGGTACACAGTTAGTTCTGAGCCGTGCTGTTGGTTCAGGAGTTAACTCTTCTTTGTCCAAAGCCTTTTGGGCAGGAATGTCTATCAACTTCGTCGTAGCTTCTCTTTTCTGGTTGCTGCTTACAGTGTTCGAATACCCTCTCATTGAAATGCTCACCGACGAGCCTTCTTTACATGCAGAAATCAGCCGTTACTTGTTAGTCTCAAAATATCTTGTGCTGTTTACTGCAATCACCCAAGTAATCATCGCGTTGTTTAATGGGATGGGAAAAACGAAAATTCCATTTAAGGGTTATCTCATAGAGCTCCCAATCAATGCGGTACTTTCGTATGTACTTATTCACGGAATATCGAACTTCGAAGGATTAGGGGTTCAAGGTGCAGCCTGGGGTAGCCTGATTGCGATACTCATTCGATGTGTTTACTTAAGTCTGTGTCTAAATGTCGATGCTTCGTTGCGCTTGAAATTTACTGCAACACGTAATGATTTCGTAGCTAACATTCGCCATCACTTCATTGAAATTTTTCCCGTTGCCGCTAATGTCACCATGCTGTCAATTGGTGCCACCATCTATCAATTGCTTTATTCTCAGCTCAACATCAATGCCTATGTTGCGATTACCTTAGTTATGCCTTGGATCCGTGCTGGAACTCAGTTCATTACAGCCTGGGCGCACTCGTCTGCTATCACAATTAGCCAAGCAATCGGTTCACGAAAACTCGACGATCTAACTAAAAATGTCGACACTAGTATCGATATTGCGGTTTGGATCTCGATCGCGAGTGCACTGTTTTTTGCCGCACTCAGCGTCGTCATTGCCAAAGTGTATCCTGACTTAGATGCATCGACCTACCATGCGTTAGCGATCATAGCGCCGCTGTATATTTTCCTACCAATAGTGCGCGGCTATAACACGGTTCATGGACATGTGTTGCGTGCATTAGGAAAAACCACCGAAGTATTCAAAGTTAACTTTACAGGGCAATGGATAATCTCCATCCCTTTGTGTGCGCTCATCATTCTTGTTTTTGATGGCTCTATCTTCTGGGCCTTTGCCATCCAACCGTTTGAAGAGGTCGTTAAAGCCCTTCCATTTAGACGCTTAGCACGTAAATCCTTGAAAGAGTTCGATAGCCAAAAGGCTGAAAAGCTGATGTATAACTAGTAGGCGGACGCCTTCAGATTTGCACCTGTGGTTTATCCATCCTTATATCTGTTTCAAGTGTTTGCTTTGGGGTGTACTTTTCCAACTTCACTACTTATAGCCAGTTCTTTAACATCATCCACTTTACTATTTACTTACTCAAACGGTAACTCGAATAGTAAGTATCCACGCTAACTTTATGCTCTCTGGATGCCGACTTTAATACGTCGACAACGGTATTAAACGTGTTGTCACTACCAAAGCGTTCAACGATAGCTGAGTAGCGTCTTGCAGAGGAAAATAACACATGTGCCAACTGTTTGGGCGTTAGCACTAAACTTAACTTCTCTTGGCTGGTTTGAACTGGAGCCAGTTCTGAGTAACCATCAAAGTTTTCTGAGTGATTATATTGAGCCTTTCTAGGCTGAAGCATAACACCAAGAAGGCTCATAAACTCACCAAGCTGCACTTCAAAATCGTAGACAACAATAAATGCATGCGAGGCACAAACTCTTGTCAGTTCAGAAACCAATTGGGAAGATTTTGCGTACGGTAATGAGCCGGCAAAAGACACAATATCCACAACGTGATCGCCTAATGGGATCGCATCGCCGGAACCCAATACGTAACTGATACAATTGTTTGGGCTAACTTGGGACAACATTGCTTCACTCGGCTCCAGCCCCACAACACGTTGACAAAACTCATTGAGTGCTTCGCTTGATACACCTGTTCCACACCCTATATCCAAACCCTGTTGAAATCCTTGCTGCTGCGCTAATGCTCGCGCTAGGATCTTACTGTGTATTGGTGGACGATACGCCGCATAATGTCGCGATACTTCATCACTATATTGTTCAATCACAACGCTTTCCTATACTGATTTACCACTAACCATTTAGCTGAAATGGCACAACTAGGCACACTAGATTTGATAATCAAACACAACAATATCTTCTAGTAGTGGCCTGAAGACTTCTTTCAATGCGTCGTGTTCTGGGTGTGGCAAGTAGTTCTGCCTGCCTTCTTCGTCTGAGAACGTCATCAGTACTGAGTGAGTGAAACCTTTGTTCTTACCTTCAGGGCTATCGTTTTCTCCCCACTCGACTGAAATAACCCCTTCGACCTTTTCTGGCATGAGCTCAAATAAGCCTTTTAATTTTTCTATTTCTGCATTGGAAGCATCATCTTTGAACTTGATAAGTAACACGTGCCTAATCATTGTTCCTCTCCCTTCTACCCGAGTTGTTGTTACCAATTATTCAATGTTGTTCAGCCTAACCCATTGTGCTTTAAACACAAAAAAGCCTACTCGAAGAGTAGGCTTGAATTAACACTTTTTGCTATGACACTGTCATTTCGAGTTACTTACTTATCTAGCTTTGTAAAGTAGTCGAAAATAACCGGTACGTCGTTTTGACCAAGGCCTGCATCCACTGCTGCTTGAAGGCTCTTCGATGTACCTTCAGCGATTAGCGACTCAGTACCTAAGTCAGAAACCATTTCTAGGAAGTAGCCAAGATCTTTGTTTGCGTTCGCGATTGAGAAACCTAACTTCTCTTCACCGTCCACAGCATAGAACTTACAGAACTGCATAAACGGAGAGTTAGATGGGCCTGCTGACATGATATCGAACAGTTGCTGTCCATCAACACCAGCACGTTTTGCTACAGCAAACGCTTGTGACATTGTCGCTACTGTCGTCATGCCCATAAAATTATTTACAAGCTTAGTGACATGTCCTGAACCTAAAGCACCTAGGTGGAAAACGTTTTCGCCCTGCTCTTCAAGTACTGGCTTAACTTTGTTGAAAGTATCCATATCACCAGCAGCCATGATGTTCAGAAGACCATCTTTTGCGTGCGCAGGTGTACGACCAAGTGGTGCATCAATCATTCCTGCACCTTTAGCAGCAAGATCTTCACCAATCTTACGAGTAGATGCAGGGATAGAAGTACCAAAATCCACAACCACAGCACCTTCTTTAATGCCCGCTAATACACCGTCTTCTCCGTATACGATTTTTTCAACTACGGCTGAAGTCGTTAGGCAGAACTGAACAATGTCACTTGCAGCCGCGAGTTCTTTCGCTGAAGTAAACGCAGTTGCGTTGCCACGAGCCGTTACACGGGCCATCGCTTCTTCGCTAAGATCCATTACATTTACGTGGTAGCCACGAGCTTGTAGGTTCTCAACCATGTTGCCGCCCATAAGACCAAGGCCAATAAAACCAATAACAGGTTTAGTCATGTTCAACTCCAAATATCTTATTGTATGATTATATGCCTATTATAATATCCAGCATATTTCGTTTAAGCAATGTATTTTTCAGTGATCAAACTCTCATTAATCATGAAGTCTGTGCACAGGCTAAATCAATTCTTCATCCCTACCCGAACGAGCAATAATATAGCCTTGAACACCATCAATACTCTTTTCCGTTATACTTTCCAGATAGCGATGAATGTTCATTAACAAGCCGCTAGTACCTCACGCACGTAGTAGCTAAATAGAAAGGTATCAATCCTCACACCTCGCCATTTTGTATGACTATTGCTTGTGAAATTACAAAAGCCGGATGCAGCAAAGCATCCGGCTTTTTACTGATTCACTCACATGATTCCATTCAAGGTTTATAGCTGAGCGAACGCCCCTTGCCATGAGTATTTTTCACCATCAAACTCAACTGTATGAGTTTGCTGCTGAAGTTCTTCACCTTGATTAGACACACCATATAGGTACGCATTTCCCGAAGTAGTATGAATTCGGATAACAGTCCCGACACTGTTATGACCTACAACAGAAACTGCTTCGACCAATCCACGCGCTCCTACAGAAGCTTCAATGGATTCGTTGAAGTAGCCATGTGTCTCTAAGACAGAAGCGAACACATGATTTTGTCCAGGCTGACGGATAATCAGTGCAGGCTCACTCTTCAGATTGAAGTCTGGATCATTAGCGCCAGTGCGAGCAAAGTAAACTTCGCCGTCTTTGGTTGCGCTAGTCACCAGTGAGTAATAGCTGCTGTCGTGTAGCCAGCTCACTAGAGAGCTCGTTCTTTCTGATGAATAAGAGACTTTACCTGAACCTACATTCCATAAGTGCTGGTAACCGTTGTCTTCACCCAATGGTCGCAATGTGCTTTCAACTTGGTAATCGAAGTCGGTACGGATGATTTGGCCAGAGTAATGTACTGGCAAGTCATATTGGTGCTCTTGCTCCGCTTCGATGCGGTATACGTCAATCACAAGCGGCTTTTCGAACTCAGGCAATTCAGCAAGAATGATGCTGCGCTGCATGTCGACGCCATCATAGTAACCAGAAATACGACCACTCATACCTTGTAGTTTTTGGTCGTCGGCTTTAAAGAAGTGCTTCGAGCCATAGCGAGATTCAGCTAAAGCAGTGTCAAAGTTGTTCTGAGTCTTCTGATCAACCGTCACAGTGTTGTGGCAAACTGTCTGCTTACAGTAAGACTTGTTCTCTGGGATGTAACGACCGCCAAATTTAGGCTCTACGTTTACCCAGCGACCAAAGCCATAATCGTGCAACACTTCATGACCGCGGTTAAACACGCTCAGGTGCAGACCATCGTAGTGACCGTGATCGAGTGCTGAATGGTATTGGTGATCGGAACCGTGTTGCCCAAACCAGATCAGCGCCATTGTATCTGCGGTATTAGGGTCGTCATCTTGCTCGTCACGGTGACGAAGAATGCTTACGCCGCCTTTTTCGCCTTCTGGACCGTCAGTTACGAATAGGCTACCCCAGTTGAATGGTTTGATGTTGTCTGCTGCTGCAACCGCGTCAGACAATGTTTTACCCGAGATATGAACCCAAACGTCTTGCTGGTGATCTGCCATGCCAAGTAGCGTTTCAGACTGCTCGTAACGGTGGAAACACACCGACGTCGCCATGATCACACCTTCATCGTTGATCGAAATCGTCTTCGATGAATCGTTCAGTGCAGGCAAAGTACCATCTGGGAATGCAGTCTTAAATACTGCATAAGACGTGGTCTGGATGACCGAATCGTTGAACTGGTAAATCTTCAGTTCTGGCTGACGACGCTCAATCGCTTCTGCAAATAAGTAAATTGGGCGTAGTGAAAAACGGTGGTAATAAGGACCTTCCATGTAGTAGCCATCTGGTGAGAACAGTTGGTCTAACTGAGCTAGGAATCCGCCGCTGACTTTGTCCAGTTTCAAGCCGTAAAGCGCTTTGTCTACCGCATCTTGATCGTTAATTGCGTAACCACAGATCCCCACTGCTGCTACTGCCCACAGACCGTGGTTGTGTACGATGTCGAAGTCGTGACCGTAAGTGACTACGAACAGTTCAATCATTTGTTTGAACAGGTCGTTTTCAATCAGTGTTTTTTGCTCTTCT
Source organism: Vibrio paucivorans (assembly GCF_054053395.1). Taxonomy (NCBI): domain Bacteria; kingdom Pseudomonadati; phylum Pseudomonadota; class Gammaproteobacteria; order Vibrionales; family Vibrionaceae; genus Vibrio; species Vibrio paucivorans. The sequence continues at coordinate 1,764,494 of NZ_CM133230.1, forward strand.
TCCAACGTGTGGTAAATGCAGCTGTACGCACAAGAGGCGTAAAGCATCCACATGTTCTCGTTCAGAGTTTGGTGGAAGATTTTACCCGGAGGGTTAGAGTCACGGCTGGTGTTGCTCTCTAGCGTAGGGTATACCTTCGCGTAAGCCGTTAGCATGTCCACGATGTAATCGCGGTACTTCTGTTCGCCAGTGATAAGGAATAGGCGACCCGCTAGATCAATGTGGATGTAGTTTTGCTTGTGACGGTTATGCTCGTAACCGCCGCCCTCACCGTGACCTGGAACTTCAATACCAACCTCTGCCATATAAGCGTCGGTTTGTTTGATATCACGTGCTAGTGCGTTTCCTAATAGGCTATCCGTGCCAAGTGCTTTGCTTAATTCAGCCGCTTCTTCAAAGTTCATCAATAGCGGTTGGTAAGACTGGGTTTGGTAGCTCATTATTATTTCTCCTGCCCGAATGCGTTGCTTTCTACTTCCGCCACTTCTAGCGAGTAGAAGCCATTCCAGCTGTAAGTTTTGCCGTTAATTTCTACTTGGTGTGGGGTTTGGTCGTTCGCATCTTTTACATTGCTGATCATTACCGTCACCAGCGATGTGTCCGTTGTAATCTCTACGATGCTGCCAACAGTGTTGTAACCCACGACGCGGATACCTTTTACCTGACCACGTGCATTCACCGATTGCTCAAACTCTTCGTTGAAGTAGCCGTGTGTTTCTAGCACTGAAGCAAATAGTGTCGATTCGCCCTTGCTGCGTAGAATGAATGCCGGTTCGCTACGTAGGTTAAAGCTTGGGTCATTGGCGCCAGTGCGAGTGAAGATCACTTCATTATCGCCGTTCTGTTTCGCGCTGCTGCTTGTGCCTAACCAAGTGTAGTAGGTGTTGTTTTGTAGCCAGCTAACCAGCGCCGTACCTTGCGTTTTGCCGCTCGCTACTTTCCAAAGGTGTTGGTAACCGAAGTCTTCGCCAAGCGTGCTCAGTTCACCAAAACTTTGGTAATCGAAGTTAGTGCGCACGATTTGCCCATCGTATTGATGAGAGTAGTCGTACTGATGTTCGCCTTCACCTTCAATGCGGTAAAGGTCTATCAATAGCGGTGCTTCAAGCTCATCTAGGTTTAGCATGAACACACTACGCTGCATATCAGTGTTCGGGTAATGATCGCTCGCAAACGCACTCATACCGTTGATCTCCGTGCCTTCTACTTTGAAGAAGTGGGGCAAGCCGTGCACCGAATCTGCGCGCTCTACATCAAAACCGTTCTGACATTGCTCATCAATCGTTACCGCGTTGTGCGCGATAGTTTGACGTGCGTACGACTTGTTTTCGTCAAGGTAACGACCGCCGAATTTAGGCTCAACGTTAACCCAGCGACAGAAACCGTATTCACGTAGCACTTCTTGACCACGATTGAAGAAGGTAATGCCTAGCGTATCGAAGTTACCATGCCCCATACCGTGTTGGCCGTAGTTCATCACAAGCTGAGATACATCGCCGGTCTTATCCTGCATACGGATAAAGCCTTGTGCACCATTGTTGCCATCAGGGCCTTCGTTAAGCTCGACACTCGGCCAGAAAGGCATGCCAATTTCACGGTCTGAGATTGCTTTATCGTAAGCTTGAGAAAGCTCCAGACCGCATGGGTGCATCCAAACGGCGTTTTGAATCTTCGCCATGCCAAGAATGTTGTCATCCAAGCCGTAGTGTTTGCTGTAAACGCTCACTGCAACTTGAACGCCCATGTCGGTAATGCTCATGGTACGAGACGCATCATTGAGAGCTGGGAACTCACCATTCGGGTATGCCGTCGCCAGCATTGCTTGTACTGTGTTGCCAATCACCTTGTCTTTGTAGTTGTAGATGTCTACTTCAGGCATGTGACGGTGTACCACTTCAGCAAACACACAAGTCGGGCGAATGGCGTAACGATGGTAGTACGGACCTTCCATGTAATAACCAGACGGCGCAAACAACTGTGATATTTGCGCTAGGAAGCCTCCAGTATTGTCACGGTCTTGGCCGTATACCGACATCTCTAGGTATTCAGGTTTGCCAATGGCTAGACCACAAATACCAACAGCCGCAACTGCCCAGATACCGTGGTTGTGAATACGGTCGAAATCGTGTGCGTATTTCACGGTGAACATGTCTAGCATTGGTTCGAAAATGCGCTCAACAACGGCTGTACGCTCTTCTTCTGTCATCACGGATGCCACGCAAGAGTATGCAAGGCTAGTAAACATTAACCAACAGTGTTCATTAAGGATCTGGTGGAAAAGACGACCTGTAGGGTTAGTGTTTTTCTGTACGTGGAAATCAAAAGTGAGGTACTTCTCTGCGTAAATAGCGAGAAGATCTTTAACGAACTGCGCGTACTTTTCTTCTTGAGTGATCAAGAATAAACGACCCGCTAAGTTCATGTACGTATAGTTTTGTTTGTGGCGGTTGTGCTCGTAGCCCCCCGCTTCGCCGTGACCTGGTACGTCTAAAGCTAGACGCATAAAGGCTTCAAGTTCCTTGCGATTCGCTTCAATGGATTTGCCCATTAAGCTCGGCTTTCCGACTTCCTTTCTTAGTAGTTCGACTTCTGCTTCAGTCAACAAAATCGGTTGTGTAGTCATTTCTTACCACCCTCAGATGAAGTGTGTTGTTTTCTTAAACTCCACATAAAGTAATACAATATTAGATTTAATCATACAAATTCATCCAAAAATAATGATAGGAATCACACATTAACAGCTATCCCATTGATATTAATGGCCATAAACTAATGAAACAGCGGGTTCAGCCCATGTGTAGACACCTCAATCAGCATTCCTAATTTGACTAACGTCACAATTATTTAAGTATATTGTATTACAATTAAGGCAATTCTCTTAAGATGAAGAGCATTGACTAGCAAGAATTCAATTTAAATAGTTTAGGAGATATATCATGAACGCTTTCTTTGTAAACGATGAGCACCCTTGGGAAGAGCTTGGTGGCGGTATTAAGCGCAAAATTGTTGCTTATACCGATGACTTAATGGCGGTTCACTTATGTTTTGACAAAGGTGCGATTGGCGCTCCGCATACACACGAGATACACGACCAAATTGGTTATGTTGTTCGAGGTAGCTTTGAAGCAGAAATCGAAGGTGAAAAGAAAATACTTAAAGAAGGTGACGCTTACTTTGCGCGCAAACACATGATGCACGGTGCCGTTGCACTGGAGCAAGACAGCATTTTGCTGGATATCTTCAATCCAGCTCGTGAAGACTTTTTAAAGTAACGTATAGCGCAACCTCAGTTGCTAAGGTGACAATATGAAATCATTAAATATCGCGATCATTGGCGAATGTATGGTTGAGCTACAAAGGAAAGACGACGGGCTTAAGCAAAGTTTTGGTGGTGACACACTCAACACAGCGCTTTACCTATCACGCTTAACTAAACACACAGGCATAAAGACTAGCTACATCACCGCGTTAGGGAACGACCCTTTCAGCGTCGATATGCTCGGTAAATGGCGCTTAGAAGGCCTAGATACTGCGCTAGTCTCTCAACGAGACGATAAGCAGCCTGGTCTGTATTACATCGAAACCGATGAAACCGGTGAACGCAGCTTCCATTACTGGCGCAATGACTCTGCCGCTAAATATATGCTCGACGGGACAAACTCGAATGATCTTCTAGACACGCTTTTCACTTACGATGCCCTGTATCTAAGTGGTATTACACTTGCGATTCTTACCGATAATGGTCGCTCTAAGCTGTTCGAATTTTTACCACTGTATAAGTCCCGCGGTGGTAAGGTTATTTTCGACAACAACTACCGCCCTCAATTATGGAGCAGTCAGAAACACGCTCAAAGCTGTTATTCAGAGATGCTTAAGTATACCGATATCGCCCTACTCACCTTTGACGATGAGCAGGAGCTGTATGGTGATGATTGTATCGAGCAGTGCGTTGAAAGAACGACAGCAGCGGGCGTAGAAGAGTTGCTTATTAAGCGTGGAAGTAAAGATTGCTTAGTTATAGATGGCCAAGACGCAAGTTACGTTGCACCAATGCCCGTAGACAACATTGTAGACACTACCGCAGCAGGTGATTCTTTCAGTGCAGGATTCCTAGCTAAGCGTTTTTGCGGTGGCAACCCTAAAGAAGCAGCGTTAGCTGGACATGTTGTTGCTGGAAAAGTAATCCAGCACCAAGGCGCAATAATACCTTTAGAGGCAATGCCCGATTTATCTTTATAGTTTTTAATAACTTACCTTTACTGGTGAGTAAAATTACATAATGAGACAGTATTCATGACAACACTAAATGAACAACTCGCAAACCTAAAAGTAATTCCAGTTATTGCTATCAACAAAGCGGAAGACGCAATCCCTTTGGGCCGTACTTTAGTTGAAAATGGCATGCCTTGCGCAGAGATCACCTTCCGCACAGAATGTGCAGCCGAGGCGATTAGCACTATGCGTGCTGAATTTCCTGAAATGTTGATTGGTGCAGGAACTATCCTAACCAATGAGCAAGTTGACCAAGCAATTGACGCTGGTGTGGACTTTATCGTCAGCCCTGGCTTTAACCCTCGCACAGTTCAGTACTGTATAGACAAAAACGTTCCAATCGTACCGGGCGTAAACAATCCAAGTCTTGTGGAGCAAGCAATGGAAATGGGGTTGCGAACGCTTAAGTTCTTCCCTGCAGAACCTTCCGGCGGTGTGGGTATGCTGAAAGCTCTTACCGCAGTTTATCCAGTCAAGTTCATGCCAACCGGTGGTGTAAGCCTCAGTAACGTGGATGAATACTTATCTATTCCTTCTGTCCTTGCATGTGGTGGGACTTGGATGGTTCCAACCAAGCTTATCGACGATGGCAAATGGGAAGAGCTTGGCGCACTTGTACGTGACGCCGTAGCCTTTGTGAACGATTAACCTGCAACAGCTGCCCTGCTAAAAAGCGAGCTTTATGCTCGCTTTTTTAATACGTGAAGTACCCACCGCCAAAACTCCAGAATTTCCGTCATACTTAGTTCGACATTAATCAAAGCCAGTGTCCACAAAACACCATTTTGTATGATTATATTATTTAGTTAATATCAACGACTTAGCGAAACCCTATTAAAAAGACTCAAAAAACCTTGATAAACATAGATATTTCGAGCTATTAACAGTTAAATAAACATGCGGTTTAGATCACGATAAATGCATATTGTAGTACAAATAAAATCATAAACGGAGTAATCTAGATGCCAGTTAATAATGAAACTTAAAAAAGGCTGAAAAGATGACTATTGATACCCTTGTTGTTCTTGCCTACTTCTTCTTTTTAATCGCTATCGGTTGGATGTTCCGTAAGTTCACCACGTCGACCAGTGATTACTTTAGAGGTGGCGGTAAGATGTTATGGTGGATGGTAGGTGCTACCGCCTTCATGACGCAGTTTTCAGCATGGACGTTTACAGGAGCCGCAGGACGCGCATTTAACGACGGTTTTGTCGTCGTAATCCTATTCCTAGCCAATGCATTTGGCTACTTCATGAACTACATCTATTTTGCTCCGAAATTCCGTCAGCTACGTGTAGTGACAGCGATTGAAGCCATCCGCCAGCGTTTTGGTAAAACTTCAGAGCAGTTCTTCACTTGGGCTGGTATGCCAGACAGCTTGATTTCAGCTGGTATCTGGTTGAATGGTCTAGCCATATTTGTTGCGGCAGTATTCAACATTCCGATGGAAGCGACCATCATCGTGACCGGTTTGGTTCTGATGCTAATGGCGGTTACCGGTGGTTCTTGGGCGGTTATTGCGTCAGACTTTATGCAAATGCTAGTAATCATGGCAGTGACCATCACCTGTGCGATTGCGGCATACTTCCATGGTGGCGGCATTGGCAATATCGTAGACAATTTCGAAGGCAACTTTTATGTTGGTAACAACCTAAACTACGTAAGCATTTTCATCCTTTGGACAGTCCTTTTGTTCATCAAGCAATTTGGTGTAATGAACAACGGTATCAACGCATATCGTTACCTAGCGGCGAAAGACAGTGAAAATGCGCGTAAAGCAGCTGGGCTTGCTTGTGTATTAATGATTGTTGGCCCTCTGATTTGGTTCTTACCACCATGGTATGTCGCGGCCTTTATGCCTGACTTCGCTGAACAGTACGGTAATGTTGGTGGCGATGCAGCCTACCTAGCGTTCGTACAAAACGTTATGCCTGCAGGTATGGTTGGACTACTTATGTCAGCAATGTTTGCGGCCACAATGTCTTCAATGGATTCTGGTTTAAACCGTAACGCGGGTATCTTTGTAATGAATTTCTACAGCCCGTATGTCCGTCCTCAAGCGAGCCAGAAAGAACTCGTGATTGTGAGCAAAGCCACCACTGTAATGATGGGTTTCATCATCATTGGCATCGGTTTGTTCATCAACTCGCTACGTCACCTGAGCCTATTCGATATCGTGCTCAACGTTGGTGCACTGATTGGCTTCCCAATGCTAATCCCTGTCCTACTTGGTATGTGGATTCGTAAAACGCCAGATTGGGCTGGTTGGGCAACGCTCGTTGTAGGTGGTTTTGTTTCTTACATCTTCGGTATTTCTCTACAAGCGGAAGATATCGAGAACTGGTTCAACTTAGAGCAAACGTTAACAGGCCGTGAGTGGTCAGATCTTCGAGTATCTCTAAGCCTGGCAGCACACGTAGTCTTTACTGGTAGTTTCTTCCTACTATCGACTCGCTTCTACAAAGGCTTGTCACCAGAGCGTGAAAAAGAAGTCGACGAGCTGTTCACCAACTGGAACACGCCTTTAGTTGCTGAAGGTGAAGAACAGCAAAACCTAGACACTAAACAGCGCTCAATGCTAGGTAAGTTAATCAGTACGGCAGGCTTCGGTATCTTGGCAATGGCCCTGATTCCAAATGAGCCAACAGGCAGACTACTGTTCCTATTGTGTGGCTCAATTGTTCTTACTGTAGGTATCCTATTGATGAACGCGGCAAAAAGTTCACCAAAGAAGTTAGATAATGGAGCGGTTGCTAAATAGCTACCCAGCCTATTAAACCCAACGGCCCTATATTAGGGCCGTTTTCTTATGCTTAGTGCTAAAATACACATCGCTATGTTGGACAAGCCATAGCCACCCAGTTAATCCGTTTTGCGCTCTGCTTATCTGATATAGGCCCGTACTCGTCCCCTCATAACCAAAACTCAACGTATTCCCCTCCCTGTTCAATAGATACATTGTTCGATTTACCTTGCTTTCCTATCCACGATTACGGGATACTTACAGCACGAGTAACCATGTTCACAAGCCTTTATACGTCAACGTATTAGAAGATAATTTTCTTTCTCTCGGAACCAAACTATTTGTGTGTTCCGCCGTGTAGCAAACTGCAACGCCAACAAGAACTTCTTACACGGCTACTAAGCCGTATGATCGTTACGTAACTAAAGGGCCACTGCCATGGTCGGTCATCTTTAAAATTTGGATATCAAAGCGCGGAAAGCATGAACAATAGCGAACAACCCACTTTTTTCTTCTTCGACTACGAGACTTGGGGCACCAGCCCAGCTAAAGATCGACCAAGTCAGTTTGCTGGAGTTCGAACCGATGCAGATTTTAATATCATCGGTGAACCGCTCGTCATTTATTGTCAGCCACCTTCCGATTACCTTCCCTCGCCAGAAGCGGCACTCATCACCGGAATTACTCCGCAGAAAGCGTCATCGCAAGGGCTTCCTGAACCCGAATTCATTGCTAAGATCCACGCAGAGCTTTCCAAGCCTAAAACCACCAGCCTTGGCTATAACAGTATTCGGTTTGATGATGAAGTCACTCGATACACTTGTTACCGAAACTTTTTCGACCCTTACGCTTGGAGTTGGCAAAACGGGAACTCACGTTGGGACTTACTTGATGTCATGCGCGCTTGTCATGCCCTACGCCCAGAAGGCGTAGTGTGGCCTGAAAATGATGAAGGTTACACTAGCTTTAAGCTCGAACATTTATCCGTCGCCAACGGCATTGAACACGAAAATGCCCACGATGCGATGGCAGACGTTATCGCTACCATCGAAATGGCGAAAAAGCTAAAAGCAGCGCAACCAAAATTGTTTAACTATTTCTTAGATATGCGCCACAAACGAAAGCTGAACGAGCTAGTGGATATCGTCAACATGACTCCACTCATGCATGTGTCTGGCATGTTTGGTCGCGACTGTAATTACACCAGCTGGATTGTGCCTGTCGCATGGCACCCTACCAATCAGAATGCAGTGATTGTTGTCGATCTGGCAAAAGATCCACAGCCTTTAATCGATTTATCGGTAGAAGAATTACACACGCGACTTTACACCAAACGTTCCGAGCTCGGGCAAGATGAGCTGCCTGTGCCAATTAAACTGGTACATTTAAACAAGTGCCCGATTCTTGCGCCTGCAAAAACACTGACTGCCGAAAACGCTGAAACAATTGGCATCGACCGCGAGCAATGTCTTGCCAATTTGGCCATCATACGTAAGCACCCAGAAGTACGCGAAAAACTGATTGGCTTATACAACATTGAACGTGAATACGAAAAGAGCAGCGATGTTGATACGCAGCTCTACGATGGCTTCTTCTCACCAGCAGATAAAGCCTCGATGGATATCATCCGTGAAACTGACCCAAATAATCTAGCGGCACTGGATATCACTTTCAGTGACTCTAGAATCCAACCTTTGCTGTTTAAGTATCGCGCTCGTCACTATCCATGGACGCTCGACGAAAGTGAACAGAGCCGCTGGGCAAACCACTGTCGTGAATACTTCGAGAACAACATTGAAAACTACATGCTAAACCTAGAAAACTTAGTTCACGAACATGAAAGTGATGAAAAGAAGATTGCTGTTTTAAAATCGGTCTATCAATACGTTCAAAAGCTAACGTCCTAATGAATACGCGAACCACTCGGTTCGCGATTGTGCTTCAACAACTTAATACATTGTCATTTATGGGTAATAAAATTCTAAAGTACATCGTCTCTATGGGGCTCATATTCCTCTGCCTCTTCGCAGGAACCGCTCTTCAGTCACTACTCGGAGTCTCGGTGCCAGGGAGTGTGTTTGGTATGCTAATGCTGTTTGGGCTGATGGCATCAGGACTCGTACCTGTCGACTGGGTTCAGCCAAGCGCGAGTTTGTTTATCCGATTCATGGTTTTGTTATTCGTCCCTATCAGTGTCGGCCTCATGGTGCACTTCGATATGCTTATCGCTAACGCTTTACCTATCTTAGCCAGTGCAGTTGGCGGTACCATTATTGTTATGGTCACACTAGGCTTGTTCCTCGATCGATTTTTAAACAAGGGGAACAAGTAAATGTGGTTACTCGTTACCATCATCGTTTTTTTCTTTGCTCGTTGGGTTAGTCAAAAGTTCAATAACCCAATCTTGAACCCTCTACTCATTAGTATTGCGATTATCATACCGATACTCGTCTATTTAAAAGTTCCTTTTGAGACGTACTACGCCGATAACACATGGATTAGCTACCTACTTCAGCCCGCTGTAGTTGCGCTCGCCTACCCTCTTTATGAGCAGTTACCCCAAATACGAGCGAATTGGCGTATCATCATGCTCGCTTGTGGTGTGGGATCGATTATGTCTATGCTCACTGCCAGTATGATCGCCGTATCCATGCAGGTTGATTTAGAACTTATCGCCAGTTTGCTAGGTAAATCCGTTACGACACCTATTGCCATGGAAGTATCAAGCCACCTTGGTGGAGAACCTGCGATTGCCGCAATATTGGTGTTAATTGTCGGTTTGTTCGGCGCAATGTTCGCTTATCCGATCTATAACCTGTTAAACATTACCCACCCGATTGCCAAGGGTTTAACAATGGGGACAGTATCCCACGCACTAGGTACCGCTACCTGTGCAGAGAAGGATCCTAAAGATGCAGCGTTCAGTTCTCTTGCGTTGGTCGTGTGCGGTGTTATTACCTCAATCATTGCTCCTAGTATTTTCGCACTTTCTGTCTGGTTACTTTCTCTATAAAAAACAACCTCTTTATCGCAAATCTCTTTCAAACACGTCGAATGAAGAGGGTCTGTTAATCTTTCGAGATGATTTTTGCAGCACTTTGTGGGAAATTCATACAAGGCAGAGGCTTTGATGTGTAGCTAATCTACATGAGAAGCCGATAACGCAGTAGGAATGAACCACAAAGGCTGCCCGAAGGGTTCGAGCTAGGCGCCCCCGTTAAAATCGTTTTATGCTTCGTTGAAGACTCTTTGCTTAGAATGACTAGGCTACAAAGTCTTCGCCTCGCCTAAAACGATTTTATCTCGAACAAAACTTAACCACGAAAGAGCAACAGACCCTAGCCCCCATTCGACGTGCTTCACTTAATCTCGCAATGAAATCGATATCATGTGTGATCTCACTCTAACCATGCAACTTGAAAATTCATTACATTAATTATTGTGATTAAGATCTCAGCAATGTTTCATTTGTGTCATAGAATAGAGTTCAACGCTTAAATAAGGATTTCTAATGAAGAGCCGCATTGAACAGGCGCTAAAAGACGCGCCAAAGCCTATTACTGACTTTCTAGGTCCGATCCTATTAGCCGATGACTTTGACGCAACACTGTCTGCAGAGCAGTTCAATCAGCTTCTTAAAATCTCTGGCCTAGACGATGCGGAACTACGCGTAGCACTACTTCCATTCGCTGCGGCTTATTCTTACGCCCCTATATCTAAGTTTTACGTTGGTGCGATTGTACGCGGCTTGTCTGGTAAGCTTTATTTCGGTGCTAATGTTGAGTTCTCTGGTGCACAGCTAGGCCAAACGGTGCACGCCGAGCAATGCGCAATTAGCCACGCTTGGATGAAAGGTGAAAAAGGCATTTCTGATATCACTATCAACTTTAGTCCGTGTGGTCACTGCCGACAGTTTATGAACGAATTAACCACTGCAAATGAGTTAATTGTTCAACTGCCTGAGCGCGACGAAATGACTCTACAAGAGTATTTGCCAGAATCATTTGGCCCAGCAGATCTAGGAATCGAGTCAGGCTTAATGGCTGAAATTCACCATGGCAAAACGTGTGATGATCAAGATGAATTGATTAAACAGGCACTAGCTGCACTTAACCGCAGCTATGCCCCTTACACGAAGAACCTTAGCGGGGTTGCACTCCGTTTAAATAATGGTAGTTCTTACCATGGCGCATATGCTGAGAACGCGGCGTTTAACCCTAGCCTACCTCCTCTACAAGTTGCTTTAATTCAGATCCTGATGGACGGACAATCGTTCGATAATATTGAATCAGCAGCCCTAGTAGAGATGGCAGACGGTAGCATTAGCCACCTTGCGGATACCCAATCGACGTTGGAAGTTATCAACCCAGATATCCCAGTTTCTTATCTAGCTGTTTAAATAAGCTTAGATAAATGAGAAAAACGCCTAGCAATTGCTAGGCGTTTTTATATCAGGAATGTATATCACTTTATTAGTTAGCACTTTCTTCAATACTCTCAATCGATATGCTATTCACAACATCTCCGAGTGCAAAAACCGCATCACTACCCAATACGACCTTAGTTTCATCGTCCATCGAGAATTCGAAATTTCCTGAAATCCAAACTCCGTTAATTTGCACACTACCACTCTGGATATACATGTCAGCGGTACACACCTCACAAGAGGTTCTTTTTATTTCAGTTACTTTCCATGTAGCATCAGAAGGTACAGTATGCAAACCTTTATTATCCAGTACTTCAGCAGAGGCAGGTAAAGGTATGATTGCCGACAGTACTAACAAACACGCTACTTTAAGTCCTACGTAATGAACTTCATTCATCGCTAGTAATAAGCACAATTTTGTAAAACACTCGATTCGCTATATAGGTCTGGTCCTTTGGAACCAATTTCATTCCACGTGTATTTCACTGTTTCTCTATCCCAAAAACCTTTCCAGTGGATAACAAAGTCTCGTTCATTAACTCTTTCCAAAGTAAACATTGGATGTTTCGTACTGAAACCATTCCAATTTAAATATGCGCCTGCACGACCAACGGTGTCTACCGACTGATAGAAAAACTCGCTATGATTTTTAGCTTTAACTTCTTTGGCTATTACGTAGATTTGGTTCGAGTTAACTTCAACTCTTGCCGTACCATTAGCTTGAAACGTTATCGAGAAATAATTAACGCTGTTTGGTGCTTCAAAGTTACAAGATGCTTGTAGTTTGATCGGTGCGGAGTGAACCGAAAATGCTAAACCGAAAAGTACGATAAATAACTTGAGTTCTGGCATTACTTATATCTCTAGTAACTTCATTAAATCATGATTGGTTCCACGCTCTTTCGACAACAAATCATACGATACGTTACTTTGCATATTCCTCACAAACATCTGAATTTTGCGCAGTAGCGACATATCTATCAGCATAAAGCCTTATAACAAAAGGGGTTTGAGCATTGTAGTTACCTTGCTTAGCTCTATCTAAAAAGCACACATGTATATCCGCGCCTTTTTCTTCCATTATTTTTATTGAGTACAACCAATATTCATCTTCAATCTTAATCTCTTGGTCTAGATATTCAGGTTCTGGGAGCTGGTTAAAGTCTGAAAAGAGAGTTTCATCACTTACTCGCATAGGCCGTAAAGAGCTGTTAAAACTCGTTATATCAAGCTTGCTATAAATATCTTGAAGATTACCTCCCCACACAGAAAAGGAATAGAAGATACTTATTAACAAAATTATGTGTTTCAATTTTTATTGTCCTTACTCCACTACACGGACACGTCATATGGTCAAAATCGATATTAGTATGATTGCAGGTTAGCTGTCTAAGCGTTGGTAATTATCTCCCTGTTGCTTCACAGGATATAGATAAATCAAGAAGGTTAATTGAGCACTTTTGTTCATTCCAAGGCGCTGCCACAATAAAATCTAGGTCTTCAATAACAAGCTGGAAACCAACAGGATAAACTGATGGAAAATCTCTTTCCAAATTAAACCCACTCTCACCCATCTCACAAAATTTAGTCTTTTTGCCAGTTTCCAGTTTTTCAACGATGATGCAAGGCTCTCCCTTCTTCAAATACACTGCTGTTGTGTACTTAGAGTCTTTAGCTCCGAGTTTGTTAACCTGGTAATAATAGTAATTATCTATTGAATCGGCATAACTGTACTGGGAGATAAATAAAATAAAAGCGAATATTTTTTTCATACTAAGTGCTCAACTCTCTTTGTCATCCTATTTAAATCAACCTTAAATCTTTTAATCCAGAGACTTCCGTTTGCTACGACTTTATAGAAACTGGATTGCTTACCTTTTATACCACTTTTAAAGTCTTCAAAAATAGCGGGAACGACTAGCTTTCGCGTATTCCCTCTTGCATCATCACTACCTGTATAAACTCCTACATATGTTAAGTCAGTTATTACCTCTCGAACTTTCATATCTAAAGCATCCCAGTTGAGTTCCTCTCCGCCTATGTATGCTTCTCTAACATCTAGTTTCGTCGTCAACCGTTTGGCTTCTTCCATATAGTGAGGGTATACAATTTCAAAAATTTGATGTTGCATCTTTCTCGTGATCGTTTGCTCTTCCTGAGGCACCAAATCATCAAGCGTTTCGTAATAGTCATAGGCGTCCTGTTTCTTTTTCCCCGCGCCATTTTTCAGCCAAGATAGCAGGTTCGAAGAAATGGGCTGACAATTGGAAGATGCTTGTGCAAAAATATCTTCAACCTCTTTACTAGATCGACTACCTATATCTAGCCCTCGACCTAACGTTATACCAGAGTTACCAATCACGACACCACTCCGATTGGGTACATGCGGAACTCTGGTAAAAAGAAAGCTACCTTCTACATCATTACCTTCAGCATCAAACGTCAATTGCCCCTCAGGTACAGTGAGCCATTTAAGATCCATCTCGTCATTTTCATACACCCATCCATCCACCAATGCTTCGTCTAAACCAAGAATAGTGCCTTGGCCAACTATGCCATCGACGGCACCCACTTCGTAAGCAAGATGTGTGGAATGCGAAGGTTCATAACTACCTTGGAACAGCTTCACTTGCTTCTCGGTCATGGAGCCAAAATCGCCATCTGCACCTGCAGTGCCCAAATCGAAGCCGAGTTTAATTAAAGCTTGTTGAATATACTCCACTTCCTCGCCTTTAGCGCCTTTCTTGTATGAACCAGATTCACGATTTGCCAATTTATCTAGGGTAACTGATTGTTTTAACAATGAAGATTTTAAACGTTGAGATTCTTCCGTTAGTTCTTCATTGTCTTCTGGCCCATCTTGCGATGAAGAAGTCGACGCTGCACTTTCGTCCGTACTCGTTGTATTTGATGTAGTGCTTCCACCTTAGTTAGAGAATGGAACTGGCGAGTTGCTTGGCTCAAGGTCGGTAATAACATTTTCGGTGGCGGATTCTGATGAAGCCTCTGCGTTACTGGGCTCTTCGTGTAAAGACAGTGTATTGGGAACCAAGACCGTTGGTTGCTCAGCCAATAAACCAGAAAATCCACTACCAGCACCTGGGCTTCCGCCAGAGTTTAAGTTGACCCCACCTCCGACTAAATGTACGCCAGCCGGGTCCACTTTCAGAAAACTACCCGCCGCTTTGACTGTAATTTCTGAACCTGCTTCGAGTACCACTTTATTGCCCGATTTAATGTGTATTTCCGAGCCTGAATCATTGACCCAAACGGAGCCGCTCATCAACTGCAAAGAGCCATCAACGATAAGTGATTGGTTACCCGTTACTGTGCTTCGCTGCTCTCCGTCGATGGTCGAATGGGAATTGCGTCCAACTCGTTCATACACATCATTTTCGATTGTCGAATGAAGGTCGTTTTTGACGTGTATCGTGTCGTCGTTCTGAACCAGTTTCTGCATGTCTTTCTGGGCATGCACATAGATTTGCTCTTCATCCGCTTGGTCCTCAAAGCAGAGTTCGTTAAATCCAACACCTTGATGGGACTCTGTTCTCAACACGGTTCTCGTTTTGTTGTCCGGCAACGAATAAGGCGGAGTGTTAGTCGCATGATAAGTACGACCGGTAATAATAGGCTGGTCCGGGTCTCCATTTAGAAACTCGACAATAACCTCATGACCAATTCTAGGAATCGCCATCATGCCATATTGGGAGCCTGCCCAACCTTGAGCAACTCTCACCCAGCAGGAGCTGTTTTCATCTCCATTACTGTATCGGTCCCAAGGGAAGTGCAGCTTTACTCGGCCATGTTCATCACAGAAGATTTCTTCTCCTTCCGGCCCTACAACCGTGGCTATCATTGGTCCATCAACTAATGGTTTGTTCTGAGGTTCTGACTGCCAGTTTTTGTCACCCGGAATCACTACAAACTCGTTTGAATAGGTAGTAGCACCGCTCCCAGCCTCCTCTTCTAGAGCTTGGGGCTGTTTACCGTGATGTAACACTCTGACCGCGACCCAATCTCGATTCATTTCTGCATCTAGGTGATCACATAAATCGAATTTAGCGCCCGCTCTAATTAACGCCTGATCGCTTTTTCCGTTTGCGGTATGCCCTTGACGACGCAAGTACTCCAATCGAACTTGACTAATAAGTTTGCCTGCATCATCCGATTTGTAACGCCCTGGATAATCATAATGTTGATAGGCTCGAGAGACGCTTTCCCCCGTTTCGCTTGATTGGGTTTGCGCCAGAGAATAGCTAGGCTTCTTAAAACTATAGTCGGTAAGAGAAGCTTGGTTTACTTCGACTCGTTTGCTTGCTTCCCAAGCTCTGATATATGGTGAATCAGCGTTCCCTCCCGCTTTCGCGTTATATGAGATAGGTGTCGCAAGCTTCTCTATAGTCTCTGACGCATCGTTAAAGATAAGAATGTGCTTAGCATCATCATGAGTAAAGTAATAGGAAATTCCCTCTTCCGCGATAAGACGGTGGACAAAATCCAAATCTGTTTCTCGATATTGAACGCAAAACTCTCGTTGCACGAGTTCATTTTTTTAATGAAAAGGCATAGTCTTCGATCCCCATTTCTGAGAGCAAAAGAGAAACGATTTCTTGAGTTGTTTTTTGTTGGAAAATTCGGCTATTTTGACGAAGTGATAGGCGCTCAAGAGAAGGAACGATGACAAGAGAGTAGAAAGTATAGGAATGGCCTGTATCGCCTTTATCAAAACGTCGAACAATGCCATGTGTCTTCTGTACTAGCTCGCCATTTCGCTTCAACGTTAACATGACACGTTTATCGATGATGTCTTCAGCAACAATCGTATGCTGGCGGCTAGCGATATCCACACAATAGCGAAAGCCGCTATAGCTTTCTCCCAAATCAGAGACACTCGCCGAGACAGATTCGTTACCCGTAAATTCTCTCACGACGAACGTGCTGCTATCGATTCCCTCAACAACTAAGTCAAACTGCAGTGTTGCCATCACTCGTTCCTTTGTTCTGTTACCAACTAAGCCAAATACGCTAAGTACTTTATGTACACATGAACGTATTTGGCTTAGTTAGAAAAAAGGCTCCCGCATTCTCGGAAGTGGTGTAACGCGAAAGCCCAAAACCATTAATTTACATAGGTCTTCAAAGCTGAGATAAGCTCTGAAGACCTATGTGTTTCAGCAAATTAAGCTTCTACTGGTTTACGCCAGTCATCTGCACCAGATGTGCCAGCGTTGATGTGATCCCAGATGATTTTTCGGTACGACATCGATACCGTGACGTTCTGAGTAAAATCACTGTTAGTTGGGTCTTGGCAATGAGGCATTTCGCATTGAATATCAACAATTGACGCGTTTTCTAAGCTGGTTGTGAAGAAGTTTTCCTGCTTACCTTCCACTGAAGTGCGGTACCACTTCAGTTCAACTGATTTCATCTTTTCACCTGAAGACAACGCGTTGTATAGCAGCGGAACCGCTTTGTTTAGTACAACGGTAAACTTAAATGGTTTGTGTACACGTTGACCTGATGGCTGGCCAGATTGAGGGTCGGTAGGAACAGTGACAATATGGTCAAACTGCTGAACTAACATTTGATCTTCATGGCCTTCAACAAATGCATCACCGATAGAGTCTGTAGATAGTGCACCAGCAGTGATTAAGCCCTGAGTTTCACCTTCGATTGAGATATAACATGGAGTTGGCATGGGTAATTCCTTTTGTGTAGATTCTAGAGTGTTTTAACCTACAGCTAGAAAGCAAAGAACATTCCAACACCGAGTTCGTTATATATCAGACACTTAAGTTAATTCTTACGTAAATCCAAGCAACTATTCATTGCTAACGAGCAATAAATTGCTCAAACTCCCTTTTATTGCCTAAATTTGTGGCTGTACTCACCCCACTATTTCCCTCCTTATTTGATGACTCTGTCAAAAAACCCTGATAGGTTAAAAACATAGAAGCATAAGGGGAAAAGGAAACAGGATGTTCGAGCAAGTCGTAAATATACTTTTTCCTGTTATTGCGCTTGTACTGGTAGGTTTTAGTGTAGGCCGGTGGCTCAAACCCGACTTTGCTCCAATCAATAGAATCAATATGGACGTTTTCGTCCCTGCTCTAGTTTTTTCTTCTCTTGCCAGCATGCCCTTGAGCACAAACGAATTACCGCTTATTTACGCTGCGCTGGTCGCCCTACTCCTACCAGGGCTAGTCATGCTGCCTATTTGTCGTCTTACAAAGCTAAACTACAAAGCGTGGACACCGCCCCATATGTTTAGAAATAGTGGTAACCTCGCCATTCCACTATTTACTTACACTTTTGGCGAAGCTGCACTAGCGCCCGCCGTTCTGCTGTTTGTTGTTTCAGCATGTATCCACATCACTGTTGGCCTAGCTCTGCTCAGCAACGGAAATCCTTTCAAGCAAATTATTAAGATGCCTGTATTTCTAGCAACTGCGCTGGCTATGAGTTTAAACCTTTCCGATATCGCCGTCTGGACACCACTTTACGAAGCAACTTCCTTACTGGGTCAGGCTGCAGTGCCAGTCATGCTTCTCGCCCTTGGTTCGCAAATGTGTAATTTGAGGCTGAGTGGCTTAAAGGTTGGGATCTTGTGTTCGTTGCAATCCCTATTTACCGGTATGATTTCATTCGCCGTTATTTACTACCTAATCCCGTTACCGACACTCCAACTACAAATGATGGTGCTGTTCGCCATGCTGCCTCCCGCAGTAATGAACTACCTATTTGCAGAACGCTTCAACATCGAACCTACCAATGTCGCTTCAATGGTCCTATTTGGAAACTTTTTCGCCATATTCTCACTACCAATTTTGCTTGTTTTTGCACTCTCACTGTAAATCCCATCTCCTCTAAGAGAAATAACTGTACTTCTGCCCTACGCTTACTAATAAAAAAATAAAGTGAGCAAATGGAGTGAAGCATGAGTAAACCCGTGGTAGCCGATACTAAACCCATCAAAGTTGAACTCGTTGAAGGTCAGGATTATTATTTTTGCGCCTGTGGCCGTTCCAAAAAACAGCCATTTTGCGATGGTTCACATGCCGGAACAGACTTCAAACCTAAAGCATTTACGGCTGAAGAAAGCGGCGATGCTTATCTATGCCAATGCAAACACAGCGCGAATACGCCTTTTTGTGACGGTTCACATAAACAGTTCTCTGCTGATGCAATTGGTAAGGAAGGGCCGGGAGTTCAAACAACTGCAGGCGATATCCCTATCGCAACCGCAACAACCGAAGAACCAACCGTTGAGTTTATTCATCAACTAGCTCGTGAAGGCTTATCCAAGTTAGGCCACCACGGCCCTATGACATCCATGGGAGTGCCCAGACATACACTCCCCCATTGGGACGACATTCAGATTATGGTCGCACAGATGGCAACTAAGCCATTATTGGAACATGAACCAGTAGCAACAGAACTTGTCATTGGCCCCCAAGCGAGAAAACCTCTTACTTTGAACATTCCACTTTTTGTTTCCGACATGAGCTTTGGCGCTTTGTCTGAAGAAGCGAAAATATCATTAGCCAAAGGCGCAGAGCTTGCTGGAACTGGCATTTGTTCAGGAGAAGGCGGCATGCTACCCGAAGAGCAAGCCGCCAATTCACGTTACTTCTATGAACTTGCAAGCGCTCAGTTTGGTTACGACGAGTCAAAATTGAAGAACGTTCAAGCATTCCACTTTAAAGGCGGACAAGGAGCCAAAACTGGTACTGGTGGACACCTTCCAGGAAACAAAAATATTGGCAAAATTTCACAGGTTCGAGGCATACCAGAGGGTGAGCCAGCTATCTCCCCACCGACATTTAAAGACTTACACACCGCTGCAGACTTTAAAAAATTTGCCGATCGGGTCAGAGAAGTGACCGGGGGTATTCCTATTGGCTTTAAGCTAAGCGCTAACCATATTGAAGAAGATATTCAGTTTGCCTTGGATGCCAGTGCTGATTACATCATCTTAGACGGTCGCGGTGGTGGTACTGGTGCCGCGCCCGAAATGTTCAGAGATCACATCAGTGTCCCAACAATACCCGCCCTAGCAAGAGCGCGCCGCTACCTTGATCAGCAAGGTGCATCCGGGCGTGTCACTCTCATTGCGACAGGTGGTTTAAGGGTGCCGATGGATTTTGTCAAAGCAATGGCATTAGGGGCAGACGGCGTGGCGATTTCGAACAGTGCTATGCAGTCTATTGGCTGTGTTGCAGCAAGAATGTGTAACACCAATAACTGCCCAGCAGGCATTGCGACTCAGAAGGCTGATTTAAGGCAACGACTCAACGTAGAAAAAGCCTCTAATCAACTTAAAAACTTTTTCTTATCTTCTGTAGAACTGATGCAAGTGATGGCTAGAGCCTGTGGGCATCACCACTTAAACCAATTTAACTCGAAAGATCTTGCTACTTGGAACACAGATATGGCGCGCTTGTCCGGCATCAAGTATTCAGGGTTGGAAAAACTGTGATAGTTTCCAGTACATTAAGTGCTAAAGGGAACACAGCATGATTCAGTTTCAGCGCCTACTGATGTCATTAATCGCAACGAGCAGTTTTGCCCATGCAAATGGGCAAGCTGATTCACTTCTGATCAATGCAAACATTTATGGGCACCCAACAGCGAACAGTGTAGCCATTACGCAGGGAAAAATTAGCTATATTGGCAGCGCAGATGGCGCTGCGACACTAAAAGGATCAGAGACTGAAATCATTGACCTCGGCAATGCATTCTTGTTACCCGGGTTCATTGATAACCATAACCATGTGTTTGAAGCAGCTTCCGAAGCTGGTGGTAGTTGCGAGTTATTAGAAGGAGGTACTCTTTCCGAACAGGTTCCTTATCTAAAAGATTGCCGGGATATGAGCCCAACATCTGGTTGGATTACTGGGTACGGTTTTACTATCGAAAGCCTCCTTTCCAGCCAAGACGAAACTACACCTCTGGAAGTACTAGATTCTCTTTTCCCAAATCAACCCGTAGTGTTCATGGAGCAGACGTCTCACTCCATGTGGGTGAACTCTTTAGCATTTGAGTTATCTGGGTTTAACCATGAATCAATCGACCCGCCGGGCGGCAAAATTCTTAAAACAAAATCTGGAAAATTCAACGGGATATTACTCGATAACGCTGGTGATATAGTGATGGAAACCGCGTGGAATTCCCTGCCTAATCAATTTGACCAAAGTTACCAAGGGTTAATTGCGGGGTTGGAGGAAGCGGCCGCTCATGGGATCACAACCATAGGTGATGGCCGGCTGTACTGGAAACGCGGTTGGCTGGAGGTTTGGAAGGCCGCGGAAAAGTCGGGGGACTTAACTGCACGTGTTTCACTTCGCCCATGGATTTATCCAGAGGTAGGTAAGAAACACCAACTTGAGTATCTAGAGAGTATTTACACTGATGACCACTCAAATCTTTTGTTGGTGAATCAGGTCAAAATGTACAGCGATGGCATTTTAGTCAATGGTACAGCAAAAGTGCTAGCCCCCTATCTGACGACTTACATCCCAAATCAACCTTACGGCCTTAACTATATTTCACCCAAAGATATGACGAACTGGCTCTCAGAATTAGCTCAGATTGGGTATAGTGCACACATACATGCTATTGGTGATGGCGCGGTCAGGGAGTCCCTAAATGCAGTTGAAGCCATGAGGGAAAAGGGTCAGCAGCAACGTTATACTTTAACTCACGTTGAACTTGTCGATAAGGCCGACGTCCCTCGTTTTGCGAAGCTAAATGTGACTGCCGATTTTCAAGTGGGATCAGATTATGTCGCCTACAACGACCATACATGGGCAGAGGCGATCATTGGGATTAAGAAAGCCAAGTCGATGATGAACCTGAGTACCATGTTCGATCATCAGGTTAATGTTACTTTAAGTAGCGATTGGAATGTGCATGACATCAACCCGCTGGTAGGCATTGCCAATAGCATGAAAATGAAACCCTATGGACTACCTGATATCAATGCCGCTATCGACGCCTACACCATCAACGCCGCCTATAGCCTTGGCTTAGAAGAACTCACTGGTTCCATCGACCTTGGTAAATCGGCAGACTTCGTGGTGCTCAGTGACGACATTACTAAAATGCGACTAGAAAGCATCCCTAATTCCCGTGTCCTAATGACGATCCTTCAGGGTGATATCGTGTTTGATAATCAAGATTAGCTCCCCCCTCGTCAACATCCGGAAATAACCTAGCCTCTACCTGCAATAAACACTTACGCAAACGTTTGCTTTTTAGGGAAACTTAAGTATCATGCCTGCAAATTTACTATTCCCCTTTCAAAGTTTAAGGATTTTGTATGTTTGGTACTGCTACCCGTAAAAGTGCAACTCGCGTGCTGCTGCTTGGTTCCGGTGAATTAGGCAAAGAAGTGGCGATTGAATGCCAGCGTCTCGGCTTGGAAGTTATCGCCTGTGATCGCTATGAGAACGCACCAGCCATGCAAGTTGCTCACAGCAGTTATGTACTCGACATGCTTGATGGAGAAGCTCTGCAAACTATCATCGAAAAAGAGCAGCCGGACTATGTTGTACCTGAAATCGAAGCCATCGCGACAGACAAGCTGGTAGAGCTAGAAGCGAAAGGCCTTAACGTTGTTCCTACTGCAAATGCGACCAAACTCACCATGAACCGTGAAGGTATCCGCCGTTTAGCAGCAGAAGAGTTGGAACTGACTACTTCTCCATACCAGTTTGCTGACAGCTTTGAACAATTTGCTGCCGCTGTTGAACACGTAGGCATTCCATGTGTATGTAAGCCGGTCATGAGCTCTTCAGGTAAAGGCCAAAGTGTCATTAAATCTGAAGACGATATTCAAAAAGCATGGGACTACGCACAAGAAGGCGGACGTACGGGCGCAGGCCGAGTTATTGTAGAAGGTTTTATCGACTTCGATTACGAGATCACTCTACTTACTGTACGTGCCGTGGATGGTGTTCATTTCTGCGCGCCTATTGGTCATCGTCAGGAAGATGGCGATTATCGTGAATCATGGCAACCGCAGGCGATGTCAGACATTGCACTCAAAGCTGCGGAATATACGGCAGAGCAAGTCGTCAACGCATTAGGTGGCTACGGTATTTTTGGCGTCGAGCTATTTGTTAAAGGTGATAAGGTCATCTTCAATGAAGTTTCCCCTCGCCCACATGACACTGGCCTAGTCACACTCATTTCTCAAGATACCTCTGAATTTGCGCTTCATGTGCGAGCTTTCACAGGAATGCCAATTAACACGATTACTCAGTACGGACCTTCTGCATCTGCAGTTGTACTTGGTGAAGGTAGATCTAACAACATCCAATTCGATGGTATGACAGAGGCCTTAGCCGCACCACAAACTCAGCTGCGCCTTTTTGGCAAACCAGACATTGATGGCCGCCGTCGACTTGGCGTATCTCTAACACGCCGAGCATCAATCGAAAAAGCGGTAGAAGATGCCGTGGAGAGTGCAAGTAAAATCAAGGTTATCTACTAAAATAAAAGGGCTGATTAATCAGCCCTTTTTCATTCCATTGTGCCGTCCCGAAATGTGTTTACACATTAAGAACGAATTATGACAATAGACGAGAACTAGTCACTCTCAATTAGCCACACCTCTTCCGCAAAACGGCTCAACACTTTGTTTTTCGGTGGGATTGCGTTTTTATCGTCGCGATTTAAGTTCGTCACCTTATAGCCTTCGAACAAGGCTTCTATCTCTGCTTTAGGTACACTGAATGGAGGCCCCGACATTTCATCTTGCGGGTAATCTAAAGTAATCAGCAAGATGCGCCCTTCCGGCTTTAGCAACCCTTTGATTCTTTCTGCGTATTCGACGCGCATATCTTCAGGTAGAGCAATCAGCGCTGCGCGATCATAGATGATATCCGCACCTTGCAATGGCGCAGTGAAGAAGTCTCCCGTATAAATCGACAGTTCATCAAACTGATACAGTTCATGCTGCCCATTTAATGTGGTGACGGTTGGTGTATAAAAGTGCTCGGAGAAAAATGAACGTACAGCAATATTGCTTAGTTCAATGCCTTGAACCTCATTGTGTTTAGTCGCAAGCCATACTAAGTCTTCCGACTTACCACACAGCGGCACTAACACATTACTCTCTCTAGTAGGACGAGTGGCTTGCCAAAATTCAATCAGTAGCGGATTTACGTCTTCTAAATGGAAACCAATTTGGTTCGCTGCCCACTTATTGTGCCAAAATTCTTGGTCTCTCATTGCTGTACTCTCTTGTTGACCGTTGTGGACATAGCCTAACGGAAAATACCTCATCACCCAAGTCGATTTAAAGATGAATAGAACCGTTCATTTTGTATTAATCTTCGTTGGTTATAATTGCTTACAAGTTATGAGTGAACTTACTCACTATATGTCACTCAAACTAGTGTGAAATCAATATGTGATTGAGCGCAAGAATTTAAAATACTCGGGTGTTCAGAGGTTGTTTTGCTAACTTTGAACCCCATAAATTGAATAGCAACTCTTATTTGTAATGTTATTGGCGTCCTTTAAGTACTCCTTTTAACCATGACACTGCAAGTTAAGGAGAGTGAATGAGCTTATTTCTTCGTACTACAGCACTGATGCTATTGGTACTAAGCCGTGCACCTGCATTCGCAGCGATTCCAACCGCCCCAAGTGGTGAGCAAAACCGTTCTACGACAAGCCAGAACGAAGTCTGCTCTAAGCTATTCAAACACAGCTTGAGCGGTCTTTACGGCATTCAATCAACCGATGTTACACCTCTTCAACCGTATTCTGATTTCGATATTCTTTACAGTAAAGCTCACCAAGCTCAGCATGAGCTAGAAACTATTTGCAAAAGTACTGCGCTACTGACTTCTACTGATGCCTATTTCGCTGGTGTTAAATCTCAAAAGCGTGCAGAAGAAAAAATTCAGCATGAACTTGGCGGTAAACCAGAGCGAATTACAGACTTAGCTCGCGCAACAATCGTTGCTGACGATGTGGCAAGTTTAATGGAAGTTTATGAAGTGCTTAACCGAGAAACAACTGTAGTCAAAGTGAAAAACCGTTTTAAAAAGCCAGGTGATTCAGGCTACCGTGACTTAAACTTGCTGGTTCAACTTCCGAAAACCGACATCATTGCAGAAGTGCAGCTCCACTTAAAAGCGATCGCTGATGTTAAAAATGGTCCAGAGCATGATTTATATGAAGTAATTCAAACCATTGAACGTAAAGCGGCGGCTGAAAACCGAACCTTTACTGAGTTTGAACAAGCTCAAATCGCCAATATGCGCCGTGAGTCTCGCGAACTATACCAAAACGCGTGGCAACCTTACATCACCACTCACTTACAAGCAGCATAGAAACGAAAAGCGGCCTACTGGCCGCTTTTTTATGCGTTTTCGCTGTCATCCTAAGTCACTAGAACCAAGTAGCAGAGACAAAAAGACCACGCGCTGCGTGGTCTATTGCTTGGGCTACTTCTCAACCTTAATGTTTTCTACTCGGGCTTTTAGTTTTTGTCCCGGTCGGAATGTCACTACTCGTCGAGCAGAAATCGGAATGTCTTCACCAGTCTTAGGATTTCGACCCGGACGTTCATTTTTGTCACGAAGATCAAAGTTACCAAAACCTGACAGTTTTACCTGTTCGCCACTTTCGAGTGCCTTACGGATTTCTTCGAAAAACACTTCAACCGTTTCCTTGGCATCCCGTTTACTGTATCCAAGCTTTTCAAACAGGTTCTCAGCCAATTCGGCCTTTGTGAGCGCCATAAAACTTCCCTCAAAGCTGTGTTAAACATTGCTGTCTAAACGACAGCGCCAAAGCATTTCGCCTAGCCAATCAACAACATATCGGCTTTACCTTGGAAAGTGTATGCCAAGCTTCTGATTTTCGCCAACTTTTTTCTTGGGCGATTGTATATTAGCCAACAAAAACAACCACATAACCACACAATAATTCAGTATAATATACTCACAATACTCTGATTTCACTGCCATTTTCAGACCATTCCTCGGCTACTAATACATATATCAGCAAAACACTCTTGCAGACTTTGTAGCAATATTTTTTTGCCTAGTTCACAAATAAATACTAAAAACCTTAATAAATCAGTAAGTTGATGCTGACTTTAATATTAGTGTTGTTTCAGTTATATTCCTTTCACATTACGACATTTTATGCGTTTCTTTTGGGACCTCTAGGTACTTACGGCCATGACGACAATTTACCAAATTAGTGACTGCCATTTAGGTGATGAAACAAGTTATCGCAACCTTGCCCGTGCTCTCAAGCTGGCTCAAGACGATGCTGAATGTACACATGTTCTTCTCACTGGTGATATTTGCTGTGGCCCCAATGTAGGAAGTTACAAAAAGTTAGTTCGCTTCATCGATGAATACATACAAGACAAAGTGATCATCGCAATCGCAGGTAACCACGATGATGATCTGCTAATGAGAGTTGAGCTAAAGGGCTCTTCTATTTCCATGCCCAGCAAAGCCAATATATCTGGCCGACAATTTCTATTTCTTAATTCCAGCAATAAACCAATCGATAATACTCATCCGTTGGGTTCGGGGCGTTTGAGCAACCGAGATTTTGCAACGTTAAAAAAGCAACTTCGAAAATCGACTAACCCTGTCGTGGTCATTCACCATCCTATTATTCGAGTGGGCTCAGAATGGATGAAAGCAATTTGCTTGGAAAACGATAATGAAGTTTTCCAAGCACTTCAGAAGCATCAAGTTAAAGAGGTCATATGTGGCCATGGGCATGATGAGATTGTAGAAATGCAGCAAGGTGTGACTCAATATATGGCGCCTTCCACCGCATATGGATTTGATCATTCCGTCGAGAAGTATAATCGAACAGAAAATATTGGAGTCAGCAGAGTTGTGGTTGCCCCAGACAGACTCCATTACCAAGCCATTTGTTTATAGGCACCAACAGGCGACCTGAAAGGCTTGAAATAAAGCGAGAGCCATAAAAAAACCCTGCCGATTGAGCAGGGTTTTTACTATCTAATCAGAAATGATTAGTCACGCAGTGACGCACCGAACTTCTCAGATACGTGAGCAACAATAGCGTCAACCGCGCCAGCGATGTCTGCATCTTCAAGCGTGCGTTCTACTGACTGTAGTGTCAGAGCGATTGCTAGGCTCTTCTTACCTTCTTCAACGCCTTTGCCAACGTAAACGTCGAACAGTTTCGCGTCTTTCAGGAACTCACCACCTTGCTCTAGACATGCAGCAACGATGTCGCCAGAAGCCACTGCTTCATCTACAACGACTGCGATATCACGACGGTTTGATGGGAACTTAGAAAGCTGTACTGCTTCTGGAATCACTTTAGTGTTGATTGCAGACCATTCCACTTCGAATACGATAGTACGGCCGTTTAGACCAAACTTGCGCTCAAGCTCTGGGTGAACAGTACCGATTACACCTACTTGCTTACCATCAACGATGATTGCTGCAGATTGACCTGGGTGAAGTGCTGGGTTCGCTGCCTTATCTTCAGCAGAAAGTGCTGCGAAAGAGTAAGCTGCTTCGTTAGCTGTTAGCTCAAGAACCGCTTCTAGGTCGCCTTTCAGGTCAAAGAAATCAACTGTGTTAGTTTCGATGTCCCAGTGCTCTTCGCTGCGAGTACCTGCGATAACACCTGCAAGCATAGGCTCTTGGCGCATGCCGTTTTCAGCAGACTCACAAGGGATGAAACGTAGGCCGTATTCGAATAGACGAACACGTGGTTGTTGACGCTTCTGGTTGTGAACCACAGTGTTTAGTAGACCTTGGATTAGGCCTAGACGCATTGCTGACATATCCGCAGAGATTGGGAATGGCAGGATTAGCGGCTCAACACCTGGAACAACAAGCTTTTGTTGTTCTGGCTCAACGAAGCTGTAAGTGATTGCTTCTTGGTAACCACGGTCAACTAGTAGGTTACGAACGCGTTTTAGCGGAATGTTCGCTTCAACGTGGTCGTGCATCTTAAGTGCTGCCGCTGGGTTTTGGTTAGGGATATTATCGTAACCGTAGATACGACCTACTTCTTCAATTAGGTCTTGCTCGATTGCGATATCAAAACGCCATGTTGGTGCTGTCGCTGTCCAACCTGCATCAGTCGTTTCAACCGTTAGGCCAAGACGCTCTAGAATTTCAACAACATCGCTGTCTGCAATGTGGTGGCCTAGCAGGCTGTCTAGCTTAGTACGACGTAGTGATACTGTGTTTGCTTTTGGTAAGTCAGCTTCTGACTCTACTGCAACAACAGGGGCTACTTCACCGCCACAGATCTCAACTAGAAGTTCTGTTGCACGCTCCATTGCGCTTGTTTGTAGTGCGAAATCGACACCACGCTCAAAACGCATTGAAGAATCAGTGTGTAGACCGTAGCTACGCGCGCGGCCACGGATGTGGTCTGGTGCGAAGAACGCACACTCAAGTAGTACGTCTTTAGTTTCAGTCGTTACGCCAGACTCTTCACCACCAAAGATACCTGCGATAGCAAGGGCTTTGTTGTGGTCTGCGACAACTAGAGTATCAGCGTTTAGCTCAGCTTCGTTGCCGTCTAGAAGAGTTAGCTTCTCGCCCTGCTCTGCCATACGCACTACGATGCCGCCTTCAATCTTAGCAAGATCGAATGCGTGCATTGGCTGGCCTTGCTCTAGAAGAACAAAGTTAGTGATATCAACTACTGGATCGATAGAGCGAATACCACAGCGGCGCAGTTTCTCTTGCATCCAAAGTGGTGTTTCAGCTTGAACGTTTACGTTCTTAACCACACGGCCAAGGTAACGTGGACATGCTGCAGTCGCTTTCACTTCGATAGAAACTGTGTCGTCGATAGCTGGTGCTACTGCGTTTACTGCAGGCTCAGTTACATCAGCACGGTTTAGAACGCCAACTTCACGCGCCATACCACGGATGCTGAAACAGTCAGCGCGGTTAGCCGTTAGGTCTACGTCTACTGTTACGTCGTCAAGACCTAGGAATTCGCGGAAATCAGTACCGATTGCTGCGTCTTCTGCTAGTTCCATGATGCCATCAGATTCAACGTCGATACCTAGTTCAGAGAATGAACACAGCATGCCGTGTGATGGTTGACCACGTAGTTTTGCTTTTTTGATTTTGAAATCGCCTGGTAGAACAGCACCAACAGTCGCTACAGCAACTTTGATACCTAGGCGACAGTTAGATGCGCCACAAACGATGTCTAGAAGTTCTTCAGCGCCAACATCTACTTTAGTTACACGTAGTTTGTCAGCGTCTGGGTGTTGACCACACTCAACCACTTTACCTACTTTAACGCCAGTGAAAGAACCAGCAACAGGTAGTACGTCGTCTACTTCTAGACCCGCCATTGTGATTTGGTGTGTAAGTTCGTCAGTCGATACCGCAGGGTTTACCCACTCACGAAGCCAAGATTCGCTAAATTTCATAGTGATGTATCCCCTGGATTACTTGAACTGTTTTAGGAAACGAAGGTCGTTCTCGAAGAACGCACGAAGATCGTTTACGCCGTAACGAAGCATAGTCAGACGCTCAACGCCCATACCAAATGCGAAGCCAGAGTATTTCTCAGGGTCGATGCCAACGCTGCGAAGTACGTTAGGGTGAACCATGCCACAACCTAGAACTTCAAGCCATTTGCCGTTCTTACCTTTCACGTCTACTTCTGCTGAAGGCTCAGTGAATGGGAAGTAAGAAGGACGGAAACGAACTTCAACTTCTTCTTCAAAGAAGTTACATAGGAAGTCGTGCAGGATGCCTTTAAGCTGTGCGAAGTTTACGTTCTCGTCTACTAGCATGCCTTCCACTTGGTGGAACATTGGCGTGTGCGTTTGGTCGTAGTCGTTACGGTAAACACGGCCCGGTGCGATGAAACGGAATGGTGGTTTACCATTTTCCATCGTACGGATCTGAACGCCAGACGTGTGCGTACGTAGCATTAGATCTGGGTTAAAGAAGAACGTGTCGTGGTCAGTACGCGCTGGGTGATCTTCTGCGATGTTTAGTGCATCAAAGTTGTGGAATGCATCTTCAATCTCAGGACCAGACTCAGTGTTAAAGCCTAGCTCACCAAAGAACTGTTCAATACGCTCAACAGTACGAGTCACAGGGTGTAGACCACCGTTCTCGATACGACGACCTGGTAGAGTCACGTCGATTGTTTCTGCTGCAAGCTTCGCTTCTAGCTCTGCACGTTGTAGTGCATCTTTACGAGCTGCGATCGCTTGTTGAACAACGCCTTTCGCTTTGTTGATCTCTTGACCAGCTTCACGGCGCTCTTCTGGTGGTAGTTTACCTAGGCTTTGAAGTTGAGCTGTTAGCTCACCTTTTTTGCCTAGATACTGAACACGCACTTCATCAAGTGCGACTAACGAATCTGCAGCTTCAATTGCTGCATTCGCGTTAGCAATGATCTCTTCTAGATGTTGCATCGTTTCCTCATCTACCTATGTTTGCACATAAGTGGTAGTGTCCATAAGGTTCCCGCAAGGGATTCTTGGGTATTTTCAAATAGCTGTACATAGTAGCGAAACCCGCCTACAAAGCCAAATTGAAATACGGTCACAAATGCCTAATGTGTAAAAAATCGCCTCTATTTCATCGAAACTTAATGAAACACAGCATTTTGATAATAAAACCCAGCGATTAACATCCGTATTCGTAAAATTAGATGGGAAAATTGAGCGCTTGTTGCAGGCCAGAGGATTGCAAATAATCCCCTAGCCTTTTGTTCTGGATAAGATCAAAAATAGTACTCTAAGGATACTTCAATAAAGTCGTCCTTACGGGCAAAATACAGTAAGTCATCTGGTGTTTCGTTTTCAAATAACCAACCATCCACTCTCCACTTCAGTTGATTAGTGATCCTGCTAGAAGCTTCCAGTTTAGCGCTATATACATCGCTGTTATCCAAATCTTGAGTGATGCCTGTTAACACTTCAGTTCCATCCTCATCATTCAATGCGAACCTGAGTCCAACAAACACATCATTCTGTCCTACAGATTGGGCATTGTTGCCTCGACTGTCGTATAGGTATTCAGCAATGAAACCGACATCCCAATACGATTCGAAAGGGCCAACCCAAGTGTATTCGAAACCTGTTACTACACCAGTATGGTTGTCGTAGCTATCTCGATAGATGGATTCAAGCTTCAATAGCCAGTCTCCCACAATGCCTTGTACATCCACGCCTACCTGCTGCATCTGAGCATAATATGGGTCTAAGCTGACTTGATTACCTTCGCTCTGGTTGAGAAAGTAATAAGGATCGCGGTTTGTCCCATTGAAATAGCTTACGCCCACATCCCAATCGCCAAACATTTGCGCATAGCGTAAAACAAAATCCACATGCTGCTCTTCGCGAGATGACTCATAAAGCACTCGGTCCGATACAGGAATTGTGGGCCTCAGCCTTCCATCAACACCAGCGAACGTTCGTTCACGAAAATACGGCAACACCATCGCATCAACTGTCCCCCAATCTTTGATAGCAGTGAAATGTACCATCGGTTGGCCCAGTTTATCTTCACCGTCTAACGCTTCTATTGCATCAGTCTGATTCACAACATCGACCAAATGCGCCGACTCTGTGACACCCCAAAACACTTTGCCAACGCCAACTCGCAATTCATAATCATCCCAGTAGGTTAAGTAGAGTGCTTCACGAATGTCACCATGGCTACGCTCATCGTCCATGCTGTCAAAACGATAGAACGGAGTGAGAGTGAAGCTACTCTCCCCTTGGCCAAACTCCCAATACAGTTCGGGTACTAGAACAACAGAGCTTTGCCCCTTGTCTTGGCCTTGTAACCCATCCGAAATGAACTGCCGATGCTCAAGGTTAACTTGCCCACCTAAAGCCACAGCGTGACACTGTAATGACAACAAAGTTGCCACTACAAGACCACTTGTGACTCCCATCTGAGCCAATATGTGCTTCCAGCCATCCATACCCGGTTACCTTACACGCTTTAGCGTGTTTTTCTGGAAGTCACCATCGTCTAACCCCGTTTGAAACGCTAACTCACTCGTCGTCAGTACAGTACTCTTGCCCGTCTGATGATTCTGCATAGCCATCGTATGAGCTCGCCAGTACTGGTCGAGATACTGTTTATAGTCACTGAATGTCAGTGTTTTTAATAGCGAACCTTTACGGTCATAAAACTCAACTTTGAGAGGACGATATTCTTGCTTCTCTAACCACACCAATTGCTTGGTATAACCCGAATTTTTGTCAGTTGGGATTTGCTCCATCACAAACACTTCTTGACCGTTGACTGTGTCATCCTTTAGGTAGTTAAAGGTATACTTCTCGAGTTCGAACGAACTTAAGTCTTCATAAGCAAATTCACTGCCCATGAAAGGGCCTGATTTGTTACGTGACGAGATACGCTTTACTCTTTTCAAAGCAGGCAAGTACAGCCACTGATCGTCCGATTTTACCGTGTGTGAGTGGTTAAGAAACGCGGTGCCTTTAACATCACGTGGCTCATCGAAAATCGTCAGGCCTTTGTCACCATCATCTTTCACTTCCAACGATTTCAATCGCATCAGCCTGGTACTGCTCTCCCCTTGAGCATTTTTAAGTAGCATCTGCATAGTAGCTACAGAATCACCCCAACCTTCGTCTCGAGCTTTTCGTTCTTTAGCTATTTCCAACCCTTTATCGGCGTCCGCAAATGCAGAGAAAGCACTCCCTGCCGTCAACGCCACCAACAAAAAGATTCCAGTGATTTTTTTCGAATATTGTATTGTCATCATTAGCTCCTTGAGCTCGTCCATGTATGAGCGAAATTAGGTATTAATAAGCGGCGTGCGAGTAAGGTCGTCAGCGTCTTGTTTTACTTCGCTTTCAACCTGATACTCTTTTTTGTCAAACATCATCAGTAGAGTTGGTAGGAATAAGAAATCGACTACCAGCGCAATAAAGATCACCATCGCACTCAGTGAGCCCATGTCGGCATTAAGTCTGAATGTCGACATTGCAAGCACCGAGAAACCTGCTACTAACACCACAGTGGTGATCCAAAGTGCTCGTCCAACGGTATGAAATGCATAACGCACAGCTTCTTCCGCTGACTGGCCTTGCTTGCGCGCTCTTTGGTACTTGGATAGAAAGTGCACGGCGTCATCGACGACAATTCCCAACGTTAGTGTCACAACAACAGATAGGCCTAGATTGATTTCACCAGACACTAGCGCCCAAAGGCCAAAACCAATCACTGCTGGTGCAATGTTTGGCACCACACTTATCAAGCCAAGTCGAAGTGAGCGCAGTGCAAAAATCATCAATGCTGAAACGAGGATGAGTGTGATTGGCAGCGTTGATAACATACTCGCCATGTTCGTTTCCCCGATATGGGCAAACATTAGCGACGGACTCGATGCAACGACGTCATACTGAGGCGCGTGCGTGGCAAACCATTGATAGATGCGATTCTCTAGCTCGACAAGTTCCACACTGCCCAAGTTATCTATGGTTAACACCATTTTGATTGACGATTTATCAACATTAATTTGGTTGTTTAGATCCAAGCCGTACGGTAGAGACATTTCATACAGCAGCAGATATTGTGCTGCGAGCTCTCTATCCAGTGGCAGTTTGTAGTAGCTTTCATCGTCGGCGTGCATGTTTTTGTTTAAACGCTTATAAACATCAGAAAGCGTTGCAACATGATCAGTTTCAGGCTGCGCCCTTAGCCACTCTGTAAAATCTCCGATGGCTTGCATAAACACTGGATCAGCAATGCCTTGTGACTCATTGGTCTTTACTGCAATACTGATGTTGGTCATGCCGCTGATGCGGGCTTCCATAAAGTCGGCCGCTTGGCGAAAATCACTCCGTGAATCGAAGTATTTCACTGATTCATCATTAACTTTATTGAGTGGGATAAGCGCAGCCGATAATGCGATCACCGCGACAGAAAGAGGTAGTAATGGCTTACGATGCCTAACAACGAAATCACCAAGTCCATCCATAAATCGGTTAGAGGTAGTTTGTTGACTCTCCTTCACTTTCACAGGCAACCATTTAAGCAGCGCAGGTAACAGTGAAACCGAGAGGAAACAAGCAATCATGACACCCAACGCTGCTAGATTACCGAAATCTCGCAGCACCGGAGAATCTGACATGTTCATCATTATAAAACCGATTGCCGTGGTCACAGAAGTGATCAGGATAGGCATGAAGTTCACGGAGATGCTGTGGTCGATAGCGTATTGCTTTGAATAACCGTTTTGCATGTTATGACGCATTGTGGCAATCACATGCACACAGTCCGCAACCGCTAAAGTCATCACCAAAGTGGGAATATTTACCGTAGCCGTACTTAGAAACATTCCCGCCCAGCCGGAAAGCCCCATCGTTGCAGCCACAGAACCAATGATCACAATAAGAGTCGCAATCACACTTAAAATAGAGCGCAGCATCACGGTCAAGAAGACTAAAACGACCAACAACATCGCAGGAACCAGTGTTGAGGAGTCTGACTGTGCGGCTTCCATGAATGCATTGTTCATCGCAATGATGCCCGCTTTGTGGAATTCTACCTCTGGATACAAGCTCTGATACTTTTCAACTAATGCATTGACGCTTGCAATCACCTCCTGAACTTCAGCGGTTTTATCCACTTCCGGCAACTGAACAGTAATGTTCACAACCGTTACATCGCCTTTATCTGAAATCAGAGAACGAAGTAACACAGGCTCGGAAAGCGAAATCTGCTTAACTTTGGCAATTCTTTCGTCTGTCAGCACATATTCATCAAGCAATAGGTCTTCGACCAGTAAGTCATCTTCAGTGGCTTCGGTGTGCTGATAGTTCGCCAGCGAATCCACTCGGCTCGAGTAAGGGACTTGCCATGCATCGCTTGTCATTTGCTGCACCAAGGTTAACGTTTCGATATCGAACACATTCTGACTTTTTGGTGCAACCACAATCGCTAGGTTGTCTGTTTTGGCGAACGTAGTTTGAATTTCATCGAAGGCTTGAAGCTGCTTGTTCGTTCCCTCAAAAAAGATGTTGTAGTCACCGCGAAAATAGAGGTTCTTGGCCCCCATTGTTGCTGCGATAAGTAGTGATAACGTGGCAAGGACAACCCAAAACGTAAAACGTGTGGGCATCGTTAACCAAGGGTTGAGGTTATTTGGTGGTGGACTAAGTGGTTTCATCACATTCTCCATTTGTGACGTTTCGTCAACTATTGCTCTAAAAAAACCAGTAACTCACTGGCGATTAAGCAACACTTTGATATCAAAAAAGACCTACTAAAGAACTAGGTTTATTTTGACGATTCGTCATAAATGGTGATTTAAAAAGCCCAATTAATTGGGCTTGCCTGCGATTGACTTCACTTACTGATCGCAGCTAGCAACTGATCCGGCAATACAAAACTATCGGCCAACCTGAGCCAAGTATTCCAGTTCTTGTTGGAACAATTCCTGTTCTACTCGTTGCCACGTTTTGCGGTAATCCCACTCTGTAGAAAGTGGTTGCCACGCGAGTCCATCTAGCAACATATTCGCATTGTGCAGTACAGTGTAAGGGTCTTGTAAGCGTTGAATACAGTGGCTATTGGACGCATTTTGAGTGAGCGCGTTAGAACCAAAAGCAATAGACCAGTTAGCAAATACAATTGCATCGGAGCCAATACCAGGTGAAAACTTCAAGTCCCCCTGTTCCACTGCATGATTCACGAGTTGATCCGCATGGCCGATAACCATTTCTTCTAACTCATTTAGCTCTTTCACTCGCTCTGGTGATGCTTTTTCTAATACCCATGGGCTTTTTGCCATGATGGCACAAGTCGATAACACCGGCTCCATACGAGCATATATCCGATAACCAACGTGCATTGCAATAACTCGTTCACGTGAGTGACCTTCAAATTCCGCCGCACGAGCGAATAAGATCGCCTCACTTTTCAGAGAATGAATACACAAAGCGATAATCACATCTTCTTTGCTCGAAAAATGATTGTATATCGTACCTTTAGAATAGGCACTGGCAGACGTTAACTTGTCCATTGTCAAGTTACTCCACCCCTGCTCTTGCACCAGAGATTTCGCTAACATCGTTAGTTCAACTTCTCTGTCTGCAATGGCTTGCTGCTTTTTGGTCATGCCAAATGAGCAACCTTGCCCTTCTTTCTTATCATTTTTCTTACAACCAAAACCAAACATGATTACCCAGTCCGTATCAAGCTTTACTCCCTTAATCTCAATATTGTAACACGAATACGAATAACGTGATAAATACCATTTATGACGCTTCGTCATTTTTGACACATCGTCATAATAGAGCAATCATTGAGCATATCAAGCATTTTTACAAAAATAATCAACTAGAGTTATGCATTTAATATTACAAAGCCAAACCACAAGATTACTGATACTCTTTCCTCACCATAGTCAGTTGAGATTAACTTAATGAATACTGAGAAATTTTCATCCATTTATGCTCGAGCGGTAGAACGTAAAGGTGGTGTTCAGCACCTTGAAGCGCTGGTGAGAAAGCCACTCTCGTCTAAAGAAGTTGCAGCGATACCCGATGACCGCTGGCTAGCAGCGTTCACCGAGAAGGTATTCCAGTGTGGGATCTCTTGGGAAGTCGTTCGTAAAAAGTGGCCGAATTTTGAAGAGGTGTTCTTTCAGTTCAGAGTTGAGCCTTTGCTAATGCTCTCGGATGAGATGTGGGAAGATAAAGCAAGGGATCCACGCATCATACGCCACCTCACTAAAGTGATGTCGATTCCTGGTAATGCCATGATGATACACTCAGCCAAGCACGAATTCGGTTCTTTTGGTGAAATGGTTGCTCAGTGGCCGAGTAACGACATCACGGGTTTATGGGAGTTTCTAAAGAAAAACGGTAAACGCCTTGGCGGTAACACGGGAGCATACTCGTTAAGGCAATTGGGCGTGGATACATTTATTCTTTCCTCGGATGTTGAAAACCACCTACGCAATTGCGGCGTAATTGATAGTGGTCGAAACACTAAACGCGCTATGCAGGCGTCTAACCGTGCCTTTATTGATTGGCAGCAAGAGAGCGGTCGCTCGTTGTCGGAAATCAGCCAAATCGTTGCTTATAGTTGCGGCGATAATCGGGTTCAGTGATAGGTTCGCTTAGTTCTCCAACACAGTAAAATGAAAGCGGCGAATAGGTATACCCTATTCGCCGCTTTCTTACGTTCAATCTTGAAATTACTTATTGGCGTGTTTATCGTAGACACCCGCTAGGTAGCTGTCCTTCTCTTTCCATACGCCATTTAGCCAGTTGTGGAATCGACGCTTAAACGCTTTGTCTTTAAAATAGTCGCCACTGACATTCTCATCCATTGGATGCAGCTTCACTCTTACAACAACACAAGTCAGCTTGCCTTTGAGCATATCGATGAATGGGGATTCTTGGTTCTCTGGATAAGCCAACGTAACGTCTACAATCCCATCTAATAGCTCTCCCATTGCATCAAGAGCGAATGCAACACCACCTGTTTTTGGCTTAAGCAAATTATCGTAAGGTGTTTTGGCGGTTTGCAGCTTTTCCTGACTTGCACGTGTACCTTCAACAAAGTTAACCAAGGTAGTTGGTGCTAAGCGGAACTTGTCGCAAGACTTATTGATCGCATCAAAATCATCATTTCTACGTTCAGGGTGACGCAGTAGATACTCACGAGAGTGGCGCTTCATGAAAGGCATGTCCAACCCCCAGCAAGCAAGGCCAACAAATGGAACGTACAACAACGAGTGCTTTAGAAAAAACTTAGTCGCTGGGATCTTGTCTTTTAGTACCGAAGATAGAATCACAATGTCCGCCCAACTGATGTGATTCGACATCATCAAATACCATTGAGATTTAGACAGACCTTCCCCACCTTCAATCTCCCATTTGATGTTGTTGTTCGCATTCAGCATCCAAAGGTTCAACGTCGCCCAAAACCAAAATTGGCAGTTAGCTAAACGCGTGAACAACGCACGAGTGGCACGAAATGGCAGAATCAGTTTTAGCAGTGCTAAAACACTGACAACAAAAGCTGTCCAAGCGGTGTTTAGCGTTACGAACAACACATAGGCCGCTAAACGTAGGTTATCTAACATGGGCGTATTTTCTAAAGCAAAAGCGCGCAGTATACAGACTTGTCGGATAAATCTGAAAATTAATTGCAAAGATTACGAAAATATTAATAAACGTATCAATATATTGCGCACTATCCCTCGGTAGCATCATCAAGCGCCTCCATCGCTTGGCATTTATTGATTGATGTTTAACGGTAAACCCATCAGAATGGCCCACTTTTTCTTGGTTAGCGCTACTAAGTGCTATACCTAGAGAATCCCAAACTATTAACCAATCGAGAATCATATATATGGGTTTTACCTCATTAGGTCTTTCTGCGCCAATCCTTAAAGCTATCCAAGAGCAAGGATACGACACCCCTTCACCTATCCAACAACAAGCGATCCCTGCGGTCCTTGAAGGAAAAGACGTCATGGCGGCGGCTCAGACTGGCACAGGCAAAACTGCAGGTTTCACATTGCCAATCCTTGAACGCTTAAGCCAAGGGCAAAAAGCGAAAGGCAACCATATTCGTGCACTAGTGTTAACTCCAACTCGTGAACTGGCCGCACAGGTTAATGAAAATGTGGTGAACTACAGTCGCCATTTACGCGTTAGTTCTAATGTTGTGTTTGGCGGAGTAAAAATTAACCCTCAAATGCTAAAACTACGCAAAGGTAGTGATGTATTGGTTGCTACCCCCGGGCGCCTGCTCGACTTATACAACCAAAACGCGGTTAAATTTTCTCAACTTGAAGTTCTAGTGCTGGATGAGGCCGACCGCATGCTGGATATGGGCTTCATTCGTGATATCCGTAAGATTTTGGATTTGCTTCCAAAACAACGTCAAAACCTTCTGTTCTCAGCCACCTTCTCAAATGAGATTCGCGACTTGGCAAAAGGGCTGGTGAACGACCCAGTTGAAGTGTCAGTTAACCCTGCTAACTCAACAGCGAAAACGGTAGAACAGTGTATCTACCCAGCCGATAAACGTAAGAAAGCACCTATGCTGGTGAAATTGATTCAAGACGGTGACTGGAAACAAGTGTTGGTATTTAGTCGAACTAAACACGGTGCCAACCGACTTTCTTACTACTTAAACGACCAAGGCATTACTGCGGCCCCAATCCATGGCAACAAAAGCCAAGGCGCGCGAACAAAAGCATTGGCTGATTTTAAATCTGGTGATGTTCGTGTGCTTGTTGCAACAGACATTGCTGCACGTGGCATCGATATTCCGCAACTACCTCAAGTCGTGAACTTCGACTTACCGCATGTTTCAGAAGATTACGTACACCGCATTGGCCGTACTGGACGAGCTGGTGAAGTGGGACGCGCGATTTCACTGGTTTGTGCCGATGAAGCCAGCGAACTATTTGGCATCGAGCGACTAATTAAGCAATTGCTACCTCGCCATGAACTAGAAGGCTTCAAGCCGACTAATACCTTGCCAGAGTCTAAGCTCGATACTCGGCCAATCAAGCCCAAGAAACCGAAAAAGCCTAAGAAGCCAAAGGTTGATCATGCGGATGGTCAGCGTTCGGGTGACAACGCTCGAGGTCACAAGCCAGCAGGTAAAAACAAGCGTCACTTTGGTAACAAACCAAACACCAAAGTTACGAATGAAGGCCAAAGAAAATCGAGTAATGGTGGCAAGCCAAACGGTAATAATGCGCAAGGAAAGAAACCTTCAGGCGCTAAACCGAATCGGAATAAGCCACGCAGACCAAACGCTTCTGCGAACAAATAATCAAAAATCAACACGTAATAAAAAGCCGCGACGTTCGCGGCTTTTTAATGCTAGCAACTTTTATTAGCCCAAAGCAAACTCAGGAAACTTAAAGAGTACAAACTCAATGGTTTAGTGAAGAGACCAAGCCGATCGCTGATCAATGCCTAATGTGCCCCAGCTACATTCGCTATAAGTTGCTCGCATTCGTCTTGCTTCATATACCTTGGTACGGGATAGTTCCATTGCGCTTCCAATAATGCTTGTTTGGCAATGTCGGTAATGTGCTCGTTAAGAATATTGTCGAAAGACGCCGGTAGGCTCAGTTTTCGCTGTAGGTCACGAACATAGTCAATAAATGCTTGGGCTTTCATGTCTTGGCTAAGTTTCCCATCACAAGCACTCACTGCATCCGCGAGTTCCGCTAAACGTTCACGCGCTTCCTCTTTAGAAAATTCTAATACGTAAGGAAGAACAACGGCATTTGCCAATCCATGTGGCGTGCCATATTTTGCCCCCAGTGTATGAGCGATGGCATGAACATAACCTAAACTGGCCTTAGTAAAAGCAAGGCCAGCATAGTAGGAAGCCAGTGCCATGTTCTGCCGTGCCGTTGTGTTCTGGCCAAACAACACCGCCTTTTCCAAGTTTTCGTTGATCAGTTTAATCGCCGCTAGAGCGTATCGATCGGTTTCGGCCGTCGCATTACCTGAAATATACGATTCTATCGCATGAGTTAATGCGTCCATTCCTGTTTGGGCGGTAATGGCCGGAGGCAGAGCCAGCATCAATGAAGGGTCGAGAGCCGCTGCAATCGGTACGAGTTTAGGATCGACTAACGGGGTTTTAGTGTGTGTCACTGGGTCGGATACCACCGCAGCAACCGTCACCTCGGAGCCGGTTCCCGCTGTTGTAGGCAATACAAACAACGGCGCTGGTGCTTTCCATACTTTCAGTAAACCCGTCAGCCGTTTAATCGATTTGTTGTTGGTAACGCGTGCGGCTATCACCTTGGCGCAGTCTATTGAAGAGCCTCCACCAATAGCCACTATCCCATTGCATCGGTTTTGCTGATATAAAGACAGCCCCGCTTCTACTTGATGATAAGTTGGATCTGGTATTACATCACTGTATACCACACACTGCACTCCCACCCTTTCAAATTCAAAGGTGAGCCGCTTAGCGAAGCCGAGTTGTTCGATACCTTTATCAGTCACGACTAAGACTTTATCGACACCCATGATGGCTACACTGTGACACAGCTGTTTCAGTGAATCTTTCCCAATAAACAGAGTGGGTTTCGAAATAGGCAACACCTTGGCCGCAATTTTTAGCCCCTTCATGTAGATCTTATGCAGCAGGTAGTAAAGCCTCTGTTCCATCTTCAGCCTCAGATTTCCATAGTTGATAAGGTTAGACTAGGCAATACAACAGCTTATCTCTAGTTCACACCTCAAAGTTTTAAAACTTCGCTATACTTTTCTTATGGAGTTCAAATAAGGACAAGCATGCTATGGAACCTCTTGATAAGAATTACTTTGTCGCACCAAGCCATTGCCCTCAACAGGAAATTCGCAGCCTGTTTTCTGATCTCACCAATAAAGTACTCCATCACATCGACTATGGCAGCGATTTAACAGGCGCTAGAAAAATCGTTGAGCAGATCCTGCAATATGAGCGCTACCAAAACCTCGATGAGCCTATTCAACAACGTCTCGAAAACGACCTTCTCAGTACATGCCATTACTGGGAAGAGCTATATCGTTACGACCTCTGTTGGCCGATCATTCGTACGCTCTGACACCCGCTTCACCTCGACTTTGGTTGCTTAAATGTACGCTACAAGCATTGCTCGTTCAGCAATCTTTGTAGCATGCAGAGCCAACCTGGTTCATTTCAACGCCAGATTCCTATCCCGCTCGCTAAACGGTTTCCACATTCGTTTAACCTTACTATGAGTGTTATTTTATTCTGTTTATTTGGCCAATACGCAGCTAAATGCACTACATATAAACTCTGAATATCTAGATAGATATTCAGAATTAGACCGTTCATCCTCCCCAAAAACACCCATTAATTGAATCAATAGATCAAATCAATTCATTTTTATCGCAAATTTACAAAACTTACGCCAGCTCAAAATTTCAGCGAAACATTTTGCGCCCAGCGTTTTATTCCGAATAATGCAA
The DNA here is from genome assembly GCF_054053395.1 of Vibrio paucivorans. Classification (NCBI taxonomy): domain Bacteria; kingdom Pseudomonadati; phylum Pseudomonadota; class Gammaproteobacteria; order Vibrionales; family Vibrionaceae; genus Vibrio; species Vibrio paucivorans. The sequence continues at coordinate 1,805,915 of NZ_CM133230.1, forward strand.
AACGTTACAAAAATGTAACCAAACGCAATATATTAAACATAAAAGATATAAGTAAATGGTTTTATATAACCAATTTCAGACAGGATGAAATATGAATAATCGATTATTACTCGCCTTATTGGGCAGTAGCTTGGCAACCAATGCTGCCGCTGAAGGCTTGGATGAGAAAATTAACGAAGTCGTCGCACCTATCGTCAACCCATTTGTAGGAATGATCTTCTCGACCATTCCTTTCCCTTTTACTGACGTACAGGTGCCTTGGATCGTTTTATGGCTGGTTGTCGCTGCACTGTTTTTTACCGTGTACCTAGGCTTTATCAACGTACGTGGTTTCAAGCATGCGTTGGAGTTAGTCTCTGGTAAGTACAGCAACCCTAAAGCCAAAGAAGATGGTGAGGTGTCACACTTCCAAGCGTTGACCACAGCACTGTCAGGCACTGTAGGTTTAGGTAACATCGCAGGTGTAGCTGTTGCTGTCTCTATTGGTGGTGCAGGTGCTACCTTCTGGATGATCCTTGCCGGTTTACTGGGTATGTCTAGTAAATTTGTTGAGTGTGCATTGGGTGTTAAATACCGTAATACCAACCCTGACGGTACGGTATCGGGCGGCCCTATGTACTACCTAAGTAAAGGTCTTGCGAAACGTGGTAATGCTGCGTTTGGTCGTACGCTTGCAGTCCTCTTCTCCGTGTTTGCTATTGGTGGTGCGCTGGGTGGCGGTAACATGTTCCAAGCGAACCAGGCGTTCAAACAAGTGGTTGGTGTCACCGGTGGTGACGCATCTTTCCTTGCGGATAAAGGCTGGTTATTTGGTATCGTGTTAGCGGTCATCGTTGGTATCGTAATCATCGGCGGCATCAAATCTATTGCGAAAGTCACCGAAAAAGTCGTTCCGTTTATGGCTGCGATCTATGTGGGTGCTGCACTCATCATTATCGCGATTAACTACGACCGTATTGATGATGCATTTGGCGCAATCTTCCACGGAGCCTTTACTGGTGAAGGTATAGCGGGCGGTGTAATTGGTGTGCTTATCCAAGGCTTCAAACGTGCGGCATTCTCGAACGAAGCTGGTGTAGGTTCTGCTGCGATTGCGCACGCTGCTGTAAAAACCAAAGAGCCACTTTCGGAAGGCTTCGTGTCGCTGCTTGAACCGTTCATCGATACCGTTGTAATTTGTACGATGACAGCCTTGGTGATCATCATTACTGGTTACCTAGATACCGATACTGGCCTTGCAGGTGTTGAACTTACTTCTGCTGCATTTGGTAGTGCGATCAGCTGGTTCCCATACATTCTTGCAATCGCAGTTGTTCTATTTGCCTTCTCTACCATGATTTCTTGGTCGTACTATGGCTTGAAAGCATGGACTTACCTGTTCGGCGAAAGCAAAACAGCAGAACTTATCTTCAAAGTGAAATTCTGTGTGTTTGTGGTAATTGGCTCAGCAATGAACCTAGGCCCTGTTATCGACTTCTCTGATGCGATGATCTTCTCGATGGCATTGGTGAACATCATTGGCCTATACATCCTAGTACCAGAGATCAAACGTGACCTTGCAGATTACTTAGCCCGTCACAAGGCAGGGAAAGTTTACAACGTGACCCCTGTTAGCGACCAAGCTTAACAAAAGTTACTTATACCTATAGATAGGTTCAGTTATCTGAAATAAAACAGCAGGCCAATTGGCCTGCTGTTTTTTTATCCTAGTTTTTTGGGCCGCTGGAGCTGTTGCCGATAACGGCTCGGAGTTAGCTTTTTATGCACTTTAAAGTGGCGGTGAAACAAACTTACGTTGTTGTAGCCTGATTCATTGGCAATCACATCAATGGGTTTGGAGGTACTTTGCAGCAAGTAGCATGCATACCCTATCCGTAAATGTTGAATGAACTGCGAAAAACTCATCTGCATCGCTTTCTGAAAATGGCGTTTCAAACTGGCGCAACTAAACCCCGCAGCGATGGCGACTTGCTCTAATGACACTGGCTGCTGATAGTGTCGGCGAATATATTCGATCGCACAAACTAACCTAGAATCATTTACCATTGCCCCAATCTCGGCGACGTTACCTATCGACTCCGCGTGGGTATCCTGCGTTAGGTAATGTAGAAGCCGAACAAATAATGCAAAACGCAGCAAAGGTTCTTTTTCTTCACACAGAGCTTCAATAATAGGCTTAGCTCGCTCAATACACCCTAGACTGTATGACATGCCAGACTGACAATGATTAAAGTAGTCGATAAGTGAGCCAAGCTCACCCAGTTGTGAGCGCCCTAGCCTATCAAACCAGTCACTGGGCACCATAATTATGTAGCTAGAAACCTCTGTATTCGGCAATGCCTTTGCATTCCATGTATGTAAAGTTCCAGGCCGAGTGAGCAGTAAATCGGCCCTTGATATTGGATGAATTTGCGTGCCAACGTATCTTTCCCCACTCGCATTCAGAGTCAGAGTCAGCTCCCAGTCTTGATGGTAATGCCAGTTAAACGTCAGAGAAGCACGCGTTTTTTTATACGCGGTTAAACTCAGCCCATAGGGATATGTTTGTATTTCTTGTAACGCCAATGAAAGCTCACTAAAAATATAATATTGAGCTAATAATACACAGATTCGCACTAATGCGAAAACTACATCGCTGGTGAGTTGCTATTGTCTATGTGTCACCCACAAACGAGATCGAACATGACTAAAATTCTCTTTTTGTGTTCTGGAAATTACTACCGTAGTCGTTTCTGTGAACTGTACTTTAATCACCAAGCCGCTCATCATGCACTGCCGCACAGAGCAAGCTCAGCAGCACTGTTAAGGATTTTAGACAACACAGGAAATGAAGGCGCCATAGCCAAAGAAGTGCTCAACAAATTGAAAAGCTTAGACGCCCAGTTAATAGATGCCCATCGAATGCCGCGCATCGCCCATAACGAAGATCTAACAAACGCTGATTTAGTTTATGCCGCAAGTGAATCAGAACACCGCCCCATGGTGGCACAACACTTTCCACAAATGGTGAACAAAGTGCAATTCTTCCAAGTCGAGGATGTACCAATCATGACACCAAACGAAGCATTTGCATTATTAACTGCAGAAGTCGACCAGTTAATTCACTCACTTCGTTCGGTGTAGTGAACGGTTAGAGTTGAGAGCGTTACGCTCTCAACTTAGTGAATGTTCTAAGTGTGCCAGTATTCGATTTCTCATTTTGGCTTTACTCTCTTCATCAACAAAACTCGCCTCAACGGCATTCAGTGAAAACTGAGCGAGACTTGCTGAGCCTAGCGAATGGCTTTGTGCTACGGCGATAAAATTATCGTTCATATATCCACCAAAATAGGCTGGATCATCAGAGTTGATGGTTACGCATAACCCCTTCTCCAGTAACTCGCATATATTGTGTTGCTCCATGGTATCGAACACTTTCAACTTGAGATTAGAAAGTGGGCAAACCGTTAGCGGCATTTGCAACTCCGCCAACTTTTCCACCAGCAAGGGATCGTCAACACAGCGCACACCATGGTCAACTCGAGCAACATGTAGCAACGTCATTGCGTTGCGTATGTTTTCCGACGAACCTTCTTCCCCTGCATGTGCCACGGTTAGAAACCCTTCCTGACGTGCTTTTTCAAACACTCGCTGAAACTTCTCGGGCGGGTGCCCTTGCTCCGAAGAATCTAAGCCAACAGCGATGATCTTATCTTTGTACGGCAGTGCTTGCTCTAACGTCTCGAATGCTGCCTGTTCATCTAGGTGCCTTAAGAAACACATAATCAGCTGACTGGTTATACCGAGCTGAGATTCAGCATCACTCAGTGCCTTTGTTATCCCATTGACCACAGTTGAAAACGCAATACCTCTATCAGTATGAGTTTGAGGGTCAAAAAATATTTCAGTATGAATGACATTATCTTGCTGACAACGCAATAAATACGCCCACGTCAGATCATAAAAATCTTGTTCGTGGATCAGAACCTGAGCGCCTTGATAATAGATATCAAGAAATGATTGTAGGTTGCTAAATTGATACGCCGCGCGCACTTCTTCAGGGGATTGGAATGGCAAAGGTATTTGATTGCGTTTCGCCAGTTCAAACATCATCTCTGGTTCTAACGAACCTTCTATGTGTAAATGAAGCTCAACTTTTGGTAACTGACGAATGAAGTTTAACTGTTCCATGTACTTCTCCTCTCTCCATTCAAGCATTGCATAATGCAAATAACTTCAATGATTTATTGTTATTTATTGAAGATAGTATACGGCTGTAAGATTGGCGATAGCTGAGCCCCAAATAACCTCAAGATCTATATTTCATCGCGAGATGTTTTGCAGCTAAGCTGCTCTTGGCGACACACAGCGGCAACAAAGCCTCGATGATCTCACTCAATCATCGAGACTTCAGGATTACTTCTGGCTAGCCAACCCTTGAACAGGTTTAGACGTAACTTTCGGGGCCCATACAATCAGCAGTATTCCTATTAAGAACATCCCACACGCTGCCATTTGAGCGGTCGATAACAGTTCGTTGTAAAACACATAGCCACTCAGTAAGCCAAATACTGGCACGAGTAAGGTTAACGGAGCCGCGGTGCTGAGTGGATACTTAATCAACATTTTATTCCACACCCAGTAGCCAAACAGTGTCGTCGGATACGCTTGAAACATTACGGCGTAAGTAGTGTTCCAATCCCATGCAGAATAAGCCTGAGTTACGACCTCGCTGCCGTGGAGTAGCATCGCTAACATCACGAGTGGCACAGGTGCGAACAACATCCCCCAGATGTTAAATGCAAATGCTTGTTTTACTTTGGATGCTTTAACAATCACACCAATCAACGTCCACGACATGGCGCTAATCAAAATCAGCATTAAGCCAAATGAAGTGACATTACCATTAGTGCTTAATATCGAGATCAGAAGCCCAATTAGAGCCAACGAGACACCGGCCTTCTTGCGTTTTGAAAGGACATCTTTGTAAACAACGATGCCAACCACGATGCTAAATAGCACATTAGTTTGCAGTAACACCGACGACATCCCGGAAGATACGCCTGCCGTGATTGACCATGAAGCCATGCCCCAAACCCCAACACCGAACACCACTCCGTAGCTAATGATGTAACGCCAAGCCACATCGGGTTTGCGTACGAAAAAGACTAGAGGTATCACCGCGAGCGAAAAACGTGCAGCAGTCATAATCAAAGGGTTTACCTCAGTTACACCCAGCTTGATCATTGTAAAGTTGAACCCCCAAATCAGCATCACCAATGCAGACAATAAGAAATCCTTCTGAGTCATATTTATCTCCCATTTCTCAAATTCTGACTAGAGTGTGACTTGTTTAGACAAATCAATACAGATACAATTTTTGAAATAAAAAACAGTACAGTTAATTTAATCATGGCCAGATACAAACAACTTGCCGATAAGTTCGTCGAAGACATTCAACAAGGTGTATTGGCGGAAGGCAGTCAAATGCCCTCTTTACGCAAGCTCGCTCAACAACACTCCATCAGCGTATCTACCGCCGTTAGCTGCTATCAAGAGCTTGAATCACAAGGCTGGATAGCATCACGCCCTCAAGCTGGTTTTTATGTCGCTTCCTCAAGAACTCAGCTCGCTTCACCGCAGTGGAGCCAGTTCGAAAGTAAAGTCTCTAACCCCGCAAACACGGTATACACCGGAACAAGCTACACTGGCCCACTTGGTGTCTCGAACTCCACCATCGACAGCCTCGCTTTATCTGAGCTTGAGAAAAGTACCCGTCGGGTGGTTAAACGGATGGGCGCTAGACTCAGCCACTACCCTAGCCACCAAGGGGAGCCAGCATTAAGACAAGCGCTTTCAGAGCACTTCACTCAGTTAGGCTTTGGATTTCAATCCGACGCTCTTGTAGTAACGCACGGCTGTATCTCAGCGGTTAAAGCGGCATTAGAAGCATGTACTCAACCCGGAGATGCAGTCGCGATTAGCTCTCCATGTTTTAACGGGTTGATAGAGTTACTGGCTCAAATGGGGCGCAAGATTGTCGAAATTCCTTCAGCTAAAGATGGGATCGACTTACAACAACTGGAAATGCACCTAGAACATGGCACCATTCAAGCAGGTTTGTTTTGTACTTCTCATATGAACCCGCAAGGGATAAGCATGACCGTTGAACAAAAGACCAAGCTTGCTTCTTTAGCCAACCAATACAAAACCCCAATCATTGAAGACGACGTGTATATCGAACTCTCACACAGCAACCATTTCCCTCTCCCCGCGAAGTATTACGATAAGGGAGGTTACATCATCTGGTGCGGTTCAGTCTCAAAGACGTTATCTGCCGGGTATCGGCTAGGTTGGTGCTTACCGGGGAGGTACATGCAAGCTTATCGTGATAAGTTCGCATCAGGCTGCTTTGGGGTGTCTACACCCATTCAATTAATTGTGGCCGACTTCATTGCGACAGGTCAGTACGCTAAGTATCTTCGCCGTAAGCGCTTCGATTTACTCAACTTTCGCCGAAGCTATATGGATTTTTTGCAACAGCATCTGCCCGCTAAAGCTCGCATCAGTAGTCCACAAGGTGGGCTGGTACTCTGGATTCAAATTCAAGGATTAAAAACCGACGCGTTCGCCCATGACATCGAGCAAAAACAAATTGATATTCGATTAGGTCAACTTTTTACCTCTTTACCTCTATATCGAGACTGCTTGAGAATCAACACCGGCCACGACCTCACAGACGAAATCAAATCCGAGTTACGAACCTTAACCCAATTAATCCATCAGCATTCTTAGCGTAACAAATAAAAACGCGCTGACTTTAAGTCAGCGCGTTGATATCGATTAGCTCAGACGTTTTCTGCGGTAGGTGCCGAATAACCCGACCAAGCCCAACATAAAGAGTGAGACTGAACCACCGGAGCCAGAAGAAGAGCCGGTGCTACGTTCACTTGACGTTTTGAAGTTCTTAACATAAACCGTATCGTCATTAGCGCTATCACTCGAGTCTTTTTGGTATACGTAGGTGACGCTATTGGTCTCCAAACCTAAATCCACCGTATAGCTCACGTAATCACTATCCTGACCAGACACCTGCTCGGTAGCAACACCATTCACATATACATACGCGATATCGAAGTTTTGCTCGCTAGACACTTGCATATCAAAGCTCAAGCTCCCTTCTCCTAAGCCCGCGATATGTAAAACAGAGGACTCACTGTGAGAGATACTGGCCGCTTGAACTGAGCTACCATTCACAACCCATGGGTTTTCGCTGACCAGCACTTCTTGCCCAACACCCACCAGCGAGGCTAGATCGCTACTGGCTGCATTCAAACCTTGGTAATACAAGGTGGTTGAGAAAGATGACACTGAAGAATGATCCGTTGTGTAACTCACTTCCGTCGACTCATACGCTAAGCTTGCTGTGTACTGAACGGTGATTTCACATGACTCATTCTGCGCGAGGGATGAAGTACAGGTGTTGTCCGTAATCGACGAGCCATTGGAAGCTGTTACAGTTAACACATTAAACGCTTCAGAGCTGTAGTTACGAATTGGTAATGTAACCGTATGGGTTCCGGTCGAAACGTAACCTAAGTAGTCGTTTTGAGTGTAACTCACACCTGATGTTTTATCAGCGATCCAGCCATTGTTGCTGAAGTAACCAACGTTTGCATACACACCGTACGCGTCGGCTTGCGCACAACCGTCTCCCCAACTGACTACCCCAATTTGTTTTGTTATGCCGTTGTCGTCATACACCAGCGGTCCACCGCTGTCACCTTGACAGGAGTCCTTACCGCCATAGGAGAAGCCCGCACAAATCGCATCATCGGACACGTTACTGTAGTTACCACCTAGAGCCTGACAAACGCCACGGTCTACGTACTCTAAGTCGACTTCATATAGCGTTTCAGGATAAATAGGCTGACTATAAGAGTCATCTTCTTGATTACCCCACCCCATTACCGTGACTAAGTCGCCAGCATTAATAGCGTTCAGCTCAGCTTGCGTCGCCAAAGTGACTGAAGTGGCATTCACAGCATCAGCCAGTTCCAAGATGGCAATATCGTTAACGGTTGTAGACGCATCATACTGCTCGTGTGCATAGATAGTTTGCAGAGCAACACGTTGACCTTCAGATGCTTCATTAGTCAAATCATGAATCCCAATGGACACATCAAACTCGGCAGCGTTTTTTCCATCGATACAGTGTGCTGCAGTTAATATATATCGGTCGCCTATGAAGCTTCCGCCACATATCTGGCCATTAAACGCATCTTGTCCTTTTTTAATCAGAGCGACCATGAATGGCCAATCATTTTTACCAGCTTCCACACCGTTGATAATGCGTGTGGATGGAGAATCAACATCTGATGCAAATACCGATGTTGGGAGAGCCATGCTAACCAATAGCGCTGTTATAGATTTCTTCATGCTTAATACCTTTGTAATTATGTCTTTATAAGCAACAGAAACCATACACATCACAAAAAACTATGTAAGACAGAATGGCATTCATTTTTAAAATATTTCGTATAGATCTCACCTTTACCACTCACGGTTCGATATATTCCCCTTAATTTCAATACCTTAGAGATTTCTGATGTAGAAGTATCTAAATGAGTCACCTCTAATTCACACTTTATTTAGTCACGGACAATAAAAAAGCTTCAGCCTTTTCAGGCTGAAGCTTTTTTATATTTCAGATAAGTTTATTACGAGTTTTGTCAGCCTTAGAAGCTACCTGATACCATCAAGCCTAACGCCCAAAATGCCAGTAAAGTCAGCACGAAAACGCCTACTTTTTCTTTTGCAGAAAAGATCACTAGCCCTCTTTCTTGTTTGGCTTTGATGTAGAAATACAAGCCTGGAAAATACAGTAGTACCGACATCAACAAGTAGCTTAGACCCGATGCATACAGCAACCATACTCCATACAAGCTTGCACACAACCCAACCAGCAACAATCCACCACGATTTTTTTGCTGGAGTGCCAGTTTCAGAGTGTAGGCTCCAACCAACAAATATGGCACCAGAATCATTTCAGAGGCGATTACCAGCAATGTATCGTAAGTGCTGCCCGCATACATCACCAATACCAGTGAGACCTGAATACAGACATTGGTTAGCGTAAGCGCTTTAACAGGACTGCCCGCGTGATTCAATTTTCCATAGCTTTCTGGGAATACTTTATCTTTTGCGCCCAAATAAGGCACCTCGGACGCCAGCACCGTCCAACTGAGAAATGCACCACATACGGAGATAATCAACCCGAAGCCAATCACGTACTTGCCCCATGGACCAACAATCGAAGTCAGCACTTTGGCCATAGAAGGATTTTGAAGTTCAGCTAACTCTGTGGGCTTAATAACGCCCATTGAAAGTAACGTCACCAACACATAAATGGAGATAGCGGTCAATAAGCCAAGTATTGTCGCGCGCCCAATATCTTTTCGGTATCTCGCTCGGCTAGAAACAACGACTGCACCTTCGATACCAATAAAGACCCACACCGTAATCAGCATGGTCGACTTTACTTGATCCCACAGCCCATGTTCTGAACCAAAATGCAGGCCAGAGAAATCAACGGTAAAGGTGTCCCACTGAAACGCAAACATGGCGAAGATAATGAACAAGATGAGGGGAACCATCTTGGCAAAGGTAGCAATGAGGTTAATGAACGCTGCGGTTTGAACCCCTCGAAGTACCAAGGCATGCACCATCCAAAGTAGCGCTGACGCACCTAGCATAGATACCCAAGTATTCCCTGCCCCAAACAGTGGCGCATCGGGGGAATCAAACAACATTCCCAATGTACTGAACACGATCACCAAGTACGAAACATTGGCAACCATGGCACTAAACCAGTAACCCCATGCAGAGCAGAAACCCGCCAGATCGCCAAACCCATGCTTAGCGTAACCAAATACACCACTGTCGATTTCTGGTTTATTGGTCGCGAGATACTGAAACGAAAGCGCAAGAAAAATCATACCGATGCCGGTGATTAGCCAACCAATCATCACTGCTGCAGGGCTGGCAACTGCCGCCATATTTTGAGGTAAACTAAATACACCCGCGCCGATCATCGAACCGATAACCAACGCCGTCAACGAGCCAAGCCCGAGTTTATTATTCATGAGAGTTCCGAAGTCAATCAGCCAGAAGGCAGCAAAGGCGGCATTTTAAATGGAATTAGAGAAAGGTGCTGCTGGAAAATAGACAAGATTGAAGGACAGCTGCCACTGTTGGGCAGTTCATTGTTGAAGATCAAATAGAAATGGAGTTTTTATTCAAAAAAATCGCCTAGAACAGGCGATTTTTTGATGATGTTAAATGTCTCTAATATCCAACTCGTTTTGAATGAGAACAATGCACTGAGAAGCAAACAACATTTTTGGCCCTAGACTGATTTTTTCAGTGTTTAGGCGTTTAAGGCTATTGATGGTTTTCTTTGGCATCGGAATATGGTCGGTCAATAGGAAACACACGTCATTTGGCATTTCTATATCGCGTACTGACTCACCTTTCTTATCAAGCAAATACAGTTGATACGTTTCAGAAAGTCGTTTAACCAGTTTTTCAAAGCTAGTCGTTTCAACCGTTACACCAGATTCGACTTGTTTACTTTCTTCTTTGCCCATCCCTACCGATTTCTCTAGAGCCGTCGCGATCTTGCTGATGAGAGCCGCTTCATGGAAGCCACCTATATTACGTAGTTCATTCGACTCAAAACAAATGGTACGAGAGAAGTCTTTCGTACTTTCTAGAACTAAGTACACCACTACATCATCGCGATGCGATTGGGCAGTGAAGATAGCGTTCATCAACACATGAGCAAGGATTTCTGTGTGCGCCTCCTGCCCAACAGACGCCAAAAACATATCTTTATCAGTAGAAGCAGCACGCGCTCTGACAACAAAAGCTCTCATATTAACTCTTAGAAATTCAATTAGAAACGGGAGTTCGCCAACACCCTAAACAGGGGCTACACCATACACGGAAATTGAAGTTTCATCATCAACAATTGCAGCTATTCTCCCCTCAGGTAGATCTTAATCCTTTATCAGTAAATTGGGCTAGGCTATTGGCTCACTCTGTACGTAACTTAAACTGCTGCATACTCAGTTTTAAATTGTCTACCAGCGACCCCATATCATCCACTAACGATTTAGATTGATGAGAGCTAGTTTGGACTTCCTCTCCGGTATCTCGTATCGAGCTAAGGTTTTGGTTTACCTCTTCGGCGGCTACCGACTGCTCTTCGCTGGCCGTTGCTATCTGGGCACTCATTTCACTAATACTGATCAGCATCTGTGATAGTGACTGAAATGATGTACCGGTATTTTCAGCTAGCCTTAGACCTTCACTAGAGCTGGCGAAACTGGATTCAATTTCAGAGACTGACGAAGACGCGTTCTCTTTGAGCTGTTCAATTAAAGCTTCTATTTGCTGAGTGGCCTGCTGACTTCGATTCGCTAACTCTCTAACTTCATCTGCAACCACCGCAAACCCGCGTCCTTGTTCTCCCGCTCTGGCAGCTTCTATCGATGCGTTCAGTGCTAATAAATTTGTTTGGGCTGAAATTTCGCTAATAGTGTGTACGAAACCCGATATCGCCTCGGTACTTTCACTTACCGAGCTGATGCTTCCTTTAGAAGACTCCATTTGATGAAGCAAACTCTCTGAGGCCGACACATTACTGCTTACAACATCGCTGCCGGACGCAACCTGAGCATCAGCTTGATCAGTTAATTCACTCGCGCTCGCAGCACTGCTCGCTACTTCTGTAATCGCCGACGCCATTTGATTCATAGCAGCTGCGACCAGTTCTGTTCTTTGAAACTGTTGGTCTATCAGCACAGTGTTGTTTTCAGATTTGTCTGCAACTTGGGCCATAGCACTTTCCAGATGGGCAGTGTTCGCCAACACCACGCCAATAGAGTGATTGAGTTTGTCCGACATACTGCTCATGGCATTAATGAGATCGCCAATTTCATCTCGGCTACGGCTCTTAAAACTGTGGCTGAAATCGCCATTTGCCATATGGTTAGCCGCGGTTTTGGCTAGGTTCAAACGTGTCGTGATATAGCGACTAACACCAAGCCCCATCACCAGCCCAGCAACCACAGAGATGACTGCAATGATGATCATCATTCTTAATGCCGCTTTCTCTTCTGATTCTGTAAATAGGATGCTTTGTTGAGTAACATTCTCAAGCTCCATGAGAAACGATTCTAAGTGGTGATTAAGTTGGTCTTGCTCACTTTCTAACGCTTTAAAGTCAGCTTCATTATTCTCACCACGCATTAATGCACTTAACAATTCAAATCCATGTACTTCGTAGTCTTTGTGCTCTTTGATTATCTCATCCAGTTTGGTCAACAGAATTAACTCATTCTGGCGAATTTCCTCTGTTAGAGCATGTTCTAGCGCGAGCTCTAGTAATTTACGTGCTTCAATAAACTCTTCATCAACGTGTTTGCTGAGTTGGTGAAATTGCTCATCAATTTTGCTTAGCTCCAAGCGATCATTGGCATCACTTGAGCTGCCGAGTCGCAATGCTTTTTCAATTAGGATTGCTCCTTCTAGCTGCTTGATAGTGACATCACTGGTCAATTGAACGAGTGGAATATTTTCGTCGGCTATTCCGGACAGCTCCTCACCAATTACGTTCATTTTGTAAATACTAAACCCAGCCATGATCGTCAGTAAGAAGATAAGAAAGAAAACCACGCCTAAGATTTTGAACTTGATAGCTAAGTGTTTGAACCAATCCATTTGTTATTCACCTATAAGCATATGATTACATTAATCATAGGTGATATTCACGGAGTTACTAGGGTCTGTTGATCTTCCGTGGTTAAGTTTTGTTCGAGATAAAATCGTTTTAGGCGAGGCGAAGACTGTGTAGCCTAGTCATCATTCTAAGCAAAGAGTCTTCAACGAAGCATAAAACGATTTTAACGGGGGCGCCTAGCTCGAACCCTTCGGGCAGCTTTTGTGGTTCATTTATACTGCGTTATCGGCTTCTCATGTAGGCTAGCTACACATCAAAGCCTCTGCCTTGTAGAAATTTCCCACAAAGTGCTGCAAAAATCAGCTCGAAAGCTCAACAGACCCTAAATTAAGAAAATATTAAAGATAAATAGAAACTAAAAGAGCCGCTGAATACGGCTCTAGGGTGGTTAGTGTTGAACGCCCGTAGGATTGGTTCCAAACTGCGACTGTTCGTAGACTTCTGCAAGTGTCTTCACTTTTTTACTCTTGATTGGTTTTTTAAGCGCTATATGAGTGCTTTCTACCTCTGATTTCAACGCACTTTCATGTTCTTTAGCCGAATCAACAAACTCTGGATTGGCTAAAGCCTCTTGGCGTAAGCGGTTAACGCGTTCTAATGTTTCCCAAAACATACTTCACCTCCAGTTATTACTGTTTATATATCCAGTATAAACATTCTAACCAAGAGATCAAATTTTTACTGTGTTTTTATACAGCATCGAATTAATGCCGTGTCTGAAAGGTCAAGTCAGAATAGAGTCAAACCTTGTAAAGTTTCCGACTCACTCGCAACTCTTTGCCACTAGCTAATGGCTAGCCTGAAACTATTGCGAATCAGCACATTATTGAATACCAAGTTATGATGAAATCGCGTTTTCTCTTGTGACCTGCCGGAGCTCACCGATATGCTAGATTTCAATGGTATTTGGACCCTATCTTCCCCTCAACACCCTGAGATATCAGTACCCATGACATTTCCAGGCGATCAATACTCTGCCCTAATTACGGCGGATATTATCCCTGATCCGTATTACGCTTCAAACGAGCAACAGGTTCAATGGGTAGGGTTGTGCGAATGGCGAGCGTCAAAAAGCCTAACCGTCACTGAAAATGATTTGGCCGCTGACAAACTTATACTCACAGTAAGCAAAGTCGATACATTTGCTACGTTATACATCAATGGCGATATCGCTTTAACTTGCTCAAACGCTTTCCAAATCTATCAAGCTGATATTCAACCATTGTTAAAACTTGGGAGTAATCAACTCGAGTGGGTATTTCAGCCTGCAGCACAAGTAGCGAAAGATCGTGCTAATAAGTTGCCATTCCCTATTCCTTGGGCAGAGGGAAATAATCAAATTCCATTCATGAATACAGTCAGGAAACCACAGTGCCATACCGGATGGGATTGGGGAATCTGCCTGCCAGTATGTGGGATATTTGCTACAGCTAGCCTGACTCCTATCAAGAGTGTGTATTTCGAACGAGTAGACGTTGACCAGCATTGGACCTCGGACACAAGTGTCACTCTCAAGCTGCGTTTACACCACTCCAACGGTGTAAGCCTGCCTTTTCATATCGAGATTGATGGCAAGCACTACGAGGGTTCAACGGTTGCAGGCTGTAATAAGACCGAGTTTGAATGCGTGCTCAACAACCCTAAATTATGGTGGCCAAATGGCTATGGCGAACCACACTTATACGAGCTATCGGTACGTGTTGAACAACAGATCATCACAAAATCGCTTGGGCTTCGCCGATTAAGCTTGAGAACCAATGCTGATGCTGTTGGCAGTGAAATGGTGTTCGTCGTTAATGGCAAAACCATCTCGTGCAAAGGCGCAAATTGGATCCCAATGGATGCCCTACCGCAGCGCACTCATACTCTTCGTTATGAACAGCTGTTAGGTGCCGCGAAAGATGCCAACATGAACATGATTCGAGTTTGGGGCGGTGGTGATTATGAGCACGATGAGTTCTATCAAACCTGCGACAAGCTAGGCCTACTTGTCTGGCAAGATCTGATGTTTGCCTGTGCGCAATACCCATCAACAACAGAGTTTTTGGACGACGTTAAGCAAGAAGTCACCCAACAAGTCCAGCGCCTTAAACATCACGCTTGTATCGCGCTATGGTGTGGGGATAACGAAGTCATTGGTTCACTCAACTGGTATCCAGAGTCTCGCCAGAATCGAGAAAAATACTTAGTTAACTACGATAGACTCAACCGCTCTTTAGAGCAGTGGTTACATGAACTGGATCCAAGCCGCCGATTTTGGGCCAGTTCGCCTTGCAACGGCGAGCTCGATTTCGGTGATGCATGGCATGACGATAAAAAAGGAGACATGCACTTTTGGGATGTATGGCACTCAGGCAAGTCATTCGACGCATATACTGAAGTAACGCCGCGCTTTTGCTCCGAATTCGGCTATCAATCATGGCCGTCGTTTAGCGAACTGACTAAATTCGTCCCTGAGGAAGAATGGAATATTGGTGCACCTCACTTTGAAAACCACCAGAAAAATGCACGTGGCAATAGCATCATCACCGAAATGTTCACCCGCTATTTTCGATTCCCAAGCGACTTCGAACAAATGCTGTATCTAAGTCAAGTTCAACAAGCGATAGCGATAAAAACCGCCGTGGAATCTTGGCGCTCAACTTCTCCCATTTGCCAAGGGATCTTGTACTGGCAGCTTAACGATAACTGGCCAGTCAGTTCATGGTCGAGTATCGAATACTCTGGCCGCTGGAAGCAATTCCACTATCATGTGAAACGCTTTTTCGAGCCAACTCTGGTGTGTTTTGAGCGCAGCGATAATGCTCTTATTTTACGTATTATCAACGACTCACCAGGCGCTCGAAAATTATCAGGTAAGGTTCTCCAGTTAGATTGGGATGGCAAAGAGTTGAATCAATGGAATATAGACTGTACCGCTGAAACCGAAAGCAACCAATCCGTTTGGCAGGTTCCTCTCGACTCACCATCAAGCCAACAAGGTGCATTTTACTATGTCGATAGTTCAGATTCTCAACACAACTTCTGGCTACCCGATATTCCAAAGAAATTACCTATCAAAAAAGCAAATATAGATGTTAGAGTCGAGGGCAATGAAGTCTACCTTACTAGCGACAAACCCGCTCTGTTCGTCCATTTAGAGCACCCTGCCATACTGAGGTTTTCTGATTCCAGCTTCTTCTTGCTGCCGGGCGTCGAGCGAAGGGTCACTTATCAAGGAGAGTTAATCGATGCCGAGGGCTTAAAAGTCTACCAGCTCGCAGAAAGGTAAAGCCCTAAAATAAACCCAATCTACGCACACCGGATTCACTCCGGTGTGTGAGATCTGTACTACACTCAACGTTAGCTATCCCAAACGAACGTGAGTAGGTGTGCGATGTCAGACGAGCCAAAGGAATTCAGACACTTCCAAACAGACCATCGCCTTTTTGTGACCTCTTTCCTGCTCAGCCTACCGCTACTATGTTTTTCTCCTCAAGTATTCTCAAATGAGGCCACTCCTGAAGCCGATGCGCTGGTTAATCAGTTTGCGGAACATTTTTCTTCATCAACCTTACCACTCGCGGAACGTGAGCGAGAACTTAAGTGGTTTCAAAGCGCTGCACAACCCTATCAGGGCATTAAGATCACTGTTGTATCAGAAGATATTCCAACCCACAGATACGAATCTTCCGAACTAGCTCGTATGTTCACTCAGTTAACGGGAATCCAAGTCGTCCACGAAGTTGTCGGTGAAGATGACTTAGTCAAACGACTACAGCTTCACATGCAAACAGGCATCAGTATCTATGATGGCTATATCAATGATACCGACTTTATTGGTACACACATTCGCAGCCAAAAAGTCATTCCCATCTCTCAGTTTATAGATAAACAGTGGAAGCATGTCACCCTTCCGACATTAGATGTCGACGATTTTATTGGCATTGAATTCGCTAAAGATGCACAAGGCACCTTATATCAATTGCCTGACCAACAGTTCGCCAACCTGTATTGGTATCGCCACGATTGGTTCAACCGTCCGGATCTCCAAGCTCAGTTCAAAGAAAAATATGGTTACCCACTAGCAGTACCTCAAAACTGGAAAGCCTACGAAGATATCGCGCATTTCTTTACACATGACGTCAAAACCATCGATGGAACGAGGATTTGGGGTCATTTCGATTACGGCAAGTACGAACCTTCTTTGGGTTGGCGCATTTCAGATTCTTGGCTCAGCTTAGCTGGAGTCAATGATGTCGGCTTACCCAGTGGCCTCCCCGTTGGGGACTGGGGTATAAGGGCGGAAGATTGCATACCAGTAGGTTCTAGCGTTGCTAGAGGTGGAGCCCTTAATAGCCCTGCTGCTGTATATGCTCTCGAGAGGTATAAGTTTTGGCTAAATGAATACGCGCCACCTGAATCCAAAACGCTGACTTTCAGAACTACTGCTGATTTTCTTGCCCAAGGGCAAGTCGCACAGCAAATTTTCTGGTACAGCGCATTTATACCTACATTACTTGGCGAGAATTCTAAAGTGGTGGATGAAAACGGAGAGCCGGTATGGCGACTTGCCCCATCGCCACGTGGAAAATACTGGCAACCAGGAATGAAATCAGGTTATCAAGACGCAGGCTCATGGACCTTCCTCCACTCTACGCCAGAAAAGCAACGTGAAGCCGCGTGGCTTTATGCTCAGTTTACCGTTTCGAAGACGGTGAGCTTCGACAAGTTGTTAAATGGCTTCACGCCCATTCGCCATTCCGATATCCAGTCAGAAGCCTTTAGCCAGCTTAAACCCCAGCTAGGTGGTTTAGTCGAGTTCTACCAAAGTCACGCCAAACACGTCTGGACGCCATCGGGGGTCAACATCCCTGACTATTCGGTGATGGCAGCAATGTGGTGGCAACACATCGGAGACTACCTCTACACAGATATCAGCGCTCGCCAGACCCTCGACCAACTATCAGGGAAATTCGATCAACACTTAGCGGCCCTTTCGACCGATAACTCCCTGCGCTGTCGGCCTCAACTCAATAAAGAAAAGCCTGAAGATTATTGGTTAGCCCAGCCGGGAGCTCCTTGGGCTGAGTTAACCGATAAACCCCAAGGGGCAACTCTCCCACTTTCCGAGGTTTATGAAGTATGGAATACATCAGAAAACTGATCGGGGTTTTCGTTCTATTCCACTCTTTTGCCTACGCCGAAAACATTCGGCTTATTACGTTTTATTCTCCGCCATTGGTTAATGAAGAAACCAACCCCAATGTCGGCGATACCTATGACACGGTCACTTTGATGTTTCAACGTGCTAGCGTGAACTTTGTTATTGGCCACTCTCCTGAACCACGCGCCATGAAATCAGCTCGCCTGATCAGCAATGTGTGCTCCTTTCCCGTTGCACGCTCTCAATTGGTTGAAGCCGATTTCAACTGGGTTGGCCCCATCGCGATTAGCCAATATGCCCTCTATCAAAAGCAAAACAACGCCCCGCAACTGTTTTCTCTCCAAGATGCAGCTCCGTACAAAATTGTGGCTTACGAAGGCTACGCGATCTCTCAACAGCTTAAAGAGCAAGGCTTCAACATAATGATGACTAAGGAAATCGCTGATGGACTTAAGATGCTCCGGCGAGATGGCGTTGACTTGTGGCTGTCGGATACTCGTTCAGCCATCGCATTATCAGATGAGTTAGGCATCGAGCTCGCTAATCAACCATTTATTTTTCTTACGGACATAAAATACTTGGCATGTAACAAGTCCGTTCCCGCAGCCCAAGTCACCAAGCTTCAACAAATCGTGCACAACATGATTAAGGCTGGTGAAATCAATATTTCCTTACGCTGAGAACATAAAAAAGGCCACGAGCAAGTCGTGGCCTTTCATTTATACATATTCGTGAGTGTGTTTAAGAGCCCTAGCCTAGCTCTACCCCGCCTTTTTTATTTCAGGGTCCGCGGCATGATCAACGAAGATTTCCGCAACGGCACTTCGCTCCAGTTCGCCTTTTAGATTACCCTCTTCATCAACGACTGGCAGAGAATAGTCACACGCCATCGTTTCTGGGAGTACTGTTTCGATGGCAGCATCAGGCGATATCTCAGGAACGGTTTCGTAAATATCATCGCTAAAGCCATCCACTGACTTATCCAGTGACGCATCTTGCAAGCTCTCCTGTGTAACAATGCCCTGATAACCGTCTTCAGTTACGTGGTAATTTAAGCTTCTTCATCTGAATGAGCGCTTCATCTATCGTTTCCGCTGTGATCCGATAAGCTGGTGGCTGCATAACGGTTTCGACCGTTAACGCGCGAGCTCGATTCACATCTTTAACAAACGCCTCGACATATTCATCAGCTGGGTGAAGCAGGATTTCGTCTGGAGTGCCTTGTTGTACAAGCTCACCGTCTTTCAATATCGCGATGCGATCGCCCAGTCTCAGCGCTTCATCTAAGTCATGGGTAATAAAGATAATTGTCTTGTGAAGCTTCTGCTGCAACTCAATCAACTGATCTTGCATTTCGCTACGAATCAATGGGTCCAACGCCGAGAAGGCTTCATCCATCAACAAGATCTCAGCATCAGTACAAAGGGCACGCGCTAAGCCAACACGTTGCTGCTGACCACCTGAAAGCTGAGATGGATACTGTTCGCCGTAGCCATTTAGCCCAACTGTCTCTAGCCACTGGTTGGCCTTACTTAAGCGGTCTTGCTTTGATAGCCCCTGAACTTCTAACCCATAAGCCACATTGTCGATAACATTACGATGCGGCATCAAACCGAAACGCTGGAACACCATCGACATTTTATGGCGTCTGAACTCTTCCAGCTGTTTGACACCAAACTTCATCACATCGGTACCTTCCACCAAGATCTGCCCCTGAGTTGGGTCTATCAAACGGTTAAAGTGACGAATTAAGGTCGATTTACCAGAACCAGACAGCCCCATCACAACAAAGATTTCGCCCTTATTGATGCTTAGGTTGATGTCCTTCAGGCCAACAGTATGTCCAGTTTCAGCAAGGATTTGATCTTTGCTGTCGCCTGCTTGGACGCGATCAATCACCGACTTAGGTTTGTCACCAAACACTTTGTATAAGCCACGGATTTCAATAAGTGGTTTAGTCATGCTTGATATCTCCTAGGTGTGCCTGAGTACGCTTTGCATAAGCTTGAGAAGCTCGGTCGAACAAAATCGCAAGCGCTACGATGGCAAAGCCATTCAGTAGTCCCAAGGTAAAGTATTGATTAGTAATAGATTTGAGCACCGGTTGACCAAGGCCTTTTACCCCGATCATAGACGCAATCACGACCATGGACAGCGCCATCATGATAGTTTGGTTGATACCCGCCATGATCGTTGGCATCGCAAGTGGCAGCTGCACGCCGAGCAATCGCTGGCGCGTACTTGCGCCAAACGCAGTCGCTGCTTCGAGCACCTCTTTGTCCACCAGTCGAATGCCCAAATTGGTTAATCGAATCACTGGTGGGATGGCATAAATAACCACCGCAATTAATCCAGGGATCTTACCAATACCTAGCAGCATCACCACTGGTATCAAGTAAACAAAAGCGGGCATGGTCTGCATGACATCAAGCAAAGGTGTCACCACAGATTGAACGCGGTTTGACCTTGCCATCGCTATACCGATCGGAATACCCAAACATATCGACAACATGGTACACACAGTGATGATACTGAGCGTTCTCATGGTGTCTTCCCACATGCCAAAATAGCCAATCAGCAACAGAGATACTAAGCACCCTACCGCCAACTTCCAAGAACGGCTCGCGACGTAAACCAAACCGGTACAGATAGCCAGAACCAGCCACCATGGAGTAGAGATTAAGAGTTTTTCAAACCACACCAAAAATGAAAGTAGTGGGTCAAAGAATGACTCGATCAGATCACCATACTCTCGAGAAAAGTCTCGGTATGCGCCATCGAGTGTTTTACGGATACTTCTTAGATCAGAACGATCCATTTCGGGGAAGCTGGTCAACCAATTACTGTCAGCCATGGGGAATTCCTTTTTAGCCCAAGGCAAGACTAACGTCTTGCCTTGGTTTACAACTTAATACGGTGTTCCAACACCGTTACAACTGAGTTCTGCTATACCGCAGTTTTATAGTGGCCTTTATTTATAGCGCGCTTTGCACTTTCTTAGCCACATCTTCCGATACCCAACCTTGCCATACCGCTGGGAACTCGCTCAGGAAGTGGTACATACCTTCTTCACCGTCTGCTTGGTTATCTTCCATCCAAGCAAGTAGTTGGTTCATCTCATCATTAGTGAAGCCACGTGTCGTTAGGTAGTCGTACGCTTGAGGAGAGCGAGAAGCAAATGCTTCCGTTGTCACTGTGTGAACTGGTGATGGTGGGTACATCGTTGCTTTAGGATCAGCACAATCTTCTTGAGTGGTACAGCCAACAAACTCTTCAAGGTTCACACCGCTGCCGAAATCTACTTTCACCATATCGTACTTACCAAGCACGGCTGTTGGTGCCCAGTAGTAACCAAACCAAGCTTCTTTGCGCTCGTACGCTTTTGCGATCGAACCTGACAAGCCAGCACTTGAGCCTGGGTCAACAATTTCGAAACCGGCGCTTTCTAAATCCAATGCTCTAAATAGATTTCCGGCACTGATTTGGCAGTTCCAACCAGCCGGACAGCTGTAAAACGCTGATGAATCTTTGCTCTCTGGGTGTTCGAAGAGTTCCGCGTGTTTAATGACACCATCGATCTTCGCCATTTCTGGATACTGCTCAACAAGATACTTAGGAACCCAAAAACCCTCTTCGCCACCATTAACAAGTGACTTCCCTGCATAACGAAGTCGCTTCTCCGCTACACCTTTATCAAGCGCATCTTTTAACGCGTTACTCCAAAGTTCAGGGGCGATATCTGGTTGGCCTTTTTCGATCATTGAAGTGCCTGTTGGCATAGTGTCGCCTGGAACTAGCTCCGCGTCGCAGTCATACCCGTGTTCAAGGATAAAACGGTCAATATTGGCAATCAGACTTGCTGAACTCCAGTTCATGTCTGCGATGGTTACCGTACCACACTCATCGGCTTGTACTGTTGTAGACGCAGCCATCAAAGCTAAAACGGCCATTTTGATCTTCATAGAGTTTCCTTCTCTCTTTTAACTATTTTATGCATCATGCGAGCACAATAATTTAGAACTCAAACCAAGCAAATTACTGCACCAGTGCGTAATTTATCACACTATTTAATCAGAATAGACGAAATTATCTTAATTTGTAGATAACAGGCTGATTATTAGCCTATTTATGTTAACAAATTTAGAGTATTGCACACCATATCACGGATTTTATAGTTAGAACTCTAACCATTAGTGTTAGTAAGGATTTAAGAGCAGGGAAAACAAAAAAGGAGAGCCTAAGCTCTCCTTTTCTTTTGTAACGTTCTATCGTTAGGATACTGTTATTGCATCTGAATCAAATGTACGAGTCGATTTGCTCTGAAGCTGCTGCTTTTTCCTTAATTGAATGTGGCATAGCTCTAGAACCAATCCAAATGCCATCGCGAAATAGACGTAGCCCTTGTTAATATGCAGAGCAAAGCCTTCTGCCATTAGCAATCCACCGAGTAGCACTAGAAACAATAGCGCTAAGGTTTTGAATCCGGGGTAGTCAGTCACCAAATTATTGATCTTCTCTGCTGTTAAGACCATGACTACAGCAGAAGACAGAATTGCGGCAACCATGATTGGAACTTCACTCGTTAAACCCACAGCGGTTATGACTGAGTCCATGGAAAAAACCGCATCCACAGCGACAATCTGCAATAGTACAATTGCCATGCCAGATGTCACTTTTGCTGAGTGACTAATTTCAGTGTGATTCAACCACCCCCACAACTCTTTCAAGCTTTTGAGTAGCAAGAATGCACCACCAGCGATCATAATCACATCGCGGCCAGTAAACTCGAAAGCACTAAACGAAACAACAGGCGCAGTTAGCGACATTACCCAGGCGATCGAAAAGACTAAGCCAATACGTGCGGCAACGGCCAAGCCAATACCAAGATTACGGGCAAGCTTTCTCTGAT
This sequence comes from Vibrio paucivorans, assembly GCF_054053395.1. Taxonomy (NCBI): domain Bacteria; kingdom Pseudomonadati; phylum Pseudomonadota; class Gammaproteobacteria; order Vibrionales; family Vibrionaceae; genus Vibrio; species Vibrio paucivorans. Next base: position 1,828,754 of record NZ_CM133230.1, read on the forward strand.
GTTTTGGTAAGCGTTCGCACAACACGGAAATAAACACGACGTTGTCTACACCGAGTACCACTTCTAACGCAAAGAGTGTGGCGAATATAGCCCAGGTTTCAGGCTGTAAGAATAGTTCTAACATGATGACGGCTCCTGAGAATGGGAACCAAAGGAAGTGTTCAGTCGACTAAAGGGGTCGTCCATTTAATGTGTATACCTCTGTTACTTAGGGATTTGCAGTAAACCACTAATTTTCAGAGTCAGCAATAGCGCTATTTGTATCTAAATGTAAGCACTATTCACAAGTTTTCATGACGTGCATGTCGGAAGCTGAACTGCCATAGATTAGCGTTAGACTTCGTAGAATGGAGCAGGATCGAAGCTCAATGAATTGGGTGAAATCGCTTTAGCGATCTTAGCACCGCCACTTTTCAAATTGACGAAAGCCACATCAGTAAAGCGTTTAAACTTGTTTGAGTAAAAGCATTTCACTTCTGGCTTGAGCGATTCTTTCTCGTTAGAACTCCAAACTATCCCTACTCGCCCGTCATTTAACTCAACTAGAGAGCCTACAGGGTACACACCAATGCAATTGATAAATTTATACACCAAGTCTTTATCTAGATGGAAAGGCGTAAGGCTCAGAATGATCTTGAATGCCTCTGCGGAATTCATGCCTTTTTTATAACAACGGTCGGCCGTTAAAGCATCGTATATATCGACAATACCACTCATCCGCCCATGGACCGGCATTTGCTCAGCAGTAAGGCCCAGAGGATAACCGTTGCCATCCAGTTTCTCATGGTGCATCAGACAGACATCTCGACTGACTTGGCTTAACCCATTTACATTTTCGATGATGGCTTCTGCGTACACCTGGTGAAGCTTCATATGCTCAAACTCTTCTGGGGTCAGCTTACCTGGCTTATGCAGTACCTTGTCATCGACTTTAATTTTACCAACATCATGAATAATGCCGCCAATCGCCATCTGCTTCAGCGTTTCTTTTTCCATACCGAGAAAACGACCAAACGTCACCAACAAACAGGCAACATTCACTGAATGTTCCAGTAAATAGGCATCTTTTTTACGTAGTGCTGAAACACACTGCAGAGCATCAGGATCAATCAGCACGGACTCAATCATGTCGTCCGCCCAATCTTCAATAATATCCACTTCAATGACTTTGCCACTGAAAGTCATATTCATCAGTTTTTGAGCGAGGCTTCGCGCTTCAGTGATTAACTTTTTGGCTTTCTTTTGGTGATTATCGCGACTGTAGCTTTTAGGCTTTTTAAGGACGTCAGTAGAACTAGGAACACTGCTAGAACCCGCAGTTATGCCATGTTCTTGTTCACTTTGTTCAGACTCTTCCTCCGCTACAGGCACGAATTTACAACCTGCCGCAGAGAGGCTGACGTCAACCCATGCGAATTTAACGCCATTATCAATTAGCTGATTCACTGCTTTCTGATTTGATACTCGCCCAGCGTTGGCTAGGTTGACTCGCTTGTTATCCTCAATACCAGTAACAAACATCCCTATTTCTAGGTTTTGAATAGATAACTTGATGGAGTCTTCAACATTGAACTGCATGGTTAATAAAAACTACATTATTTGTTAATACAATTATCATTATACTGAATGAAATCCTGAATGCACCTCAAATATTTTAATTGATTAGCCCTTTATCTAAAGCAAACTTGGCCAGCTCCGCCGTCGAGTGTAGATCCAGCTTGTGTTTAATGTTCTGCCTATGAGTTTCAACAGTTCGGTAGCTAATGTTGAGTAAAGTCGCGATTTTCTTGCTGCTGTTCCCCTCCGCTACCAGCTTAAGTACCGCTTCTTCTCTGCGACTTAATGGGTTAGGTTTCTGTGCAGCCGGCACCACTTCTTGGTTAAACAGCGTTTGCGTGACGGATTCACAAAAATAAGTCGAGCCTTGATTCACTGTTTTTATTGCTTGAACCATTCTGCGTGAACATATCTCTTTTAGCATGTAGCCCACTGCACCAGCCTGCATGACTTTCATAATGTATTCACGATTATCGTGCATGGTCAGCATCAATACTTTAGCTTCAGGGTGCTCTTCTCTGATTAATCGGGTCGCGTCTATGCCATTCATCAGTGGCATACTGACATCCATTAAAATCACATCTGGTGTTAACTCGTTAACCACATCGATCGCTTCCATGCCATTACTGGCTGTTCCGACAACCTCTATTTCTGGCTCAAGCTCCAGACGAGCGATAAATCCATCCAATACAACTTGGTGGTCATCGACAATTACCACACTAATTGGTTTATCCATAAACGAGTCCATCTAAATTAAGTAATACTATTATCTCTGTGCCAAATCCAGGCTCACTCATGAGTTCAAAATCTCCACCGATAAACTCTACGCGCTCACGCATGTTACGCAGCCCAATACCTTGTCTACCACCTTGTGAGCCTCTAGCCTTAAACCCTACTCCATCATCTCGAATCATCAACTGCAGCATATTACCCATCTGCTGTAAGATAATCGTGACTTTATTCGCATGCGCGTGCTTTTCGATGTTGTTCAATGATTCTTGAGCTACTCGATAAAGCGTAGTGGCCGCTTCTGATTTTAGCTTCCCTTTTTGCGTATCAAATAAGGTTTCAATTTCTATTCCTGAGTGCGAACGAAAATCCTGTAGCAATGTCGTGAGTGCAGCCTCGAGGCCGATATCATCTAACGCACTTGGCCTTAGTTGATGAGAAATGTGGCGAACTTCATTAATAGCCGTCATTAACGAATGCTGAGATTTATCTAAATGAACTTTAAGGGCATCATCTTCTAGTTTATGCCCAAGCAGCTCTAGGTGACACTTGCTCGACACGAGCAACTGATTAATGCCGTCGTGCAACTCACGCGCTAAATGTTTCTTTTCGTCTTCTTGAAACATCACTGTTTTATGCGCCAGCTCTTTAAGGTTTTTGTCCGCGACTCTGTGTTCATGCAGATTAATTGCTAATGTCAGTACGATGATGACAGCAACAGTCACCACTAAAATCACCACAATAGAAAAGAATGTTGTCTCTATGTTGTTGTTGATCGCCGCCTGCATATTGGCGACTTCTAAGCTGACATCTTCAATATATAGACCAGTTCCAATCATCCAGTCCCATTTTTCTAACCAAGCCGCGTAGCTGAGTTTGGGTACAGTCTCGCCAGTTGAGGGTTTTTGCCACAAATATTGATGAAACCCTCCCCCCGTTTTCGCCTGATGTAATAACTGCTCGATCAAGAAGTCTCCTTCTTCATCTTGAATGTGCAGCAGGTTCTGCCCAACGAGTTCAGGCAAGATTGGGTGAACCAAATTTGTCCCAGTTTCATCGTAAGCAAAAAAGTAACCATCAGAGCCATAACGCAGTCGAGTCAAAATAGCTTTAACTTCCGCCTTAGCTTCTGCTTCTAACGCATCGGGATCGTTGTAGACATAAGAAATCGCATCAAACGCTAGATCAACGCTGTCCTTAAGTGCCGACTCTCGAGATTTAATGAGGTTATCCCGAAAAATCTCGACTTCTTTTTGGCCGAGAGTTTTCGCTTGATAAATGGAGATCCAACTGATGCTGATTGTAACAATCAGTAGTGGCAGCAGGGTCAGCAGTATCAGTTTGGCTTTTAGAGGCATTCCGTTTCCTCAATACAAAAACAGCTTACTCAACATCAAGTAAGCTGTTTCACTGTATCAACTCATTGCGCTTCAATGAATCCAGAAGATCACAATAATTACATTCCGTAGAACTCAGGGAAGACGAGAATCGAAATCAGAACAAAGATTTGGATCGCAATGAATGGCATGACACCTCGATAAATATCTTGGGTAGTCACCCCTTTTGGTGCAACACCTTTTAAGTAAAACAGGCTAAAGCCAAATGGTGGGGTCAAGAAAGACGTTTGCAGGTTCATCGCAATGAGAATAGCAAACCACGTCATATTGATGCCCATCAACTCAGCCACTGGCGCAATAATCGGAACGATAATGAAACAAATCTCTACGAAATCGATGAAGAACCCAAGAATGAGTATCACCAACATCGTAATGATCAAAAAGCCCCACTTTTCGCCCGGAAGTTGTAGCATCCACTCTTCGACTAAGTAATCACCGCCAGTGTAAGTAAATGCCATCGAGAATGCCGTCGCACCAAGTAAAATCGCGAAAACCATAGCCGTTACTTTTACAGTTTCTTTCGAAGCCGCGTAGACCATCGACCAGCTAAACTGGCGGTACATCAATGACAATACGATTGCACCAGCACCACCTAGCGCAGCAGATTCCGTTGGCGTAGCGACACCAGCAAAGATAGAACCCAATACCACAACAATTAACGCAAGAGGTGGAATAACGGCTTTAAGCGCAGTGATGACCTCTTCTTTACGGCTGATTGATTCATCGCGTTCGATCGGTTGTGCTGCCTGCGGGTTTAGCTTAGCGTAAATCAATATGTATACGACATAGGCGCCCACCAGCATCAGTCCAGGCCATACGGCTGCAGCGAACAGATCACCGACCGGTACACCAAGTACATCACCCAGTAAAATGAGAACGATAGAAGGTGGGATAATTTGTCCTAAAGTGCCAGACGCACAGATAGTGCCGCAAGCAAGGCCCTTGTCGTAGTTGTACTTAAGCATCACAGGCAACGAAATGAGTCCCATCGCAACAACCGATGCGCCTACCACCCCTGTAGAGGCTGCTAGAAGTGCGCCAACAAGCACTGTTGAAATTGCGATACCACCACGCACGCCGCCAAACAGCCTACCCATCGACTCTAAAAGTTGCTCCGCCAAGCGCGTTTTCTGCAGTACTAAGCCCATGAATACAAATAGCGGTACAGCCATCAATACGGTGTTTTCCATGATTGACTGAATTCGATAAGGCATAAAGGCAAACATTTCAATGCCTTCTGCCCACACACCAAATATCAGTGCGATACCACCAAAGGTAAAGGCGACTGGAAAACCAAGAAGTAGCGCAAACAAGGCTACAAAAAACATTACAATACCGATCATCTTGGAATTCCTTTTACGACTTATCCATGGACTGAGCGTGAACAAGGTGAGGGTTAAATATCTTGTTCAGAGAATGAAGCATTAAGCCAATACCACTGATGGCCATTAAGAAAAACGACAGTGGAATCATTGCCTTAATAATCCAGCGATAAGGTAAACCACCAGGGTCACCTGAAGTTTCGCCTAAAGAGTAACTGTCTTTGGCAAAATCGATACCAAACCAAGCGACTAACATACAGAACGGAAGTAGGAAGATTAATGTACCCAGTAGATCTATCACTGCTTGAGCTTTGTTAGAAAGACGCTCATAGAAGATATCCACTCGAACATGGCCACCTGCTTTAATTGCGTAAGGAACTCCCAACAAAAATACCGCAGAGAATAAATGCCATTCCATTTCTTGAAAGGCAATCGACACGTCGTTGAATACATAGCGCATAACTACGTCATACACGACGTTGGCGAGTAATAAGATAAATAGGATGCTCGATAACCATCCTAGGGTATCCCCTATTCGGTTAAACAATCGCTCGATATAGATAAGACTTCTCATTCCCGACTCCATGGAACGTTAAGTGTGTGCAGCGTATCGATTGGCTCGACCGCTGCACGTTATTTAGAATAGATTTCTTGGGCTTCTCGGTGAGCGCTACTCACCGAATTTTTATTGTTTTGTTGTATAGGTACTTATTAAACAAATAGTGGTTTTATTGAGCACTGCTGTTTAGGTACGCACGGTGTGAAATATCCGTCCAAGAGCGAACCTGTTTAAGGTAGTCAGCTTGAGATTTTTGAATCTCTTTCGCCAGTTCATCTTTTTCAGCATGCTTAGCTAATAAGCGGTCATTGGCTTCTTTAAGTGCAGACATTACTTCTGGTGGGAAGTCCTTAACTTGAACATCTGGATACTCAGACTTCATAGACGCCCAGTTCTTACCACTTTCATGCGTCGCTTGGGTATACATGTCGTACGCTGCTGTTCTCATTGCAACACGTAAGATTTCTTGAAGATCTTCAGGGAGACGATCCCACGTACGCTTGTTCACTAAGAACTGAAGCTCTGAGCCTGGCTCATGCCAACCTGTGTAGTAGTAAGGTGCGATTTTGTGGAAACCCATACGCAAGTCGAGTGATGGACCAACCCACTCTAATGCATCAATCGTGCGGCGCTCTAGAGAAGTGTATAGTTCACCCGGTGCAATGTTCGTCGGCTTAGCACCTAGCTCAGCAAGGATTTCTCCAGCAAAGCCCGGAATACGCATTTTTAAGCCTTTAAGATCGTCGACAGAGTTGATTTCTTTTTGGAACCAACCGCCCATCTGAATATCAGTGTTACCACCAGGGAAAGACATCAAGTTATGTGGAGAATACACCTGCTCCATTAACTCCATACCACCACCATGATAGAACCATGCATACTGCTCTGCCGGAGTCATACCAAATGGCATAGACGTAAAGTACAGCGTATTAGGTACCTTACCTTTCCAGTAGTAAGAACCAGAGTGGCCCATGTCGTACTGGCCCGATTTAACCATATCAAACACACCAAGTGGCGCCTTGTGTTTATTGGCTGAGTCGATACGAATTTGTAGGCGACCATTCGACATTTTTTCTGCCATTGCGGCCATATTTTTTGTCGCATCACCAAACACAGGGAAGTTTGGTCCCCACGTTTCAGCAAGTTTTAGTCGATAGACTTTATCAGCAGCTGTAGCCGAAGTCGCCAGCATAGTAAAGCAAGCTGCCGCGACGACAGCCGTTGTTTTCATGACTCTTTTTAGCGAGTTTTGAATAAGACTCATTGTTCACGTCCTTTGTTTGATTCATGCCGTTATCAAATGGCACCGATGTTCCAAGACAAAGATGTGCGAGTTTTCTATGTTTGAAAATCAGCGTGAACACGCAGAAATTTACCTACCCTATTCTTTGTTCACACTTAAGTTTTACGTATAACTACGTAGGACTAAGTAGATATATTAGATTTAGTCATTATTATTCATTAAGTTATGTTTTCTAAACTCTAGTGGAAAACAACAAAGGTACGTACGGGTTACTATTCACCAAGTTATTAATAATAGATTTCATAAATGTGACGAAGCACCAAATTGAATGCTGTGGTAACGATTAAGCAAAGTATGTAATTGTTGGTTAAAGAATCGCTGACAGGCTTTGCACAGACGCACATTGAAGTGGCTCTACAGTGTATTTACGCTCTAATTTACGAATATTCCCCGAAACAAAGCAAACGTTTGCTTTTTATGTGGAAGCGGGAAAAAGTTCTGGTATGATGCCCACATATTCGAGCTCTAGTCGCATCAATTTAGCCGTGTACTAGAGGTACTCTCTGTTTGACGTTTTACAAAATAGGAATGTCTAATGAGCCTTGCAGATCAAGTTTTAGCCGTCAACGACGACCTTCCAATCCGCACAAATAAGCCAGTACACAGTGGTAAAGTACGCTCTGTTTACTGGTTGACTGAAGAAGATAGCCAGCGCCTCATCAAAGAAAAAGGCTACGATGTATCTCCAGATGCACCGCTAGCGATTATGGTTATTAGTGACCGAATTTCGGCATTTGACTGTATTTGGCACGGTGAAGGCGGACTGAAAGGCGTACCCGGTAAAGGTGCAGCGCTCAATGCTATTTCGAATCACTGGTTTAAACTGTTCAAAGAAAACGGTTTGGCAGACAGCCATATCCTAGACATCCCTCACCCGTTCGTATGGATCGTTCAAAAAGCCAAACCTGTCATGATTGAAGCGATTTGTCGCAAGTATATTACAGGCTCAATGTGGCGCGCGTATGAAAAAGGCGAGCGAGAGTTCTGTGGTATTGAAATGCCAGAAGGCCTAGAGAAAGACAAACAGTTACCAGAACTTCTTATTACTCCATCAACCAAAGGTATTCTAAAAGGTATTCCTGGTGTGCCTGAAGCAGATGACGTGAACATCACTCGTAAGAATATCGAAGAGAACTTCGCAGCGTTTAATTTCACCAAAGCAGACGACATAAACGTCTATGAAACGCTATTAAAAGAAGGTTTTGGCGTCATTAGCGAAGCATTAGCGCGTGTTGAACAGACGTTCGTCGACACCAAATTTGAATTTGGCTACGTAACAGATGCCGCAGGTAATGAAAAACTGATCTACATGGATGAAGTCGGTACGCCGGATTCTTCACGTATTTGGGATACCAAGGAATACAATTCAGGAAACATCGTAGAAAACTCAAAAGAAGGGTTCCGCCAATTCCTACTGAACCATTTCCCTGATCCAGATATCTTGCTCAATAAAGAGCGTATGCCTGAACGTGAAGCACTAGCGCGCGACAGCGTGTTGCCACTAGATGCGCTAATGGATATTTCTAAGACCTACACAAGCATCGCAGAAACCATTACTGGTCAGCCAGTTGTTCTTAGCGATAATCCTAAGCAAGAGATCATCGATATCTTGAGCAGCCAATATGGTCTAATTGATTAACCTCGACTTCCATTCGTCATAAAAACGCCAGCGTAATGCTGGCGTTTTTCGTTGGTCGCTTTTATGTCTTACAGTTTAAAGCGGCTAATTTCTTGTTCGAGTTCGTGCGATAGAACCGAAAGCTGAGAGGCTTGGTCAGCCGCTTCATGAGCTTCGTCAGCCAATTCATTCGATACATCACGAATGCCCACGGTATTGCGAGTGATTTCAGAAGTCACAGACGCTTGCTCCTCCGCTGCTGAGGCAATTTGTGTCGCCATATCACTAATACGCTCAACAACTGTTTGAATCTGGATCAGGCTTGCCGCTGCGCTATTTGCATCATCAACAGTCTGCCCCGCAAGCTGACAGCTGTCGTCCATAATACCCACAGCTTTACCCGTTGTACCCTGCAGAGTTTCAATCATGTTTTGAATCTCTTTGGTCGACGCGTGTGTGCGTTGACTTAGAACACGTACTTCATCTGCCACCACCGCGAAACCTCGGCCCTGCTCACCAGCTCGAGCGGCTTCAATCGCAGCATTCAATGCAAGTAAGTTGGTTTGCTCAGCAATGTCTTGAATAGTTGAAAGGATAGTGCTGATGCTATTACCGTGAGCTTCCAGCTCTTGGATAACACCTGTTGCAACTTGCACTTCTTGCTCTAGATTCTGAATAGAACCCTGCGTTTGTGTCACTTGCGCTGCACCATGCTGACAAGCTGTAACTGCTTCCCCAGAGTTTTGCGCAGTATGATCAGCGTTACCTGCAATTTCTTGAGTAGCTGCCGCCATCTCGTTAATTGCGGTTGCCACCATATTGATTTCATCTTGTTGCTGCCGAATACGCGCGCTTCGCTCCTCAGCATTAGACGCTGTCTGCTTCGCCTGAGCAGAAAGAGAAGCCGAAACTTCACCTAATTTGCTGACCATGGTGTGCATATTGCCCACGAACACATTGAAGTTTGTCGCCAATTGACCAACCTCATCATTGCTGCGCGGCTCTAATCGCTGCGTTAAGTCGCCTTCACCTGATGCGATTTCTTCAAGCGCTTTGGATACACGAGCTAGATCTTGGAATAGGTAGTTAACCAAAAGTGACACTACGGCAATCACGATAAGAGTGATGACAACAGCAGTAATAATAAGGTCGGTAAGAAGTTCAGCGTGACCCGCTTCTTCTGTCGCTTGATCCATTTCGATTGCAAATACCCAGCTTGTACCTGGTACTTTTTCAAAATAGAACAACTTAGTATCGCCGTTTAGATCCAAGTTAAGCATATGACCCGATTCCGAAAATGCTTGAATACTATCGATACTAAGAGAGGTAGATAATGACGTTGCTGGCTTGAGAATTAGCTCCTTATTTTGATGAGCAATAAAAGTACCATCTTGAATATCCAGCAACATTGCGTTGGCATTTTTTCCAACGTCTAGGTTGATCACATCTTCGATAACCTGCTCAATCAATACATCAGCACCTACAACACCCACAAATCGACCTTTATTTTGGATAGGTTCCGCAATAGTGATCATTAATGCACCAGTACTAGCCCCCTGGTATGCTTTGGTAATGATTTGCTCACCCGCTTTCTCAGCATCGATATACCAAGGACGCTGTCTAGGATCATAATCAGCACGGTTGCGTTCCGGGTGTGAGCGGTACATAGCGCCTTCAGGTGTGCCCAGAAAAATGTCGTCGAATCCACCCGCTTTACGGGCTTGTTGTAAAAAGGGAACCACATCTGATTGTTGGCTATAGTCGTTAAATGCAGTGGCAATATCTTTGCGTATGTTTACCCAGTCAGAGATTCCTGCCGTAGCAGTCGTCGCTATACTTACCGCTCGTGATTGAACACTACTTTGTGTTTGCTCATATAGTTGATCGGCAGACAACCAAGTCAATATCGTAGCCATGACCACCACGGCGGACAGACTCGCCCCTATCAATTTTTGTTTTAAGGTAAGTTTCATCATCATTCTTATAAAATCCGGAACATTGAAAGCGCAGATATTAACCACATTCATGTTGTCTTGCACCGAGAAAGTTTGGTTGATGAGATCTGTGCTAAGGTTATGTAATAAAAGAAAAATACCCTGACTAATAATTGACGGTCGACAAAAATGTATCGGCACTTCTCTAACGAATTGCTAGCGCATTTTTTCCAATATTTATCCATTAGATTGAGATTGGTGTACTATGTAAAAAACAATGGATATGGAGTCCTAAATGGAAGCCGAGCTGCTTGAAATACAGAACTTTCTATCACAACACCCTCCCTTCGATGAGCTACCAGAAGATGCGTTAGAGCTTGCCACTCGTAATGTTGAAATATCCTACTATCGTCAAGATACGCCGATTATTCACTTCGGTGACAACATTCACGACCTCTACATTGTTCGCAGTGGCATCGTTGAAGTGTATAGACGTAAAGGTGAGCTTTATAACCGCCTTGACGAAGGAGCGTTGTTCGGCCAAATGGGCTTACTTACCAATAACAAGGTGAGATTTCCAGCTAAAGCAATTGAAGATACTCTGCTCTACTGTATTCCAGAAGCAACGTTCCAAGAGCTGTACGATAACCATGACAGCTTTGCCGACTTCGTAGAAGTGGAAGACAACGCGCGTTTACGCCAAGCCGTATCCAGTACGAATGAGCAAAACGACCTCACCACTTCCAAGGTACGTACGCTACTTACCTCCGAAGCACCCACAATCGCGGGTACAGAAACCATTCAACAAGCCGCCGTTAAAATGGCTGAAGAAAATGTCTCTTCTCTGCTGATTGTAAACCCTAACATTAGCGAAGAAGATGAAGACGCTAGCCCTGTTCTCGGTATCATTACCGATAGAGACTTATGTACCCGTGTACTGGCTGAAGGCCTTGATCCAAGTGACGACGTAACAAGCGTGATGACCACTGATGTTATCTCGCTTGACCATAACGCTTATGTGTATGAAGCAATGCTGACCATGCTGCGCTATAACGTCCACCACCTTCCAGTCATCAAAGGTAAGCACCCTATTGGGATCATCGAAGCGACAGATATTGTTCGCTATGAATCTCAAAACTCTCTGTTACTAGTGAGCAGTATATTCCAGCAACAGAGCATTGAAGATCTCGCCAGCCTAGCGGAGCAAGTCAAAGATTCTTTTGTTCGTTTAGTCAATGAAGACGCAAACTCACATATGGTGGGTACCGCGATGTCAGTGATTGGACGCAGCTTTAAACAGCGAATTATCGAACTTGCAGAAGAGAGCCTAGGTGCTCCTCCCGTCCCGTACTGTTTTCTAGCGTTAGGTTCCATGGGCCGTGACGAGCAACTGATCGTAACCGACCAAGATAATGCGATTATCCTCGACGACAGCTTTAATAAAGAGAAGCACGATAAATACTTCGCGGATCTGTCTAAGTTTGTTTGTGATGGACTCGACCGCTGCGGCTATACCTACTGCACGGGCGACATCATGGCAACCAACCCTGATTGGCGAATGACCCGTCGAGAATGGGAAGAGTGCTTTGCTGATTGGATTGATGACCCGAACCCTAAAGCTCTACTTAACGCCTCAATCTTTTTCGATTTAGATGGTGTTTATGGGCGTTTAAAATGGGCTGAGCAACTTAATGGCTTTATCGTCAGACGCGCTCGTAAAAACAATCGTTTCCTAGCTTGTTTAGCACGTAACGCACTGAATCGAACGCCACCACTTGGCTTTTTTAAAGACTTCGTGATGGAGAAAGATGGGCGTCATAACAACTCAATCAACCTAAAGCGCCGAGGTACTGCGCCATTAGCCGATCTGATACGTGTTCACGCGCTTGCTGTTGGCTCACGCTCTAGAAACTCTTTCGAGCGGCTAGACGACATTATAGATGCGGGAATACTGCCAAAAGGGCGAGCTCAAGATTTAAAAGATGCCATGGAGTTCATTTCAATGGTACGCATCCGTCATCAAGCATTAGATGTCGAACAGAACATTGAACCGGACAACAATATCGAGCCAGAAAACCTGTCTGATTTTGAAAGACGTAACTTGAAAGACGCGTTCCAAATCCTAAGTAACGCGCAGAATTTCCTCAAGTTCCGCTACCAAGCAAGTAATAACTTTAAGTAGGTGCCAGCATGAAATTGTTGAAAACACCGACTATCGATTGGCCGAGTAAATTTGCACAGCGCCTTCAATTAGCGCAGCATCCAGCTTTGAAATCGTTCTACCAGCAGACTCTTCCTAATGCAGATACGCCAATGGATGAGATTGAGTTCATTGCACTGGATTTTGAGACAACGGGACTGGATCCAAAGAAAGACGACATTATCACTATTGGCCTTGTTCCTTTCACGTTGAACCGAGTGTTTATCAATCGCGCGAAACATTGGACAGTACGACCGAGGAAACAACTTAAAGAAGAGTCTGTTGTTATTCATGGTATTACTCACAATGATGTGCTCGACGCTCCTGATCTGTCAGAAATTATCGAGGAAGTGCTAGAAGCCATTCAGGGACACATTTTGGTTGTTCACTATCGAAGAATTGAGCGCGAGTTTTTGGATCGTGCGCTAAGAACGCGCTTTGATGAAGGAATCGAGTTTCCCGTCGTCGATACCATGCAAATCGAAACAGCCATTCAGGCCAAATGGGCGGGTGGTTTTTGGAACAGATTGAAAGGTATCAAACCACAGTCTGTGCGTTTAGGAAAAAGCCGGCTAAGGTACAACTTACCCGCCTACACACCTCACCATGCTCTAACCGACGCCATCGCGACGGCCGAATTACTGCAGGCTCAAATAGCGTATCACTACGATACCAAGCAAGCGGTAAGAGATTTTTGGCTGTAGCCAAGACTAGAGAAAACTCCAAGCACACATGTAAAAAAGGAGCCTTTCGGCTCCTTTTTCGTTTTCTAAATACCTAGTATTTTTCAGTCCGCATACCTTTAAGTAGGCTCACACACATCAGCAACAAGATCAGTGTAAACGGCAGTGCTGTCGATATTGCACCTGCTTGTAGAGCCTGAACCGCTTCAGTGCCACCAATCCAAAGAAGCGCTACAGCAATAGCTCCTTCCATAAATGCCCAAAATACACGCTGAACAACTGGCGCATCTACCTTACCACCGGCAGTAATACTATCGATAACCAAAGAACCAGAGTCTGATGAGGTAATAAAGAACACTAGTACCAGTAGAACCGCAATGATTGAAAGCACTGAACCAAATGGCAATACATCAAACATTTGGAACATCGCCAACGATACGTCAGTCAAGCCTTCAGAACCAAGTTGACCAACGTTATTGATAACTTGATCAATTGCCATGCCACCAAATACTGACATCCAAATAACTGTTACAGCCGTTGGTACAAGTAGTACTGCTGTTAAGAACTCACGAACAGTGCGACCTTTAGATACGCGAGCGATAAACATACCGACAAATGGTGACCAAGATACCCACCATGCCCAGTAGAATACCGTCCAACCTTGGAACCATGTCTCATCTGGTCGGCCATGTGGATTACTTAATGGGATGAAGTTTTCAATGTAGGCCATTAACGTTGTAGGAATAGAACCCAGCGATACCGCCCAACCAATTAAGCCCACTAGAATCAGCAGCAAGAACGCAATGATCATGTTGATGTTACTGATGACTTTCACACCACCGTCAATGCCACGTAGTACAGATACAACCGCTAAGAGCGTCACTACCGAAATCACAACAATTTGCAGCCCCATGCCCGCATCAATTCCGAACACGTGGTGAATACCACTTGCGGCTTGCTGCGCCCCCAAACCTAATGATGTCGCTAGGCCAAATAGCGTTGCTAGTACTGCTAGAATATCAACAATGTGACCAGCCCAACCCCAAGCACGATCACCAAGAATTGGGTAAAAGATCGAACGAATAGAAAGCGGTAAGCCCTTATTGTAAGCAAAGAATGCTAATGACAATGCCACAACGCCATAAATTGCCCACGGATGAAGACCCCAGTGATACATAGTCGCACCCAAGGCTAACTTAGCGGCTTCCGGTGTGTTCGGTTCAACGGCCAGTGGCGTTTCAAACCAGCCAGTGAAATATGCGACAGGCTCTGCGACGCTCCAGAACATCAAGCCGATACCCATACCGGCCGCAAACAGCATCGCGAACCAAGATACGTATGAATAGTCCGCGGTCGCATCTTGGCCACCCAAGCGGATCTTTCCATATGGTGAAACGATAAGCGCCAAACAGAAAATTACGAAAATGTTGCCTGACCAGATGAATAGCCAGTCAAACGTTCCGATGATTTTCAGCTTAATTCCATCGAGTACGGCTTTAGCTGATTCAGCATCTGTCACTAATGTAGCTAGTAGAAATAGTGCGATTAATCCAGCGCTCACGCCAAATACTGGGTTGTGAACATCAAAGCCCCATTTTTGTACATTATCCTGACCCACTGTGTAGTCGGTACTGTCGATACTGTACTTATCAATACCCTTTGTCATTGTTCCTCTCTCAATTGTTTCTTTAACGAAAGTTATGAGCACAACGAAGTGCAGGAAGAACTCCTAGTGAATATTTCGTACTCATAACAGTGGTTAAAACGAAGTTTCTACAGAACATTCTACGCCAATCCTTTCAACAATCCAGTAATGTCCTATTTTTTAACCACTTTCATACACACTATCCATTCAAATGCTGAGTTTTCATACAATCTGTTCAACTAAAAAATCACCTATCATTAGAGCTCTAAACTTTGACCTCTATCGACCATTGACCGGTATTCCAACCTATACATCTAACTACTTATAGATAGAACTTTTCAACACGATGAATTTGATGTATTTTCGCCAAAACTCGCCTGTTATTTAACGCTTACTGGGTAACTTCATTGGAAAAACACGAAGAAGTATTGGTATCAATACGACAAATTATAAGAGCGATAGATCTCCACTCTAAAAAGCTGAGCAAAGAATCCGGCCTTACTGGCCCACAGTTGATTTTGATGCGCTCGATTCAAGAGTTAGGAGAAGTCACCATTCGTCAGCTTTCAAACCACACGAATATGAGCCAAGCGACAGCTACAACTATCTTAGATAGGCTGGAGCGAAATGGTTATGTTCAGCGTGTAAGAAGTAATACCGATAAGCGTAAAGTTCATGCCTATTTAACTGAAAAAGGCACCGAGCGTATTAAGTCGGCTCCGCGTCCACTTCAAGACAGCTTCATTAACAAGTTCCAAGCGATGGAGGAATGGGAGCAAAGCCTACTGCTCTCCTCTGTTCAGCGTATATCGTCAATGATGAACGCCGAGGATATCGATGTGGCACCGGTGCTCGAGCTAGGTAGTATTACCAAAGCAGAATAGATGTTTAGTTTGGGATCTTGTCTGGATTATTAACGTAATACATATCAAGTAACTCCTTGCCGTAATAAACCTCGGTTTGTAAGTGAAGCACCAGCATAACCATTGCAACCACAACGAAGATGAGATTAAACCTTGATGTAAACTTTGTCCTCTTCTGTTCTCCAAACACCGCTATTGAAATGCCAACAACGACAAACGGGTAGGAAAAAAGCATCGCCAACAAAATGGCCAGATACGTAGAAATCGCCATCGGTGTGTCATAACCCCTAAACCACCTCCTGTCATTTATGAAGTAAACCTACCATATCAACGGGTTCAATATTGAGAAGCTAGAAACTTCTCGCTTAAGCGCGACTCGTTGTCGCTAACAAAGCCCCCGCTCCGATAAATACGCCACCCGTCAAACGGTTGAACATTTGAGCTCGACCTTTAGCAAAAATCCAATTAGAGGATTTAGTCCCTAAATAGCCATAGATTAATAGCCAACTTAGTTCCATCACCATAAAGGTAATAGTGAAAATGGAATACTGAGGAAGCAAAGCAGCTTGTGCATCAATGAACTGTGGAAACAGTGCGGTAAAGAAAAGAATCGCTTTGGGGTTGCTTGCTCCGACAATAAACCCGCTCACATAGTGCTTAACGGCACTGGTTGGGACGACAAGAGCCTCACTCATTTCATAGTTTTGCTCTTTCGACGTAAGGGCTTTGTATCCCAAATAGGCTAAGTAGGCCGCGCCACACCACTTAATAATGTTAAACACCAGTTCAGACGAAGCGATAATGACGCCTAAGCCAGTGAACGATAGTGTTAAAACACCCGTAATTGCGGTTAGGCTCCCCAACGCAGTAAACAACGCACCTTTAAAGCCCGTAGTTACACCCTTAGTCATACACAGTAACGAGCTTGGGCCTGGCGACGCAGTTAAAATCAGTACAGCAAAAAAATAAACAATCCATGTTTCTAAATTCACACTCAACTCCTTTGAAGTGAAATTCATCCGAATATTCAATTAATCAGATATCAGTTACGATGTAAATACTAAATTTGTCTAAGCTCTGGCGCTTCTTTAAAACTGACAAATAATATTGGTTCGGCTTTATTGTTGAATAGATACAAAAAAACCGAGCACATGGCTCGGCTTTTATTAGAATAGCGAGGAATTACTCTTCGTTATTTGCTTCGTCTGAACCTGAAGACTCACCAGCTTCATTGGATACCGCTTCAGTTTGCTCACTTTCTTCAAAGTCAGCTTCTTCCACTTCTTCAATACGCTGTAGGCCAACGACATTTTCATCTTCCGCAGTACGGATCAAAGTAACACCTTGAGTATTACGACCAACTTGACTCACCTCTGCCACACGAGTACGAACTAGCGTACCGGCATCAGTGATCATCATCATCTCGTCGCCTTCCTCAACTTGAATGGCTCCAACCACTGGACCGTTACGTTCAGAGACCTTAATCGACACAACACCTTGAGTTGCACGGCCTTTCGTTGGGTACTCAGCAAGTTCAGTACGTTTACCATAACCATTTTGAGTCACAGTCAGTACGTCACCCTCATTTGAAGGAACGATTAGAGAAACAACTTGATCGTCTTCTGCTAGCTTCATACCGCGAACACCTGCCGCTGTACGTCCCATAGCACGAACTTTGTCTTCGCTAAAGCGAACAACTTTACCTGCTTTCGAGAACAACATGATGTCGCTATCACCATTAGTGATATCTACACCGATCAATGAATCATCGTCGCGTAGGTTAACCGCAATCAGGCCGTTAGCGCGCACGTTAGAGAATTGATCAAGTGATGTTTTCTTAACGGTACCGTCACCAGTCGCCATAAAGATAAACTTCTCTGGACTGAATTCTGAAACCGGTAGAATCGCAGTAATACGCTCATTCTCTTCCAGAGGAAGGATGTTCACAATTGGCTTACCACGCGCTGTACGACTTGCCAGTGGTAATTGGTATACCTTCAAGCGATATGTTTTACCGCGAGTCGAGAAACATAAGATGTTGTCATGAGTATTTGCAACAAGCAGACGCTCAATGTAATCCTCTTCCTTCATCTTAGTTGCGCTCTTACCTTTACCACCACGACGCTGTGCTTCGTAATCGCTTAGTAATTGGTACTTCACGTAACCTTCGTGAGACAGCGTCACTACAACATCTTCACGAGCGATTAGCTCTTCCATATCGATGTCGTGGCTTGCAGCTGTGATTTCTGTACGGCGAACATCACCAAACCCATCACGAATGGCTTCAAGCTCTTCACGAATAACTTCCATCAGACGTTCAGTGCTTGCAAGAATTCGCATTAGCTCAGCGATTTCTTCTAGCAGTGCTTTGTATTCGTCAAGAATCTTCTCATGCTCTAGGCCTGTTAGTTTCTGTAGACGAAGATCAAGAATCGCTTGAGCTTGCTGTTCAGTTAGGTAGTACTGGCCATCACGGATACCGTATTGAGCTTCTAGCCACTCAGGGCGAGCTGCATCGGTACCAGCGCGCTCTAGCATTGCCGCAACATTACCCAGATCCCAGCCGCGGGCTGTTAAGCCTGCTTTCGCTTCCGCTGGAGTTGGTGCTTTACGGATTAGTTCGATGATTTCATCGATATTCGCAAGAGCAAGAGCCAAACCTTCAAGAATATGCGCACGTTCACGAGCTTTGCGCAATTCGAAGATAGTACGGCGAGTTACAACTTCACGACGGTGATCCACAAAGCACTTCAACATATCTTTCAGGTTGAAAAGCTGTGGCTGACCATTGTTCAGTGCAACCATGTTAATGCCGAACGTAGTTTGCAGCTGAGTCTGCGCGTAAAGGTTATTTAGGACAACCTCGCCCACAGCATCACGCTTACATTCAATAACAATACGCATACCGTCTTTGTCAGACTCATCACGTAGTGCACTGATACCTTCGACTTTCTTATCTTTAACTAGCTCGGCAATCTTTTCGATTAAGCGAGCTTTGTTCACCTGGTAAGGGATTTCCGTAACAATAATGGTCTCTTTACCATTCTTGTCCGCTTCGATATCCGCTTTAGAGCGCATATAGATTTTGCCGCGACCAGTCTTATAAGCATCTACGATGCCTTTACGACCACTGATCAAAGCAGCAGTTGGGAAATCTGGACCTGGAATGTAGTCCATTAGCTCATCAATAGTGATCGCTTCATTATTGATGTATGCCAAGCAACCATCGATTACTTCCGTCAAGTTATGCGGAGGAATGTTCGTTGCCATACCTACTGCGATACCTGAAGCACCGTTTACCAATAGGTTAGGAATCTTTGTAGGAAGAACTGCTGGAATTTGTTCAGTACCATCATAGTTAGGTACATAGTCCACAGTTTCTTTATCTAAGTCAGCCAGCAGTTCGTGGGCAATTTTTGCCATGCGAACTTCGGTATAACGCATTGCCGCTGCTGAGTCGCCATCGATCGAACCAAAGTTACCTTGGCCATCGACTAGCATGTAGCGAAGTGAGAACGGCTGAGCCATACGTACAATAGTATCGTATACCGCGCTATCACCATGTGGGTGATATTTACCGATTACGTCACCTACCACACGGGCAGATTTTTTATATGGTTTATTCCAATCATTGCCTAGTACATTCATCGCGAATAATACGCGGCGGTGTACAGGTTTTAGGCCATCACGCACATCTGGAAGAGCACGACCCACGATAACTGACATCGCGTAGTCTAGGTATGAACCTCGAAGCTCATCTTCAATGTTTACGGGCGTGATCTCTTTAGCTAGATCGCTCATAGAGCCATTATCCCTCTATAGTTTGATCGTATGTTCGATACGTACAAGGTCGAAAAATATAACATACTATTAGCCTGTTCGGCATTACTTTCCCTCTCCTTTTATCAGGTTGTGAGCTTGGTTGTGAATCAATTGCCGAGAATTTGCACACTCGTCCAATATTCTTATGAAAAACGGTGATTTTTTGTTCGGTTATTTACGAATATACTGCTTACTATGTTCATGCCGCGAGTTGTGGTTATAATGCCCGCAATGTTCATGGAAGTATTTCGAATGTGAGTAACTCGATTATGACTAAGCCGCAAAACGTCGATCCTAGTGAAATTAAAAAATTTGAGGATATGGCCTCACGTTGGTGGGACCTAGAAGGCGAATTTAAACCTCTACACCAAATCAACCCACTTCGTCTTGATTATGTGCTTGAGAAATCTGGCGGACTGTTTGGCAAGAAAGTGCTAGACGTTGGCTGCGGTGGTGGCATCCTTGCAGAAAGCATGGCGAAAACTGGTGCTGAAGTGACAGGCTTAGACATGGGTAAAGAGCCTTTAGAAGTCGCAAGGTTACACGCACTCGAAACAGGAACAGCCCTTACTTACATTCAAAGTACGATTGAAGATCATGCTAGCGATAATGCACAGAAATACGACGTGGTGACCTGTATGGAGATGCTGGAACATGTTCCAGATCCCCTTTCTGTTATCCAATCTTGTGCCACATTAGTAAAGCCTGGCGGTCATGTCTTTTTCTCAACCCTAAATCGCAACATGAAGTCTTATTTGTTTGCCATTGTGGGGGCTGAAAAGCTACTTAAAATTGTTCCAGAAGGCACTCACGACCACGACAAGTTCATTCGCCCTTCTGAGTTGATCAAAATGGTCGATAAAACGGATCTTCAAGAGCTTGGTATCACAGGTTTGCACTACAACCCATTGACCGACAGCTATAAATTAGGATCCAATGTCGACGTCAACTATATCGTTCATACGCAAAAGCTCTAGTCGTTGATCAATAAATGGCGCAAGGCGGTAGCACAAGCTCACCGCCTTTTTTAGTCAAAAAACAAACAAATTTTGTCGATTAGATTCCATTTTGACCAACTCAATTTTCGCTCCCCATTTTGTTCAAAGATCAAGAGATTTTTTTTTGTTTGTGGTTACAAATAAACCGATCATGAAACGGTAATTTTCTACAATCACACCAGCTCTATTTTCATCGGTTAGTAGACACTTACTGTTTTTTTTATTTTTGTCAGTTATCCACAACTCTTCCCAGATCTGTACCTTGAAAAGGTTGGGATATAGCACTATCTTGTAACCCGAATAACGAAGCACCCCTATATCTTGTGTTTGAACTACAATATAGAGGTAGAGCTTGATCACAAAGCCGATATGCACTTTTCAAAATTTGCAGTTAAAAAGATTCAATAATACGGCTTTAATCAGTTTTGTTAGGGAAATTAAGCAGAATGAACCAACAACTCACCGTCACTAAGCGTGATGGCCGCAAAGAAAACATTGATCTCGACAAGCTACACCGTGTCATTACATGGGCTGCCGAGGGCCTGCAAAATGTTTCTGTATCTCAGGTAGAACTAAGAGCTCACATTCAGTTCTACGAAGGCATCACCACATCAGATATCCACGAAACGATCATCAAGTCAGCAGCGGATCTTATTTCAGAAGAAACGCCAGACTATCAATACCTAGCTGCACGTCTTGCTGTATTCCATCTACGTAAGAAAGCGTATGGCCAATATGAGCCACCAGCGCTATACGACCACGTAGCTCGACTTGTAGATATGGGTAAGTACGACAAACACTTACTAGAAGACTACACAAAAGCAGAGCTTGATGAACTGAACGAGTACATCGATCACAAGCGCGATCTAGACTTCTCTTACGCTGCTGTAAAGCAGCTTGAAGGTAAGTACTTCGTACAAAACCGCGTGTCTGGTGAAATCTACGAAAGTGCGCAGTTCTTGTACATGTTGGTATCAGCATGT
Organism: Vibrio paucivorans; assembly: GCF_054053395.1. NCBI lineage: Bacteria > Pseudomonadati > Pseudomonadota > Gammaproteobacteria > Vibrionales > Vibrionaceae > Vibrio > Vibrio paucivorans. The sequence continues at coordinate 1,850,367 of NZ_CM133230.1, forward strand.
TTGTTCGCGAATTACCCTAAAGAAACGCGCCTTGATTACATCAAGCGTTTCTATGATGCGACATCTACCTTTAAGATTTCTCTACCTACACCGATCATGTCTGGTGTACGTACTCCGACTCGTCAGTTCAGCTCATGTGTTCTTATTGAATGTGGCGATAGTCTTGACTCTATCAACGCAACAGCAAGTTCGATCGTACGCTACGTTTCTCAACGTGCAGGTATCGGAATTAACGCTGGCCGCATTCGTGCGCTAGGTTCTGAGATCCGTGGCGGTGAAGCATTCCATACTGGTTGTATTCCATTCTATAAGTACTTCCAAACTGCGGTTAAATGTTGTTCTCAAGGCGGCGTACGTGGCGGTGCAGCAACAGTATTCTACCCACTATGGCACGGTGAAGTTCAGTCGCTGCTCGTACTGAAGAATAACCGTGGTGTTGAAGAAAACCGTGTACGTCACATGGACTACGGCGTTCAGTTGAACAAACTTATGTACGCTCGTCTTGTTGAAGGTGGCGACATCACTCTATTCTCTCCATCAGACGTCCCTGGCCTATACGATGCATTCTTCGAAAACCAAGAAGAATTTGAGCGTCTATATGTTCAGTATGAAAACGACCCTTCTATCAAGAAAGAGAAAGTGAAAGCCGTTGAGCTGTTCTCTCTACTAATGCAAGAGCGCGCTTCTACTGGTCGTATTTACATTCAGAACGTGGACCACTGTAATACACATAGCCCATTCGACTCAGAAGTCGCACCTGTTCGTCAATCTAACCTATGTTTGGAAATCGCGCTGCCAACGAAGCCGCTTACAAACGTTGAAGATGACTCTGGTGAAATTGCTCTGTGTACACTATCGGCATTCAACCTTGGTGCAATCAACTCTCTAGATGACTTCGAAGAGCTATCTGACCTAGTCGTTCGTGCGCTAGATGCACTACTTGACTACCAAGACTACCCTCTCCCAGCGGCATACAAGTCGACTATGAATCGTCGTACTCTAGGTGTTGGTGTAATCAACTATGCATACTACCTAGCAAAACACGGCGTGAAATACTCTGACGGCAGTGCAAACGGCCTAACTCACCGCACATTTGAAGCGATTCAATACTACCTATTGAAAGCCTCTGTAGCGCTAGCTAAAGAGCAAGGTAAGTGCCCATCATTTGATGAGACTAATTACGCGAAAGGTTTACTACCAATCGACACTTACAAAAAAGATGTCGACCTTGTATGTGATGAACAACTTCACTATGACTGGGATGGTCTGCGCGAAGAGATCATGACTCATGGCCTACGTAACTCAACGCTAACAGCATTAATGCCTTCTGAAACATCATCGCAGATTTCAAATGCGACTAACGGCATTGAACCACCACGTGGCTACGTATCTGTAAAAGCATCAAAAGATGGCATATTGAAGCAGGTTGTACCTGATTTCGTTAACTTGAAAGACAACTATGAGCTTCTTTGGAATATCGGCTCGAACGATGGCTATTTACATCTCGTCGGTATTATGCAGAAGTTTGTTGACCAAGCGATCTCAGCCAATACCAACTACGACCCAAGTGTTTACGACAGTGGTAAGGTTCCAATGAAGAAGCTGCTTCAAGACCTTCTGACTGCCTATAAATACGGCGTGAAGACACTGTACTACCACAACACTCGTGATGGTGCGAAAGATGAGCAATCTGGAGCGGTAGCCGTTCAAGAAGATGATTGCGCTGGCGGCGGTTGTAAGATTTAATTCGACGCCAACAAACAGAATAATGATTTAAGTGCCCTTCTCGAAAGAGAGGGGCTTAAAAGGAATTGAGGCATTTATGGCTTACAGTACTTTTTCTCAAAACAAGAATGACCAACTCAAAGAACCAATGTTCCTAGGTCAATCAGTAAACGTTGCTCGTTACGACCAACAGAAATTTGAAATTTTCGAAAAGCTAATCGAAAAGCAGCTTTCTTTCTTCTGGCGTCCAGAAGAAGTTGACGTATCTAGCGACCGTATCGACTACAACAAGCTTCCTGAGCATGAAAAGCACATTTTCATCTCTAACTTGAAGTATCAAACGCTGCTAGATTCAATCCAAGGCCGCAGCCCTAACGTTGCTCTACTTCCACTGGTATCTCTACCTGAAGTAGAAACTTGGATTGAAACATGGTCATTCTCAGAAACGATTCACTCTCGCTCATACACGCACATCATTCGTAACATTGTAAATGATCCTGCTATTGTGTTTGACGACATCGTTGAGAACGAGCATATTCTTAAGCGTGCAAAAGACATTGCACACTACTACGACGACCTAATTCAGCTGACTAACGACTACCACCGTTACGGTGAAGGTACACACGAACTGAATGGCGAAACAGTGACTGTTAGCCTGAATGAGCTGAAGAAGAAACTGTACCTATGTCTGATGTCAGTGAACGCACTTGAAGCAATTCGCTTCTATGTAAGCTTTGCGTGTTCATTTGCTTTCGCTGAGCGTGAGCTAATGGAAGGTAACGCGAAGATCATCAAGCTAATTGCACGTGATGAAGCATTACACCTAACAGGTACTCAGCATATGCTGAACCTACTTCGCAATGGTCAAGACGACTTCTCATTCATGCAAATTGCAGAAGAATGTAAGCAGGAATGTTTCGACCTGTTTAAAGAAGCTGCAGAGCAAGAAAAAGAGTGGGCTGAATACCTATTCAAAGACGGATCAATGATCGGCCTTAACAAAGACATCCTATGCCAATACGTTGAGTACATTACCAACGTTCGTATGCAAGCTGTAGGTTTAGGTACGGCTTACCCAGAAGCGACTTCTAACCCAATCCCTTGGATTAACGCTTGGTTATCTTCTGATAACGTACAGGTTGCGCCACAGGAAGCGGAAATCAGCTCTTACCTAGTAGGCCAAATCGATAACGAAATTAACGCGGATGACTTCGAGGGCTTCGAACTGTAATGCCAACGATAAAAATCAACACGCTCACAGCGATTGAGTCTAACCCATCAAATACCTTGTTAGAAACAATGGAGAATGCTGGATTGGAGCCAGAGTATAACTGCCGAGATGGCCACTGCGGTGCTTGTCGTTGTACTTTGAAATCAGGCGAAGTCGAGTATGTTGGTTTTGCTATGGCATATACACAAGGCGATGAAATCCTTCCGTGTATTTGTAAAGCCAAAAGTGACATTGAGCTTGAGAATGTCAGCTACCGTTTGAAAGAAAAACGAGCTTAGCTATCTTTCTATACAAATAGATAATAAAAAGACCAGCTATCGAGCTGGTCTTTTTCAGGTATGGACAAATACTTATCTAAGCCTCTAAAGAAAGAAAAACTCTACGAAGTAATTGAAGAATTTGTTAGTTAATGATTAGCGACTAAAGACAACCGTGCCCTTTGCTTTAGCTGAGGCCATTGAAGGGCCTCATTGCTGCAAAAATGCATCCGCAGTCATAACAGACACTGCTTTATCTGCGACTTCTCTACCGTCGTTATCAAACAAAGACAACCTATAACCTTGTGTACTTGCATTGTTACTTTCACAAGGCGCATGCAACCAACGAGAAACCACATCACAATCGTCACCATTGAGAGCCTCACCAAGAACGACTTTCTGACTAGCCACTTTGTACCAAACAAGAATTTTGGACTGGTTAAACATGCTCGCCTCCTTGATGAGCTTCCTTTCCGAAATGTCAGTGTACAAACAAAATGGCAAGAATGGAGGCTTACAGATGCGACAATTTTATCGCTTACCTATAAATCATCGACTTAGATTTATATCGATTTATTCTAAGAAATAAATATGAGCAGGAGTGAGTAATAAGACCAAAATTCATCAGCTTATTACTGAACGCTGCTCGGTAGTAATTTGACAAAGAAGGCATCGTTGTCATGCCTTCTAAGATTTTGATTTACAGAACGTTTGCAGGAAGGTGCATTTCTTTTAGGCTTGTCGTTGAACTGTAGTTAACAAATACTGGCTTGCCAGATAAGTACCTACGTAACATGTCAGCAGCTATAGTACCAACCAGCTCTTTTTGATCTTGTTTGGTAAAGGTTCGATTGAACTTCAACTGTTGTCCCCACTCACCTTGTGGTGTAGAAAGCGCAACTGTAAATTGATCTTCTTCCACTTTACCCGTTACTAAACCAATGTCCGTTGCACACTTCTCTCGAGTTGCCCCAGAAAGCGCGAATGCCGCAGCTAATGAGTCTTGATCTTTCGTGCCCACTTCAGTTGCACCGCTCAACACCCAAGTGTGACCACAGAATGAAGCGGCACGTTCATTAGAATGAAGCCAGTTCGTCAACCAACCCTGTGTTGATTGCTCCGAAATCGAAACAGACAATTTTTTCTCAGCAATGAGATGACCTAGATGATCTAACATACTCTCATCAACACTGACGACATGGCATTCAATCAATTTGTAGATCAGCTGTAACAAACGAACTCGAGTATCCAAATCACCTTTAGGGCCAAACAGCTTTACTTCGATAAAAGGCAGATATGAACGATAACCCAGCATGTAGCCTTGAGGTAACTGCACCTTATCCAACTTATCTGATAAACCGGATTCTGATGTACCAAAAGTAAATAAGCGGCTGCAATCGCTTCCAACCTGATCTGGAAAACGAGATTGCAAGTCAGGCAGAATCTGAGTATCAACCATCATCTTAAACTCGCTTGGAACACCAGGAGTGAAATAAAATAGGCAATCGTTGATTAGCATTTTGAAGCCACACGCAGTGCCAATCGGATTATCAATGATTTCGCTCGAAGCCGGTAACATTGCTTGCTTTAGGTTGCTGTCGGGCATAGGAACGCCACGCTTTTGAAAAAATGCTTTCAGTGTTTCTAACCACTCGGGAAACAAGACCAGCTCTTGATCACTCGCTTTAGCCGCAGCGGCTGAACTAAGGTCATCCGTTGTTGGCCCCAACCCACCGTTGACGATAACAACATCCATATTAAAGCTCAGCATCATTAGCTCTTCGACTAAATCGGACATAATATCGCCTACAGTCGTGCGTTTTGACAAAGAGAAACCTTTCTCAAAAAACTGACGAGACATCCACGCAGCGTTGGTGTCGACTATATCTCCGTGTAGCACTTCTTCACCGGTGCTTAGCATTGCAATCTTTAACATTAATTTTCCAGAGCGTTCGAGAACTTACCTGCTATCATCACATATTGAGCACAATATGAAACAACAATTTGCACTTATCTAAAGTTTTATGTCCGTCGCATAACGAATAAGTTCATTTTGGTGTTTTCATTGGCAGCTCTTTATTGGATAATTGTGAATCTCGTCATTGAAAAACATTAACTTGGAGTTGTCCGTGTCTAAGAAAAGCATCGCTGCACTTATGCTAGCGTGTTCCGCAAGCGCGCATGCAGCGAATTACGACTATAACCAACATATCGAGTTTTCCTACACGGTCGACTGCGAAAACGGATTTTGCGCTAACAACAAGTATTCTTACCAACCGAGCGTATATACCCCTGAAGAACCTTACGTCATGAGCTTGAAAGAGCCAGAACTAAACGTAGAACAACCAGCATTACCGAAGTACCTTACGGTACAAGATGGTAAAGATTGGGATTACCTGATGGGCCAAACCTATACAATCCTAGGTTTAAGTGTCGCAACCGTTGGCTTAATGACTCTACTACCCGAATCCATCACAAAGTGGGATGAAGATGATCGCGATATGAGCGAACTCGGCAGTAAGTGGGTGGATAACGTGTCTTCTGGCCCGGTATGGGATCGCGATGAACACTTCCTTAACTACATCATGCACCCATACTTTGGTGGTGTTTACTATACCGCAGCTCGTCACGCGGGCTTCAATGAGTTTGAGTCTTTCCTCTATTCCGCAACCATGTCGACTTTCTTTTGGGAATACGGTGTAGAGGCATTTGCTGAAGTACCATCATGGCAAGATATATTCATTACTCCATTCTTCGGTGCCGTTGTGGGTGAAATCATGTTCGAAACAGAGCAAGACATCGTCGCACAAGGTGGTTATGTAATGGGTTCTAAAACCATGGGTGACGTTTCGCTATTCTTCTTGAACCCTGTAGGTCATATCCACGGCTGGGTATCTAATGCTTGGGGTGGTAGTGCAGAGTTCCAGTTTGCGAGCGCACCATGGTTCGGCAACCAAGATGCCGCTAAGTTCGCTATGGATGCTGGTGCTTCATACGACAACGTATTCTACGGCGCAGAAATGAAGATTTACTTCTAACCTGAGCAGAATAACTTAAAGCGTCATTGAGAAAAGCGGTGTTTATTCACCGCTTTTTTGTGCCTGAGTGAACATAATCGCCCTGTCCAAATCCCTTTAATTCGAAAAATTGACTTTGGTCAAATCATGCCCAACTGTAAGTTCTACACTGAAACTAACAATTAAATGAACCAGTTACGGACAACGTTTATGAGGGGCACGCCATGAACAGTACTTTCATTGTTAATTTTGTTGGCAAGGCAACGCCAGCAACCATCAAGCAACTTGCTGCTGTTACCCATGAAAACGGCGGTAAATGGTTAATCAGTAAAGTGAACTTCATTGAAGACCAGGTTGCTGCGGTAATTAAAGTAGAATTACCCGCGGTTAACGAGCAAGTGGTAAAACAAGCATTCCAGTCTCATCCTGAACTGTTAGTTCAAATCACCGAAGCAGACTCTAAGTCTCATGGTGAAGATACCATTTTCCAACTGCGCTTAGATTCAAACGATCGCGCTGGTATTGTTAACGAAATTACCCATGTATTGGATGGCCAGGGGATCAATATTTTGGACATGGACTGCCAACGTGTATTTATTGCTGGCGGAGGCGGTGTTAGCTCCAGTTTATTCACTTCAAACATGGCGGTGCGCCTACCTGGAGAAATCCAAATCGAAGACGTTGCTAAAGAGCTAGAAGCACTGAGTGAAGATACAAGAGTGATACTCGAAGCTTAAATCTCAACTTAGTTGAATGACAACACAATCTGCACGGGTAACAAAAAAGAGCAGCTCAACGCTGCTCTTTTTAATTTATTCTACGCTCCATTGAGATAGCGAGCGTTTGAAATCAGAATAGTCGAACTCGTTAAGTTTCTGAATACGACCGTCGTTACGCTCACAGTATACCGATGGCATACGTAAGCCATTGAACCAATTGAGCTTAACCATGGTATAGCCCGCACTATCTAATATGTGCAAACGTTGGCCAATTTCTAACGGCTGTTCGAAGCTTGCTTCACAGAACTGATCGCCGGCTAGGCAAGAACAAGAACCAATCACGTAATCATGAGTACCCTGCTCCGAAGCTTCCAATATTGAAGCAGGTTCGTTGTAAATTAAGGTATCTAAACGGTGCGCCTCTGTCGCAGAATCTACAATCGCAGTTTTCTTAACGTTTTCTACGATATCTACGACTGTTACCACAAGGTCGGTTGTTTTGGTGATGATCGCTTCACCCGGTTCAAGGTACATTTGAACGCCGTGTCTCTCAGCAAATGCTTTAAGCGCTAACCCTAACTTTTCGATGTCATAGCCTGGCCAAGTGAAAAACACACCGCCGCCCATGCTTACCCAATCAAGCTTATCTAGGTATTCGCCAAACTGCTCAGAGATTGAATCCAGTAGCGCAATAAATGCATCCACATCTTTGTTTTCACAGTTCATGTGAAACATCACACCATCGATGTTTTCGAATACGTCTGGTTTGATGTGGTCTGCTTGTACTCCAAGACGCGAGAACTGGCGAGCTGGGTTCGCTAAATCTTGACCTGCGTAGCTAACACCTGGGTTAAGTCGAAGTCCGATTGACGCCTTGCCTTCAATGATATGCCGATAAGCAGCGAGCTGAGATTGTGAGTTAAAGATCATCTTGTCACAGATATCTGCAACTTCTCTTACATCGTCCTCACTATAACCCACACTGTAAGCGTGCGTTTCACCACCAAAAGTTTCGTGACCCAATTTTACTTCAAATGGGCCCGAGCTTGTCGTGCCATCCAAATATGGCTTGATGATGTCAAATACACCCCAAGTAGAGAAGCACTTCAAAGCAAGCACTAGCTTAACGCCAGAAATCTCTTTTAGCTGCTTTGCTTTCTCTAAGTTCTCAATCAACTTATCTTCGTTGATCATAAAGTATGGGGTTTTAAGTTCTTCTTTCTGAAATGTCATTTTCTATACGCACTCAAGCAGCATCTAAAAGATGGAAAGGGAAATTATATGATTGGTGTGATTTAGTTTGGTTTTGTCCTGCCCGAACGAAGTGAGTTACAAAACCAAAATAAATGATACCAATACCTTAAGGCTGTCATTTATAAAAAGGGAACAACTCGTGTCCCCTTCGATACTAAATTAAACAAGAACCCCGTTCTTAATTTTCCAATTCATGGATCACAGGTAGACCTTGGCCGGCTTCTAACTCTTGAACATGCCAATCTAGACCGATCCCCGGCATTGTTTCTAGGAACGGGTCTGGGTTTAGTTGTTCCATGTTGAACACACCTTTGTCAGCCCACTCGCCACGGAAGAACTGAAGTGCAGCAGTGATCGCAGGCACACCTGTTGTGTAAGAGATCGCTTGGTGCTCAACATCTTCGTACGCCACTTCGTGATCTGCATTGTTGTAGATGAATACGCTACGCTCTTTGCCGTCTTTCTTACCTTGAACCCAAGTACCGATACACGTTAAGCCAGTGTAGCCCGGAGCAAGTGACGTTGGATCAGGTAGAAGCGCTTTTAGCACATGCAGAGGCTGAACGACTGTACCGTCATGCAGCGTTAGCGGGTCTGGGCTCAGCAGGCCGATGTCGCGCATACAGTTGAAGTAGTTTAAGTACTTGTCGCCAAAACCCATCCAGAATTCAATTCGCTTCGCTGGAATGAACTCTTTCATTGAGCGGACTTCGTCGTGTGCCATTGAGTATACTTTGTGAGTACCACAGTTCGGGAAATCAAACTCAAGCATACGGGAGTGACAAGGAACCTGCTTCCACTCTTCGTTTTCCCAGTAGAAAGAATCACCTTGGATCTCAAGCATGTTCGTCTCTGGATCGAAGTTGGTTGCGAACTTCTTACCGTGATCACCAGCGTTTACGTCCATTACATCAATTGTATCGATCTCATCGAACAAGTGCTTAACCGCGTAAGCTGCAAATACTGATACCACGCCCGGATCGAAACCAGCACCCAGAATACCGGTAATACCCGCTTCTGCGAACTTCTCACGGTAGCCCCACTGCCAATCATAAGCTTGTGGTACTTGCTGGCCTTCTGAACATAGGTCAACCGCAACTGATGTATCTAGGTAAGATACTTTTGCTTGGTAACATGCTTCCATAATGGCCATGTTTACCCACGGAGGACCTGCATTGATGACGAGGTCAGGCTCAACTTCTTTAATAAGAGCAACAAGTGCCTCTACATCGTCTGCATTAACTGCACGCGCTTCCAGTTTCTTAGATGCATCTTTCAGGTTGTTTTTCTTCTGAATAGATTCGATGATTTTTTCACACTTACTTACGGTGCGTGAAGCGATTGTGATGTCACCCAATACATCGTTATTTTGTGCTGCCTTATGTGCAACTACCCAGCCAACACCGCCTGCACCAATTTGTAAAATAGCCATTATTCCAATTCCTTACTTCGCCAACTCTAGGGCTAGCTGATTAATGTTTTGTAGAAGTTTCTCAAAATCTGACAACGTCAGACATGGGTTCAAAATAGTAAACTTAAGTGCTGACTTGCCATCGATAACCGTTTCGCCTAGCACCGCAATCCCACGTACTAGTGCTTCGATACGAACTTGCTGGTTCAGCGTATCCCAATCTGAGCTGTCGCCATGGGTAGTACGGAATAGCACTGTCGACAATGACGGCCTAGCTAACAGTTCCAAATGGGGCTGCGCGTCTACCATGTCGGCGACTTGCAATGTTTGCTCAAGCAGATGATCGTACATCTCGCCTAGCTGATTTGGCCCAACGCTTTGCATCGTCATGAAGACTTTTAGCGCATCGAAACGTTTGGTTGTTGCGATGGATTTGTCTACCAAATTTGGCAACTCGTCATGCTCTCTATTGAGGTAATCAGCGTGATGAAGCAAGAACTTAAAGTTCGCTTTATCATTCACAAGCAGAGCACCACAACTGATGGTTTGGAAGAACAGCTTATGGAAATCAACACTGATTGAGCTTGCTTGCTCGATACCCTGTAGACGACACTTCGAGCCACTTAGAATTAGCGCACCACCGTAAGCGGCATCAACATGCATCCACATTTCGTGTTGCTTGGCGATATGAGCAATAGCTTCTAAGTCATCAATCGCTCCGTGGTCAGTAGTACCTGCCGTTCCAACAATGGCAAAAGGAATCAAGCCTTGCGCTTTAGCGTCATTTAACACTTGCTCAATTTGGTCTGATTTCATCGTACCGTCGGTATTAGCGGGTACAGAAAGAACCGCTTTCTCACCTAACCCCATCCAAGACGCTGATTTCTGCACAGTAAAGTGCGCATTTTCTGAGCACACGATACGAAGTTTATCGGCATAGCTTGGCAAGCCCAGTTTCTGAATTGAGTGGCCACTTAACTTATTGGCAATCCAATCACGCGCTAACAACAGCCCCATCTGGTTACTTTGAGTGCCACCGCTGGTCATGATGCCATCGGCCTGACCACCCAATTGGTATTTATCGCATAACCAGTTCACCACTTTTTGCTCTACATACGTCGCTGATGAAGCTTGATCCCATGAGTCCATAGATTGGTTTAGCGCTCCAATCATTGCTTCAGCCGCAACCGACGGCATAAGTGGAGGAGTGTGCAAATGCGCAATACAGTTAGGGTGTTGAGTAAAAATAGAGTTTTTAGCGACGAGATCAGTCGTGCTCTCAATCACTTCTTTTAAACTTTTATCAGAAGCATCAAGGTTCACATCATTGATCTGCTGTTCTAACACCTTTGGATCCAACCCCGAATACGGTTGGTCGACTTGCTCGAACATATCCTGCATAACACGAGTGGTGTGGTTCATGACAGATGCAAACTCATCCGCACCCGCTACGCCGGTATGAATGAAGTGCTTTTTCCAACTTTCGTGACCAGCCACATCTTCGCTGTGCTCAATCAGTCCTGCTCCGCTAACTAACATTGCTTCTTCTAGAGTGCGAAGCGCAAAGTCGATTTGTTCAAAAGAGATGATAATCGGTGGCAGGAATCGAATGACAGAACCATCTCGGCCGCCCTTTTCAACCATTAGTCCACGCTCTAGAGCAGCTCGCTGAATTCTTAAGGTTAGTTCACCATCAGATGCAGGTTCACCAAATTTATTCAGTTCACCACTCGGCTTTTTAATTTCAACGCCTAGCATCAAACCTTTACCGCGAACCTCTGCCACACAGTTAACGCGTTTCTGGATGTTTTCTAGGCCGAGTCGTAGGTATTGACCAGCGATATTAGCGTGTTCGACCAAGTTGTCGCGCTCAATGATTTCAAGCGCCTTAGCACCTGATACCATCGCCAGTTGGTTACCACGGAAAGTCCCAGTGTGCTCACCAGGGCGCCAAGTATCGACTTTTTTGTTGAATACAAGAATCGACATTGGCATTCCGCCACCAATGGCTTTGGACAAACAAAGAATATCGGGTGTGATCCCGGCTTCTTCGAACGCAAAACGATAACCAGTTTTGCCAACGCCACATTGAATCTCATCCAAAATGAGTAGGATTTCATGCTCATCACAAATACGACGGATATCACGCAACCATTGCGCAGGAGCAGGAATGACCCCGCCTTCACCTTGTACTGGCTCCAAGATGATCGCTGCAGGTTTCATGATCCCTGCTTCATCATCATTCAGTAATCGCTCGATGTAGCGGATGTTTGCCTTCGCACCCTCTTCACCACCAAGGCCAAATGGGCAACGCAGACTATAAGGGAACGACATAAAGTGAACGTCTGACATCAAGCCAGTGCGACGCTCTTTAGTACCAAGGTTACCCATCATGCCCATAGTACCGTTCGTCATACCGTGGTATGCGCCACGGAACGCAAACATAGTGTTACGGCCGGTCGTCTGTTTCGCGAGTTTGATGGCGGCTTCAACGGCATCTGCGCCCGATGGACCACAGAATTGAATAGCGGACTCTTTAGCAAACTCTTCTGGCAGAAAGGCTTTCACTTGTTTAATGAAGTTCGCTTTCGCAGATGTAGTAATGTCCAGTGTTTGGTAAGGCAGTCCCGAATCAAGCTGATCTTTAAGCGCTTGGTTGATTTCAGGGTGGTTGTAGCCAAGAACGAGAGTTCCTGCACCGGCTAAGCAATCTAAGAATAATTGACCACGAGTATCTTCTACCAACACACCGTGTGCTTGCTTAATCGCGATAGGCAATCGGCGCGGATAAGAGCGCACTTCAGATTCATGCTCAGCCTGATCAAGCAATACTTGATCGGGCGTTAAATCATAAAGGCCCTCGAGTAATGGAACCTGACTAGAAAAAGGGGTTGCGATAGCGTTTGTATCGACTTCAAAGGCTGTACTCATTGTAAAATCTCTTGAGACGTAATAACCAAAGCCCGCCGCAAATATTCGAGTATTTTTTATGGGCGAGATATAGCAATGCCTTCCGAATAGCTAAAGAGTAGCCACGGAATAGCAGTCATCACTAGGATGACGAATAACGAGATCAGAGAGTTCAGGGCTCAGTAATACTGCTGCTTTGAAGAACAGGGCACTGAGGAAGTACGAAGCTGATTAATGTGTGTAAGTTGTGTGAGTTCAATGTTGGGTTTCCCATATACGTACTGTTATAAAACAGCACTTAGTATCCCGTCTATCGACAAAAGGACTTGCCGATACCTACCCTACGCAATGTCACAATCAGCTCGAATGGTCACTGCGCGTATCCCCCAGAAAACCATTGGTAATTCCAACGTCCGAGATTGCGGCGAAAATTATCATAAAATGAAATCAACTGGCAACAATTTTTAATAACAACATTGTAAATTGTCAGAATAAAAAAGCTGGGCTAGACGCCCAGCCTTTTCAATCAAAACTTACCTTTATGCAGCATCGTTTTTGATTATCTGACTCAATAGCTCGATAGAATCGAAGTCGTTGCCTGGGGCGATAAAATCACCCAATATCGTTGCCCCGCCCTCTACGACGATTGTCTGCTCGCCTTCTTCATGTTCTATAGTAAGCGCTAAGTCATCATCAACGATTTCAACGTCTATATTTTCGATTAACTCAGTCACATTCTCACTCTCGGTGTCATCCAATACATCGTCGAGATCGATCATGTCGATGGCTAACTCGAAGTCTTTAATCACATCCGTACCGTCATCCAAGGTGCTATCTAACCACTGGAATACATCCGCACCACTGCCACCAACAAGTGTGTCATCCCCGGTACCACCAACTAATGTGTCGTCCCCACCATTAGGTAAATTAGCGAGTTGATACTCTTCTAAGTTATCCCAGATAAACTCATAGACTTCAGCTTCGCTTGGCTCGCTCCCATTTTTAAGTTCTAAGAACCTAGCAAGTCCATCGAATCCGCTTTGATCATCGAAGTCGTCGGGTTTAGCTGGATTCCCATCAATTCCCCACGGTAAATGAGCTGTACTGAGCGAATCACCAAAAATAACGTCGTCGCCGCCTTGTCCGTACAGGGTATCATCACCACTACCGCCATACAGAGTGTCATTTCCCCCTCTTGTTTCATCGTACAAGTCATACAACATATGATTTTCAGCGATAAAGGCGTCTATCTGCGCCTGACTTGGTTCCGATTCATTCTTTAGCCTCAAAAACTCTTTCAGGCCATCTAATCCTTCATTGCCGACAAACCCTTCTGGCATAACCGGGTTACCATCCACTCCCCAAGGCAAGTTGCTCACGTTTATCGCGTCACCAAAGATCGTGTCATGGCCACACGCGCCGTTTAAGTGGTCATCATCTAAATCACGTAAAACTGTATTTGAAGTTTCTCCGATAAGTGCTGCGTCAAGCTGGTCGCCGCGAGTTACAACATCGACCTGACCAATAGGATCGCCATCTGAATCCGTTCCGACAACATCAGAGTTATCAAACTTACGCAGCAACTCCGTATTGCTCTCATTAGTCGCTATACCAATTGCGCGCACCGTGCTGATTTCGGCGACATCTTCATAGGCCTCTAGCGCTCTTGATACATCGAGCGGGTCTGTGCTCCCACCAGTCCTAGATTCGTCTCCATTGTGGGTGGTTGGCTTACCATCAGACAAGAATAGAGTGACGTTCTCAAAGTCATTATCCATGTCATCAAACCATTCACCAGCCTTTAAAAACGCCGCTTCATAGTTGGTCGCACCGCCATCATCAAGTTCTTCAATGGCCGTTTCAAGAGCACTCCAGTTATTATCTTGTATGTCTTCCAATGCAATGACTAAAGATGCCCTGGATGCAAAACTAATAAGTGAAATGTTTATAGTGCCGGAGTGCGTATCAACCTGCTCGACAAAGTTTTTCAGAGACGACTTCATGACATCAATTCGACTTTTGTTGTTTTCAAAGTCATTACCCATACTGCCAGAGACGTCTGCTAGGATCGCAATGTTGTAATTAACCGCTGGAATAACAGTTGTCACCGTGCCACCAATATCCCCCATCAACACGTCATCAGTACACGGGCGTTCTTCTTCGTCTAGCTCATTCAATGAAACTTCGATGGTTGACTCCGCACCTTCCGAATCGGTCGCAACGACAGTGATCGTGTGTGCATTGAGACCAAGTTCATCTTCATAGTCATTGGTAAAGGCTTGAACACCTACTGCTGTAAGGGAGATATTACCTTCACTGTCTATCTCGAACAGCCCATCAAGCGGGTCATTTTCCTCATAACGGATACTGTAACTAACACTGTCCCCAGCATCAGGATCATTCGCGGTGACTTGGCCGATATTGGTCGAATCGAGAGAGTTTTCGTAGTAGCTGAAGCTGTAGTCGTCGCCCTCTTCTGGTGGCTCGAACTCTGGCGGTTCATTAACATCAAGCTCATTCAATGAGACTTCTATGGTAGATTCCGCCCCTTCCGTGTCAGTGGCAACCACCGTAATGGAGTGCGCATTTAAGTTCAGTTCGTCTTCAAAATCATTAGTAAACGCCTCGACACCGGCAGGTGTGAGGCTGATATTACCGTTGCTGTCGATTTCAAATAGACCATCCAGCGCGTCTTCTTCACCATAGCGAATGCTATAGCTAACACTGTCACCTGCATCTGGGTCGGTAGCCGACACCTGACCAATAATGGTGCCGTCTTTTGAGTTTTCGTAGTAACTGAAGCTGTAGTCGTCGCCTTCTTCTGGTGGCTCGAACTCTGGTGGTTCATTAACATCAAGCTCATTCAATGAGACTTCTATGGTAGATTTCGCCCCTTCCGAGTCAGTGGCAACCACCGTAACGGAGTGCGCATTTAAGTTGAATTTGTCTTCAAAATCATTAGTGAACGCCTCGACACCAGCGGGGGTGAGGCTGATGTTACCGTTGCTGTCGATTTCAAACAGACCATCCAACGCGTCTTCTTCACCATAGCGAATGCTGTAACTGACACTGTCACCCGCATCTGGGTCGGTGGCCGACACCTGACCAATAATGGTGCTGTCTTTTGAGTTTTCGTAGTAGCTGAAGCTGTAGTCGTCGCCTTCTTCTGGTGGCTCGAACTCTGGCGGTTCATTGACATCTTGTTCGTTAAGCGTGACCGCAATTTCAGTTTCATTCACACCATCTGATGCAATAACGGTGATGTTATGACTATTGGTTAGCGCTTCATAATCGTTAGTAAAAGCTTCTGCTCCGGCAGCAGTAAGGCTAATATTCCCATTATCATCTATTTGGAATAAGTCGACGCCCTCGATTTGAACGTTGCTGTCGATCCTGTAGCTCACCTCAGCTTCTTCAGGGTCACTTGCACTCACCTGACCAAGAGTCTCCCCTTGTGCAGAGTTTTCATCGTAGCCAAAAGTATACTCATCACCTTCAATTGGTGGTTCGAAAACCGGTGGTTCATTCACGTCCTGCTCATTCAACACTACATCTATATCTACAGACTGTGGAGTTCCGTTACCATCCACTTCGGTCACTGTTACAACGACAGTATGCTGGTTCGCTAAGGTTTCAAAATCGTTGGTATAAGCTTCTGCGCCTTCAAGAGTTAAGGTGATCTCTCCAGTGACAGAGTCGATGCGATATAGAGCATTATTGCTTTCGTCAAAAACATTACCAGTAATGCTATACGCCAGAACCTGATTGTCTGGGTCCGTTGCATTGACTTGACCAATCACGTCCGTATCGCTTATTCCTTCGTTATAGCTAAAGGAGTACTGATCTCCATCATTTGGTTCAAACTGCGGTAAATCGTTAGTACCGTTGATTGTGACAGTGACACTCTCGGCTCCACCATCCAAGGTTTCGACATCAAACTCATCGACCAAAGCGTCGCCAACGTTAAGTTCATTAAACGCACTATCCGCTTCGTACGTCCAGTTTCCGTCCTCATCAATGGAGAACGAGCCAAAGCTTCCTTCTGTATTTGTTTGCTCAACAAACGCTGGTGCTTCTGAGCTTTCTAGTGTCCCGGTAATGACCAATGGCTCGTCAGTCTCATCTTCTGCGACACTATCACTATCAGTAACTAGAGCTTCTGCGATTAAGGCTTCAGCGATCAATTCCGCAAGCTCCAAGCTTTGTGTTTCGGACAACCCCTGACCTTCTAAACCGGAGGTATCAAACTGAGTTGAGGCAATGACCTCGGCACCAGTACGTTCAATGTCCCCCGTTCCAGTAGGGCTTGATCCATTCTGACCACCTGCTGCAGTAGCAAAATCATCATTTTGCGTTGGGTCTTCCCCTTGTTCAATTTGACCAATAATTTGCGCAATTTCATTTTCTAGGTCTAGACTTTGATTTGAGGCGTCTTCATTGATTAAATTTGCTTGTATATCAACATTGGAAGGATTTTCATTGTCGATCGTCACCACTACTTCCCCGGGCTGAGCTTGCTCCCCCGGACCAAGTTCCCTCAATTGCCCATTGGCGTCGATCACCACGGTCGTATTTGCCATTATCAGCTGTAAAACGTTATTTGCACTCATAAGCCTGCCCCTTGAACAACAAAAAACGGACAGCCCCAGCCCAGCATCCGTCATATGCTGTGTTTTTTCCTCTATTAAATTTAGTTGGCAACTACTGACAATCAACTCAATAGCGGGATAAAAATTTACTTTTCACGCAAGTTGTCAATAAATAAAAGGATTTATTTTTTGAATTAAGTTCTCAAATTCTCAGTTACTAAACTAGACTTCCTGAGATCACAATCAAAACCAAAATACCCATTAGGTATCGAGCCTGTTCAGTGCTCTGAGCGTGCAGCTTAGGAGGAGACCTATAGTGAAATGGAACAAACCTGTTTTGCTGAGTTGTTTGATAGCCGCAAGTTTTGGCGCCTCTAGCCAAACATTGGAACAAGCAGTGGCGATAACCTTGGCAACCAACCCCGAGATAAAAAGCATATTCAATGAATATTTAAGTAAGGTAAAAGAGAGTGACGCCTCCTCTGGGGCGTATTTACCAAGTATTGATCTTGATGCCGGCATTGGCTACGAAGGAATTAGCCCAGCTGAATCTCTTAATCAACCCGATACCGACTTAACAAGAAAAGAAGCAACAATTAGCCTTACTCAACTGATCTGGGACGGTTCTTCCACATTAAGAGATATGGACAGAACAGCGGCGGAAGCCGAATCTGTCAGGCTACAAGTACTTGCTGATGCTCAAGATATTGCGTTGCAAGTCACCCAAGTTTACTTAGACGCGGTAAAAGCCACTGAAATACTGGCACTGTCTGAAAGTAACCTATCTGTACACAAAAAAATCTATAAGGACATTAAACGACGCGCTGAATCAGGAATTGGCTCGACGGCGGATTTATCGCAAGTCGAAGCAAGGATAGCAAAGGCGCACGGTAACCTGCTGGCCGCCCAGAACAATTTGGTTGATACCCATACCCAGTTTCATAGATTAGTCGGCCAACAACCGTTAGGACTCATTTACCCTAGAGCTGACGTTTCTAAGCTTCCCCTATCCCTTACCGATGCGCTTGTTGAAGCCTATGACGCTCACCCTGTCATCAAAATTGCTAATGCCGATATTGACTCCGCGCGCTTCCAATATGAGCAGTCTAAAGGGAACAACTACCCAACCATATCGTTTGAAGCGAGCCAATCGTGGCGAGATGATGCAGCGGGCGATGAAGGCAACAGTGAAGAAACACTAGCGATGCTTCGCTTACGCTACAACCTCTATAATGGCGGCAGTGACAGAGATTTGACTGAACGTTCCGCTTACCAATTGAACAAAGCGAAAGACCTAAGAGATAACGCCTACCGTCAGGTAGAAGAAGGCCTTCGTTTATCTTGGTCTGCTCTCGACCTTACTCTGCAACAGAAAAACTTTCTTGCCGACCATGTAGACTCAGCTTCTGAAACCGTTATTGCCTATGAAAAACAATATCGAATTGGTCAACGAACCTTACTCGATTTACTTAACACCGAAAACGAGTTGTTCGAAGCAAGAAAAGATTACTTGGATGCTCACTACTCTGAGCAATATGCCAAGTATCGGGTTATGAACGCAACAGGTTCACTATTGGACGCGTTGCTTGTTGATATCCCAGAAGAATGGACACAACGAGTGGAGTACTGATAATGAAAACTGTAACTATATCGACGCTCACTATACTCGTAGCCGGCTTTGTCATTAGTGGTTGCGCTAATGACGATTACCCCTATATCGATACACCGCAAGCGAACCAAATTTCTGACCTGTTAGATGACGATAGAGACGGCGTCGTTAATGCTCGCGATATTTGCCCAGGGACTCCAAGAGGTTCAACTGTAGATAATGACGGCTGTGGCGAAACCATACGCTCAGAGGACACTCGTCAGCTGCGAATCCTATTTGCCAATGATTCTTACGAAATCAACCCTGTATTTGGTAGCCAGATACAGACTATGGCTGATTTCTTAAAAGTCTATAAATCCGCCTCAATAGAAATTCAAGGCTACGCAAGTAAGGTAGGCGCACCAGAGTACAACTTAGAACTTTCTAAGAAACGGGCACACACTGTAGAAGAGAAGCTACTTTCTTACGAAATTGACCCTAAACGTGTAAGAGTGGTGGGGTACGGCGAAACCAGACTCGAAACTGATGGT
The DNA here is from genome assembly GCF_054053395.1 of Vibrio paucivorans. Classification (NCBI taxonomy): domain Bacteria; kingdom Pseudomonadati; phylum Pseudomonadota; class Gammaproteobacteria; order Vibrionales; family Vibrionaceae; genus Vibrio; species Vibrio paucivorans. The sequence continues at coordinate 1,869,619 of NZ_CM133230.1, forward strand.
GACGACCCAGCCTCCCATGCAGCAAACCGAAAAGTTACCGCAACGGTTGTTGGGCTAAAAGAAGAAGTGGTTGAAGAATGGAACATATTCACCACCCTAGAAAAATAAAAAAACGCTCCCATCGGGAGCGTTTTCAATTCTAACTTAGTTACGTTTTTGGTCGCATTTACTCGATAGTTGGTGCGTATCCATATCGTACTGTTCTTTAATTGCATCCTTCACTGTTCCTTCCCAAACAGGAACCCCAACGAAGTAACTGGTTCTTGCAACCACATGCGCCGCAATTGGTGCTGTGAACATAACAAAGAAAATCACAGCAATAGCACGGACAACAATCGAAGTGTCTTCCCAGAACACAATCGCAAACACGATAACCAACAAACCAACGCCAAGTGCACCTGCTTTTGTCGTTGCGTGCATTCGAGTCAATACATCTGGCATTCGGTTCAAGCCAATACCTGCCAGCAGCATCAAGAAGGCCCCCATTAGGGCAAAGAATGCTATTACATAATCAATCATCTTTTACTCCTCTTTGCTCTAAGTAACGTGAAAAACCCACCGCGGCTAGGAATGACGTTAACGCCAAAGCGATAGCCACATCAATGAACTTCGGTTCGTCATAAGCGATACTATAAAGAACAACCAAACCTACCGTCAGTGACGCCATTAACTCCAATGCGATCACGCGATCTGGCAAAGATGGGCCTTTTAGCAAGCGAACTAAAGCCAATAACATCGAAATGATCAGCATAAAGAAACAAATACCGTATACAGTCTCTAACATCATCTCTACCCCAGTAAGTCCATAACCATAGCTTCAAGTCGCTTAAATTCAGCGATATGCTGCTCTTCATCTTCAAAGTACATAATGTGTACGTACAACACTTTTTTGTCGGTAGACACGTCTAGCGCTAGTGAACCTGGGGTTACAGTGATTAGGTTTGAAAACACTGTAATAGCGCCATCTGTTTCTAGATCGAGTGGTACACCAATAACCGCAGGCTTCATCAAGTGCGTCGGCGTTAAGACATCATATGCCACTCGAGCGTTCGCTTTAATCAAGTCCCAAATAAAGAACAAGATAAAGTTCGTCAACTTAGGCAACTTGCCAAAGTACGTACCGAACAGTGGTCGATCACGTAACACATACGCCAATACGATGTAACTCATGATCATACCGGCAAACAGGTTCGAAATTGTGTAGGTTCCTGAGAGCACCAGCCAAGCTAGTGCCAACATCATATTCCATCCAAATGCTTTCATGATTAGCCCCCTAGCACCGCTTGAATGTACTGCTGAGGATCTAAGATCTGGTCGGCAGTCATTGAAGCTAATTCAACGAACCACTGTGCATTGATACCAATTGTCACCGTGAGGATAGCCATCAAGATGATTGGTAAGTACAAACATAATCTTTCTGAGTCAGACATTGGTGGCAATGTTTCTGCATCCTCTGGCAGCTTCTTCCAGAATGCTTCCGCCCAAATCTTGATCATTGAATACATTGTTAGTAAGCCAACCGCTAGAGAAGCAATCACACCTATCCACTCTTTTGCTTCAATACCCGCTTTAATGACAACGAATTTAGCAAAGAAGCCTGACAATGGTGGAATACCCGCAAGTGACATTGCTGGAATCGCGAACAAAATCGCTAAGAATGGTGCAGATTTATACAGCCCACCTAACCTGTCTAACTGGTAAGAACCATGCAGTCGATGCATCACACCACCAATAAGGAATAGGTTTGTTTTTACGATGATGTGGTGGAACAAGTAGAACACACCACCAAGGATCGCTAACGGAGTAAACAGCGCTAGGCCCAAGATCATGTAACCAATCTGGCTAACAATGTGGAAAGATAAAATTCTTCTCACTTCATATTGCGCAGCAGCACCAAGTACCCCGGTTACCATGGTAAATATACCCATCCACATCAGAAGCGTGTTATGGGTAAAGGCTAGGTCACCAACAAACACCACACTGAATACACGGTACAATGCGTAGACACCTACTTTAGTGAGTAGGCCTGCAAACACCGCCGAGATCGCAACCGGTGGCGTATGGTATGACGCAGGTAACCAGAAGAACAATGGAAATGCCGCCGCTTTGATACCAAATGCAACCAAGAACAACAGCGAAATGACAGTGACAACTTCTGGGTTATCAGAGCCTGCTAACTTCTGACCTAGATCTGCAATACTCAGCGTACCCGCGTACGCATATAGCAAACCAATAGCGCTTAAGAATAACGCTGAAGACAGTAAGTTCAGTGTGACATATTTTAGTGCACCTTCCATCTGGCTGCGTTCGCCGCCAAGGATAAGCAGACCGAACGATGCCACAAGCATGATCTCAAACCAAACATACAGGTTAAAGATATCACCGGTTAGGAATGAGCCGACTACACCAGCAAGCATCAAATGCAGCAATGGATAAAAGCCGAATTTCTCATGCTCTTCCGTCATCGTAGCAAGTGCGTAGATCGAAATACAAAACGCAACCACAGCCGACACAGTCACCATAACAACGGCAAGCAAGTCAGCGACTAAAGAAATACCAAATGGTGCTTCCCAGCCACCTAAGGTAATCACTTGAATGCCATCATTGTAGACTGTGTTAAACAGCGTAACAGCGGCAATTAACAACGCGAAATTTGAAAATACACTGATCCAGCGTTGCAATGTTTGATGCTTCCACAACACCATAGAAAGTGCTGCTGCAAGCATCGGGATCAGTACTGGCATTAATAGCATCATAGTTGTGAATCTGTACTCTTCATTTCGTTCATATCGTCTGCTCCAATCACTTTATAAGCTCGTTTGATTAGAACCACGGCAAAAGCTAAAACACCAAAACTAATCACAATCGCCGTCAGGATAAGCGCCTGAGGCAGCGGGTCTGCAATTTGTCCTACAGGGCCGGACATCCCTTCTTCGATTAATGGTGGAGCTCCACGAACAAGACCACCACCGGTAAAGATTAGTAAGTTAGCGGCGTTCGAAAGAATGATGAGACCAATCACCAACTTAACGACACTTCGGCGCAACATCATGTAAAGCGCGGCGGCATATAACGCGCCAATCACTATGGCAAATAACGTTGTCATTTAGTCCTCCAACTGCGCAAGTGAAAACAGCAGCGTTGTAACCATGCCCAAAACGACAAGATAAACACCGATATCGAAAATCAAAGGGGTACTAATTTTTAGTTCACCCAAACCAGGAACTTGCACATACCACCAAACTGCACTGAGGAAAGGGCTGCCAGATTTAATTACACCGACGAAGCCACTCATCATCGAAATCAACAGGCCCCCACCCATTAAATATGAGCTATCAATACCAATTAATTTTCTAGTTTGCTTAGCGTCGAATGCGAACAAATGCAAAGCAAACGCGCTTGATGCAACAAGGCCTGCGATAAAGCCACCACCAGGCTCATCGTGCCCTCGGAGTAGCAAGAATACTGAGTACAACAGCAACATCGGCAATAGGAAACGCGCAATGACCTGTAAAATAAGCGAAGTACTTGTATTGTTCATTACTGTTCCTTCTTAGTTCTAAGCATTGCTGTCACACCGATAGCAGCAAGTGACAATACGAATAGTTCACCCAGCGTATCAAGCGCACGGTAATCAACCAGAATAACGTTAACAATGTTACGGCCTTTTGCGATTGGGTAACTGTTCTCAATCAGATAACCGCTGATGCCACCAGGCATTGCGAAATGGACCGCTGTAAGAAGTAGAACCGCCATCATCGCACCAAACATAATTGCAACAATGCAGTCTCTCCATCGCGTATCCGAGCTAGAAAGTTTTTGGAACTTAGGTAATTTGAACAGAACCAGTACCAACATGATGACAGTAAGTGTTTCAATCAGAACCTGAGTAATTGCTAGATCAGGCGCACTAAAGAACACGTAAATCAGCGCCATAGAGAAACCTAGCGCACCAATTGCAGCGACCGAACCTAAACGCAGTGGCGTAGTACAGGCGTAGAAGATAACCGCTAAAATAATGACTGAGATACCAATATCTTTAATCGTCACATCAGAGAAATCAATCTCCCAATGGAAGCCGACCTTGGTGTACATGGCGTAGCCCACTAGAGCAATAGTGGTCATGAAAATGGTCAAAATATAATTGCCCATATAGCCGTTTTGCAATTTAGCGGTCGACCACTTAGCGAATTTCACTAGGTTATCCATAAAGATGTCGTAACCGCGCTCTGGCCCACACTTCAACAGTGGTTTGGCTTGTGCTGCAGTAGGTCTTAGTGAATCCCACTTCTTAAACAGTAAGTAACCAAGTACTAACGCCGTTACACTTATCATCAATGGAAGATTGATGCCGTGCCAAAGCGAAACATCTACCGTTTCCATATTTGTGCCAGAAATTGCATTCACAGCAGCTGTCACTAACGGCGTCACTAGGCTAGGAATTAATCCAAAGATTAAACCAACGATAGACAATACAGTGAACCCTAAACGCATACCGATAGGTGCTTCATGTGCTTGTTTTGGTGTTTCTTTTTTCTTGCCCCAGAAAGGCTTAATAACAAGTAAGCAGGCACAGGCAACAATAAAAATAGAAGTCAATAGCGCCATGAATGCTAATAGTGCAGCCCAAGGGCTAGATAGCACACCAGCAAGCATCATTTCTTTGCCAATAAAGCCAAACAGTGGCGGCACGCCCGCTAAAGCGAGTGCAGCAAGTGACATAAATGCAGCTGTGTATGGCATCGCTTTTCTTAACCCACCAAGCTCACGAACGTCTTTCGTTCCAGTTTCGTGATCAATGGTACCCGCGGCCATGAACAGAGCGCCTTTGTACAAAGCATGTCCAAGTAGGAACACAATCGTCGCAACCAAAGCCGCTTCGGTACCGATGCCGATAAGCATAGTTAACGTACCCAACGCCATCACCGTCGAGTAAGCAAGGATACGTTTAAGATCCGTACTGGTAACCGCCATCGTCGCACCAAGCAACATGGTGACAGCACCAAAACCTGTGAGAAGCAGAGTCCAAGTTTCGTTACCAGCCATTGTTGGTTGCAAGCGAGCCATTAGGTATACACCCGCTTTCACCATCGTTGCGGAGTGAAGGTAAGAACTCACAGGCGTTGGGGCAGCCATGGCATTTGGCAACCAGAAATGGAATGGGAACTGAGCAGATTTCGTAAATGCTCCCAGTAAAATGGCAATCATCATTGCACCAAACAAAGGATGCGATTGCAGATCCGAACCTTGAGCGAGAATTTCTCTAACTTCGTATGTTCCAGCGATCATGCCAAGCATAATGATGCCGGCCAACAAGGCTAAGCCACCACCTACGGTGACAATAAGACCTTGCAGCGCAGAGCGACGAGAAGATTCTTTTTCATGGTAGTAGCCGATAAGCATGTATGACGTAATACTGGTCAGTTCCCAGAACACGAACATTGCCATTAAGTTGCTTGATAGTACGACTCCCAGCATGGCACCCATAAATGCCATTAGATACATCAACAATTTACGTTGATCTGGCTTGTTTGCTAGGTAGCTACCAGCGTAAACAATAACGAAAAAGCCAATGCCAGAGATCAGCAACGCGAACAGCAAGCTTAATCCATCAACCCAAAAATCAAGGCTGATCCCTAAACTTGGTACCCAATCGTAGCTAAACAGCTGAGGTCCCTGCTCTGTAACAGCGGGTAATAGCGTTAAGAAGTAGACAAATAGAGTCGCAGGCAAGAGTGCGAGCAACTTACTCGTTTGCTCGCCAAAGCGACTAAATAGCCACGGAACAAACGCCGCCAGGATAAAACCGGACAGAACGGCAAACAGCATTAAGAGTAGCCTCCAAAGACTTTAAAAAAAACTTTAGGGTGGATGCAAAACACACTCGAAAAGAACATTCCCTATTTAGGCATCCGCTTTCAATGATACATCAAGAAACTCATAGACATACTATACGGAACTACGCTCATAATTTGAGTAACATCACACTAAAGCTTAGAGATGAGAAGTCTATTCAAATTCTATTAACAAGAATATTCGCTTGTTATGAGCCAACACTTCGAAAAAACCGATACAAAAACCACAATTAGTAGGAAATACCACCAATATCATTCATTCTTATCGTTACAGTATCGATTATAAATTTCAATCAACATTCTAAAAAATCAGCCCAGTTTCGCAACGAAACTGGGCTGATTCTCGCATATTAAAACAAGTCACAAGTTAAAATAATATTATTGATTTCAACTAGTTGAAGGTTTAGTTTGCTCCTTAGGCAAAGACATTCTTAATAAGATGTAACCCAGTATTGCTGAGATAGTCGACCCCATTAAAATGCCTAATCTCGCATATGTATCCAGCGACTCGGCTTCGAATTCAAAGGCGAGAGAAGAAATGAATATAGACATAGTAAAGCCGATCCCGCACAGCACAGATACCGCAAATATTTGGCGCATTCTTATCCCAGCAGGGAGCTCTGTTAGTTTCATCTTCAGCGACACCCAACAGAACAACATGATACCAATTGGTTTACCCACCAACAGACCTAAAGCGATTCCAAGCGGTACCATAGACGTCAGCCCAGCAATAGACACGTTCTGAAGCGATAAGCCCGCATTGGCCAATGCGAACAGAGGCAGTACACCAAATGATACGTATGGATGGAGCGTGTGCTCTAGATGTTTCAATGGGGAGTGCTCACCACCTTTCCCTTTTAATGGGATAGCAAAACCAATCACCACGCCAGCAAGTGTCGCATGCACTCCAGATTTAAGTACCGCAAACCACAGTAAAGCGCCAATAATGAGATAAGGGGAGAGTTTTGTTACCTGCTTAGAATTGAGCCAAAATAAAGCTGCTGTGGAAATAAACCCAAACGTCAGTGCGGAAGTCGATAAATCGGCTGTGTAAAAGAACGCAATGATAACTACGGCACCCAAATCATCGATGATCGCCAATGCAAGTAAGAACACTTTCAAACTGGCAGGTACCCGGTTACCTAGTAGCGCCATAATACCAAGCGCAAAGGCAATGTCAGTTGCCGCTGGGATTGCCCAACCGGCCATCGCCGCGTCATTACCCCAGTTAAACATGACATAAACTAACGCTGGAACCGCCATTCCCCCAACGGCAGCAATCGCAGGAAACATCGCCGTTTCTTTTGATTTAAGAGCACCTTCGACAAGTTCACGCTTTACTTCTAAGCCAATTAACAAGAAGAAGATGGCCATCAGGCCGTCATTAATCCAATGCGATAGAGACATCCCTAATAAGTAGGAATGTAGGAAGCCTTGATAGTATTCATTAAGTGGGGAGTTAGCGATGAACATTGCTATGGCAGCTGCAACTACCAACAAAATCCCACTTGCTGACTCCATTCGCAAGAAGTCGCGAATCAATTTGTCCATTGTGACTGACCTTTTAACTGCTTCTTATAAAAGAAAAACCAAACGACTGGGCAAAAGACACGGCTAAATCACTACTCCACGATCTGCCATGCCAAAATTCAAAGAGTTAAACCAATCTAACCAATTGATAAATAATGAGGTATCAAATCGCTTAATCGATAAGTCAACATTTGCGACCCATCACACTATCATCACATTCAGGTCTTTTCGCGAGCTCAAACTAGTCTGTTCAGACATCCATTTCTGGCTAGCATTTATAACCAGTATAGATTATCTATCGACAATACAAGTTTTTAATTTATATGAAGATTACAGGAGGAAAGTGGCTGTGAAGTGTAGGAAGTGCACCGAAACCTAATAACCAGTCAGTTGCATAAAGCCATTAGCAGTGTGTGTTCCTGTTGTTTGAATAGGTCCTTCCCAATACGGGATCACAAAAGGTAACCACAAAGATCGGTTGATTGCTTTGGTATTCAGTTCAATACCATGCTTTGGAACCGCAATAGCCCACTCGATCGGTAGCTGTTTACCATCTGCAACGGTGCGGTACAACGTCGGCTCCATTAAAATTTCATCGCCAGACAGTGCTATAGCCTTACCGCTTTTAGTCATCAGTGTGCCAAACATATATGGCATCTGCTGATCGTGACGGTAGCGACTCACGGTTAAAGTGGTGTCGTTGTTCAAGTCGAACACAAACCAATCCCAGCCAACCTGTCCGGCTGCAATTAAGCCCGTGCCCCACTCTTTACTCATCCAAGCTTCGCCTTTAACTTCCACTGCACGGTTTTTATCAAGTTGCAGCCAGCCTTTGACCGACAAAAATGGTGCACTTAAGTTATAGGAAGCAATCGGAAGCAAATCATGTTTCTTTTGGTACCCTTTGTCCCCAAGCAAAGCAAATGGCCCAGATGTTTTTGAGCGTAACTGAAGAGCAAATTGATCGGTTTGGACATCAAGTTGACCAGGAAACGGCGTGTTGCCTAATGAACGCCAAGACCAGTTATCAAGCCAAAGTCGAAATGGTCGAACGATCATTCCCGCTTGGCCAATACCACCACGAGCGATTCTTTGCTGCTTCCAAACCTTGCGCTTATTGGAAACCACTATGTGCGAAATATAGAGCTGTGGGCTCTGCCACCCGACCATATCGCGCTCATCACTCGCTATGCGAATATAACTCCATTGCACGCTGTATTTGTCGCCTTTTTTGTCTTCGACATTAGCGAAGTAATGCCACCACTCATGCTGATACTCTGGGTGGAAACGAAAGTCGTTTGGCAGTACCACAGGGTGGTTAGGTAAAACAGGCTCGAACACCTGCTTATTCGCTGGTTTTTGCACCAAGCTCAGTTCGTTGACCGCAGGTTTATTATCAGAGGATTCGGAGAGAAAATAGATGCCAAACAAAATAGATAGCACAACACCTACAAGAATAAGTGCTGAGATACTTTTAAATGACATCGACTTAAACTTCATTTACAGCGCATCTCTCAAAGATTTCATTGGCGTGTTTCGCACCATACGGTAGACAGGTAACGCACCTGCGACCATCAGCGAGGACATCGCCCAGAATATGGTTTGCATATACTCAGCTGGGATAAATTGGAGCTCAAGAGTCCAGCCAAATGATTGCTTAATCACGATATCAACCACTAAGCTCGCCAGAGCAAGCCCCAATGGCATCGCAATAATGATGGCAATGGCACAAAAGACAAACAGTTGCAGACTCCCCATCAGAATCAATTCTTTACCCGACATCCCAAAGCAGCGCAATAGCGAAATATGCCGTTGCCGGGAAACCTCACCCGCCAGGGTCGCAAAGAAGATACCAAACACAGCGATCACTAGCGTGATATTACCCAAGGTATCGGCTATCGCAAACGTTCTGTCGAACACTCTCATCGCTTGGCTATGAATATGGCTGTTGTCGAATACTCGCTCCGAAGACAATCTGAACACCGAATCCAAACGCTGCTTCAAACCTGCGGGGTTGACGTTGTCTTTAAGCTGCACGCCAAGAGCAACATCACCGCTTCCTGCAAACGCGTACAGCCAATTTCGATGCGAAAGAAGAACTTGGTTATAAGGGTTGCCGTAGTCGTAATATACGCCAACAACTTGCCAGCCCTGCCCTAGCCTACCGGAAAGGTTGATGTAGTCACCAGGCCGAATCCCCAGCTTGAGCGACATGGATTCGCTGACCATCACGCCACGTGAATGGTGCAGGTGATACCAGTAATTAGGAACCCCTAGTTTCACCGTCAGCGCATCTAGCTCGCCCTCGGAAGCGCCAGTACTCACCACTTGCAACGCGCCATTTGTGGTTGCTTCTTCTTTTTCCCAGCGCCACCATACTGATTCCACTTCTGGCTGTTTTTGCAACCAACCACTCAAGCGAGGAGCAGCCGTGTTTGACGGGTAGATATAAAGATCCGATGCTAGACGTTGAGTTAACCACTTATCGGTCGTATCTCTGAAGCTACCCACCATAGTTTCCACACCAATATTGGCTGCCATGGCCAGCATAAACGCCATGGTCGCAACCCCTCGGTAACTCATGCTCGCAGCAGCATCAGCAAAGAACCAACGCACTTTTACCCAACGCATGGAGTAAGTGAAGCTCGTGAACACTTTCCAGATCAAAAATGGTGTAAACAAAGCCACACTCATTAGCATAAGTGCGATGATCGCGAATCCAGAGGTTTGAGTTTGAGGAGCTTGATAAACAGCAATCGCTGCGACACACATTGCACAAGCAAGCAAAGCTTGAATCGTAAATTCGTTACCCGCGAACCTCACTAGAGAAAGCCTTGCGGTTAAACGGATTGGCTGTGAACGAAGCAATCGAATTAACGGCCAAATACAAGCACACACAGCACCGATTATGGTCATATATAGGCTGTATAGGCTCGATTGCCAACTCCACTCCAAGTCTAAGCTCACATTGGCGTCATAAAGTTCACCTAAGCTGAGCGATACAGCAGGAAGTAGCTGATGAGCTAACAACAGTCCAAACACGTTTCCGCATAACCAGCTAATAAATACCATTCCTGTTAATTCAACGCTCAGCGCTTTCGCTAACTGCCAGCCGGAAACACCAGTTTGTCTCAATGTTCCTACTAGAGGCTGACGTTGAATAAACGACAGTGACATAGCTTGGTAGAAAATGAACAAACCGACGACAAAAGAAAGCATACCCATCGCAGACAAATTTAGGTGAAATGCTTTGGTTAACGACTCCAACTCTGTACGAGAGCTACGCACCAAACTCATACCGTTGGGAAGCTTATCTTTTAGTCTATTAAGTTTCTCTTTAGGCATCTCACCACAGGCGATCACAGTAAATCCGGAACTGCGGTTTAGCATTCTTAGTAGCGAGATATCGGCAATCATCCGAGTACCATTGATGGTGTTAGTTCGGTCGACGATAATCGGTCCGAGCTTCGACTTATCATTTAACGTAACAAAATCACCATCATCCCAGTTCATGTGCTCTGCTAGTACGCTACTCACCATAATTGGATACGGTGGACGCATTAACGCCATACTTTCCAACTGCTTGAGCGTGATGTTGGGGTGGAACTGAAGCATTGCGATAGGATCAACCCCTACCAGCATTAGATTCTCACCATCAAGCGTACTTAAATTGGTCAACTCAAAAGGGACACATTGACTAAACCCGTCGCGGCGCAGCTGGACGTAAAATCCTTGCGGAATTTTGTGTGTCACATGTTTGGTTCGGATACGGTAAGGAAGTGGGTTGGAGAAAAGTTTTTCGCCATGTTCATAACTTTGGCGAGCGTGGTTGTTAATAGCAGTAACACCCACTAATAGGGAGACGCCTAGCGTTAAGCCAAGCCAGACTAGAATAATTTGTAGCGGATAACGGCGGTAATGACCAAGTAGCGCTTTAACTACGGGCCATAACATGCAATTGCCCCCCTTGGAGACGCACTCTACCGTGCATGTGTTCCGCAACTTTTTCACTGTGTGTGACCAGCAGTAGCGTACATTCTAGTTGCTTCGTTAGAGTAGTGAGCAGACGCATTACTGCCTCAGCATTACGCTCGTCCAAACTACCTGTCGGCTCATCTGCAAGCAGTATCTTAGGTTCCATATATAACGCGCGTGCGATAGCGGCTCGCTGCTGCTGACCACCCGACACCTCTTCTGGGTATCGGCCCAATAAAGGCATTAGGTCCAACGCTGACAAGATCTGACGCCACAGCCCTTGATCTTCAGGTAATCCTCTTAACTGGCGACAAAAGCGGATGTTGTCAGCAACATTCAAGGTCGGTAATAAGTTAAATTGCTGAAAGATAAGACCAATATTATTTCGGCGATAAGCAGTTCGACTGTGTTCAGGAACGTTGTGCATTGAGAAATTGGGGAACCAAACTTCTCCAGAGTCGACCGTGTCTAAGCCAGCTATTAAGTTAAGCAATGTGCTCTTACCTGAGCCGCTTTCACCCATTAGCGCAACTTGGTCACCTTGATTTAATGTTAGATCAGCACCTTGTAGAACTGGATGAAATTCACCACCATCCACATAGCCTTTACATAGGTCTGTTAGCTGTAACATTAAATCACTCACGATCATTTTGAATTGGGGAATGAATCTACACTAAATCCCCGTTTGTAGGAAGTATTTTGGATACTAGATCACAAGATATGCATTAATTTGCAATACCTAGCCGCGCGACGTCTAGTTTTCAATCAAATTCTTCATCCACTTCTTGCTTTTCATTCTGTATAGGGAACCTCCCCACTTAATGGCCTCTTCTGTTAAGAACAGTAAATAGACCCATTCAGGCTCCCAGCCGAGCCCAATAGCTGCGAATGCCGCAAGAGGAATGCTAATTAGCCACTGGGCAACAAGGTCCTGATACAAACAGAACTTCACGTCCCCGCCCGCTCTCAAAATACCAACAATGACAATCATCGGTACCGACCGCAAAATAATGCCTATACATAGAACAAGCATAAATTTCTCTGCTAATAGACGAGTCTCTTCGGTCAGAGCACTAAATGCATCCAATACAAAGCCTTGTACAAAAAACAGCAATACTGCGACCGCAATGCCAACCAACACGTTGAGAATAGTTAACCCAATAGCTTGATAATAAACGGCGTCATAATTCTTTGACCCAAGTTGATTGCCCACCAGCACTGCTGCGGCATTGGAAACACCAATAAGCAAGGCAAGAGATATAGACTCAACTGGTGTCATTACAGAAAGTGCCGCTAACCCTTGTACACCGGACTGCCCCATAATCGCGTGATAAGCAAACAAGCCTCCCGCCCATGCAAGAAAATTAAATGTCGTAGGTAAAGACAATTTCAAAAATCGACTGATTTTATGCCAATCAATAATGTTTCTGATGTCTTGAAAGCCAAATGCCAACAAATGCTTTTTAAAATATAGGTAGCCGTAGAGCGTCCCAACTTCAATCGCTCCACTCAGAACGGTTGCAATTGCCGCACCTTTAATTCCCATCGCAGGGAGGCCAAACTTACCAAAGATCAAAATCCAGTTAAGAAAGATATTGGAAACAATACCAATGCCACTGAAGAATGTACTCACACCTGGCTTGTGCATTGAACGTAAACCAACTGACATACTGGCAACACACGCCACCGCAAACATACTGACAGCAGTGATGACCAAATACTGGCTACCCAACTGATTCACTTCAGTCGAGTCAGTTGTCAGCGACATGATTTGGCTAGGAAATAATACAAACAACACGACAGTAAAGGCAGCAAAGAGCATAGAAACAAGCCAAGTCAACGCTGTACTTTCTCGTACGCCTGCTTTATCAGCCGCGCCCCAGTACTGAGCCGTGAGCAATGCGCCCCCTGTGGTCACCCCAACTAACATAATTGTGGTGACAAACGTCGCTCTGGCTGCAACACCAACCGCCGCAATTTCTGCCTCGCCAAGCTGTCCAAGTATCAACACATCCACGAGACTACGACTTGAAAACATAATGCTTTGCAGCGTTATGGGAAGCGCAATCGCTATGATCCGGCGAAGAAAATCGCCTCGTGTGTGATATAGAACTTGAGAAAAGGTGTTCAACGGACAGCTCCAAGATGTTGAAAAAATTGGCAAAGTGCGCTTTGATTATACTCTGGCGAATACAGTTCGACCACAATAACCATAAGGACAATAAATGAAAAACGTTCTGGTATTAGGTGCATCGGGTTACGTTGGCTCTCAGTTGCTCCCGCAACTTCTCGAACAAGGTTACAACGTCACCGCTTCTGCGCGACATATCGATTACTTAAAAGCCAGAACAACCCCTCACCCTAATCTAAAATTTAAGTACTTAGATCTCGCCGACGCAAATGAAACTTCGGCCCTGCTGCCTCAGTTCGACTTAGTCTATTTCCTAGTACACGGAATGGCTGAAGGTCATGACTTCATTGATTACGAAATATCACTTGCTCATAATGTAAAAAATGCCTTAACAGGCGGCCCAGTTCAACATGTGATCTACTTAAGTGCTATTCAGCCTAATAATGGCTCTTCACCGCACTTACAAGCCCGTAAACAAACGGGTGATGTACTTAGAAGTAGTGGTGTTCCCATTACCGAAATCAGAGCAGGTGTTATCGTCGGCCCCGGCTCTGCCGCTTTCGAGATCATGCGTGATTTTGTTTATAACCTGCCGATACTCATTGCTCCTAAATGGGTCGACTCCAGAGCAAACCCTATTGCACTCAAAAACCTCAACCACTATCTAATTGAACTTGCGAAAGAATCTCCAACCGACAGCAACATTTTTGAAGCGGGTGGCCCCAACACGCTCACATACAGGGAACAGTTTTCCATTATCGCTAAAGCGGCTAACAAACCACTTCGGTTATGGTCAACGCCATTGATGACACCAAACATCGCTTCATACTGGTTAGGCGTCGTCACATCCGTTCCATCAAATATAGGGCGCGCACTACTGGCTGGATTAACCCACGACTACGTCGCCAACGCCTCTCCTTTACAAAGCAAGTTCCCTCAACCACTGGTTAGTTTTGAACAAATGGTGCAAGAGTCTTTAGAAAGCGAAGGTACATTCATACGCAGTAATGTTTGGGGTTATGACCCAACAGCCCTAGAACGTTGGCAGGCTGGTTTTGGCTACTACCCGAAGCAAGCTGGAGCAAGTATTAAAACGTCATTGCCTGCATCAGCGCTGTGGAAAGTGGCTAGAAAACTTGGAAGCCGTGAAGAGGGTTATTTTTTTGCGAATATACTCTGGCGCACTCGGGAATGGTTAGACATCTTCTTTGGCGGCAAGCGTCCGATTCGCCGCTCTCCTCCTGGCCCAGAACTCCAGGTCGGTGACTTCATCGATTCTTGGAAGGTGATTCGCTGCGAACCTAATCAGTTTCTTTCGTTACTATTTGGAATGAAAGGTCCGGGGCTAGGTCGCCTCGAAGTCACAATTCGAGACTTAGGTGACGAGCGAGAGCTCAATGTCACCGCCTGGTGGCATCCAAAAGGCTTTCTTGGGCTATTGTATTGGTTTGCAATGATGCCAGCTCACCTGTTTATCTTCTTCGGTATGGTGAGAGCTATTGTCAAGAAAGCCAGCAAAGAGAACTAACCCCCTCATAGAAAAAGAAAAGGCTCATATCTATTTGTAGATTTGAGCCTTTTAAATCACATTCTTAGTCCGCTATAAACGAGAGCGGGATCTCTGCAAGTTGATTACCTTGGTTGCTAGGGAATATTAAGTATTCACCGTGGTATTTAACCGAAGATTTATAATCCGTCACTTTGTGTACCATAAAGCCCGCATTACTCGCCTTTTCAACAAACTCTGCGTGATTGCCACGAACAAACCAACTCATTGGTTTTACTAACAGCTCACCGTCAAAACATGCATCGCATTGGTTTGCACACAACGCCAGTGAGTTAAGTCCCTCGGTAAAGAACTGCACCTTTCCACAATCGACCAAAGGCTCAGCTGTAGATACGTCCCAGCCGTCTTCAATCATCTTATCTAAGAAGGATTCAATATCACTGTCTTTTAGCTCTTTACTCTCCCCTTCTGCAGAGAAAAACTTTGCATAAAATGCGGAAATACGCTTGAACGTGAACAACAACCCAGCGTCATTACCTTTCGAACGCCCTGCTTTTTGCCAGCGAGTCAGATCATCCCCCACAACACGAGGAAAACGTTGACCTTTCAGTGCTTTAGTAACCCAACGAACCAAAAAGTGATTGTTTGCCACTGGCGCGTTGGCCAGTTTACCCGTCTTATGTTCTGCATCCATTTCAGCCAGCGCGGTATTCACTAGCCTTTGAATCTCAACAGTGTAGTTTGACACTATGCTTTTCTTCCTAATGTCCAATAGAAACCAATCGACAGCACTGCGCACGCTGCCATTACAAAAACCATCGGCCAAGTTTCACCACCTGGCATCGCTGCGACTACAGCCCCCATCAAAGAACCTGTGCCAAAACGTAATGTTCCCGCAAGCGATGAAGCGGTACCAGCCATTGTTGGATATCCACTTAAGAGTAGACCCATTGTATTACTACCAATAGTAGAGATGGTGCCGATAAATAGAACCACAAAAGGTACGGTGCCCCAGAGCCCCATATCCAACACCCAACCAGCGACCAAGCCTATGCCGGCAACCAACTGAACCAGCAACCCAAAGCGAAGCATCGTATGGGAGCCGACTTTTTTAACCAGTCGTCCGTTAATCGTTGTCATGATAAACATGGCAACGATATTAAGCCCAAATAAATAACCGAATTGATCAGGTCTAACGCCGAAAATATCGATATAGACGAAAGCGCCAGCAGTTAAAAATGCAAACATCCCAGCAAACGAAAAGGCTCCAGAGAAAATTAGCCCCATCGCTACTGGATTTTTAAACAAGCCTGCATAGTTACGCAATGTAGTACCTAAACGTAAAGGCTGACGCTTGTCGGCACTTAGCGTTTCAGGAATACGCCACATCACTAAAGCGATCACTACCACCGCAAAAATGGCCAATACCCAAAAAATAGAACGCCAACCAAACCAAATCGCTAAGTGCCCGCCAATCATTGGGGCCACCAGTGGGGCAACGGTCATCACTAGAGTGACAAAAGACATCGCACGAGCAAAATCTTCGCGATCGAACATATCGCGAACCAAAGCTTGAATAACCACAGCTGCTGCCGCGCCAGCGAAGCCCTGAGCAAAGCGAATGTAAGTTAGTGAATCAATGCCTGTTGTCGTCGCGCTAAACACCGCTGCTATAGCAAAGAAGAATACCCCTAGAAGCAGTATTGGTCGGCGACCAAAACTGTCAGCGAGTGGGCCATGCAATAACTGCCCAATAGCGAAACCAGCCGTATAAGCCGTTAAAGTGAACTGAACATCACCCGCAGTCACACCGAGATCATTAGCGATATCCGGCATTGCAGGTAAGTACATGTCGATAGCAAGAGGCGTCAATGCCCCTATCGCACCCAATACCGCAAATAAGATGAAGCCGATTTGTGGTGCGGTTGATGCTTGTGAAAGAGTTTTCTCTGTCATGAAGTTCCCAAATTGGTTGCGGACTGTGTTGCAGCTTCCGTGCTGCAACCAAATCGGAAGAAGTTAGATATAATATCCGAACCATCTTCATTGATACTTCGGTAAAAGACTAGGTCTTGATAGGAAATAAACTATTTCCCAGTTAGAGAATTATTTCCAAATAGAATTCACTTCGTCTTCAGTCAAATAGCGGTACTCGCCCAACTCCAGAGATTCATCCATCTCGATCTCACCGATACGTTCGCGGTGAAGGGCTTCCACTTTATTGCCTAGCGCTGCAAACATACGCTTCACTTGGTGATATTTACCTTCGTGAATGGTAAGCAGTACTTCGCGATCTGCTCTCACTTCTAAGTGCGCAGGAAGCGTTAAATTGGTTTCACTCTTTAGTTGAATACCTTGCTTGAATTTTTCAACATAGTCATCTTCAACCGGGTCGACTAACCAAACGCGGTAAGTTTTTTCACACTTGTGCTTCGGAGAAGTAATTCGATGTGACCATTGACCGTCATCGGTAATCAAAACTAAGCCTGTTGTATCAACATCCAAACGACCAGCAATATGCAGCTGATCCATTTTAATTTCGTCGAGCAAGTCGAATACGATGCGATTTGAGCTATCTTCATGCGAGCATACGAAGCCTTCAGGCTTATACAGCATGATGTAACGTGGCCCTTGAACTCTAAGTTGATTACCTTGCCACACTACCTCACACTCTTCAGTCACTTTAGTTGCACCGCTTTTCACTACAGTGTCATTAACGGTCACTGTGCCTGTTTTCAATATCTTGGTGGCTTCTTTTCGTGTTGCACCCAGTGCATCACACAAAAATTTATCTAAACGCATGAATACCTCATCTTTCTTAAGTCGGGTATTATAGTCTTCTTTCTCGTAATAGTTGAGCTATTTCACATATTTCATGTACACATTACGCCCCTACCAAGCCGATTCTGTTAAAGCAGTTATTCACTACTTTAGAAAGCACTCCACACCTTCGGTTATTGTCCTACCAACCGGAGCAGGTAAAAGCTTAGTCATAGCCGAACTGGCTCGCCTAGCCAAAGGTCGCGTGCTGGTGTTGGCCCACGTAAAAGAGTTGGTCGAGCAGAATCATGCTAAGTACGAGGGGTATGGACTCAAGGGCTCGATCTATTCCGCGGGTTTAGGTAGAAAAGAAACCGACCAACAAGTTGTATTTGCATCAGTCCAGTCGGTCGTTCGTAACCTAGACGAATTTAAGAATCAATTTTCACTTTTGGTTATCGATGAATGTCATAGAGTTCCAGACGAGAAGAACAGCAGCTATCAGAAAGTCATCACACATTTAAGAGAGCTGAACCCCGGAATTAAAGTCCTAGGGTTAACAGCAACACCTTATCGACTTGGCATGGGATGGATATACCAGTACCACACTCGCGGGCAAGTACGCAGCGAAGAGCCCCGTTTCTTTCGCGACTGTATTTTTGAGCTACCAATCCGCTATCTGCTAGACGAAAACTTTCTAACCCCAGCCAGAATGATGGACGCGCCCGTGCTGTCCTACGATTTTTCGCAAATAAAACCCGCGAGCACCGGCCGATACAAAGAAGCCGAATTGGACATGGTTATCGACAAAGCGAAGCGTGCAACACCTCAAATCGTCGACCAGATCCACCATCTCGCTCAAGATAAATTAGGTGTCATGATTTTTGCTGCGACTGTTCGTCACGCTCAGGAGATTCTAGGCTTACTACCGAGTGAACAGTCAGCCATTGTGATTGGAGATACTCCCACTCAAGAGCGGGACGACATCATTACTCGCTTCAAAAATCGAGAGATTAAATTTCTCGTTAATGTATCGGTACTAACCACAGGCTTTGACGCCCCTCATGTTGATCTGATCGCAATCTTGAGGCCAACCGAGTCAATCAGTCTTTACCAACAAATCGTTGGGCGTGGATTAAGGCTTTCTCCAGGAAAGTCTGAGTGTTTGGTATTAGATTATGCTGGCAACAGCTACGACCTTTACCAACCCGAAGTCGGAGATCCAAAGCCAGATTCGGATAGCGAAATCATAACCATCCCCTGCCCAGCTTGCGGGTTTAACAACAACTTCTGGGGTAAGCTGGATTCTAATGGTTTCCTGCTAGAGCACTTTGGGCGCCGCTGCCAAGGGTTCTTCGTCGATGAAGAAACAGAAGAACGTGAACATTGTGGTTATCGCTTTCGTGCGAAGTACTGCAATGAATGTGGTGCTGACAACGACATTGCTGCTCGTATCTGCCATGAATGTGATGCGACATTGGTCGACCCAGACAAAAAGCTTAAAGAGGCGTTAAACCTGAAAGACGCGTTAGTCTTTGAGTGCACCGATATGCAACTCTCCGTCCACAAATCTCAAGAAGGGAAATCTCAACTTAAAGTCACCTTCTTAGGTGAAAACCAAGCGCAAGTTCACGAGTTTTGGTCTCTCACCACCAAAAAACAAAAGCAAAACTTCAAAGATCAATTTGTTCGCCCACACCTAGCGGATCGGCATCGTCCATTTGAGGGCGCCTCACCAACCAAGGTTGTGGCGAATCAGCATCGATTTCGCCCTCCGCAATTTGTTATTGCCCGAAAAGTCGGACGTTTTTGGAAAATGCGCGACAAAATTTTTGAAGATGAACTGAAGTAAACTCTGTTTCTCCCGATATCAGCACAGGTGCTTTGGTTCACTTTCTATTCATGTTCATTTACTTATACTGTTGCTATCACTGAAAGAAAGGTTTCACTATGCAGCTCACACAGTCAAAGACAATGGGTAAACTCACGTTAGCCGCACTACTCGCTAGCGTCAGTATCTTTAGTTTGTCATCGCTTCCTGCCTATGCAAAAAACCACGACCATGATGGCCATGAACTGGTTCAAGATGCATACAAAGCAGGCGCGAGCATCGAAATTGATGAAGACCAAGATGAAGTTTATGAAGCTGTGCAAAATGGCCTTATTAAACCCTTTTCTGAACTCTATGAGACGATCGATCGTGAATTGAATGGGCGCGTGATCAAAGTTGAGTTAGAAGAAGATGACGACGAGTGGTTTTATGAACTTAAATTAGTTCATGAAAACAACGTTATTAAAGTGGAATACAACGCAGCCACTCTAGAAATGGTCGAGATCAAAGGCCGTAACTTACTCGAAGTCATCAAAAAGTAGAGACCAATAATGAAAATACTCGTAGTAGAAGACGACCCAAGACTTGGCGAACAGATCATTGAAACCCTTGAGCAAACAGGCTGGGTGCCAGAGCTCTCTCAAGACGGCATCGATGCGTTATACAGAGCGACATCTGAAGAGTGGGACGTCATCGTACTCGATTTAGGCTTGCCAAAACTCGATGGATTAACCGTGTTAAAAGGGATTCGAGATGAAAACATCAATACCCCTGTCGTCATCCTTAGTGCACGCGACACACTGACCCAGCGTGTTGAGGGGTTAAATGCGGGCGCTGATGATTATCTAACTAAACCTTTTGAAATGGTCGAACTCATTGCTCGAATCCGTGCGCAGCTGCGCCGTGCTTCTGGAAATGCTTCTCCAGTGATGCAAATTGGCGATCTCAGCTTAGATACACGTACCTCGAAAGTAATGTGGCAAGGCCAAGCGGTAAGCCTTACTGCGCTAGAATACAAAGTCGTTGCCTACTTTATGCATAACCCAGAAAAGGTCATCTCTCGAACTGAACTTGTAGAGCACATCTATAAACAGGACTTCGACCGCGATTCCAACACCATTGAAGTATTCATCGGTCGGATCCGTAAAAAAATCGCACCCAAGGTAATTAAAACGGTACGAGGTTTGGGGTACCAACTTAATGCTAACTAAGGTGTCTTACATCAAACGTTTGAGCTTGAAAAGCCGCTTGTTACTCGCGGCTTCTCTGTGGTTAAGCGCGATGATTTTGGCCGCTGGCATTATCATACCTAGCCTGGTCAACGACTACTTAGTGGGCGATGTAAAAAGTCAACTTCGACTGGCAATGGATGAAATCACAGCCAATGTCGAGGCTGACCAAAATGGACAACTGGCACTGACGAGCCGTCTTTCGGACCCACGATTCAACCAACCATACAGCGGCTTATATTGGGCAGCGAAAAGTGGCGAACAAACGTTACGTTCTCGCTCTCTATGGGACAGAGATCTTAAGTTAGAAAAGAAAGGCCCTATCAAAACCGTTCGTGGTGCCAAAGATGAAAAGCTCATCTACATTTCTCAAACCATCTATCTACCTGAGTTCTCCAAACCCGTTGAAGTGATTATCGGCTTAGACGAAGACCCACTTGAACACACCTTAACGGACATTATTGGACAGCTATGGATCATTCTAGGCCTGCTCTTTAGTGGCGTACTTATCTTAATTGGCTTGCAAGTCAGTTGGTCTCTACGTCCACTAGGAAAGATGCAACGCGAACTGGCAGCTTTGAAAGCAGGCAAGCAAGACGCACTTAGTTCTGAGTACCCTAAAGAAGTCTCCCCTGTGGTATCTGACCTCAATGCTCTACTCTTCCACTACCAAGAGCTTCTAGCTCGGGCAAGGCACCATGGTGGAAACCTTTCACATGCTCTAAAAACGCCACTTTCCGTGCTCAAGAACGAAATATCAACACTTGATATAGAGGATCAGAAACGTTTGTTCACTCCCGTCGATCAGATCCAGACTCAGATTGATTACCACCTCGGCAGAGCGAGAATGGCGGGTTCAATGAACATTCTATCGGTGAAATCTAACCCAAGTGAGCGCATTGACGCTATCTCTATGGCATTTGATAAAGTCTACGCGGAAAGAGAAGTCGTCTTAATCAATGAATTAGATTCGGAACTTGAAGTAGCCGTCGACCCTACCGATTTAGATGAAATGGTTGGAAACTTGCTTGAGAACGGATACAAATGGGCGAGTTCAATCATTCGTGTTCATTCCACTACCTCAGAAAATGGCGACATCATTATCAACATTGAAGACGATGGCCCTGGAATCCCAGAACAAGATTTAGACTCTGCAATTCGCCGAGGCGTGCGACTAGATGAAACGACACCTGGAACAGGGTTAGGGTTAAATATCGTTAGTGAAATGGCCCACAGCTATCGAGGAGCTTTAACGTTGCATCCAAGCCCAATGGGAGGTTTGAAAGCACAGCTTAGGCTTAAGCACTCATAGGCAAGATCACAAACAAAAACGCCTGACTTTCGTCAGGCATTTTATCAATTTAAGGTCTTTATTTCTTGGTTTGCATAGACTCGATTTACCTTATCCCATGGGATCGGGTCTATCGTCGCTCCGGCGTCTTCAGCCCGCCTATGAATACGACTAAAATATGAACTCTGCAAATACTCTTCAACACCAAATCCATTTCCATCTTTTTCCAAAATTTCACTAGGTAACAACTCAGTTACATAGATAAGTTCACCACACCCTCTGAGATAAACTTTGGCATTACCATTAGGTAGAAGACCAAATACAATTTCATCAGTATTACAATCTTCAATTATAGCGCCATCTCCTCGTACATAAGAGCGCGTATCTAATACATATTTCTTTACTTTCACGCTTACAATAAACTCCGTCGCATAAAACCTATTATTAGCAAGAGACGTCCAAAACAAATAGATCTTTTCGGGAAGTTGACTTTCTGGAACTACTTGTCGACTACGAAGCATTGTCTCGTTATGAATAGGTACACCAAATCCATCGTAGCTGGGGAATCTATTGACTATATTATCCAGTGCCGTAACCCTCATAAACTGAGAAAACTCATGAAGAGGGGACGTCCAATCATTTTCTTCGTTAACGCCGAACCCTTTAGTTACCTTTACTGGATAAAATGCTGGGGCTGCAATACTGACTTTCCAGTCCAATCGGACTTCATTACCATGAGCAGAATAGGCGAACAATAGGGTGAGTAAAACTACGTAAGCGATTCTCGAATGCACTTTAATTTTCCTTTTCACACATGTAACTTGCTCTTTTATAGCAACCTTCTTCTTCATTATAGAGCGGCCTAAATGCAAAACTATCATCTGAAGAATGATGAAACAAATTAGCCTTGAACAATTGTTCTCTCAATTCCACGTTTGATAGTGTATTTAGAATGGCTTCATACTCTCCCAATTTCGCTCTTTTCAATACTTCCTCATTGAGTGCTTTGAAGCTAGCTAAACCAACATAATCATCCACTTTAAACAAGTGCTCATCCCTCCAAAGGTAACCTTCATCATCATCTAGAGGTACACCATGAAACTCTGCCAAACCATACATCATTCTCAAGTAAAGTCTTGACATATCGCCTTCTACTCTACGTTTTAGATAAAGCGTTCCTATCGCTAACTCACTATCATTACCAGTTTTTCGAACGAGAATGGGTGGCATTACATAATTGTTTAACCCCCATCCAGTTTTCTGATCTAACGACATGGCCTCATTCAACTCTCTATTAATATCATCAAAGGCTTTATTTCTGTCCTGAGAGCTCATATAGCTGCGAGAAACCCTCTTAATTAGCTTTTTTTCAAGCAGGGGTAAAAGATAGTCTTTGTTCTCCTGGCTAAAAGACAAACTGGAGTGATAGCCTCCTCCGAGATCAGAGTGCGAACCTGGAAGGACTAACTCCAAAAAGTTTGGGGCTGAGTTGATGTGATTAAGACTAAAGTTGTAACGACACTCTATAGTAGGATCAGCAGTTAAATGCACAGCTTGTCGCACGCGACTCGGGTCAAGCCAAAGTTTAACATCTCCATTGTTATGGTGTGTTGACACATCAAAGTCTAAGATAGTCTTAGAGTCCAATGATACTAAACTGACTATTGACGCGACAGTATCAAAAAGTCCAGCAAACGTTATCTCACAACAAGAGTTTTCCTCCCAATCAAAGTCTTCTGTCAACGCAATTTTATTTTGCTTACAAGCTTCGACAAATGATACAGCGAATTGTCCTTCCTTTCCTGAAAGGACAACATTAATAAAATGCCTTGCAGCTGCAGCACCTCTACTAAATCCAAAAACATCGAACTGCAACTTTCTAAAACCATCCGCATACATTGACATGGTTGACCCAATGTTTCTCATCCGACTTAGCAGTTGTTCAATAGCCGTATCAACTTTATCGGTCACTCCGTACTTTCCAGTACCGGTACCTTGCCCCCATAGCGACTCTTCTGCTGGTGCAATATCAGTAGTATTTCCTGTTCCAATACCACTGATATACTCTGCGTAGGTCAGCAATTCACCTTCGTCATTGTCACTAACAACATACCGACTAAATAGTTTCTGAACATTCGTAATTTCATTAGCAGCACTCCCCTCAACAGTTTCAATTTCACCGTCGTCATTCTTAATCAATTTGATTAAAAAATTGTCTTCTTTAGGAAATTCAAAACACTCATCCGATAATTCCGTCACAGGAATTTGATCTTTAGGAATCCCAGTCTTTTTCGAAATGATTTCACAATCGACTTGATACTTTTGATTCCACGTTTGGTAGTAGCTATCCAACTGCTGCTTACCCCATTGAGCGCTGTAAGTATTGTTAGCGGTCCCATCAAAAAACATACCTACTCGAAGCGTAATAAAGTTAAACCCACGAACGTTCAGTACATAACTATTATCTGAGATTAGCTTTAGGTTATCTGCCTGGCCTTTTTGATGACGAAGTGGTAACTCTTGGTCATCAGTTAGCGTCGTGAGATCACCCGCTGTGACATTGAAGTATTCAGGAGCCCCTCCAATATGGTCCTTGTAGCTTTTCGAGTAGTCTAAAGTAGGTTCTCCGTCCTTATTGGGTTTGTGTGTATCTGATTGCGACTCCTTTAGCCATTCATTGCTGTCAAAAAGAAGGGTCACAGGACCACTTGCTAGGTTCGTAAGTAAAATCGGAGCTTCCCCTAACACGACTGGGAATTCATTGTCACAAGCATCTTTTAAAATTCCTGACACATTCTCAAAAGGCTGATTAAATTCATCCCTAACGACAATCTCTATCCAATGCGTCATATTTTCACAAGGCGCACAGTATGGGCTTGCACCAATCGCACTGCCACTCATGCCTGATTCTCCTTAATAGTCTCGAGAGCTTTGAGTTCATCAAAAGTTAAATGAAAAGGTTGCGATAGTTCACTAAGGTGAGTACCTGATTCATCAGCGATCGCAATAAGAGCATACTTTTCTGCTTCTTCAGGTGAGCCTGTTCGCTTGATGCCTTTATGCACCGCAGAAGAAATAGTTTGATGAACGTCGGTGAGCATCGCTAGCATATTGGGTATCAATTCCCAGCAGCGCCGCTCAATAGAATGAACGTGGGAAGCCACATCGTAGAGAGGAGCTAAATGGTGAGGCTTAATCTTCCACCATGTGTCAGGAGTGAATACATACTCATGCTGAGATTTGTTTTCGTACACGATGAGTTGATCATCTTCAACGACTGCCACCGAGCTGATACAACCCAGCAGAGTATTAATCTCTGACTGCTCCATAGTCGCTAGCATCTTGGTCAACACTGTGCGGTCGTAAAAACGAAACATAGTTTCTACCCCATCTAACGAAGCAATTAACAAGCTTTGTAGATGCAGGCTTACCGACTGAGGATTTTCCTCTGACGCCAATCCTATACCTAACGAGACTAATTCTTCTGGTAGCTGAGATACTTCGTCATCATAAGGTATTAACCAAGGGCTCAAAGATTGAACCGACGCAAATAGCGCTCCTTTAAACAGGGGAATAGCCTCATCGAATGCAAACCCTTCATTCTTTTTGATAGCTGTGTTGTAAGTGCTTGCATCAACCAACCAATATTTCGACGCTGTATTATCGTTTAACCACGTTCCAAGCATTAGGATTCCTCCGACAGTGGGCAAACTGGTACAGCTGGGGAACCTAGCTGCTCCGCTTTCAACAACGCTTGGTAGGACACCGTTTTTGGTACTCCTGGTGGTAATGGTGATTCCACTCCACCCGGCAGTTCTGCGATGTCACCTTGGAATCCACTACCCTGCCCGGCACTTCCACCCGCATTTAGATTGATAGCAGGGCCGACCAAATGAACCCCCGAACCGTCCACTTTGACAAAACTGCCGCCAGCTTTCAGGGTGATCTCTGCGCCCGCTTCAATCACAACTTTCGCACCGCTTTTTAGGTGAACTTCTCTTCCTACTTGAGCGACATACTTATTAGCCACTTGTTGTTGGATACTGGCGTGGTTGATGTCAACTTTGTTCCCTTTTACAGCCAATCGACTTTCACCAGTAGTTGTGCTGTGCTGGTTAACGGTGATTTGCTTAAATTGGTTACTTTCAACAAGGGTATGGTGATCGTGAAGAACGTGCGTGGTGCTATCGTTATTGATCGCGCAATTGAGATCTTTTTGCGCATGTAGATATACCTGTTCTTCACCAGCAAGGTCTTCGAAGCTTAGTTCATTAAACCCTTCTCCTTGATGAGTTTTACTGCGCATCACCGTTTTAGTCTTATGGTCCGGCACCGAATATGGAAGACGGTTTTGAGCGTGATAACTTCTTCCCGTTACGATAGGTTGGTCAGGGTCGCCATTGAGAAAGGAAACAATCACTTCTTGGCCGATCCTCGGCAGCGCCATCATCCCATACTGAGCACCGGCCCAGCCTTGAGATACTCGAATCCAACACGAACTGTGTTCATCACTGTTGGAGTAGCGATCCCATGGGAAGTGCAATTTAACGCGACCATGTTCATCACAAAATATTTCTTCTCCAAGCGGCCCTACGACAGTTGCCACACAAGGTCCATCCACTTTAGGTTTGGGTTGAGGTTCCGCTTGCCAGTTGTTGGTTGTTGGGATCAGCGTTAGATCACTTTTAAAGGTCGTTGCGCCAGCGCCAGCGCCAGCTTCTTCCTCTAATGCTTGCGGCTGCTCTCCTCTAGACACTAAACTCACCACCAACCAGTGTCGGTTCATGTCTGGGTTGAGGTGGTCCATCAACGTAAAGTTAATTCCAGCCTGCAATGACTGATGATCACCTTTTGCTAAAGCAATGTGTGCGTTGCGCCTCAAAGCCTGTAAGCGTATGTCATTAAACGCACTTCCCGTCTCATCATCTTTGAATCGGCCTGGAAAATCATAGTGCTCGTACTGCACGGCCGTGTCCCCTGCCACGCTTAGCGTTTGGGCAAATAAGTACTCTGTTTTTTTGAAACTGTAATCACTCAGTGCCGAATGGCATACATCGCTTTGTTTACGCTCAGTTAAACCACATATGTATGCGTCTTCTGCTATACCACCGGAAATATTGTTGTAAGTAACGGGCTCACCTAGCAGTGGCAAGCTATCCGACGCATCGCTGAAAATGACCGTGTGTTTACCTTGTTCATGGATAAAACTGTACGTTAGTCCTTCTTCCGCCGCTAAACGCTCAATGAATGCTAGATCCGTTTCTCTATATTGAATGCAGAACTCTCGTTGGGTGAGCTCCCGTTTTAGCGCAAATGAATAGTTGTCGATGCCATTTTCTTGAAGCAGAACGGAAATGATATCTGCGGCACTGTGTTGTTGGAAAGTTCGACTGTTATGGCGCAAAGATAGGCGTTCTATAGCGGGAACCAATACCAACGAATAAAAGGTGTAGCTATGGCCTGTATCGCCTTTGCTGAATGAACGTACAATTCCATGCACGGTACGAACTCGCTCACCATTTCTAAACATACTGAGCTCAACGTTCTTATCGACGATCTGCTCCGCTGTAACAGTGTGCAGCCGGCTAGCAAGAGCAACATCGTATCTATACCCGTGACATTGCACGCCCTCACTAATTTGAATCGAGGATAATGACTCGTGTGCATCGAACTCTCGGACAACGAATAGCTCCTCGCTTTGTCCTTCAACGCTGATACTGTATCGCAATGTTGCCATCTTACGCCCTCAAACCCGCTATCCCCGGGTTGTCTACCTAAACCTGTGCTTGAGCGGATCCGAGCTCCCAATGCTAACCGCTACAAACGCCAAAACCTTAAGCTAGAAACACTGATGTATGTCTCTGGCTTAAGGCTTTGAAAAACTGCCCACTGCCTAATGGCGAATGGGCAGCATGCAGAATTATGCTTCTACTGGTTTACGCCAGTCATCAGCACCAGATGTTCCTGCATTTACGTGGTCCCAAGTAATCTTACGGTAAGACATTGAAACAGTTACGTTTTGAGTAAAATCTGAGTTAGCTGGATCTTGGCAGTGAGGCATTTCACATTGAATATCAACGATAGACGCACTCTCTAGTTTGGTCGTGAAGAAGTTTTCTTGCTTACCTTCGATAGAAGTGCGGTACCACTTCAGCTCGATAGTTTTCATCTTCTCACCAGAAGAAAGTGCGTTGTAAAGCAGTGGAACTGCTTTGTTTAGCGCTACTGTGAATTTAAACGGCTTGTGAACACGCTGACCTGATGGCTGCCCAGATTGAGGATCAGTCGGTACTGTGATCACGTGATCAAACTCTTGTACTAGCATCTCATCTTCGTGGCCTTCAACGAATGAATCGCCAATTGAATCTGAAGTACATGCACCAGCAGTGATTAGACCCTGAGATTCACCTTCGATAGAGATATAACATGGAGTTGGCATTGCATTTTCCTTACTTAAATAATGATTACTACTAGTTGGTTTTGTGTAAAACGAGCTAGTAAGAGCAAGGTTGATGCCACGAAAAACACCATATAAAAACAGTTAGTTATATTTACAAAACCATAATCACAAGCAAGGTTTTGCTCGCAATTAGGCGGTTTATTACTTGTAGGCAAGGTTTCGAATTAGGTTCGATTCGCTGCATGTAACGTCATAGAGTCCGAAATCACAAGAATTCGACCATCAGTATAGTAGTCATGACCATCGTCTAGAGCGATCGGGCGTTCAGTGTGAAGATACTCCACATCCCAGCCCTGACTTACTTCGAGCACGTTTTCAGCTATGGCATCACGTTCTACATCTACGTTCGGATCTATACGATGCAGCACAGTAATAATCCCCGAATAAGGCGTGATCTTTAAACCATCATCATAACTGACGGCACCCACCCATATATTTTGCCCAGTCTTTTGTTCCTCCCCCGCAAACCACCATCTTATATGGCTACGCTTCAACAAGTCACCAGGCAGTTGGAATGCCATATGTTGCGGTTCCCCCTGCCAAAATAGGTCAGAAACGGGTGGAGTCTTACCCTTTAGCAACTCTATATAACCGTTAAATTCAATGTCGTTTCGCGAAAACGTTTGATTCTCTAGCCAACCCAGTGTTTGCATAAGCGGCTTTGGAGATTCGCCAACGTAAACAATATTCACCGCTTGAGCTTTGAAGTAATTAGATTTGCCTGGATAGGCTTTATATTGGTGTGCTTCAATCGTATCAAGGGATATCGTCGCTGCACCATCAGGAACTACGTTAGCCAAATCATCCGCTCGCATGAAGAAGTGGCCATAGTTGGATACCACAAGCGCTAATAGAAGTGCTGCTATGGATTTTACCCCAAGAAATCGCCAGCCTCTTTTCCACCCCAAATAAGCAACACAGAGTGAAAATAGTAATGCAAAAAGTGAGTAAGCGTGTTCAATGACAAAAACCTTCACCTCATTAAGTACAGGGATGTTGTTTAGGCCATAAGCCATCAAATAACCCCAAGCGACAAACTGCCCTACGCCCAGAATTAGGCCTATAGAAGAAAAAGTGGTGAAACGCTTCCAAGTGACGTGATTGATGCCGGCGACAAAAGGCACAACCCAAGCAACAGGCCCTAGCAAACGCGAGAATGCAAGAACATAATTTCCTCGCCGTTTCATCAATAACCTAGCTCTTGCAAAAGCTCGGCGCGTTTTAGGCTGCCACCTCGTCAACTTCCGTTGGAACTTGCTTCCAACTCTACGACCAATCAAATAGCTGAGCTGGTCTCCAATGAAACCACCAAACAACACCGCCACCACGCCCGCCAAAGCGCCTTGATAAAGCTGATAACCTGCGGCAATAAGAAACGGTTCGCCTGGTACGAATAAATTGGGCCCTATAAGCGCATCCAATAAGGCCCCAATAAATAAGCTTGCTCCTTCAAACATCACTAGACCACCTGCTTATTGGCAATTAGGTGTTTGTTCTTTGTAGTGGCCGAACTTGTATTCCATTTCGTTATTGCGCATTTCTCCAAAGAAGAATCGGCGTAAGTTAGCTTTTAGATACGTCCAACCCATCGCGAATAACCCATCTTGATCCAATCGTCTTGGGTCAAATCCAAACGTAAGCGGGAGTAATCGGTAACGCCATGTCTTACTGGCTTTCTTCACATAATTGCAGTCTTCACACAACGTAATTTGTTCATCAAAGCCACCAATTTCTTTATGTACTCTTTGAGTCGAGAAGATACATGCACCCACAGCCGTTGGGAAAAAGAACTGCGTTGAGAACAAACCTAAGTTGAACAAGCCGTAACCTAACTTATGAACAACAGGAAGTTCTTTTGCCCCCATGTATACACCAGCCACTTCCAGTTTTTTGCTCTCTAGCTGGCTCATTGCTCGGGTAAGGAAATCGCTCGATAGCCTTACATCTGCATCCAGGAACAGCAAACGTTCGTGCTTAGCTAGCGACGCTCCGGTATTGCGGCCTAAACTTACTCCTCGCTCTTCCATCTTATGAACCGTTAATGCAGGTAGGCTTTCACTAAACGCCGATGCGACTTCACAAGTTGCATCGTCACTGTTTGAATCTACTACAATCACTTCAAACTCTCGGTGACTCTGTTTTGTTAAGTCTTCCATCAAACGGCCGATACGGTTCTCTTCATTTAATGTAATGACTATAATGCTGACTGGTTTCATAATTGCTCCGTTAATCCTATCTCTGAACGTGTGATTAAGATAAAGCAGTAAGACTGAACTCCCTCTGAGTAACGTGTTCAGTTTCAGTTCATTCAGATAACTTACTTTTCAAGCAATTAGCTCACACGAAGTGAAACCAGAGATTAAAGGTGAAAAACGCTTAGAATACGGGCAGATGAGACAATAACTATTGCTGAAAAGTGGAGACAATGATAGTATCCGCGCTCGCTTTGACAGTAACTACCATTACTTGTTGAAGTCACATAGCATCTCACAAGGTCGCATTGTGGATGTGATAGTTTAAATTTTTACTAATTTGAGAGTAAAACTATGAAATTTGAAGCAGTAGTACGTACTGAGCTAGGTAAAGGTGCGAGCCGCCGCCTACGTCACGCTGGCCAATTCCCAGCAGTTGTTTACGGTGGTGAAGCAGCACCAGTTTCTATCGCGCTTAACCACGATGACGTGATGAACCAAATGGACAAGCCAGCATTCTACGAAGCAATCACTCTAGTGATTGACGGCGCAGAAGTTAAGGTTAAGCCACAAGACGTTCAACGTCACGCGTTCAAGCCAAAAGTTGAGCACATGGACTTCATCCGCATCTAATTCCCTACCAAGGAATTAGTTGGATTAAATCCAGCCTTTTGCATATAAGATAATCGGCCTTACCATCCGAGACATCTAAAAATTCGAAACCCCGATGCTACCAACATCGGGGTTTCACCGTTTTTAGGCTCTAAAAGTCTTAACTTTCTCATTCAAATCAAAACCTTAAAATACCTGACTAGTCCATGGGTGTATAAAGGGTGTAGCTAGGGTGTCGTTATACAGTAGTTTCTCTCCAGAATACCTTTGACTCAATTTTAGTCCAACTCGAATCACTGCCTGGAATTTGTGAACATACTGCCGCACCTCAACTAAGCTCCAAGATTCAGCCTTAAAAATGCAACAAGGCGCACATAATACACCCTCTAATAAATTCTTAACGAGAGAGGCTAGAAGAATGGAAGGCAGGTGTATGAGTTAGTGGAGGAGTTAGATAGTCACTAATTAAGCGATAGGCAGCCTAAATAGCTTGTCTATACATCTGTATAAGAATATTGAGCTAATCAAATGAATAGAAACTCAGAATACCACGGTGCTCAGAACCAAACTTAGTTTAAGAACTACTTTTACTGATGCACCTAGTCTAGACTGATTGATTTACTTGTATGCTCTTCGTCTTTAACTCTATTCGCTATCAAAGAAAACTTAGTCACGAGCTCCGCTACATTTTTTGCATCAAACTTTTTGATTAAGTTTGCTTTGTGAATCTCCATAGTCCTTATCGCAATAAAGAGCTCATCTGCTATCTGTTTGTTCTTTTTCCCTACAACGACATGTTTTAGAACTTGCTTCTCTCGATGAGTTAAAGATTCGTACTGGGCCAAAACTGAAAGTTCCTTTTCAAACTCAATGGAATTAGCAAACGCCTTATCAACCGCTGATGTAAGCTTGCCTATCACTATCGGTTTTTCTAAAAATTCCACAGCACCTAATTGCAGCGCATTAACGGCTGTACGAACGTCACCTCGACCAGTTAGGAACACTATTGCTAAAGGGCTTTTCTGCTCAACCAAATACTTTTGAACATCAGTCCCAGCCATCCTTGGCATATGATTATCCAATATCACACACCCAGGCACAGAGACGTTCGCATTTGTTATGAAATCTTCACCATCCGTATAGCACTCCGTTTCATACCCAAGTTCATTGAGTAGCATTGAAAGTGATTCCCTAATCGACGGCTCATCATCAACGATATAAACAAGCATTAACTCTCCTCACTTATAGGTAAATAAAACTCTGCCGTACAGCCCACTACTGGCCCATTTTTCAAGCTCAGTTCACCGCCATGAGCTTCTATCACATCTTTGCAAATGACTAACCCTAAGCCCAAACCCTCAGTTTTTGTCGTAACAAATGGTTTTGAAATATGCTCAAAGTTATCACTTAGACCAATACCAGTATCAATAACATTCATATAAACATTGTTATCTTTCAATTTAGTTTTGACAACCACTCTTTTTTCAATAGCTTTGCCATCGTTAGTCACACATGCCTCTATCGCATTGGTAATAAGATTGATAAGCACTTGTTGGATTGCAACTGGATCCATATCTACAAAACATGGCCGATCGAGCTGGCTGTATGATAAGGCGACGCCGTTAATGACAGCTTCCTGTTTTACCAGTTGTAACGTTTCCGAAGTTAGCTTGTCGATATCTGTTAACTTACTGTTACTCTTGCTGGTTTTGACTTGCTCACGAATTCGTTTGACGACGTTACTCGCTCGCTCAGCCTGGTCATGAATGTCAGTAAACAACCCTGCAAAATCTCTCGAGTCAACGTTATCTTGAGAGCTTCTCAACTTTCCGATAAAACTATAGTTCAATATAGAAGTAAGAGGCTGGTTGATTTCGTGCGCTAAGCTACTCCCTAGCTCACCGACTACATAAACACGTTGAGCATGAGCCAGTTGTGCACTTTTATCTGCAAGTTGTTGTTCTGCTTTAATAAGGCTTGAATGTTTTGTCCTGATCAATCTCTCCCGAACGACGGTGTATATTGCAAAAACTAGAAGTAAAGTTAAGACCGTAACCGCTAATTCAACCCTCTCAAAAAACCAAGCTTTAGCACCAACCCACCAGCGTTGCTTCAATGGGTGAATATTTAGTTCAAGTAGCAGCTTCTCTACGCTGAGAATACTCGGTGGTACTGACCATCCCTCGGCATTTGAAGCTATTGCAGCTTCAGACACCGAAGGCATTCGTAATAGGTGATAGGCAACATTTTCTGATAATTCACTAGACACCCAGTTACCCGCGAGAACATTCCAATTTGGAAATAATTTCGTTGAACTGGCACAAGGAAAATCTTGTAAAAACTGCTTTCCTAGCACTCTTAGTTCACCTGGTGCAACCAATTTCTCTTGCTCTAACTGCTCCAGTAAACACGCAGGAACAACTGCTGCATCCACATAACCATCACGAACCCATAGCAAATGCATGTCGGTAGGGTAATTGGGACTAACAACAGCCCTAAAGTAGGACTTTACGTCAATACCTAGGCTTTTAAGCTTAGCTCGGAAAATTGAATGTCCGCCAGCAGTTTGTTCAGACAAAGAAGGAATAGATATCCTCTTACCTTTCAAATCATGAATCGTTTGGTAGCTAGATTCAGCAGCAACGATAACACTTGCGCCACTTGCTACTAATGAGCCACCTGCATACCTGCTCCTTTTCGTCGCTACCCACGACATTTCATATTTTCCAGCAAGATACACAGATTGGATTGAGTTGGTAATAAAGAAATCAACACGTTGATTTTTAATAGCTTCTTCGACTTCATTCCGAGCTATTGGATACAACTTAAATTTTGAACCCGTGATGTGCTTTTCTAAATAGTTAAGAGTTGGTAGCCACGTACTTTCAGCGTTCAA
The DNA here is from genome assembly GCF_054053395.1 of Vibrio paucivorans. Taxonomy (NCBI): domain Bacteria; kingdom Pseudomonadati; phylum Pseudomonadota; class Gammaproteobacteria; order Vibrionales; family Vibrionaceae; genus Vibrio; species Vibrio paucivorans. The sequence continues at coordinate 1,903,888 of NZ_CM133230.1, forward strand.
CAATCCTCTATTAGCCAGTACACCAACCTTTACTTCTTTTACGGTTCTAACATCAAGTTCATGCGCCAGCACTATATTTGGGCAACTAAAAACTATCGAACCCACGACTACAGTGGTTACATATAGAGCCTTCAGTAATCGAATATGTTCCACCAAGTTAATAACCAATTAAACCAAATTATCCAATCGTTATCATTTTAATTAATAAATTCATTTTGTATACACGGAAAAATAATTTAACCTCAAAAACGTATTATTGCGGAAAACCACTACATACAATCAATAAAAACAAACATAAAATATAATAATCTCGTCTTGGTGTAGGGAAAATTAATATTACTCTCCCTCAAGATATATTATCAACATTAAATATTTCAAAATTATTACAAGTTTAACTTTAGGAACCCCATAGGTATAACGGAAAATGTATACGATAGATAACAAGTACATAGTGGATGGAAACACAAACACCCTAAAGCTCAATAGCAACGGAGAACTAATTCAGATCGGAAGACAAGATTTTAATGTACTTTGGGTATTGTGTGATCATGCTGGAGAAGTAGTGAGTAAGGAGTCACTGCTCAATTCTGCGTGGGAAGGTAAAATTGTCTCACAAAGCTCTCTTACGCAATCAATAAAAAACATACGTCAATATTTAGGCGACGCAGGTCGAACACAGAAATATATAAAGACTGTCAGTGGAAAAGGATACTTACTAAATATTGATTGCATTACTAATACTGATGTAGATGAATCATTCAGCAAAAGTACTCCACCTCATGTAGCTGAAGACGAAAGTATCGGTTTATCTTCGGCTAAGCTAATTCCATACGTAAAACGTTGGAAATGGCACGCAGTGATGACTCTCATAGTTGTATTTACAATAAATACCGCTTTCACATGGCTCGACTACTCAGAGGACAGTGCTCTACTGTCCTCGCTGAAAACATATAAAAGTGGAAAACTGACTATACACTCTGATTATATCATCTCGGGGGAAGAGCTTGAGAAAAACAAAGCACTACTAAATAAAATCCGACATGCCTTTCTTTACATTCACAAAGATAATATATCGATATCAATAATTAAGTTGGATGGCCAAATAGTCAACAAACTATACAAAACTAAAGAGAATAATACTGCAAACATGGCTATTCATCTGTTCAAGGAGGAATTGAATAATGCGTAAAATTGTATTCACTCTAGTAGGTGCTTCTTTAATGTCATTTAATTTAGGCTCCTACTACTACTTTGAATTAAAGGACCAGGGAGAAAACATTTATTCTTCCAGTTATACAGTAGAGGATCTGGATAGCAACTACAGTGCCGAAGTAGACATAGAAACATATATCGACGGTGGTATTTATGCACTGCTCACAAGAGTCAAAGAGTCAAAAGATGAGAACTATTTAAATGCTGAAATAAAAACCACAGGAAGGTTTACAAATGAAACTCATGATACTGACATCTTCAGAGCAGATGATACTAGATACCTATACAAGGAAAAGATAGGTAATGCGAGAAAACTCCCTATTGCGAGAAAGAAAACAAGCGTTGCTAGGAAGTCCTCGAAGCTAAATTCAAACATAAGGCTATTCGAAGATGAAAATACCATATCCATCTTATCGTATAGGAATGGTGGTCAAGTATTGAGCTACCAAAAATCCGAGCTAAAGCAAGCTTATTAAGAACCAATTACTATGGCGTATCCAAAACTCACACAAAAGGAGTTTTTACATAAAGCCACATTAAGGTGGGGAGATAAATACGGCTACCAACAAGCCTTATACCGTAACAGTCGAACCCAACTTAAAATTTATTGTAAAAAGCACAAGTCTTATTTTCTACAAACGCCAAAGTCTCATTTCTATACCAAGCATGAATGCTGCCCGCTTTGTTATAAAGAAGTCTCTGGCACCTTCCAAAATGAATGGCGTTTGATAGAGCAAAAGGAAGAAGCTTTAAACATTCAACATCAAAAACTCATAAATCAAGTACTAAGCGATGAAGCATAGTGCCCAACCAAAAGGTTGGGCATTTTATTAATCTAAACGTTCTAAGCTCTTTTCCGGTGGGATCAACTTAATAGTACTTCCGATAGCGATACCAGAGGTTAATCTTTCTGCTGGGTTGTATATATCACACTGAAAAGATTGGAAATCGTGCTGTCCATTTACAATGAGCGTCTGACTACACAGATTCGGAGGCTGATATTCCAGCCTGATTGAAAATGAGTCACTAAGCCAAGAGCCATCGAATGTCATGTATCTAGGCCCTTCTTCTTCCGAGCAGCCTGTAATGTTTTGGTTATCAATATACGAAAGGAGCACAGAAGTTGCGAATGGTGGTGCTTGAGTTGGGTTGTCGGCGGCTGTGGGTAACCAGCAATTCTGCTCTTGATACTCCGAAAAGTTCACCGGCGAAGATGAGCTGTTTTGTACCACAAAATCCCATGGGACTACATTGTTGGCAGAAGCCGTTGCTGAAATAATCGATAAGGTAAGTAGTAATCTTTTCATTTCTAACTCCTAGTTTCACTAAAGGAGATTTAAATCTAATAGCTTTACGCAACTCTTTTTGTGACCTGCTACGAAGAGAAATCCAAGCACATATAACCTTTACTCGCTTTGGAAAGTGAGTTTTGAAATTTGTACCCCGTAATATTCAAAATTGATACTAGTGAAAACACACCCACGCAAGAAACATTAAAAAGCCCGGCTCTATGGCCGGGCTTTTGCAGTTACAGCGTTATTTTATTTTTTTCCATTGAAGATCTACCCAAGATGGGTCAGCTGCGATCCCAGGTAAAAAGGCTTCATCGTTACAGTTTGCAGACCAAGCTCCAAAACATTGATAAATACCATCACCAACAAACTCTACGGTAGTTCCATCTTGATAGTTACCGAAACCATCTGGATAGATGTAGTCAGCTTCCGTACTCGGTTTTTCCTTGACTGCGAGAAGCAAAGTATCAGTGCTGGTTTCGTCAAACACATCGGTCACAGTGAGAGAAACCTCGTACTCTCCTGCTTCTTGCGGCATAAAGCTGTAATCACTGCCATCAAATCTCGAGACTACTGGTGAGCCGTTTAGCGTCACTTCCCAGTTCTGTGAAAGCTCCTCTTCAAGTTCATCCGTTGAGGCAGAACCAAGTAGAACGGCAGTCCCCACTACTGGGTTTTCTGTTTGCAACTCGATCGCTGCTTTCGGCGGCTCATTACTACTTGCGTCACCAATCACTCGCAAAGTATCAGTTGCCGTCGCTAAAACACTTTCACCGTCTGATACCGCAATCGAAAACTCAACATCATACTCAGGCTTGTTCACCAGACTAGAAAGGTCAATTTCAGCCGGGTTCGATGAACTATCGACAAACTTAACCCCCTCATTCGTTTCCCAGTCAAACTCGACATAGCTATTATCTGGGTTTTTAATATTTGCTGTTAACGAGAGATCATGACCTTCAGCAATATAATATTCCGAAGGAAAATCAATGGACTCAATCGACACATTCACTGGTTCAGAAATAGGTTTTACCGTGTACGTCATAAAATCTTGTACAACTTTACCATCAGCCAATTGAGCGCTCAGTTCAAAGACAATTTCTAGGCTATGCTCAATCGGTTGCTCCGCAGCGATTGAAAAATAGGTTTCAAGGCTAGAGCTATCATCTATAACGATGTCACTATGCGTTACATCTTCTCCTTCGATTTGTGAAACTGACCATTTCGTCGCTTCAATTTCACTGGCATTAGTAACAGCTCCACTCAAAGAATACTGTTTTCCTTCTTCCCACTCGACTTCAACGCTCTCCCCAGCTTCAACGCTTGGAAGAGAGACTCCATCATCATAAATGTGTGTCAGCTCTGCACAGTCTTCAGGCGTAATGTTGTCTCCACAAGTATTAATAATGTTTTCCATATTAATCACTGATGTTTCAACTTCGTAGCCCAAACCCTCTCTCGCGGCGTTAAGCATTAAGCCTTCATCTTGGTCTGCCATCCAAGTGAAAATGCCACCTAAGTTATGTTTTTGTACATATTGGGATTTTGCATACACGGTTCTTGGCGTATCCAGTGTTTTGAATATGCCACCTTCATCTCGATATAAATAGTCGGCATTAGCTTGCGCATCGGTGAAGAGCTTGTAGCCATTAATAGGGTTAAGACCTGTTTCGTCTGCGCGAGTATAATTGGTAAATACATCATTGATAGCCGTCACAGCCCCTTCAAACGTACCTACGACTGTGCCATTGCCTCTCGTAAATGTCCCTTTTAGGGGGCTATGAGACTCAATTTCAGCTTTTGTCGCATTGCGACTGTAGTTTGCGTAGCCAATTTGAATATTTTGAGGGTTCACACCGAGTTCGTTGATCATATATTGAATTGAAGTATCTGAAGACCAATCGCTGTTTTCGTTTTTCATCAAGTTGGTATGGTGCGTGAGTTGTTCCGCCCATGTCTCACCAAAAAAATCGTAAGTCATTAGGTGAATCGTATCCACGCCGGAATCAACTAAGCTCTTTAACTCTGCCGCATCTATTTTGTCTTGCGGCGCTCCAGAGGCGATGCCAATTCTCACATCATCTCGTCCCTTGGCGACAAGGGCTTGTTTCAGCTCTGAAACAAACTCACCGTAGTTACGCGCATCATTTTCAGGATCAAATACGTTCTCAGGAGCCCCCAGAATACCTGGATATTCCCAATCTATATCGAGCTGGCTAACAAAAGGGTATGCCGTCACGAACTCAATTAAGCTATCGATTAAAATTTGGCGATTTTCTGGTTTCACGGCATCTGATGCGATGTTAGATAAAGACCAACCAAAAATAGAAATTGCGATCTTGGTATCGGTTTCCGCAGCAAGCTTTTTCATTACGCCAAATAGACCACCATCGGCATCGCTCATCCATTTACCATCCCAGTCACCATCTATGCCCGCACTTGGGAATGCTTTACGCAGATCAGCAAATGAATCAGTTGTCATCAATTCAAACTTTTTACCTCCATTTGCATCACATTCGTTCTCCAACGCTATCACTGAACTTGTAATTGAAGGGTCGCCCACTTCAGTTCCACATAGCCCGAAAAATGAAAGGATTACAGTATCGTATTTCGAAAGCGCTTCGATAGACGGTTCATAGCCTTGCTGAAAATGCGTCCAGTTAGATAGGTAAGCAGACACTTTAGGCTTTGCCGCATCGCTTCGATAGGTATTAAAAGTGTTTTTTGATGCATCGACTTTCTCTTGAGTTAACCCTTGACCAGTTTCCCAAGGCGCAGAGTGAACCGATGTACTAATGAGTGGAGCAGCAGCTAGTGAACTAGCTACCAATATAGCGGTCGCAGTTTTGTTAAGTTTAAAGTGTTTCATTGAGATGAGCCTCATTTGGATGGATTATTCAATCCAGTTAATATGCTCACTTCAATGCCTAAAGTATTGATGAATTAGTGATAAATACCTCTTTAAATTATAAAGCCTACCCATAAAGGTAGGCTTATGCGATTAATACCAAGAACTAGACCAACCTGAATGGCAGATTGCCAATCTTGGCATATCATCCTCGACAGGTTCAGCTTTCTCCGTCCATGGGTTGTATGCAAAGCGGTCGCTACCTGTGCTGCCCCATACAGGCATTCCATCTGTATCATCGACCTCAATATCATCTTGCCATTGCGACTTATCAAGCTTAAAGAAACCATCTAGTGATTGAACGTTAAGTGGCATAGCGTCCCCGCCTCCTACACCATCACCAGGAGTCGTGCTTGTATACCCCATCGCATAACAATACTCTTGAGACTGAGAACGACTGAATAATGCGAATTCGACTGGAGAACCCTCAATGAAATAGCGGTAGCTACCCTCGTACTCAGCACCGACACGGTCTGCCTGTTCTGTTGTTGCTGGATAGAAGTAGTGTTGCCCTTGCGCGCTTTCTAGTGGAAGACTATAGCTTGGTAACGTTGTCGCTTTTATATCCAACAATATTTCAAACGAGGCCACCGTATCCGGTTTAGTATCGGTAGTCGTAACATTTACCGTAACAGGGTATCGCCCTGTACTGTTTGGGAAAATAACACTCTCCTTGGTTCGAAAACTATCTGTCGTGTAAGACAAGTGGTAATCAACACTTTGCTCATTAAATAGTCTTTCCTTACGCCCATCAGCGTGCTCTTGCCAAACATATAACATCTGATGCTGATACTGCTCGGCATCAAGCACAGGTAACCCCGAACCATCATCAATTGGAAGTTGATTGTTAGGATTGCCATTGCTTGTCATAAAAGTACGAACTACTTCTGGTTTTATAACTGTTACTTGAATAGTGTACTGTTTTCCGTTGTATTTTGCTGTTAGATACGTTGTTCCCTCAGCTAGGGCTGTAACCTTGCCGTTCGTATCAACACTTGCGACATCAGTGTTGACCACTTCCCACTCTGGTACAACCTGTGACACGTGACCATTGGCATAAATAGCTAGAGCCGTCGCGTTTGTTTCTTCCGTTAGGTATAAAACGTTTTTATCGATCGTTGAAACAATAGCAACTAACGTATCACTTAAGCTTTCATCAATAGTGACTTCAATTGGCCCAATTGCGAGAGTACTGTATAAGCCAGAGATACTTTCCTCTCCCGCAAATTTAGCCGAGACCAAACCGTCTGAGGTGATGTTAACTTTATCGTTATCTGCGGTCCAAGTAACGTCACTGGTGATATCTTCAGTCGCACCACCTTCATAAACGGCAGTCGCAACCAACTGAGTCGTTTGGTCTACATAAATTGAAGAGTCCTTTACATACCCTAAAACCTCGACCAGCTCACCCGCATCGATGACTGTAACCGCCACTTGGTCGCTTGTAATGTGATCAATTTCAGCACTAACTGAAACATCGGCTATCGCAACATCACTCGAAGCATTCCCCGAATGTAAAGGATCAAAAACAAATTCTGGAGCACTTGAAATCCAAACAACTTCGTCTTTTAAGTCTCTTGTAGAGTTGTTGTCATAGATGCCTATAGCGTGAAATGCTTGAACATGCCCCTTGATAACTTCTGATTGTTTTGGCGTTACCTCAATTGATACCAAGCTACGATCGGAAACTGTGATTGTTCCACTCGCCTGCGCACCTAGATATTCAACAGTAAAATTAGTACCGCCTTGTTTTTCTGCGGTAACTTCACCACCGATTTCACTTACGACATCGGGGTCACTGAATGTAAATTGGGCCCCCGAAGTAATTGATTCTGTTGAACCATCATCATAAACAGCAGTAATCACAACATCCGCTTTTTCGCCAATACCTAACTCAATATCTGTGTTCTGGACAATGATTGATGAAATTTCAGTGTCAGAAATTGTCAATTGTGCGGTTGCAGACACTTTACTATCTGGCTCATTCACCGTGATTTCAACCGGATTAGCTGAAGGCATTACACCTGTTGACGTGATACCTCCCTTACCATCGTAGGTCACTTCTGAATCCGAGCTCGCCCAAGAGACCGAGCTGGTTAAATCAACCACACCACCATTGCTATAAATGCCCATGGCAGTGAAATCTAAGCTCCCACCTAGTCTCATATTTGTCGTAGCTGGGGTGAGCATGATACGTTCGAGCATTGCACTTTCCACAGTTACAACCGTGCTGCCTTTAACACCTTGCCAAGATGCAAAAATGGAGGATTCACCAGCAGACTGGGCCAATACTTCGCCGGCTTCATCGGTTAGAGTTAGCACTTCTTGGTTTGCTGACTCCCAATTTGCGAGCTCAGTGATATCGACGTACGTTTGAGAGTCATAAATAGCTAACGCGTACAATTGAGTCGTCCACCCTTGGGGCAACAACACCTCACCTGGAACAATTTGAATTGACTCTAAATCTGCTTCTACGCCGACAACTTCAGATTGTGTCACGAATTCATGGTACATCGCTTCAATAGTTGAAGCTCCTTCGTCCCTCTGAGTTATCACGCCCGAAGAATCAACAGCTACGATGCTTGGTGAACTTGATTGCCATTGTATCCGTTGAGGGTCGAGAGGAAGGGAGCTGCCATCAGAGAACTGCCCCATCACTGTCAGTTTATGCTTTCCGCCTACAGGGAGAGTTTTATTACTTTCAGTGATCTGAACCTTAGTTACAGATTCGTCACCGACAGTGATGTGCAATTCGTTACTTGTTATGCCATCAAGGCTCGCTAGAACCCCAGTCGAACCGGTAGCTTCGCCAGTTGCGAAACCAGATTGATCAAGCGATATCTGTTGTTCGTCTGAAGTTGTGTTCCAATTTACTTTATCGGTTAGCACTTCCTGTTGGTTGTCACTGTATGTTCCTATCGCAACAAAATTTACTGTGGAATCGGGTTGTATCAATACCCCTTCTGACGCGCTTCGCGTAGTTTCCGTAACAGGGGATATCTGCAGTTCGATTAGTTCATTTTGAGGTTGAGTTGGAGGGGGGGTAGTTACACCTCCACTATCATCATCGCAACCTACTAACGCAGCAAGCGATAAACATAGTGCTGAAAAGCCTTTAACTTTCATATTTCCATTCCTAAATAGTATTTTCCTTACTTTTATATGAGTTGAACCTAATTTCTCCCCAGAGATAAAAGCAGCGCGAAAAATCTAGCAACGCATAACTATAAATTCATAATGAAAGGGTAACTATTGAATGAAAAATTGCTGATCCAAATATAATAAACACCAATTTAAATTGAGAATAAAAAAAGCCCCCAACACGAAAGGCATTAAGTGCTAGGGGCTAACGGTCTACAGGAGTCAAGTAGACAATAAGGTATTATTCCGGGACGTCAAAGATAAGGTTGTCACCTAATTAACGCTGAGACATTCATATTAAGCCTTAATAACAAAAGACAATAAATAGTGGTTTTCCGCAAAACTTACTTTAAGGATAATTAAATCATATTTTCATTACAAAACTCTAAACACAAGATTAAAACCAATAACCACCATTTATATTAATAAATATATTTATACTTCCAATTTCAATTATTAAATCTATAGTAAATCCCGAACGACAACCTTGTTCACCTAATTAAAGTCCATATTTAAAAACAAATTGATATAGAGTTCACTATGACAAACAATAGTTCACGGTTAATAAAAAGCACCCTAGCCCTTGCCATTATTGGGGTTTCCTCTAATGTTGCTGCACATGGTTACATTTCTGAGACAGAAGAAGGAATCGCAGCGTCTCGTGTAGCACTTTGTAAGTACGCGACACCAGATACAGGAGAGAAAAATACAGATTGTGGGCCGATACAGTGGGAACCACAAAGTGTAGAAGGTCCTGAAGGTTTTCCAGAAGCAGGCCCAGAAGACGGAGAAATTGCGAGTGGTGGTGTCGCGGGCACTGCTAACCTCAACGAGCAACGAGCTGATCGTTGGGTTAAAAGAGCAATCACTGCCGGGCCTCAAGAGTTTGAATGGACATTCACCGCAAACCATGTGACCAAAGATTGGAAATACTACATTACACAGCCTAACTGGAACCCGAACGAAGTTTTGACGCGCTCGTCATTCGATCTCACTCCATTTTGTGAAATTGATGGCAATATGGTTCAGCCACCAAAACACACTGTTCACCAGTGTAATGTACCAGAAAGAGAAGGATACCATGTAATCCTAGCGGTTTGGGACGTAGGTGATACTGCTGCTGCATTCTATAACGTCATCGATGTTAGTTTTGAAGGCGATTCTCCTGCCGTACCTGATTGGCAGCAAGCTGGGACTATTTATCCAAATCAAGAACTCGTAGTCGGCGATACCGTTTATACACGAGTATTCGATAGCAACGGAGAAAATACGAGTTATCGTACAGAGCTGGCTATCGATGCAAACACAGTTGAAGCCGAGCAATGGTCACATGCGCTAGCGAGCAAGATAAACGCAGAGCAAGGCGAGCTTAAAGCTGGTCAATACAACGACGGCGAGTTTACTCCGTCCTATGGGACAAACCCTATTTATGTCTCTTCTAACAGCGATATTAGCAGTGTAGAAATTGGCTATGACATAGCAACACCACCTACTCCTGAGTCAGTTCTTTATGTCGATGGACTGGAAAGTCACTACCAGATCGGCGACGACCCAGTAGAATTGCATCTAACGCTAAATGCTGAAGGCGATTTAAAAAGTGAACTGACGGTTTACAACCACGACAAAGAGCCTCTAGCAAAATGGGCTGGCCTACTTGCCGATGGTACAAGCCACCCAATTACGCTAGAACTCTCAAAATCAGAACCAGGACATCACATGTTAGTTCAGGTGATTAAAGATGCGGATAACAATGTTATCTCCCAAGAAACTTTAGATTTCCATTTAAACGAAGAAGATACAACGCCACCACCTTCTGAGGAATACGATTTCGTTTTCCCTGATGGCCTATCTAGCTATACAGAGGGTACTAAAGTTCTAGCTTCAGATAACGGTGTATACCAATGTAAATCTTTCCCTAACTCTGGCTTCTGTCAGCAGTGGAATGAAGGCTCTAATGCCTTTGAACCAGGTGTAGGTTCTCATTGGCAACAAGCGTGGGATAGAATCAACTAACAAACAAAAAAACACCCCCTATTGGGGGTGTTTTTATTTCTGAGATACTTCAGGAACTCGCGGTAGCTCTACATATCCACAACAACCTTCAGCTTTGGTGTTATTCTTCAACGTAAATTTTCCGCCATGCCTTTCTACAATATCCGTACATATAGATAGTCCAAGCCCCATCCCTCCTTCCTTAGTAGAAGTAAATATCTCCGGCATACCATGTTGCTCACTGGCTAAGCCGAGGCCGTTATCCCTTACCCAGAACCGAATGTTATGCTCGTCGGTTTCGCATATAACCGTAACTGTAGGCTGATAATCCGCATATTTTGATCGCTTCTCTATGCATGATTCAATGGCATTTTTAACCAAATTTACAACAACTTGTTGAACCCCGATTGGGTCGAATATACCGTTAGACACAGCCAGTTGCTTCTCTAGCCTGAACTGCACTACAGTTTGCTGTTGATGCATCAGCACATACACCATCACTTCATCAATGAAAGTGGCGACGTCGATTTCTTCCAATTGCAGGTCTTCTTTCTTGATCTTTGACCTGAGCATACTGACCACTCTCCCAGCATGCTCTGCTTGCGAGTGAATTTTAGAGAAAAGGGCTTTAATCGACTCATCAGCACTTGGGGCAGATAACTTTAATTCTCCCAACTGGCTAAAGTTACTAATCGCAGTAAGGGGCTGATTAATCTCATGCGCAATATTAGAGCCCAGTTCACTGACGGAGAGCAGTTTTTCTTGCCTTGCTAACTGAGCATTTTTCTTTGTCAGCGCCTTTTGAGTTCGTATCAACTGATTTCGACTTCTTACATATAAAACTTCTCTAATAATGCTATAGCCAACAAATAGAACGAGCATCAAGATAATAGTCGAAAGGAGCTCCCATTCTCTTCTAAACCAATCGTAAGCGGCCTCCCACCACTCTTCGTGGTATGGGTGAATCTCCAAGTCAAAAAGCACATCTTCAACATCTTTTTGGCTCAATGGAATTGACCAACCATGAGATCTCGAAGCCAAAGCTACCGGAGAGTCTTTCTCTATTGCCAATAGATTCTGAGTTAATTTTTTGGAAATACCTTCATCTGTCCAAGGCATCCTAACGAAACTCCAATTCGGGTAAAGTTTCGTTGAGATACTGCATGGAAATCCTGCGTATGTTTTTGCTTCCAATACGCGAAACTCATCGATATCGATAAACCCTTCTTCATCCATTTCTTCCATTAAACAAACGGGTACGATGGCAGCATCCACTACTCCAAACTTGAGCATATATAGCCCTAAGTCAGCTGGGTATCCTGGTGAAATGATTTGATCGAAGTATGTGTCTGCATCTATTCCTATTTGACTGAACTTTTGGCGAAACAGAGTATGCCCCCCGACTTGCTTGACATTCATTAGTGAAATAATTTTCCCCTGCAGGTCACCCAAATCTTCAAATAGCGACTCTTGTAAAACAACCAAAGCCCCGCCCGTTGCATAAAGAGAGCCATTTGCCCGCTGGCTTTTTAAAGTAGCGAGCCAAGAGGCAGAGTATTTACGGCTCAAAAATACCGACTGAGCGGCATTGGTTATCAGATAATCAATATCCTGGGTCTCCACCGCCGCTTGCACTTCAGGCAATTTAAGAGGAACAAGTTCAAATGAAACGTCTGGCTGTTGAGTGTTAAACCAATCAATAGTCGGCCCCCAGTCCGACAACGCTTTGGCCTCTCCCCTCACAGCGAGGACACCAACTTTAATTGGCTTGGATTCTGTGGTTTGACTTAGGGATGCATGAGTTTTCGTGAACAAAGTACACAAGACAATAGTTAGAATAATGCGAATAAAAGAAGAGTTCACGAAGACTACCTATCTTAATAGTGTTAAAAATTAGTTTATTACAGGGTATTGATAAGTAAAGGTTCTTTGAAACAATATCTATAAAAGCTATAGACTTCGGGAAACCACTAGTTACGTTGCGTAAAAAGATAAGTAGCATTTTGTCACTATTTCTGTAGTGGGTACCAAGGAATGCTATCAACAAATTATGATAAATTGATAAATCGAAGACATATCAAACCATCACCTCTCATCTTTTCAAGCCTAAATATACCTAGTCAAGTCGCTGATATCATTGCGATGATCATTACTAAATCAAACTGGTTGTATCCCAACCTACATGATACATCCAAAGTCATACGACTAACCTTTAGTTCAGAAGAAATAGAAAAGTTTTTATCCTGCTATCAAAAAACGTACTTGCACTCTTTGCTGAAGACACCGGTCAACATAATGAGAAACGTCAAAGTCGGCATCCTTGATAACGGCGGGAACTATACCTTTGAATACCTCTTCTCTTGGGTAAGTTACAACGAGAGAGCATTGATGGTTGAATTAAACAGCACTTCAAAAAAACTATTTAGCCTAAATTATACTGGCCAAGATCGAGTGTTGCTAGACAACGAAACTTTGATGGGATTGAGTGGCTACTACACTAAACGAACTTATGAGTTACTTTCTTATCTCTCCCAAACACACAATCAAATCAGGTTTCCCATTCAACAATTGCAGTACATGTTTGGTGTTCTGGGAGAAGGCGGCAGTGTGTTATCTCCATCGCTCGAGTCCCCGGAGGTGTTCATTAGAAAAATCATTGACTCGTCGATTTCGATTCTCACCTCTTACCCTTCAGTAAGACATCGATTAAATATAGGAACCAGCGAGGTGGGTACGTATGGCTATGAACTGTATAAATCAGTCGATGGGCAATTGTTCTTAAAATTTCTTGTTAAACCCAAACCAAGCTCGTTCTCCCAATCTCGCTTTCTTTCAAATCATCGAAGAATCAAGCAAATCCTTAAGCAAAATATCAAAACCGACCCAGAAAACGTCAAAATACCCATTAATCAGCTGATGGAGCTAATAAAGCTATGTGACTATGTCAGCGAAGAAAGCGCAGACTCTTATGCCTTAGTCCATCCCATCCTTCGAAAATCAGTTAACTCCCTTGTATCTTGTAAGGTACCTAGAAGACAAACTTGTGACACAACCTATCAGACGTATTCCTCACTCATCGACATGGCGCTAGAACGCTGGAAGATAAGAACTATTTAACTTTCTACGAGTTAAAGCAATATCGCTTGGTAGCCGATAACTGGTGGGTACCAAGCGATAGGTGCCGTTTAGTGCGCTGTAGGACTCTTAAATATATGCGCGTTTTTCCTTGATGATATAAAGTCACTCAAATTCCTAACCTTTTTGTTGGTTTTATACCGCCCTATCTCTCGATTATCTAGTTTAAGCGCACCATTAATGAGCGCCGATAATTTTTCCGTCTTTTGCATGTCTGCATCCGGCACACGAAAGTAACGAGTCCGGGCAATATGTCCTCCTTTTTTAGTATAGGTATGCTGCTCCCACCCTAAACTATGATAGTTTTTCATCTTCTTATCACTAGAACGAATATGAAATTCACCATCAACTATTAAGCCAAACATTCTTTTGTTGATGAAACAACCATAGCCACCAAACATAGGTTTATAAACAATTGCCTTCGAGTATCTATCCAAAAATTCATTCATAACAATTACGATCCTACACAAACGTAAAGCCATGCTATAAAAAATGACACAGAGAGTATTTAGTGGTTATCCGTAATCCTTTAGGCCCTCTTTTATATAAATGCAACACTCATCAATGCCTCCAATAATATCCTCCATAGACTCTTAGGAATATTTTCTCGAACACTTATTTTGCACCGGTGGTGATTAAATTATGAAATAGCGTCGGACAAATTGAAAACCCAAAAAACCTGACAATAATATCAGTACTTTATTTCCACACGAGTTAAAATTTAATGGTTCGATATTTCGTATTCGCTACCCTGCTGTTGTCACACACTGTAATGAGCGCAATGCCTATTGAAGAAAGCGGCATTCACTCTGTAAACACAAATGTGTTCTTTTCAGCTCAATTTCCAATAAAAGAAGACTGTTCGTTACTCACAGTTTCCGGCTATATGCCAAGTCATGCACACGGATTACCCACCAACCCTGTGCTTTCAAGGATCGATGATTCTCACTGCGCCATTGATGGCTTATTTTTTAACATGCCAGGTATCTGGAAAGTAAGAATTAAGTCCGACAATGAAGAAATTACTACTTTTACTTTTGACGCTAGTTAGTGCGTTTGCTTACATATTCAAGCATCACCAAAGTCCATTAGGCAGCCCACTCAGTGATTCGTTTACTGATTCTGAAATAGCCAAAATTGAGTCGCTGCTACTGGATACCATTCTACGCGTTCCAGATACGTCGGCGCCCAAAAAAGAAACCGAGAGGCTGGGGGAAGAGCTATTTATTGACGAGGAGCTGAGTGCTTCCTTAACCGTTAGCTGCGCGACTTGCCATGCCCCTGAAGCTAATTTCCACGACATAAATAATATGACACAAGAAATTACACCAGAGGGTCCACACCGAGCAATGAGCATAAGAGGAGTGTCGGAACAATCGTGGTTTTTTTGGAATGGACGCGCGGACTCCCTATGGGCACAAATTCTTGAAGCTCTAGAGAATGAACATGGCTTATCAGCAAGCAATGCGGTTCAAATAGTATGTCGCAAATATTCAAACGACTACTCTAACGCTTTGTCTTTTTGTTCAACAACATTAGACACTCAAAAACAATTCGTCGAGATCGGGAAAATTATTGCGTCCTACGTTGAAACACTAACCCACTACTGGACAAGGTTCGATGAATTTGGCTACCAGCTTTTATCGCACGATTCAGTAGACACTACCCTCATGTCAGAAGACGAGATTCAAGGTCTAAAACTGTTTTTAGACTCTAATAAAACTGGCTGTATCGACTGTCACAACGGTTCTCGCTTCACAAGTGAAGGGTTCTACGCGATCGGCACTGGTTCTAATGCATCCAATGACCGACTTTTTGGCGCACAACAGTATCAACAGTCTAGATATCGCTGCGATCTATGGGAACAAAGTCAGGATTGCACCAATTACCAATATGTACGTTTGACGGGCAGCGATCTCTCTGGAGCTTTTAAAGTGCCATCGCTCCGAAATCAAAAAGGCAGCCCAAGGTTTATGCACGACGGTCGTTTCGATTCGTTGGCTCAGGTTCTGGACTTCTACAAAAACCCATACAGCTACCCCCTATCACACACTGATGTGCGCCCACTTAGATTAATGCCACATCAGCGAGAACAGTTACTTTTGTTTTTAAAGGCCATAAATGATGAATACTCAACATCCTTCAAACATAAACTATAAATGGGCAATTCGCCTTGCAATATGCTGTGCGCTTATACCTAACAGCGCTTTCGCTCATGTTCAGTGGTTTGTCTCCACTGACGAAATGAAGCAAGTTAGCTTCGTGCCCGATACAATTTACGCCGCGATCACTCTATTTGTAATAATCTTTGCTATTGCGGGGCTATTTATCACAAGATTTAGTGGCGGTATTGTTCGCGAAGTAGTAGCCGGAAAAGTCTCAATTCCACGTACAATTTACATGCGCTATTTCTCGACGTTAACCATTCTATTTTTCTTACTTATGCTTATTAGAGGTGGGTTTGTTGCACCCAACATAAACCTTCCCACTGAATACCTGTCTTTGGGCGTATTGCTACAATCTTTAATCGTACTATCGGCCACAGTGAGCATAGGGCTATCAGGCTTTTTCATACTGATCACTACAGTCACTATGGTCGTGCTCATACCTTTTGCGATATCAGTAAACTATGTGTTTGAGTTTGTCGCGATTGGTATATTTATGATGATGACCGGGCACCATATCTCCGTATTTGATAGTAAGCTAGCGACGCACTACAACTTAGCGACTAACAAAACATGGCACACAGCCGTCACCGTACTGAGAATTGGCATCGGTCTACAACTCGTTGTGTTAGCTTACACAGAGAAGATTGCATACCCGGGTCTGGCTCTGGTCTTTGTCGAAATGTTTCCGTTTTACAACTTTTTTCCTTCTATCGGATTAGCTGAAGTAACCGACCTACACTTTGTTTGGTTTGTTGGGTTATGTGAGCTCGTTTTAGGGCTTTTCCTGATGTTTGGCTTAGCCAGTCGCCTAACTATTATCATGCTAACTTTCGCATTTGTGACAACAGCGGTAATCCACGGTGCGCATGAGATAGAAGGCCATTTGCCAATCTTTGCTGCTGCAGTAATTCTACTGTTCGAGTTGAGGACAAAGTCCCCTCAAAACTTTGCCGCACGGTTACGCCCTCGCTTTAGCTAAACAATCCATACTCACCAAGAAGTGAGACTGAATTTTCTCCCTTTAAATGTTTAAGCCCCTCAATTGAGGGGCTTAAATGAATCCAACCGTTATAGTCTATTTTTTTATATTTTCAGCTCATAGCCTTTAATCACATTGATGCCTTTTAGCACACTCCATTCAATGTTGTTCGCTAAACGAATAGCATTTGAGTGTGATTCAAATTTATCGTGTTCATCTGGCATATAAATACCAATTCGATATGAACCACTCGTTAGGTTGGAAATGTCATGTTTCGATGTGAGTTGTATTCCAACGCCTCGCCATTCGAGTTGTTTCAAGTCAAATGACTCTTCACCACTGAGCACTGAGCTCTGCGAAACAGGCAGATTGTTTGCATCAAGAATACAGGTATAGACTCGCCGGCTTTTACTTACACCGGATATACCATCATTTTGAATAGAGAGGTCGATAGAAAGTTGGGGGTTTTCATCGGATTTCACGTTAATTTCTAGCAAACGATAGCGATACCCTAAGTGATCTTGAATAATGTCGTAGCAGTTTCTGTGGACGATACCTCCACCAGTATTTTTGAAATAGTCTTCGTCAAACAACAACGTTTCTTGCTCGATCATCTGCTCACGGGAGACAAATTTCCCTTTCCAACTTTCAACATTGTATGTGCGGTTATGAGAAAGACTAAACGCCCCATAATTGTGCCTGAGTAAACGCCTAAATACGTCATAGCCATCTAGCAGAAAATTTAAATTCCAATGATTCCCTTCCCCAAAGTATGGCATTTCGCCATCAACATGAGTGTATACGCCCTCCTCCATTACTTTTACATCGTCTTGGCTATTCTCTGTCCAATCATTTCCCCCTGCTCCTTCATGCAAATCTAAAGTAAAGAATCCATTGTGAAAGCCAGCGCGTGCGTAACGTTCTGGTATGAAGTCACACATTGCTTTGTATTCATAGTGCCTAAAGGTTATTTGAAAATCTTTCGGTATGTAATCGAAGAAAGTATTCATCATCGCACTTACGGCTTCAGGGTAAGTCTCGTGCTTGTAATAAGAGTGGTGCCATTCGCCCCAAGCCCCAATAAACGCTGATTGGAATTGAAAGATAACATCCTTGTTTCGCTCAAATACATTGCTCAATTGCTTTATGTGCCTTTGTACGTCCTGAACTTTATATGGAAGCATACCGCCTTCACTCGCAGTCATTCCTTTGTCGTACGCAAAACGTAGTAAGGCCTTAACCCCAGCAGCGCGATAGCAATCAAGAAGCAAATTTATATTACTGATCGCATGAGCAGGTATATCTCGGTCATAATACTCCGACAAATATATGTAGGTTTGAATAACAGTGCCACCATACTGTCGTAGTAAATCTATTTTTTCCGGCAACTCATCCAAAACAAAATATCTCTGCCAAGGTTGAGTAAGGTCACTTGCATTAGCGACCAGCTCTAATCGGAACCCACGCTCCGGATTAATAAGAACTTCTTCTCCGGCTCTTAAGCCTCGGACCTTTAATTTGACTTCTTTCATCTTATCCTCACTTCATATAATGCACTTACAGGCTAACAAAGCGAATTAAAGCCAAATGAGAGTGAGCTTCCAAAGTTTTATCGGTTTAGATTAAACCGATCGGACAAAAAATAGTTTACATATAACGGTATGACTCTTCATTTATTAATCATAAATTAATCACCAGCAGGACGGCATAGGTACTCTATACCATCACTTAACATCAAATAAGCACGCTCGCTTGTGACTATAAACTTGATTCTGCCATTAGAGTATTGAGCTTCACCTTTCTCCGTTTTATCAATTTTTTGAAGCCAAATTTCTTCATCAACCCGAGTTGGATCTTCTTTTGAGATAGGATAAGGATCGAATGCATAACCAGAATAGACGCGATAAAGGTTCTGGCCCCAAAATTCATAGTCATCAAAAAACAAATAGGGATGCCTCTCTACATCACATCGGTAAGCGGGCAGAGGAGAGGCATGTACTGTATTTATTACTGAAATAAAAGCTAGGAATAATGAAAAGAAAATGGGAAAGCGCATATTATTATCTCAATGGCTATAACAACAATAGAAAAGGGTTATATCAGTGCAGACATATATAGATGAGATCATGCTGCCTGAAATATCGGATATAAAAAGGGGCAGCGGAAATCCGACTGCCCAAGGCGCAACTAGCACGCAGTTGCTTAAGTGGTAAAACAAAAACTCAATGGCTTAAAATAAATGACCAATTTCTTCTCGGTCGCCAATTACAGGCTCAGGAGGAGGTGGTGGAGGTGTTACTATTTCATCTCCGTCAGTAATTATCTTCGAGAGGATTTCATAAAACTCGTCAGTTGTACTCACATTAAATACATTATCATCACCCACACATATTTCTAGTGATTTAGAGGTATACCAGTCATCCTCGTAATCATACCTAAACGCATATGTCTCAACGTTCAAATGCTCTCTAATATGCTCACATAGGCCAGCCGAATACAAAGATTCTGAATAGTTAGAATTCTTGTTTGGATGGTTATCATCACCATCGCTCAAAATCACCATGATTCTTCTAGACTCTCCGGCCGGAAGCCTATTCATTAACTGAGCAGATCGAATTACGCTATGATAAGAACCAGTTTGATCTCCTTGCCCTCCAGAGTTAGAAAAAAAATTACTAAAATCAGAGCTCATAATGCGTTCTCCAACAGGAGTAGGTGTACCAGAAGACTCACAATAACTGCTATCTTTCTCTATGAAAGTTTTATTAATAACCGACTCATAGTCATTTGGGTAACCTCCTGTTTGATCCATTCCGCAAGCCCTATCCCCATCAGTAGGCACAGCCGCTCCAACGCCTGCAAATGAGGAATATCCTACACGGTGCTCTCCTTCACTCGGCTCCATTGATACAAGTAAGTCCAATATTTTCTCAACTTGCTCTTTAAGGAGATCCTTTTTCGATGGACAATTCGGAAAACAAGCTATCCCATCCCCTTCAGGAAACGCCATCGAAACTGAAAAATCTAAAGCGAATACTAGATCTATAGGCGGGTTGTCGCCAGGAGGAGGCGGTGGTGGGTCAATTGGTGGATCTATTGGCTCGATCGGAATCTCTTCTTGCTCGACAATTTTCCTCGCAATCGAACCTCCTGTAGCAGTATAAGTTTCTCCTAATACGTTATTCGCCGAGAACCAGGTGTTATTTTCAACTTGCGCTGCTAAAGTATATTGAACAAACTCATCGCCATTTGAGTCGCACGCTGGATTTTCTTCGCATTCCAGCCTTTCAATACCGTTAGGCTGCGTTTCAGCACTAGGTAAATAGGCTTTTAAGTATTTATCTGCAGTATCAATATTTACCGCTTCATCCGTTGAGTTTTGCGCCGTTAAAGCCAGCGAAGCGACTTCAGAAGCTTCTTCGATTCTAGCTTTATCTTGCATCGCTTTACTGCCATCGACGCCGAGTGCGAAAATACCCAAAAGCAGCGGGAACATCAGCATAAACATCATAGCTGCATGGCCTTGCTGTCGTTGTATAGATTGGTTCACAATCTGCCTCCTACCTTGATGAGTTAATTTGTTTCAGGTTGGTTATCCGCTTCGCTGTTAAGCAACACTGTCACTTCGGCTCTTCGGTTCTTTGCACTGTGTTTAGGGTTACTGTTTTCCAATAAAGGCTCTTTCTCACCTCTGGAAGAAAGCTGAAGTTGCTTTTTATTTACCCCATGTTCTGCTAAATAGTTAGCGACCGCTTTTGCTCTTTCAAAACCTAATTGATAATTATATTTATCGCTGCCCTCTGAATCGGTATGGCCAACAATGGAAATGCTATCTACCGTGTCACCCAGTTGAACGGTAAATTGTTTAAGTTGTTTTTTGCTAGCATCAGATAAAGCAGCACTATCAAATTCAAATTGAGTGATATCAAATTTAACTTGGGTGACTCTCGCATTAACAATTCCTTGAGTCGGTTTTTTTGTATCATCATCTTGAATAGATTCGCACTCTTTCCAACCTTGGCTTACAGAATTTAATACATGAGTGTTTGTTCTATTACCGGAATCGGATTGTATATATTCGAATGCACCTTGTCGGTTATTGATTGTTACTGAATCGCCAATTTGAACACGGTGAGTTACCCCGTTTTCTACATAGCATTTCTCTTGTATTTTTACTGTATCAACGTCATCTATTTGGCTCGTCCACCCAATTACAGGCGTAACAATCCCCACAAAGAGCACTATCTGCTTCTTCATATTTATTTCTCTTAATAAGTCGTATTTGTTATTTACTAAAAATTAGGAATACTTTACCGGCCTAACATTACCGATGAAGAGGACACTTCACTATAATTCTGGCCTAAAAGGCTGCCGAAAATATTCGGTGTGTCGTAGCACACGGTCACTCGGTAAACACTAGCCTGCCTATCCCATGTGGTAACTACCGAAAGATCTTCTAAATCCCCCCCTCCGATTTCACAGCCAGAGCCGTATGTTCGGTGTTCTCCAGACTCACCAATATCCGAGAAAGTTAGAGACTCAACTACAACACCTACTTTACTACTCGCTGCATTTCCAGCCATTCGAGTCAACGAGCTTTTTGCAATTCGAGTAATTGAGTTCGCTTCAGCACTTGTGACATCGTAAACCTCTTTTTCATACAATTGAGTGCGCTCTTTTAATACATTCACCAGTGAGTATGAAAGCCTATCTAGCTTTCCCTTGTAAGACATTTTAGTGACAATATCGGCACCAAACGCAAACAGTAAACAAAGCACAAAACCCATAATGGCAAATTCCAATACAAAGGTGCCTCGCTGCTTAGATATCGATTTCGAACGCATCTCTTTCATACTCCTGGATTACAATGACTTCACGTTTAAGCAAACTGGTGACATCAAATAACTTCGAAAATATCGTCGAAAAATCATAAGTTAAGTGGTAAACCGCAATTGAACTGTTGGCAGCATTGCCGCATGTTGCAACCGAACTGCTTCCACTGCATCGGCCAGTGTAACTTTCCAACGCAGAAACAGAGCCTAAATATTGGATTGATAACTTATATTTCGAACGATCGAGCACCCCTTCCCAACCACTGGTGTGCTTTTCTACAATATCGATAAAAGTAGAACCATACTCACCTTCTCGAATTTTGCTGTCTCCTGCTGCTTCGGCAATAATGAGGTCATTGGTTGCCGATATAAAAGACATATAGCTGATTTCAACCCAAGCCATCAATACCAACCACAATAGGAAGAAGCCTAAACAAAATTCAAGAGAAGCTATAAAGCCTTTTTGGTTTGAACGACGCATTTTTCTTAGCCCTGTTGAAACTTCATTTCCAGTTCTTGCATGGTTTTATACATTTTCTTTACTTCCGAGCTGCTATATTCAGAAGATAAAATACTTTTTACTTTCTCAAACTCTCCGTTTTTCGATAGAGCGATGAGTAAATTTGTTTTCACTTTTGCGTCTGGTTCCGAGTGATAAATCGGTGACAGAAGATCGACAGCTTTGTGGTAATCCCCCCCTATCATTTCTAACACAGCCAAATTATTTTGAGCTTCTACTCGGCTACCATTCCCTCGTTTTGATAGCTCAAAGTAGTGTTTAGCGGTAATAAAGTTTCCTTCGCTAGCGTACACCACTCCTAAGTAATTACTTATTGCAGCGTTTTGCTCGCTTTTAAAATACGCTTTCTCTGCATAGATTATTGCCTGATCTGAGTTCTCTAGTTCAAAGTAAGACTTTGAAGTTAAGTACAAAGACTTAGGTGTCACCGCATCCTTGGAAATGTTTTCCAAAGTATGTAGAGCCGATTCAGGATCACCATAATTTAAATAAGCCTCGGCTAAGTTTTCCAGGTTAATCGTAGAGTCATCTTCTTCTACTTTATGCTTATAAAAAGTAATCAACTCTGCATTATTATCGGTACTCTTAAGTAAAGATTCACGAATTTGCTCGCTACTGTATTGATTTGCAGATGAACACCCCGTTAACACTAAAGCGACTACTGCAAGTTTTAATATATTCTTAAACACCTAATACAATCCTCATTACGCCAGGAGCCGCAACTAAAATAACGACTGGCATTAAAATAAATAAAATAAGGGGTACCGACATTTTTGCCGATAGCTTGCCGATTTTCTCTTCTAGGTTAAGCATTCGCACTTCGCGAATATCCGAAGAAAGGTTATCTAACATGTCACTGATCGAACTACCGTACTGAAGACTTTGCTTTAGTGTCATAACAAAACTTCTGACTTCGCTAGTCGGTACATCTTCGTAGATTTCATCGAGTGCTCTAGGTAACCCGATAACTCGCGACCTACTATTCACCTTTGTTAATAGTTGGGAAACATCCCGATCAAATCCTTTCATCTCTTTGGCTAAATGGCCCATTGAAGACTCAATGGTCATACCGGTTTGCACACAAACGGACATTAAATCAATAACATAAGGTAGTTGTTCGGATATTTTTTGCTGCAACGCTTTAGCGCGGCGATCCAGTATTGTTTCAGGAACTATGACAACAACAATTACCCACAACGCACCAGCCGTAACTTGGTTTAATAGAGTAAGATCGGACAACACCAGTAGCTGTGCTAATACACCACCAACAAGTATCACAAGTTTGATTGGCATGTATGCGTCAGCCAAGCGTGAGTTATAAATTCCAGCCGCATAAAACTTACTGCGATTTTCATCCTTATTATTAGAAACCACGCTAGGAAGCATTCTTGATAACTTATCTAAATACCTATCGATACGGTTATCACTTTTACTTTCTAATAATGAAAACTTGCGTGCTTTTTGCCGTTTTAATAAAGGAGCAATTGTTTCTTTGAGCATCCCAATCACACCTACGGTGATAGCAACTAAAGAAGCAAATATAATGAGTTGTGAATCCATTATTTGACCCCGCTCAGTAGGCCACGAATCACTAGCATCCCTATAGCAACACTTGCAACAACATAGTACAGAATCGGTTTTCCTGACGAGTGGAACATAACAAACTCGTAATCTGCTGGGTTAGTGAATTTTTGCATGAATAAGAAAATAAAAGGGATTGCCGAAACAATCTTGGCGGACATTCTCGCCTCAGAAGTCATTGCCAATTTTTTCTTTTCTATCGCCCTGGTATTAAACAACTGCCGATTCAATTTCTTTATCACATCCTTTAATGGCCCACCTCGTGAAATGTTAGTATTCATGGTGATCACAAAGAATAAGTAAGTCGCATACGGGAAACGTTCAGATGACTTGTAGAAAACATACTCAGGTGGCTCACCTAACCTCAATCGCTCACCCATTCGCTTAAACTCGTTCCCAACGACGCCATCTAAATTATTTCCAACAAATATCACCGAATGCATCAAACTTTCGCCTGAACTGATCGCTCCCGACATAGTATTGAGTGCATCTGGAAATTCATCATTAAAAGCCTTCTCTTCACGCTTTTTTAGCCATTGATAGATAAATACAAAGCACACAACCATAGTGATAAGCGACGATTGTATTACTCCGACGGGGAAAAAATTGTTGTTGATAAATACTCCACCAACGACTGATATCAGCGCAGCAACCAAAATCTTTAAATGCGCCCCATCTCCAAGCCTTCTATGAGTAGCACTTAACGCTGACTTAAGCCTTGCAATCAGGCTTTTGTCGTCCATTAAAGCTGTTAGATCAACTGCCTGCTGTACCGAGTCTTCATCCGCCACCAGTGAATCAAATACTTTATCTTTTGCTTTTTTTTGCTTATGGGTATCAATTAGCTGATAGATCAACCATCCACTCCCCAAAAGGAGCAATAGAAACCAAATATTCATAGCGCCGCCTCATGGAAAGCTTGAGTCAGCTGATTATCTAACCCAAAGAAGCTTGCTTTCTCTACTAACACGGAACTTTGCATTAGTCCATCAGTGACAAAATCGCCTTGCACTTCCCCTGCACTACTGTTGCCACTCAATTTAAACCGGTATATTTCCTCTAGTGTTACATTATCCCCTTCGATACCAACGACTTCTGTAATGCTCATTACTTTTCTTGAACCATCGTGTAGTCGGTTGACCTGAACAATCAAATCCACCGCGCTGACGATGGTGCGCTTAATCGCACTTAACGGTAAGTTACTCGTCGCCATCATCACCATAGATTCGACACGGGCGATAGCATCACGAGGGGAGTTGGCATGTAAGGTAGACATTGATCCATCATGCCCGGTATTCATCGCCTGCAACATTTCAAATGCTTCACCGCCTCGGCACTCACCCACTACAATACGATCCGGTCTCATACGCAGAGAATTGATCACGAGATCTCGAGTATCAACGCCACCATCTCCCTCTAACCCAGAAACTTTGGTTTCTAGCCTTACCACGTGAGGTTGCTGTAAGTTAAGCTCCGCTGCGTCTTCTATTGTGACGATTCGCTCTTGGTGAGAAACATATTGAGACAGCGCATTCAACATGGTGGTTTTCCCCGAGCCAGTACCACCTGAAACGAGTATGTTCAACCTGCATCGAGCAGCAATTTTCAGAATTAGTGCCATTTGCGGACTCATTGCGCCAAAGCCTGTTAGCTTGTCGAGATCCATACGGCTATTTTTAAATTTACGGATCGACATAGAAGTACCGTCAATTGCAACTGGCGGTATAACGATGTTGATACGGCTTCCATCAGACATGCGAGCATCACAAGTCGGAGAGGAGTCGTCGACACGACGTCCTACTTCGGCTGCTATTCGTTTAGCGATGTTAAGCAGTTGATAACCATCTATAAAATTGACTTCTGTTTTTTGAAGCTTACCCGCTTTCTCAACAAATATGTTGTCAGGCCCGTTTATCATAATGTCACTGATGTCTTCATCATCCATCAGCCCTTGTAAAGGGCCAAAACCATGCAACTCATCAACTAAACTATCTACAAACTCGACCTTTTGCTGTTCTGTCGCCGCCCAACCTTCTTGGAGAATAACACCATTAACCGCTTGAGCTAGCTGGATCTTTAACTGCTCGGTAGTCACGTTATTTGCTACTTCCGCATCTATCGCTTCAAAAATCTTTTGCCTGACATTAAGGAAAACTGATTGATAAGCACTCATATCACTTCCTTCTTAGTAGCTTTGTTAGAAAATTGTTCTGGTGGAGGCGTTGCTCTCCTAGAAGGAGTGAAACAAAATCATCAAACTTTTTGCCAAAAGTATTTTTTAGTTTATGGACTTCGACCCCATCAATAATCTGTTGAGCAATACCTTGATCAAATGGCAGTATGATTTCAGCGTTTACGCCGAGGTGCTGGCTAACCTCACTCACATCAACAGTTGCACTTTTTTGCGGTCGAACATAATTGACGACGGGAATAATGCGTAACTCCGATTCAGGCGAAAGTACGGTTTTTAATTGTTTCTTCGCCATTCTCAAACTGGATACTGTCGGTTCGATAACAAGTATCAAAATATCTGTACTGTTCGACATATGATTAAGCATAGAGTCACTAAGAATTGATGAAGAATGATCCTCAATAACGAAGTTGAAACCCTTGTCCAATATAGACACCAAGTTTCCGATGGAGTCTTGATACTCTTCGTAGTTAGTATGCTCATTTTCTAATGAAAGAATCGAGCACGACGAATTGACTCTAGTTGTCATACTCATGGCATAAGACAAATCGAATTCTTGCTGCTCTTCTTGAGGCATAGATGTTCGAGTAAAGTTCTTTAGCCCCAGCATTATGTCTAGGTTGCTACCTTGTATTGAATGGTCGACAATTAAACTTGAGATCTTTCTATTGCTCGACAACTCCTGAGCGAGCAACGACGCAATAAGTGTTGCCCCGACTCCCCCCTTACTCGGCAATATGTGAATTCTTTTAGCCAATCTTTCTGCGTTAAGAACTTGGCCTACTGGGCGCTCTGATGTGATGCTGTCTACAAGCTTTACAATGTGTTCTTCTTGATTAGGCCAAAGTAAGTAATAGAACCCCATTCTGTTCAGTTTTTCTACCAAGCGTAATGAGTCAACCTTACCAATAACGAGTGCTGGTATACGGCTAGGCAAAAAATGACGCACATCCTCTAATTCCGCAACGTAGTCAACCGCCTCAGTGAGCTCCAGGATGATCAAAGAACATTCTTTGTCGAGCAACGACTGACGAATAGTTTTAATGCCAAACTCTTCCGCCTCGGGTGATTCCTTTCCATTAAAGCGAAATGCTTTTACGATAGAATCACTGCACGATTTTGACGTATAAAATACATGTATATTGTCGTTTGCATCTTGTTCAAACGTTTCTATATCATTTTTAAATATGTCAAACATGTTAATTCTCCACACTCGGTGATAGAGGTTCTTCGCCGTTAAGCATCCGTTGAGTGTTGACCATCGACTTCCAGCGCAATCCTTCTGAACTGCAACCAAATTCGGACTGATATTCGCCAAACTGACTGTATTCACACAGTTCGGCAACTACCTTATAAGTTGTTGTTGATAAAGTAATATCATCAACATTAACTTTGTCATTAGATGAACTGGTAAAGATCGCTTTGTTGGTTAAACCTAGCCCTAAAAGCTGCTGCTTTATCGAATTTAGTCGACGTTCCTCTAACGAAATGTGGTGGGTAATTGTCAAGCCATGTTCATTGATTGAACTTTGGTATCGTTCAACAAAAGCCTCAATTTTTTCTTTTGATTCCACTACCTCAAAGCGCTGTGAATAAGTCACTGGGTAGACATCTATAACACTGCCATTTCGAGAGTCTTCGACTTGAGAACAACCACTGACTAACAGCACTAAGAAAAGGTATTTGGTTATCTTACTCATCTTTAAATCCCCCAGTAGAAAGTAACTCTTCAAGCCATTGGTCTTTTGCCTGGAGGTAATCATTTTCAACTCCGAAGAATCGTTCCAGCGTAGTGGTTTCTTGGATCTTTGGTAACTGAATGTCTGCTGTGGCAACAGGTTTTACTAAATTAACGGTTGCAACAATAATCAGCTCAGTTTTGTTTCGTTCCGTACTGCTATTTCTAAACAGGCTTCCGATGATTGGAATGTCACCGATCAGCGGGATCTTGCTTAGGCTTTCTCGGTTTTCGGTGTTAAGTAACCCACCTAAGATGAAACTTTCACCATCGGCTAATTCTACTGTTGTTCTCGCTTTGCGGGTTTTAAGTGAAGGCAAGTCATACTCTTCATTAGAATATTGAACATCTAGTGAACTGACTTCCGGCATCAAGGCGAGAGAGATTTTGTCGTCTTGCTTTACTTTTGCGAGTAGGTCTAAGCGAACACCAAACTCTTTGTACTCAACATTACTTGCACCGTCTATCGTGGTTACTACTGGTAATTCACCACCAACCAAGAAGCTAGCACTTTCGCCCGACACAACAGATAGGTTGGGCTCAGCCAAAACTTGGCCAATACTTTCATCACCAATTGCGGTAATCACGCTAACAATATTAGATGCACTAATATCCAATAGCGGATTAACAAACACGCCAGCAATCTGGTCTGGGGTACTATAATCTGCACCAATTTGCTCTAAAAATGATTGAGAAACCTCTGCAATCGATAATTTAACGTTAACCTGTTTTGTTACTAGAACTTCAATGTTATTGATGACATTGGCGTAGGAGCGTGATTCCATAAATTGAGCCTTATGCTCGGTATTTTCTCCCGTTAGCACAAACTCATCGATAGTTAACTCTTTAGCTAGTGACTCACCAACCATGGCATAAATGCCATCTTTTTCTCGTTCACTGTAAACCGACCCAGTCAAGACAACCAGTTCGCCGATACTGGAGATTTTCACGTTGGCATCTGGATAAATGGCTTTAACCAACGACTCTAGTGATGCCATGTTTTTATTGACGGTGATCTTACTACTACGGATGGTTTGGCCAGCATCGTTAAAGATCATAAACGATGAAGTGCCAACTTTTTTACCATAAACAACCACCTTCTTATTATCTATGACTTGATAATCGGCCACTTCTGGATCAGAAATAAATACAGAGCCTATATCCTGGCTGGTAATAAATTGCTCTGATTGCCCTTCAGAGATTACGATATTTTTTGCCATACTTATAAATGGAAATAATGACAATACAATGAGTACGATATACTTTTTCATACGGCTAGTTCACCTCTGTTCTAGCGGCTCTGTATTCCTTTATCGCCTTAAAGTTTTTAACAACATCCCCTGAATCTGCATAGATGACCTCATCACCATACGGGGAAGATGCTTGAATAAATAAGTGAGATATGACTTCCGCGAGAGCAATTTCTGTTGCTTGTTGTTTTGTTAATTCAAGAACTACAACGGATTTTGATTCAGAACTTTTACTTCTGTTTTCTACTTCGTTAGTACCTTTTTCTACTTTTAATACTTTTATATTTCTTAAAACATCGGAAATCGAAGCTGTTTTTAGCGCATTACTGCTATGATTACCTCCAGCAAGAGGGCCTGGACCACTTTCTGTTGACATAGCTAACACGTCGACGAAGCTTCCCACCGAGATTACTCCACCTTGTACTGCGCTATTTGCCACCTCTAGTGGGTAAGGAATAGAGCCGGTTTTAACCGCAATGCGAACATAGTCTTCATCATCGGGGTTACTGATATCGGTTTGCCTCACCAAAACACCTGATTCCAGTGTTTTTCTAGAGACAGAGCCTGGCGCGAGTTTTATTTTCTCACTTTCACTAAAACCTTTTTCATTAGCCTCAGTTTGCTTAAGAGTGACGACTTTAAAGTCACCGTGTTCCAAAGTTTCTCCTTGAGATACGGGCTCAAGTAGTTCATAAAATGTGAATACTTCTTCGTGCTCAGTAACCACAGCGCTGTCAGCTTGCTGGGTATTTGTTGATAGATTTTGTGACACACCGTATAAGCCAATCCCTATCACCAATACGGAAATCACTATTGAAATTCTTGATTTCATTTTCCACTCAAAATAGTTAATACGACACCAAAATTCGCGCCTATTGATATGGCGATCCCATAAGGCACACCATAATCTGCTGAAAAATAGCGATTATAATTATCAAATTTATCAAAAATATATTGAGATAAAATTAACACTAATCCCAAAAAAGTTATGATCGATAATACAACTGGAATAAGATCTGGTTTAATAGCCAATGAAAAAGCACTAAGTAATTTTGCATCACCAGCTCCCCAAAATCCGAATGTAAAAAGCAATATCCCCATTAGTAAAATAATTATCGAATGTAGATAACTTGAGTAATTATCACTATAAATCATCAGTATAAGACAAAGAACAAATACTATTACTGATTGCCTATTTGATATTTTTCTATGTACTACATCCGTATAGCACACCCATAGTGATATGGTGGACAATACTGCCCACCAAAAAATTTCCATGTGCAAACTTATTGAGTACTACCAGCGTCATTAATGTTTGTCACAATTTTATCCAGCGCACCTTCAAGAGCACCTTCCAAACCATTTTCTCCGTAGAAAACCGTTGAAACAATCGCCGTAATTGCCACACCGATAATTGCATATTCGATAGCGGTTACACCACTCTCATCATTTACAAATGAAACATATGTATTAAGTGCTTTTTCTTTAATTTTAGAGAACATTATAATTTACCGTCTTTGTTAAAATCTAATTTCGTGAACTTCGTTCAACAAGGACATTATCTATAATTTCCATCTAACAAAGTCAGAGAAAATCAAATAATAAAAATATAATGAAAGCAAACAAAAATCACAATAACTCCTTTAATACCAACAACTTAACAAGAACAAGCGAACAAAAAACACAATAAAATTCAAGAAAAACCAAATTCATACCAAATAAAACCCAATAATCACCACTACCGAATCATTATCGACAATAAAATCACAAAATCATTATAAAAAGTCAGCCCAAAAACCATCAAATAGAAACGATAACAAGGTAAAAATACGATCAAATATATGAGTGACAATAAAATCACACATTATTCAGACCTTAATTGCGGTCCTTAAGGTAGGTTTATATCTCAGGTTAGTTATGGAAAGGAGAACCCATGAAGAATATAGTAGCCATCACCATTCCTTGGCTTCAAGTGATGTCAGTTGGAAGTGGTATCGAATTCGGGGCAGTATTAGCAGTTCAAGTTGGTTTAATTTGGATACTTATAAAATAAAAATGGCCGACTAATAAGTCGGCCATTTTCATGCAGCTAATTGAGTTAAAGTTTCTTTATTGTTCTTATTCCTTTGGCTATCAAATAGAAATTTAATATATACATCTCCACTTAAATCCCTATAAACCTCATATCCAAGTGTACCCATTTCACTTCTTTCAAAGTTAAAAGCCTTCATTAGTTTCGTATTTTTTGATATGGACTTTATTGAACTTTCTATGATTCTTCGAATAAATGTTCTAGGGACCTGATATGTTGGTTTTTCTATCTTGCCATCTTCTCCAAACACTCCGTACATAAATTGCAGTTTTTCTATTGGGAACAATTTATCTTTTGAGCTCTCGGACAAATAACATAGCAATTCATAAGTTCTCTTAGTGTGCATATCGGTAAGAGATAAGTATTCTTTGTTATCAATCTTACAGGTCGATTCATATTTAAAGTCAACTTCTAGCATACATGCGAACATAGCACTGAAAGATGCGATGAGTTGGTTGTCTACATATTCAATATGATCGAAAAACTTATGAAATACATACTGGTCTTTTGTTTCTTCAATGCCGAAGGTGGCCTCTTTCAACCTATTAACAGGATCGGCAATAATATTACTTATATGACGACGCCCTCTATCAGCGAGAAAATACTCTAACTCAAAGCTTTCTACGACTAGTTGAGAAGTAAATTCAGACGTTGATAGTTGACCTTTACTAAATAGATATTGAGCTTTGGTAAGCAAAATCGCTACAACATCAGCCATTCTTGGGCTCATCGAAAAACTGGCTTCAATTAAGAGTTTAGAGCGTACATGCTGTTGAATTGCAATTGCATCTTCAGGACTAAGTAACATTCTGCTATGAATCATATTTCATCGGCCTCTCAATTAAAATCGACGTAATTATGGAGGTCATACCAGAAAAAGTAATTAGTGGTTTTCCGAAAAATTACATTTTCATCACTCTCGCAACGCTTCGATCTCGAATGATGATTCTGATGAAGTTGAAGCTAAAACTAAATCAAGCAGCAGCTACTGCTTTAGCCACCCGCAAGTAATTACGCTACAAACTTGTATTTAACGCACCTTGGAAGATGCCCAGATGCAACCCAGGCTCTTTAGCCATAAATAAAGAACATAATGATCAAAAACGGTGCGGAGTTAGCTTGGCTTGCTGATGTTGAACGCAAACCGAAGAAAACGATTGAAGTAGTACTTACAAAAGGCAGGTATAAAAAAGGCTCCCAACCATTGGGAGCCTTTTGCATTACAAATTAGTGTATACGTATTACTTCACTAATCATTACTGTGGGTTCAAGCCTAGAGTTTGTAGAACCAGTTTGAAGTTGTCTTGGCGCTCTTTCACGGCGTGAACTTCACCACTGATTGGACAATGGCTATCTGGACAACCGCGGTTAACGATGCCTGAGATTGCGTCGATGAATTCTGTACCTTGTAGGCCGCCATCAACATACTTCTTCAGCTCAGTATGGTAGTTCCAGCTTGCGTAAGGACCACCTTCATCATTGTATGTCTGTACCGAAGACACCCAGTAGAATAAGCCTGCAATCCACTTAATCTCTCGGTTCTCTTCTGAGCTACAAATCAAGCCAGGGTTAGAACAGAAGTCGAGATCAGCATACAGTGGGTTTGCTGGAGGCGCTTCTACGACAGTGCCATTAACCGTTGTACCAATTGTATCTGGGTCAACATGTGAACGGCCCATGAAGTGGTTAAGCGTACCGAAGTTTTGGCGACCTGTGGTTTGGATAACACCACGACCCCACCAGCCACAGCCTTCTACTGTGCCGTTAGTATCGCTGCCATCCCAGATAAACTTACCTGCTTTCTGGCCTTCGTAGACTTTACACTCGCCACGTTCCCAAACTTGCTTAGAAGTATCTACGCTTGTTGGTACTTCCATACAGTGGCCATCGTTCGTCCAGCGGCCTACATTGCCATTAACCAGTAAGCCTTGCTCTGCAAGAACCGTATCTGGTGCTGCAAAGATAGGAGCTGGAGCACCATACCACTTAGCATTAGTTAATGCTGTCACTTCCATCTTAGGATCGCGAGGACAAGAGTACGGGTGGTCGATACCTGTATTTGGATCCATACCGTAGTCGGCGTACTTCTGTCCTAACTGGCCACAGCTCGCAGTCATAGGGTAGTTAACCGGCGCACCGTAACGAACTTCAGACCAGTTATTCTCGTCACACGCGTTGTAGCGAATCGTTTCTTGCATACTTTGTGACAAGAAAGCAGCGATAGCGACTTTTGCGTAAATGGCGTTGGTTGCATCATCAACTGAATCATCAAGTAACCAGAACGTATTCCCTGCTACGCCAACGTTGTGCATTGAGTTTAGACCCGCTAGGAAATCGGCCCATTTGTACACGGTTGATGGCGCCCATTGCGCTTGAGCAACTTCATATAGGAACGCCTGATTGTTCATCGCATTTTCTGCGCTTGCTAGCTCAGCATTCAATGAAGCAATTCGAGTCAGAGGCCCGTTCTGTACGCTTTCACCTACGTAGTAAAGAGGTACTGTTTCCGTTTCGTAACGAGCAATCTTGGCATTGAGATCTGCACTGTCAGTGTCGAACAAAATCCCGAAGATATTACTGTGTGCCGCTTTGCGAATATGACGGTCACCAGATGTATTACCCAAGAAGTAGCTCGCAGCTTGCAAAGTTGGGATTGAAGACAGTAACGCCGGAGTTTTGATGTAATCCGACACTTGTTTTACATACTCTAATGCGTTGTGCCATTGCTCACTAGTTAGTGCAGTCGTTGCGGCGGATTTAGTAAAGGAAACAAAGTCGGCTTTGTTCGTAGAATCCGCTTTATACAGCTCAAACGAAGACAACAGATCCGAAGATGCACCAGAAGCCGCGTTCCATACCGCTCGTTTACCTGAATGAGTATCGTAGGCGAAATCACCAATACTTAGTGTCCAGCCAAATGTTGCCTGTGGAGCAATAGCCGAGATAACTAAGTTATGCGCTTGTGCCCAACCTTTAACATCATCGGTAAGGCTACTGATAGCATTCACATCGATCTTACTATGTGTACCAGTCGCATCTACTGCTGCGGTCAACGCTTGCTGAACGGCAACCGTGCCGATAGCTGCGCCTTTATCGGCCGTGGCTACGTCGAGTACGTCACTGCTGATAATGATTGAGGAAGTACCTGCAGCATCAGCTGCTTGAATCAACGCCACAAACGCATCAGTCAGTTTTGTGATATCAGAAAGGTCTTGGCTATTTGCTGCATTCACCGTAGTAGTCGATGGTGCGTCTAAACTTGCAGGGCCCGCGACCACAAAGTTACTTGGCCAACCGCTGACTTCTAGTCGTACTGGATCCATTGGGTTCGGCAATGTCAGTGCAGTACCGCCACCTGAAGGGGTGCTGTTACAGTCTAGGTGGTGGCCCCAACTACTATCGCTACCTGGAACTGAAGATGTCCACCAATTCGCTTTATAAGCCACATCGTCGTTGACCATGATGTCACCACCCGTTGCATGGTCACCTTGAGTCCAGTTTGGATAGACATTGAACTCAGCACAAGCACCCACTCCCGGCATAGGATCTGGGTCTGGTGTTGGATCTGGGTCCGGTGTTGGATCTGGCGCGGTACCACTCACTAACTTCCAAGGTGAGTCCCATTCGTTCGCGTAGTTATCTGTAGGGCTTTGGCCTGCGTTAACCCACCACTTGGCTTCATACGTATTACCATCGATAGTGACCTGTTCGCCACCGGAGTAGGTTTTGGTTGAATCATAAGGTTCAGCAGCAAACAAATGGCCACTTAACACTATGCATGCTAAAGACACTGCTATCTTGTTCATCCTAAACATAAATTTCCCTTCTAGTTATCAATTTTCTAGTCTTGTTTCACGTGTTGATAAAAATTAGATGCTTTTGAATTTATAAATAATCATCTAAAAATAAGTTAGCAGCAATCGATACATAATTTTAACAAATCATCGTCAATCATATCGATATGCGGCAAATATCACGCAAATTTGAGAGAATTTTGCCCAGTTAGTTATCGAGTTAAAATAACGTAAGCATTAACTTGCACATTGAAGAGAAAAATGGTGCGAGGTAGATTCAATTTAGATTCGAGCTAATATCTGAACCAGCATCACAAACTCTTTTAAAACAAAAAGTTAGAGCAGTAAAATAATTCAGAAAATGCGGATGATAATAGGAAGTGTTCTAACTAAAAATGGGAAGAAAGTTGCCATTATGCGTCGGTTAAAACACGGTATTTCGACTTCAAATTAAGGAAGGACACCAAAATAGCGGCGCGGGCACATCGATTTAGAGGCTTCGCTAGCTCTGTTGCAAACTTGTTAACAAAGCCTCATCTATCGTCTCTGCTATGGCGGAGCACATTCAAGCTTATAGACTTTTGTACGGCTACGCTTTCTTAACGTATTTAGCGGTAACTAGCATGTCTCCAGCACCGTCCAATTTACAATCAAGCTGATGGTCCTTGCCATCGTTGATTCGTTTGATAACAGCTTTAGTACCAATCTTTAATCGAATAGATGTACCTGTCACTTTCAGGTCTTTAATAAGAGTCACTTTGTCCCCTTCAGCCAAAACCGCCCCATTTGCATCTTTTACAATCACTTGGTCTTCGTCGGGCTCAGATGGATTCCACTCGTAAGCACACTCAGGGCAAACAAGGTGACTTTGATCTTGGTATACGTATTCAGATTGGCAGTTTGGGCAAGGTGGAAACGACATAATTCTCTTTCTAATTCAATAACGTTATGGCTATGGTAGTCGCTCTTCTAGGCATAGGCGAGCAAAATTACGAGTTACAATGATATACGTGAGATCGTTAAGGTAACGGCCTGAGTTTCCTTGCAGGATTGCCTGCGTAGATACCAGGTTCAGTAATGTCTTTCGTTACAACACTGCCCGCCCCAATCACCGTGTGAGCGCAAATTTTCACCGCCAAAATCGTCGCGTTTGATCCAATAGTCACACTGTCCGCAATCTGGGTTCTTCCCCAACTCTCAGGGTTCGGGTTTGGCTTACCACCTTTGAAAAGATCATTGGCGAACATGACACCATGACCAATAAAGCAATCTTGCCCAATCGTCACGAATTCACAGATAAATGCATGAGACTGTACTTTCGTCCTTGCGCCTATGGTCGTATGCTTTTGGATCTCAACAAACGGACCAATAAAAACATCATCTCCCAACGTGCTGCCATAGACATTAGACGGCTCAATGATAGTGACGCCATCTCCACATTCAACGTCGACAACTTTCGCTTTTAAAATTCTGGGTTGTGGCATATCTGCTCCTCAAATAAAAACACGCCACCGTGACGTTTGCCACCAGCAGCGCGTTTGCGTTACTTCTCTATACGCTAGGAATCAAGCGTTATTCAAAAATTGGCGCGTCGTAATCATGCCCTTCATCGGTATAAGCAGTCACGATGGCATCTTCCACCAATCCAGTTTCGGCTTGAACCTGGGTTTCAAAAAAGTGTTGGATTTGTTTACGACGGCCATGTGCTGACCAAGATTCTGCATCCTGCCAAATTTCGTTGAATACAATTGGATATTCAGTACGAGTGGCACTTGGGTGATCAATTTGACGTGTCAGAGTATATTGAATGCAGCCCTCTTCACGGTATGAATCTGGCTCTAGTGCCTTCAATATTTCAAACAGTTCTGCTTCCTTACCTGATTTAGGCTTGAACTGTGCCAATACGTAAACTCGACTTGTCATAAGGTTTCCTTTCCATTGGTTGATACAGGTCGATGTTAATCGAACCAAACAGAAAAGCATGGGAAATAACAAAAAGTTGAGACTCTGATGCCTATAAACGACGGCTAGCAAAAATAATCAGGCTTATTGATAGGATTGTAGGGAAACTGGGTGCTGTAGAAGGATATATAATAGCAATACGCGGCATGCTTTCACCGCGTATTGTAGGATTTGCTTCGCTTACTTGTAGTAGGCTTCCACTTCACCTTTTAGCTTAATCAGCATCGGATTACCGTAGCGGTCTTTCGCTTTAGGAGATGGAATTTTCACCCACCCTTCACTGATGCAGTATTCTTCTACGTCAGTACGCTCTTTGCCGTTTAGGCGAATGCCAATTTGATGCTCGAAGCACTCAGCAACAAAGTGAGGGCTGCGAGAATTACCTGATAAATGATCTGGCAAAGCCGGTTTTGCGTTTGTATCGGTCATGTTAGAGATCCAATCTAAATAGAGAGCCCGCATTGTAGTCAATCGTCCATCCAGCGACAAGAAGCACTCATCATCAAAATATCACTGTCATGGCTACTTAATTTGCCTCACCTAGCTTTGGCCTAATGAAACACAAATTCCCCGCGAAGTCGCCAATATGCAACTATATTTACATTAAATACAGGAATAATACGTTTGGCTCAGTGTTTCCTCTTAACAATGGGAAATAGATATGAATAAAAAAGGTTGGCTTATTACGATCAGTGCGATGAGTGGCATTGCAATTTGTGTGTCAGTCGCACTCACACTGCTTCCCGGCAAAGATCATACACATGAAATACCTGAACACGCCGACCATCATGACGAATCGGCGCATCACAATCATGCACATGATCTCAACATCGAACCCACGAGAGAAGTCATCTCACCAATTCCCGATAGCATTGAAATCGACAAGCCGTTGGCCAAGTTAGGCTGGATACTCTTCAAAGATCCGAAGCTATCTTCCAATAATCGAGTAAGCTGCGAAACTTGCCACAGTTTAACTACCAATGGCGCTGAGCCCCATGCGACGTCAACAGGTGTAAGAGGTACTGGCACTAGGAATTCGCTCACCGTATTTAACGCCGCTTTAAACTATCGCTTTTTCTGGGACGGTCGTGTTAACAATCTACATGAGCAAATAGATGGCCCAATTCACAATAGTTTAGAGATGAATTCCAATTGGAGAACAATAGAGAAATATATTTCTGAGTCTTCACGCTATTCCACGCTGTTCTCGCAGCTGAACTTAGAGATTTCAGAGCAATCCATTAAGTCTGCGCTGGTTGAGTTCATGTCAGCTCAGTCACTCCAAATTCAGCTTTCGACCAATATTTAAAAGGCGATGCCCAAGCCCTCACCCAGCAACAGCTTCGTGGCTGGGAAGCCTTTCAAGCACAAGGTTGTATTCGATGCCATCGTGGCACCAATGTTGGTGGTGGTATGGTGATGAGATTTGGTTTCTTCGGTGAAGAGACCAAAGGCAAAGAGCGATCAGTAGATACTGGCCGCTACCTCATCACTTCCCGTCCAGAAGACATGTTTCTATTTCGAGTTGCCAGCCTACGCAACGTCGTTGATACACCGCCTTACTTCCACGACGGAAATACTCAATCTTTAGAAGAAGCGATTCGAATTATGGGTAGAAGCCAATTAGGCGTCACATTAGCCGACAACACCGTCAGCGATATTAGTGCATTCTTGTCTTCATTGTCGGGAGAGCGACCTGCCATTTTAGAGGAGTTCAGCAATGACCCATATTAAAGTGCTTTTCGCAGTAGTGACCCTAATTGCCGCGTTGTTGTTGAGCTCGGTTGTCATTCTATACAAAGAGTACAGCCGCTTACTTGATTACCATTCCTTGATACAAAACATTGGTCACGATGTCATCAGTATCAGGGATGCAGTTACTCAGCACGCTCTTAGCCCGCAATCCGATCCGTATTACCTAACTTCCGTGTTGGTTGAAACCGAGAAAAAATCCCAAGCAATCTTATCGGCCTACGATAACAACAACACGTTTAACCTCTATCGAAATGAGATCCACCAGCAGTTCAGGGAATTCAACGAATCACTCACCAAAGTGACCAAAGCCCTTGATAATGTCATTGGTATATTGATCGTCAAAGATGCCCTACTCAATACAGTATCGGAACATCTCAACATTTCTAGCGATAGAGCGTCAACCGCGAGAACAGTGCTCATCAACAGCCTAGATCCGCTGGCTGAAGAGAAAAACATGTCGAATGAATTTGCTTCTACACTCAGAACTTTCAATGAAGTTGAAGCGCAAAAACAACAGTTGTTTAATGTACTCCTTGCGCCCGACAGCATTGAGTTTGTCGAGCAATCAGAGCATCAGTTGGTCGACATTGCAGCCAAAGTCAAAGACCGAGTCATTCAACTGCTCGTCGCGCTAGGATTCCTCGTATCTTCGCTGGTCCTGTATATCTACATTGCTAGGGTGAGAGAACTAAACCGAAACAACTTAGCCTATCAACACGCAATTGAGCGCACTGAAAAAGCTAATCAAGCGAAGTCACTTTTCCTCGCGACCATGAGTCACGAACTAAGAACCCCGATGAATGGTGTACTTGGGGTTGCACAAATCATTCAAGAAGACGCCAAAGACCCTTTGATCCAAGAGCAAGCCAAGGTCATCATCGACTCCGGTCAGCACCTTGTCACCCTTCTCAACGACATTCTTGATTTCTCTAAAGTTGAACAAGGCAAAATGGAGTTGGAGTCCAAGCTCTTTTCTATTGATGAGCTCACTCAACCACTCGACCAAGCATTACGTCCTCTTGCCAAAGACAAAAATATTGATCTGCATATCGATAACCGGGTTAACAACAGCCTTCAGTACACGGGAGATTCCGCCAGATTGCGCCAAGTACTGTTTAACCTAGTAGGTAACGCTATTAAGTTCACCAACGAGGGAAGCGTTGGGGTAGAAATTCAACATGTCGAGCTTGACACAATAGCTACCAATGGAAACAGTTCACCTCGCTCGGGTCTGCAAGTTCAAGTTACAGACACCGGCATTGGTATCGCCGAAGACAAACTTGATGGGATATTCGTGCCTTTCGAACAAGCCGAGCTGTCAACCACTCGAAAATTCGGCGGCACAGGGCTAGGACTTTCCATAGTTAAAAACATTGTCGAACTAATGGGGGGAACCATTAGTGTAAGCAGTCAACTGGGCGCGGGAACTCAGTTTAACTTGTTCCTACCGCTGCCTTCCAAAACTGTGATTGAATCACAAGAAGCTCAAGTCACCACTCCTTCTAGTCATTCTCACAGCGATACGAAAATTAAGATCCTGCTGGTCGAAGATAATCGCGTGAACGCTATTGTTGCTCAGCGTTTTCTCAATTATTACGGCCATGAAATTGAGCTTGCTGCCGATGGGTTAGAAGCATTGGAATACATGAAGAATCAGCGTTTTAATCTTGTGATTATGGATAACCATATGCCTAACCTTGGCGGAACGGAAACCATTCAGCGGATCCGTCAGGAACTCAAGCTCAGCACAGTCATCTTTGCTTATACTGCGGATGTATTTAAAGAAGCGCACGACGACCTTATTCAAGCAGGCGCCAATTTTGTGCTGACCAAACCTTTACAACGCGCCAGTCTCGAGCAAGCAATGGAGCAGTTCCACGCCGACATTTACTACGACAGCTTTGACTACCCACTTACCACACAGCAAAACAACGTGATCCCGTTAGTCCGCTACCCTGTCACTCAACTGCCAATGACCGAAGAAGAATTGTCGCGCAGCACTCGACTCCAAGATCCCCATTTATGTGCAGAAACAAGGTTGGGGCTGCTTGTCGCGCTACAACTCGATTTAGAAAACAGTGTCGAGCAACTCATCAATGCCTATGCGTGTTCAGAGCGTGGTGTACTTAGAGAAGCGCTAAGCTCAGCCAAACAACTCGCGATTCACTTCGGCATGGTCAAAATGCTAAGGCTCGCGGAAAGCTCAGAAGCCACGCTAACTCAATCACAGTTGCCAGATGCTGAAACACTTCAAAAACTCATCAACCGAATGGAGGTAAATATTCATCATGCACATCGCCTGATTGAAGCACTGACGGTTGAGCAAAATGAAGGGAAAGCCGGTACATAGGCTACTATTTAAAGAGTTTTCATCGGTAAAACAAGCAAATAGCGAGGTACTAAGATGAGCAATACTGTTCCTTTAGTTTGGTTACCCGGCTTACTCTGTACCCATGACCTATACCGCAATGTAAACGACTTATTACCTAATTGGGTCGAGCCGAACTGCATCGAGTTACCTGCGCTTAACTCTATGCAGCAATTAGCCAAACATGTGCTCGAGACTCTCCCGCCAAAGTTCGTGCTTGGAGGGTTATCTATGGGCGGTATTCTGTGTTTCGAAGTGTTCAAGCAAGCGCCTGAACGCGTGCTAGGTTTAGTATTACTCGACACTATTGCCACCGATGAAACCGAAGATATCTCAGACAAACGCGATGCTATTGTGCGTAAAGCCGAAGCGGGTCAATTCAACCGAATCACCCGTGATGTATTACTTCCCATGCTGGTTCACCCAACTAGAGCAACCGATGAAGCACTCGTATCTCGCTTAGAAGAGATGGCCAACGACGTCGGCTTAGAAGCCTTTAAAGCTCACGCTCGAGCCTTAGCTACTCGCCCTAACGCCGTTCCACTGTTAGAAAACGTTCAAGTGCCCACTATCGTCGTTACTGGCAAACAAGATCTACTTTGCCCTTTGAACCATCATCTAGAGATCGTTAAGCATTTAAGTGATGTCTCATTGCATGTCATACCAAACTGTGGCCACCTAACCACTTTAGAAGCCCCCGCTACCGTGGCTAACCTAATGAGTAATTGGTTTGCTCACCATCAACGGCGGTTTGTTTAATCATAACGATATTTTGTCTTAACGATTGAAAACCTGATTAGTCGATTCCCTCAACCTTTGTTTCAATACCGCCGCAGACAAATGTCTACTCAACTTGTTTCTATAGGTATTGAAATGTTTTCAATTGAAGATGTAGTGGTCGCAACCAAAGGTGTCGACCTAGGTGAAATGGTCGTGACTGGCCTAAGCGCTGGCGGCTTTTACGTTCATGTAAAAGCTGGCGAAATGACGCTAACTTACCCAGCTCAAGATTTGAAGAAAGCATAAGCTCAATCTAATCTCATAAAAGCAGCCACTACGGCTGCTTTTTCATTCCTAACATATCCCCCCCCCCCCTTTTAGCCTTCACTCTATCTCTGCTTTCGCAACTCACTCATTTCACTTCTATACTGAGTTTTATATAAATTAATAAGCCTAGGCCCTTAGCCAAATACTCATGCAAGCGCGCTCTATATGAGCTTATGCGACAGCAAGAGGCTTGGAGAAGCAGGAGCAGCAATGGCCGATAATTCGAATGACCCAGAAGAACTAATGAGTATCATTGAAGATACTTCTGAGTCTGATTTACCCAAACTCAAACGCCCTACTTGGAAAGTGTTGGTAGTGGATGACGATAAAGATGTTCACCAAGCGACAAAGCTCGCAGTGAGGGAACTCATTGTGGAAGATAGGCCGCTAGAGCTCATCCATGCATACTCTGCACACGAAGCCGAGCAAAAGCTAACTCAAGAACCCAATATCGCGGTGATCCTGCTTGATGTCGTAATGGAAACCGACACCGCAGGGCTCGATTTGGTTGAAAAAATTCGCACTCAGCTACACCTCTTCACTGTTCGTATTATTCTGCGCACCGGACAGCCCGGATATGCGCCAGAGATGGACACCATCCAGCAATACGACATCAACGACTATCGCACTAAGTCCGAACTCACCCGTATTCGTTTATTCACCATTTTAACCAGTGCGATTCGGGCCTACCGCCAGATCCAAAATCAACAACTGTTGCGGCAAGGATTAGAAAAAGTCGTCAATGCCAGTACCGAACTGGCCAATATCCATTGGCTACGGCTATTTGCCGAAGGGGCTGTTAAACAAATTAGTGCTTTGTTCCAAATTGAGCCCGAAGGATTAATATGCGCCCAGCAGTTATCCGCTAATGAAGAACATAACGCTCAAATCATCGCGGCGGCAGGTAAGTATTGCGATCTGGTTCAGTGCCCGCTCACAGAGTTAGCCTCTAAAACCGTTCGCGATTGCTTACAACGTTGTCTAGTGAACAAAGAAAACTTATTCGAGCCACACATCACACTCTACTTTTCGACTGCACAAGGGCGTGGCATTGCTGCCTATGTCGAAATCGAGCGTCCACTAGAAGCCATCGATAAGCACCTGTTGGAAGTGTTTTGTGCCAACCTAAGTGTCGGTTTCGATAATGTCATGCTCTACGGCAGGCTCGAACAACAAGCCTACGTTGACCCATTACTCAAAGTCGCAAACCTCAATAGCCTGCTGCAGTTTCTGACTGATTCTAATGACTGTGAAAAACAACATTCCACCCTCGCATTGGTCGATGTCGATGAGTTTGCGGCTGTGAACGACAGCTTTGGACACCAGTTTGGGGATGCCCTACTCAAGGCAATATGTACCCGCTTAATTGAGCACTTCCCACGCTGTTTTATTGCTCGAGTTGGTAGCGATGTATTCGCCATCGTCGGCCCACCCAGCGAGGTCAATTCATCAGCCATTTTAGCCACGTTTGAGCAACCCTTTGTCGTTGGCGAACAGCCATTCAACGCCATGGCGAGTGTAGGTTTAGTTAAAGTCGACCATTGTGAAACTGAGCTATCAAGCCTATACAAAGATGCCCAACTCGCTCTTAAGCAGGCTAAGCACCACCACCGTGGAGCAGCGGTTACATTTTCAACCAGTATTGGTCAATCGGCTCGAGACCGCATTCAAATGCTTGCCGAACTACGCGAGAGCGTGGCTAACAGTGCGCTGTTTCTCATGTATCAACCCAAATACCACTTAGAAACAGGAACGCTTACCGGGATGGAGGCGCTACTACGTTGGAAGAATAAACATGGTTCGCTTGTGCCACCAGACATGTTCATTCCTCTGGCAGAGCAATCAGGGCTAATGGTGATTATCGGCTCTACTGTACTAGAACAAGCGTGCCAGCATTTGGCGGAGTTAAAACAGCGTGGCCATGCCACACTGTCAATGGCTATTAATATCTCTCCAGCCCAACTTGAAGAAGCAAACTTTATTGCACTGCTTAAAGGGACACTAAACCGGTATCAGCTCTCGCCCCAGCAAATAGAAATCGAAGTCACCGAAACCATGGCGGCCAACGACCTTGAGTTCATGTGCGACATTCTCGCTCAAGTACGAGCGCTGGGTTGCAAAGTGGCAATCGATGACTTCGGCACCGGATTCTCGTCGTTAAGTGTGCTGCACCGGCTGCCCGCTACCAGGCTCAAAATAGACCGAACCTTTGTCAACGCGATGGAAGACGACGACAGTATCGCCAAGATGATCGTGAATCTCGGCCAAACACTCGGTATGGACATCACTGCCGAAGGAATAGAAACCGAACTACAAAAACAAAAACTACAGCAATTTGGCTGTGAAGAAGGACAAGGTTGGCTGTTTGCAAAAGCGCTCGAATTCCCGGATTTGTTGCGACTTATCGAAAGCCAGGAACAAAGCTGATAACGCAGTTTATTTGAATTAAGGATCCCCCATGGACAGTAATTCTCAGCCCAATAATTCTTCAGAGCAAGGTTCACATATTTCCGCCAATGCACTGATCAGGCGATACCGATTGATCATCTATGGTGGTTTGCTGCTAATTGTCATGCTGACTTTGGGTAACGCTGCTTATTTGAGTAAGCAACTAAAATCTCAGGCAATTAACGAAGAAACGCATCGTGCATTACAAACCTTGCTGTCGCTCAATCAAACCGTATCTGTCTCGCTTACTCATGTAGATAACATGCGCTCAGCGGTAGAAACAGCTAGGGGTACCCCTGAACTTATACAGGCTAAACAAACTCTAGACTATATCAATAGTCAGGCAGCTAACTCACCTCATGGCGCGCCTTGGCAAAACCTTCCAG
Source organism: Vibrio paucivorans (assembly GCF_054053395.1). NCBI lineage: Bacteria > Pseudomonadati > Pseudomonadota > Gammaproteobacteria > Vibrionales > Vibrionaceae > Vibrio > Vibrio paucivorans. Next base: position 1,948,679 of record NZ_CM133230.1, read on the forward strand.
ACAAGCTGAAAAACATCCTTGGGCAGCTATTCATCCGCTCTAATGCACGCGACCTATCACTGGATCAGCTCGCGCTGCTTTCTATGATGCCAGCGGTTAACGTTACGCATCAGCTCTACCCAGAATTCCAATGGAGCTATTACTACGATGCAGATCAAGCTATGACGCAGGTATACCCTTGGCTGGGGCACGATGTCATTCTGACGGCAACAGGCACAAGCACCATTGATGAAGCCATAAACGTGATTTATGAAGCCGGCGGCACTTTCCCTCTCGACTTGGTTAACCCACAAGCTAACACTCGTAGAAACAAAGTGTGGACCACGCCCTATATGGATGCGGGTGGTAAAGGAATGATGGTGTCCTTACTCGCCCCAATTTACAACCAAGACACGTTTATCGGTGCGGTAGGTACTGATATCACGTTAAAAGTGCTCGATAAAATATTGTCCAAAGCACATGGTCATATTGGCCGCTTGGTACTGGTAGACAACCAAGGGCTTGTTGTGGGTGACAGCGAAGGCGCGCTTAAATCAAAAACCGAAGCAGTCACGCACGAACAAGTGTTCAGTTTTGTCCCCGCAGGAGAGACTCACACTGTGCCTCAAGGGGAGTTACAACGTAGTGCAAATGGCTATTGGCTCAGTTATTCGTTGGATAACACCCCATGGAACCTAGTGGTTGAGCTGCCCATGTCGCAAATTCGATCGCATATCCTAGGCGCTATTTTGCCCTATTTGATATTGGGGGGCGTATTCGCCCTATTGCTACTGTTTGTTGTGCTTTACCAACACTGGAGCTTTAGCCAACCAGCACTGCAATTGGCAAAGTTTGTCGAGGAACTACCAAAGCGCGATCCTATCCGCGTACCATCCATTCCTGACAAATGGCGTTACTGGTTCGAAAGCGCGGCTAATACAGAGATAGCACGCCGTGAACATCTAGAAACCATCAACAAACACAACCAAGAACTTGAACAGAGAGTCGCCGAAAGAACACAAGAGCTAGAAAAAGCCCTAGCACAACTGAAAGCCACCCAAGATGAACTCGTGCGATCTGAAAAGCTCGCAGGGCTCGGCTCTTTAGTAGCGGGGGTTGCCCACGAGCTAAATACACCTATCGGTAATGCGCTCATGGTTTCCACCACGATCAAAGACATCAACAAAGAGTTTGTCGCTGAATTAGAACAAGGTCTGAAGCGCTCCGTTTTAGACCAATACATTGAACAGAGCTCCGAATCCGCAGACAGCATTGAACGCAACCTCCACCGGGCAGCAGAGCTCATCACCAGCTTCAAACAAGTGGCGGTAGACCAATCCAGTTACCAGCGCAGACAATTCGACTTACCTGAAATTCTCCATGAATTAAGAGTCACCATGACGCCAAACCTGACGCGCCATCAGATAGAACTCGAAGAAGCATTTGAAGGTGCCATCTCCATGGATAGCTACCCAGGGCCATTAACACAAGTGCTCATGAATTTACTCAGTAACGCGGTCGCCCATGCATTTTCCGAACAGGACACGTCACAAAAACTCGTCACTATTCGATGTACACTAACCAACGCTAACACCGCTTGTATCAAGGTGGCGGATAACGGATGCGGCATTGAGCAGAAGCACTTGTCCAAGATATTTGACCCATTTTTCACCACACGGCTTGGTCAAGGCGGCTCGGGTCTAGGGCTCAACATTGCTTATAATATTGTCACTGGATTGCTAGGTGGCGACATTAAGGCATCAAGCACATTGGGAGAAGGCACCACCTTTAGCATTGAATTGCCTCTGAACGCTCCAGATTCTTGAAGACGTACCCTTTCTTTGCGTGTAGCGAGGCGCTAAAATGTCGCGCAAATGACTGAATTGGATCGACCATGGCAAAACTAACTCTACAAGAGCAAATGCTAAAAGCAGGCTTAGTGAACGAAAAGAAGCTGAAAAAGGCAAAAAAAGGCTCTAAGAAATCTCGCGTCCAAGCTCGCGAAGCGAAAGCAGCCGTTGAAGCGAATAAACAGGCTCAACAAGAACGCGATAAAGCGCTGAACGAACAGCGCAACCAAGAAAAGCTGTCGAAAGAGATTCGTGCTCAAGTGAAACAGCTTATCGACATGAACAAAATCGATCTGAAAGACGGTGATATCAAATACAACTTCACAGACGGCAAATTCGTAAAGTCGATCTACGTAGAATCTTTGGTACAAGACCAGCTGGCAAAAGGTATTTTAGCGATTGCGCGTTATGGTGAGTCTTATGTCGTTATCCCAGGCTCCGTTGCAAAGAAAATCGCAATGCGTGATGACGAAACCATCATTGAAACCAAAACGACTGAAGAAGAGATCGCACCAGAAGACGACCCGTATGCAGATTTCGTCGTTCCTGACGACTTAATGTGGTAAACGTAAATTCAGCCAAACACAAAAATCAAAAAAACCGCCTATTCGGCGGTTTTTCTATGCAGCGTATTCGCGCAGCTTAGCGAAGTAAGTCGGATACTTGTTGCGGATATGTCGTTGCTCCTGAACCATATCTTTGAAGCTCGGACCTCGAGTCAATTGCACAATGATTTCATTGTTGTCTAAACGCAATATCGCCCCTTCAATTTGTACCTGGCTTTCATCGTGTAAATCCAGTATTCCTCTTAATTGGAACCCTTGATGAAAAGATGACGACTGATTAACAACAACACGTATACCTTTTTCGGAAACTTCACTCACATGGTATAAGTCACCCTGAACTCGCACCACAGGTCGAGCGCGCTTAGGGTACTTTAAGCGATAATATTGGCGCTTCTGGGCAAATGATGCTTCACTCATGTATTAACAACCTCAATCCTTTGATACTTCTACTTCGGCCCAAACTCATTGAACTTTAATTAGGGCATCCCCTAAGTTTAGTTAATCGCGAAACAAATAGATACCACTAGCAACAAAAGCTGTGACTATCATTTCGCTCCTCAGCACGGGATACATTTACCTTTAACACCAGCTCAGCTGTGGTTTTTTCGATTAGTTTTGACCAACTTACACCACAATTGCTATGGTGGTTCAACGCTCTTGCCATCAGTGGCCGCTACACACTGATAGGGCTAAACCAAAGTAAAGACAATAACTTAAGTAGGTAAACATGTTTCGTATCGGTCTTCTCGCCCTTGGTGCTATCTTGCTCTCTGGTTGTTCTAATCAACAAGCAAGCCAACTGGGTATGCGAGGTAGCCCAGTCACCGCCTATCCGCAAAACATGACCAATATGCAATTGTGTGAAACTTTGTACTACAAACGCCCAACAACACAAACCAAAGTAGCCATTGGTGCAGAGTTCAATAAACGCCGGTTGAACAAACGCTGGTGCGATAATGAATACAAGAAATGGTACATAGAATCTGCTGTAGAGGCATTGACATCGTCCACTGAATAACCTCCCCTAAATGTATCAATCTTGCTGATATTATTTGCCCACGCTCCGAGCTAACCTCCCCGTGAAACATATCGATAACAAATACCAAAACCCAACGACATTCATGATGTAACATATTGATATATTGAACAAATTATCAATAGATTGAATTCTTGAATGATATTCACACTATCAACTTTCCAAATTTTAAAATCGACAAAAACTATACAAAGATACGTCTGGGTTGTTTGTGTCAACGGCAAACTTTTCGAAAGACAAGGACGCAAAGCTTCCGGCCTAAGGACTCAGTCTAAGGTAGCGGAGCTACCACAAATATCTGGTTTATCGTTAACCAAATATTGTTGCACTTACTGCTCGTTTTCTTATAAACGAAGGTAAAAACAATGAAAAAGCAAACATGTTTACTTGCGGTGAGTACCGCACTGGCGCTTACCAGCGCCTATTTCCCTGCCATGGTTCATTCCAATGAACTTATTGTTATCCAACACGCGAAAACGCAGGCACCTCAACCTGCACCCGTTCAAACTGAAGTCATTGTCGATAGTGCGTCGGCGACTTGGTCAAACATGTCGATCAAAATGACCAATACTCTTGCGCAAGAAGTTGATATCGACGGCATGGTAATGACGTTCGTATCACCACTCGACGTTACATCGGTATGGGGAAATTTTGCAGGGATAAGCTACCCAAGTAACATCGCGGTTAGCTCCACGCAAACTGATGATGGCCAGTTCTTAATCCAAGTAACAACAACGTACGCAGATGAAAGCTGGATCAACAGTATGCTTCCTGTGGGGAGTGCGATCTCACTACAATTTGGCTTAGGCATGAACGCTACACCAGAGACCATCTCTGATGTGAAAGTCTATTTAGATGGCGTTGAAACGGGCGACGGCGTGATTACACTCACCGCCCCAGCGGCCCCGGGTAGTGACGTTGCAAACCAGCAAGCAACTGCCACACTATCTGGCCCTAATGGCTACCAGCAATCAGTATCGCTCGACTGGCAAACTTCTACGACGCTCGATTCGTTAACTTATGGTGACTACACTCTCGATGTGAACCCAGTTGGCGCATACCCAGCAGATCCTGCAAGCCAAGATCAAACCCTAACTGAAGAAGGCAACGAAGCCCAGTTAACTTGGGGTTATGGTGAGGCAATATACCCTGCAAGCTTTAGTGTCACTTTACCTACGAGTGATATCGTGGAAAGCACTACGCTAACAATAACAGAGCTAGATACAGGCGACCAAAGCTTCTATCAAGCCCTATATGGTCAACAAACCGCAGTCACTAGCCTTACCGATGCGACACGATACCAAGCCAACCTTGAAGGCTACCGACTCAACAATACGCTTCACCAGTTGCTAATGGATGGTCAGGCAGATTACCAATTCGTAGCAAATAAAGATCAAGAAACGTCTCCAGAGGTCACTGAGTCTACTCAAGCTGTAGATACCACTCATTTCTTTGAGACTTATGTAGAGCTTCAAGGTCTGCCAGAGAATCAATCAACTTCGGTAACGCTTGTACACAGTGAAGGCGATATGTATCAGCACGTCACTTCAACGGGTGATGCTCAACGTTACGATATGCTAAGACCAGGAACTTATGCGGTCTCAACACCCGTTGTTGAAGTTGATGGCAAAGAATACATGCTTACAACGACTTCTGCGGTTGTCAGCGAAGCCGGGACACTTACCCTATCATTTACTGAACTTTCGGGTGGTCATGCGAACATTCTCGCGCCATACAAAGACACCAACATCAATGCGGATTGGACCAACGGTGGAATGGAAAGCTTAGTCGACCTTTCTCAGCAATCTGGAAACAAACTCTTTACGCTGGCGTTTATTCTAGGCAGTGAGTGGGATCCCGAAGTATGTGAAGCGTTATGGGGTGGACAGCCAGAGATGAAAGTCTCGGAGCAATGGGGTAAGAAACAGATCGATGATTTGCGCGCCGAAGGTGGTGACGTACTTATCTCATTCGGCGGTGCGAACGGTCGTTACTTGTCACAAGCATGTAGTAGCGAAGATCTACTCTACGCCGAATACAAGAAAGTCATCGATACCTATCAGGTTTATCACCTAGACTTCGACGTTGAGATGGGACGTGAGAACGATGCTGAAGCAATGGAGCGCATGATTGGCGCACTGGTTCGCTTGCAAGCTGAATATCCTCAGTTAAAAGTGAGCTTTACTCTCGCTGCTGCGCCAGACATCGTACGCGGATTCAATGAAGTTGTAGTACCTGCAGTAGAAGCTGGCTTAGAGATCGACAGTGTAAACCCAATGACCATGAGTTTCGGCCCTTGGTATCATGAGAACTATGTCGATGACACCGCAGAGCTTTCTATTCTGACCGTGGAATACTTGAAAACCTTAATGGCACCGCTTTACCCTGAGCTTAGCGATGAAGAGTTGTACCAAAAACTTGGCATGATCCCAATGCAAGGCCTGAACGATCAGCGTGTTGATTCTATTTCTCTTGAGCAAGCAGAGCGCCTAGCGACATGGTCTAAAGAGAAGAACCTGAGATACCTTTCTTTCTGGTCTATCAACCGAGATCACTCATGCATGGATGAATGGGCCTCAGCAACCTGTTCTAGCTCTAAAGACGGAGTACCATTCCAAACCGAGTCTTGGCAGTTCTCTGAGCAGTTCCTAAAATTCCTAGATAAGTAATCTCTAGAAATATAATGCCTCACTAAGCCGCCTATAAGGCGGCTTTTTTCTATCCATTTCGATTATTTTTGAGAAAACTTTTCGCTTAAAAAAATCGTTAACGATTGAAGCTTAAAGCCTTTTTATTTCGCATCAATTTATTTGGTAAAAAGCAGCCAAAATTAGTCCCGAAATCCATTTGACGCTTTGTGATCTGGATCCTAAATTTTTCTATTAAGTATCTTAACTAGGAGGTCATTGAGCATGAAAAGAGCTAGCGCATCATATCGATTACAACTAATTAGAGAAGTCGCGACTCGAAGAGAACGGCAGATGTCCAATGACCCAATGGCCAACTACATTCAGCACCTCCTTGACGAGAAACCAAACTGCGAAGAACACGCGGAAAGAAACCACCGATTCAATGGGAGCCACTTTGACGAACATGCAGGAGGATGGGTAAGTGATGTTTGGGGTCAGAAATAACCAAGCGTATTGAAGGCATAAAAAAAGGCCATGACAGAGTCATGGCCTTTCTCATTTAGAAGCTGAATAGTATTAGAAGCCCGAACCTACATTGAAGTAAAACGCGTTTTCATCCTCACTGAAAGCAAAATCCATCCCCATATGGATGCCATAACGACGGGCAATTAAATAACGAAAGCCTGCACCATAAGCAAACTCAGAATCTTCATACAAGCCATCGAAATCTATACTTGCTGAACCACTTCCAGCGAAGCCCGATAGTGTCCAGCGTGGGGTCAAGTGCCACATCAGTTGTGATTGAACTGAAGCGACATAATTATCTTGATAACGATACGCAGCGATACCTCTTAGCTTTACGTAGGGGCGAGCTAAAGGCGGGAGGCTAAGCTCCTCAGTCGTCAGCGAGGCGTAATTACCGGCAAAACCAAGTGTCCAATGTTCAGAAAGTGGGAAGAATGCTTGTCCGTCTAACGCGAAGGTTTCGTAATCATTGTCAGAGCCTATAGCATCTCTGAACCACAAATACTCGGCATTAATTGAATAGCCATCGGTAGGGAAAAAGAAACTGTTCTTAGTGTCGTACTCAGCGACAAAGCCTAAACCCGAAGCGGTGGTTTCTGTACCAACAGTCAGTTCTAAAATCTTGTTTATGATTTGATTGCTAGAGGTTACTTCAGAACGGATCCAAAACTGAGACACACCTAAAAATAGCGGCGAATCCCCTACTCTAAACTGCAGTTTCTGGATACCACCATAACCTTTATTGTCACTTTCAAAACTGAGAGGTTTGTCTTGCGGCAATAACCCACCAAGATCGGAGTATATATCGATAAATGCATTACCATACCCAATCCCACCCATGTAACGGATCGAATCCTTATTCCATGTACGTCGATGGCCCAAGATTGCAAACCAAGTACCATTTTCAGTCGCTGCACCGCCTGCCACAGTGACCGCAGGTGGTATCAATCTGGCTCCGCCATCTAATGATTCCATCGCCAGCTTCTTACGGTGTTCTTTCTCTTGTTCAGATTCATGCAAGAACACGCCAGCAAAGCCGCCACCTAATCCAACAGCAGGCTCGGTAATCAGTATTGGGACAGGTAAGAAACCATAAGCGTTTTCTGCCAAGTATTCGCCCATGTCAAACATACCGTCGATAGGATCAGTAAACGATGTCGATTGGGCGGAAAAAGTATATGTGGCACTTAATAAGGTAATCGCTGCGCGGGTTTTGTTATTCAATGTGAATCCTTTCAACATTCTAGAAAAGAGTAATGACATAAATAAAAATACGTTTAGGACGTTAAAACAAATCTTGTTGCGGGCTGCTTGGCTCTTGAGGCTCTTCAGTCGGAATTCTACCTTGAAGCATTTTTCTACGGTAGCGTTGTCGACAGAGTTTTATGACGTGTAGTTGCTGGGCAGGAGTCATCGACAACCAGTTGAAGCGTTCTTCCCTTTTACGCATACAACCTTGGCAGTAGCCTTTGTCGTCAACGGTGCAAATCCCTACACATGGACTAGGTACAACAAAAAACTCAAGCTGTTCCATCGCCGCCCCCCTACTTTACCTGCTTATCAACACGTTACGTTAAACTTCAAGCTATTGTCAATTTCGCACACCATTCTGCTCGGTTTAAAAACAAGACTTTATATGAAACTATGACTTAACATTGACAAAAACAGTGTTTTATTAGCTATACTGCACAGCATCTCAAGGTCAGATGACTATCTCGCCTATGTTTCCACATTTGGAGTCTAATTATTATGAAGCTTAGTTTAAAAACACTATTTGCCGCAATCTCTCTTCCTGTACTAGTAACTGCATGCGCAAGTAACGGTGACGATGTGAAAGAAATTACAGCTCAAGATTTACAGCACCACAACTGGGAACTGACTCAAATTGACGGCCAAGACGTTGTAACTAACGAAAAGCAGCAAGCACCTCGCTTAGAGATCGGCGAAAACATGACTGCAAACGGCAACGCTGGTTGTAACAACTTCTTCGGTCAAGGTGAACTGAAAGACAACAAATTCCGTGTCGAAAAAATGGGCATGACGATGAAAATGTGTGTTGGCGACGTAATGGACACAGAGCAAGCGTTCTCTCAAACGCTATCTGACTGGAGCGACATGACGCTAACTAAAGATACACTAACGCTGAAAAACGACGTTCACACGCTAACGTTCACATTGAATGACTGGAAAAACTAATTCAGTTTTTTCCTAATCCATTTTTAAAGGAGCCTTATGGCTCCTTTTTTGTGTCACTTAAGCCGCCTATTTACATCTTCTAACACCTCACCCAACAATTTTCTCCACTTGAATGAAATTATTTCTACTGAAATAAGGTCTATACGCCTGAAGAATCCTACGCTCTGTTTCATCCTTATTAAGGATAGTAATTGATTGAATCTATTATCGAATTACAATGAATCATAGGACTTAGTGAACTGTCTGTGTTTTTATGCTGACATCACATAATTAGAACAATTCAAAATGGACGAAAATATGAAAAAGCTACTCAGCACGGTAGGGCTTGCGGCCACGGTCTTTTCTACCTCTTCACTACTATCTACTTCCGCCTTCGCCACTGATTGGCAAGAAATTGAAGCCCAAGCTGAGGGACAAACTGTTTACTTTCATGCTTGGGGAGGCAGCCAAGAGATAAACCGCTATTTGCAATGGGCTGATACTCGCTTACAGCAGCAGTATGGTGTGACTCTAAAACATGTAAAAGTGACTGACATTGCAGAAACGACGACCCGTCTTATCGCTGAAAAAGCCGCAGGAAAGAATACTGGTGGCAGTGTTGATATGGTTTGGATCAATGGCGAGAATTTCAAATCGATGAAAGACAATGCGCTATTGTTTGGCCCATTTGTGGAATCCCTACCAAGCTGGCAATACGTGGATAAATCCTTGCCTGTCGATGTAGACTTCTCTGAACCAACAGAAGGGCTAGAAGCCCCTTGGGGTGTTGGCCAGTTGGTATTTATTCACGATAGTGAATCGCTCTACAATCCACCACAGTCTTTTTCAGAAATGCTCAGCTACGCTAAAGCTTACCCGAATCGTTTGACTTACCCTCGCCCACCGGAGTTTCACGGTACAAGCGTACTTAAATCTATGCTGATCGAGCTCACCGACAACGACCCTGCACTGGCTAAACCGGTTTCAGAGGCGCAATTCGATGCGGTCACAGCCCCACTTTGGAAATACTTAGATGAGTTTCATAAAGTGGCTTGGCGTGGTGGTAAGCAATTCCCTGCTGGCACATCAGAATCCATTCAGCTTCTCGACGACGGTCAAATCGACTTAGCGGTTACGTTCAATCCTAATGCGGTGTATTCCGCTCAGGCAAGTGGCAAGCTAGAAGAGTCGACCAAAGCTTACGCAATGCAATATGGCGCGCTATCTAACATTCACTTCCTCGCCATTCCATGGAATGCAAAGTCGAGTGCTGGAGCTCAAGTCGCGATCAACTTCCTATTGAGTCCAGAAGCACAATCACGCAAAGGTGACATCAACATTTGGGGCGATCCATCTGTACTGAGCAGCGACTACCTTACTGGCAGCGCAAAGAATACTCAGCAATTCAAATCGGTGGCAGAACCTCACCCAAGCTGGCAAGCCGCGATCGAAAAAGAGTGGTTAAAACGCTACGGAAGCTAGGTTGATTAACCATAAGAGCCGCACTGAGTTACTAAAATAAACAATATGTTAAGAGCCCTTTATATCGTCATCATCGCCATTTGTATCCTACCAACCCTACCAGGGTTGGTAGGAGTGTTGGTGTCTGCATTTGGCTATGTGCCGCCCATTGGGCTAAATCAGTTCTCTCTTGACGGATTTGCACAGGTATTTGATTGGCAAGGCATATGGCAGTCGATTGGCCTCACCGTTTGGTCTGCGATTGCCAGTAGTTACCTCGCCTGCTTGCTCACCTTTGCTATTTTGAAAGCGAGTTGGGGAACGCGTTTTTGGCGTAAAATAGAACTGTCACTGTCTCCCCTTCTTGCGATGCCTCATATCGCGTTTGCGATTGGATTTGCATTCTTGTTTGCGCCAACAGGCATGGGGGTTCGTGCACTTCACTCCCTATTTGGATTTGAAGCTTCAGCCAGTAACGTCGACGCTATGGCGTTGCTTGTGAAAGACCCTTACGCGCTTGGGCTGATTGTTATGCTTGCGCTGAAGGAAGTACCGTTCTTGTTGTTGATGAGTATTTCTATTCTGGCTCAACTCAACATAGAGCAGACAGAAAAAGTCAGTGCATCTCTTGGCTACAGTAAGTCACAGATGTGGTGGAAATGTATCTTGCCTCAGTGGTTCCGCAAACTGCGCTTCCCAATGTTAGCAGTGATCGCCTATTCTCTATCCGTTGTCGATGTCGCGCTAATTATTGGCCCGACTAATCCACCTACCCTAGCGGTATTGGTTTGGCAGTGGTTTAGTGACCCAGATTTACAGTTATTGCCTAGGGCCGCGGCCGGAGCAGTCGTATTGTTTGTAATCGCTTCGCTTTTGATTGGATTCGCTCGTGGATTTGAATGGGCACTGACGAAAGGGCTTCGCCGCTGGCAATATTCCGGCCGTTTCGGAGTTGCACTCCCTGGAAAGTCTATTTTTGCTGGGCTGCTATCATTAGCCATCATCATGTTGCCATTACTTACTCTATGGAGCATAGCTCAGCGCTGGCGCTTTCCTGATCTTTTACCAAGTCGATACAGCGAACGTTTCTGGCAATTCGAGTGGCAGGGGCTAATAAGCACAATCAATCAAAGTGTTTCTATCGCTCTGATTAGTGCGACGATTGCGTTGTTTCTGGCTGTCTTGGCTCATGAATATCGCATTAGATATCGCTTACAGGTACCCGGCTACATTATTGCTATCCCAATGTTACTGCCCCAGTTATCGCTACTGTTTGGTCTTCAAGTCGCCACGCTATACATAAGTAGCGATGCGTACTACTTATGGGTTAACTGGGCGCATGTTTTCTTCGCATTTCCATTCGTCTATCTATCGCTAGATGGGCCTTGGCGCAGCTTCAATCCTACGCTAACACGCGTCGCACTAAGTTTAGGAAAAACGCCACTTCAAGCTTGGTATAGCGTTAAGCTACCAATCTTATTACCTGCGATAGTGTTTGCTTGGGCGGTCGGGATCAGTGTCAGCCTAGCACAATACTTACCAACCCTAATGCTCGGAGGCGGAAGGATTAGCACCATCACTACCGAGGCCGTTGCTCTTTCTAGCGGGTTCGATCGCCGTGTCACCGCTATATACGCTATTTGGCAGGCAATTCTGCCACTATTATTTTTCTCCTTTGCGATAATAATCAGCCGCTTACAGGTTAGATATCGCCGTTTATCTATCAAAGGTCTAATTCCGAATGAGTCTTTGTCTCGAAAACCTCGCCATCCGTAAAGCCGGTGGCGATGCATTGTTTTCCTCTTTAAATATGGAAGTACAACCAGGGGAAGTACTTACCTTGATGGGCCCTAGTGGCTGTGGTAAATCCACCTTACTTGATGTGATCGCTGGCCATCTATCGGATGAATTTACTTACACCGGTTCAGTACGACTTAATGGGCAGTCACTGTGTGAGCTCGCCCCCCATCAGCGAGAAGTCGGGATATTATTCCAAGATGATTTGCTGTTTCCCCATCTAAACGTTTGGGAGAACTTGGCTTTCGCACTGCCAAACTCAGTCAAAGGCAGTGAGCGTAAAGCTCAAGCCATGCACGCGCTTAAAAGTATCTCACTTACTAAACTGGCCGAGTCGTTTCCAGACCAAATCTCAGGGGGACAGCGAGCCCGTATTAGCTTGACGCGTATGTTACTCGCCAAACCTAAAGTGGCACTGCTCGATGAACCTTTCAGCAAGCTCGACAAAGACCTACGAATCCAGTTTAGGGATTGGGTTATTGAGCAGTTAAAACAAGCAAATATCCCGGCACTTATGGTGACTCACGACGAAGACGACATTCCAGACAATGGAAAGGTTTTACACTGGCCTTGGGAGAACACACATGCTTGATAGTGTTAGTATTAAAGTGATTCGTTGGCCACTGGCTCAATCGGCAAAAGTGCTCAATCGATTCAACGTCACCGCCAATCAAGTTACCTTGTTCGGATTTGTTTTAGGCTGTTTGGCGTTTCCGGCGCTGATAGCCGAACGATACGACATTGCTTTGGTATTCATTCTGTTAAACAGAGTGTGTGATGGACTTGACGGTGCATTAGCAAGGATTCAGGGCATCAGTGATTCCGGCGGCTTTCTGGATATTAGCCTCGACTTTCTATTCTACTCGCTCATCCCATTTGGCTTTGTGTTAGCCAACCCAGAGAGCAATGCCATCGCCGGAGCATTCCTTATCTTTTCTTTCATCGGTACGGGAACCAGTTTCCTTGCTTTTGCCGTCATGGCAGGAAAACGCGGTATTGAAAACCCTGTCTACAAACACAAATCGCTCTACTACATGAGTGGCTTAACAGAAGGAACAGAAACCATTGGATGCTTCATCCTGTTCTGCTTATTTCCTGCTCATTTCGCCATTATCGCTTATGTTTTCGGTGCAGCTTGCTGGTTTACGACTTTCACTCGCATTTATTCAGGTTTTCACACTCTGAAGTGAGCAAAATTAGCCACTGCAAAGATATAAATATCCTTATATAACACCGGAAATTCATCAACCAAAAGCCAGCTCTAGCAAATAAAGCTTATCGCACTAATTTAAGAGCTGGCATCTTTTAAGGAGTTGTGAAATCTATTGTTATATACATCAGTAAGCCATCGCCGATAGTTTAAGCGGATATATACTAACCCTTATGCAAGCTCGCACTTTATACGTCATAGGGGTTCTATGAAGAGATTTTCAAATTATATTGTGACTCTTTATCTACTTTCGACAACAGTTCCACTCGTCTTACTTTTATTGTTGGTCTCCTACCTGAAATACCAAGAACAGCAACAGCTACATACCGACAGAATCAAAGAAGCGATAAATCTACACAAGAAGTCGGCCACGCAAGCAATCTACGCCAATGACAGAGCGATGGGGAAAGCGGTGGTCAACAATCTGTCCGCGATTGATTATGTCGCTTCCGCCACCTTATTTAGTACTTATTCTCAGGATATATTCGCCCGTACTCGGCTAGATTCTAACGTGGAGAGTTCCAGTGGCATGGCACTGGATTTGATGGTTGATGGTGAGCATATTGGAACACTCTCCATTCAAAGAACCGACGCCCTATTTCTGCAAGACGCTGTAAGTAGCAATGTCCTTTATGTGCTTTCAGCGCTCGGGGTGATTATTCTCGCATCCATTGTTTTTAGCCGTGCGATCATTCGAGCACTCAAACAGCCCTTTTACGAAGCTCAGCGCTATGGATATTTATCGATAAAAGGGCACACGGCACCAACTCCGCGACTTCATCTGTTTGAAGAGTTCAGTCAGCTATTTGCGTCCATGGACCGCCTACAAGACAGAATGCTCGATAGCTTAAACACAGCTAAAGCGGCCCGGAACCAGTATCAAACCACTTACAACCTCACGCAGGTTTGTCTGTTTGTTATCAACACGCAAGACAAAACCGTGACGCGAGCAAATCAAAAATTCATCAACGTATTTGGTTCTTGTGAGGTGGTCAATGCGGTCGGCAACAAACAAAAGAGAGAGCAGCTATTATGCCTGATTGCGTCTAACGAGTTTAAAAGTGGCGATACCCTAAAAATCGACCTCAATACAAAATCACGCTATTACAAAATCAATAAAGTAGACATTTCTCACCACAGTATTGAATGTTCAGGCTTAGAAGTAACCCGACTAGTGAACACACAAAAAAGGCTGGAAAAGAAAGTCCTGCTAGACCCATTAACCGGTGCATATAACCGTACGGGCTTTAGGCAAAAGATCTCTGAATTGGCGAAACGGCCCGAATCAAACAGCACCGTCTTGATGATTGACTTGAATGGGTTCAAATCCATCAATGACACATACGGTCATGCAGCGGGAGACCACACTCTTTGCCATGTTGCCAGCCGTCTGAAAACAGCCGCTGGCGACAGCGCTTCTGTCTATCGATTGGGTGGTGATGAATTCGTACTGGTATCGGAATCGCTGGTAAACAAAAAACAGATCCAGCAGTTGGCAATCAACATCGCCAACTGCATCGAAAAGCCTACCAACTTTAAGGGTACAGCGCTGAATGTGTCTGCCAGTATCGGTATTGTGTACCAGCAAAGTGCAGCGCAAATAAAAGATTCAACGACACTGGCAGACAAGGCTATGTATTATGCCAAATACCACCAGTTTCGTTTTGTGTTCGCAGATGAACTGCCGTCGGCGTAGTTATCTCACCCTTCGTTTTATAACGTAATATCAACACGCCTATTAGCGGCGCGCCCTTCACGATCGTTGTTATCTTCAATGGGCTGAGACGCACCATGCGATACGCTTTCAAGCTGCTCAGCGTTCACACCTTCAGAAACAAGGTATTGTTTCACTTCATCCGAGCGGCGCAGGCCTAACTGGAAGTTGTATGCCTCGCTCCCTGTCGAATCGGTATGACCCTCCACTTGCAGTTTCGAAGGCGTTGCCTGAATTTGCTTAATCAGGTTATTCAATACATACAACGAGTTATCGGTTAATTCCGATTTATCGAATGAGAAGTGGACCCTCGCAACAAGCTCACCTTGGTTGAGCTCAGAGTACTCCCCCTGCTTAGAAAAATACTCACTGCAGCTGCTCGATACCCCTATCGATTCCAATTCACTGGCTAGCATCTTTTGGCTTTCAGGTGGTACATCTTCCGATACCTGTAAAAATGTACCCTGATCTAAGTGAACCCGCACACCTTGTAGCGCTTTTGCGGTTATCTCGTATTGGCCATTGTCTGAGCCACAGTACAGCTGTAAGTCATTAGCTGCTAAAGGTGATGAAGCCAAGCCAACTAAGCTCGCCAACATGTTCAATTTAACGTTCATTGTGTCCCTATTTGGAGTTGAATGAGGCTGATGTAAAATAGTTCGTCACTTCTTTAGCCATTGCCAAGGTGGCCGATTTCTTCTGTGATTAATTCGAGGATGTTGTTTAGGATTTCGTCCCGATTCTGTGCCTCGTAAACATTGTCTTCGCCTGCACAATACATAAGTGCATCGTTGTCATTAACGTCGTAGTCAAAACCAATAACAGCAATTTTTGCTTCAATCTTGGTTCCATCAGGCGTGTACGCATCCGAAAGCCCACTACGGATAACATCACACATGTTGTAGTTAATCATTAACGTCCGACCAATTGTTTCAAAAGACGGTCGAGAACCGTACGAAGGTTCTCGGTATTTGCTCGGGCCCCAATCAGGATTATCTTCACCATCAGAAAGGATAATGAGCAGTCGTCTAGGGCTTTCTCCTTTTTGGAGCATCTGTGCAGCACGTATCGTTCCAGCCACTGATGAGGTCCCTCCTCCCGCTCGGAAGTATCGGATATCTCGACGGAACTGCTCAAAATCATCCGTTAGCTCAACATTGTTTGACCTATCAGCATTGCTATTGCTCACTTCTTGGCTTTTCTCAATGAAAACCTGTTCAACCGTTCGACCGTAATCAATACTGTTACCACTGAAAATCAGTTCACTAATATCTTTCTCGCGACCACCGATCATGTTGCGCGTATAAAAGTCGAAAGGTGCTATCCCGACATGGTTCGCTTCTTCTTGGTGGTTTTCATTGAACTTCTCCAACTCGGCCACCACCTCTTCAATCACGTCCATCAAGTCTTGGATCTTCGTTTGATTTCCGCCATTCCAACCATCGTCCATCGAACCTGAAAAATCCGCTGCAAATACCACATCTACTGCTTGATTCTGATATTTTCGCGCCATGGAAGCGCCCTTTACATCAAAGGTTTCATCAAAGCCTTCAAAGCCATCACTTTTGGGAAACCATGCTTGATGGCGAGTAACAACGTCGAGTTCATATTGGAAAAACCGCGGTTCGTCCTGTGCGAGACCATCCAAACACTCTGGAATATCCTCACAATTCAGTCGACGTACGTTGATTCTTTCTATTGAAGAAAGATCGCCTAGGTAATAGTTGACGTATCGGCTAGCAATTTGTTGGTTCACCGCGCTCCCTTGGCCCAACTCACTTTGCCCAATGTTGTCATCATTGTGCGCTGCAATCGCAAGCACAGTAACTTCTGAAGCATCTTCAATGCGGGCTTTAGACTGTATCGCCCGAGCTCCGTCACTGGCCAAAGCAAATAGCCCAAATAATGCAGGAATGATCATCACAAACAGTAACGCTGCATGCCCTCGCTGTTTAGAAATTCGCGTCATGTTATCTCCCAATAATCACAGATGACGATTGAACCCGAGTGTAGTCGCCATCCACCAACCGACCGAACCAGTTATCAGTTTGGTAACACAGCGTCACTCGGTACAAAGGCGCTTGCCTGCCCCATGACGTCACAACAGAAAGCTCCTCTAAATCAGCCATGTTGCGTGACAATTGACACTGATAGGCGCCAAACTGGAAACGACGTGGAGAGTTGGCTTCACCAATTCCTCTAAAAGATAAAGACTCGATCACAACACCAAATCGCTCAGCTTCATAAGTCCCTAACGTTCGGCGCAGGGAGTTTTCGGCAATCAGATACAAGTCATCGACATCTTGGCGTTGAATATCCTGCCCTTCAGAGAAAAACTGAGTTCGCTCTTTGAGCATATTAACTAACGAAAAGCTCAATCTATCGAGCTTACCGTTGTGCGACAATTTAATGATCACATCGCCGCTAAACGCTAACAGTAGGGCAAAAAACACACCGACAATCGCAAACTCTACGGTGAAGTTGCCTCGTTGCTTACGCTTTCCAGCCTGACGGTTACAGTTCAAATTCATCACGCTCATATTCCTGAATCACTATCACCTCTCGCGTTAGCAAAGAGCTCGTATCTAGAAAGTAAGTAAAGATGGGTGAAAAATCGTATTGAACACGATAAATGGCTATCGCACTTTGGAACGGCTCGCCACAAGCGACAACGGGTTGATCCTCATCACCCTCGCAGGCCTCTTCATATGCTTTAAGTGCTTCAATATCTTTGAGGAACTGAACCGACAGGCGGAAATTACTTTCCGACACCAGCGAGGTCCATAACGAGTCACTATCGTGAATGGTATTATGAAAGACCTGCTGGTAGTTCTGTTCCGACTTTTTAGCTTGCCTTGCAGCTTCAGATACCGACAAATCTCCGATGGCCGATACATAAGACAGGTAGCTCATTTCAACCCATGCCATACACATCAGCCAGAACGCCATAAAACCCATTACGAATTCAATGGTCGCAAGGCCTTTTTGCTTGCGTCGAGATGGCCTCTTTGTTCTCGCTTGTGTGTATCGATTTATTCGCATCATCATGGCATCGTTACTCCGCAGCGGCTGGGTCTAACGATTGCAATTGAGCCAGTTGCTCAACGTAAAGTGCAGCTTGTTTTCGGCTCCCTTTTGCTGCAACTAACCTCTTGGCCTGAGCTAACTCGCCACTTTTTACTAGCGCTAGCACTAAATTGGCTTGCATGGTGTCATCGGCAACCCCTTGAGTGTAAAGCGGCTGTAAACGAGCGACTGCGCTGGCATAGTCGCCTTCCAATATGTCCAATACCGCGAGGTTGTTGTCCACTTTTACGTCATCGTAGAAACGGCGTTTTGCCGCCACAAAATACTCCCGAGCGACGTCAAGCTCGCCTAAATGCGAATATGCAACTCCAAGTTGATTATTGATTTCGCCAGTACTTTGCACCTCAAGTGCTGATATAGCAGTATCAATGGACTGCTGGGTTCGACCTAGTTTGAATTGTGATTTTGCTTTCACTAACAGCACTTCATAGTTGTGTTGCTGCTGGCCTAATGGCTCTAGAACAAAAAGAGCTGAATCGTACCTTCCGGACTGGTAATAAGCCGACGCTAAGTTGATACGATTTTCCAACGTATCTTGCGCTGCCACCCGCTGTTTGTACAAGCTCACCAACTCAGTATGATTGTTGGTTTGCTGGTAGATCATCTCTTTGTTGTCATCATTCAGCGTAGTTTCGTTCGACACACAACCAGTCACTACAGCCAAGGACACGAGTACAGTAAAAATGTGTTTAAGCATTAGACATCATCCTCATTACACCTGGAGCTGCGATCAAAATAACCAATGGGATCATGATAAAAACGATCAATGGAATGGACATTTTGGCCGACAACTTGCCAATTTTTTCTTCTAGTTCAAGCATCTTCACTTCTCGAATATCCGCGGCCAACCCGGTAAGAACCTGATAGATCGAAGATCCGTACTGCAAACTTTGCTTCAAAGTCATCACGAAGCTGCGCATAGGGTTAGAAGGCACAGACGTATACAGCTCATCCAACGCCTGCTCTAATCCAACAACACGCGAGCGCTCATTCGTTCGACGTAGCATCTGCGCGAGGTGCCGATCAAATCCTTTCATTTCCTGAGCGAGGTAACTCATCGAAGACTCGATCGTCATACCGGTTTGCACACATACCGCCATTAAGTCGAGCAGATAAGGCAGTTGGTTAGATATTTTGTTGAGCAACCATTTTTTGCGGTAATTCAGATACCAGTCCGGCGCTACAATACACACAAGCGCAATACTTGAAATCGCTATGACCAGTGTTTCCATCGCAAGCGGGTGAGCACGGTGATAGAGCACTATGCCTACCACTCCTAACGCAAACCCCACTATTTTTACTGGCATATAAAAACGCGCGTAAGAGAAATCGTAAAATCCCGCAGCAACAAAGCGTTGCTGGGCTTCATCGACATTCGTAGTCAGCAGTTGAGAAAAGGAAACGTCTTTCAGCCCCCACCATTTTTTGCTCGAGGCGTTATCCTTGTTATGTGAAAAGCCCGAAATGACAGATCTACGTTTGTACGCGCTAAACACAATCATCACAAATGCGATCAAGGCAACGGCTGTAATCATCAAAAGTAGAAAAATATAAAGCTGGCGGTCCATTATGATTTCACCCCGCGCATTAGGCTCCAAACGATGAGCAGCCCGACACATTCACTGATGATCACGTAGTAAAGAATCGGCTTACCGTCGGGATGAAACATAACGTATTCATAGTTTTCCGGACTTAGGAATTGCAGCATAAACAGGAAGAAAAAAGGGATCGCTGCCACTATCTTTGCCGAGGTTCGCGCTTCAGCAGTTAACGCGTATTTCTTCTTTTCAATCGCTCGCGATTCAAACATCAATCGATTTAGGCGAGAGATCACCTCTTTTAGCTGACCACCACGTTGGAGGTTCGCTCTTAATGTGATGACAAAAAACTGAAACTCCGAATATGGAAACCGACTGCATGCTTTTCGAAATACGCTGTCTGGCGACTCTCCGAGCTGCAAGCGCTCCCCCATACGTTTAAACTCTTTGCCCACACAGCCATCAAGCGAGCGACCAACAAACATGATCGCGTGGGTGATACTTTCCCCGGCACTCACTGCACCCGCCAGCATATTGAGCGCATCAGGAAACTCTCCATCAAAACGCTTCTTTTCACGCTTACTCAGCCAAAGGTATCCAACTGGAATGCTCACGAGGAGTACAATGCTACCCACCCACTCCATAGGCGCGCGTAAAAAGTTGCTGTTGAAAAACATCGCCACAAACCAAACTGACACTAAGTAGGCGGTGATTTTTAGGCCTGCCATTTTGCCAAGCATGTTGGTGGTATGGCTGAGCACACGTTTGAATGACTTTGCGATGGAGTCTTCTGTTAGGCTTTTAAGATCAATAGCTTGTTTATCGCTCTCCATTGAAGACACCAACAGCGTAGTATTCGCTTCTGAAAGATACGTTTCAATGTTCTTACGCTTTTCAGCACGAAGAGTGCGCCACATTAGCGCACCTCCTGCTATAACAAGGAAAAGCCCCCAAATCATGCGACTTCTCCCTGCCTAAAGATCTCGGTCAGCTGCTTATCCAAACCGAAGTATTTGGCTTTCTCGACTAGAACGGAGCGCTGCATTAGGCCAGCAGAGATGTACCTACCTGTAATTTTTTGGTCTTCGCTAGAAATAGACATCGGCTCGAAACGGAAAATTTCTTCCATCACTACGTTACTGCCCTCAATGCCGACCACTTCCGAAATACTCATCACGCGGCGACTACCATCGTGCAATCGGCTGATCTGCACAACAATATCGACAGCGCTGACAATCATGCGACGAATCGCCTCCATAGGTAGCGTGCTGGTCGCCATCATTACCATGGACTCGACCCTAGCAAGCGCGTCACGCGGTGTATTGGCGTGTAACGTCGACATAGAGCCATCATGGCCTGTATTCATCGCCTGTAACATTTCAAATGCTTCTGCACCACGACACTCACCCACGATGATGCGATCGGGACGCATACGCAGCGAGTTAATCACCAAGTCACGTTGTGACACTGCACCCGAGCCTTCAATTCCCGACGTTCGAGTTTCTAAACGAACCACATGAGGCTGAAGCAGTTTTAGTTCCGCCGCATCTTCTATGGTGACAATACGCTCTTTCTCCGAGATGTACTGAGACAGTGCATTCAGCAAGGTTGTCTTACCTGAACCTGTTCCCCCAGAAATCAGCACATTCAAGCGACAGCGGGATGCCACCATCAGAATCTGCGCCATCTCTCGGCTCATCGCACCGTACTCGGTTAGGATTTCAAGATTCAAAGAGTGCTTTTTGAACTTACGAATCGAGATGGACGTACCATCAATCGCAATCGGTGGGATAACAATATTCACACGGCTGCCATCGGGTAATCTGGCGTCACAAGTAGGTTGAGATTCATCAACTCTACGCCCTACACGTTGCGCAATTCGTTTTGCAATTTGTACCAACTGTTTTTCGTCAATAAACCCTACTTTTGCTGGCTCGACTAATCCGTTCCTTTCGATGTAAATTTGTTGATGGCCGTTGATCATGATGTCACTAATGGTATCGTCATCCATCAGCGCTTGAAGCGGCCCTAAGCCATGCAACTCATCGACGAGGCTTTTTACAAAATCAGCCCTGACGACATTAGCAACAGACAAGCTTTCCTGTTCGATGATCAAGTCAACCGCGCTACTCAATTGAATAGCCAACTGTTCACGAGTCAGCGTATTCACTGCTTCAGCGTCAAGGGCATCGAATATCCTATCTCGGATAAACACGTATACAGAAACAAACTGCTCCATTGTCATTGACCTCTAAACAGGCGCTTGAAGATTGAATCACGCTTTTGCTTGATCGCTTCACCCAATAGCAAAGATGTCAGAGTGTTGAGGCTACTGCTGATGGCCTGTTTCTCTTGGAAAATAGCTTTCCCTTCCAGTACCCATTTACCCAGTTGAGGCTCGTAGGGGCAGACAACATCAAGCTTTCTATTTAAGAACTTCTCGACATCTTTGACGGTCACAGTTGCGCTGCGTTCATGCATTGTGTGGTTGAGAACCGTAATGCAACGCGTGGTTGAACCGAGCTCTTCCATCTTCGCTTGGATAAACGCAGCCTCACGTAGGCTAGAAACGGTAGGCTCTAATACCAACACTAAAACGTCAGCTTGTTGGCCAACATAAGTCAGGTCTGAAAGCGAGTTTGCAGAGCTCGACAGGTCTTCAACAATAAAATTGTATTGCCCTGAAAGGTTCTCAGAAATAGTGCGAACGTAGTCTTTCATTTCATGATCGGCGATGTCATTCGACTCAAGAGCCAATACATGCAACATCTCGTGGATCTTACGTGTCATGCTCAATGCATAGGTTTCATCCAAGCTGTTTGCCAGTGCGCCACGGCTAACCTCGCGCTTTTTGAACTGACTCACGGCTAGGAAAATATCGAGATTTCCGCCAGAGAAATTGTGTTCGACAACTAGGCAAGAGCTGTTTTTGTCTTTCGACAACTCCATAGACAGTGCTGCTGTGATAAAAGAAGCACCAACACCACCTTTAGCCCCCCATACACATACTTTTTTAGCTGCTCTACCCTTACCCAAGCCACTATTTTTGTTGCGGTTTTCGTTAACATTACGCACAAAGTCGATAAGCTCTTGCTTTGAAATTGGCCAAAATACGTAATAGTAGCCAAGCGACTTAAGGTTGCGGATAGTCGAAATAGAGTCTTCAGAGCCGATGACTATCACCGAAGCACTATTCGGTAATAAGTGGCTGATGCGGTGCATATCATCCATAACACTCTTACTCTTATTGAGCTCGACTATCACAATTTCGATGTTCTCTTCTCGAACATGTTGTTGAATCAACGAATCTTGATTCTCAAGCACGCTAGGAGCAGCAATGTCTTCAAACCGGTAGGCTTCTTCGATCAGCTGTTTGCACTCTTCAGTCTGGTGAAACAGGACCGTCGTCAGTACTTCTTTTTCTTTTTCCGCCGAGGATTTACTTTTAATTACGTCAACTAGATCAAACATTGTCACCTCTGAGCTTCAGCATTAGGGAGATTTCTGTGAGGGTGCGTCATAGATTGCCAACGAGCGTTCTGAACAAAGCAGCCATAAGGCTCTGCACCAAAATCACCAATACGTGGGTACTGACAAAATTCGACCTGAGTGCGATATTCGACCACTTCTAACATCATCGTAAAACGGCCAAGTGCTTCGTTTTCTAGGCGAATAGCATCGGCTGCAATCCCTTGGCGAATCAACGCATCTTGAAGCTTCCTAGCTTGTCGTTTGTCGCCTGAATAACTTATCGTCATGCCATTATGAGCAATCGCTTGCCAGTGCGTTGAAACGAAGTTTTCCACTTTTTCCGACATTTCCGGCTGGCTGCTAACCTTCAAAGTGTGATGAATCGGCGTGATGTCTACCGATGTACCATCGCGCTCTGCTACACCGCTGACACAACCTTGTAGAAGCGTTACAGCTGCCACCAGCAGCAAGACCACTTTAGTCATACTTGAATCCTCCGGTTGATAGGATATTTCCGACCCATTTTTCGCTTGAGGTTTGATAACCACTTTCAAGTCCAAAATATCGGCTCAGGGTGCTGGTTTTCTGCATCATTGGTAATTGAATTTGTGAGGCTTCAACGGGTTGCACTAAATTAACCGTGGCAACAATGATGAGCTCCATTTTGTTGCGTTTGGTTGAGCTTTTTCGAAACAGCGCACCGAGTACGGGAATGTCACCAATGTAAGGAATCTTGCTCAGTGACTCTTGGTCTTCAGAGCTTAATAAGCCAGCTAAAACAAAACTTTGACCATCACCCAACTCCACCGCTGTTTGGGCTCGGCGGGATTTGAGGGCGGGTAAGCTATATCTTCGATCTTCATATTGAGTATCGAGAGAGCTTACTTCTGGCATCAGAGCTAGCTTGATCTTTTCGTCGTTCAGCACTTTGGCCATTAGGTCTAGGCGAATACCAAACTCTTTGTATTCGATATTGGTCCCACCATCGACCACAGTGACAACAGGGATTTCCCCACCTACCAAAAAGCTGGCGTTCTCGCCGGAAATGACCGATAAATTAGGCTCTGCTAGCACATGGCCCACCGTGTCATCACCAATGGCGGTGATCACCGACAAGATATCCGAAGAACTGAAGTCTTTAATTGGATTAACAAAAATGCCCGGATTCGCTCCCGAGCTTCCATACTGCACACCAATTTCTTCCATAAAGCTTTGCGATACTTCGGCGATGGTCAGCTTTACGTTAACCTGCTTCGTAGTTACCACTTCGATATTATTGACCAGCCCTTCGAAGCTACGGCGTGTCATAAAACTGACTTCGTTATCATTTTGATCATCTAAATCGCCAGACCACTCGACCAGTTTCTCCTCAGACTTCTTAGCCAGCAACTCACCAACCATCACACCTAAATCATCTTTGAGCTGTTCGTTTGGCACCGTACCTGTCAATACAACTTGGTCACCAATATTCGAGACGCTGACCTCAACATTGGGGTAATGGATCTCAAGTTGCTGACGAATAGGCTCTAAGCTTTTATTGACTTGAATGTTCTTGGTTACAATGATTTCGCCATTCTCATTAAAGGCCAGTAACGCCGCTCTCCCCGTTTCTTTGGCATAGACCACGATGTTTCGGCTATCAATCACTTGATAGTCGGCGATTTCTGGCTGAGAGATAAAAACAGAAGAGACATCCTGTTTTACCGAAATGGTCTTTGCCTGCCCTTCATCCATCTTGACTAGTTTTTGTGCTAGTGCCGAATTTGAGATGAGCAAAACCAACCCAAGGGATAGCCACCTACCCAGGTTTATAGTCGTTTTCATTATGTTTCTGAGCTCTAGTTAATGGATAGTTCGCTCGCGCGAAATTCTCTTACGGCATTAAAGCCTGGGAGTACGTCACCAGCATTGGCGCTCATTGCGGCTTTGTCTGGTACCCCTAATGCATGATGGACTTCGAGATCCGCCACTTTTCGTGCAATGGTCAGTTTCGCGACTTGTTTTCTTTCAAGTTCTAGCACAAGATCCACGCTGCGAGACTCTGGAGAGTTACGTGTCGCTCCTGTGACCTTGGTATCCAGCTTGAGAATCTTGACGCCCATTAATACGGGCGAGACAGAGATTGATTCATTAGCCGCTCGACTTGAACTGCCAACATTCACTGCTGCGCGCGTTTTGGGAGAGGTGATGGCTACAACGTCGACATAACTGCCAACACTTAGATCTTGCCCGATCGCTGACTCAGCAGGGAAAGATAAATAAAACGGCACCTTGCCAGGCTCTATCGTGAGCTCAACGTACCCGTTATCACCAGGTTGGATGATAGACTCAGGGTAAACCAACTCTCCTTTCTCAAGCGGACGGGCATAGACAGATAATCTATCAAAATCGACTGACATATCCTGATTGACGCCCAATGCATTGGCTTGTAGTAACGTCACCCGCTCTAAAATGAAGTCTCCGCGTTCAATGCTTTCGCCAGATTCAACGTTTCGGCTTAATTTAACTAACACGATTTCAGGCTCTTTCTCGTCAATGATATGTGGTGTTTCGGGTTGAGCCGTGAGCTCGATAGATAACACGTACATCCCAAAAGCCAGTACTAAAAACGAGAGTAATAGTGGTATTTTTTTATTCATTAGATTTACGCAATTGAAGCAGCAATACAAAAGATTCCGGATACCCCTATCGGCAGTCCATAAGGAAGCCCTTCTTTAGGGTTAGTTACATTTCCGAACACTCGGTGACATCCCCAGTAAAAGGTCGCCAAAATACCACCCAATAACAGAATGATTACGATATATAGCAGAGACAATTCAGGTTTAATTGCAGTAGAATAGGCAAGTACCAGTTTGATATCTCCACCACCCAAGACATTTTTTGAATGTAGAACTAAGCCAATGATAAATATCAATATCGTTACATTTAGCGAAGCATAGCTTTCATTTAATATCATCAAAGATATTGCGGATACCGCAACAAAAACCACAATACAATTGGGTATTAACCGGTGAACTATGTCGGATAAAAAGATAAAAAGGGTGGCTATTATAAGCCCCCCTATTAACAACCATTTAAGATCCATCTACCTTACGATTGTACATTATCTCCGGCTTCACCAATGTGATCGCTAATAGTCGTCATTGCACCTTCTAATGCATCTTGAAGGCTACCATTAAATACTGCTAGTACGATTGCAGACATTGCAACACCAATGATTGCGTATTCGATCGCTGTTACACCGCGCTCATCATTTTTTAAAGCTAATAGTTGGCAAGCAAACTTATTCAACATGACAATTCTCTCTTATTATTTATGGTTTTACTCGATTATTAACACGTACAAAATTTCGAATATTACTTGTACGTTTTGTTTGTTTAATCAGCGCAGTCAAAATTCTAACGCTTGAAAACAAACGCAACGTTACCTGAAGCAAAATCACACGCATACAACCTGAAAGCTAAAATCACATTTTCACCAAGAAAATACCTATATACCATTGATTATCAACGATTTTCAAAAGTTGTGAAGTGCCTTTTTCACACCAACATATTTGGTTATTTACCGTTATCGAGAATGATTGAGAATATTTATGCATTTATATAGAAGTTCTAGCCACGCCTTGTATTTCATTAGTTATATTGATGTTTATATTTAATATGGCCGTGCTATAGTTGGGAGCAACATCAACAAACCAAACCGATAACGCTGTGCAATGGATAATCAACGGTCGACTTTTTGACGCCGATAAAAAACAGATAACCTACAAAGATAAATCCATTTCTTTAGGTTATTACGACACAAGGTTGTTATCGATATTATGCGAGAGTGAAGGAAAAGTAGTGTCGAAAGAGACACTTCTCGCGGCATGGGCGCCTAAAGTAGTATCTGATACCAGCATTACACGCTCTATTTCAACACTACGTTCTCATATTGGGGACGATGGAAAGCAACAGTTAATCTTACAAACTGTTGCTAAGAAAGGCTATTGCCTGAACCACGCGCATTTAAGCTTGAACCAAGATAATGTTCAACAAGATGAAGGCTATAATTCAGTCGTAAAAGTGGAAGTCGATTACGAAACTAAACCACAAGAAGAAATTAGTTTTGAAGATTCCATTATTACCACTAATAAAGCACATCAACATAGTCATATACAATTATTGAAATACACCAAGGTAATAACGTCGTGTTGCTTTTTGTTACTTGCTTTTTATATTACGTTTGATCGCCCTATTGGTATGTTCATATTTAAGAATAATCAGTTAAATTCTATTAACGCAACCAAGATTTTGGAAACAAATAGAAATACTTTCCGCCATACATTCTATGCCAAAGGGGATACATCAACACTCCAACCGATTGCTGAGTTATTAGATATTCAGGTCGAAAAACACTTAAACCTATACTTCAACATACAGCGTCATAACCTAAATGTTGCAGTGATTGATGTCGACAGGCCAGATAAGTCATTCACTATCACGGTTAAAAACCATCACACAGATCAAGCGTATACCGTTAACACGATAGAACACGCTATCAACGCTGAGTTTTGAGGCTCCAGGCGGATAGAATACCCACAATACCGGGTAGGCGTTGAAACGCTGTAGGAAAAGAAAAATAATGATTAAGAACAAGACAAACACTTTGTTGCTTTTCAGCAGTGCTGCACTTCTAGTAGCTGTCGTGTTGGAGACTTTCGTGGAACCGATTACTTTGCACGGTTCTAGCAAAATGTATGTATTCGATGCCGACTGCAAAAACTACAAAGTTACCCTAGTTTCGCACTTAGTGCTCACCGAAGACCAGTTCGATATAACGGCTTCGTTCGAAGAAAGCGGGGTCGACGGGTTATTTCATGTCAACTACCAGATACCGGTAAAGCGCTCTCTGCCGTTTTCACTGGACACAGTGAACATTCGCACTAATGTAGACACCAACAACATTACAGTGAACAGCTTATTTGAAAGCCATTGGTATCGACTTTCTTTAAGAGAAGGGAATCGTGTGTTCTTACACAAAAGTTTGAGCCACTACGATTTAGAGCTTGAACCGAAATCTCGTAATGTTCTATTCGACATTAATGGATATTGGTTCACCACTAAGCCTGCGATGTACTTGTAATCGCAGGCTCAGTTCGTATAAGGCGCTATATAGATTACGAGAACACCAACGCTTTTAAACTTGCTTCACTGTCAGAGTCAGCAAATTCAGGCGGGTTATCTAAGCGGTATTGGTATTCGAGCGTTGGCGCTTCTTCTTTCATGCTATCAATGAGAAACGCGCAATTCACTACTGGAGAGTTCACACAGGCAAGCACTTGGCCTCCTTCGCTAAGCAACTCAGGAAGCTTGCGTAGGATTCGCTTATAATCTTTTGTTAGGGCGAAGCTGCCTTTTTGGAATGAAGGTGGATCGATAACAATCAAATCGTAAGGACCGGATTTTTTTATCTTCCCCCAAGATTTGAAAATATCGTGGCCTAAAAATCCCACTTGATTCAAATTGTGCTGGTTTAGCTTATGGTTTTCACGCCCCTTATTTAAAGATGAACGCGCCATATCGACATTGAGAACTTTGTCAGCCCCACCCGCAATCGCCGCAACTGAAAATCCACAGGTGTACGCAAATAGGTTAAGTACATTCTTGTGCTTGGCCTGATTCTGAACCCATTCACGCCCTAAGCGCATATCGTAAAACAAACCAAAGTTTTGGTTTCGACCAATATCCAGTTGGTACTTCAGTCCGTTCTCAGTAACAACCGGACGTTCATCGAGCTCACCGACCAAAACTTCAGACGGTGCGCCTTGCGCGTATCGGTGTTGAATGAGAATACAAGAGCCTTGTTTTTTTTCCCACAATCCACTTTGACTAAGAGCAATGAGCCCAGCCTTTAAGGACGCTAAAAAACTTTCATCCACTTCCTTGAACACATTCACGATAAGTTGGCCTTGCAGCCAATCGCAAGTAAGCTGCTCTAGCCCTTGCCAACAACGACCTCTACCATGAAACAAACGGCGTACTTCGTTGGGAGCAGAGACAAGTTGTTCGGTGATATGTTCAAAAAACAATTCCAGTTGAGATGTTTGCATTGGTTTCTCGAAGTTAATGAAGTTAGTGTTGAATCGACGTAGGAAGCTTTGGCCAAGATAGTGCCCACGGTGTGAGCCAAGATTCGATCCCATTTGAAACAGGCTCACTTGTCCACAGTTGACCAAAGTTTTCAAAGGATCGCGGGTCACACACAAATTCGTGTTGCTCGCCACTATAAGCAATCCTCAGAGCAAACGCATGTAAATAACCACGATCTGCCTGAGAAGCGGAATTGTAAATTGGGTCACCCTCAATACCAGAGCCCACCGATTTAAGTGCGACACGGATTTGGTGAGTCTTTCCTGTGTATGGTTTACATAGAAACAGCCTTTGCCTTGGATCTCCTGCAAGTGAGAAAAATTGAGTCACAGCAGGGTTAGATTGAGAGCTCACTAATTTCCATGATGAACGACGTGAGCGTTCCATATCCCCAACAATAAGCCCCTGCTTCTTCTTCGGCTTTTTACTGCCTATCGCTAAGTAAAACTTTTCCACCAGCCTATCTGCGAACTGTTTCGATAGCTCGCTGGCCGCTTGAGCATTACATGCCAGAATCAACAGCCCAGAGGTCATCTTGTCTAAACGGTGCACTAAGTAAAGTTGTGAGTCCCCAGATACTTTGGCGACTTCTTGCAACAGCATAGTGTCGCCGTCATCTTTATGGACAGATACATTAGGGTGTTTATTGATCACCAGAAAGTCGTGATGAGTATAGAGAATATCGAACATTGACTCGCTCCAAAGCTAGAGCGAGGAGTATACCTAGAATTGCGTTAGATGCTAGTGTTTGCCTAGCCTGATATCTAGCGAGACAAACACTACCCAGCCATAGAACTTGCTTTAGGCGAGTTTAAATTTACCAATCAATTGCTCAAGCTCAGCCACTTTGTGATTTAGCCCAGACGTGCTTTCAGAGCTTCGATTCGCTAGGGTCAATGATTGTTCTGAAATGTCGCTAATAGCCGTAATATCCGCTGCAATCTCTTTGGTCACCGCAGTTTGCTCTTCTGCAGCCGTGGCAATAGAATTCACCATACTTTGCACATTGGCGGCACCAGCAACGATCTCTTCGAGCGCACTCACTGCTCCGTTACTTTGCTCAACACCTATCTCCACCAAACGGCAGTTGTCATCGGTGTAAGTGACCGCTTCTTGGGTCCCCGTTTGAATGGCTTGGATAATCCCTGACACTTCTTGTGTTGCTTTGGTTGTCCTTTCAGCCAGCGCTCGAACTTCATCTGCTACTACAGCAAAACCGCGACCAAATTCGCCTGCTCGCGCAGCCTCTATCGCGGCATTCAAAGCCAACAAGTTGGTTTGTTCAGCAATATCTTCAATTACTTTGATCACACTGCCGATTTGTTCACCATGAGAGCCAAGCTGATTCATTTGCTTCGACATATCCGTCATCTGTTGAGACACTTGCTGAATGCTTGCTACCATCTCGACGATGACGTTACGCCCTTCTTCTGCAGATGTTTCTGAGCGCTGTGCTTCTTCATAAGTAGCGGAACCTTGCTGCGCGACTTCTGATATCGTCAAACTCAACTCTTCTGCGGCAGTAGCAATTAGGCTTGCTTTATCCGCTTGTGCGGAAGCGCCATTTACAATATCGCTACTGATTGACGACAGCTCACCCGTCACCGTTTGAACCTGATCGGTCACCGAAGAAATAGAACCAATGAGATTCACAAGTGAACTCTGCATTTGGTTAATTGAAGCACCCAGATTTGCCAGTTCATCACCCGAGTCATCGACGATATTTTCTGCGGTTAGGTCACCACTGGCGACGCGCTGCGCTACCTGCTCCAAATTGGTTAAACGCGAGGTGATCGATTTGGACAAAATAAACGCGATAAGGCCACCTAGGATGAGCGCGATTGAGGACATAATTAAAATCGAGTTTTCGATCAAATTAAATGACTCATTAAGTTCTAGTAACGCCGTGTTAGTTTGCTGCTGCTCATTGGCAGAAGCTTGGTCAAGCAACGCCTCTATAGGCAATAGATACTGCTCGTAAAGGCCACGTAGTTCTCGAATATCGAACACTAAGTCACCTTGGCCAACATTCGGCACTATTTCATTTTCGAAAACTTGGGTAAAGCTATTCATCAGCGATTCGATACGCTCGATACGCTGGTAATCTTCACTTCCACGATTCTCTAAGCTTTTAGCTTTCTCAATCGCCTGCGCAAACTCTTTTTTATTGTCTCTGTAATCTTGAATGCCATTATCAACGCCGGTTACCGTTCCCATAGCGTCACGATATACATCTCCAGCTTCATCTATCAGCACCAAATACGTAACCGCTTCAGGCACATCATCGGTACGAATTTCCGTTGCGACATTGTGCGAACTGAGCACTTCAAACCATATGATGGTAACCAGTATTAATAGTAAGGCGAGGATGGAACCAAAGCCTGCATACAGTTTTTTTCCTACTGACAATTTCACGTGACACCTTCCCTAAGTAAAAAGTCATTCGCTAAAAGTGCGAGTTCATCTATTATTATCGGCGCCTATACTGATACCTTTAGCAATAAACTAATAATATGCTAATTAAATCATTGATATACCAGTACTACGGGTGTTGCTTGCTGTACGCTGTTGACCCAAATAGAAAGCACAAAAAAAGGCGAGAAACCTAAGTTTCTCGCCTTTTCGTATTTTATCTATCTAAGCGTTATAGCTTCTTAGATATGATACCTGTTAGAGCAATGATACCAATACCAACTAGCATGATGGCACCTTTACCGCTATCGAAGCCACTAGAGATACCAACGAATGCTACTACCGCTACCGCTACTGGGATTACGTACTTAACTAGGTTGTACCATAGACCGAACAGTGGGAACTTAACTTCACCGTCGTTTGTGATTTCTTTTTCAAGCTCTTCGCGAGATAGTCTCCAACCAGCGAAGATACATACAAGCATACCACCAACAGCAAGGAAGATTTTATCAGTAAGTAGGTCGAAGATATCGAACGCACCAGTACCGAATAGTGTTGGACCAACGCCGCCAAGTGACAGAGAAGCAAACACACACAGTACCGCCATTACTGCACCTGCAGATAGAACAGCCGTCGAACGCTTCATACCTTTCTCATCGATTAGGTAAGAAACCACTACTTCTAGTAGAGATACTGAAGACGTTAGTGCCGCTACTGTTAGACCTACGAAGAATAGTAGAGCGAAGATTACGCCTACACCGCCCATTTCAGCAAATAGCTGTGGTACAACAACGAATACTAGACCTGGGCCAGCTGCTGGCTCCATACCAAGTGCAAACATTGCTGGGAACATTGCGATACCGGCTAGGATAGCAACACTTGTATCCATTGCAGTAACCATACCTGTAGTTTGTACTAGGTTTTCTTTCTTCTTCAGGTAGCTACCGTATGTAATCATACAGCCCATACCCAGACTTAGAGAGAAGAATGCTTGACCAAGAGCCGCTAGAATTACGCCGCTGTCTACTTTCGAGAAGTCAGGGCTAAATAGGAACTCAACACCAGCCATTGCGCCAGGAAGCATTAGACCTTTCACTGATACGATGATCAGGATAAGGAATAGAATTGGCATCAGAATCTTACCCGCTTTCTCGATACCACCTGAGATACCACGGCTAACGATTACGATGTTCATTAGAAGGTAAATACCCATCCACATAAGTGGTTGTACAGGGTTAGTGATAAAGCCACCAAAGCTATCACCGATTGCTTCAGGAGTGCTTAGTAGGCCCCCTGCTACTTTCTGAACGTAAGCAAGAGCCCAACCACCCACTACAGGGTAGAAGCCCATGATCAATAGGCCACTCAGTACGCCAATAACGCCGACGAAAGTCCAGCGACCATCGGTCGATTTGAATGCACCTACTGCTGCACGACCAGTCTTACGACCAACCGCAAATTCAGTCAGCATTACGCTAAAACCAATGAAAATTACGAACGCAAGATAGATAACGATGAATGCACCACCGCCATTTTCACCTGCTGTGTATGGGAATTTCCAGATGTTACCTAAGCCAACAGCAGAACCTGCTGCAGCCATTACGAATCCTAGTTTCGATCCCCAGGTATCACGGGGTTTCGTGGTTGAATTGCTAGTAGCCACTTTATCTCCAAAATTTTGTGTTGTGTTTGCATTATCTGTGGCGTCAAATTTTTTAGTGTAAATTAATATTTACGCTTATTAAAAGTTATAGGTGACGCTTCTACGGTAGCAAGTAAACCAGTTTGAGATTAAAATTGGAACCCCGCAAAGTCTATTTTACGGCTTTATCTATAGTTCTATAGCTTATTTGTTGCTTTTTTGAGCTAATAACGTTAATGAATCCTGTCATTTACACTTTAGTAACAATTTCCGACTAGTTCTCACACTTTGATACCAAATAATTCCGTTTCCAAACGCCATTTTTCTATTTAATATCAACCTCAACTCATAAAACATGAAATGGATGTATGGATAAGTTCTATCACTTCCTCACTTTAGCTAGCATTGCTCTTTACTGGCTGCTTGTCGCAGGTGTCACTTTACGTGTGGTCCTTAAGCGTCGCTCAGTCAGCGTTTCCCTTTCTTGGCTAATGATTATTTATATTCTTCCCGTCGTCGGTGTTGGCTGCTATTTTCTATTCGGCGAACTCAACCTAGGTAAGAAGCGAGCAGACCGCGCACGCGATATGTTCCAGCCGTTTGGTAAATGGTTTGGTCAATTGAATGATTGCCACGCCCACCTTCCCGAGTCTATGGGCGCGCATATCTATAAGATTGACGAGTTATGTAACAACCGCATGGGGATCCCTGCACTCAGCGGTAACACTCTATCTCTACAGAATTCACCCAGTGAAATCCTCCACTCCATAATTAATGACATCGAACAAGCAGAGCAAAGCATAAGGATGGTGTTCTACATCTGGCATCCTGGTGGGCTTGCTGATTCTGTCGCCTCTGCACTTATTCAAGCGACTAAACGCGGGGTGGATGTAAAGCTATTGCTTGATTCAGCCGGCAGCCCTCGTTTTTTCCGCAGCCCGTGGGTTTCGATGATGAAAGATGCGGGTATCGACGTTGTTCAAGCATTAGAAGTGAGCCCATGGCGTATTTTCCTGCGTCGTCTCGATCTACGTCAACATCGTAAGATTATTGTCATTGACGACAACGTTGCTTACACAGGCTCAATGAATATGGTCGATCCTGCTTATTTTAAGCAGAGCTCAGGCGTTGGTCAGTGGATAGACATCATGGTTCGCGTCACTGGCCCAACCGTCAACGTGCTTTCAGCCATTCATTGCTGGGACTGGGAAGTTGAGACGGGCTCTCGTACCCTGCCTCAACTGCCACAATGCAAAATTGACCCAACTCTACAACAGCACCCGGTACAAGTGGTGCCATCGGGCCCGGGGATGCCTGAACATCTGATTTCCCAAGTATTAGCTTTGGCAATCCACCAATCCAACAAATCCGTTCGCATCACCACTCCTTATTTTGTCCCAAGCGCAGACTTGCTTGAAACTCTCAAAATGACGGCGCAGCGTGGGATTAACGTGGAACTCATTATTCCACATAAGAACGACTCAATGATGGTGCAATGGGCGTCACGAGCTTTCTACGCTGAGCTGCTAGCAGCTGGGGTCAAAATCTATGAGTTTTACGGAGGACTACTGCATACCAAATCCGTCGTGATTGACGACCAATTCTGTTTGGTCGGTACAGTCAACATGGATATGCGCAGTCTATGGCTTAACTTTGAAGTTACCCTAGCAATTGACGATCAAGCCTTCACCCAAGAAATGCGTTGGCTACAGCAAAGCTATATTGAGCAATCTTACTCCATCGATGAAAAGCAGTGGAAACAACGTTCATTGCGTTCACGTTTCCTTGAACGCCTGTTCTACCTGTTTAACCCTCTTCTGTGATCTTTTTAAATCATGGGGTTGCAAATATAGGCAGCTCCATGGTTTAAATAAGTGATACAACTCAGCCAAGGAACTCTTATGTCGGAAGGCAAACAAACCAAATATGTCACCGCTGGCCGTGACAAAAAGTGGACTAATGGTGTAGTAAACCCACCAGTCCAACGCGCTTCTACCGTAGTTTTTGACACGGTTGCCGAAAAGCACAAGGCAACGGTCAACCGCGCGAACAAAACGTTGTTTTACGGGCGCCGTGGTACCAATACACACTTTGCTTTCCAAGATGCAATGGTTGAAATCGAAGGTGGTGCGGGCTGTGCGCTATACCCGTGTGGAACGGCGGCTATTTCTAACGCCATCTTATCGTTTGTTGAAACAGGCGATCACATATTGATGGTCGATACCTGTTATGAGCCGACCCGTGATTTTTGCGACAAGATCTTGAAGAAGATGGGAGTGGAAACCACATACTACCAACCGACCATTGGCGAAGGCATTCGTGAACTGATTAAGCCAAATACGCGTATTCTATTTACCGAATCACCGGGCTCTATCACTATGGAAGTCCAAGACATCCCTACTCTTTCTCGTATCGCTCACGAGCACGATATCATCGTTATGCTCGATAACACATGGGCGGCGGGCGTTAACTTCTCACCTTTTGAACATGGGGTGGATATTTCGATTCAAGCCGCGACCAAATACATTGTCGGCCATTCAGACGTCATGTTAGGAACGGCAGTTGCCAGCGAGAAGTATTGGGACCAGTTGCGCGAGCAAAGTTACTTAATGGGGCAATGTGTATCTCCTGACGACGCTTACCTCGGCTTACGTGGGATCCGCACACTCGATGTACGTTTACGCCAGCACGCAGAGAACAGCTTGAAAGTCGCAGAATGGCTACAAAGTCGCCCGGAAGTGGATCACGTTCGCCATCCAGCTCTAGAGTCATGCCCTGGTCATGAGTTTTTCAAACGTGACTTTACTGGCGGTAATGGCCTATTTTCATTTGTACTCAAATCTAGCTACCCGCGAGCGACAACGGCTCTGCTTGATGAGATGAAGCATTTCAGTATGGGCTACTCTTGGGGCGGGTATGAAAGTTTGATTCTTGCCAATGAGCCTAAGAGCTTTAATAGCCTTCGCACCATTTCGAATCCAGAGTTTGAGGGCACGCTAATCCGTCTTCACATTGGTCTAGAAGATGTCAGTGACCTCATCGCCGATCTAGAAGCAGGCTTTGAGCGTTACAACACCCTCGTAAAGCAATAAATAGCCTCTACGTTGTTCAAATAAAAAAGCCTGACCGTTGTCAGGCTTTTTTATTAGTGATTGTAGCGCTTGCGATTCTGATAAGTATCTGGGTCAAAGTCCGAGTACGCTGCTGTTCTCATCACTAGCGCAATGGTCGAAAACACTTTCACCCAAGCATTTCTGGTTCTGTCGTCAAAGTCTGCGCCAAGTCCTGTTTTCAACGTATACAAAAGTGCATTTCCCACGGGAGTGTAATCGTCAGCTTTCACACCGTAAGCAACATGCCGGCGAGCCAAATCCTGCAATATAGGAACCAAAGCTTCTAGATCATCTAACCCCTTTACGGCAACGGTTAAGGTGGCCATGAGTTTACGCCCCTGATCTTTTAAATTGGACTTGAATAAGCGACGTAAACTCGGATCGTATTCAAATAGCTTGGCATAAAAAATTTCTGCTGCTTGTTCAGCTATAGGCTCAACTTTGGCAAAACTTTTCTGAATCAATTGCTTTTCAATCGCACTAATCGACATTGTCACTCCTAGCCTTTTATTATTTCTTAAGAGTAGAAGTAATTCATAGCTTTAGCTCAGATAATTACCTGCCTTAACCTCATTTTTTATAGCAAGGACATGAAACAAAGTGATCATTCACCATGCCTGTCGCTTGCATAAATGCGTAGCAGATTGTTTCTCCGACGAACTTAAAGCCCTTCTTCTTGAGAAACTTACTCATAGCGAGAGATTCCGGTGTCGAAGCTGGGACTTGATCCATCGATGTCCACGCATTCACCATTGGTTTACCATCAACAAACTGCCAGAGAGCTTTGGATAATGAACCATATTCTTTCTGCAACTCTATAACAGCCCTCGCATTACCGTATACTGAAGCAATTTTGCCTTTATGCTTCACCACATCAAAGTTCTCAATGATCTTCTCTACGTTACGTTCATCGAGCTTTGACAAAGCTTCAATATCGTAATCAAGAAAGGCGTGTCTGTAGCCATCTCGCTTTTTCAAAATTGTAATCCAGCTCAGGCCAGCTTGAGCTCCTTCAAGTGTAATGAACTCAAATAATACTCGGTCGTCATAAACCGGTACGCCCCACTCAGCATCGTGGTATTCACGCTCTAGCGGGTGATTCATCGCCCAAGCACACGTTGTATCTTTTGTCATAGTCTGTTCCTTACAAAAACGCCTCTGCAAGCAGAGGCGTTTACATCAATTTTCAATTAGGCTGGTATCTTCACTCTGTGGAAAATACGATACAACACTGGCACGACAATTAGTGTCAGTACGGTAGCAAAACCTAAACCAAACATGATGGTTACTGCCATTGGCTTAAAGAAGATATCAGGTAGTAGAGGGATCATACCAAGAATAGTCGTGATCGCCGCCATACATACCGGTCGTACACGACTTAGCGCCGCATCTACCACTGCCACATATGGGTCTTTACCTGACTTCATTTCAATCTCAATTTGGTCAAGCAACACGATACCGTTTTTCAGCAGCATCCCAGACAAACTCAAGAAACCAAGTAGAGCCATAAAGCCAAACGGGGTATTCAATGCAAGTAAACCAGTGGTAACCCCAATAACGGCGAGTGGTACAGTTAACCAAACGATTAATGGCTCTTTCACCGAATTAAACAAGAACACGGTAATCAAGAACATAAATAGGTAACCAAGCGGCATTGTGGTGAACAGAGATGCTTGAGCATCACGAGAAGACTCGTATTCACCGCCCCACTCCAAAGAGTAACCTGGTGGCATTTCAATAGCTTCAATGGCAGGCATCAAACGTTTTTGCAGTGTTGACGCGGTTTCTTCACCAAGAAGGTCTGGATCTGCCATAACGGTCAACATGCGCTTACGATTCTTACGTACTATGATTGGATCTTCCCAAAGTACATCGTAACCCAAGGTGACTTGCTGCAGCGGAATAAACTCACTTTGAGCTGGGCTCCAAATCTTCATCCCTTCGATATTACGAATATCGATACGCTCGTCTTCTGGCAAACGCGCTACGATCGGCATCAAGGTCGTACCATCACGATATACACCAATAGACTTACCCGAGAAAGACATCGACAAGAAATCATCGATATCTGACTTAGTGATGCCGTAACGTCTAGCCTGACTCTCGTTGAATTGAGGCTCAAGTACTTTGGTACGTTCACGCCAGTCGTGTCTAACATTGGTCGCACCTGGATCCGCATGCATGATGTCCACTACTTGAGAAGCAATACTGCGCAAAACGGTTGGATCTGAGCCAATGATTCGCGCTTCTATCTTAGCGCCACCACCAGGACCTAACTCAATCTGTTTGAGCTTGTAGTTCACTTCTGGGAAGTTATCTTCAACATGCTGTCTAAAGTTGGTCATGAGCTCGTCGAGCGCTTCATAACTGTCGACACGTGTTGTGATCTCACCGTAGGCTGCATAGCTCTTTTCTGGAGCATAAGTCAGCATAAAACGCTGTAAACCTTTACCTGCGGTTGTGGTGATATGCTCAACATGATCTTGCTCAGAAAGCCATGACTCCAGTGCTTTTAACTTGGTGTTGGTCGCACGAATATCTGTCCCTTCCGGCAACCAAATATCCGCTTGAAACATTGGTGTCGTCGAAGATGGGAAGAAAGCTTGCTTCACAAGCGTAAAGCCGTGCAAGCTCACTCCTAAACCAACAACCAATACTACAACCGTGAGCCATGCGCGTTTCATGCAGAACTCTAAGAAGTTCTTGTAGATGACAAACACCATGCCATTGTAAGGATCACTATCTTCTCCACCTTCTGGCGCTTTTTGACCTTTGAAGAACATATCGGCAAAAAACGGAGTGAGAGAGATAGCGGTAAACCAACTCAGCATTAGCGAGATAAGTAATACCGTAAACAGAGTTCCACAGTACTCACCGGTCGAGTCTTCCGACAAGCCAATCGGAGCAAAGGCTGTAACAGCAATGACCGTAGCACCCAGTAGTGGCCACTTAGTCTGTGTCACGATGTCGGTCGCAGCTTGCATCCGCGTCCGCCCTTTCTGTGTCCCTATGAGTATCCCTTCGACCACCACTATGGCGTTATCCACCAGCATACCCAGCGCGATCACCAAAGCACCTAACGAAATACGCTGGAGATCGATTTTGAAGTACTGCATGAATATGAAAGTGCCCAACACTGTTAGCAACAGAATCAGGCCGATAAGAAGACCAGAGCGAAGCCCCATGAAGAACAGCAATACGATAATAACGATCGCGACCGCCTGCCCTAGACTGACGACGAACCCACTTACCGATTTATCTACTTCCTTCGGCTGGCTGTATATTTCGGAAATCTCTACACCGACAGGTTGCTGGAACTTGAGCTCTGCAAGTCGCCTATCAAAACGTTCGCCCACTTCAACAACGTTGACGCCTTGAGCGAACGACACACCGACGTTCAGTGCCAGTTTACCGTTATAGTTGATAATGTTGGTTGGAACTTCGATATAACCACGCGTGATTTCCGCCACATCGCGCAAGTAGATTAAGCCTTGAGCACCACTTTCAGTGATGATCAAGTCACCCAGTTGGTCGACATTCTTGAACTCACCAGTTGGGTGAATACGAATGTACTCGTCACCAATTCGAATAGCACCAGCATCAGATACGATGTTTTGAGTCGATAGCAGGTTAAACACTGTGTTTGGCGCAATACCTAAGCTGCTCAAGCGTTTCATCGATATTTCAATGAACACTTGTTCCTGCTGCTGACCTGTCACCGAGATTTTGCTGACCCCATCGACCAGCTCCATTTCACGGCGCAGATAATCAACGTAGTCCAGCAACTCTTTGTAGCTGTAGCCTTCACCTGTAACTGCGAGCAAAATCCCGTACACATCACCAAAGTCATCTATGACGCTTGGCTCATTCACTCCTGGTGGTAACGAGCCTTTTAAATCATTGACCTTACGACGAAGCTCATCCCAGATTTGCGGTAAGTCGTCCGGGCCATAGTTATTCTTCATCGTCACAGTAATTTGCGACAAACCTCGGCTCGAAATCGAGTTGACTTCATCCACATAGGTTAACTGCTGGATGGCCTTTTCAAGGGGATACGTTACTTCTTCCTCAACCTGTTGCGGAGTCGCACCAGGATAAGACGTCACAACCATGGCATCTTTGATGGTAAACGCTGGGTCTTCTAATCGTCCTAAGCCAAAGAACGCCGATACACCACCAATCAGGAAGATCAGTGAAATCATCCAGCTAATCACACGGTTACGAATAAAGTATGCCGCAATACCGGTTACGTTTTCGTCTGACTGAGACAAGTTCTTTTGTTCGTCACTCATTACTTGTCTCCCTCTGAAATTACATCCACTTTCATTCCTTCACGCAGTTTCGATACGCCCGCAATCACTACGGTATCTTCCGTATCAAGCCCATCAAGGATCTGCAAATCTCTCTTAGACGCTTTACCTACTATCACTTTACGCTTCGAAACCGTCTTGTTATCGTTCACAACCCACACAAACTTTTCGGCTCTCTCGAGCTCATCACCATCTGCATTAAAAATGGCTTCAATCGGTACTCGTACACCGATATTCAAGCCGAGGCCGATACTTTGACCACGAGAAGTAACTTCTACCGCCATACCATCAAGAATGTATTCATCTTCAGGCATCGGCAGGGTCAGCGTGACAGTAAAGGTCCTTGTAGCCGGGTCAGGTTCCGTCGTGAACTCTTTGATTTCAGCTTGATATTCGTTACCGCTAGGCACTCGAACAATGGCATTAATCTTCTCTAGCTTTTCCTGGCTAGGCTGATTCGAATACAAACGGTCAGGAAGTTGGATTAATACCTCAACACTGTCAACACTGTGGATGTTAACGATCTGCTGTCCCACTTGGATATTTTCAAATTGGTCTACAGCGACACGAGATATGATGCCATCTACCGGAGCGCGTAGCATGGTGAACGACAATCGAAGCTTCGCTAACTGGAGCTCCGCAAGTGCAATTTGACGCTGCGCTGCTATTTCATCGAACTGCGACTTGGCTAATAAGCCTTTTTTGACCAGCGGGCTGGAACGTCGATACTGGCTATCAATTACTGTGTAGCGAGCGGAAGCATTATCGACATCGAGTTGATAATCGGTCGGGTCGATCTCAGCAAGGATATCGCCTTTTTTAACTCGGTCCCCCTCTTTCACGTTAAGTAAGCTAATTTCACCTGAAACTCGGAAACTTAAGTGTGAACGCTCCGCAGCATTTGCTACCGCTGGGAAATACAGGCTATCGCTAACTACTTTGTTATCTAAGTTAGCGACCCTCACCTTGGGAAGCGCTGGTTCTACGTTTTCAACTGGCTTACCACACCCCGCCAATAGTATCGGCAAGGACAACAGACATAAGCTTTTAATTGGCTTCATCATTACAGTCCTCGCTCTTTAATCCATTCACGAACTTTGATACCAGACTCGATACCACTTACGCCGGAAACAATGATTCTGTCACCGTCGTTCAAGCCAGCAAGAACTTGTCGTTTGTCGTTAAGTTCAACTTCTACCTGCTCAACGATACCCTCTTCGGTAACTCGCCAAACGTTTTGTTTCCCTTCTACTTCAAACAAAGCCGCTTTAGGGATATGCGTAGCACCTGCTGAATCAACAACCGCATGCACACTGCCTGACATACCTGGCAAAATACCGATATCCGTTGGGCGCTCCATCACCATCGTCACTTTGTATGAACCAGTTTTCGGGTCCGCTTCGGTATCTATTTCTTGGAATGTCAGGGGATAAGAATGTTCAGGGAAAGCATCAAACGTCATTGTAACCGTTGGTTCCAACTGGCTAGCAAATCGGTTTAATAGGTAATCGGGCAACAAGAACACCACTTTCAGTAGCTGGTTAGTTTGAATATTCATAACGCCAGTTTTGGCAGCAACGTATTCGTGATTTTCAGCAGGGATCAGCGAAATGGTACCGTCGTATGGCGCAATCAATTTGGTGTAGCGGAGATTCGCTTTAGCTTGATCTGACGTTGCTTTAGCAGAATTGTGGTTGGCTTTGGCTTGATCAAAATCTTGCTCAGAAACCACTTTATCGATACGCAGCTTTTTGTAACGCTGATACTGAACGTCAGCAAGCTTGTAGTTAGCCTGAGCTTGCTTGGCCAGAAGAGAATACTCGTCTGGATTCAGCGTTGCGAGTAAATCGCCTTTTTTGACCATTTGGCCAGCGGTCACATCGATAGATTGCAGCTGCCCCGGCACTCGGAAAGCGAGAACGGCTTTATCACCGGCTTCAGATGTGGCAGGAAAATTTCGTTCAAACTGGTTATTGCCGACTGAAACAGAGAAGAGTTTGGCTGGCCGCGAGTCGGGCTCGGGCACCGGAGGAAGTTCCTTCCCACAACCGCCGAGTACTGCGGCAGCTGAAAGGAGCAATACGGCTTTTTGCATCGTAGTTCGTCCAATTGAATCATTTAGTTACAAAGATAGATGAACGGTGGGATGACTTCCAGTGATATGAGTGTTAATTAGTTGAAAATTAACAAAATGAGAGCGGTATTCATTACCGCTCTCAATAGGTTTGCTCTTAAAGCAGACGGAATACGGATTTTATAGCTTACTGAACTCTCGATTTACTTTGTACGCATCAGAGGTCACGTAGGCTTCCATATCGCGAAGTTTCGTTTCCATGTTGTCAAAGTCTTTCTCAAGTGTCCCCAATAAAGCATTGGCTGTTTGCCCCTGTTGCCAAGGCTTACTTTTTAGTTTGTGCTCTTGCTTTGCCTTTAAGGTTTCAACGTAGTTAGAGGGCTGCTTTTCTAACATTAACGTCATTGCCACATACGCAAGCAAGACTAAAAAACTCCCGCCGAGAAGCGCTGCAGATATCACTAATATGCGAATCAACCACACTTCTGCACCAAAGTAATTCGCGATACCAGCACACACTCCAGAGATCTTGCCGTTCGCGGTGTCTCGGTATAATTCACGATTACTCATAGTTACGTCTCCAATTTGGCGACTCTGCATCAAGAATACGCTCTAACGTATCCACTCGAGTTTGCATTGACTCAGCTCTCGCTGATAACGCTTGCAAACGTTCGTAGTCGTCTTTTGACAAACCACCGTCTGTTTTTCGCTTGCTGCGGTAATGCAAAAACAACCATAACGGAGCAACGAAAATCAGAAAAACAATTAACGGACCTGCAATCAGAAATGATGACATACGTGTCTCCTATTTTTTCTCTTCTACTTGCTTCTTCAGCTTCTCAAGTTCTTTTTCGATTTCGTCTTGCGCCTGAAGTTCAGCAAATTCTTGATCCAGCGACTTTGCTTGCCCGCTTTTAGCAAATACATCTGCTTCGGCTTCTAACTCGTCAATCTTACGAGAATATTGCTCGAATTTCGCCATCGCTTCATTAGTTCGAGCTGTGTGTAAGTGCTTTTGAACATCACGTCTGTTAGAAGCAGTTTGGCTACGAATCGCTAACGCTTGCTGCTTAGCTCTGGTCTCAGTGATTTTGGTTTCAAGCTTACTGATTTCACCAGTCAGTTTTTCAATGGTTTCTTCAACCAACGTTTGTTCAGTATGAAGCCCTTTGATCATGTCTTGCAGCTTCTGTTTTTCTATGAGAGCAGCTCGAGCGAGATCATCGCGCTGCTTAGTTAAAGCCAAAGTAGCTTTTTGCTGCCAATCGTTGATCTGTTCTTCAATCGACTCTACTTTACGAGCAAGCTCTTTTTTATCAGCAATAGCCTTCGCAGAGTTAGTGCGAACTTCTACCAATGTGTCTTCCATTTCTTGAATGATGAGGCGAATCATTTTCTCTGGATCTTCCGCTTTGTCCAAGAGAGCGCTGATGTTTGAATTTACGATGTCTGCAAATCGAGAAAAAATACCCATGATGGTTCTCCTGTTAGCGTGAGTGAAAAATTGTCTC
Organism: Vibrio paucivorans; assembly: GCF_054053395.1. Lineage (NCBI taxonomy): Bacteria > Pseudomonadati > Pseudomonadota > Gammaproteobacteria > Vibrionales > Vibrionaceae > Vibrio > Vibrio paucivorans. The sequence goes on from NZ_CM133230.1 coordinate 1,992,911, forward strand.
AATAGTTTTATCTACTGCTTTACCTATAACCAAGTTACGTGCCAACTTTTTAGTTACTATTTTTCAACGACTTAAGCATTGCTGGGTAATTAGAATAAGTATGCTATGATGAATTTAACCAACCATTGGTAAATTTAACCAACTTTAGGGTAGTCACTTATGCAGCAAAACCTTATCGGCGAATCTCCCGCGTTTTTATCGGTATTGGACAAAGTATCCAAGCTAGCGCCAATTGAGCGTCCTGTGCTAGTGATTGGTGAACGAGGAACAGGTAAAGAGTTAATCGCCCAACGCTTGCACTATCTTTCTAAACGTTGGGACCAACCACTTATCTCCTTGAATTGCTCTACGTTAAGTGAAGGATTGATCGATTCTGAACTGTTTGGCCATGAATCAGGCTCATTTACCGGTTCTAAAGGGCGTCATCAAGGTCGGTTTGAACGAGCAGAAAATGGCACCTTATTTCTCGATGAATTAGCCACAACCCCACTTTCCGTCCAAGAAAAGTTGCTAAGAGTCATTGAATACGGCCAGTATGAACGCGTGGGTGGACACAAGGCACTAAATGCCAATGTTCGCCTAGTCTGTGCGACCAACGCTAACCTGCCAGAAATGGCCGAGCAAGGTTTGTTTCGCCCAGATTTACTCGACCGTTTAGCTTTCGATGTTATACAGATACCGCCGCTGCGCGAGCGTAAGGAAGACATTTTGCTACTCGCCGAATATTACGCAATCAAGATGTGTCGAGAGCTTCAGCTCGATCTGTTCACTGGTTTTACACCTAATGCAGAACAATCACTTTTAGATTACCAATGGCCGGGTAATGTGCGGGAACTTAAAAATGTGATTGAGCGAGCGGTGTATCAAAATGGTACTGCTGATACACCGATTGACCAACTGGTCTTCAATCCATTTGCCAGTGATTGGGAAAAGTCCACGCAGAATGACAACAGCGAAAACAGCGACCATACTGAAACTACTACTTTTACTTTCCCTATGGATTACAAACTTTGGCAAGAGCAGCAAGATCGATCGTTGCTTGCTCAAGTTTTGGAAGAGAGTAAATTCAACCAACGAAAAGCAGCCGAGATGCTTGGTTTGAGTTACCACCAGCTTAGAGGAATGGTACGAAAATATGACTTGGCTGGACAAAATAACGAATAACCTTATTTCGGCTACCGTTTTGATATGGTGACAGCTAATAAACAATGGTAAATTACTGAGATCTTAAGGCATAATAACAGGCTTTATTTTTGCCTTGTTTCTCAAAACAGTTCTTTCTATGAAAGCTTTTTTACGACTCACACTTGGAATTTGTGGCTTTAGCCTACTGGTAGGCTGTAGCGATGAAATCGACCATAACAAAATTCGACAAAGTGGTTTTGTTTATTGCGGTCAAGGCAGTCCACAGACCTTCAACCCTCAACTCGTCGATAGCGGAATTACATCTGAAGCACTAAGCCCTCAGATTTTCGATACCTTAGTGACTCTCGACCCGACCTCGCATTTGCCAGTAGCAAGCTTAGCAAGCAGCTGGAAGGTCAATAAGAGTCGGACTGAATACATCTTCCAATTACGTAACGACGTAAATTTCCAGACCACAGATTGGTTTACGCCCTCGCGCAAACTCAATGCTGATGATGTCGTATTCAGCTTTCGCAGAATCATAGATTCAACCCACTCGTTCCACTATGTCAGTAATGCTCAGTATCCTTGGTTCAACGGGATCGATTTTAAGAACTTGTTGATTGATGTCCAAGCTATCGACAAACACACTGTGAAATTTAGTTTGAGTCGCCCAGATAACACCTTTCTATCTAACATAGCGACTAGCCACGCGGTGGTACATTCACAAGAATATGCACATCAATTGGAGCTGTCAGGTCAAAAAGAACGTTTGGATAGTCACCCTGTTGGCACGGGGCCATTCTACCTCGATGAATATCAAGTTAACGATCTGATTCGTCTACGCCGCAACAACGCATACTGGAATCAAGTCGCTAAAGTCGAACAAGTGGTATTTGATATTTCACACCGCGGGACTGGTACCTTGGCAAAACTGCTGCGAAACGAGTGTGATGTGCTCAGTTCTCCAATTTCTAGCCAAATTCCTATTATCGAACAGCAAGATTCACTGGAGCTTACTGCAAAACCTGCGATGAACGTGGCTTATATTGCGGTCAACACCTTGCACCCAGCGCTGAATGACTCTCGCGTTCGCAAAGCACTAAACTTCGCAATTAATCGCCAAAACATTTTAGATTCTGTGTATTACGGTACTGGCAGTCTTGCCCATACTATTCTTCCACCTTCTTCTTGGGCATACCAAAAAGACGAGACGCACATTCGTTTTGACAGAAACTACGCAATTGCACTGCTAAGAGAAGCGGGATACAGCAAAGGGCTTGAGCTTACCATGTCGGTTCCTCTCGAGCCTAAGGCCTATAACCCTAGCCCTCGAAAGACTGCTGAGCTTATCCAAGCAAACTTCGCTGATATAGGGATTACCCTCCACTTAGTCACAGAAGAGCGTGCTAAGCGTAGTGATGCCACCTCTAAAGCGAATATAGACCTATTCCTCACAGGTTGGTTCGGCGTGACGGGAGACCCTGACAACTTCTTTAGACCACTGCTTTCCTGTGACTCTGAACGTGCAGGGCTGAATATGTCGATGTGGTGTGACGCCGATTTCGATTTCTTGCTCGACCTTGCTCTCGAAGTCGATAAACCACGGTACCGAACTAATCTATACAAGCAGGCGCAAAACATCTTGAACGAAGAGTTTCCTGTTATTCCTTTGGCACATGGGATGCAATTTAAAGCCTACGATAAGACTCTGACTGGCTTTAAATTCAGCCCATTTAATGTTCAGCCATTTAACCTAGTCGAAAGGGTGAACTAATGCTGCTTTATACAGTTCGTCGATTAAACCTTTTCATCATCACGCTGTTGATTCTAACTATGGTCGGGTTCAGCATCTTGCGCTTGAACACCACATCTCCTTGGGCTCAATACGATTTTTGGACCGGTTGGATGGCCTACGTAGGTGAGCTGACTCACTTTAACCTAGGGGTAAATCGCAACGGAGTCCCTATCATTGAAGAGCTTGCGATTGTTTTCCCGGCCACACTTGAGCTCTGCTTTGCCGCATTTGTGATTTCGATGCTGATCGGCATCCCATTGGGCACGCTCGCAGGCATGCGTCAGGGGAAATGGGTAGATACCATTATCTCTTTCACCTCGATGACTGGCTATTCTGCACCACTTTTCTGGGTAGCTCTGCTTCTCATCATGGTGTTCTCGCTGCACTTCCAAATGCTGCCTGTGTCCGGTCGCTATGACCTACTCTACCAAGTCGAACATGTTACTGGATTCGCCTTAATTGACGCGTTTTTTGTCGAGGGTAAGTATCGTGCCCACACGTTGCAGAGCGTTATTGAACATATGATTCTGCCAAGCTTAGTATTGGCGCTAGCTCCAACTACTCAGGTTATACGCTTGATGAGAACGTCTGTTACGGAAGTCATGGGGCAAAACTTCATTCGCGCCGCACGTATCAAAGGTTTAACTACGCATGAAATCGTAACGCAGCACGTGCTGCGTAATGCTATCCCGCCTATTATTCCTAAGATTGGTGTTCAGCTTTCAAGTATGCTAACGCTTGCCATAGTGACTGAATCTATTTTCAACTGGCCAGGTATTGGTCGCTGGCTGCTCGATGCATTAGCAAACCAGGACTATGTCGCGATTCAAGCCGGCGTTATTGTTGTGGCTACACTGGTACTCACCGCCAATATTGTGTCTGATTTATTGGGTGCCATGGTCAACCCGCTAGTAAGGAAAGAGTGGTATGCTAACCGATAACGTTTATCAAGAAGAGCGCATACCGACACAGTTCGAGCGTTTTTGGCGCAGTTATAAAGCCAACAGTTTAGCCATGTTTGGCTTATGGTGTTTGCTGCTTTTAGTGATCATTACACTCGCTTCACCTTGGTTAGCGCCTCATGACCCTCAGGCGCAAACCGGACAACTGCTTGTGCCGCCGTCTTGGAACACAGTTGGTACAGTCGAATACTTCCTTGGCACCGATGACCTTGGCCGCGATATTCTTTCACGCCTCATCGTAGGCTCACAGCTGACGTTTGGCGCTGCTATTATCATTACCGTTATCGCTGCCTTGATAGGTTGCGCGATTGGTATTTTAGCGGGTATGACGAAAGGCCTGTTGTCGAGCACCCTAAACCACTTACTTGATACGGTGATGTCTATCCCATCTCTGCTGCTGGCGATTATTTTCGTCGCTTTCTTGGGCTTTGGTGAATTCAATATATTGCTCGCGATCTGTTTGGCTTTGATCCCTCGCTTCGTCCGCTCTGTTTATATCGCGGTTCACACTGAAATAGAAAAAGACTATGTGATGGCCGCTCGGCTTGATGGTGCGAACAACTTTTACTTATTGTGGAACTCTATTCTGCCCAACATCTTGGTGGTCATCGCCACTGAAGTAACTTTCGCCTTGTCGATCGCTATTTTAGATATCACTGCTCTGGGTTTTCTTGGCTTAGGTGCCCAAGCACCAAGCTCTGAATGGGGAGCGATTCTGGGCGACTCAGTGGAGCTTATTTACCTTGCCCCTTGGACAGTAACCTTACCGGGCTTAGCGATTATGTTTGCAGTCATTGTGGTCAACTTAGTTGGCGAAGGTGTTCGCCAAGCACTCAATGCGGGGACGGAATAATGCCTTTACTCGATATTCGTCACCTCACCATTGAGATAGATACGCCGCAAGGGCTCGTTAAGGCCGTCGACCGGATGAGTATCACACTGAACGAAGGTGAAATCCGCGGTTTGGTAGGTGAATCAGGTTCAGGTAAGAGCTTGGTAGCTAAGGCGATTGTAGGCGTCTGTAAAGACAACTGGCGCGTCACTGCTGACCGAATGCGCTTGGGTAACATAGACTTACTGCAACTCACACCGAAAGAAAGGCGTCGCGTGATCGCACGTGATATCGCGATGATTTTCCAAGAACCATCCACATGCTTAGACCCATCTGAAGAGGTTGGCAGGCAGTTGATTGAGTCCATACCTTCTCATTCTTTTGATGGTAAGTGGTGGGAGCGATTTAAGTGGCGCAAAAAGCAGGCCATTGCCCTACTGCATAAAGTGGGCATCAAAGATCATAAAACCTTGATGGAAAGCTACCCGTATGAGCTAACCGATGGTGAGTGTCAGAAGGTCATGATCGCAATGGCGATTGCGGCCAAACCAAAACTGCTTATTGCCGACGAGCCAACCAACGACTTGGACCCAATTACTCAATCGCAGATTCTGCGTCTGTTGAGTCGCATGAATCAGGTGAACAACACCACTATAATGCTGATTGGTCACGACTTGACGACCATTACCCAGTGGGCCACTCGAATCACTGTGATGTACTGCGGTCAATCTGTTGAATCGGCTGATACGAAGAAAATCCTTAAGGCGCCAAAACACCCATATACCGTTGCATTGCTCAAAGCTATGCCCGATTTCAGTGATTGGATTCCGCATAAAGAGAAGCTGCAGTCTCTACCAGGCTCAATCCCTCCGCTTCAGCATTTGCCGATTGGGTGCCGCCTAGGTCCTCGTTGTCCATATGCTCAGCGCCAATGTGTGGAGATCCCACCAACACGTCGCGTTAAGCACCACAAATTTGCGTGTCACTTTCCGCTCAATATGGAGAAAAAATCATGAGTGCTTTGCTTGAAGTAAATGGCTTAGCCAAAGATTTCGTGACTCGCTCTGGCTTGTTCCGTAAGAAGGTACAACACGCAGTAAAACCCGTTAGCTTCTCTCTAGAAGCAGGACAAACCATCGGTTTCATTGGCAAAAATGGTTCTGGCAAATCAACCTTAGCCCGAATGCTGGCGGGCATGGTAGAGCCGACAACCGGTGAAATCCGAGTTAACGGCGAACTACTCGAGCACAAGGACTACTCAACACGATGTAAATTGATTCGGATGATATTCCAAGATCCGAACACGTCCCTCAATCCACGTATTCAAATTGGTCGTATTCTAGAGGGGCCTCTTAAAAGAAATACTAATATGCCACCCGAGGCCCGTATGAAGCGAGTGAAAGAAACTTTGCTTCGGGTTGGTTTGCTCCCTGAGCACGCTTACTTCTACCCTCAAATGCTCGCGACAGGGCAAAAGCAGCGTGTCTGCTTAGCAAGGGCGCTTATTCTCCAGCCTTCGATTATCGTCGCAGATGAAGCGCTCAACGGCTTAGACATGGCAATGCGTTCTCAGATCATCAATTTGTTCCTAGAGTTACAAGAAGAGATGGGCGTTTCCTTTGTCTATGTGTCTCAGCATATCGGTATCGTCAAACACATCACGGATAAAGTCATGGTGATGCATGAAGGTAACGTTGTAGAAGCTGGCGATACTCAAACTGTACTCAGCCACCCAGAGCATCAAATTACGCAAAGAATGGTCGAAAGCCACTTCAACAAAGCGCCATGTTTTAAGTAGCGTTAGTGTTTTAAGTAACATGCGCACAGGGAGTTAATTTTGCTAAGGATAGCAGTATTACTTTTTACTATATTTAGTGCGACGAGCTCCGTACTTGCCGCGGGTGAGACTTGGTATGACTCTTCTTTCGTTAAGCGTGCATTCTTTGAAGTCGCGTTAAAGAACGAATACCGAACCGGTTATAAGCCATTAAATAAGTGGGATACACCAGTAAAAATCTGGGTGATTCATCAAGTTCCAGACGTTGCTCTGCACGATGAACTTACCGACCTTCATATCCAACACCTTACCGACATCACTTCATTTCCGATTGAACGTGCAAAATCAGAACAAGAAGCCAATATCCGCTGGATATACACCAATGAAAAACAATGGGTCGGTGACATAGAAAAAGAACTTGGAAAGCCTTCAACCAAAAATTTGCGTGGCGTGGTTTGCAAAGCAGGCTACCGAGTCAACTCAAGTACCAAAAACATAGTGCAAGCATCTATTATTATTCCGGTCGACCAAGCCAGAGAGCGTGGCAAGTTATTAGCTTGTATCGTTGAGGAAATAACTCAAGTTCTAGGACTGCCCAATGATAGTCCTCATGCCTACCCGTCTATCTTTAATGACGAAACACCGGATGATTTGCTTTCACCGCTTGATATCGTGTTACTGCAGCTTCTGTATGAGCCAGAACTCAAAAGTGGGATGACTAAGTCGCAGCTAGAGCCAGTCGTTAGCAAAATACTCAATCGCTATCAGAGTCAAGGGGTATTAAGCGGTGCTGTGCAGGAAGCGAAAGGCGCACCGCTCTATCAATTACTCAGGTAATAAGAAACTACCTAGTGGTTCGAGGCTTACTAACGAGAGGCTTTCTTTAGTTCAAAGTCAAACTCGTCAGGAAATAACACCACACCTTCTTCTCGCTCATTAGGAAATACCACTACAGACAACTCATCATCTTCGAGGCCGTATGTCCAACGACTGTGCCATTTGTTGAGAGAAATCGGTTCTGGTACACACTCTTCCCATTCGCCTGTCGCCCATGCTTGAGCGAACTCTTGATTCGGCCATACTGGCACACAATCATCGTCTTCTGTATTCAGCATGACACAACCATGCTCATCTTTAAGAATCCACACGGTACGATTCGCGACGATTTCTTTAATACAGTACTTAAATCGCTGCTCTTCATTGTAGCGATTAATGGTATCGATTTGTTCTGTAGTCAAAGACTTAGACATGCTTCTACTCCAATTAAAAACGCCCATAGTGTTGTCACTATGGGCGATAAATATCAACTTTACTAGTCGATGCCTTATGCTAGCTCAGTTTGTAGCCAAGGCCAGCCTTGCTTCTTACGGCTTAGCGTATTTTCCATCATAAGCACGCCATCTTTTTCGTGCTTAACGAGTTTCTCGGCCCACTCACCTTTGTAAAGTAGACGAGTTTGAGCTGTTGTAATGTCAGTCAGCATAACTGCAGCAAATGCTAGACCGTCTTTCTCACAGCGAGCTTCCAGATCCGCTTCTAGTGCTTCGATCATACCATCTACTTGCTCTAACGTTGCAAGTTCAACTTGGCCAACAACTACATCACGACCGTTGAATGGGTAACCTTTCAGGTCTTTTTCTACAAGTTCAGCCGCAGATAGGCCTTCGATGTTTGTCTTAGCGATCAATAGATCTTTGATGAATGCATTAACGTCTTGTACATCTGCAATTTCAGCCAATTCAGCCACTGCGTCTTTGTCTTTTTGAGTACAAGTTGGAGAAGCAAAACCAACGGTGTCAGAAAGAATTGCAGACATCATTAGCTTAGCGATTTGTTGTGAGATTGAGTGACCTTCAATCTTGAACATGTTGAACAGTACTGTGTTGGTACAACCAACAGGCCAGATCCATGCTTCCATTGGGTTCACAGTCATCACGTCACCTAGACGGTGGTGGTCTACGATACCTAGGATTTCAGCGTCAGCAACGTCGTCAGGAGCTTGTGCTAGATCAGAGTAGTCTACTAGCCAAATTTTCTCACCAGCTACAGATGTACGTAGCTCTGGAGTTGGTGCACCAGCAACTTCCAAAATGTGCTGAGTTTCACGGTTAATTTCGCCTTGGCGAATTGGCATTGCATCAAGACCACGCGATTTAAGTAGCTCAGTTGCTACTAGTGCACTACAAATACTATCGCTATCTGGGTTCTTATGACCGACAACTAGAATCATCTTTCTTCCTATTCAAGTCTGTTAAAGGCCTATTTCTAGGCAAATTGCTCACAAAGGCCGTTACTTTACCTGATTTTGAAAATTTGTCATCGGTTGTTGATGGATTAGACGTAACAATTCATCGCACCCAAGACAATCTCCCCACTCCAAACCATCTCGAAGTGAAATTAGAAATTACGACTAAACTTAGGAGAATGCTGAAAGGAGTCGACGATGCTGAAAAAAATATTCGTTCTTGTTCTGTTGTTGCATGCTCCCTACGTTCATTCAAAACTTATCAAAGCGACTCAAGCGGTATGGCCACCGTACATATTTGAACAACAAAACTCAGGGCTCGCAGTCGAGATCGTTACCGAAGCATATCTATCTCAAAACTACCACTTAAAGCTCGAAGTTAAGCCTTGGCTTCGCTCACTGAAGGAAGTTCGCAACAAGCAACAAGATATTCTGGTGTCTATCTGGTGGTCTGACGATAGGACGGAACTACTTGACTACAGTGTCCCCTACCTTATGGTTCAGCTTAAGTTTATTGTGCTGAAAGAGAACGCTTTCGAGTATGAGGACTTTAGCTCATTGTCTGGAATGAAAGTCGGCATCATCCAAGATTATGGCTATGGTGAAGAGTTTAATGCATCCAGCAACTTTACTCGAGTCGTCGCCGAAGACCTCAGCACTAACATAAAGAAGCTTAAAGCCAAACGAGTCCATGCCATCATTGCCGACGAGCGGGCGGCCATCCACACCATCCGTCAACTAGAGTTAAACCAAGACGACTTTTACTTCGTCCATAAGAGCTTAATGATCAAACCTGTACACTTGGCCATTGCAAAAGATCATCCTGATAAACAAAAGCTCATGGTGAAGTTTATGATTGGCTTGCACCAACTCAAACAAAGCGGCCGTTACGATCAGCTGTTAGAAAAATATCGTTAGTGCCTCGATAAATAGAGTTGCGAATAATTCCCACTTACATATAATGAGAATTATTCGCATTCTCATGAGGCAATTATGGATTTCGCTCGAACTGCTGTTTCATTACCAAGTTGGTTATCGCTTTCCCAGTTTAGATTAGCCTACAAACGCTTATTACTGCCTGTAATCCTGATAGCCCTATTGGTGGCGCCAATCACTCGTGAGGTGACCGTCTCCACCCTTTCTGACGCGTTTTGGGCCGTGTCTAGCTACGTAGCTTTTACGTTAGCTATATACCACTACCTCTCTGTCTTTATGAATAAGCAGAGCCGAGTCGTCGATTTATATCAAAATTCTCGTGGCTACCAAGTCATGTTCGCCTCTATTCTCGGTGCGCTTCCAGGCTGTGGTGGCGCAATCATAGTCACAACCCAGTATGTGAGTGGACGTGCTGGTTTTGGTGCTTTAGTCGCAGTGCTAACTTCAACCATGGGGGATGCGGCATTCTTGTTGTTGGCTAGCCAACCTGAAACTGGCTTTGTTGTTATCGCGCTCGGTGTTGTTGTCGGGTGCCTGTCTGGTTGGGTAGTCAATCTAGTCCACAAAGATGATTTCCTTCGCCCGGAAATAAAAAAAGTCGCTCCTCAGGTATGCCAACGCAAAGAAGGGGCGAAAAGCAGCCTCGAAACTAACGCCATTAATTTACAAGGTGCGTTTTGGAAATGGTTGCTGCTTCCAGCCACCATCGTTGCAGTGCTCGGCTCTTTCCAAGTCGACGTGAACGAATTACTGCAATTGCCCGCCACCAGTATCGAGTGGACAGGAGCACTGCTCTCAGTCACCTGTATGCTACTTTGGGCATTGACTCAAGAGATCAAAGATTACGAATCGACCGTATCCGAAGACGCAAAGTGCGTATCTTCACACCCTATCCAAAAAGCAGCGCAAGACACCAACTTTGTTTCTGCTTGGGTAATCGTCGCTTTCTTGGCTTTTGAGCTAACGACCTTTTTTGGTCAATTAGACCTTGCTAATTTGTTCAACGGTTGGGGAATATGGATGCCATTGATGGGCTTAGCGGTTGGAATGCTTCCTGGCTGTGGGCCACAGATATTGGTGACTAGTCTCTATATTAGTGGCGCAGTACCGCTATCTGCTCAGCTCTCGAATGCCATCGCTAACGACGGTGATGCGCTATTCCCAGCTATTGCTCTCGCGCCGAAGGCTGCCCTAGTGGCCACGATATACACCGCGCTTCCTGCACTTCTGGTTGGCTATGGTTATTACTACTTATTCGAAATTTAGACTTAGTCAGATAGAGAAAAAGAGAGACGAGCCTCTCTTTTTCAGTCTTTACTCTCAACTTTTAAGCTAAGGTGAAGTAATAATTGCTCGGCTGGTTAACCCCGCCTCTAACGGAACTTCTACTACTTGAACCGGCTCCTCGGTCAGCTTCTCGCCCGTCCAATAGTCATACCAATACACTGGATGATCAGAGGTTAACGTCACCTCTTTAGCATCCTCATGATAGTTAAACAAACAGTGAAGTTGATTACGATCGGTTAACTCCAGAAATGCGTGATGCAATGAGAGCGATGTAAAACGCGCCGCATTTTGGTTGTGGCGCTGACGTAGCATTAATTTACTTAATGCTGTCTTAGCGAAAGGAGTCAATTCTGGCAGTGGATCTCCAGACAACAATAGCCCACCACATGTTAGGAGGGTATTGCGGTGAAATTCGTAGTTACTTCTGTCTGTCGCTTGGTTGGCCAATGACACGAAAGTCGCACAATCTGGGTCGATCTGCCATAGCTTGCGATGTTGCCAACTTCGATAAAAGGTTTCTTTGGCGATCTGCTCAAAACGTTTTGGGTCACGTTCCACATCGTCGGATACACGCATAGCGTCTACTAGCCCTAGTGAGGGCCACATCGGTGCATTACATCCTAGTAACCATGCATCTTTCGCACCTTCCGCTATCGCTTCCATTCCTAATCGATAAGCCTGTACACCTGTCACCCCACTCACGTGTCGCTTACCCTTGAGTGTTCCCCAGTAATTGGCATCAAGTTTAAACAGTTCAACTCCCCACTCTTCACGCATTACACGTACAACATGGGTTAGGTGTTCTTGCACTTCAGGGTGAGACGCATCTAACACATACCATGGAGTGCAACGCCATCCACCATAAGTGACATCTTCAGCTTTCAGCAGCTCACCATTCGGATGTCGAACAAACCAATTCGGATGCCGTTTAAACACCTTAGACTCTGGCTGAGCAATAAACGGGGCGAGCCAAATTGCAGGTTTCTTACCCTTACGTTTAATGTCAGATATAAGCTCTTTCACACCGCCAGAAAACTTATCTGAAGGTGTCAGCCAATCCCCCATAAACGCTTGGTAGCCATCATCCAGTAACACCCATTCGAGATTACTTAAATCACCTGACATCACTTCCAAGTTTTGTCGAATATTGTCTTCATTTACATCAGCGTAATAGGCGTACCAAGAACACCAGCCAATCGGCGCTTTGGATTCCACACCTGCTCTTGGTGGGTGGCGCAGTGAGATCAAATCAGAGTATCGTTGGTACAGCCCTGATAACGACTCTCCATTCAGCACAACTACAGACTCTAGCTCGGTACTATCCCAATCTAGTGGATAGGTATCTTCACCATCAATATTCGCTGAAATCTGAACGGAATGTTCCTCTTGGCTTACTTCAAAGTAGCCCGCAAAACGTGAGCAACTAGTAAAACCAAACAGGGTATAACCCACTGAGTCCTCAACCACCAAATAGTTGTAATAGCGCTTATTTTGTTGTTGGCCATAAATCCGGTATGAAGGGCTGTTATCTGGGCACCGGCCAATATCGACTGGCTGCTCAAATGTCCCCGTCGTTTGCGCCAACATTTGGAACCCATCGCCAAGGAGCGTCGCACTGTGCTCGAAATCGAACTCACAGGTAAATAGTTGGTAGTCACTTGGAATGGGATGATTGTGTAAACCAATATAGCGGAAGGTCACTTCGTTGCCTTGGACTTCATCCAGCAAATCAGGATTCACAACAACAATATCTCGATGACAAGGAAGATGAATGGTATGAGACATAAGCACCTATAAAGTTTGACCCGCGAAAAACCACACTAAATTATTGACTCTATTATCTATGTGATTCATTCCCCATAGCGTTACTCCAATCACGAATTCAGCGAATATTACAACAAAAAACCTGCCGAATCGGAGATCAGAGCCAGCAGTTCATGGATAGCTCCACCGAAGGTACATTCATGCATTGCTCAAGTGACCTACACTTAAACTAATCTGCCGCTTCTAGGATTAACATAAATTAGAGTGACATGTTGAACACGCTACGACTCCTGCTCATCACTTCTGTCTTCATTTACTTTCCTCAAGTAAATGCCAATGTTGTGACGGCGGCACAAAATGAATGGCCGCCTTACATCAACGACTCAGGTGAAATGCCCGGCCTCGCATACGAAGTCGTGCGAAGAGCACTACGAGTGGAGGGGTTTAAATTACGTTTTAGGCTCAAGCCTTGGAGCCGAGCATTCAAAGAAGTGTCCAATCAAAAAACCGACCTATTGATCTCGGTTTGGTACAACGAAGAAAGGGCAAAAACCTTTCTTTATAGTCAGCCATTTATGATTAACACCGTACGTTTAGTGACACTAAACGCTGACAAATTTTCCTATCGGACGCCTAACGATATCCGCAATAAAAAGGTCGGCATACTCGACAATTATTCTTATGACGAAAACTTCTTAGCTTCCGAGGCTTACACTAAGGTAATAGCCGTCGACCTTATCGCCAGTATTAAACTGCTCAAATCAGGTCGAATCGATATGTTTGTTTCAGATGAGTTGGTTGCACGTTGGACGATCAATTCCCTAGCCTATAACGTTAGTGACTTTGCTTTTATTCATAATGAGATCGCTTCCCAGCCACTATACATTGCTATTAGCAAGTCACACCCTAAGGCAAATCAAATAATCGAAGCATTCAACCAAGGTTTACAGTTTCTAGTGGAATCAGGAGAGATGAAAGCAATCTACAAACGCTACCAGTTTGATTTCGACCAACAATACTGGGATGAATGGCGCAGCGAAGCGATGCGTGCAAAATAGAACAGCATAGGATCAACCCAACTGTGTATCGCCCAACCTAGATTACGGACATAAAAAATGCCGGCTTATAGCCGGCATTTTGATTTAAGGTTCTAGCAATTATGCTACTTCAATCGGACCACCGAACGAAGTCACTGGTGGAAGCTTGCCTGTAAACTTCTCAAAGTCCACCAAACAAGTATTTGCAGAGGTTGCTTGCGCTAGTTCAGACGTTGGGATGTCTTGAGTCAATGTGTTTGGATCGCCGTATGTATCTAGAGCGCCAACTTTTTCATTGATTGGGCCATACCAAGCACCTTCTTCAATACGCACAACACCAGGCGCATAGCTATCCATTAGGACAGCACCAGCAAGCAGTTGACCACGGTCGTTAAACACACGTACTACATCGCCATCTTTAATGCCTTTCTTCTTAGCATCTTGTGGGTTGATGTAAATAGGCTCACGACCTTGTACTGCATATGTCGCACGGAACTCTTCAGACTCACACATTTGCGAGTGAAGACGTTTGTCTGGGTGACAAGATTGCAGCCAGTATGGGTGCTTGTTAGAACCAGGGCCACCATGTGAGCGCTCAGACTTCTCGAACCACATAGGGTGCTCCTGACAGTGCTCGTAACCCATGTTGCCGATTGTACGGCTGGTAATTTCGATAAAGCCTGATGGTGTACCCAGCGCGTTGATCTCTGGATCTTCACGGAAAGAAGCGTGACGTGTCCAAGGCTTACCTTTACCAAAGTCTAGGAAACCTTTTTCCCAGAATTCTGCAAATTCTGGCATTTCAAAACTGCCTTCGTTCGCAGCACGACACTCGTTGTAAAGCGATTTCACCCACTCCATTTCATCCATACCACGCGTGTAATCATCGAAACGACCCCAGCGCTTGGTTAGGTTCGACATGATTTCAAAGTCAGTCTTAGATTGGAATAGCGGGTCAACTAGCTTGTGCATTGCAATCAAGCCACGACCTGAGTATGCACCGTAGCCATCAATATCGTTACGTTCCCACTGCGTACAAGCTGGAAGTACAATATCAGAATGGCGACACGTCGCTGTCCAAGCAAAGTCGATCGCTACGACAGTTTGCAGAGTTTTGAACGCTTTACGCATCTTGTTGCGATCTTGGTGATGGTGCCATGGGTTGTTACCACTGAATACCATCATCTTAAGATCTGGCAAGGTTACCGTCGCACCGTTCGCTTTGATCTTCTTACCAGGCTCTAGCAAGCTGTCTACCCAACGTGCTACTGGGATTACACGGCTATAACCTTTGTAGTCAGAGTTAGTGTACTTAGGCTCTTGACCTTGGTCGATATTAAGCGGGAACGAACCCGGAGCAGCGAAACCAGTTGATGATACACCGATACCTGAGTAGTGGTGACCGTAAGAAATACCACCGCCAGGAAGACCAATTTGGCCAACCATTGCAGCAATGACAGCACACATCCAGTAAGGTTGCTCACCGTGTTCTTGACGCTGAATACTCCAACCTACCAAGATTTGTGTACGACCGCTTACCAACATCTTAGCAAACTTACGAATAGACTCTGCGCTTGTGCCACAGATCTCTGCAGCCCATTCTGGTGTCTTCTCGACTTTATCTTTCGTTTCACCTTGAACGTACTTGATGAAATCATCGAAACCTAGACAGTAAGTTTCGATGAACTTCTTGTCGTATAGGCCTTCGTTGTATAGCACGTGCGCAACACCCAGCATGAACGGTACGTCCGTTTGTGGGTTGATGTACATTTGCTCGTTGTCTAGGAAGCGACCTGTTTTATTCTTAACAGGGTCAACAGACACAACATTCACTTCTTTCTTCGCAACTTTTTCTTTTAGTTGCTCAAGGTATGCGAACGACTCGTGAGTTTCACATGTCCAGCCCACCTGTAGGTTCTTAACAGGATCGTTACCCCACAAAATAATGTTGTCACTGTTTTCTAGAATCAGCTCCCAAGATGTACCTTGTGCATAGACTTCTGTTGAACCCAGAACGTAAGGCATGATGGTTTGACCCGCACCAGTCGAGTAGTCACCAATCTTCTTCACTGAGTTGCCATGTAGTGCCATCGCACGTTGCATGTGGTTAGTACAGCTGTGGAACTGACCTGTTTGTCTCCAACCAGTTTGACCCGTGTGCAGCGCGTATGGACCGTAGTCTTTCTGGACACGCTCAAGCTCGCGGTAGAATAAGTCTAGAGCTTCGTCCCAAGTCACACGGATGAAGCGGTTGTTACCACGAGTATCCGCGCTGTATTTATGCTTCTTAAGCCAATCTAGGCGAACCATTGGGTAGCGGACACGTGATGGGCTGTAAATGATGCCTTTAATACCATTCAGCATATCGGTTGGATGCTTATCGATTTCTAACGGCTTAATCTCTTGAACTTTACCTGCGTACACTCGAGCGCGGAATGCGCCCCAGTGTGAACCAGATACTTTCCAAGTACCGTCAGTTTCTGCTGCAGAAGCAGATGCCGACGCCAATAGGCTTGGGCCAATAACCGATGCCGCGCTGGTAGTAGCGACACCTTTCAGAAAACTTCTTCTTGTAATTGCCATTGTGTTACTCCAATTGACGTCTTATTAGTGATGGCCGTCAGAAAAATCTGATGAGTGCTTCTGTAGATACTTAAGAACAAGCGCTTCTGTATCAGTATCGAAGTTAACGAATGCAATCATACCGTCTAGCATGCCTACCCAACCGTTAGCACTGAAGTGCGCTTCGTCTGGCTGAGAGTGACAAGTTGAACAGTTCGATTGGTATGCTTGACCCGCTGCGTTCCAGATTGGATCGAAGTTATCAACCATAGACTCTTTCTTCATCCAAAGCGCTAGGTTTACTTCTTCCCATGGAAGACCCGTTAGCTCATCTTCTTTCTTCTCGCCCACTGTGATCACGTCACTTTGAGATACTTCTTTCGTTAGGATCGCTGTTGAGATGTTCATACCAAACTCTTCTTGGATTACACGGCCAAAGCCTTTCGCTTTACGCCATCCATCGATTTGGATTTTGATCATGTCGCCTTTCTCATCGATCACCGCTACTTTACTCGCAGGGCTTAGTAGGCCTGCCTCAACTGTTGCTGACTCGTCGGTGTACATAGGTAGGTGACGGATAGAAATAACGTCGTTGCCTGAAGAGTAAGACGTGCTGCTTGCTACTTGCTCTAGCTCACCTACGATACCGCTCGCTGATTCCATATCGAGTGGAAGGTTATGCGCAATACCCTTGTGACAATCCACACAGCTTTGGTCACGCTCAGCAGCGTTCTTCATTTGAATGCGAGCTGTTGGACGCATGTTGTCGAAATCCATAGAGTCGTAGTTGTGGCAGTTCTTACACTCTAGAGATTTGTTTGCAGAGAAACGATCCCATTCGTGTTTTGCTAGGTCGATACGACGCTCTTCGAATTTTTCTGGGGTGTCTAAGTCGCCAAATACTTGTGCGAACACTTCCTTAGAAGCTTGCATCTTACGCGCGATCTTAGCTGTCCATTCGTGTGGAACGTGACAGTCTGGACACGTTGCACGAACACCAGATGTGTTTTTCCAGTGCACAGTGTCTTGCAGTTCTTGATATACGTTGTCACGCATGGTGTGACAGCTGATACAGAATTCTTCTGTGTTGGTCGCTTCTAGTGCGGTGTTAAATCCACCCCAGAAGATTACGCCGGCAATAAAGCCGCCCATTGTTAGTACACCTAAACTAATGTGTACGGCTGGGCGAGTCATTGTACGCCACAGTTTAACTAATAATGACTTCATGATTAGCTCTCTTAAAAATTGATTCTATATAAAATGTGGATGCGAGAAGGCATTACATGCCGCCATGTGCACCAGGAGGTCCGAATACAAACACTTGCAGGGCCCAAACAAGGAAGCCGTAACCACCTACGAAAGCCACACTTAATACGGGAAAAAGAACTACGGTAATGAAGAGGAAAGACTTCCACTCCAATGAGCGCTTCTCACCACTCTCAATTTTGTTAACATCACTCATACATTTGCCTATTTTGTATTTAGTAATTGGAACTGCCCTGTGCACCAGAGCAAAAGTTTTTTCATTTTCTAATGGGAAATGTTAGACCATACCAAGAGTAAGGTTCAATGAAATACACACCTCCCAACCTTGTTATCAAACACTTTTTTGAGCTCATCCAGAGATGTGTTTGATTAACAAATCATGTATAAAAATATTAATAGATGTGAAGAAAAAAGCAGGTTACCACTTAGTTAAATTCATCACATGAATTTAACGCACATTGATTTAGATCAATTTAAATCAAGGCTTTAAGCACACTTTTTGCGTGCTACCTAGTAATTAAGTGTAAATCAATTGTTAGTAAATGTGTTAAAAACTTATCTGAGATTCACTTCTAAGAAATTCACACAGTTAGGTGGAAATTCAGTACAATAGCCAAAGCTATTCGAGGACCCCGCATGGACAGTGTTGTAGACATTTCTTTCTGGCAATTAGCGCTATTTAGCCTCACCCTTCTCATCCCAGTTTCAATTAATCACTATTACCAGTTATCACTCGGTAGAGACATTGTGATTGGAGTGCTACGCATGACGATACAGCTGCTTGCTGTTGGTGTGTATTTGGAATATTTGTTCCAGCTCAATAGCTTGTGGGTGAATATGCTTTGGCTGGTGTTGATGATAGGCATTGGAAGCAGTTCGATTATCAGCAAAGCGAAGTTAACCAAACCTTACCTCTTCCTGCCTGTTTCCCTTGGCTTGACGGTTAGCTTAGTTCCTTTATTGATTTTGATTTGCGTCGTCGTTGTGAAGCCGACTCCACTGTATAACGCGCAATACCTCATCCCTCTTGCCGGTATGCTATTGGGGAATTGCTTAAGCGGAAACATCGTTGCGTTACAGAACTTATTCACTGCCTATGACGAACGAAAGCACGAATACGAGGCAGCGATCTCGTTAGGGGCAACTCCAATTTACGCCTCTATACCATTTATGCGCGCTGCGATGCAGAAGTCCTTTGCGCCGATTCTGGCGACAATGATTACTACAGGGTTGGTGACGCTGCCCGGAATGATGACAGGCCAGATTTTGGGGGGTGCTTCTCCAATGGTCGCCATTAAATACCAGCTACTGATCATGATTGCGATCTTCGTGATGATGAGCGTCTCAATTACGTTATCACTAAGGCTGACAATAGCTCGTGCTATCTCTCCAGAAGGGCGAATTCTGGTCACTCGCATTGATAAGTCATAGCCGATAGCAACTGATTACTTTACAACCACTTATGACTTGCACACCGACTTTGAAACACGTTATCCACAGAAAATGTGGATAACCTTAATAAAGAGCGGTGAATGCTTAGCTGCAGCATTTAAGCTAAACAGTAAAAAGGCGGCTAATGCCGCCTTTTTAATCTCTTAGATAGATTAACCAGTACCACATGCCAACAAAAACTCCACCGCCAATAATGTTGCCCAATGTCACTGGAATCAGATTATTGAGGAAAAAGCCCATCAGATTTAAGTCTGCGTAATCTGCGATGTTTGCGCCAGTCATCTGCCAGAACTCGGCTGGAGCAAAGTTTTTGATTGCTATTGCCATTGGCACTTGAAACATGTTGGCGATGCAGTGTTCAAAGCCCGCTGAAACAAACATGGCAACAGGGAGGATCATCACCATTATCTTGTCTGTTAAAGTGCGGCCACTGAATGTCATCCACACAGCTACACATACTAACACGTTACACATAATGCCCAATGCCACTGCAGACAAAAACGTATGGTGCAACTTGTGCTGAGATATGGCCATTGCATTGATGCCGACTTGACCATGATCGAACATGTATTGCTTGGTAAGCAGCATACATACCACCAGCAGCAATGCTCCTATCAGGTTACCTGCATACACCACTAACCAGTTGTTAAACAACATTTTCCATGTAATTTTTCCACTTGCACGTGCTACCAGCGTTAATACCGAGCTTGTAAACAGTTCACCGCCAGTAACAACAACCAGAATCAGGCCAAGGCTAAATGCCAAACCGCCAACAAACCGAGTCATTCCCCAAGGCATATCCCCCGCACCGGTAGTGACTATGGTGTAGAACACGAATGCAATACCAATATGAATGCCAGCCGAAATAGCAAGGAGAAAGGATTTAACAGGATCTTTGGTCGCCTTACCCACGCCAATTTCTGCAGCGCGTTCCGCCATTTGTGGAGGCAATAAAGAGTCGAAGTGATTGAGGTCCATAGGTCTGTTACATTTTGAAACAAGTGAAAAAGTGCGCGGATAATCGCTTTATTTCCCTAACAATTCAAGGGAGAAATTACATGTTCACTTAAATTGTTTTTATCATGACATCAATTGCATTATATTCAACACCCTCACGGCCTAATCGCACGTGAATATTTATCACATAAAGCTTTGTATTAAAAAGACATTTACTAAAAAACCATCACCCACCAATTCCTATAGAAGTAACTATTATAACTACGCAAACTATTAGATAATTTTGGTATTAGAGTGACTGGTACGCTAAATTAATGGGGGACAACGATTAATTCTCCACCAATTTGGGTATAGGTAACACTTCTTTCTTTAGGTATTTGCAGAGCTCAGTAACCAGGCTTAATGTGTCTGTAATCGCTTATAAATAAGGACGATAGAATGAAATATTCTCCAGAGCATATCTCCGAACTCAATCTTCTGCTGCAATTCGATTTAAGTAGTGCTGCTACCGGTATTAAAGTTCATCACGACGCCTCAGAAGAAATGCAGTCAGCCGTGAGCCGACTATATGAAAAAGGGTTATGTACCTTGCCTGATGGAGGCTACCTAACCGACGAAGGCATTGAAGTTGCTGAACATGCCGACAAGATCCTACGAGTTTTGAGTTCTTAATTCTTACTCACAACAAAGGGCTAGATTGAAATAATCTAGCCCTTTGTCTTATTCAGCGATACTTCGCTTATGCCCAAATAGGCGCTTATAAGGCTGGTACTTGTCGTAGACCCAGTTGAAACCCGTTGCGTAGAAAAAGAAGAAGACCAAGAACCCAGCTTCAACCGCTAAAGCCCCCAACCAACTGATATTGAGAAACCATGCAATCGCAGGCACAGTGACAAATATCAGCCCTCCTTCAAACCCAGCAGTATGGGCTAAGCGTAACTTCAGCGACCGGTCATTTCGGTTATCACCAAAAAGCTTATCGAAGCCAATGTTATAGACATAGTTCCATACCACCGTGAAGATGCTGAGCCCAACCCCAACAACCAACAGTTCATTACCACTTTTACCCGTAAGCAAAGAAGTGACCGGCACAATTATCGCCAAAGCCACCATTTCAAACGTAATCGCGTGGAATACTCTTTCATTCGTTGTCATCAAATTGCTCGCTCTTGTTTTTGCGTTGGTGGGATTATCATCTATAGTAGAGATAGTTAATAATTAGATCCCATCAGTAAAAACGATATGTTTAGCATCGAACAGCTCGAAGCATTTATCGCGACCGTAGAAAGCGGCTCGTTCTCTGGTGCCGCACGTAAACTTGGCAAAGTTCAATCAGCCGTAAGCCAGCACATTATCAACTTAGAAATCGATACCAATGTCGCCCTGTTTGACCGCGAAGGTCGATACCCTAAGCTGACTGGTGATGGACACAAACTTCTCCCCTATGCACGTGCGACGTTACTTCAACATCAAAGGCTGAAGAACACAGCAAAAAACCTGTTTAACGAGCCCGATAACCGGTTAGTTCTAGGAATCGACGAAGGTATTCCTTTGAAACAGATTTCGCTACTCATACAGCAGTTGGAACAAGACTACCCTAATATAGACTTAGAGTGCCTCAGCGCTTCAAGTACGGATGTGATTGATCTGGTTGAGTCAGGAAGAGCGACCACTGGGCTTGTTTTCAGTGAGCTATCACTCCCCTCATCACTCGACTTTGAAAGCATCGGAACTGTTCACTTCGATGTGTACGCAAGCCCTAATCACCCTTGTACAAAGCGCACTCAGGCCAATATTGATGAGTTGCGTTTGTTCAGGCAACTTATCATCCGTTCAAAGAACCAAACCACATCATTCTTCCATCAAGCATTTAGCCCTGATATCTGGTACGCCGACAACTACTATATGTTGCTCGAGTTTACGATTCGTGGCTTTGGTTGGTCACTTCTACCTTCGCACTTAGCGGAAAATGCGTTACATTCAGGTGAGTTAGTACGTGTCCCTGTAGACTTCGAGCAGCTTGGTTGGGTAGCCAACGTGGATGTAATACAGCATCAAACATGGAGCCACGACCCCATGCACAAGAAAGCACGTCAGCTGCTGCGTAATTTATTAAATGAGATTTAGACTATGAGTACGATTACTGTCGTTGGCGCAGGCTGGCTGGGATTGCCGCTGTGCCAAAACCTAGCGCTTAAAGGCCATAATGTTTATGCCAGTCGAACAACTGAGGAAGGCAAGAACGAATTGAGTTCGAAAGGCTTACAGGCATTTGTGTCCAACTTAAATGAACCGGCAAGCAATGGGCTGTCCTCAATCCTGCTTTCTCAGCAAAGCGAGATTGTAGTGGGCAGTTTTCCTCCCGGTTTTCGCAAGGGTAACTCTACAGGCTATATCGATTCATGGCGCAACCTTATTGGCCAGGTGCGCAAAAGTAACGCCAAAAAGCTCATTATGATTAGCTCAACCACGGTATACCCTAATCTAGCCGAGGATATGCCAGAAGACGCTGCGTCCTTAGCTTTAGCTGAACAGTACGACCACTTCAGTGACAATGCTCGTACCATGCTACAAGCCGAACAACTACTCATCGACTCAGGGTTAGACTATGTCATTCTACGCTGCTCAGGCCTCATTGGGCCAAACCGTAATCCTGCTCGCTTTGCTAGCAAGCTAAAGCAAATTAGTCGTTCTGCGCCGGCCAATATGTTACACCTGCAAGATGCTGTCGGTATCTCAACATTCGCAATTGAAAACGCCAGTAATACGATACTAAACGCCACTACACCAAATTGTCTCAGCAAAGCAGAGTTCTACCCACTTGCGATAGAAAAAGCAAAACTCGACGACATCGTGCTCCCACCAATTGTCGATATTCCTGACAAACGTATTTTGTGTAATAAACTCATCGCACTAGGCTACCAATTTACTTTCGACAACCTTCCTTCAGCGCTGGACGATATCAATGGCTAAACATCTATATCAACATATCGAATCACTTTGGCAGTACATGTTAATGGAGCATTCACCAGAACAGTCAGACATTATCTTCGTACTGTGCAGTAACGACATAAGGGTTGCAGAGCATGCAGCCAGCCTTTATTTGAAAGGTTTGGCGCCTAAAATCGTCTTTTCTGGTGGTGAAGGCCGGTTCACCAATGGATTGTTTGATAAAAGTGAAGCTGAAACCTTTGCTGCTATCGCTAGAGACTGCGGTGTTCCTGCTGAAGACATTATCATTGAGAACCTTGCAACCAATACCGGAGAAAACGTTCTATTCACTCATAAGCTATTGCAAGAAAAAGCGATCAGCCCGGAACGTATTATCTTGGTGCAAAAGCCGTTTATGGAAAGACGTACCTATGCGACCTTCATGAAGCAGTGGCCAGATGAAGTTCAAGCGGTATACGTCACCTCTCCTTACCAGCCATTCTTTGATTACTTGAACGAACACATGACACTTGATCTTGTCGTGGAAGCTCTGCTATCAGACTACGAACGTATTCTCAATTACCCTGCATTCGGATTTCAAATTGAACAACCCACTTCACCAGAAGCGCAGCATGCGTACGAAAAACTGAGAGAAGTGTTTGTTAAGTCGTAAATCATCAACTAAACAAAAAGGCCAGAGTAAAACTCTGGCCTTTTGATTAGTTAAGTTAGCATTCTAGTGAAGAACTTCTTCTTTTGCGCCAAGATATTTGAACTTAAGTTCATCTTTCTTAAGTGACACTTTCACAGTACCACCGTCAACCAATGAACCAAACAGTAACTCGTTAGCCAAAGGCTTCTTAAGCTGCTCTTGAATCACTCGGCTCATTGGGCGAGCGCCCATCGCCTTATCGTAACCTTTCTTAGCAAGCCAGTGTCTTGCATCTTCAGAGACTTCCAACGACACTCCGCGCGCATCAAGCTGAACTTGCAGCTCAACAATGAACTTATCAACCACTTGATGGATGACATCTTCATCTAGACTGTTAAACCAGATGATATTATCCAGACGGTTTCTAAATTCTGGCGTGAACACCTTCTTGATAACTGACATTGCATCGTGGCTGTGATCTTGTTGAATCAGGCCAATCGACTTCTTCACTGTTTCCTGTACACCAGCATTGGTCGTCATCACTAAGATTACGTTACGGAAATCAGCTTTACGACCGTTATTATCAGTCAAAGTACCATTATCCATCACCTGCAGTAGCAAGTTAAAGATATCTGGGTGCGCTTTCTCGATCTCATCCAACAGCACAACGGAATGTGGGTGTTTGATAACTGCATCAGTCAGTAGACCACCTTGGTCATAACCTACGTAGCCAGGAGGAGCACCAATCAAACGGCTCACTGAATGGCGTTCGCCATACTCTGACATATCAAAGCGCAACAGCTCGATACCAAGAAGTTTTGAAAGTTGAACCGTCACCTCTGTTTTACCAACCCCTGTAGGACCAGCAAATAGGAAAGAACCAACAGGCTTGTTGTCTGCACCAAGGCCAGCACGAGTCAGCTTAATTGCCTCACTGAGTACATCGATAGCCGGATCTTGCCCGAACACCAGCATCTTCATCTTGTCATCAAGATTTTGCAGAATGTCTTTATCAGAAGAAGAGACTGATTTCTCTGGAATACGCGCCATCTTCGCAACCATCGCTTCGATATCGGCCACGCTAACAGTTTTCTTACGGCGGCTAGCAGGTGCTAAGCGGCTACGCGCGCCAGCTTCATCGATAACGTCGATTGCTTTATCCGGCAGGTGACGCTCATTGATGTATTTCGCTGAGAGTTCGACTGCTGCACGCAGTGCTTTGTTGGTATAACGCACCTCGTGGTGTGCTTCATATTTTGGCTTAAGACCAATCAAAATCTTAGTCGTGTCATCGAGAGACGGCTCAACAATATCAATCTTCTGGAAGCGGCGAGATAACGCGCGCTCTTTCTCAAAAATATTGCTGTATTCTTGATAGGTTGTAGAACCAATACAACGAAGCTTACCGCTACTCAACAGTGGCTTGATAAGGTTTGCTGCATCGACTTGACCACCAGAGGCCGCACCTGCACCAATAATGGTGTGGATTTCATCGATGAACAAAATCGCATCTTCTTCTTTCTCAAGTTGCTTAAGAATTGCTTTAAATCGTTTTTCGAAATCACCGCGATATTTGGTACCCGCTAATAGCGAACCAATATCCAATGAATAAATAACGCTATTTTGGATAACTTCAGGTACCTGGCCTTCGACAATTCTCCAGGCCAAACCTTCAGCAATCGCGGTTTTACCCACGCCCGCCTCACCAACCAGTAGAGGGTTGTTCTTACGGCGACGACATAAGACTTGAATAGTGCGCTCTAGCTCTTTATCACGACCAATTAGTGGGTCGATATTCCCCTGTTTAGCCACGTTATTGAGGTTGGTTGCGAAACTCTCCAGACGCTCTTCCGAATTTACTTCTTCTACGCTGTCATTGTTGAATGATTCTGAAGATGAATCATCGCTAGAGTCAGAAGATTTGGTAATGCCATGAGAAATAAAGTTAACAATATCTAAGCGGCTAATGTCATTCTTTTTAAGCAGGTACGCTGCGTGTGACTCTTGCTCGCTAAAAATTGCGACAAGTACATTAGCACCCGTTACTTCATTACGCCCAGAAGACTGAACATGGAATACGGCGCGTTGAAGAACACGTTGAAAACTCAAAGTCGGTTGGGTTTCTCGAGTTTCATCGTTTTCAGGTATTAGAGGTGTAGTTTGATCGATGAATACATCGAGTTCTTGGCGAAGTGCGTCAAGATCTGCCTTGCAAGCTAATAATGCTTCCTTAGCGGCATCGTTTTCTAATAATGCCAATAGGAGGTGCTCGACAGTCATAAACTCATGTCGTTTGTCTCTGGCACGAGCAAATGCACCGTTCAGACTCGACTCTAATTCTTTATTAAGCATAAGTACCTCCTTTAGGAACAACTCTGTTGCTCGAGCAAGTGATTATTTACGCTTGCTCCTTTGTACACAGCAATGGATGCTCATTTTCCCTTGAGTACATAGTGACTTGGGCCACTTTTGTCTCAGCAACTTCGGCGGTGTAAGTGCCACAAATTGCTTTCCCTTCGTAATGCACCTTGAGCATGATCTGCGTTGCTTGATCAATGTCCTTCGAGAAAAACCGCTCAAGGATTTCGATAACAAAGTCCATCGGCGTGTAGTCGTCATTATTAAGCACAACGTTATACATCGCAGGTGGCTTTATCCCTGTTTTCTCTCTCTCCAGTAAATCTGAGTCTGGAGTCACCCATTCAAAATTTTTACTCATGACTAAATCAATATTCGAGTGTTTCTGTACTCAATTTTACCATCTTGTGTTGTGAAAGTTTTCGATTTTTCTCATAAAGTCGAAGAGAAAAATCATCGAGTCTAAAAACATCTCTTACTTAGAGACTAATGCAGCATTTGAGTCGCTGCAAATAAAACATTTCTATCATTCGGCTTGACTTATCTAATTGATTAAAAAGACACCAGAAAGCAATCTTAGTGACGAAAAAATCTTCATATTGACAGTTGCATTCATTACACAAATGTAAATCTTAAAAGTGATTTACTTGCAAATATGTCGAGTTTTAGACCTTTTGCCTATTGACTGTGTTCAATCATTGACTACATTGGTCAATTAGTGACTAAAAATTTGGCATCCGCTGAATTGATATTCACTCATACAACGTCGAGTCAGGGGTTGATTCGGCCGCAGTAACAACATCAGTAACAAAATGCATGAGGGATGTATAGCATGGCTACAGGTACAGTAAAATGGTTTAACAATGCCAAAGGGTTTGGTTTTATCTGCCCAGAAGGCGAAGATGGCGATATTTTTGCACACTACTCCACAATCAAGATGGACGGATACCGCACTCTGAAAGCTGGTCAGCAAGTCTCCTATGAAGTAGAGCAAGGGCCTAAAGGTTACCATGCAAGTTCTGTCGAGCCACTTGAGACTCAAGCTGCAAAGTAACTGCTGTCTTAGTTATAAGCTGTTTTACAGCGCAAGATAACCCGCCCTATGGCGGGTTTTTAGTCTCTATTTTCATCTGGCAACTCATTGCCCATCTTGTGACTTTCTAGTCTCGCACTATTCTTAGCTTAGGACTTGTTTAAATAGGTGTTCGTCACTTATGTGTGGCAGACTAAACATCATTGATGACCCGCTGACTCGTCTAGTGAGTCAAATCGCCGGCATCAGGTTCACCACCAAATCTAACAGCAACCTATGCCCCACTGATTCAGTCTCCGTCTTAGCGACCGCTCAAGGCCGTATCACGCAACGGACGCTATCATGGGGCATAAAACCTCACTGGGCGCAAAGGCTCATTATTAACGCGCAGGCCGAAACTGCGGCTATCAAGCCAACGTTTAAACAGGCTATACACCAGAATCGTGTCATCATCCCCTGCTCCGGTTGGTACGAGTGGACCGGCGAAAAAAACCACAAAGAAAAATATTTGTTTCGCGTCGACGACTCTCACCCGACATTGATGGCTGGTATCGCTCTCGGTGAGCATCTCGTCACCCTCACCACACAAGCGAATGAACGATATCGCCAATACCACCATCGAATGCCGCTGTTGGTGCAAGAAGAAGATGTGTTTGATTGGTTAGGAAGCGCCGACTCTAAGTGGGTTGATCTACTCAAATCAAGTCCGGCTAGTCATCTATTAGTAACGCGCTGTGCTTAAGTGACTCCGCAGGCATGATCAAAAAAGCCCGCTGTTAAGCGGGCTTTATATTCTTTAATGGGATTAACCATTAATAATGCTGTTTAGCGTAGAGCTAGGACGCATTAATTCAGATGCTAGAGCATCTACTGGAGCATAATAACCACCAAGCTCACCTGCAACGCCTTGAGCACCGTTCAACTCAGCAACAATTGTTTCTTCATTGTCTGCTAGTGATTTCGCTACTGAAGCAAACTCTGCCGCCAATTCTGCATCTGCAGTTTGCTCGGCTAGTGCTTGAGCCCAGTATGTCGCTAGGTAGAAGTGGCTACCACGGTTATCCAACTCACCCACTTTACGTGAAGGCGACTTGTTGTTATCTAGGAACTGGCCTGTTGCTTTATCTAGAGCGTCAGCAAGTACTTGTGCCTTCTTGTTGCCTGTCACTACGCTTAGGTGCTCTAGAGAAGCCGCTAGTGCTAGGAATTCACCTAGAGAGTCCCAACGCAAGTGGTTTTCTTTCTCTACTTGTTGAACGTGTTTAGGCGCTGAACCGCCGGCACCAGTTTCGAATAAACCACCACCGTTCATTAGCGGAACGATAGAAAGCATCTTCGCTGATGTACCTAACTCAAGGATTGGGAACAAGTCTGTTAGGTAGTCACGTAGAACGTTACCCGTTACAGAGATCGTATCTAGACCTTCTTTAATACGAACTAGCGAGAACTGACACGCTTCTAATGGAGCAAGGATCTTGATTTCCAAACCATCAGTATCGTGCTGTGGTAGGTACGCGTTTACTTTCTTGATAAGCTCTGCATCGTGTGCACGATTTTCGTCCAACCAGAACACGGCTGGAACACCTGTTGCACGTGCGCGAGTTACTGCCAGCTTAACCCAATCTTGGATTGGCGCGTCTTTCACTTGGCACATACGGAAGATATCGCCTTCCTCTACTGATTGCTCAAGTAGAACGGCACCAGATGCATCCACAACACGTACTGTACCTGCTGCATCGAGAATGAATGTCTTATCGTGAGAACCGTACTCTTCCGCTTTTTGAGCCATTAAGCCTACGTTTGGCACGCTACCCATAGTCGTTGGGTTGAATGCGCCGTTCTCTTTACAGAAATCGATAACTGCTTGGTAGATACCCGCGTAGCTACGATCAGGAATCATCGCTTTGGTATCTTTCTGCTTACCATCTGGTCCCCACATTTGGCCAGAAGAGCGCAGCATTGCTGGCATTGAAGCATCTACGATAATGTCACTAGGTACGTGTAGGTTAGTGATGCCACGGTCAGAATCAACCATCGCAAGAGGTGGCTGAGTTTGGTATACCGCTTGAAGTGCAGCTTCGATCTCTTCTTTTTGAGCTGCAGGCAGTGATTGGATCTTCGCGTAAACGTCACCGATACCGTTGTTAACATCAACACCAAGCTTGTCAAACAACTCGCCGTATTTCGCAAACACATCTTTGTAGTAAACCTTAACCGCGTGACCGAAGATCACAGGGTCAGAGACTTTCATCATGGTTGCTTTCATGTGCAGAGAAAGCAGCACGTCTTTTTCTTTCGCGTCTGCGATTTCTTTTTCAAAGAATGCAACCAGTGCAGCCTTGTTCATCACAGAACAATCGATAATTTCATTGTCTTGTAGAGGGAACGCTTTTTTCAGTTCTTTCACAGAACCGTCTTGTGCAACAAATTCAATCTTCACGTCAGTTGCTTTTTCTACTGTCGTCGATTTTTCGCTGCCGAAGAAATCTTGGCCTGACATGCTTGATACATGAGACTTAGAATCTGCTGACCAAGCGCCCATTGAATGAGGGTTTTTCTTTGCATAGTTCTTTACAGAAAGCGGGGCACGACGGTCTGAGTTACCTTCACGTAGTACTGGGTTTACCGCACTACCTTTGATCTTGTCGTAAGTCGCTTTGATTGCTTCTTGCTCGTAAGTGCTAGGCTCTTCAAGATAGTTAGGAAGAGCGAAACCTTTGTCTTGTAGCTCTTTGATTGCCGCTTTTAACTGCGGGATAGATGCTGAAATATTTGGTAGTTTAATGATGTTTGCTTCTGGCGTTTTCGCCAGCTCACCTAATTCTGCCAGTGCATCACCAATACGCTGCTCTTCTTTCAAGTGCTCAGGGAAGTTTGCAATAATACGCCCTGCTAAAGAGATATCACGTGTATCAACGTCAATACCTGAAGAAGCTGTAAATGATTGAATAATCGGTAATAGCGAGTAAGTTGCTAGTGCTGGTGCTTCGTCAGTAATCGTATAGATGATTGTAGGTTTTTCTGTAGGCATGAAATTTCCCTATTGTTCTAACAGCCTCTATTGGATGAATAGTGCCGTGTGAATGTACGCTTCCAAACTGGTACTGCATCCCCAAAACGTTTGGTCGCGATATTGTCACTCTTTTAAAAATACTCGGCTTTGCGTTGAGCATCGAAAACCTGAGTCCGTGAGTGTAGTTACTTATAATTAAACAAAACGAAGATAATAGTCTATTATCTTGTGCATTAATCTGTTTTTGGGCGCGCAAATGATAGCTCAAATTGGAAATTCTTAAAACTTTCAAACACAGTTCATTTACATTTTTGCAAGGTAGTTAACATGTCATCACGCTCCAGTCGTGACTCTAACGGAAAAGCCAATCAGGCAAATAAGCCAAAATTTAAACAAAGTAAATCGCCAGTATCTTGGAAAAACCGTTCACAAGACAGCCTTCCTAAAAACAATCGCGCTCAATTTAAGCGTAAATCTAAGGCTGAGCCTAAACGCGTTTCTGCCGAAGAACGGAAAGTCATTGTTTTTAATAAGCCATTCGACACACTAAGCCAATTTACCGATGGAGAAGGCAGGCAAACTCTCGCTGACTACATCCCTGTAAAAGATGTCTATGCAGCAGGCCGTTTGGATAGAGATAGCGAAGGGCTTATGGTGTTAACCAATGACGGCATTCTGCAAGCTCGATTGACTCAACCAAAATCGAAGTCTCCTAAAACCTATTGGGTCCAAGTCGATGGCGCCCCTCAAGAAGCCGATTTGGAAAAACTACGCAAAGGTGTCGAGCTAAAAGACGGCATGACACTGCCAGCCAAAGTTGAAAAGATGGATGAACCTGATATCTGGCCCAGAACGCCACCTGTCAGATTTCGCGCTAATATCCCCACGACATGGCTTGCCATTACAATTATCGAAGGAAGAAATCGCCAAGTGCGTAGGATGACCGCTCATATAGGCTTCCCTACCCTAAGACTGGTACGTTATTCAATGGGAGACATTACGCTAGCCGATCTACAGCCGGGTGAATGGAAGGAAATTAAGCTCTAAATTAGACGTAAAAAGCCTCTACGAATGTAAAGGCTTTTACTTCATAACCATCTAACTTTTAGAGCAACGCAAGCATCAGCATACATGCTCGCTCTAGTTACTTGTGGCGCTCTTTAAGTTTGTTCACAACATCATTCATTGACAGATCTTGGTCCTGAAGTAGAACCATTAGGTGGTAAATCAAATCTGCCGATTCACACACTAGCTCCGCCTTATCGCCCGACGTCGCCGCAAGCGCGACTTCAACGCCTTCTTCGCCCACTTTTTGCGAAATACGCTTGGTGCCACGGGCATAAAGACTGGCAGTATAAGAGGAATCTGGGTCGGCACTCTTGCGGGCAGCCAATAGCTGCTCAAGTTGATGAAGCCACACCATTTGTGACTCCTCTTGAGGGTCCACATCCCAGCAAGTTGTGTTACCCAAGTGACACGTAGGACCAATGGGATTCACTTTCACCAGTAACGTGTCGTTGTCACAATCGAGCTGAATGTTCACCAATTGCAATACGTTGCCAGAGGTCTCACCTTTCGTCCAAAGACGTTGCTTGGTACGAGAGAAGAACGTCACTTGACCTGTTTCGCCCGTTTTTGCCAACGCATCTTGGTTCATGTAACCCATCATCAGCACTTGGCTTGATTGGAAATCTTGTACGATGGCAGGTACCAGACCATCCACCTTTTCCCAGTTGATTCGCTCAGCTAGCGAACTTACTTCGGCGGCTTTCACACTCATAGTCGTACCTCAATGCCTTGTTGTTTCAAATACTGCTTTAGTTCACCAATATTGATGACTTGCTTGTGGAATACCGATGCGGCAAGCGCGCCATCCACATTTGCTTTTTGGTAGGCTTCTGCGAAGTGCTCCATGGCACCCGCCCCACCCGATGCAATCAATGGTACGTTACACACTTCACGCACCATATTAAGTTGTTCAATATCGTAGCCGTTACGCACGCCGTCTTGGTTCATCATGTTCAATACGATTTCACCAGCGCCACGCTTTTGCACTTCTTGCACCCAATCACGCGTTTCCCATTGGGTTGCTTTGGTACGTTCTTCATCACCAGTAAACTGGTAGACCTGATACTTGCCGGTCTCTTTGTCGTAGTATGAGTCGATACCAACAACGATACATTGAACGCCAAACTTATCGGCAAGATCGGTAATCAACTGCGGGTTCGCCAACGCAGGTGAGTTGATCGAGACTTTGTCCGCGCCAAACTCAAGAATGCGTGCTGCGTCTTCGGCTGATTTAATGCCACCAGCGACACAGAAAGGAATATCAATTACTTCCGCAACGCGAGCGACCCAACTTTTATCTACGACGCGGCCATCACTTGAAGCGGTAATATCGTAGAACACAAGCTCGTCAGCGCCCTCTTCCGCATAACGCTGTGCCAGAGGAACTATGTCGCCAATGATCTCGTGGTTACGGAACTGAACGCCCTTTACCACTTGTCCATCACGAACATCAAGACATGGAATTATTCGCTTTGCCAGCATGCAAACGCCTCCTCTGCTGTGAACTTACCATCTAACAGTGCACGACCAACAATCACACCAGCCACACCGCTGCCTTTTAGCGCTTCGATATCTGCTAATGAGCCAATGCCACCTGAAGATTGAAACTGCACTTGTGGGTACTGTTTACATAGGTCGACGTAAAGCTCTACGTTTGAGCCTTCTAGCGTACCGTCACGAGAAATGTCCGTACAAAGCACGTGCTGCAAACCTACCGTTAGGTAATCGTTGATCAGAGCTTCGATGGTCACGCCTGAGTCTTCTTGCCAACCAGAGATCGCCACTTTACGTGTGCCGTTTTGGTCGATGTTAATGTCTAGTGCGAGAACGATTTTCTCTGCGCCATACTTTTCCATCCAACCTTTCACAAGCTCTGGCTGTTTTACTGCTGTAGAACCAACTACAACACGTTGAGCACCTGCTTGGAGTAGATCAATGACATCTTGCTCTGTACGCACACCACCGCCGATTTGGATGTTCGCTGGCGTACTTGCTAATAGCTTTGCAATCAAATCAAGCTGGCGTGCTGTTGTGTCTTTCGCGCCGGTTAAATCCACCAAGTGCAGCCAGTTAGCACCAGCTTGGTGATACAAGTTGAACTGCTCTGCTGGATCGACTTTATACTCGGTTACTTGGCCGTAATCACCTTGATAAAGGCGAACCACCTGTCCTTCAATTAAATCAAGAGCTGGAATAATCACACTAAATCCCTTTTATAATTCTAAGAAGTTTTGAATAAGTTTCGCGCCCGCTTTTGAAGAACGCTCAGGGTGGAATTGCACGCCGTAGTAGTTACCGCTTTGTACTGCTGCTGTGAACGGGTTGCCATATTCACATTGGGCAATGGTGTAGTCACCTACTGGCATCGCAAAGCTGTGCACGAAGTAGAAATACTCACCCTCTTCAATACCTTTGAACAATGGGTTACCTGCTTTTGCAGACACCGTGTTCCACCCCATATGCGGCAGCGGTAAATCGCCGGTTTGTAGCAACTTCACTTCGCCATCACAAAGTCCAAGACACTCAACCAACTCATCTGCTTTCTGCCCTTTCTCTTGAGACACTTTGCCCAACAGTTGCATGCCCAAACAGATACCTAGCAGCGGCTTTTCTACCTGCTTTACCAAGCTGATAAGGTCACGCTCTTCAAGGTTTTTCATCGCTTCGCTGGCGGTTCCCACACCCGGTAGGAATAGCTTATCTGCCGACAATACAACTTGCGGATCTTTTGAAATTGTTACGTCATAGCCTAGGCGTTCAATAGCAAACTTCACCGAAGAGACGTTGGCACAGCCAGTATCGATAATGACAACTTTCTGTTCTGTCACTGTTTTTCTCCTTGCTAAGGTTAGCCTTAAAGTACGCCTTTACTACTTGGCAGCTCAGTGCCTTCTACTTTGATTGCTTGACGCAAAGTACGTCCAAACGCTTTGAACAAGCTTTCAATGATGTGGTGATCGTTATCACCAGCTGAAGAAAGGTGCAGCGTACACGCTAGGGTGTCAGTCAAAGAACGGAAGAAGTGAACCACCATCTCTGTTGAAAGATCACCGACTTGTTCACGGCTGAATTGCGCGTCGAACTTAAGGTAAGGACGACCAGATAGGTCTAGTGCACATTGTGCCAAACACTCATCCATTGGCAGGCTAAAGCCAAATCGGCCAATACCACGCTTATCACCTAACGCTTCTTTCAATGCTTGCCCTAAAGCAAGAGCGGTGTCTTCTACTGAGTGATGATCGTCAATGTGTAGATCGCCCTCCACCTTACACACCATCTTAAATCCACCGTGCGTTGCGATTTGATCAAGCATGTGGTCAAAGAAGCCTAGGCCTGTAGAAATATCATTACCGCCTTGGTCATCAAGATTTACCAAGACTTTAATATCCGTTTCTTTCGTAGTACGAACCACTTCCGCGACACGAGCTTTTACTGTTAAATCTTTAAGGATCTGCTTCCAGCCCATGGTTTCTGGATTGTATTGAATGCCACGAATCGCCATGTTTTCCGCAAGCTGAAGATCCGTTTGACGATCGCCAATCACGACTGAGTTTTGGAAATCCACTTTTCCACCTTGAAGGTACTCTTTCACCATGCCTAACTTAGGCTTACGGCATGAGCAATTATCTTCTTCAAAGTGAGGGCAGATCAGTACGTCATCGAACTTCACACCTTGAGATTCAAAAATCTCCATCATCATATCGTGTGGTGCATCAAAATCTGCTTGTGGGTAGCTGTCGGTACCCAAACCATCTTGGTTCGTTACCATCACTAGACGGTAACCTGCTTCCTGTAACGACAACAGGCTTGGGATAACGAACGGCTCTAGCTTTAGTTTATCTAGACGGTCTACTTGAAAATCAACCGGTGGCTCAACGATTAAAGTGCCATCACGGTCGATAAAAAGGATTTTTTGTTGTTTGCTCACTCGAACTTCCTTATTACTAATCTTTGGCGCTTCCGCTTGTTAGCGAAAACAAATAATTTTATCTCTACTTATGAGTAGTAGTTTCTTATAAATCCGAGCGTTTTTTCACACTCGTCGCGGTTACCTACACTGATACGTACGCAGTTTTCAATAGGCGAGTTACGCAAAATAATGCCGGTATCCCATGCAGCTTTAAAAAGATCGTCGCCATCAGGGAACTTCACCAATAGGTAGTTGCCCCACCCCTCGAACACTTCCAAACCTGGAATCATCGACAAACCCACCTGCAAATAGGCACGGTTTGCATTTAAATCAAGCACTTGAAACTTGGCTCGTGCCAACCCTGACTCAGATAATGCTTGAGTTGCAATTTCGGCAACCGGAACGGGTACTGGGTATGGTGCAATAACCTTAAGAAGTACATTAATCAGTTCTTCGTTCGCAAGCGTAAAACCACAACGTAACCCCGCAAGAGCAAAAGCTTTCGACAGAGTGCGCAAAATCGCCAAATTTGGGAACTGTTCAAGCAAGTCTACTGTTGACGCTTCAGGACAAAAATCGATGTACGCTTCATCCATCACCACGATAGCGCGGTCTTTGGTCATCTCAAGTAACGAAACAATATCTTCACGCTTAACCAAGTTACCCGTTGGGTTGTTTGGCGAACACACAAAAACCAATTTGACGTTATCTAGGTTGGCTTCAATACCAGCAAGGTCAAGCTGCCAATCCGAGGTTAACGGGACGGTTTTACGCTCGACACCAATGGTTTCTGAACTGATAGCGTACATACCGTAGGTTGGTGGACAATATAAAATCGCATCTTCACCTGGCTCACAGAATGCACGAATCAAAAGCTCTATACCTTCATCTGCACCTCGAGAGGTCAGCGTTTGTTCTGGCTTAACACCAGCGTAGGCAGCATAGGCTGAAATCAGTTCTTTAGGCTGGCATTCGCTGTAACGATTAAGCCTGGCAAAATCGGTCTTATATTCATTGTTGAATGGTGATTCATTAGCATTCAACCATACATCACCAGTACCACCGATACGACGAGCTGACAAATATGGGGTAAGTTTTTGGACTTGTTTACGCGCTAGCTTTTCCATCTCATTGTCCTCTTACTTCGCAGCCAGTTTTTCGACACGGCTTAACTTTTCTGTACGAATAGTCACGGCACGTTTGTGAGCATCTAGGCCTTCAGCTTCAGCCATCGTCACAACCGTTGGAGCTAAACCTTTGAGGCCTTCAGCAGACAGTTCTTGAACCGTCATACGTTTAGAAAAGTCCGCTAGCCCTAAGCTTGAGTATGTACGCGTGTAACCGTATGTAGGAAGAACGTGGTTAGTACCCGACGCATAGTCTCCTGCTGATTCCGGGGACCAGTCACCTAGGAAGATGGAACCTGCATTATCTAATAGAGGTAGAAGCTCGCGTGGGTTTTTAGTCTGAACAATTAAGTGCTCTGGACCGTAGTAATTTGAGATTGAAACTGACTGAGTCAGTGATTCCGCAATAATGATTAAACTAGATGCCAATGCTTTTTCCGCAATATCGGCACGCGACAGCTCTTTTAGCTGACGTTGTACCGCGTCTGTCACTTGATCGGCAATCACTGGAGATGGAGTCACCAAAACAACTTGAGAATCAGGGCCGTGCTCTGCTTGACTTAAAAGGTCGGCAGCAATGAAATCCGGATCGGCGGTATCATCGGCAATCACTAACACTTCTGATGGGCCTGCAGGCATGTCAATCGCTGCACCTCGGAAATCATTGCTCACTTGGCGCTTAGCTTCGGTCACATACGCATTACCTGGGCCAAAGATCTTATCGACTTTCGATACAGTTTCAGTTCCGTAAGCCATTGCTGCCACAGCCTGGCCACCGCCAACATTGTACACTTCATCGATATTACAAAGCTTAGCGACGTAAAGAATTTCGTCGGCGATAGGCGGTGGTGAACACAATACAACTTTTCGGCAACCTGCAATCTGAGCCGGCACACCTAACATCAGTACGGTTGATGGCAGGGGTGCACTGCCACCTGGAATATACAAACCCACGGTATTAATTGGACGCGTAACTTGCTCACAAACAACACCAGGTTGAGTTTCTACTCTGAGAGGCTCAGGGCGCTGAGCCTTGTGAAATTTGGCGATGTTAGAGTACGCTTGCTCAAGTGCGTTTTTCATCTTTTCTGATAGACGCCCGGCAGCCTCATCGATTTCTTGTGCAGAGACACGAATAGATTCAGGTTTAACGCGATCAAACTTTTCTGTCAGCTCTGTTAATGCCTTATCACCTTCACTACGCACCTTGGCTATAACATCGGACACTGCCGCTGTAATGTTTGCGCCTTCACTGATCGCAGGTCGCTCCAGTACAGAGTCTTGCTGAGATTCACTTAATGACTGCCATACAACCGTTCTCATGTTGTTACCCCATCATTTTCTCAATTGGAAGTACTAGAATTGAGCTTGCACCCAACTCTTTCAGCTGTTCCATCGTTTCCCAGAACAAGTTTTCTGTACTAACAAGATGTACGGCTACTTTCTCCTTATCAGAAGAAAGAGGCAAAACGGTTGGATCTTCTGCACCTGGCAGTAACGCCTTCACTTGTTCAAGCTTGGCAACAGGAGCATGTAACATGATGTACTTCGACTCTTTCGCTTGCTGAACGCCTTGCATACGAGTGAGTAACTTTTCAATTAACGCAAGTTTGTCTTCATCAAACTCGCCAACACGTTGAATCAAGGTCGCCTTAGACTGGAAAATAACTTCGGCTTCTTTCAGCCCATTTGCTTCTAAAGTCGCACCTGTCGAAACAAGGTCTGCAATCGCATCAGCTAGGCCCGCTCTTGGAGCCACTTCTACAGAGCCTGTCAGCATACAAGTGCTAAACGGTACGCCCTGCTCATCCATGTAAGCTTTAAGCAATTGAGGGTAAGTCGTTGCGATACGCTTTCCGGCCAAATCTTGCGGGCCGTTATACTCTTCATCTTTGTCAATGGCGATGGACAAACGGCAACCACCAAAATCTAAGCGACGAAGTGAAACAAATTCATAAGGCTCACCTAGTGCTTTACGGTCATAGCGAACTTCTTCAAGCTCATTTTCGCCAATAAAGCCCAAATCAACGACTCCGTCCATGATGAGGCCTGGAATGTCATCATCACGAACAAGCAATAAATCAATTGGCATATTTAGTGAGTGAACCACTAGGCGCTCACCCATGATGTTAAATTTAACACCACATTTTTTGAGTAGGTCTTGGCACTCTTTACTCAAGCGACCTTTCTTTTGGATTGCGATTCTTAGGCGTTGTGATTGCATTGCTGTATCCCTGTGCAAGAAGTTGAATTTATTAAATTTTACTGAATCAAAAACTAAAAAACCCTCGGGAGCTTTTGGTCTCCCGAGGGTTTAAAATCTTGTTTTCTATGATTTTATCTCCGGGAGTTTTCTGCCTCCCGGGTATGCGCGTATCTCCCCGAAAGACTAGATAGGGTGATGATGGTGATGAATGTTCATTACAAAATTGCGCATACTTATCAGCTCTTAGTTATGTTGCTGTCTTGATATCCACACTAACTAAGCTTGATTTTATTTGCAACCTTTAATTAGCACTTTTTTAATTTTATTTGTTTGAAACAAAAAAGGAGGCCGAAGCCTCCTTTATGACAGTTTTATTTCCTGCGCTTAAGCGCTCTGGCAATTTGCCATTTTTGATTTCGACATAATCGAAAGTACAAAACAAACCAATACAAATGTTGCAGCAGCGGCAGCAAAAGACATAGCAATAGAGGTAGTCATGCCAAGAACAATAAATCCAATACAAGAGACTAACGCCACTGAAAGTGCATATGGGAGCTGAGTCGCAACGTGGTCAATATGGTTACAACGCGCCCCTGTAGAAGAAAGAATCGTTGTATCAGAAATTGGTGAACAGTGGTCCCCAAATACAGCGCCTGCCAGTACAGCACTCAACATAGGTAGCATCAGTGCTACATCGGTTGCACCAGCCATATCACCAGCGATTGGTAACATGATACCAAACGTACCCCATGACGTACCGGTTGAGAAAGCCATTAGGCCCGACAACAAGAATAAGATGACTGGTAGCCAATGAACGTCAATGTTGCCTTGAGCTAAGGTAGACAAGTAAGAACCCGTCTTCATATCACCAATGACTGAACCAATTGTCCAAGCAAATACTAGGATCAGAATTGCACCAAACATTGATTTTGCACCAATCCAAAGCGTACGGGTAATTTCCACCATTGGGATACCCTGCTTAAGAACGGTGAACAGTGCAACCGCAAGGCCAAGCAAACTACCATAGATAAGAGACATGCCTACATCGGTGTTTTCGAATGCACCAAGCAACGCAAATTCTTTACCGTCGGCTGCCAATGCTTGTCCACCGGTGTAGAGCATGGCTGCTACTGTTGCTACGATAAGCGTTACGATAGGAAGTACTAAATCAAGCACATTGCCTTTCTCACTTTCTCGAATATCCAACTCTTCGTTTAAGTCATGAGCTTCCTGTGTATCGTTCTCTTTATCTTTATCGAAACCACGGCCTTGAGAAGCTGCAATTTCATGATCACGCATTTTACCAATATCTAAACCGAACCATGCCACTGCAAATACCATTAGTAGAGCAAACACAGCGTAGAAGTTCATTGGGATTAGTCGAACATAAGCACCAAGAGCTGAATACTCTGTAATGCCGTGAGAGACCAAAATGCCACCGATAATAGTAATGATGTAAGCACCCCAACTAGAAGCCGGCATAATCACACACATCGGCGCCGCCGTTGAGTCTAGGATGTAAGCTAGTTTAGCGCGAGAAACATAGAATCGATCAGTTACCGGACGCGAGATAGCGCCTACTGCTAGACTGTTGAAGTAATCATCAACAAAGATGAAAACCCCAAGGAACGCTGCGAGTAACTTCGAGCCGCGTTTACTTTTCACACGAGATTGAGCCCATTCAGCAAACGCGCGAGTACCACCAGACAATGTCAGTAATGCAGTCGTCATTCCTAATAAAATAAGGAAACCTACAATGCTCATGTTCCAAGTATTAATACCACCGTCTTCAATAAAGACGCTTGAAACGGTTGCCCCAACATAACCTAGTGCATTACCGATAGAGTAATCGGCAAGCAAAACTGCCCCCAGGAGAATACCAACCCCAAGAGATACTAAAACACGACGAGTAATGATTGCTAAGCTAAGCGCGACAATTGGCGGCAATAGCGACAGCGGAGATGATGCGAAATCAATTAAATTCATGATCTTCAAAAACCAGTAAGTAATGGCTAGAGATCTACTGCAGACAAATTACGTGAAGTCATTTCAACGCAATTAATGTTGAACTTAGCGAAAGGGAAGCGAACACTTCACCCAACCCTACAGTAGCGCTCCATAGTTTAACAAATTATAGACTATGGCAGTGTTGTACCTATTTGATACAACCCCAGCAGGTGGCGTTGATATACCAGTCTACTTCGGCGATAACACCCTTTCACAACAATTCATAGGCATCACCCCAATTGTTGCTACTGATTTGTATCGCTCCTCTACCGCGCAACATACAATCAACTATTGAAAAGTCAATTTAACAATTAATTAACTGCACTTACGCATAAGGTGGCGCCATTGTACTTACACAGG
The DNA here is from genome assembly GCF_054053395.1 of Vibrio paucivorans. Classification (NCBI taxonomy): domain Bacteria; kingdom Pseudomonadati; phylum Pseudomonadota; class Gammaproteobacteria; order Vibrionales; family Vibrionaceae; genus Vibrio; species Vibrio paucivorans. The sequence goes on from NZ_CM133230.1 coordinate 2,033,576, forward strand.
TCACCAATGCAACATATCATTCCATTTTTAGTGATATTTTATTTTTGGCCGATTCTGCCACATCTACTCCTGTGGGAAATCTAATGCTACAAATAGCATAACTAGGATTAATACCTAGTGAGACACTTTAGTCGTGTATGGGTAGCTTCGATAAAATTCTCTCATATCTGGTTACTTATTCGATTAAATATGAAGCAAGTTTAATTTAACCCAAATATTAAAAACTATTCGAACGAAATAATATTGTATTCTTAGTAGTCGCAGTTTAATATTATTCGGTCGACTCTTTTAAATTCATAGGAATAGTCATGTCGGATCTATCTAAAACTTTATTAAACATTCGTAGCCTACGTGCTTTTGCTCGTGAATTAACTTTAGAGCAACTAGAAGAAGCATTAGACAAACTAACCATCGTTGTTCAAGAACGCCAAGAAGCTGAAGCAGAAGAACGCGCAGCGAAAGCAGAGCAAGAAGCGAAGCTAGCGGCAATTGCAGATCAAATCGCTAAAGATGGTATTGATGTAGAAGCACTTATTTCAGCACTTTCTGGTGAAACAAAAGCGAAAGGCACAAAAACAAAACGTGCTCCTCGCCCGGCTAAATACAAATATGTAGATGGCGAAGGTAACGAAAAAACCTGGACAGGCCAAGGTCGTACACCTTCAGCTATCCAAGCGCAGCTTGACGCAGGTAAATCTCTAGAAGATTTTGCGATTTAATAGCGAATTCGTTAAATAAAAAAGGCTCCTTTCGGGAGCCTTTTTTATTATTACTAATTAGTCATGTTGTCCACTTATTACATGAGGAGCTTAGCGTTCCCAATATGACTCTTCTAGGCTATCTTCTCGTTCAGGTAAACCTCGAGACAAACGCGGAGAGTGTTGAACTAATACTTCGTAACTGGCTCTATTTGAATACTTACAAACTTGTGAGAATGAAGAGTAAGTTAAGAATGTATGAGCGTGTTTGCTCGAATTCGGTACATTCTCTTTATGGTATTTATTTGCTGCCATATCATGCAAAAGAGCTGACAATGCAGCATCACCAGCACCGTTGGTATTCTTTATTTTTTCTGGGCCGCCCATATAAGGTGCAATATGTGAATATACCTTGATTGGTTGTTCACATGCAGACTTTGACGCCGGACGACTGAACTCAAAACGGTTAAATTCAGCAATAGAGCCCGGTAAGAGAGGTAACGAAGTTTCCCTTTTTGCGGCATCTTCAGTATAGCCCGCCATGAACAGTCCAACAGGACCTGCGGTACACAATACCAAGTCAACCCATTCTAACGCTTTATCCGATGCAGCTAGAGGATCGGATTCCCCAGTTAACGCTTCAGCTTCGTCTTCATTCATAGCTACCACAGTGACATGGTCGCGTAAAAACTCTTGCCAGAACGTCGGATCATCTTGAATTACGAATTTCGTTCCTAATGTAAGTACAACAGGCACGTCATTTTGTTTTGCATATTCTATTGCTTTCATCGTCGCTTCAGGCATTGGGTCGCCTTCTTTACAACGAACTAAATATGCTGTTAATACTAACGCAGAAGCATTTTTAAAGATTTTCTCAGGAATACTTTCTGGATGAAGTTTATTCATTTGGCCTTCACTGATCGCGAAAGTTCTTTCTCCATCTTCGGTAATCAAGGCAAAACAACGGCCAATTGCTCCTTCAACACCCTGTAGATAATTCAAATCCATTCGGCTCGATGTATTACATAAATAACGGTAACCGTAGCTGCCAATCTTAATATCTTGGCTCATCACTCCTAAAAGAGTCGAACGATCATCGGCAAGCACAGAGTAGTTGTGCAAAGTATTGCCAATCGTGCCACCCGCAAATTCATTGGTAATAAGTTTTTGATCTTTGAGTTCGTTATAGAGAGACTCTGCCGCTTCATCATCAATAACCAACGAGTGACCTTTACTTAGATTATATTTCTCAATTAAATCAGTCGTCACTTTTGCTTCAATATCAACCAGAGTTTGATCAATACCGATAATATGCGTGCTGGACATTTTTTTACTTTCTTGAGCTTGGCTCACTAAAGGGTCACGAGCGTGTACTGGAAAGTAGTGCTTAGATTTACGTTGGCCTGGAAATTTCATAGCAATGATTCTAAGTATGGAAGTGAAGGATGCAGGATTCTACCGCGCACTTGTGTGCGCGGCAATACAGTGAATTATAGCAAACGTTTGCAACATTCAATTAACGGATGAGTTCTATTCCCCTTCCATAAAACTCAAATCTGGTAGCATATCTAAGTGCTCAGAATAACGTTTTAAATTAAATTCAGAGTCGTTTTTCATTACATCGAAAATCTCAATCGCAACAGCACACGCCATCATAGCAACCGCTTCATCGCGTGGGGTTCCTGTCATCATCAAACGCATTAAAGTTTCTTTCGCTTTGATCGGGTTACCATCTTCCAATTGATTCTCAACCACTTCAATCAACTCGGCTTCCTGCATAAATTCATTTTGTTCAGACATAATTTTCTCTTAGGCTTGTTTTCGCGAAACTATGCCATATATACGCAGGGAATACATCTGAAGAAATAGTAAGAGCGGCGCGTTAATACACTGTCCAACCACCGCCACTTAAGTGGGCAATTTGTAGTCAAATCGAATTGTGATTTAGATCGCGGATCTGTCCCCTACTCGCTATTTCTGTTAGAATCTGCGTCCAGTTATTTTGAGTGGTGTTTAGTAATGTCTGACAACAGCCAGAAAAAAGTCATTGTCGGTATGTCCGGCGGTGTTGATTCCTCCGTTTCCGCTTATCTTCTGCAACAACAGGGCTACCAAGTTGAAGGCCTGTTCATGAAGAATTGGGAAGAAGACGACAACGAAGAGTATTGTACTGCAGCGGAAGATTTAGCAGATGCACAGGCTGTGTGCGACAAACTAGGCATTCACCTGCACACCATCAACTTTGCTGCAGAGTATTGGGATAACGTATTTGAGTATTTCTTAGCGGAATACAAAGCTGGCCGTACGCCAAACCCTGATATTCTGTGTAACAAAGAAATCAAATTCAAAGCGTTTTTAGAGTTTGCCGACGAAGTACTCGATGCCGACTACATTGCTATGGGCCATTACGTACGCCGCTCTTTCCCAGAAAATGGCGATAAACCGCAGATGCTTCGTGGTTTAGATGGTAATAAAGATCAAAGTTACTTCCTGTACACATTGAGCCACGAGCAAGTTGCACGCAGCTTATTCCCAGTAGGTGAGTTGGAAAAGCCAGAAGTTCGTCGAATCGCTGAAGAACAGGGCTTAATCACTGCCAAGAAAAAAGACTCTACCGGAATTTGTTTCATTGGCGAACGTAAGTTCACTGACTTCCTAGGGCGCTACCTACCTGCTCAACCAGGCAATATTGAAACCCCAGAAGGTAAAGTCATTGGTACACACAATGGCTTGATGTACCACACCCTAGGTCAGCGAAAGGGCTTGCACATTGGTGGCCAAAAAGGCGGTGGTGGTAATGAAGACCCATGGTTCGTTGGTGACAAAGATCTCAAACGCAACGTGCTTATCGCAGTACAAGGCAAAGATCACCCAATGCTTAAATCTCAAGGGCTTATCGCTTCTCAGTTACACTGGGTAGATCGCGACGTTATTAATCAACCATTACAATGCACTGTGAAAACTCGCTACCGTCAAACAGATATCCCGTGTACTATCATCCCTATTGACGATGAAAACATTAAAGTTATCTTTGATGAACCTCAAGTCGCGGTAACACCAGGGCAATCTGCAGTTTTCTACCTAGGCGAAGTTTGCTTAGGTGGCGGCATTATAGAACAGCGCATTTAACTAATTAAAATAAGGAGTAAGACTACGTGGCTAATACACTTTATGATCGTACTATCGCTTTTGCAGGGATCTGCCAAGCTGTTGCTTTAGTTCAACAAGTAGCGAAGAACGGTGAATGTGATACTGACGCGCTTACAACTTCTTTGAATGCCATACTCAACACAAACCCGAACAGTACACTAAACGTATTTGGACGTGAGGCCGACCTGAAAATTGGTCTTGAGTGTTTAGTGAAAGGCATTGACAGCACTCCGACAGGAAGTGAGATTACTCGCTACATCATCAGCTTGATGGCGCTTGAGCGCAAACTAAGCAGCAGAAACGACGCTATGTCTCAACTTGGTGATCGTGTCCAAATGTTAGAGCGCCAACTAGAGCATTTTGATTTGCTAGACGAACAGATGGTTAGCAATCTTGCGAGTGTGTACCTAGACGTAATTAGCCCTATCGGGCCAAGAATCCAAGTCACAGGTACGCCAGAAGTGCTTCAACATACAACAAACCAACACAAAGTAAGAGCTTTGCTGCTGTCTGGGATCCGAAGCGCCGTTCTATGGCGTCAAGTAGGGGGCAAACGACGCCACCTCATTTTCGGACGTAAGAAGATGGTTGAACAAGCTCAAATCTTGTTGGCCAGAATGTAATACTCAGCTCGCGCATAGTCGCGAGCTGATTTTTTATCCGCCAAGACTTTTTATTTACCAAAACAAACTCAACGCAAACGTTTGCGCAATCTTCGTGACAATTGCCGTTGATATTGGTATAAAGCTCACCAAATTAAGTTAAGAACCTCAATTCAGGAGAAAACCATGGAACTGTCAGCATTGACTGCTGTTTCACCAGTAGACGGCCGTTACGGAAGTAAAACCACTGCATTACGTAGTATCTTTAGTGAGTTTGGCCTACTAAAGTACCGCTCTATCGTTGAAATTCGTTGGTTGCAAAAACTTGCTGCTACCGATGCGATTAAAGAAGTACCAGCATTCAGTGCAGAAGCAAACCAGTTCCTAGATGAACTTGCAGCAAACTTCTCTGAAGAAGATGCAGCACGTATCAAAGAGATCGAACGTACAACCAACCACGATGTTAAAGCGGTTGAGTACTTCCTTAAAGAGAAAGTCGCTGGTGTACCTGAGTTGCATGCTGTAAACGAATTCATTCACTTTGCTTGTACTTCAGAAGACATCAACAACACTTCTCACGCTCTAATGCTGAAAGAAGCTCGTGACGAAGTGATTCTTCCTGAAATCCAAAACATCATCGATGCTATCAAAGCGCTTGCTGTTGAATACCGCGACATCCCTCTTCTATCTCGTACACACGGTCAGCCAGCATCTCCATCTACAATGGGTAAAGAAATGGCGAACGTGGCGTACCGTATGGAGCGTCAATACAAGCAAATCGCTAACGTCAAAATTCTAGGTAAGATCAATGGTGCTGTAGGTAACTACAATGCTCACCTTTCTGCTTACCCAGAAGTTGATTGGCACCAATTCTCTGAAGAGTTCATCACTGAATCTCTTGGCGTAACTTGGAACCCATACACGACTCAAATCGAACCACACGATTACATCGCTGAACTGTTCGATGCAGTTGCACGTTTCAACACTATCTTAATCGATTTCGACCGTGACGTATGGGGCTACATCGCTCTAGGTCACTTCAAGCAGAAGACTATTGCTGGTGAGATCGGTTCTTCAACGATGCCACACAAAGTGAACCCAATCGACTTTGAAAACTCGGAAGGTAACCTTGGCTTAGCGAATGCAGTATTCGGCCACCTAGCGCAGAAACTACCAATCTCTCGCTGGCAGCGCGACCTAACGGACTCGACAGTTCTACGTAACCTAGGTGTTGGTGTTGGCTACGCAATCATCGCATACACTTCAACTTTGAAAGGTATTAGCAAACTAGAAGTGAACCGTGAAGCACTTCTTGCGGAACTAGACCAAAACTGGGAAGTTCTTGCAGAGCCAGTACAAACTGTGATGCGCCGCTACGGCATCGAAAAGCCTTACGAGAAGCTAAAAGAGCTCACTCGTGGTAAGCGTGTTGATGGTGAAGCGATGCGTAACTTCATCGACGGCCTTGATCTTCCAGAACACGAGAAAGCACGCCTAAAAGAAATGACTCCAGCTAACTACATCGGTCAAGCAATCGAGCTAACTGACAAGCTGTAAGTTTCGAATAAGATGATTAAAAAAGGCTTCCAAAATGGAAGCCTTTTTTGTACCCCTAGAACGATCTATCTGGATAATACGGCCAACAGTCAGCTCAGCTCAATAACTCAACGGCCAAGCCAGCCAAAATCGGCCTCTGCAAATTCAAACAAGTAATAAAAAAGGCCTCCTAATGGAAGCCTTTTAATAAATCACTGTACTAGCAATTACATGTTACGTAGAGACGCAATGCGCTTATCTAGCGGTGGATGGCTCATTAGAAGCTCACTCAGAGAGCGTTTACCATTGATACCAAACGCCATCATAGAACCCTCTAGTTGCGGTTCATGACTCACTTTTAAGCGCTCAAGTGCCGCTATCATCTTCTCTTTACCAACTAGGCGAGCAGCTCCAGCATCCGCATGGAATTCGCGATGACGACTGTACCACATCGTGATAAAGCTGGCTAAGAAACCAAACACCAATTCAAGCACCATAGAAACACCGAAGTAAACCATCATGTTACTTCCACCCTCACCCTCTTCATTGTTGTTATTTGAGGCAACAATGTTGGCAATAAAGCGAGATAGGAAGATAACGAAAGTATTTACTACACCCTGCATAAGAGTCATGGTAACCATGTCACCATTCGCAATATGGCTCACTTCATGGGCCAGAACGGCTTCCGCTTCGTCTCGGGTCATGTTGTGTAAAAGACCTGTAGACACTGCAACTAAGGAATCGTCTCTTTTTGCACCCGTTGCGAATGCGTTGATATCTGCTGCGTCATAAATCGCAACCGTTGGCATACCGATGCCTGCCTGTTGCGCTTGGCGGCCGACAGTTTCTAGAAGCCAGTGCTCCGTTTCATTACGTGGACTTTCGATCACCATACCACCCACTGAGCGAAGAGCCATGCTCTTTGACATCATCAGCGATATGAATGAACCACCGAAACCAAAGACGGCAGCCATTAATAGAATTCCAGACGTGCTTCCGCCGCCTAGCTGAATTCCAAATACAGCACTCACAATATTCAAAACAACACTTAGCACTAAAATCACGGCCAAGTTAGTTGCTAAGAACAACATTACTCGCTTCATTACCTGTCTCCAATAGCAAGCTTTTAATTATCCCCTTCCAACATTCAGTTGTTAGGGACTGTTAGTTATAGATATAGTTTAAATGCAAATAAAACAAGGTTAAGTGTTAAATTGAAACATTTGTTTTCTGGTAAGATTTTGGAATCAGCACCACACGTTAGACTTTAGTCTTATTGAGGTCGAAAGGTAAAGAGACTACATTGCGGTGAGAACAAAACGAGCTCCATGTAACCAAAGGGACTGACCATGGCAGAGACTAGCAACTATCAAATGGCTATTGATTTACTTTGCTGTCATCTTGGAATCTCAGAAGATGAAGCAAAACAACAACTTGGAATAAAGCAGCCACAACAGGCGCAACAACAAATCAGTGATACTCAACAAGCACTGATGGGCTTAACCCAAGAAAAATAACTACAAAAAAGGGCTGCAACAGCAGCCCTTTTTCATTTTTTCTCTATCGTTAACTCATCAATGGAGCTAAATCGATATATTTACCAAGATCTTTTCTCTTCACTCTAGGCACGTATGGAATTTCACCTAACTTAGGTGCATCCATCTTGTCTTCAAGCATTTCAATGATCTCAGCATAGTGCTCTGTACCAGGGTTAACTCGGTTGGCGACCCAACCTACAAGGTTAAGTCCGTCGGCTTTAATAATTTCAGCCGTTAACATCGCATGACTCAGACAACCCAATTTAATCCCAACGACTAGTACAACTGGAAGTTGTTCTTGCTTGACCCAAGTGGATAAGCAGTCAGTATCGGAAACAGGTACACGCCACCCACCTGCGCCTTCAACCAGAACGACATCGGCGTTCTGTTTATGCAGCATAAGCTTTTCGCTCAATACCCCATACTCGATAGATACGTTTTCATGCTTTGCAGCAATATGAGGAGAAGCAGGTAGCTCCAACGTGTAAGGATTTATATCTTTATAATCACACTCAACATTTGCGGCTTGTTGTAAATGCAACGCATCTGAGTTGCGCATTCCCAGTTCAGTGCTTTCACTACCCGCTGCAACCGGCTTATAGCCAATTGTTTTTAACCCTTGTGCAGCCAACGCTTGAAGAATAGCCTTCGAAGCGACTGTTTTGCCTACATCGGTATCCGTACCAGCAATAAAAAATGAGTCGATCATAGATTGATGGCCCCAAAACATACCTGATAAGTAGCAGGCAGTTTATTCTGTTGATTCTTGTATACTTGGTACGCACGCTCGACTTGAATAAGCGATCGACGACTCGTCAGACCATGTGAGCGACCACTTACGTGGTTAGCACCTATGCCTTTGAGATCACGCATGACAGAAAATGCAGTGTCGTACCAAACTGTGATAGGGGTCAAGTTTAGGTGATGATTGGTGCAGTGAGATTGCGCTAGCGCAATTTTTACCTGATTGGATGTCATAAAATCGTTAACATGTTGATATGAGTCAACTTCACGCCACGCTTGCTTAAGCTCATTCAGCGAGCCATCAAGTAATGTGGAGAATACTCCTCTACCTTTCGGTTTAACGATCCGCTTTATCTCAGCTAACGGCACCGCCAGATCGGTACACCATTGCAATGCCAAGCTTGAGAACACAAAGTCCACGCTATTATCCGCCAAAGGTAAGCACTCCGCATCGGCTAGCACATATTGAACTTTCTCGCTCCCACAGCGCTGATTAGCTTGTTCTAGCATCTGACTTGAAAGGTCAATACATATCACTTCAGCACCTTTCGCCAACAACTGCTCACTGAAGTAGCCGGTTCCACAGCCAAGGTCGACAACGGTTGTACCGCTCAGGTCTTCAGGCAATAGTGTCAGCAACCTATGCCCAACATCGCGTTGAAAGGCAGCATGCTGATCGTATCCCGCAGCTGCTTTTCCAAAAGTCTCAGCAATAAGGCGTTTATCCGTTTGCGTATCAAACAATTCTGTTACTACTTGAACCATTTAGTACCCTTTATTGATATTTTCGAGTATCGCATCCGACAAGTTCACGACTTGCTCCTTCGTGTGGTTGGCAGTCAAAGTTACTCTCAATCGTGCACTATTTGTCGCAACAGTTGGCGGCCTGATAGCAGCAACCCAAAGTCCTGAAGCTTTTAGGTAGTTAGAAAAGGTGAGCACTCGCTCACTGTCGCCTAATATAAAAGGTTTGATTGGTGTTGTTGTATCTACAAAACCGTTAACTTGACTCAGCTTGCTTTGGTATACACCCTGCAACTCTGCTAGTTTTTCTCTGCGCCAATTCTGCGTTTGAATCATTCCAATGGCATGAGTTAGAGCGTAAGCCTGAGAGGGCGGAATCGCGGTCGAGTATACGTGGTGCTTTGCAAACTGCGTTAAGTAATCCCCACACTCCTGACTACAAAGGATCGCAGCCCCCGACAAACCAAATGCCTTGCCAAAAGTCACCACCAATATTTCAGGGCGAATTCCAGCCTCATCACAACTACCTCGACCGTCTGAGCCCAACACTCCGATCCCATGAGCATCATCGACCGCCAACCATGCTCTATCGAGACAAGCGCTTTGGATATCCACTAACGGCGCAGTGTCTCCATCCATGCTGAACACACCTTCGGTCATGACGAGCGTATTTGAAGCCTTACCCAAGAAACTCGACAGATGTTGAACATCATTGTGGCGAAAACGCTTCATATCAGCGGCAGACAACAATCCAGCTTCCATCAAAGATGCATGGTTTAATTTGTCTTGAACGAGCAAATCACCCTTTTCTAAGAGACCAAAGATTAACGCCTGATTAGCTGAAAATCCTGAGCTAAACAGTATTGCCCTTTCAAAACCAAGCCAATCACACAATGCACTTTCAAGATCTGCATGGGCCGAGCTATAACCTGTAACTAACGGTGATGCGCCACTGCCACAGCCGTATAAGCTAAGTCCATGCTGCCAAGCTTCCAGCAGCTGTTTATCTCGTGCCAAACCAAGATAGTCGTTGCTAGAAAAATTAACATATCGGCTCCCTTCGAACTCGATACATGCTTCGTCAAGCGAAGTCAGTACCTTTGATTCTCTAGAGAGATCATGCTGACGCCGATATTCTAGTGCGCCAGCAATCCGCTCATTAAATGCTGGCTTCATAAAATAGGTCGTCTTTGCCCGGTCTTGCCGCAACACGCTCAACGACACGATCTAAGAGGTCATTTTCTTGAATTTCATCTGGCTTCTGAACAACTTGTTGACTATTGATGCCTAATTTTTTGAACAATTGCATGTCGCTGTCTTCGTCCGGGTTTGGAGTCGTAAGTAGCTTACATCCATAGAAGATTGAATTAGCTCCAGCCATAAAGCAAAGTGCTTGCATTTGCTCATTCATATTCTCACGACCAGCAGAAAGGCGCACAGCTGACTTAGGCATCATAATGCGCGCAATCGCAATCAAGCGGATAAAGTCGAATGGATCAACATCGTCAACTTCTTCAAGTGGAGTACCTTTCACTTTAACCAGCATGTTAATAGGCACACTCTCTGGGTGGGTCGGCAGATTCGCCAGTTCTACGAATAACCCAGCTCGGTCATTCGCACTCTCACCCATTCCAATAATTCCACCTGAACAGATTTTCATACCTGCATCTCGCACATGAGATAATGTATCTAAGCGGTCTTGGTAGGTGCGTGTTGTAATGATATTGCCGTAGAATTCAGGGGAGGTATCGAGATTGTGGTTATAGTAGTCAAGACCAGCATCCGCTAACTCTTTCGCTTGCTCTGGGTTAAGCATACCCAGAGTCATACACGTCTCTAGCCCCATACCTTTTACCCCTTTAATCATTTGGGTTAAATGTGGCATGTCACGCTCTTTCGGGTTTTTCCATGCAGCGCCCATACAAAAACGCGTTGAACCTGAATTTTTTGCCTTCTGCGCCGCATCGAGTACACGCTCAACCTCCATTAAACGTTCTTTATCTACATCAGTACGATAATGAGCACTTTGTGGGCAGTATTTGCAGTCTTCCGGACACGCACCTGTTTTAATCGACAACAGCGTGCTGACTTGTACGTGGTTATGAGGTTGATGTGAGCGATGAACAAGCTGCGCTTCAAACAGTAGATCCATGAACGGCTTTTGCATCAGTGTTTGTACTTCTGCATGTGTCCAGTTGTGACGTACTTCCACAAGGCTTCCTTATTTAATTATTTGTTAATTGCTTGGCTAGTGTAACGACAACAGATACACTGTCAACAAATTGAGATTCAACAAGTTTACACTTGGTTATTTTTTAATCTACAGGTTAAATCATTCATGGACTTAGAATTCGACCAGCAGCACGTTTGGCACCCGTACACCTCTACAATCTCTCCGTTAACATGCTACCCCGTTTCATCTGCAAAAGGAGTACATATAGAACTTGAAGATGGCCGACAGTTGATTGATGGAATGTCTTCCTGGTGGTCTGCAATTCACGGCTACAATCATCCGACTCTTAATGAAGCGGCTCACGCGCAGATTGACCGCATGTCGCATGTCATGTTTGGTGGTATAACACACCAACCGGCCATCGATTTATGTAAGTCGTTAGTTGAAATGACTCCAAAAGGGCTTGAGCAAGTTTTTCTCGCTGATTCAGGATCGGTAGCTGTTGAAGTCAGTTTAAAGATGGCGCTGCAATACTGGCACGCAAAAGGTGAAAAGCGCTCTAAATTTCTAACCTTAAGAGATGGTTATCATGGCGATACCTTCGCTGCCATGTCAGTGACCGACCCCGACAACTCGATGCATTCCCTATATAAAGGTTTCTTACCTGAACACATCTTTGCCACCTCCCCTAATACGGGGTTCTGGGACAATTGGAACCCAGAGGATATTGAAGATTTGGAGCACAAACTCGAGCATAACCATAAGGAGGTTGCCGCGGTTATCCTTGAGCCGATCGTGCAAGGTGCAGGAGGGATGCGTATTTATCACCCGGAGTATCTAAAACGTGTACGTAAGCTCTGTGACCAATATGGCCTATTGCTGATTCTCGATGAAATAGCGACCGGATTCGGGCGGACGGGAAAACTGTTTGCTTGCGAGCACGCTGAAGTCGTGCCGGATATTCTCTGCGTCGGCAAAGCCTTAACAGGCGGATACATGACCCTATCGGCAACCATAACGACCAAACATGTCGCGGACACTGTATGCAGTGGAGAAGCGGGTTGCTTTATGCATGGGCCAACGTTTATGGGAAACCCACTTGCGTGTGCAGTTGCTTCGGCAAGCATGTCACTACTTAAGCAAGGCAATTGGAAATCTCAAACACACAATATTGAATCAAGCTTTGCCAGATTGCTGCCAGCTTTACTTCAAAACGAAAGAGTAAGGGACGTGAGGTGGTTAGGTGCGATAGGTGTGGTAGAGACCAAACAGCCGGTTAATATGGAAGCAATACAAAAACGGTTTGTTGAACAAGGGGTTTGGATACGACCATTCGGTAAACTTATTTATATGATGCCTCCCTTCATTAGTGAGGCTCACCATATCAAGCGACTGATTGATGCGATTGCACAGGTTATAAGCGAAGACGATTGTTTTTTAGATTAGTTTATGGTTTTTGACATCCAACAATTAAAACAAAAGCCGTGTCGACTGACACGGCTTTGCTTTGCAAATGACACTTTGAAAATTTATTCTTGATCAATCATCCATTTACGGAATTCTTTTTGCTCAGCTTTAGTCGCTTTCTTATACCAAGCTTTAAGCTGTTCTACTGTCTGAGGTTCGACAGCCTTAGGTTGCTCTACAACATTCTTTTCAACTTGCGTCGCCGAAGTTTGTGTAACTTCTTTCTCTGCTGATGCACTGGTCGCGACGACTGCTGCACTTGCCGTTGTCGCAGTCACCAGTTTGCCATCGACAAATGTAATACCACGTTCGCTGTTATAGTCTTCGACAATGCCGTCCATCCCCATGAATGGAAGTAGACCTTTTTTGCTCGAAAGTTTGTCCAGATCATAAGCTAACGCATTGCCATCCTGAGACAAGCGCCATTCAGGGTTGTTAGAGCGAAATGCTTTTTCTGCCTCAGCTTTACTTCTGGCTACAGGGTGGTTCAATTTTATTTCTTCACCAGAAACATCAAACGTCAAGACAAAGGGTTCCGATGTATATACAGAGCTGCTGCTTCCTCGCCCTAAATCTTTGTCCATACGAACAATAACTTGATTCATGCCCGGATCGATGTTGTTCTTGCCAATTTTTGATTCAGCTTCTTGACCATTAATATAAAGGACAGAAACCCCTTTAGCGGGAACTAGTGTTGCTGCATTAATAGAGAATGCGACCATCATTGTCGACAGTGAAAGGATTTTGATTAACTTCACAGGGCTTAACTCCTTGATAATTATACGCTAGTGAACCTTTACTAGCTCGATAGATACTATAATTCACATCAAACGAGACAACAATGCTCGTCAAGTTATATTCAAAAAAACAAAGCCACCCTGAAGGGTGGCTTTGTTAGGATATAAATCAATTAAGATTTAATTAGAAGCTAGCTTTAACACCTAGTGCAACGCCTACTTCGCTGTTGTCAGCATCATCGCCACCTACTTCAGCGTAAGCTGTAGTGTTAGGAGCTAGAGCATAACCAGCATTTAGGAACCAGTTGTCTGATTCTAGAGCATCAACGTCGCTTGAACCGAAGCTGTAACCAGCAGCGATAGTAACTGAATCGATTGTGTAATCAGCAGCTAGGCCAACAGTGCTTGAATCAACTTCAGAACCAGTTGCTTTAACTTTAACGTTAGTTGCGTAGTAACCTAGTTCTAGGTTTAGGTTCTCAACACCAGCGTAACGAGCTTCTAGAGCAAGAATTTGTTCTTCTTGAGGAACAGTAGCTAGAGTTAGGTCGCCGTCACCGTAGTAACCAGTGAAGTCGAAGTCAGCAACACGAGCACCTAGTTTAAGGTCAAAGTAAGAACCATCTGTACCGATGTTAGTTGAGTTGTTGTGGTCTTGTGCGATAGACACTGTACCGTAGAAAGTACCTTTGTCTACGTCGTAACGAATCATTTCGTCTTCACAGAATGTGCTGTCGTTGTTGAAGAAAGAGCTAATACCAAATTGGAAGTCAGAACCAACACCAGCATCATCTAGAGCACCACAAGTACGACCTACTTTAATAGAACCGATAGACTGAGAGTATAGAGCTACGTATGTGTCACCAACATCTGCGCTAGAACCTTGACCGCTAGTTACAGTACCGCTTGCGCCGTCAAATTCCCAGTAACCACCGAATTGTAGATCGTCGTTGATTGCGTAACGAACGTCAAAACCGAAGTCTGCGTCTTGAATTTCTTGTTGGAACTCAGCGTCTTTGTCGAAACCTTTTACGTATACAACTTCGATATCACCAGCTAGATCAACTGTAACACCTTCATTGTTGTAAATTTCGATTGCTTGAGCAGAACCTGCTGCCGCCATAACACCTAGAGCTACTAGAGTCTTTTTCATAATAATCCACTGCCTTTTCTATAGAATGGGAATTCCTTATCCGGTTCCCTTTATGTTTTTTGACCATGACTCAAACTCTTAACTGGTTGGATGTCATCGCCTGTAATTCGGGTTCTAGATTGCAAAAGATCCTCCCACCTGTCAAATAAACTAAAAAATTATTATCAAAAAACATAAAAGCCATTAATAACAATAAGTTGCAGTGATTTGCGTATTTTTTTCGAGCAACTTCTTAGCTTTGCCCGATGTATACCCCAAGTCATCACCCACCCAAAGAGTAGTTTTAAATTCCAATTTCAAACTAAAATAGTCACTATCACAGAATATTAAACTTAACATTCATACAACTCGAAGTTATATATAATTCATTACCTAAATTTATTCTAAGTTCATGATGGTTCAGTTTTTTTTGTGAAGGAGATCTAGATTTGTTTTAAAAGCATTCAATTTCGTGAACTAAGTATCCCATAGCAATATGTGCTACTATCCGGGGGTCGTTAAGTAGGTCACAGTATGTCAACCAGTAAAATCCAGCAATCCATTCGCCACAGCTATCAAAACCTTCAATCACAGTTAGAAAACTTTGTACCTCGTCGAGCTCAGAATTACCTTGTTGCTGAGATCGCCAAGACACTCTGTGGCGACTATCACAAATCTAATCGCATTCTGGTGGCCGAAGCCGGTACTGGGATCGGTAAATCGTTGTCTTATTTGATGGCCACTATTCCCGTGGCAGTATGGAATAATCGTAAGGTTGTAATTTCTACCGCTACCGTTGCGCTACAAGAACAACTAATAAATAAAGACCTTCCATTGTTTCGTCGACTAACTGATAGAGAGTTTTCTTTTATTCTTGCAAAAGGTAGACAACGGTATTGCTGCGCCGAAAAGCTGGCATCAGCAAGTGGCGTTGATGGTGGTCAACTGGCGATGTTTGAGTCAAAGCCGAAAGCAAAGGACATCGAGTTACTCGGGAGACTCTATACCGCTTTGTCCCAAGGTAAATGGGATGGTGACAGGGATTCTTGGCCAAAACCAATCAAAGATGAATTGTGGCAACACATCGTTAGCGACAAACATACCTGTAATCTCAGTATGCCCGCTCATAGAGACTGCCCTTTTCAGAAAGCCCGATCAGAGCTAGACAAAGCTGATGTCATTATCGCAAACCACAGTTTAGTGATGTCCGACGCTGACTTAGGCGGGGGCGTTATTCTTCCAGAACCCGAAAACACAATTTACGTTTTTGACGAGGCCCATCACCTACCAAAAGTTGCACGTGACCACTCCTCGGCGGCCGCCAGTCTAAAAGGTGCTGCAAGTTGGTTGGAGCGGTTGAACCAAGCTGTGAGCAAGTTTTCTTCCCTCGCAGATGAAAAGCGGGTCAGTCGCTTTCGAAATGAACTACAGGATGCTATCCAGTTTCTCATACCCACTCTAGGTGCTCTCGCAACGCGTTTTGAGCCAAGCCAATTTGAAGAAAAGCGCTATCGTTTCGAGAATGGTGAACTCCCCGAATGGCTAGAAGCCGAATCTCAGGAGCTTAAGAAAGCTGCGAATAAAGCAAACACAGCAGTCGCGAAGATCGCAGATTTAATCGCCGAACGCGTGAAAGATGGAGAGTTAGCAAATCGGCTAGCGGAGCCGGCACTTGCTGAACTGGGCTTCTATATACAACGGATGGAGAACCTTGCCCAAGTATGGCAGTTGATGGCCGAGCCGATTCGAGATAAAGGAGCTCCGCTCGCTAGGTGGCTAGAAGTGAGCCCAGATCGAGAAGACGACTACATTGTTAATGTCTCACCACTAGAAGTAGGCTGGCAGCTAGACCAGCAACTTTGGAGCAGGTGTATTGGCGCGGTCTTGGTGTCTGCAACCATGAGAGCGCTAAACTCTTTCTCTTTCTTTTGTCATCAAGCTGGCATTAGTGAAAAACCGGAAAAAGGAACGCGCTTTCTAGCGTTGGCCTCACCGTTCGACTATCAAAATCAGGCCGAACTTTACGTGCCAACAATGAAGTATGAGCCTCAAGCTCCTCAGTTTACTGAATATCTTATTGAAAGATTGCCTAAGCTAATAGAAGACAAGAAAGCCAACCTTGTTTTATTCTCCTCTTACTGGCAAATGAACCAAGTTGCCGAAGCATTGGCAACCAATTTTGCTAAAAGAGGCTGGGCTCTTCAGGTTCAAAGTGATAGCTCAAGGTCAGAAATTCTAAATAAACATAAAACGCTCGTACAATGTCAGAAAACCAGTGTGCTATTTGGTACTGGTAGCTTTTCAGAAGGCTTAGATTTACCAGGTGAGCTACTGGAAAACTTAATTATTACCAAGATTCCTTTCGCTGTTCCAACGTCACCTGTAGAGCAGGCTCATGCGGAATATATAGAACAGAGGGGTGGGAACCCTTTCTTACAAATCAGTGTACCTGAAGCGAGTAAAAAGCTGATCCAATCGGTTGGCCGTTTGCTGCGCAAAGAACGAGATTCTGGTAGAGTCATCATCCTTGATCGCCGGATAGTCACCAAGCGGTATGGAAAGTCGTTACTCGATTCACTACCACCGTTTAAAAGAACAATCGAATATTAGGAAATTTCCCTAGAACTCGTTCTCCGTAGTATCCGGTGAGTGAATAAATAGAAGAATAATGTATGGAATTTATCGAACCAACCATGTTGGTTGCGTTGGCACTTGTTGCATTCACTGCTGGGTTTATAGACGCAGTGGCCGGAGGGGGGGGAATGTTAACAGTCCCAGCTCTCTTATCAATCGGCTTACCACCTCATATCGCGCTGGGGACGAATAAGCTTGCCGCTACTTTTGCGTCATCAACGGCAGCATTTACTTACTACAAGAAAAAGCTCTTTAAACCCGAGTGCTGGGGAAGAGCTTTTGTTGCGACATTAATCGGCGCGACAATCGGGACACTAGTAGTCGATGCAATCAGTACAGAGTGGCTCGAGAAAGTGCTGCCATTAGTCATTTTGGCGGCCGCTATCTATACCATCTGGCATAAAACACCGAATGCAAATAACAATGCCACACCTCAGCCCTGCCCCACCCTACACAAAAAGCAATACGTGCAGGGTTTTACGCTTGGTTTTTATGATGGTGTAGCCGGGCCAGGCACCGGCGCTTTCTGGACGGTAAGCTCCATGGCGCTATATCGCTTAAATATACTGCTCGCTTCAGGGTTAGCGAAGGCGATGAATTTCACCAGCAATTTCACATCATTGGTCACCTTTGCCATATTAGGACACATCGATTGGGTATTGGGACTCACCATGGGTGTATGCTTAATGGCAGGTGCTTTTGTCGGCGCCCATTCAGCCATTCGCTTTGGTGCTAAGTTTATCCGTCCTGTGTTTGTAACCGTAGTAAGCGTATTAGCAATTAAGCTCGCTTATGAAGCTTGGTTTGTGAATCTATGAGTAAATTATCGCAATTAAAACCAATATTGGCTCAGCTCGCTGTAGACGCAGCCAATCTCGACCGAGCCCGCGGCGAGCACCACCAGCCTCTGTTTGATGAGCGCTTGTTCCATGCGCACTGTAAATTACTAGTACCGTGTGTGAAAGAAGCTCAATCTACATTCGACACGATTCTTCGAGAAGAACAAGCGAATAAACTTACGCAGCAACGGGCTGAGTTTCTTTCAGAGCGGTTGCTAGCACAGATCTCTGCCATTCAACGAGAATTGTCGACTCAATCTATCCGCAAAAACGAACCCAAGCACTCTTCTTACTATCGAAAGCCTATCAACGCCTTGTATCAAGAGCTCGCGCAGCACCAAGAGTGGGAAACACGGCTTAAAGATATGGTTCGTGAAAAAGAATTCGCTGTATCCCAAGCCTCTTCTTTTCAGCAACAGCAAGCTCAACAAGCACTGATTGCAACTGAGCAGCGGCTAAAGCGCTGCCAAGAAGCCAAACTCAAAATCGAAAACCAAATTACCTATCGAGAGAAGAACCAATAACATGGCCGACCAAGCTAAATCACCACTCGATGACGCGCCCGAAGAAATCAAACTGGCCGTCGACCTCATCTATTTACTTGAATCGAATGAAATCGAGCCTTCCATAGCGCTAAAAGCCATTGAGATCGTCAAATCAGATTTAGAACAAAAGCTATCCGCTACAGAGTAATACCATGGATCAACTAACCGACTATCAGCTAACTTTCTCCCTAGACGAGTTTCTATCCTTATATTGGCAGAAAAAGCCCACCATCATTAAACAGGGTTTTAAAGACTTTAAAGATCCTATTTCTGCCGAAGAATTGGCTGGTTTAACCATGGAAGAGGAAATAGACACTCGCTTCGTTTCTAACTTGAATGACGACTGGTGCGCCGAACACGGGCCTTTTGACGAGACTAAGTTTTCAACTTTAAATGACTCTCACTGGCAGTTTATCGTTCAAGCAGCAAATCACTGGCACCAAGGTGCAGCGCAACTTGTCAAACCATTCAAGCAGTTACCGCAATGGCTGTTTGATGATTTGATGATCAGCTATTCTGTACAAGGTGGGGGGGTTGGCCCTCATATCGATCAATATGATGTATTCATCATTCAAGGAAGTGGGCGTAGACACTGGCGTGTTGGTGCAAAAGATATCGGTCAGTATAAAGAAACTTGCCGCTCATCCGCTTTACGCCAAATCGAAGGCTTCGATGCAGTCATTGATGCAATACTAGAGCCCGGTGACATTCTTTATATTCCACCAGGCTACCCTCATGATGGTTACGCACTAGAACCTAGTATGAGTTATTCTGTTGGCTATCGTTCACCAAAAGAACAGGAACTCGTCAGTAATTTCGCCGACTACATCCTTGCTCACGATATGGGCGACGTGCACCTCAGTAACCCTGACCTTAGAGCCCGTCAGCAATTCGGTGAAATACAGCAGCAAGACTTAACGCAACTCACCGAGATGCTCACCTCCGCACTTGAGAGCCCTGAAACTATCAAAGACTTTATGGGCTGTATGCTGAGCCAGTCTCGTCACCAGTTAGATATTGTTGAACCCCAGGAGAAATGGGAAGCTGAAGAAATACAAAATTACTTACAGCAAGGCGGTCCGTTGCACAAAGTGTCAGGCTTACGTGCCCTTTATCATCAGGGGGAAAGTAATATTGCCTACATTAATGGTGAAGTTATTAAGGTCCCGACAACGCAGTGCCACATACTTGAAACTCTGTGTAACCAAGATGAATTTCAGTTGAAAGATTTAGATGGAGAGACTGATGCATCCACAATTTCTCTGCTTTGTAATCTGGTAAATAAAGGTTATTGGTACTTACTCGATTAGAGTACTTACTCGATTAGAGTACTTACTCGATTAAGCTCCAAACCTTTTTCTTACGGTTAGAGCACGAGTTGGAGTGATCTTTTCCCATAACACCACGTATTCCTTGAATGAGAAAGATGTTGGGGAATAGTTATGTCGGACAACGAAAAGCTCAGGGAAATTCATCAAAGGTTACGTACAAAAGCTGAGTGGAGAAAAGCTTTCTCTATATTGGCTTTAATAGCCAGTTCTGCGATATTAACAATTGCATTGATTTGGACGACAGCTTACCTCATCGACTCAGACAAGGCTGTTTACTGGGGCATCACATTCGAACACATAGCCTACACATGGAGTCCGCTGTTACTCATCTTTACCTGTATTCTCCTAGCTCTGTTCAGCATTAAGAGTTACATCCATCAAGAGCGATAAAAAAAGCGAAGAGGAAACTCTTCGCTTTTTCGATTGTTTGACAGTGTTAAACCTTAAATTGATCTACCAGCTTTTGCTGATTTGCAGACAGCTCTTCTATCTGTACACCGACCGCTTCTGATTCACCCGCTTGCGACAGTATCTGCGCACTTAAGTCCCTTATATTCGAGACGCTTTGGTTCACTTCCGCCGATACGGCTTGTTGTTCTTCCGCTGCTCTAACAATCTGACTGTTCATATCATTAATTGCAGAGATCGCCTCAAAGATATGACTCAATTCAACGACAGCTTGGTTCACCTGCTGTGCAGAATCATTGGCAAGAATATTTCCTTCTTGAATGGCCTCAACTACGTCTTGAGTACCTTGTTGAACTTTGGCGATAACATCTCGAATTTCTCCTACAGAATCCTGCGTCCTACTCGCAAGGTTACGAACTTCGTCGGCTACGACTGCAAAGCCTCTACCTTGTTCTCCCGCACGAGCAGCTTCGATTGCGGCATTCAATGCCAGTAGGTTAGTCTGCTCCGAGATGCCTTCAATAACGGATAGGATTTCGGTAATATTAGCGTTGTTCTTTGCCAGTTCCTCTACAACAGGTACGGCTGCGGTCATGCGCTCAACCAGTTTAACCATCTCTTGTTCTGACTGTTCGATAACTCTTTGCCCTGAGCTTGCTGCTTCATCCGCTTCACTCGCCGCCTTCACTGCCACTTCCGCATTTTGGACCACGAGACTTGCCGTTTGAGTCATTTCTTCTGACGCGGTCGCGACAAGGTCGACTTCCTTAAATTGAGAGTCACTACTGGTTCGCGTTTCTGCCGCGGCAATTTTTGCTTGCTCTGTCGTCGTTGCGACCTGATGGGTGGTATCAACAACTTGTTTGATCGTGTGCTGCAGCTTATCTAAGAAAGAGTTGAAGCCATTCGCCAACTGGCCAATTTCATCTTTGGATTTTACGTCTAATCTCTGAGTCAGATCTCCTTCACCAGAAGCGATATCATCCAAGCGGCTGACCACTTCACGTATTGGCTTAACGATATTTAAAGCCAGCAGTGCAATCAGAGCTAAACCAACAACAACAAAAATAGCGCCTGCAATCAATTCAGTTTGAACACCTGCAGAGACTTGATCGCTGATGATCATGTCGAGCTTGTCCGCATCTTCTAACACTGCTGATCGTGGCATTTCAAATATAACGCCCCAGGTCTGGTTAGCGACCATTATCGGCGCGAACACAGACAACCATTGGCCATCGTCGCTCCATTGAGTCGTCACCTCATAACCAAACAAGAAGTCTGTAATAGCATCACTACTTAGGCGTGGCGTGGAAAGCGCTTGACCAATCGTTAGTGACGAATCATCGCTGGCGATCAAGCTACCATCTAACGCGACGATATATACATTACCCAAACCAGAGAACAGAGTTTCATCAGAGGCTTTAGCAACATCACCGAGCTGGTCGAGTTTTAAATCGATGCCGAAGAAGCCGATAGCGGTGTCGTCTATTTTAATTGGCACGGAGATGGATGTAGTGAGGACAGTACCTTGCTCTTGCTGAACCAGTTTTGGCGTTGATACACATGTTTCACCACTGGCCAACGGACAGAAGAAACGCTCGCTATTGTCACCGTGGTCAATCATCGCTTCTGTTAGAACATTAGGAACAATGTTTTCGCCGTTAGCTGCAGTTTGCCAGTACGGTGCAAAACGCCCTCTCTCGTTTGATCCCACATAATCGGCACCCTCATAGTTACTGTCTTCACCATCAAGCATATGAGGTTTAAATACGAGATAAGCGCCCTGAATTGAATCAAATGCTATAACGGATTTTCTCACCATTTCATCAAGGGCAGTACGTAGCTCTTCACTAGAACCAAAATTCTCTTCTGTATTGGTTTTATAGAAAAGAGCACTAGATGCCAGCATCTCTGATCGATAGATAGCTTCATTCAGATATTCACTCACTTCCGTTGAATTGAGCAGCGCACGGGTTTGTAACAATTGCTCTGATTTATCGATCACCGATTCAGAACTTTGTTCCTTAATGATCTGCTGATTCGCCACCGCGTTATAGACAGAGAATCCAACTAATGAAAGAGAGGTAATAAGCAGGCAACATCCTGCTAGAAGTGTGATTTTCCACTGAACGGAAAGGGTTCGCATACTACATCCTTATAAGCAAGCAATCTATACATCTTAATGAGAATAACCTGACTAAATCATTAGACCATAATCCTTAAACAGGTCAATCTAAAGTTTATATATCTGTTAACAATTTTGTCATAACTGGTCAATATAGCTGGTTAGCCACGTCTATTTCTCGTTCTGTTTTGTTTAGTGTTACTATCTCAGTCAAATACAAAAACAAGGACACTCAATGAAAGTCATTAGCTTTAATATCAATGGACTTAGAGCTCGCCTCCACCAGCTACAAGCATTGATCGACAAACATCAACCGGATGTCATAGGCCTTCAAGAAATCAAAGTTCATGACGAAGCATTCCCAATTGAAGACGTTGAAGCCATGGGCTACAAAGTCTACTTTCATGGTCAAAAAGCGCACTACGGTGTAGCAATGTTGTGTAAGCAAGAGCCAGTTCACGTCCAGAAAGGCTTCCCTACCGACAACGACGATCATCAAAAGCGCATGATCATGGCAACTTTCGAAAATGAAAACGGCGAAAAAGTAACGGTATTAAATGGCTACTTCCCTCAAGGAGACAATATTTCTCACGAGACTAAGTTCCCATACAAACGCCAGTTTTATAAAGATCTGATGACTTATCTAACCGATCATCACAGTAACGATGAGCAACTTATTGTCATGGGCGACATTAACATCAGTCCGCTCGATTCAGATATCGGCATTGGCGAACCAAACCGTAAGCGCTGGTTGAAAACGGGTAAGTGTTCATTCCAACCGGAAGAACGTGAATGGCTGAAAACACTGCTTGATTGGGGATTTGAAGATACATTCCGTAAGCTGCATCCAGACACTACTGAGCAGTACTCATGGTTTGATTACCGCTCACGCGGGTTCGACGACAACCGTGGCCTTCGTATTGATGTTGTGCTGGCGACGCCATCACTTGCGGCAAAGTGTACTGAAGCGGGTATCGATTATGAGTTGCGTGGCATTGAAAAACCATCCGACCACGCGCCAATCTGGTCAACATTCGAATAATATAACTCGAGTTTTAAACCCAAACGAAAAAAGGCTTCCAAATTGGAAGCCTTTTTGTATTCATCAAAATGAACTAGCTAAGTGGTCTTAGATACGCTAAGAAACGTTTTTCCGCGTGTTTGAAACACCACAGAATGATGAACGTCAGAGCCATGTAGAATAGGCCTGCAGTTAAGAATGATTCAAACGGCGCATAGTAACGAGAGTTCACCAGGCGAGCGGCCCCCGTTAAGTCCATAATAGTCACGATACCGGCAACTGCACTACCATGCAGCATGAAGATCACTTCGTTACTGTAAGCAGGCAATGCACGACGCAGTGCACTTGGCAGAATGATCCTACGGTATGTCTTCCACGGACTCATACCATAGGCTTTCGCCGCTTCCACTTCACCCTTTGGTAAACCGTTAATCGCGCCGCGGATAATTTCCGCTGTATACGCTGACGTGTTCAAAACAAACGCGACGAGTGCACAGAACCAAGCGTTCTCCCACAACGTATCTTTAACTGGAAAGAACTGGTCCATTCCGTAGTAAATAAGATAAAGCTGAACCAGCAATGGTGTGCCGCGGAAAAAGTAGATAAAGGCCCAAGATGGCCCACTCACAAAGTAGTTGTGGCTATTACGAGCGACGGCCAAAGGAATCGCTACGATTAGACCAAGAATCAGTGCTAGCCCGACTAACCAAACCGTCGTCCATAAACCGTCTAAGTAGACCGGGAAGCTTTCAATCACTAATGAAAAATCCATTTCTTACCTCGCATGAATACTGAACTTGCGCTCAACGAGCTTTAAGAAGCCGGTCGATACACTGGTGAAGAAAAGGAAAATAAGCGCAACAGCCATATAGAAAGTGAATGGCATTTTCGTTGAGCCCGCAGCCAGGGAGCTCACACGAACCATGTCTTCAAGGCCGATAATGGAAACCAACGCTGTCGTTTTCAAAAGTACCAGCCAGTTATTACCAAAGCCTGGCAACGCGTGACGAATCATTTGCGGCAACAGGATTCGGCGAAAAGCCAGTACCGAACTCATTCCGTACGCCTTTGCCGCTTCCATTTCGCCTTTGTCGACCGCCATAATTGCACCGCGGAACGTTTCCGCCATGTAAGCGCCGAATATAAAGCCAATGGTTAAGATACCCGCGATAAACGGACTAACGTCAATGTAATCCGGCAGGTAAGAAGTCCACTCATGGTTTGGATCGCTCGAAGCGAACCACTCATTTAACCATTCGTTAATTGAGTACAAACTGTTATTGAGAAGAATTTGGCCACCAAAGAAAATTAGCATCATCAGAACCAAATCGGGGATGCCACGAATGATGGTGGTGTAAAGAGTAGCGATAGCACGCGCCCAGCGATATGGCGCAAGTTTTGCCAGTGCTCCTAGCATGCCTAATACCATTGCAAGTATTAACGACAGAATCGCAACTTCAATAGTCAGCACGGCCCCTTTAAGAATAGAGGCTTCGTATCCTTGTAAATCCAGCATATTTTTATCCCAACAGAACTGCTTAAGTGTTGGTAAATAGAGTTAAATCAGGAGAGGCACCAGCCTCTCCTAAACCTAGAAAAATCTAGTTATTATTGACCGTAAACGTCGTAGTTGAAGTATTTAGCAGCAATCTCTTGATAAATACCTTTCTCACGTAGAGATAGGATTGCAGCGTCTAGCTTTTTAGTAAGGTCTTTATCTTGTTTGCGAACAGCAATTCCCATACCTTCACCGAACCACTTCGGATCAGTCAGAGAAGGACCAACGAACTCATACGCTTCGCCGCCCGCTTTATTTAGCACGCCTTCTTCAAGTGCAGATGCATCACCTAGAACTGCCGCTACGCGACCGTTTGCTAGATCCAGGTAAGCTTCATCGAAAGAGCCGTAACGTACGATGTCTACTTTGTCACCGTAGTTGTCAGTTAGGTATTTATCATGCGTTGTTGCACGCTGTACCGCGATTTTTTGACCATCTAGGTTGTCAAAGTTCAGGCCTGCGCCTTTCTTCGCGATGAATTTGTTAGGGATAAGTGCGTACTTACCAGTGAAATCAACTTTCTTCTTACGCTCTTCGGTGATAGACATCGCTGCGATGATTGCATCGTATTTACGAGCAAGCAGAGAAGGAATGATACCATCCCAATCTTGAGGAACGATCTTACATTGAACTTCCATCTCTTTACACAGAGCGTTAGCCATATCCACGTCGAAACCTTTCAGAGAACCATCTGATTCTGTCCAGCTAAACGGAGGGTAAGCACCTTCGATACCGAAGCGAACTGTTTTCCATTCTTTCGCTTGAGCGACACCAGTTGCAGTAGTTGCAGCAAGTGCTGCTACTAATAACCACTTTTTCATTTCCATACTCCTGTGATTGGTATAATCGTTTTTGTTAGTTAATGTTGTGTTTTTAGAATGACTAACTTGGCTAGCCAGTTTAGTAAATCGAAGATATAAATTGCTGAAGTCTTTCAGACTCAGGCTGCGTAAATAGCTTAGCAGGATCTCCCTGTTCTTCTACTAGTCCCTGATGCAAGAACATCACGTGATTGGAAACATCACGAGCAAACGCCATTTCATGAGTTACCACTAACATGGTTCTGCCTTCATCAGCCAGATCACGCATTACACCAAGGACTTCACCCACTAATTCAGGGTCAAGTGCAGAGGTCGGCTCGTCAAATAGCATAACTTCTGGGTCTACCGCGAGAGCGCGTGCGATTGCTGCACGTTGCTGCTGCCCGCCTGAAAGGTGGCCTGGGTAATAATCTTTACGCTCGTAAAGCCCTACCTTCTTTAGCAACATTTCTGCATTTTCGATAGCTTGAGCTTTTGGTACACCTAATACATGAACTGGAGCTTCGATAACGTTCTCAAGTACGGTCATATGTGACCAAAGGTTGAAGCCTTGGAATACCATCGCCAAGCGAGAGCGAATTCTTTGTACTTGTTTTTCATTAACAGGTACGGCTTCGCCTTGACGGTTATTCTTCATTTCGATGAGCTCACCGTTTACCCAGATTTCACCTGCGGTCGGTGTCTCTAATAGATTGATACATCTAAGAAAGGTACTCTTTCCTGAACCGGAAGAGCCAATAATAGAAATTACGTCGCCTTTGTGTGCTTCTAAAGAAATACCTTTTAGTACTTCATTCTGGCCAAAGGTTTTGTGCAGTTCTTTTATATCCAGCGCTGGTACATCTTTCATGCGCTTTTACTCCCTGTCGTGTCTAACTGCTTGGGTTCCACCCATATTTCGCTACAAACTAGCACTCCTCCCGAACAGATGCAACAAATTATTAACCTATAAACTATGGATGCATAGTTACAAAATATGACTAATAATTCATAAAATAGGCATTTATGCTTCTATGCTCGCATAAACCAAACAGCAACCATCAATTCCATTGAGTTATATTTATTAACAAATTTATAAAAACAAGATCTATCTCAATCTTTAGATTTCCGCCTAAAATCACTCCTGACATAGCATATGCATATTGTTTACTTCGAGTTATGTAATAATATTTCACTTTAAAAATCAGAACGATGGACCATTTAGGCTGCTTGTGTAGTTTTCTTTCACATTCTTTCATAAAGTGATCAAGATCAATCACCCTAAAGGGTAAGCACGTTACACTCGCCTCAAAGATAAAAGCCCTTAGAAGGCTACCATTGTCTTTTTAGTCGTCTATTCTTAAGCACTCAATTACCGTGCTACATAGGCAGGCTAAGGACTTTGCCGCAGGAAGCGGACTTGAAATTGAAAGAATGACTTACTTTTGAATATGAGGAATCTATGTCAGACGCAGTGAAACAACCGCACTCTGATTCGGATATTGAGAACAAGAGCTATAAAGAGCTTCATCGTCCAGCATCAGAATTTGCGAGCCGTTCAGATTACTTAGATCATGAACTGCAAATTATGAAACCGCGCCGCTTTGGATTAAACCTTCCTGGTCGCGACTTCCGATTTGAACTTGAAGATTTAGTTCCTGCACTCGCAGGTACCATCGGCATTATCGCGATGTACTCTGCAGTAATGATGTCTTGGGCAGATGGCCTAACCGCCGCTTGGGACCACGTGAACCTTGGTAAAGAGTTTGCGATTGAAGTTGCTCGTGTAGAGATGCTTATCCCTGCCCTACTTTTCTGTATTCTTGCTTCAGGCTTTTTTAACCCACGCGCTAACCTAGCCGGTAACCATGGCCCGATGATTCCGCTGATCGGTTCTATCGCGTTAGCTGGCGCTCACCCTCTTGCTCTTGCAATTTTACTTGGCGTGTTTGGTTTACTATTAAGCTACTTTAAGGGCGGTTCCAAACTGGTGAACCTCACCTCAGAAGGTACAGCCGGCGGCTTGCTTATCTTCCTTGGCTTTACGGGTACCATGAGCCAGATTGGTTCAATTCAATCTTGGGCAACGGGTCTACAGTCTGCAGATGTCGCTGCAGGTAGCATGGGCTATGTTGGCCTCATCGTACTTGGTATCACCATCGCCATTTACGCTTTCCTAGCAAAAATCAACATGCGTTGGTTAGCCATCCCAGTATGTGCTATTACCGGCCTTATCGTCGCACTTGTACTTGGCGCAGGCTTCGACCTAACGTTTGAAACTGAAATGGGTCTACCTAACCTAAACCCTGTTTATTGGTGGGGCAGCACAGAACAAGGTTGGATGCTTGGTCTTCCAAATCTTGAACACTTCATCGCTTCTTTACCTTTTGCGATTCTAGCGGTAGCTATGTGGTCACCGGATTTCCTTGGTCACCGTATCTTCCAAGAACTGAACTACCCACGTAAAACTGAAAAAGTGCTGATGGACGTTGATGACACGATGACTATGTGTTCGGTACGTCAAATGGTCGGTACGGCGGTTGGTGGTGGTAACATCACATCTTCTTGGGGTACTTACATGATCCCAGCCGCAATCGCGAAACGTCCTATCCCAGCAGGTGCAATTTTACTAGGCTCACTATGTATTATTGTTGCTATCCTTGGTTTCCCTATGGACGTTGCGGTATGGCCACCTGTGATGCGTGTGGCTCTGTTAGTAGGTGTTTTCCTACCACTACTTGAAGCTGGTATGCAAATGGTAAAAGACACCAAGGACTCGCAAGCTGCAGGTATTTGTATCTTCGCTTCTGTTGTTGCTAACCCTGTGTTGGCATGGGCTCTGACCATGTTCTTAGACAACAACGGCCTAATTGGCGATAAAGAACGTGCCACTCGTCTATCGTTTGCAGACAAGATCATTATCCCTGTCGGTGTATTTGTTATCTGTCTCGTTGCTATGCTTGCTGTAGGTATGCTAGAAAGCCAATATGGCTTAAAAGCGTGGCTATAAGCACCATCGATTCAAAAAATGTGTGGGTAGCGCAAGTCGCTACCCTACTTTTATCAACTTTTTTTATCTTTTATTGATTTAGTTTAAGGTTTGCGGAATTTTTTTAGTTTACTCTTAATTTCAAGTTAGCGAGTCTCTTTCTCGAAACGAGTAACAATATCTATAGTATTAATGTTGAATTTTGAAACTATACATATTGTTATTAATAAAGAGTGTACTGGTTCCCTCTTTGGGATTGCTGGCTCAACAGTAAACAGTACGTGTTTTTTCTACTAAAAAGGTAGGTATGTCATGGCAGAGCAATTTGCTAAAGCTTGGGAAGGTTTTGCTGAAGGTGATTGGCAGAACGAAGTAAACGTTCGTGATTTCATTCAAAAGAACTACACACCGTATGAAGGCGACGAGTCTTTCCTAGTTTCTGAAGGTACTGAAGCAACAAACGTACTTTGGGCTAAAGTAATGGAAGGCATCAAGCAGGAAAACGCGACTCACGCACCTGTTGATTTCGATACTTCTGTTATCTCTACCATCACTTCTCACGATGCTGGCTACATCAATAAAGATCTTGAGACTATTGTTGGTCTACAAACTGAAGCGCCGTTAAAACGTGCAATCATGCCTAACGGCGGTGTACGCATGATCGAAGGTTCTTGTAAAGCTTACGGTCGTACGCTAGACCCACAAGTTTCTAAAATCTACTCAGAGTACCGTAAAACGCACAACCAAGGTGTTTTCGATGTTTACTCCCCTGATATCCTAAAATGTCGTAAGTCTGGTGTTCTAACTGGTCTTCCAGATGCATACGGCCGTGGTCGTATCATCGGTGACTACCGTCGCGTTGCACTTTACGGTGTAGACTTCCTAATGAAGGACAAAGTAGCTCAGTTCCACTCTACTCAAGAGCAACTAGAAGCTGGCGACAACCTTCAAATGACTATGCAACTACGTGAAGAGCTTCAAGAGCAACACCGCGCTCTAGGTCAAATGAAAGAAATGGCAGCATCATACGGCTACGACATTTCTGGCCCTGCGACTACAGCTCAAGAAGCTATCCAGTGGACTTACTTCGGTTACCTAGCAGCTGTTAAATCTCAGAACGGCGCGGCTATGTCTCTAGGCCGTACTTCGACTTTCCTAGACGTATACGTTGAGCGTGACATCGCAGCTGGCATCATCACTGAAGAACAAGCTCAGGAAATGATCGACCACTTCGTAATGAAGCTACGTATGGTTCGCTTCCTACGTACTCCTGAGTACGATGAGCTATTCTCTGGCGACCCAATCTGGGCAACAGAATCTATGGGTGGTATGGGTGTTGACGGTCGTACGCTAGTAACACGTACAAACTTCCGTTTCCTAAACACGCTATACACTATGGGTCCTTCTCCAGAGCCAAACATCACTGTACTTTGGTCTGAGCAGCTACCTGACGGCTTCAAGAAGTTCTGTGCGAAGGTATCTATCGATACTTCTTCTATCCAGTACGAGAACGATGACCTAATGCGTCCAGATTTCGACAACGATGACTACGCTATCGCTTGTTGTGTATCGCCAATGGTTATCGGTAAGCACATGCAGTTCTTCGGCGCTCGTGCGAACCTAGCTAAAACTCTTCTATACGTTATCAACGGCGGTGTAGATGAGAAGCTTAAGATCCAAGTTGGTCCTAAGACTGAAGCAATGACTGACGAAGTTCTAGACTTCGACAAAGTTTGGGCTGGTCTAGACAACTTCATGGATTGGCTAGCGAAGCAATACGTGACTGCGCTAAACGCAATCCACTACTCTCACGACAAGTACAGCTACGAAGCAGCGCTTATGGCTCTACACGACCGTGACGTCCGCCGTACAATGGCTTGTGGTATCGCTGGTCTATCTGTTGCAGCTGACTCTCTATCTGCAATTAAGTACGGCACAGTTAAGCCAATCCGTGACGAAGACGGCATCGCAATCGACTTCGACATCTCTGGCGACTACCCGAAATTTGGTAACAACGACGCACGTGTTGATGACATGGCTTGTGAACTTGTGACTATCTTCATGAACAAGATCCGTAAGCTTAAGACTTACCGTGATGCAGTACCTACACAGTCTATCCTGACTATCACTTCAAACGTGGTATACGGTAAGAAGACTGGTACTACACCAGACGGTCGTAAAGCAGGTGCTCCATTCGCTCCAGGTGCAAACCCAATGCACGGTCGCGATGAGAAAGGTGCGGTAGCATCTCTAACATCTGTAGGTAAACTACCGTTTGCTGACGCTAAAGATGGTATCTCATACACATTCTCTATCGTTCCAAACGCACTAGGTAAAGAAGAAGATTCACAACGTTCTAACCTTGCTGGCTTAATGGACGGTTACTTCCACCATGAGCAAGGCATTGAAGGTGGTCAGCACCTAAACGTGAACGTTCTTAACCGTGAAACTCTAGAAGACGCAGTTAAGCACCCAGAGAACTACCCTCAGCTAACAATCCGTGTATCTGGTTACGCTGTTCGCTTCAACTCTCTAACTGTTGAGCAGCAAAAAGACGTAATCGCACGTACGTTTACTGAAACTCTGTAAAACATCCGTTAATAAACGTTTGTTAACAGTAAAAGCCCTGCTCTATTGAGCTGGGCTTTTTTATTATTCAAAAACATAATTATTAGTTATGAACTCGATGCGGTAAATTGGCGAGCTCGTGCACATTTGTACTTGTTTCTGCATTCTTTGCTCACAGATGGTTACAAGTTGCGGTAACATGAGGGTTCATTCAAGATTTGTAGTACACACATGAAGTTCACTCACCTATTACCTCTACTCCTGCTATCGACTAGCGCTGTCGCCTCTGAACGTTCTACCGTTACTTTTGGCTTAGACAATGATGGCGTATTCGGTGTCGATCAGGATTACACCAACGGAATATTCCTCTCTTATACATCCAGTGCCATTAACGAACCTTGGCTCATATTTAAGCCTCTCAGCCTTTCATTTTGGGGCGCAGGTTCACTGGATAAATGGGAATTTACGCTCGGTCATAAAATGTGGACTCCTTCAGATATCGAAGATACCACTCCGCGCGCGAACGACCGCCCATACGCAGGTTACTTCCATGGTGAACTGAACTACATCAGCCTACACCCCCAACAAGCTCAACGCTTCAACTTAACACTGGGTGCAACGGGCGAAAACTCCTACGCAGACCAAGCACAAAAGTTGGTTCACAGTATTACCGGATCAGACGACCCGAACGGTTGGGAATTTCAAATTGATGATGAAGTGGTGGGAAGTGTGGGCTATTTGAGCCACTTTAACCTAATGCGTAATCGCTCTATTGCCAATACAGATTGGGAAATCTCCAATGTATCGGAAGCGAATGTCGGTAACTTCCGAAGTGATGTCTCTACGGGCTTAATGTTTCGCTGGGGTACCGACCTAGCAGGCAACATGGGGGCCGCGAACATCAGCACAGAAAACCCATTTCGTGCAGGCATGATTGGTGCGTCCAATTCCGCTTGGTTCGTCTTTACCGGTATTGAAGGTCGCTATCGTTTCAACGATATAACCATTGAAGGCGATCGCTCTGGGGTTGAAGAGTGGGCGCTAGAGAATGGACAAGATCCAAGTATCTATGATGTGACTCTTGAGAATGTTCAAGCCAGTGCCGTTGCTGGTGTCGCTTGGTATAATGAATACGTCGGCGTGAGCTTAGCAGCAACAGTGAAAACGCCCGATTACAAAGAAGCCACTGAATCCATTTACGGTACTGGTGCCTTCTCTTTCTGGGCGTTCTTCTAACAAGTCCTAAATAGTAAAACGTTGGCAGTCTGAATTCAGGCTGCTTGAACGTTTGTCCACAAGTTGGCTGGTTGCTCTTAACTGTTCGTTGTTGTCTTCCAGCTCTTTCATCGCACCGGAAATTTGCGTCATGTTGTCCGCCATAGACTGACTAGTGGTCGCTAGCTCTCTAATTGAAGCGAATATGACTTCCGTTTGGTGCGCCGCTTCATCGGCTTTTTCAGTGATTTGAGTCAACGCCTGCATAGCCTCATGGCCTTTTTCCTGCCCAACTCGTATCGATGATTCGGATTGGCCAATATACTGAATCACTTCCGCACTCTCTTTTTTCATCGTGTCGATGGTGTCTGATATCTCAGTCACGGCATCTACCGTACGAACTGCTAAGCTTCTAACTTCGTCGGCTACCACAGCAAATCCTCTACCTTGCTCGCCTGCCCTAGCGGCCTCAATAGCTGCATTCAGTGCCAACAAGTTAGTCTGCTCGGCAATTCCGTTGATGATTTCCATGACAGAGTCGACTTTCGAAGAGGCTTCTTCCAGTTGCTGAGTGTGGCCTGCCGCTGAACTTAGAATCTTACCGACGTCTTCTAGAGAGCCAATAGCAGCAGTAATGACGGCTGCCCCCTCTTCGGCCGCTTGTGTCGAAGACTTACTGATGTCTGCCACAAATTCTAACGAGTTCGATACTTCTTGGGTTGTTACACTGACTTCTTCAGTTGCTGAAGCCAAAAGTTGAGTTTGTCCTAGTACTTCTGACTGATTGTGGACCAACCTATCGATGCCAACGTTAAGCTCCGCTGCGTTTTCTGACAACGCATCACTGCTTTGTTGCACGCCATGAACCAATTCCCCTAAGTTTTCACAACTTTCATTAATCGTGGTGGCTAATTGATTGAACTCATCTTTATGATTCTTACTGATTACCATTCTCTGAGACAAATCCCCTTTAGCAACCGCCCCCAATACCTTATTGGTCAAGTTGACAGAACGGGTAAGTGTCATACTGATCGTGATAAAAATTGCGATAGTGAACACTGCCAGTACTGCACATGCCACCAGCACCGACCACTGTGTTTGAGTTGCGCTTTTGCTCGCGTTCGATTGGTAACGATGGCTTATATCGGCAAGCTCTGCTGTCACCGCATTGATGACACTAGTGAAGTGCTCCTCACTGGCAAACAACTGCTGATCCTTGCTACCTAGTTGCTGAGAGAGCTCACTCACTCGCATGAAGGTACTTTTGAATGCGTCGATTTCTTTCTCATACAAGTCCAACATCGCATAGGTATTCGACATATTGACGAAGCCTGCCATGGCTCGATTGAACAATTTTAAGTTTTTTTCATTCGGTTGAAGTAAGTAGTTTTGCTGCGCTTTGATCATAGCTTGAAAATCGGAGTTGAGCGTAACCATGCCGGTTTCTTCAATTTTTTGCTCAATGGTTGCAGCGAGTTGTTTAAGTTGTCCAAGGTTACCTTCGTCAACATTAAAACCAAGCTCTGCTTTGAGTTCTAGCCAAGGCACAATTGCAGTAGAAAATTCATTGGCACTTTCTGTTAATTCGCTGGCTTGTGTTGCAAGTCCTAATTCACGTAGAAAAAGCGCATCTTGCTCCGTCATGGCTTTAAGCTCATCCACTTTGGTTTTCACTTCTTGAACTTGGGAGGCTGTGAGTGAATCCAATTCTGAGGCTAAAAATAGCAACTCACTTTGCGTTCGATAGATAGACATGGAACCATCGGCTACTTCACCACTGCTGTGGTACTGCTCTTCCATTCCAGATAACCGATTCGACGTGAAAATGCCGAGCGTTAAAAAACCAACTGACAACACGACTAAGAACAAAGTGATCTTTTGTCGCTGAGACATGATTAGCGCATCCATGAAATTTCCCTCAATCACCAATGGTGATTCCAGCAAAAGGCAATATACCCAAGTTAGTATTTACATTTTTGTTATTAATAACAATTTTATAACATATTTCTAACCATGATCGATGTTTTTTTGCTGTTACAGTTTTCATCTTGAGGATTCGCCCTAAAGACCTATTTATACAAAGGGTTTTGTAATAAAATAACGTACAAATCCCTTACTTGAGAGCACACCATGTCTACAACTGGTCGTATCCACTCCTTTGAGTCTTGTGGAACCGTTGACGGTCCTGGAATTCGTTTTATTGTCTTTATGCAGGGCTGCTTAATGCGTTGTATGTATTGCCACAATCGCGATACTTGGGATACTCACGATGGCAAGGAAGTCACTGTTGAAGAAATCATTAGTGAAGCAAAGTCTTATCGTCACTTTATGAATGCTTCCGGTGGTGGTGTCACATGTTCCGGTGGCGAAGCGATGTTGCAACCTGAGTTTGTGCGTGATTTCTTCCGTGCGGCAAAAGCAGAAGGCATTCACACCTGCTTAGATACCAATGGCTATATTCGTAAGCACACTGAAGTTGTAGATGAAGTGCTCGAGGCGACAGACCTTGTCATGCTCGACCTTAAACATATGAAGGATGAAGTTCACCACGACTTTATTGGTGTCTCAAATAGACGTACGCTCGACTTCGCTCGATACTTACACAAAATTGGTCAAAAGACTTGGATTCGATACGTTGTCGTTCCAGGTTACACCGACGATGAAGAAGCGGCGCACATGCTCGGTGAGTTCATTAAAGATATGGACAACATTGAGAAAGTCGAGTTACTTCCTTACCATAAGCTAGGTGCGCATAAGTGGGAAGCATTAGGTCACGATTACCCACTGGATGGTATCAACCCACCATCAAAAGAGACAATGGACAAGATCGTTTCTATCATAGGTCAGTATCACGATAACGTTAAGTATTAAGTACTTAACGGAAATACGATAGACTATAAGCCAGCATTCTTTGCTGGCTTTTTTATATGGAGATAAATCATGCTGCTGCCAGAGCTGTTTGCATTGGCTATCGTGACGGTTGTCATCGTGGTGTTTTGCTATACCGACGTAAATACAGTGTTTTTCCCAAAACTCCAGGCAGAGAAGACTTTCCAACACCTCACTTTCGCCAGCATGTTCGCCATTTTTATTCTTTGGTCAGCCCAAGCAGGTATTAAGCAAGGATTAGACATCCATTTTCTCGCACTAACTACATTGTGTTTAATGTATGGTTGGAAAAGTGCATTTACCATCACTATCCCAATCACTTTTGGCCTAGCTCTATTTGGTACAATCTCTTTTTACCACATCCCAGTATACCTGTTAGTTTCCAGCCTAATTCCAATCCTTGTTAGCTTTTTAGTTTTCGAGCTCAGCTACCGATTTTTGCCACGTAATATATTTGTATTTATCTTTGTTGCTGGCTTTTTTAACGCCGCATTCACTGGCAGTATCCACCTCGTCGTCAATGCGCTTTGGTACTCCGTTAATGACGCGTATACGTGGCCTGAAATCGTTGATAACTACCTTGTATTCTTGCCTTTGCTCGCTTTCCCCGAGGGGTTACTCAATGGCATGTCAGTCGCCCTACTTTGTGTATTCAAACCAGAGTGGCTGCGAACGTTTTCTGATAGAGATTACCTTTACCCACGAAACTCTCAAAAGTAGCCCTTCAAGCACGTTAAAAATTACATTTTTCACATTAAAACCGTGTTGAGATCATGTTTCGAGCCGGATAACACCTGTTAATCTTAGCTACAGAAAAATGAATATCTTTTAGTGAGGCTACTTATGGAAATGACAAACGCTCAACGTTTGATCCTATCGAACCAATATTACTTAATGTCTCAGATGGACCCTGAAAACCGTGCAAAGTACCAGCGTTTACAAATGATTGTTGAACGTGGTTATGAACTTCAAATGCGCGAGTTAAATAAAGATTTCGGCTGCTTAGTAGAAGCAGAGTGCCGTGAAATCATCGATATCTTAGAAATGTACCACGCAATGCAAGAGTCTAATAAAATGCTTGCAGAGCATGAACAATCGCAAGTGGATCAGCGCCGCCTTCAATTTTTAGGCTTCGATATCGCTAGTGAAGCGCAACTAGTGAACTATGTACGTTTCTTAATTGACTCAGAAGGACTTTATCCTCAATTCGACAAAGGCGATCACCACTTTAACAGTCAGATGCCAATGTTAGATAAATACCGCCGTATGCTGGTAACTTGGAAAAATTGTCCAAGACAATACCACCTATGCGCGACAGAGCTTACCCAAATTTTTAACGCGTAAGCTCTTCCCTCTGTTTTAGGCACGTTAGAGCCAAGAACGAAAAAAGGTTGGATTACATCCAACCTTTTTTACGCCAAATACTCTTGTTGTGCCAAAACAAAGGTCTACTCACTTTTCCTTTATTTAGAAAACGTACGCCACACCGACGTTGGCCGTGGTATTGACCCCACTTTCGATAATCGGGCTTCGCTCGATATCACCTTCTAAGTTGGTGTAACGAACCCCACCTGTTACCCGAACTCTCGGTGTAATGTGCAGGTATGCCGAAGCTCCAATAAAGTACTGGCCGTCCCAATCTGCATCAAACTTCGTCAACCCACTTCTCATAGCCTCTTCACCACTCACACCATATAAATGATTGTTGAGGTTCTGGCTGTTGTAGGCATAGCCGATTGACGGTGTAATTGCCCAGCCGCGTTTTCTGATTGGTAGCCTCCACGCAGCTTCTGCATACAACCCATTATGTGTACGCCCAACATCGGTTCCTGCTGTCGCTTCAAACATAC
Source organism: Vibrio paucivorans (assembly GCF_054053395.1). Classification (NCBI taxonomy): domain Bacteria; kingdom Pseudomonadati; phylum Pseudomonadota; class Gammaproteobacteria; order Vibrionales; family Vibrionaceae; genus Vibrio; species Vibrio paucivorans. The sequence goes on from NZ_CM133230.1 coordinate 2,070,869, forward strand.
CCACCATCGTAATAAGCTGATAGCTGACACCACCTAGTATTGTCGAATCACGCTCGTCAAGCTTCTGAATTTGTTCATTGTCTGAGTCAGATGGCTTTAGTGTTCTTGGGTCATACACTAAGCGAAATACTACGTTCTGCACTGAACCTACCGGATTAATGCGATAGCCTGCGCTAAAGCCACGTAAGAATAAGTGCTCTCCCTCGTAACCAACTACGGGAATAACTGTCTGATTTGATGGCGTGTCTTTATAAACAGCAGGAGAGTATGACGCTGCGACACCGAGTGACCACTGAGATATGTCAGCTTGTACTCCTGATGTCATCGCTGTCCAAATACCAATCGAACCCACTATTTGTTTCAAAAATCTCACACTACCACCAGTCACCTCAAATTAATTAGGTTCGAAATATACAGAACAACATACAGGTTTATCAATACAATCATTGTTCATTTTTATTTATCAAGCATGAAGCATTCACTCATAAGAGGACTTTCTCATAGAAGCAAAACTGCGGAGAAGCACAGCCATATTCAACTCGCAAATGAGAAATTTTAGATAGGCGATTTTCATCACCCTTTTGCAAATAAACACATAATTGTTAAGCAAAATTCGAAATAGCAACTAGGCTTAAATAGGAAAGGATTTGTATTCCATTGCGGGTTGTTTGTCAGTATGACAGGTTCAGAGGGGATTTCATTATGAGTATTTTCGACCACTTCCAAGCACGCTATGAAGCAGCCAAGGATGAAGAGTTATCACTGCAGGACTTTTTAGGTCTCTGTAAAGATGATAAAAGCGCGTATGCAAACGCAGCAGAACGATTACTAATGGCCATTGGTGAGCCAGAAGTTATTGATACTGCCCAGGATCCCCGATTAAGCCGTATTTTTTCTAATCGAGTCATCTCTCGTTATAAAACATTTGAGGATTTTTATGGGATGGAAGATGCGATTGAACAGATCGTTTCTTACCTAAAACATGCGGCTCAGGGGTTAGAAGAGCGCAAACAAATTTTATACTTACTCGGCCCAGTGGGCGGTGGTAAGTCATCACTTGCAGAAAAGCTAAAAGCACTGATGCAACAAGTACCAATTTACGTACTGTCCGCTAACGGAGAGCGAAGCCCAGTCAACGACCACCCATTCTGTCTATTTGATGTCAGCGAGGATGGTGACTTATTGAAGCAAGAATATGGCATCGAAAAACGTTACCTACGTTCAATCATGTCACCTTGGGCTGCAAAACGTCTGCACGAGTTTGGTGGGGATATTTCTAAGTTTAAAGTAGTGAAAGTTCGCCCTTCTATCCTCGACCAAGTTGCGATAGCTAAAACTGAGCCAGGTGATGAAAATAACCAAGATATCTCATCTCTGGTTGGTAAAGTCGACATTCGTCAGTTAGAGCACTTTTCTCAAGATGATCCCGATGCCTACAGCTATTCCGGTGCTTTATGTAAAGCCAACCAAGGCTTGATGGAATTCGTCGAGATGTTCAAAGCTCCAATTAAAGTGTTGCACCCGCTCCTAACTGCGACTCAAGAAGGCAACTTCAACGGTACCGAAGGGCTGTCGGCACTTCCATTCGACGGTATGATCCTAGCTCACTCCAATGAGTCCGAATGGCAAACCTTTAGAAACAACAAGAACAACGAAGCATTCCTCGACCGTGTGTACATTGTCAAAGTACCGTATTGTCTAAGAGTGTCTGAAGAAGTGAAGATTTACCAAAAATTGCTGGATCACTCAGAGCTATCCAAAGCACCTTGCTCACCAAGCACGTTAGATTTACTGGCTCAATTCAGTATCCTGTCGCGCTTGAAAGAACCAGAAAACTCTTCACTGTTCTCCAAAATGCGAGTCTATGACGGTGAAACCCTTAAAGACACCGATCCAAAAGCGAAAAGCTACCAAGAATACCGCGATTATGCAGGCGTCGATGAAGGCATGTCAGGGCTATCTACCCGTTTTGCATTCAAGATCCTCTCACGTGTATTCAACTTTGACCAAGCAGAAGTGGCAGCTAACCCAGTGCACTTGTTCTATGTCATTGAACAACAGGTAGAGAGAGAGCAGTTCCCTCAAGAACAATCAGAGAAATACTTGGAGTTCCTAAAAGGTTACCTAGTGCCACGCTACGTCGAATTTATTGGTAAAGAAATTCAGACTGCGTACTTAGAGTCCTACTCTGAATACGGTCAAAACATCTTTGACCGCTATGTCACTTACGCGGATTTCTGGATTCAAGATCAAGAATACCGTGACCCAGAAACAGGCCAGCTGTTCGACAGGGCATCACTGAACAGTGAGCTTGAAAAAATTGAGAAAACAGCAGGCATCAGTAACCCTAAAGATTTCCGTAACGAAATCGTTAACTTTGTACTTCGAGCTAAAGCCAACAACAACGGACAAAACCCTGTTTGGACCAGCTACGAGAAACTTCGCACCGTGATCGAGAAGAAAATGTTCTCGAATACGGAAGAGTTGCTTCCAGTTATCTCCTTCAATGCGAAAACCTCTTCAGAAGATCAGAAAAAACACGACGACTTTGTCGCTCGCATGATGGAGAAGGGCTATACCGAGAAGCAAGTGAGATTGCTATCTGAGTGGTATTTGCGAGTACGTAAATCCTCTTAAACGCAAGCTAACCTAAGCCCGCAATAAACCTTACAGCCATCATAATGGTGGCTGAAGGTTCAGTGGTGTGACGCTTACAGGGGGTAACTCATGGCGCAATTTATCGATAGACGACTGAACGGGAAGAACAAGAGTGCGGTTAACCGTCAACGCTTCCTTCGTCGTCACAAAGAGCAGATTAAAGAGTCTGTGGCAGATGCCGTTAATCGCCGCTCAATCACTAACACTGATTCTGGTGAGGATGTTTCAATCCCTCACCGAGATATAAAAGAACCCGTATTCCATCAAGGAAAAGGAGGCGTTCGAGAGCGCGTTCATCCAGGTAATGATCAATTCATCAGAGGCGATAAAATTGAACGTCCAAAAGGCGGTGGCCAAGGTGGAGGCTCAGGTGAAGGTGAAGCAAGCCCTGATGGCGAAGGGCAAGACGAATTTGTATTCCAGATCTCCAAGGATGAATACTTAGATCTTCTATTTGAGGACTTAGAGCTACCAAACCTCGAAAAGAATCAAATCAACAAAATCACTGAATGGAAAACCCACCGAGCAGGTTTTCAGACCGCTGGTATTCCTTCTAATATCGCGATCGTTCGTTCATTGCAGCAATCTCTTGCTAGACGCACAGCAATGACAGCCGGCAAAAAACGTATGCTTATCGAGTTAGAAGACGAACTAGAGCGAATCAAGAACATTGAGCCCGCTCAGGCACTTGAAGAAAAACGGCTGAAACAAGAAATAAAGGACCTACGCAAGAAGATCGAAAGTGTCCCATTTATCGATACGTTTGACCTTCGTTTTAAAAACTATGAGAAACGCCCTGTTCCTTCCAGCCAAGCGGTTATGTTCTGCTTGATGGACGTTTCAGGCTCGATGGACCAAGCCACGAAAGACATCGCTAAACGTTTCTATGTACTTTTGTACCTGTTCTTAACTCGTACGTATGAAAATGTTGAAGTGGTGTTTATACGTCACCACACACAAGCGAAGGAAGTCGATGAGCATGAGTTCTTTTACTCTCAAGAAACCGGCGGAACCATCGTTTCAAGTGCCCTTAAGCTAATGAATGAGATCGTTGCAGATCGCTACCCTGTTGGCGAGTGGAATATATACGCAGCGCAAGCTTCTGATGGTGATAACTGGGCAGATGACTCCCCTCGTTGTAAAGAGCTTCTAATAAACAAACTGTTGCCGACGTGTCAGTACTACTCGTACATCGAAATCACTCGTCGCTCCCATCAAACTTTATGGCATGAATACGAAAAACTCGAACAGTCTTTCGATAACTTCGCGATGAAGAATATTCGAACGGTTGACGATATTTTCCCTGTATTCCGAGAGCTATTCCAAAAAGAAACCGCGTAGGGAGGCACTATGACAACAAAAACGAAAAAGCCAACCAACAAAAGTAAGGTGCTGCCGGACGGCCCTGATTGGACGTTCGAATTATTGGAGCGTTACCACAAAGAAATAAAGCGTGTAGCAAACTACTATCGACTCGATACTTATCCAAACCAAATTGAAGTCATTACTTCTGAACAAATGATGGATGCATATTCTAGTATTGGTATGCCCATTAATTACAACCATTGGTCATTTGGTAAAAAGTTCATCCAAACCGAGCAAGGTTACAAACATGGTCAGATGGGGCTCGCCTACGAGATTGTTATCAACTCAGACCCTTGTATTGCCTATCTCATGGAAGAAAATACGGTCACCATGCAAGCGCTTGTTATGGCGCACGCATGTTATGGTCATAACTCTTTCTTTAAGGGTAACTACCTGTTCCAAACGTGGACAGACGCCAGCTCTATTATCGATTACTTGCTATTTGCCAAAAACTACATCACTGAATGTGAAGAGAAGTATGGTGTCAGCGAAGTAGAGGAGTTGTTAGATTCTTGCCACGCACTGATGAACTTCGGTGTTGATAGATACAAGCGCCCGGAAAAAATCTCTATTGCAGAAGAAACCGCGCGCCAAGAAGAGCGTGAGGCGTACTTGCAATCTCAAGTGAATGAGCTTTGGCGTACCGTACCTAAAGCAAAAACCAAAGAGGAAGATATTAAGGTTCGTTTCCCTACCGAACCTCAAGAAAACATTTTGTATTTCATCGAGAAACACGCGCCATTGTTAGAGCCCTGGCAACGAGAAATTGTGCGTATTGTGCGTAAAATCAGCCAATATTTTTACCCACAAAAACAAACTCAAGTGATGAACGAAGGTTGGGCTACGTTCTGGCATTACACCATACTCAACCATCTTTATGATGAAGGGTTGGTGTCAGACAAATTCATTCTAGAGTTTTTGCACAGTCACACCAGCGTAGTCGCGCAGCCGTCATACAACAGCCCTTATTTTAGTGGTATCAACCCGTACGCTCTGGGCTTTGCAATGTTTCGAGATATTAAACGTATCTGTGAAGAACCTACCGACGAAGATAAAGAATGGTTCCCAGACTTGGCCGGAACGGATTGGCTAGATGCAGTTCACTTCGCAATGCATAATTTCAAAGATGAGAGCTTCATTAGTCAGTACTTGTCACCTAAGCTGATGCGTGATTTTAAGCTTTTCGCTGTGTTGGATGATGATCGCAAAAACTTCATTGAAGTGAGTGCCATCCATGATGACTCTGGTTATCGTGCCATCAGGGAGAAGCTAGCCGCGCAGTACAACCTTAGTAACCTTGAACCTAACATTCAGGTATTCAATGTGGATGTAAGAGGCGATCGTTCATTGACCTTACAATACGTGCCTCATGATCGCATTCCATTAGCGGACAACCATGAAGAAGTCCTCAAGCACATGTACCGGCTTTGGGGATTCGATGTCATTCTTGAGGAAGTGAAAGACACAGGAAGAAGAGAAATACTCTCCACCTGCCCTCAACGTGGAGACTACGACGGTAAAATTTAGTATTTGAAAGATTTAACTTCCCCCTCCCCTAGCCCTAGATAGGGCAATAAAAAAGGAGCGCATTGCGCTCCTTTCTCTATATGCTGGATAGACCAACTTAAGACAAAATGTTTCGTACAACTTCCAAGTCTTCTGGTGTATCCACACCGGCCGCCGGTGCTTCTTTAGCTACAGCAACATGGATTTTTTCGCCATACCAAAGCACACGTAACTGCTCGAGACATTCAATCTTTTCCAGTGTAGTCGGTTGCCAGTTGATATAGGTGTTAATGAAACCAGCCCGGTAAGCATAAATACCTATGTGGCGCATAAGCGGTTGATGAATAGCCTTATCTTCTTTCGCAAACGCATCGCGATCCCAAGGAATCGTTGCTCTGCTGAAGTACATTGCATAACCATCTTTGTCTGTCACAACCTTAACTGCATTTGTATTAAACACTTCGGATTCGTGTTCAATTTCTACGGCTAAGGTCGCCATTGGTGCTTGGCTTGCCGCTAGGTTATCTGCTACCTGACGAATGATTGATGGCGGGATAAGTGGCTCATCCCCCTGTACATTAACAATGATGTGGTCTTCGGGAATATTCATCACCTTTACCACTTCAGCCAAACGTTCGGTGCCCGATTCATGGTTTGCTGAAGTCATACAGACTTGGCCGCCAAATGAGCTAACAGCTTGAGATACTCGCTCATCGTCAGTCGCAATGATTACGTTATCAGCACCCGCTTGAATAGCCTGCTCATAAACCCATTGAATCATCGGCTTGCCTGCAATATCTGCAAGAGGCTTACCCGGAAGTCGCGTGGACTGATAACGAGCAGGAATGACGACTGTAAAAGACATTAGCGTCCCTCTTCCATAGACATGGTACGTGCTTCAGGTTCAATCAGAACAGGGATGCCCTCTTTGATCGGGTATGCCAAACGGTCGAGTTTGCATATCAGTTCTTGGCTTTCTTTATCAAACGTGAGCTTACCTTTACATACCGGACAAGCGACGATTTCAAGCAGACGGTGATCCATATTGTTCCATTACCTCATTAATTTTGTTCAAAACACGCAGCTCATCTTCCTCTCGGAAGGTGGCAGAAACAGGTAGATACCACCAATTTTCTTCTGCAAACGCTCGGCATTTTACCGCGTCTTTTTCGGTCATTATGACATTAGAACCTTGCTGTGCAAGGTCTCTTAATTCTTGCTGATTAAAATCTTTATGATCGGCAAAACCTTGCGTCACTTTAACTTGCGCCCCAAGCGTAGCGAGGGTAGCAAAAAAGCGTGGAGGGTGACCTATCCCAGCGAACGCGACAAGATCGGCAAGTTGACTAACTGGCGCTTTCTCACCCGTGACCAAATTGATTGCTAGACTTGGAGTGAGCATCATTGGCATTTCACCAGATTGGGCATTGCCGCCATTGGTCACCACAAAATCCACTGTCTCTATTCTTGAAACCGGCTCTCTTAGTGGTCCCAACGGTATCATTTCGGCATTACCAAAACGGCGTACACCATCGACGATAGAGAACTCTATATCACGCTGCAACGCGTAGTGTTGCAGGCCATCATCGGTAACAATGACGTCCACACCAAGAGGTAACAGTGCTTGTACCGCTTGGCTGCGCTTGGGATCTACAGCAACAGCAGCCCCAGTACGTTGAAAAATGAGTTTTGGCTCATCGCCACTGTGCTCGGTAGGGGTATCAGCGTTTAGAACGAGTGGATAACTTGGCGCTTTCCCGCCATACCCGCGAGAAACAACGCCTGGCTTGTACCCCTGTTTTTGTAAAGCTTCAACCAACCAGACAACCACAGGCGTTTTACCATTGCCGCCCGCAGTGATATTGCCGACAACGATAACAGGAACAGGTGCTTTGTAACTGACTTTCTTACCCGTTTCGTAGCCTTGTTTTCTCGACGAACTAATCCAGCTAAATAATAGGCTTAGTGGCCACAAAAGTGGCCACAAGACATATTTAAGCGGATGGTTTTCAAACCAGATTTTTTCAATCACGGATTATTCGCCAAATTGGATCTTATGTAACTGAGCATAGGCACCTTCTCGCTCAATAAGAGCAGCATGTGGGCCACGCTCAATGATCTCACCATCGTCGACCACCAAAATTTCATCCGCTTCTTCGATGGTGGACAAACGGTGTGCAATCACTAATACCGTTTTATCTTTTTGTAATTCATCTAATGCCGCTTGAATCGCACGTTCAGACTCTGTATCCAGTGCCGATGTCGCCTCATCCAAAATGAGAACAGGCGCATCACGCAGCAATGCTCGCGCTATTGCGATTCGTTGGCGCTGACCACCGGACAGGCTTGCACCATTTTCTCCAATCACAGTATCCAAGCCGTCATCCATGCCTTCAATAAATTCCATAGCATGAGCTAGCTTAGCTGCGTTCTCGATTTGTTCTCGACTGTATTCTCCGCCAGAGGCGTAGGCGATATTATTTGCAATCGTATCGTTGAATAAATGGACATTCTGCGATACCAACGCAAAGTGATTACGTAAGTTTTTAAGTTTGAAGTCACGTACATCATGGCCGTCTAGCATAATTGAGCCAGAATCTACATCGTAGAAGCGAGTAAACAAGTTTGCGATGGTACTCTTACCCGAACCCGAACGGCCAACCAGTGCAACTGTCTTACCCTGAGGAATCGAAAAGCTCACATTCGACAGAGCTGGCTTTTCTTTACCTTGGTAAGTAAAGGTCACGTCCTTCACTTCAATTTCGCCACGCACTTTTTGAGACTCGTATTTACCCGAGTCTTTTTCAGTTTCTAGATCCATTAGGGCAAATAGGGTTTGGCTCGCAGCCATACCACGTTGAAATTCCGACGTCACATTCGTTAGCGCTTTCAAAGGGCGCATAAGACCGAACATAGCTGAAAAGACAACCGTAAAGGTACCAGGAGTAAGATCTGCTCGAATAGAGTCTACGCTTGCTAAGAACAACACGGTAACAAGAGCGATTGAGGCTATCATTTGGATCACAGGGTTTGCAATAGCTTGAGCCGCGACCAGCTTCATAGTCTGCTGACGCATCTGGTTACTCACGCTATCAAAACGTTCACGCTCGACCTCTTGACCTCCGTACGAAAGCACAACCTTATGCCCTTTAAGCATTTGCTCTGCAGAGGCTGTCACATGTCCCATCGAGGTCTGCATGTTTTTGGAAATCTTGCGAAAACGCTTCGACACCACGCTAATTCCCCATGCCACTAGTGGGGCAACCACGATTAGCACTAGCGATAGTTCCCAACTGTTCCAGAACATCAGAATCAGCAAACCAATGATACTAGCACCTTCACGGACAATACTGACTAAGGCGCGGCTGGTCGCTCCGGCAACTTGTTCAGAGTCATAGGTAATTCGAGACAGCAACCCACCTGTCGATTCTTTATCGAAGAACGCAACCGGCATATGCATAAACTGATTGAAGATCTTGCGGCGCATCTGCATCACCACATTACCCGAGACCCAGCTCAAGCAGTAGGTTGATACAAAGCCACTCAAACCGCGAACGGCCATCATGCCAAAGATGATTAAAGGAAGAATTCGAAGAAAGTTAGACTCTGCATTACCAAAACCTTCATCGAGAAGTGGTTTCAGTAAAGAGACCATATAAGTATCTGCAGCAGCATTAATGATGAGAGCAACAACCGCAACAGATAAACCAGATTTGTACAGTCGAATGAAAGTCCAAAGTCGCTTAAAGGTTTGCCACGTGGTCTCGTCGGTATTTAATGACATAGAAGTGCTTTATTTTTATTACAATATTCCCTCTATTCTACTCCGTTACGTAGCATCTGCCTATACCAAGCACCGCCTTCATCCTCCCTTAAGTGAGAAACTTGCCAGCCCTGACGGCCTACATGCAGTGTAATTTGCCCATGACTACCTGTATCTAGCCATTCGCTACCGTATCTTTGGTAGCGTTCTACAACGTGACGGTTCGGTAAATCCCATCTTCCGTGTTTGGCTGTCGATGCAATGGCAACGCTTGGGCTCACTGACGCAACAAAGGCAGAGGTTGAAGACGTCCTGCTGCCATGATGAGGGACAATGACCACTTCACTGTCTAGAATACTTGGGTTTCGTACCAGTAACCATTCAACAACAGCATCCATGTCTCCCGTTAATAGCAAACTAAATTGCGACTCAACATCCACCAGCTTAATCACACAAGAGTGAGGATTATAAGCTCGTGAAACTGTATCCGGCGGCCAAAGCACTTGAAACTCAACACCTTGCCAATTCCAACTTTTGCCTTTCACACAAGAATTAGCACCGGCAAGAGATTGACTACTCCATACCTTGGTGGGGGAAAGTAATTGTTTCACATCCTCAGCGCCACCTGCATGGTCGTTGTCCATATGGCTATAAACCACACCATCTAACCTTTCGATTCCGCGAGCATGAAGTAGTGGTGCCACCGTAGAACGAACCATAGAGCCCCCTTCCCAACCGATTCCTGTATCGTAGAGAATTGCTTGGCCATTTCTTTGCACTAATACCGCTAAACCATGACCAACATCTAGTACATCGATCCTGAGGCGCCCATCGCTTGTTTGCTTTATAACAACGGAGACGAAGATACTTCCCATGACGGCTGCAGTTAGTATTCGAGCCTTTCTTCTGAGCACTGTTCCAACACTGAGCACTAACGTCAGACACGTGATGCCTAACCACTGCAAATCGGATAAAACGATCCAGCTATTAATAGAGTGTTCGCTAGCCCACGAAACCAAATCCAAACTAGCCGCAACCAACTCCCAGAGAGGCTGACTCCATGATGCACCGATAAGTGTTGCCGCTAGAGACACGAAAAGCACTGGCACAACAACAAAACTAAACCAAGGAATGAAAAACAAATTGTATGCTACTGAACTCAATGACAAGCCTGAAAACAAGTAACTACTCAAGGGCGTCAGCAATAGAGTGATCGCTATTTGAATCGTAATTGTTTTTCTAAACAGCCCCCACGTAAAGGGAGTATGAGCAGTGACCCAATAAAGCACAGATACAGCGGTTAAAGACAACCAAAAGCTTGAGCTCAAAACAGAAAATGGTGAAACAAAGGTCAACACTACCGCCGTTAGCAGAATCTTCATTAATAAGGTCGAGCGTAGATTCATCGCTAGTAACCCAACCACAATGACACACATTACTAATGCCCTAGTCGTCGGTACACTGAACCCTGCTAGCCACGAATAACAAACTGCAAATAGAAAGCCTGTCACTAGCGATGCCCACACTAGGTTATGGTGGAACACCGTCAATACGCGACCAACAAAAAAGCCGATTGCGAATGCTAAGCCAATATGGAGCCCCGAAATAGCAATCAAATGAGACAACCCACTTGTTCGATACCGCTTTCGCTGCTCCAACGTCAAGCGGCTACGGTCTCCAAAACTCAGCGCCAGTATTGGACCAAGCTGCGCATTCTCTTCCAACAATGTCGCTACTTTGCTATGTAGCGCACTTCTTAACGAGCTAGCGGAACGTATACGTAATGGCTCGTGATGGTCAATCACAACCTTAGCGAGCCAACCTTGACTAAAATAGTATTGCTCCTTATCAAAACCAGTTTCATTCATCTGCCCGTAAATACGTTTTAAATATACGCTAGCGGTAATTTCATCACCCAAGTGGATAGGTAGATTCGAATGCAAGCGTATCCGCGGGCGGACTAAGGCGGGCAAAGTTTGACCATTGATTGATCTAACTACAACTGTGGCTTCATAACCTCGACTTATTTGCTTAAAAAAGCTGTCAACCTTAGCATTTATGGTAATATTCTGGCCGGCATGAAAGAGTGTGTTTGTCTGAAATGATATCAAGTTACCATTGATTACTATGACAAATAAGGCAAGGGAGCTTCCTAGAACGACTCGTAGCCTCCTATACTTCAATGAAAGTAAGGAAAACCCTATTACCGGTAATAACCAAGCCACAGATGGCATAACTGGCCAGTGCGATGCCGTTGTAATCGTGATAAAAAATGAAGCTAGTAACCAGTAGTTAGAAAAGAGAGTCATAGTCCCCGATGCCAAGAAAATTCATCAAACGTTTTATGCCCAATCACGACGTGATTAAACGTCAGAAGGCATTAAAGGTTTTTGGCAATGTGCTTTACAATCCAAACTTGTGGTGTTTAAACCGCCGTTCCGCCGCAGGCGCGTTTGCTGTTGGCTTATTTATGGCGTTCGTCCCACTCCCTAGCCAGATGATTATGTCTGCTGGCTTAGCGATCGTTTGTGGAGTGAATCTTCCATTAGCAGTAGCGCTTGTCTGGATCAGTAACCCTATTACCATGCCAGTCATGTTCTATTTCGCCTATAAGGTCGGAGCTTTTGCTATGAATGTTCCGGCCCAAGGTTTCCATTTTGAGCTATCCTGGGAATTCTTGCTTCACCAGATGCATACCATCGGGCCTCCATTCTTACTTGGCTGCCTAATTTGTGGGGTGATTTCTGCGATATTGGGCTACTTTGGAATCAAAGGTTTATGGCGCTACTCCGTTGTTCGTAGCTGGCAAAAACGCCAACTACGTTAAGATATTTATCCTCGAAGTGACAGTTGAGCTTCGTAGATTAAAACCCAGTTAACCTCGTACATGAAATGAGATGTTAGCCAAAACTAAAAAAAGGACCTATCGGTCCTTTTTTTGTTATTTGAAGAACAGGTTAGAAAGATGATTCAACTAACCTTAACTCCTTTACTTGGAGCTGAGCACCGAGGCAGGATTGAGTTTGGTTGCCCGAGATGAAGGGTACCAAGTCGCCAATAGGCTAAGTACTATCGCAGTGCTCGATACTAAAAGAATGTCTGAGAAGTTAACCTGCGAAGGTAGGAAGTCAACGAAATAGATATCACCAGATAAAAACTGGTGACCAATCAACGCCTCCAACGATTTAATTAAAGCGGTAAGGTTCATCGCAACCAAGGTACCCAAGACACTACCGACAAGGCTCCCCAGAACACCGGAAAAGACACCCTGCCATACAAATATCTGCTTAATAAGACTGTCAGTCGCTCCCATTGTACGAAGTATCGCTATTTCTCCAGCACGATCTTTAACTGCCATCATCAATGTGGAAACAATGTTAAAACTCGCGACTCCAATTACCAAAACCATAACCAAATACATGATGGTTCTTACTAATTGAATGTCTCGATGTAGGAATCCATATTTTTGCTGCCAGCTTCTCAGGTAAACATAGACATCCAAAGTATTCCCTACTTCACGAACTATTTGCGTTGCTTCAAGGACTGGTTCAACCTTGATGGAAACGCCAGTGACAGAATCTTGCATAGAAGCGTAACGTTGAGCATCGGCTAATGGGATAAGTGCTAAGCTATGATCGATTTGACCATTAAGCGCAAGTAAACCTGCCACCTTAACGCGGACACGCTTGGGCGTTTGTACTTTCGTTGTCCCATCGGCCATGGGGATCATCAATGTGACGTAATCACCCACGGCAACACCTAACGTATTTGCTACGCCCTGGCCGAGAATGACATTCTGCTGTCCGGCTGTGAAGCTCGACCATGCTTCTTGATCAATAAAGTCTGCTAAGCTCGAGACTCTGCTCTCTAGTTCAGGTTGAACCCCCCGCACCTCGATGGCTTTAAGCTGTGCTCCCCGCTCAACTAAAGCCGTAAGCTTAACGTATGGTGCAGCGGCCACAACTTGCTTATGCTGCTCCGCTTTATCGACCACAGTTTGCCAATCTTTTAATGGTGCACGTACCCCTTCTAGTTCGGCGTGAGGGATCACCGAAAGCACTCGGTTTTGCAGTTCTCGCTCGAAACCATTCATCGCAGAAAGGCCAATAATGATAACGGCCACACCTACGGCAATACCAATCGTTGACGATAGCGAGATGAAGGACACCATCTTATTACGCTGTTTCGCTTGGCTAAATCGGCGACCGATAAATAACGACAAAGAAGAAAACACTTAGGCAACCCCTTCATTCATTAATAAGCCATCTTGCATTTTCATCTGACGATCCATTTTGGCGGCTAACTCTCCATCGTGAGTTACTACAAGAAATGCGGTACCAGACTCTTGATTCAACTGACGCATCAAGTCATAGATGGCCAAGGCAGTGTTGTGGTCTAGGTTACCCGTCGGCTCATCGGCCAGAACCAAATCAGGCTTATTAACTAACGCTCTCGCAATCGCCACACGCTGTCGTTCACCACCAGAAAGCTCTGACGGGCGGTGGTCGACTCGATGGCTAAGTCCAACCTTTTCTAGCAATTCCCTTGCTGCTTGCTTCGCGGTCGCTGTTTTCACGCCACCAATCATCAGTGGCATCGCCACATTCTCGAGCGCCGTAAAGTCAGCCAATAGGTGATGGAACTGATAAACAAACCCTAAGTGCTGATTACGAATTTTGGCTTGTTTATTCGAGCTTAACTTGGTGAGTTGTTGATCCAAGAAAGTCACCTCACCTTCTGTGGCATCATCCAATGCACCAAGAATATGGAGCAAAGTACTTTTACCGGAGCCTGAGGTGCCGATTATAGACACCAACTCACCACGCTGAATATCAAAGCTAACGCCTTTCAATACTTGAGTGTCCAACGCTCCTTCATGGTAGGTTTTACATACATTACGACATTGAAGAAGATTACTCATATCTTAAGGCCTCGGCTGGTTTAACTGAAGATGCTCGGTAAGAAGGAAATAGCGTCGCTAATAAACTCAGGGCAATAGCCAATATAACGACAACAAAAATTTGAACTGGGTTAATCAGTATCGGTAGTTGACCACCGACTGAAAATAGCGCGACACCCATACTTTCAAGCAGCGTATTAAGGTTAGTGGCCAGCAAGATACCAAGCCCACCACCAACCACGGCACCTATAATGCCACTACTGGCACCCTGTACCATGAAAATAGACAGTATTTGATTGTTAGTCATACCTTGCGTTTTTAGTATCGCCACTTCTGATTGCTTCTCCATCACCACCATTATCAAGGCGGAAATGATATTGAATGCTGCTACACCAACAATCAGCCCCAGCATCAACCCCATCATGTTTTTTTCCATTCTGACCGCTTGGAACAACTCACCGCGTTGGTCACGCCAGTCACTCCACTCCCAGCCGGTAGGTAGAGGCTGTTGCGACAGTTCACCAACCACAAATGGGTCATCAAAAAATAGACGCCAACCAGAAATAGACTCTTTGGAATAGCGCAGCAAACGTCCCGCATCACCAATATGAGTGATCATGAGTTGCCCATCGACATCAGAACCCGTATTGAAAATACCCGCTACGGTAAAGTTGCGCTGGCTTGGAATACGCCCAAGAGGAGTATATTGGCTAGCACTGGTCACCATTAAACGAACCTTATCTCCCATCGAAACATTCAGTGAACGCGCCAAAGTATGACCAAGAAATACGCGATAACGGCTAGGTTGGAGGTCAGGCAGGTAACCCGCAATAAGGTGTTGTCCAATTGGATCATCGTCGCCAGGTTCGATCCCAACCAGATAACCAGCTGCAAGTTGAGAAGCACTTTGGATGACCGCTTCACTGCGCACAATCGGCTCTGCACGTTTATTTGACAGCGCTTGAATAAAATCAGGGGCAACGTCGGTATAAGCCGTTTTGCCACTTTGGTCCGAGATCACCGCTTGAGGTAATACGCCTAAAATTTTGCTCTTAAGCTGAGCTTCAAAACCGTTCATTACCGACAACACCGTGATGAGAGACATCACCCCAATCGTAATACCGGCGGTAGACATATAAGACACAAATCGACTGAACCTATCGCCCGAGCGTCCTCGTAAGTAACGCAATCCGATAAAGGCCGAAATTGGATGAAACATATTAAAAACCAAGAAAAAGTTATGGCTCATACTCTAACGATTAACATCGGAAGGTTGTAGCCCTATTTTGCTAATTATAAGGTTCAATACGCTATAACTAGCCCAAATACTGTATTTATTTACACCATTAGTCCTCCGATACCTTGATAAGTTCGCAAGTATGGCGATAATCACAAGATCACTTGTTATTTTTGTCTTGCGAAAGAGGCAGATATAACAACTACTTTTTACAAGGAAGATGTCTATGTCAGATCAAGAGTTTTTTACCGTTCATCATCAAATGAACGCCAATGTAGAACCATTGGGTGATGGATTCAGCCTTCCTTCTAAAGAACAATTCGAAGCTGAAATTCCTGCGCCTTTTATTGTCGCTAGCGAGTTCAGCCAACTCGATCTAATCAACGACCAAGCTAGAGCTGAATTGAAAAACAGCGACTTTAAGCATGTGATTCAACTGCTAGACACTCAGAACTCAAAGCTTAACTTGCTGCTTTCGTTTATGCTTTCACAGCAAGACGATGAGCGCTTTCGCTGTAAAACCAAATCGTTCGGAGCCAGCCAATTCACTTTCGCTTCAGAGCAAGCCGTGTCAAAAAGCACACACGTTCGCGCCAAATTGTTTTTGGAGTACCCGCCTGCGGCCATCTATTGCTATGGAGAAGTCACAGACTGCCAACAAGAAGACAGTGACCACCTCGTGCACGTGAAATACACGTTACTCCGAGACAGCGACCAAGACCTGCTGATTAAGGCTGCACTTCACCAACAACAAAAACTACTGCGCCAACGTTCACTCAATAGAGACAGCTAAACAAGATTATGACAACACCCACTCTATTATCTCTGACGCTACCAACTGGCGCCGGAGACAAAAAACATGTCGGTAACCTGAAAGGGGCCAGCTTGGCGCTTGCCGTTGCGGAACTGGCAAAACAACACAACAGCCATACCCTACTAGCGGTACCTGATCCACAAACCGCTCTAAAACTACTGCAAGAGATTGAGCAATTTACCAACGAAGAAGTCGCGCTGTTCCCTGACTGGGAGACGCTGCCTTATGATAACTTCTCGCCACATCAGGAAATCATTTCTGACCGTATTGCTCGACTTTATCAATTGCCTACGCAGACAAGTGGCATCACGATTATTCCTGTCGGTACTCTTTTACAGCGTCAATCACCTCGCGACTATTTAATGCAACACACTTTGATGGTCAAAACAGGTGATTTATTCTCATTGGAAAAACTTCGTATCCAATTAGAGAACTCAGGGTACCGTCACGTTGACCAAGTATTCAGCCCAGGCGAGTATGCGAGCCGTGGATCGATACTCGATCTGTTCCCTATGGGCAGTAACGACCCGTATCGCATTGATTTTTTCGACGACGAAATCGATACGATTCGTACCTTTGATCCAGAGAACCAGCGCTCGATTGAGGACATTCAAGAGATCCGCCTGCTTCCAGCGCATGAGTTCCCAACCACTGAATCGGCAATTGAAGATTTTCGTATTCGCTGGCGTCAACGCTTTGATGCGCGTAGAGAGCCCGAATCGGTTTACATGCAAGTCTCAAAAGGAACTTGGCCAGCAGGTATTGAATACTGGCAACCACTGTTTTTTGAAAAAACTGAGACACTGTTTGACTACATTGCACCTGATAGTCAACTGATCACAATTGGCGATCTAGAAACCGCCATTGACACCTTCCTAAATGACGCTGAGTATCGCTACGATCAGCGCAAAGTCGATCCCCTAAGACCTCTTCTTCCACCTAACGAATTGTGGATGAAGAAAGACGAACTATTTAGCCAGTTCAAAGCGCTACCTCAAGCTGTTTTAGCCGTTGACTCAATCAATGAGAAGCAAGGCCGAGTCAACGCACAGGTCGAATCTCTACCTGAGCTTTCAGTGCAGCATCAAAACAAAGAACCGCTCGCGCTGCTGCGTAAGTTCAGCGAGGCGCATAACGGAAAAATCGTCTTCTCGGTCGAGTCAGAAGGCCGCCGTGAAGCTTTATTAGAATTGCTGCAAGGCATCAAACTGCGTCCAAATGAAGTCACTGACCTTTGCGCTGCTATCTCAGGCAACGACAAGTTTACTCTCGTACTAGGCGCATCAGAACACGGCTTTATTCACCAAGGCGAAAACCTCGCCTTTATTTGTGAAAGTGACTTACTTGGTGATCGCGTCATTCAGCGCAGACGAAAAGACCGCAAAGTCACCAATAGCGATGCGGTAATTCGCAACCTAGCTGAATTAACCACCGGGCAACCTGTGGTTCATATCGACCACGGTATTGGCCGTTATATTGGGTTACAAACACTCGAAGCAGGTGGGATGACAACCGAATTCGTTACCCTCGAGTATCAAAACGACGCGAAACTCTATGTACCCGTAGCCTCACTTAACTTAATAAGTCGCTATTCCGGTGGCGCAGAAGAATCGGCACCACTTCATAAACTCGGCGGCGAGGCTTGGGCGAAGGCTCGTCGTAAAGCGGCAGAGAAAGTAAGAGATGTGGCGGCGGAGCTACTAGATGTCTACGCCAAACGAGAGTTAAAACCAGGCTATAAATTCGCCCTCGACAGAGGGCAGTACGCTACTTTCAAATCCGGTTTCCCATTTGAAGAAACCGACGATCAAAACATGGCGATTAACGCCGTACTTTCAGACATGTGCCAAGCAAAAGCAATGGATCGACTTGTCTGTGGCGACGTGGGTTTTGGCAAAACAGAAGTCGCAATGCGTGCTGCATTTGTGAGTACAGATAATGGTAAACAGGTAGCGGTGTTAGTGCCGACAACCCTGCTTGCCCAACAGCACTTTGAAAACTTCCGCGATCGTTTTGCTAACCTTCCCATCAGAGTGGAAGTGCTATCTCGTTTTAAATCAGCCAAAGAGCAAAAACAGATCATACAAGACGTAGAAGACGGCAAAGTCGATATCTTGGTAGGTACACACAAACTACTTTCAAATGACTTGAAGTTCAAAGATCTTGGTTTACTGATTGTCGATGAAGAGCACCGATTTGGCGTCCGTCAGAAAGAAAAAGTCAAGGCTATGCGTGCGGACGTCGACATCCTCACCCTGACCGCAACCCCAATTCCAAGAACGCTGAATATGGCAATGAGTGGCATGCGAGACTTATCGATCATCGCTACTCCACCCGCTCGTCGATTAGCCATCAAGACCTTTGTTCGCCAAAGCGAAGACAGCGTTATTCGAGAAGCGGTTCTGCGTGAGATCATGCGCGGTGGTCAGGTGTACTTCTTGCACAACCAAGTTGAAACCATCGATAAGGTCGCTGCCGATCTAGAAAAGCTCATTCCAGAAGCTCGTATTACCACTGCGCACGGACAGATGCGGGAGCGTGAATTGGAAAAAGTCATGAACGACTTCTACCACCAGCGCTTTAACCTGTTGGTTTGTACCACAATTATTGAAACAGGCATCGACGTTCCGACAGCGAACACCATCATCATGGATAGAGCGGACAACTTAGGGCTTGCTCAGCTTCATCAATTGAGAGGACGTGTAGGCCGTTCACACCACCAAGCGTACGCATATCTTCTCACGCCCCACCCTAAAGCAATGACGAAAGATGCCATTAAGCGTTTAGATGCGATTGCTTCTTTAGAAGACTTAGGTGCGGGCTTTACCCTAGCGACCCACGACTTAGAAATTCGTGGTGCTGGTGAGCTATTGGGTGATGAGCAAAGCGGCCAAATTCAGTCGGTCGGCTTTACCTTATATATGGAAATGCTAGAGCAAGCAGTCGAAGCGCTAAAAGAAGGCAAAGAACCCTCTTTGGATGAGCTACTCCGAGAGCAAACCGAAGTCGAAATGCGACTCCCTGCCCTACTACCGGACGATTACATCCCAGACGTTAATACTCGATTGTCGATGTACAAGCAAATCGCTAGTGTGACCAGCCAAGAAGAGTTGGCTGAGCTAAAAGTGGAACTGATTGATCGTTTCGGTTCATTACCAGACGCCACCAAAAACTTACTCTCGATAGCGACACTGAAAATCGATGCCGCTGCTCTGAAAGTGAAGAAAATTGAGGCACATGACAAAGGGGGTTACATCGAGTTCTATCCTGATGCTGACATTAACCCGATGTTTTTGGTTAAACTATTACAATCACAGCCACAAAAATTCTCTATGGAAGGCCCAACGAAGTTCAAGTTTACGGTACCATTAGTAGACAGACGCAAGAGAATCCAATTTGTAGCGGATATGCTGTCGGAATTTCAACAAAACTTGCTTCCAAAAGCGTAGAATATATTCATTATTAATGGGTTAGCCCCAATTGACGGAGTCAGAATGAAAAAGTTGATCCCACTACTGCTCTTATTAGTCTCCATGCCGAGTTTGGCACAAAGACAATTTGATATAGAAGTGATCATTTTTGAGCGTGCAGTTGATGCAGAAAAGACCAGCGAGTCATGGCCAAATACGCTGCCTGAAATCGACTTGGAACGTGTTGGAAGCTTCGCTGATGCCAGTTATCGCCAAGAGAAAGGCGTAAAAATGCTTGATTACTCAAAGTATGAACTCACTGAGCAAGCGCAATCTCTGCGTGATCATGCTGGCTTCAAAGTATTGCTGCATAAAGCTTGGCGCCAAGGTGATGAAGGAAAAAGAGCAGCACCTGTTTTCCATATCCAAGCAGGTAAAGATTACTCAGCGAAATTCAACGCAGATGGTTCTGAAAAAGTCTCCGACGTTGATGCTTCTCCAGTAGAGGGAGTGGTCGAAGAGAGTATTCCTCAGCCCTTGTATGAGTTGGATGGTAAGCTGCAGATTTACGTTCAGCATTACCTATACGCTGAAACTCAACTGGATATCAAAAAGCCAAGCGTACGCGAAGTTAAGCTCGAGGAAAAACCTCTAGAAGTATCCGGTGACCTCGTAGAAGAAGAGGCAACCGTTGTAGCCGGCAATATGGAAGATGTTACGCCGACTGTAAAAGTGGAAAAGTTCTTA
This sequence comes from Vibrio paucivorans, assembly GCF_054053395.1. Classification (NCBI taxonomy): domain Bacteria; kingdom Pseudomonadati; phylum Pseudomonadota; class Gammaproteobacteria; order Vibrionales; family Vibrionaceae; genus Vibrio; species Vibrio paucivorans. The sequence goes on from NZ_CM133230.1 coordinate 2,091,269, forward strand.
AAAAGTTACCGTATGGAGCAAAAGCGTCGTATGCGAAGCACTGAAACTCACTACTTAGATCACCCGCTACTTGGAATGATAATTCAAGTTCGCCGTGTCGAAGAGCAACAATAAGTTTCTACGCCCTCTTACGAGGGCGTTTTTAGTTCCGCTTGCCAAAACCAATCGCTATGAGTCCTGATTACACGATTATCTCACCACGACTGACGTTAAAACTAATCAGCCCCGATGAAGCTGCTAACTTGAGCGCCATCATTCGCCATTCTGATACTCTTCATCAGTGGATTGATTGGTGCTCCTCCGAGTTCACAGCAAAAGATGCAGAGCGCTTCTTGCTCGCTAACAAACTCAACTGGGTTAAAGGCCAAGCCTATGGGTTTGGTTTGTATCGACGCGATGAGGATACGTTAGTGGGTATGGTGGCGATTAATGAGTTGTACCACACATTTAATATGGCGAGTGTGGGCTATTGGATTGCCGATGAGTATCAGCACAATGGGTATGCTAAAGAAGGCGTCAGCGCACTGGCGAGCTTTTGCTTCGAACAACTGAAACTCACTCGAGTTGAGATAGTCTGTGACCCGGATAACCTACCTAGCCATCGACTCGCATTAAGTTGTGGTGCAAAACAAGAAGCGCTAGCCCAAAATCGATTTATCTATGATGGAAAGCCCAAAGCAGGATTAGTGTTTTCGATTCTCCCCTAGGAAAAAGACCGCCTCAAAAAGCGACCAACACAGCATGTTTGATTGAGAGCTCCCCCTTTAAAATCAATGGGCTCCGATTGGAGCCCATTGTGATCTATCTTAATGCAGTTTCAAGTTCGGTCTCAAGACTCGGTTGATCCTGCCCATCAGAATAATCAGCGCTGTCTTAAACATGCCGTGAAGCGCCATCTGGTGTAATCGATAGAGTGAGATATACACCACACGTGCAATTCTACCTTCGACCATCATCGAACCTTTGGTCAAGTTACCCATCAGGCTACCGACGGTAGAGAAACGGCTTAATGACACTAAAGAACCTTTGTCTTTGTAGACATACGCCTTCAGGTCGCGACCGTTAAGCTTAGCGACGATATTAGAAAATGCACAACTTGCCATTTGGTGCGCAGCTTGAGCTCGTGGAGGTACAAATGAACCGTCTTCTTGAGTACATTGCGCCAAGTCACCGATGACGAAGATATCATCGTCACGGGTTGTTTGTAGCGTATCTTTCACAACAAGCTGATTGATTCGGTTCGTTTCAAGACCTGCGATGTCTTTAATAAAGTCAGGTGCTTTGATACCTGCCGCCCAAACCATGATTTGAGCAGGAATTTTCTCGCCATCTTTAGTAACTAGCCCGTGCTTGTCCGCTTCTGTCACCATTGTCGCAGTACGAACGTTAACGCCTAGCTTGGTTAATTCTTGATGAGCAGCGCCCGAAATACGTGGAGGAAGTGCAGGAAGAATACGTTCACCCGCTTCTACAAGGTTCACGTTCAGCTTACTTGAATCTAGATCACCAAAGCCATACGTACGTAGCTCTTTAACTGCATTGTGAAGTTCAGCAGAGAGCTCTACGCCGGTTGCACCAGCACCTACAATTGCTATGTCTACACTGCCTTGTCCGTTCTTAGCGTGCAGCTTTAGGAACTCATTGTTCATTTCAGTGCGGAAACGGTGAGCCTGTTCAGGGCTATCGAGGAAAATACAGTGGTCACGAACACCTGGGGTATTAAAATCATTCGATGTTGAACCGATAGCCATAACGAGAATGTCGTACTCAAGCTCGCGCGTCGGCATTAACAGTTCGCCATGTTCGTCTTTTAATTCGTGAAGTTTGATCGTTTTACGTTCACGATCGATGTCTTCTAAACCACCCATTTGGAAATCAAAGTGATGATTCTTAGCGTGAGCTCGATAACTCAATGCATCAACACCTTCGTCCAGTGATCCCGTCGCTACTTCATGCAGCAAAGGCTTCCATAGATGGCTAGCTTTACGGTCAACCAGTGTGATTTTAGCTCGCTTCTTGCGGCCTAGGGTTCGGCCCAGCTTCGTGGCTAGCTCTAGCCCACCAGCACCACCGCCTACGACAATAATTCGCGTCACGATAACATCCTCTAAAAGTTTGAATAATTATGATTCGAGCCGCCGTAGCGTCCCGATAGAATTCGCTTGTTTACTCGGGTAGAGAGATCACCGCAATGCGGTTTATGAAGGCAATCCTAGCTTTTGGGAAAACAGCTATTGAAAACCTCAGTTACTGGACACAAATACGGGATGAACCGCAACAAATGGGCAAGTTTAGTACTCGCTCTCAATTTTTTTTGATATTTGTCAATTTTTTTATAGCCCACTCATTATATAGGGGTTAAGCCGCTTCGCAACTCCTGAATACAGCCAATTCGTTAGTATTTTTGTTCTAAATTACTCGCCTTTAAGCTTGTTTAAAGGCTTTCATTGCCTGTAGATGCTGAGAAATCTTTTTAAACTTGTGTGCTTGCGTTTCGTCCCAAACGATATCGTAGTAGTCTTCCAATTCAGACGCCGACTTACCGTTATCATGAATTTCATCTTCTTTCGACAAAATCACTAAGCATCGGCCTTTATTTTTCGTCCTGAATTCCGACACGCATTTTGTCGCGATGTCTTCATACTCTTCAGGCCTATCGATTCGACCTTCCATTGTTCGCTCTGGGTGCAAATTAGGATTAAAGATGACTTGCTTTATCCCGCATAAAAATCCAATGCGCTCTGACCAGTAACCACCAAGGCCTACACCACAAATGATAGGCTGTTTATCATCCGACTGTTCAATCAGCTTATGCACTTCTTTCAATAAATGCTGCATATCGTGCTTAGGGTGTAAGGTACTGTAGTTCACGAAACGCACATCGTCATCAATAAACTGTAACTGTAAAATCTTCTCGTGGTTGCCAGGGCTTGTTGAGTCAAAACCATGCAAATAAATAATCATAATAACTTTCCCCGCTTTTTGGATAATCTACCACGAACTTTATGGTTTTAAAGGAATCATTACACAATAAGCCTAGCGACAGCGCCAAACAGTGATCCGATTATCACTGTTGATTGCTGCCGACAGATGAATTGATGAAATATTCAGCGTAAGTGCGAGGTATTTGTCCAGTGCGACTATTCTTGAGGCGGAGCATCATCGACGGTGAGTTGCGATTTAAGCAGTTCTGCCTGCTCTAAATACTCTGCTTCACCCCACAATTGATAAGCCAGTAGGTACCATAACATTGCCATCATCATCGTCCGAGGTTGCCATGCAAGCACCCCTTCTGCCCAATCATCGACTCCCTCTACTTCACCGAGTTGACAGTAACGGTACACGGCTTCTAATGGCTTTTCTTCAAACACCATAATACTCAGAGTCAGATCAAGCCGCGGGTCAGCGATGGATGCATACTCCCAATCAATCACGCGGTTGCCCATTTCAGTCTTTACCATGTTGTAGCCAGCTAGATCAAAATGACATAAAACTTTTCCTACATCAGCCAAATTCGGTGCACTTCGCCAGCGCTGGTAAAGGGATTGATAGTTTTCTGTTTTAAGCTCTTTTTTGATCTGCAGCCAATAGTGGTCAACTCGGGCTGTATAACTGAAAGGAGCAACGGGTACGCGAGATGTATCTAGTTGATGCACTTTGAGCAGCATTTTTAGCAGGTCGTCGAATGCCAGGGAATCGGTCAAAGATTCCCCTTCTATCCATTCAACCAGCAAGCCATGTTCATTTACTGTTATCGGTTTAGGTCCAACAGAAGAGGACTCTATAGCAGATAGGATTTGATACTCTTGGAAGCGAGAAATTGAAAAGGCTTTTGTGATAGGAGTATTAGGGCGCCAAACATAGCTATCACCGTTGGGTAATACAACTTTCCAACAGCGATTCGTTAATCCCCCAGTCAGGGTTTGCGCATAACTGGGGGGAACTTTGAAGAAGTGATCTAAAGACAATAACGATGAGTCTAACTGACACGCTTCATGCCACGACATCCTTGCCATACATCACCTCTCCAACTTAGTTCATTACAGACCTAATAGGCTCTTAGACTCTTGCTTACGAATCTCTGTCTCATCAGCCCACTCGATTAGGCCAGTTTCGAGATCCATCAAACGCATTGTCATTTTGTAGTACACATCTTTGTCACTACCTGCATTCTTCACAATGCTAGATAGGTTGCCGTAGAGCATGTACTGTGCGCCAACCATCTTACCAAACTGAATCGCCGTGCTTTGATTCACTAGCTCATCGTTGTTTTGGAAGTTCAACTGTTCACGCACAGACTCTACACGATCCATATCAACGAAACGGAACTTACCAGAGTTGAGCATTTTAGTGCTCACTGTATCCGTAATCGACTCTGTATCGATGTGTTCGCTGGTTTTATTTTTGATACGCTCAACAAATACGATTGGGCGAGAGTCTTTAGTGATTGCTGCGACCGAACCAGACATCATCATGCTATCAACCATTTCACCTGCAATCTTTTGAAGGTCGGTTGAACCGAAATCAATCGTGGTAGTTTCTACAGCTTGAGCATCACCATAGCTCACCTTGTTTGAACAACCGCCTAAAATGACCGCAAGACCTAATAGTGCAATTACACTCTTTTTCATACTTGTTCCTTATTTACCCGTATTCTGGGCTTATAACTTTTACTTTCGATATTTTCGGTTGTTTTTCCGACAACCGTATTCATTAACGGCTAATTCATACCATCAGAAATAGCGAAGAACGAACCGTCTCAAACTTTTAACTTGGATTAATCTGCTTCGCGAATTTGAACACGAAACTGTTTACCGTTCGGGTTAACTGACACTTCTGAGATAGAGAAGCTCTCTTTACCACGTACCACCGTTTGACGCCATGGGCTGAGTTTATTGTTAACCTCTAGACCATCTTCGTCATACCAGTAAAAACGGTACTGGATGTGTTGATCGCCATTGTATTCACTGACGAGCCTAACAACGCCACGTGCGTGTCCATCGACTTCTGTCGTCGCAATATCGTCAATAACTAAGCGAGAGCCTAGAACATTGTCGCCAAACAGCACATTCTGCGAAGCGCCATCGACACGTAAACCGGCCGTGTTACTCGAACACCCCACCACGAGAACTGCCATCAATGCAGCAAATAACCACTTTTTCATTACAATTTTCCTAATTGTTTATGCCAAACAGTAGAGTTATTTCCTTGTCTTGAAACCCAAACTAATACCGTTCTATTTTGCTCAACGTTGAACGTGTAATCCTTTCCGTCAACATTGAGGGTTTGCTCGCCCGCATTCACTTGCGCGCTTGCGCTATACACTTTGCCAGGTAATGTTTGCCAGCTACGCGTATCGGCTTGCTCAGTCAATGTATTCCAAACATTGAACAGCAAGTTACCTACATCGTCGCCTTTCGCTGTCTCTTTACGCATCTGATCCTTTGCCAATACACGTAGAGTTTGCCTTATTACTATGGTCGGCATTCTTTCAGAGAGATCTCGCTGAGCCATCAAATTTACGTTGGTCAACTGATCTGAAGAAAGCGCATCATCGTTAAGCTGTAACGCTCTAAACCTTTCACTTGCATCAGAGCGATAGTAAGGCAATGCTAAAGAATACAATGCGCCATCACCGCGACTGTCATATACCGGTAGAGATAGCTTCCAAGCACTCAAGGCTTCTACAACGCCCTGCTCGTCAATCACTATGACTCGGCTCTTGCCAGAGTCCAGAGAATTAACGTCTCCGTATCGCTTCTTAAGCTTTTCAAGATCTTGGTTCATCCCCAAGCGCTTAGCAACACGCATCGTTCCATCAATGATTTCTGCGTTATCTGGTTCGACCGCCAACGCTCGACGATAATCCACATACGCACTATTTAGATCGTTAGAAGTTTCGTATAGCAAAGCTGATAGATACAACAAATACCCATTTTGAACCGCTTGCAGCGTTTTTCCTGCATCTGGGTAATTGGAAAGTACACTCCCCAAATTTGGAGATACCCCTTGCTTCTTCAAGCTCGCCTGGGCGGACTCTAATTCGCGTTCGCGATCTTTCCTTGCCCTTTCCTGCACTTGGTTCGCTCTTCGCATCTCGACGAGCGCCCCTTCTAAGCTGTTACTTTGAAGATAGTTCAGCCCCAGATAAAGATGCAAAAAGCCGAGCTCGTAATCGGCAGGGCTATAGGTATTGAGATTATCATTAACAGCAATAGAGCCCACACTGGTCGCTGTATCGCTGACCGAGATCACCGCTTTATCTTGCTGAACACGAACGGCTGAATCACTCAGTTCTAAGCTAGATTTACTTTGTGGGTAATGCTCATTGAGAAAATAAACACGCCCTTTTTCCATATTGTCTAAGATATCACCTGCGATATACTCAGGGAGCTTTTGCTCCGCTTCATCATACTGACCCGACTTAACCGCAGAATAAACGCCATTATTTTGGGCGCTGTAGTGACTAAATAAATTTCCAGCCGACAGATTTGCACAGGCTGAAAGAAGCATTACCGCAGACGTTACGATTGTGATCCGAATTGGTCGTTTCACTTCGTACTCCATTGTTGTAAACATACTATTGTTCTAAACGTGCATTGTTTGAGCATATTGGCTGATATTCCACCGAGATACAGTATCTAATTAAAGACTGTAGTGCCGGAAAACCAAAACACCGAGTTGGACAACACAACTCGGTGTTAGTTTACATTAACCAGCCACCCTGATTAGCTCATTAACAGCGGACCAAGAGGTCGGCCGCCGACTAAGTGCATGTGAATGTGGTATACCTCTTGGCCGCCGTGTGAATTACAGTTCATGATCAAACGGTACCCGTCTTCTGCAATACCTTCATCTTTAGCAATCTTTTTCGCCACAGTGAACATACGCCCCATGGTCAACTCGTCTTCAACTTCGATATCGTTAGCTGTTGGTATTAGTTTATTTGGAATAATCAGCACATGGATTGGAGCTCTAGGGTTGATGTCACGGAATGCGGTGACTAAATCATCTTGATACACTACATCGGCAGGAATTTCTTTATTTATAATTTTGCTAAAAATGGTTTCTTCAGCCATTGAGTACTCCGTCTACTCGTCTTTATATGCGTTAGCTTCAGTATGCTCCAAGCTGGAACAAAGCTCAATAAAAACAGTGTTCACTTAACATTTATCACAATACCCTAATATTCGAATTAAAATTTGTATTGTGCGTCATAAAATGCGTCTCTCACTCTCAATACAATAATGACTATTTTGTTAATTTTATAAGACGAATTTGTCTTTGTGTTTTCTAGGGAGAGAGTATATGAAGGGTTCAGTGATTAGGCGTATGTACGCCGGCTTCACACTGATCATCATAATGTTCGCAATTATGACCAGTATTATGATGGGAGGCATGAGCCAGATCCATTCAAACTTTGAGTCGGTATCTAAGGTTTCACTTCCGTTAGTATCAATATCTAACCAAACTGCAGTACAACTGCTGTCAGCAGACAAATCATTCAAGGACTTTTTGACTACGCAAAGTACGGAACGTATGGCGGAAATGCGTGAAGAATTTGCCAGCGCAAAAGAGCAGTTTGCCGCAACGTTCGCTCAGCTACAAACTTCCAGTGCAAACAATCCGCAACTGGCAGAAAACATTACCTTGCTTCAAGAAATGGAGCAGCGCTACTTTGCCGAAGCAGAGGATGCAATGAACAACTACGAAGCGATGTTTGCCGCTCAAGAGAAGGTTCAAAAGTCTACGCGTAACTTCCAGCGTCTGCATTCTGAGTTAAGCACTGGTATGAAAGAATACGTTGATGATCAAAGTAGCATCTCAGTGAAAGTCATGGCGAAGAGTTACTTCATTAAGCTAAAAGACGCAGAAGTGATCACGTCCGATGCGCTTGCAAGCTCGAATGTCGAACTGGTCAACAAAGCTGTAGCCAAAAACAAAAAAGCCGTGACTCATTTAAATTACGCGTACCGTGGCCTTTCGGCTCAAATGCCTGAATTGAAAGAAGTGTTTGATGAATCCGTACAGCAGTTTACCCGTGACGTGGGTAAAAAAGGCGGCGTACTTGATCAACACAATAGCTACTTACTGGCCAAACAAGCGTTGTATGAGAACATTGGTAACCTCGCTGTTGAGGTTGATACGGCTATGTCTATCTTAGACTCATTCAACACCGTGGCGACAGAAGGATTGAATCAATCACTTGCAGAAGCTGGGGAAGTTTATGACCAAGGCGTAGTGAAAGCGATTGTTATCGGTGCGATTGTCGTATTGTTTGCAGCGGGCATCGGATATCACATTGCACATAGTGTTCGTGAACCACTCACTCGTATCTTGAAGACACTAGAAAGCCTAACTGAAGGGGATATGACTCAACGTATCGATATACGATACAACAACGAGTTTAGTCGAGTAAGTGGCCACATCAATTCACTTGCAGATAACCTGCATAACATCTTAGTTAAACTTAACGACGCGTCAGATGATCTAACCAGCACAGCGAATTCAAACCAAAGCACGTCCTCTAGCGCACAAGCACAATTGAGTACCCAGCGCGAACAAACAGCCAATGTAGCAACAGCAATGACAGAGATGTCTCATTCTGTACAAGAAGTTGCTCAAAGTGCACAAAGTTCACAGCAGATGGTCAAACAGGTTGAAACCGCATCAGAGTCTGGACGTCAGATTATGAGCACCAACATTTCGACCATTAACCAGCTTGAAGTTCGACTAACCGAATCCGTTGAAGCAGTGAGTGAACTGCGCAAAATGAGTAGCCAGATCGGATCAATTCTAGATGTGATTCGCAGCATTGCTGAACAAACAAACCTACTTGCACTGAACGCTGCCATTGAAGCTGCTCGTGCCGGTGAACAAGGACGTGGCTTTGCTGTGGTAGCAGATGAAGTTCGTGTACTTGCTCAAAAGACGACAGAATCAACATCTGAAATCGAGAATATGATCAGCAACTTACAAAGCAGCTCAACGGCAGCGAACAACGTCATTGAAAGCTGTATGAGTGATATGGAACTGTCGGTAGAACAAGCATCTAACGCTAATAGCGCAATGGAAGAGATACAAGCTCTGATTCTAGAAATCAGTCATATGAGTACTCATATCTCACAGGCGGCAGGTGAGCAAAGTGAAACAACGACAGAAATAGCATGTAATATCGAGGAGATTAACCTCATCGCAGACGCGAGTTACCAAGCAATGTCGCAAATTGCTAGCACCAATGAAAGCCTGACCCAACTTGCCAACCAACAAGGTGAGTTAGTACACCGCTTCAAACTTTAAGGTTTTGTTAGTGAGCGTAAACTCACTGTCAACCTAACGTAAAACTCTGACTAAGGGCGCCTTTATTTCTGAGGCGCCCTTGTTTTTTGTCTGGCACGGCGTTATATCCTATTTATGGTTCGCGCACCTTTTCCCAATTTCCCTTTTCGCGAGCCGAACATGAGGAAGATTTATGGCTGTTCATGTCGGTATCATCGACCAAGATCCAATTCGATTAGTCACCCCCCTACTCGACAATCGTACCATCAGCAAACACATCGTATTCATTGGTGATGCCACTCAAGAGTCAATGTATGTAAGACTCCACTCCGTGTTAGCTCAGCGTGACATTACCTCCGAGTTTTTCGAAATTCCTACGGCAGTGAACACCTCGATCATCAAACAATCAATTCGCAAACTTGCTGAAGATTTAAAAGCGCGTGGTGAAGACGTTAAGCTAAATGCCAGCTGTGGTTTACGCCATCGCTTATTGTCTGTATACGAAGTGTTCCGCACCTACCATTGGCCAATTTTTGTTGTTGAACCAAACAGCGACCGTCTTTGCTGGCTATACCCAGATGGACAGGAAGATACCCAAGTTCAAGATCGCATCACCATATCCGACTACCTAACCGTTTTTGGTGCGCGCGGTGAATTCAATGAACACGAGCTACCTCCTCAACTTGATCAAACTCTATACGAACTTGGCGAGCGCTGGGCAAGTAATGCACTAGAGCTGGGTCCTGGCCTAGCGACGCTAAACTACCTTGCGACCACGTGTCGTAAAGAGCAAAAGTTAGACGTTGAGCTGTCAGAGAAGCAGCAAGGTTATCGTGAGCTCAATATGCTGTTGGATGATTTAGTCAAAGCCGAGATAGCGACATACAGCGATGGGGTGCTTACCTTCGCCAATGAGGATGCGCGCCGCTTCTCCAACGGTGAATGGTTAGAAACTCTTGTGCATAGCACTGTGAAGCAGATACAGGACACAATGCCAACGATTCAAGACCGCTCTTTGAATGTACAGGTATATCGCCAACTTGGAGAACGTGAAGTACGCAACGAGCTTGATGTAGCATCGGTAGTGAACAACAAGCTACACATTATCGAATGTAAGACCAAAGGTATGCGTGACGACGGTGATGACACCTTGTACAAGCTTGAATCACTTCGCGATCTTCTAGGAGGACTTCAGGCAAGGGCAATGTTGGTGAGCTTCCGCCCTTTACGCCATAATGACATCACACGAGCAGAAGATTTAGGCTTAGCACTTATTGGCCCTGACGAGCTCAAAGATCTTAAAACGCACCTAACCACTTGGTTTAAAGGTGCAGGCGGTTACGAAGACCTCTAAAACGCCAGTCTTTAGGCATAAAAAAACCGGCGGTAGCCGGTTTTTTTGTTCTGAATCGAATTAACTGTCATCTTCAGTAAAGTTTGTTGGCAGTGTCGTCTTCATCTGATTCCAGATTTGTGCACTACCTAAACCATAGTGACGAACCGCTAGTGGTATTTGATCACGACTTCCTGTTTCACAGATATCCAATAGTTGGCGGTAGAAATCCAATGCTAACTTACGAGCTTCTGGATTAGAGAAATAATAGCTACCTACTCGGTCATATAACTTTCTCAAACCATTGAAAATTAATCCATATATCTGGTTACCAGAATGGAATGCCAAACGCTGGAACAACATGTAATCATAATAATTAAATGTTTTCGCAATTAGATTACTTTGGCGCTTTTCTTCATCTTTTTCACCATCATCTTTTATGTGTTGGCGAAGCTTTTCAGCGTAAGGAGATGATTCGATAAATACGTCCCAGCTCTCAGCATTTAATAGCGATTCACAAGATTCAATCACATTTGCAATTGTTCTTTCTGAAGCTTCTTTGTTTGCCTTAAATGCGTAACGCATAAAAATAGGACTGATACTTGTACGTGCTGCAAGCAAATCTTCAACAATTGTTGTCGCATTATCCGCGTCTAACGTCATAAGAGTATCTAGGATGTGTAGACCCGAAGTTTCCATGAATTGGTTTACTTTCGTCGGCTTACCGTGCTGGATCGTCAACCAACCATCACGCGCTAGACGCTGTAAAACTTCACGTAGAGTTGTGCGCGTAACACCTATTAATTCTGATAATTCACGTTCTGCTGGTAAAATAGAACCTGGAGGGAATCGGCCATTCCAAATGCTTTCGATAATGTATTTTTCTGCAAATCCTGCTGGGCTTTTTGCCTTAATGACCATTAAGTACTTTCCAGTTTTATTTTTAATTAGATAGCACTCATCATACCACTATTTTCACCACTTCGGAAACCTACTGATATAAAACTCGCCACAAGTAACATTTAGAGTTAACACTCTAACCATCTTCTCAATTTAAACAAGTTAAACCGGGATAGGAAGCGCAATAAATTTACACTTTAGTAGTACAAGTGTCTCGCAACTGCTTATATGTTATGACTCCTTATTCTATACGGCATAAATGTTTTCTCAGTTAACTTCAAACATCTTCATTCATATAAGATACATAAATTGTCAATTTCAGCACTTTCATTCATTGCGAACTATTAAGTTAACTTTTTCACAACTCTTCTTTGATATTTACCCAACTTAGATCGCGTTTTTTGACTAAATTCATCCATCTTTCATACCAAGGATGAGTTTCTTGTTGACTAAATAAAAGCGAAGAGTAGAGTTGCGGTCGAAGTAGAGTGCTTGTCTTTCTCAGGGAGTGACTTGGCAAGGCCACAATCGTCATGGATCGTTGTTGTTTTTCTAAGTCGCTGTTGGATCAGAGCATTACCCAAGAAAGTTCTGATTAATGGATACGAGCTACTCATAGTGTCTATTTATAACAACATTAAGAGTATTACCCATGCCGATGTCACTCGGAAGTGCTTTTATTAAGAACTTTCTTGGTAAAGCACCAGACTGGTACAAAGTTGCCATCATTTCATTTCTAATTATCAACCCTATTGTTTTCTTTTTGATCAACCCATTTGTTGCTGGTTGGTTATTAGTTATCGAATTTATCTTCACTCTCGCTATGGCGCTAAAATGTTACCCACTCCAACCAGGTGGTTTACTAGCGATTCAGGCTGTCGCGATTGGGATGACAAGTGCCGACCAAGTAAAACATGAACTCGTTGCGAACATCGAAGTTCTGTTGCTACTGATCTTTATGGTTGCTGGCATCTACTTCATGAAGCAGCTGCTTCTCTATATTTTCACAAAGATACTGCTAGGTATCCGTTCAAAAGCAATTCTATCTGTTGCTTTCTGTTTTGCAGCAGCATTTTTGTCAGCATTCCTAGATGCACTAACAGTAATTGCGGTTGTCATTAGCGTAGCGGTTGGTTTCTACTCGATTTATCACAAAGTAGCCTCAGGAAAAGGGTCATCAGCAGCACATGACCACACCCACGATGGTGAGCTGTCTGAACTAACACGCGATGATTTAGAAAACTACCGTGCATTCCTACGCTCACTACTCATGCATGCAGGTGTGGGTACAGCTCTTGGTGGCGTTATGACAATGGTGGGTGAGCCTCAAAACCTTATCATTGCAGATCAAGCTGGCTGGCTATTTGGTGAGTTCATCATTCGCATGTCACCAGTCACTGTTCCTGTTTTCTTCTGTGGACTAGCAACTTGTGTGCTAGTCGAAAAATTCAAAGTCTTTGGTTACGGCGCTGAGCTTCCAGATAACGTTCGTCAAATCTTAGTCGATTTCGATACTGAAGAGCGTAAAAACCGCACTAAGCAAGATGTTGCTAAGCTATGGATTCAAGGTGCAATTGCAGTATGGCTAATCGTTGGCCTAGCCCTTCACTTAGCGGCTGTAGGTTTAATTGGCCTGTCCGTTATTATCCTTGCTACTGCATTTACCGGTGTTATTGAAGAACACTCATTAGGGAAAGCATTCGAAGAAGCACTGCCTTTCACGGCGCTACTTGCAGTATTCTTTGCGATTGTTGCAGTAATCATTGACCAAGAGCTGTTTAAACCTGTTATTGACGCGGTTCTGCACGTAGAAGATAAAGGGACACAGCTTGCTCTGTTCTACGTCGCAAACGGCCTGCTGTCGATGGTGTCAGACAACGTATTCGTTGGAACGGTCTACATCAACGAAGTGAAAGCTGCGCTGGTACAAGGCATCATTACTCGCGACCAATTCGATCTACTGGCCGTCGCTATCAACACCGGTACTAACCTACCTTCAGTGGCGACACCTAATGGCCAAGCAGCCTTCCTATTCCTACTAACATCTACGCTGGCACCACTTATCCGCTTGTCGTATGGACGCATGGTTATTATGGCTCTACCGTACACTGTGGTATTGGCGATTGTTGGCCTTGCAGGAATCATGTTCTTCGTTGAACCAATGACCGCGTTCTTCTACGACGCAGGTTGGATTTCACCTAGCACGGCAGAAGCAGTTAGTAGCACGGTTTCAAACGGCCACTAAAAAATTTAGTTGATCGTGAAACTATTCCAAGATAAAAAGCTCTGATATATCAGAGCTTTTTTATTACGAATAAGGAATCTTTTGTGAAGCTTCTCTCTTTACTCAACACCTTCTCAAGAAGTCGCCTATCTTGGCTGCTGCTATTACTTGTAGTCGTCTTCTTTGAAGCATGTGCCCTATTCTTCCAACACGTCATGCTTTTACCACCATGTGTCATGTGTATTTATGAGCGTGTTGCTTTACTTGGTGTGGGTGGCGCGGCTCTCATCGGCCTGACTTCTCCGAATAATCCATTCGTACGTTGGTTGGGCCTTGCGGCTTGGGGAGCCTCTTCGTATAAAGGGCTTCAGCTTGCGCTCCAACATGTGGACTACCAATTCAATCCATCACCATTCGCGACATGTGACCTGTTCGTGACGTTCCCAAGCTGGGCGCCATTAAACCAATGGGCACCGTGGATGTTCGAAGCTTATGGCGACTGTAGCAAAGTGGTTTGGCAATTCTTAACGCTTTCTATGCCGCAATGGTTAGTTGTCATCTTTGCCGCGAACCTTGTTGTTCTAGCCGCAGTTGTTATCTCTCAGTTTGTAAAACCTGAGAAAGCGTAATCTCCAAAGGGCAATCTCGCGATTGCCCTTTTTCATACGTTACTTTCTGTTCCACCAGCACCTTCTAGCCTACCCTCAGTCACTATTTCGACTCCGTATCATCCATACCGATCGCAATTTTTCATTTGCAAAGATACCGATGTTAGCCAGCGAGCACACAAAAAAAACGCAAGCTGTAATAGCTTGCGCTTCAATCATGATCACGGCCTAATTGACTAGTTCATCTCACGACCAGGAGCCGGAGCAAGAACCTCTCGGTTACCATTATGGCCTGGTGCACTAACAATACCTTGTGCTTCAAGTTGCTCAACAATGCGTGCAGCTCGGTTATAACCAATCTTAAATCGACGTTGAACCCCTGAAACAGATCCTCGACGAGACTGCACAACATGCTCAACCACTTGGTCAAACAGTGGATCCATGTCTTCCTCACCTTCTGGCTTTTCACCCGGAAGTAGTGCTTCTGGGCCTTGGTCGCCATTAGTGATCTCATCAATATAGTTTGGTTTGCCTCGCGCTTTCCAATTATTGACCACGGCATGAACATCATCATCGGATGCAAACGCACCGTGCACACGCACTGTATGACTAGAGCCTGGCGGTAAGTAAAGCATATCACCCATACCCAACAGCGACTCTGCGCCCCCTTGGTCTAGAATCGTACGCGAGTCAGTTTTCGTTGAAACCGTAAACGCCACACGTGTTGGAATGTTGGCTTTAATTAGACCTGTAATGACATCCACAGAAGGGCGTTGAGTGGCAAGAATCAAATGGATACCCGCTGCACGTGCTTTCTGCGCCAACCGAGCGATAAGCTCTTCGACTTTCTTACCTACAACCATCATCAAGTCGGCAAACTCATCGACAATAACTACGATATACGGCAAGTTTTCAAGCAATGGAGGCTCAGGATCCATGCTGTCACCATCACGCCATAAAGGATCGTGAATTGGATGGCCCGCTTCCGCTGCCATTTTCAGCTTATCGTTGAAGCCCTTAATATTACGAACGCCTAGTGCAGACATCAGCTTGTAACGACGTTCCATTTCACCCACACACCAACGCAGCGCGTTTGATGCATCTTTCATATCGGTAACGACTTCAGACAGAAGATGCGGAATACCTTCATAAACAGAAAGCTCTAGCATTTTCGGGTCGATCATGATGAAACGCACTTCTTCTGGCGTTGCTTTGTACAGCATACTTAGAATCATTACGTTCACACCCACCGACTTACCAGAGCCCGTAGTACCGGCTACTAATACGTGTGGCATCTTAGAGAGATCGGCAATCACGGCTTCACCAGCGATGTCCTGACCAAGCACTACCGTCGTTGGTGACTTCGCTTCAATAAACTGCTGGCTACCCACAACATCAGAGAAATAAACCGTTTGTCGGCTCATATTTGGCAGCTCAAGGCCAACATAAGGTTTACCCGGGATCACTTCTACAACACGAACCGCCATCGCAGACAGTGAGCGTGCCAAGTCCATAGAAAGACCGGAAATACGGCTGACCTTAACACCAGGTGCCAGATCAAGTTCAAAACGAGTAATGACTGGACCAGGGAATATATCTACCACTTCAGCCTTGATCTTGTAGTCCGCCAATTTAGCTTCAACCAAACGCGCGATATTTTCTAATGCCTCTCGGTCGATAAAGTTTTCACGCTTTTCAGGGTGGTAGAGTAACTCTAACGTCGGCATTGGTTCTGCCGGCTTAGGCAAATTGACGTCTTGCTGGACTAGGAATGGGTTTTGTTGAGCAGCAACATTTGCCTGCGCTTCTGAAACCATATCTTGGAACGCAGCCACATCTTCATCGTCTGGCTCAACGTCTTCTTGCACAACTTCCTCAGCGGGCATCAATTCTGCCACTGGCGCTTCATCTTCTACCGGCAGCTGTTCTGGCTCAGACTCAAATTCATGAGAAGTCAGTTCCGCCTCTTCTTGCTCTGCAACATCAAATGTCGAGATAGTCGGCTCAATATGTAGCGGATCAGGTTCTACATCTTCTGCAATACGTTCAAACTGCTGATCATTGATCACTGGTTCAGTAATTGATTGTTCATCTACTGCTTCAACTGCAGGATCTGCAGCGGTTTCTACCATAGGCTCGAATGCAGGTTCTGAAAGCTCTGGTGTGCTTGCATTGCTTTCAACTTGCCAAGGCATAGTGTCAGCTTCAGCGACACCAGTTTGTTGAATTGGGCTTTCGATAGCTGCCGGTGATACAACGGCAGCCGCAAGCACTTCTTCTTTAGGCGCAAGATCATTGGCATCCGCCGCCGCCATTTCTAATTCTTCTATGGTTGCCGTCAATGGACGTTCACGTTCTTGCTCGGTCTCATCATAGTGGTACATCGGCTGCTCTGGCTGAGCACTTACTGGCTCAGATGCCACTGATACGGCTGTAGCGCTCGCGGCAACTGCCGTTTCAGGCATATGGATATTGAAGCGTCTTTCTGGCACGTGCTCTTCGACTTCAGGCTCAGTAGGTAGAGCATCAGACATAGTGACAGAATCAAAATCACGTCTTTCTTCTTTACTCGAGGTAGGTACGTATTCAGACAAATCCGGTGCCAGAGTTTCTTCTTTATCTCCACGGATGCGATTCATTAGTAAGCCTGCAGCATGGATTGTGCGTTCACCTAGCCACTCGACGATAGCCAACCATGAAATTCCAGTAAGCAGAGTAAAACCCGCCCCCCATAAGAAAAGAAGAACGAGAGTGGTGCCTAGCACATTTAATGTCGGTAGAGCGAGACTGGTTAGTACATCACCGATAACACCGCCTGACGAGAAATACCAAATATCGTCGAAATTAATGTCAGCTAAACCACAGCTTGTAAGCACCAAAACCACAAGGCCAAGTAATCTTGTGCCCCACAGCGTAAGATCTAGAGGCTCATCTTCCCCTCTAGTTCGTAAGAAAATCCAAGCGGTCGCAGTGAGAATGATAGGTATTGGGTACGCTAAAGAACCGAACACGAAAAACAGTGTGTCAGCAATCCACGCGCCTAAAGTGCCGCCAGCATTTTGGATATCACTGCCCCATGCGGTTTGTGACCACGAAGGATCAGCAGGGCTAAAGGTTACCAGCGCAACGGCGAGTAGGATTGAGAAAAGTACCGCCAGAATTAGGCCGCACTCTCGAAGACGTTGTGATCCATTTAAACGAGAAGACTGAGGCTCTTCACCCGTTTTGATAATAGTCGCGACTTTCTTTTTGTTCTCTCTGAACATAAACCAACTTGATTTTAATTAAGACCAACCCTCGTAGGAGTTTTGGTGGTGTGAAAACAATCTGAGCGGCATAAGCCGCTCAGAAAGATTTAACCATATTAAGGGTTAAAACCCAATTGCAGAAAGTCAGAATATGGAAAAGAGTTCCATCATTTCCCGACCTTTAGGCAACTAGCGAGTTTTAATCACTAACTGGTTGGTTTGTTTTACTTCTTCCATAACTACGTAGGTACGAGTGTCATTTACACCCGGAAGGCGAAGTAGCGTATCGCCAAGTAGCTTACGGTAAGCGCTCATATCTGATACGCGTGTTTTAAGAAGATAGTCGAAGTCACCCGAAACCAAATGACATTCTTGGATATCATCTAGCTTCTGTACCGCTGTGTTGAACTGCTCAAATACATCTGGAGCACCACGGTTAAGAGTGATTTCTACGAATACGAGTAATGATGCATCAAGGTACTGCGGATTCAAAAGAGCCGTATAGCCTGTGATATATCCTTGTCGCTCTAAGCGACGCACACGCTCTAAACACGGAGTTGGAGAAAGTCCAACACGTTTTGAGAGCTCAACGTTAGAAATTCGACCATCTTTCTGCAACTCGTTAAGAATGTTGCGATCGATACGGTCTAGATCCTTGGACGGCTTTTTGTAGTTGTCTGCCATTTTTTATTCCACCTTATTACTTCCTTGCAAAAAAATATACTACAACTTTTTAATATTCAGTATCAAATTTTACTTACTACTGTCTATACTAGATATTAATTCGACAGAATTACCCTACACACAGATAATACAACCAAAATTAAATAAGGAGTCAGGATGATCATTGGCGTACCTAAGGAAATCAAGAACCACGAATACAGAGTGGGCATGATCCCGGCAAGTGTTAGAGAGCTAATCTCACACGGTCACCAAGTTTATGTTGAAACCAACGCCGGTACTGGTATCGGTTTTTCAGACGATGATTACATCGCTGTAGGCGCATCCATTCTTCCTACCGCTGCTGACGTTTTTGCCAAAGCAGAAATGATTGTAAAGGTTAAAGAACCTCAAGCTGTCGAACGAGCTATGCTCAAAGAAGGGCAAATTTTATTTACTTATTTGCACCTAGCACCAGATTTTCCACAAACTGAAGAGCTAATCAAGAGCAAAGCTGTCTGCATAGCATATGAGACTGTAACAGATAATATGGGTCGCTTGCCACTATTAGCACCAATGTCTGAGGTAGCAGGTCGCATGTCTATCCAAGCAGGTGCACAAACTTTAGAGAAATCTCACGGTGGACGTGGTCTTCTTCTTGGTGGTGTACCAGGTGTTGAGCCAGCAAAAGTTGTTGTTGTTGGTGGTGGTGTAGTGGGTGCAAACGCTGCACGCATGGCAGTTGGTCTACGCGCGGACGTAACTATCCTAGACCGTAACGTTGATACTCTTCGTCGCCTAGATGAAGAATTCCAAGGTCGCGCAAAAGTGGTTTATTCTACAGAAGACGCTATTGAGAAGCATGTTCTAGAAGCTGACCTAGTGATCGGTGCGGTTCTAATTCCAGGTGCAGCAGCGCCTAAACTAGTGACTAAAGAGCACATCGCTAAGATGAAGCCTGGCGCAGCGGTTGTAGACGTAGCGATCGACCAAGGCGGTTGTTTCGAGACTTCTCACGCAACGACTCACGCAGAACCGACTTACATCGTTGATGACGTTGTTCACTACTGTGTGGCTAACATGCCTGGTGCAGTTGCTCGTACATCAACATTCGCGCTTAACAACGCAACACTGCCTTACATTGTTAAGTTAGCGAACAAAGGCTACCGCGAAGCACTTCTAGAAGATAACGGCTTCCTAGAAGGTCTAAATGTCATTCACGGTAAAGTGACTTGTAAAGAAGTGGCTGAAAGCTTCGACCTAGAGTACATCGCTCCAGCAGACGCTATCGCAATGTTCAACTAATGTTGAATGAATAGACAAAAAAGCGCCCATCAATGATGGGCGCTTTTTTATTTGATTGTTTTGAATATTGAGTTTAAAACCAACGCTCTAAAGCGGTTTTATCTAGTTGCCTAAACGCTCTGTTAAGGATCACCGCTAGCTCTTTATAACGCGGTTTAGATTTGATTGGCTCTAAGGCAAACCCACTTTCAGTGATCTTTTGGTACAACTCTCTGTACCAGCCTGCTAATGCCGGAGGTAGTTGAGTATTAGCGCGATTACCTAACCACCAGATGCCTTGAAGTGGCAAACTAATAGCAAATAGCGCAATAACTACAGCTTGAGGCATTGCTTGTTGGTTTTGGAACGCCATTTGAGTCAGGATACTAATTGCTGCAATGGCCGGCATGACTTTAATCGCAAAGCGGGTTGCTTTTATCACTCGCTGCTCAGGAAAGAGCATGTTGAGCTCTTTGCGCATCGGCCAAATATCCATATATTTCTGACCATCTTTTAAGCTGTGGACTAATCCGACTTTATTATTCATATGACACTCTCACTATCAAAGCGGGCTCAGCGCTAAAAATTAGTTGAACTTTTCAACTTATCGCGTAAAAAATTGACGAAAGTTAATATTCTTTCAAATTTTTTTTGTTATATTTGCCTATTATCGCTATCCTTTGCGCACCCTCAATCTCATTGTTGCTGTTATTTACAATTAAGGCAACTTTGCGATGACCATCTGCAAGGATTGCATAAGTTGCTTTCATGGTAAAGCGACGTCTCACTATACGGAAATTGAAGTTTTTTTTGACCAAGATTAGTGCGCACTCGCAAAGAGTTGAACTATTCTTGAGATTGATTTTCATCCTTAACTGATAAATTGTCAGACGAATAACAGGTAGTCACACATGTCTAAGCTAGTTTTAGTTTTAAACTGCGGTAGTTCTTCTCTTAAATTCGCTATTGTTGATGCAGCAAATGGCGAAGAGCACCTAACAGGTCTTGCTGAATGTCTTCACCTTCCAGAAGCTCGCATCAAGTGGAAACTTGATGGTAAACACGAAGCACAGCTAGGCGACGGTGCAGCACACGACGAAGCACTATCTTTCATCGTTGAAACTATTCTTGCGTCTAAGCCTGAACTAGCAGAGCAACTAAAAGCTGTTGGTCACCGCGTTGTACACGGCGGCGAGAAATTCACTCAGTCAGCTCTAATCACAGACGACGTACTTAAAGGCATCGAAGACTGTGCAACTCTAGCACCTCTTCACAACCCTGCAGCAATCATCGGTATCAAAGCGGCTCAAAAAGCGTTCCCTGGCCTACCAATGTCTGCAGTATTCGACACGGCTTACCACCAAACAATGCCTCAAGAAGCTTACCTATACGCTCTACCGTACAACCTATACAAAGAGCACGGCATCCGTCGTTACGGCATGCACGGTACTTCTCACCTATTCATCGCTCGCGAAACTGCTGAGCGTCTAGGCAAACCTGCTGATGAACTAAACATCATCAACTGTCACCTAGGTAACGGCGCATCTGTATGTGCAATCAAAAACGGTAAGTCTGTAGATACTTCAATGGGTCTAACGCCACTAGAAGGTCTAGTAATGGGTACTCGTTGTGGTGACATCGATCCTGCGATCATCTTCCACCTACACGATGCTCTAGGTTACTCAGTTGAGAAAATCAACACTATGCTAACTAAAGAGTCTGGCCTACAAGGTCTGACTGAAGTGACTTCTGACTGTCGTTTCGTTGAAGACAACTACGGTGACAAAGAAGAAGCAACTCGCGCGATGGATGTATTCTGCCACCGCCTAGCGAAATACGTTGCTGGTTACACTGCAACTCTAGAAGGTCGTCTAGACGCTATCGTATTCACTGGCGGTATCGGTGAAAACTCTGCGCCAATCCGTGAAATGGTTCTTAACCGTCTAGGTGTATTCGGTATCGAAGTTGATGGCGAAGCAAACCTTAAAGCACGTTTCGGCGGCGAAGGCACTATCACTTCTGCAGACAGCCGCATCCCTGCAATGGTTGTTTCTACTAACGAAGAACTTGTTATTGCAGAAGACACAGCTCGTCTAGCTGGTCTTTAATGAATTTTCTGGCTAGCTTCTCGCTAGCCAGTTTTTTTATATCCATATAGTCAAAGGTACTCTCCTAATGTCCCGTACTATTATGCTTATCCCTACCAGCGCAGGCGTTGGTCTAACTAGTGTTAGCATGGGTGTTCTACGCGCTATGGAACGTAAAGGCGTTAAAGTCTCGTTCTACAAGCCAATCGCACAGCCTCGTAGCGGTGCAAACCAACCAGATTTAACATCAACGATCATTGCTGCAAACAGCGACATCATCGTTGGTGAACCAACTCCAATGACCACTGCTGAAACTCTGATCGGTAGTGAGAAAATGGATGTACTTCTTGAGTCTGTTGTTGAGCAATACAACAAAATCAACAAAGAAGCAGAAGTAACGCTAATTGAAGGCTTAGTACCTACTCGTAAGCACCCATTTGCAAACCAGGTGAACGCGGAAATTGCGAAAACACTTGGCGCTGAAATCGTATTTGTAGCGACTCCAGGCACAGACAACCCAGCTCAACTGAAAGAGCGTATTGAGGTTGCATGTTCTAACTTTGGTGGTACCAAGAACAAGAACATCAAAGGCGTAATCATCAACAAGCTAAACGCACCTGTCGATGATGCTGGCCGTACGCGCCCTGACCTATCTGAAATCTTCGATGATGCAGACAGCGCTCAGCAAGCAAACCTTGAAATAATGCAAATCTTCAACTCTAGCCCTATCCGTGTTCTTGGTTGTGTGCCATGGAGCATCGACCTAATTGCAACTCGTGCAATCGATATGGCTAAACACCTTGATGCGGAAATCGTAAACAAAGGTGAAATCGAATCTCGTCGTATTAAGAGCATCACTTTCTGTGCACGTTCTCTACCGCACATGATTGAGCACTTTAAGCCAGGTTCATTGCTAGTAACTTCAGCAGACCGCCCAGACGTAATCGTTGCAGCAGCACTAGCAGCTAAAAACGGTGTAGAGATCGGTGCGATCCTACTGACTGGCGGCTACGACATTCCAGAGCAAATCGTTGACCTATGTAAGCCTGCTTTTGAAACAGGTCTTCCTATCTTCAAAGCTCAAGGCAACACATGGCAAACCTCTCTTAACCTGCAAAGCTTCAACCTAGAAGTTCCTGCAGACGATAAAGAGCGTATCGAGTTTGTAAATGACCACGTTGCAAGCCACATCGATGGCCCTTGGATCGACTCACTATCTGAAGGTACTCAAGGTATTCGCCGTCTAAGTCCACCAGCGTTCCGTTACCAGTTAACTGAGTTTGCTCGTCGTGCAGGCAAGCGTATCGTTCTTCCTGAAGGTGATGAGCCACGTACCGTAAAAGCTGCGTCTATCTGTGCTGAACGCGGTATCGCAACTTGTGTACTTCTAGGTAACCCAGATGAAATCCGTCGCGTTGCAGCACAACAAGGTGTTGAACTAGGCGCGGGTGTTGAGATCATCGATTCAGATTCAGTTCGTGAAAACTACGTAGCTCGCCTAGTTGAACTACGCGGCGCGAAAGGTATGACTGAAGTCGTTGCTCGTGAAAAACTAGAAGACTCAGTATTCCTAGGCACTATGATGCTAGAAGCTGGCGAAGTAGACGGCCTAGTTTCTGGTGCGGTACACACAACAGCGAACACTATCGTTCCTCCATTCCAGATCATTAAGACTGCACCTGATGCGTCTATCGTATCTTCAATCTTCTTCATGCTACTGCCTGATCAAGTATTGGTTTACGGTGACTGTGCAATCAACCCAGATCCAACAGCAGAGCAACTTGCAGAAATCGCTATTCAATCTGCAGATTCTGCAACTGCGTTTGGTATCGACCCTCGCGTTGCTATGATCTCATACTCTACTGGTGAATCAGGTAAAGGTGCAGACGTAGATAAAGTACGTGAAGCAACTAAGATTGCTCAAGAGAAACGTCCAGATCTTGTTATCGACGGTCCTCTTCAGTACGACGCGGCTATCATGGAAAACGTTGCGGCTTCTAAAGCTCCTAATTCTCCAGTAGCAGGTAAAGCGACAGTATTCGTATTCCCAGACCTAAACACGGGTAACACGACTTACAAAGCAGTGCAGCGCAGCGCAGATCTAGTATCTATCGGTCCAATGCTTCAAGGTATGCGTAAGCCAGTAAACGACCTGTCACGCGGCGCTCTAGTCGACGACATCGTTTACACCGTTGCTCTAACCGCTATCCAAGCAGACCAAGCTGAAAAAGCAGAAGAGAAAGTCGTTAACTAATTTCTCTTAGCGATAACCATATTGAGCGGCTAAGCTTGATGCCCTAATATGGAACACTGATGTAAATTAGTAATAAAAAGCCCTAGATTAAATCTAGGGCTTTTTTGTACCTGGTAGAAACAAGTTAGGCAGTACTTACTTATCGCGGCCATGCAGCGAATCTAGGTCAAGCTCCGGCCCTACTGGCACAACTTGAGTTGGGTTAATACCAGTATGACTAAAGTAATAGTGACGCTTAATATGATAAAAATCCGTCGTCTCTTTCACACCCTCAACCTGATAAAGCTCTTTCAAGTAGCCTTGAATATTTGGGTAATCTGCAATGCGCTTTTTATTGCATTTGAAGTGGCCAACATAAACCGCGTCGAAGCGCACTAACGTGGTGAATAGACGCCAATCAGCTTCTGTGATTGTATCGCCTACTAAGTAGCGGCTCGTAGCTAAATGAGAATCTACCTTATCAAGCGCTTCGAATAGCTGTTCATACGCTTCTTCGTAGGCTTCCTGTGTGGTCGCGAAGCCGCATCGATAAACACCGTTATTGATCCGTGGGTAAATGTAGTCGTTCCATTCATCTACTTTAGCTTGCAATGCTTGAGGATAGTAATCGTCATGATTCCCCGTTAACTCGTTAAAGGCTGAGTTAAACATACGGATGATCTCGGAGGATTCGTTACTCACGATAGTCTCGGTTTTCTTGTCCCACAGCACAGGAACAGTAACACGGCCAGTGTAGTCACGCTTCGCTTGAGTATAAATCTGATGCATGCGTGTATGACCATATAACGGCTCAGGAAGCCCCATTTCCCAGCCTTCGCCCATCATGTCTGGGCATACTACGGTAACGTCAATATGATCGGCTAAGCCTTTGAGTTGGCGAAACACCAAAGTACGATGCGCCCATGGGCAAGCTAAGGAAACATAGAGGTGGTAACGCCCCGACTCAGGCTTGTAAGTCGCGTTTGGTGAGTTCTCTATCCAGTTGCGAAAACCTGCGTCTTCTCTTACGAATTTACCACCCGATGTTTTAGTATCGTACCAAACGTCATGCCATACACCTTCAACTAACTTACCCATACTTGTTTCCTCGCTAAGCTCTTCTGATGTCATTCATTATATGAAATGAAGAACAGAGCTTAATGGGCAAAAATTGGCGTTGTTATTCGAAAAATTGGAACAAGTACAGCGTAAGCTAGATACCTGATCAAAAAAGCCTGCTTATTCAAAGCAGGCTTTTTAACTGTTACATCGCTGTGATTAGAAAATCCAATGTGCAATCACTACGATAATTGGCAATGTTACAAGCGTACGTAGTAGGAAGATGGCAACCAGTTCCAAGAAGTTGATTGGCACCTTACTGCTAAGAATAACTGAGCCCGTCTCTGCCATGAAGATAAGCTGCGTTACCGACAGTGCAGCGACAACAAACTTAGTCATGTCTGCATCGATTGTTGATGCAGCTATGATTGAAGGCACATACATATCAGTAAAGCCAACCAACATAGTTTGCGCTGCTGCCTGTGCATCCGGCACGTTCAACGCTTCTAATAGCGGAACAAACGGCGCGCCTAGCATTGAGAACAGTGGTGTTGTTTCTGCAACAACCAAGCCTAATGTGCCCACAGCCATTACTACAGGAAGCACTGACAGAACCATATCGAGTGCGTTGTGAATGCCTTCTTTTGCTACTGAACCCAAGCTTTTTACTTGATTGGCTCTTTTCAGCGCAAGGTTCAAACCAAAGCCCATTGTAGATTGACCTTCAGGTACCAACTCGTCATCACGGTTTGGTTTCGTGCCATCGATGTATAAGTCTTTCTTGTAAGACAGAGGTGGCAGGAATTGAATGACCATAGCTGCAAACACGCCTGACAAACAAATCGCAAAGTAGAATGGAACAAAGTAGTTTTGTAGGCCAACTTGCGTCAGCACAACCAGCGAGAATGAAATACCTACAGGTGAGAACATGGTCGCAATGACCGCCGCTTCACGAGCAGTGTACTTTTTGTCTTCGTACTGTTTACTGGTCAGAATAACCCCTACCGTACCGTCACCTAACCATGAAGACATACAGTCAATCGCCGCACGTCCTGGTAGACGGAAAACTGGGCGCATGAATTTACTCAGCATGGTGCCAAGTAACTCTAATAGACCAAAGTTCAAAAGCAGTGGAAGAAGAAGACCTGCAAAAAAGAATGTCACAAAAAGCGAAGGTAAAAGGTCATTCAGAACTAGGCCACCTGTGTTGCCATTCCAGATCATTTCTGGACCAACTTGATGCAGTGCAACCAACGTAAATACTGCGCCTAACACACGGATGGTTAGCCAGACAGGCGTCAGGACAAACAGTCTGGTCATCAATGCTGAGTTTTGAACAAATGCAGGTTTGAATAAAGTTGCAGCTAGTGAAGCAACTGCTGAAAAACAAATAACTGCTGTTACCGTTGGTAAAATTGCGTCACCAAGGATACCTTTGAAACCTTTAGCAAGTAATGCTAACAGAAAGGTAAAGTTTCCGTCGATCGTTAGTGGTGCAAGAAAGAAAAACAAGCCAAGCAATGATGGAATGGCAAACATCAGCACATTCCGGCTCGTTTTGTGGTTGTCTTGGGTAAGAACTGTTTCGCTCATCTGACTACTCCCTAGATGATTTAAATTTCACATATAGTGAATAACTTTTCTTTTGCGAGATTATATCGACAAAAAAATCACACACAAGCAAAATTTGTATATTTATTCACTTAAACAGCATTTAAATACAAAATATAAAGCTAAAACTCGATAAGCTATTGATTGGAGTAGAATTCAAAATCTGAGCGGCATGTATCCCGATGACAAGACAAATAAAAAAGCGCGCCGATTGGCGCGCTTTATGCGGTTTCATTTGAGTAGTGACTACACTTCTACATGTAAACAAGACACCGCGTGAACATCGGAACCTTGAATCGATGGTTTAGTTTGGGCACACGCTTCAGTCGCTTGCGGACAACGAGTACGGAACACACAACCAGATGGAGGGCTGATTGGCGACGGTAAGTCACCTTCTAGCATTTCAATCTTCTTGTTACGCTCTAAGTTCGGATCAGGGATCGGAACCGCCGACATCAGTGCACGTGTATACGGATGCTTAGGGTCGGCGAACAGTGCTTCGGCTTCACCGAGCTCTACCGCATTACCCAAGTACATAACCAGAACACGGTCAGAAATATGCTTGACCACCGATAGGTCGTGGGCAATAAACACTAGGCTAAGACCTAGCTCTTTCTGTAGCTCTTTAAGTAAGTTCACTACCTGAGCTTGAATCGATACATCCAATGCAGATACTGGCTCGTCACAGATGATCATCTTCGGCTTTAGAATAAGCGCGCGTGCAATACCGATACGCTGACACTGACCACCAGAAAACTCATGCGGGTAACGGTTAATCACGTTTGGTAACAAACCTACCTTCGCCATCATTTCTTTAACGCGAGATTTCACTTCGTCTTTAGATAATTCTGGATAGAAGGTTTCCAAAGGTTCGGCAATGATATCGCCGACCGTCATACGCGGGTTAAGTGACGCTAGAGGGTCTTGGAAGATCATCTGAATCTCTTTGCGAGTTTCGCGACGTTTTACTTCTTCCATCTTGGTTAAGTCTTGACCGAGCCATACAACTTCACCGTCGGTAGATTCCACCAAGCCGATGATTGCACGGGCGAACGTTGACTTACCACAACCCGACTCACCTACTACACCCAATGTTTCGCCTTCATAAAGTCGAACATTAACGCCATCCACCGCTTTAAGATTGGCAGGTTTCGCCCAAGGCCACGCAGATTTAGACGCAATACTAAAGTGGACTTTGAGATCTTTTACATCCAGCAGTAAAGATTTATTCATGCTCATCGTTTCCAAGCCTCCCAATCAGAAAAACATGCACGCTGACGTCCGTCTCCGAATGGAGTCAGGATCGGCGTTTCACTCTTACAACGGTCTGTTACACGGTGGCAACGCTCTTGATAAGGGCAGCCAGGTGGTAAGCGAAGTAAGTTTGGTGGGTTACCAGGAATTGTTGGCAGAATTTCGCCTTCAGTATCCAGGCGAGGAATCGCTTTCAGTAGGCCCTCTGCATATGGGTGGCTTGGCTGATAGAAGATTTCATCAACCGTACCGTACTCCATCGTTCGGCCTGCATACATAACCAATACTTTGTCACATGAACCCGCAACAACACCTAAGTCGTGCGTAATCATGATGATCGCTGTATTGAACTCTTGCTTAAGCTCATTCAGTAGATCCATGATCTGAGCCTGAACTGTTACATCCAATGCCGTTGTCGGCTCATCTGCAATCAGCAGTTTAGGACGACACAGCAGCGCCATTGCAATCATTACACGCTGACGCATACCGCCCGAGAATTCGTGCGGATACATAGTAATACGCTTGCGAGCTTCAGGAATCTTTACCGCTTCAAGCATACGGACCGATTCTTCGAATGCTGCCGCTTTACCCATGCCCTTATGCAGCATAAGTACTTCCATCAATTGGTCACTCACCTTCATGTAAGGGTTAAGTGACGTCATTGGATCTTGGAAGATCATCGCAATCTGTTCAGCACGGACTTTGTTTAAAGCATATTCTGGAAGGTTCAGGATTTCATTACCTTCAAACTTCGCACTGCCGGAAATAATACCGTTTTTAGCCAATAGGCCCATGATTGCGAATACTGTTTGAGATTTACCCGAACCCGACTCCCCTACAATACCCAAGGTTTCGCCTTGGTTTAGAGAGAAGTTCAAATCGTTTACCGCGGTGACGATACCATCTTGAGTGGTGAACTCGACTCGCAGATCTTTGACATCTAATAGACTCATCATTGCTTCCTTATTTTTATAGCTTTAATTATCGGTCTTTAGGGTCAAGCGCATCGCGCAAGCCATCACCAACGTAGTTGAAGCAGAATAGAGTCACGACCATAAAGGCTGCTGGGAAAGCCAATTGCCAAATAGCTATTTCCATCGTTTGTGACCCTTCTTGCAGTAGAGCACCCCAACTCGTCATCGGCTCTTGAACACCTAGACCAAGGAATGAAAGGAAGGATTCAGTCAGAATCATGCTTGGGATAAGCAGCGTTGAGTAAACCGCAACAATACCCAATACGTTTGGAACAATGTGGCGAGTAATGATCTTCCACTTGCTTACACCGCTCACGTGTGCCGCTTCGATAAACTCTTTGCTACGTAGGCTCAGCGTTTGGCCACGTACGATACGTGCCATATCGAGCCAAGCAATGGCACCAATCGCCACGAAGATAAGAATGATGTTACGGCCAAAGAAAGTGACCAATACGATAACCAGGAACATGAATGGTACCGCATAAAGGATTTCCAATACACGCATCATCAAGCGGTCAACTTTACCGCCAATAAAACCAGACGTAGCACCGTAGAGCGTACCAATCAGAACGGCTACTAAGGCACCTAGGATACCCACCATTAATGAAATTCGACCGCCAATCAAGGTACGAACGTAAAGGTCACGCCCGAGGCTGTCGGTACCAAACCAGTGCTCAGCGCTTGGCCCAACGTGCATCGCATACCAGTCAGTATCGTCGAAGGTGTAAGGCGCAACCATTGGCAAAAACACAACAGCCAAGGTCATAATGAAAAGGATAAACAAGCTCACCATCGCCGCTTTGTTACGCATGAAGCGAATGCGGGCGTCTTGCCATAAACTACGACCTTCAATCTCAAGATTTTCTGAGAACTTTTCGATCGCTTCTAGATTCTCTTTTTTCGTTAACATAACGATACTTCCCTGTTAGTAACGGATTTTCGGATCAATCAGCGCTAGCAAGATATCAACGACAGCGTTGAAAAGGATGAATAGGAAACCAATTAGAATGGTGATCCCCATTACTAGCGAATAGTCACGGTTGAATGCAGCGTTAACGAACAGCTTACCGATACCTGGTAAACCAAAAATTGTTTCGATAACCACAGAGCCGGTAATGATACCTACGAATGCAGGGCCCATGTACGACACAACAGGTAGCAACGCAGGTTTCAGCGCATGCTTTAGAATGATGTAACGGTAGCTCAAGCCTTTTGCGCGAGCGGTGCGGATAAAGTTACTGTTTAGAGTTTCGATCATTGAACCACGCGTGATACGCGCAAAGGTCGCAATGTATAGGAACGACATACCAAGAACCGGTAACACCATGTATTCAATTGCACCGCCATTCCAACCACCTGCTGGGAACCACCCCAGGCCGATTGAGAATATGTAGATCAGAACGGGGGAGAAAACAAAGGAGGGCAATACCACCCCTATCATGGATGTCGACATCACCGAATAGTCGAGCCACGTATTCTGTTTGAGTGCGGCGAGCGTCCCGACGGCCACACCAACCACAACGGTAAAGATGAACGCGTAAAAGCCAACTTTTGCTGATACAGGCAGCGCTTCAGACACTAGCTCATTTACTGTGTAGTCTTTGTATTTGAATGATGGACCAAAATCACCTTGCAAGATATTGCCTAAGTAGGTGGTGTATTGTTCGAAAAGAGGCTTGTCCAAGCCGTATTTCTCATTGATATTCTGCATTACTTCAGGCGGCAAAGTTTTTTCAGAAGAAAATGGGTTACCTGGAGCAAAACGCATAAGGAAAAACGAAACGGTTATCAGGACAAGTAAGGTTGGAATTGCTTCCACAATACGAGTAAAAATTAACTTCAACATAATGCATCTCACATCTAAAAAATAATGCACCCATAGCGCAAGCTACGGGCGCATTGTTATCTACTTCAAACTATTATTTTTGAATGATGTACATATCTTTTGAGTAGATATTGTCCTGAGGGTTTTGATCAGGGTAACCACCTAGTTCAGTGCTCACTAGACGCGGCTGAACGTATTGGTAAATTGGCGCGATAGGCATGTCTTGCGCAAGCTGAGCTTCAGCAATTGCGTAGTACTTGTTACGCTCGTCTTCCGACTTCGCCACTTTAACCGCGTCGTTCATCGCTTTGTCGAACACGTCGCTTGAGTATTTCTGATCGTTTGAACCGTTCTCAGTCATAGCAATCGCTAGGAATGTAGATGCTTCGTTGTAGTCCGCACACCAGCCAGCACGACGAACATCAAAGTTGCCTTGCTTAGAGCTGTCTAGGTACGTTTTCCACTCTTGGTTTTCTAGCTTAACGTTTACGAATCCACCTAGAGATTTCTTCCACATAGATTGAACCGCTACTGCGATTTTCTTGTGGTTCTCTGAAGTGTTGTAAAGAAGTGTGAAATCAAGTGGTTTGCCTTGACCAAAGCCCGCTTCTTCTAGCAGTTCTTTCGCCTTAGCGATACGCTCTTTCTGTGAAAGTGCTGCGTATTCTGGTGTTTCAGGAGCAAAACCTGTGATACCACTGTGAGTCAGTGCGTAAGCTGGTTTTTGACCTTGGCCAAGAATCGCTTTGGTGATGATGTCGCGGTCGATTGAGTAAGACAGTGCTTTACGTACGCGAACATCGTCGAATGGAGGACGCTGTGTGTTGAAACCGTAGTAGTAAGTACATAGGTTTGGTGAAACCACAACGTTATCTGCGTAATCTTTCGTTAGACGGCGGAATTGCTCGTTTGGCACTTCGTAAGTCAGGTGGATTTCACCTGATAGGAAGCGGTTCATTTCCGCGTTTTGGTTTTCGATAGGTAGGAACGTTACTTTGTCGATAACTGTGTCTTTGTTATCCCAGTAGTTTTCGTTACGCTCAAGAACGATCTTCTCGTTTACTACCCAATCAGACAGTACGTAAGCACCGTTACCAACAAAGTTACCAGGCTTAGTCCAGTTGCTGCCGAATTTCTCAACTGTTGCTTTGTGCACTGGGTACATTGTTGTGTGTGCCATCATCTTAACAAAGTAAGGTAGTGGGACTTCTGTTTCTAGAACAAGTGTGTGGTCATCAACCGCTTTAACACCCAACTCACTTACATCTTTCTTACCTGCAATGATGTCTTTCGCGTTCTTCATCTTGGTGTATTCGATGTACCAAGCGTATGGAGAAGCTGTCGCTGGATCCGCTGCACGCTTGAAGCTGTATTCGAAGTCGTACGCTGTTACAGGATCGCCGTTAGACCATTTTGCATCTTTACGGATTTTGAAAGTAAATGTTTGGTTGTCTTCTGTAGTCCAAGATTCTGCCGCACCTGGAATCGTGTTACCTGGGCCATCTTGAATAACTAGGCCTTCCATTAGGTCACGAAGCACGTGTGATTCTGGCACACCTTCTACTTTATGTGGGTCAAGAGACGCAACTTCAGTACCGTTACCACGAACGAGTTCTTGAACTTTTGCCAATTGAGTACCAGCTGGAACTTCAGCTGCTAGAGTTGTTGTAGAGGTGGCAGCCACTGCCAAACCAGCCCCTAGAAGTAGGGCTTGAGTGATTTTATTCTTGTACATGCATTAAACTCCAAGTTTTATGTTTTGCATCCATGACTTCTCTGCAAGGTCACTAGAACGGACAGTGATTTAGGTTTTTTTAGCTCAAAAATTAAGCATAAAACTCTAAAACCTTACAAAGATTGCGGCACACATTAGCAATCATCGAAGTAATTTGCCATAAAAACGCGGCAAAAAATCTTATAATTCTCCGATAACCACTCAAAACCAATCGAATTCACCAACAAAAAGATAAATTATGGTGAAACAATGTAAGAAAGAACTTACAAGTTAGCGGTTAGTGCCAAATAATCTAACATGACACACTTTTGCAGCATCTTATGCTAGAAACTAACCAAGAATTTAACATTTACGACATGACAGGTCTAATAATTACTCATGAATGACTTATCGGAGCTGTCAATTTGTGAAGGCAATCACCAACCAATATCATCAAAAATTAGAGTAATTTATCCGCCTAATCGACTGCTTATTCACATACAATGAGTGAATAATCCATATCAGCATTTAATAGAATACGGCAGAATATCCTACTGGCCTATGCTCACCTATACATATCGACAAGATCGTCACTGAATGGTTATTTAAACGCTTTTTGCCCGACTCACCTCGATTAACCAACACCGGATAACCGCCAAAAGTTGAAGTAGTCACACACTTCTCACAATTAATACCTAGTGAATCGACACAGCGCAGTCACTCCCTCTCTGTTCAGCGGACATAAAAAAGCTCCTTGAAGGAGCCTGACTAACGACTAGTGATTTACTTAACCGTCATTTCCGGAGATATCTTTCCATCCATGACTGGCTGACTTACTCCGTAATAGCGCATTGTAAAACTGAAGTCCTGCCCTTTCGTATCAATGTTATTCACCGCTTGTTCGCCACAGTTGAATGATACCGTTACTGTCCCATCTGCATTTGTTGACCAAGTATGCGAATTGACATTGGTGACACCCTCAATGAGGTAGCGTGTATTGTCATAAGCGGTAACTGATGTGAAGTACTTCGATTTTGGATCGTCAAAGGTCGTGGTTAAGCATTTCCCTCCATCAAGCATGACAGAGTTAGTATATTTGTTTGCCACACCGACTTCCGGCGACGAACCACCCCAACCGTTGGCATTCTCCAAGTTCCATTGATGACGATCGGTAATCTCGTTCGATGTTCTTGGGAAAGTATATTCGAACACTTCACCCTGTGTTTCTTCGGTGAGGCGTGCCGTCCACTCTTCTACTTTATCGTAGTCATAGTTCTGGATGGTATAAGAGCCAAACTTAAATGAGTCATCCTGATAGAGATCTTGTGTTTGACGCGCGACATCCAACCCTTTTTCCATACCCGTTCGGTAAATCAAAAACACGTAATCAGTTTCTACAGGTAAATCATAACGCCCAGCGCCCACAACATAATGTTGTCCGTGACCTCCTTCCGTTACCACTTGAACCGCAGAGTAGACCTCCGTTTTTGGCAAGTCGAACTGGACTCGACCATCAATAGTTTGAGCCACCACCACTGAGTAGAGCGTGTCATCATTCATTTGAACGGTTGGCGCTTTGTTCCCTCTTGGTGGCAAGTTGCGCATATGAGTAATTTGTTGGTTGGCTCCAAGCGCTACCCAGTTACGGTAGTTACGCGCTGTTTCAGCATGTGCGTAGTTTTGGTCTGTAATTTCGATAGTGTCCGCAGCCAGAATTGGTGAAGAAGCAAGCATGCTAGCTGTAAGTAGTGAAGCTGCGATTAGTGTCTTTTTTAACATGAGATTACCTTTACGTAGTTAATCTAGATAATGTGTAACGTACCACCTGCTGAATTAGGTGGTACGTTATTCGTGGACTTTCGTTATTACTTCACTTCTACGAAGTCACTTGGTTTCCAAGATTTATCGAACCATTCCTGCTTAGGTCCGTATACTCGGAAAATAACGTTGTAGCCTTTGCCGTCAACAGTTTGAACCCAGTTGCCTTCGTGGCCTTCGTGGCCTTCGTGGCCTTCGTGGCCTTCTGGCGCTTCAGGTGCAAAGTGGACAGTGATTGAACCATCTTTGTTTTTAACAACGTTTTTGTTCAACCCGTCAAGCCCAGCACTTACTTGGTCTGTGGCAAGCATTGAACGTGTTTGGTTGTCATAAACCATAAACGACCAAAACTTAGTCACAGGTACATTTGCGGGTAGTGTCACCGTGTAATGCTTAGAACCATCCAGTAGGTTTTCTTCGATATCACGGGTCGCAAGTAAATAGTCGGAACCCTTACCAACACTTTTCGTCACCATATCCGGCGTAATCCCTGTTGCCATAAAGTGGAACATGGCACGGTCGTCAGCATTAATCACACCACTTGCATCTTTGAATTCATGCCCATTGATGAGTGGAGTAAACCAATGACGATCATCATACGTTTTCACGGATTCATCCGGATGAAAGTAGAAACTACGCGCTTCAGCTGTCGCGATCTTGGCGGCTTCTTCTAATATACGTGCCATACGAGCATCAGGTTTAAACGCTTTACCTTTTTCTATGCCTAAACGTTGAGCCAGTGATAGCCACTCTGGATCAAAAATTTCGCTCGGTTCGTACTGAATTAAGGTATTGATCTCGTCATAAAACTCTTCGTTCATCGCGTGAACCGTGTTGTATTTCACATCGGTAATATTGATGAACTCCGTGTTGTTGCTCTTGCCGTATGGATAAAGCTTCATTGTTTCTTTCAGTTTTTGCACATCTTGCTCAACAGAGTTCGGCGTAGTGACGATTCTTACTAATAGCCAATGCTGATACCCGTCTGTTTTTACGTGAATGTAACCGTCTGGAAGTTCACCTTGGTATGAAGAATGGTAGAAGAAATATTTACCACCTTTACCTTGGTCCTCGGGGTGTGTTACCCCCACTCTCGAGGTGAATTGAAACGCCGCGTTATCCACCAGCCCCAATATAGGTGTGCCAACCTCTAACACTACTGGACCATTCTTTACGTCAATTTCCGATGTTACATATGGCGTAGTTGTATTCGCGGTTAACCAAATGCTATTTGCGTTGAGCATGCCTTCCGAAATACCAATGGTCTGATTCGGCTTCATGCCTATGCTTTCATGCCCTTGAAGTAGCCCCTGAATCGACGCAACAGGAATACCCGATAGAAAGACGCGCACTGCGTCGGCAGTGTCGACAAAGTCGCTCGCTTTCGTAGACGCTTCTAAAGAGGGAGCGCCATCGACATAGTTCAGTTCGCCAAGGTATTTTGACTCGACGTGATTTGGCGTAACAATGGAGCTTGGGATATGAGAAGAAAGATCGGAATTGCTGGCTAGTGCATTAGCACTCAAAGACATACATCCAATAACGGCCAAGCTAATAAGTTTCAGTTTGCTATTTACCACGAAGGTCTCCTAAACACAGTGAAGTAACTTGTTCAAAGAATACCCAACGCCTCAATTTGCATCCAACGACTTATAATCATAGTATATTATTACCAAAACGAATAATTTAGCATTTCAATGACCAACGAAACGGCGCAGCAACTCTCACGAGTCGACCTGAACCTTCTAGTGACTTTAGATGTATTACTGAGAGAAAAGAATGTCACTCGCGCAGCTGAGACACTACACCTATCCCAATCTGCTTTGAGCAGAGCCTTAAAGCGGCTGCGTACAACCTTTGACGATCCACTCTTCACTCGAGTTGCAAGTGGGTTAGTACCGACACCAAAAGCACTACAGTTGGAAACTCAACTGCGAAACGTTTTGCCTTCGTTGCGCACTATTTTTTCAGAGCAATCATTCATTCCCAAAGAATGTAAACTCACATTTTCTATTTCATTACCTACCTTTATCTCAAGCGCTTTAATGCCTAGCCTGATGCGTCGACTATCTTGTGACGCACCCTTGGTCAATATCGTCGAGCAGCCAGCAAAAGCTAATCCATTCACCGCCATAGACCAAGGGCAAATCGACTTCGCTTTTCATTACTCAGCATCGAATACTAAGCGCTTTATTTCTCAGGAGGTGGGCACCCTATTCCCACAATTATTTGTTAGAAAAGGCCATCCTCTAACAAAAGAGAACCAAGTTAATATCGAACGTATCCTACAGTTCCCATTACTCGGCATGTTGGTGGAACAAGATCAAACGCACTCGTTCAGTGCGCCCATTCAAAAGCTGTATGAAGACTTTATGCTCAAGAGCCAGCCTAAACTTAGAAGCTCTCAAACACAGATTTTGCTCGATAGGATGTGTGAATCCGACTCTGTGCTGTTCGGTACCAACACCATTCAAGCATTACCCGGATTCAATACCAATTTTCAGCTGATCTATACATTAGAACATGAGGAAAGGTACAACGTAGCTTTACATTTAGTACAACACGAGCGAACGCAGCACAGTCAAGCGCATCAGTGGTTTGCGGGAGTGATGCTAGAACACTTACAAAAAGCTCTTAGCACCCACCGTTAAACTCTTCAGAAAAATAAAAAACGCCGGATAACTTATCCGGCGTTTTTATTGATGCTAAAGACTACTATGCAGCTTGAGCTTCACGACCCAACTGCTCAAATAGTTGTGTCGGAGTGAGATTAAATCGGCGCCGAACAAAACGGCAGAAATGCCCGACCGATGAGAAATGTAACTCCGTCGATATTTGAGTAATGTTTTTACCCGTTGTCTTAAGTGACTGTGCCTTGTCGATGATTAACGATTCTTTAATCTTGAGAAAGGACAGCCCTTCTTTTTCCAACCGGCGCTGAATGGTACGGCGTGGAATTGACGTCACGCTAGAAGCAACATCGAGCGATATGTCGTGCTCATCGAATATTGGCCCAAGCGCACTTTTCAATGATTCGCTGAATGTCTCGACACCATGAGATTTCACCGAAAACAACGGTGTTGGCGAATTGCATTCGGTCGGCAACAGTTCGATCCCAGTGTACGGCTGCGCAAAACACAGCACACATTGTTGCTGATAAACTTTCGCCAAGTAATGGTGAATATCACTAAGCTCATCGACCTTAAGGTATAGATTAGATTTTACTGGGATATCTTTGAGTAAGTGACGGTATAACTCCAACGACAAGATCGAGAAATAGACCTCAGCAAAGACAAATTTCACGCTCGACTGCTCAACCGGTTCTACCACTAAGATTGGTTTACCATAGTGATGTGTTGCGCCCATCCAGAAACCGGCAAGGTGCGGCTCTGAGTTATAGACAGCTTGCGCCACATTCCATTGGAATAAAGACGTCGAATCGACGAGGCCTTGAGTCAAGACCGGTAAGATATCGTTTTGAATGCTGCATTGAATCGCTTCGACCAGCTTTTCTTTACCGTACTGCTGGGCAGTATTACGCAACAAAGATTCAAAACTAGCGTACGAAACAAGTCGAGTTTCCTCTTTTTGAGGAAAAGGACACATGGCATCACGATAAAGCTGTGACTTACGTTCTGCGTTTCCTTCCAGAGCATTAATAAATCCATCTAAGTACATTGTATGAATTAACGGAATCATAATTTACCTAGGATATTTAATTTAAAGGTGTCGATACAAAAACGATAAAAAGCCCTAACAATCGACATCTGTACGTAATTTACTCTTGTATAGATATAAGAACCAATGTAAAAAAAGGATAACTGATATACGCCTGGTGCATTTCTATGGTTACATTAGAGCAACAACTATCCAGAATTGACCTCAACCTACTCGTCTCTCTGAGTGTTTTGATCAAGGAAAGGAACGTAACAAAAGCGGCTAAGGTGCTTTACCTTTCCCAGCCGGCAATGAGTCGAACCTTGTCTCGCTTGCGCGATCTACTTGGCGATCCACTGTTCTATCGCGAATCCAACGGCCTAGTTCCGACCCAAAAAGCGTTGGAGCTGCAAGCGCCACTCGATGAGCTGCTTAGAGCGATGCAACAGTTAGTCACCGCAACTAGCTTTAGCCCCAAGGAGTGTGAGCAAGCCTTTACCATTTCTCTGCCACCCTTGATGAGCCAGTTTTTGTCTGTACCTTTGGCCAAACGCTTTATGGCGGAAGCACCCAAAGCTAGCTTGCTTGAGTTCCCGATCTCCCGAGATCCGTGCCAACAATTGCAAGAGCGCATCGTTGACTTCACCATCCACATCGAGAAACCTGGCAACGAGATGGAAATGCCAGCGCAAAAGATCGGCCAAACCTACGCCATGTTTTACGTGGCTCCAGATCACCCGTTAACTCAGAAAGAAAGCGTGACACTGGAGGATTGCCTGTCCTATCGCTTCGTAGACCTAACACTCGATATTCGCTCTAACTACGGATTGCTAAACCCGATCGACAGCTACCTGCACTCCAAAGGGCGTATGCGTGATATTGCGTTTCGTAGTGGGCAGCTTCAGACCTTAATTCAGGTGATGCAGGGAACGAATACTGTGCTGTCTTCGTCTCACAAAGTGGCCGAGCTCGAGAACTTGAAAGATACTCTCGTTCCTATCTATGCCATGGATGACAGCGAACTACTGGTCGACGTGTACTTGATTGAGCATAAGCGCACAGAAAACAGCCGCCCTCATCAATGGCTTAAACAACTCATACTGAATACATTAAGTGATGTGCTGAGCACACCGAATGCCTAGCCAGCGAAAGCGCTAGCGGCATAGAGTTGAAGTGCGAGTTCTTTGAACTCGCACTTTGTCGTTATAGAGCGGATGTATCGATAAGTAATTAGAGTGCGCTTAGGTAAGCCTTCAGAGATTTCAATCGAACCGTCGCACCACCAATAATGTCCATAAAACCAAGCATTGGGTGTGGTTTGGTTGCTGAAATCCAAGCTGCGCCTTTCGCACCGAGTGGAATGCGGTAACCCTCTGGTTCTTCGAACTCAATGATCACCGTACGGCCATGAGTTCCCATGTTATTACCGACATGTTGAGTTACGCGCTGAGCACCGTTTTGAACCGACACCATCGACTCACCCGTGCCACTGGTAATACTGTGAACCTTACCGCGGAACACTTCACCAGGATGCGAGTTGACATAGAACTCGGCAAACTGACCAACCTTGATGTAACGGAAAGATTGGTCTGGAATACGCATTTCCATGAACTTCTTACTGGTGTTGAATAAGTGCATGTTACCGGTGCGCGTGCCTTTAGTGATGTTAACCACACCCACTTGGCCATCAAATGGCGCAACCACTTGGTTTAGGTCATTAAGCCATTCCGTTTCTGCAATTTGCGCGCGAATGTTGCCGATATCAGCACGCTTAGACGCAAGCGTCGCGTAACCTTGCTGGATCTTGTTGGTCAAGTCATCGCGGTCCACTTCGCTGCTGTACTCGTCCAATTTCTCCATACGTTGTAGGTTTTTCTCGTCGGTTTTGATTTGTGTTTCCGTCGCGTCAATTTCGTGCTCAATCGCTTTTAGCTGTGCTTTCAAGCCGTTGATTTGTTCAACATCTGACGTTGATTCCAACGTGTACAACAAGTCACCTTTCTTAACCACTTGGTTGTGCTTAACGTAAACATCTTGCACTTTTTGACCAATTAGCGGGCTAAGGACCGCATGAGGAGCCTTCACGGTACTGCTATCGGTAAGATCCACAGGCGCCCAAAATCGGCTAACGGTGAACAATGTCGTTGCTAGAAAAGCACCAAAGGACACTAAAATCGTTGCATTCTTCAAGTTCCACTTAATGACACCAGCTTTAACTAACAGCCAGCAAATCAGGATATAAGGCAGCATAATTTCTTTCATTACTTCGTCTCCTCACCTGTTGATTTTGAATCTTGAACACCTTTACGAATGATCGCACTCAAGCCATCACTGATAACATCCCAACGAGTAAAGGCGATAATTAACGCGAAAATCCACCACACTTTGTTAATAAACAAACCACACAGCGATAAGATAAACACTAGATTGCTGTGAGCGCTCTTTTTATGTTGTGTTTCATGCACCGCCACTTCATGTAAGCGCCACAATAAGTAACCGACATACCCAAAAATCGACAGAGTGATCACAAAGATTAGCCCCATGAACACTTCGGAATTCAGCAAGTTTATGATGCTCGGGTTGCCACCAACGAAATCGCTCGCTGGCATCTCTTTACCGTGGATCAGTGACAAAGTAGAAAAGAAGAATGATGTGCCAGCCAGTGCTGACACTACTGCGATGGCTTTAACAAGCCACATCAGAATCGCTTTGATTTTTTTCATGGTTTAGCCCTCTAGAACGTGTACGCCATACCAACAAAGTGAACGTGGCCGATTAGAACACCGTCCAATGGGTTTGCTTTTCCAGTTTGCTCGATATCCATTTCACCAAAGTCTGCGAACTCGTAGTAGATGTCTAGCTTGCTGTCTGTCCACGCTTTGCTTACACCCACGGAATAACGGTGCTGTTCGCCCACAGGTAGGTCTGGGCTTTGGTTTGCAGGGTCATCTATAGGAGACGTTTCATAGGCGTAGCCAGCTTTTAGGCTCCAACTGCTTGTAAGTTGATATTCGCCCCCAATTGATGCTCGCCATACGTCTTGCCATTCGCGATTAATCGAAAGCGTCCCCTCAGGGCTCGTTAAGTCGACATCTGTTGACTGCATATCAGACCATTGATGCCACTGAACAGACGTCATAAGGTCGAGCCTGTCTGTCATTTGATAAGCAAGGCTTAAGTCTGCTGTCGCAGGAAGGATAAATTCGGTGCTATACGTACCCGTTCTAGTCACCGTTTGCTTTAAGATAACGGCACTGACTGTTGAGTCACCATCAAACTCATGTTCAATTTTAGAACGGTAAGACAAGCCAATTCTGGCCTTATCTGTCGCTTGAAAAACTACGCCCAAGTTGTAGCCGTAGGCAAAATCATCAGCGGTGTCGAGTTCGGCCAAAGCGGAGCTTTGCTGGAACAAAGCGTAATCAACTTGTAGGCCCGCAGCGATAGAAAGCTTGTCGCTTATCGCATAGCTCAAAGATGGGTTAAATTGATATGTAAGAAGTGCAACATCTGTCAGCTGGTTTTCGCCTTGCCAGCCGTCACCATAATCTAGCGTTGCACCACCAAGCGTACTGAAAGCCAAACCCAGTTTTAGTTTTTCATTTAACTCCATCACATGGTAAAAACTGGCAATAGGCATCGTTGTATTACTGTGCCCTTCAGTCCCCTCACCTTCATACTTTACGTCCAAGTTAAGTAGTAGGCCCGAGATTGTGGTGTGCTCTTTATCCATATGAGACATAATCGCTGGGTTGCTCCAAATGGAGGCAGCGGATCCAGTGTAAACTGCATCTCCAGCTCCTGCCGTACCCATATTTGCGTATGTTGCTTCCTGCAAAAATACTCCACTAGCGAATGCCGAATTGCATGCCGCTAAAACCGATAAACCGGCTATACGGAACATTGTTTTTGCCATTGTGATTCCTAGAGTAAATGATAATAAACACACTAAAACTAGGGCAACACAAGACATCACTTCAAATCATTTAAAAACATTTCAGGTATACGCTAAATGCATAGTCATTGATACAGCTATCATTCAGGCATTTTTTTGATTTTCACAAAAGATATAAAAAAACCGCATACAAGGAACTTGTATGCGGTTTGTTGTTTAAGTTGTAATTACGCTGTTACTTAGAAGTTGTAGTTCACGTTTAACTCTAC
This sequence comes from Vibrio paucivorans, assembly GCF_054053395.1. Lineage (NCBI taxonomy): Bacteria > Pseudomonadati > Pseudomonadota > Gammaproteobacteria > Vibrionales > Vibrionaceae > Vibrio > Vibrio paucivorans. The sequence continues at coordinate 2,133,201 of NZ_CM133230.1, forward strand.
TGTTTGCTCAGCACCGTACCAGCAGTTGTACATGTCGTAACAAGTGTATGATTCTTCGTTGAATAAGTTGTTCACGATCAAGTTAGCTGACGCACCACTTAACGAACTAGATAAGTAACTCATGTCATAACCAAACGATAAATCAACTGTCGTATAGCTTGGCACCATACCCTGAGTATTGGTCGCGTCCATCTGCATTTCACCGACATAGCGAACGCCTGCACTTGCACGAGTCCCCGCAAGCGCACCGTCGTAAACGAAGTAGTTCGCCCACAGGTTCGCAGCGTGCTCAGGGATATAGATAGGAGTGGTGCCCTCTAAGCCATTTTCACTATCCTGAGTAACTTCTACATCTAGGTAGGTGTAGTTTGCAGCAATATCCAAGGCATCAGTAATAAACCACGTACCTTGCGCTTCTAAGCCACGAGAGGTGAGTTCACCGACTTGCAGTTTTGCGCCCCATGGGTCTAGAGGATCTGCCATCAAGGCATCGCTTTTCACGATATTGAACAGCGATATCGACCCTGATTTAGACATATCCGGCGCCATATATTTCACGCCAACTTCAACTTGCTCACCCATTTCTGGCTTGTAGTTCTGACCTTCGGTGCTTGCCGTTGGTTCAAAGCTGGTAGCATAGCTGATAAAAGGTGCCACGCCGTTTTCGAATTCGTACAGTCCACCCACGCGGTATGAGAATTGGTTTTGGTCCGCTTCTGTGTAGTTTTCGTAAGGGTACCAATCTGGCCCATACTGATATTGGCCAGTGTAGTCGCTACTCGATTTAAACTGATCGTAACGGCCACCAGCAATCAACACCCAACGATCCCAACGCAATTGGTCTTGGAAGTACATGCCTAGTTGTTCAACCTTCACTTTGTCTTCGTATTCGGAAGTCTTAGAGAGTTGGCCGCGATCAATCATGTCGTTATTTGGGTCGAATAGGTTAAACGTACCAAACTGGCTAGTACTTCCGTACTCGTTGTACAGCGAATTACCATCCAACTTCTGGTAGTCGAGGCCAAATAGAATGTTGTGCTCAACGTCGCCCGTCATCACCTTAGCGGACAACTGGTTATCGATCACGATACCTTCCGACTTCTCGGTTGTGTCGTAGATGGTACGATCCAAGTTCCCAGTTGCTGGGTCGAATTGATCTGCGGTGTGGTAAGTGTTCTCTTGGTACAAATCCGCTTTCATATAACGGAAGTTTTGTAAGAACGACCAATTGCTGTTGAACTGATGTTCAAATTTGTAGCCAGCTAAAAAGACTTCACGCTCAAACGTGCTCCAGTTTTTATCACCAACAAAAGTATTTGGGTTAGTGCTACCGTTAGGGTTATCGACAAACATACCCGATGCAGGCATCGAAGAGTTCATCCCCATTGCTGGATCATTTTGATAGTAGATATTCAGATTAAGTAGCGTTTTCTCGCTAATATTCCAATCGATCGAAGGTGCAATGACATAACGCTCCTCTTCGGTATGGTCGACTTGGCCATCTTGCTTTCTCGCTAACGCAATGAAGCGGTAGTTGAGATCTGAATTGCCGATTTGCCCAGTACTGTCAATCGATGCTTCCATTAAGTTACGAGAACCAGTAGCAACACCAATATCTGTATTCGCTTCCTGCTGTGGTGATTTAGCAATCATATTCACCATACCACCTGGAGGCATCGCACCGTAAAGTACCGATGTAGGCCCCTTAAAGATTTCGACCTGCTGCAATGCGATTGGATCAATCTGAGGTTGTAGATTCCAACCCGCTAGAGACTGCAAAACCAAGCCATCATAATAGCTTTGGCTCACATCAAAACCACGGATATTGAACGTATCGTACATAGTGACCGACGAGCCTTTTTGCTCTGTCACTACGCCCGGTGTATAACGCAACGCTTGGTTTAAAGACTTCACGCCTCTAGCTTCTAGCGTCTCACTTTCAATCACATTAATCGCTTGTGGCGTTTCTTCTGGCTCCAGTGACGTTTTGGTCGCAGTATTTCGGTAAGCTTTACCTAATACAGAAATAGTCTCAACGTCCGAAGATTCCGTTTCTTCCGCAACAGTTTGGAATGAGGCCAACAATGAAATAGAGATAGCGCACGCAAGCGAAGTACGTACGAATAACGGGCGTGAATTTTGAATAGTCATAAGTCCCTACAAGTCGTATCCGATAGATGTAAATGGAATGTTAGTGATAATTGTTATCATTTGCATGCATGATATCCGAGAACGAATCGGAAAACTTAACCATTTGGTGCAACTTAACTGATTAATTTATTGATAGGGAACTTTTTCATCGGGTTAAAAGGTGAAATGACTGCAACACCGTGCCCTGTAGGCTTTCCTTCACTCCCTTTAATCACCTTTAGGTGCGACAGGTAACCAGTATTCGACACTAATAAAGCCTTGTTCAGTTTGAGGCTGGTACACTTCTATCTCACTTCCATCTAAGGCGATATAGCTTGAATGAGGAAGCCAGTGGAAAATAAACCAACTGACTGCTTCGGAAAAACGTTCAATTTCTCCCTCGTATTTCAAGACAGCATATTGACCTTCATCGATAGAGACCAAGTCTAGTGTTTCAGTTAGCGGGTGTGTGACATTAGCAGCGTCCGTCCCCGCAAAGTAACTGAGTGACCCTTCCAATATATCGCTATCAAACTGAAACACGCCGACATATCGCTCAAAGGGCTGATCATGGGTTAGCTTTTGAAAGTGTTGCCAAGCGAGTGGAACCGTTTGCAAGTAATCTGGATTGGTCGACATTAAGCCTTGCACCGGTTGGCTGACCCCAACCACATCGAATCTATTTGAGTGTTCAATTTTAACTTGATAAAACACATCCCCCTGAGAGGAAGAGGGCTGTGGCGCACGGACGACTCGCTGACAAATACCCGTTCGCGTACCACGTAGCTGATATTGCTTTGGGCTTAAGCCAAACTGCTTTTTGAACGCCCGACTAAAAGCAATTTCAGAGCCGAATCCACAAGCAGAAGCGATGTCTAACATACGCTGTTGCTTGCCGAGCACAAGCTCCGCAGCATGAGAAAGCTTCTGCTCTCGCACATACTGAGCGACTTTCTTTCCGGTGTATGCCTGAAAAACTCGCTGTAACTGCCAACGAGACCAACAACTTTTCTCGGCAAGCAGTTCTAAAGAGATGGGCTGGGAGATATGCTGATCGACATAATCTAGCACTTGCTCGATTCTATTGAGTCTATGGCTTGCTGATGTCGACGCTTTCATATGTCATAACGGTGAGTGGTTAAAAAGTGAGTCCAGTGTATACCCATCCATCACTTCGATGCACCAACTGAATTACTTCTTGTTATCAGGATGACGAGGGCAATCTGCGCATAGCTTTCGCCCCTCGCATTTATACACCAAGCAACAGCTGGTTCTTACTAACTTAAGATGCCCTGTCTCGTCATCAACTCGCAAACTTGCTAACAACTTCTCGGGTAGTTGAAATGCTTTAAACCAGAGCTGCGCTTGAGCAAGAAGATAGTCGTTGGTTAACTCCGGTACAAAGTTTTGCAACTTGATGAGACAACCTAAAATACCATCGGCGATCAAGTGGTGGGTAAAACCCGGGCGAATGCGAGTCCAGCTGTCGATAGACTGGCGATAAAACGAGTAGAGCTCTTGTAAATCGCGCCCGGCCATGTCAATCAACTCTTCCTGAGAGGCATGGGTATGTTGATGGCTTTCGAAGCTGAACCCTGCAATAAAGTGGGCATGTATACCCTGCCCCATGCGCTTCAGTGGAGGCAGACCATGACAGGCATAGATAGAGACAAAGGCCAAATACATTGGTTGCCAGCAGAGTAAATCCCATGTTCGGGTCAACCAATAGGCCGCGCCAGCTTCTGGGTTTTCTTGCTTCAAGCGTAGGTACAAGCCTTGAATATCACCAGAACAATCATTGTCGATATGAACAAAGCCAAATCCAGTCTTATCCCGTGGGCAAGACGTCACTTCCCCTTCCAAGTATGGTGTGACTTGACGCGAGTAATCAAAAAGCTGTTGGAAAAATGAGTCTGTCTGCATTGCTGTTTGAACGGTTCCGGATTTGGACGCTAGAGCATAGTTCGATACAAATAATAATGCAATTTATTATATGGATTAGCTTGGGTTACACTTTGCTACTCGAAGAAGCTTCACGTAACTGTGTTAGAAACTTCACCCAGCTTTGAGCTTCATTCGACGGGTTAATTTCGTTGACTCGTTTTGCATGAACCAGCGCTGTATCAATATCATTAAGCTTATACAGGGCTCGCACCCTAGCCAGTTCAACATCAGCTTTACGCGACTTATCGGTCACTTTATCCAACGAAGCTAGGGCAGCTTTATATTGGCCCTCTTGGCTTTGTAGCTGGGCCAGGTTCCAGTAGTACTTTTCATCCAACTGTGCCGCCAGTTTCCAAGTGCCAATCGCTTCTTGCCACTCTTTCGCCATTTGCCAATATGTCGCCTGCTCTGCTAGGAGCTTCGATTCTTGGCTGAGCTTTTCAAGTGTCGCCATCGTCTGCGCAGCACGCATCGGAATCCCGCGCTGTGCGTACAACTGAGCTTTAAGGTGAATGTCTTGCTGAGACAGTTCAATACCTTGCAGGGTTGCGAGGGCTAGTGTGTCTAGCGCCGCTTTACTTTGCTCTAACCTCAGGTGTAGTCCGGCTAATTGACGCCACCAATTGACCTTATTCGGCTCCAGTACAATTAGCCGTTCAAGAGTAGGAATCGCGCCTTCCCACTGCTTAAGCTGCATCTGTGCACCCAATTTTAGCGATAGTGGCGTGACTTCATCTGGATGACCAAATTTGTCGTATTTCGCGATACCGTTAAGCACCTCACGATACTGCTCAATTTGGTAGTGGGCCTGCGCTATACGAAGCCAGAGTTGGTCTTCTTTTTGGCTATCAGGTACCGCTTTAACCAAGTCATAGTAATACGGTAAAGCCTCTGAGAACTCCTGCTCGTTGAGCAACAGATCTGCCAACATTTTTTTGGTTGTCCAAGCTTGCTCATCTTCAAGCAAGTCGCTCTCCACAGCCTGGCGAATATGTTTGATAGCAGCCGAAGTATCATCGGATTGCCAATAGAAAACCCCAAGCATACGGTCGACGTAAGCCTTATCGTATGCACCATTCGCATCGATAGCGTTTAGGGTTTCAATCGCCTCGGCATACTTTTCTTCCTGCGCTAATGTGTTTGCTTTTTGCACCCGAACCGCAGTGTACTGCGTTAGTTGAGCGCCAACAGTAACCGGTGTCCAAGAGAGTGACGCCACCAATACAAGCATGGTGAAAGCGACCGTTGTGTATTTGCGTATCATCATTTTGCTAGTTTGAACTCCAGCTTAACGCTCTGATTGAGCTGAGCAATGGCCTTACCATCAATCACTTTTGGCTGATATTTCCACTTTTGCAACGCTCGAATGGCTTCTCGTTCGAATACGCGTCGTGGATTAGCTTCCACCACTTCAATATCCGTCGGGCGACCTGTTGAGTCAATCGTAAACTTCATGATCACATACCCTTCCATTGAGCGTTTAAGTGCTTTGGCAGGATAGCGAGGTTCGACACGATATAGCGGCATTGCTTGCTGATTAACACCAAAGTCTGAGAAGGTCGGTGCATTGATCGCCAGTCCATCAACAGCGGTATCTAAACCAAGTGATGGTACAGATTGCATCGAAGTGACTTGATTCACTTCTGCCTTCGCTTGGCTAACTTGAGCTTGTGGTGGAATTTCTGGTGGCTCTGGTTGATCCGGCACGCTGCGCTGGCGACGTTGCAGTTCCTGCTCATTTTCCACCATCACCATATTAAAGCTCACCGCTTCACTTTGCTTAGGTGCGCCTTTATGACCATTATCGACCATCCATGCCATAAAGCTGAACAGCCCGACAGAAAGTATCAGCGCCAGCGGAATAGCAACCCAGATACGCCCCATTATTGTTTCTCCGCGGCCAGTGCGATGTTTTTCACTCCTGCTCCTTTGGCAGCGTCCATCACCTTCACAACCGTACCGTTATACGCATGCTCATCAGCTTGAATCACGAGAGAGGCATCAGGCTTATCCAATAACAGATGTTCGAGAGTGGCTTGAACACGTTCGGCATCGACCACACGTTTATCAATGTAGATATCGTTTGCCGACGTAATTGCTACGAAGATCCCAGCATCTTTTTGGCTTGCAACATTTGAAGCCTGAGGGCGGTTGACCTCAACTCCAGATTCACGAACAAATGAACTGGTCACGATGAAGAAGATCAGCATGATGAAAACAATATCGAGCATCGACGTTAGATCGATTTGTGCTTCTTCAGATTTATTGTGGCGTCGACCGAGTCTCATCGTTGACTCCTTAAAGATTTTTCTAACTTCAGTTCAAGTAAATTGCATTTTTTGGCAAGACGAGAGTGTACAAACATCCCCGCTAAGGCTGCGACCATGCCAGCCATCGTTGGCAGGGTCGCCAACGAAATCCCTGAAGCCATTAGCTTAGGGCTGCTGCTACCTTGGTTTGCCATGACATCAAAAACAGAAATCATACCCGTCACGGTGCCAAGCAAACCTAACATAGGGCATATTGCCACCAGCACCTTGATGAAATTGAGATTCTGGCGAAGCGCCATATGCGCTTGACTAACCCAACTGTCACGAATCGCACGGGCGTGCCAAGAGGCATGGTCTTGCCTTTGTTGCCAAGCGTCAATCCACTCCGAGCGCTGCTTAGGGAAATAGAATGCGATGTACAATACTCTCTCAATGACAAGACACCAGAACACCGCGACGACAGCCGCCAACCACCATAATACTTGACCACCTTGCTGCATGAACTGCTGCAAACTCAAGTACCAGTGGCTAGACAACAATCCGCTGCTTTCTAGCAATGAGATTGAAATGAGATCGTTCATTACGCTGGCGTTCCTACAGGCTCAAGATCGGTTTTTTCCGCTTGCTCTGCCACTAAGCCGATGCCTTGTTTTTCCAGAATATTGCGAATATTTTCAGACTGAGTGCTCAGAATGTTATGCGCTAGAAGTAGTGGCATCGCTGAAACAAGACCAAGCACGGTAGTCACGAGTGCCATCGAAATGCCGCCCGCCATAACTTTAGGGTCACCGTTACCAAACTGCGTGATCACTTGGAAGGTTTCGATCATACCCGTTACAGTACCAAGCAGGCCTAACATCGGTGCCAATGCTGCAAGAAGCTTCAGCATTGATAAACCTTTTTCTAACGCTGCTTGTTCGTCTACTACCGCTTCCAATAAGCGAAGCTCAAGCGCTTCTACGCTTCGGTTTTGCTCTTTGTTATATACGGCAAGTACACGGCCAAGTGGGTTATCTCCTGGGTTTTCCGGCTGTTTAAGCTGCGCCGCGATCTTACGACGAGCGTTTGCCAGTGATACTCCACGAACTAACGCTATCACAAGGCCAACCGCCAATAAGCCTAAGATAATCTTACCCACTACACCACCTGCTTGTAGCCTGTCTGATAGGCTTGGCGTATGAGCCAGTTGCTCTAGCATAATGCCACGAGAAGGGTCTAGTACCACGCTAGACATGTCACCAGATAACACACTCGCAAGAGAGGAAAGTGTCGGCCCTTGCTCTGGCTGTTTGCGGTATTCAACCGCGTCACCACGTTTGCCATTCCACTCAATGTAGCCATTTTCTGTCACCAGTCCTAAAGCGCCAATGCGCACGGCTTCCACTTGTTGTTTCTGCCCTTCACCATTGATAAGAGTCACATTCTCTTTTTTCACTTCACCACTGGCGTTAATTTGTTCTAGCAAACTCTGCCAAAAGCCGGTTAGCTGCGGCATTGAAGGTAGTGACTTAGCCGCAACGATATCATCGACAACAGCTGAGTGAGTGTTTTCACTAACCCCAGTTACCGAGAAATGAAGCTCCGACTGAAGCTCTTTCGCATTTTGGCGCACAACACCAAACAACTCGCCCAAGCTACCGGTTTCTAAGCGCAGTTGCTCTTCTAGTCGGGCTAGAGTGTTTTCGTTTTCACCGAACGTTTTGGCTAGCGCGTCCGTTTCGCTCTGTAATTGATCTCGCTTGGCCGTCAACTCTGCTTTCAGTGCGTTAAGCTCTTTCTCCGAGAGGTTGAACTCAGCGCGTCTTTGTTTCTCAACTTGTTGCTGTTGCTGCCTGTCGGTAGACGCTTTTTGCGCTAATTCATCGGTCGCATGAGTCGCGAAAGACGCAAGAGAACACAGTAAAACAGTGCTAAAAATACGAGCTTTCATGTTATTTCGCCTCCGCAACAGTCAAAGATACAGGTAGTTGAATTAAGCTTGGCGCCACTTGCTTGGCAGCAATCGCATACGCTTTATCAAGTTCCGCTTTATTTGATGAATCAACCGTTACCCAAGATTGAGACTTCTCGTCCCAAGACCAGTATTTGTTACCCCCTAAATTACGCGCAATTAAGCTCACGCGGCCTAAATACAACACATCGGCTTCAATGCGTTCAGTACCAGACATTTCGATACTGCCGCGGTAAAGGCCAAGCTTAGTTCCGTAATCTAGCTCTATTTGGTAAGCCTCTAGAATACGGCGGTATTTTTCAGCATCGCTCACATCCGCTCTTGGCATCATGGCTTCTAGCTTCTCGATGCGAGTGACTCGCTGTTCAAAACGAAGGGGCTTGTCGTTTTCCACCAATGTTTTTAGACCATCGATCATGTTATACATCAGAGGCACTACCCCCTGACGAGTGTATTTGATTTGGTCGATCTGCTGATCAATGCTGGTAATTTCTTTCTGTTGGCTATCGACCAGAGACTTAAGGTGATCGCGGTATACTTCCAGATTCTTAAGCTCTTCTCGCAGCTGTTCAATCTCGGCTTTGTGTGCCATCGCGGCTTCTGCGCTACGGTCGATTTTGACTTGGCTGCTTGCCGATTCTGCGTGGCTTTTACTTTGAATAGACTGTGCGCTATCTAAACCAGAAGCGAGTGCCGTGGCAGAGCAAACAGTGAGGAATAAGGTGAAGCTAGATTTCATTATGTTCATGGCGATACTTACTTTAGAAGCGATCCCGAAGAAAGACAGTGTTGTCGTGTTTTCAAATACCTTATTGATAAACACTCTCATTATCAATAGGGCGGCGATTGTATCGGCTTTTATTTTGAAATACCAATCGATATTTCAAACGTATTGTTCACCAACCATAATCACAAATAAAGTAAGGGTATTAACTCTTTTCACAATATCACTTGGTAACGAATAGGGATTTTATCATCTACCGTACGCTACCCACAGCTATCCTGACGCCCAAATCATAGTTCTGATAAATACAAATCCTATCAAATACGCCAAGACTAATGATTATGAAAATCGTTATCATTAATCATATTTTATGGTAAAGTCAGCGCCTGATAATAACCCTATGCATAATGCGTTCACTCATGTACCAACTCGTCGATGCCTCTTTTGATATTGAAGGCAAAACCATTCTTCAGCCTACTTCCCTTACTTTTAATAAAGGCCAGGTAACGACATTACTCGGTCATAACGGTTGTGGTAAATCGACTTTGGTAAAGTTACTCAGCAGGCAAAACTCACCCAGTCACGGCAAAGTATTGTTCGAAGGAAAGGCTGTTTCTGAGTTTTCGCACCAAGATTTTGCACTAAACGTCGCTTATCTCCCTCAGCACCCACCTATCACCGACGGCGTGACCGTCCGAGAGTTAGTGTGCTTTGGCCGTTACCCTTGGAAAGGCGCTTTTGGCCGATACAGCAAACACGACTACCAGTTGGTCGATGACGCCATCGAAAAAGTAGGCCTTACGCCGTTTAAAGATAGATTTGTAGCAACGCTGTCGGGTGGTGAGCGCCAACGAGCATGGGTAGCGATGCTACTTGCCCAGCAAAGTAAGTGTATTTTATTGGATGAGCCCACCTCAGCATTAGATGTAGCTCACCAATACGAATTGCTGGCACTAATTAGAGAGCTCAACAAAAGCTTAGGACTAACTGTCATCATGGTGCTGCACGATGTGAACATGGCTGCAAAGTTCAGTGATGAGCTTATCGCCCTGCATTCAGGGAAAGTCATCGCATCAGGCTCACCAGAATCAATGATGACACCACAAACATTACAACAGATCTACGGAATGGAACTGGCGCTCTTTCCTCACCCAGAAACAGGCAAACCTATCAGTTACATCCCTTAACTGTCCGGTAGTAGGAACTCAGAATGAAATTCATAACGCTTTTATTTGCTGCACTGATTGCTTTCAACGCGAGCGCAATTGAGATTGAACACGAAATGGGAATGGCACATTTCGACGCAACACCTAGCAAAGTCGTGACCCTAGACTGGGCACTGACAGAAACCGTACTTAGCCTTGGCATTGAGCCTTATGGTGTCGCCGATGTCCCTGGTTACGATACTTGGGTTTCTCAACCAAAACTGAGCCCTGGTACTATCGATGTGGGTTCTCGTCGTGAACCCAACCTAGAACTGCTTACTGACATCAAGCCAGATGTTATTTTGATCAGCCAACACATGGCACCTGCTATCGAGCAACTGCAAAAGATCGCGCCAGTTCTTGTTTTCACAGTCTACAGCGACAAAAAAGCGCCACTTGAGTCGGCAGAACATATTACTACTCAACTAGGTGCTCTATTAGGAAAGCAGCAACAGGCGAAAAATGTCATTGAAGCGACTCATAAACGTTTAGCTGACAATGGTGATGCGATTCGTAAGCAGATGGATGAAGATAAGCCTCTGATGTTTATTCGTTTCATTAACGACAAAACGCTAAGAATTCATAGCGACGGTTCTTTAGCACAATCAACCATCGCGCTTATGGGTTTAGAAAACTCTTGGCATGAACAGACTAACCAATGGGGCTTTACGACGGCTGGGGTCGAAAAATTAGCAGAGCATCAAAAAACCAACCTGATGATCTTTGGCCCACTCAATGACACTGAACGCCAGCAGCTGATCAGCTCACCACTTTGGCAAGCGATGGAGTTCACTCGTACCGATTCCGTTTATGAACTGCCAGCGATTTGGACCTTTGGCGGATTACTGTCAGCACAACGATTTAGTGACCACATCACGCGTCAGTTATTGAACTAATCAATGAACACAACCACATGCCAAGATAGCGAGTTACCCGTTACATTCAGCCGCAAGCTACTTATAGTTGCGGCGATAATGGTCGCTATTGTTATTGCGTTACTCGACATTACCGCCCCTTATTCTCAAGGTATCCAACTGCTGTGGGATACGTTATTTCACTACGACCAAACAAATTACCAGCACCTGATCACTCATTTAACTTACCTACCCCGTTTGGTTGTCGCGATATTGTGTGGTTTTGCACTTGCGATTGCTGGGTGCGTGATGCAGTTTGTGCTACGTAACCCTATTGCCTCTCCTACTACGCTGGGCGTTGCGGCAGGTGCAGAACTTGGCATGATATTAGGTACCTTGCTAATCCCTGCCAGTATGGGGATCGGTGGATTCATTCCAGCTTTCATCGGTGGCTGCTTAGCAACCTTTCTCGTCTTCTCATTAAGTGCTAAACGTGGCTATTCGCCGGTACATATGGTTTTAGCTGGCATGGTCGTTAGCCTATTCTTTGGCTCCCTCAATACGATGCTGCTACTGCTGAACGAGCAGCAGCTCACCAGTTTATTCGTGTGGGGGGCTGGTACTCTAAACCAAAATGACTGGTCGAGTACCCAAATGCTTATCCCATTGGTGTTCATTCCTACTGCGTTACTGCTCGCACTGCAACGCCCTCTGTCAGCCCTTCAGTTTGGCGATGGCGTTGCGACATCTCTTGGCGTAAATATTAAACAGATTAAGCTCGCCTGTTTATCACTGGCAATCTTTGTTACTGCAGCGGTTGTCAGCGAAGTTGGGTTAATTGGTTTTGTTGGTATCGTTGCCCCTGCGCTTGCTCGAATGTTAGGTGCTCGAACCCTTTCGCGTCAGATTTTACTTAGTGGTGTTATTGGTTCAGCCATGCTGCTTTTGGTTGATCTTGTGATTCAGCCTTTCTCTGGTGTGGGAGGAGAAATGCTACCAACTGGAGCGATGACTGCACTGATTGGCGCTCCATTCTTACTATGGCTATTACAACGCAAATCTTTGCAATCAGATTTGCGTTCACGTGACGAAGTGGTTGAGCAGTATCAACATCGTCGACTTATCCCTGTACTCAGCATATTAACCATTGTGGTGTTCATCGTGGCGATGATTGCGCTATTTATTGGTAAAAATCAGTTTGGTTGGAGTTACGCCATCACGCAATCATTGTTTGAATTGCGGGCACCAAGAGTCGCCGTGGCTTTACTTGCAGGAATTGGGCTAGCGTTTGCGGGCACCATTATTCAACGAGTATCCAATAACCCTATGGCAAGCCCAGAGATTCTCGGTATCAGTTCTGGCGCAGCCTTAGCCTTGGTCCTTGGCACCGTGCTTGGTATGTCACTTGAACGACATGAACAAATGCTGTGGGGAACGATAGGAGCATTATCTGTTACCGCTGTCGTTTGGTTGATGGGACGAAAACACAACTTTGCACCCACTCAAACCTTGTTAACAGGTATTGCACTCAGTGCTGGCTTGGATGCCCTATTACGCGTTGCCATGACGTCTGGACAAGATAATGTGAAGTCATTGTTAACTTGGTTATCCGGCTCAACGTATTTGGTTTCTAGCCAAGATATTTGGTTGCTGCTCTTTGGCGTCATTATCATTGGTGCGGTGTCTCTGGCCTCACATCGCTGGATTGAATTGATCGGGCTCGGTGAAGTCAGCGCCAACAGTGTGGGTGTCGACTGCCGAAAAGTGCGCTTGGTATTACTCATTTTGGTCGCGGCGATGACAACCCTCTGCACGATTGTGATTGGCCCGCTAAGCTTTATCGGCTTATTGGCTCCGCATATGGCCAGATCTTTACACCAATATCGAGCTCTACCGCAAATGATAACAGCAGCACTGATCGGCGGCGCCGTGATGGTGATGGCCGATTGGATTGGGCGCGTCGTCTGGTTCCCATGGCAGTTCCCTGCTGGGCTACTTGCTTCCCTAATCGGCGGTGGCTACTTCTTGTACTTGATGAGACGTTAGGTGAGTTCAGTCTATTTCAATCGCTAAATCGGCCCTCATCTAATTGATAATAATAATATTTAAAAACGGATAATTCACAACACTAAAACATCCAACTCTACTTTTTCTAATATTCCATCAATTTCTCTAAAATTAGTTGATCACATTAATGCAACTAATTATCATTCCGGTTCTTATTTTCAATACTAACAACGTCAACCCGAGAAAGATGATGAAACCTACAATAAGGAAATTCCCCCTTTCGTCTGTTGCTGTCGCAGTGGCCCTTGCAGCAACAACTTCGATTACCGCCCAAGCTGAAGAAACCACAACGACTCAAGAGAAAATGGTTGTTGTGGCTAGCCAAACACCTAAAGCGATCAGTGAGATCCCAGGTACAGTTTGGTACATCGATTCAGAAGCAATCCAGCAGGAATACCGTGCTGGCAAGAACCTTGATGAGATCCTAGCAGCAACAGTACCGTCACTCGACATTGCAAGTGGTGGTCGTACTAATGCCGGACAAAATTTACGTGGCCGTGGTATTACCGTGATGATCGACGGTGTGTCACTACAATCGATCCGCGACATCAGCCGCCAGCTTGATGCAATTGACCCATTCAACATCGAACGCATCGAAGTGCTTTCAGGTGCAAGCTCTATCTACGGTGCAGGTGCAGCTGGTGGTGTAATTAACATCATTACCAAGAAAGCAGACAGCAACGAAGTTGCATTTGAAACATACGTAAGTGGTACTTCTGGCTTTAACGGTAGCGAAGATGGCGACTTTAAAATCGCTCAGTCTATCTCAGGCGGCAATGACAAAGTCAGCGGTCGTGCAGCGGTTGCCTACACTACAACCCAAGCTTTCTACGATTCAAATGGCGATATGGTCACTCCGGACATGAGCCAAGGTTCTTACCAATTCAATGACACGATTGATCTACTTGGTACATTGCAGTTCAACATTAGCGACGAACAGCGCTTGAACCTTCTTGCTCAGTATTACGACAGCCAACAAGACTCACCTTATGGTCTGTACTTCGAAAAGAACGAAGATGGCTTCTATGACTTTGTTGACGTAAGAGATGGCTACCACTCTGACAGACAGCAAGGTACCGAGCGCATGATGCTGAGTGCGGCCTACTCTCACGATAACGTGCTTAACCAACAATTTATCGCAGAGCTCTCTTACCGAACAGAGGATCACACCTACACGCCTTACATTGGTATCTACAGCAACGGCGAACCATATAAAGACGAACTCAGCCTGAGTTCTTCTCGTCAAAAGACTGAGATCATCAGTGCAAAAGCGCTTCTACACAAATCCTTTGATTCTGTGAACCTTACTTACGGTGTTGATGGCTACATTGATAAGTTCACCAGTGACCAAGCAATTTACGATTCGCAAACGTCTAGCGAATCAGGCGGCCTAATCAACAACATCTCTCACTACGACGGTCGTTATCCTGGCATTGATTCATCGGCACTTGCTGGTTTCATCCAAGCCGAGTACGCCATTACTGAAGCGTTATCGTTACAAGGTGGCTATCGTTACCAATACATCAATACCGAATTAAAAGATTTCCAAAAGAATGCGGATTCTGACTTCTACGAAGGTGGCGATGTCGATTATTCAGTTAACCTATTTAACCTAGGTGCAATTTACAAACTGACTTCAAACTCGCAAACATGGGTGAACTTCTCACAAGGTTACAATCTAGCGAACCCGGCGAAGTACTACGGTAAGAATGATTCTAACGGCAACCCTGTCGACGTAAATAGCTCAAAACTTGATGGTATTAAGACCAACAGTTACGAACTCGGCTATCGTATCGAAGGCGCCGATGTTTCATTCCAAACAGCTGCTTACTACTCGTACTCAGACGGTTCAATCTTGTATGACTACGATAATGACCACACAATCTCTGACGTTGCAGAGCCAACACGAGTGTATGGCTTAGAAGCGTTAGTGGATTACTGGGCAACAGATCGACTAAGCCTAGGTGCGTCTGGTCACTACGTTGTGTCTGAGATCGAAGCCGAGGATGGTTGGAAAGAGATGAACGCTGAAGATGCAAGTACATCGAAAGCGAATCTTTGGGTTGGTTGGACAGAAATGGACTACAACGTGAAGCTTCAAAGCTCAACAGCATTTGACTACGAAGATGCCGATGGCGATAGCCTAAATGGTTACACAGTGGTTGACCTAATGAGTACATACCACTTACCAGTTGGCTCTCTTGGCTTTAGCATTCGTAACCTATTTAACGAAGAGTACGACACAATGCTAAGCCAGCGTGCGAAGTACTGGTATGGTGACAACGCAATGTTTGACTACAACGGCCGTGGCCGCACGTTCACATTGAACTACCAAGTTAAGTACTAATACGAAACTTAGCAAACCAAAGTCCATAACGAAAAGCCGCTGATCATTCAGCGGCTTTTGCTTTTGTAGGTGGCCCATAGGTTAGCAGTCATTGTCTACTTATATCTTGGTAGCATCAGCAGCTCTATCTTTTGTTGCTTTCGGTAATGCAGTACAACCACTTAGTTTGGACAACACATTAAACAATAAGCCAACAGCAAACAAGGTCACTACAATGCTCGCGCCACTTGGTAAATCATAGTAAGCCGACATAGCGATACCCGTTACGATTCCAAAGGCACCAATACCGATACTGGCGACTAAAAAACGCCAACCGACTAGCATGGAAGCACATAAAGCAGGAATGACCAGTAAAGCAAACTCTAGGTAGATCCCCGTCAACTTCACCGTAATTGGCATTAAGATGGCGAAGATGAGGTAAAAACCACTTCCCTGCATAAAGCTTGGCTTCAGCTTGATAACCACCAGCATGGCAGCAGTAATGATTGCTAACGGCCACACGTCATCCCATGTTGACCAAAGCAGCTGCCCGTTCAAGATCCCTTGAATAAAGTCTGCACCATGCGGGTCTTTGCTGACTAGCAGTACCGCAACAGAAGCTGACACCACAAACAAGCTACCAATCATTGGTTCTAGCTGATCTTTGTAACGTCGTTCCATCAAGGCTATTAGACCACACAGCAATAATGACAAGACCCATGGTCCAATCATCTGTCCTAACCAACTTTGCGGAATTACCCCCAAATGCTTGAGCCAATACTGACTCAACGCCGCACCAAGCGCGGCCACTTGTGCGACGGCTAAATCGATGAAAATAATTTCACGTTTCAGCACCTGTTGGCCTAATACAACGTTTCCCACCAATGCAATCAGCCCGCAAATAAATGCGGGCGCTAGCCAATAATAGTCCGCTAGCATGCCTAAATATTCACTGGATTAGCAAAAAGGGCGAGTAAGTCATCGATGACCTCGTCATACATTTCATCAAGCGACTGCCCTTTTTTGACCGTCAGAGGTAATTGGACGATAGGCTTGTTCGTTTGGCCGTTCAACCAATTGGCAGGTCGGCTATCTTGATGTGAAGAAAACACAATCGCGTCAAACGAACTTGGCTCTAAACTAGATAAAGATTGCAAATGTGCTGTGGTAGGAGAAATACCTGGCTTTGGTTCTAAATCAGCCACTTGTTCCA
The DNA here is from genome assembly GCF_054053395.1 of Vibrio paucivorans. Classification (NCBI taxonomy): domain Bacteria; kingdom Pseudomonadati; phylum Pseudomonadota; class Gammaproteobacteria; order Vibrionales; family Vibrionaceae; genus Vibrio; species Vibrio paucivorans. Next base: position 2,149,885 of record NZ_CM133230.1, read on the forward strand.
TCCCTAACCAGTCATAGAGATACCGATAAGTCGCGTGATAACCGACCACCTTTTTGCCCTCGAGGCGCTTGGCTTTCTCGCTCCACGTTGCAAGGTTTTGACGCCACTGAGCACGAAACTTCATCCCATTGAATTGGTATTGATGAGCATTCTCTGGATCAATAGCCTGAAGTCGTTTGGTCACTGCGTGGGAAATCGCCACCATGTCATTGGCTGCAAACTGAACATGAGGGTTACCATGAGCATGAATATCACCTTGGCTTCGATCGACATGGTCATGGGTATCCAACCTGTTCACATAGTCGGAGGTGTAAAGCATCCCTTGCGCATTGTTTTGGACAACCGGATTACCGCTACGAACCTGAAGCATTGGCAACCAACCTACTTCCAGTTCCGACCCAGAGCATACCGCGAGATCTGCTTGACGCATTTTGGCAATCAACGATGGCCTAGCCTGAACATAGTGTGGGTCCTGTTTCTCAGTGGTCGCTGAATAAATGCTGGCATCGGGTGCATGTTCAGCTAATAACGCTTTCCACTCTGGCTCACAGGTAAAAATATTCAGCGCAAAACTAGGTGAGGAAATTATGGCAGCTCCCGCTGCCATTAATACTGCTATTCGCTTAGAACGCATGAGCACCATGCGCCCCAAAGGTCATTACGTACTGCAGCGTGAACACATTATCTGTTTCGTCAGATTGGTTTTCGACACGAGAGTATTGCGCACGAATCGTACCAAAGTGCGAAGAATCCCAAGCAATCATAGCGTCTAGCTCTTGATCGCTAAGCTCCGAGAAGTGCATGTGGTCGCCGTGTGCGTGGCCGTCATAGGTTTCAGCTTCACCGTAACGTAGGCCCATTGACCAGCTCGGGTTAAAGCGGTAAACACCCGAGACATAGTAAGCCGATAGAGTATCTGGAGAGTGTGCATCGTTGCTGTACTTCGAATCAACAATGTCATCAAGCAGCATGTATTCCGCCGCTAGAGTAAAGTTGCTGTATTTGTAATTGCCATTTGGCGCCCACTTCCAAACAAAATCCGCACCGTAAAGGTTAGATCCAGTCACGGTAGCTGAGTGATTATGATCGTGGTCGTGATCATGGCCGCTGTGCACGTGTACATCTTCACCGAACGACTCAGTTTTACCATTTTCGTTACGCAGGTAGCTCAAGCCAAACTGCCAGCTTGAAGAGTCAGAAATATCATTCCCCAACTTCAAGTTAGTGCTGTAAACACCAACATCTTCACCGTCTTCAACCGCAGACATCTTGCTACCACTGAACGCTTCTACGCCAAACTTCACGTACATGTCTGTTGGCAAAACAATGTTTGCACGTACACCATCATCATAATAGTGAGAGCCAAGGAACGTACGGTATGCTACCGGTCTTTCTACAAAGCTATCGGTGTGCATATGCTGATTGTTTAAGTAACCAAAGTCAGACAGGAAACGACCCGCACGGATATTCACACCGTAAGGAAGAGACAAGGTTTCAATAAAAGCTTCTTCTAACAGTAACTCGGTTTCATCACCATGGCTTTCAAGTACAGTGGTCAATGCACCGTGGAATTTGTCATCGATATTCGCTGACATGTTTAGCTCAGTATGCCCAAGGCCAAAGCCTTCACTGCGCTCAGAATGGTTCCGTTCACCATTTTGATAGTAACCATCCAGCACCACACCAATTTGTGGATTTGAAAGCGTATTCGCCATAGCAGTTGAAGCAAAAAGTCCTGCTAGCGCAAGAGAAACGGTTGTCTTTTTCACGACGGGGTCCTTAAATTGTTATAATGTAACACCTTTTAACTTTTAGTATGTTATAACATAACAATAAATTACCAATCTTAGATATGTAATATTTTGTAAATTAAATTATTAAAGCAGCGCTGTTCCTTTTGATAGCGAATAGTTAGGAGGGAAAGCTATGATGGATACTGGCTACAAAAGCGCCTTGCAGCCAGATTGGAAAGGTGGGCTATAGCTTGAGTACGCCGTAGAAATAGGCAAGCTCTGCAACCGTTTTAGCGGCAAACTTTTTTAACAAGCTGGCGCGATGCACTTCCACTGTCCGCATTGCAATACATAGCTCGTCGGCGATACGTTGATTACGCTTGCCGTCGATAATCAGCATCAGGATATCCCTTTCTCTTGATGTCAAAGCATCATAAGCATGCTGCGCTGTCATTACTTCAACGTTTTTCAAAGACTGCGATGCCGCTACTTCAATAGCGTTCACAAGCTCGGAACCACTCACCGGCTTTTGGAAAAAGTGAACCGCCCCTTCTTGTAACGCCTCCACAGCCATCGGGACATCACCATGCCCTGTAAGATAAATAACGGCCAAAGGGCTATGAATTTGGTTAAGTCGCTGCTGAACTTGTTGCCCACGAAGCTTTGGCATTCGGCTATCCAAAATAACGCAGCCTGGCTCACTGAGATCTACGCTGTCGAGGAACTGCTGACCATCAGAAAACGTCGCAACATTGAGTTCGTGCTCTTCCAATAAAAACGCCAACGAATCGCGCACTGATTCGTCGTCATCCACAACATAAACAGGCAGATCAGCACCTTTCTCAGTCATTGTGTCTCCTTTCTTTATTTGCAGTGAGATACGGTATGGTTAATGTCACTCGGCAGCCATGTGGTTCAATGTTCTGTAGCTGTAATTCACCTTGGTGTTTTTCAGCTACATCTCGGCAAATAGTAAGACCAAGCCCTAATCCCCCTGCTTTGGTTGTGACAAAAGCTTCAGTCGCTGCATCACTTTGTAAGCCGGTTCCGTTGTCGATAACCTCAATCACAAAGCCTGCTTCACCGTATCGAGTCTCTAAGTCGATGCTAACGGGTAGCTCGCATTCCGGTTCTCGTGAATGATTGGCAGCACAAGCCTCAGCAGCATTAGTTAACAGATTCACAATCACTTGCTGTATACCAACACGGTCCACAACCACTTCTCTGGCAATCCCCACTCGTGTTGTCTTTATCAAGATATTTTGTTTGTTGAATCGGTAGGCCAACATCTCAATGGAGTCATCGATAACACTGGTTAAGTCACACTTAGAAAACTCAACCTCCCTTTTCTGAATGAGGGTACGAAGCCGCTGCACGATAGCATCGGCACGCTCTACTTGCCGTTGAATTCGTTCGAACACGGGTAGCAGTTCTTGGATTGGTTTGTTTTTACTTACCCGTAGCGCTCCCCCTTCGCTGTAATTTCGAATTGCAGCTAAGGGCTGATTGATTTCATGGGCTAGGCTTGTGCCTAATTCCCCCACTATCGCCACACGCTGGGAGTGCTCGAGCATTTCACTCTTTTCCTTCAAGTCATGCAACGTCTGTTCTAACTCACGTTTACTTCTACTAAAGCGATACTCCAGCCAGAAATGATAAACATTGATAACAATGAAAAAGATCAGTGCTGCCCACGCCCACTCTTGATGAATTCGTAGCCAGCGTAGCGCTTCACTCCACCAAGGTTGCTGCAAAGGATGGAGATCCAATGCTTGATACAGTTTATCAATCGATAGCAAACTTACCGGTGACGTCCACCCCGCTGCACCCGCGGCAATCGCGGCAGTGCTCTCCGAAGGCATAGATAACAGTGCTCGAGAAAGCTCTTTGGCAATAGCTTCAGACCCTCGGGCGGTTTTAGCTAATGACCAGTTAGGATAAAGGGGTGTCGACGCTTGGCATCCCAGCGATGACGATGGTTGCAGGTTCAGAACGCGGTAATCTTTTTGTTCGATGAGCCCATCTCGACTCATATTTTCCAGTAGACACACCGGCACTACTGCGGCTTCAACGTTAGCATCTCTAAGCTGATAAAGGTTGGCATCAATTGGAAAACCTAAAAACCTAGCGTCAGAAAAAAAATCGTTGGGATCCAGACCTTGCTCAGCCAGTTGATAGCGCAGCGTTAAGTAGCCACCAAACGCTATTTCAGATACAGCAGCAATTGGCAAACCTGCCACATCCAAAGCCGTTTGATATGGAGAGTCTCGTTTTACCACTAACGCGGAACCAATACCGTAGTTGGTCTCTGGCTCAGTTCGGCTAGTCAGCGTTGCTACCCAAGACAATTCATACTGTCTGCCTAACTTCACAGCTTGCCCAGGATTAGTCAGCACGAAATCCACTTGCTGCTCCTCAACCGCTGTCCTCATGCCGTCGAGGTCTAGCGGGGTCAGAACGAAAGTGATATTCGGCATCTGAGTGCTCAACCAGTCTAGTGTTGGTTGCCAACGTTGTTCTGCATATAAGTGCCCACGAATCGCCAGCACCCCGATCTCTACTTTCTCGGTCTGCTTTTCATTGGCGAAGACAGGCATCGAGGCGAGTATTGCCAGCCACAGCGTGACGGCATAGGTTCCTCGTCGCCAACTCATTTTCATGGTTATCCCCAGTTTTCGATTTCTGGCGACAGCATACCAGCAGCTACCCCACCCCTACATTTGTTTTGGATCAATTAAGTATTGGGTATGTGGAAATCCACAATACCGAGCCACTTAGGCATTTCTGACAATACAGTTAAGCCCAAATCAATCTTAGCAGGTCAGTGATGGATTCAACCAAACGACGCTTTCTCAGTGCTGTCACCGCCGGTGCTGCACTCATTCCTGTAACGGGGATCAATACTGCTACCGCAGCCACTGTGATCAGAAATAATAATCAGCCTGATCGCAAAGGCGAAAGCGGTAAGCGCTACGCGATGGTTATCGACTTACGCCAATGTGTAGGCTGCCAAGCCTGTACTGTAGGGTGCAGCATTGAAAACCAAGCCCCTATTGGAAAGTTCCGCACCACGGTAAAACAGTATGAAGTCGCTCTTGAGGACGGTTCAACAGCCACCCAAGAAGTGAAAGCCTTCACTCTGCCTCGTTTGTGCAATCACTGTGAAAACCCACCGTGTATTCCAGTCTGCCCTGTTCAAGCTACTTTCCAAAGAGAGGACGGTATCGTCATGGTTGATAATAGTCGCTGCGTTGCCTGCGCATATTGCGTACAAGCCTGCCCATACGATGCGCGCTTTATTAATGAAGAAACGCTAACCGCCGATAAATGCACCTTCTGTGCACATCGTCTAGAGCAAGGTTTATTGCCCGCCTGTGTTGAAACATGTGTTGGAGGCGCTCGTATTATTGGCGATCTCAACGACCCAAATAGCGAAATACAGCGCTTGCTTACCCAACACAAAGGCGACATCAAAGTGCTTAAACCTGAAGCTAACACCAAACCCCATGTGTTTTACATAGGCATGAGCGAACGCTTCACTAGCCAAACCCAAGGTCAAGCCGCGATTTATGATCCGCAAGGAGAACAAGCATGAGCATCACAGAAGTATTGATTCAACCACAGGCAATCGCGTGGCTTCCATGGGCAGTACAATATTTTTTCTATATAGGGTCAGCCTACGCTGCAGCTATTCTATTTCTGGTTACTCTGATCTATGACACTCGATTTACTCACCGGTTGCGCGCAGCCTTAGCATTAACTATGTCCATTGGAGCGATTATTGGTCCGCTTGCTCTGACAGGAGACCTGCACCAGCCGGGGCGAGCTTGGCATTTTTACGCCCACTTCACACCTTGGTCTTGGATGTCTCTTGGGTCTTTATTCTTGCCTGCTTTCTCAGGACTTGCTGTCACCACAGCTTGGCTCTATTTGCGCCAAGATTTACACACGTTATCAAGTCACTCTAACCCAGTGCTACGTTGGATATCAGTACTAACGTTAGGCAACTGGAACGTTTCTCGTAAAGCGCTAATCGCCATCAGTAGTTTGACTGTAATCTCAGGGTTATCGATCGCTTTGTACACCGGTGCTGAAATCGCGAATGTTGAGTCTCGCCCCCTATGGAACCAAGCAGCTTCACCACTTATTTGGTTTACCACAGCGTTTTTAGGCGCTATCGGTCTCTCACTATTGATATGGGTTCTTTTCCCGACAGGGCGCAACGCAAAACACCTCTCTGACGCAGATGCCAAGCTAGTAAAGAATACTGCACTGCTTAGTAGTATTTCCGCGCTGATCCTAGTACCAATCTGGGCATCAAACCATTCTGCGTTCTGCTTATTTTATGATGACCACTGGGTGAAAAACATCGCCGCAATGAGCTTATCACTACTAATCTGCGCGCTAGCCGTCTTGTTCTTTATGCGTGGCCAAGCTCGCCTCGGCGGTATCCTAGTCATTTCTATCGCTACCTTATCGACAACATGGCTGACGCGCTGGATCACCATGATGGAAGTGCAAACTCTACCTAAATACGACGTGGGGCCTTATCCGTACTCTCTTCCACTCGATAGCTCTGGACTCCTCGGCATCATCGGAATGCTTGGCCTTTGGCTAGCGCTCGCAATGTTTGCGTCTGAGCTCATTAAACGCGATGACGAAACGTCTCTTTCTACCACCACTGACAGCCAATAGAGGTTTTCTTCATGGACACTAAACGCAGACAATTTCTCAAAACAGGCCTAGCGGCTGGTGGATTAGGTGCTTTCGCCGCGGGTTATGCAACAACAGCGAAGCATGCTGTCAACGGCGTAGTTAACGGTACTGCAGGCAAAGCAACGCGTGACATACACCATGGCAACTCACTTGAACCAGAATACAAAATGGCTGGCGAAAATCAGTTGGTGCCGAATCCAAACCAACGTGTTGCTCCATCCATGTGCTTCGGATGCTGGACGCTCTGCGGACTAAGAGTAAGAATCGACAACCGTAATGATGAAATATTACACATAAGCGGTAACCCTTATCATCCTTTATCACACCACCAGCACATTCCGATGGAAACACCGGTCAAAGAAGCCTACTTATCTATGGCTGGTGAAGCTGGCCTTGATGGACGTTCTACCGCTTGTGCTCGTGGTAATGCAATGCTTGAAATTCGTAACAGCCCTTATCGTATCACTCAACCTCTCAAGCGAGTTGGAAAGCGTGGTGACGGAAAATGGCAACCCATCAGCTACGAACAATTAATCGAAGAAGTGGTTGAAGGAGGTAACTTATTTGGCGAAGGACACGTTGACGGGCTACGAGCTATCCGCGATATAGATACGCCTCTTGATAGAGACAACCCAGAATACGGGCCGAAGGCCAATCAACTGTTGGTCACTAATGCAGGTAATGAAGGTCGCGACGATATTCTTAAACGCTTCGCGTTTAACAGCTTCGGTACCCGTAATTTCGGCCACCATGGTTCGTATTGTGGGTATGCTTTCCGTGCAGGAAGCGGCGCATTTATGAATGACCTAGATAAATTTGCTCACTTGAAGCCCGACTTAGACCACGCTGAATACGTGATGTTTATCGGTATGTCACCAGCTCAAGCGGGCAATCCTTTTAAGCGCCAAGCTCGCCAATTAGCTCACGCACGCACCCAAGGTGAACTGGAGTACACTCTGGTGACCCCAAGTTTACCTGCTGGTTCTTCTAGTCTTGCCGCGGGAGACAATAATAACTGGATTCCAATCAAACCGGGAACCGACTCAGCTTTGGTTTTAGGTATGATTCAGTGGATCATTCGCCATCAAAAGTATAACCATCAGTTTCTGGCACAGCCCGGCGTCAACGCTATGAAGAAAGCGAAAACAGCCCACTGGTGTAACGCGACTCACTTGGTGATCAGTGACGAAAATCATTCGCGCAATGGCAGTTTCTTGCGCGCGTCGGACCTTGGATACACCTATCACGGCGATGCGCAATCTGACGGTGACCCGTATATCATCGTCGACGTACAAACTGGTGACTTTAGCGTGCATACACAAAGTGAAGAAGCGGAGTTATTTGTTGAAAAGCAAGTCAAAATCGGCGACAAACTCGTCACCGTAAAGTCTTCGCTTCAACGCTTGAAAGAAGAAGCGTTTCGTTATGATTTGACCTTCTATAGTCAGCAATGTGGCATCAGTGTAGAGACCATAGAGTCTTTGGCAAAACGCTTTACCAGTTATGGCACCAAGGCCGTGGTGGATACTCATGGTGGTAATATTCACACCAATGGATTCTACAATGCGTTTACCATCATGATGCTTAACGCCATGGTCGGTAACATCAACCTAAAAGGCGGCGCGATGGCAAAAGCGGGCGGGTTGCCAACTTCCGGCCAAGGTCCTCGCTACGACTTCACTCGATTTGAAGGAAAAACAGGACCAAAAGGCGTATTCCTGTCGCGAAGCAAATTCCCATACGAGAAAACCAGCGAATATCAACGTAAACTCGCCGCAGGGCAATCACCCTACCCAACGCGAGCGCCTTGGTACCCTATTTCTGCGCCGCTACTTACCGAGCATTTATCTGCCGCAATCGACGGCTATCCATACCGAGCGAAAGCATGGATCAATCACATGGCGAACCCGATTTATGGAGTTCCAGGGCTTAAAACATTATTAGAAGACAAACTCAAAGATCCAAAGCAGCTCGGACTTATCATTTCTGTGGATGCATTTATTAATGAGACCACAGCACTGTCTGATTATATTGTTCCAGATACCGTCACCTACGAAAGCTGGGGCTTCGCGACGCCATGGCACGGCGTACCAGTCAAAGCAGTCACGACGCGCTGGCCAATCGTTGAACCTCGCACAGAAAAAACCGCAGACGGCCGATCCATTTGTTTAGAAAACTTTGTTATCGATGTCGCGAAAAAGATGCAGCTAGCAGGGTTTGGGTCTAAGGCTATTAAAGGCACCAACGGTGATTGGCACGACTTACATAAAGCCGAAGATTTCTATCTTCGTGCTGCGGCAAACTTAGCTTATGTCAAAGGCGGCGTACCCGAAGTGAACGCATCCGACATCGTTTGGTCAGGTTTGGAAAGACTGATTCCAACGATGCAATCAACCTTAACACCAGACGAGCTCAAAAGAGTGGCATTTGTCTTCTCTCGAGGGGGTCGTTTCGAAAACGCTTCCAACGCGTATCAAGACGATCAAATGAAGTATAAGTGGAGCAAACCTATCGCGATTTGGAATGAAAAGTTAGGTTCAGCTAAAAATACCATGACAGGAGAAAGCTATTGCGGATGCCCAACTTGGCATCCCCAGAAGCTAAGCGATGGAACACCGCTGGAAACGAAATACCCGAAATCAGAGTGGCCGTTTAGCCTCACTAACTTTAAATCGAATATCCATAGCGCAGTGTCTAACTTGTCCCCAAGGCTAAACTCGATAAAAGGTGTGAATCCTGTTTACCTGCACCCACAAGATGCTGAGAACGCCGGTATTCGCACAGGTGACCACTTCATTATCGAAACGCCAAGCGCCAGCACCAAAGCCATTGCTATGGTTTTGGATGGAGTGGCACCGGGTACTCTCGGCTTTGAACATGGGTTTGGCCATACGGAACTTGGCGAACGCGCTCATTGGATAGGAGACGTTCAGCAACCTGTAAAGCTTAAGCATAATGACGGCGTTAACATCAATGATGTTGGCCTGATTGACCCAACACGCAAAGGGAGAGGCGTCATGTTGGATTGGGTTGTCGGCGCGGCAGCAAGACAAGCACTTCCGGCGAAAATTAGAAAGGTGTAACCCAGCTTGCTAACAACGCTCTCCTGAGTTGGAGAGCGTTACTCTAGCCCAGTTCGTGACGCTAGCACTTTACCCGCTTCTTTGTTCTAATACCCTCGCCTTCAGGTAGAGGCTAGCTAAGTTAAAACGATATTGGGGAACATCATGGAAAGCATCTATTTTGCCGGCGGCTGCTTATGGGGCGTACAGGAGTTTATTCGCCACCTTCCTGGGGTTATCTCTACTGAAGTTGGCCGAGCGAATGGGACAACCGATACCACCACCAGCGATTACGATGGCTATGCTGAATGTGTGCTCACTCAATTTGATCCGAATGTCATCACAGTAGAAGTGTTGATGGGGTATTTCTTTGAGATCATCGATCCGTATAGTGTGAATAAGCAAGGAGAAGATGTTGGCCTGAAATACCGCACCGGTGTTTACAGCACGCAGGCTATTCACTTAGAACAAGCTCGACAGTTTATTGAATCACGAGAAGACTCTGCTCGAATCGCAGTCGAAGTACTGCCACTAACCAATTACGTGAAAAGCGATGAAGAGCACCAAGACAGGCTTACTCGCTTTCCGGATGACTACTGCCACATTCCGCTCGATTTGCTGCATAAATACAAGAATCAGCCTTGATAGCCAAACTTTGCTAGATAGTGCCAGACTTTCTTCACGTCTTGTTGGTCAAACCCGTTCTGGTTTACCGCTTCTCCCAATAAATAAGGAGTCAGCCAACCGTCTTCGGCAATGTCTTTTGCCACCTCTACAATCTGTTTTCCGCGGTATTCTGGGTTCTGTTCGACTACTTTAACAGCTAATCGATAACCTGCATGCCAGCAAACAGGAAGTGCTATCCTTTGAGCAATATCTTCGACCTCACTACCTTGAAATGACGGATCCAATACCAGTTCTTTTACATCTTCAGTCAAAGAAAGCTGACCATGAACATGCGCCTCTATGTAATTATCGAGGGCATCGCTGTTACTTGAATGCGCCAGTTCAATCAAAGGAGTTAAATATTCATTGGCAGCAAAATGCTCCGGTTCGAAAAAGCTGTCTGGATAACAGTAACTCGTTCTTTGTAAGGTATGTGGTTGCAACACAAAATACGAAGAGCCAAATCGAGGCGATGCTCCGGTTTCTAATGCCAGATAATTGAGCGCGCCATATTTCGGTCTAAGCACGTCAGGGGCATGGTCGTATGCACCATCAAATACTCGCTGCTCCCATAACCAGCGGTCACCACCTTGGTAAGCCGTTAATCCACCATTGCTCGTCCCCGTTTCAAACTGAGATTTCAACCTGCCATCATTTGCGATCGCTGCCAGTAATGGCTCTCCCTGTAAGGTCAACCTATCAGGGTGAAAGTTTATGGTGACTTGGTGCAGAGAAGGTTGTGGTATTCCAGACGACTTAGCCGTCATAGTTGCGATGACAGCATTGCAGATATCGGTTTCCAACGTCACTGAGCATTTCCAAAAGTTCGACACTTAGTGACTGTATCGAACCTCAGCTCTGTTGCCTAGCACTCTATGAACTAAGCGTATTTCCGCTGCCACGACTGCATTGCTTTTCCGACTAACACGATGGTGACCGTTCCAATCAATACAGGGGTAATCAAAAAGCTCCAACCAAGTAACTGACTCGACATCATGATGAACAGCGGGTTTGCGCCTGCAGGTGGATGTGTTGTGTCGGTCAACAGCATAGCCGAGACTCCGATTCCAGTCGCAATAGCTAAGGTCGCAGGGTTAACACCAATAAAATGAACAAAGCCCAACCCTACTGCCGCTGTGATCAAATGACCGAAAATGACATTTTTCGGCTGCGCAAGCGGGCTATTCGGCAAGCCAAACACAATCACTGTCGACGCACCAAATGGAGCCATGACTAGGATAAAGTCGGAATAAGATTGGTTAGAAAACGTTAGGATTCCAATTGCGATTGCCGCACCGATTCCAGCCACAACAGAAGTGGAAAGTTTATTCATGACATGCTCCAAATTTATTTCAAAAACAGTAGACAACTCTGTCTCCTTTTTTTAGAGTAGACAAATCGGTCTCCTTTTTTTAGAGTAGACAAATCGGTCTCCTTTTGTCAACATACAAAAAACGGAGAGATATATGAGTAAAAAACGTCAGCTTCTGATCGATACTGCACTTGAACTGTTCTACACGCAGGGTATTAACTCGATTGGCATAAATGAAGTGCTCAAAGTGTCTGGCGTGGCCAAAAAGACCTTATACAGCCACTTCGAAAGTAAAGATGCCTTGATACTGGCGGCACTAGAACAGCGACATTCGGTCTTTATCCAATGGCTTGAGAGCAAACTCGCAGACGCCCCCGACGACGAATCACTAATCAGGCAGTTATTTGGCGCACTTGATGAGTGGTTTCATGGCGAGTCAAAAGAACTGGGGGCCTTTCGAGGCTGCTTTTTCATCAACACCTCCGCTGAATTTAGCCAGCAGAGCCCTGAGATATTGGGCCAATGTCAGCTGCACAAACAGCAAGTAAAAGCGTTGCTGGGTGACCGATTACAGTGCCCTTCGCCTCTGCTATTGAATACCCTCTGTACCCTTAAAGAAGGGGCAATTTCAAGTGCTCATGTCTCTCATGATCGCGATGCGGCGAAGCGCTGTATTGAGCCGCTACTTATTTTGCTCTCAATTGTAAACGCGCCAGCCAGTGAAGCTTAACAGGTTGTGTCCTCCTTGCTTTGGCTTATAATGAGCGCGATTTATTTGAGACCTCGACAATGATTTCTAAAAACCAGCTAAAACTCCTTCGTGCTCTCGGGCAAAAAAAACAGCGTAAAGCGCTAGGCCAATTTCTCGTTCAAGGTGAAAAGAACGTCTTAGAGCTTCTTGAAAGCCCGCTAATCACTAAGCAAATCTTCGCGACGTCGGAGTTTTTGGCGCAGCACGGTAAAGAGCTACAAGGGTTTGACTGTATAGAGGCCTCGCTGGATGAACTCACTAAGGCAAGCACTCTCAAAAGCAATAATGCCGCCATCGCGGTGGTAGAAATGCCTGAAGTTCAAGAGCCACAAGCACAAGGTTTGATGATTGCTCTTGATGGTGTTTCCGACCCGGGCAACCTGGGTACCATCATCCGCCTAGCGGATTGGTATGGAATCGAGCACATTGTCGCAAGCAGCGATTGCGCCGACCCTTACAACCCAAAAACAATCAGCGCTACGATGGGCAGTTTTGGTCGCGTTACGGTGACCCAGTTGGATTTGCCACGCTATTTGGAACAAACCGATTTACCAATATATGGCGCGTTCCTCGAAGGGGAAAGTGTTCATCACACCGAGTTTTCTGCACAAGGTATTTTACTGATGGGTAGCGAGTCTCACGGCGTGCGTGAAGAAGCGTCTAAGTTTGTCACCGACAAAATCACCATACCCGCTTTCGGTGGCGCGGAATCCCTCAATGTTGCAATGGCAACGGGCATTATTTTGGATAACCTACGCCGACAGCACAGCGCCTAATAAAGAAGTTACTCTATTAAACAACGAAAAAGGGTTGGCGCTAAACGCCAACCCTTTTTTAATCATTTGTAGCTCGGTACTGCTTTGCAGTTTGAATGCAAGTCGTAACTACTTTTCCAGCATGTCCAATTTATCTGGCACACCATTCCACTTTTCAGCTTCATCCATTGCTGGCTTCACTTCCGTTTGCACCGGCCACACTTCGGCGAGTTCAGCATTCAATTCAATGTAGATTGTTTGATCTTCTGGTACTTCATCTTCTTGGAAGATCGCATGCGCATCACATTCATCGACACACAGACCACAATCGATACACTCGATTGGGTTAATCACCATAAAGTTAGGGCCTTCATGAAAGGCATCGGCAGGACATACCGCAACACAGTCCGTGTATTTACATTGGATACAGTTATCGGTTACGACAAACGCCATGATGATCCGCTCTATAAGTTAGTCAAAATCGAAGAATGGGGATAATACTCATCCCAAGCCAAAATTCAACCGCTTGAATCGGGATACTTCCCTACAGCCCGTTAATTAGTATGACAGACTATCGAATTTTTCGTAAAATGCGCGCCATTGTGAGCTGACTCTTACCCAAGAGTTTCGGCTAAGACACCTACTACGAGACATCAATAATGATACGTTTAACTGAAATTAAGCTGCCTCTTGATCACGAAGAGAGTGCGCTAACCGACGCGATTGCGAAAAAACTGGGGATCTCCAGCGAGCAAATCATCTCTTTCAACATGTTTAGACGTGGCTATGATGCACGTAAAAAAGCCAGCATCCTGCTTATCTATACTCTTGATGTCATCGTAGAAAACGAAGCACAACTGCTTGAGCAATTTGCCAACGACCCACACGTAAAACAAACACCAGACATGGAATATAAGTTTGTTGCTCACGCTCCAGAAAATCAAACAGAGCGCCCTGTGGTTATCGGTTTTGGCCCATGTGGCTTGTTTGCGGCGTTGATTCTTGCTCAAAGCGGCTTCAAACCAATTGTTGTTGAACGTGGTAAAGAAGTGCGTGAGCGTACCAAAGACACCTTTGGCTTCTGGCGCAAGCGTACACTGAACACGGAATCTAACGTACAGTTTGGTGAAGGTGGCGCAGGTACTTTCTCTGACGGAAAACTCTACAGCCAAGTAAAAGATCCAAACTTCTATGGCCGCAAAGTCATTACCGAGTTTGTTGCAGCAGGCGCACCAGAAGAAATCCTCTACGTAAGTAAGCCGCACATTGGTACCTTTAAGCTGGTGACCATGATTGAAAAAATGCGCGCTAAAATTATCGAGTTAGGCGGTGAAATTCGCTTTAGCACTCGTGTCGACGACATTCATATGGAAGACGGTCAAATCACAGGCTTGACGCTATCAAACGGCGAAGAGATCAAGTCTCGTCACGTGGTACTCGCAGTTGGCCATAGTGCTCGTGATACCTTTGAAATGCTGCACGAGCGCGGTGTTTACATGGAAGCGAAGCCGTTTTCTGTCGGTTTCCGTATCGAGCATAAGCAATCAATGATCGACGAGGCTCGTTTTGGACCGAATGCAGGCAACCCGATTCTAGGCGCTGCAGACTACAAATTGGTTCACCACTGTAAAAATGGCCGCACCGTATACAGCTTCTGTATGTGCCCGGGTGGTACTGTGGTTGCCGCCACCTCTGAAGAAGGCCGCGTTGTCACTAACGGGATGAGCCAATACTCTCGTGCTGAGCGAAATGCAAACAGCGCAATCGTGGTAGGTATCGACCCAGAACGTGATTACCCTGGTGACCCACTGGCTGGTATTCGTTTCCAACGTGAGCTTGAGTCAGGTGCTTACGTACTTGGTGGTGAAAACTACGATGCGCCAGCGCAGAAGATTGGTGACTTCCTAAAAGGTCGCGATCCTAGTGAGATTGGTGATGTTCAGCCGTCATTCACTCCGGGTATCCACCTAACGGATATCTCTCAAGCGCTACCGGATTTCGCAATCGAAGCAATTCGTGAAGCGATTCCAGCGTTCGACAAGAAAATCAAAGGCTTTGCATCGGACGATGGCCTGTTAACGGGTGTTGAAACTCGTACTTCTTCTCCGGTTTGTATTAAGCGTGGTAAGGATTTCCAGAGCATCAACCTAAAAGGGTTCTTCCCTGCTGGTGAAGGTGCGGGTTATGCCGGAGGCATCCTGTCTGCGGGTATCGATGGCATTAAGGCTGCTGAAGCAGTCGCTCGCTCTATGGTTGAGCAAGCCAACAAGTAATCGCTTACGATTAATCCAAGCAGAAAATAAGCGGGGTAAAATTTATCCCGCTTTTTTATTCTCATTTTCTTCCATACTGAGTTAAACACGCTGCCCACTGAATAGGTACTTCAATAATGAAATGGCTACTTGCACTGCTCGCTCTCAGCGCGACTTCATTCTATGCGTTAGCAGATACCACCCACTACATTCGTTACTCTCATTTAGGAAAAGTCAGTTACGGTAAGTTGGTTAACGACACAATCTATCCACTCGAAGGCGACGTGTTTACCAACTCTGCTCTGTCTAGCCGCACTTTAACGCTTAGCCAAGTAGAGGTATTGCTGCCCACACAACCAGAAAAAGTGTTCGCGGTTGGTATGAATTTCGCGAGCCACATGCCTTCACCTTCAGATCAAGCGCCACCTCTGTTTCTCAAGTTGCCTTCCTCACTTATTCTGTCCGGCAGCCCGATCAACGTTCCTCAAGGTGCAAGCAACGTACATTTCGAGGGCGAGTTAGTTATTGTCATCGGGAAAACTGTCCGCAATATCCCAGAAAGTGAAGCGGAGAGTGCCATATTTGGCGTAACGGTAGGTAACGACATTACCGAGAGAAACTGGCAAGGCTCAGATTTACAATGGATGAGAGCAAAAGCCGCCGATGGTTTTGGGCCTATCGGCAAAACCATTGTTCGCGGTGTCGATTACAATAATGTGCTACTCACCACTCGCTTAAATGGGAAAGTCGTACAGCAAGAAAACACGCGTAATATGATTCATTCTCCAGCGAAAGTGGTCAGCTACTTAAGTCAGTATTTCACTCTTAAACCTGGTGACCTGATCTTCATGGGGACACCTGGTCGCACTCAAGCGCTAAAAGATAAAGATGTTGTCTCTGTGAGCATTGATGGTATCGGAGAAGTCAGTAACCAAGTTCGTTTTTAACTGGCTCTTACAAACAGCCGGGACTTTAGTAAGCACTCATCCTAATATAATTCAGTACATGGCGACCTTTTATTTGGTCGCCATGTATTTAAATGGGCTTAAATAAAAAATTTTGCTTCCCGATAAAGTTTTCTTATTTAGCGAGCAGAGCTTACTGGCACCAAGTTATTCTTCGAACCAAGAGTAAAAGTGTCGTAATCTCTTAAAACATACAAAGCAAAACACGCTGCTAACATTGGCCATGCGGCAAAGAAAAGCAAGTTATTGAACGGGTCCATGTACTTTCCAAACGAAGACAGCGTCGAAACCGCATGCAAACCAAGGATCGCACCGTAAGTCCACTTCTTCCATAGGCCTGCAACAAAGGCACCCAGAAATAGCATTTGCAACACGCCAAGCCCCATCATTGCGCCGGTCGATAGCGACAAGCCGTAAAACCCTTGCATTACCTTAACCGCGTGTTCTGGAACAATAATCTTGTCCAATCCCCACATGAGAAACACAACAAATATCGACACTCTGAGTAAAAGCAAACTGACTGAAATGTTGCTTGCGAGTTTTTTGTCCATTAGTAATCCTTATTATTTTGTTACAGATATAATCTGGAAGCCATTTATTAAAAATGTAATGTTGCCCACCTCGCAAATATCTAACCGCGAAGTAACACAACCGAAGCAGATGACCTTTCAACGAAAATAAACATTTCACGAAATACGCATCAGGTTGTAAGCAAATATTAAATTCTCTAATCAATTGGTACGGACAAAATAGGTTTATGACCCAATCACTGCTCACTCGCTTCCAGCAACAGTGGCCAATAGGTAAGAAAAAGCGCTACCAGTCGCTGGTCAACCGCTACTCTGCCGAGTTATACCAATATGCATTCTGGCTGACTCTCAATCAGCAAGACGCACAAGACATGGTTCAAGAAACCTATGTACGCTGCTGGCACCAGATTGGAAGCTTCCAAAATCCTTGTGCCAAGAAACAAAAACACTCTTTGTTCGCTTTATTGCGACACCAAAGCTTTTATCACTTTGAGACTCGCTGTAGCGCCACCTCTACCCCAGAATTTGCTTTAGGATGTAATCCACAAGACGCCAACCTGATGGGGATACAATCATCTGTAGCACAACTGCCACTGGTTTATCGTGAGCCGTTAGTATTGCAAAGCATGCAAAAATTCAGCACTAAAGAAATCTCAGTGCTATTGAATATGAGCGAATCATCCGTTAACAACAGAATTTTGGAAGCTAAACAAAGGTTAATTACGCAAGGGGAGGAAGGTCATGAGCACCGAGAAACCCAATGCTTCTAATGTTGCCAGCTTTATAGAATATAAACGACGTAGCGACAGCTTTGAGAATGAGCTGTTTCAAGCGCTACGAGTGGATGTTCCGAACAATTTGGCCACCAACCTTAAAGACATCCCTAATCGGGTACCAGAGAGAACCCGCCGACCGGCCATTATTGGCAGCATGGTGGCAGGTTTATCTTGTTTGTTATTGGTGGGAAGTTTGCTGTTCAATTCGACACCGACGGCGCATGCCGATAACCTAATCGACACAGCCTACAACCATATGATGACTCAAAAGAGCTTCACAGACACAATATCGAATGAAGTAGAGATAGGCGAAGTAAACAACAAATTAGAACCATTTGGCGTTGAAATCGAAGAACTTCCATGGAAAGTTCGCTATGTAAATCACTGCTATTTTAAATCAAAAGCAGTATTTCAGATGATCACTATGCTCGATTCAGGTCAACGAGTCAGTATTTACTTGATCCCAAACGCAGCTTCCAAAGGAAAGGCCGACAACGCGGACAAAGGCGTAGAAATTAACTTGGAATCAGGAGCAGCAGTGGTTGCTGTCAGTGAGAGTCGAGAACTATCAAAACAAGTTCTTAAAGAGTTTAGCGGTAACATCAGCTAGCCTTTACTCTCCAAATCAAAAAAGCCACTTCTAGTCTCCTAGAAGTGGCTGCTGTTCCCGATATGGTTTAACCCGATACCTATCAACTAATCAGAGTCAGTTACGCTGTTTCTGTCTCTTTCGTAACGTCAGACTTATCTTCAAAAGAATTGTGAATCAGGTAATCAAATGCACCCAAGCTTGCTTTCGCACCTTCGCCCATAGCGATGATGATTTGCTTGTAAGGTACTGTCGTCACATCACCAGCTGCAAATACACCACTCATGGATGTCGCGCCGTGCGCATCAATTTCAATCTCGCCACGAGGTGACAGCTCCACTTTGGTGCCTTTCAGCCATTCACTGTTTGGCATCAAACCAATCTGTACGAAGATACCCGCCAATTCGATTTGCTTCAGCTCGTCAGTGTTGCGATCTTTGTACTCTAGACCCGTTACTCTACTGCCATCGCCTAATACTTGTGTCGTTTGTGCCATCTTAATGATTTCGATGTTAGGTGTTGCGTTGGCTTTGTCGATGAGTACTTGGTCAGCACGAAGCGTATCCGCAAATTCAAGAACAGTGACATGCTCAACGATACCGGCAAGATCGATCGCCGCTTCAATCCCTGAGTTACCACCACCGATAACCGCCGTTTTCTTACCTTTGAACAGCGGGCCATCACAGTGAGGGCAGTACGCTACGCCTTTGTTACGGTATTCTTGCTCGCCTGGAACATTCATTTCGCGCCAGCGTGCACCTGTGCTAGTGATAACAGTACGTGAACGTAATACCGCACCACTTTCTAACTCCACGTGAATGTAGCCATCTTTGGTATCTTTAGCATCGATGATGTTTGCAGCACGTTGCTCTGTCATCACTTCAACACCGTATTCTTTTACATGTTCTTCAAGGCTTGCAACCAGCTTAGGGCCTGTTGTTGCTTTCACTGAGATGAAGTTTTCAATCGCCATAGTATCCATTACTTGACCGCCAAAACGATCAGCAACTACACCGGTACGAATGCCTTTACGTGCCGCATAGATTGCAGCTGACGAACCAGCCGGGCCACCGCCAACAACCAATACATCAAACGGTGCTTGCTCGTTTAGGCCGGCTGCTTTCTTCTCTGCTGCGCCTGAGTCCACTTTGTTTAGTATCTCAGCCAGTGACATGCGGCCTTGGCCAAAAAGCTCACCATTAATAAATACGCTTGGTACCGCCATGATGTCACGTGATTTCACTTCATCTTGGAACGCTGCACCATCAATCATGGTCGTCTTAATTAGCGGGTTGATTGCCGACATCATATTGAACGCCTGAACCACCTCTGGACAGTTCTGACATGATAGTGAGATAAAGATTTCAACATTCAGTTCTTTATCAAGCTGTTTAATCTGCTCGATTACGTCCACTTCAAGTTTAATTGGATGGCCACCGCTGTGAAGCAGCGCTAGAACCAAAGAAGTAAACTCATGACCCATTGGTAAACCTGCAAAACCGATTGAAGTACCTTTCTCTTGGTTCACAACCTGCATGATTGGCTTACGCGAACTTGCATTATCATCATGAGTCACATCAATCTTGTCAGTCAATGACGCGATGTCATTCGCTAAAGCTTCAAGTTTTGTTGCTGTTTCACTGCTATCTAGGCTCAGTACCAGCTGAACATTTGTTTTTAAGTTTTCTAAGTATGCTTTTAGCTGCTGCTTCATTGCTTGGTCTAACATAATCGTGCCCTTTCCCAATTCTTGTCTTCATTCTTTGTGTTGCGCTCTTTTGCGCTGATGGAGTTAGTTTGCCCTGCTCACTAACATAGGTAAATTCGAACGTTTCTATCACTTTGGTAGGTAAAACCTATTATAAAAATGCATGAAATTATTCTCTTTTTGGCTCAAGAGTTACTCGCAGCTTCCTACTTAGAGAACCTACTTAATAGCTCTCGATAGTGATTTACAACGCGAGTCACTTGCAGCGCTGGTGGACACCCCCTGATGTGAAAAAGCCACATCGGTAATGATGTGGCTTGAAAGCTAAGGCGGCACACCTCGCCCTTTAGGAGCGCGGACAAGGTATGCCTTTTTAATCGGAGTAATCCGTTAGATTTTACCTACTAGGTCTAGAGATGGCGCTAGAGTCTCTTCACCTTCTTTCCATTTAGCAGGGCAAACTTCACCAGGGTTGTTTGCTACGTACTGTGCTGCTTTCACTTTACGTAGTAGGTCTTCTGCATCACGGCCAATGCCTTCAGCAGTGATTTCCATTGCTTGGATAACACCTTCTGGGTCGATTAGGAATGTTGCACGGTCTGCAAGGCCTTGACCTTCACGCATTACGTTGAAGTTGTTAGTGATAGTGCCCGTTTGGTCGCCTACCATGAAGTACTCAATAGTACCGATTTTGTCTGAAGTATCATGCCACGCTTTGTGTGAGAAGTGCGTGTCTGTTGATACTGAGTAAACTTCTACACCGCGAGATTGAAGCTCAGCGTATTTTTCTTGTAGGTCTACAAGTTCAGTAGGACATACGAAAGTAAAGTCTGCTGGGTAGAAGAAAAATACTGCCCATTTACCTTTTACATCTTGCTCTGTGATTTCTACGAACTCGCCGTTTTTGAATGCCGTTGCGTTGAATGGTTTGATTTCTGTGTTGATCATGATTCTACTCTCTTTCATTTTTGTCATGTTTGACGCTCTGCTGCGTCGATGGAGATATATTGCCTCTCCCAGAGAGAATTAGAAAATTGGACGTTTCTATTAAATTGATAGCCAAAAGCTATTTGTAAGCCACCAACTTGATAGGTAATTCAAATCAACAGTAAATTTAATAGCTGGAAGATAATTGAATGACAGAGTGGACTGCTTGGCACTATAGAGCGATGTACGTGAACCTCAGTATTGTGGACTACATACGCACTATAAAGTAACTCATTTGGGAGCATTATCAGCTACTGTGTTTACGAACCTAGGAAATCAAGAGTAGTTATAGCTATTGCAAAGTGTATTGCTCACTTAAAGAGTGCACTTGAACATAAATTCTAAGTCTAAGGTGTAAGAATGTAGTTAGAATCTGGAAATCCATCGCCCCACTCTCTTTATATACTTTCTTCCAACGCACTATATGTGAACCGTGGAAATAGCTTATGAATTTTTATGAGTTTTATACAAAGATACAAATTCAGATAGAAGAAGCTCAATCTTTAGAGGCTTTGGTTGTCCAGCGACAAAGGAGACCTTCCAAAAATTCCGGACTACCTTACAAAGTAGAGCGCGGTGTGTTAATAAAGCATGACTACACAATATCCAAACCTGTCTTGGCGAACGTTAAAACTATGATACTTGATCCAGTTTAATCAATATTATGTTAAAAACCATTGACATACTCGATGATGACTTAGCCTACTGTAAAGCAATTTTAAAGTGAAAGTCTCAACCCAGACAAGAGCAGAGTGTATTATCGAATAGTTCCTTAGGACGATTAAACAGATGGTCTGGAAATCGATACTTTAAAAATGAATCCAAGAGTTCACTAAAATAAAGGTAATGAATCCTGAAAGTGAGGTGCTTTCAACTTGCTAAAGAGCAATTAACACCAACATAACATAAAAACAAATTTAGCGTTACAACTGAAAAACTTATGCCGTTAGAGTCTGATAGTTGTGTCACAGTGTTGAAGCAGAACCTTGTTTTCATGATCACCCTTTCGAAGGAGGCGAACTCATCTAGCACTCTGTATCAAACTTTTGTAAGAAATAATAGATCTAGTAGAAAGTTCTCCTTCTATCTATAAAACCACCTAGTTATATAGATGGTTTTATAATCGATAGTTAAAGCTAATTAGCAACGGTGTTAACAGAGATATTAAACACGCTGTTTTTACGTGGGTTGTTGACTGCGGAAATGAGAATATTATTTTCCCAAATAATACTATTGCCTCTCTTACCTTCGACATGAACGTAATAGCGAGCATCTTCTTCAAGATCGATTGAGTTGTAATCCATCTTATATTTGGCAATAAAGCCAGTGTCATACGTCGCTTTCGTTTCAGTCTCTGCGATAATATTTCCAGCCATGTCTTTTAGCTTTACGACGGCAGGCACTTCGACAAAATCGACATTTCGGTGTGCAGGTTTAATACTGCCTTTGATCGTCAACTGTTGACTCTCCGCCTTTAAAACGGATTCGGTTGGTGACTTTTGAGTTTCAGACAAACTGAGTTCATCTGCGTTTGAGTTGTGTGTGTCGCATCCAGTGACACCCAAGGTGAATAGCAGCGTCATCGATAAACTACGGAAATAATCCATTAACGATCTCCTCTATACATTCGAATATTAATAATAAGCATATTGCATTTATTTATGGGAGCTGAAGACGCACTTCAGCTCCCCTTTTTATTAGTAAGTTACGTTATATTAGTGAAGATATTTGGCACCACGCTCGTATCACCTCCATACGGCACTGAGGTCCCCATTGCCTGAGCAATGGTTGCCCAAATACGCTGTTGGTCGACTTGCTTTCCTGCCTTCCAGTGATTACGGTCACCATATTGCTCAATGTTGAAGTAACGACCCGATCCATTACCTGAATTTAGCAACCCAGAAGCACCGCCAACCAATAGCATAGGTTGATTGTATTGATGCTCAGGTGCGCCATCAGACATCTCAGACGTAATAACAACTAACGTATGATCAAGCAGAGAATCTGAAGGCACATCAGGATCAGCATGACGAGCCAACTCATCCAAAAACAGTTTGGCTTGACGGGCGTACCACTTGCGACACGCTTTCCACTCTTGTTCGCTCTTATAACGGTGAGCTAAATCATGAGGGTTGGCGTACAGACTTGCCTCTTTAATCACGATCTGATCCGCAGAGCGACCAACTTGGACTGTCGCGACCCGTGAAATACCACAACTCAGAGAGGTCGCAACCACTTGATGATGGCTAGCCTGTACTTGGTTTCGGAAATCTGGAGACATAATTGGATTGTCTGCCGGTGTAACAGGTTCACATTCTGCAGTAATTGGTATTGATGAATGTATGTCATCGACCACTTGTTCCATCGAATCAAGGTGAGTATCCAGTTTCTGTCTCTCACGCCCTGAAAGCTTGGAACGCAAGGTTTGAATATCTTGATTAATCGGGTCAAACAAATGAGTACCGTTATTACTTGAGGCTGGTGCAGCTTGAGCACCGCTATAGTTGGTACCAAATATGTTCTCAAACATTAACTTTGGATTGCCTTGCGGGGTACGCTTGTTTTGACCATCCCACGACACATACCAATTCACGCTATCTGTCGCGTGCGGCCCCGCAAATATCGAACGTTGTGACGGATCTGTGCCAGGCATCACTTGTCCTAATAGGACATCGATCGAGCTTTGGCTTTTATTTCTGTCACGCAAGACCTCTGCCCAACCGCCATGACCGGCATTACCACCACCAAGAATGATTCCTTGCAGATACAAAGACTTATCTTTGTATGCTGCTAACTCTTGGCTTACCTCGTTTAGAGTGAAATTAGTGCTATCTGTACTATTTCCGTCTTTTACCTCTGGAAACCAAAGGCCTTGGTTGTGACCACCAGTAAAGCTGTCGGTCGCAAACCCATCTGGCACAACAAAAAATACAACCTTGGTTTTGGCTTGTCCTGTTGTCCCCGCATGAGCCATTCGAGTCAGTCCCGGTAGAGACATAGGCGCTAGGACACTGGCACCCGCTGCGGCCTGAAGAAAACGTCTACGACTTTTTAGAAAAGACATTAGTAGTCCTCCTTTTTGAATTTGAACATTTGAGATGTCGCCAGGGTTTCCAACATTTCGCTGATAGAACCGCTCTTCTCTAATTGTTTTGTCATGTCTTGTACACCAGCCGTAGAATTCGCACCGGCTTCTTGACCCATCGCGTAACGGAAATAACTGTCTGCCAAACACTGTAGAACTGTTGCGTTGGTTGGGAAGTGTGCGGAGATGTCTCGGCTATTATTGAAGTCGAGCAACACACTTGCACCAGAGTTATCCACCAGTGGGCCTGAAGCATCGATCGCTAACATCACGCTTGGATCGTTGTAAGCCGCTTCTTCGATTCTCCATTTACCCGTTTGGCTGTAGTTCTCCATTGAAGCTCCCGTGTCATTCATGAACTCGTGACACTGCCAACATTGACCTGCTGACGCATCTTGTCCATTGATAATGTCCCAGCGCTCCCGAGTCGTGATCGGAGAATCTGGTAGCTCGATATCGTCCGGATCAACGTCGACAGGAACACCTATTGTTCGACACATTAAGTTCTGGCGAATCATCAACCCGCGCTTCACCATAGAAGTTGCTGCATAGTCTGAGTTAACAACCTGAGTTAAACCATGGTGAAGTAGGCCACCACGTTGGCCGTTGCCCACGACAACTTTCTGGAACTCTTCACCAGTCACACCTTCAATGCCATAGTGCTGAGCCAGCGTTCCATTGACGAAGGTAAAGTTAGGGTTGAATAGCTCTTCAACCGTGCCCTCACCTTCCGTTAAGAAGTAACGGATAAACTCGGCCTGTTCTTGAACCATTGCATTAACTACATCAGTCGTTAAACCTGGCTTTTCTGGCAACTGTTGAACTTGCGTATGAACGTAATAGCCAATGAAGTCGGTAAAGCGCGCAATACCTTGTGGACTTTGCAGCATGCTGGCCACTTCGCTAGCAATCTGTTCATTCGTCGCGAGCTCACCTCCTGCTGCTTTTCCAAGGAGTAAAGTACTCGGTGTCGTACCCAAGAAACTGTACGACAGTGCTGTCGCAACTTCGTATTGATCAAGCTCATAAACACCCGCTTCATCAGTTAACGTACCCAACTCTGAACGATACAGGTAGTTTGGTGAAAGCAGCATAGACGCCACTAAGTCACGTGGACCGTACTGATTTAGGAAACTCATAAAGCGTGTATGCTCATCAGAGGTTAACGGACGGCGATAAACTTTGAGGCCGAGATCTTGAACAAACTGTGGTGTGCTAACACTGTTTGTGTAACCAATCGTAGTAAGGTCAATACGCTCAGAAACTTCAACGGCCATCGCGTGGAACTGTCTCATATCCTCTGTAAGAATGACGCCTTGGTTAGATTGCCCCGCGTACTTAAACTCACGCTCGTACTTATCTTTTGGAAGTTTTTCTTTGTTAATAGTGATACCAAACAAATCTTTGATGCTATTGGCATACTCATAGCTCGTCAGTAGTCTTACTTGGCGATCGCCGTAAGACTCTGTTGAGTTCAAGTACTCGTACCATAGATCATCAAACAGGTAGTCTGCGATTTGCTCTGCACAGGTTCTATCACAATGACCAGCGATAGGCATCGACATGATTTTGTTTAACAGCGCTTCGTAGCCCGCGTTATTCCATGTATTTGCCTTATTGGCATCATCAAAGAATTCCGTTGAGTGACAAGACACACAGTTCTGACTGATCAGGTCTTCACCGCTACCGAACCCTACGTAGTTCACATACAGGTTATGCTCGAGGTTAGACTCATTGATCTCTACGACTTGTTTAGCAGGCTGCGGATAGTAGTTTTTCATATGAGGGTAACGGATTTCGTAAGATCCATAACCAAAGCTTTGTTCAAACGCTTCCCCCCAATCCATGTCAACTTGAATGGAGTCGCTGGTCGTTTGGTCGACAATAGTCAATGTTAAGGACTGCTCAGAAATACCTGATGGTTTTTGAGGCGCTGTAAATTTCACCAAACCTTCAAGATCTTGAGGCTTCTCAACATACTCAAGTTCAATGACCGAACTCGGATTACTGTCCGAGATGGTGATTTCATGATTACGTTGCGCAGGAATATAATCTCCAACATCATGCAAACGGACTTGATACGTACCATTTTCTAACCCGTCAATGTGCATTGTTGGCGCATCCCACGCTACATGGAAACGACTTTCATGACCATTCGGGTGAGTGAGTACACCAACAACAAGTTCATCACTGATGCTTTCATCAGGAGACGAGGTCGTAGTAAAGCTGACCTGCTTTACATTTGCACCCATTGGATCATAAGACACTCGATAAAGGACATTTGCCTTGTCATCCGATACCAACATAGACCCGTCGGCAAGTTCAAGGAACTCAACTGGTCGGCCAACACACGCGTCAGTTAGACATGTGTAAGACTCTACTGAACTCAAATCACGCATCCAGCCAGTGACCAGAGGGCGCTCATGAATCACTTCAGTCCCGTTCTCAATCGTCACCATACGCAGCTCTAAACCTGGGTGTTCAGGGCGACTGTTACCGTGGGTGGCATAAATTAAGTGCTGAACATTCTCTGACTGAGAATATGCATTCCAAAACTTAACTCCCAAAGGCGCACTGTTTGTCATGACATCAAAAGCAGCACCAGTGAAGTCTGTCGGTTTAACAACATCATAATCAATAGTCGGTAAGATCGCTTTAGGTGGAATGATCGGTGTCCCGCCGTTCGCACCCAGCAACATATCTTCCCAATTTGCCATTTCTTCGTCTGTCAGACCGCGAGTGCCCTTACCAAAGAAAATTGGAGCGCCGAAATTCTCATTACCAGGATTAGCCAAGCGGTTAATCTCATCAGGGTTTGCAAATTGCTGACGGTTGTTATCGCTAAACCAAATTTCACCCGTTTGAGGATGCCAGTCAAAGCCAACTGCGTTACGGATACCATTGGCTAGAATTTCATATTCACCAGTTTCCAAATCGATAGAGAAAATGGTTCCGTACATCTCTTCCTCAGGGGTAGTACAGATGTTACATGGCAAGCCAACTGCGGTGTAAAGTTTCTTATCAGTTGGGTCAATAGGATTAAATTTCAGAGGGTGCTTCTGGTGTTGGAATCGCGTCCACCACTGCTCCATTGGAATGGGTGTTTTAGCGCCATCCGCTGGGTAAGTGAAGATCTTCTCTGCTTTAGGACGAGACTTAAAGTTATCGTTGATGTTTTCGATCTTATACAACGCGCCTACTGTACTAAAGTAGAGTGTACCATCACGATAAGCGACGCCATGAGGCTCTTCACCTTCGGCAACAATATACGTCCCTATCGGTGCTTTTGTTTGCGGGTCGAGCTCAACGGCATAAATAGTGCCACCTAATGGATCGGAGTCGAGCTTGATTGCAGAAGATCCCACAAAGATGATGTTCTCACCCTGTGCCATAGCACGCGGCTGATAAATCCCTTCGAGGAACGTTTCAACTTTCACTCCACCTAATGGTAGCAATGAGTCTGTATCGATAGGTGCTCTAAATAGTGCATCCACTTTGATTTGAGGCTCTTCAACTTCTGTAAAGTCGACAACCCATGGTGAAAAGCGCGCAACATAACCGGCAAATCCGTCGATGTTTAGCTGATATTGGCACTCATTCAGTTCATCGATATGGATAACGTCTTCCCAAGTACCGCTAAACTCAATCGATGTACCATCTGTCGGGCAGTATAGCGTCCCTGTTAGAGTCTGGTTCTCTAGCTCAGCAGGTGGATTCAATAGATCCTTGTGTTCGAAGCTAGGGAACTCAATAGTTAGACGATTACCTTTAAAGGCTTCTTTCACCACTAAAGTGACATCTTCAGAGCGAGCTTGTGCACCTGTATCATCTGTAGCCACCGCAAAAACCCTATAAAAGCCTTTAGGTAAGCCAGTGTGTGATAGTGTAAACGGCTGACCTACCGTAGAGCCATATAGTATTCCATCAACATAATAGTCTAATCTTTCGACAGTACCATCTACATCGGAGACTAACGCTGAAAGTTCAAACTCTTGGCTATCAATAACTTCTGTCAAGTTAACTTCAACACTCGGCGGCTGATTCTCAGGCACCTCACATTTGCCTTTGTAGCTCCATGCGTCTTGCCAGTAGTCCTCACCATGATATGGTACACCCGGCTCATAAGGAGCTTGGCCGCACCACCCCACTTGCTTACATTGGTATATCTCTCCATTATTAACAACCATGTCACCTGTGATGTACCCATGTTCATTAACATATTGGGGATAATCGCAATCGCTAGCACCACCGTCACCACTCTCAAGGTTTGATACCTCTATAGAAATTGCATCAGAAAGCGTAGTTAAACCTTCGCTATCGGTTGCAAGTGCAGTAAGCGAATGTGTTCCTGAATTAACAAGGTAAGAGGCATGAAACGGTGGCTCTGTTACAACGGCAATACTTTCTTCATTAGAAAAAAACTCTACACTTGAAATTTCGCCTTCTTTGTCACTAGCCAAGGCTTTAAGCGTAATTCTATCCCCTGCTATAGCTTTTGCATTATCAGAAGGAAATATAATAGTCACATCAGGAGCATCGTTATTCGGCTCAACATCTCTAGGTATCAACTCAAAATTGATAGTTGTACCTTTAGAGCCCCAGACTTTGTTTCTATAACTGCTTCCTTTGACTACACTAATAGCTCCACTGCCAGAAAGTTCTCCAGCAATAACACCTAAAATATTCGCGCTGTTTATGTCATTTGCGACTACATGCTGCCAGTTATAGTCTTTAGGTACATAATCATAAGTCGAAGTAACTCTATGCACATTTCCTTCAACATCGGTAATCGTAGTCAAAACTGCTTGTGACGACGAAGGAACCGTCCCGCTAATATCGGTGATGAGTTCAAAATCCGGCACTAACTCAAGCTCGGCGACCGCCCCTGCCGGTCCCCAAATTTTGTTTCTATAGCTACTTCCCTTTACAATTTCTATCGTGCCGTCCATTTTAAGCTCACCAGCCAGTATTCCTGGGACATTTGCATCATTAATGTTTTGTGCTAAGACGTGCTGCCAGTTGTAGTCTTTAGGAGGTTCGCTATAAGTTGATGTTACATAGTACTCCTTACTATCCGCGGTAATCGTTGCCAAAATGGCCTGTGAATCCTCAGGTGTTGAGCCTGTAATTTCAGAAATAACCGTCAGCTCACTGCTAACAAGACCTGTTACTCTTAAAGTGTCAGAACTTTCGTTCTCGCCATCGCTCACCGTTAGCCTAAATTCATAATCTACACGTTCAGTTAGCTCAGGCATGATAAAGTGAGCCACAGCTTTATTAGCATTTACCATAACAACGATTGGGCCGCTGATCTGTTCCCACGCATAACTTAAGCTGTCCTGCTCCATGTCATATGTTCCAGAACCATCCAGAATGACGTTCAAATCTGGCGATTTAACCTGGCGGTCAGGGCCAAGAACAATTGAAGGGGGTGAGTTAGTAACTGTACTAGAACACGCCGAGGAGCCGTGAATTTTTAACCAAGCAGACTTTGACCATTCAGGATCAGAATGGGTTGTTGGGCCTTCAGGGTCGGGGACATCATTTGGGCCGGCCCACCACTTTGCCCTGAAATGGGTTCCAATATGACAAACCTCTGCATCTAGGTTATATGCTTTTTCAACCCACATAGGTGGGCTGGCGTGAGCAGGAGCCGTGATCATCAAAGCGCCAACCACAGACAAATACATTTTGTTCAATTTCATATCCATATTACTTAATTCAAAACGGTTAGATCTTTTTAATAAAAGAAACCAAAACATAACTAGTCGACAAAAAAATAAATAAATAATCGAACAAAAAACAAACAAAACAGTAAGGTAATAAAGTGATAAAAAAGCAAAACTCGACATAGCATCCAAAAAAGACAGCAGGAAAGGGAGATATATTTCCAACAAAAATCAAACTTCGCCCAAAGGCAAATGTTCACAGGAACTTACAGTTGGGCTATTTGAACAAGTAACCTATGTAGCAATAAAACCTTCCCATCACAGTTATATGCCCAAATTTAAAATAAACAATGAAGCTATTTTCATTAGCGAGAACCAAAAATTGTCCTTTTTTCGTACAGGTCGAGAAGTAACTTTTAGGTCGAAGGAAAGTAAGCTCCTTACACTGTTATGTGATAGATACCCGTCACCAGTATCGAGGGAAGCTATAAAAGAAGTGATTTGGCAAGGGCGATATGTAAGTAATGAGTCGATAAATCAGACCATAAAAAACTTACGTAGCAAACTTTCGATAGATCAAGGAATCAAGACTATTCCTAAGTTAGGATACGAAATGAATGTAGAAGTTAAGAGACAAAATATATTGCCCCCGTTAGGAAATATATTGAGTCGTTTTTTCAATTAAGGTTGGCGTATACCTAATCCAAGTATAATTCAATCACCTATTCCGTGACTTAACCATACTTACCTAAATTCATACCCATACATAATATCTCTTTCAGTTACAACGGAAAATGAGTCTCTCCGAGGAACTGCCTAGACAAGGCTTACAAGTGAGCAATGGTATTACCGACATGATATTAGGCAAAGGACTTAGAGGCTGATAATAGACACAGACTACGTATATGACATGAACATGACTGTTGAACTTGAATGTTTTCATGCATTCAATAGTTTCACAATACCTTTCTTAATAAATAGCATGACGCAACAAGTCTACTGGCTCGTTAACGAGGAATACGCTCATATAAAAAGGGGCGGCTCGAGGCCGCCCAAATAGGTATCGTTATACTAGGTCATTGTGTTTACATTACAATAACGAAAAAGATTATGCCTTGGTTAATCGTCTCTTTCCGTTCAAAAAAACAAAATCAAGAATTACCATTCTGGTTGAGTAGACTCGATTTCAAAGTATACCCAGTCAGTTTCATCGGCAGCGTTGTCGCAACTAGAGTCAGAGGACCAAGCGTCATCTTCAATATCTAAAATCGTAATTAGATCATTTGGAGCCGCGTCGTAATACTGAGCTGTGAGTTTATAACCCATCTTGTCGTTATATATACGGAAACCAGAACTCGACAGCTTGTGTACATTCCATGGTACAAAAACAGACCACTCTTGCTCCAAAAAAAGGTCATTATTTTGTCCATCGAATGTAAGAACAACGTTACTTTGATCAATATTGTTATCCTCCCAGTCGAATGGCAAATAGTTCAGACTCGTACTGTGCGAACCTAAGGTATCTAGGTAGTCTTCAATTGATTGCTCATCTGAAGATGAAATATCGACAGTGCCGACTGCACTTTCAAGTGCCGAATATAAATCCGAAGCAACAACAGAGGACGTGTAAGGCTTATCTGAACGATTGCTTATATCATTCATAAAACTCGTGCTTGGATAAGTGATGTTCGTAACTGAATTATTAATGCTCCACGCACACATAGTATTGAGCTTTACATCAGCAAACTCGGCCTGATAAGAATCTGAATATTCAGACACCCCATTTGGGAACACAAGCACTTTAGTAGGAGAAATAAGAAGCCTCACACTAGCTTGCGTAGCAGTAGAACCTCCAGAAGACCTTACTTCGAACATGATTTCTTCAGTTTTATCATCTAACCCAAAAGTCGCCGTTGTTGGCCCTTTAGTGTTAACCGCCTGAGTTTTAACTCCAAAACCATTGCCATCCCGCGTAAGTTCAAGAGAGTTGTTATCATCAAAGAAGCTTACTTTGTCTGATATATCTCGCCAAACATTATCGCTGTATAAACCTTGTACGTAGATATTGTGTTTGAGGCCCGTATCGAAAACAGCTTCTTCGTAATGAACACTAATATCTTCTAATGTTGCTTCAGTCACCTGAACTTCTACTTGAGCCATATGCCCTTGAAAAGAAGCTATAATGATCGTTTTGCCTTCAGTAATACCGTTAACTACGTTGTCAACAATACTGACAATAGATGAGTTTACCGCAGTGAAATCTGTCTGTGCTGTAACATCCAAGTCTTCACCTTCAACAGTAGCGATTACAGTTAGGGCTGCCGAGCTACCCGCTGGGATCGATTCGGTCAAATCTTCAATTCGAATCGCGTCGATCTTTCCATTTACAACATTAAAAGTTTTGCCAGCGCTAACAAGACCAGATGCTGCAGTAACAAAAGATGTGCCCGTACCAATTGTTTCTACTTGCCCTTTATCGACAGTCAAAACGGTCGGTTTTGATGAAAGCCACTCAACCTGCTCAGTCAAATCCATTTCCTGTGAATCAGAAAATACGCCTTTAACAGTAAGAACGGTGGACATACCATTAGGGAGCTTAATCGCTCCTTCCGGAGACATGATTAAGTCGGTCAGAGTTGCAGAACTCACCCTAAGTGGCAATTGCTCGCTAGACACACCAGAAAATTGTGCCTGAGCAAACGCTTCACCCGCGGTTAAACCGGTTAAAACACCAGATTCGTTAATCGTAAAATAAGATTCATCTGAAGAAGACCACTCAACTTGCGACGTCATATCCACTGTACTTGAATCACTAAAAATACCTTTGGCGTGAAGGGAAATTTCATAACCTGCCGGTACTGTAGAATAATCAGCCCTAACTTGAATTAACTCTAGTGAAGCCTCGGTTACTACAACTTCGATGACATTAGAAGATACACCGGACATACTAGCGTGTATATTTACATCACCACTCGCTTTCGCGGTAAGCACACCGGAAGATATGTTAGCAATAGTATCGGAAGAACTGACCCAACTTGCAGAGCTCGTGATATCTTCCTTCTCCCCATTTCTATAGGTTGCAATAGCTTTAAATTTGAGTTCGAGCCCTTTCGCTACCTGGATTCCGCTCTTACCTTCAAGTGCCCCCTCCACAAGACTTACGGCTACTGACTTAATGTTGTTTTGGGACGTATTTAAACTGGAGGAAGATTCGTCGTTACATCCAATCATTCCTGCCACTAAACTAAAAAAAACAAGGCAAAAAACCAAATTGGTTATGCTAAATTTTTTATCTTTACTTTTAAAAATATACTTCATAATTTGTCACTCTTACGGACTAAATAAAACATTGAATAACAAGGAGCTATTCGAATGCAATTTATCCTAAAAAAACAAAATTTATATGTTCCCGTGAACACTTTTATAAAAAATAGAAAAATATAAAGATAAGGATCTTATCCCAAGAGAGTAGATACAAAAAAAAAGCGGCACAAAGTGCCGCAAAGATGTACAAAACGATAGAGTTAAATGTTGAAGGGTTTCATCATAATAAAAAAATCAAACAATTAAGTTCATAGGAACAATTAAAGAGGCGAAAATTAAAATTTTAGAATACAAAAAGTATAAAGATGAATTTGATGGGTAAAGACAACGTCGAAAAGCTCTGAGAATTACACATAAAGCCTCTTGGTTCCTAAGAACAAAAATAACACATCTATTACAGGACCCTAACCAACATTTTTCACAAACAATGGTGACAATTTACTCAATAACAACTAACCTTTCAGTATATTTTTTGTTCAATTGAACACAAGGATACGTAAAGATAGGTTAGCCAGGCGGCTTACCTCAGATAAAACTTAACACTTTCATGAGGTAAACATGAATTTTCACCCTAAGGATATTTCATCAATCATTCAGTTTGGTGAGTCCAGTAAAATAAAGAAAGGGACCACTCTCATTCACCAGGGAGGATGCATAGATACACTGTACTATTTAGTCGAAGGAGAAGTTTCTCTGTGCACATCGACAGAAAATGGAAACATCGTATATTTTGATAGTAGGCTTCCAGGTCAATTTATTAACCCTGCTCAATGGGTGTGTAATAAAGAAATTTCAGAAATAACATACAAAGCAACAAAAGATTCCGTTATATGTCTGATTTCTAAAGAAAGCTTACTTTCAAACAAAGAATATTTAGAAGCTATGCTTATGCAAGTCTCTCAGCTTTTAATAAATGCTCATGAGAGAAGTACCGCCTATCTTACCTCAAGTAGCCTTGAGCTGATTGTAAATTTCATTTACGGCTTTCCCGTCGGTAGTGTGATAAACATTACGCATGAAGAAATCTCTAGAAAACTGAAGATATCTAGGCCTCAAGTAACCAAGTGCTTAAGATTATTGAAAGAGCACGGGGTGATAGATGGAAGAAGTAAGGTCATCAGATTAATCAGCAAAAAGGACATTCAAATCGACCAGTAATTGCGCATAAAAGCAAAGCACACGCTCGGATTTTCATCGTTCAAAATTGGATGATGGGGATCCACCTCCGCCAAGATACCCCTAAAATCCCCCCTCCGCTCCAACAACAGCCCTAATAACAAAAAAATCAATAAAAAAAAGTAAATATTTGTTCTCCTGAACTTTATCTAGTTCAAAAAAAAACAAAAAATACTCCTATCAATAGACAAAGTTTAAAGAAATAAATGAAAAAATTAATCGAGAATATTATGCCAGGTACAACATTTATAACAATGTTTGGCGGCCTTGGTTGTTTCATCAATAATGAGATATATGGACTAATAATCAATGATAGATTTTACATTCGCTCCAGCAATGCGAACATCTCTTACTACAAGAAAATAGGATGGCTAAGGCATTCATATTCTAAGAAAAAATACAACAATACTTTAACTCGGTATTTTCGTGTCCCTGAAGAATATTTGGATTGTGATAAAAAACTACTTTCCTTAATAACTTTAGAACTCAGACAAAGAAGCCATGAACTGACTAGATTACAAGAAGATAATGAGTCTAAGTTGAATAAATTACCCAATATCCAGAGAAGTTTAGAGCGTAAGCTAAAAGGGGTTGGAATTAAGACAGTTGAAGATCTCAAATCTACCGGAGCTGTTCAAGTTTATAGCAAGCTTAAGGAAATCGAAGGAGATAGTTTAAGAAAAGAAATACTTTTCTGTTTAGAGGGTGCTATTCGAGGTGTAAGAAAAGAAGTGATTCCGAAACACCGCAAAGAAGAACTTATTAGCTATTTAAACTAGCTAAAGCAACAAAAATCATCAAAAGAGAATAAATATGTTAAGTAAAAGCCTTTTAATTCCTACAATTATATTGTCTTCATTATCTACTTATACCTTTGCAGATAATGAGAAAAACTTCTATATTGGTGCAGACTACTATGGTGTTACAAATACTGATTCTAATAGAGTCGCTGAACAAGAACTAGGCCCCGGATACGCCATTAATCTTGGTTACTCATACAAGCTAGCTGAAAGATGGTCTATCGATGGTGAACTAGAATACGCTAACTACGGAAGTACCGATAAATTAAATCTTGATGGTGATAACCCTTCCGCATACGGTTTGGACGGTTCCTCACTGTCTCTTAATCTTAAACCAACATATAGGCTGAAAAGTAACGGCTTATATTTGTCTGCATTATTTGGCTTTGGACATTACAACTTCAACTCCAGTTACTATGATTATACTAACTTTTTGGGTGCGTACACTAATGACAAAGGAGTTGGATATAGTGTCGGGTTTGAGACAGGATATGAGTTCGACCAAGTTATTGCAAGTTTGGGATATAAGCAAGCATATGTAAATCTCAACGACATCGAATTATCAGCTCTTTATCTAGGTTTAGCATATAGATTTTAATTTTATTAACGTCCCAACATTTTAATGTTGGGACTTTTTATTTGGCATAGATTAATGAACGAAAAGAACTTATTTATTGCAAGCCGAGAAGAAAGCCTTGTAGATTTTCTAAAAACTGATTTGTCCATTGGAAAAAACCTACACCTGCAATATATATCAAAGTGTAACTTCAGAGAAAACAGCACTCTAGTCAAGGACTGTAAGAGAAAGTTGATACGAACCATTTCATTTAGCGATGGAAAAACATGGTTGATTCAAACTGATTCGTAATAAAAAACGGCTGAAGAAAATTGACTTCGAACTCTACACCTCCAACCACATTGTTAATCAGCCAATGAGTTCATATGAACCGAATGTCATAACAGGGAAGATGATAATAATAAAAATATTATAAAGGAATTTTGCAGTGAACGACGAAAGACTAGATGCCATTTATAAAAAAGACGTGATAAAAAACGTTAGAAACTTTAGTAAAAACTCATATATATTCCGACAAGGAGATGATATATCCAACGTATATCTTATCCTTGAAGGACGGGTAGGTGTAAGATCTACTACAGAAAGTGGAAAAGAGTTGGTATTCAATGAATATAGTAAAGGCGAGTTTTTAAACTTGGTCAATGCATTTAATGGCGAAAAACGTTCATTAGTAGACTTTATTTCAATAGAAAATACAAAAATTGCATCAATACCAATTCAACATGTATACGAAAACTATAGCATACTATTGTTAGCTACCAAACAAATGGCCTTAACATTAAAAAGAGCTTTTGAGCACGCCATGATAATTTATGACGGTGACGCACACACAAAAGTTAGTAGGTACATCTCCACATTCAAAGATAGTAAGTTAAATCTAACACACGACGAGATAGCAAAACGGTTAAGAATATCACGGCCACAAGTTACTAAAGCTTTAAATGAGCTAGAAAGCAAAGGCTACATAAGAACAAAATATAAAGAAATCGAAATAATAATGGATTGAATTGAGATTCCAACATCAGCCAAGGAGGGCTCCTTTGAGAACATACATACCAAGACCACTTAGGCTACTAATGTTTTTAATTTTTTTAACATTTCCAGAAATTTCATTATCAAAGAAAAATGAATATTTCGAGTTAAAAGTAGGTGCATGGTCAAAGCATTTAGGCAGCAAGCAAGAATACAATGAAACACATAATTTACTAGGTGGTACTTACAATAACATCTCAATTTTTACATTTATAAACAGTTACAACAGCAGAAGTTACGGTATTAGTTATCAATACTATAGCCCACTATCAGGTAACGTTAACTTAGGTCTATCTGGTGGCTTGCTGTATGGGTATGGCCATATTTCTGGATACGAGATCATCACACCTTATGTGGCACCTTACATAGACATCTACATCTATGACTTTGGCCTTGCGCTAAGCTACGTACCCGCTATTAGTAGTACAACCGATGGTGTAATTCTCTTTTCAAGTAAAATTAAGTTTAAGATTTAAAGCCTTGTACACTAGACAGAAGCCTTATGCTGTATAGGGCACTAACATTTATTTTCACTCCCCCTCCCTTCATTTTGTAACAAAAATGTGATTATTTGTTCATTTAATCAATTTTTTATATAAAAAACCCTAAAATATCTTCGTTCACTGGTCAGTGAACATAACAAAAAATCATCGAAAATAACAACGTCAGTTAAGGAAAAAAAATGAAAAAAACAGTTATCCTAATGTCACTTAGTATATTAGTTTCTCCCTCCAAACAGCCGGTACCACTGAATGCGCTAAGGGCTATATTAACTGGATTTCTGTCGGCTACAACGATGGAGACGATGGAAATCGAATCGACTTTTCAATAACAGCAACAAGCAGCAAGAGTGATTTAAAAAAAGGACAAACTAAGAACTACAAAATTGATAACCACCACAACGGTAATGACAGTGATGGAAAGCTATTCTTTTCCATGCTACAGAATGCACAATATTTCGGAACAACGGTACTAATCGGTGACAACCATGGCACACGGTGTGACGACGTTAGCTACATTAAAACTTACTAAGGAAATAAAAATGTTTTTATATAGAATGCTATTCTATCTATTCATGTTTGGTGTTCCTAGTGTGAGTCTAGCCTACGACGTACCATCTTCTTATCGCTTCCCTTACATGATGCAAGATCCAGACACAGGGCAAGCATATAGAGCTAGTTATCATTACTCCGGCAACACTATAAATTATTTTGTTGAACCAAGCGCACAGCATTTCGATGTAGAATTTAACGGTAGACGCTATCCTTTTTCTACAAGAGACCTTTTGGAAGGCGACAGCGTAACTCAGGGTGTGTTATCTCGATGGAACAATGTAATACGCCTAAGAAGAACGAATAACATGTCGGAAGCAAATCTTGTTATTCGTTCTTCGCGGGCCCCAGCAGCAGGCCCAGGGGCCGGGGCGCTCGCAATTGGAACCTCCCTTGGATACGGTACTCCGAGAGCTTCAAGAGCTTTGATAGAAATTCACCCAGAGCAATTCGAGCCTATGCGACAGCGCTTGGAAACACTTGAACAAATTAATCGGTATCGCTTTATCGACTATGAAGAAGATTACCAGCTACTCAACACCTTAATGCTTTACACTATCACTCATGAATTTGGGCACGTATTGGGATTTTCACATTCAAGGATGGCCCATTCATGCATAGAACAATCGAGCATTCTTAACCAGCGGCAAAATGCTCCACTTATGATTGGGGATTTAACCGATTATTTTTTGGTGCAATACCATCTCAATAACGATACTGCCGTTTCAATAGAAGACATACGGCCATCCCGAACAGAACTGGCAGCCTATCAATCTGCTAACCAAAACGGTAACCAGTTTGAGTGTGGAACAGTTAATAGGGCTGCCGGAATGGTACTGAGGAGCGAGTTTTAATATATAATCTTATGGCTTTACAATAGTAAAGCCATTATCTCCCCCTCCATTAATGTGCACAGGCACTTTATTGAAAACCCGAGAAATCATTATAATCGTCACTAGGACCGAGCATAAGGAACATTAAGAAACTTAACCAAAGAACTTGATTATGAAACCATCCAAACTAACTACATATTTTACTTTAGTTACTCTAAGCATTGCGTGTTTAGCAGGAATTTCCTATCTTAACTCTGATCGTTCTGATATTTTTCCCTCTAACGATTCTGAACATGAAGCATTCATTGAATTCCAAAATATCTTATTTCGATGTACAAAGGACTCCATTTGTACACCTGTCGAATCAAAATCAAGCAATGAGTCAATTTCCTAACTATAGATAAAGTAAATGGCGATAAAACTTCATCCACGATTGTATTACCTTAAGCCTCATAGACTGTACGACACTGTTGAGTAGCTACCAATGATTTGCATATCGTAATTTTGCTCTATAAGTTAAGAGTATATACCCTCAAGAACTTGGAGATAACAAGGCTAACACCATTACGCCTGTACTCAACATAAAGGCTATGTTCATTAAGTAAAGAGCAGCGTGCCATATGGTTGTACTATTCTAGTTTTTAGCGTCAAGCTAGCTACTCAATCACACAATAACCTTATTAGCCATTGGATTATATGAACATAGCCTTTTCTCTCAATAAGGTACATTAGTTCCCATAATAATTTTATTATCGTTACACTTCGAAGGTATATATGCTTTGTTTTAAATCAATAGATGAAGGGGGGTACAAAGCGCTCACCAAAAACTTTAAAAGTGGCGATATTGTATTCGGTTTATCTATAGATAGGTCCCTTGGCGTTGAGGCGTTGAATCGGAAATCTTACCCTAATAAAATAAAGGGTAAGGAGAATATCTTAGTTCAAAATACACTCACTAACGCAGTCTTCGGCACTACTGTCTTACCGGGAAGGCAGAGATCTGACGAAAATATTATAAATGAACTTTATGACCCGCTCAGAGGGTTAGCATTCAAAAGATACACCTCCAGCTACCCTTCATTGATGAAAACAGACTTTTTGAACCTACACGATTCCGAAAGAGCAAATAGATTATGGAGTAGAACGAGTAAAGCTGGTTTACTGTTCCAGATTTTTGAGCGAGGAGCTACAGTTCATTTTTGTGTGGATCATCTTCAATTTTCCATAAGAAAAATAGCTAAAAAGGAGGGGGTCGAAGGAAACTGTGTCACAGCCTCTGAAATACGAATGCTGTATCGATACCGACACCACCCACAAGTTGCACGTTGCTTGAAGATTTACACCAAAGAAAGAGAAATACCATTACATGAGTTTTTCAGTGACCCAAATTGGAGTTTATACTTGCCAAGTAACACTTATTTCTGACTATCAAATCTCTCATTTATTTCTACATAAATGAGAAGATTATAATCCCCCTTAAAAATCTTCTATACAAATGGCCTAACCTTAGAGCTAAGAGTTGGCATATGCTCTAGCCTTTTTTTTGTTTCAAATAATTTTTCAAACGGAACGTATACCACAACCACTCTGTCCAACCCTATACTCCCTATACTTACTGGATGATCGCGTATTTTCTCTGAAATAGGAACATACTTGTCGAAGCCAATTAATATTGGATAAGCGTTCTCAATACTATGCCGTGAATAACTAAGACAGTCTTTGTAGTTTTGGATATAGTGTAAGCTAACTCCCATACTTATCGGCTGACTTTTATATAAACACTCGATCGTATAGCCTCTCTCACCTGACTTTAACCCACCATCACGATGGAACCACGCGGTCCTATCAATATCTTCCATCGATAAAAAGGCTCTATATTTAATTAGGCCTTCTAAGAAATTAGAGTTTGTTCCATGAACATATAGAGCTCCCAAGCTAGCCATTTCCTTGAATAAAGGCTCCTCATGAATAGGCTTCACTTTTAATTTCAATCCGGAACTGTTTTGAAGTGGCATTTTTTTCTCCCAGACAATCAAACGTAGTCATCGATTAACGTAAAGAACAAGTACCGCGTAAATCGCGCTCTTAACGCTAGAGCGTTTTTACGAATCGAACGGTTTATATGAACCAATATGAATCCCAGCAGTGTAATTGGAATAAATATCAACAAAATCGAGACATCAATACTTAGTCATAGCCATAGCCATAGCCATAGCCATAGATACTTTAAGGATGGGAAAGCCTGTTGTCACAAGCACAAAAGAAAAAACGCAAATGGAAGATAAACACCAATATTTGTCTATAACGTTGGCTTTCAACATTACCATAAGACAGCTCTCCTCCTAATAAAATCTATCCACAGATTTTGTGGATAGTTTGAAATCTTAAACATTCCGATTCCGTTCTATTGAACCACTTGCCTACTCGAAAGGTGTTACCGTAGGTAACTTGGTTATCGCTTCAAAAGACTAAATAAGAAAGAAACAAAGGTCGGTTGCTTAGCTTCAGAGTCGCAATTATTTGACGCTCATCTATAGATTTAAGCTAGCCTAAGTATCATGCCAGCAATTACGTCTGCATGTTCTAGAACAGTCCTTTCATATGCATGCCGAATCAAATATTTGTATTTCATGTGACGAGGACCTAAACCTTTGAGATTCTGCAATCCACAATTATTGAAGTTAAATAAGGACCTCAAATGTTAAAAAAACTACCGCTAGTCACCCTGATTGTATTCTCCATTTGTGCTCAAGCCACTAGCCCACCTGACACTACTTTAAGTACGCGTATAAGCAGTCTAGAGGCAATTGAAAT
Source organism: Vibrio paucivorans (assembly GCF_054053395.1). Taxonomy (NCBI): domain Bacteria; kingdom Pseudomonadati; phylum Pseudomonadota; class Gammaproteobacteria; order Vibrionales; family Vibrionaceae; genus Vibrio; species Vibrio paucivorans. The sequence goes on from NZ_CM133230.1 coordinate 2,191,049, forward strand.
TTCCGCTGATAGAATTAATAACGACATTATTGAAGGCCAATTTGATAAAATTTTCGAGCTATATGGGAGTCTTAGCGATGAACAAAGAGTGATGCAGCAATTTTCTAATTCCGTAAATACTGATGGCGTTATACAGAATTTGGAGCAGAATAAAACCACGATCATCAATGAAGCTTTCAATACCATTCTCGAGAATACCGGCAAGGTGTTTCCTAAATCTGCAGACTTCACTCCCAAAGGGCTTATTGTTCTTGGCGCAACACCTGAAATAGGCATTTTGGAAAGCCGATTAGATGTCGCTTACAATATGGCACTGGACAACAAAACTTTACCCATCATTCTGTCAGGCAAGGGACGTAAAGAAGATGTTGTTGAAGCTGACTACATGTATGAATACCTGGTTTCAAAGGGGCTAAGCAGAGATCGTCTTTATAAAGAACCCTTAGCTCTAGATACCGTTAGCAACGCTGAATTTTCATATTTCACTATCACTGGAAATGCAGTCCTAAATGGTGTTACAGATTGGTTAGTGATCACCAACAATTACCATGCAATGCGCGCTCTGAACAACTTCCAATACGTATTCCCTGACAACTACAATATATCTGTATATTTGTCGCCATTGTTACCAGAAGGAGTTACGCACCCAGATCGTCTCACCATTTTGAGAGAGCTTGTTGCTGAAGAAGTAAGCTCAGAATCGAATCACCGATTTATGGAACTGCTAACTTATGAGCAATTCAGCAATAGTAGCCAAGTGTTTGAGCCGAAGAATATTTCCGGGCAACCTTGCGCAATCCTTAACGAGATGCTGATCGAACATAGATTGTATAAGGGCAAGATCAATGAATTAACAATGCAATTTAGCCAGTGCTATAAAGCTAGATAGCCAATAACGGTTCAGTGCACTAAATGGCTGAAACCGTAACATGTACTACTGCTATGGTGCGTTAGGCTAGGGTGTTGAAAGCTGTTCTTAACGTGCTTATATGTTCAAGCACATTAAAGGACAAAGGTTCCAACGCAGTCGACTCCGCTCCTGGACTAGTTAAACAGCAATGTATACATCTATAACGAAACATACCATTTAATAAAATCAGAGTGAGTTGTCATTTAGAATGGCATGTGAATTCCCATGCCATTTTATTAAAATTAACGTGAGTTACAGTAGCACATGAAGGTGGAAAGAGCTCCTTAGTCACTAGTTTACAATAAACTTTATGCCATCGACGAACTCACCCTGTGACCAAATTTTGACTTGTCGGATTGATGCTCCATCTGGTAATTCAAAGGTTTTATCATCTGTATTAAATGCAGAGTTTTTTGAGCCCAACACTTGTATAGAACCATCATCAAAAGTGAACGCCATACTCAGCAAATGACTCCCACTGTTTTCTAACTTTCCTGAAGTGGCAGTGATTTGCGCTACACGGTTAAGATCGATCTGAGTAAGGCTTCCACCAATACCACCTTGCATCGCATTTTCTTGTGTGCCAATTGCATCGATCGCACTACTATGGCGTATATATAGAGTTCCTGCGGGACCAACATCTTGATGAGCTGGCGAACCGGAGGTGAAACCGAATACTAGCGATTCATCAACATTACTAAATACATTTGTGTAAGAGGTGATAGTACGAAAACTCACTTGATCAGTGTCACTGCTATAAAGCCCTAACTCGCCTGTTACCTTGTTGTGCCCAAGATACTCATCAGAGAAAACGTTGCTCAGTTTATCAGTACCTTCTATCCACTCCCAACGCTGACTTAGACTTGAATCGCAGTCTTGTAATCGTTTTAGCGAGGCTCCATCTAAACATTTACCCACATCACTTGCACTAACATAGCGCCCTAACTGATCAAAAATGAAAGATTGTGAATTTTTGGTCTCCTCACAAACCCTCGCCATAAGAACACCATTGTCATCCATATCAACACAGCGGTTATTAAAACTTCCAAGTTGAAGGTTAACCGGCCTACCTCCTGTGAATACTGGATGTTCCCAGTCAACGGTAAAACTCACTTTTTTTCCCACTCGGCGACGCGGTGTATTTTCGAAGCCACGATACGACTGACGTAATCCGCGCCTGTACGCGCCGTTATAGATAGGACGAATATTGACAGAGGAATCAATGGTAAAGTCGGTTGTTCCTACTGCATTAGGAGCAGCCTTATAGATCACATCCATCTTAGGCACAAAGCTGGCATATCCGATAGGGTTAATACGATTAATATCTACAGGATATTTCTTTACCCATGGAGCATCAGTTGAACGATCTAGCAATGACTTTGCTGTTGCAAACTGATCACGATTCCACTTGAACTGAACATTCTGTGCATTTGGGCTATAACGCTCGACACGATAGTCTTGAGTATTAAAAGTTAACCAGCGGCTCTGATTGTAGCTAGCATTTGCTTCTAACTTAGCTTTCGGCCCGTCCTTGCCAACTTCAACACCACTTGCTACGCCAATCTCAAAGCCTGACACTTCCCTTACTTCGTATTGTGCATTTAGATTTTCCCTAGGGAATGTTTTTAAGATGTGCGCTTTGCTGTTCGAAGCATTAAATGAAAATTGATAATCTTGGGCTATAGCATCGGTAGACCAGTCTTTAAAGTACCCTCTCAGCTTTAAGGAACTCGACTTAGATTGCCTAAATTCGAGACGCTCATTAAGGTGAACCCCTGCACCTGTGGTGTCATCATCTAAACTTATCCGAACAATTTTTGCATCAGGCGTCGCCGAGCCCGTCGTTCCATATTGCAATGACCGCTCTAAGTTAACACGATAAATCAATGAAATATTGGGGTTGTCACAGAAAACGCTTTCGCCTCTATTCCATAGATGCGATTTCTTGAAGGTACATTCATCATTGGTAATAGGTCTATTCACATTTAAGTAAAATGCAACGTGTGGTAGTGAATGTGTCTCTGATGCTATACCTGATGCTAGTTTGCTAATGCCTTGCTTTTGTCTAGTCAGCATCGTTGAGGATGCTTCCAGCAAACTAACATTAGGATCATTCTCATCATCTAGAGGGGTAAATAACAGTCTTCCCTTATGCTTGCTTATGATCAAAAAATCACTAGTAAAAGCTAGCCCTATTTTATTTCTAAACAATAACTTAGCCTGTTTTTTTTGTACCTCTTCATTAATCGTACTAAAGTCTATAAAGTATCGGACTTGTTGATCTAAAACCTTGTTTCGTATAACTGAAAAGGATGGCGGAGCACCCTCCCCTTGTAGCCAGTAATTAGTATTAATGTAGTTGATTTGGCTATCATTCTGAAGTCTACTGAATATCCCAATAGCTGCCTCTTGCGGCTGATTGATGTTAGCTTGAGCAGGGTTAACTAGTGAACTACATATAACAGCCATAGTACTGAGTGATTTCCATCCATTGGTAAATTTATAGTTTATATTTTTCATTTTTCTGTCCCTAGCCAAATTATTGAGTTAATAATAACGGAGAGATAATTACGATTTCATTCGTTTTTCAATCAAGGTTTTACATTCCTATTAATCAAAACTGTCACTTCTCTCCATACCGTAATTGATATACTTACTAAAACCTGTAGGAAAGTAAAAAAGCCATCGACTTGAATTAAGATCTCAATAAATGTAGCTAATGCACACACTAATAAAATAAAATTGTGACTCTATTTGGCATAATATTCATGACCGATATCATCGTCATTCACCTTTTTCTACTTCATAGAAATATTTTTCTCAAAGCTCTTTGGTTAATATGTTAATTTTATTATAGTCATTAATATATCAATCTATAAATATTCATGATTCGCTAACGTCAAATGGTAAAAAATTCATTCTCTATAAAAAGTATTACCAACCTTACTAAATTGCCTCGAAAAATAATTCACTATGGCCTTTTCATTGTTCATTTAGCCTACGTTCTAAAGAACTTTCGGAGGATAAGGGATTGTTAATACAACATGGGAAGTTATGTATCGCCTTCCACTTTTAAAATATAAGTTCAGATAAAAAAATAGAATAGCCAATTATATCAATGAGATATGAAGTTAATTTAGAGTAGCATGGTGTTTTTACATCAAAGTGTAAAAGATATGATTATATTTGATCAAGCCAGAACCTGAGGCTGTTTGACAATGAGTTAATTCAGCCAGTGCTAGGCTTTATCCTTAATAAATAAATGGTAAATCAACATAAGCTCTTGCTTACTCAACAAGTTTTCGTAGCCTTTGTTCATAGCTATGTACTGCTCTCTATCTCTAATTAAAATCGGATGTTGTGGGCGAGACATAGGTTGTCTTAAACATTTGAATTGGTTAAGTTTTATCATACTGCTTATATTCACGTTTAATTAACAAGAGGTATTTTACGACAACTCGTTGCTTTAGATCGTTATACCAATATATACTCAATCCGTTGACATGATTTTCTATTCTAAGTTGCAATATTTTGCAATAGTATGCCTGTTTATTCCAAGTAATTTTGCAGCTTTGGTTTTATTACCAAGAGTATAGATAAGGGTTTCTTTGATAATCATCCTTTTCACTACTGGTAAAATATGACTTAAATCAGGTGTTTCTGAATGATAATCGTAAGCTGCTAATTGTAATCGGAAATATCTCCTTAAAACCTCATTTTCTAATGCTATTCTCGCCATTCTCTTTCCCACTCTTGCTGTTCAAGAAAAAGCTCTATCTTTTTTCTTATTTTCCATTTCTTCCTATCTTTTTCAGAAACAACAACTACCGAACGATATGTGTCTGTTTTTGTTTTTATTCCATTACCTTTTTTAATAAAATCCCAAGGATGATTCATGGTGTCCCCACTTCTTAAATACTACTAAGCTAGTGTTCCAATATTTTTCACTATTCTTATATATAGTCTATATTTGTTAACAATATTCACAGATCACCCTGTCGAATTAAAGTGCCCAAGAACGTTTCTTGCCATGATAGATATAACGAGGTAAATTTTTGTTAAAATTGATGAGGTTAGGAAGAAAATAAGTTGTTTAAATAGTATGGTTGTCAATTTCAGTGCCAGTTTATCCTACTAGCACGTCATGCAGTTTGTTGAGAGGTGCGATAGGAGCCCTGTATAAAGGAAAATAGATTCACTCGCAATTGGGCTTCTTTTTCAGTCTATGTACTCGAAAAATCAGTAAATCGATACTCCGCCAGGTGTTGTTCCAACTAGGACATCTAGATCACCGTTCACGCCTTGATGATCGTTTTTGAGTTCGGAGCCTATAAGCAACTCACCATCAGAAGACATGCTCATCGAAGAGCCAAAATATAGATTGTTGGTTGAAGAAGTAACATCTTTATTGAACATCACATTGATATCGTTACTTTTATATCCCTCATTTCCATCTAGATGCCCCCGTCAGGCGAAGCGTTCGCCGCCCAAATCGTACCATTATGTCTTAATACACTTACCAAACCACAATTAGCTTTGGTAATATTAGTATCATGTAACTCGTCGGTAATCCCAGTAAAAATCTTGTTATTTACAGATTTATTTGCTATAGCGAGTTCATTTCCATCACGACTATACTCGAGCGCACTAACTCCTGACTTGATATAGTACCCGTACGGAAAATCTTTACCTTCATCAACGTCTTGGCTGTAATCCCAATTAGCTCCATCAAACTCAAGTAAATGAATAGCTAACTTATCAGCGATAGCCAACCTACTTCCATCACCGCTCAATGATAAATGTTTGCCGAAATTCTCGAAGTGGTGGGCGTTATCATTCCCCTTAATAAAACCTGTCTCTATCCAGCTACCATTTAAGTATTGAAATATATAAACTGCGCCAGCTTCTAAAGTGTTGTTCTGTGCACCACCACCATTGATACCTTTGTGAGGAGAAGCCTCTTTTTGAGCACCAACAGCAATCGTCGTACCGTCGTAACTGATATCTAGGTCGCTCGCGAACCAATCTCCAGCGTCTGAATTCGAAGACTTGATTAATGTCTGTTGAACCCAATTACCGCCATCCGTTTTTTTAAATAAATATGCTGCACCGGAGTTGCTTGCAATATTATCATCCCCTAAGCTTCCGGTTCCCTGTCCACTAGAGTCTTCAGCGATAGCACCAACTAGAAGGCTATTGCCATCACCGCTCAATGCCAACGTACGACCAAAGTAGTCATCAGCACCAGAGTTGCTTGCTTTTACATACTGAGTTTGCTGCCACCCAGAGGTGTCAAGTTCAAAAATATATACTGCACCTGAGCCTGATGCACTATTATCGTTGCCTGAACCTGCCAATCCTTTCTCAGCTGAAGCTTCACCATCCGCTCCAACTGCTAAGGTTTTACCATCGTCACTCAAACTAATCGCAATACCAAATCGGTCATCTTGGTCAGTGTTATGAGCTTTTATATAAGCGCTTTGAGACCATTCATCGTCATTGTTTTTATTGTATATATAGACGGCCCCAGAGCCCGGAGCCTGATCATTATCCGCGGCGCCATTCACGCCCACTGCATATGACCAATCTCCCGGGGCGGATATAGCTAAAGTTTTGCCATCTTCACTAATATCAACACTATGACCGAAATCAAATTTGTCATTATCACTCGGTGAGAAACTAGGTTTAATAAAGCCAACCATATTGTTAATTACGTCTGCATCAATCAAATGAGATGGGGAATCAATAGATCCCATACCATTATACGCTCGAATAAAGATGTTTCTTTCATGCATTTTGATTAAAGAACTTACGCTGTATGAAACTTCGGTTTGACCTGTAACTGTAACTAATGGCTCTTCACACATATCTGCTACAGAATTATCGAGAGCCTCTAAGCAAATCGTATATTCAATTCCTTTCTCATTGGATTCAGCAGCACTTTCCCAAACAACTTTCATTTGCTTAACTTTACCGCTCTCACCCGATGTATTGTGCTTGCGATGTTGGTCAAATTAAAATGAGTCATTCCTGGTGGAGGTGTCACTCCCGGCAGTGGAGGTGTCGGTTCAGGGTTAGACGTATCGCTAGAGTCATCGTCTCCACAGCCTCAAAGGACAACACTACTCAGTAGCAAGGATAAGTTCATTAGTGAACGTTTTTGTTTATTTGTAATCATGTTATTACTTATATGGTTGTTTAACACGGCCATAGGTTATCGCTAACAGTAATGACAATAAGTTCAAATAAACAAGCTATAAACTTAACTCTCGATATTTATTCGAATAACAAGCCCTATCAATAATTCAATGTTCAGAAACCATAGTTAAGGCAATGGCCTCCCCCTCTTGCCGGATTGTTTATATCTTGAAATTACAATTTAAAAGTTCATGTGAACTTAATATCTTCAAAAATTTAAGTGATGATGATCTAAATTCAACTAAATCAATCCAAAAACATGTTTGAAAGAAGAACAACCAACATCGCATTAATATTTTGTTTCGGCTCCCTTTTATTTGGATGCAACCACGAACGTTATCCAGCGACGTCATCTTCGGCTCCACCTTCGGAAGTTGTTCCACCTGCTGGCTCACAATTGCAAGCATTTAATATTATTGACATGTATAGTGCCAACACTTCTGGTCTTAACGCGAATATTGGCCTTTTGACAGTTGATTGGGAAAGCTCAGCCAAGGAAAATATCATCGATGTGGAATATACAGTTTGCAAAGAAGACCATAACCTTGCGGATAACTGCCTTCCCTTAGCTTCAACCACAGATGCCACTTCTGTAACTTTTGCAGTACCATCTTTTCTAGATTTAGTAGAGCATAGTTTGTTTGTTATCGCTTCCAAGCAGTCAGAAATAAAACTCAGTCCATCAGAGCCCGTTCCTGCCAGCGAAGTCACTAATATGATCGGTTATATAAAAGCGTCCAACACTGGTGAAAACGATAAATTCGGTACTTACGTAAGTTTAAGCGCGGATGGAAAAACTTTAGCTGTCGGAGCGATTCACGAAGGGTCTTCTGCAACAGGTATTGATGGTGATCAAACCGATAATAGTGCTAGTAATTCTGGTGCTGTGTACCTATTTCGTCGAAATGGCAACGTATGGGCTCAACAGGCTTACATCAAGGCTTCTAACACTGATGAGGGAGATCAGTTTGGTAGTTCTTTAGCTTTGAGTGCAGATGGTAATACCTTGGCTGTAGCGGCTATATATGAAGACTCTAGTGCAACCGGCATTAATGATGATCAAATAAATAATAGTTCGGAAAAATCCGGCGCTGTGTATGTATTTCGATTTGAGAAAGAAAACTGGTCGCAACAAGCTTACATCAAAGCATCTAACACCGATGAGGGTGATGAATTCGGATACTCTTTAAGTTTAAGTGCAGATGGCAACACCTTGGCTGCGGGAACTCAATATGAGGAATCTAGTGCAACTGGTATTAATGGTGATCAGACAAATAATAGTGCTTACGCTTCCGGTGCCGTGTATCTATTTAGATACGACCAAGAACGTTGGTTTCAACAAGCATATGTCAAAGCGTCTAATACGGATGCTCATGATAACTATGGTATATCCGTTTCTTTAAATGCCAACGGCGATACCTTATCCGTTGGGGCGATTGATGAAGACTCGGGTTCAGCGGGCATCAATTCAGATCAGAGTAACAATGAAATAAATAATGCCGGAGCCGTTTATGTGTACCGCTATGAACAAGAAAATTGGTCACAACAAGCGTATATTAAGACTAAGAATCCAGAAGACCACCTCCGCTTCGGATCGTCAACCCATTTAAGCGAGGATGGCAATACTTTGGCTGCAGGCTCTATAGGCGGTTTGGTATACCTGTTTCGATATGAGCAGGGAAGCTGGTTACAAAAAGCATCTATGAAAAGCTCCAACACCGAATATGATGACAGATTTGGACGAGAAGTGAGAATAAGTGCAGATGGAACCACTTTGGCAATTGGGGCATACACTGATAGCTCCAGTGCAACCGGTATAAATGGAGAGCAGCACGACAATAGCATGATTAATTCTGGTGCAACGTATATATTCAAATATGATCAGGACGATTGGTCACAAAAAGCTTATATTAAAGCCTCTAACACGGATAGCGGGCATCAATTTGGTTATTCGTTTAGTCTAGGTTCGAACGGAAATACTTTAGCGGTATCATCTCCTCATGAAATGTCTAGTGCAACGGGGATAAACGGTAGTCAGTCTGATATTGATGCTGTTGGGGCCGGCGCTGTATATTTATTCAAATTGTAAAGCAAAATGTATTAGTTGAAACTAGAATTGTCGTCCAGACTCATTCTGTGTTGGTCCTCCATCATATTGATATGAAGAGCGCATTTCTAATAGTCAATGAGATAATCCATTGTTGTTTTGGAGCTACCACACCAGCTAACTATACTTTTCATTCATATAACAGCACCCTTGGTTTAAAGAGGATATCATGTCTGGCAGCCTTCCTCAGCTCTTATTGGCTATGGTTACGGCCCTAGCTATGGTTACTACCTTGCCAGTCGAAGTGTGATTTTCTGAGTTAATTAGATATATAATCATCCCCTTGGTGTATCTTTTGTGGTTGTGCTCAGTCGTTCGACGCTTACCGTTTATTTAGTTGAAGAGTTTGATACTGCTTGTAGCATGAATTTTGATGAAGTAGTTCTGATAAAAGCGACTAAACATATTGCCTCGAACTTAGATTACATAGGCATGCTGTACCCACGCTAGTAACTAACAAGAAGGTTACTTAATTCGAGATGTTTACCATAGTAAGTTTAAATATATTTATTAGTAAATCGGGAGCTTCTCAGAATTGTTTACTTTAAAACGAAGGGTGTTACATAAGCATTTATTTTTAATTTGACTGCTTAGGAGCTTATGTATTCTACAGTCAAGCTCAAATATGAGTGATGAGAAATTCCATATGAGCTCATTATTAACCATTACTGCTACGATTCTCGAACAGCTATAGCTTCATTCAAAGTAGGAGAATCCAACGTTGTGATAGCTTTCCGTTCAGCTTGTGTTAATAGCTTCCCACCTTTTTGCCAAGCGTCAACAGACATACAGTCGGTATCAAACACATTGATATACCTTTGCATGAAAAGCCTACATTCATCGCAAATTTTTCGAGACGATGCCAAACCGAAAATCTTGAGATTCTGTTCTTTCGCATATAGTACAATCGAATTCTCTGCATGATATGGCTCTTGTAAAACTTCCATGTTTAACTTTTTAATAAGAACGTTATGTCTTATCACTGGTGATACGATTCTATCTTTTGTTAGACGCACTTCATTAAACACTGCACTATTAATACCTAAAACTAGCTTAACCTTAAAAAGCGAAAGCCCAACGGCACCAATAGCAACAGTATCGTACCTTCTATTAGGCATAAAGTTATGGCAAATGTCTGTAATCGCGAGTAAAAAGTCGTTAGTTGGCAGCATAATAATCCCCCTAAAGTCTTACTTGATGAAACCTTGATCTTTTCTACTAAAAACGAATAAATAGCGATACTGTCGTGGCACTAACGTCCAAACTCCAACAATCCTTATTCATGGAGCAAGGGCGGTCACGACCCATAGTAAAGAAAAAGTGAATGGCTTGTATCTTTGCAGGTAAGACTTGATGTTACTGAAAGAGAGCAAAACGCCTTGGTGTCTCTTTTTATTCGATAAAAAGAGACACCAAAGCAGTTGCCTTAATCGGTAAAACTAGAGCTTGTAGACATAGGCCGCACCACTGCGTGCTGCACTGTTATCAGTCTGGTCACCGTTGATGCGGGTGGCATTCGAGTCTTCATCTACAGCTCCCACCACCAGAGTACTACCATCGGCACTCAAACTGATTGAATGGCCGAAAAAGTCACTACTCTCCGTATTGGAGGCCTTGAGGTAAGCCTTCTGGGACCAATTATCACTGGCGTATCGGAACAGGTACACCGCACTACTGCTTGTTGCACCGTTATTCTGGTTACCGTTGACGCCGGTGGCATCCGAGTCTTCATATATAGCTCCCACCGCCAGAGTATTACCATCGGCACTCAAATTGATTGAATGGCCAAAACGGTCCCTCATCTCCGTATTGGAGGCCTTGAGGTAAGCCTGCTGGGACCAATTATCACTGGCGTATCGGAACAGGTACACCGCACCACTGTCTTCTGCACTGTTATTACTCTGGTTACCGTTGACGCCGGTGGCGTTCGATTTTTCATACATAGCTCCCACCGCCAGAGTATTACCATCGGCGCTCAAACTGATTGAATAGCCGAAATAGTCTTCCGCCCCCGCATTGGAGGCCTTGAGGTAAGCCTGCTGGGACCAGTTATTACCGGCGTATCGGAACAGGTACACCGCACCAGCGTTTAATGCACTGTTACTAGCCTGGTTACCGTCGATGCCGGTGGCACTCGAGTCTTCTCTATGAGCTCCCACCGCCAGAGTATTACCATCGGCACTCAAACTGATTGAATAGCCGAAATAGTCGGTCGACGCCGTATTGGAGGCCTTGACGTAAGCCTGCTGGGACCAGTTATTACCGGCGTATCGGAACAGGTACGCCGCACCACTGCTTGTTGCACTGTTATTAGTCTGGTCACCGTTGATGCCGGTGGCACTCGAGCCTTCAGCTAGAGCTCCCACCGCCAGAGTATTACCATCGGCACTCAAACTGATTGAATGGCCAAAACGGTCACCCAACCCCGGATTGGAGGCCTTGAGGTAAGCCTGCTGGGACCAGTTACTACCGGCGTATCGGAACAGGTACACCGCACCACTGTCTGTTGTACTGTCATTATTCTGGTCACCGTTGATGCCGGTGGCACTTGAGTCTTCATCCTTAGCTCCCACCGCCAGAGTATTACCATCGGCACTCAAACTGATTGAATGGCCGAAAAGGTCACCCGCCCCCGCATTGGAGGCCTTGAGGTAAGCCTGCTGGGACCACCTGTCACCATCTCGACGATAAAGGTACACCGCACCACTGTCTGTTGAACTGTCATTATTCTGGTCACCGTTGATGCCGGTGGCACTTGAGTCTTCATTCTGAGCTCCCACCGCCAGGACATTACCATCGGCACTCAAACTGATTGAATGGCCAAAACTGTCATCCCCCTCTGTATTGGAGGCCTTGAGATAACCAATCATATCCGTGATTTCATCAGCAGAGACAGGTTCAGCGGGACTAGCTTGCTTTTCCTCCCCCTTTGTCGCCAATACAAAGAAATCATTCTCTAGAGCATCCAGTAAAGAGGGGACAGAAAAGGTCGCAGAAGTTTCATCGGTTACCTCAGCCAAAGGCAAACACTGTTGGGGTAAGGTAAGGTCTTCTTGACAGACGGTATATTCCACTCCAGTGATGTCTTCCTCTAGTGCGGCGCTTTGCCAATCTACCGTTAAACGGCCAATATCCCCTGCAGTTCCTGAGGTGTTAGCATGGCTCATATCGATAATATTGAACGGTTTCAACTCTGACTCCGGTGGAGGCGTTACCTCCGGTGGAGGCGTTACCTCCGGTGGAGGCGTTACCTCCGGTGGAGGCGTTGAAGAATCGTCATCACACCCAAATAGAAAAGGAGTAACGAAAATAACGAACATTGAACTGACAAGTTGTTTCTTTTTAAACATATTTTTAACCACAATGATAGTGTTTCAGTTGGACACCTCCCTATTAAATCGGTTATTAAAATTAATATTGGTTCTTATCAGCAAATAAAGAAATTTAAATTTTCGACTTGAAGGTTTTGTGGCTTTGTTGCTTAAGTCGATGGAACTAAATCTAGAAGCTATGATCTGATCTGGCTACACCCATCAATCATCGTAGCCTCATGCCTAAGCCTCGTTACAAAACAACTAACTGGAAGCAGTACAACAAAGCCTTAATCAACCGCGGTTCTCTGACCTTTTGGATTGATGAGGAAACGATAGCTGAGTGGAAACAAAACAAACAAGGCAAACGTGGTAGACCTCGCCGATTCAGCGACTTAGCCATTACTACCGCACTGATGGTGAAACGCATTTTCTCAATGCCATTGAGAGCGCTACAAGGTTTTCTCGACTCTGTATTTAAGCTGGCTAACATCCCGCTTACTTGCCCGCACTACACCTGTATAAGCCGCCGAGCTAAGGAAGTTGAGGTTTCATTTCAAACCAAAACCAGAGGAGCAATACAACACCTGGCAATTGATGCCACTCGCCTCAAGGTTTATGGTGAGAGTGAATGGAAGGTCAAGAAGCATGGTACTGATGGGAAGCGCAGAGTCTGGCGTAAACTGCATATTGCAGTAGATACAAGCACTCACGAGATAGTGGCGGCAGAGCTGAGTTTATCTAACGTAACCGATGCGGAAGTGCTCCCCAACTTACTCAAGCAGACGCGTCGTAAAATAATTGAAATATCAGGTGATGGTGCTTATGACACAAGGAATTGTCATGATGCGATACGGATTAAGCGAGCGGTTGCGCTTATCCCACCACGAGAAGGAGCTGCATTCTGGGAACAAGGACACCCTCGCAATTTAGCAGTAGCTTGTCAAAAGCTCTACGGCTCCAACAAGAAGTGGAAAAAACGGTATGGCTATCACAACAAGCGCTCATTATCAGAGACAGCAATGTACCGAGTAAAACAGCTGCTAGGTGGGAAATTAAGTCTAAGAAATCACAATGCTCAGGTTGGCGAGACTTACGCTATGATCAAAGCGCTGAACAAGCTTACAAGACTTGGTATGCCTGAAACGCAGTATTTTGCTTAATAACTGAACAACTTTGGGCTGCCATGTCTTCCAACCGAATTAAGCAATAAAGCCCTTTGTAGTACAAAACGACCCGCATACTCTCTGCACCAACTGTTTTATCGCCACTTTTTAATAGATATGTACAATGCTTGTTGCTAATTCAGAAGAAATCTTTGAGCAGCAATAAAACAGACTACATCCCCGCTTCTCTTCAGGAAATAAGCCAACACTTTGGCATTGATACTCACGCAGCGTTTGTCGAGAAGGCGGCCAACACTATTAGAGGTAATCAATCTCCAACCATACGTAAGAATCGTCCAAAGGTGGGGACTAGAATTTAAGCCTCGCATGTTGCGAACATCATTACTATGTTTTTATAACGACTCCAATCTTTACAATACGATCAGCTGTAATTTAGATGCTCTCAATTTAGCAGTAGTGAGTTGACGAGTGGATAGCGATGGCTTTGTTTCACGTCCATACGGGAAGAAGAGCGAAATAGAGCGGGGATTTAATCACGGAAGCATCCGATTACAGAGCAAGAGCGTTAAGTGAGATAGCCCATGTAGAGAGCACCACTATTCATCATCAATCGCTTTCAGAACTATATTTAAAGCCGGTTAATTGATAAACAAGGATAAAGCAGTAGAAGTGATGCTTGCAACATAAGTCAGCATAGCGCGAACAAGATTTCAAATAGTTAGAAAGCAGTTTGCAGCATAAGTTCGCATAACATTGCATCGAAAGCCTGCAAATTTAAACAATACCCCAAATCCAACGTTGTAAAATTACCACAGCCCCAATGAGCCCTCCAAAAGACATTGCGGGCACAACATTGCGAGCATGTGTGTAGCACACTTTTGGACAAAAATGCGTTAGAGCTACTGCACTAAATAGTTAGATTCGAATAAGGTGAATTTAGGTAAAATCTAGCTTGTTACAGTCTACAAATTAGAGCACGATTTACTTAGACTGACAGGACCGCTGATTGCTCCCTATTCTCGACTAGGTCTGTATATATAAATCTTTCCAAAAGACCTATAATTCCATCTTCAAATAAATTCAGTAACCATTGAGATGAAAAGCTATCTGGTATGAATGATCGTATTGTTCAGGCTCGCAAGGCTCTGATCTTAGAGAAAATAGCAGAAAACCCCTCTTCCAAACCGTTATTTAGGTATATAAATAAGCTTGGCTTTTCAGCAGAAGCTCGAACACTAGCAATCGCGGTTATGAAGGTAGAGTCCACTGCTAGGCCATGGTGGTTTAGGCTTGCGGAAGCCACAGTAGCAATGGTATTAGCAGCTCTCTCATTGTTAACAGGACATCTACCAAGAAATTATACTGTTGGTCCTCTTCAGTTGGGGATAAAAACATCCTTAGAATGGACCAACTCAGAACTGACTCCATTCAATTACATTCGACGACTCTGTCTTTTGTTGCAAGCTAAAGGAAGTTTGCGGATATTTAGGTGTGGCTATAGATTTCATCTACGGTCTATTAGAGCGGACAAAACTTCATTGCTTGAATTCAGTGAGTTTTACAACGGTAAGCAATCTATAAAGAACCGTTCTGTGCCGTACCATGAAGCTCTATTGGTTGCCATTAAATCAATAAAAGGAGCGTCAATAATTGATGTCGCTCGCAATGATAACCGATTAAATATAATGCAAACAGATAATGGAAAAGATGCTGCTCTATCCATAGAACGAGCAGTGAAAAAGAGGCTGTATTCGATACAAGAAAGTAGTGAAGATGGCGAATTAATTTCTGCGGTGGTTGTTCTTTGCAGTAATAAGACTCGTAAGGTTATTCATTCAATATATGTAGGACCTGATGTGGAACAGCAACCGGCTCTTCAGCAAAGACGATTGGTAGGATCGATCCTAAAAGTGCCTTTATACACATGTTATATAGAGCAATTCAAGTCAACTATCGATGAGACTTTCAATGATAAGCCGATAAAAGTCATATCAGATGGACAGGTGTTACAGCCCAGAAATGCAGACCATAAATTTCGAGGCCCTGTGACCGTGAAATATTCTTTTGCCTATTCAATTAATACAGTAGCTTTACAGATACTAGAAAAGCTTAAGGTCGAAAGGTTCATTTCATATCTAAGGAAGTCAGGGGTGCATATTCCTCTGCCCAATAGCCCGCTGCTTGCGCTTGGGGCTGTACACCTAACTATCTGGGAGGTACTTGCACTCTTTTCTCCAATTATGACTGGAGGGTACCTGAGCTGGGTTTCTAATGATGATTCTCGTCAGGTTTCCCCCCTTAATAATGGGGCTAGAGTCTCAAGTCGAAGAACAATAGAGACTATGAAGGACTTGCTGAAGGAAACAGCAATGGATGGGACTGCTGGATACCTACTAAATAAGGATCCTCATTCTCTTGGTGGAAAGACAGGTACGAGTGAGAAGAACCGAGACCTGTGGTTTGTCGGTGCTATCGATGAGGATACTTATGGTGCTGTTTGGATTGGAAGACACGATGGGCAACCACTCGTGGCAAACGATCATATCCCTATCTCGGCTTCGCGATTTGCTGTCCCAATGTGGTCAGACGTAGTTAGTGCATACAAAGAATGCACTAGATAGATTCGGTTGAGTACTCATCTGACCTAGAGTTCTATCCTTCCCGATTAAAAGATGCGATAAGCTGTTTGAGGCACCAAGCGAGAACTGCAAAAATGATTGCGGCCACTAGGCTATTCACAATGTCCTTAGCATCCAAATGGTTAGTTACTGCTGAAGTGTCGATATCAAATAAGATAGGGGCAAGGAGAGCACCAAAGAAACCACCAACCGTAAAAATCACAGCGACCATGATGTAAAGTGTGTATAGCTTTGCTTTTTGCCTAGCATAGTTTGGACTTATCAACTCTGGGTTATAGTAATCAGGCCAAACGAGGCAGAAAGCGGAAAAGAATCCTACCGATGCACCAACAAGCTTAATATTTTCAGCATAGCCAAAATAGAGAGCTGTCAACCCCGCCAAAAGGCCGGTAACAACTGGAATTGAGCTCCTGAATAAAGCCCCTAAAAATGATACGTCCTCATCCAACCCGTCTATAAGGCGTTCGTAGTGAAAATACCTCTTGGGCATAATTTTTTTCTGGACCTTTAAGAGCCCCATAGTGACGAGTGAGAACAAAAATATAAGTAGTAAGCTAAAACTCAGGTTATCCACAGCGACTTAATCCTTCCTTATGTGTTTAAATGCCTTGCTCCCCGCTTAGTTTATACTCAACATTTCTTTTGATGCTTACTTGCGGTTTCCGATTATGTTGTTCTTCGACTCTATAAGTCCAGAACTTTAAAATTGGCAAACTTCTGTCCACAAGTGTTTCAGGTAAAAAAAGTATTTCACTTATATGAAATTCCTAGCTCGAAACGGGACAGGTTTGAGCTAGCTACAAAAGCTAGCTCGCTTGGGAGGCTTCATATCTGAGATGCGCTAACGAGTAAATGGAGTGACTATGCTCTTTTAACTGCATCCAGCTCATTTTCTGCCTGCCGCATATCGTCTATCGCCTCTTTTAAATCTTCAGAACTTACCGCGCCTGCTCGATGAAGCTTTGCCATTTCCTTGTGATGCTGACACGCGCGATCATACTTTTCTCTTGCTTCTTTTATTTCAGGAGTTCTGTTTATGTTGAACATAGACAACTACCTCATGTGATTGAATGAACATGTTAAACACTACAGTACAAAGATGAATAAAAGTAAGTCAAAGCAGCACGATATAAATTGAGAGATGGTGCAAGTCTAACAACGAATGGGGCAAAAGTGTTTTAGCTTACCTTCCCCCGTCTGACTAGACACTGCCAAAAATCGATCAATCTTTATTGTAAATGATCAGACTTTATTGGAATCGACAAACTATATTGTCTTCCGACAATACATTTTGTAGAGATCCATTTACTCAGACCTGTTACATCAACTTCAAGCAAGTAATTCACATGACCATTTCGCTCCACGACAACGCAACGAATCGTTCTCTTTGCATCAGAGTCAATCAAGTGGCATTTACTACGTCCAACCTGATCTAGCTCATGAGTGTACGAGTCAATGATTGTGCAGGCATATTTTTCCTCTAGCATTTGCACCATCATGTTAAAGGCCGTAAAACGAGAAGCATACTCCTCTGATCGATCAGTGCAATCTTGCATACCTCCACCCATGTCTGCCGAAGGTATCTCACCATTACTGCCAGGCTCATTGGTACTGACCTTATCACCTGCTTTCTTAGCTTCATCTTTGCTTCTATCTGGCCGATGACTCCTTTTTGGCGTTGTTGCTTTCGACGTTGAAAAACGATTTTTAAACCTTACTGAGCAAGTATTTTCACCTAGTAAGAATGCATGGTTAGCATCGGAAGCCTCACGATCATCATCGATAATATGATCTTCTGGGCGCTCGTATGGTTCAGGGCATTTTCCACCAGTGGTTGGCTCTTGGCCTTCATCTGGATGCGTAAAAGAAGGGTTATGGAAATAGACCCTGGACGGCATAAGAGCATTAATTTCAATATCCGTGATCTTTTCAACCAGAAAGTAGCGACCACTTGCATCAAGCCGGCCTTCATATGACAAAGACCACCCAGACATTTGAGGAGGGTCGAAGTGAAATAGCCAACGCTTATACCCCGCAGATACATCTTGGTCCTTCTCGACGTTAAAATATCTAAAAATCTATTCAAATGAACGCTTTGCATTGCTATCAATAAGCAACCAGCTCAACATTGCTCTTGTTGCACAATCATTGAATGCCGAAGGAGGAAAGTTTGATGTTTGCAACACTTCGATATTGGCATAATCCTCCTTGGTGTTAACTTCGACCTTGAAGTCTGTAAGCAAACGAGAAGACATTAATGACGCTCGCGATAAGTAAGAGCTGGCATAAAATAGGACCCTTGCCAACTCTAGCTGAGGAATAATCAGTTTAGGGGCAGATACTCGGTCTAATACAAATGCATGTTGCTCTGACTCTTTCTTTCTCAAAGACTCTGCTGACTCTGAGTCGGGGAACTCACTCAAGCTACTGTGTCGAAGGAACTCATTACTTCTAAATTTATGACGCCCTCGTTTAGCGTAACTTTCTGACAACCCTCTTGGATTAATTATTTTTCCTCGGTACAAAGCAGGGACATTAGAAAATGCAGTCGCACGAAAATTATTTTTCTGCTGTGGGGGATAGCACCAAACTTCAATTGAAGGCCGGTAAGACGAATCACTTGTTCGTACTAATACTTTACCTGTATGGACTATACGTACATCATCGTCACACTTGTAAAACCTAGCTCCCATATCATTTCCTTATTTGTAATCTGATCTTGTAGTTACCCAGCCAAGTAAGTCGATGATAACTGGCATTATTCTTTCGTTGGGGAGGCTTGCTGAACGCATCAATTGCCAGCGACTCATTCCTGCTCCTGTTTTTGATTTTGCGATTACAGCCATGACTAGCCGACGAGCTTGAAACTCAAAGACGCTTTCTTGATACCGATTCAAAGCAAAAGATAGCAAGGGTAATAAGTTCAGTTTTTTGCTCACCGATCCGTAATCATCTAGCTGCTTGAGTAAGAAGTTTTTGCTTCTTCGAGGGCCGTCAATAACAGTATCTAATCGTTCTACAATCCTAATAAGCTGCTTAGTTAGTGAGCGGTCTCTTGCTCTCCAATCTACTTTTTTCTGCCTTACATGAGATTGGGATTGATGGGCTCGATTGAAAGCCAATAACCAATCTCTATCATTTCGGTACAGCCAAGCATACAGTGCACCACCACCAGGAAGTTTGCGTGCTCTCTTAATCGGGGCCTTGCCTATTAAGTTACGCCACAGCTCACGTTTTTCTTCACTTGAATTTGGCACAAGCTGAGCATTGTCCTTCGGGATCGATACCGTCACTTTATCTTTTGATTTTACTTCTTTTATGATTTCACTAGCCGACATTTCAGGAATAAAAGCAGACCAAACCGTTAAGTGCTGTAGATAGCTAAAAGCTTTACGATGACGGCGAAATAACGTGCGAAGCCAGTTAGTATCTCTATCAGAATTGATGGTGAGCTCAGGGGTAACGATCTTGCTTGCAACTAAGTCTGCAATCTTATCGTGAGCAACCTGTTTAGGACCTTTTCCACACCCAAAGTCCTGTGCTAGATGATTGTAGAAAAGGCTCCATTGATGCTGAGTCGGGGAGTCTTGGGCTGGTAAACACATTACCTCTTTAGCTTTGCTAGCTAAGTAAGCAAACCGCTGCGCTGTTATATTCTGGTCGTTACATAAAAAGGGCTGGCATTGTATTCGGTCACATGTATGGTACATGTGCCTACTATCATGGTATGAGGTTGTCGATTGGCTCAGAAGCCCATGCTCAGGGCAGTATGGTAAGGACGGTAAGAACCAAAATCTCGACCAATAACTTTCCCCATATTTTTGCTTTTGTTCCGCAACACAAGCAGGGCAAACACGAAAGTTGTCCGATGTTTTTACAATAGAAGCAGGAGCTCCTAGCATTAGATGAACAGAGCCCTTAGCACAATTTTCCATTCGCTTCATCGCTCTTATCCTGACACTTTCATCAACAAAAGGAGCGTAAATCGGGAACATTGTATGCTCATAAATAAGCTGTTGGACGTCAAATCGTCCCGTGTTAACTAGCTGCTCTGATATCGATGACAAATGACTAGGCAGGTCAATTGTCGCAATCACTTTTCTGTCACCAAACACTTCATCTAGTAGCTGTTTAGAGCTTGTTATCGCACTGCGAATTCCAGCTCTAGCTACCAAACTATAGATTAATTCATCTGGGTATGGGACAGGGAAACAGCGCAATATTAAACCGCCTTTTCTAGCAATGACTGAATGTCTAAAATCAAACCCGACTTTGACATTGCAGTGTACACTTCGTTATCAGAATCAGACTGAGAATGAACAAACCTCAAGTCCTCACTATCAAGTGTATGCCATTGAGTTTGTTTGATTGATGATGCCCTCTTGCCCTTGCTTGGCTTAGCCTCTTTTTTTGGTCGTAGTTGTTCAGGATTAGTGAGTTGCTCATGCACCAGCGGCAATAAGCTTATCCATGTCAAATCAGGATTTAGGTCAAATAGCTGTCGTATTACGGGAGCCAAAAGCGTTGAGTCGAACTCATCTTTCAAGGCCATATATACACGCCGCTCTTCATCGGTTTTGAGCTGTTGATATGCAAACTCTTCAGGTGTTTGTTGGACTGTTTCTGCAACCTGCTTTTGCAGTTCTAGTAGTCTCTTGTCTGTATCGCTAAGTTTAAGATCTGAAAACTTAATCATTTCTTCGACATCATTAGACCGCAAAGCTGCGAGCATTGGATGAACGGGTTTTAATTCATCCTCATAAACCTGTCGCATTAATTTAGGCGTGATCCTTTCCATTTTTGTCGCGATTGCACGCAACTGACACAATACGAATAGTTTAACCACAATATCCAGTACGCCTTGGCTCAGGTCATACCACAAAGAACGAATTTCCTCCGATAATACCTCATCACGTTTTTGTAGCCATTGGAGAGTCCATAACTTATCAGTGAGCGCTTTCCACTCTCTTCCTTCTTCCATTGGATCCCAAAAAATTGCGCCAAGACCAGAGCCACGCCTTGCAGATCTCATATCTGCCTCAAATATCTCGCGGGCTCGTGGTGTTCCGACCAAAATCACCGGAAGACCAATGGTATTTACCAGTGTTACAAAGAAATTGAGCATTTTCTCAGAACCACCAGAGCGAGAGCGGCTAAGGTGCTGTATTTCATCAATAATAAGAACACCTACTGCGTGAGCATTTGCAACTTGGGCCATTGCAGCTAAAAGTGTTTCAATACTGGGCCTTTTTCTCATCGAGTATTGTCTTTCGTAGTTTGATGTTCCTAGTGCTCTATCCATCGCACGAAAAAAGTTCAAACACAGCTCTTTAAGTGAACCGTCATGGGAGCAGTCAATTTTTAGATAAACAACTTGCTCAAGATTTCTGTCAGGGTGGTAAATAACTTGAGGATATAACGACAAAAGCTGCTTAATCGCTGTTGTTTTGCCATTTCCGCTACATCCGATCAATGTCATGCTTTGGGCTGTAGAACTAACTTCCGTGAACTTTATCGCCTTCAAATCACCAGATAAAACACGCTCGTAACCATTTTGTATGTGTCTTGCCCAGTCACCTGTTTCGGGGTTTCTTCCAACATAGCCACGCCGTATCATCAATGAAAGCCTTTCATGCAACTGTATGTGCTGACTGAGGGGCTGGAAAAAATCATCAATAACACGACAGATACTATGCGCTCTTTCAATGCCATTTCGATGGATATCTTCTGCGGTACACCTCAACGAACTCTTTAGAGCACTTGAGTCGTCCAGGAAGCTATTTATCGGTGGTAGGGCCTCTATCAGCGGGTTATCTCGATAAACTGAGAGTGTCGCATTTTGATAGACGGCAACTACGCGATGATCTTGGCTTTTCTTCATCAATTTTCATCCTCATCATCAAATAGCTCCGGTATGAAGTCAGGCAGTTGATAGCTTTCCTCCTCTCCCTTTATAGGTATCGCCGACGCAACTTCTTCTTTAGTCCTGTCTGGCCGTATTGCTAGTTCCTTTCTCTCTTGCTCTCGCGTATTCCGTTTATTGCCTTTAATCTCATTTATCTTTTGCGCGTTGCTCAATGTGCTGGTTTTTCGATTCTTTTTCGCCTTTTTCAGTTTCTTTTCAAGAAGGTCATCAAAATCCCGTTCTACCGGTGCAAATTGATAGTTAGCTTCTGCTAAAGTTTGTTTTTGAGCCGCTTGACGCTCCCATACTTGATACCAAGTTAGATCACGGAACTCTCTACTTCGACTTGAAAGATCGCAAACCCAAAATGTATTTTTTCCTTCTTCAGGAAACAAATATATGTGATTAGCAGAACCTAGCTCATAAGCTGCAAATAGTTTTTGGGGTCTCGAAACTTCCGAAGAACGGTGCATCCAACCTGTCTGGATAATTTCTTTTCCTGTGTAGGTTAATCCCCATAACTTTATGCCTAACTCTGATACGGTGACCTTTTTACGCGGTAACAGCAGTATCTTTGCAATATCTGTATCAATGGCTCGCAAACGGCCAGTACGATGCTGGAGTCCCCACCTCCAAAGCTCAATAGGGATCGATGGAAGGTTTTCTGGCATATCAGAATCGCGATCGTACTTTTCTAACGGTTTGTTTAAGTTGTGAGCAAGTATTGAATAAAGCAGTATTTCAATAAAGTCTGATCTCGCCACAGCAGCTTCAACCCTATAATCGCTTTCACCATGCTTCTTAACCTTGTTACCAGTTACGACACCTGGCATATAGGGCTTAAACTTAGCTTGCAACGTGCCAAATGACCTCTCTACGATACCTTTGGCGTCACCCCTTCGAGGGGGAGCACTTTCAAGACGAACTCCTATAGCATCAACCAAATAATTTGCTTGATGGCTCATCAATTCACCGCGATCAGCTAGCAGAACATCGGGAATACCTACACATGGCCACTGCTCTTCAGAAATATCGATTCCATATTCTGCGCAGGCATTTACTTTGCTATCAAAGCTGCATATAAGTGCCTTCATTGCAACGGGAAAAGAAGGGTTATCGAACCCGATATAAAAGCCAGCAACCATACGGCTAAAAACATCAATGACCATATAAATGGTCGGTCGACCGATAACCTTATCTGGGTCACCGTCATCAACTAGGTAAATATCGGCGATGGTGGCATCAATTTCGTATCGGCTGCCCGGGCCTAACGCTTGCTCGGTAGCAGTGCCATGAAGTGGTCTAACATCTTTTTTGTAATTTCCTTGAGGCGTCTGTACCGTGAGCTGAGTGGCCTTTGTATACTCGGTTTTGTAAAAGTATTGAAACTGGCGAAGCGTCGGAATTTCATGCTCTTCAACGTCAGGATGTTTGAGCTTGTAAGCCTTAGTAAACTTGATGTACGAATATCGAATTGAAAAGCCCTTATCATTCATCAGATACTTATCACAAATGATTCGAAATTGCTTTCTGACACTTTCGGTCACTGGCTCTCCGCGACCAATACCATATATCCTCGGTCTACCAGCTTTGCTAGTCTTGAAGTTTCTTCTTTTTCCACCTGCACCAGAGTTTTTGTAATCAGGCAAGAGAGCATTCTTCATCTGTCCTCTTTGCCAATAGCGCCTCAAGAGTCGATAGAGAGTAGGTTTGCCTTTACCCGATTTAGCAATAACCTGATTAAGCCTGCTCGCTCGAACTCGCTTGTCAAACGCACCTTCGCCTTCAACGATAGGCTTTATAAGTTCATAGTTGCGTTGGCTTTCCAAATAATTACTAGATGCTTGGTCCCAAGACTCACCTTGGAGGTATGAGTAGGGGTCAGGGATCTTTTCTAAACGCCCCTCATCAGTCCAAGCAAAGCATTCATCAAAATAGACTCTTTCAGGTAAACCTTTATTCTCATCAATAGCAATCCAATAGAAGTAGCTTGTCTCAGTAAAAAGTATACGATAGGGCTTGCCATCAAATGATAGGGTTTCATTAACTCGCCACATAGCTGTGCCCCTCATCAAAAGCTACACCTCTAAATACAAGGTCTCTTGCTCGCAAGCTATGGAAAGGATAACGAATATCAAACGTGATAAGCCTAGCAGCGCACATCAATCGAAGATCGAACATAGAGTCTCCTAACTTCTGTCCAAAGGCCAACTCATATTCTTTTGCAATTTCAACCACTTTCCTGTCGGGAGTGTGAGAGAAATAAGCTTTCATGTGTTTAAACGTTAGCAAAAGCTCATCGGTAATCAATTTATCAAAATACCCTTTGACGCCATATAGCCACTCAATATTATCCACAACGATTTTATCTATTTCCTTCTCCGTGACGAGGAACCACGGGATCTTTTTTAACTGCCAATAACGACGTTCAATTTCAAGCTTTTCGATAGTTCTGGGATCTTTAAGGGCATTTTTATATTTAGCTTGGATAACAAATCGGGGCTGAACTTTAGAAGAGGAGCTGACAAAAAAGTCTGACGACATTACTTGATTGACCCCGTTTTGCGCAGGGTGCCAAAGTTGATGTTCCTGGCAGATATTTAACGTGTCATTCACATACAACCACGGTTTATAATTAGAAAGCTTTCCTGAACCTCGGCCTTCGTTAATCCGCCTGATGATTTGCTTTTCAGTTAAAACATACTTTGATTTTGCCATAACAAAAACCCGGTCAACTTTTAATCAGTCTAACCGGGTTTAAAAAGTTTTCAACTTTAATGTCTCAGTTTCAAACTTTATTGTTTAGTTTCAATTTTTATTGTCTTACGACACTAATGATCCTTCGTAATGTCGGTTTTGATATCGCCGTTCGTTGGTGTAACAACTCCTGTGATATATGCCGTCGCTTTAACGCCAACTCGATATTCTCACCCAGTTGTTCGAGGATGCGTTGCTGTCTAGGAAAAACCACGGCTCTGCGACGTGAGCTCATAATGAAACTATATCTCCATCAATGTTCAAAATGTGAAAGCGTAGTTTCACTAAAGGTCTAGGTATACGTTCTGTTGTAAGTAACTCAACCAGTAACATTATACCTTCTTCATACATGCGTCCCCATAAACACATTACCGACAGTACCAAAAGTAAGTCAATTGTGTCTCATATGAGTTAAATAGATAGCCGGCACAAGCAAAGTTTGGGGCAAAACCTTCCTAGAGTTATCACGTAAAACAGCAAAATGAGAATGACGTTGACTGTCGGAAAGCCGCTTAGTAAAGCTTCCAAACCTACTGAGATATCTGTCAATTTCACCGTAAAATCCGACACTGAAAACCCTATTAAACCTATGTTTTATAAAGGTTAATTTCGGTTGCAAAAGTTATCATTTTTTTTAGAAAAAGCATTCCGAACTGAAAGAGCTCAACATCTGCCACTATTGATCACTGGTAGCGCGTAATAGAGCTACTTTTTGTGGTTATGGTCGTGTCTGTGCTTTAGCTAAGCTAGCTCCTTTGTGTTCGACACGTAAATCCATATTTTATAAACACTTTAGGGGAGAAATAAGTTCATTTCGCAGGTTGCGATTCGCACACTGCGAAATGAGCGTCTAACTCGAAAGTGGGCAAATTAACGGGTTAGTAAGCTTTAATGAACAAACTGACGGAACACAAATAAGCCTCGCATTGGCGAGGCTTGATGGTGTTCATTTGTAGTATTGGTGACGTCTTTTCGAATTATGCTTCCAACACTTAGCAACGTCATATACGTGTGCAGGGTAATCATCCCACGGGTTAGCTAGTGATCTTCCTCTAGCTGCTCGCAGTTTGATGGGATATTCACCACACTCAACTTTATGGAGGAAATAGTAGCTCTTCTCCTGCTTGGTT
The DNA here is from genome assembly GCF_054053395.1 of Vibrio paucivorans. Taxonomy (NCBI): domain Bacteria; kingdom Pseudomonadati; phylum Pseudomonadota; class Gammaproteobacteria; order Vibrionales; family Vibrionaceae; genus Vibrio; species Vibrio paucivorans. The sequence goes on from NZ_CM133230.1 coordinate 2,217,133, forward strand.
GAAAAATGCTTGTGAGTTCCACTGCGTACGCTAGGATACACATCCCATAGATAATCCCCTTGCGCTTTGACATAACTTCGATACTGTCGTTTTAGTTTTTTCATTTACCCTCCAGGTTTACATTACCTAGAAGGGGTCCTGTGCAAAGTAGTTCATTCGTCCACCATGATGTGCTCTTTACCCAAGTCTAGCAACTTCTAGTTAGGGCCTAAAATCATTGCCAAAGCTTATCAAGAAAACCATTAGTCTTAATACCATCTGTGAAGAGTTTGGGCAAAAATGGGGCAGACTCGCTTGAAATTAAAACAGCAATGTTTCATGTCTTTAAATTATTCTTAAGCTTCGCTATCGATTCTAGTTTTCCAATTAGCTCACGATCACTGGCGACCATACCAAGGTCATTTTCGAGGCCTAATACTGACAAAACGATCATATAGTGCCCAATAGAGACTGTTGAATCACCTCTAATTGTCGGAGGACAATATAGTTTAAAACTTTTCCATCTCAAACACCTTACTTTTAAGTAGAAAATAGGCATTGGGTGACAATAAAGGTTGAAACCTAATCTCTATTACAGCTTATACAAGCCAAAACCATTACAATAAAGATTGAAACTTTACAGATAATATAGTAACACAATAATATTTGACACAATTAACACTAAAAGAGGTTATTAGCCCTAACTAATAACCTCTTAAGCTATCTACACTAACCGTATTATTGACCCATAGTGTGTGCCGTTAGAATAGCTGCATAAACTGACTTCGCCGTAACAAGGAAAGGCATGTTGTGAATCGTCTCACCTTCAGCACATGAAGCCTCTGCCACTTCCATTAGCTTGTCATGGTTTAGCTCTTTCACGCCCATGTCGTGTAGGTTTGTTGGTAGACCAACAGCGCGACAGAAGTTAAGCACTTCTTCAATCTCTTGTTTCGGTGCATTCTCAAGCACAAGCTGTGTTAGCGTACCAAATGCTACCTTCTCACCGTGTAATAAGTGGTGACACTCTTCAAGCTTAGTTAAACCATTGTGGATTGCGTGTGCTGCAGCTAGACCAGAGCTTTCAAAGCCGATACCTGATAGGTATGTGTTTGCTTCGATGATGTTCTCTACTGCTTTCGTGGAAACCTTATTCTCTACCGCAGATTTTGCTTTTTCACCATCGGCAATCAGCGTCTCATAACATAGCTTCGCTAGTGCTTGCGCTGAACGAGTTGGTGCTCCCCCCGCCATTGTCGCTTTACCTGATAGACCATTCGCGCGCGCTTCAAAGTAAGTAGACAGCGCATCACCCATACCTGCAACCAGTGTACGGACAGGTGCTGCAGCGATGATACCTGTATCCATGATGACCATATTCGGGTTAGCAGGGAATAGTAGGTACTCACTGAACTCACCTTCTGGTGTGTAGATAACAGCCAGTGCTGAAGTTGGTGCGTCCGTAGAAGCGATTGTTGGAACAATTACAACAGGCAACTTAGTGTAGAACGCGATAGCTTTTGCTGTATCTAGCGTTTTACCACCACCGACACCGATGATGACATCATTTTGAGCCGCATTACATACTTCGATTAGACGTTCGATCTCTGGGCGAGAACACTCACCAGCGAACTTATCAAAGTTTACTTCTAGACCTTCACCAACGATGCTTGTTTCAACGCGGTCACGAACCAAACCCATTACGAAGTCGTCAGCAATCGCCAGTGGTTTCTTACCAAAAACAGATACGTATTTGCCGATGTTGTCGATTGCGCCTTCACCTTGGATGTACTTGCTTGGTGAGATGATGATGTTATCCATGTTCTTTTCCTATAATTCTTTTGTTTCGTTATTTATTGTTATTTTGGTTGCGGCCTTTTGCTGCTAACAGAAGCGAAAGACCACTTATTCGATGCTAATTACTTAGAACTGGCTGAATACAGTTTCTACAGCGAATGCGCCTGGATCTTTAGTGCCTGATAGGCTGTCGCTGTTTAGGTATGAAGAACGACCTGCGTTTGCGTTGGTCATCTCTACCGTAGATTCTGCCCCTGCTTTAGCTGCTGCAATCGCTGCAACAAAACCTTCAGCAGCCCATGCCTCTAGCGCTGGATGAAGCGCATCAATCATAGTGCGGTCGCCCGGTTTCGCGCCACCGTAAGCCATCATCTGACCAAGACCGGCTTGAAGTGCTTGAGCAAGAGAGCCGTTTTGTTCGTAGTCACGACCAGCCGCAGTGAACATGATTGAAAGTAGAACGCCAGAAGAGCCACCCATTACGGAAGTTAGGCAGTCTGCAACCGTTGTCAGCAGTTTCGCTTTATCTTGTAGAGGAAGCGCGCTCGCCTCCAGTTGAGCAAGTACCTTACGAGCACCTGCAGCGAAAGTAGAACCGGTATCGCCATCACCCACAATCGAATCAAGATGGTTTAGTTCACCTTCGATATCGATGATTGCATTACAAACTTTGCGTAAAACTAGCGCGGTTTCTTCGTCGTAAGATGGCTCAAACTCTTTCTTCGCAATGTGGTTTTCACACTTAGTCACAGGGATTTCACGACACGCTACTGCACCCGGCCATGCTTCTGTTTCAACTTCAGAGGTAAGTGCTTTCGTGATTTCATCCGTTAGCTGGATAGCAGAAATCGAGAAGCCTTTCATATCAATCGCGGTCATTAGAGCGCCGCTCACGATGAATTTCGCTTGTTTACCAAGATCTGATTCCATCACTTCTTTTGCTACGATGTTCATCTCAATTGGAGATAGGCCACCTAAGTTGTTGAGCAAAATAGCATTGTCTGTGGTTGGCTTCGCTTCCAACAGCTTGCTTACCATTGTGGTAACCAACTCTTTCGCTTGTGGAAGGTCGATGGTTTCGATACCCGCTTCGCCGTGAATACCAAGACCTAGCTCTGCTTTACCTTGAGCAATACGATCATTGCTTTCACCCGGTAAAGAACAGCTTGTTAGCGCCACACCAATCGATGCCGTCTTGTCACTTGCTTCAACCGCTGCTTGTTTCACTTCTTCTAAAGAACCGCCGTTCTCTGCCACGTAGCCCGCGACTTTCTGAACAAACAAAGTACCTGCGATACCGCGAGGCTGTGGATTACCAGGGATAGAAATGTCATCACCAACGACAATCAGATCAACCTTACGACCCATCTCTTTTGCTTTTTCAACAGCAAGACCAAAGTTCAGACGGTCACCCGTATAATTTTTGATAATAACCAAACAGCCAGCATCGCCCGTTACATGAAGGATTGCGTTTAGAACGGCATCAACACTTGGCGCTGCAAATAGATCGCCACAAACGGCAGCTGTCAGCATGCCTTTACCAACAAAACCTGCGTGCGCTGGCTCGTGACCAGAGCCACCACCACAAATAAGCGCCACTTTATCTTTGTTCCAGTCGCTACGAGCAACCACTTTGATGTCGTTTTCAAAGTCTAGAAGCGTTAGGTTTTCACGTTGAGCGCTGTAAAGCGTGCCTTGGATAGAGTCGATTACGAAAGACTCTTTATTATTTAAAATCAGATCAGACATTTTATTTCCAGGTTTTATTCAAGCGTAGAGATACAGAGACTAATTAATTACTATTAATAGCCTTGTTTATAATTTATTTTGGATAAAATAATGGCGAGATAATTTTTCACCTCGCCAGATATTTTAGATATTATTTATTGTAAAAGGTTCTTGATAGAGCGAGTTCAACACCGCGAATCTCAGCAAGACCTTTTAGGCGACCGATACAAGAATAACCAGGGTTGGTTTGCTTCTTCAGGTCATCGATCATTTGGTGGCCGTGGTCAGGACGCATTGGGATTAGTCGAGTTTCACCTTGGTCTTTACGACGGTTCTCTTCTTTAAGCAGCGCATTGATCACGTTGTACATATCAACATCACCTTCTAGGTGAGCTGCTTCATGGAAACTCATCGGGTTCTCTTCACGTTGTGTAGAGCGTAGGTGAGTGAAGTAAATACGATCACCGTACGTTTCAATCATATTCACAAGGTCGTTATCGCCACGAACGCCGTAAGAGCCCGTACACATGGTGATACCGTTCATCTTGCTTGGCACTGCCGTAGTAAGCGCTTCAATATCCTCAATCGTTGACACGATGCGTGGCAAGCCAAGGATAGGCCGCGGTGGATCGTCCGGGTGAACAGCAAGCTTGAGACCATACTGTTCACACACTGGTATGAGCTCTTCTAGGAATAACACCATGTGTTCACGCAGTTTCGCTTTATTAATGCCTTTGTACGTATCTAGACGCGCTTGGAATTCTTCTAGCGTATAGCCTTCTTCCGCCCCTGGAAGCCCTGCAATAATGTTAGCAGTCAGCTTGTCTATTTCTGCTTGTGTCATTGCTTCAAAACGTTGGCGCGCTTCATTCTGTTCTTCTTCTGTGTATTCTGCATTCGCACCTGGACGTTTTAGAATATAAAGCTCAAATGCGGCAAATTCTATTTGGTCAAATCTCAACGCTTTGGAACCATCAGCCAATTCATACTCTAGATCAGTACGAGTCCAATCCAGCACGGGCATAAAGTTATAGCAAACTGTATCAATTCCACATTCAGCTAAATTTATCAGCGACTGCTTATAGTTTTCTATCCACTCTGCGTAGTTTCCAGAGCGCGTTTTTATTTCTTCGTGTACTGGTACACTTTCTACAACCGACCAAACAAAGCCTTTTTCTTCAATGATTGCTTTGCGCTTTAGTATTTCTTCTATTGTCCAAACCTCACCATTTGGAATATGGTGGAGTGCATTTACAATACCTGTTGCTCCAGCTTGTTTTATATCATCTAGTGATACAGGGTCATTCGGGCCATACCAACGCCATGTTTGTTCCATATTACTTACCTTTATTGGGACAATACTAACCCGCAGTAGAAAACTATTAATCTACTGGAGTTATTTATATTTGAGTTTTAAATTATTTATCTAAATAAGAAGCCATCAAATTTAGGATCATCTACATCAGACAATTCAAACAGCGTCTGCTTTACATTTTCTAAATGTTGCCACATCGCTTCTTGGGCTCCCTTAGGATCACGTTTCTGAAGAGCTAGTAGTACTTGTTCATGATCTTCAAGCCAAGCCGTTCGATAGTTCATATTAGTGATTCGTATGTGGAGTTGACGCCACATAGAGCTTTCGTCTCGACGAGCCCAGAGATCTCGCACAATATCACTAAGTACACTGTTTTGAGATGCTTCAGCGATGGTTAAGTGAAACATTTCATCGCCATCATAATCACCATGGCCTGTTTCTAGCTGTTTACGCTCTGTATCAAGAGCATCACGCAGCTTAGAGATGTCACTCTTAGTTACATGTTGCGCAGCAAAACCTGCAATTTGGCTTTCTAGAACTTGGCGAGCTTGAAGGAGTTCAAATGGTCCAATATCAGAGCCAGCACGATTATTGGTTAGTTTTTGAGATTGACCAACTTCAGGCACGCTCACTACATAAACACCAGACCCTTTTCTAACTTCGACCAATTGCTGAAGCTCTAACATAATAATTGCTTCACGCACGACAGAGCGACTGACTTCCATTTCCTCGGCGATGTCGCGTTCTGGTGGGAGGCGGTCACCAACCTTGAATTCACTTGTGCTGATGCGTTCCTGTAATGCAAGGCCAATTTCTTGGTAAAGTCTTTTTGGTGCGGTGATTGCGATATTCATAGTAACTACTTTTTTGCTTTTTCTAGTGGTGATAATAGCACTCTCGTATAATTGGTCAACCAATTATCAACTCCACGCTCAACTTTGATTGATAAGTTTGGCGTAGAACTCTCCTAGGAGTTTAAACGACTCTTTTTTAGTGAATTTGTCATTTGAAATAAGCCCCTTACGATTCCAACCTTTTTGGAACATATTTTGTCGACGCTCAACTCTAAACTCATAAAGAATCCATGGAGAAATTCCTTTAATGTAGTCCAACTTCTCTAAGTACTCGATCTGTTTTTTATAGACTTCTGTCATGTATGATTCACTAAAGAAACCTTCTTTCGGTGCGCCCTCACCAATGAAACCATCTGCACCTGTTTCAGAGATGACCACTGGTTTGCCCGGATTGGAGTTTTCACCAATTTCTATCAACTCATCAAAGACCTCTTCATACCAACCGTAGTATTCATTAATGCCAATAACATCAAGGTGTTCAGCAAGGCGGTCTTCAATCTTATTTTTTGCATGGTTGACTAAACAAGCAGCGGAGACTAAACGTGTTGGGTCATACTCTCGTGCGGTTTGCACAAGGTTAGACATAAACTCAAGTCGAGCATCGGTATCCGCGTTTTCGTTGCCTACAGACCACATAATGACACTTGCTCGGTTGCGGTCACGCTTAATCATCTCAATTAATTGGTTCTGTGCATCCTTATATGTCGCTGGGTTTTCAAAATCAATTGCCCAGTAAACTGGAATTTCAGCCCAAATAAGAAATCCCATCTCATCGGCCATTTTTGTCGCCATTTCATGATGGGTATAGTGCGCAAAACGCATGTAGTTGCAATTGAGCTCTTTAGCATGTTGGAAGCGACGCTTGAGGTCTTCTGGAGTCACGACTTTACCAAGAGTTTTATCATCTTCATGAACACTGATACCACGCAGGAAAGTATTTACTCCATTGACAAAGATATCAGTCCCTACAACTTGTACTTGTCTAAAGCCGACTCGATCTGAAACTATGTCATCACCGTATTGAAAGGTCACATCATATAGCTTAGGACTCTCTGGAGACCACAATTCTGGAGTTGCTGAAAACTCCAAAGCGCCTTTTCCATTGTCTAGCTTAATGGATTGCTCTATATCGAGTTCTGGGATTAAGGCGGTGGCTTCTTCCAGCTCCCCCTCAACGTCAAACTCGGCTCGGAGTGTGTTGTATTGGCTGTTTGGTACAAGGTAGATATGAGCATCGCGGATAACCTGAACCGGGGTTCTAACTATCTCGATATCACGGTATATGCCGCCATAGTTGAACCAATCTGTGTTACGCATAGGTACACGGTCAAGCGTACGAGCATTGTTGACACAACACATAATCCAGTTTTGACCAACTTTTAATTTATCAGTGAATTCGGCAAAGAAAGGAGTAGATCCTCCATAGTGGTTACCAAGAAACTCACCATTAAGGAATATTTTACAGTCGTACTGAGCCGCACCGATACGTAAGAATATGCGTTCGTCATCTTCGCTAGGCTTGAAGTCCCATGCTTTGGTATACCATGCACTTCCTTCAAAGAAATACCATTTCTCTTTTTCCATCTGCCAACATGAGGGCACAGGAGTTGTTTCACCCACATATGGGTCGTAGTCCCAAGGCTCAATTCTTTGCTCTGCTGGCATTGGCTTCATATCGTACCAGCGTTGACGAAGTCCCGTATCGAGTAGGTCTACTGCAAAGTTCCAATACCCGTTGAGTGACTCAGTCTTACGATCTCCCATAAACAACATGTTCGTGTGATTAAGGTTTTGAAGATTGAAAGGGACATCGTATTGTTCGTCGTGAAGACAGTTAATAGCATTTTCAGCGAGTTCAGAGCGCTCTAACATCTTTGCTTTACTCCAAAAAAAGAGAGCGCGAGTGCGCTCTCTATGAGGTTAAAATTATTGTACCAGTGCATCAATACCACGAACGTAATCTGCGATCGCTGGGTTGTTTAAAGCCGCATCGTGCATAGGTTTAACAGCATCCACAAATGGTTGTTTTTCTACCGAAACGAACTTCACATTCATTGATTTCTGAGCCTTGTCGATAGCTTTTTCTGTCATTTCAGACCACACCTCTTTGTGGTACATCATCGACTCATTTGCTGCTTTCTTCAGTGCAGTTTGGTCTTCGGCATCCAACTTGTCCCACACCTTAGAGCTGATAACGAGTACATCTGGAATCATTGTGTGTTCGTCTGCGCTGTACACCTTAGATACTTCGCCATGACGTGAGTTTGTTAACGCAGTTGGATTATTCTCAGCGCCATCTACCACACCTTGCTGCAGCGCAGTATATAGCTCACCATATGCTAGTGGAGTTGGTGACCCGCCCATAAGCTTAATCATCTCTACCGCAGTAGGACTAGGCTGTACACGGATCTTCATGCCTTTTAGATCTGCTGGAGATTTAATCTCCTTATTAGCGTAGAAACTACGTGAGCCTGCATCATAGTACGTTAGACCAACGAAACCTTTGTCGTGTGAAGCTTCAAGAATTTTCTGACCCACGTCACCCGCCATTACACGGTAGTAATGCTCACGGTCACGGAAAATGTAAGGGATATTAAATGCGCCATAAGCAGGTTCAAATGATTCCATTTCACTCGCATTTGACTTCGAGATATCTAGAGCCCCATTTTGTAAAAGCTCCATTGATTCGCGCTGAGTTCCAAGCTGACCATTAGGATAGATTCGGATTTTTACTTCACCGTCCGTGTACTCTTTCACCTTGTCTGCCATGTATTGCATCGATTTGTGTACAGGGTGATTACGGTCTTGGTTATGGCTCAGTTTAAGCGTAGTGGCAGCAGCAGCCGAAAATGTGGTCGTCGCAGCTAGCGTACAGGTAACGAAAGTGGCTAATGCTTTTTTGTTCCAACGCATATTGAGTGTCTCCATTCAGATTTATTCAGTATTCAGTAATTGGATGGTTTTAATATTCGGTTAACCAAAATGTAATAAGCTAACATTTATTTTTTGTTCGAACTCAATTTCACTCATATTTGGTCCACTTTCAACCAATAACTTCCAATTGATTGACCAATGTCGACTTTTTAACGTTCGAATTGGCCGGACCAATTTTAATGTGAGTTCTATCACAAGCATTTTTGTGATCCTATGATTAAATCACACCAACTTTGCTTCTGGGTCGATGTGAGATTACCCAGAAAATTACTAGATTTGGTCAATTAGGAGATTCTATGAATAAGCTCATAGCGATAATGAATAAGGCTCTATCCTTATTTTGCATATCCCTGAGTAGTGTTTTGGTTGTATGTGTCGTATGGCAGGTATTTTCTCGCTACGTCCTGAATGTGCCAAGTACATTTACGGATGAAGTAGCGAGGTTCTTATTTATTTGGGTCGGCCTGATGGGCGCCGCATATACATTGGGCCAAAAGCGTCACTTGGCAATCGACCTATTGGCAATGAAAATTGAGCACGACCATGCAAAACACGAAAAATTAAGGCTAATTATTAACGCTATTAGTATGGTTTTCGCGTCAGTAATCCTTACTTATGGTGGTGGAAAACTGATGTTAAAAACACTATCAACTGGCCAAGTCTCTCCTGCTCTTGGAATTGAAATGGGGCTAGTTTATGGCGCTATTCCATTGAGTGGCCTATTTATGATGATTTATTTGGCTAAAGACATACTGGATAACATCTCTAACTTAAATAACCCAGTTCGCCCTGAATAATACAGAAGGAATATCATTGTGGAATGGCAAGTCATTATTGTTTTATTTGGTAGTTTCTTTCTCTTTTTAGGGTTAGGTGTACCAATCTCTTTTGCGATCGGCATTGCATCGCTTTTAACCATTATGCTTTCGTTGCCTTTTGATGCAGCAATCGCCGTTATTTCTCAAAAAATGGCATCAGGATTAGATAGCTTTGCGCTTCTAGCTATCCCGTTCTTCATCCTAGCGGGTAACATTATGAACCAAGGTGGTATTGCTCTCCGCCTTATTGAATTTGCAAAGGTATTAGGTGGTCGCCTACCGGGCTCACTTGCTCACGTAAACGTTCTAGCAAACATGATGTTTGGTGCAATCTCTGGTTCTGCTGTAGCTTCCGCAGCGGCAGTGGGCGGCACAATGGCACCGCTACAGAAGAAAGAAGGTTACGACGAGTCTTATTCTGCTGCTGTTAACATCACCTCGTGTCCTACCGGTCTTCTGATTCCACCAAGTAACACCTTCATCGTTTACTCGTTGATCTCCGGTGGTACATCAATCGGTGCACTATTCCTTGGTGGTTACATCCCTGGCCTACTGATGGGTCTAAGCCTAATGATCGTAGCTGGCGTGATTGCTAAACGTCGTGGCTACCCTGTTTCACCAAAACCAAGCGGCTCTGAAGTACTAAAGAAAACTTGGGATGCACTGCCAAGCTTGAGCTTAATCGTCGTCATCATGGGAGGTATCATTGGTGGTATCTTCACAGCAACAGAAGCATCGGCAATTGCCGTGGTTTACACCTTGCTACTGGCGGTTGTGTTCTACCGTGAAGTATCTATTAAGCAGCTACCATCAATCATCCTAGAGTCTGTGGTAACCACTTCAATTGTTCTTCTGTTGATTGGTGCATCTATGGGTATGTCTTGGGCAATGGCAAATGCCGATATCCCTTACATGATCAGTGATGCTCTACTGGCGGTATCTGAAAACCCAATCATCATTCTACTGATTATCAACATTATCTTACTGATCGTTGGTATCTTCATGGATATGACACCAGCGCTACTGATTTTCACACCTATCTTCCTGCCAATCGCAATGGACCTAGGTATGGACCCAGTACACTTCGGTATCATGATGACATTCAACCTAGCAATCGGTATCTGTACACCGCCTGTAGGTTCAGCACTGTTCATCGGTTGTTCTGTAGCAAAAGTGAAGATCGACAAAGTTATCAAGCCTCTACTGCCATTCTACGCAGTATTGGTACTGGCGCTGATGCTGGTGACTTTCATCCCACAAATCAGCCTGACACTACCTCAGCTATTCCTAGGCTACTAATCGCCTAGCAGACATAACGTTACCCAAATAAACAAAACAGAAAGCCCTTAGAAATGGGCTCTCTCATTCAACAGGAATGCACCATGAAAAGCCTAAGAAACTGGACTTTCAATCAACAAAACAACAACGAAATCATCCTGAATGTGGATGAGAAGCACGCCCTACATCTATTCGTGCTTGAAACAAATCTAATCCGCGTTCTTATCAAGCGCAAAAACGAACTGCGCCTAGACCGCACTTGGATGATTGCACCTGACGGCCAAGATGTACCTTGGGAAGGTCGCGACCGTATGTCTACAGAAGGTTTCTCTCTTCCTAGCTTCGAGCTAACGCACAACGAAGAGAAACTGGTTGTTGAGACTGAAACACTACGCCTAACGCTCAACCAACCACTTTGGATGGAATGGGAACACAAAGTAAACGGCGAGTGGCTACCACTGACTAAAGACCGTAAAACAGGTGCTTACCAGCTGGGCGTAACAGAGCCAGGCATCAGCCACTTCATGAACCGTGGCGACGATGAGTACTACTACGGTCTTGGTGAGAAAACAGGTAACCTAAACCGTGAAGGTCGCCGCTTTGAAATGCGCAACCTAGATGCAATGGGTTACGACGCAAGCTCAACAGATCCTCTATACAAACACGTTCCATTTTACATCACTAAGACCAACACTGACGAAAGTGCAGCATCTTTTGGTGTGTTCTACGATAACCTTGCAAGCTGTTGGTTCGACCTAGGTAACGAGCTAGATAACTACCACATCAAATACCGTAGCTACCGCGCTGAAGATGGCGATCTAGATCTGTACTTCATGTACGGTGACAGCATTAAGAACGTTACCAAACAATTTGTTCGCCTAACCGGTGGTACAGCATTTGGTCCTAAATGGAGCCTTGGTTACAGCGGCTCTACCATGCAATACACCGACGCGCCAAACTCTCAAGAGCTGCTTGAAGGCTTTGTTGACCAATGTGAAGACAACGGTATCCCTTGTGATTCATTCCAGCTTTCTTCTGGTTACACATCAATTGGTGACCTACGCTACGTGTTCAACTGGAACTACGACAAGGTGCCAAATCCAAATGCGATGGCAGACCACTTCCACAACAACGGCCTGAAACTGGCGGCAAACATTAAGCCGTGTCTACTGCACAGCCACCCACGCTTTGAAGAAGTAAAAGAGAAAGGTCTATTCATCAAAGACTCTGAATACGATCAACCAGAAAACTCAGTATTCTGGGATTCAGACGGCTCACACCTAGACTTCACTAACCCAGACACAGTGAGGTGGTGGCAAGACAACGTTAAAGAGCAACTGCTAGACAAAGGCATCGACTCTACGTGGAACGACAACAACGAATACGAAATTTGGGACAAAGGCGCTCGCTGTTTTGGTTTCGGTAAAGAAATCCCAGTTAGCCTGATTCGCCCTCTACAACCTCTTCTAATGATGCGTGCATCGTACGAAGCGCAAGTAGAATACGCGCCAGAGATTCGTCCTTACCTAATCTCTCGCTCTGGCTGCCCAGGCATGAACCGCTACGTTCAAACTTGGAGTGGTGATAACCGCACTAACTGGACGAGCTTGAAGTACAACATCAAGATGGGTCTTGGTATGAGCTTATCTGGCCTATACAACCTAGGTCACGATGTGGGTGGTTTCTCTGGTGAAAAACCGGATCCAGAGCTGTTTGCACGTTGGGTACAAAACGGTGTAATGAACCCTCGCTTCACTATCCACTCTTGGAATGACGACGGCAGCGTAAACGAACCTTGGATGCACCCAACAGTAACGCCAATCATCCGCGATGCAATGAAGATTCGTTACCAGCTTCTTCCATACATCTACGATTCGTTATACCAAGCGCACGCTCACGACGAGCCAATGCTACGTCCTACGTTCCTAGATCATGAGCACGATGAAAACACATTCGTTGAGAATAATGACTACCTACTAGGTAAAGACCTACTGGTTGCATCAGTGGTTGAAGAAGGCCAGCGTGAACGTGAAGTTTACCTACCAAACAACCAAAACGGTTGGTACGACTACTACACAGGCCAATGGTACAGCGCAGGCAGCACAGTAACACTTGATGCTCCACTTGAGCGAACTCCACTTCTTGCTCGTGCGGGTTCTATCATCCCTACAAGTGAGCGTATTGCGAATGCAGATGCGAAAAAAGATAACCGTCGTGGGCTGAACATCTACCCAATTCAAGGTGTCGGCAGCAGCACGTGCAGCCTATTCGATGATGATGGCGAAACGAATGGTTACCAATCTGGCGAGTACATCACGCTAGACATCGAAATGACATGTGACAACAGCAAGATTGAGCTAAGCATCACTCGCGCGGGTGAGTTCAAACCCGCTTACGATGCACTGACGCTAAACCTACCTCAAGGTGAAACTCGTCAACTAATCATCAACGGTGAAACATACCAAAACGGTACTGCTTTCCCTCTAACAGCAGCGAAATAAGGGACTGATTCATGACAAACATTAGCAATCAAACACTTAACGAATCTGTAAGCCAACCAACTTACGATCGTTCAAAGCTAAAATCTCGAATCGTTCACCTAGGGTTTGGCGCGTTCCATCGCGCCCACCAAGGTCTTTTTACTGATGAAGTTGCACGTAAATCAGAGAGTGACTGGGGTATTTGTGAAGTAAACCTATTCGGCGGTGAAGACCTAATCAAGTCACTGCGCGAGCAAAACCACCTATACACAGTTGCTGAAAAGGGTGCTGAGTCGACAGATGTAAAGGTGATTGGTTCAGTCAATGAATCTCTACACCCAAGCTTTGACGGCATTGAGGCTGTGATCGAAAAGATGGCAGAGCCACAAGTCGCTATCGTTTCAATGACTATCACAGAAAAAGGCTACTGCGCAGACCCAGCAACGGGCCTGTTAGATAAGAACAACCCACTGGTTATTGCAGATTTAGAGAACCCAACTCAGCCAAAATCCGCTCTGGGTTACATTGTTCAAGCGCTTAAGATTCGCCGTGAGCGTGGTCTAACGCCATTCACTGTGATGTCTTGCGACAACGTTCAAGAGAACGGTCACGTAGCAAAATCGGCGATTCTTGAATTTGCCAAATTGTTAGATGCAGAGCTAGGCACATGGATTGAAGCTAATGTGACGTTCCCATGTACTATGGTTGACCGCATTGTTCCAGCTGCAACAGAAGAAACACTGAACGAAATCACCGAGCTGCTTGGCGTTCAAGATCCATGTGGAATCGCATGTGAACCCTTCCGTCAGTGGGTAATTGAAGACAACTTCGTTGCCGGTCGCCCTGATTGGAACATCGCGGGCGCAGAATTTGTTGCTGACGTAGTGCCGTACGAAGAGATGAAACTTCGCATGCTAAACGGTAGCCACTCTTTCCTTGCTTACCTTGGTTACCTTGGTGGTTACGCGCACATCTCAGACACAATGACTGACGAAGGCTACCGCACAGCAGCATTCGACATGATGATGAAGGCTCAAGCGCCATCTCTTAGCATGCCAGAAGGTACAGACCTTGAAGGCTACGCGAAGCTTCTGATCGACCGCTTCACGAACCCAAACCTGAAACACAAAACATGGCAAATCGCGATGGATGGCAGCCAGAAGATCCCTCAGCGTATGGGCGGCAGCTTACGTTTCCACCTAGAGCAGGGCTCTGACTTCAAATGGCTTGCAGCAGGCATTGCAGGTTGGATGCGTTACGTATCAGCCATTGATGAGCAAGATAACGAGATTGATGTTCGTGACCCAATGGCAGAGCAATTAAAAGCAGTATGTGATGAGCACGGTCAGAACGTACCCGTTGTTCCTGCACTACTGGCTATCGAAGCGATATTTGCTCCAGAGATTGGTCAAAACCCACAAGTTATCGATGCAGTAAGCTCTGCGTACCAATCTCTAGTCGAGAAAGGTGCTCGCGCTACCGTTGCAGCACTTTAAGAGGAAAAAGACATGAAAAACTTTCTATGTGATGACTTCCTACTAAGTAATGAGACGGCTCGCCGTCTCTACCATGAGCATGCAGCAGACAAGCCGATTTTTGACTACCACTGCCACCTAAATCCAGCAGAGGTTGCACAAGACCGTAAATTTGAAAACATGAGCCAAATCTGGCTTGAAGGCGATCACTACAAGTGGCGTGGCATGCGATCTGCGGGTATTGAAGAGCGCCTAATTACTGGCGATGCAAGTGAATACGAGAAGTTCCAAGCGTGGGCGAAAACCGTTCCAATGACACTGGGCAACCCTCTATTCCACTGGACGCACCTTGAGTTACGTCGTCCTTTTGGCATCACTAACAAACTGCTTAGCCCAGAAACGGCTGATAGCATCTGGCATGAGTGTAATGAACTTCTTCAAACTCCAGAGTTTTCTGCTCGTGGCATTATGAAGCAAATGAATGTGGTAATGGCGGGTACAACCGACGACCCTATCGATACTCTAGAACATCACGCTGCGATTGCGGCAGATGATAACTTTGAAGCGGAAGTGCTACCAAGCTGGCGTCCAGACAAAGCGTTCAAGATTGAACTGGATGGCTTTGCTGATTACATGACGCTACTGGGTCAAGCAGCGGATATTGAGATTACTAACTTTGATTCCCTGCTTCACGCTCTAGACAAGCGCCTTGCGCACTTTGATGCTCATGGCTGTCGTGCAGCTGACCACGGTATCGAAGTGGTTCGCTACGCAGAAGTACCATCAGAACAAGCTCTGGATAGCCTAATCACTCGCCGCCTAAATGGTGAGGTGCTCTCAGAAACAGAATGTGCGCAATTCTCTACAGCAGTTCAAGTATGGCTTGGTAAACGCTACGCGAAACTGGGTTGGGTTATGCAGTTACACATTGGTGCGCAGCGTAATAACAACACTCGCATGTTCAAACTACTTGGTGCAGACGCAGGTTTCGATTCAATCAGCGACCGTACATTTGCATTCGAACTAGCTCATATTCTTGATGACATGGACAAGACAAACGAGCTACCAAAGACCATTCTTTACTGCCTAAACCCTCGTGACAACGAGATGATGGCAACCATGATTGGTAACTTCCAAGGTGGTGGTATCGCAGGCAAGATTCAGTTTGGTTCAGGTTGGTGGTTCAACGACCAAAAAGACGGTATGCAACGCCAAATGGAGCAACTGTCTCAGCTAGGTCTACTAACCCAATTCGTGGGTATGCTGACAGACTCGCGCAGCTTCCTATCGTACACCCGCCACGAGTACTTCCGTCGCATCCTGTGTGACATGATTGGTTGCTGGGCTGAAAACGGTGAAGTGCCAAATGATATGTCGCTGCTTGGCCCAATGGTTGAAGATATCTGCTTCAACAACGCTAAGCGCTACTTTGCGTAAGAGCAGACTATGAAGAATATCGCAATAATTGGAGAGTGCATGATTGAGCTGAACGGTAAACCGTTCGGCGCAATGCACCAAACCTTTGGTGGAGATACGCTAAATGCCGCGGTTTACCTAAGCCGTGGCTGCGAACTCAATACCAAAAAACAGCCTATCACAGTCTCTTACGTCTCTGCGATGGGGACTGACCCGCTAAGTGAGGGCATGCTTGCTCGCTGGCAGCAGGAAGGTATTAATACCGACCTCGTGTTGCGTGATAAGGTTCGTACACCTGGCCTATATCTAATCCAGTTAGATGATCAAGGTGAGCGAACCTTCTTGTACTGGCGTAACCAATCGCCAGCTCGCTACCTGCTGCAACATCCTGATTTTAACCGTATCGAAAAATCGCTAGCCGAAATGGATATTGTGTTTGTCAGCGGCATCAGCTTAGCCATCTTGCCCGAAGAAGATCGCGGCAAGCTGCTTAATCTACTCGCTAGCCTTCGTCGTCAAGGGATTGAAGTCTCATTTGATAGTAACTACCGTCCCGCCCTATGGCCAAACGATGGGCTTAAGACTATAAAAGAGAACTACCAAGCGATGTATCAGGCAACAGATCTAGCGCTAGTCACATTTGATGACGAGCAGCTCATCTGGGGCGATAAAACACCTCTCGATACGTTGAGTCGTTTACATCAGCTTGGCGTTACCAAGATTGTCGTCAAGCTTGGCGAACAAGGCTGTCTGGTTGGTGATACCACGACTAATAGTCACTACGCGGTGCCAACCACTCCGGTCGAAACTGTCATTGATACCACATCAGCAGGTGACTCATTTAACGGCGGCTTCCTATCTAGCTACCTAGCAGGGGGCTCTTTAGAACAATCATGTCAACGCGGTAATGCTCTTGCCGGCGTTGTGATCCAACACCGTGGCGCAATCATCCCAAAATCCGCCACCGACGTTGTGACTCAAAAACAGAACTAATTACCAAGGATTTATCATGTCTACAATTAATGAACAGCTAAAAGCACTTAAAGTTATTCCTGTAATCGCTATCGACAATGCGCAAGACATCATCCCTCTAGGCAAGGTGTTGGCTGAAAACGGCCTTCCAGCAGCAGAAATTACCTTCCGCTCTGACGCAGCCGTTGAAGCGATTCGCCTTCTTCGCGCAGCACAGCCAGACATGCTCATCGGCGCAGGTACGGTTCTCAACAAAGAACAAGCTATCGCCGCGAAAGATGCAGGTGCGACCTTCATAGTGTCCCCGGGCTTTAACCCAAATACAGTGAAAGCGTGTCAAGAAATCGGTATCGATATTGTTCCTGGCGTTAATAACCCGAGCACAATCGAAGCTGCACTGGAAATGGGGTTAACCACACTTAAATTCTTCCCAGCAGAAGCTTCTGGCGGCGTTAATATGGTAAAAGCACTGCTTGCTCCTTACGGTGATGTACACATAATGCCGACAGGTGGTGTAAACCCGAAAAACATCAAAGACTACCTAGCCGTGCCGCGTGTTCTTGCCTGTGGTGGCACATGGATGGTTGATAAAAAGCTAGTTGAAGCAGGTGAATGGGAAGAGCTTGCACGCCTAACTCGTGAAGCGGTAGAGTTAGTTAACTCTTAAGCAGAGACACCCTGATAAATCCTCTCCCTCTTGGAGAGGATTTTTGTATTAGCACACTCAAAAGGTCTGTTATGAATATCCTTTTTCTTCACACTCTCGACAGCAATACTGAGCTTTTCAAGCCGTTGGCTGAAGCTAAATTTCCACAGCACCATATCACTCACGATGTGCAAGAAACCTTTCTTACCGATATTCGTACCCACGGTCAGAACACACAAACCACTCAAGCAATACACGCTTATCTCGAAAACCAACTCAATAACGGTATCGATTACATTGTGTGTACCTGTTCAACACTTGGTCCTGTGGTGGATAGCTTTCCCAATGAGCAAGTTTTTCGAATCGATAAACCAATGGCGCAACTTAGCGCCCAATACACATCATGCTTAGTCGCCGTCACTCTAGAGAGCACCATCGAGCCCACTCGTGAGCTACTAGAGTCGCAAGCATCGGAAGCTCACTTTGAATTCCTACTAGTTGCAGGCGCATGGGATCTCTATGCAAGCCAACGACTCAATGCCTTCAATCAATGCATTGCTGACTGCGTTTCTCAACCATTGCAGCAAGAAAACACATATCAAGCCGTCGTTCTTGCCCAAGCCTCAATGACGGATGCCGCTCCACTCATTGTGAGTGAGTTGCCCGTTTTAACCAGCCCTGATACTTGCTTAGCGTATCTAGCTGAACGCTTGAACTAACCTCAAACCAAAAGGTCGATGAGATGATCGCTGCACAAATTGTTGGCGGGATAGCCTTTCTCTGTGGTGTACTCGCCTTTCTACAAAAAGAAGACCTAAAGTTTCGTTACGGTATGGTAGGGTTTTGTTTCATCATGGCGATACACTTCTTTATGATGGATGCAATGGTCGCAGCGATTGGGGTGAGCATTAACGGTATTCGTGCTTTTGTTTCGATAAAAACACAATCGCGTTGGGCTATGTGGATATTCATCAGCTTATTGATTGCAATGACGGTTCCACAGCTAAGCGCTCCTATAGAAGCGCTCACCATCATCGGTTCAGCGGCAGGTACTTGGGCTCTGTTCTCGTTAAAGGGAATTAAAATGCGCAGCGTGATCTTGTTTAACTCTTGCTGCTGGTTCACACACAATTTATGGCTAGGCTCCATCGGGGGGAGTTTGGTTGAGGGAACATTCATCATCACCAACTTGATGACGATTTATCGGATGTGCTTAAACCTCAAAGGTAAAGAGTAAAATGCTTGCGCTCAGAGCTCCAGTATCGGTTTCATTCAATTATTGCTCAGCTAACAATTGTCCATAAAAACCTAGCTTGTGACAAAGGTTAGCTTGAAGCTCCGTGGGCGAAACCCTTCAAATTAATTCAACTTAGACACTGTTATTATTTTATCCAAATGCAGTGGCACTAGTTCAGCCTTATCAAGTAACTTCTACTCATTTTGGTGATAAGATATAGCGACACCCATTATAGCTTTTCAGTCACCCTTCCGGCCCAATCTAAGATTGATTCCGTCGGAATCCCAGTCGGGTGCCCCTCTACTGATTTAGGGTGAGAAATGCCAATGTGCTTTTGGAAGCCAAACATGGCATCCATTTCTTGTGTTGGCCATCCCAGAGACTTTGTCACTACGCCTTTTTTGATTCGAGAAAACTGCTCTTTCCAATTGCGAGTATCAATCTGCCGTATACATGTCAGCGGACAATAATGTTTGATCGGTTTTGCACTTAAAACTGGTAGAGCTGGCCGTTTTTTAAGCTAAAGTTTGATCGTTTTTCAGAGATTACCATTTTCAAAGAGCCAAAAAAGTACAATAAAGATTGATCGCTTTTAAGCTCATTTTTGGACAAAAGTGAGTTTAGGAAAATTGAATATTAGCAATTAATGAATAACTACAGGTATGGCAAATCGCTTGATTTAATGGCCAGCATTGCTGATGCTGCTAGCTTAACAATCAGAGGTGTTATGACAACGACGTCGCTTATCAGTCGCTGTCAACCGCATTTGCTCTTTTCAGCTTGTTCAACTATCACTCTCGCATCAATCCAAAATGTGAATAAGGCTCGGTTGTTCAGGGAAATATTATAATGACATCAATAAGGGGCTTTAGCATAAAACCATGGTAAACAGGAGGACATCTTTGGTTTGGTCATAGATTTCTAACATTAATTCACTAGATTTCTGCAACAAAGCCCCGAATATCACTAAAGCATAGTTAAAAAGCTTACAGAGGATACAGAGACAAAACCTGCAAACGCGTAACATGCGATTTTACCGACCACTCCTGTGTGGAATTTAAGGTCGTGCATACCATGATGGACACGGTGCATTGCATGCCACATTGGTAGTGCTAGTGTGCCAATGATAAATAGCGCACCAATGATGCTAGTTGCAAACTCAGACACGCGCTCGTAGCTCAGAGCTTCTGCGTTAATTACGCCTAGTGGTGCTAGTACGCCAAGCACTAGGATAGTAATTGGTGTGATCATCGCAAACCAAGTGCCGCCAGCGCCAAATAGGCCCCACCAGATTGGCTCATCAGAACGTTTTGGAGCTCTATCAACAGAGTAATTTGGTTTCATCGTTAACGCTCCTTACACCACGACTAAGACGATTAGTGAAATAAATGCCACTGCAGCCCATTGTGTTAGTACAATAATCTTTTTATCTACTGGCTTACCTTTTAAACGGATCGGCATAACCTGCGGCATCATGCTAAAGAAAGTCTGAGCATGAAGTAGGCTACCAGCAAGTGCCACGATGTTAATCGCGATGATCACTGGGTTCGCCATGAAGTCTAGCCAGGTTTGCCACGCTTCAGGTCCTTTCACTAGTGAGCCTAAGCCGAATGTTAGGAACAGTGTGAATAGGATCAATGGGAGTACCGTTGCTTCACGCAGCATGTAGAAGCGGTAGAAAGGATGGTTCTTCCACCAAGTGCGTTTTACTTCACGAACGTAAGGTTTACGGTTGCTCATCCTTATGCCTCCACTTTTTTCGGTGAACCATCAGGTTTCAACATAGCAATTACGAAGTCCATAGAAGACTCTACTTTGCCTTGGTTTACTGCCGCTGCAGGATCTACGCTCTTCGGACAAACTTCAGAACAGTAACCTACGAACGTACAACCCCAAGCGCCGTTTTCACCGTTGATCAGCTTCATGCGCTCATCTTTACCGTTGTCACGGCTGTCTAGGTTGTAACGGTGTGCCAGAGTTAGAGCAGCAGGACCGATGAACTCAGGGTTCAAACCAAACTGAGGACATGCTGCGTAGCAAAGACCACAGTTGATACAGCCAGCAAACTGCTTGTATTTCGCCATTTGCTCAGGCGTTTGCAGGTTTGTACCGTCTTCTGGTTTGCGGTCGTTACCAATGATGTAAGGTTTGATAGCTTCTAGGCGCTCGATGAACGGCGTCATGTCCACGATCAAGTCTTTCTCGATTGGGAAGTTTGCTAGTGGCTCGATAGTCACACCATTCGGGTAGTCACGTAGGAAGCTCTTACAAGCTAGCTTAGGCACGTTGTTTACCATGATGCCGCAAGAACCACAGATCGCCATACGACAAGACCAGCGGTAAGACAGATCTTTGTCTAGGTGATCTTTGATGTAACCAAGCGCATCAAGCACAGACATGGTTTCATCAAAAGGTACTTCGAACGTTTGAGTATATGGTTCTGCGTCCTTCTCTGGGTCGTAACGCAGAATGTCGACTTTTTGAATGCGGTTTGATGACATTATGCTTGCTCCTCTGCCTTCTTCGCTTCTGCTTCAGCGGCTTTTTCAGCTGCTGCTGCTTTCTCTGCTGCTTCACCGTATAGACGGGCTTTAGGCTGAGACTTAGTGATCTTCACGTTGCTGTAGTCGATGCTTGGTGCAGCATCTTCTTGGAAGAAAGCGAGTGAGTGTTTTAGGAAGTTCACGTCATCACGCTCTGTGCAATCGTCGTCTAGACGTTGGTGGGCACCACGAGATTCTTTACGTAGGATTGCAGAGTGAACCATCGCTTCTGCGACTTCTAGGCCGTAACCCACTTCGATAGCGTAGAGAAGGTCAGTGTTGAACACTTTGCCTTTGTCTTTGATGCTGATTTTCTTGTAACGAGCTTTCAGCTCAGTGATCTTTTCAATCGTTGCTTGCATCAAATCTTCTTGGCGGTAGATACCACAACCCGCTTCCATGGTGTGACCCATTTCAGTACGGATATCTGCCCAGTTTTCTTCGCCTTCTTGGTTCATTAGAGCAGCAATGCGATCTTCAACTGCTTTCACCTGAGTCGCGATAGACTCTTCGTTCCAGCCTTTGAATTCTGCCGCGCGTTTCACCGCTTGTTCACCCGCAACGCGACCAAATACTACGAACTCAGCCAGTGAGTTAGAGCCTAGACGGTTTGCACCGTGAAGACCAACAGACGCACATTCGCCAACCGCGAATAGACCTTTAATGCGAGTTTCACATTCGCCGTTGGTTTCAATACCACCCATGGTGTAGTGAACCGTTGGACGAATTGGAATTGGCTCTTTTGCAGGGTCAACGTTCACGTAAGCTTTCGCTAGCTCACAAATGAACGGTAGACGCTCTTGTAGATACTCTTCACCTAGGTGGCGAAGATCTAGATGCACCACATCACCAAGAGGGTGTTTAATAGTGTTGCCTTTCTGTTGTTCGTGCCAGAAAGCTTGAGAAACTTTGTCACGTGGACCAAGTTCCATGTATTTGTTCTTAGGCTGACCCACTGGAGTTTCAGGGCCCATGCCGTAGTCTTGTAGGTAACGGTAGCCGTCTTTATTGACGATGATACCGCCTTCACCACGACAACCTTCCGTCATCAGGATACCCGTGCCAGGAAGACCTGTTGGGTGGTACTGAACGAATTCCATATCACGTAGAGGAACGCCGTGACGGTAAGCCATCGCCATGCCGTCGCCCGTTACGATACCGCCGTTGGTGTTACAGTGGTAAACGCGACCTGCGCCACCTGTTGCTAGTACGACAGACTTCGCTTTAATCGTAACCAGTTCACCTTCAGACATGTGGATTGCAATCAGACCTTGTACTTCACCTTCATCAACAAGCAAGTCGACAACAAAGTACTCATCAAAGCGCTTGATTTTGTCGTACTTCATCGACGTCTGGAATAGCGTGTGAAGCATGTGGAAGCCAGTTTTATCTGCAGCGAACCAAGTACGTTCAACCTTCATACCACCAAAGCGGCGTACGTTGACTTCACCGTTCTCTTTACGACTCCATGGGCAACCCCATTGCTCCATTTGGATCATTTCGCGAGTCGCGTTCTCTACAAAGTATTCAACAACGTCCTGTTCACATAGCCAGTCACCACCGCCAACAGTGTCGTTGAAGTGGTTGTCTAAGCTATCTTCATCCTTGATAACTGCTGCTGAGCCACCTTCTGCAGCAACCGTATGGGAGCGCATTGGGTAAACTTTAGAAATAAGCGCTACTTCTAAGTCCGGGTTTGCTTCAGCCGCTGCAATAGCAGTACGAAGACCAGCGCCGCCTGCGCCGATGACTGCGATATCTGTTTTTAATACTTTCATATTATACCTATTGACTTAGGAGGCTATTCTTCGATATTCACAATATTGAGCAGACCAAAATTCTTCGTCGATTCTTTCCTGCAAACGTTCTTCTGTCCTATCACTAGCCTTTCCCTGCTCAACAGCTTTTTTCGCTACCTCTAAGGCAATCTTTCTTGAAACCGCTTGAATATCGCTAAGCGGAGGTAATAACAAATTACTTCCTTTTAGCATTGGGGACATTGAAGCGAGTGTAATACTCGCCTGCTGTAACATCTCGTTTGTAACACGTTTGGCATTTGCACTGATCACACCAAGCCCCACACCAGGGAAGATATAACTGTTGTTACATTGAGCGATAGGGTAACGCTTACCTTCGAATACTACATCAGAAAATGGGCTACCCGTCGCGACAATAGCTTTGCCTTGCGTCCACATGATGATATCACTTGGCTTCGCCTCTACGCGGCTGGTTGGGTTTGAAAGCGGCATGACAACAGGTTGCTCACACCCTATTGCCATGCTTTCAATAACCGCTTGGTTAAACAACCCTGGTACACCTGTAACACCGACCAGAACATCCGGTTTGGCATGCTGAATTACATCAAGCAAACTGATCTCATTATTTGCTTGAATTCCCCACGTTTTTCTAACGGAGACAGGTTGAGAGAGATTCTTCTGGAAAGCAAGTAACCCCGTCATGCCTTGCTCTAGCATTCCCCATCGGTCGACCATAAAAACTTGGCTACGCGCTTGTTGCTCTGTTATACCCTCAGTCATCATTTGAGCAACTACAGCTTCGGCAATGCCGCAACCTGCAGAACCAGCACCTGCAAATACTACTCTCTGTGCTGAGAGCTTTTTACCTGTGGCATTCGCCGCAGCGAGTAATGTCCCTACTGTTACAGATGCGGTTCCTTGTATGTCATCATTAAAGCAGCGGAACTTATCTTGATAGCGAGTGAGCAAAGGCATCGCGTTTGTTTGTGCGAAGTCCTCAAACTGAATCAGAGCATCAGGCCATCGCTGACGAATGGCTTTTAAACAATCATCAACAAACTCATAGTATTGCTCGCCAGAAACACGAGGATGACGCCATCCCATGTACATAGGGTCAGAAAGAAGAGCAGAATTATTAGTGCCCACATCTAACACAATTGGCAAAGTATGTTCGGGGTTGATGCCGCCACACGCTGTGTATAATGCTAACTTCCCAATAGGGATCCCCATACCTCCAATACCTTGGTCACCTAACCCCAGAATGCGCTCTCCATCCGTAATGACGATAACTTTAACATCAGTATTCGGTGCATTGTTCAACAGCTCTTCAAGCTCACCTTGATCTTCATAACTCAAAAATAAACCTCGGTTACGACGGTAGATCTGAGAGAACTTTTGACATGCATCTCCAACAGTTGGCGTATATATGATCGGCATCATCTCTTCAATATGCTGATTGATGAGTTTGTAGTAGAGTGTCTCGTTCGTGTCTTGAATATTGCGTAGATAGATGTGTTTATCCATCGACGAGGCAAACAGCGAGAACTGCTCATATGCTCGACTAGCCTGCTCATCAATACTCTCGATGTTGGCAGGTAAAAGCCCTGTAAGGTTAAAGCTCTTACGTTCTTCTAATGAAAAAGCACTACCCTTGTTAAGTAATGGTGTATTGAGTAGTGTATTGCCCGCTTGTCGTATAAAAAGTTTCTTTAACATTAGCCTGCCACCTTTCGGTATAATTCTATCGCTTCGTCTATTAGCGCTTCGTTACAGCCTAAGTAATGCTTAGGGTCGCACGCTGCATCAATTTCGTCTGAAGAAAGTATCGCTGAAATACCTTGGTCTCTCTTGAGGACATTTGCGAGCTCACCCTGTTCTGGCGCATTCGCAATGGCTGCTTTCACTTTGTTGTAGCCATCACCTCGACCTGACTTCTCTGCCACCTTCATCATTACCGCTTCAGACATAATGAAGTTGCGAGAAGCTGAGAAGTTCTCCAGCATTTTGCTTTCATTAACAATGAGGTTGGCCATAAGGCGATCAGCTCTTTCTAATGATGTCGACAACGCAAGTGATGCCTCTGGAACTAAACTCCAGTTCAACACACGCATAGAAGCAGAACGAACATCTTGCTGATCCATTAAATTTGGTGCTCCCGAAGCGTACATCCACCCCATTCTAGATAGAGTTTGAATCATATTGGCTGCACGCGGGTTAGCTTTGTGAGGCATAGTGCTTGAACCACCGCCCGCTTCGCCTTCACGCACTTCACCAATCGATGCTCTACCCATGGTTTCGATATCATTCGCGATACGACACAAGGAGCCATGTACTAGTGCAAAGTACTGGATGAGTTCCGCAATATGATCTAGGCTCGCATTCCCGAGCCCTTTTGGCTCTGTTAGCTTCAATTTAGCAAACAGGCGCTTACGAACTTGGAGCCCTTCTTTTCCAACTGAAGACAAATTACCCACCGATCCACCATACATTCCCGTTGTTGCCCTAGGGTAAATCTCATCAAGTCGTACTAGATGACGAGTGACCTCTTGAAGGTAACTGCTCACTTGAAGCCCCCAAGTAGTCGGTAAAGCATCCATCGCGTTGGTTCTTGCAACCATGATTGTTTGTTTGTGTGTTAAAGCCATCAACTTTAACTGATTGCCTAACGTGATTAATTGCCCACGAATAATGTCCAGAGTCTGCTTAACTCGCATTGCTAAACTTGTATCGAGCAAATCTTGTGTCGTGCAACCCCAATGTAAGTACTTTTTGACGTCATCATCACCACGTTCAGCAAGTTGATCAACAAGTGGTTTGATTGCCATACCAACCTCTTGAGTCTCTAGCGCTAACCGTTCCCAATCTATATTTTGTAAATCACATACTCGTTCAATCGAGGCGACAGCAGAACAAGGAATCAACCCTAACTCTGCTTGCACCTTAGCAATCGAAACCTCAAAAGTTAACCAAGTACGAATCAAGTTTTCATCTGACCAAACTCGTTTCATTTCGGCCTGTGTGAACAGTGGCGAATAGAGTGTTGAGTCAAAGACGGAAGCGTTTGAGCCATGCATATCTACTTTCCTATGCGCCAATAAATGTAATTAGAAGAACCGTAATCAAACCACCTATCATTGGAATCGCGGTACGCTTAACTAACTCTGTGGGAGGAATGCCCGCAACTCCAGCACATGCAATCACAACACCTGCAACCGGAGAGAAAGAGCGGAAAATACCGGCTGACAGCTGCATTGGTAGTGCAAGAGCTGCCGTTGAAACACCAACATGCGTCGCGACATCCGGAGCCAGATTGGAAAAGCTGAAGAACGCCGCATTGCCAGAACCCGACATCAATGCTGTCACACCGATAATAGCGACTAGCATGACAACCATCATGGTGTAACCAAAACCAAGATGCGTAGCAACACTCAACATGCCAGAAATAAAGCCAATTGCTTTAAGGCCTACGACGAAAGTTTGTGCGGCGATAATTAACGAGACAACACCGGCAAACACATCGCCCATGCCTTGTAAGTAAACCTTAAGGGAAGCCGCAACCGCCTTGCCATCTTTTGAATAAAGGTAATAGCACGCCATCGCAACCGCCAAGCTGATAAACATCGCTGTGACAACATCAATTTTGATAGAGGTGATCGCGAACTTGCTGAAGGTCAAAAGTAGTACAAGAGGGAGAACAGGCAAAGCAGCAAACCATATTGGAGCTTCACGAGAAGTATCTTCTTTTGCTTGCAGCTCGTATGAGACACCATTAACTTCATCACGTTTATCAAACCATTTTTGACAAACAAAATGTAAGACAGCAATCACCAGTGCTGTACACACACCAACAAACAGTTGGTGTTCTACAAAATAAGAGGCTGCATCAATACCAATCACTTCTGCGGCTTTATTCGAAGCTCCAGACGCTGGGCCTAAATCCAAACAAGCGGTTGTTGCAAGCACAGCAGCTACCGATGCTGGAGTGCAGCCAATCCCGACCAAGACTGGATATAAGGCAACCAATAGCAACATCGCTAGACCAACGGCACTAGGGATGAATACATTCAAAAACTGACCCAAAATGTAAGCAAGAGCGAGGATGATGTATGGGTTGCTAATCACAGAGAGCGGTTTAGTCGTCACTTGAACCAGCGCATTTGCTGCACCGATATAACCCATGTATTTGGAGAAACCACCCACCGCCATGATGATTAAACCAAGCTTGGCCAGTGTTGAAGACGAAATCGATTTGATGACCAAAAAGAAGTCAACCACGGTAGCCCCTGAAGAACTTACCCCTTTTGGTAAGAATTCAGGACCACCTGCAATGACCCCAACCAGCATCATTAAAATACCAGAGCCGAACAATACAGCTTGCGTATTGTACTTCTTGATGATTAGAAATCCTGCCCCGAAAACAATCGGCAGAGCGAGCAGAGCGACCATATGTTTCACCTTTTTTTAAGTATTGAGTCACCGCTATCTTGTTTCTTAGGTGCCAGTAGCAACATGGGAAGTGCCCTTTCTCTAGAAAAAATGTGATTCAATTAAAACTCTCCTTCTTTACAGCTCGTTAAATCACCATTCATTCAAATAATTGTCTTCATTCACCTTTATGTCTCTATCCTTCGAGCAACCTCGATCACAATTTAAATAAAAACGTACCGCTCAATTTTCCTTCAATATTCTTGATTAGCTCGAAATGAGAAATTGAGTTTCCCATTTTTCCCACCTTACAGTAGCCTAATAAAGTAATGAATCATATTGAGTTTATTGTGCTCACTTCATACTCTTAGCATCCAGTAAATCAGTGGGAATTTTCATTTCTCATCACGGACGCATTTTGCTCACAACTTGTAACAATATATTTAACTGGGTCACAATTTCGCCAAATTATTCGCGCTATCTCCATACTTGTTCGTGTCTTTATAGATAGTTAGAGAGCCAAGCGGATGACTCACATAACAAATTCAAATTAAAACAAGAGATCTATCAATATTTAAATAGGGAAGCGGCAATTCCCTTATTTTTTAAGCAAGCCACTCATTACGATGCAAAGGTTTCCAATAACAAGCATGGAATGAGCATAATGATTAGAAATAAACCTCTCTTAACCCTTTTACCTACCCTCTGCCTCGCATCGTTCGCTCAGGCACAAAACGTTTATGATGATGAAACCAATAGACTAGACATATATGGTCGATTGGAAGGTCAAATCGCTAAAGGGGACGAAAGTTTTGCCAGCAAAGACGATTGGTCAGGAAGAATGAGTGGTCGCCTTGGTTTTAATATGAGCCGAGAGCTAAGCGCAATTGAAGACAGCCGTGTCATTGGTAAATTTGAATGGCAAGTTCGTACAGAAACGAATGATACTCGCCTTGATGAAGGTGAAGATTTAGAGGCTCGATACAATTACTTAGGTGTCGAGAATGACGATTGGGGCATGGTGATCTTTGGTCGCACTAAAAACCCAATGTATCAGGTTATGAAGATGACCGATAAATACAAAAACTACACGCCTAATATCTACAACTTTGGCATCTCGGCCATTGATACCTCTTACAAGTACAACCGCCAAGATGCAACTCTACAGTACAACGGCAACTTTGGCATTCATGAAGTTCAAGCCGCTTATGTGATGGGTAATGGTGAGAATGACCGCCTGGATAACGGCATGATAGCGAGTTACCGAATGAACTATAAAGGCGATGGCTTCAAATTGTCCCCGGCTCTCGCAATCAGTCAGTTCAACCGTGATAAAAGCAACACTGACACTAAGCGTGAACAGCACGATCAAATTATGGGTGGTATAGAACTGTCTTTAAAAGGTTTTACGTTTGGCGTTACCGCTGACTACGTGAAGATCAATGAAGATGGCGGAAGTGAAGATAAGTATTTTGGGATAGACTCCATCGTCGCATACAAGTGGGATAACTTTAGAGTATTAGCCGGTTATAGTTTCCTAGACCAAAAAGATGAGGATATCTACGAGAGAGAAGACTGGCGTGTCGAAGGCCAGTGGACATTGGCTCGACGCACTTATCTATCTTTAACCTATGACAGAGAGCTCGCCTCCAAAAATAAAGAGGGTGACGACGATGCAATCACACTTGGACTGCGCTACGACTTTTAAGGACTTGTGATGAAAAAACTACTTAAAACCAACCTACTAGCGACAACGTTAGCACTCGGTAGCTTTGCAGTTAATGCCGATACACTTATCGCGCCATCACCAACAGCAAAGATGGACGGTGACAACAAAGTCGTCGCAATATACGGAAACTCGTATACCCATTACAACAATAACTTAAATACTCGTCTACGTGATTTAACGCGGTCTTTATTGCCAAATAACGCGAAAGGTTACAGCTACCGAGGCATTACTATCTCAAGTGGTCGCTTGGGTTGGCATGAGCAAAACCTGCGTTTTCAAAACACGTTGAAAAGTTGGGATGTGGTCGTATTCCAAGGCAGTTCAATGGAACCTATCACTAAAAAAGCGTCGTCACGTGACTACTTTGAGGAGTCGGCAAAAACCATGGCGAAAGTTGCACATGACACTGGTTCTAAAGTGGTTTATTTCATGACGTGGGCTCAACAATCTCGGCCAGAGCAGACACGTGCGCTAGCAAAAGCGTATCAAGATATCGCGAAAAAAACAGGCGGATATGTGGCGCCGGTGGGTTTGGCATTTGAACAAAGCATTAACCAATACCCAGAGATCAATCTTTATCATAGTGATGGTAAACATCCATCACTTGAAGGCACCTATCTAGCTGCATCAGTGTTCTTTGCAACGCTATACAATAAATCACCAGTGGGCGGCGCAATTCCAATTGATACTGATATGTCTCCAGAAACCGCGAAAAAGTTGCAAACCATAGCATGGGAAACCGTTCAGAGGTTCCAAGATAACAAATAACGTCCTGATTGTGGTCTTCTGTCTACTCTGGCAGAAGACCATTTACCTTACAAAGATCACCTTTCAAACAGCAAAACACAAAGCACTCATCCCCGTGTGTTAATCTTCTTATCAATACAATGAACTACGATTGAGCTTTATGAAAGACCATCTCGATTTGGACTCCTACAAACAATTGGCAGAGCAGCTTCAACCTTTTACTGACTCCGAAGCAGCGCTTAATACATTTATCATTGAGCACTTTGGTGAGTTGTCTTATTACGGCATCATCGACCTAGCTCAGAAAGCAAAAGTTAGCAAAGCGACGATAGGCCGCTATTTGAATAAGCTCGGATACACTGGTTATTCAGCATTTAAGCATGCATTAAAACAAGATTTAATCGCCCATGACATCGTTACACCAATCGATGCTAGCAAAGCCAAATCACAGGTTCAGGGCGCCAATACAAAAGAAGAAGCCTTGCGCTATATTGTCAATGTGAGCCAACTCATCGACCAGTTTGTTAAAGATTTGGACATTAAAGAACTTGAGAAACTCGCCAAATTGATCGCCGACAAAAGTCGTACCATTTATGTAGTCGGTCCAGCTTCATCGCGTGCGTTAGCGATTCACTTCTCAACACTATTGAAATACAACCGAACTGAAGTCATCTTATTGCCTCTCGATAAAGGCGAACTGCCAAAAACACTACTTGGTCTTAAAGAAGAGGATATTCTAATTGCTTTTTCCTACTATCGCTTTAACCCCGTCGTTTTAGACATCACTAAATATTTCAATAGTAAAAATGCTCACGTTACCGTTATTACCAATACCCACTCGAACCCTTACGGTATCTATAGCAATGCACAATATGTGCTACCAAGTGACGTCGATTCAATCTTCCACAGTCGGACCATAGGCTTCTTGTTTGTTGAATTGCTTCTTTTTTTAGTACAACGCGAATCTAACGATAATGATAACTTCGAAGAGCTAGAGTCTCTGTTCAAGTTCTTTGATGTATTCTCATCAATTGGTCAATAAATAGAGTAAGTGTGCTGAAGCCGCGTACTTCCTAATTTGGCAACAAGTTATTGGCCAATTAGATTGCTACCAAGAACATTACTTTTTCTTATCTAAAAGCAAGCAGACTCTAAAAAGGTTTGGGGCAATTTTGAGTTACCCAATTGCCGTATAACGTCAGCCAAGCTGCAAATCATTTTTGTTTGCTAGCCTTTGTTATCAACTGAAACTCCATGCCAGAGCGTTTAGTGTTACGGGTTCTATAGCGCGTTGGATATTTATCAAAAAAGTCAGATAACTTCTTCAAACCGTAGTTTCGAGGGTCAAAATCTGGCTTCAATCTTTTTAAATATTTGCCAATTTCACCTAGTTTTGCCCAACCCGATTCATCTCTATAGTTCTGCCAAGCTTGATGCATTAATCGCCATAATTCGCGTTCTGCGTCTTGATTAGAGCTTGATTGTGCCTCCTCAAGATCAACATCAGCGTTCAAGTTCTCTATTGCAACAAAGTCGTCACAAGCGTTTTTAAAAGAAGTCGGAGTCATCGCTTTTCCAACACCGATAACGTGTATCTCTGACTCTCTTAACCTCGTAGCAAGACTTGTAAAGTCACTATCACTGGATATCAAAGCAAAAGCATCAAACCGTTGACTGTATAAGAGGTCCATTGCATCAATAATCATTAAAGAATCTGTGGAATTTTTTCCAGATGTGTAGGCAAATTGCTGTTTGGCTTGAATAGCTAACTCATTTAAAGGCTGCTTCCAGTTTTTTAGTTGCTCAGCAGAAAAATCGCCATATGCACGTTTAACGATGATCTGCCCAAAACTAGAAAGCTCTTCAATAATCAGGTTTAGCTTTGAGTGCGGAGTGTTTTCTGAATCAATTAATACAGCGATTTTTCTGTTACCCATAATCCGTACGTGACCATCCTTTATGTAGTTAGTTGCACTATATCGGCATTAGTAATATTTGTTCAAATGGGATTATCCAGAAATGATAAGAGTAACAATTCTAAACAGGAAAGGGGCAAAAATGAGTTGAACACGTCTGTTGCACCACGCCCTCAGCGTGATTAGCTTATAACTCGGAATGCGCATTTTGAGCCACATTCCCCGCCAGCAAATTAAAAAGCAAAAACCATCAAGCCTAAACTTGATGGTTTCGATTATTAACTGCTTGTTCAGCAGGTTTGGTTGTTTCCTTCCTGACCTATTCTTAACTGCCTATGCGGCAGGACACGATAGCTCTGCTTAAAAGTTTGGTCGCGGATATTTCTTAGCTGCCTATGCGGCAGGACACTGTTAACTATAGTCACTAAGCTGTTAATGCCACTGGTTTACATAACAAAATCCAAAAATACCCTTTTTCTTCTTACTTCTGTAAGTCCCTGTTTTTAAATCTCTAAAAAAGGACTGTCAAAAAAGGGTCGAACACGTAACTCTGGAACCGTGCCTTTTCTTTCTTGATTGGTGGCTAAACCATAGCTATTAAAGTTTGCAGCAACGCGCTCACTGACAAACTCCTTTTGCACGAACAAAATATAATCCTGCGCTGATGAGCCGCTAGAAATGGGGATTCGATGAAAGCTATCTATGATACGCTCTTCATTCGTTGCTGGTAACGATGGTTCAACACCAGATAATTCGGCTCTCGCCATGCTACGTTTGATTCGACGTTTCTTGGAACCCAGAAAGATTTTCCCAATCGTTTGGTTACGGGTAAACCTAACCTCTAAAGCATTGTCGGGCACCTCACATACACTGGAGATCTCAAATAATCCTTCATTTAACATCAAAGAAAAGTAGGGCTGAAAAGAGAGTCCAATCATCATCTCTTTATCTTCAGCAACAAAGGCTATGGTTTGACCAACCGTAGATTCATTCCAATCAGGGAAGCTCACTCCAATCCTATTCATCGCTTGTCGGTTATTGACCATAAACAAGTGCATTTGTGATATACAACGCCCTGCTAACAGCTCATAGTCGGCTTGAACAGGGGTATAACGTATACAGAAGTAGTAACGCTTCGACATAGCTATCCCTTACTTCGCTTTTGAACAATTGAAGAGGCCGCCTTTGATCAAGACAGACATGATGAAGTGCACATCATTTGGGATGGTCTGAGTATCTGTCATTGTCTCAATCCAACTCTCTGTATTTCTAACCAATTGGTAAAAGTCATTTCCACGGGAGACATGCCGCCTTGCTATAACGTACTCTCGGTCAGCTCCATATTCATTCACTCTTAATGGCTTATCTGCTTCTTCATGCCACCAATCGTCAATCGATTGCAACGCTGCGCCAACTTTTTGCCCATGAAAAACAACAGTTTCCCTTCCGTTCAATAATTCTACGGTGGCTAACTGTTTAGTAGGAACACCATCTTCTCGGCTATCTAAAAACTCTTGGCTTGGGTAAACCTCATCTCCCCAACCAACTCCAATTTTAGCTTTGACATCCATGTAGAAGTATTCGGTTGGATCAGACAGGGCTCGCGTCAAATAAGCTGTAAGTTTTTCTAAGCATTCCGCTGAAACTTCATCCCAATGACCATACCAAGAAAGCCTTGTTACATTCTCTACAATCAAGATTTGTGAATCACTGGTGGTCACTTCTATCGACAATTTTCGGCACTCTCTGTTTCTCCAAAGCCAAGTACCAAGCAGAATGTTCTTCGCGTATCGAAGAGCAAGTTCCTGATACCCATTAAGCTCTTCATATGTTTTAGCAAGTAACGAAAGTTTAGAGCGCACTTCATTATCACTACAGGTATCTGGAGTTAGAGAGTTGGATCGTATTCGAAGGGGGAATGCACAGTAGATATCATCAACACCAGGTTTGACATAACACTCTTCGATGAACTGAGGATTGGAGTAAGCTAAATCTTGTGGAGCAACATTCTTTTCTACGAACTTCCCCCCTTTATAGGCTTCTGCATAACCACCTTTTGGCGCACGCAACCTAGTCCTATCAATTTCAAGGGGACACATCTCACCACTTTTAGATAGATAGTAGAAATATGCTTTGCCAACAGAGAGTGATCGAACGTAGTTTAGCTGAGTGCAAAGTTCCATAAACGATTAATCCCTATAGTTTTTTATAAGAATAGTTTCGCTACTGCATTCTATCGACCAAAAGGCGTGGTTTAAAAA
This sequence comes from Vibrio paucivorans, assembly GCF_054053395.1. Taxonomy (NCBI): domain Bacteria; kingdom Pseudomonadati; phylum Pseudomonadota; class Gammaproteobacteria; order Vibrionales; family Vibrionaceae; genus Vibrio; species Vibrio paucivorans. The sequence continues at coordinate 2,251,440 of NZ_CM133230.1, forward strand.
GTGATCTCTTCCACTAAAACGTACATCTACCGGATTCACTTTCTTAGCAAACCCTATCGCATTCTCTGCATAGGCGTGACAATCGGTTATAGAGTTTAACCGTTTAGTAGGACGTTCTAACAAATGGTAGCCAATAGAAACTGGCAAATTATCGGCATCTTTAGTCACTAAACGCTCTAGTTCATCAAAGCTACTCGGTTGGCTCTCACTTGGGTATAACCATCGCCCGTATGCTGGTAACCCCTTTATGACGTGGAAAAGCTCGCTCCTGCTGGTAAACGTCTTCAGCCACTCAACCTGTGCCGATAACTGTGGTTGGTATAATGCCCCTCCGGCGAAAGCAACAGGAAGTGCCGTTTTAAGCGCGGTCTTAAAATCTGAAATGCGGCTATCACTATGAACTCTGACAACTAAGTCTATTTCTAGATCCGCCAATCGTTCACTACGAATGGTTGGTCGTTTAGCGTTCGAAACCGTTCTAGCTTTGGCGACTGAGTTAGGTTCGGTAAGCTTGGCTGTCGGTTGAATGTTCTCGCTTCGAACATAGAAAGAGAAACTCGAAAACTCAAACGGGGAATCACAATGAACTAACTTATTAAACTCTCTTTGATAGCGGTGCATAAAGCCCCAAATAGCCGTCAAAGAAGGAGCACCACACAGATATGGGCTACTCATTGCGACCGCATCTTGCACCCTCATCGATGACAAATAGATATACTGCTCGCCCGTTACCTTATCTTCATTGCCAATTGGTTTGCTGAGTTGTTCGAGGATCCATACAATTTGGGCTTTAACGACCTGCATAAGCTTAGGGTGATAGGCAAACTTGGCAGCATACTTATTATTCTGAAACGTGAGATGCAAGCGACGGTTAAACTCACTAGCTAAGGAACCTAGGTCCGATTCTGGTAGCCCCAAAAAGGCCTGAGCTAAAGTGTCATCATGTTCCAATTGCTGTTGATTAGGGTCACCATCAACGATATCTCTTAACTCAATTAATGGGAGCATCCACAAGGCTATCTGCTTTCGCAATATCTTACTTCTAACCTTGCGAGCACTCTCCCTCTGCTTCTGCGTTTTAGATGGTTCTGAACCAATTAGATGATTTAACACCTGACAAATTTTGGCGTTAGTTACCTGATAGTCATCAAAGTAGTGGCCACTCTTTTTGCGACTTTCAGGTAACGTCCCACCCTGTGCTGGTTTAACGCCTAGTGGATAGTTTAGGATTTTCATATGCCCACCTAAACTACCGCACAGATTCCCGATACTGGCCGAGTTTGGTAGTGCTGAAGAAACAAAGTTAAGCTTACTTTCTCGACATCTCGCTCTCACCTCTAACTCACTCTGGATAGCATGACTGACCACAGGGGTGACCGAGACATAATCATCCCCCCACGGAAACCGTAGTTGCTTACTATAAGTACTGACACTGTCGGGAAAATGATTATCAGGGAGCTGCTCTTCAATTGTATGTTTTAAGCGAGTAAGTGACTTAGCACTTAGACCGAATTCGTTGAGCAACTCAATCCAAAAAGAGCTTTCTTGCTTGATAAGTGAAAGGATGCATACGGGCTGTGATTGCCAACTAAAAGGATTCAATAACCACAATGTGTGACGATACACAGCGGAATTATGCGCCCATCCCAAGCGTTGCTCTAATACTGCGCTTGAAATGAATACCTCGGTTGTCGTAAAAGGCTGCGCGACTATCCGCTGAGCTTTAACTCGGCAGTCTGGAAACTTGAGATTATGAGTGTGGAACCATTTGATTTCATCAAGGGATGCTTCGAAGTTCTCAGCCGCTTTTAAATGCCTTTTAGCACGGGCTACATCCAACCAATCAGAGCATCTATCTGAATGATGGCTTGAACTGAGATTGAGCAAGATCGTTAACGCCTCTTTTTCAAACCCTTCAACACAGACATCTTCCGTATAGGGCATGAACATCTTCTTTATCGTAATCTGCTTTACCGCTTCGTCTTCAATCGCCAATAAGTCACTTAATTTCGTCATAATTACCACTCAGGTAGATATACGCTTAAACCATCACTTTCAGAGCTCATTCGGGTCAGCTTTGTTTCAATGACACTTCGTAAAGTAAACGCTGATTTGTGACTCGCTATCTTTGCATGCATTCTCTGCCTAATAGCGGCTTTGATCTCACCAAACTCATACAACCGATATACCTCATCTGTTGTACAAGAGAGCAATGTAGAAGCTTCTAAGGGACTAAGCAGTACATCACCGATATTTCCTTTTGCGGTTGAAGGTACTGTTGCCATAAGCTGAGTAAAGTAAGCTAACACCTGTGTCAGTACGATATTATGACTCAACTGCCGACTAGGTAACTGGCGACAATCTTTAAGCAGAGCACCAAAGGCTTCGTTGAAAAACACCTTCTTCCAATCTTTTACTCGCACAAGTTCTGCCTTCTCTTTCAAGGCATCGAGGTCTTGCCACAGTGCCGTTGGCCAAGCGCCACAATATCCAATGAATGACTCAAAACTGAGGTCATCGATATCGCCATAGCGACTTACATACCAAAGTAAAAAGCCATAGCGCTCAGATAACGTCATTTCTGCTTTCAATAGTCCCAAGGGTTTTGAATCATTTCCTGACAACCATTGCGAGACCAACACCTCAGCCTCTGGCGCATCCTCTACTGGCGAGTTTCGGAGCTCAAAACCACATTCACATTGGCTAATACTCTCGGTACTTTGATATTCAAGTCTCGACTTACACTCGGGGCAATGATGAATCAGCTTACAGCCATGATGTTCACAAGCTTGGTGAGAGATAAATTGCCACTGCTGGCGAATGTAGGGTGCTTCGTTAACACACAGAGGGCAAATAGGCGTGAAGCGTTTGCGAAGAAAAGCATAAGGGTAGTCAACGCCAAATCTATGAACAGCTTTGTATTGCGGAGAGAATTGAGCTTTTGAATGTGATAGCGCTAGGCGCAATACACCAAAATTGTTGAGCTTTAATTGGTTCTCAAGATGGATAAGCACTCTCACCCGCATTTGGCTTGTGGTTTGAGCGTGGTAGATATTGACTCGTTCGAGCCCTAAGGGGAAAGAACCAGCAATCGCTTCATGCTGATCCATGGTGTCGAACCAAATGTCTTCTGCAAAATGAGAAAATCGCTCGTAACCTTGCTCTTGCGATAAACGCAACAAGAAGCTTTCGAGCGATTCATCAGAGTAAAGTTGAATGTCCGTTTTCACATGTCACCACTAAAACTTAGAATATCTAAGTTTTAGTATTGGTGAGTTTTCTAATACATCAAACTCTCAGAAGTACTTTTGTGATTAGACTCGCTTTATGAAGTAACTTTACGCTACAGGTCTAGCTGATCAGCCCGCATTATCTCTTGCAACAACACTTTTGAATAAGGAGGGGCTTCGAAAAGCTTGTATGAGGAGGACTCTCTTACTAAACAAAAGCCTTTAGAATAAGTAATCGGCTCTTTAAAACGATTGTTACCATTCATCTCATCCCCATCATCTATGCAAATTATGAAATCTATGTTTGAATATTGTTTCTTAGAATCATCCGGTTCAAACATCTGATACTCTCTATCGAATTTATAGCCACTTCGTTCAAGCACCGTGCTCGTTTTGCCGCTTATTCTGTAGCAAAACATACCGCATACTAGACTATCATTATGACTTTTGAGCTGCTTTGATTTTTGTTCAAAGTCCCTAATTTCTGTTAACTTTGCATTAGTTTTAACTTCAATGATCGCTGCACATTCTGTGATACAAATTCGAACTTGGTTCCCTATACTTGGGTTCACCGTGCCTTTCCGTCTTAAAATAATATCATGTTGTCCATATTCGATATCTCGGAAGAAGACCTCGCCTTTATGTAATCGGCCATCAACATTATCTAACCTCTGATTAATTTGATAGTGAAGGAACTCCTCACGAGCATCGCCCAAAACGCCTTTATGCTTAAACTTTTCAAGAGCTCTTGACTGAAGGCGCAACAACTCATCAAGGTACTCGTACAAATATGACACTACTCAGACCTACTGAAATTAAGCACTCTGACTTTCAGCAACCACTGCATTCGCATTTACTGTGCGAATAACTCCAAACAACTCCACTACGGTCCCTTCATCGAAGAAGCCGTAAGCGCTTTCGCCGTGATTGTCGGTAAATGGTGGCTCGAAGAGTTGCGACATATCTAAGATGCCGTTGCTAACGAGGTAGTCAATCACTTGATCGACGAACTGAATTTGCTCGGCGTTATACGCCTCTTCATCAAGGAAGCTACTGAATGCTTCTTTGGCTGCGTTCATATCTAAGCCGACAAGCTCGCGGATAAACGTACCTAAAGGCTTCTCTTGTAAGATTTTCTCACGATACGTTTCTACATCACTCATACCACTAGCTTCCAGTAGCAAGCCTTCTAAAACATCTAAGTCCGCTTGGGTAATGGCTTTATTGCGCTTTAGCTTTTGGATTGTTAATTGGTCTTGGTGATCTTGAATATAGAGCTCAATCTTCTTACGGTATTGGGCTAAATCAACGCTTGGGTTCTTGTACACGTTTGTCACGTCATGGACACCTTGAACTTCGTCTTCAAAGTTTGTGTACACCATCTCTTTTTTATCTTTGTCCAACGCAAACATCAGATTTCGTAGCTTACGTCGTAGTTCTTCTAGCGTGACTAAGTGGATATCTTGCCAAAACTCTTGGGTCTGGATATCTTGAATCAGCTGCAGTTGCGCTTGCACTGCTGGGATGGTTGATTTGGCCTCTAACTGTTCTGCAAACTCAATAACTCGCTCACGGCTTTTTTCCGAGATAATACCTTTCTCTAATAGATCTAGCTGCATGGTCAGTACAAGGCTGTCAAAGCGGTGTGATAAATGATTAAGTTGCTCATCAGAGTTAAATGCCTCAGCTTCAGTTGGAAGTTCTGAGATCTGACTCTCTAGCTCAGTAAACTTAGCATCATCAATATTATCCCAATGCTCACGCTCTAAAAATGGCTCAATTGCTCGACGCTTCGGTCTTACAATAAAGTTATCGAGATTCATACCACTAACAATATGGTGTAACATATCCAGTTGGTAACGATTTAGCTCAGAATAGCGCTCGCAGTCTTCTGGTTGTTGCTCTCTGAACTCTTCATTATTTAATCTGCTGTTAAGTAATGTACTGAGTAGAACGCGCTTCTCGAATACCTGTTGAGTCACTGGTTTCGCCACTCCGATCGCAATACCTTCAGGGTTCGCATCGAAATACTCAAAGTTTTGGCAATAATCGAAAACCTTAAAAGTCTTCTTATCATCCTTCGGACCAAACAGGTCTTTACACAAACGTGTTCCACGCCCAATCATCTGGGTGAATTTCACTTTTGAGCGAACGACTTTGAAGAACACAAGGTTCACTACTTCTGGTACATCAATACCGGTATCGAGCATATCTACCGAGATCGCGATACGACAGGTTGGGTTCTTCGGGTCAAACTCGTCAATCTTATTCTCGTCACCGCTGAACTCGTCGATAAGACTTTGTGCGTAAGTCTCTTTGAAGGTGATCACTCGCGCCAACTTCCCAGCCCACTTGGGGTAGTTCTTATTGAACATTTTCTCGAGGAAAACCGCATGGTCATTGTTGGCTGCAAAGATGATGGTTTTACCGATGACATCACCGCCTTCAACGTGGATACCACCACGTTTATCTTTACTCATTAACTGAGCAAACATCTTCTCGGCAGTGTCTTCATTAAACAAGAACTTGTTGATCTCAGATGGCAATACTTCATCTCGATCTTCTAGCTCAGCCTTGTTTTCCCACTCTTCTTGCTCTTCAGGGGATAAGTCTTTGTACTTTACACCTTCACGAAGAAACTTGGTTGCCACGGAGATCTTTGTTGGTGGCACAAGATAGCCTTGGTCGTACGCTTTATCGTCTTCATAAGCGTAAGTTGGCATCCCTTTTTGCAGGTCAAAAATGCCATAAGTGTCTTTTTCAACTTCATCTTTTGGTGTTGCTGTTAAACCCACTAAGAAACCATCAAAATACTCGAAGATTTGACGGTATTTCGAGTAGACGGAACGGTGCGCTTCATCGACAACAATCAAATCAAAATGACCGACACCAAATGGACGCTCATCTGCACCTCGATCCAGTAGATTCTTCATGGTCGGGTATGTCGAGAAGTACAAGCGACTGTCGATACTGTTTTTGCTCTGACCAGAATCCAAAATAGAACAACTTACCCGAGGCAGTAGCTTAACGAAGTTCTTCTTGGCTTGAGTGAGTAGCGCATTACGGTCGGCAAGGAACAGGATGTTCTTAACCCAATCGTTTTTCACTAACAAATCGACAAGGCTGATCACAGTACGAGTTTTACCCGTGCCCGTTGCCATAACGAATAGCCCTTTGCGCTCATGTTCTAGCTCAAAGTCTTGCAGCAGTTTAGTGATGGCTGACTTTTGATAGTGACGGTTGGTAATTTCGTTGTTAATAACAAGATTGCTGTTAGGCATGCCATTTTCAAAGAATGGTTTGCGGTCGGTACGACGCTTCACCATAAGCTCAAGTTCGGCTTTGGTGTAAAAGCCTTGAACTTCGCGTGGCGGGTAGAAATGGTCATCCCACAGATGCGTCTCATAACCGTTAGTGTAGAAAATAACTGGGCGCACACCACATTGTTTTTCTAAACAATTAGCATACAGCTCAGCTTGTCGCTTACCTTCTTCTGGGCTGATGCAAGCTCGTTTAGCCTCCACTACCGCTAAGGCAGTGCCGTCATCCCCCCACAACACATAATCTACTTTACCGTTGCCTTTGGGGTTCACTGTAGAAATCGGCATGCCTGAAACTGGATATTCACGGTCTCGCTTATGCTCTAGTTTCCAACCGGCTTCTTCCAAAAGCACATCGATAAGATAAGTGCGAGTTTCTGCCTCATTATAGTTGTGTGTATCCGTGACTTTTTCCGCACTTTGCTTGGCTTGCTCGATCTGTTCTAGTAAGGCTTGGTTTGCTGCTTTTAGCGCCTCGTTTTCTTTTAGCTGCTTGAGGTAAGTTTCACGCTCAACTTTGTATTCTTGCTCTAGCTGCTTCTCTAACTCTTGAACCCGTTTGATGCTGCTTAGCGCTTTGGTCGCTACAGCCGCATCAATTGAGACTTGCAGTGGGATAAGCGCTTCATCAAATGGCTGAACTAAAAACTGACTACGATTCAAGTCTGGTGTATAGGTACGAATAAACCAATACAAAACATGGTGCAGCTCTTTCACGGCTTGCAGCGCATCACGCTGTGGTAGTGTGGTTTTGCTGTGTACCGCCTCGTTACCCACCTTGATCACCAGCTTGAGCTTAGGGAATAGATTTGTGGTGAGGTTTTGTTTAAAGCCCTTGTCATGAATGAGCGACATTAAAGTTACATCATGGCGAGGACGGGCTAGCCAGTTATCAATATCAAATACGGTTTCAACCATTAACTCCAACGCATTACGAGCATAGAAGCCGGCAATACGCGGATCGGTCTTGATGCTGCTTTCCGCATTTTTGGCACGAGTTTGAATCTCAGTACAACGCGTGGTGTATACATCGCTGCCACCGTTAAGGGCAACGTCCATAAACGCAAAGTTGCTCTTTTGAGAAGAGCTGCCTTCAGCGCTAGACGAAGAATTTGCCGTATCTGACATTGAATTTCCTTTTTACATCATATTGTTATTATTTGTTATAGGTTTAGCTCGCCTTTAAAGGCTTTTTGCATAAGGGCATTAAAGCTATCATTGTATTCTTTCATTAAAAGTCGATTTTCAGCCAATAAATGGGTTAGTTGCTTACTAGAACTAACGAAATTCAACTGATCTTCTACGGCAGGAAACTCGACTTTTAATTTCTTTAAGTCGCCCAATCCAATTCTTGAACGAGTTGCTTCAACCGTAATAGCTTTTAGTGCATGCCTGCCAAGCTGACTATTAAAATAAGCAACTAAATACTCAGGTAAAACGATTGATCTGTCACATTTGATTCGAATGACGTCTTGAGTAACGATTGCTTTAGGTTGATCAAAAGGATAGATAGCAGCAGTACCTGGTGGCTCTCCAACTTTTGCGATTAAAACATCACCAGCGTCTACACGACAAGAATCTAATTCTAGAGCTTTCTCTTCTGTTACATAAACTTCTTTTTTCCGCTTAAATTCACCAGATGCAATATCTCGGATATAGAGCACTGGAACACCTGTATCCGTTAACTCAGATGAAAGTAAGTTGCTTCCAAATGGTCCATTTACAAAAGTATTTTTCTCTTTGATAGCCAAGTCACCAAAAGATACTACCGATTTACGAACTCGGTTATAACTAGACATAAACACTGACTGAGCGAGGCTGTTTAGCTCTTGTTCCATTTGCTGGCAGTCTTTACGCAATTGATCGGCTTTTTCTAGCACCGCTGCGATTTGCTTTTGGGTTTCTAGTGGGGGGAGTGGGATTTTCAGAGATTCGATTACTTTCTTGTTTATTTGAGGGAAAGTCGAACCCGTTGAATTCCGATATAACTCATCTTCAATTGATGCGATAAAATACCATAAGTATTTTGAGTCTAATTTTTCATAATTGGCTCTAAGCCCCGCAACACCGCGTCCGAGGCAATATTCTTTATCTGCCCAGTTCAAATCACCAATCGTAGCTCGAACACAAATTATGATGTCGCCTTTTTTACATAGTTTTGTTGGTTCAATTGTTGCTTTCTTTGGTCGAGGAAATACATCGCCATAGTCTGCTGCGCCAGCAATGAGTGGCACACCTCTATCCAGCTCTACATATGTCGAACCTTTAGGCGCAGAACCCATATCGATTTGGCAGACCGTTGATAAATTAACTAGAGGCCAGCTCATTTTAACAACCCTTCTAAATCAGCTAATCCCTTCGCCATACTATTTTGTAGCGTTTTAATGCGCTTCAAAATGTCCTTTGGTGCATCATATTGCACCTCTTCGTACACCACTTCTTTGTAGCGGTTGATGCTTAGATCAAAATCGTTTTTGCTGATGTCCGCTACCGGCACCATAAAGCTCTGCTCAGTCTTCTTGCGCTTGTATTCTGGGCTATCGCTGTTTGGTGTGCTGTCTTCATTGGTCAGCGTGTTGAAGCGTTCAATAATATCGGCAATATTGCTTTGCTCGTGAGTTGGTGTTTCGCCATCTTTAAAAAGCTGACTACGTTTATCATCTAACGAGAAACCATCGGCCTGCATGTCGTAAAACCAAACGTTATCAGTACCGCCACTGTTGGTTTTAGTGAAGATAAGAATCGCGGTGCTTACGCCAGCGTATGGCTTGAATACACCAGAAGGCAGTGAAATGACCGCTTCTAATTTCTGCTTAGATACAATTTGCTCACGAATCGTTTTATGCGCTTTAGTCGAACCAAATAACACACCATCTGGAATGATAACTGCCGCACGTCCACCAACTTTAAGCATACGAAGGATTAAGGCTAAGAACAGCAGCTCTGATTTTTCAGTCTGCTTTTTCTTTTTCACCTCAACCTGAATCTCATTGCCATCTTCATCAATTTCGGTTTTGAATTTAGGTGCCGTTTTCTTAACAACTGGATTCTTACCTAATGCACGAAGTAAGTCTGGTGCAACAATATCGAAATCAACTGCCCCTTTAAACGGTGGGTTGGCAAGGATAAGGTTGTAGGCTTCAGAGATATTCTCGTCACCTTGGTCTTGCAAGCTATCACGGTAGTGCACACTTGGGTTCTCAATCCCATGCAGCAGCATGTTCATCGCACCAATGCGTAGCATGTGTTTATCAAAATCGAAGCCAGTAAACATTTCATTGTTGAAGTGCTTGCGGTTATCAGGCTTGTTCACTTCTTTTGCGTGATGCTCTTCAACGTACTCAACCGCCGCCATTAAGAAGCCACACGTGCCTGATGATGGGTCACATATGGTGTCGCCCACTTTTGGCTGCATCAGCTCGACCATCATTTGGATGATGTTACGCGGAGTACGGAACTGACCATTTACGCCTGATTGTTGCAACTTGCTTAACAGATACTCGTACAGATCGCCTTTGGTGTCTTTGTCGTTCATGTCGATAGCACTTAGTAGCTGTACGACCTGATCTAATAACTTAGCCGATGGGATCATGAAAATCGCATCTTTCATGTGTTCAGCAAAGCTACCTTCATTTTGTAGCGATTTGATTTTAGGGAACACACGATCACGGACGATTTCCATCATTACATCAGGATCTTTGTCTTTGAAACTACTCCAACGAAGGGCTTGCTCTTCAGGCGAAAAGGTTGGGTTGTTTAGCGGTAGACCTGTTGCTTGGCTGCGACGCTCAGCGGTCTTTTGCAGTTCATCTAAACGACGAATAAATAGTAGGTAGGAGATCTGCTCGATAACTGAAATTGGGTTAGCGACACCGCCTGTCCAAAACATTTCCCAAACTTGGTCGATCTGATTACGAATTTTGCCTGTTAGCATGGTGATTCTCTTTGGTAAATTGTTACTCTCTTAACAACAAGAAAACAACTTAATGATGCATCAATTTATCGCGCGATTTTACCATACAAACTCAGTTTTACGTTAATGTGCATCACATTGAATTACTCAGAAATAAAAGTACTATTTTTTATTCAGTTAGCTAGTATCTAGCGCATCTATTTTTGTTAGAAAGCGAATGATGATGACCAGAGGAACACAACTCAAAATATATCTAGCAAATGGCTCTGTAACAGGTATTCGACATGCTGAAATTGTCAACTGGACAGGTCAAGCGATTGCGGTTCCTAGAGTACACATCAAAGAGCTATCTGAATGGGAAGAAACTCAGCGTCCGGGCGTCTATTTTTTGTTCGGGTACGACGCGGATAGTGGCAATAGCCTTGTTTACGTTGGAGAGGCTGAGCATATTCAGAAAAGATTGTCGCAACACTTGGCTGGCAAAGAGTTTTGGAATGAAGCTATTTGCTTTACCAACAAAGATGAAAACTTAACAAAAGCACACGTTAAGTACCTCGAAGCCCGTTTGATCGAAATAATCTTAGAGTCAAAACGATACGACCTCGACAATGACAAACAACCGCCTACCTCTTCATTGCCTAGAGGAGAAAGGGATGCCATGGAAACTTTCATCGACAATATTCGTACTGTTATTGGTTCTCTAGGGCACAAATTATTGGAGCCGAGAGTATCTCAACCCGCTTCGCTCCAAACAAACGAGCAAGAAAACACAGTATTACAACTGAAGGTCAAAAAAGTTGATGCTAAAGCTATGCTTACTGATGAAGGCATTGTCGTATTGAAGGGCTCTCAAGCACTAACAACCGCACAGCCTAGTTTATCTAAAGGCTATACAAAGTTGCGTAGTAGCCTCGAAGACAAAGAAGTGCTAACACCATCTGGAGATCGTCTGGTCGCAGCTGAAGATATTCTGTTTACCAGTGCCTCGCAAGCCGCAACCGTCCTACTGGGCTATCCTTGCAGCGGTCCTGATTACTGGAGAGACTCTTCGGGTAAAACATTGAAAGAGATTGAAGCTGAATCAGTCTAAGTGAACGCTGCAATGACCCTCTGCTTAAATTGACCTAACCTCAGCTCATCCATGGCTAAAGTAAGCCCTGCATTATTTGAATTAATAACATCTGAAGTTTCTCCCCAACTAAGTAAGCTTGGTTGGGGTCGATCAGATTGAACGCTTTCCGATACGGTACTCGACGGCAGGCGCTTTTCGTCAATAGCACTCGGCACATTGTTCTCTTGTTTAATGTACATGCAGCTATCAGGAATATCCTGCTCAATTCTTTCAGCAAACCCAATCAAGCTTTCTTCAGCAAAGGTATACAACCAAGCTTCTTGGTTGGGTGAATCATTAACTCTCAATATCCTTCCAAGGACTTGTCTAAAATAGAGTTCCGTTTTGACCGAACTCATATGACAACAAACCTGCAGCCGAGGGATATCTGTTCCTTCACTTATCATTCCAACACTGACTATCCATTGAACATTCGAGTGACGAAAAGACTCAATTTCATTTAACGGATTATCATGATGATAAGTCACGATGGATGCTGATTGATTAAAGTGCTCAATCAGTCGCTTTTGAATATGTTTAGCGTGCTTTATAGAAGCAGCGACGACTAAACCTCCTGCATTTGGGGACTCTTGCCTTATTTGGGCTAGCTTTTGGCAACCACTATTTAATATGTAGTTCATAGCGTCTTCATTGTGAATGACACTGTGATATGAGACATCGGATTGTTTAAGGCAATCAAGAATAGAAGCGAAATATTGATTGTCATTTCCGGCCTTAACACTCAGATGTTCATTATCGATTAAAACGATTTTAGGGCGGCGACATACCTTATCTTCAACAGCCTGTTGCAAGCCGTAATGATAATCGCAAGCAACCTTCCCATCAGGGTCGGAATACTCAGCCATGACAATGGGTAGTCGATCAGAGCGCCAAGGAGTGCCTGACAGCGCTAATGTGTAACGGGCAAAACCTTGGATCTTACTGACAATTTCTAACCCCCATGAATTTGATCGCCCCTCATCATCAAATGAACAATGGTGGATCTCATCAAATACGACTAGTACCCGATATTTACTGACGGTGTTCAAGAAGTTTTCATCTAAAAAACGGATGGATTGATAGGTATAAGACCCGCCTAGAGAACCCAAGCCACCATTAAATGAACATTCCAGTTTCCATGAAAAGGTCTTTTTCATCCCTTCAGCGACCGAAAGTAATGGTGAGAAACAGAGAACTAAGTCAATCATACCTTCTTGAAAAAGACGCTTAGCAACCTCTGCAGCCATAACAGTTTTACCTGCTCCTGGAGTTGCTTGACAGAAGAAGTGTGAACGCTTGTTTGAAGTAAACTTATCGATAACTTGAGCTGCACACTCAGCTTGCCATGTTCTTAACATTGGGAAGCCTTGCTTTGGGCTACTTGCATCCAGTTGGTTAGTGCATTGATTTTGCCCAATAGCTTAGCTGATCGCTCTCTCGCTGCATTGAATAACGGTTCCATATCATGCTTGTTGTTTGGAAAACGCGTTAACAAAGATTGGTATTCCTCAATCTCGCCCAGAGTAATCGCTAACTCACCTTCATGTTGTTTTTTCTCTTGTTCTAGTGCATTTAGAGAGAACTCCGGAGTTTGAACAGGTATTGAATCAACTTTAACTTTCTTATTTCTAGCTGCTCTAGGCTCAATTGTGAGCGCTTTGAATTCAATAGTTTGATGGTAACGCTTGTCTCTGCGAGTCCCAATGACAGAAAGCCAGCCTTTCTCCTCAAGTGATAGAAGTTGCTTATAAACATACTTTCGAGCTTCGTCACTGCTCGTAAAGGTTGAAGTACTATTTAACAAAGCATCCCTAGCTTCTATAACAGAGAAATTGTCCATCCCTTTTTCAATCAATAGGTTAAACATATCAGGATTAATTCTGGTTACTTTCTTCATGTGACTCTTGCATACAACAAAACTTAGGATTGCTAAGTATACAAAAATCAGTAAAACTTAGACAATCTAAGTTATCTAAAGGTTGAAAAGAAATGTGTAAGTGCAGAAAGACAACCCAATCCCAGCGAGGCTCAAAGCTGCGCGTAAAAAAGCCAAAATCACCCAAAAAGATTTAGGGGTGAAAATCGGCATGGAACCAAGCTCTGCTAGTGGGCGAATGAACCATTATGAGAAAGGTAGACACGTACCAGATATTGGTACACTCGAACGAATGGCTGAAGAGTTAGATGTTCCCTTAAACTATTTTTTCTGTAGGAACGAATTGAGTGCTGAACTGGCGTGTGCCATTGATAAGATGAGTGACGACGAGAAAGAGGCGCTACTGGAAAACCTAAATGGCGAAAGTCATCTCTAAGCTTTAAGCCCGCTTTTACTCAATAACATGCTCAACGGAATTGCATCTGTAAATCGCGGAGCAAGTATTTTATCCTCTGCGGCAATGGCATTTAGGTTGTAAGTAGAACCAGAGTCAATTTGATGAAGACGAAGCTCCTCTACAGGAGCATCAAATGGGTTATCCAAATAGGGGAACTTAAATGAAAACGTGCGCGACAATATCGCTTTGTCTATCGTATCGACGTTCTCATTGAAACTCATCAGTAGTGCATCTTTCAAGAAGTGCTTCAACGCTCGGCACTCCCCTCTACACATAACGAACAAAGGATATAACACTTCATTTTTTGTAAGCACTGGCGGTTCATCAAAACCCATTCTCGCACTCAACCCAGCGACAAATTTCGCAAAGTGCTTTTTTTGTTCCAAATCAAAAGCATAAGATGCCGTTCCACTCGAATAACTGTTAGCTTTCAAGAGCTTGAAATACTCAATCTTTCGTCTCCAACTTAACCTCGAGTTCCATTGCGGCTCTGTCGCGATCACATCGGCATAAGGCATACCAACCAATACAAACGAGACTTTCGCTTCTTCACTTATATATTTGAACGTATTAGCAATTGCTTGCCTTTCTTCTGCTGTAGAAAACTCCACAAGTTCTTGAATTTCATTGACGATAATCAGCTCAACAGATTTACGTTTAAGTTGCTTTACAACAGCCTCTCCAAGAGCAATTTCATTACGTCGTCGAGTACCTCTTCCTCCCGACTTTCCATCTAAATCAACTAAAAATTGGGTTAGCGTGTTCTGTTCATTTATTCGGCTCGGTACTCTGGTGCTAAGAATAGGTTGTTTGCTCCAAGTTGAACTCGACGGAAAGCGTGATAGATAATTGTTGATCAAAGCAGTCTTTCCACTGCCGGCCTCACCAGTTAGCAAGAAAGACTCAGGTTCACCGCCAAGAGAGTGGTTAAAACGAAGCTGATCGAAAATGGAGTAGATTTTAGTAATTGCAGGATACTCAATAAAGCAGGTTTCAAAGGCTCTTAGCTGTTCAAACTGCCTAGATGTTAAGTTCAAATTAATACCCCTCAATATCTTCAAAATCATCATCAGATAATTGCTCTGAGAAATCGACTACGACTGTGGTTTCTTGTTTAGCTGAGGTCGTATCGATTGAGCCAGGGCCCTCTGAGCCCACATCATTAAACTTTGCTAACTTCGAAGTATTACCCGTTTTAGGCAAGCTAGCCTTATTACTTTTTGCACTGCGGAATCTATCAGTTTCTTCCTGAATACGTTTCTTCATGTATAGAAATGTATCCGCTAGCGCCTCATCATCAGCAAGCTGCTTAGTATTGAGCCTACGTACTTTTTGTATTCGCTCGTGTTCAAAAAGCGACAGTCCTTTTGTATATCCGTTGTTGTCTACCGCTGGAACTTTTATGTACCTCTTTTCCGATTCTAGATAAACATGGATATAGCTGATATCAGAAGGGTCTGTTTTGGTCTTAACAAACAGCTTTTTGCCATTGTTGGATGCCCAATATTTACGGTATTCAATAAGTTCTGAGGACTGATAGCGGAGGTTATGAAGCCTGATCCCTGCCACTCCAATGGTTCGGTGTCTGAGCAAACCTAGCTCAACCCTCAACTGCTCCTTCTCAGCACCACTGTAGTATGAGGGAGTCCACTCCGATTGGTTCCATTTGTGGTATGGAATGTCACGTTCTCTTGAATCAGGTGCCATATGGTAATAGTCAATAATCCACTTATGAAGCAACTCAAGAAAAACGGAAACTCTAACCACCGCGTCCTTTTTAGGATTGTAATCTTGAAGTTGAGTAGGATTGGTGAACGTTTTTCCAGGCAGTGCGTTCACTAACCCTTTGTTCATCTGATCAAACAGCTTTTCTATCCCAGACTTTCGCCAAGGCTTAGCTGCTTGACTATATTGGATGTCTGATACCAGAGGCCGTAACGAATCTTCCAAGCTTTGACTCCAAAACTCGGCACCATTATCGACAACTAAACAGTCAATCTTACCGTGGCAAGGCCATTCATTATCAATAGATGGATACCTTTGCTTTACCCAACACTTATCTAGTAGCGAGTTCAATAGCGCCTTCCTGACAGAGTCAAAACTAGGCTCTCTAAAGTTGATACTGCACCCTACGATACATTTACTGAAGCGGTCATATAGCATCGTCAAGTAGGGCCGTCCTAAAGGAATATCTAACTCATCATCAATCAGGATAACTGGAACCGGGGTATGGTCAATTTCAACAAACTCCATTGGTTTAGTCGCAGCCACCTGTTGACCAACAGACCGAAACTCCCGCTCCGCATATCGTTTGCCAAACCTTGCGATCGCTACATCATATGGAGGTAAGTCGTGTATGCGATTATAAAAAGCTCGCTTTGAAATTGGTTTGATTTTCCCTTCGACAATCCCACGATTTATTTGAATCACTCGACTCTTATAGTATCGGTATGCTTCGGCTACACTTAGTCGTTCACGAGTGAGGTATATCTTGTGAATTGCTTCATCAATCAAGGATTGAGAATCAATTTCTTTTTGTCGGTTGCCCTTAAACGTATGCTTCGGAATAAGTGCACATGGGTCTTTACCCGCTTCAAAGTAATATTTTTTCCAAGTTGCTAAAGTTCGCCAGCTCGGGGGAGTGAGCTGTAATTCTGGTTCAATGAGACTTAAGATGGGGTTCAAGTTTTTCTCGGTCCATCCACCTTTTAAGCGTATCTCCACGAAATCGATGATTTTGATACGACGGATAACTTCTTGTTGCACCCTTTTCGGCTGGCTGTCTAGGGTTGATAAAATTTCAACGGGCTCTTGAAATAGCTCTATTGGAGGTTGTTGCGACTCTCCTTCTGAAGCTTCAAACTCATCAAAGAACCCAAATATGTTATTGGAGTCCGATGGCATAGTTAGCACCAAACGTAAGTTTCGAGGCCAAAGCCAATATTGTTGAGGTCTGTTTTAACTTGCCCCGAAGAGATCCAAGGAAGAGTAGAGATAAGTGTGTCCTGCTCCGATAAACCGAAATTCAAAGACACCTCTTGTAACTTCACCATTTGTTTACGTTGAATAAACGCCAACACTAACTTTTGAAACTCAGTCACTGTCCGCAATCCGGAGTAACGATGTAGTAGCTTGAAGTTATCTAAAGTTGGTCCCATTCTAATTTGCTTCTCAGTTACTAAAACCAAGCGTCTGTTAAACTCATTGAATGCAACTCTTTGTTTCTCTTTGAATCGGTCCCTGAAATCAGGTTTGAGAATCTGGCTAGAGTGTTTTACTTCAAAGAAAGTTGAATGGCCATCATGATCTGTCGCCAAAAAATCGGGGGTATATCGGCACTTCCGATTATTGAATTGATAATGGAAACCAAAAGGTTGGGACGTAAAGCTTTTGATGTCTGCGTTATATTCGAGGTGAAAGCAGAAATCGAACTCCAAAATGGAGAGAGTGCGAACAACCGCATCATTCTTCAAGCTCATGAACTTACAGATGTTGTGTACGTGAGATGATTTCTTGGTTTGATCGAACATAGCAAAATCACTTTTGTTGTAAACCTACAACAAAAAAATAGACTATGAAGACTTATGGTGCAAATATGAAGAAAGCCTGCAATTTATGCGAACATATATTGCAGGCTTCAAGAAGGGCGGAGACCCCAGCCACATCCCGGCACACAAGTCACACGCTGCGGCTGCTTCCTTCCGGACCTGACCGAGTTCACGAGCTATTGTTGCGGGAGGACCAGGGCCTCCATAGATTCTGTTTCTTGACGTTGCCATCAAGAGCGAAGGGGATTATCGGTGATAGCAGCCCCTAATGCAAGGGCAAACCTGCTTATTTTGGTGCTTAGGAATCTAAGTGTTTAGGGATTAAGCGATCCGGCTATAAAGCTCGCAAGATATTGCTGGTTTTCGATGCGCATTGTGTCTCTTTATTCTTGTCGCGATACATCGCTTCATCAGCAATATTCATGACTTCCTGTAAAGACATAAACTGCTTTCTTGGTGGAGAAACGCCAACCGCCACTGACACTTTCAATGTCAGATTGGCTGAAGTGTTACGATAGTAGATTGGGCTTAGCTGCTCGGATAGCCCGATGATATCTTTGCGCTCAATGTCTGCGACCAACACAAACTCGTCACCACCAATTCGGTAACAACTGCCACGCCATACTGAACGGATTCTGTCAGCAAGTGCTTTGAGTACCTCATCGCCTATCTCATGGCCATAGTTGTCGTTAATCACCTTGAATTCGTTGATGTCTAGGTACACCAACGTCATGTTTGCGCCCACGCCAGTACGAAACTTACGGTGCAATGCTCGACGGTTTTTCAAACGAGTAAGATTGTCGGTTGTGGATTGAATATGAAGATACATTGCTACAACCAACATAAATCCAATCACCAACATAAGTAACCATTGACTCTGACGGGCAAAACGCTTCTCTGTCAGTAGTGTCGCCCGCCAATCTGGCTGCACATCGTATTGACTCACAATCGATTCCACATCCAGCATCTTCATTGCTCGGCTAAACAAAGCAGCTAGAGCTTCACCCTGTTCATTTTTGGTGAATCCAATCGCAATATCTGATGTGTAAAAGCTGCCAATCATCGAATCTTTTACCAAAGGCAGTAGTTCGTTAGCACCACGAAGAATGAGATTAAAGCTGGTTTCACTCATTGGCACATAATCGATATCCCCACGAAGTAGCGCTTGCATTAATTCCGTATCAGTTTGATAGGTTTTTAATCGCTTGTTGGGAAGAAGTTGCCCGAGCAATTCTTCAAAGAAATCATCTTCAATGACACCTATTCGCTCAACCACCAGCTCCGATACATTACGATAAACGTTATCTTTGTAGCCTTCCCTTTTTACCATTACAGAACTTGGCTGGTAGTAAACGTCGCTATAGCTAACCAACGCTTTTCGGTGCTCAGACACAACCAAGGGGGCAATAATGTCGATATCTTTGGAGATGATGTCACCATACATACTTTCCCAAGATTCTCCTGCGTGACTTGTGATATCACACTTAAGAAGCAGTATTTCGCAAGCAGAGAGAACAATGTCGGCACTAATCCCCGTCACTCGGCCATCACGATGGTAAGTGGCGTACTGGCCACCATTTTCAAATTTGACCTTTAGAGGACGAGAGATGTTGAGTCCAGCATCGATAACAGCCTGACGCAGCGCCTGCTGACGGATATCCAGTTGGTACTTCTCAATCGACTCTCGTAGCAATTTCTGAATAGGCGCAGTGTGAATGTACGCAACCATCTGCTTGAGCACAGCTTGGTGTTGACCTTTAGGTGCAACAATAGAGACAGGTTGGATAGAGATTTGATCGTTAAGCAACTGAGCATCTAACCCTTTGAGCAACATCGGCTTAAGTTGGTTAATTGCGTCTACGACCCCTTCAACACCGCCGCTGTTGAGTAGCTGATAAGCTTCAGCATGACCACTGTATTCCACCGTTGTGATATGCGGAAAGTTAACATTTATCAATTCTCCATACACAGTCCCGGCTGGCACTCCAACAATAGAAATATCTCCGAGCCGAGCGTTGTTGTAACTGTATAGGTAGGTATATTCGATATTAGTGGGTTCAGAAAAAGAAAAGCGCAATGCTCTCGCATCGGTATAGGTGATATTGGCAGCGAAATCTGTGTCTCCACTTTCCACAGACTGAAGAATTGCATCGAAGCTCGGTTGATCGATGTAGTCGATATTAACGTTGAACTCATCGGCAATCGAATCAAACAAGACTCGAGTAACGACATCATCAGCTTCTGTCGACACTTTATAAGTGGTGATGCTCGAAGCTGCATGCAATGCAAAGGATGCACTGCATAAGCAGCAAAAGAAGAATGTTCGAGCAAGCCAAGCAAACATTAGATATATCCGTTATTTAAATGAGTGGATATTAATTATTTCTAATATTATGCATCACCACACATCAAAACAAAACAGCACACGTTAACACTTGTGCAACATAACACCTAAACTAAGAGTTCAATCACACCTCTTCCGACTCATCCGAACTGCGCAAGATGTAATCCGTCATCCAAGCCGTACCAAGCAAACAAATCCACACCACAAACACTGGGTTGGGTACTTCAATATTAGGCGACACGACGAGTGCAGCAAATCCTACGGTTGGTAGAGTCCAGCAGAGAAGCTTGTTCCAGCGGAAAGTCTTGAGCTTAGTGAGGCTTTCCATTGACGCCATGATTCCCGTAACGCATAACGCAACCAATACCGCGTAAGAAAGGTCGGCTATCCACAGTGGTAGAATAAGACCTAACGCCCACCAACTGTGTTTATTAGACGGCTTCCAATGATTGGCCGCCCACCAAATCACAATCACAGAAAGAGTTTGCACCGCCGTCACCATAGCACTGCCACCCAACTTTCCACCTGATTGCGTCACCATGATGCCAACCTGAAGCGTCACCACTATCAAAGCTGCAGTGAGAATCACGCCAATGCTACTGCGGCGGGAGAAAATCACCATCAACAATGGGAATAGCACCCATAAGCTGACTGATAATGCGATAGGTTGATGGGGAAGCGTCAAACCGTAACTGGTCATTGCACCCAATAAGATAAGCCCTGCCACGCCCCCTTGTGGAAATATCCATAACGCAGGGATCACTAGCGCAAGAACGGGAATGTCACCTTCACTCAAACTGATTGCTCTGGCACAAACTACCGCTAATAGGGTTGTGATTAAGAATTGAAATGTTGAAAATACCATGCCCTCTCCTTATACCGTTCCGTGGTAACAATTGAACTAGGACAAATTCAGTATGGATCAATTTTTAGTACAAATCTTTGCAGTAATTCACCAAATTCCACAAGGAAAAGTAACCACTTACGGTGAGGTCGCGAAGTTAGCAGGTTATCCAGGATACGCTCGTCACGTAGGTAAAGCGTTGGGGAATCTGCCAGAAGGTAGCAAATTACCCTGGTTTCGAGTCATCAACAGCCAAGGAAAAATCTCACTCAAAGGTGAAAACCTTAACAGGCAAAGAGACTTACTTGTTAAAGAAGGCATTGAGGTAACTGAAGAAGGGAAAGTGAGGTTGCGAATATACAAATGGCAGCCGTAGCTGCCATTTGTAAATATAACGTTACCGAAACTCTCGTTACTTACCACGTACACCAATCAGGCGAAGATCGACAACTTGGGTGTTGTTTTCATCTGTGATCACAGCGTTCATTGTGTCGGTTATAAAACGAAGCTTACCATCAACCTCAATGCGTGCACTTACGCTGTAACGATGGCGAGCGTCGATTTTCTTGCTGTCGTATGCAAGGTCAAAGTTAAATGGCACCTGCGCCCCATTGGTTTCAAAGCGATGCTTAGCGAGAACTTTTGCAGGTGCGTCTGCCAATGAAACATCTTGTAGCGTAATGGTGACTACCGCATTGTCAGGTAATGCGATACGCTCGCGATAAGCCACAGTACCGGTGATGGACTGAACGCCGCTCTGTTCCACTGCTTGTTCTGATGCTTGGCATCCCATCAAAATTGAACCGAATACCACTGACAGTACAAGCATTAGTGCCTTTTTCATAAAGCCTCTCTAAATTGTTAAATTCACAGCAATTATAGGTTTGGTTTGCTAAGCTGTCATTGTATATAAACCAAGTTGACAAAAATTTGACTCTGCTAAGATTTGGACAACTAGAATACTAGAGCAACAATAACTAAGGTAATTGAAGTATGAGTAAAGCCTTAACTGAATTATTAAGCCTGCTTCAGCTAGAAAAGCTGGAAGAAGGGCTATTTCGCGGTCAAAGTGAGAATTTAGGACTGCCACAAGTCTATGGTGGCCAGGTGATTGGCCAAGCGCTATCCGCCGCTCGATATACTGTTGAGTCCGACAGAACCGTTCACTCATTCCATAGCTACTTCCTTTATCCCGGTGATCCAGAAAAGCCGATTATTTATGACGTAGAAAACCTCCGTGATGGTCGTAGTTTTAGCACGCGTAGAGTGAAAGCCATCCAGAATGGCCGTCCAATTTTTTATCTCACCGCCTCTTATCACGGTGATTCACCGGGTTTCGAGCATCAAAATACGATGCCAAATATTCCTGGACCTGAAAACTTCGCATCAGAATCAGAGCTAGCAGCTCGTATTGCAGAGTTTCTGCCTGAGCGTCTAAAAAAGACGTTTTGTGGAGAAAAACCTATCGAAATGCGACCAGTGACTGTAGTCAACCCACTTAAACCCAGCAAAGAAGAACCCAAACAATACCTTTGGATCAAAGCGAATGGCGACATGCCAGACAGCCAATTAATCCATCAATACTTGTTGGGTTATGCATCCGATTGGGGTTTCTTGGTGACCGCTTTGCACCCTCATGAAGCCTCGCTGATGACGCCTAATTTCCAAGTGGCGACGATTGACCATTCGATTTGGTTTCATCGCCCTTTCAAAATGGATGATTGGTTGCTTTATGCCATTGAAAGTCCAACAGCAAGCAACACTCGTGGCTTAGTGAGAGGGGAAATATACAACCGCCAAGGCGACTTAGTAGCGACTGCAGTGCAAGAAGGGGTAATGCGCTACACCAAGTAAGGAATCACTCACTTCTCTTCTAAGTAACACGCTTGAAGCTCTCTATTGAAGTTGGCGACCAAATCCGGTCGCCCATTTAAATTTCGTTTTGTAAAGTACAGATACAGTGGCTTGTTCTTCACAAGCGAAGACTCCACTTCGTCCAACATTTCCATTTCTTCGAGTAACTTTTCTGCCACTAGATTATTGGCGATGAAAATATCAATCCTGCGCTTTTTGAGCAGCAGTACCAGCTGTTCAGTCGTGTTCGGGCGGTTGTAGATCGGATAGCTATTGTCTTCAAGCCAGCGCGACATATTCGACCCGATGAAAGCACCAATTCGTGGCCCGTTTTTCAAGTCATCGACATTTTGTGGATTAGATTTAAGCCAATACCACTTCCATTTTTGCTCCGCAATAATGTCCGTTTTCACGGCATAACTGTCTCGGTAATTGTTCTCAGAACCGGCAAAAAATCCGTCAACTTCAGAGCTCTCAGCCAGCCTTTGCGCTCTAGCCCAAGGTTCGACGAGAATCGTCAAACCCACCCCCAACTTATCGAATGCACACCGAACTCTATCCACTGCAATACCCTGGAAATGTTCATTCGCAACAGTCTCTACCCTCGCCTCTTCCGAGTAACTACCATAGGGAGCAAGGTTGTGAGTAGCAAGTACCACTTGCCGAGCAGCGACATGTACCGAAACAGTCGCCAACATAACCCAAAGGATGCAGCGCATAACGACACCAATAAATCAGAATCAACACACTAACTATAGTTTCTACTGGCGTAATCGTTCATAAAACAACTAGGTGCGTACTATGCAAACTTATATAGGCAGAGCGGTGGTGTACTTAAGTGGTTCCATCGCAAAAGTCGAGGTGACGTTAGATATGCCATCAATGCTGTTGACGAGCTTTTTATAGAACTCATCAAAGCACTTCATATCTTTAACGAGCACTTTCATCATGTAATCGTACTCCCCCGCCATTCGGTAAAACTCCATGATTTCTGGGAACTCTGATGCAGTCTCAACGAATCGGCTATACCACCCATGAGAATGATCGCATGTTTTAACCAGTACAAATGCGGTAAATGATAACCCCAAAAGTTCTGGGTTCAGCAAAGCTACCCGCTTTTCAATCACTCCGGATTCTTCGAGCTTCTTTAAACGTTTCCAGCACGGGGTTGTGGTTAGGTTGACCGCTTCGGCAAGGTCATTGAGTGACAAAGTGCTGTCTTGTTGAAGCAACGCGAGTAGTTTTCGATCAGTACTATCTAGATTCATTTCATCGACTCGGAGCAAAAGAGAAAAATATTCTCTCAATAATAGAATTTACAGTGTCGATAGCAAAGCTTTTCTCTCAGATTAAGGCTAAATTATTAGCATAACAATTTTAAGGAGATACCCTATGTGCAAAGATCATAACTGGATAAACAATGCTGTTCGTAAAATCGAAGCAGATTACCAACGTTCAGCAGACACTCACCTTATTAAGCTAGATATTCCAAGCTTAGAAGGCATTGATATTTATCTAAAAGATGAAAGCACACACCCAACAGGTTCTCTTAAACATCGCCTCGCACGCTCACTGTTTCTATACGCTATTTGTAATGGCTGGGTTGGTCCAGAGACCACCATCATTGAATCTTCTTCAGGTAGCACTGCCGTTTCTGAAGCATACTTTGCCCGTCTGTTAGGCTTACCATTTATCGCGGTGATGCCAAAGAGCACTGCTCGTAAGAAAATTGAACAAATTGAGTTTTACGGTGGTAAAGCGCATTTGGTCGATCGTTCAGATGAAATCTATGCTGAATCTCATCGCTTGGCTAAAGAGCTTAACGGACATTACATGGACCAATTCACCTATGCTGAGCGCGCGACAGACTGGCGTGGAAACAATAACATCGCCAATTCGATCTTTAGTCAAATGGAACATGAAGACCACCCAATTCCAGAATGGGTTGTAATGAGTCCGGGTACCGGCGGTACATCAGCTACTATTGGCCGATTCATCCGCTACCAGCAGCACAACACTAAGCTATGTGTTGTCGACCCAGAAAACTCAGTGTTCCACGATTTCTACAAAACAGGTAATGCCAACCTTACCGGTGACTGTGGAAGCAAAATTGAAGGTATTGGCCGTCCTCGCGTAGAGCCGAGCTTTATCCCTGGTGTTGTCGATGAAATGCGCACTATCCCAGACGCGGCCAGTGTCGCAACTGTTCACTGGCTAGAAAAAGTGCTCGGTCGTAAGGCTGGCGCATCTACCGGTACTAACCTATATGGCGTGCTCCAACTGGCAAGTGAAATGAAACAACGTGGTCAACGCGGCTCTATCGTCACACTATTGTGTGATAGCGGAGAGCGTTACCTAGACAGCTACTACAACGCCAACTGGATTAAAGAAAACATCGGTGATCTTCAACCATATCTAGCAAAACTAGAGACCTTAGAAGCAACAGGTGTACTAGATTAACGTTGAACACAACACAGTTTCGTTAGTCTTGGGGAAAAGGTTCTACCTTCTTTCATCTTGATAACAAAAATCTGTCTAGCAAAAACAAAGGCCACTGAAATGTCAGTGGCCTTTATCATAGTTAACTCTAGATTGAAGATGCGTTACAGCTTTTGCCTTCCCAGCAATGAGTGAGACAACGTTGTGCCGTCAACCAACTCAAGCTCTCCTCCGACAGGAACGCCATGAGCAATACGACTTGCCGAGACTTCATGAGCATGACACAACTCAGCAATATAGTGCGCTGTGGCCTCACCTTCTACTGTCGGGTTGGTGGCTAAAATCACTTCAGCAATATCGCCACGTCGTAGTCGGTAATCGAGTACATCTAGGCCAATATCGCTCGGGCCAATACCATCAAGCGGAGACAAATGCCCCATGAGCACAAAGTAACGGCCAGAAAACTGCCCGGTTGCTTCAACAGCTGCAATATCTGCCGGGCTTTCAACCACACAGAGCTGACCATTTTCTTGGCGCTTTGGATTGGTACAGATATGACACACTTCTTCTTCGGTAAAGGTTCGGCACTCGGTACAGTGACCAATCTCAGTCATCGCCTGACTCAAAGCATCAGCAAGCTGAACGCCACCTTTTCTATCGCGCTGTAACAAATGAAAGGCCATACGCTGTGCCGATTTGGGGCCAACCCCAGGTAGACAACGTAAGGCCTCCATCAAATGCTCCAGCATATGACTGGTACGCATTAATAATTCGCTTTATTCAATAAAACTAAGCTTGCGCTTTAGAATGGCATCTTCATGCCTGGTGGAAGTTGCATACCACCAGTTACACCAGCCATTTTTTCTTTTTGTGTTTCTTCAACACGACGCGCCGCATCGTTAAATGCCGCTGCGATAAGATCTTCTAGCATCTCTTTATCGTCTTCCATCAGACTTTCATCGATTTCAACACGACGCACGCTGTGGCTACCAGTGATAGTCACTTTTACAAGGCCAGCACCAGACTCACCGGTTACTTCCATGTTTGCGATTTCTTCTTGAAGCTTTTGCATACGATCTTGCATTTGCTGGGCTTGCTTCATTAGATTGCCCATACCGCCTTTACCAAACATTTTCGTCTCTCTGGTTTAATTGGGTGTTTCACTATTTATGGGGCTAAACATGCTTTATTTCAACCCCTGCTTATTCTGTTCTATCAGGTTAGATTGGACGAACGCTGTCTCTGTCTAACTCGGCTGCAAAGCGCTTTTCAATAAATTGTACGTTACTGTCGTTCTCTAAACTGACGAACGCCTGCTGTAGCCTTTCTTGATAAAGCTTATCACGTAATTCTAACGGCGTTTCTCCCGCCTCGCCGATTTCTACAGATAAATGACAATCTTCACCTAACGCTGTATTCAATGCTTCGAGAAGCTCTTGCTGCGCTTTATCGGTGTTTAAATGCGCTTGTCCGGCACGTAGCGTCAGTTCAATTGAACTGCCCGATTTTTTGTACGACGAGTTGAGTGCTAACTGTTCGACCAGTTTTGCTGTCTCAAGTTTCGAAATAATTTTTGACCAACCGTCTTGCTCGATTGACTCTTTCATCAGCTTTTCTGCCATTTCTGGCGTTTTAATATGCTCTAACGCTTTTTTAATTTGCGTCGGTGTCAGTTCTTTTTTGACTGTTTCAACAACAGGTTTAGACGGTTTCCATTGATATGGTTCATTCTTGTCCTGCTCTGGTGTACCAGAAGATAAGTTTGCAGTCATTGAAGCAGGCGACACCGGCGCAGTACTCGCGTGCTTTTGAGCTACACGATCAAGTACCGATTCTTTTTTTGCTGATGTCGCACTAGGCTTTTTTGAGCCCGTTTCCTTGCCAGATGATGTATCCCTAGCAGAGGATAATCCACGTCGCTGCGAGCGTAATTGATGACGTAAACCACTCAATGGTGAAGCAGGAGCCGTGCCCTGAGAGGCTTGCTGTTCAGGTTGGGAAACCATTTGTGCTGACGGAGGTGTACCTTGTGGCTCAGGCGCCATATCACTCGGTGGAATAGAGTCATACTCTGTGTAATCAGGCTGTCCCATCTCATAGCTAGGAGGCACATCCTGTGGCGCATAACCGTATTGGCTGTCGTCACTCACTGGTGGCGGTGTTTGTTCCGTATTAGGCTGCTGCTGACGCGGCATCGAAGGTACTGGTCGTGCAGCAATTTGCGGTGCAGATTGCTCAGCAATCGGTGACGTTGGGGCTGCCGGCGCTTGATTGACAGCAGGTACAGCTTGAGGCTGAGCCGGCACACTCGCTTCTTGAGCTGCACTTGTTGCTTGCGTCGAGATACTGTTTATCACCGAACTGGATGCTGGCTTGAATGCCATCATACGAAGTACGATCATTTCGAGGCCAATACGCTCTGTCGGCGACAGCGGTAAATCTTCTCGACCTTTTGAAGCAATCTGATAGTACAGCTGCACATCTTGTGGCGACAGCGCTTTACTTAGTAATTCGATTTTTTCCGCGTCTGGCTGCGCTTTATCAAGCGTCGATGGCAAAGCTTGGTACATGGCGATTCTGTGTAACTGGGTCGCTAGCTGTTGCAGTAGCCCGTCCCATTCCACCCCGTTTTGCGCCAAGTGCCCGATACAATCCATCGCAAGCTGAGGCTGCTTTTGACTGATCGCTTCTAGCAAATGAATCGCTTGATCAGTATCAAGCGTTCCCAACATGTGGGCTACGGTATCTGTTTGAACATTCCCGTTACCAAGTGCAATGGCTTGATCGGTCAAGCTAAGCGCATCACGCATACTGCCATCGGCCGCGTGTGAGATCATCCCGAGCGCTCGAGCTTCTGCAGAGACTTGCTCTTGTTCAAGAATATGATCGAGTTGCTGATGAATGTTATCAACACTGATTGGCTTGAGGTGGAACTGCAAACAGCGTGACAAGATGGTCACCGGCAGCTTTTGCGGATCGGTTGTTGCCAATAGGAACTTCACATACTCAGGCGGCTCTTCCAACGTTTTAAGCAATGCATTAAAACTGTGCCTAGAGAGCATGTGGACTTCATCGATTAGATAAACCTTAAAGCGGCCACGCGCGGGCTTATATTGAACGTTATCCAATAGATCACGAGTATCTTCAACCTTAGTGCGAGAAGCTGCATCAATTTCCAGTAAGTCGACAAAGCGACCTTGGTCGATCTCTTTACAGCTATCGCAGGTACCACAAGGTGTTGAAGTGATGCCAGTTTCACAGTTCAAACCTTTGGCAAACAATCGCCCAATTGTGGTTTTACCTACGCCGCGCGTTCCACTAAACAGGTACGCATGGTGTAAACGATTTTGTGCTAAGGCATTTTCTAGCGCAGTCAGAACATGCGCTTGCCCAACCACTTCATTGAACTTAGTTGGGCGCCACTTCCGCGCTAAGGCAAGATAACTCATGAAATAATCCAGTTATTCAGGGGAATTAGTGACCGTCAAACTCACAGATGCTGTAAAGCTCTAGGCCTAAAGCTTCTAGTCGCTTGTCACCACCAATTTCCGGCAGATTAATGACAAACGCAGCATGCTCAACTGAGCCACCAAGTTGGCGGATTAGCTTAGTCGTCGCTTCGATGGTGCCACCCGTTGCAAGTAGATCATCGACCATCAGAACTTTGTCACCTTCGTTGATTGCATCAGTATGGATCTCTAAGGTATCTGTTCCATACTCAAGCTCGTAAGTCTGTGCTACAGTTTCTCTTGGCAGTTTACCAGGCTTACGTACTGACACGAATCCAACACCTAGCTCTAACGCTAAAGGAGCGCCAAATAGAAAACCACGAGCTTCAGTACCCACCACTTTGGTAAAGCCCATGTCTTTGTACTTTTCAACCAACAGTTGAATCGTGGCTTGGTAAGCTTTCGCATCTTCCATCAAGCTAGTGACATCGCGAAATAAGATGCCTGGCTTCGGGTAATCTGGGATGCTTTTAATGCTCGATTTGATCAGAGAAATAGTTTCAGTAGTCATAATTCAACTTATTTAGGTTGGCTCGTTGCTCGCGCTGCCTATTAGAGTTTTATTCAGGGCAACGTTCGCAAGCGTTTTGCTTATCAGTGACACAACCCACACTTACCAACTGAGCATATTGAAGAAGGTAGTCTCACTGACTCTGTATTCTTAGTAAATTATAGTGTTTTCAGCTCAACAAAGGTGTCGTTGCTGAAAAAACAAACGCCCACTCGAAGAGCGGGCACACTTCCCAGCAATATTAGTGATTTTCTTCTTTTTCGGCAACCAACTCTATCACAGGAAGGCGTATAAACCACGTCAGCAGCAGGCACAGCATGACCAATAGCATGGCTTTTAACCAAAGATGTGGAACTACCCAGATAGAAAAAAGAAAACTGATCACAATAAGCACAGCCCCGCGCTTTTTTACTTGTTTGGTAACCGCGCGATTTTGTTCCCAATTGGCGATGATAGGGCCGAAGGTTGCATGGTGATGTAACCAACTGTGAAAACGAGGACTACTGCGCATAAAGCAGGCGCTCGCTAGCAAGATAAAAGGTGTGGTAGGAAGAAGTGGAAGAACGATGCCGATAATGCCAAGTAATAGGCTCAAGCCACCAACAATATTAAGAGCAATTCGACGAATACTGATGGTGGACTCCTAACTTTTCGGGAGATTAAAAACCCGCGTAGCAGTTCATAACTCGAATCCAAGTTAGTGTTGCTGGAAGGGTTGGGATCAATAGCACAGCAATGAAGCCTAAAAAGTAGAAGATATTATAAGGTTCTTTGAAATCTTTGTCTGCCATGGGATTACTTCTCTAATGTAGTTGACTGTTCGACGTTCTCATTGGTTACACAAGCGTTAACAAAATGAGTAATTATTGTTTTGGCCGCAAACTATAACCGAAACATCGAATGACAAACACCGATGAATAAAAAGGTTATTCCCATGGTTGCTGTTTTGAATACATACAAAAAGCCCGCAGATATCTCAGCAACCACATCGCTAAGAAAATCTACGGGCTTAATTTGATTAGTCCCTTTGTTAAGCACTACCACCTTGGTAAATATCTAAACTAAAGCTACTGGTTCCAAGCTTACTTAACGATAACTGGCAAGCTGTGTTAATCGGCAGCGAGGCTGTGACAAAATTCTTAGCACAGTTTTCTCCTAATCTTACGCCACCAGGAATGTGTTGGGATTGATAGCCGTTTGACCACTGGCCATCCAACCCAGCTGGTAATATAGATACCGTGCCTTCAGAGAGATCCGCTATGCCAAATAAAGCCTTGATTGGGCTTGCACATTCAGAGCAAGCGATACCTTTTTCGACAATATCCGCGATGTCTTTTAAATCGGCGTTGAAACATTTTAAGTTTCGTAGGTAATCGTGAAATAGCGCGCGAACTAACAAAGTCGTCGCAACACCTCTCTCATCATCAGACGACGAGTCCACAAGGTAAAAGGCAAATTGGCCGTTCATCAACCAAGCGTAGTCGAATACAAGGGGCATCATCTCTGTTGACTGTAACAACCGGTAATTACATTTCCAAACCCCTTGAGAAGTGTCTTTGTCTGGAAGTAATGCATGCAGCAGATCTTTGGCTGCACTTGGGTTGTTTTGCAAATACTCTAAATGCCAATGAAGTTCTTGTTCTTCAGGCAGATCACCACCACCATCAACTCTAAACCATTGGGTCGAAAAATCTCGTTGATCAGACATATGATCAAAGGAATCATCCAACGTATTTTCAATAGCATCGCTTAAGTTTTGGTGATCTCCGATAGGTTTTGGCAGGAAGTCCTTAATTCCATAACGAAGTGCTTTTGCAACATCAGACATTTCGTCGGTTGCAGAGACCACAATAAGTGGTAATGAAGGGTACTCAAGGCTGACTTCTTCCACGAATTCAATACCATCTAACACCGGCATTGAGAGATCGCACAAAATAAGATCCGGTTGCTCAACTCGAAGTTGCTTTAACCCCTCTAGCCCGTTCTCTGCCTCGGTTACCTTGTATCCTTGCGCTTCTAAATAGCCGGTCGTAATACGACGAAAAATTGGGTCGTCGTCCACCAGCATAATCAATTTCTGGCTAAGAGCGTTTTGCGCCGAGTGCACAGTAGCCGCGTTGTGAGTTTTATACATAAGCTTACGCCTCACATCTCCATCACTTGGTTAGTTATTGTTATTTTTATTAGCTTGTCCAGTCACTCTTTAAAAAGTAGTCTTGAAATAACTTTTATACAAATATTCCACTTTTCAACGCAGTTGCATACTATATGTATGGAATATCACATTTCTCAGAACTTGTTGATATGACGCAAGCTTTAACATATGAGAAAGTTATAAATTAACCGAATTCGTAAAAAAATGTGTCCGGAACGATGAAATTAGATGATCTAAACCTATTTAGACTGGTTGTCGAAAATGGGAGCTATACCGCAACTTCGCGTAAGACCATGATACCTGTCGCGACCATTACCCGACGCATTCAGGCATTAGAGGACTCTCTGAACCTGAGATTGCTCAATCGTCATGCGCGTAAACTATCTTTGACAGAAGCAGGCGAACGTTTTTATCAAGAGTGTTCACCTCTACTGCAACGCTTAGCGAATACCACCGAAGAGCTGACCGATGAATGCCGAGGCGCAGCTGGTCGAATCAAGATATCCGCACCTTCTAACCTCACCAAACGTATGATGATGCCAATGTTCAATGCGTTTATGAGGCAATACCCCGACATCAATATAGAATTGACCACCAGCAACCTAGCTGATGAGCTTGACCCAACGGAATGGGATGTCATTTTCCGCGTCGGCCCTCAGCGTGACTCAAGCTTGATTGCTCGTAAGATCAGTGCAGTGGAAGATATTTTGGTTGCTAGCCCAGAGTATCTCGCAGCGAACCCTGCGCCACAGCATGCCGAAGAACTGAGCCAACATTCTCTGTTAAAAGGCTACCCACTGATCAAGTGGCAGCTATCAAACAGCTCTGGTGAAACGGTCGTGAATACCGATAAAGGGCGTTTTCAAGCGAGTACCCTGAACATTGTCCGCAGCGCATGTTCCGACGGTTTAGGTATTACGCTTATGCCTAACGTTATGTTGAAAGAGTACATTGACGACGGCAGCTTGGTTCGAGTTCTTAAAGATTGGAACGCTAACCCTCGTGATATCTATATGCTGTACAACCATAAAGACCACTTACCTGAAAAAGTGCGTTTATTTATCGATTTTGTTATCGCGTTTAATATCCACTAATCGCAGAACAATAAGACACAAAAAAGAGCTTGGTAATAACACCAAGCTCTTTTTTATTGTTTTCAGCCACTCATTGCCAATTACTTATAAGTACTCGACAAACTTAGTGAGATCTCGCTCTGGCACTTTCATTGGAGTACAACCCGGAGTACCTAAATAAAGGAAGCCGACAATTTCATCTTCACCTTCAACACCAAAAGCCTCGCGAACTTGCTCATCAAACATCCACTTACCTGAACGCCAGAAACCTTGAAAACCCTGCGCCACCGCAGCCATCTGCATCGCCTGTACTGCGCAACCAGCAGAAAGGTGCTGCTCTAACGCTGGCACTTTATCGTGTGGAGTGACTTTAGCGATCACTGTAATCACCATTGGTGCTCTGAAAGGCGCATTTTTCACTTTTTCGATTACCGCCTCTTCACTGTTCGCTGCGGTCGCTGCATTGACCAACACGTCAGACAGTTTTTGCAGCCCCTCTCCTTGCGCGATGACAAATCGCCAAGGGGTTAAACCCGCATGATCTGGAGCTCGTAAACCTGCTCGAATAATATTTTCTAGTGCTGATCCTTCAGGTGCCGGCGCAGCAAGTTTGGCAATTGACCTTCTGTTGAGCAACAGATCTAACGCATCCATTTTCAATCCTTCTTTACTTCTTACTAGTCAACATTGGTCGCTAGTCTATTAATGCATTGTTATCACTTGATAATAACTCTCGATAACAAAAAAGGCGAACCCAAAGGTTCGCCTCAATTCACATAGATGCTCTTTTCTGAACAGCGATATTACTCGTAGAAAGGTTTATCCAGCCCAGCTCGAGTTAATAAACCATCGCACGGTGCAAATCTGTCACCATATTTCTCAGCATGCTGGTTCATTATTTCAATCAAATTTTTGATACCAATCTGATCCATATACCGGAACGGTCCACCTAAGAATGGCGGGAAACCAATTCCGAATATCGCACCAATATCACCGTCACGAGGGCTGCGAATGATGCCTTCGTCTAAGCATCGCACCGCTTCGTTGAGCATTGGTAACACACAACGCATCGCGATGTCTTTCTCTGCTAGCGTAGACTCTGGTGTCAACTTAAGAAGCTTGTATACCGATTTATCCACTTCTTTTTTCTTACCTTTGTAGGTATAGAAGCCTTTGCCACTCTTACGACCTTTTCGGCCATCGTTCAACAAGGTATCGAATACATCAGGACCTTGGAATCGAGCGCCCAGTTCACTCACTAGGATAGGCATGATTTTGGCGCCAATATCGACGCCAACTTCATCAAGTAGCGTGATAGGGCCAACTGGGAAACCAAAATTGAGCAGCGCATTGTCTAGCTGTTCAATTGGCTCACCGGTTAGCAGCACTTGAGCCGCTTCATTCATGTAAGGTGCCAGAATACGGTTTACATAGAAGCCCGCGCAATCTTTAACAACGATTGGCGTTTTACCTTGCTTCTTCGCCAATGCTACGACGGTCGCGATGGTCTCTTCAGACGTTTTGTCATGTGGGATCACTTCCACCAAAGGCATCTTCTCTACCGGGCTGAAATAATGTAGTCCGATGACGTTTTCTGGTCTGCTCGCTTTAGCCGCAATTTGATGAATTGGCAGCGAAGAGGTATTTGTCGCAAAAATGGTGCTTTCTTTCGCGTTCTCTTCGATATCTGCAACCATTTTCTGCTTAAGGTCTAGATCTTCAAAAACGGCTTCAATCACTACATCGGTATGATTGAATGTCGTGAAATCGGTACCGCCAGACATCTGCATCATCTTGCTTTGTAGCTGCGCTTTCGACAAAATTCTGCGTTTTCGCTGCTTTTCAAACAGTTTATAGTTGTATTTCAGCGCATTTAAAACACCATCGTTCGAAACATCTTTGATTCGGACAGGTACTTTCGCCTTGGCAACCGACACATGGCTGATACCCGCCCCCATCAGGCCACCGCCCAACACTCCAACGCGACCAACTTTAGCTGGATCTGCTGAACTGCCATTTTCTTTCTTCATTTCTGTTGTCGCAAAGAAGATCGAACGCAGTGAGTTAGATTCAGACGTCATGACCAACTCGCCAAATCTTTTTGCTTCAAGTTCCTGACCTGCTTTAAACCCTTTCTCTAAGCCGTGACGAATCACTTCAAGAATAGCGTCAGCCGCTGGGTAATTACCCCGGGTCTTTTGATTGGTTTTCTTTGCTGCTTGCTCAAAGATCACTTTGCGGCCAAGCCCAGTTTGAGAGATTAACTTCTCTTTGGTCGAGACCTTGCGTTTAGCGTTCTTTTTGCCTTTATGTTTGTCAACGAATGACTTTGCTACATCCAGTAATACGGTATCTGGCACACATGCATCGACAACCCCGAGTTTTTTAGCTTTCTTAGCACGCAGCTGTTTTCCTGTAAGAATCAAATCTAGCGACGGCAATAGGCCAATCAAACGTGGAAGACGCTGAGTACCGCCAGAGCCAGGTAATAAGCCAAGCTGGACTTCTGGTAAGCCCAAGCGTGTTTTATCAGAGTCAGTACAGACACGGTAATCACACGCCAGTGCAAGCTCTAGACCACCACCCAAACAAGGGCCATGAATAGCTGCAACAACTGGGTAAGGTAAATCCGAAAGTGCCTGGAACATTTCTTGGCCTTGCTTGGCTAACGCTTCAGCTTCGCCCGCTGTTTTACAGGCAGCCAGCATTCGAACATCGGCTCCAGCCACAAAATTGTCTGGCTTGAGTGAATGAATGATAAGGCCGTTAACCGATGAACCACTTTTCTTCAACTCAGTTAGAATCACCTGCATTTCTTCAGCAAATTCAGCTTGCAACGTGTTCATCTTCTCTCCCGGCACATCAATAGAAAGCCAGGCGATTTTTTGATCGTCAATAATTAGGTTGAAAGCAGCTGGTTTGTTCTCTGCTGCCACATTTTCTGGCTGCTTGTCCTCAGACTGCTTGATTGCATCACTCATTATTCAACCTCCAAAATCATTGCTGCACCTAAACCACCTGCCGCACATGCAGTGTTTAGAGCTAAACCACCGCCACGACGTTTAAGCTCACGAAGCGTTTGAGTCATCATTCGTGCACCCGTTGCGGCAAATGGGTGACCATAGGCGATAGAGCCACCTAGTACATTAAATCTATCCATATCTATTTCACCGATCGCCTTAGAGCGACCTAAATGTTGCTGCGCGAACTTATCACTACCAAACATTTTCACATTAGATAGCGCTTGTGCTGCGAACGCCTCGTGCATATCGATAAGCGTCAAGTCTGATAGCTCGATCCCAGCTCGTTGCAGCGCCAATGGCGTGGCATAGGATGGCCCCATCAGCATGTCTTTTTCCACGCCAATCGCTGAGAATGCGTAAGAGCGGATGTAGCCCATGATTTCCAAACCCAGCTCTTTCGCTCGACCTTCGCGCATTAGCATTACCGCAGCTGCACCATCGGTCAAAGGTGTACTGTTCGCCGCTGTTACACTGCCATATTGGCGGTCAAACGCTGGGCGTAATTTCGCGTAACCTTCAAGTGTTGAATCATGGCGAATGTTATTGTCTTCTGAAATCCACTTTTTATAAGGTTCAGGGAAAGCGGTCATCACCTCGTCTGAAATCTTGCCGTCCTTCCAAGCTTGAGACGCTAGGCTATGCGAACGATGCGCCAATGCATCTTGCTCTTCACGAGTTATACCGTGACTTTTCGCCATTTGCTCCGCGGTTTGCCCCATCGATAGCCCAGTAGAATATTCAGCGACAGCCGGTGGCACTGGCATCAAATCTTTAAACGAAAGTGACTTCAAAATTTTGAGCTTTTGCCCAACCGTCTTTGTTTTACTTAGAGCAAGTAGATTAGCTGCCAACTTTTTAGATACGCCAATTGGAAGCACTGAAGAAGAGTCCGCCCCCCCCGCAATACCGACATCTACGGTCCCTGAGATAATACTTTCTGCGACATTAACCGCCGATTGAAAACTCGTCGCACAAGCACGAGTCACGCTGTACGCATCGGTATGGATATTCATTCCAGTGCCCAATACGATTTCACGTGCAATGTTTGGGGCTTCTGACATTTGTACGACTTGGCCGAATACGACTTGATCAATCAATGCAGGATCGATTTCTGTGCGTGCCATCATTTCGCTCACAACCATCTTGCCAAGATCAACGGCAGGTACTTGGCTAAATTCCGTGCTCTGGCGTGCAAATGGTGTACGCAGCCCTGCTACAATAGCAACACGCTCACCGGAACGCGTTTGTAATATTTGTTGGTTTTTGACTTGCTGCTTACCCATTGTTTCTCCTTAGGTTCACATTCTAAAACAAAGAGGTCTGACCTGATGCATTGTAACGAGATTGTTAAAACAATCAAACATGCGTTTAAATAAACGTGACCTCAGCATAGAAACTGACCTAAGGGTAGCCAAGTCAGGACGAGGAATCGTTGGCACAATGTCAAATAATTTCAGAAACATACACAGTGTTACCCGCTAAGAGAACACATGCGGGTATATGTACCTTGCAGTCACTTGGGTATGTGTTTTAATTAGGGAAATAGTTTAGGCAAAAAAAAAACCACACAGAACTGTGTGGTTGGAATATCTAAAGCAATTAACTTACGCCAATTGAAAATAATCAGTTTCCTGATTAGGAGAAAGTAAAGTCAGCCTTCAAAAGGAAGTGTCATCTTGCTCAACATGTTAGCCACAAGGACTAACTAGATGACAAGGTGTACTATAGCGACTACTTGGCAGCAGATTTTGAAGTAGATCAATTTTATATTGATTAAGCGTTTATTCGTGAAGTTACAGCAAGAAAACCCTTAATCCGTGCCTAATCAAGAACCAAAAGATGGCTAACACGCGAGCGAAATGGAGACTCATGTGCCAATTATAAATTTTTTTGGAAAGAAAAAGTCTAATAGTCCGGTCGATTCAGATATGGACAGACAAAGAAAATACGAAGCGCTTGTAAGAGCCTACCATCGAGATTTATATCGATATGCCTATTGGCTGTGCAAAGATCAAAGCATTGCGGAAGATCTGGTGCAGGAAACCTGTTTAAGGGCATGGAAGTCTCTCGACAGTTTACAAGATGAAAAAGCCGCTAAATCGTGGCTTATTACTATCTTAAGGCGCGAGAATGCACGCCGCTTCGAAAGAAAACAATTCGATTTGGTCGATATCGACGACTACGGCAACGATGCCAAAGTCAGTGATGAACCTCACCATCAAACTGAGTGGGTTCAAGCACAGATAATGAAACTCGATGTGGAATATCGCGAACCACTGTTTCTTCAAGTTGTTGGGGGATTTAGTGGTGAAGAGATTGGCGAGATTCTCGACCTGAATAAAAACACCGTAATGACTCGATTGTTTCGAGCACGTAATCAACTGAAAGAAATGATGGATTCTTCAGAATCACCACGAGGGCAGCAAAATGGATGAATTAGAATTTCGCCGCCGCATAATGTCGGACCCAAAACAGCGCGATGCTGAAATCGCTGACGCTTTAAACAATAATGAAGCGAATAGTAAGTTTCTTGATGATGTTTTAGAGCTTGATGCACAATTGGCAAAAGCAATGAACGTTGACGTCCCAGACGATCTCGCGGACAAGATTTTGTTCAATCAACCAATAGAGAAAGACAATGTCGTTAGGCCAAACTTTGCTAAACGTGCAATGGCGCTCGCCGCTTCTGTCGCATTCGCATTTGGTTTGTTAGTTGGGCAGTTAAATTGGGGTAATTTATTGGTACCACCTGCTCAAGCAAGTCTTGTAGATACCGCAATGAAGCATGTACTCGACGAAAAAAGTTTTATCGAGCCGCTAGACGAGCAAGTCAGCTCAAGGCAAATCAATGCCAAGATGGCACCGTTTGCTTACCAGTTTGACGAAAACTTCCCATACCACGTGTATTATTTAAACCATTGTGGATTTGGAGATTCGAATGCAATGCATATGGTATTTCAGGGTGAAAAAGGCAAAGTAACCTTATTCCTAACCAAGGTTGGTTCGGAAGATACTAAGAATTTCCACCAACAAGGTATGTCTGGAATCGTAGAACCCATAGGTAATACCAGTTTAATCTTGGTTGGAGAAGACGGCGAAAATGTTGCTAAGATCGCTGAAAAACTCGCTCCTATGATCATCCCAGCTAGCTAACCGATAAAAGGCTCAATTCTCATAATTGAGCCTTTTTTGCAGAATAAAAGTAGAGTCAAAACTCTAAAAAGACTCATTTTTAAGCATTTTCCTGCCAAATACACATCATTTCCGTAATTTTATCATCCAATTAGCCAATGGTCGGATTTCTATCCTCTATACTAGCGACTAGTATCAGCCACCAAACTGAGCATTTGCTCAAATATATCGCCCACTAGAGGCGAACTATTAAAGGAAAAGCAAAAATGAACAACACGCGTCTGTTTAAAAAATCGCTGTTAGCAGTAACAATCACAGCAGCTACGTTTGCCTCTTCACAAGCAGTAGCAGCAGGTTTCCAACTTAACGCCCAGTCAGCAACTGGTATTGGCCGTGCATTTGCCGGTGATGCAGTAATCGCAGATAACGCTTCTGTAATGGCTCGTAACCCAGCAGCAATGGCTCTTTTCGACAAAACTTCTCTGTCGCTTGGTTTTGAAACTATTATTACCGACATTCAAGTTAAAGATGCTACCTACACTTCAGCAAACGGCCCACAGGCATCTAACTACGACAACGCAGGTGGTACTTCAGTTGCTCCCAACATTCACCTAATTGTTCCTGTAAACGACAAGTTCGCTTGGGGCGTAAATGCCTACTCAAACTTTGGCACATCGACAGATTTTGGTGACGACTTTGTAGGCGCTGAATACGGCGGCGAAACTGATATCATGAGCATGAATATTGGTCTTTCTGGTTCGTACCGCTTAAACGACCAATGGAGCTTCGGTGCTGGTCTGGACGTAATTTACGGTAAAGGTACGCTAAAGCGCTCATTTAGTGACACGTTATACACTGGTTCAATTGTAGATGGTACAACTGGTTTGCTAAGCGCATTAAACGGCAGTGAGATTGTAAATATTGATGGAGCTGACGGTTGGGGTGTTGGTTTTAACATCGGTACTGTTTACGAACTAGATGAAAATAACCGATTTGGTCTTTCTTACCGCTACAGCCCAGAAATCACGGCAAAAGATAGTCAAGGCCAAGAGATCACTCTGCCACTACCAGATATGGCTGAATTCTCGGGTTACCACCGTATCGATGAAACTAAATTCGCCGTTCACTACTCTCTACAATGGGTAGGCTGGAAAGCGTTTGATCAAATCGCATTCGGTGGAACACTGGATGCACCTGCATCTGAGTACAAATGGAAAAATGCGGGCCACGTTTCTATCGGTGGTACGTACTACCTAAACAATGACTGGACACTACGTACGGGCTACATGTACGACATCGCAGCTCAAGATGACCTAAAATCAGTATCAGTTCCTGATTCAGACCGTCAGTGGTTGTCTGCTGGTTTCACATACCACATTGATTCTGCTTCAAACGTAGACTTCGGCTTTACCTACCTAATTGGTGAAGATGTTAAGAACGTTGAAGAAAACTACGAAGTTGGTGGGACAACACTATCGTCCATTTCAGCAACAACTCGCGCAGATGCTATCCTAGTCGGCCTACAATACAGCCGCAGCTTCTAAGCGAAACACTGACAAAGCAATAATATTAAAGGGCTGGTTTTCCAGCCCTTTTTGGTTTCTACGCTCTCGCAATCTATTCATTTAGCGAACAGCTGTACTCAATTAGGCGGCATTCGCATCACACCTGTACGCTCAAATTCTTAAACAATTACATAACACTCAGAATATTCGTCTGACATATTGAATTGAAATGTATTTTATTTCTGAATATGGTCAAATTTTCATTTTTTGTTTTTAAAGCTTTTACTCTAACTTTAAAATCTCGCGACTATTCATCCGCACTTAAGCGAACAAAATAATGAAAACAAACAAATCTCTTCTTTCTTTGGCAGTGGCGACTGGCTTAGCTGTGTCTTCTACGACAGCTTCCGCAGCGGGCTTTCAGTTGGCTGAATACTCTGCAACAGGGCTTGGCCGAGCGTACGCAGGTGAAGCTGCCATGGCAGACAATGCTGGAGCGCAGTGGCGTAACCCAGCAATGTTAACTTACTTGACCGGCACGCAAGTCTCAGTTGGTGCGATCTACGTAGACCCAAATATCGATGTCGACGGTACAATCAATGGTGTCCTGCCAACAAGTTCAGAAGACTTCGCAAATAGCGCGGTAATCCCTAACTTCTACCTCTCTCATCAGTTAAACGACAAGGTATTCTTGGGTTTAGCACTTGGCACCAACTACGGCATGGAAACTGAGCTGGATGCTAACTTCGCAGGCAATCACTTTGGTAACGAAGCAATGGTCACCACAATGGAGGCTAACTTTAACGTTGCGTACCAACTGGTTGAAAGCGTTAGCATTGGTGGTGGTATCCGCTACGTAATGGGCGAAGGTCACTTCGGCGCGACCTCCCCTAAACAATCAGAGCCAACACTGCCTCAAGGTACTACTTTGAAATACATGGAAGGCGACGATACTTCGTGGGGATGGCAAATTGGTACAGCGTGGCAGATCAATGAGAATCACCGCATCGGTTTCGCCTACAAATCTGAAGTCGAACTGAAACTCGAAGGTTATGCTGAAGGTCTTGGCTTCGGTTTAGGCTCTGTGGCTCCACAAACTCGCGACAATGGTTATATGAACCTTGCTCTGCCTGCTACCGCTGAACTTGCAAGCTTCCACCAGTTAAATGACAAGCTTGCCGTACATGCGAGCATCAACTGGACTGATTGGAGCAGCTTTGAAAAGCTAGAAGCTCATCTAGATACCCTTGGCACTCACATGGTGAAGGTAGAAAACTGGGATGACAACTATCGCTTTGCACTAGGTGCGACCTACCAGCTAGATACCAAACTCGCACTACGTACCGGTATCGCCTATGACATGTCCGCTGTAAGTGATAAAAACCGTACTATCACTATTCCGGAAACCGACCGTACCTGGTTAAGTATTGGTGCGAGCTACGATGTAACACCTCAATTCAACCTAGACGCCGGTTTTACGTATATCATAGCTAAAGATGCCCCGATTCAAGAATCTCGCGGCTATGAGTCTGACGACGCTTCCCAAGCCATTGGCGGTGCATTCCAAGGAGAAGTATCAGGTAACGTTTGGTTAATTGGTGTGCAAGCTAACTACACGTTCTAACTCCAGAGTTGGAAAACAAAAAAGGCTTGATGGTGACATCAAGCCTTTTTTCATTGCACTGTCCCGTCCTAAATAAGGTTGACACTTTCCAAACTAAAATTCTTCGTCTAGGTAGTCATCTAAGAAGTCTTCTTCATCTTCATCATAATCATCCGTCACAATTTCTGCTTTGAAGTCTTGGTGCTGAAGATACACTTCTCTCGTTAACGCATATGGATCAGGTGAGTTCTCTAGTTGGCTTTCTTGTGCGACTAAAGAAGCACGAGTTTCCATGCCTTCCAAAGCCCACTTGCCAAGCCCTGCCCAGAAGTTTAAATAAGACAATGGCGCATAGAGCCCGTCGACCACATCCGTGGCTTCTCTGACCGTCCAGGGGCCATATGCAGGTACCATCACGTAAGGACCGTTACCAACTCCATAATGACCAACCGCGTCACTGAACGCTTTCTCGTTATGATCTGTGATCCCAGCCTCGGAAGCGATATCGATAAAACCCAGTAAGCCTAGCGTACTGTTGAGCCAAAAGCGGTTGAAGTGATCGAGCGCCTTATCTCCGTTTCCCATAACAAGGTTATTCACCATGCTGGAAGGTTCATCTAAGTTACCAAGAAAGTTGGCGATACCGCTACGAACCGGAGATGGAACGTAGTTGACATACGCAAGAGAGACTGGGCGCACTAGGTACGGATCAAGATAGTCGTAGTTAACCGTCCACATTGCGCGGTTAAACCCTTCCAGTGGGTCATTTATATTTGACTGCGGTTCTTCTTCAGGCGCACTAGCACACCCGAGTAGGGAAATAACAAATAAGCCTAAGATCCATGGCCGAAGCGGTCGAAGCTGCATAGACACAATATCCATATAAAACAAAGGCCAGTGAATACACTGGCCTAATCGTTACAACAAGTATATACAGATTGTATTAATACTGCTTATTAATCATAACTTCAACTGCTTCACCCAGTTTAATAACATCGCTGTCACCATACCAGTCACCATCTTTGGTCGCTACGTTGCCGTCAGTATCAATACGAACTCGGACAATTAGTTCTTCCAAGTCAGACAGTTTACGCCCTTGCACCATACTGTTTCCATCATCCAACACTACCGTTCTCGGTAGTGTTCCAAGTGGGTAGCGTGCTGCCGCTACTGGCATTGGCGCACCATCAGCGCTATGAATAGAAACAATCAGTGCAGAATTAGGATCCGCTTGAACGTCATCTGAAAGAGAGATAGTTACCGATACCGATTTGCCTGGTTCAATCGCTTTACCCATCTTCTTTTGAGCACTTTCAATACTGCGAGAAAGCATCTCATAACGGCTGTCTTCTGGACCAATCATTTGTTGCATAATGCTCCAGTACTTCACCGCTGCTGGGTAATCCTGACGCTCAAATGCATCAAATGCGAGTAGAGAGAAAACACGCAGATCAACGTAGTCTTTTTGTACTAGCTTACCGAGTAAGGTACGAGCACGGTTTTGATCAACTTCATCCTGAGACAACATCAGTGCTTGTGCGTAGCCAAGCTGTACATCGTCATTTTCCGGCTCAAGACGATATGCTTTTTTCATAGCCCCAATAGACGTATCGACATCGCGATTTGCCAGCGCGATTCGGCCTAGTAGTAACCAGCCTGTAGAGTCTTCAGGTTGATAATGTAAGCGCGTGCGCAAAGCTAAAGTTAAGTCATCCACCTCGTCTTGAGTTAATGCCTCGCCCTGTGGCGACATTAACTTTTTAGACAAAGCAGGTAAGTTATTGCTCACTTCTTGCCAGCTTTTTACTTGATCTGCTGCACCAAACTTAGCGTACATACCGTAAGAAAGGCCAACCACAAGAAGCACAGAAGGGATTAATACCATAGCCGGAGAAATGTGTGACTTCTCAGTTTTTGTATCATCGGCAGGAATGTCATCCAATAGAGACTGTTTCAAATCTGAAATCAGCTCTTGCTGGTTATCGACTAGACCTTCGTCAGTTTCTTCTTCCAATTCTGATAAGCGATCTTTGTAAAACGCTTTGTTGAGTTCATCACGCAACATTTCATCATTGTTGGCTTTCTTCTTGATCACTGGTAGCGCGATAAGAACACATGCAAATGCGACAAGCGCAATTGAAGCTATCCAGAATAATCCCATTACTGCTTGTCTCCGTTATTCTTCTCGTCAAGTAACGCTTTGAGTCTTGCTTCTTTATCTTTGTCCCAATCATCTCCGCTTGCGGTTTTTTTCTTAGTCGTTCGAGTACGAAGTACGATCAAACCGAAGCCTAAAACAAGCACTGCAATTGGACCAGCCCATAGAACGGCTGTACCAAGAGTCAGTGGCGGATTGTAAGTCACAAAGTTGCCGTAACGAGCAATCATGTAATCGACGATTTCTTTCTCAGATTTACCTTCTTTTGTCATCTCATAGACTTTTTGACGCAAGTCCTGAGCGAGCTCGGCGTTTGAATCGCCAATGGTATTGTTCTGACATTTAGGGCATCGCAACGTATGGCTTAGATCCTTGAATTGAAGCTCTTGCTCCAAGGTATCAAATTCATACACATCGATCGCTGCACTCGCAGCCATAGAAAGTGAGAAAGCTGCCACTATAGCGAGGAGGAATTTTTTCATTGCTTCGCCTCCGCCAACATTTCGTCATACATTGGTTTTAGCTTCTCATTCCAGTTGCGGGTATTGACGTCGCCAACATGACGGTATCGGATGATACCGTTTGCATCGATTAGGAACGTTTCAGGTGCACCGTATACACCTAAGTCTAGTCCCAGCATGCCGTCACCATCGAATAAGCTAATCAGGTAAGGGTTGCCTAACTCATTTAACCAACGTACCGCTTTATTACGCTCATCTTTGTAGTTCAAACCAATGATTTTAACGCCTTGGCTTGCAAGCTCATTAAGGTAAGTGTGCTCTGCGTAACACGTTGGACACCATGTCGCCCAAACGTTTAGTAGCAGAGGCTCACCTTTGAAAATAGCTTGGTCGTAAATTTTGCCAGGTTCTGCTAAATCTTCTAGATGGAACTCTGGAACGTCTTTACCAACCAGAACGGATTCCAGTTTGGTTGGATCATCACCCTCAGAATTACGTACCAACTGAGTAGCAAACACGGCTGCCAAGGCCATGAACGCGACTAGTGGGATAAAGAGTATCTTCTTATTCATTTACGCCTCCTTGGCCTTCGGCTGCTTACGGAAGCGGTATCGCTTATCGCTAATTGCAATCGCGCCACCTAGAGCCATCAGTAATGAACCGGCCCAAATCCAACGGACAAACGGTTTATGATAGATACGAACTGCCCACGACTCACCATCATCAAGACGTTCACCCATCGCAATGTAAAGGTCGCGAGTAATACCTCTG
This sequence comes from Vibrio paucivorans, assembly GCF_054053395.1. NCBI lineage: Bacteria > Pseudomonadati > Pseudomonadota > Gammaproteobacteria > Vibrionales > Vibrionaceae > Vibrio > Vibrio paucivorans. The sequence goes on from NZ_CM133230.1 coordinate 2,296,277, forward strand.
TCGATCGCAGCTTCTGTCATCATTGAGCGGGCTGTACGGTAGAAACGTTTCTCTGCGTGCAGTGTATTTACGTATTTACCATCTAGGGTGATTTCAAAGTCCGCAATGTAACCATCGTAGTTAGGTCCATCTTTGTCACGTAGACCTTGGAAGTAGAAATCGTAGCCTTGGATCTGGTAATGCTCACCAGGAGCTAAACGTACATCACGCTCGATACTGTAGTTTTGCACCATCGCAATACCAATAACGGTAACAGCCATACCAACGTGAGCACACATCATTGCCCAGTGGCTACGTTGCAGTTTACGTACACCCTCGGAGAATTTATGACGGTGCGTAGCACGCTCATAAAGTTCAAATGCATGCAACAAAATGATCCAGAACGCCATCACCCAGCCCATAAATGCCATGCCAGTGTAATGCTCGGCAAGGGAGAACACGGCCAAAGCAGCTAAGCCAAGTGAAAGGACACCGGAGATAACCATAGGCTTAATAAGCTTAGATAGGTTATCGCGTTTCCAGCGGATCAGTGGACCAATACCTAACAGAAACGAGAAAGGAATCATCAGCCAAGCAAACAGCATATCGAAGAATGGTGCACCGATAGATACCGAGCCCAAGCCAATTTGCTTATGAACTAGAGGTAACAGCGTACCCACTAAGACAACAGCCAGTGCTGCCATCAGTAATACGTTGTTTGCTAATAGTGCATTTTCACGAGATACCAGATCGAAGTTACCGCGAACTCGCACTGCAGCACCTTTCAGTGCGAACAATAATAGCGAACCACCAATAACAAAGACCAAGAAGCCCAGAATGAACATACCGCGCGACGGGTCAGATGCAAATGCGTGCACTGATACCAAAATACCCGAACGGACTAGGAATGTACCTAATAAGCTTAGTGAGAAAGCAGAGATCGCTAACAATACTGTCCATGCTTTAAATGTGCCGCGTTTTTCGGTCACCGCTAACGAGTGCATTAAGGCGGTACCCGCCAGCCAAGGCATGAATGATGCGTTTTCTACTGGATCCCAGAACCACCAGCCACCCCAACCAAGTTCGTAATACGCCCACCAAGAACCTAGTGCGATACCTAGTGTTAGGAATAGCCATGCGGCAGTTGTCCAAGGACGAGACCAACGAGCCCAAGCAGTATCCAGTCGACCAGACATGAGAGAGGCAATTGCAAACGAGAACGCTACAGAGAAACCTACATACCCCATGTACAGCATTGGCGGGTGAATGATCAAACCCGGGTCTTGCAGCAGTGGGTTTAGATCGCGACCATCAACTGGGAAGAATGGCAATGTACGCAAGAACGGGTTTGAGGTAATGATGATGAACAACAAGAAGCCGACAGTAATCATACCCATAACGGCCAGCACTCTTGCTACCGATTCCTGAGGCATCCCTCGGCTAAACATAGCAACGGCTACAGTCCAAGCTGCTTGGATTAATACCCAAAGAAGTAGCGAGCCTTCATGAGCCCCCCAGACTGCAGTTAGCCTGTAGTACCAAGGCAACTGAGTATTTGAGTTTGTGGCTACGTAGTTTAATGTGAAATCATTGGTATAAAACGCCCATAGCAAGGCGATAAAAGACACCAACAGTAATAAGAACATCCCCCAAGACAACGGCCTTGCTGTGTTCATTAACATTGTATTATTTCGAGACGCACCGACCAATGGCAGTATGCTTAATAGCACCGCCATACCGAGAGAGACGATCAGTGCAAAGTGACCTATTTCAGCAATCATTGACCGCTTCCTTGTTTTTGCTCTTGTGTGTATTGAAGAGGTTCGTGAGTTTTCTTCATTGCTTCAGCAACTTCTGCTGGCATGTACTCTTCATCGTGTTTTGCCAACACTTCAAATGCTTCGATGGTAGTTGCATCCGTTAAAACGCCTTGTGCAACAATCCCCTGACCTTCGCGGAACAAGTCAGGAAGAATACCGTCGTATACGACAGTGACTTTTGGACCAACGTCGTGTAACTCAAAGCTTACGCGTAGTGACTCAGGATCGCGTTTGACAGACCCAACCACAACCATGCCACCAATACGTAAACGTTGACCTACTTCTGGTTTAGTGCCGTCAGGCTTGCCGTTAACTAGCTCAGTAGGCGTGTAAAATAAATCCATATTCTGGTTAAGCGCGTAGAGCATTAAACCAACAGTTGCACCGATGCCCACTAGGATTGCGAGAACAATACCGAGCCTCTTTTTACGTCTTGGGTTCATAATGTATTCTCCATATTCTTAGCTGCATCGATACGCGCCTGACGGTCGACCTTAGCTTGAACTTCGCTTAGAAGTTTCTTGCCACGACGGATGCTAGTAACCAGTAAAATCAACATAGATAAAAAGGTGATGCCAAAAGCACTCCACACATACGCGGCATAACCGCCCATGAAGAAGAAATCACTCATCGATTCAAAATACATGCTATTTGGCTCCCTGAGATTGGTTTGTCGCAAGTTTAATCACCCAAGGGCGATGGCTCTCTTTACTGATGATTTCATTGCGAAGACGGATCATTGTGACCGCCCCGAAGAAGAACGCGAAGCCGAAGATACTCAGAAGAAGTGGCCATAGCATGTCGTTAGAAATCGACGGTTTGGCAAACTTGGTGATCGTTGCGCCTTGGTGAAGCGTGTTCCACCACTCTACTGAGAAGTGAATAATTGGTAGGTTTACGACGCCAACAATAGCCAAAATTCCGGCCGCTTTTGAAGCCGTTTTTTGATCGTCAAATGCGTGGTAAAGAGCAATAACGCCCAAATATAGAAACAGTAGAATCAGTTCAGATGTTAAGCGAGCATCCCAAACCCACCATGCGCCCCACATAGGTTTTCCCCAAACCGCACCAGTAAGCAGAGCGATAAAAGTAAACACAGCTCCGATTGGCGCCATAGCGGAAGCGGCCATATCGGATAGCTTAACTTGCCACACTAAGCCGATAAATGCGGCAATCGCCATCGACATGTAAACACCCATTGACCAAATAGCAGATGGTACGTGAATGTATATAATTCTAAAGCTATCGCCTTGCTGATAGTCCGATGGTGCAAATGCTAGGCCCCAGACTGTACCGACAGACAGACAAAGGAGGGCTAATACTGAAAACCAGGGAAGTAACTTACCGCATAGGTGGTAAGCGGATTCAGGCTTTGCATAGGGATGGAGCCATTTCCACATGTTTGTTCTCGCTCTTACTTCTGTTTAGACGAACTTAATGTTCGTTCTGTAATTTATATAAAGGGAAAATTTCGTGCTTGATCAAAAACAATTAATGCACACTTACTCGTAATGCGGCGCTAATTGCAAACGGTGTTAACGTCATAGCCCCCATAAACATGGCTCCAAGTATGGCTAACTGACCATTGTAAGGCATACCGAGAGACGCAGCATCGATTGCTGATGTAGCAAAAATAAGTATTGGAATATACAAAGGCAGTACAAGAAGACTTAATAGTACCCCTCCCTTTTGCAATCCAACGGTAAGCGCTACACCAATAGCACCTATAAAGCTCAAAGTGGGCGTCCCTATCAGTAAGGTCAACACAACTGCGAGCCAAGTGTTGAAGTCCAAAGACAACAAAATTGATAATAATGGGCTGATCATAATCAGTGGCAGCCCAGTCAAAATCCAATGCGATATGACTTTTGATATCACAACTAATGGCAATGGTACGGGCATCAGCATCATTTGCTCTAACGCACCGTCTTGGAAGTCATCACGAAACAGCCGTTCAAGTGACAATAACGCTGACAAAAGTGCTGCAACCCATACGATTCCGGCGGCAATGCGGGCTAACAGGTTTGGCTCAGGACCAATACTCAATGGGAACAAAGTAATAACGATAATGAAGAACCAAAGAGGATTAAAAATATCGGCCTGTCTACGATATGCAATCAGTAGTTCTCGGTGAACAATTGTGGACATTGTAGAAATCATTGCTTATTCACCTAATTTGATCTTTCTTAGCTTAGGGTTATCTGCAAACATGTCTTGGTGAGTTGTCAGCATAACAATCCCACCTTCTTCAGCGTGTTTGAGGAACAATGCCTCTAGTACTTTCACGCCTTGCTTGTCGATGGCGGTAAGAGGTTCATCTAAAATCCACAACTTTTGTTCACTTAGCCAAAGCCTCGCTAACGCCACACGACGTTGTTGACCTGCAGACAACTGCGCAACGGGCACATCCTCTCGGCCAGCTAGCCCTACCGTAGTAAGCGCTTGATATAGTGTCTCTTTCGTAACGTTATTTTTTGAGTGAATTGTTTGATAAAAGTTCAAGTTCTCATAGGCTGTAAGCTCTCGCTTTACACCAGTTTGGTGCCCTAAAAACAGTAAATCTTGATGGAAAGCGTCTCGATTAGATTCGATGTCTTCGCCATTCCAATAGATTGTACCCTCGTCACGATCACCTAAACCGGTAATGATACGGAGCAATGTCGTTTTTCCCGTACCATTACGACCTTCAATCTGAACAAGTTCGCCGGATTCTATCGTAAAAGAGAGTGATTCGAACAAGATTCGTTCATCACGAATGGCGGTAAGCTGTTTTACTTCTAGCATGGGCATTCATCGAGCTAATTCAAGACGGTTATATTACCACAGCCGGATTTAGACAAAACAGATTAACCCGCTTTTGAATCACGAAACTACGTAAGAAACTGTTAATTTTTAATCACTTTTTGTCGCAATTAATACTTTAGAGTTATATCAGTAAATATTAGATACAAAAAAGAGAGCTACAGCTCTCCTTTATCAACCAGCATACGCTAACTTCTTTTCCGCACCGGTTTAGATGCCTTATCTGGATTTGTTTCCAACGGCGGAATTTTCTCTTGCCCTGCTAACTTTTTCTGGAGTGACATCATCAGTTCAGCTTCGGCTTTAGGTAGCTCACACTCTTCAATAAGTTCATGAAGCCCAGCCCCAAGCTGAACCATTTTGCTCGCTCGTGTATATAAGCGACCATCGTTGTCAGCATGTTCTAATTCGGCAATTCTTTCATTCAGGTGTTGAATAATGTCTTTCTGCTCGCCAACTTGTTGACCTAGACCGACAACAACTGACCTTACTTCCAGCAATTGCTTGTTAGCTTTTTGTAACTCTTTTTCCAGTGCGCGGTACTGCTGGCGTTGGTGTGCACTTTGCTTCGAAAACTGACCTTTAAGGCGTATTAACCCAATAATCAGCACTAATACAACAAAAGTACTAACGCCAACGATGACTGGTGTACTAAGCAAAGATTCCATCGCCATTATAGGTGAGCCATTTCATCCCATTCTTCTTCAGAAAGAAGCTTATTCAGTTCAACCAAGATGAGTAACTTACCGTCACGGTTACTTACACCTTGGATAAACTTAGCACTTTCATCTGTACCAACACTTGGAGTGGTGTCGATCTCTGAAGAGCGCAGATAAACAACTTCAGCTACACTGTCGACCAAGATACCAATAACTTGGCGTTCAGATTCAATCACAATGATACGCGTGTTATCAGTGATTTCACCTTCCATTAACCCAAAGCGAGAGCGAGTGTCGATTACCGTTACAACATTACCACGCAGGTTGATGATACCCAATACGTAATCAGGCGCACCAGGAACTGGGGCAATTTCAGTATAGCGAAGTACTTCACGTACCTGCATTACGTTAATGCCGTACGTTTCTTCTTCAAGTTGGAACGTCACCCACTGAAGCACTTCGTCATTAGTTTGTTCTTTTCTTACTTCGACTTCATTAGATTGAGACATACCTTTTCCTCTCTAAGTCGTTTCCGACTAAATCTGTTTGTTATCTATCTAGTGCTTTGACATCAAGCCCTGCATTAAGCATAGCTATCAATGCCTCAACGTGAATCAAAGCACACATTTTTTCTTTAACCATACCCGCTAGCCAAGGCCTCTTTCCTGCCTTTTCACGCCAGCGAACTTTTTCTGTATTAAGCGATTCGGTGCCTTTAAGTTCAGAACTTGCAAGCCCCCACATGCTCTCACCAAGCATTACGATGTATTCATAGTTTTCTTTGTAAGTATCGTCTGCCAATTTATCCGGCATCACCCACAAAGCAGTATCAACAACATCAAGTTGGTTATCTTTGTTGGTCTGTAACCCTAAGTACCAACTAGGTCGCCCAATGAGATGGCTTAATTCGCCAATTCTGTGAATACCACCTAGTTCATCAAGCGGCACCGCAAACGTGACACCGTTAACATCAAAATACAGTACCTGGAAGTCTTCCGTTCTCTGGGTACTTTGCCAGTCTGACAAGTTGTTTCCACCAGACTGCGTTTCCAGTGCTTCTTGCTCAACGCTGGAGTCAGTTATATCGGAATCTTCAACTACTTCAGTGTCTACGACAACAGCGACATCTGCTATTGGCTCTTCAATAACCTCAGTATCAGACACAACAGTGTCAGCCGAAGCTTCAGGTAACTCTTCAATCACCCAATCTTGAACTTCCTCAACAACTTCAACTGTTTCAGGTGCTGATGCAATATCGATAGTGTTTTGCTCTATGAGTTCTTCCAACTCCAACTCTTGAACTGGGTTACTGTCTTCGAGTTGCTTCAACAAGCGTTCAACATCATCAAGATTAGGTAGCTCAATCTCATCACCATGAAGCTGATAGTAACTGCGCTCAGGTGAAGCTTGACGCTCTGGCTCTGGCTCTGGCTCTGGCTCTGGCTCTGGCTCTGGCTCTGGCTCTGCAGAGACTACCGACTCTTCAACAATGTCAACAAACGCTGTTTCCGCTTCTTCATCCAGTAGCGCAGTGAAGTAGTCATCTAACGCTTGTTCTCCTGACAACAATGAATCGCTACTCATCGATACTCAACCTCTCCAAGAAGAGTAACAACTGTTTGTATGCAAAGACCCCCCGACTCCCCGCAGCAAAGTGTGACACTGGAAGATGCTTTAAACTTGCGTCTCTAAATTTGGTGTCAATTGGTACAGCCGAACTCCAAACTTGGTTTGGATAATCTTTTTTAAGCTGATTCAAGGTTTGCAAGGAAGCATTGGTTCGCTTGTCGTACATTGTTGGAACGATCGTGACTTTAAACGCACGGTTGCGAGACTTCTGCATAATAGCCAAAGTCCGAACCATTCGCTCCAAGCCTTTCATCGCCAAGAACTCAGTTTGTACTGGGATCAATATGCGGTCGCTTGCCGCTAGTGCGTTTACCATCATCACACCAAGTATTGGAGGACAATCAATCAACACATAATCATAGCGTTCTTTTAGTGCGGACAACGCACGCTTTAGAATCAGCCCCATCCCACTGCGATTGCCCATGACTCTGTCTAATGTCGCAAGAGACATGTGCGCCGGAACTATATCTATGCCTTCAATTTCTGTTTTCAAGATGAGAGGCGACACAGTTTGCGGGGTGTATTCTTTTAGCTGGAACAGGTCGAACAAACTCGCTGGTACATTATCAGAATCGTAGCCGAGGTAAGTGGTCAAGGAAGCATGCGGGTCAGTATCCACTAACAACACCCGTTTCCCCTGCTTGCTAAGCAAACCCGCTAAGGTAACAGTCGTAGTCGTCTTGCCGACTCCTCCTTTCTGGTTTGCTACACTCCAAACAATCATGCCCTTACCTCTATGCCATTCCGACTTCAACTAGCATACGCTCAGCAATTCGGTCGAGTGGCAAGTCTTCTGTGGACAACCCCGCTTTCGCGACTGCTTGTGGCATTCCGTACACAACACAACTGTCTTCATCTTGCGCCCAAATCGTCGCACCTGCAGTTTTCAACATGCGAGCACCTTCACGACCATCTGCCCCCATACCGGTAAGTACCATCGAAAGTACCTTATCGGCATATATTTTTGCAGCAGAACCAAAAGTGACGTCAACACATGGTTTATAGTTCATGCGTTCACCGCCATCAATGACTCGCAGCTTCGCTGATCCAGGACGTCCATCAACCATCATTTGCTTACCACCTGGCGCTAAATAAGCAACACCAGGTTTCAAAATATCACCGTCTTGTGCTTCTTTAACTTGAATCCGACAAAGCGAATTCAAGCGACTCGCAAACGCTGCCGTAAATGTCGCAGGCATGTGCTGAATCAACACAATCGGATGTGGGTAATTCGCAGGAAGCTTAGTTAGAATTTTTTGCAGTGCGACAGGCCCACCAGTAGAAGTGCCTATTGCCGTCAATTGGTATTTTTTACCTGTCGCCTTGAAACGCGTTGCTGCTGGAGCACTTGCCACGGTTTTTGCAGCCGGCTTAGCACCAAGTGGAGCTCGCGTTGAGGTAGCTGGCTTAGCCGCTGGTGTAGGACGTGGTGTAACAGGTCTTCGCATCATCCCGCGACGCGAGGCGATTTGAATCACACGTTGCTGTAAAAGGCTCACTGCTTCATCACGGTTACGCGCGATATCTTCAAACTTTTTCGGTAAGAAATCCAAAGCCCCTGCATCAAGCGCATCTAATGTCGCTTTAGCACCATCGTGTGTCAGGGACGAAAACATCAAAATCGGAGTTGGAGACGCTGCCATTATCTCTCTGACAGCGGTGATTCCATCCATAACTGGCATTTCGATGTCCATCGTAATGACATCGGGTTTCAAGCGCTTCGCTTTTTCAACCGCTTCCTTACCATTTACTGCAACATCAACGACTTCTAAACGCGATTCTGAGTTGATGATCTCACTCACCCGACGACGGAAGAAACTTGAATCATCAACAACTAATACTTTAATCGCCATATATTCCCTTTTTAATAGCGTGTAACGCTTAGATTCGCGATGCCGCAGCGTACTGCTTCAACAAATCTGGTACATCCAAAATCAGCGCGATGTGGCCGTCACTTGTAATTGTCGCACCCGCCATGCCAGGCGTACCTTGTAACAAGTTATCTAATGGTTTGATTACCACCTCTTCTTGGCCGATCAATGTGTCAACGACAAAGCCTACACGTTGACTACCAATTTGAACGATAACGACATGTCCATGCCCTTTACGCAGTTCAACTTGACCGGCTTGCGGGGCGAGCCAGTTTTGCAAGTAGAATAGCGGAATGGACTTCTCGCGAACAATAATAGTCAATTGACCATCAACAACGTTCGTACGACTTAAGTCAAGGTGGAAAATCTCATTCACACTTGCAAGAGGAAGAGCAAATGGGTGGCCTGCAACACCAACCATTAGTGTTGGTAAGATTGCTAAAGTAAGAGGCACTTTGATGGTGATCTTAGTGCCTTTACCCATTTCGGAGTCAATATCAATCGAACCATTTAGTGTATTGATCGCTGTTTTCACAACGTCCATACCTACACCACGGCCCGAAATGTCAGAAATCTGCTCTTTACTTGAGAAACCAGGCATAAAGATCAAATTGAAACATTCTTTATCAGAAAGTCGCGAAGCCGCATCTTCATCCATCACTCCGCGCTTCACCGCGATACCACGCAATTTATCCGGATCCATACCGCCGCCATCATCGACGATAGCCAGTTCGATATGATCACCCTCTTGCGAAGCAGACAGGATTACCTTACCGGTGCGAGCCTTACCAGCTGCAACACGGTCTTCAGGCATCTCAATACCATGGTCAACGGAGTTTCGCACCAAGTGAATCAATGGATCAGCTAGAGCTTCAACTAAGTTTTTATCTAAGTCGGTATCTTCACCACGCATTTCCAGTGAGATATCTTTGTTCAAGCTACGAGCTAGGTCGCGTACAACTCGTGGGAAACGGCCAAATACTTTCTTAATTGGCTGCATTCGGGTTTTCATCACCGCCCCCTGCAGGTCAGCAGTGACAACATCTAGATTCGAAACCGCTTTCGACATTTCTTCGTCGTTGCTGTTTAAACCAAGACTCAATAAACGGTTACGAACCAATACAAGCTCACCGACCATATTCATAATGGTATCAAGTGTTGAAGTATCGACACGGACGGTCGCATCAGCTTGTGGCTTCTTAGTTTGTGTCGCTGGTGTCGCGGCTTCTTTTTTCGCTGGTGGCTTACTCTCTGCTTTAGGTGCTGGTTTCGGAGCCGCAGGCTTAGGAGCAGAAGTAACCGGTGCGGGAGCAGCCACAGGTGGTGGCGCAGCATTAGCCGAAACAGGTTTCGTTGCAGCATCCAGTTCTTCTGGTGAAGGGCCTTTCCCTGAACCGTGGAGTTCATCGAGTAGCTTCTCGAACTCCGCGTCAGTCATAAGATCATCACCACCTGCAGCAGGTGATGCTGCAACAGGAGGAGGTGTTGGTGCTGCTGGAGGTGGCATCGTTGATGTTTCAGCGCCAGGTGCCTTACCTGAGCCATGAAGCTCATCTAACAACTTTTCAAATTCATCGTCGGTGATATCACCATTTACATCCGCTGCAGCTGCAGCAGGCTCTGGAGCTGATGGAGGAGTAGCCGCGGCGCTAGATTGTCCAGGTGCACTGCCCTGTCCATGTAACTCGTCTAGAAGCTTCTCAAATTCATCTTGAGTAATATCATCCACCGACCCTGCATTCACTTGTGGCTCCACGGGTGCTTCTTCAATAACAGGCTCGACTTCGGCGATTGGTTCTGGAGCAGGTTCTTCAGCTACAGGTTCAGGGGCGGCTTCATCTTCTGATTCTGGTTTACACAAACGATGAAGTTCATCAAGTAAGTCTTGATCCGCTGGTGTCATTTCTTCGCGATCTTGTACTGCTTGGAACTGTTCATTGACAGTATCTAAAGCACGTAACATGGTATCCATTAAACCAGCCGTCACAGAACGCTGGCCATTTCTTAAGATATCAAACACATTCTCGGCACCATGACAGGTATCGACAAGTTCTGAAAGTGACAGGAAGCCCGCACCACCTTTAACGGTATGGAAGCCGCGGAAAATGGCGTTGAGAAGGTCTCGGTCTTCTGGGTTGTTTTCAAGTTCAACTAACTGCTCAGAAAGAAGCTCGAGTATTTCACCTGCTTCAACTAAAAAGTCCTGAAGAATTTCTTCGTCTAATTCGTAGCTCATACGTTACCCCTAAAAACCAAGACTCGAGAGTAGATCGTCTACTTCATCTTGAGATGAAACTGCGTCGGTTCGCTCGTGAGGGTTCAAAATTGGACCTTCAGGATCGACTGATGCTTTTTTCTTGTTATCGGATGCTTCTTCGGTTTGGTTAGTACCGAAAACGGTTAGGATTTCAACCAAACGACCTTCGACTTCATTCACTAAGGTGATGACACGGCGAATAATTTGACCCGTTAGGTCTTGGAAGTCTTGCGCCATCAATATCTCAGTAAGTTGTCCGCGCAACTCTGAACTGTCGCCTTCAACTTGTGATAGAAGCTCATCAATGCGATGGCAAAGCGCTTTAAACTCAGCTAATTCAATTCTGCCATGCATCAGTTCATTCCACTGAGGACGAACTTTTAACAACCCTTCATGAAGATCGTCGGCAATCGGCATACAGCGATCCACTGCGTCCATCGTTTTGTTTGCAGCAACTTCTGTTTTTTCGATCACGTATTGAAGTCGATCCCTCGCATCGGGGATTTCGTCTTTTGCAATCTCATTCATACGCTCATCGAGATTAAAATTCTTGAGCGAATCATGTAAGTCGCGGGTAAGAGTACCTATTTCTTGAAGCATGGCGTTCTCACCACCCTCATAGATATTCTTAACTAGCAGGTCGGCTTCTTGCTGCTGCTCTTGTTCGAGCAATTCGACAAGTTGTTTTGCCTGGTCTAATGAAATCATCCTAATATTGGCCTTTTTGCGTTTAACTAAACGCCATAAAAACTGGCTTATAAGCGCTCAAAAATTTTGTCTAGTTTTTCTTTAAGAGTAGCTGCGGTAAACGGTTTAACAATGTAGCCATTTACACCAGCTTGAGCAGCTTCAATGATTTGTTCGCGTTTAGCTTCTGCTGTAATCATCAGTACAGGCAGGTGCTTAAGCTCATCATCAGCACGAATGTTCTTCAGCAAATCGATTCCTTGCATCCCTGGCATGTTCCAGTCAGTCACGACAAAATCGAAATCACCTTTCTTCAACATAGGCAATGCAGTCAGGCCGTCATCCGCTTCTTGGGTATTATTGAAGCCCAAATCGCGAAGTAGATTTTTAACGATACGGCGCATTGTTGAAAAATCGTCAACAATAAGAATTTTCATATTTTTATTCAAAATTGCCTCCACTGAGTTTGATATCAGTGATTGTTATTCATGTTCCGTCCAAGCACTTAATTTGGTACGTAGACGCTGCATTGATTGGCTGAGTATTTGGCTAACGCGAGACTCGCTAACACCAATAACTTCACCAATTTCTTTTAAGTTTAACTCTTCATCATAATAGAGCGAAAGTACTAAGGCTTCACGCTCTGGTAGAGATTTTATTGATTCTATCAATGCTTTGCGGAAAGATTCGTCTGCGACACCCTTAAACGGTGTATTGTCATCATCTTCCGTTGGTGCAATTGCATCATCAGAAACACCTAGATCTTCAATTCCCACTAACCGAGAACAATTAATGTCTGTTAATGCAGTGTGGTACTGATCTATCGACATATCTAGGTATTTCGCTACTTCAGCATCCGTTGGATCGCGATTTAACTCACTTTCCAAGGTCGAAATCGCCTGGCTAATTTCTCGATTATGCTTATGCACGGAGCGGGGAACCCAGTCTCCGCGCCTGATATCATCGAGCATAGCGCCACGAATACGAATGCCAGCATATGTTTCAAAGCTGGCACCTTTGCTTCCGTCGTAATTTTTTTGGGCTTCAAGCAAGCCGATCATGCCGGCTTGGATCAGGTCGTCAACCTGTACACTTGGTGGTAAGCGGCCGAGTAAATGGTGCGCAATACGTTTGACCAATACAGAGTACTTCTCCAAAAAAATCTTTTGGCTATTTTGATTAGCATATTGGTCGTAAGTCAGCGCTTTATTCACTGAATGTTTCCCCTAAAATGTCTGTTCGATTTAATAATCGCTCTACAAAGAATTCTAGATGACCACTCGGAGTTTTGGGAATTGGCCAAGTAAGTGCTTTATTTGCCAACGAGCTAATTGCCAAAGCTGCTGGAGAGCGAGGAAACGCATCCACAACAATTTTTTGTTTTTTAACCGCTTGGCGCACTTTGTCATCTAATGGAATACATGCTACGAGTTCAAGGCTCACATTCAAGAACCTCTCTGTGACCAAAGTCAACTTTGCAAATAATTCTCTACCTTCACGGTAGCTTCTGACCATATTTGCAACAACTTTGAAGCGCTGAACCTGATGTTCTTTGCTCAAAAGTTTGATCAGAGCATATGCATCAGTGATCGACGTTGGCTCATCACATACCACAACAACAACATCCTGAGCGGCACGTGAGAAACTGATAACCATATCAGAAATACCAGCTGCCGTATCAATTAGCAACACATCCATTTCTTCTTCGAGACTACCAAACGCTCGAATCAACCCTACATGCTGTGCATGTGAGAGTTCAGTCATACTTTGCGTGCCTGAGGTCGCTGGAATAATCTTAATTCCATGCGGTCCTTCTACAATGGTATCTTTAAGCTCGCACTCACCGGCTAAAACATGGCCCAAATTAAGTTTTGGGCGAATCCCTAGCATCACATCGATGTTAGCTAAGCCTAGATCTGCATCTAGTACCATGACGTTTTTACCTTGGCGCGCCATACTAATGGCAAGGCCTAAGGTGACATTTGATTTACCTACACCACCCTTACCGCCAGTTACGGTAATAACCTTGGTTAATGATGGTTGCGTTAAGCGGCGTAAGCCACTTGCTTGGTCATGTATCATTTTATTTGTCATAATTTTTCGCCGCCTAGAGCCTCTCGTCTGAGTCACTATTCCAGTAGTGAGGCTCATTATCTGTCGACTTTTCAAGTAATTCGTTCGCTTTGGCTACCATGTATTTTGGCTGTGCTAAGACGATGTCCTCAGGTACACGCTGTCCATTTGCTATGTAAGCGACTGGCAAAGCATTTTGTACAACAACACTCACAAACTCCCCCAAGCTAAGCGATTCATCGAGCTTGGTCACAATACAACCAGAGAGCGGAATACGTCTGAAATGCTCTATGGTTTCTTGTAGCACTTTCCTTTGCGCTGTAGCTGGCAATACAAGATAGCTATGAATCACTTCTCCACTCTCTTGCATTAGCGTATCTAGTTGCTCAGACAAGCGAACATCTCGCTGTCCCATACCTGCTGTATCAACTAAGATCAGGCGGCGATTTCGTAACTGATAAATTACATCGGCTAACTCGTTGGAATCTTTAGCAACTTTTACAGGGCATCCCATAATTCTTCCATAAATGGACAGTTGCTCATGTGCACCAATACGGTAAGTATCCGTTGTTACCAGTGCGACATTGTCTGCACCGTACTCCATCGCAGCTCTCGCGGCCAGTTTAGCAATAGTGGTCGTCTTACCTACACCAGTAGGACCAAGCAAGGCTACAATCCCACCGCGCTTTAAAATATCTTGTTTAGAGACTGGGATTTGGTCGGCAACCAAACCTAGCAACGCCTTCCAAGCTTTCGTCGGTGGCGTATCTTCGGGAATATAACAAGCCAACTGATCTGCAAGCTCAGATGACACTCCCATTCGCTCCAAACGTTTAATAAGCATAGCTCTTAGCGGCTCACGACGTTCGACTTCTTGCCACATTAACCCTGATACTTGGTGCTCTAGAAGGCGACGAATCGAAGTCATCTCTTCTTTCATTCCTTCGAGCTCTTCATTAGGTAACGATTTATCGTTTTGGCGCTGTCTGTCGTACCTCGAAGGATCTAGGCGTGGAGGTGCTTTCTCAACCCTGCGGTCTTCTGCAATCAAGCGCGCTAAAGGAGAATCCGCCTTTGGCATGATGCTGTCGCGATCATTTTGGTCATTCTGACGTTTAAGCAGGGCAGAGAGTGAATCCTCGTTCTCGGATTTACGTACCGGCTCAGGTTCTTGTCCGTTACTGTACTGCTTAAGCATGTTGGCAAACCGTTTAGTCATTGAGTGACCGTTGTCTGCTCCAGCTTTGAGGCTTACTTTATCATCCTCAAGCTGCCGCTGAGCGGGCTTATGAGAAGCCACAGATGATGCCTGAGTGTAGTTATTTCTCGGACGAGAGCTATAGGCATTTGCTGAACGTTCATTGGCTTGCTCACCATCAACTGCGGCAACAATTTCAACGCCACCTGCGACTTTTTTGTTAGACATGATCACGGCATCAGCACCAAGTTCTTCTTTGACTTGGAGCAAAGCGGTACGCATATCTTTGGCAAAAAATCGTTTAATCTTCAAAGTAGATGTCCATTTAAGAATTGGTTAACAATCAATTTCCAACTGCCTGTACAATTCGTATTTGTTTCTCATCTGGAATTTCTTGGTAAGACAGAACCCGAAGCGATGGGATCGTGTTCTTAACAAATTTCGCGAGTGTCGAGCGCAATACCCCAGAAGTAAGGAGTACAGCAGGCTCACCTTTAAGTTCTTGATCTTGAGTTGCTTGACTCAAAGAAGATTGCAGTCTTTCCGCTAAACCAGGTTCAATGCCTGCCGATTCTCCACCGGATGCTTGCATGGTCTGATGCAATATTTGTTCCAGCTCAGGAATCAAGGTAATAACAGGTAATTCTGGCTCTATCCCATTGATTTCCTGAACGATCAGGCGCTTCAAGGAAATGCGGACTGCTGCGGTCAAAATGTCGGGTTCTTGACTCTTCGTTGAGTATTCGGACAAAGTTTGAACAATGGTACGAATGTCACGAATCGGGATCGCTTCGTTAAGCAAGTTCTGCAGTACTTTAACCACCACACCAAGCTGGAGTTGATCAGGTACAAAGTTCTCCACCAACTTCGGTGCGCTGCGCGATAGCATTTCAAGTAGATTTTGAACTTCTTCATGTCCAATAAGCTGAGATGCGTTGTTGGTCAGTAACTGACTCAAGTGTGTAGCGAGTACCGTTGACGAATCAACTACCGTATAGCCCAATGCCTGAGCATGTTCTCGTTGCTCTTCTTTAATCCAAACAGCTTCTAAGCCAAAAGCAGGGTCAATAGTTGGCTCGCCCTCAATCATTCCATACACTTGCCCAGGGTTAATCGCAAGCTCTTGGTCTGGACGAATTTCAGCTTCACCGACCGCTACGCCCATCAAAGTGATTCGATAGCTGTTTGGGGTTAACTCAAGGTTGTCGCGAATATGCACCGCCGGAATGAGAAAGCCGAAATCTTGTGACAGCTTTTTACGAACGCCTTTAACGCGTTCAAGTAGTTCCCCACCTTGGTCACGATCCACTAAAGGAATCAATCGGTACCCCACTTCTAGGCCAATAACATCGACGGGTTGAACATCATCCCAAGACAGTTCTTTTTGAGTAGGTGCTTCGGCTTCTTTTTTAGCTGGAAGTTTGGCTTCTTCTGCTTCTTTCTTCTGTTTACGCGTTATCCAGTACGCCCAACCACCAGCCATCGCAGCCAGCAGCAAGAACGCAAAGTGCGGCATGCCAGGAACAACCCCCATGACACCCAAAATGCCTGCCGTTATCATCAGCGCTTTAGGGTTGTCGAACATCTGGAATACGACCTGTTGCCCCATGTCCTCGTCCGTGTTCTGACGAGTCACCATAATCGCAGCACCAATAGAAAGAAGTAGCGATGGTATTTGCGCCACTAGACCATCACCGATAGTCAATAGCGTGTAGATTTCAATCGCGTCACCGAAACCTAGCCCGTATTGAGCCATACCAATCGATAGACCACCGATGATGTTGATAAATAGGATCAAGATACCGGCTATCGCGTCACCTTTAACAAACTTAGACGCACCGTCCATCGAACCGTAGAAATCCGCTTCTTTTGTCACTTCAAATCGACGTGTTCGCGCCTGCTCTTGATCAATCAACCCCGCGTTTAGGTCGGCATCAATCGCCATTTGTTTACCCGGTAAGGCGTCCAACGTGAATCGCGCGCTTACCTCGGAAATACGCCCTGCACCTTTTGTTACAACCATGAAATTGATGATCATTAAGATAAGGAAGACCACTAGACCAACGGCGTAATTACCACCGATAACAACGTTACCAAATGCCTCGATCACGCTACCCGCAGCCCCTGGGCCCTCGTGGCCATGCAGCAAAACTACACGAGTTGAAGCAACGTTGAGCGCTAGACGCAGCAGAGTCGCAATAAGTAGTACTGTCGGAAATGCAGCAAAATCTAGTGGACGCCTGGTGTACACAGTCACCAATAGCACCACCATCGCTAGTGCAATATTAAAGGTAAAAGACAGATCGAGAACAAATGCAGGTATTGGCAGGACAACCATCGCCAATGTAGCGAGAACCATGACTGGCGCGCCAATGGCCGGCATCGCTCGCTGTGGAATTGAAGGCAGTTTATCCGCAAATGGAAGTGAAAATTTCATAGCTCAGCTGGCGGTCTCGATTGAAAATATTGATTAGTATTGAATTACTTAAATCAGGAATGCAAAAATTAGTCCGCTTTACATCGTCAAAATAATGGCTGGCTAGGTTTTATACCAGAGTAAGATAAATTAGCCGAAACCTAAGCAACGACTAACCAAATCTAAAGCACTGTCAGAGAACAGGCTGTTCTTTAACGCTCTATTAAGGATGGATATGCCAACTTTGTTGACCAGACTGACTTGCCGGTTCGAAGTCAATACACATGAGGCCGGACGTTGGGAACATTGGAGGTACCATGTCAGTCACAAACTCTGCAGAGAGATATCCAACAAGTGGTAGATGGGACACTAGCAGCACCGATTGTAAGTTTTCAACTTCAATCAAAGCGGAAACATAGTCAAACACTTGTTCAGATTGACCATAGGGAGTGATATCTTCACTGGTTTCTACACTTTTTGCTGTAAAGTGTTGCCCAATAGCTTCCCAAGTTTGCTGTGCTCTTAGGTAGGGACTGACAAGTACCTTGTCAAACTCATGAAAACCTTGCTCGCGACAAGCACGGGCTACTGAGATCGATGCATCTCGACCTCGTTCAGTAAGAGGGCGCTCAGCATCAGAGGAAGCAAAATGCTCCGCTTCTCCGTGACGCATAATGAATATTTTCATTCTTGGTTCCTAAACTACTTGTATTTATATCTGGCAGTCTTTTGCTGCTCTTTCTATTCCAACGGATTCTTAGCTACGCAAAGCAGTTCGATCCAATACACGCAGTCACCCTCATAATAAACCGCTAAAGAGACTCGGTTTTGGGGTGTGTGGGTATAACAATAATTATATCAACAACCTTGCTAATTACGCTGACTTTTTTAACAATCTATTAAAACGCTATGACCTACGTAGCGTTTATGATTATTTAACCCTGCCCTATATTTGCAGCTCTCTGTTTCATAGTCATAATTGAACAATAACTGATAATTACGCGTTATGCCTTTTGAGTCATAAAAAGGCACTTTTCGGAGAATTGCTGTGCACGTAAGCCCAAATGATACTAATCAATACCGCTACATTACGTTGGCTAATGGTTTACGAACCTTGTTGGTTCACGATCCCGATGCACAGAAGTCCGCAGCTGCTCTCGCGGTCAATGTTGGGCATTTTGATGATCCAAGTGACAGAGAAGGATTGGCGCATTACTTGGAACACATGCTTTTTCTTGGCACAGAAAAGTACCCGAAGGTGGGCGAGTTTCAAAGCTTTATTAATCAACATGGTGGTAGCAACAACGCTTGGACCGGGACAGAGCATACCTGCTTCTTTTTCGATGTTTCTCCAAACGCTTTTTATAAAGCCCTAGATCGTTTTAGCCAATTCTTTACCGCGCCCCTGTTCAATGAAGAA
Organism: Vibrio paucivorans; assembly: GCF_054053395.1. Taxonomy (NCBI): domain Bacteria; kingdom Pseudomonadati; phylum Pseudomonadota; class Gammaproteobacteria; order Vibrionales; family Vibrionaceae; genus Vibrio; species Vibrio paucivorans. The sequence goes on from NZ_CM133230.1 coordinate 2,315,088, forward strand.
GCGCTTGATAAAGAGCGTCAAGCCGTAGAGTCCGAATACAAACTTAAGCTCAATGACGACTCTCGACGTCTATACCAGGTTCATAAAGAACTGATTAATCAATCTCACCCATTTTCTAAATTTTCAGTCGGCAACCTCGAAACACTAGGTGACCGTGACGGGCAGTCGATTCGAAGTGAAATCGTCCAGTTTCATCAGCAGCAATATTCTGCCGATTTAATGACACTAACATTAGTCGGAGAGCAACAACTTGATGAGCTAGAGCAATGGGCTAGCGAGCACTTCTCTTCCGTGGTCAACAATCAGTTAGCAGGTAAGTCGATCGATGTAGAGTATTCTGCGCCATCCAGTACGGGTATCACTGTACATGTCGAGCCAGTCAAAGAGATCAGAAAACTCATCCTCGCATTCGCGATGCCAAGCGTCGACGACTACTACCAAACTAAACCACTCTCTTATTTAGCTAATCTACTAGGCTATGAAGGTGAAGGTAGCCTGATGCTCGCCTTGAAAGATCAAGGCTGGATAACCTCTCTGTCTGCAGGCGGTGGGGTAAGCGGCAGTAATTACCGAGAATTTACCGTTAGCTGCTCGCTCACAGAGCTAGGGCTTGAGCACACCGACACCATTATTCAAGCCGTATTCCATTATTTAGAGCTTATTAAGCAGCAGGGAATGGATGAGTGGCGATACAATGAGAAGCAAGCTGTGCTCGAGTCCGCTTTCCGTTTTCAGGAACCAACACGACCGCTAGACCTTGCCAGCCACCTTGTTATTAACATGCAACATTACGCCAGTGAAGACGTGGTATACGGCGACTACATGATGACCGAGTATGAAGAAGCGACCATTCGACGCTTCATGGATTACATGACAATTGATAATCTGCGTACAACCATCATTGCTAAACATCAGCATTCTGACCAAATCGCTAAGTGGTATTCGACTCCCTATTCGGTCGCTCCGTTTAGCCAGCAACAAATTGACATTTATCGTAGCAAAAATAATGACTTCCCATTAGCGCTGCCTCCAAAAAACCCATTTATTTGCTACGACCTCGATCCCCAGCCACTCGAATCTAACAGCGAGCTGCCAGAAGTGATTGAAGAATTAGATGGTTTTACGCTTTGGCATCTACAAGATCATCAATTCAGGGTGCCTAAAGGCGTTATTTACGTTGCCATAGACAGCCCCCATTCTGTAGCAAACCCTCGAAACATAGTGAAGACGCGCCTGTGCGTAGAAATGTTCTTAGATTCTTTAATTAAGGAAACCTATCAGGCCGAAATCGCTGGGATGGGTTACAACATGTACGCCCATCAAGGTGGTGTGACTTTAACGATTTCTGGCTTTAGTCAGAAACAACCTGAGCTGATGAAAATGATTTTGCAGCGTTTCGCTGCACGCGAATTCAACAGCCAGCGTTTCGACTCAATAAAGCAACAGTTGTTACGCAGTTGGAATAATTCTGCGCAAGATCGTCCTATATCGCAGCTGTTCAATGGTATGACCGGGATTTTACAACCCAATAACCCACCTTACCAAGACTTAATAGCGGCACTTGAAAGCATCGAGGTGAATGAACTCGCGGAGTTTGTAGAGAAGATCCTAGCTGAGTTGCACGTCGAAATGTTCGTCTATGGTGATTGGCGTAAAAAAGACGCGCTTCAGTTGGCTACGACTCTTAAGGATGCGCTGCGAGTAAGCAATCAAAGTTACGAAGAGTCGCTACGCCCGCTTGTCATGCTTGGCGAGAACGGTACCTTCCAGCGTGAAGTTCATTGCGATCAAGAAGATTCAGCGATAGTAGTCTACTACCAGTGTGAAGACATCGAGCCCAAAAGCATCGCGTTGTATTCACTGGCAAATCACCTAATGTCTGCGACGTTTTTCCACGAAATTCGTACCAAGCAGCAACTGGGTTATATGGTGGGAACTGGCAACATGCCGCTAAATCGCCACCCTGGTATTGTGCTTTATGTTCAATCTCCAAATGCCGCGCCTTCAGATTTGATCAGCTCCATCGATGAGTTTCTCAATGCCTTCTATATGGTGCTGTTAGAGCTGAACGAATACCAATGGCACAGCAGTAAGCGAGGACTGTGGAACCAGATTGCAACACCTGACTCGACGTTACGCGGTCGAGCTCAAAGGTTGTGGGTAGCAATCGGTAATAAAGACCACACTTTCGACCAGAAAGAGCGCGTTTTGGAAGAGCTAAAACAACTCAGTCGTACAGACATGATCCGTTTCGTCGTCAACCAACTTAAACCTCGGACTGCCAACCGTTTGATCATGCATACCCAAGGTAACGCACATCATGAATCGGCAGCCCTAGACCTAGGCCTAGAGATCGGTTCGATTGAAGAGTTCCAGCTCAGGCCAAAAGACGTTGACCTTGGTTAAAAACAAACACGAGAACTAGGACAAGCAGCTTGAACTAAAACATTCCGTTTAATTTAAAAATAACAAAGGGAGTCGTTGGCTCCCTTATGCTTTTCCTAAACTCAAGTGATCAAACTAGACCGTCAACTTTTAGCCTTGTTCTGATTTCACAATGCGCTTTAAGCTATGCGGATGCAGTTTGATACATATTCCCTGCCACTTAAACGCAACAGTTGGGTTATTCAGCCGCTCCCCCTCTCCTTTAGGGCTCGACAGTTTCACTTTAACTCCCTGATCCGCTAGGTGATCCCAATGGGCATCAAGTTTAGGAAACTGAGCGCGAATTTCTGCTGAAAACTCTTCAGCAGTTGTAGCTTGGCTCGGAATAACAAATTCAACATGCTCCCAGCTCTGTTCTGGGTAGGTTTTTCCAGCCGCTGGGTAAGGTAGCTCTAAGCACTCTATCGACCACTTTCCCCAATGGAGCGGCTTATCAAAGGCCATCACAATGATCGGGCGGCCATTAATCGTTGCTTGCGATATCACCTCCCCCTCTTTTTGCCACTCTTGATGCGCCAGTTTCGCCAACTCAGAATCATTAATTCTCAAAGCAATATGATCGGCTTGAAAATCGGTCAGATTAATATGCAAGAGTTCGGTTAAAGCTTGAATTTTATGCATAAAGCTATCAAGTTGAAGCTTCATCTGAGAGGGCATAAGGTTAGCGTTGAGAAGTGCTTGAGGCATTTTTGATAATCCAAAACATTGATTTTTCCGCAATACTAACAAGATTAGGGTGAAAAGTAGAAAAATTCCCAATTAACTCCCTACAAGCATGTCGATAAAGTTGGTATTATGTGCGCCAATTTATGAACAAAATTCAGATATGCATATCGCTCTATGAGTGAATAAAATGCATAGCTAACATTTCCCTAGTAATAAACAATTCCCAAGAATTGAAGGAAACGCGTGTGAATATCCAAGCACTTATTAATGACAAAGTATCTCAGGCTCTTGAAGCCGCCGGCGCACCAGCAGGAAGTCCTGCTGCAGTCCGACAATCTGCAAAGCCACAGTTTGGTGATTACCAAGCAAATGGAGTAATGGGTGTTGCTAAGAAGCTAGGTACAAATCCACGCGAGTTCGCACAAAAGGTATTGGACGTTCTAAACCTAGAAGGCATTGCAAGCAAAACTGAAATCGCTGGCCCTGGTTTTATCAACATCTTCCTTAGCGAAGAGTTCTTAGCGAAGCAAGCCGATGCTGCACTTGCAGACTCACGCCTAGGCGTGGCGAAAGAGTCTGAAAAGACTATCGTTGCGGATTACTCTGCGCCTAACGTAGCGAAAGAAATGCACGTGGGCCACCTACGTTCTACTATCATCGGTGATGCTGTTGTTCGTACCCTTGAATTCCTTGGCCATAAAGTGATTCGTGCTAACCATATTGGTGACTGGGGTACTCAATTCGGCATGCTAATCGCTAACCTTGAGCGCGTACAACAAGAGTCTGGCGAAGTTTCAATGGAGCTATCAGACCTTGAAGCGTTTTACCGCGAATCTAAGAAGCTTTACGACGAAGATGAAGAGTTCGCAGTAAAAGCACGTGGCTACGTAGTAAAACTTCAAAGTGGTGATGAATACTGCGCAGAAATGTGGAAGAAGCTTGTCGATGTCACTATGGTTCAAAACCAGCGTAACTACGACCGCCTAAACGTATCACTGACGCGTGATGATGTGATGGGTGAAAGCATGTACAACGACATGTTGCCAGGTATTGTTGCAGATCTTAAAGAAAAAGGTCTGGCACAAGAAGATGATGGCGCACAAGTTGTTTTCCTAGATGAATACAAAAATAAAGATGGCGACCCTATGGGCGTTATCATCCAAAAACGTGATGGTGGCTTCCTATACACAACCACTGATATTGCATGTGCGAAGTACCGCTACGAGCAATTTGGCGCAGACCGCGTATTGTACTTCATCGACTCTCGTCAACATCAACACCTAATGCAAGCTTGGACAATCGTTCGCAAAGCTGAGTACATCCCAGAGTCAGTCTCGCTTGAACACCATGCGTTCGGCATGATGCTAGGTAAAGATGGCAAACCATTTAAGACTCGTGCAGGTGGTACGGTTCGCCTAGCGGATCTTCTAGATGAAGCAGAAGAGCGTGCAGCTAAGTTGATCGAATCTAAGAATTCATCACTTGATGCGGAAGAGAAAGCTAAGATTGCAAACACAGTAGCAATGGCAGCGGTTAAGTACGCGGATCTATCTAAGCACCGCACTACTGACTACGTGTTCGATTGGGATAATATGCTAGCTTTTGAAGGCAACACCGCGCCTTACATGCAGTATGCATTCACTCGTGTATCTTCTATCTTCGCTAAAGCAGGCGTGTCTATGGACGAACTGCAAGGCGAAATTAAGATCACGGATGAAAAAGAGAAAGCACTTATCGCTAAACTGATGCAGTTCGAAGAAGCAGTTCAGTCTGTTGCTCGTGAAGGTCAACCACACATCATGTGTAGCTACCTATTCGAACTAGCAGGTCAGTTCTCTAGCTTCTACGAAGCTTGTCCAATCCTAGTCGCTGAGGACGAAAGCGTTAAGCAAAGCCGCTTGAAACTGGCAGCATTAACCGCGAAGACGATTAAACAAGGCCTTTCTCTACTTGGTATTGATACGCTAGAGCGTATGTAAAGTGAGTCTGGAGCGATAAAGAAAGGTTGGCGTGAGAACGTCAACCTTTTGTTTTATAGGGATATATACCCTGCACAATAAAAGAAATGGATTAGCACTATGAGTTTTGAACTGCATCCGCAATTAGCAAAAGATACCAGTGTGATTGGTGAGTTTCCGCTATCCCTTGCTTTACTGCATAAGGATAACGCGGTCCCTTGGGTTATTTTGGTACCTAAACGTACTAACCTAAAAGAGCTTCATCACCTGCCAATGAAAGAGCAGCAGCAGTTTTTGGTTGAATCTCAAGCCGTTAGCCAAGCATTGGAAGCCACCTTCCGCCCTGATAAGCTAAACCTAGGTGCTCTTGGTAACATGGTGCCTCAGCTGCACATTCACCACATAGCGCGCTTTACAGATGACGTCGCGTGGCCAGGGCCGGTTTGGGGAAATACTAACGGAATATTCCGCTCTGAAGAAGAACAACACGAAGTGCTAACGCGCATTCAGAACGTACTTTCCCTGAGCTCTCAATTCCGAAAGCTCTAACCAACAAAAGATTAAGACGAAAAAAGCCGCTGTTAAAACAGCGGCTTTTTAAGCTAAGAGCCTAGATGGCTACATTCTGACCGTAAGCGAAATCGCATCTGCGTGATTCACACAATACCTTATTCTCGTAATATGATCGGATTTATTGGTATCAACCATTTTCGAGATAACACCTTTACGAATCCATACCGACAGCATTGCATCCACGCCATCTTCACTAAGCGCAAATTTCTTCGCTAGCTCTTTTCTCGAAACAAATCCAGAGTGTTCAATGTAGCTCTTTAGCTCATTTAAGATCATGCCGTTTGTACCTCTAAGTCGGGCGCATTTTTCTTACCCGCGACTTTTAACATGCGAAGAACCACAAAGCCCGTACCAATCACTGTCACAATGCATACCGAACTATAGATAGGATGTTCAGTGAAGTGGGTCACTTGGTTGTAAAGCGTTGCAGAACCATACGCTAAGCCCATGGTCCAAGCGGCAATAAAGCGCGCATACATTTGTCCAAACTCACGAACATATGCCCCCATTGCGGCTACACAAGGAGTGTATAGCAAGATAAAGATAAGATAAGCAAATGCTGCATTACCTGAGGCAAAATACCCTTTTAAGTTACCAAAAATTGACTCATCCACTTCAGACTCTTCAGCGAAAGCAGACTTATCTGTTAAATCACCAACTTCTATTCCTAGGGGATCTGAGTAGCTTAAACCCGCTAGATTATCCGGAATCGTCATTACGGCTTCTTCTAAGCTCGCCATTAAGTCAAATTCAGCTTCTTCGCTTTCACTTGGTGCATATAGGCTGTTTAGCGTACCTACAACTGCTTCTTTAGCAAAAATACCTGAAATAATACCTACTGTCGCTGGCCAGTTATCTCCATTTACACCAATCGGTTCAAACACAGGAGTCACAACTTGAGCAGCTTTAGACAATACTGAGTTTTCACTGTCTTCATTGCCAAATGAGCCATCTGTCCCGATTGAGTTGAAGAAGCTCAAAATTGCTACGACCACAACAATCGTTTTACCGGCACCAAGTACAAATCGTTTAAGTTTCTGCCAAGTCTTGATCATCACGTTTTGCAGTGTAGGTAACTCATAATCAGGCATCTCCATGATCAGGTGTTCACTAGAGCCAGGGTAAAGCGTGCTTTTCAAGATGAGGCCAGTGAAAACCGCAGCTAGGATTCCAAGTACATACAATGCGAAAACAACATTTTGCCCACTTTCAGGAAAGAACGCGGCAGCAAACAGGGCGTATACTGGAAGGCGAGCACCACATGACATAAACGGCGCCATCGAGGCAGCGAGTTTACGCTCTCTTTCTTGATCCAATGTACGCGTTGCCATGATAGAAGGCACGTTACATCCAAAGCCGAGTACCAAAGGAACAAACGCCTTACCTGGCAAACCAATTTTTTGCATTACTTTATCCAGAACGAATGCCGCACGAGACATATAGCCTGAACTTTCTAGCACTGCTAGGAATAGATATAAGCAAGCGATCACAGGGATAAAGGTCGCGACCGTTTGAATACCACCACCAATACCGTCTGCAATTAATGTTGATAGCCAAATCGGCAAATGGTCATCTAAAAGGTAGTGCCCGCCATCCACAAATACCGCACCAAAACTGATGTCAAAGAAGTCAATAAACGCGCCACCGACGTTTATGGCGAACATAAACATCAAGTACATGACAACAAAAAAGAAAGGAACACCAACCCACTTGTTTAAAATGACATTGTCTATTTTCTCAGACAACTTGTGAGTCAGCTTGCCTTCCATACGACGAACTGCTTTACACTGTTCGTGTAGCAGCGTGTACTTGGTATCAGCTACTAATAGATCGACATCTATTCCCAGTTTATTAATTTGCGTTGACACTAATTCTCTTTCAGCTGATTTGAGTGCATTGATGACTAGTCGATCATTTTCCAACGCTCGAATTGCTAACGCACGCTCAGACGATTCTTGTCCTGCAAATAAAGGGGTAATTACTTCAAGCGCTCGTTCAAAATCTTCACCATAGTCGAGAGAGAGTTCATCAAGCGTCACCCCTTGCACAATAGTCTTATGCAATTGATCTTTGAAAGCGTTAACTTCTGCTTTTTTGTTTGCCGAAATGGCAAATACTGGGCAACCGAGCAGTTTCTGTAGTGCTTTGATATCCAATACTTGTCGGTCACGTTTCAGCGCATCCATCTTGTTGACCACCACAACCATTGGGCGGCCAAGCTCGCGCAGCTGCAAAGTCATATATAGAGAGCGCTCAAGGCACGTAGCATCTACAACATTGACGATAAGATCTGCCGGGTGAGTTAAAACCGCTCTAGAAGCAATGGACTCATCAATACTGTTCGCATCGTTGCCACTGTCTAAGGCATAGATACCAGGCAGGTCTGTTAATGAGAAGTGATCGCCAGCATGACTAAATGCACCTGTTTTCTTTTCAACCGTTACACCTGCCCAGTTACCTACTTGCTGCTTAGCGCCGGTGAGACCGTTGAATAAGGTCGTTTTCCCGCTGTTCGGATTTCCTACCGTCAGTACTGTGTAGTTCATGCTAACTTCTCCACGTTCACTGCTGCTGCAATAGCTTCGCGTAAAGCCAGCGATACCCCACGTACTTCAAATTGCATCGGGTCCCCCATTGGAGCTCGTCGAATAAAGGTTACAGAAGTATTAGGTAGAACCCCCATAACCATGAGTTTCTTTCTAACATCGCTTGCTAAGTTGTCGAATGAACGCACGACGGCGACATCTCCTGGGTTCAACTCTGATAACTTCATAAGTCCCTGCTCAAATCAAAAGTGGTAATGAGAAATATTTTTATTAACAATTGTGATTGTATCGATAAATACCCCTTCTAAATTTGTGTGAAATCAAAGTTTGCATAAATGAACACGTTGCTTTCGTAAAAATAAAGCTCGTTAAAAACGTCAATTAAACCAATAGACCCGACAATTACCTCCGCACAGACACATACTTAAACTCAATCAAATATTGTGATTATCATTCCAAAACAACAGGTTATGAATGATTTATCAAAACTGTCGCTTTTCTTATGGGAATTTGTCGTTAATTTTATAAGTAAAATAAGTCCAATATTTTATAGTTAATCACGTCGAGAGGGGCATCCCCTCAAAACAGAATTCCAGAGGTGATATAGCAATGCTATATCACTCCGGCAGCAAGCGAAGGTGTCATTGGCACCCGTGGTATAGTCCCCCCGGCTATACCACGATATTTTTTTTCTTATTCCCCACCCATCTAAGTAATCTCTCAATCACACCCTGTACAACCAAATTGAACTTTACTCTCTGCGTTTATCGAAACGTTGCCTTGTTTCCATTTAAATCTGTACTTGCCAAATACAAATAGCCAGGTTTGCCATACAACGAGTGGTTGCTAGCACATCGAATGTTTAGCAGGTTCTAGCGAGCTATTATGTGTAAAGCTGTGAGTCGTTGTCGCATCCGCAAACAATGTACCTAAAGCGGCACAGACATCATTAGGGTATTCGGATATGAACAAGCCCAAGATAAAAAGAGCGCGATAATCGTGCCCTTTTGGAAAGCAAGTAAATAAGAGAAGCGCTTTAGGACAAAGCGCTAGCATAAAGTAGGGTTCAATCTGCCTCGTATGTTTCGATGAACTGAGTAGGCGGCACGCCAAAATGATGCTTAAAACGCTGGCTGAAATAGGATGGATCATTAAAGCCACAATCAAAAGCAACATCAGAGACTTTTCCACCATTGAGAAGCTTTTGGCATGCGCGCTCTAAGCGAACTTCATTAAGGTACTCTTTGAACGTTTTTTCGGTTGCCGACTTAAATCTACGCTGAAGACTGCGTTCCGACATAAATAGAAGCTTAGCAGCACTCGCCGTTCCAAAGTCAGGATCAGAATAATGATTAGAGACTAACCCTTCGACTTTCTGTAGCCACTCTTGTTCTGGTCCAATTGTACTTTGCTGAGCCTCTAAAGGCGCTGTAGTAGGCTCATGCTGATTGCCAGTTTCTAACTCGGTACGCTTCCAACTGAGTTCGATCAGATTGCGCTCTTGTGAAATATAAGTATTGAAACTGCCATCATTTAGCTGTACTAGCTCAGCTAAATTGACAGAACTAACTTCATCTTCATTTACACTAGGAGACTCACCAAAAGGTTTTCCACCATCAATCAGCTTTAGAACGGCTCGGCCATCTTTACTTGTCAGTTCAAGTCTAACAATCTGAGACTTGAAACAGCGTTTCAAAGCACTATCAAACAAGGTATTAAGCACTACATCCAAATTGAAATTCATCAATTCGATATGTATATCATCCTGCTCTGAGAAAAATTCAAGTTCAATATCTGCTTTAGCAAACTCATTCCTCCACCCATCAATAATGGTTTGAATTAGTACCGGTAGATTATGAATTTGCTTGGTTCCCGTGCCATCACTTTTAACATCACGAAGAATGTTAAGCTCGCTAGAGACTTGGGTAAGCGCAGAGCTCTCTACCATTCCATGCTTCATTGCGGCAGATTGGAGCAAAGAAGTGATTTTAGACTGAATCGAACCAACAAACTGATCATAAATGAGCTGTCTGATTTCAAGCTGCTTGCGAAGCTGCTGGTTATTGGTCAGCAAAATGCGACTTTGATGCCTAAGCTGGTTAGTTTTCAACGCGACCTGCGCCTTTAACATTTTGTTCGTGGCAACAATAATCCTTGATCGCCAAATAATAACGATTGCAATGAACAGCAGCACAACCATCACCATGACAGATACAGCGAGATTTGTTAAATACCAAGGTTCCTTTACGGTAAAACTTTGTTCTATTGTTTCAAAATCTAAGTTCAACAAAGAGGCACGCTTGACTCTAATGGTGTAGTCCCCGGGCAATAGGTGGTCTAACGTTAATTGGCGGCCTTCTAGCTCAGTCCAACGGTCATCACCTTCCACTTGGTACAGTAGTTTTTGAGTATTGCTCTCGGGCAGTATTCCCAACAAAAAACTGATCGAATCCCCGTAACTCAATACGATATTCTCAGCAGGCTTATTACCCGTGGAAAGTACCTGATGGTTGACGCTTATTTGGCTAAATAAAGTCTGCTGCTCAGGAAGAGGATCCACTAACAATTCGTCAGCATTTACTTTAATTAACCCCTTCCTTACCCCCAAAATCAGTTCGTTCGCCCCATCGAAAGAGCGGTCACACAGGCCGGCAACAAATTCGTTGTTCAGAAGACCAAACGGCTCGCCAAAGTGTTTTCTTAGATGACCGGATTCGTTGTAATGGGAAAGCCCAGTGGAAGAGGTAAGCCAAATGCCGCTGTCATCATGAAGTAAACAGCGTGGGCTCAAGTTCTGCTCGTTAAGCTCAATCGCTTGTATCGCATCCCGATTGTTTTCAAAGCGATAAACACCATAAGCACCTGCGACCCAAACACCACTGCGGCTAGAAAGAATATCGATAACTTGGCCAAAGTTGTGGCTTTCGCGTACAAACCTAACTTCGCGATCTTTCAGCTGATAAACGCCATGGTCGGTGCCGATTAGCAATCCATGCTCTTCGCTTGAACGCAGTTTCGTCACCTTGGCAGGAAGATACTTATCAATCAGCCACGCTTCACCATAATCTTTAAAGGCATTGGTTTTAGGGTCAAACGACCAAAGCTGCTCACCCTTGGTTCCCCATAGTACCCCATCAGCACTGATTTCTATTTGCTCTACCGGTTGGGTCCTTATTGCTTTAGGTAGGTGTCCACCAATGACTTTACCTGTCAACGCGTCTAGGCAGACAATGCCAATATCCGTCGCAAGCCACAATATTCCGTCTCTCATGACTAAATCATGGACCTGTCGTCTATAAACAACCTTTTTAGTTGGACGTTGACCTAAAGTAACTTGATAGAGAGCTCGGTTACTAACTAACCAATACCCTTCTTGCTGCTCATTTTTTAGAATTTTGGTGATGGATTCATTGCTCGCAACGGAAGTAAGAAGATGATTGGGAATACGCTGAAACTTCTTACTATACAGTGAGTAATATCGAATGCCTCGGTCAGTAGCAATCCATACCCCCCCCACTCCATCATTGATTAGCGAATAGACCTTTCTCCCTTTGAGCGAAAAGTCATTCACATTATTGCTTTGCAGTTCAGTCAGTTCGCCGCTCAGAAACGAATATACGAACAAGCCTCTTTCGGTGCCTACCCAATATTCGGATTCTGTTTCTGTAAACGAAAGAACGTGACCTTTACCAATAAGTTCAATCGGCTTGTCTGGCTGTGCGAGATCAATAATGATCATCCCTTTCAGTGTTCCAACCAATATTTCTCTTCTGGCTTTGGAGAAGTACAGTTTCTCTACGAAATGTTTGTTGGAAAGCCCAATATGGCTAAACGTCGAGTTATCAGACAAATAAACGCCTGAGTTGGTCGCCAATACCCATTTAGACAACACTCTCTGTGCATCATTGATAGTCACATGGCTCGACTGATTGTATTGATAAAGCTCCATCAAGGAGTACGACTTAAAGTCTCTCGTATCAACTTGATAGGTATAAAAATATTTGTCATCTGTAACCCAAATATACCGGCCAGAACTTCCTATTTTTTGGATGCTGCTGCCTGGGGTTAAGCTAAAAATGAGCTCGCGCTCTTGGTTTGGATAAGTACGATAAATTTCGTTGTCGACAAATGACCAAAACGCGTTATTGAGAAAAGCCAGTTGCTCGTTAGTGTTGTCGAGCACAGAACCGGTTCTTGGTAGGATATTTTGCCCGTCAAAAAACACTAAACGGCCATGGACATCATGAATCCAGATCCCTCCTTGATCGCCTAAATAGAGGTTTTTAGACGCAAAAACCTTCCCTTCCGCTTGGGTGGGTAACGGGTATAAGACTGTAGAAGACGTATCTTCAGCAATGCTCGCGACTGAAAACAGAAGCGAGCACAGCAAGAGAATCGTTCGGAAAAGCAAACCAAGTCCTTTTAGCAACAATGCATATCAAGCCATCGCGCCAACCGACATCACTTGCCTTCCCATTCTGAGGAGAAGTACAAATACTAAGTATCGTTATCGTACATTATTTTGCGGCGCTAATTATCCCAATTCTATATCAATCGCTTGATAATGAAAGTGTTATAGAGCACCGGTTCTACAAAATCTCCCTCAGGTCAAAGAATTTTCTTGATTACTTACTCAGGCAATCGGAGAAATCTGACGCCATCGAGGTTAAGAACGTAAAGTAGCTACCAGACTGTACTGGGATTTCTGAACCGATCGGGTCTAAAACACCCACATCAACAGAACTTCCACGTGTAACAGATTCGATAACTGCCGGAGTAAACTGTGGCTCAGAAAACACACATTTTACTTCATCATTTTTTAAAGCTGTTCGGATGGAAATTAGCGTTTTAGCACCCGGTTTTCGCTCAGGAGAGACCGTGAAGTAACCAAGATGGTTCAAGCCATAGTCAGACTCAAAGTAACCGTAAGCATCATGGAAAACGTAGTACCCTTGCTCTTTTATTGGGAATAATTGGGTGTCGATGTCTTTCTTCACTTTGGCCATTTCAGCTAAGAAGGCCGCGAGGTTCGCTTCGTAGGTAGCCTTATTTTCTGGATCAATGTTCGCAAGTTTTGCAGCAATAGCTTGCGCGACTTGTACCGTGGTCTCGTTACCTAACCAGAAATGAGGGTCGTGGCTACCATGGTCGTGGCCTTCATGAGCATGTGCCCCACCCGCATATTCTCTTAGCTTAAGGTTTGGGATATCACTCAAAGTTAGAACTTTCGGCTGGGATTCCAATACCTTCTCAAGAAACGGCTCAAGGTCATGGCCATACCAAATCACCAAATCCGCTTGTCGGACACGCTTCACATCCGAAGGTTTTAGCGCATAGTCGTGTGGAGAAGTGTTATTACTAAGGAGTACCTCTGGCTCAGCTACTCCTTCGGTTAATTCGTAGGTAATCATTTGTATTGGTTTAATACTGGTCAAGACAGTTTTTGCCCACGTAACAGTTGGAGCAATGGCTAGCGGTAACAATAGTAGTGGTAGTAATTTCTTCATGAGCTTATGAGTTGAGGCTGTGGCTTTAATTGGGAACTAATGTTACATTATAACATTAGTTATTTGCAAATGAGTTCCATTCATGTCTTCTTTAGTCGAGCTGCATAATATCCAAGTGCGCTTTGGGCAAAAAAACGTCCTTGATAATGTCAGTCTTAGTCTAGAAAAAGGGAAAATCACGACCCTTATTGGGCCTAACGGAGCAGGCAAGTCGACCCTTGTCAAAGTTTTACTCGGATTACAAAATGTTCATTCTGGTCACATATCTAAGCCCGCTAAATTACGGATTGGCTATGTACCACAAAAGCTAAAGCTCAATGACTCACTTCCACTTGATGTAAAACGGTTTCTTAAACTTGCTGGTCGTTTCAGCGATCAAGAGCTACTCGATGCACTCAAACTCGTCGGTGCTGAGCATTTGATTCGCAACAACATGCATCAATTGTCAGGAGGTGAAAACCAACGTGTTTTACTTGCTAGAGCATTGCTACAAAGACCAGACTTACTTGTATTGGATGAACCTGCTCAAGGAGTTGACGTTCAAGGACAAATTGACCTCTACGAATTAATTGACAATATTCGCCATCGATTTGGGTGTGCTGTATTTATGGTCTCACACGATTTGCATTTGGTCATGGCAAAAACTGACGACGTCATTTGTTTGCACCACCATGTGTGCTGTTCAGGTGCGCCGGCAAGTATTGCGAAACACCCAAAATACATTGCCCTATTCGGCAGCGCTGAGCGCGAAAGTTTGGCTTTTTACCACCATGAGCACAGCCATCACCACCACGATTTGGCAGGTCAGCCAGTAAAAGGTGACGCAGCCGGCTGTGCTAACCACCAACACGGTCACACCCATGATTGAGTTTTTATTGCCTTCAATACTTGCAGGCCTAGGCATTGCGCTTATCGCCGGCCCATTGGGCTCTTTTGTCGTATGGCGACGAATGGCCTATTTCGGCGACACTCTGGCACATGCATCGCTTATGGGCTTAGCGCTCGGCTTTCTATTCGATATTAATATCTACTTCGCACTGCTGATATGTAGTATGTCTTTAGCCGTTGTGTTGGTGACATTGCAAAAGCAGAAGCTCGTGGCTACCGATACATTGCTTGGTATTCTCGCGCATAGCGCATTGTCGTTAGGCTTAGTCGCAGTGAGCTTCTTGGATAATGTTCGCGTCGATCTAATGAGCTACCTGTTTGGTGATCTACTCGCTGTCTCACCTTCGGATTTAATGGTTATCTATGCTGGCGTCGTCGCTGTTGCCGCGACACTATTTATTTTTTGGCGACCGCTGCTATCTACTACGGTTAATGAAGATTTAGCGTCAGTTGAAGGACACAATGTTGACTTGATGCGTCTCGTCTTAATGCTGATGGTTGGCTTGGTGATAGCAGTTGGCATGAAGTTTGTGGGCGCGTTGATCATGACATCGCTATTGATCATTCCTGCTGCGACAGCTCGTAGATTTGCTCGAACACCAGAACAGATGGCGCTCATAGCCTCAATGCTTGGCGTAGTGAGTGTCTTATGTGGCCTTTCATTATCTTGGCATTTCGATACACCTGCTGGGCCATCTGTCGTTATTAGCGCGACGTTCTTATTTGTCCTTAGCCAAGCAGCTAAGATCCGTCATTAAGAAAATGATTCGCCAGTAGCAAAGTGTCGTTTTTTACAACGTTAGTTTACACATAAAAAGAAAGGCTTCCATTTGGAAGCCCTTTTTTTATGCATTAAGCCCCTTCGTTATGAAGGTCGATGTTTGCGAGCTCTTGCAAAATCTCGGCTTGAATCTTTGCATCGTCACTTCTTAGTGACTCAAGGTAATCTAAATACTCTTGATTAATATCACCCGTAACGTATTCACCGCTAAATACAGACGTTTCAAACTGAGCAATATCACGATTACCTAAGCCTACTGCATCCACAAGGTCTTCCAAGCTTTGGAAGATTAACTCATCAGCGCCGATTTGCTTACAGATTGCATCATTATCACGACCATGAGCAATAAGTTCGTTGGCGGTCGGCATATCAATACCGTATACGTTCGGGAAACGAATTTCAGGTGCGGCTGATACCATAAAGACTTGTTTCGCACCTGAGTCACGAGCCATTTCAATGATTTGCTCAGATGTTGTACCGCGCACAATTGAATCATCAACTAGCAGGACATTCTTGCCTTTAAATTCAGAGCGAATTGCGTTGAGCTTGCGACGCACTGATTTCTTGCGTTGCTGCTGACCCGGCATAATAAAAGTACGGCCAACATAGCGGTTCTTAACAAAACCTTGGCGGTATGGCTTATCGATCGCTTGTGCGATTTGAAGTGCAATATCGCACGACGTTTCTGGAATTGGGATAACCACATCAATATCGAGGTGCGCATACTCTTCTTTAATACGCTGACCTAGTTTTTTACCCATTTCTACTCGAGCACTGTACACCGAAATTTTATCGATAAACGAGTCAGGTCGAGCAAAGTAGACAAATTCGAAGATACAAGGGTTAAGCGTCGGGTTGTCAGCACACTGCTGTGTGTGTAGTTCACCGTCAAATGTCGCATAGATAGCTTCACCTGGCGCTACGTCACGTACAAAGTCAAAACCTACCGCATCCAATGCAACAGATTCAGACGCTACCATGTACTCTACGCGCCCTTCTACTTCTCGTTTACCCAAGCAAAGTGGTCGAATACCATTTGGGTCACGAAATGCAATCAAGCCATGTCCGATGATCATCGCAACCACAGCGTACGCGCCACGAATAGTACGATGAACATTTGTCACTGCACGAAAGACATCTTCAGAAGTAACATTTCCTTTCACCATGTCAATTTCATGAGCCAATACGTTCAGCAGTACTTCTGAGTCAGAAGTAGTATTGATATGACGACGGTCTTTCTCGCAAATTTTGTCACGCACTTTGTGCGCATTGGTTAAGTTACCGTTGTGAGCGAGTGTAATACCAAAAGGAGAGTTAACATAGAATGGTTGAGCTTCTGAAGCACTTGAACTACCTGCTGTTGGGTAGCGAACATGGCCGATACCAACGTTGCCCTGTAGGCGCTGCATGTGTTTTGCTTCAAAAACATCTTTCACTAAACCGTTCGCCTTACGCAGACGAAAACGATTGCTTTCTATGGTACAAATACCAGCGGCATCTTGGCCACGATGCTGTAATACCGTTAACGCGTCATAAATTGACTGGTTTACAGGCGTTGTACCCACGATTCCAACAATACCACACATGTCTTAACCCTCGATTGCGACAATGACTGGCGCTAAAGCGCGCCAGATAAGAAACTTGATGTTGCTTGTATATGTTCAAAGAACGGTTCGATGATTCGCTTAAATTCAGGCACTAACACTGAAGTTTTAAACCATTCAGAGTTATTAGCTGTCGTAAAGACATCCATAAAAAACAGAGCGGCGGAAACAATCAAAACACCTCTTAATGCACCGAATACGATGCCTAAGATGCGATCCGTTCCAGACAGCCCCGTTTTTTCCACCAGCTGGCCAATCACGTAATTCACCAATGCCCCTACAATAAGGGTAGAAACAAATAGTGCCGCAATAGCCGTTCCGTTGCGGAACATGTCATCTTCGATATTGGTGAAGTACACTGCGAGTTTCGCGTAATACTGACTGGCGATAAAAAACGCGCCAAACCAAATAACTAATGACAAAGCTTCTTTAGCGAAACCTCGAACTAAACTGATCAAAGCTGATAGCCCGATCACACCTAAAATGACAAAATCTAACCAATTCATGAGTTCTTACATCTTAAGTTGGCGCGCATTTTAACAGAAAAAATAGCGACGCAAACGTTTTCTTATGGATTTAGTGGTTTAAATTTAAGCAAACGACCTTTTGAACCGGTTATTTTTTCCAATTCAATTATCTGACGCTCAAGTTTACTTTTTGATACATCTGGACCAACAATGACTCGAGTAAATGAGTTTTCTTGCTTAGTATGAGCTTGATAACCACGCTTCTGTAAATCTTTAACAAGGTTTGCTGCATTGTCAGCATTTTTCAATGCCATCAACTGAATGATCCAAGCACTGTCTTGATATTCATTCTTCTCCGCAACAGTTTTTACTTCTACCGGTAAAGGCTCTTTATTCGCTGTTTCGACTTGAGCTGCTAAGACTTCTTCAGTCACAGAAACGGGTGACTCAGGTAAGGCTACTTGATCTTCAATGGGATCGAGCATTTCAAACGTTTCTACTTCACCATCAAGTTCGGGTTTAATTGGAATACTCGCGATCTCTTCTTTGTAATGAAGCTTCTTTCCATCAAGTAGATCAGGAAGGACGATAACACCAATGGCAACCAAAATAATGGTGCCGACTAATCGGCTTTGGAACTTACTTGCCATTTATTCTCCTTTTTTCTGCCAGTGTTCTAAGACTTCACCAACAGTATGAAATGAACCAACAACCAGTATCACATCTTCTCTATTTGCTGATGTCAGCGCGGCTTCAAATGCAGCAACTGGCGATTCGTATGAGGTAACAGGACTATCGATGTACTGGCAAAGTTCAGAAGCTGTTGCAGCTCTAGGGCCAGTGAGAGAGGCTGGATACCAATCTCCGCTGATAGTTGCGAGTACATTAAGCGTAGCTTCGATATCTTTATCATGAAGCATCGCAACGACGACATGTACTTTACGCCCCGAAAATTGTTTATTCACTTGCTCGACTAGATACTGCGCCGAATGAGGGTTATGTGCAACGTCCAAAAGAATCGTTGGCGCATCCGCTAGTATCTGCATTCTTCCAGGCAATGCGGCTTGCCTTAGGCCATTCACTATATTGACATCACTTAAGTCAAGCTCAGCACACCCCAGCGCCATTAGGGCGGTTGCGGCATTTTGCAAAGGCAAACTAGGCACAGGTAAATCATCTAGGCTAAAGGCGCCACTAGACCACTTCCAAGAGTCTTCTCCAGTAAGGCTGTACTCGTATTGAATGCCTACTTGATGAAACTCAGAGCCAATGTCATCAGCATGCGCAGCAACGGTTGCTGGAGGCTTAGGCTGACCACAAATAGCGGGCTTACCTGGGCGATAGATACCCGCTTTCTCAAACCCAATCACGTTTATGTCGTCACCTAACCAATCAACGTGGTCGACCGCTAAACTAGTGATGACCGACACGTCATGGTCAACGACGTTAGTTGCGTCTAACCGCCCGCCTAGCCCAACTTCGAGCAGAACTATCTCAACTTGTTCAGTTTGAAATAAACGAAGTGCAGCCAGTGTCGCGTACTCAAAAAAGCTCAGGCTGATATCGCCACGTTGCTTTTCAATATAGTCAAAGGCTTGGGTATGCTTATCATCACTGAGCTCATATCCATTGATACGAACACGTTCGTTGTAACGAATTAGGTGCGGAGAGCTATAAACGCCCACTGAGTATCCAGCATCAAGTAGAATAGCTTCCATCAGGGCGCAGGTTGAACCTTTACCATTGGTGCCAGCTACAGTGATGACTTTTGGAGCGGGTTTGGTGAGGTTGGCTTTCTTAGCGACCGCGTCTACACGCTCAAGGCCAAGGTCGATTGCCGAAGTATGGATGTTTGTTAAATAATCAAGCCACATCGTAAGAGGAGATGTGGCTTGAGGAATAGGGTTTTGACTCATCTAACTTTAACCGATAATTAAGGTCTGTTGTTAGTGTCTACTTTACCCTTTTTCGCCTGCTTCTGGTACTTGATATGCAGGTTCATTTGGTGAATCGTTCACAGAAACTACCATTGGCGATTCTTTACGAGTCATCTTGGCAATAAGGCTACCCACACGTTGGCGCATCTCACGACGATCAACAATCATATCGATAGCACCGTGTTCTAGTAAGAATTCACTACGCTGGAAACCTTCTGGCAGATCTTCACGTACCGTTTGCTCAATAACACGACGACCAGCAAAGCCAATCAGCGCTTTAGGTTCACCAATATTTACGTCACCTAGCATTGCTAAACTCGCGGAAACACCGCCCATTGTCGGATCTGTCATCACTGAGATAAACGGCAAGCCTTTGTTAGACAGACGCTCAAGAGCAGCACTGGTTTTCGCCATTTGCATTAGAGACATTAATGCTTCTTGCATACGAGCACCGCCACTTGCGCTGAAACACACAAGGCCACAGTTATTTTCGATTGCAGCTTCGACTGCACGTACGAAACGAGCACCTACAACAGAACCCATTGAACCGCCCATGAAAGAAAACTCAAATGCACAAGCCACTAGAGGCATGCCTAGAAGTTCACCTTTCATTACGATCAATGCGTCTTTCTCGCCACTGCTCTTCTGAGCAGCTGAAATACGGTCTTTGTATTTCTTGGAATCTTTGAACTTTAGCTTATCTTGAGGCTCAAGGTCGTTTGCGATTTCTTCACGGTTATTTTCGTCAAGGAAAGTTTCAAGACGACGACGAGCTTTCATGCGCATGTGATGATCACACTTAGGGCACACTTCTAAATTTCTTTCTAGTTCCGCGTGGTATAGCACCTGCTCACAAGAGGTACATTTTGTCCAAACACCTTCAGGGATTGATGCTTTGCGTGAACTTACGATGTTGCTTTTTTCTAAAATCTTTTCAAGCCAACTCATGGAAGACCTTTCTCTCTACTCCCCCGCTTTATTGCGAGAGATACAAATTCGGAATTTATGCGTGATGGATTAAAGCATATAAAATGCCAACTGTAGACAAAAAACTGGTTGTACCTATTTCCTGTATGGATATCTCACGCACAAGCTAATGAAACCAGCGCATATTTTCGCCACTTAGTTTAATTCATCGGGGAAAAACAGCGGCCCAATTGGTACCCTTGGTAATTCAAAACTACTTGGGTAATCTACATCAACAAGATAGAGCCCTTCAGCCTTGGCCGTTGCCCCCGCAAGCTTTCTATCTTTTTCAGCCAATAGCCATTTGATCCATTCTGGAGATTGTTCTCCACGCCCTACGGCGATCAAGCTACCGGTAATATTTCGGACCATATGGTGAACAAAAGCGTTAGCCTTGATATCGATAACAACGTAATCGCCGTGACGGCTCACGTTTAAGTGCATAATATTACGCCAAGGGCTACGTGACTGGCAATGAACGGCTCTAAAGGACGTGAAGTCATTCTCACCTAAAAGGTACTGCCCTGCTTGATGCATTTTTTCGACATCAAGGTCTCCATGATAATGACTCACCCCCGATGACAGGATCCCCGGACGATAAGCGTGATTATATATCACGTAGCGATAGCGCCTTGCTGTGGCTGTAAATCGTGCATGAAAGTCTTCAGGTACTTCTTTTGCCCAGCGAACAGCAATATCACGTGGCATATTTGCATTGACTCCCATAGTCCACGCTGCCACTTTTCGCATTGATGTGGTATCAAAGTGGACAACTTGCCCTGTCCCATGAACACCCGCATCCGTACGCCCAGCGCATTGAACTTCGACCGGATGGTTCGCAACAATACTTAAAGATTTCTCCAGTTCTTCCTGAACACTTTTGACATCTCTTTGACGCTGCCAGCCATAATACTTTGTGCCGTCATATTCGATACCTAGGGCAATTCTCATGTTCGCTTTACTCTTGAAATTGGGGCGAGCAGTATAATAGGAATTGTTACTGATTTCTAACCAACAAAACAAAAATAGGCAGCCTAAGCTGCCTATTCGGTTTACTTTAACTTAACTCTGACGAATGGTATCAATTAAGTTTTTAGCTTCGCGGCGTATTTCGTCTGAACCGTCTACTATTGCCTCTTCTAACAGCTTAATTGCCCCTTGAGAATCATTCATCTCGATATAGATTTTAGCTAAGTCGAGCTTGCCTACCGCTTCTGCGTTAGAATCTACATCTTCAAAGCCAATATCACCGATAACATCAGGGAATTCATCCAAACCAACATTTAAGTTCAGTTCCTCTTCACTGCTCGATAGCTCTTCCGCTTCGCCATCAACTTCCGCCATCAGTTCATCGATTGTTCTGTACCCTTGCGCTTTAGGGTCGAAATCATCCTGCTCTCCCCAGTTTTCATCTGAGACTACAGCCTGTTCAGGTTGATTTTCAGCATCCCATGCAGACTGTTCATCTTCTGGAATTTCCTGAGGTATGCTCGCTTGTTGCTCCGGCGATAAACTGAATCCATTCCAGTCTTCTCCGCCAACTTCCAGCATTGCATCAAGATCCATACCCGCACTATCAATAGTTTCACTATCGATTGGTGAGTCAAACGAGAATGAAGATTGAGTCGCTCCATCATCTTCACTAAGCAATTCGTTAAGTGTTTCCTCACCATACTCAGCACCAGCAAGATCTGAAACTTCTTGATTCTGGAACACACTGAACAGAGCATCTTGTTCATTATCAGAATCTTCTACACTGGCTCTGATTTCTTCAGGCAAAGCATCTGATTGCGGTGAATCAGACACCACATCAGCCAGCGCTTCTTCTTCGCTGTAGTCAGGTAGCTCTAGATCATCGAATGACTCTGTCGCCGCTATCGCTTGTTCTTCAGCTGGTGCTTCTAGCTCTGGCTCTTGAGGCTCAAGTGCAACATCAGCAAGTGCATCTTCTTCGTTGTACTCTGGAAGCTCTAAGTCATCAAAGGACTCTGTCGCCGCTATCGCTTGTTCTTCAGCCGGCGCTTCTATCTCTGGCTCTTGAGGTTCAAGCGCAACATCAGCAAGTGCATCTTCTTCGTTGTACTCTGGAAGCTCTAGATCATCAAACGACTCTGTAGCCGCTTCCGCTTGCACTTCGGCTGGCACTTGTGATTCTGGCTCCTGAGGCTCAAGTGCAACATCAGCAAGTGCATCTTCTTCGTTGTACTCTGGAAGCTCTAAGTCATCAAAGGACTCTGTGGCCTCTTCCGCTTGTACTTCCACTGGCTCATCTAACTCTGGCTCTTGAGGCTCAAGTGCAACATCAGCAAGTGCATCTTCTTCGTTATACTCTGGAAGCTCTAGATCATCGAATGACTCTGTAGCCGGTTCCTCTTGTACTTCCGCTGGCTCATCTAATTCTAGCTCTTGCGGTTCAAGGGCAACATCAGCTAGTGCATCTTCTTCGTTGTACTCTGGAAGCTCTAAGTCATCAAAGGACTCTGTGGCCTCTTCCGCTTGTACTTCCACTGGCTCATCTAGTTCTCGCTCTTGCGGTTCAAACGCAACATCAGCCAGTGCGTCTTCTTCGTTGTACTCTGGAAGCTCTTGATCATCGAATGACTCTGTCACCGTTTCCGCTGGTACTTCGGCTGACTCTTCAAGTTCTGGTTCTTGCGGCTCAAGCGCAACATCAGCTAGCGCGTCTTCTTCGCCATATTCAGGAAGCTCTAGATCATCAAACGACTCTGTAGCCGCTTCCGCTTGTTCTTCCGCTGGCGTTTGTAACTCTGGCTCTTGAGGCTCAAGTGCAACGTCAGCCAGCACGTCTTCTTCACCGTATTCAGAAAGCTCTAAATCATCGAATGATTCTGTAGCAGCTTCCGCTTGTTCTTCAGTCGGTGCTTCTAGCTCGGGCTCTTGAGGTTCAAGCGCAACATCTGCCAGTGCATCTTCTTCGTTGTACTCTGGAAGCTCTAGATCATCAAACGACTCTGTAGCCGCTTCCGCTTGTTCTTCCGCTGGCGTTTGTAACTCTGGCTCTTGAGTCTCAAGGGCAACGTCAGCCAGCGCGTCTTCTTCGCCGTATTCAGGAAGCTCTAAATCATCGAATGATTCTGTAGCCGCTTCCACTTGTTCTTCAGTCGGTGCTTCTAACTCTGGCTCTTGAGGCTCAAGTGCAACATCAGCTAGTGCATCTTCTTCGTTGAGCTCAGGAAGCTCTAGATCATCAAACGACTCTGTAGCCGCTTCCGCTTGTTCTTCAGCTTGCGCTTCTACCTCTGGCTCTTGAGGCTCAAGCGCAACATCAGCCAGCGCGTCTTCTTCGCCGTATTCAGGAAGATCTAAATCATCGAATGATTCTGTAGCCGCTTCCTCTTGTACTTCCGCTGGCTCATCCAGTTCTGGCTCTTTCGGTTCAAGCGAAACATCAGCCAACGCATCTTCTTCACTGTCTTCTGAAAGCTCTAGCTCATCAAGTGATCCATCACGATGTTCTGGGTCTGTTGTCTCCATATCGGCCAGAACATCTGCCGCAGTTGACTCCACAGCATCTAGCTCGGCATTGTCCGTATCGACTTCTACTTGAGGCTCAACTTGAACATTTTCTTCAAGCTCAGGTGTACTTTTATCGCCAAGATCCTCAACATCTTGGTCAATTAGCCAATCATCGTCTTGCGGAACGCCAAACTCATTCGCCACTGCTTCAGGAACTGATAGCTCTGGCTCTGGCTCTGGCTCTGGCTCTGGCTCTGGCTCTGGCTCTGGCTCTGGCTCTGGCTCTGGCTCTGGCTCTGGCTCTGGCTCTGGCTCTGGCTCTGGCTCTGGCTCTGGCTCTGGCTCTGGCTCTGGCTCTGGCTCTGGCTCTGGCTCTGGCTCTGCAAGATTGCTTTCAAGTTCTTCGATGTCAACTGTTTGTTGCGCTTCATCTAAGTCCAGCGTGTCCAACAGTGGATCGGCTTCAGGTGCAACGCTGAGCATGTCATCGATAAAGTCATCGCTGGAAAATTCTTCATCGGCATTTGGCTGAACGCTGTCATCCGTACCAGTTTCAACTGACTCTTCATCCAGCGTGTCAATTTCAGACAGTTCCAAATCCAGTTCATCAGAAGTCGAATCTGGTTCTGCAGTGTCATTGGTCGGCTCCGAGAGTTCAGTTCGCTCAACATTGGTTTCTTGAGGCTCTTGCTGACTAGCTTGCTGCTCAATTTCCAATAATTCATCAAACAGGTCGGTACCGTCACTATCAAAGCTGTCATCACCAACAAGAGAATCATCAGACTCTAGCAGCTCATCAAGTGTGCTTGAATCGCCAACATTTAACGGTGTATCTTCGGAGTCAAGTAAGTCATCCAGTAAATCTGTGCTGTCTTCCTCAACAGAAACCTTGTCTGCTTCCTGCTCTTCCCCTAATAGTTCATCAAGCAGTTCAGTGCTATCACTATCGAGCTCTATTGCTGACTCTACTTCACTGCTAGACTCATCGAGGTCGATAAGCTCATCCAACAAATCTGTACTTGTGTCATCAAGCGAAATCGATTCTTCATCAACAATCTCATCCAATAGTGCAGTGTCGTCGACGGCATGCTTTTCCAATTCTTCTAAATCGGCTTGAGATTCGATCTGAGCAAACAAGTCATCAATTTCACTATCAGACGCTAGATTTGAATCTCCTAAGTCAAAGTCTTCTGCACTCTCCAGATTCACATCACTTTGCGTGTCGACAGGCTCATCATCAGGGCTATTTAGGTCAAACGAGTCGCCACTTTCTTCTAGCAAACTATCAATGTCAAAATCGTCATCGTCGTCACTGTCTCCTAGAAGCAAATCGTCTAGCATTGACTGATCAAGTTCATCAGTACCTAACTCTTCATGGTCGTCGTCCCCAGAAAGTAGCGCTTCAATATCATCTTGAGACATGCCGTTGTCATCTGAGAGGTCAAAGCCAGCTTCTTCATCATTATCATCGAGAGAGGCTTCATCAAGCGCTCGTTCCATCTCTTCAAGACCTAACGCTTTGTCTTCTGTGTTGACGCTAATGCCATTCGAACTCATATCGATGTCTTCAAGCTCAGCGTCCAAATCTCCGTTATCACCGATACCAGCAAACGGGTCTTCACCATCTTCGTCTTCTAGATTGAAATCAAGATCGCTGTCATCGAGGTCGGCAAAGATATCGTCTTCTTTCTTGTTGTCTTCGTCTTCTTCTAACGAGATATCATCATCTAGAGCTTTGTCATCATCAGCTTCACCAAATAGGTCATCATCGAGTAAAAGGTCATCATCAATGCTGTCGTCAATTTGGTCGATAGGTGCAACAGGCGTCATGCTATCTTGCTGAGATTGCATGAGCGGCTCTTGTGCTGATGACTCTTCTTTCGAACGACGGCCAAGTAGCACAACGATGATCAACACAATCAGCAAACCAGGAATGATAGCCAGTGCAGCCACTAGCCAAGTATTAGATAGTAGCTCATCAAGTTGTGATGGCTTCATCTTTTGCTCTTCGCTTAAACGGTTGCGCTCTTCTTGAAGTAGCTTTTCCACTTCATTACGAATACGATCTTCATCACTCAACTCGTCTTTAAGCACATCCACTTCTGACTGGACATCAGCCAGCATCAAACGAAGTCGATGGTTTTTTTCTTCAAGGGCTTGCAGTTCACTTTCTGAACTTTCCAGCTCGTTCTTTAGGTTGCTGACAATCTCAGGTTGCTTTTCAGGCGGAGCTTCTTGGGCCGCTGTAGCAGAGTTTTCAGTTGTCTTAGGTTCAGGCTGGGTTGGCGTACTTGGCGCTACTTTTTCGGTGGTCGCCGGAGTATTCGATACAACTGTTGCTGGGGCGACAGGTAGATTATTAAGCTTGTTTTGGTGAGCCTCCATTATAGCGACAGCTTTAGCGGTAGAAGTTCCGCGAACCTGCGCTAGAGACGGTATACGCAATGTACTACCAGGAATCAGGCTATGAATATTTTGGTCTTCAAAAGCACTTGGATTGAGCTCGTATATCGCCAATAGAGTCTGCTGAACCGTCAGGTTGGGAGCAGGCCTCACCTGTGTAGCGATCTTCCATAGGGTATCGGCGTCCGTTGTTGGGCCGAAGAAGCGAGAAGGCTCATTGCTGTTTGCACGAGAAATAGGTTCTGCAAATTGTGGAGAAGCTTGTCTCTCACCATTTGGACCTGTAAGGCGAATGCTTTCGGCACTAACGATAGAAGTCTGAGTCACGGCTACCAACACCAAAGGTAAAAGTAGACGCTTTAAAAATTGACGCATATAAGGCTCAGCTATGTGCTTAATAAGAATAAAATTATAGAGATCTGTTAAATATATCGGATTAGGCGAGCAAAACTATAGGCCTCAAGGCAAAAAATGTGTTGCTGGCGCAATAATCGCAGTAATCTCACATTAAAGTTAGGCCAATTGGATGATTTGTGTACCTAGCTCTGCTCAAGTTGTGAATTACAACGACTTATGGCTAAAGTCTTACTGATTTGAACCAGAATTGATTTTTGTCTTACCTAGTACAAAAAAACCTCGCATATTGGCGAGGTTTTGAAGCTAAATCAGATGAGATTCAATACTTAGAAGTAGTCTCGAATCAACACTTCTGCAATTTGTACCGCGTTAGTCGCAGCACCTTTACGTACGTTATCAGCTACTACCCAAAGGTTAACACCACTATGGTGGCTAATATCATTGCGGATACGGCCAACTTGAACGTGGTCTTTACCACCAGCATCACGTACTTGGGTAGGGAAATCGTCACCGAAAAATACTTCGATTCCATCTGTTTGATCTAGCAGACGTGTAACTTCTTCAGCATCAATTGGAGAACGTGTTTCGATATGAATCGCTTCCGCGTGGCCGTAAAACACAGGCACACGAACACAGGTTGGGTTGACCATAATCGATGGATCATTGAAGATTTTCTGCGTTTCCCACACCATTTTCATTTCTTCTTTGGTGTAACCGTTTTCCATAAACTTATCGATTTGAGGAATACAGTTAAACGCAATTTGCTGAGAGAAGTTTTCCGCTTCTGCAGGCATACCATTTAGCAGCTTGGCCGTCTGGCCTGCTAGTTCATCAATACCCGACTTTCCAGCACCCGAGACTGACTGATAGGTTGATACGTTGATACGCTCAATACCCACTGCGTCATGAATTGGCTTCAGCGCTACTAACATCTGAATCGTAGAGCAATTAGGGTTAGCGATGATATTGCGGTTACGAAACTCTGCAATAGCTTCTGGGTTTACTTCCGGTACAACAAGCGGAATGTCGTACTCGTAGCGGTAGTGTGAAGTGTTATCAATCACCACAACACCTTCGTCAGCAGCAACCGGTGCCCACTTTTCAGAAAGCGCACCACCCGCTGAAAATAGCGCGATGTGAACTTGAGACCAATCAAACTCTTCTACATTCTGAACTTTGATGGTTTTACCATTGAAACGGTAAGTCTTACCTTCGCTGCGCTCGCTCGCAAGCAAGTGCAGTTCGCCAATCGGGAATTTGCGTTCTTGCAACACTTCTAGGATGGTTTCGCCGACTGCTCCAGTCGCACCCAAAACCGCAATATTAAACTCTTGGCTCATCACTTACCTCGATTTGAAAACCTAATTTTTCCAGTGGGGCTAAATTACACGATGGTGTCCCAGTCACTGTTACTGCACTGTATTCACGCCTATCCCAATACTGCTTACGCATCAGGTCGAAAGAACCTGGAGTGGCGATTTCGCGACGGAATAAGGCATCGTCTTTACGCACATCATAGATTAATTGCGTTATGTTGTGCAGGCTCGCTTCGTCCCATGCTCGATCTAAGACCAAATTCGGCACTGGAGCCGTTGGTAACAAGTCGGAGGCTTGGGCACGTAAATCTCGGCCAATGAACTCACAATAACTATTAAAAATCATTGTCGTCCCTCTGGCTTTCCCCTCTAAACCATAGCCTGCAACGTGAGGGGTGGCGAATGCTAACAGAGGTAAGAGCTCCATATCAACTTCTGGCTCATATTCGAATACATCTAGCGCCGCAACAAAGCCATCATTTTTTAGCAAGCGATGTTTCAAAGCCGTGTTATCAACAATTGGACCACGAGCAGCATTAATCAGTATTTGATCGCTACGTAAGTTAGACAACACTTGCTCATCGATCAGGTGGTGGGTAGGAAAATCTCCGTCTTTAGTCAATGGAGTGTGCACGGTAATCACGTCCGCTTGCTCGAGCAGCTGGTCTAGAGGAGTAAATTCACGGCTATCGCCTTGTTGCTGCTTAGGTGGATCGTTGATCAATACTTTCAAGCCAATGCCGCCTAACGCTTTCGCTAAATACGAACCAACTTGGCCAGCACCGATAATGCCTACCGTTTTATCAAATACCGAAAAGCCTTTTTGCTGGGCCAACACCATCAATACGCTGAACGCGTATTCCGCAACACCCACTTTGTTACACCCAGGAGCAGCGGTGAAGAAGATACCTTTTTCCTTTAGCAAGGCTTGGTCAACGTGATCCATACCTGCGGTCGCAGTGCCAACAAACTTCAATTTGTTGGCTTTCGATAACAACTGCTCATTCACTTTGGTTACCGAACGAATCATTAATGCGTCTACATCAATCAAGTCATCGGCGGTAAGCGTTCTACCAGGTTTAAGCACTACTTCGCCCAACTGGCTGAATAACTGCTCAGCATAAGGCATGTTTTCGTCAATAATAATTTTCATATCGGTAATCGAGTAAGAATAGTTCGAAAGGATTGCTTGGATTGTGCTAAAAAGCACAAGTGGTGTCGAGCATATAATGAGTAGAGCAGATATAAAAATGCCCGGCTCACTCGAGCCGGGCAAACATCCAGAACAAAAGGATCTTGTCCCGCTCTCCATGGGACAAAGTCTGCGTCTGTTCGATTAACTAGATACAACACTAGCCAATCAAGCTCTGGAAACTGGCGTGCTCTGTTCGAGCATCATTCAGTTTTTAGCCTTGGTACTTCTTGATTACTAGTGTCGCGTTTGTACCACCAAAACCAAAGCTGTTAGACATAACCGTTGTTAGCTCTTGATCGCGCTTTTCAGTCACAATATCTAGGCCTTCAGCCGCTTCGTCTAGGTTTTCTACGTTAATGCTTGGTGCGATAAAGTTGTTATCTAGCATTAGCGCTGAGTAAATTGCTTCATGAACACCTGCAGCACCCAATGCGTGACCAGTCATCGCTTTAGTTGCTGAGATTGCAGGGCTCTTACCAGCGAAGACTTCTTGGATTGCACCAAGTTCTTTAACGTCACCGACAGGTGTTGATGTACCGTGCGTGTTTACATAATCAACAGAGTCAACGTCTTGCATTGCCATCTTCATACAACGCACAGCACCTTCACCAGATGGTGCTACCATGTCGTAGCCGTCTGAAGTTGCGCCGTAACCAACGATTTCACCGTAAATTTTCGCGCCACGAGCTAGTGCGTGCTCTAATTCTTCAACCACTAGCATACCGCCGCCACCAGAGATAACGAAACCGTCACGATCTGCATCGTAAGTACGTGATGCTTTATCTGGAGTTTCGTTGTACTTAGTAGATAGCGCGCCCATCGCATCGAACATCATGGTCAGAGACCAATCTAGTTCTTCACCACCACCTGCGAATACAACGTCTTGCTTACCAAGTTGGATAAGCTCCATTGCGTGGCCGATACAGTGTGCTGAAGTTGCACATGCAGAACTCATTGAGTAGTTCACACCGCGGATTTTAAATGGAGTTGCCAAACATGCTGAAACTGTAGAAGCCATCGTACGTGGAACCATGTAAGGGCCTACACGCTTTACGCCTTTCTCACGAAGAATATCCACTGCGTTCACTTGGTTTAGTGAAGACGCACCGCCCGAACCAGCCACAATACCAGTGCGCTCGTTCGATACTTGTTCTTCAGTTAGGCCAGAGTCTGCAATCGCCTGTTCCATCGATAGGTAAGCAAACGCTGCTGCGTCGCCCATAAAGCGCATTTTTTTGCGATCAATATGGTCAGCAGGGTTCATTTTTAGGTTACCCCAAACTTGAGAACGCAGGCCATTTTCTTTGAACTGCTCTGAAGCTGTGATACCTGACTTCCCTTCTTTAAGAGACGCTAAAACTTCTTCGACGTTGTTACCGATACTTGAAACAATACCCATACCGGTGATTACGACTCGTTTCATGTGACAATCCTAATAATTCAAAATTCCGCTAGATAATAACTAAGAAGACCAACAAAAGTGGTCAGCTTTCCCATAAATTCGTACAATCTCACCCTATATACCGCAGTTTCTCACAGAATTCACACATTATGACTTCTATAACCAATGCACAGCTTGATTGGAATGAATCAGGAACACCTGTATCCGATCAATTTGACGATGTTTATTTTTCCAATGTAAACGGCCTCGAAGAGACCCGATACGTTTTTCTCACTCAGAATCATCTACCGCAAAGATGGCAAGAATATGACCAACGTCGATTTACCATTGGGGAAACGGGGTTTGGGACTGGCTTAAATTTCCTTGCGACTTGGCAATGGTTCGACGCATTCAGACAAGCCAACCCAGACGCTAAACTCCAAGAGCTGCATTTCATTAGCTTTGAAAAGTATCCGCTCAGTATCGAAGATTTAGCCAAAGCTCATGAGGCTTGGCCTGAATTAGCCGAGTACGCAAAAAAGCTGCAACGCCACTACCCTATCGCCGTTCCCGAGTGCCATCGAATTGTGCTTGAAGACGGCGCCATCACTTTGGATCTGTGGTTCGGTGACATCAAAGACTGTATGCCACTAGTGCCAACAACCCAACGTGGCTTAATTGATGCGTGGTTCTTGGATGGCTTTGCACCAAGCAAAAACCCAGAGATGTGGAACCAAACCTTATTCAATAACATGGCGAAACTGGCAAAGCCAGAAGGCACCTGCGCCACATTTACTGCTGCTGGTTTTGTCCGTCGAGGCCTAATCAAAGCTGGCTTTGAGATGAAAAAAGTCAAAGGTTTTGGCACTAAACGAGAAATGATCGCAGGCTCAATGAATCAAACCTTACGGTTCAGTAACATTGCACCATATTACGCTCGGTGCACAACCGATCAGCTTAAGGATGTCGCGATCATTGGTGGCGGTATTGCCAGCGCAACGTTGGCTAAGACGCTAGCACGAAGAGGCATAAATGTTAGCCTCTATTGCGCTGATGAAAAACCAGCACTAGGCGCATCGGGCAACAAGCAAGGGGCGGTATACCCATTGCTTAACGGTACTCATACTGGCGTTTCTCGATTGTTTGCGCCGGGAATGCTATTCGCTCGCCAATTCGTAGAGCAGTGCGCAGATACCATTGATTTCGACCATGATTGGTGCGGTGTAACCCAATTAATGTGGGATGACAAAACCAAAACAAAACTCAGCAAAATGATGGAAGGAAACTTTCCAGCATCTCTCATAGAAAAGCTGTCGGCTGAAGAGACGAATCAAATACTGGGTTTACCTGTCGATATGGACAGCATCCACTATCCACTTGGCGGCTGGCTTTGCCCAGCCCAGCTAACCCAGAACCTCATTGCCGAATTAGAAAACACTCAAAAGCTCAGCGTTCACTATCAACATGAAGTTGAGTCACTAAACTTCGACCAAGACTCACAACGTTGGTCACTATCGACTCAACAAGGTCACTTTGAGCATCAAGCCATCGTCATCGCAAACGGTCATCAGTTCGACCAATTTGTGCAGAGCCAGCACCTACCGCTTGGTAAAGTGAAAGGACAAGTGAGTCACATACCTACCTCAAGCAACCTCCAACAGCTCAAAACTGTATTGTGCTACGACGGATACATGACGCCACATAATCCGAATAATCATCAGCATTGTATCGGTGCAAGTTACGACAGAAGCCATATTGACCAAGAATTCGATCCGCAGGCGCAAGTCGATAACGCAGCAAAACTCAAAAGTTGCTTACCAAAACAAACTTGGGTTGATGATGTAGACACCAGCGGCAATCAATCGCGCCAAGGTGTAAGGTGTGTAAGCCGAGATCACTTACCCTTCGTAGGAAATGTCGGTGACTTCGAGCAGATCAAACGTCAATACGCTGATCTGTCTCAGCAAACCGAAGAGCATATTAAACCTATTGCCCAATATGATAATTTGTACTGTTTCGTAGGATTAGGCTCTCGTGGCCTTAGTTCTGCACCTTTGATGGCTGAAGTGTTAGCGTCGCAAATGTGTGGCGACCCGCTGCCACTACCTGTTGATATGCTCGAAGGGATACACCCGAGCAAGATGTGGGTAAGAAAGCTGAAAAAAGGCAAGGCTCTGACCGAGCTGTAAAATTAAAAACGCCTCGATTCGTCGAGGCGTTAATTCGTCAAGGTATTATAGTGTCTAACCATTTCTAATTTAGCGTTAATTCATAAATGGCGCTAAATTGGAAAGCTTACTAAGCAAGTTTAGCCACTGCCTGTTTAAGCTCCGCTACAATTTCGTCGTTGCTCACCGCACCTGTTTCGAAATTGAAGTTGTCGTAGAAGCTTGGTACTGAAACCGATGCTTTTACGTTGCCACCAAAATAAGGTGCGGAACCCACTGCAGCAGCCAATACATTTTGAGCTCCGCCTGGGCCTGGTGAGGTGGCTAGGTAAACCGCTGGTTTGTTCTTAAACACTTCACGGTCAATGCGGGTCGCCCAATCGAATAGGTTTTTGTACGCCGCAGGGTAATGGCCATTGTGCTCAGCAAATGAGATAACAAACGCATCCGCCTCAGCCAAATCATTCAAGAAACCTTGCGCACCTTCCGCCTGGCCAATTTCTTTTTCCAGATCTTCACTAAACATTGGCACTTGATAGTTATTGATATCTAATACAACTACTTCAGCACCTTCGACTAAGTTTGCTGCATAAGTAGCCAAGGCTTTATTAATAGAAGTTGAACTGGTTGATGCTCCAAATGCGATAACTTTCATGGTGTTGCTCCTGTTGACTCGTTTCTTGTTATCTAGAATAACGGAGTACAGATTTTCAACAACCGTAATTTTCGCATCAAGTTATTCAATATTTTCGAACAAGAGTCAGCGCGTTCTTTAGGCTTGGCTTTGCAGCTCTTGCCATAAATCTTGAACAATGATGCGATCCGCTGGAGTCAACTCGCTGCGTGCGTCTTCAAGGCTTTGTTCAATTCGCTGCTTTAGTACATCTAGCTCTGCAATACCATCCTCTTCACAAGAAGCGGCAGAAAGAGAGATATGACCACGTAGATAACCACCGGCAAACAACTCATCATCTGAAGCGCTCTGTATGCGCGCATCAATCATATCCAGTAGTTTTTCTTCAAATTCAATAATCATTGTCGTCTCTTTATATTTTTAGATTGGGTATCCGTAACATCATAGCGTTCAAGCAACCTTGAAGTGGCTAATATCGAGTTCAGGAACCTCGTAATACTGGCGCAAAGCATCTGAAAGCATTTTAACTCTTGGCGGGATGCCCTGCTCAAATATACTTTCAACTTCACGATAGACCTTATTCATAAAGCCCAATCGATCTGGCTCAAAATCGCCGTGTAGGTTGTCACAACTTACGTTAAAAGGAAAGCCAGCGCTCGTGGCTAATATCCACTCATAAGCCTGAGGACGAATTTCTACTTTCTCGAACTCGGCTTGTACTGCTTCTGTCCTTCCATCTGGCTCATACCAGTACCCAAAATCTTCCATTAGCCTTCTTTCCGGACCTGCTACACACCAATGCGCAATTTCGTGTAACGCAGATGCATAAAAACCACGAGCAAAAATAATGCGATGGTGTGGCACTTTCTCGTCGGCAGGCAGATAGATAGGCTCATCCCCACCCAACTCCAACTTAGTGTTGAACTGGGGGTAAAATGTCTCATTGAAGATTGTCACTAAGTCTTGGTATTCGTGGCTCATAGCATGTCTAGCGTAGTGAATGACAGCAAAAACGCATTTTCCCTTTTTTAGCTGATAAGGTAAAGCTATTGTAAGGGATATAACATTAGATTATGTAATCTGAAAAACGATTTCGTCGGTATAAAATCTCATTCGCCTAAAAACGTATTTGCCACTACACTCTCGCCTTTCTTATTCCCCCTACTGGTTTTTTCCAAAAAGTTTTGAGTATCTCATCATGCTACTAAGTGTTTTGTATATCATTGGCATCACGGCGGAAGCCATGACAGGCGCATTGAGCGCTGGTCGACGCAAAATGGACTGGTTTGGAGTTATGCTGGTTGCAAGTGCAACAGCTATAGGTGGTGGTACAGTACGAGATATTCTGCTGGGGCACTATCCACTTGGTTGGGTCGAAAACCCACAGTTTTTGGTGATTACCTGTATTGCAGGCGTTTTGACCACAGGGTTTGCAAAATGGGTGATTAAACTGAAAGGCCTATTTATTCGACTTGATGCACTTGGGCTGATCGTATTCAGTATCATTGGTACTAAAGTCGCTATGGGAATGGGCCATCACGCGCTGATCTGTATGGTGGCAGCTCTCGTCACCGGTGTGTTTGGTGGATTACTGCGAGATTTGATCTGCCGCCAAACTCCTCTTGTACTGCACGAAGAGCTGTATGCGTCTGTTGCATTGATTGCTTCAGGACTCTACTTGGGTCTATTGGAGTTGGGGATAAATGACGTTACCGCGACCATCTCTACCCTTGTTGTGGGCTACGCACTTCGTATGGCAGCAGTACGATTTAAATGGCGCCTACCTTCATTTCAACTAGAAGCGGAAAGCTCTATTCACTAACTGAATAGACAACCCCACAGTTCAGCGAAATTCAGGCACATAACCACAAAAAAGCGCTCCTAAAAAGTAGCGCTTTTTCTGTTAGCTGGAGATTAAATCTTTGGCGTTTCCGTGGTCACACCAAAGTTTTGACCACGATGACGCAGCAGGTGGTCCAACAACACAATCGCTAACATAGCTTCAGCAATTGGCACAGCTCGAATACCTACACAAGGATCATGACGACCTTTAGTAATTAGCTGAGTCGGCTCACCTGTTTTAGTAATCGTCTCACCTGGTACAGTGATACTTGACGTTGGCTTCAACGCAATGTTTGCGACAATTTCTTGACCAGTAGAAATACCGCCGAGAATTCCGCCAGCATGGTTACTTGCGAAACCTTCAGGTGTAAGCGGGTCACGGTGTTCGCTGCCTTTTTGCTTAACCACATCAAAGCCGTCACCAATTTCAACACCTTTTACCGCATTAATGCTCATCAACGCATGGGCGATATCTGCATCTAAACGGTCAAAGATTGGCTCACCTAAACCAACAGGGACGTTGGTCGCAACAACCTGCAGTTTGGCACCAATTGAATCGCCTTCCTTTTTCAGGTCGCGGATCAGTTGGTCAAACGCATCTACTTTATCCGCATCTGGGCAAAAGAACGCATTGTTCTCAATCTCATCCCAATCAACTTTGTCGATGGATACGTCACCCATTTGAGACAAGTACGCACGCACCTGAACGCCGAACTCTTGCTCAAGATATTTCTTAGCGATGGCACCTGCCGCCACTCGCATTGCGGTTTCGCGTGCAGAAGAGCGACCACCACCACGGTAATCACGGACGCCGTATTTTTGGTGGTAAGTATAATCGGCGTGACCTGGGCGGAACTTGTCTTTGATTTCCGAGTAATCTTTTGAGCGTTGATCGGTATTTTCGATCAGTAGGCCAATCGATGTACCTGTTGTTTGACCTTCAAAAACACCGGAAAGGATTTTTACTTCATCAGGTTCACGACGCTGCGTTGTGTAGCGTGATGTGCCAGGACGACGACGGTCGAGATCTTTTTGAAGATCTGCTTCTGTAATTTCAAGCCCTGGTGGGCACCCGTCGACGATACATCCTAGTGCGATACCGTGACTTTCTCCGAACGTGGTCACTCGGAAATGTTGTCCGATACTGTTTCCTGCCATTACTTCCTCAATTGCTGCCAGTATTCATTGCCACAGTGAGCATATGTCTACTGACGTTACTCTCTATTCTTCGTGATTTCATAGTGGCTTTATTGCCCAATGATGTAAACCCCTAATGAGGTACAAAAGTGGCTTTTGCCGCAATAAAAAACGCCAGCATTACAATGCTGGCGTTTTCAATTCACTATGAATAATCAATCTTTGTAGAGTGCAAACTCTTCTGCATGCTCAACAATCTGGTCACGAGTTAGCATAAACACGCCATGGCCACCGTTTTCGAATTCAATCCAAGTGAATGGAATCTGCGGGTATTGTTCCATCATATGTACCATTGAGTTACCAACTTCACAGATAAGAATACCTTGTTCAGTCAAGTAATCAGGGGCATTAGCCAGAATACGACGTACCAGCTTCAGGCCATCAGTACCCGCAGCGAGACCTAGCTCTGGCTCATGAGTAAACTCATCAGGCAAGCTGTTCATATCTTCCTCGTCCACGTATGGCGGGTTAGACACGATTAGGTTGTACTTCTCTTTTGGCAGATCGCGGAACAAATCGGAACGAATCGGGAACACTTGCTGCTCCATACCATGATCTTGAACGTTTTGTTCTGCAACCTGAAGCGCGTCGGTCGAAATATCGATAGCATCCACTTCTGCTTCAGGAAATGCATGCGCACAAGCGATCGCAATACAACCACTGCCAGTACATAAATCCATGATGCGCACTGGCTCTTCTACCAGCCAAGGTTGGAACTGAGCTTCAATCAGTTCACCAATTGGCGAACGTGGCACAAGCACTCGCTCATCAACGAAGAACTCAAGTCCACAGAACCACGCCTTGTTAGTTAGGTAAGACGTTGGCGTACGCTCATTAATACGTTTTACCACTCGCTCAACAATACGCAGACGCTCGCTGCTGGTTAATCGGGAGTTCAATACGTGTGGAGGCACATCAATAGGCAGATATAGAGTTGGCAAGATTAATTGCACTGCTTCATCCCACGCGTTGTCCGTACCATGACCATAAAAAAGGTTTGCGGCATTAAAGCGGCTTACCGTCCAACGAATCATGTCTTGAAGGGTATGAAGCTCAGATACCGCTTCTTCTACAAAAATCTTATCCAAAATTGCCTCCGAAAAGCGCTACAATACTGCTAATTGAGTTTTACTATAAATTTTGAACCCTATGAGCAAAAAAGACACCGATCACGATGATGATTTCGCCTTATTTAAGGATGCAGTAGAGGGCGTTAAAAAGTTGCGACAGGATACCATAATCCATCAACCAAAAAAAAACCCTAAGCAAAAAGAAATCAGGCGCAGTGCCCGTGAAGCCAGCGATACAGAGTTTTATTTCTCCGATGAGTTTGTCCCGCTCCTAAGCGAAGACGGCCCAACGCGTTACGCTCGTGATGATGTATCCACCTACGAGGTAAAACGCCTGCGTCGCGGGGTATATGTTCCAGATGTGTTTTTAGATATGCATGGTATGACACAGCAAGAAGCTAAACGTGAGTTAGGGGCGATGATTGCATACTGCATCAAGAATGATGTTCACTGTGCATGTGTGCAACACGGAATCGGTAAACATATCCTCAAGCAAAAAACGCCACTTTGGCTTGCACAACACCCCGATGTGATGGCATTCCACCAAGCCCCTCTAGAATTTGGTGGCGACGGAGCATTGTTAGTTCTACTATCCATTCCTGAAAAGTAAAAAAGCCGCGTATGCGGCTTTTAATGTCTAAGCTCTGGTGGAATCGGTACGTCTTCAGCTTGAAACTTAGGCCTTTCACCACCGCGCTTACGGTATTGCTTAAGCTGGAACACATACGCTAACACTTGAGCTACCGCGGTAAATAGCCCATCTGGGATTTCCTGTTCCAGCTCTGTTGTATGGTATAACGCCCTTGCCAATGGCGGAGCCGGCACCACATAAATATCATGCTCTCTCGCCACTTCACGTATTTTCATCGCCATATGGTCAATACCTTTTGCGACAACAACAGGCGCTTTATCGGTGTTTTGTTTATACCTTAGTGCAACTGAAAAGTGCTCTGGGTTAGTAATAATAACATCGGCTTGCGGTACTTCTGCCATCATACGACGCTGTGCGGCTTCCCTTTGGAGCATACGAATTCGGCCTTTCACTTCAGGCTTACCTTCAGTGTCCTTATATTCGTCTTTAACTTCCTGTTTGGTCA
This sequence comes from Vibrio paucivorans, assembly GCF_054053395.1. NCBI lineage: Bacteria > Pseudomonadati > Pseudomonadota > Gammaproteobacteria > Vibrionales > Vibrionaceae > Vibrio > Vibrio paucivorans. Next base: position 2,353,563 of record NZ_CM133230.1, read on the forward strand.
TTTTTAACTGATTGGCGTGTTGCCAAATCTGAAAAGGAATATCAATCGCGACAACCACAAGTAATGAGCAGCTGATCAACAAAACGAAATTCAGCAGGATGTCCAATGCATGGAAGATATTCTGCGGATAAACATCCATGCTTAACTGAAACAAGTCTTCTTTGGATGCATTAATTAGGTAGAAAGCAACGCCAGACACTAGAGAGACCTTTAGAATCGACTTGACCAACTCTACCCAGCTCTGCATGCCGACCATACGTTTTACGCCGCTTAATGGATTCATTTTGGACCACTTAGGCATTGCGGCCTCAACTGAAAAGCTGATACCTCCAACACCCGCGGAACCAATCAGGGCAGCGATAAAGAGCATGACCAAAACCAGAATCAAAGGCCCAAGTAGGCTACCAATCGCACCAAGTGCAATATCGCCTAATTTGGCAAAGTCGAACACCTCTTCTCGACTCAAGTCGAATAAACGACTCATCGATAAAAACAGCTCTTTGCCGAGCGCTTCGCCAAACCACATCAACGCAATCGCGCCAACCACTAATACCGATACGGACGCGAGTTCTTTAGACCTTGCAACCTGCCCTTTCTCTCGAGCCTGTTGCAAGCGCCTGGGCGTGGCGTCTTCTGTGCGTTCTTGGCCGTCTGATTCTGCCAATTCAGCCTCCTAACACATTATTTAGCGTGTAACGTAACTTCGTTTTGCACGCTAACAATTCAATCGAATCATGCGACATAACTGCTGCTCGCCTTGTTCCCATAGTAGTTCATAGTGGCTATACAAGCCGCCTAAAATATACCAACAAATCAATAGGCCGACCAAAAGTGCGAACGCAAAACCCAACGAGAAAATGTTTAGCTGCGGAGCGGCACGTGTCATTACGCCAAATGACATATTAATGGTGAGTAGCGCGATGATCCCTGATAAAGACATGCTCAGTGCAAACTTGAACATGATACCGAGCCACAATGCAATTTCGCGAAAGTCGACCGCAGTCAACGAACCAGACCCAATCGGCAGCGAGTGAAAACTCATCACCACTAATTGAATCATTTTAAGATGGCCGTCAGTCGCGAGGAAAAACATTGTCGCAAGAAACATAAATAGCTGACCAAGTAGCGGCGTGTTTTGCCCGTTCGCGGGGTCAACCATTGAGGCGAAACCCAAGCTGGCCTGCATACCTAAGATCTGACCGAGAATAACAAACGTCTGGATCATAAACTGGGTTATTGTGCCCATCGCAACGCCAATCACGATTTGCTCGAGCAATACCATAAAGCCTTCAAAAGACACCAGTTCAATTGTATTAGGAACAGCCGGACTCACCGCAAAAGTGATGGCTAACCCAAGGTATAAGCGTACTCGTGTTGGAACAAAACGCGCACCAGTGACCGTCATAACCATTAACATGGCCGCAATACGCGTATAGGGCCAAAAGTAGTTCGCAATCCAATCTAAAACGACACTGGTTGGATATTCCATAAGAGGCCTTTAGTACAAGACCTGAGGGAGACGCTCGATAATGCCGAAGAAGAATTCCATAAGCATTTGCGTCATCCAGTGAGCAAACAACATAAGTGCAAGCAACGTCACTACAAGACGAGGCAAGAAACTCAATGTTTGTTCGTTGATAGACGTGGCAGCCTGAAAGATGGCCACGACTAAACCAACCAATAAGCTTGGAATGATGATGGCACACACCATAATGAGTACCATCCAAAGCGCATCTCTAAAAAGTTCGACGAATAACTCAGGAGTCATAGTATTCTCCCGCTACAAGGCGAAGCTGCCGGCGAGCGTCGACAAGATCAAGTTCCAACCATCGACCAGCACAAACAACATCAGTTTAAACGGCAACGATACGATCATCGGTGATAGCATCATCATACCCATTGCCATCAGAACCGATGCCACTACCAGGTCAATGATCAAAAAAGGTAAGAACAGCATAAAACCAATTTGGAACGCCGTTTTCAGCTCTGAGGTGATAAATGCAGGTATCAAAACCGCCATCGACACATCTTCTGGGTTAGTCACCTCTGCACCAGCAATATTGACGAAGGTTTCTAAATCTTTCACACGAGTCTGCTTCAGCATAAATGCTTTCATCGGCTCTTGGGCAGTATCAAACGCTTCACGAGCAGTAATTTGTTCATTGAGATAAGGCTGAACCGCCTGATCGTTTATCTTGCTCAATACCGGAGACATGATGAAAAAGGTGAGGAAAATTGCGATACCGATAATCACCTGATTCGATGGTGTCTGCTGCAAACCCATCGCCTGACGTAATATCGACATCACAACCACGATTCGTGTAAATGAGGTCATCAAAATAACCATGGCAGGCAAAAAGCCCAACATGGTCATCAGCGCTAGAATTTGTAAGTTAATCGAATAGTCTTCACTACCGTCAGGGTTGCTGGTCATAGTAAAGGCAGGAATCCCACCGCCACTCGAGCTTCCCGAGGCAGCCGTACGAGCAGCCCCCTGCTCTTTTTCCATTGCCGTAACTGTGATACTCGATGCACCTGCAGCATTTTGAGGGATAGGTGTTTCTAACTCTTCTTGCGCATAAGTCAACGATGAAAAAGAAACGAGGATTAAAGTAACCGCTAGGCTAAGTACGCCACTTAGTTTTTTGAATATGAACAGATAATTCATCCTTTTTCACTCGCTCCATTCTTTTTCAATAGTTGAGCTAGCTGATTCGAAAACGGGACAGTTTCCGCATCTTCCTGAGAAATGGGGTTATCGAGCTTAGAAATGAGCTGAATAGATTGGGCGGTCACACCAACTAAAAACTGTTCCTCTCCTGCCTGAACAATCATGATCCGCTCTTTGGTACCAACCGGCAATTGGCGTACGACACTAAGGCCCTTTTGATTCATCAAAGTAGGCACTCGCATTCGCTTTAACAGCCAAGCTAAAAATAGAATGAAGGCTATAACGAACAAAAGCGACCCAAGGGTGGTCGCTAAATCAAGTTGGCTCGCAGGATTTGCAGCCAACGCACTAGACGGCATAAGAACAAGCCATAAAACGCTTCGTTGCATATATTACCCGTGGCTTCCAGCCAGTTAAGGGATAACTATCTAAGTTTCTTAATACGCTCGGTCTGGCTGATAACATCAGTCAGACGAATACCAAACTTATCGTTGACCACAACAACTTCACCGTGCGCAATCAAAGTACCATTCACCAAGACGTCAAGAGACTCACCAGCCACTCGCTCTAACTCAACCACCGAACCTTGGTTCAATTGCAGCAAGTTACGGATACTGATTTGAGAACGCCCAACTTCCATTGAAATAGTCACTGGGATATCTAGGATCGTATCAAGTTTGCGTCGCTCATCTTCTGAAATTGGAGATGAAGTATCTTTTAGTTCATCTAACGGCGCGGCAAGAATATCGTCTACATCCACTTCCGGAGCAGCAGGATCTTCACCTAAGGCAGCAGCCCATTCGTCCGCTAGTTTTTGGTCGTCACTTGGTTCCATTTTTCATTACCTACTTAATATTCTTCTTCATCATCGCCAGTCTCTTCTTCGAATTCAGACATGATGTCTTTTCCGAAGAATGCGAGGTCCGTTTTAACGACATCTGGGCGTTTAATTTTCTCGGATACTTGCACCGCCATGTTCTCACCAGCTCGTCCCATCTTCACACGGAATGTCGGCAATTCTTCAACAAACATGGTGGCATGTTCAGGCATAGTGATTGGGATAATATCGCCTGCTTGAAGCTCCATGAGGTCGCGCAGCGAAATGTCTTGCTCAAGCAGATTAACTCGGAAATTCACCGGCACGTCCATAATTTCTTCACGCAGCGCAGAACTCCAACGGATATCGGTTTCCATCTTGTCAGATTGGACACCTGCATCGAGCAGTTCACGAATCGGCTCAACCATGGAGTACGGCATAACGACATGGAAATCCCCGCCGCCACCATCGACTTCAATGTGGAAAGAGCTAACTACAATCACTTCCGTCGGGCTGACGATATTCGCCATACTTGGGTTCACTTCAGAATCAAGATATTCGAACTCGACACCCATTACCGGCGACCAAGCCTCTTTGTAATCTTCAAACACTATTTTTAATAGTAGTTGAACAATTCGTCTTTCCGTTGGAGTGAACTCGCGACCTTCAATACGGGCATGGAATCGACCATCACCGCCAAAGAAATTTTCTACCAGAATAAAGACCAAACGCGCTTCCATAGTCACCAAGGCCGTACCTTTTAACGGCCTAAAGCGCACCATGTTCAAACTGGTTGGAACATAAAGGGTGTTCTGATATTCGCCAAACTTCATCATTTGAACGCCGTTTATCGACACTTCAGCAGTTTTGCGAAGCATGTTAAACAGGCTGATGCGTAAATGTCGTGCAAAACGCTCGTTGATTAGCTCAAGCGTTGGCATTCGACCACGAACTATTCGGTCTTGTGAGGAGAAGTCAAAATTGACGGCGGCGCCACTTTCGTCTTCTATTTCCTCTTCGACCTCTTCGACATCATCTACCCCGTGGAGTAGCGCATCAATTTCGTCTTGGCTTAATAAATCGGTCACTCTGCACCTACTGAATTACAAAATCGGTAAACAAGACACGTTCAATAACGGGCTGTCCTACCGCTCGAGTTAGGCTGGCTTTAATATCTTCCGTTGCCTTATCTCTCAGCTCTACACGTCCATTGGCACTGCGAAGTTGGTCAACGGTGGCAGAGGCAAAAGTGCCCAATAATGAACTTTCAATCAACGGCGAATGATAACGAGCTAAGTTTTCGTTCTCACTACCTCTTACCATTAACTGCACTTTGATCTGTACAAGCCTGTCTCGCTTATCGCCTGTTACGTTAAACAAGAAAGGCTGAGGAATGTTGACGTAAGCAACTGGGTCGGCCGGCGTCACTGTTTGGGTATTCACAGTTTCTGCCTCAGGGGCAGCTTCATCGGAACCCATCAAAAAGAAAGCTGCACCACCGCCACCTGCTATCAATACAACGACTGCAATAATGATGATAAGCAGTTTACTTTTCCCTTTGGGCGCATCTTGTTCTAGATCTTCGTCAGCCATAACTTTCTCTAAACATGTAGTTTTTATATAGTTTATGCGTAATAACTAATTCCATCACGCTTTGTTGCGACATTCAAATCAAGATTGACGTCTGTATCAAGGTTTTCTTCCATTCCAGCGGCTTCATTGCCGCTTCCTTGAGCATTATTGCCATTTTGTGCGCTATAACGCCCCTGTTGCTGGCCCGCACTTTGCTGCTGAACAGAAGTGTCATTTAACTGTACACCTTGCTGTGCCAACATCTCTCTTAACCTTGGCATAGACTGTTCAATAACATCTCGCGCCTGTTGGTTAGCAACAGTGAAATGTACGGCTGTACCATCGCCATTCATATTCATTCTAATTTGCATACGTCCCAGTTCTGGCGGATCGAGACGAATGTCGATGTTTTTCAAGTTTTTCGACATCATCATTTGTACACGTTCCGCAACCTGGTCTCCTGCCGCCTCTTTAGTCAACATCATCGGTGTTTGAGCTTGTGCAGCACTTTCCACGCGAGCTTGTAGACTATTTGGACCTTGTTGCGCCCCTGCCGCACCAGCAAATTGCTGAGCGCCGGTGACGTCTTGCTTATCTTGGCCTTTTGCTAAGCTACTCACACCCTTAGCACCTAATGCTGCTTTCAATGCCGCCTGATTATTAAGCTGCTGCTGTGGTACTTGGGGAGCCATATTCGCTGCTACCAGCTGCTGCATCTGCGCTTGAGATAAGTCCGAAGGCATGGATGACGCCATTTGAGTCATTGCCGCCTTGTCAGCATTGATAGCAGTGGCCGTTTGTTGTGCCCCCTGCTGCTGGAGAGCTTGATGGACTGATGCTGCTACTGCTGCCTGTTTCGCTTTGTTGCCTTGAGCATCTTGAGCTTGTGCTGCACTTGGGTCGGTTTGTTCGGTTGAATTCCAAGCTATTGCTCCTGCTGCAACTGCCGCCCCGGTGCCCGCGCCACCACTTGTAACTCCCGACGCGCCAGCAGAACTCACCTGAGGGCTACCAGTAACTTGTACTGACTGAGCAGACTTCACATCACCCTGCGCCGCCGCACCAACCCCCAGGGCAGCAGCCGCTTTCACGCTACCTTCCTCACCCGGAGTTAATTCCTCAACCCCAGAGCTAACAATCGAAGCTTCCCCTTGGGGTGCTTTAGTCAAAGCCCCTTCTTCTGGCTTTTGGCCTACAACGGCTGCGGCCGTAGCCGCTTTTATTCCCGCATTTTGATTTGCTTCAGCGTCTGCTTGAGAGTTAGCACCTTTTACCTGATGAGTCGATGGGTCTTGCTGAATAAATCGCTTTGCCGACTCTGGAATATTGTCCGACTGTTGAGCGTTGGCGGGCTGTTCTGAACTCGCAGCAAACTGATTAGGTGATTGCTGAGCGACCTTACCATCGCCGACAACGGAATCATTTGAGCCTGCTTGAGATTTTGCTGCAACAGCTGCAGCAACCACCTTAGGATCTTTCGGCTCGCCATCACTGATAACCTTTTCACCCTCTTGTTGAGGCAAAGGTTTGCCGTCTTTTGATTGTAAAGCATTGTTCGATTCATTTATTCGACCAAGCATCTCATCGGTTTCTTGTTTCGCTTTGGTTGCTTGCGCTTTTTCTGACTCTTCAGCACTCACTTTTTGCTGGGTTTGCTTGCCTGTATCAACCGATTCGGCTTCCGACGATTTAACTGTATCACTATCTGATTGGGTATTTTTTTCTGCACTGCTTACTTGTGACGTTTTGGTTTCCTTAGTGTCACCTAGCTCATTGCTTTCTTTACTTTTTTCAGCACTTGAGACGCTTTTCTCTTCATCATCGGAAGCATCTGCCTGCTTCAACACCTCATCAGTGCTTTCACTGCTTTTCTTAATCTCCGCTTTAGCCTCTTCGCTACTTGAAGATTCACCGTAGGTCGATAACGATTTTTCTGTTGAAGAGGACTTATCTGCTGAAGAAGATTGAGCGCTTTCTTCAACTTTTCCTTTCTCGTCAGAGCCTTTCTCTCCTTCACCACTGATAAGAGAAGTAAGCTTGGATAGGAAGCCTTCTGAGTCTTTAGATTCGGAACTGGCAGTCGCCCCCTCACTTGACGAGGTTTCTGATTTGGAAGAGCCAAAAACTGAGGATAAATTTATATTCATACAGACGTTACTCTTGTAGACGTACCAAGTGCTGCATAAAACGGGGGAAACCAGCAGCAGTGAGAAAATACCTTGGACTACAATTGCAAAAAACACGCCAACCGGACATAACACGCAAACAATTTAACCGGCTCGCGGTAAATTGCTCTAAGCCGAATTAAAAAGAGTCGCGATTAGCTCTATTGCGGCTAAATTGAAGCGTAGAAAATTCATCAAGCTGCTGTTGCTCCTTCCGAGCCAGTTGCTTTTGGCGTTCTGTTTGCTTTTTCTCTAGCATCCATTCATACGAACGACGCTGCTTTCTTACTTCCATCCAGTGTTGCTGGCAGTTTTCAACCTGTGACTTAAAGTGGTTCTCTGCCTGCTTTTGCTTAGCAAGCGTTTCGTCTAACTGGGTCAAGAATCGGTTCAGGTGGCTATATTCGCTTGCCGTTAAACCAGACTTACCGCGATCGATCAATTGCTGACAGTAATCGAGGCGATACTGCTCAATTTGAGAAAGTTGGTCATAATAGTTTTCGAGTTCGACGCGCGCAGTATTCAACGCAAGTACCGCTTGTTCTTCGCGCTCTTTGGATTGGTCAAGTAGGAAATCTAGTGCATTTTCCATCGCTTATGTATGAACTCTTCCGTTAACAGTAACAATGACGTTTGAACTTACCGTAAGCGTTAAGCTTGCAGCACATTTTTAAGCATGCCAATACACATATCGTAAGGCACACTTTGTGTCATACCTTGTTGCAAATACTCGTCCAGCTTCGGCTTGAGAGTAAACGCACTGTCTATCGCAGGATCGGTGCCTGGTTTATACGCGCCAATAGAAACAAGGTCTTGGTTCTTACGACAAATAGAAAGCACCTGTCTAACCGCTTTAGACATTAGGACATGTTCTTCGGTTGTGATTTGCGGCATAACACGACTCACCGACTTCTCAACATCTATCGCTGGATAATGACCGGCATCGGCCATTTCACGTGATAGTACAATGTGCCCATCAAGAATCGCACGAGAAGCATCGGCAATAGGGTCTTGGAGGTCGTCACCTTCTGTAAGTACGGTAAAAAAGGCTGTAATTGAGCCTTGTTCATCCCCGCCATTACCAGCGCGTTCGACCAGAGCTGGCAGCTTAGCGAACACAGAAGGCGGATAACCTTTCGTAGCAGGTGGTTCGCCTACCGACAAAGCAATCTCACGTTGCGCCTGAGCAAAACGAGTCAATGAGTCCATAAGCAAAAGAACATCCAGCCCTTGATCGCGAAAATACTCTGCAATAGTCAGAGCGGTTTGACACCCTTTCAGCCGCATTAAAGGTGACGAGTCGGCTGGTGCAGCGACAACAACGGAGCGCTGTCGTCCATCAACACCAAGGATTTCTTCAATAAATTCTTTTACTTCTCGACCACGCTCACCAATCAAACCAACAACGACGACTTGAGCGGTCGTTCCTCGTGTCATCATCCCTAAAGTAACCGACTTACCCACACCCGAACCGGCAAACAGGCCAATACGCTGCCCTTTACCGACAGTAAGTAGGCCATTGATAGCCTTCAAGCCCACATCAAGAGGTTCAGTAATTGGCTTTCTTGCCAGAGGATTAATAGGTTCTGCATTGAAGGCGGCTCTTTGATCGGAATAAATCGGCCCTAAGCCATCCAATGGATTACCAACGCCATCGATGACTCGGCCAAGTAACTCCATTCCAACAGGTAAACCCGCTTCACTGGTTAAAGGCGTTACTTTTGCACCCGGTAATACCCCGGTGATTTGCTCACTCGGCATAAGATAGAGGTTATCACCCGAGAAGCCGACAACTTCGGCCTCCATAGAACCATTCATGGTTTCAACCGTACACAGGCTCCCGATCGGAGCGCGACAACCTGTCGCTTCTAATGTTAAGCCAACCACTCGAACAAGCTTGCCTGAAGCTACGGGGCGACAAGTCAAACCTTGGGTTTGATATTGGCTTAAGCGTTCTGCGAGGGCTAACATTACTCACCACCATTGTGGCGGTTAGAACCACAAAAGCTTTGCAAAACGTTCCGAATACGCTCTTCCATTCGATAATTCACGCTCGATTCACCCGCTTCTATTTGCACATCTCCACGGTTAAGCGCTGGCTCTGCAACCAGCGTCCAATTGCGAAAATCGAGTTCATTTTCACCGTAAGCAGAGCGGATAATATCGACGTCTTCAGGGTGGAGTTTCAACGTAATCGCGTGACCAGAAATTGGCAATGCTTCTACCGATTGCTTAATGGTATCGAGGATTACCTGTGGATTGGTTTGAGCTTCAACATGAACAACTTCCTTCACTAGCGTGAGTACCATGTCGACTAATTGTTTTTCAACTTGAGCATTCATCAGCTCTAACGGCTGAGCAAACTGATTGGCAAGTCCTACAAAGGTCTGAACTTGCTGCTGAATAAACTCTTGCCCCTCGGCAACACCTTGTAACTTACCTTGTTCTAGCCCTTCTTGGTGCCCTACTTCTAGTCCCTGCTCTTTGCCTTTGTCATAGCCTTGCTTAAAGCCAGCCTCTTGTCCCTGCATTAGACCATCTTGATAAGCGCCTTGCTTGATTAGCTCAATTTCTTCTTCTGTGAGTTGAAGTGGCTCTTCTTCAGCAGGCTCATCAAAGTTAGGTACCCAGCTTGGATCATAGTTAAGCGCAGTATCCTTCGCCTGTTTATTAACTTCAGAGCCGTAGTCAGGTAGGCCCCATTTCTTAGGCTGCTCTACTGATTCATCATTATCGAGGCGCAAAAAGCCTCGTTTCCTTTCACCTGACATGCTCTGTTTCACCTGACTGTGTAGTCTCGACTCGCTTTAATGAAGCAGTCGCTTAAAGAAAAATTATAGGAACTCGTCTGCGCCGCCAGACAACATGATCTCACCGTTGTCGGCCATTCGGCGCGCAATGGCCAGAATTTCTTTCTGAGCAGTCTCGACATCAGAAACTTTAACCGGCGGCATTGCTTCAAGGTCATCACGCATCATCTCAGCTGCACGTTTAGACATGTTCTTGAAGATCTTATCGCGCAGCGCATCGTCAGCACCTTTAAGCGACTTCTGCAATACATCTTGTGGTACATCACGCAGCAACTTCTGAATACCTTGATCGTCCACTTCGATAAGATTCTCGAACACGAACATAAGGTCTTGGATTTGCGTCGCCATGTCTTCGTCTTGGTCGCGGATCTGATCCATGAGGATACCTTCGACATTGTTGTCCATGTAGTTCATGATCTCTGCGGCAGCTTTCAGGCCGCCAATCTTGGCCGCTTGCGCGCCCGCTTGACCCGCAAACTGTTTCTCCATGATCTCGTTCAATTCGGCTAGTGCAGAAGGTTGGACTTCTTCAAGGTTCGCAATACGCATCATAAGATCCAATCGGTCACGCTCGGCAAACTGAGATAAGATTTCCGCTGACTGATCGGCCTCTAAGTAAGAAAGAACGATGGTTTGAATCTGAGGGTGCTCGTTGATGATGATAGAAGCCACTTGACGAGGGTCCATCCACTTCAACGAGTCTAGGCCTTTCGAGCCCGTACCTAGAAGGATTTGGTCTACTAAGTTATTGGCTTTATCTTCACCTAATGCCGCAACGAGGGCGTTACGCATGAAGTCTTCGCTGCCCATACCAATGTTGGTGTATTTTTGAATATCTTCTAAAAAGGCGCGGTGTACTGCTCCCACCTTTTCTTGACTCAGATCCGCAGCCCTTGCCATCGCGCTACCAACACGCTGAACCTGCTTCGGTTCTAAATGGCGAATAATACCCGCAGCGTCATCTTCATTGAGGCTTAACAGCAGAATCGCGGCCTTTTCGTCACCGCTGATCGTCGAGATGTCGACGGCATTCTCGTCTTCGCCGTTGCCATTTTCTTGAGGTACAATTTCGTTAGGCATCTTGCATCCAATTCTTCACTACTTGAGCTGCTAGCTCAGGTTCATTCGCCACTAAAGCACGCACAGCTTTCAACACGTCTTCATCTTTATGTAAGTTTGGTAAGTCGATGCTAGAGCCAAATTCAAACAGCTCTCCACCTTCTATATCACCGCCGATTAGGCTGGTTTCACCATCCATACCGATTGGCAAGCCATCTGGACCGTATGCTTGATCGTCTTCTTCAGCAGCAGGGTTAAGCAGTTTTTTCATTGCAGGACGAACCAGCACTAGAACCACAACGATAATGACCAACGCACTGGCGAACCAACGAACCCAGTCGTTGAAGTTTGGATGTTCCCAAATCGGCACGTCTGCAATGCTTTCAATTTCAGGCTCAGCAAACTGCATGCTCAGAACATTCAGTAAATCACCACGATTCTCGCTAAACCCTACCGCTCCAATTAAAACTTGGCGTATAGAATTGAGCTCGGCATCTGAAAGAGGCGTGTAGGTTGTTTCACCGGTATTCGGATCCACCGATGCGCGATTTTTTATCGCTACCGCAACTGTCTGACGATTCACGACACCGGTCTGGCGACGCTCATGGCTAATAGTAGTGTCTAACTCAAAGTTGCGCGTCGCTTCTTTATGAACCGAGCCTTGCCCCAGCATCGAACCATCTTTCATTTGCGCTACGTCTTGCGGAATAGAAGCATCTGCCGGTGGTTGGTTACTCAGAGCGCCTGGCACACCAGCAACAACATTCCCGTTGTTGTAGTCTTCTAAGGTGTACTCACTTCGCGTTGATGGGGTATTAGGATCAAACTGTTTGCGTGTTTGCTCGATCGCGCTGAAGTCCAGTTCAATATCCACTTGAGCGGTATAGTTACCAAAGCCTAAGATTGGAATAAGAACTGAGTCAATCTTGTCACGTAGCGCTTGTTCTTGCTTACGCTCTAACTCGTGCTCTTTACGGCGAGCAGATGAGGCAGGATCTTGAGAACCAGAGCTAAGAAGACGACCATGTTGGTCGGTGACAGTCACTCTGGTTGGTTTCATTCCAGGAACCGCACTCGCAACCATATCTACCACAGAATCGACTTCACCCTGCTTTAGTACTGAGCCAGTACCTAAAGTCAAAAAGACTGAAGCAGAAGCTTCTTGGTTATGACGAACGAACACGCTTTGTTTTGGTAAAGCAAGTAAAACGCGAGCACGTCGTACTTGTTTCATTTCCTCAATCGCTTTAGACAGTTGGCGTTCTCGGCTCAGCTTTAATCGTTCTAATTCAAGACGCTGTGATACACCGAACCCCATATCTTGAAGCAAGATTTCATCACCAGCTTCAGTTTGGTTATTTAAACCTGCACGGGCCAAATCAAGTTTCAGGCCACTGTATTCGGTAGCCGGTACTAAAATCGTATTGCCTTCAAGCTTGTAGGACAGTTTTTTCTGGTCGAGGTAGTCAAGGACAGGAATCAACTCATCGGTTTCATACGCACCCAAAGGGCGCATCTCTGGCTCTTTCACCCAGAAGAACAACATGACGATAAGCGCCACACAAATCGAAATCGATAGTACAAGTACGACTTGGCGTAGCAGATCCAAATCCCCCATCGCAAAATCAAACTTCGATGAGTCTTTTTCATTTAAATCAGGGTTTTGCTGCTCAACATCCAGATCCGAGCTGGCAACCATCGCGTGGCTGTCAGCGGAGTCGGATAGTGCGAGATCTGTTGTTTGATTCTGGTCTGCCACTGTTACTACCTAATCATTAAACCGGCATGTTCATTAGTTCTTTATAAGCTTCAACCAACTTATTACGAACTTGGATAGTTGCATCAAATGCGACACTGGATTTGTTACGAGCGATCATTACGTCCGAAAGAGACACATTTTCGTCACCACGGTCAAAACGCATTTGCAAGTCGCCTGAGGTTTTCTGTAATCCATTTACGTTATTAATCGCTTTGGTCAGCATATCACCAAAGTCGGCACCTACTTTTTGCCCAGTCGGCGCAGGTGCCGTGTTGGTCGCTTCAAGCCTCATTGCTTGCATTTCGCTGTTTAGACCGTCGATTCTCATTGTTCCCTCGGCTGCCAATTCTTTGACTTTTGCATTAGTTCTTTAGTTAGTTCAGCAATATGTATGCCATCACAAATTTGACACATGAATTCGTTCAATTAACCCGGTATATCAATACCAGCATCGCGCATTTTAGCTAACTTATAACGCAATGTTCTCGGGCTAATTCCAAGCTTTTCTGCCATTTCTTTACGGCGGCCATTACACTCTGCCAATGTGTCAAGAATGATAGTGTATTCCTGATCCCTAAGCTCCCCACCCAGGCTTGCAGAACCCTGCGATAAGGAACGATTTTCCGTCACTTCAGCAATAGGCTTGATCGCCGGCGTCGCAACGCCTGTTTCTACGACTTGCTGTAAGCTGCCTGCGTCTTGCCAATCGACACCTTCCAAAAGAATATGGTCGCCAGAAATATTTCCGTTCTCACTCAGGATAAGCGCACGCTGAACCACGTTGTCCAATTCACGCACGTTGCCTGGCCACGGGTACATCAGCAGTTTACCCATTGCATTGCTGTCAATTTCTGGAACGGGTAATCCTAACTTTTTACAGTGACGCTCGATTAAGTGTTTAGCTAAAGGTTCAATATCGCCACGGCGGTCACTCAAAGCTGGCCACGCAATTGGGAACACATTCAGGCGGTAGTACAAGTCTTCACGGAAGTTACCTTCTTGAACGTATAGTTTCAGGTCACGGTTACTGGTCGCTAGCACGCGAACGTCCAGTTTAATGCTTTTACGGCTACCTAAACGCTCTACTTCTCTTTCTTGTAGAACGCGAAGCAGCTTAGCTTGAAGGTTCAAATCCATTTCACTGATTTCATCAAGTAAAATAGTACCACCTTGCGCTTGCTCAAACTTACCCGGACACGCCTGAACAGCACCAGTGAAGGCACCTTTTTCGTAGCCAAACAGAGTTGCTTCGAGCATGTTGTCTGGAATTGCCGCACAGTTGATCGCTACGAAAGGGCCATCTTTACGATTCGACGCATTGTGGATGTATCGCGACATCACTTCTTTACCCGAACCACTTGGGCCAAGCACCATCACATTCGCATCGGTTTTTGCAACTTTGTCTGCCAAGGCTAACAACTTTAGGCTTTTATCATCAGCGACAACCGCATCACCATTGTCATCTGATTTGATTGGCGCGTAACGACTAACCATATTGAGCAGAACTTCTGGGGCGAATGGTTTCGCCATATAGTCGATCGCGCCATCTTTCATAGCAGATACCGCATCTTCAATATTGGCATATGCTGTCATCAATAAAACGGGCAGATTTGGCCAATGCTGTTTAATGTTACGAAGCAGCGCTAAACCACCCATACCAGCCATTTGAACATCCGAAACAACAATGTCGATAGCGTTTGACTTCAACTTCACTAACGCATCTTCAGCACTGTCAGCTTCTAACCATTCGTATCCCGCTAAAGCTAGGGTATCGACCAACGCTTCGCGTAGACCTTCGTCGTCTTCTACGATTAAGACTTTACTTTGAGCCATTGTCACTCTCCATCATTACTTCTAGGGGATCAGCAGCCTCGCGCTGAAGTGGGATACACATGGTGAAACATGCGCCATCACCCTGTTCTGAAATCAGCTCAAGCCTGCCATCATGTGCACGGCAAACCATTTGTACAACCGCCAAACCAAGACCTGTACCTTGGGAGCGCGTTGTAAAAAATGGTTCCATAATTTTGCTCTGTAATTCAGCTGGCACACCAGGGCCACTGTCTTGAACTGAGATTTTTAATTCATTGTTTACTGGTCTGAAAAACACATCGATCTGTGAGTTTTTCCCGGCGATTTGTATCGCGTTCATAACCAGATTACTTAACGCAGACGCGATCGCATTTGCGTTACCTAGTAAGGACGTCTGTTCTTGTTCAACTTCTTGGCAGTAATCGATGTGATTATTTTTTAACGACGTTTCCACCATAGGGGCAAATTCCGCAACTAAGTCAGAAATGGTGAAAGGCTTAACTACCTTGTTATCGCCGCCTTTAGCAAACAGCAGCATATCGTTGACCTGCTTCTCTAGGTCGTGAAGCCTGTCCATCAGTTTCGATTGGAAACGATCTTTGGTCGCCGGTGGTAAGTTAGGCGCAGCCAAGTTCGACGCATAAAGCATCGCACTAGAAAGAGGTGTTCTGACCTGGTGAGCCAGTGAAGCGACCATACGGCCGAGCGATGAAAGACGCTGTAAATCACTCACTCGAGATTGGAGCAAGCGTGTTTCAGTAAGATCGGTGATAAGAATCAATTGACCCGTGTTTGATGCTGAAATCGCCAAACGCACCTTACGACCATTTCGCAAGGAAATTTCATGGCCATCATCTTCTCGTGGTGCAAAAGCAGTCTGAATAATTGAAAACCACTTCTCCCCAAGCAAAGGGACGTCTAACAACTTCATTGCTTCTGGGTTGGCTTCGCGCACAACACCTTGTGTATCCAACAGAATTACGCCTGCGGGCATAACATCGAGCACTTGTTTATAGCGCTCTACTTGGTCTTCCAATGTGTCTAAATGAGACTGATTTTCTGCTGGGTCAACTGCTTGCATGTCGTATTTCTGCCAATAAAACTACAAAAGGCTAACATGCGAAATACATGCCAGCCTTTTATTCTTTATTTTCAATAGGTTATCGCCATGACAACTAATTGACGCAGTTTTTTGTCAGCGTTGAAGGTTATATTTACGCATTTTTTCAACCAAGGTCGTGCGTCTCATTCCTAGCATATCGGCTGCGCGTGCCACAACACCATCTTGAGCTTCCAAAGCTTGGCTGATCATATTGACTTCTAAATCGGCCAGCAATTCTTTCAAATTCACCCCCTCAGGTGGTAGAGACTGAGGGGCTTCCATGCTGTCGTTGAAGACTTCTGTTTCTTCAAAATTGAAATTTTCTGAGAAGATGTCCGCTAAGACGTCACGCTCTTGCTCCTCTACAGAGCTAAAGCTGCTAGGTTCAGGTTGGAACTCTGGAATATCACTGTAGCGATACTTCGTTGGAAGATGGTTTACATCAACCAAGCTATTTGGATACAGGATGATCATACGTTCAACTAGGTTGGCTAACTCTCGCACGTTCCCTGGCCAATCGTGCTCCATCAAAGAATTGATAGAACGTGGCGTGAAACAGATTGGTTGCCCGCCTTCAGCTTCCATGCGCGTCATAAGCTCTTGAAGCAATAAAGGAATGTCTTCTTTACGCTCTTTAAGCGCTGGCATCTCGATTGGGAAAACATTTAGTCGGTAGAACAGGTCCTCACGGAAAGAGCCTGCATCTATCATATCTTCCAAATTACGATGAGTTGCAGCAATCACGCGAACATTGACACGAATAGTGGTATTACCGCCAACACGCTCGAAACTTCGCTCTTGTAGTACACGCAGCAACTTAACTTGCATCGGCATTGGCATATCACCAATCTCATCGAGGAAAAGTGTACCGCCTTCTGCGAGTTCAAAACGCCCCTTACGAGAGGTAATTGCACCAGTAAACGCGCCCTTCTCATGGCCGAACAACTCACTTTCAAGCAAGTCTGGCGGTATTGCACCACAGTTTATCGGTACAAATGGGCCGCTACGACGTGCTGAATGATAATGTATATTGCGTGCTACTACTTCCTTGCCTGTTCCCGACTCACCGAGAATAAGTACATTCGCCTCTGTACCCGACACTTGTTCAATCAGGTGGCGTACTTCTTGAATACCTAGGCTCTGGCCTACAAGGCTACGGAACAATGTATTTTTACGTGAACTTGGAACAACCTGAACGCCTTTGCGACCTAAAAAGTCTTTACAGTGTCGTAATGCTTCACTTAACTGGGGATAGTTAAGCGGGAATTCTAGTTCACCAACGTACTGGGGGTAGTCTTCAACATGGTAAGAATGCTTACCCGCAATAAGAAGTGGGATATGATTTGAGTTGGCAAGCTTTTGACTCAGTTCTGGAGTCAGGGATTTGCTTTGCAAGGAGCCGATAATACACCCTGCCCAAAGCGTAGACCAATCTAGGTCTTCTATTTGCTCGGAAGTGACTACTTCACATTGTTCCCCAACGAATTCTAAAATATTACTCAGATTGACACGTACTTGAGCGTCGTCCTCAATCACAAGTATTTTTGCTAAACCTTGCATAGGTGAAAATGTTTGCCTTCAATTGAAAAAGTTTGCAGCAGAGTGAAATATAAATTCAGAAGCCCGAAATTTTGAGATTGGCTACTTTAACGATAGACAATTTATATAAATCAGCAACAAAAAAGCCACTTTACTAGCGTAAGTGGCTTCTATTTTATTTGATAAAAAAAATAAGGCAACCAAGCAATTGCCAGATGTGATGTTCGTGGAAAGTTTCCTAACCGTTACAAACCGACATCGCTTGCAGTTAAATTGTGATATTCAGCCGGAATTTGGTCCCACGCTGACTTAATTTCGCGAATAATGTCGATAACATCATCAATTGGCTGAGGATCGTTCAGGTGATTAGCATTTGAAATTTGCGTAATCATGAACTCATATAACTGGTCCAAGTTCTTAGCAACATCACCACCGTCTTCCATAGACAAGCAGCTTCTTAAGCTAATGATGATATCTAACGCCTTTCCGAGACGCTCACCTTTAACGGGAATGTTACCTTGCTGCATCGCAGCCTTACCTTGGATCAGGCGTTCTATCGCACCAGCCATCAGCATTTGCACAATCTTGTGTGGAGACGCCGCACTCAATTGACTGTCTACTGAAACCTTCTTGTATGCCTGCAAAGAACCACGCATAACTTTCCTCTTCTATAAAAACTTTTTGTACTGCTGCACAGACTTATTTCCGCGACGGAACTTAATCAACTCCGTACCAATCTGATTCGTTTCAGATTGCAGCTGCCCAACAAGCTGTTTTGTTTCTTCCATTAATGAAAGCCAATCTTCCGACTTAGCAAATTCTGGATTTACTTTTATATAGTCTAAGACATTCTGCAATATCTGTTCCCTGTTATCGACCAACTTAGTTATTTCTTCAGGATTAATGTCACCCAAAGTAAGAATTTGAAGTATTCGGTGATCCAGATCACGTATGGTTTGAAGTTCTATCACAGCATTAGCCTAACGCATTCATCATTCCGGCCAATTGACCCTGCATTTTGCTTGTCGCGTCTTGCATTGCAGTAAATTTGGCATGGGTTCGCTTCTCTAATCCTTCCATGCGGCGATCCAATGCCGCTTGGTCATCTTCAAGACGATAGTTTCTTTCTACTAAACTTTGCTCTCGCGTTCGGATAGACCCTGTTGCGCCTGTCATGCTTTGGATGGCATCTTCCACCTTTTTAGCAAAACCCTGATTACCACCAAAAAAGTCTTCTAACTTATTGAAGTTATTGTTCAACTGGCGATCCAGCAAATTATAGTTAATTTCTAACGTACCTTGCCGTGTGGTGGTAATACCAAACTCCGTCAGAGACTTTAAATCTTCCGGCGCTGGTTCGATGCGAGAGGAAAATACCGCTTTTAAGCGTGAATCGGCACTGCGGACAATACTGTCCCCTGCCAATGGGCCCGCTTGGCCTGTTTGTGGATTGACACCCGCAAGTTCTTTAGAGGTTTGGTAGAACTGATTGTATGCTGCGACAAACTGTTCAATATCTTCGCGCACCCCTTGCCTATCGTATTCAATATCGATTTCAGCAGGCGGCCTGTTGTTTTCCGTTTTGCCTTTGAGCGTCAAATCGACGCCTTCAATCGCGTCTTCAATAATGTTGTTATGACTCGATAAATGAGCAACGCCATCGAGCAAAACCTTCGAGTCCTGCGCAGCTTGAACTTGTGTCATGCCGTAATAAGTATCGAATGCTTGTTGCGCAGCCAATAGATCCGCATTCGCCTTATCAACGCGTTCCAAATAAGCGCGCTCTTCTGGAGTCAGCTTTGCACGCTCCATCTGTTTCGCTTGTTCAGGCGTGATTTCACCGCTAGCTACCGCTTTGTCGATCGCTGCTTGCTCAGCAGCAAGCTTACTCTCAAGCGCTGCTTGCGCTTCTTTTGGCGTTACATAGGAATCGGTTAGTGTACCAGAGGCGGTGTTACTCCACCCCGGAACATCTGGCGCTTTTGCACGAGATTTATCGTCCAACCCATCGCCTGGCTCATAATATGAATCAAGTAGAGTACCTGACGCGGTTTCTGACCAACCCGGAATGCGATCTTGAGGTCTTTGATACTTGTTGGCTTCTGCTGCCGCCGCGACCGCTGCTGGCGACATATCCCCACCGGCACTTTGGGCATTTGGATCGACGGAAGTAGCAGCACTCTCAGCTCCTTCAACAAGTTCTTGATCGACCTGCTTCGCTGCATTACTAATTTTATCCGCTATTTTCTGAGCCAGTTGTTTTTCGACATCAGTTAATGGATTGATCAATTGCTGGGCAGCAGCGCGCGCCTTTTCTAAATCTTTAACCCTGTCTTCTAAGGTTTTGTATTCCAGCTTCTTGAGCGGATTACCAATTTCTGATTCCACAGAAATTTTAATGTTGTTTTTCTCGCCCGACATGTTCGATGCGAGAATCAAACGTGGACCGGCCGCATCATTAATAACCGACGCTCGAACTCCCGGGTTACTTTTGTCCCCGTTAATGGCACGAACAATATCGACTAATTTTGAATCTGGCTGGACATCAATGGTGAAGTTATCTTTACCTAAACCGATTTGCAGCTTGCCCGGGCCAAATTTGTCGTCTTCAGACAGAACATCCGAAGCAACTTTATGACTCTGAGCAAGCTGCATCACATCGATAGAATATCTACCAGCGATTGCAGCAGTGGTTGCAGTTGCTGACACGACGTCTTCATTGGTAGTGTCGACTTTTCTCGCAGCAAATGCCTTCTCCTGACGAAAACTCGCCATTAGATCTTTCATCGTATCCAGCGACTCTTTGAGCCGACCATATGCGCTAATACTGGCTTGGTTGTCCGTCCGCTCATTGTCAATACGTTGCTGCTTTGGAAGCCGCTCCGCATTCACAATTTTGCTGACCATGGAATTAATATCCATGCCGCCAGTATTCATCCCCATAGGGCCTAAACTCATTAAACCACCTCAAACAACACGATTAAACCTTATCTATCAACAACCCCGTTGAATAACGGGCCGCTTGATCTCTAAGGCGCCTGAACACCTCCAACATCTCCTCGTCTGGTATCTGACGAATAATATCGCCAGTACTAGCCTCATAGATTGTCACCACATCTCTTCCGGATTGTTCATCAACCCGAAAAGATAAACCAGTGTTTAAGGAAGAAACAAATTCATTCATTTGTTCAACAACCTTTTCCCGTTCAGCTTGATTAAGCTTCTCTCGCTGTGCCAGCATTTCAGCGGCTAATTCTGCGGATTGAACGGACTTCTGATTTACTTCGGCCGCTTTGTTACTCCCTTTCTGGGAGGCAACGCTAGGTGCACCGTTGTATTCTGAAGCAAGTTTAATGCCACCTTGTGAGCCATAAAGCTGGATGTTCGATGTATTGGACGGTATATCCATAACAATCTCCCTTCCACCTTATAGGTCGGTAATCTATTGATTACACTGCCCAATAAGCTCCTGACGAAACTTATCGATTAACCTAATAGGCTAAGAGCCGCTGACGGTGATTGCTTCGCTTGCGCCAAGATAGAAGTACTCGCTTGTTGCAAAATCTGAGACTTCGTCATCTGCGTCGTTTCTTTCGCGTAGTCAGTATCTTCGATACGGCTACGTGATGCATTTACGTTCTCGTTGATGTTCTCTAGGTTATTGATCGCATGACCAAAACGGTTTTGGAAAGCACCTAGAGATGCACGTTGACTATCAACCGACTTCAAAGCACCATCAATAACAGAAACCGCCATTTGCGAACCTGCAACCGTTGAAACATCAACATCTGCAACAGTGATATCCTGAGCCGCACCGAAACCAATTTCGCCACCAAGCCCACCACCAATAGTCACTTCGCCATCAACTTTTTGAGTTGAAGCGAATAACTGAAGCTTACCTTCTTCGCCAACAGAGGCTTTCACATCTTCACTTTGACCATTGATGTAAGTCGCGAGCTGTTCGATATCATCGCCAGCCTTAGCATTAATGGTTAACGCTTTTGCTTCTCCATGCTTATCAGTATAGTTCAGAGTCAAATCGGTTGCTGTAGTAACAGTCCAGTCAGCGCTTTTGCCTTGTTGAGCAACATACGCTTTACCACCCATAGCTTCGGTGTCCGAACGCATATTTCCCATACTCAGCATTACCGCCTCACCAGAGCCCGCACCAATTTGGAATGACTGGTCGCCAAACTGACCATTAAGGAGTTTATTACCACCGAACGAGGTAGTTTCTGCAATACGGTTTAGCTCATCATTTAGAGCTGATACTTCTTCTTGAATCGCAACACGTTCAGAACGCGAGTTTGAACCATTTGAGGATTGTAGCGATAGATCTCGCATACGTTGGAGGATATTGGTTGTCTCGTCCATCGCACCTTCAGCAGTTTGCGCGATCGAGATACCATCGTTTGCATTCCTCACCGCCACGTCTAAACCACGGCTTTGAGATGTCAAACGGTTAGAAATTTGTAGACCTGCCGCATCATCGCGAGCACTGTTAATTTTGTAACCCGATGATAGGCGTTCCATCGACTTTTGAGCACCATCAGCGGCACTGTTTAGGTAACGCTGTGCGGTCATCGCCGACACGTTCGTGTTTACGTTAATTGCCATATTTGATCTCCTTAGGCATTGGGTTGATGTGCCGCCGTGTCTCTCACCTCACATAAGCACATCTCATTTCTCTCAATCCTTTAACGGCGAGTAGAAAATAAGCTTTAGGAAAAAATGATTTTTTTTTAATTAATTTTCCGAAGCCTGTAGTCCAGCCGGCTCGGAAATTAACAAAAACCCTTTTAAATCAAACAAATATTTAACGCATCGGCGATTTATCCTGCGCAATAAAAAATCCAGCCAAAGCCGGATTTTTTATTTAGCTTGTAGAAATTAGCCTAGTAGGCTAAGCGCTGAGTTTGGTGCTTGCTTAGCTTGAGCAAGAATAGAACTCGATGCTTGAGATAGAATTTGAGACTTGGTCAATGCAGTTGTTTCTTTCGCAAAGTCGGTATCTTTGATTCGGCTCTTAGACGCATTCACGTTTTCGTTGATGTTGTCTAAGTTGCTAATTGCGTGCTCGAATCGGTTCTGGAACGCACCTAGTTCAGCACGGTGACTATCAACAGATTTTAGAGCGTTGTCGATGATTGCAACAGACTCTTGAGCACCGCCCACACTGGTTACATCAATCGTGTCAACAGTCACATTCTTTGCAGGTCCCATACCTAACTCGCCTGCTAGACCACCACCGAATGATACTGCGCCATCAACTTTATTCGAACCAGCAAATACTTGCAGTTGACCATCTTCATTGACGGAAGTCTTAACCAAATCTGTTTGACCGTTGATGTAAGTTGCAAGTTGCTCAATATCGTCACCTTCTTTCGCGTTAATATTGATTGTTTTCGCTTCACCATCTGTTGTCGTTAGGGAGATAGTTAAATCTTTAGCCGTTGCAGACACCCCCCAATCTTTATCTTTCGCGTTTGCCGCCTGGTAACTCTGACCACCCATTTGTGCATCGTCACTACGCATGCTGCTCAGCGTGAGCATGACAGCTTCACCGTTATCTGCACCAATCTGCATTGATTTGGTACCGAAAGTACCGTTAAGCAGTTTATTACCACCAAAAGAAGTTGTTTCAGCGATACGGTTTAGCTCGTTGTTTAGCGCTGTTACTTCTTCTTGTATAGCAACACGCTCTGATTTGGAGTTCGAACCATTAGCAGATTGTAGAGACAAGTCACGCATACGTTGAAGGATGTTAGTGGTTTCATTCATCGCACCTTCAGCCGTTTGCGCAATTGAAATACCATCGTTAGCGTTACGTACAGCTACATCTAGACCACGGCTTTGAGCCTGTAATCGGTTCGAGATTTGAAGACCAGCAGCATCATCTTTCGCACTGTTGATTTTAAAACCTGAAGATAGACGTTCCATTGATGTTTGCTGTGCATTGTTTGCGCTGTTTAGGTAACGCTGTGCTGTCATCGCTGATACGTTAGTATTTACATTAATTGCCATAATTGTTACTCCAATTGATTTTCCGATGTATCCGGTTTCCGACGTCTCGGAAAACCAAGTTGTTCTCTTTAAGTTACTTTTATTAACGGCTCGATTTTCAAAACCTTGAGCATTTTTTTAAGTTTTTTATTAAAAAAATGCATTTCGATTAAAAAACAACCTAAAGCACACAAAAGCCGCAATAAATGTATTTTTTTGCTAAAGATTTTAAAATCGCGGCCGAATGGGTAACCCGCTAAAAGCTAGGTTGCATATGGTTCTAGATAAATTAAGCGAGAAGTGTCAGTGCCAGATTTGGCTGCTGCTTCGCTTGAGCAAGAATAGAAGTGCTAACTTGTTGCAAGATCTGCTGTTTTACCATCTGAGTGGTTTCTTTCGCATAGTCGGTATCTTTAATGCGACTGTTGG
Organism: Vibrio paucivorans; assembly: GCF_054053395.1. Classification (NCBI taxonomy): domain Bacteria; kingdom Pseudomonadati; phylum Pseudomonadota; class Gammaproteobacteria; order Vibrionales; family Vibrionaceae; genus Vibrio; species Vibrio paucivorans. The sequence goes on from NZ_CM133230.1 coordinate 2,377,301, forward strand.
AAGCAGCTAAATTTTCATGCACGTTATCAAGGTTGTTGATGGCATGATCAAATCGATTTTGCAGCGCCCCCAGATCAGCGCGATGACTATCAACATATTGCATAGCGGCATCTAAAACTGCTACAGATCGCTGCGCGCCGCCCACGCTGGTAATATCTAAATCATCCACAGCTTCATAGCCCGCAGTCACCATTTGTAGTTCATTAGCGAGACTACCGGAGAATGAGATCGTACCCGATGCTTCTTTGCCTGCCATGAATATCTGCAGCTGACCGTCTTCATTAACCGACGCTGACACTTTATCCGTTTGGCCATTAATATAAGTAGCAAGTTGCTCGATATCATCACCAACTTTCGCTTCTATATTAATCGTTTGTTGTTGGCCATTGGAATCGACATATTGCATATTCAATTGCTGATTGCCTTGGCCCACTTGCCAACTTGAATCCGCTTTAGCGGCTGCGATATAAGAAAAACCGCCCATATCGATACCGTCAGAACGCATGCTTTTCAGCGTCACGGAGACTGCTTCACCAGAGCTCGCACCGATTTGAAACGACGACTGACCAAACGTCCCGTTGAGTAGTTTGCGACCACCAAAAGATGTAGTTTCAGCAATCCTATTCAATTCATCGTTCAAAGCCGCCATTTCTTCCTGTAATGCGACTCTTTCCGCTTTACTATTGGAGCCATTCGCCGATTGTAACGACAAGTCGCGCATGCGTTGCAACAAGTTGGTACTTTCTTGCATTGCACCTTCAGCGGTCTGCATGATTGATATGCCATCGTTCGCATTTCGAACCGCGACATCTAAACCACGCATTTGCGACTCTAGTCGATTAGATATTTGCAATCCCGCGGCATCATCTTTCGCGCTATTAATACGGCTCCCTGAAGCAAGGCGCTCCAAAGATTGGTTCAGCATTTCAGTCGCATTGCCCAAGTGGCGCTGCGCTGTCAGTGCGGAAACATTAGTATTAACCGTAATAGCCATAGTGACTTACTTACTCCGAAAGTTAGCTGTTCAAGTTTATATCGGTCACCTCTTCAGTTTCTTTAACAAAAAAACCGAGCTCATTGAGCTCGGTTTTTATTTAATAGAGATAAAGGGTTACTTCAGTTTAAGCTGCGCAAGCATGTCAGCGGATGGAGCAAAGAAATAGGCCCCAGTTACCGCTTTAGTGAAACGTAAAAGCTGATCAGTTTTACCATCGGTTACGCCGTACATGCTTTCGAGCATCGCTTTGAAATTGTGCAAAGTATTGCAGTAAGCAATGAACAATAAGCCATGTTCACCACTTACACTGCCGTATGGCAAGCTATGGCGGACAATTTTAAGCCCTTTTCCTTCTTCTTTGATATCAACTCGCCCAACATGCGAAGCTGCTGGTACATTTTCCAGTTCAATGGAATCTGGCTTGGTACGGCCAATCACTTTCTCTTGAGCAGAAACATTCAAACGATTCCAAGAAGGTAAGTTATGGATAAAGCGCTGAACCATGACATAACTGCCACCAGCAAACTCTCCATCTGCGACAAGAGCCACTTCACGACGCTGAGCATCTTTCGGGTTTTCTGTACCATCGACGAAGTCAGTCATGTCACGAGAATCTAAATAACGGTAGCCGTATGTCTCATCCACGACGGCTACGTCTTCCGCGACTTGCGCGAAGAACTTACGCAGTAGGTAGAAGTGCAAGTCATGTCGGTTAGAGTGACAGTGAATCAGTACATCGACATCGCTACTTGGCGCTACAACCTCACCTTCTCCCAATACAGGGAAATCAATCAGCTCACTAGGCATAGCCACATCAAGCTGCTGCCAAAATGCTTTAGTAAATGCGACCGATAACGTAAGCTCAGCACCCGGCTGGGTTTGGTTTAGTTCTTCGACCAAAGCAGGCAATAATTGAAGCTGTTCAAGTACCTGTGGCGCATTTTGGCTCACTTTAAGCAATGTATATTGGGCAAACGGACCTGCTTCTGGCAGGATAGCGCTCTGAGGTTGAGACATAGGATGATTCCTCACTTTTATTTTTGCTCAGTGTAATACTTTTTTATTGATGGATATTGATTGCGATCATTAGGGCATGCCCAGCGACAACTTTTCTTTAAACGTCTGGAGGCGTTTGTAAGCAGTCACTTACACTACGACTTTTCGTCAAGTAGAGCACAAACCACATTAGCAATAACATGGTAGCACCATTAGCCCAGCTGAAAGCACCGTTATCTAAATAGACATGATACAAAGTTTGTATCAACTGTGCGATTGAGGTAGCTAAAGTTATCCCCCCGCCCCAACTCACGACTCTATTGAGCCACGCTCGATCCGGATTTCTCAAACTGAAAAGCCACATTAGCACCATACTTGGTAAGCCCATCGCAAGGCCCAAATACAGCATAGTATGATCAGGATAAACAATAGAAAGGATTTTAGAGCCACTGTCTCGGCTGGCCCCTGCAACAACGAACACAACCCAAGCTTTGGCTAAAAAAATCCAACCTAACCACAACCATTTAGGTGCTTTCAGAAAACCGTGTTTATCGTATTGTTCGATGGCGTACCGCACAGTCGCTCACTATTTTGATTCAATATCTTGTCGACACTGTAACGCAATCAAATTAGCGATGTATACCCAAATAACCTCAGAAGCTTATTCAGCGAGAATTGCATGGTTCGCAAACAAGGTAATACATGTACCTAGGCACGTCGCGAGTTGATCTCACGCCAAGAAAGGAAAAAGAAAGCCAACAAAGCAAGCATAGGTAGCCCCCATAACAAAGCATTTTGCGCAGAGAAAGTCGGTTTATACAGGACAAACTCGCCATACCTCGCTGTCATGTAGTCAATGACTTGCTGATCCGTTTCGCCCTCATTCACTTTGTTAAATACAATCAAACGCAGATCTTTGGCTATCGGTGAATTTGATTCAACTAAATTCTGGTTTTGACACTGCGGGCAACGTAGAGTTTTCGCTAGCTCAATCGCTCGTTTTTGTAGTTGAGACGTATCAAACTCGAATAGCTCCACTTGTTGAGTCACTTCTTTGCTCGCTGGCGCAAACAAGTCCGGCTCACTGGCAACCACCGTACATGACACCATCATCGCCACTATAACGCACAGTAATTTAACCGATTGGATCATAACAATTCCTAGCCACTTTATAGCCTGACAAAGTAAGAGGAAAAATATCGCTGCCAAACTTTGTCAGTCAGCCGTCCGCTATGCTTTAACACGATATTTCCTTCATTATCGACCAGATAGGTCTCTGGTGTACCAACCACTCCCAAGTCTATTGCTAATAGCCCTTTGGGATCGAAAATAACTTCTCGGAATGGGTTCTCCGCCTGAGTTAAGTAACGATTTGCCGCATGCTCTGAATCGCGGTAATTCAGGCCTACAATAGGAACCCCTTTAGCTTGTAAGTCGAGTAAGTACTGGTGCTCACTCTTACATATGCCGCACCACGATGCCCACACATTAACCAATTGATAGCCATGACCAACGACCGTGCTTTCATCTAAAGTACGGTTGCTGTTTAACAAACTCGTTGACGTAAAACTTGGAAAACTCGCGACCGTACTCGCATGGACTTTAGTTTGCTGCTGAGAAACGAGTCCAACCATGACTATCGCAGCGAAGCTAAGTGTCACTGCGACCAATATCCAAAAGCTACGTGCTTTCGACTTGCTCATAAACACCACTCTCTTGTTTTAGCCGCAGTATAACAACCGACATTCCCCCGAGCATACCTAATAAAGCGCCAAACCAAACCCAGCGAATTGCAGCTTTGTACTGAACCTTCACTGCATAGGATTGGCTGTCCACTTTTTCACCTAGGGTAACGTAGTAATCTCCATGCCAGAAAATCTTAATCGCAGGTTCACTCATGTTCATCACCCTAACTGGATAATGACGCCTCTCAGGAAAAAGCGAAAAGCTCTCACTGCCTTGCTGATCAAAATAAATCGACGCCCTTTCTGCGGTATAATTCGGGCCAATCCGCCATTGGGTTTCTTGATAGTGCACCTGCCAGTCAACGAACTCAAAGGTCTTATTAGGAGCAAGCTTTCGGTTTACTTCGTAAGAATGTTCCGCGTTCATCGCAGCACCAACGCAGGCAATTGCTACTCCCACATGTGCCAAAGTCACTCCAATCAGTTTTTTTCTGTCGTTGGCCTTAAACCCAGCCCAAAGGTGAGTGACCACCACCCAAGATGCCAATATCCACACCGCACAAACCAGCGTATCAAACAGTTCAACTCGCTCAACGGAAGCTGGGGTCATCTCTAAGTTGAACACCTTAAGCTGAAATAAGTACCCCAATAACCCAGAGACAATTGCGACTAACCCTAACCAAACGACTTGCTGCCAGCGACAATAACCTCCTTTGCGCCACTTAACTAAGCTTCCAGCTCCCATTCCAACTAAAGCCAATAATGACAACGGCGTGATAAGTGTATTGAAATAAGGTGCCCCAACCGAGATGCTTCCCAAGCCAAGAAGCTCATAAACCATGGGATAAAATGTGCCGAGAAACACCGTAAACGTTGCAATCAAAAGCAGTCCGATTGCGACTAACACGAGATAACTGCGACTGAACACTGACACCAACGGCTCGGAGGTGAGTTTATCTCCCCTAAAAATCAATAAGCCAAATGAGCCAATCAACATCACAACTAAAATCAACAGTAGTGAAATACCTTTGCCCGGATCGACGGCAAACGCGTGGACAGACGTCAGCACCCCAGAACGCACGATAAAGGTGCCCAAAATGCTTAGACTGAATGTGATAAAAGCGAGGCTCATTACCCATGTCAGCAACATTTTTTGGCGCTGAGCAGCAAGCAATGCATGAAGTAACGCTGTACCAGTTAACCATGGCAATAACGAGGCATTTTCTACCGGGTCCCAGAACCACCAGCCCCCCCAGCCTAGTTCATAGTATGCCCACCAAGAGCCTAATACGATTCCGCCAGTAAGAAAGACCCACGCCACCAATGCCCACTGACGGCAAAGTGGTAACCAATCGAGAGTGACTTTTTCCTGCATCAGTGCCGCACAAGCGAACGCAAACACCATGGAGTAACCGATATAGCCTAAATAAAGCAAAGGGGGATGGAAGATAAGGCCAACGTCCTGCAACATTGGATTCAAATCACGCCCTTCCGCCATAAACTGAGGGCTAAACTCAAATGGATTAGACGCCAGCAATGTAAACCAAGCAAAAGCAGCGACCAGTAAGTTCATCACCCACAAAACGTCTGCTTTATATTGTGATGGACAACGTCGACTCAATGAATACAGTGCCGCCCATCCAGATAGAGTCATAACCCAAAACAGCATGGAGCCTTGATGCCCACCCCATACCGCGGCAAATTTAAAAAATACCGGTAGTTGAGAGTTAGAGTGCTCAGCCACATACAGCAATTGGAATTGGTCGGTCAGGAAGGCGGTCGCGAGTAAACCTAAACTCAGCAATGAGAGTAAACCATTCACTCGAGTAACAGGCAGCAAGTAGTGTTTGCTATTCGCACTAGATTGACCATCTTTGCCTGTTTGAACAAAGCGTTCAGATGCCCAACGTGGTAAAACGTATTGAGCACTTGCCATGGTGCTCAATACGACAACCGCAATCAGGGCTACTAAGCCTAACTCTCCTGCTAACATAGGCTAAACAACTGTCATTTGTCCGGCGTAAAGAATGAAGGTTCTAAGCATTAGCACCCCAACCAGACTCAAGGTCGTCACGACCAAAATGAAGCCATTGTTATGCTGGACTTCTTTTGGTGAAACTGCATTCAGTGTGAGTGGTAACAACATACCTATGCCTACCACGCCAATCCAGAACCAATTCGACCAAAAACCTCCACCGATCGCATTCCAAGCAGCCACTTCACTTTGTCCGCCCGAGAAGATGAGCCCTGTAAAAAATGTCACCAATACAAATAACTCAAATAGCACCACTGGGCGTTCAAAGCCATGCACCCATTTAACACTTGCACTTGATACCGGCTCTTTGAAAACTAGAATGCCGAACATGAGACATGCTGCTGCTCCAGACGATAGGCTCGAGAACAAGAACAGGATTGGCAATACTGGATTATTCAGCATTGGGTAGGTTTGTAGAGCAGACAATAAGAACCCAGTGTACGCTGCGAGTAGGATCGCCAGTACGCCGAGAAACACTTCAATCGCGTTTTCGAACTGTCCGAACTTTTCAAGCAAGGTGTCCACAAATGCAAACTTGCCCTGAAGGAATGCAACGATCTGTTTTCTAAAGATGATGCCAATCCAAACGAACAACACTGCCATGTAGACTTGGAACAGCACGACCCCCATCGACATCACGGACGTGACGTTGAAATAGATCATAATCTTCCAAAACGATAGCGGCTTAGTCAGGTGAAAGATCAAGATGGTCAAACCGGAAATAATCCCGAATGGTGCTAACCAAGCCGTCGCTTTCAAGATGCCATTTTGTGCAGGGTCTCCTTCTATTACCTTTCTCTTCAGGTAAATAGATATCATCACCGCACCCGCAGACATACCTGCTAAAAACAGATAAATCGCAATAATCCAATCCCAAACTAAAGAGTCAAACTGGAATGCACTTTCTACTCCGTTCATGGCTAAACCTCCCCTTTCTGTTTAGGAATCTTGTACAGCTTCGGCTTAGTTCCTAGGTGAACCTTATCTCTATAAACCACCTGGTTATTAAGCACTGCGTTGATCTCGCTGCTCGGGTCGTTAAGATCGCCAAATACCAAGGCTTTAGTAGGACACGATTCAACACAAGCTGGCAGTTTGCCCTGAGCTAAATTGGTATCTCGGCAGAAGTTACATTTATCTGCTGAACCATCAGCTGGATTAAAGAAACGAACTTGATAAGGACACGCTGCTAGGCAGTAACCACAGCCAACACATTTATCCTTATGAACATCAACGATGCCTGTTTTTTCGTCTTTATAGGCCGCACCGGTAGGGCATACCATCACACAAGGTGCATTCTCACAGTGTTGACAAGATTTTCGCGTAAAACGGTATTCAACATCTGGATGCTCACCCATAGGTTCGCTGCGAATGATCTCTAAACGCGATACGCCTTCTGGTACCTTATTGACGTCGCGACATGCATCGGTACAAGCAGTACAACCAATACACGCGGTTTCATCATGGATCATTCCGTATAGCTTATTGCCATCTTGTTCAACATTTGCCAGTGTTTTCCGGCTGTTCAGCACCGCTGTACCAGCGACTCCAGTAGTAAAGATGACTGCGCCTGCGCCCGTTAAAAAGTTACGTCTTGAACAACTCATATCACCTCTCCTCTTCTTTTTGGTTAAAATCAGAGTGGCAGTCCACACACAACTTAATGGTTTCTTTGCGCTCAAAGCCCAACACTTTGGCTTTTTTCGCATGAACATCGTGGCAGTTTGAACAAGTTAAGTTCTTGGCATGCACATCGTGGGTCCAGCTGTCTTCTTGCAAGTATTTTGGCTGATGACAATCGGTACACTGACTGTTAGCTTTCAATATCGCCTCAGGATCCATGAACACTTTTTCGGTGCCGGGTTTCGACTGCGCTGAAGAATACTTGGTCACAACCGGTGCACCTTCACGGTGATCAGGTCCTATAGAGTTATGACATTCAGTACAATTGACTTCCCGCCCCAAAATCTTATGTGCTTCCTCACCATGAGAACCTTGGAGGGTTTCTTTAGAATCCTTATGACACTGAATACATTTGTAATCCTTGTCACGGATAAGCGTGACTTCATGACGATCTGATTGGCCTTCAGACTGCAAGGTTGAAGTATCGGCAACGGCATGAAGAGAATAACCATAAAGGCAGAATGCTAGAATAGACTTTAGCATTATGACCATGGCCAACTTTATATTGCCCATTTTATCCTTTCCTTATACCAGCGCTAAAACATCTCATAGAAATGATTAGTTACTGATCAAAATTAACTTCCTCTGGGGTCGAGTAAATAAAACCCCAAATGAGATCAATTCTTATTTTTGGATAAGCCACAACGCTATATTTATATATTACTCATCTGCCTATTTAGGGGTAGATTTTATCGAGCAATTAGTGAGCTAAATCACCTTGTATCTTATAGGTGAATAGTTGCTAAGTTATTGATGAGAATGGTTTTCATTAAAAATAAACCTGCACACAAATAACCCTTAAGGGGTAGATACACTTAAATTTGAGATAGATCACTAGGCCAAATTGATCTAAGACAATGAATAACTATTACAAGGTTATTTAAAAAGTGTCTTTTTATTACAATTTGTTTCAGTTCTCTAATTCTTATTATTGGTATAGCCAGTTCACAACGCTGTTTATAACAACAGAATTATGGAGACAACACTGTGAAGAAATTGCACTGGATACCAAATTCCGCTGCAGCATTATTGTTAGCGACCAGCTCAATATTCAGCGTCGCCAGCTTTGCTGCATCTGAACCTACCGAACGCATCGATTCTAGAAACGACGCGTATGAACAGAACCACCCAGACCAATATGAATCGTGGAAAGCCACGTCGGAAAGCGAACACATAGAAGATGCGTTAGCAGAAGACCCAAATATGGTGATTCTCTGGGCTGGCTATGGATTCGCTAAAGACTATAACAAGGCACGTGGCCACTTCTATGCCGTTGATGACGTACGCCAGACTCTCCGTACAGGCGCACCCAAAGATGCTAACTCAGGTCCAATGCCTATGGCATGCTGGAGCTGTAAGAGCCCAGACGTTGGTCGTGTGATCGATGAACGTGGCGAGGATGGCTATTTTGAAGGTAAATGGGCACGCTTAGGCGAAGAAATTGCTAACCCTATCGGCTGTGCTGATTGTCATGACACCAGAAGTGAAGGCTTCAAAAAAGGTGAACCCGCTCTTGCGCTTGCCAAACCTTACGTTGAGCGTGCCTTTGAAGCGATCGATAAACCATTTGAAAAGCAGTCTCGTCTAGATCAGCAAGCTTCTGTATGCGGTCAGTGCCACGTTGAGTACTACTTCACAGGCCCTAACAAGTCCGTGAAATTCCCTTGGGATCGCGGCACCACAGTTGGCGAGATGGAAGAGTACTACGATGCCATCAACTTCAAAGACTGGACACACAAAGTATCCAAAGCACCAATGTTGAAAGCACAGCACCCGGGTTACGAAACATGGCGTGATGGTATCCACGGCAAAAACAAAGTGGCTTGTGTTGACTGTCATATGCCAAAAGTCACCAAAGAAGACGGTACCGTTTATACAGACCACAAAGTGGGCAACCCATTCGACCGCTTCGAAGACACTTGTGCAAACTGCCATACTCAGTCAAAAGACCAACTTCGTGAAATTGTTTCTAGCCGTAAAGCTCAAGTACTTAACATGAAGCTCACTGCAGAGAAGCAAATCGTAGCTGCTCACTTTGAGGCTGGAGCGGCTTGGGATGCTGGCGCAACCGAAGCAGAAATGAAGCCAATCTTACAAGACATTCGTCATGCGCAGTGGCGTTGGGACTATGCAATCGCATCTCACGGCGTACATATGCATGCACCAGAAGTCGCGTTAGAAGTACTGGGTACTGCGGTTGACCGCGCGGCAGATGCTCGAACTAAACTGGTTCGCTTATTAGCCAAAAAAGGCATTACAGAACCTGTTGAGATCCCGGATATTTCAACCAAGCTAAAAGCACAACAAGCTCTTGGTATGGACATGGATACCATGAATAGCGAGAAACAAGATTTCTTGAAAACGGTTGTTCCAGAGTGGGAAAAAGCCGCAGAGAAGCGCGAAGCAACTTACGACTAATCGCCCTCGACAAGCACTTAAAGGCCAAGCAACTGCTTGGCCTTTTCTTTGTTGCGAATAGAATATTGCTAGGCCGATATCACGGCACTTTCCAGCAGATGGGATTCTGGCGAATGAAACGCTTCAATCAATACCTCTTCATCGAGTTTATTATGGCTCTGACATGTCGACACCACTGCAAACAAAGCCTCACCTGCATAGGCCGTCATCGTATCAGCCGCCCCTCCAGATTGAGACAGTACGCTTAACCGCGTTGCGCTAGTGCGATCAACTAGCGCCTGCAAAGAAAGGCTCAGCTCTGACTGAGTAAGCATCGATTCAATACGATACAAGTACCCACCTTCCACTTTCTGCCTAACCCAATATTCATACGCAGAACACTCCAGTACTTGTTTGGAAACCACTAAACCTGAGCTGTTAAATCGTATCGGACGTATATTAACTGGGGTGTGCTTGAACTCAGGCTGCCCAGACGCAATATCTGTATTGGGTATAATCAACGAGCAAGGTTTGCTGTTTTTTGCTGTCACGCTATTCCAGTGAATTGGCATAAACACCTGCTGCGGTGACACTTCGTCGCTTATTCGACATCGGGCGAGGACTTCTCCTTGTGAGTTACAGATAGCGACCACATCATCAGGCTGTATCCGATATCGCTCTGCTGTGGCAGGGTGGACAGTAACATAAGGTTCAGGTGCATGGCTGCCTAACTGAGCCGATAGGCCCGTGCGGGTCATCGTATGCCAATGGTCTCGAGTGCGCCCGCTATTAAGCAATAATGGCACTGCGCTCTTGCACTGGCTGCGGGGATCGTTATGCTTCACTGCCACAAAACGCGCTTTGCCATCTGGAGTGAAAAACCGACCATCCGAGAAAAACCTTTGTTCTACAGGCTGGCTCTGCATACTCTGTACCGGCCACTGTTGAGGTGTGAGCTCACTGTATCCTCTGTCGTCTAATTGCGTCAGACCAATCAAGTTCAAGTCACGTTCACCGTGAGCGTTACCTATCGTGGTCAACCGAGCGTATTCAGAAAATATCTCTCCTTCATGTATATAATCAAACGCGTGACCAAAACCCATTTTCTGCGCTACTTGGCTGATAACCCACCAGTCTGCTTTTGCTTGTCCGGGGCTGGGTAACACACGTCGCTGTCGCGAGATTCGTCTTTCAGAGTTGGTCACCGTTCCTGATTTTTCACTCCAGCCTTGTGCAGGCAAAACCAGGTCTGCCATTCGGCTAGTTTCTGTATCTGCGATGCAATCAGACACCACAACAAATGGGCAAGCATCTAGTGCGGCCTTGATTTTCTTGCTGTCCGGTAAGCTGACCATAGGGTTGGTTGCCATGATCCAAACGGCCTTAATCTTCCCTTCTGCCATCGCATCAAACATATCAATCGCTTTGAGCCCTGGCTGCCGCGCTAGGCAATCTGTCTGCCAAAAGTGACTCACCAATTGATGATGCTCGACATTGTCAAACTCCATATGGGCCGTCAGCGTGTTCGCCAGTGCGCCGGTTTCCCTGCCGCCCATCGCATTAGGTTGGCCAGTCACTGAAAATGGCCCACTCCCAACCTTACCAATTTTCCCCGTGGCTAAATGACAATTAAGAATGCTGTTGACCTTGTCCGACCCTTGGCTTGATTGGTTGACGCCCTGAGAATACACGGTGACCACTTTTTCGGTTTGGCTAAATAGCTGATAGAAATCGTCGAGCTGACAGCGCGATAAGCCAGTTTTTTGCTCTATGCTTGCTTCAGGCTTGGCGACTTTGAGCGTTTCATTAAACCCATTAGTGTGCGCAGCAATGAAATCTGTATCGAGTGCTTGGTTCTCTTCAAGGTAGCTAAGTAAACCATTGAACAATGCCACGTCTCCACCAGATGCAATAGAAAGGTGCATGTCAGCAATGCTACATGTTTCCGTTTTTCGAGGGTCCACTACCACAACTTTCAAGTTTGGATTATCTTGCTTGGCCGCCCGCAACCGCTGAAAAAGCACAGGATGACACCAAGCTAAGTTTGAACCCACAAGGACAACGAGCTCCGCCTGTTCCAAATCGGAATAACACACTGGCACGGTATCACTGCCAAATGCTCGCTTATGTCCAACCACTGATGATGCCATACACAAACGCGAGTTGCTGTCGATATTCGCGCTCCCCATAAAGCCTTTCATTAGCTTATTCGCCACGTAATAGTCTTCAGTAAGCAGTTGACCAGATACGTAAAATGCCACCGAATCTCTACCGTACTGTTCGATAGCTTGGGTAAACTTATCGGCAACCAATTGGGTGGCACTATCCCAAGATAGCGCTTCAGTCCGAGAGCCCATTTTGAGTGTTGGATGGAGCAGTCGACCATCATGAATCACGGTATCTCCCAACGCTATGCCTTTGGTACACAGCTTTCCGTAATTCGAGGGATGTGACTTGTCACCTCTTACTTCCAACTTGCCGCTGGACAACGGACGCGCTTCCACACCGCACCCTACTCCACAATACGCACAGGTTGTTTTAATCCATCCATCATTTACTTGTGTCATCCTTTCCCACCTGCTGCTGTTTATTTTCAACTCCCTTTAAGTAGCAACTTATACGCCAATTCCAAAATTATGCATATTTCATTAATAATCGAATTTTTAATTCTTATTTATCATAAACTTAATCACGAATACTACTTTAGTGGTATATATGATCTTACTATATATAGAGGGAATAAAATTCTATTTGCACCATGTTATCGCTCAAATGCACCAATAAGGCTCATTTTTCTCACATTTTGCTTTATCGAACATCCTAACCCCACGTTAATCAAAGCAAAAACAAAAGCACAAGCCATTGTTTATTAACGACAATATAAATTAAACATCTCCATAGAACTGCAAATGGCACTCTCCTTGCTGATTGGTAAAACAACACGTTTACGACGTATTGCTGTTAAAGGAGTAACGCAATGAAAAGTCTGAATAAAGAAATCGGCACAGTCACGCTAGTTGGCGCAGGTCCCGGCGACCCAGAACTGCTAACCATCAAAGCATTGCGAGCAATAGAGTCTGCTGAGGTCATTGTCTACGACAACCTCGTTAGCCAACCGATACGCGATCTTTTCCCATCCACTGCAGAAACGTTATATGTAGGGAAAACAAAAGGATGTCACAGCAAAACCCAAGACGAGATTAACCAACTTATGGTTGAGCTGACCCTTTCCGGTAAAAACGTATGTCGTGTCAAAGGTGGGGATGCATTTGTATTTGGTCGTGGTGGTGAGGAAATGTTACTACTCAGCCAGAAAGGCATTCAAGTTTCCACCATACCCGGCATTACCGCCGCATCAGGCTGTACCACCTATGCCGAAATTCCTTTAACGCATCGAGGGCTTACTCAAGGTTGTACCTTCATCACTGCGCATGCGGATAAGAAGCTCGATGTCCAGTGGCAAGCACTCGCGCAATTAAATCAAACCATTGTGGTTTATATGGGGCTAAGCAAAACCGAGCTTATCCGTCAAAAATTGATTGAGCACGGTATGTCAGCCGACACGCCCGTAGCGCTAGTCGAGAATGGTTGCTCGTCGGATCAACGCAACATCCTCGGCACTCTAGACCAATTGAGTGAGCTCAAACATCAGCACGATGTGCAATCTCCCGCTCTGATCGTGATTGGCCAAGTCGTCAGCGTGGCTGAACAGATGCAATGGCTCCACCAGCTCAACTCCAAAATTCAACCAGATACACCATCAAGCACAGTGTTGGCAAAAACCGCATAGAGCAACACGCAAACAGGCGTGCGCAGAAGATTATTCGAATAATAAGTAATTTTAAGGAAGCAGACATGAAAACAGCACAAAGGATTGTAGTCGTTGGTAACGGCATGGTCGGACACAAGTTTATTGAGTCTATTATTCAAGCTAACCGCGATGATATTGAAGTCATTACCTTTTCAGAAGAACCAAGGCTTGCCTACGATCGCGTTCAACTCACCTCTTACTTTGAAGGCAAAACAATTGAAGACTTATCGCTGACCGATGAGCTCTACTACGAAGAGAATGGCATCAAATTCGTGGTCAATGAAAAAGTGACGCAGATTGATACCAACAAACAGCAAGTTGTCACTGAAAATGGACGTACAGAACAGTACGACAAATTAGTCCTCGCAACAGGCTCTTTCCCTTTTGTGCCTCCAATCCCGGGCAATGACCAAGAGCACTGCCACGTCTACCGCACTATTGAAGATCTCGATGCGATTGAGCAGTCGAGTAAGCAAAGCCAAAGTGGCGTGGTTATCGGCGGCGGCTTGCTAGGGCTTGAAGCAGCCAATGCAGTAAAAAACCTCGGCATGGACACTCACGTTGTGGAGTTTGCTCCCCGATTAATGGCAGTGCAGCTTGATCAAGGTGGCGGCACTCTACTTAAACGCAAAATAGAGGCCTTGGGTGTTTCGGTACACACCGAAAAAGCCACCACAGAGATCATTGCTGGGGAAAGCTCGCGCTACCGAATGAACTTCGCTGATGGCAGTCACCTAGAAACAGACATGATTGTTTTTTCTGCTGGTATCCGCCCGCAAGATGAACTGGCGCGCAGCAGCGATATTGAGATTGGAGAACGCGGCGGCATTGTGATTAATAACCGCTGCCAGACAAACCACCAAGATGTGTACGCTATCGGTGAATGTGCTTTATGGGACAATAAGATTTTTGGCCTCGTCGCACCAGGCTACCAAATGGCCAAAGTAGCGGCTGAGCATATTCTTGCTAGCGATGAGATCAGCACTGAGTTTACCGGTGCTGACATGAGCACTAAATTGAAGCTGTTAGGTGTTGATGTAGCCAGTATTGGTGAAGTGCATGATCAAACAGAAGGCGCACTGTCTTACACCTATAACGACGAAATAGAACAAGTCTATAAACGTTTGATTGTCTCAGCAGACAAACAAAAAATCGTTGGGGCGGTTCTGGTCGGTGATGCCGATGCATACGGCACGCTGCTACAGATGAAACAAAATGATATGCCACTACCGGAAAACCCTTCGGTACTGATTCTACCCAATGTCGCCGACGACGATTCTTCAGCGATGGGAATCGATGCATTACCAGATAGCGCCGTCATCTGTTCGTGCTTTGATGTGACCAAAGGTGACATCAAAGAGGCCGTTTCCGCAGGCTGCACCACCATGTCAGCTTTAAAGGAAAGCACCAATGCATCGACAGGCTGTGGTGGCTGTAGTGCTCTTGCTAAGCAAGTCTTAGACAGTGAATTAAGCAGCTTAGGTGTTGAAGTTAACAACGATATTTGCGAACACTTCGCATACTCGCGTCAAGAATTGAGCGACATTATCCGCGTAAATAAAATCCGTACTTTCGACCAGTTGCTAGAAAGCCACGGGCAAGGTTTAGGCTGTAGTGTATGCAAACCTGCAGTGGGTTCCATTCTCGCCTCATACTGGAACGATTACATTCTAGAAGACCAACATTTAGAACTCCAAGACACCAATGATATCTACCTTGGTAACATGCAAAAAGATGGGACTTATTCTGTGGTTCCCCGTGTCGCTGGAGGAGAAATCACCCCAGATAAATTAATCGTTTTAGGCGAAGTTGCTAAAGAATTTAACCTTTACACCAAAATTACTGGCGGGCAACGAGTTGATCTTTTCGGAGCGCAGCTCAACGAACTACCACTGATCTGGAAAAAGCTGGTTGATGCGGGTTTTGAGACCGGCCATGCTTACGGAAAGTCTGTCCGTACTGTGAAATCTTGTGTCGGCAGTACTTGGTGTCGATACGGTGTGGGAGACAGTGTCGGTTTCGCTATCGACATCGAAAATCGCTACAAGGGGCTCCGTTCCCCTCATAAACTCAAATTTGCTGTTTCAGGCTGTACTCGCGAATGTGCTGAAGCGCAATCTAAAGACATCGGCATTATTGCAACCGACAAAGGTTGGAACCTGTACGTGTGTGGTAACGGTGGCATGCGCCCACGTCACGCCGACTTGTTTGCCACTGACCTTGATATTCCCACTCTGATTCAATACGTCGACCGAATTCTGATGTTCTACATCCGCACCGCCGACCGTCTGCAACGCACATCCGTTTGGCTCGAAAATCTAGAGGGTGGTATCGAATACCTCAAACAAGTCGTTATCGAGGACAAGCTTGGTTTAGCGCAAGAACTTGAAGGTGAAATGGCTCAAAACATTGCCAAGTATCAATGTGAGTGGAAGACCACCATCGAGAGCCCAGAAAAACTCAAGCGCTTCAAACACTTTGTTAACTCGGATAACGGTGACAGCAGCCTTAAATTTGTCACGCTACGTGAACAACGCTTCCCAGAGCCTGCTCAACAAGGGCTCAGAGATTCAGAAACCGCTATTGAAGTAGTGGAAGTCAACTAATCCCTTACCACAGTGAGATTTGCGTTACTCGCTCACCTCACTGTGGAACTCAATCAAATTCTGGTTAGGAGATCATTATGGAAAATTGGTTAACTATTTGTCATACCCAAGACCTTGTCCCCAATACGGGCGTGTGTGCTGAAATTGCCCAGCAACAGGTCGCTATTTTTTATTGCGAGCGCAACGCTAAGCTTTACGCGCTGTCGAACTACGACCCAATTGGCAAAGCCAATGTGATGTCGAGAGGAATCATTGGCTCTATTGAGGGCCAACCTTGTGTCGCGTCCCCTTTGTATAAGCAGCACTTTAACTTAGAAACCGGAGTTTGCTTAGAAGAGCCCGAGTTCCAACTGACCCCGTACTCAGTACGTGAACAAGGCGGCGTAATCCAAGTTCAAGTTCCAACAGAACTTGCGGCATAACGCCTGACTCTATAGCCTACAAACGGTACAAGGAATTATCACTATGGAAAGTACAAAATTTTCGCTGCTGTCTTTTACAGGTAAAATGAAAGTCCTGCATCTTAGTTGGATGGCATTCTTTATCACCTTTGTGGTGTGGTTTAACTTTGCTCCACTACTGCAAATGGTCAAAACATCACTCGGATTATCAACCGAAGAGATCAAAACACTGCTGATCTTAAATGTCGCACTCACTATTCCTGCTCGTGTTGTGATCGGCATGTTCACCGATAAATATGGCCCAAGGCTAGTCTATTCAGCGCTACTCGCGATTTGTTCCATCCCATGTTTTATGTTTGCGCTGGCCGACTCTTTCATGCAAGCGGCTATTGCTCGCTTTCTACTCGGCTTCATTGGCGCTGGTTTCGTAATCGGTATTAGATTGGTTTCTGAGTGGTTCCCACACAATGAACTCGGCACAGCAGAAGGTATTTATGGAGGCTGGGGTAACTTTGGTTCTGCGGCAGCCGCATTCACTCTACCCACTGTTGCAGTGCTATTTGGCGGGGAAGACGGTTGGCGTTACGCCGTCGGCATCACTGGCTTAATGAGTCTTGCATTCTCAGTGATTTTCTACCGCAGCGTTACCGATACTCCGAAAGGGTCAACCTATTTCAAACCTAAGCATTTGTCTGCGATGGAAGTGACTTCAAAAGGTGACTTCTTCTTCCTGTTGATCATGAAGATTCCAATGTACGCCGCACTTGCTTTGCTTGCATGGAAGTTATCTCCATCGGGCATCAATATGCTTAGCGATACAATGGTCAACGCGATTTATGCTGGGTTAGCTGCACTGTACCTATACGAAGTTAGCCAAGTATGGAAAGTCAATAAAACCGTGTTTGAAAAACCAGTCGAAGAAATTCATCGTTATAAGTTCAAGCAAGTTGCAGTACTGAATGTCCTCTACTTTGCTACATTCGGCTCAGAACTTGCGGTTGTGTCTATGCTTCCTTTGTTCTTCTCTGAAACCTTTGAGCTATCCCCTGTTGTTGCAGGCATGGTGGCTTCTGCCTATGCGTTCATGAACTTGATGTCTCGCCCTGGTGGTGGTTGGATTTCCGATAAGTTCGGTCGTAAACCAACTCTACTCATCTTAACAGCCGGTCTTGCGGTCGGTTACTTCCTAATGGGGCAAGTTGGTAGTGAGTGGCCTATCTGGTTAGCTGTCGCTGCGGCCATGGCTTGTTCGTTCTTCGTCCAAGCAGGTGAAGGGGCCGTATTTGCAACCGTACCGCTAATCAAACGTCGTATGACCGGGCAAATTGCTGGTATGACAGGGGCTTACGGTAATGTGGGTGCTGTGGTTTACCTTACAGTTCTGTCATTCGTTGATTATCAAACATTCTTCTATGTGATTGCCGCAACGGCCGTACTTGGCTTTGCAACGCTACTGATTATGGAAGAACCAAATGGGCAAATTGCTGAAGTAAACGAAGATGGCAGCGTCACTATGATCGACGTGTCTCACTAACATCAATAATCGGGGGGATATTGCCTCTGCCTATGGGCCGCACTCTCATGGATGAGAGCGCAATATCGTTCAAAAGCTCTGTTCAAGCCTGATACGTTCAGAGCTTTTGTTCTCACCCAGTTTGCCCACTTACTTATTAAACGGTGGCCGTCTACGATGAATGTAATGCGCACGACCAAACAAAACGAAGTTGATAGCAACCCCGTCGCAAGCAAATTAACTATGCGCTTCGGGGGCTGTTCACTACAGGGGCTACGTGACGAAAACCAAGATGCCTTTCTAGTTAAAGCGCCAAGCGACAATGCTGAGCTGGAACATAAAGGGATTGTGGCGTGTATCGCCGACGGGGTTAGCTGCAGTGACCACGGCCAAAAAGCCAGCCATACCACTACAATACAGTTCATCACCGATTACTACGCCACACCAGAAAGTTGGAGTACCAAGCACTCCGCAGGAAAAATCTTAAGTGCATTAAACTCCTGGCTGTTTCATCAGGGCGCTAAGCAAGATCTTAAGCATAATGGCCTAGTGACTACATTCAGCTCGGTCATCTTCAAATCTAACTCGGCTCACTTGTTTCATGTTGGGGACAGCCGAATTTATCGAATCCGTGATAAAAAGGTCCATCAACTCACCCGAGACCACCAGCGCACAAACTTTGGCAAAGGCCAGTATTTAACTCGCGCCATGGGGATGGACAACACCCTTGAAGTCGACCACCAAACCGTATCACTAAAATGTGGTGACCGCTTTATACTCACCACTGATGGCGTACATGACTTTATTGATTACGATACGTTGTCAGAAATCGCTTCACGAGACGCTGACGACCTTGAACTACTCGCGCAAGATATCTGTAATGAAGCACTTTCGAATGGCAGCAGCGACAACCTAAGCTGCTTGTTACTCGATACCCTTACTCTGCCCAGCAACTCTCTACTGGAGCATCAACAACAATTAGCCAAACGCGCAATCCCACCGGCTTTGAGAGAAAACAATCGCATTGACGACTTCTTAGTCACCAAGGTGCTCCATGCTGGCTCAAGAAGCCACGTCTACGAGGTATTCGATGCCACCACAGACCGAACATTCGTGATGAAATGCCCTTCATTGCACTATACCGAAGACCAAAGTTACTTAACGGCATTCGCCAACGAATACTGGGTTGGGACTCAGCTCAATAATGAACGTGTCATGAAAGTCTTTCCTTCTCCCCCACACTCCAAGTTCAACTACCAACTGTGTGAACCCATAAACGGCATAACCTTACGGCAGTGGATGCTAGACAACCCACAGCCAAGCTTAGACAAGGTTCGAAAGCTCCTCGAAGAAATCATCAAGGCCGTTCGTGTATTCCAACGAGCAGACATGATTCACCGAGACCTGAAACCCGAAAACATCATGGTGACAGCAAGCGGTAAGATAAAACTGATTGATTTTGGTGCCACACTGGTGAGTGGATTGGAAGAAGCGCAAAGAACTGACATAGCACAAAGAACCAACATAGAAGAAGCGCCACTCGGCGCAGCAAACTACATTGCACCAGAGTATTTACAACATGGAAGAGCCACGATTCTATCCGATCTCTTTTCTGTCGCGGTGATCGGCTATGAAATGTTAACTGGGCAATTGCCCTATAAAGAAACGACTGGACTTACCGTTCAATCTGCTCGCCATCAAACATGGGACTACCGTCCACTCAGCACATTCCGTCCAGATCTTCCTGACTGGCTAAACTTAACTTTTAAAAAAGCTTGCCACCCTAAAAGTGCGCTTCGTTATCCTGTGCTTAGCGAGTTCATCACCGATGTGTTTAGCCCAAACCCGAGGTTACAAAAAGAGCTAAGTGAACAGCCGCTCATGCAACGAAACCCAGTTCTATTCTGGAAAGGCTTAACAATTGCTCTGGCATTGCTGGCGACAGTCGAACTGTTTTTACTGTTGAGTCACTAACAACTGTTTGGCTCGGTTGATGTTATTAATAATGGTCACTCGATCTAGGTCGCGTTGCTGTGAGTCCAACAGCTTGACCCAAGTATCGATAGCTTGCTGATAACGAAAGCTGACAAAATGGTCATTGGCTATTAGCATCAATGCCGTTGGATTATAAGGCTCTTGCGACAGGGCCGCATCTAATAGCTGTGTGACCTCTTCATTCATGGATTGCGAACTCAGGTAATAAAGCGCTGATGCTAGGGCAGCAAGTTGGCTAGCAGAAGGTTCAGGCGAGAGGCGAATCGAATAACCAAAGCTGGTTCTTGCTGCTCGAAAATCGTTTTCAAGCAAATACACATGGCCAAGCTGGAACCACAGCTCTGAGTCATTAGGGTTTTCAGTCAGCTTATCTTGGATATCGAGCATGAACGCTTGGCGTGTCATCGAAGCGGTATCAGCTTGGTCATTTTTTGGTGGCGTTCCTCGCACGATGAAGAGTAATCCAATAGCAAACACAGCCGCCAAAGAGACAAACTTTAGCGCCGACCACTTATCTTTTTGGCTTGCGACAATGAGAGAGCCGATAAACACCCCCATTAATATCATTGCCACTACTGTCCATACCGCCATGACACACCCTTCATACATATATCTTTGTAATACTTCACAAAGTATATCGTGGTAGTCTATAAATAACTTTGATCACGCAATAGTTAATCTGATGAAAAAGAAAGTCGTTCCATCGGAACAATCACAACAAGAAGCGGCAAAAATTGCCAAAGCCACTCAAAAACCAGGGCAAAGCAAAGAACAAACGCGCTTGATTGCTCAAGGGATAGAAAAAGGCATCGCGCTGTACAAGAAACAGCAAAAAGAGAAAAACCGTCAGGCTGACAAAGCGAAGAAGAAAGCTCAGAAAGCCAAAGCGAATGAACAAGACAGCCCCGTGATTGACCAAGAGATAAACTCCACCCATTCAGAGCAAAAGCCAAGTATGTTGCCATGGGCTCTACTTGCGGTGAGCTGGATAGGGTTTATCGCCTACATCACTCTGCAATAAGGACACAACAGGATGCAGAAAACACTCTTTGCTCTCGCTCTCGCAGCAACCACACTGACAGGCTGCTCCACACCTGTAGCGAAACTCTCAAACGGCGCAGATAGCATTCAAGTACGTATTGATGGGCAGTTTGATGGTGGAAAATGTGAGTGGTTAGGAGACTTAACAGGCAGCGAAGGTCATTGGTACAGCTACCTGTTCTTCCCGAATGATGTGATGATCCGAGGGGCGATAAACGACCTTAAGAGTCAAGCTTACACCATGGGCGCAGACACCCTTTACATGATCAACCCACAAGATTTTGCTACGTCGTTTACTGTGTTTGCTAACGCATACAAGTGTAACTAAGGCGAATAAAGAAAAAGCCAGCGAACGCTGGCTTATGCACGAAACCCGAGACTCTCGGCAATGTCACTTTGGCGCTCTAACACCCACTGGCTGTCAAAGGGACCCCAATCCGACAGCTGATAATAGCCGTCATTATGACGTCGTCCATCTTGGACAAACATAAGTTCAATTCCGATCCCAGGCAGCGCTTTTAGTACATCTTGAATAGTACGACGAGGCCACCCCGTTTTCTCGATAAGTTTAGGCACATTTGGCCTTTCAAGGCTTTCTACTAACAGAGCTAAGTATAAACGCCTTGCAAAAACAGGACTCAATTCCATTGACACCTCCTATTACTGTGCATACCCATTATTTCTGTTTTGGCTTTCAAGGTGTTGAGTTCGATCAATAACTGGCCGATCGTAACAGTTTGAAACGTATTTTTTTTAGCCTGCAAAATATTTACTTGTCTGTTTTGCTTCTTATTCGCTTCCTGATAGGATTTGCTGATAACAAATAAACACAGCATTCAAAGGAACGTTATGAGTATTACCATGTATGGCATCCCTAACTGCGATACCATCAAAAAAGCCAAGAAGTGGCTCGAAGCAGAAAGCGTAAGCTATGAATTTCACGATTACCGTAAACAAGGAATCGACACAGACATGGTGACCCAGTTTTGTCAGCAACTAGGTTGGGAAAATGTCCTGAACAAGCGCGGCACCACTTACCGCCAATTGACTCAAGAACAGAAAGATTCTCTCAATGAGCAAAATGCAATCGCACTACTTGTTGAACAACCAGCGATGATTAAACGTCCTATCTTGTTGGTAAACAACCAATACCACCTTGGATTCAAAGCGGATCAGTACAGCACGATTTTCTCCTAATTCGAGTATCGAGCAGTTCAACATGACTGATTCCAAACCCTATAACCTCTATTCAACTAATGACTATTTAAAGGAATTCAAGGATGACAGATAGCCCGACTTTGGCTCTCGCAAAAGACCTCATCAGCCGCCAATCCGTAACTCCAGAAGATGCTGGCTGCCAAGAGGTGATGATTGATCGCCTAAAAGCGCTGGGGTTTGAAATTGAAGTGATGGTGTTTGAAGACACCACAAATTTCTGGGCTCGTCGTGGCAACGAAGCCCCACTATTTGCTTTTGCAGGCCACACAGATGTGGTGCCAGCTGGACCACGTGAACAGTGGCACACACCTCCTTTCGAACCAACCATTATCGATGACCATCTGCATGGCCGTGGCGCAGCAGATATGAAAGGCTCGCTTGCATGTATGGTTGTTGCAGTGGAACAATTCATTGCCGAAAACCCTGACCACAAAGGTTCAATTGCCTTCTTAATCACCTCCGATGAAGAAGGCCCGTTCATTAACGGCACAACCCGCGTGGTTGATACACTCATGGCTCGTGATGAAAAAATCGATATGTGTATTGTGGGTGAACCGTCCAGTACACACGCAGTCGGCGATGTAGTGAAAAACGGCCGTCGCGGCTCTATTACCGGCGACTTGCGCGTAAAAGGCACGCAAGGCCATGTTGCCTACCCGCACCTTGCCAATAACCCAGTACACCAAGCTCTACCTGCTTTAGCAGAGCTTGCTGCGACAAAATGGGATGATGGTAATGAGTTTTTCCCACCGACAAGCTTCCAGATCCCAAACCTGCAGTCAGGTACTGGCGCATCTAACGTCATTCCTGGTGAGTTTGATGTTCAATTCAACTTCCGTTTCAGTACAGAACTGACAGATGAAGAGATCAAACGCCGAGTTCACTCTACACTCGATGCTCACGGTTTAGATTACGATTTAAAATGGACGCTAAGCGGTCACCCATTCCTAACTGGTACGGGAGACTTACTAGAAGCGGTGGTCAACGCTGTCGATGAAGTCAATCACAAGAAGCCGGAGTTGCTGACAACTGGCGGTACATCGGATGGCCGATTCATCGCCAGAATGGGTGCTCAAGTGGTCGAGCTAGGCCCAGTCAACGCAACCATCCATAAAGTAAACGAGTGTGTCAGTGTGCCAGACCTAGAAAAACTCACTGACATGTACCAAAAAACACTAGAGAACCTTCTAGGGTAACAAGGGCGATTTTGCTCACTGAGGGACCTATGACTCCTGAACAACTGACTGGACAACTTCAGACCCACCTAACGCCGACTCTAGTTGGTCAAAAGGAGTTTCTGGTCCATGAGCAAGTCAGCCAAGATCTACTGGCATTGAAGTCAGCCGCTGATGCAGCTGGCTTTAATTTCAACATCGCCAGTGGATTTCGAAGTTATCAGAGACAATCTGAAATCTGGAATAATAAAATGTCTGGCGTCAGCCCGATTCTAGATTCCAACAGCAAACCCATTCCTATCGAACAACTTTCCGAACATGAGCGCGTAATGGCAATACTGCGCTGGTCTGCCCTTCCGGGAGCGAGTCGTCATCATTGGGGTTGTGAGTTTGATGTTTTTGATAGAAGCGCTCTTCCCGAAGGAGTTCTGCTACAGCTTGAGCCATGGGAATACCAAACCGGCCACCAAAAAGAGTTTTACCTGTGGCTCAGTGATAACCTGTCGAAATTTGGCTTTTATTTTCCCTACGATCTAGACCGTGGAGGAGTAGCCATCGAGCCATGGCATATTAGTCATGTGGAAACCAGCCATACTTGTTTATCTCTGTTGACCCTCGATATTCTTGAGCAACAACTACATGCGGCTCCCATTTTGGGGCTCGAAAGTGTTCTCTCTCAGCTACAACAGATCTACAATCAATACATTAGCAACGTAAATCAGGTGAAGTTGTAATGGAACTACTTACTAACCCTTGGGTCATCTCGATCATCGTGGTAGGAATCATTGTCGGTAACATCGCGGCTTTGAAATACACGGCAAAAATGAAATTTGGTCAGATGGAAAAAAAGGATCAGCTCGATCGACTCAACGAACTCGATAAAGCTAGGCGCGCAGAAGAAGAAAACGAAAAAAGGGACTAGATAGTCCCTTTTTTTGTATGTGAATCGCTTTTACTTCGACTCTTTGTCTGCCATTGCTGCCAGCACTGGTACCATATCTTTCAGTATCTGCTCTTCAACTGGCTTACCGTTAACATCAGTAATGTTGATTGAAGTACGGTTACCTAGGTCACCAAATAGGAAAGTATAGTTAAGACCTTGTAAATCATAAGGCTTCACACCCACGCCTTCCCAGAATTCACTATCCGGTTCCGCGTACTTAGCTGTAATTGTACCTTGAGATTGGTTACGGCCTTCAATGGTGAATCCCATTCGATTCAGGATTTCAGGCAAGCGTGGCCAAAGTACGTTATATGGAGTACGAGCGATAATAACTGGGAAGCCACTGCGGTCGGTACCCATTGTAATTGGGATAGTTTTCACTAGCTCTTGCGCTTTACGCTGCGCTTCTTCTCTCAAGTCGAGATCGTATCGAGCTGTTACTAAGTTGGTCATTAACGCATTGTAACGCTCTTTGTTGGTGGTAGAGACAGGCATCTCTTTACCGCCTTCGCGCCAATCGATAAGTGAAATCTTAAACCCGTAACGGTTATTTGCTTCTACTCGAGTCATCTCGTAGCGGCTACCGATCTTCACATCCTCATCTTCTGATACCCAGCTAACCCAATCGGTTTCAATTCGGTTTTCTGAGTTTTCCAACAGGTTGATCTTGCGTTCACTTAACATGGTTAGTGTGGTTTGCCACACTTTATCCATCTCTTCTTTGCGTAGCAGCCATAAGGTCGTTTCACTATTTTGGCGTTCCGCACGAGCGCCCGGAATCAACTCCAGCACTTGTTGAGGTGGACGAATATCCACTTCCTTACCAATACCACCAGAGAACTCCCCTTCAGGGATCTGGTAGTTAGGATAGGTTTTTACATCAACGCCTTCAGGTAGCGTCCACTCTTGCATATCGGCTGTGTTCAGATATTCGAAATCGTCTTTCGCCTGACGACGTTGAGACGGATCACTAGAACATGCGCTCAAAACAAAAACAGCTAGTGAACTGATAACTAGCTGATTAGAAAACTTCATTGAAACTCCTAAAAGAGCCAGAGCATATACGCTCTGGCTACACAAACATTAGTAAATGCACGCTTCTGTCATCGCTTGTGCAACGATAGGCTTCGCTTGCTCTGAAAGCTCAGTCAAAGGAAGACGCAAGCTACCGTCAGCAATGAGACCCATTTTGTGTGCAGCCCATTTCACTGGGATTGGGCTTGATTCGACAAACAAGTTTTTGTGCAGTGGCATAATGCGTTGATTGATGATCTCTGCTTCTTCCCACTTGCCTTCTTTTGCTAAGCGGAACATTGTCGCCATATCTTCAGCAGCAATGTTGTTTGTCACAGAGATAACACCGTGGCCACCTTGTCTAACAAATTCAAGACCAGTACTGTCATCACCACTTAGTAAGATAAAATCTTCACCACAAAGTTCACGGTGAGTTGCAATTCTGCTTAAATCACCTGTCGCATCTTTCAGTGCAACGATGTTTTCGATCTCAGCAAGGCGTGCAACCGTATCTGGGTGTAGATCTACCGCTGTACGGCCAGGTACATTATACAAAATCTGAGGTACATCGCTTTCTTCTGCGATGGCTTTGTAGTGCTGGTACAAACCTTCTTGAGTTGGTTTGTTGTAGTACGGTGTTACGCTTAGGCAACCAGCGATACCAGAGTTGTTCAGCAAACGGCTAAATGTCACAGACTCGTGAGTTGCATTTGCGCCTGTTCCCGCAATAATTGGAATTCGACCATCCGCAAACTCGACCGCTTTAGTGACTACCTTGACATGCTCTTCAATGGTTAGCGTTGCGGACTCGCCTGTTGTTCCGACCGCAACAATACCGTCTGAACCAGCTGCCACGTGAAAATCCACCAGCTTTTTCAGGCTGATGAAATCTACTTCACCGTCTGAGTTAAACGGTGTGATTAACGCCACTATACTTCCTGAAAACATGTCTTTCTCCCTATATTGATTCTTTTTGCATGGTACTGTAAGGCGATTGATAAACACAAGGAAATAAACTCGCTTAAATCACCTAAATGAGTGAATAATTATCAGATGTTAGAGGTTTGGCATGAATCGCCAAGATCGCCATTAGTTATACCGCCATATTTGGTTGTCTTGTCAGCGTGACGTCATTAGCTCATGTGATACACGATAAAAAGGCTTGGCCTCGCGTTTTTCTCCGCTACAACTGTGCTAACATGCTTATTAATGACCACATCAAATAAGCAAACATATGACCCAACATCTCGTCATCACCGCGGTCGGTACGGATCGCCCAGGCATCTGCAATCAGGTCGTCCATTTAGTGACCCAGTCGGGGTGTAACATTGTTGATAGCCGTATTGCTCTGTTTGGCAATGAGTTTACGCTTATCATGTTGCTTTCAGGGAATGCTAATGGCATTTCTCGCGTCGAAACCACTCTTCCTTTACTTGGTCAAGAACACGACCTCATCACGATGATGAAACGTACCTCAACGCACGATCTTATCGACAATGCCTACACCATAGAAGTGTTTGTAGAGTCAGATGACCAAGTAGGACTCACTGAAAAATTCACTCAGTTTTTCGCCGATAAAGATATCGGCCTCGGCTCTTTAAGTGCTCAAACCATCAGCAAATCGAAAGTTCAATCAGAGAAAGACCAATTCCATATTGCTCTTACCGCCTCCGTGGACTCTGGCTGTAACTTGATGCAACTCCAAGAAGAATTTGATGCACTTTGCCAATCCCTTGATGTTCAAGGCTCGCTCAACTTTATAAAAAACAGTCTATAAAAAGGAATCGCAATGAATACGTTGACAGCAGGTACGCCAGCTCCAGCATTTTCTCTATTAGATCAAGACGGCAACACCGTTTCCCTTAGCGACTTCGCGGGTAAAAAAGTGTTGTTCTACTTCTACCCTAAAGCCATGACTCCAGGCTGTACCGTGCAAGCTCAAGGGCTTCGCGATACGAAAGCAGAGCTAGATGCTCATAATGTTGTGGTTCTAGGTGTGAGTATCGACCCTGTAAAACGCTTAGGTAAGTTTATCGAGCGTGATAACCTAAACTTCACTTTACTGTCTGACGAAGACCACGCTATTGCGGACCAGTTCGGTGTTTGGGGCGAGAAGAAATTTATGGGCAAGGTATACGATGGCCTGCACCGCATTAGCTTCCTAATCAATGAAGAAGGCGTGATTGAACATGTTTTCAATAAGTTTAAAACTAAAACTCACCACGAAGTGGTTTTAGATTACTTAAACGAAAACGCATAAGCGCTGCTTCGGTTAAAAATAAAAGCGCCGGTCATTAGACTGGCGCTTTTTTGTTTAGTGGCAATCCGGTTCAATAATGCTATTCAAGCTCTAAACAATAAACTTGTTCAGAATAGCATCTTGCTCGCGGACGTTTTCAGTTTGAACTTGCATCGCTATGTTTGCGTTCTCTGCTGAATCCGCTACTTGAGTCGATAGGTCTTTGATCTTCACTGTATTGTTGTTGATCTCTTCCGCTACCAAGCTCTGCTCTTCCGCTGCAGAAGCAATCTGTAGGTTCATGTCTGAAATCTGTTGGATTGAATCTCGGATACGCTGTAAAGAGGCGTTTGCCGCTTGAGCTTTATCTACCGCATCAACCGCTGTTGTTTTGCTCTCGTTCATCGCCGCCGAGACCGAGCTTGCGCCCGCTTGTAACTGCTCAATCATGCTTCGAATTTCAGTCGTTGACTCTTGAGTACGTTGCGCCAAAGTACGAACTTCGTCTGCAACTACCGCAAAGCCGCGGCCTGATTCACCAGCACGCGCTGCCTCAATCGCAGCATTCAACGCGAGCAAGTTGGTCTGATCGGCGATGTCGTTGATGACTTTCAAGATCGTTTCAATGTTCGCTGTCGCCGACTCTAGCCCATGGACTTCTTCAACAGCCTGATCGATACGGGCAGAAAGGTTATCAATCGAAATCGTGGTTTCATTAACGACTTGAGAACCCATTTCAGTCGCCTCATCGGCATCTTTCGCAGCAGAAGCTGCACCTTGAGCATTGTTTGCAACTTCAGTTGCCGTCACCGACATCTCATGCATTGCCGTCGCTAATTGTTCCAACTCATGTAGCTGACTGCGCATCGCTTCCGCTGATTGTTCCGCCCCCTGAACGGTTGCCTCAGTACCACGCATAATCTCAGCACCAATCGCTTTGGATTGAGTAATTTGCTGCTGAAGTGTTTCTGTAAAGGTATTAAAGCCTTTGGCTAACTCGGCAAACTCTGCGTCTGTATTAGTATCTAAACGTTTAGTAAGATCGCCCTGCCCTGATGCTACGTCCTGAATAGCTTCATTAAGTGTCCCAAGAGGGCGCATAAGAGAACGAATCAATACAAGCAATATGACGACACTGATAACCACTGCAATGATGGTGTAAACAATCGAGCTACTTCGTAAATCGTTCACTGACTGGTAAGCAATACTTTCGTCGAGAATGACACCCACATACCAGTCTTCACCTGGAACTACAGCAAAGTTCAACGTATAGGAGTCACCATCCAGCTCTATATGTTGTGTAAGATCTTTAATTTCCGCATTGGGCATATAGCTACTTAGCGGCTTACCATTCTTCTCTTTATCAGGGTGCGCTATCGTCGTTCCGTCCCCAGACACAATGAACACGTACCCAGCATCAAACAACTTCACCTTATTTACGATATCTGCAAGCCCTGCGAGACTAACATCATAGAAAATTGCTCCAACAAACTTACCTGCATCTCGCACCGGAGTCGCAATAGAAACCAATATTTCATTGGTGGCAGAGTCTGCATAAGGAGCGGTGATGATCAATTTTCCTGCATTTTTTGCATCGATATACCACGGGCGGGCACGTGGATCCCATGTCGCACCAGGGTCCCAGCTAGGGTCATTACTAACATGTGAACCATCGTTCTCAAACCCTATTCCTGCAAGCAAAAACGTATCTTTAACAACAGGTCTTGAAATTACATCTCGAATTTTGTTTGGTGAAAGGTCAAGCTCTAACATACTCGTTGAGTAAGCAGCAATTGACTTTCGACCTTCAATCTCTGAGGAGACGGTATCGCGCACTCCATTCACAATTTCTGTCACACTGGATTCAACTTGTTTCTTCACTTCAGCTTGCATAGTGAAGTACTGCTTAGCAGTCAGTAACGACACAGTCACAAGTAGCAAGACAGAAGATGCAGCAACTATTTTCTGACTAAATTTCATAGATTCCCTCAATTAATATATATGCCATTTATTATTGTTATTCTTCGCACTTTGTATCGACCTGATAACAAACCTCTAAAGTCATTTTTCTTCAATTTGTTGGCGCACTTAGTGGTTTATCAATAAAAGTATAGTTGCTTCTAAAAAATAAAAGGCAGTATCAGCAAAACCTGATACTGCCTTTCTTCAATTGAGTCTCAAACCAACACTGATTACAAAGTCGTTCTGTATTAATTGAGCGATAACACGTCTGTACCTTCATCTAAAAACAAAAGCGCCAGTCATTAGACTGGCGCTTTACATTTAACAACGTCCTTATTCGAGAATACCGTCCAAGGATTTAAACGATGAACTTGTTAAGAATTGCATCTTGCTCACGCACGTTCTCAGTTTGAACTTGCATTGCAATATTTGCATTCTCAGCAGACTCTGCCACTTGCGTCGACAGGTCTTTAATTTTCACAGTATTGTTATTGATTTCTTCTGCGACCAAACTTTGTTCTTCTGCTGCCGAAGCAATTTGTAGGTTCATGTCGGAAATCTGTTGAATTGCATCACGAATACGCTGCAGGGAAGCATTTGCCGCTTGAGCTTTATCTACCGCGTCCACAGCTGTTGTCTTACTTTCGTTCATCGCTGCTGATACCGAGCTCGCACCCGCTTGTAGTTGCTCAATCATGCTACGAATTTCAGTCGTTGACTCTTGAGTACGTTGAGCCAAAGTACGAACTTCATCCGCTACCACCGCAAAACCGCGACCTGACTCACCAGCACGAGCCGCCTCAATTGCAGCGTTCAACGCAAGCAAGTTAGTTTGGTCAGCGATGTCGTTGATCACTTTCAAAATCGTTTCAATATTCGCAGTCGCAGATTCAAGGCCATGAACTTCTTCAACAGCTTGGTCAATACGAGCCGACAAGTTATCGATCGAAATAGTAGTTTCATTTACGACTTGAGAGCCAACCTCGGTAGCGTCATCGGCATCTTTCGCTGCAGAAGCCGCACCTTGCGCATTGTTTGCTACTTCGGTCGCTGTTACTGCCATTTCATGCATGGCCGTTGCAAGCTGCTCCAATTCTTGTAGCTGGCTGCGCATTGCTTCCGCCGACTGCTCGGCACCTTGTACGGTCGTTTCAGTCCCACGCATAATTTCAGCACCAATCGCTTTCGATTGCGTGATCTGTTGTTGTAGCTGTTCGGTAAAGGTATTAAAGCCTTTCGCTAGCTCTGCAAACTCTGGATCAGTATTCGTATCTAAGCGCTTAGTCAAATCACCTTGGCCAGACGCTACATCTTTAATTGCCGCATCTAACACGCCCAGAGGTTTCATTAGGTAGTTTAGTAGGAGAACCATGACAGCAATACTTGCTACAACGGCAAGGACAGCATAAATCATCGAATCACGTTTCAAGGCCGATACTGCTTGGTAAGCTTTTTCTTTATCCAGCACAGCACCCACATACCAGTTTTCACCTGGAACTTCTTCCATGTGAACAATGCTTGGTTTGTCATCAATGACATGCTCGCTTTGACCAGCTTGCACTTGAACGCTAGGCATCACCGTCGCCAACTTAGTACCGTTTAGACTTTCGGTTGGGTGGGCGATGATGGTTCCGTCTGCCGCTGTAATGAACATTTCACCCGCACCAAACAAATCAATAGCGTTAACCAGTTTCGCAAGTCCAGTTAGCTCTACATCGAAGAACATCGCACCAACAAACTGACCTTGATCGCGAATTGGCACACCAATCGAAATAATCACCGCTTTAGTTGATGCGTCGACATATGGTTCAGTAATCACCATAGAGCCGCTTGCTTTAGCACGCTGATACCAAGGACGAGTACGAGGATCGTAGCTCGCATCTGGGATCCAATCATCGTTGGTAATAAACTTATCTTTCGAGGTTTCGTAACCCACACCAACAGAAATAAAGTTATTGATTAGAGTTGGTGAATGAATAACTTTCTCGATGTAATCCATGTCTTGTGGAGCGATCTCAACAACACTTTGCGTCGCTTCAGCTAATGAGCGACTTTTAGACATTGACGCTACAACGGTACTTTGTACACCAGCAACTAATTCCTTAAATGCCCCCTGAACCAGTTTACCTACTTCTTTTTCGACAGTGTTAATCTGGTGGATAGACAGCAAAGCAACGGTCGTTAACAAGAGCGCAGAAGCAGCCCCTACAACCTTATGCATAAATTTCATAGTATTCCTTGTTCGGCACGTGAGATGGGCTCTCACGACTTCTATCGTTGTTAAATTTTTTTTGAGACGTTATACGCTAAATCGACAGGCTTGTAAAAAACATGAGCTTTTTTTACACATTTTTTTACTCAATAGTAGTGTAGTACAGTTGGTCAGATATAAAAAAAAGCTCCTTTGATTAACAACCAAAAGAGCTTTTTAACAATAGCTTATAAGATGCAATTAGGTGGGGTTGTGTTCCTCGTAGTCTGGCAATGCATTCCATACTGCTTTAACTAGAGTTGCGAGTGGAATCGCAAAGAACACACCCCAGAATCCCCAAAGTCCCCCGAACACCAACACGGCAACAATAATCGCTACTGGGTGTAGGTTAACGGCTTCAGAGAACAAAATTGGCACCAACACGTTACCGTCCAACGCTTGAATAATGCCGTAAGCAATCAGTAGCCAATAGAAAGGTGGTGTTAACCCCCATTGGAACAAACCAACTATCGCCACAGGCACAGTAACCGCTGCTGCCCCGATATAAGGGATTAACACAGAGAAGCCAACGGCGACCGCAAGTAGCACTGAGTAACGTAGGTCAAGAATGGCGAAAGTAACGTAACTTACCCCACCAACAATTAAGATCTCGAGCACCTTACCACGGATGTAATTTGAGATTTGTTGGTTCATCTCATGCCATACCTGCGTCGCCAACTTACGATTGCGTGGCAGGATACCGCTCGCCATGGAGATCATCTCTTGCTTGTCTTTTAGCAGGAAGAACACCAACAACGGCACAAGAATCAGGTAAACAGCCAATGTGGCGATGCTGACCAATGAAGCTAAAGAGCCCTTAACAACACTTTCTCCCATACCAATAACTTGGTCTTTTGCATTGGTTGCCAATGACTCGACAATTTGCAAATTAGCGAGTTCAGGGTATCGCTCTGGAATGGTAGCAATAAAGTTCTGCAAGCCAGAATACATATTTGGGATATCGTTGATGAGGTTGCCGACCTGCTGCCAAATCGTCGGAACCAACCCAAATACCGCAAGAATCATGACGCTAGTGAAGGTCAGTATCACCAAAATAACCGATAAGGTTCGCGGCACACCAAAGCGCGATAGCTGAGTCACTGGCCACTCAAGTAAGTAAGCCAACACAATCGCGACTAACAATGGAGCGATCAAGTTGCCAAAAAAGTAGATGGTAATAAACCCAAACAGCAGAATCGCCACTAGGCTGACCGCGTGTGGGTCTGAAAAACGACGCTTATACCAGCGATTCACCATTTCAAACATTAAACTAAGCTTCCTTTGTCACTTGCATGGCACAAAATTCAGAGTTGTCTTCACATTCAATTTTATAAGATTTTGATTGAAGAAAGCGTTCTATATCGCGTTTTGAGCTTGGGTCTGAGATGTAGAGAGTCGCAACCTCATTGTTCGAAAGCTTTGCAATGTGACGCTTCGCAAGTAATAACGCCATTGGGCAACGCTCTTCGCGCAAATCCAGAATATTGGGTTTCATTCTTTAGCTCGATGCTTATTATAGGAGGGTCATTGTATAGAGTTTTACGTACCAAACAAACTCAAGTTATGTTTCTGTTGATGTGATAACCCTTCAAGTGCCAAATATACGTGATCACAAATATTTGACACGGTAGTTATCGAAATGGAAGACGGACACCGCTACAATTCACTCAAAATCATAAACTTGCCTGATTACGGAAACCAAACCACTTCTAAAGTGTCTATACAGAATATGAATACGGAGTATCACTAGCCAATATGTTTAAACGCGCTCGTTCCCTTGTCTGCCTTTGTGTTGCCGCTGCGATTGCCAGTCCGACGCTGTCTGTCGCCAACGATATTGAACTACCTGATATTGGCACCACAGCGGGAGGAACTCTGACTATAGATCAAGAATTGATCTATGGTGATGCGTACATGCGTATGCTCCGTAACAGCCAACCCATCGTCAATGACCCAGTTCTGAACGAATATATCGATAACTTAGGTCATAGACTGGTCGCTAACGCAAACGACGTAAAAACGCCTTTTACCTTCTTCATGATTCGCGATCGCAACATCAACGCATTCGCGTTTTTTGGCGGATATGTCGCCCTGCACTCTGGCCTGTTTTTACATGCGCAAAGTGAGAGTGAACTAGCCTCTGTTGTTGCCCACGAAATTGCGCACGTAACGCAAAGGCACTTGGCTCGAAGCATGGAAGATCAAGCGCGTCGCTCTCCTGCTACTATCGCTGCGTTGGCAGGTTCTCTGCTGCTTGCCATTGCTTCTCCAGAAGCCGGTATGGCGGCAATAACCGCGGCCACCGCCGGCAGCATGCAAAGCCAAATTAACTATACCCGCAGTAATGAGAAAGAAGCAGACCGCTTCGGTATCGCAACATTAGCCAAAGCAGGGTTCGATGTTAAAGCCATGCCCCGTTTCTTTGGCCGTTTAGCCGATGAATACCGTTACGCAAGCAAACCGCCACCAATGTTGCTGACTCACCCATTACCAGAAGATCGTATTACCGACAGCCGTGAGCGTGCAAGGCACTACCCTCCAATGCGCATCCAACCAGCCTTGGATTACCACTTAGCGCGCGCCAGAATCGTTGCTCGATATGCAGGCATTGAGGGCGAAGCAGCATTGGATTGGTTAGATCGTACAGAAAAGAAAGCCAAACCCGAACTTGTTCCAGCATTCCAATACGGCAAAGCGTTGGTGTATTTGGACACTAAAAAGCTCGACCAAGCAGAGCCAATCTTACTTGAATTGAGCAAGCAGGACCCAACCAATAACTTCTATCTAGATGCGCTATCTGATTTATACATTGCAAAAAAAGAAGCAAGTACCGCGCAAACCATGCTAGAAAAAGCGTTGTCCTCTAAGCCGAGTAACCCAGTATTAACCATTAACTATGCCAACGTGTTGCTGAAACAAGATAAATACGAAGATGCAATCCGAGTGTTACAACGCTATACACACGACAACCCGAACGATATCAATGGGTGGCATTTACTGTCGGAAGCCAATATTGCACTTGCTCGAGGAGATGAAGATTTAGCAGCTCGAGCAGAGATACTGGCTCTGAAGGCAAACTGGAACAAAGCGATTCAATATTACTCTCAAGCAAGCCAAATTGCTGAACTTGGGAGTTTGAAACAAGCTCGATACGATGCACGTATCGACCAACTTATGGTCCAAAGAGATCGATTCTTATCACTCCAATAAAAAATACAGCAGTGGAGAACACTATGTCAGTCGTGATTTATCACAACCCAAAATGCTCAAAAAGCCGTCAAACTCTTGCGTTACTTGAAGAAAAAGGCATTACACCAGAAATCATTAAGTACCTAGATACACCACTTAATGTCGCGCAACTTAAAACCATTTTCGGCCAGTTAGAGCTAGACGCTGTTCGCGGCATGATGCGCACTAAAGAAGCTATTTACAAAGAACTGAACCTCGCAGTAGCTTCTGACGAAGAGTTATTCCAAGCAATGGCAGAAAATCCAAAGCTTGTAGAGCGCCCAATTGTTATCGCTAACGGCAAAGCAAAGCATGGTCGTCCACCAGAGCAAGTTCTAGACATTCTCTAATGTGTAAGCTACTCGTACTGTATTACAGCCGACATGGCTCGACTCAAGCGATCGCGCGCCAAATTGCGCGCGGTATTGAATCACAGCCAGGCTGCGAAGCCGTACTCAGAACCGTCGAAGATCTGACTTCTCACTCTAGTGATGCCAGTGAACCAGTCGTCACGTTTGACGAGCTGGCCAATTGTGATGGGCTGGCGATGGGCAGCCCTGTGTGGTTTGGCAATATGGCTGCACCGCTGAAGCACTTCTGGGATCAAACCACCACGCTGTGGGTTAAAGGTGATTTGATCGATAAACCTGCCTGCGTCTTTACTTCATCATCCAGTATGCACGGCGGCCAAGAAACCACCCTACAAACGATGATGTTGCCGTTACTCCACCATGGAATGATGGTATTGGGTATCCCCTATTCTGAACCGGCTTTACATACTACCCGAGCGGGAGGGACTCCATACGGAGCCACCAGCGTTGCCTCCGAACACAATTCAGCACTCGAGCGCGACGAAGCCGAATTAGCACGGGCACTTGGTGCCAGATTAGCGGCGACCGCCCTAAAACTTAAACAGTGAGATTCACTATGGAAACGAC
This sequence comes from Vibrio paucivorans, assembly GCF_054053395.1. Lineage (NCBI taxonomy): Bacteria > Pseudomonadati > Pseudomonadota > Gammaproteobacteria > Vibrionales > Vibrionaceae > Vibrio > Vibrio paucivorans. The sequence continues at coordinate 2,413,429 of NZ_CM133230.1, forward strand.
ATCTCGAACTAAGCAATTTCGCTTACTGGCATTGTTTGGTAACTTGGCTTTATTAGTATGGGTCGCACTGTGGCAGTGGACGCTGTCTCCGCATCCATATGTCAGTAACATCACCCTTGCGATTGCATGGTGCATCCCGTTGCTTCTTCCACTACCGGGAATCCTAGCTGGGAAACCTTATACTCACGCTTGGGCGAATTTTGTCCTGATGCTTTACTTCCTGCACGCGTTGACCATTTTGTATGTCGATGGTGGGGAAAGAATGTTGGCGTTGGTGGAGCTACTGCTCACCTCCGTTGCGTTCGCCGGCAATATTCTGTATGCCCGCTCTCGAGGCAAAGAACTCGGCTTAAAACTGAAAAGGCTTTCAGAAGTGGAAAAGCAGGAAAGAGCCCGCTTCGACCAGTAACAGTAGCTTAGCTCGAAGCTAGGCACAAAATCACATTAAAAAAGCCCTTCAGTTGAAGGGCTTTTTGTTTGTACCGTTTCACTGCCACTCAAAATTAAGCGTTGTATCCACAGGCTCGAGTGGTTCAGCCTCTACAACCTCTAGCGGTTCAGTAGCATTCACCACACTGCCATCTGCTGTGCTCACTGTTACGTTTTGAGCATCTGTGGTTTGAGACTCAACTGTATCCACTTCAGGTAGTGCGGTCGGCTCTGCATTTTCTGGTAGGTTAGCAGGAACTGGTGGCTGCTCAGTTTCTGGCAGTTGTACAGGTACGGCTACGTCTTGTGGCTCAACTTTGATAACCTTGCCCATACGAAGTACTTCCTGCTCAAAATCTTCCTCTGACGCCAGTAAGTGAACATTGAACAACACAGATGAACCTTGAATCTTAAGAATATCAAGCGAAGCAACCGAGCTTAGTGCCTTCAACTTGTTTTCAAGTTCGAAGAAATCCGCCGCATCGTTAATCATAGTAAACTCTGCTTTTACAGTTTCAGACGATTCACTCGCCACAACTACCGCATTCTTTTTCGCATAGTAATCTGCTAAATCAGCAACCATGTCTGCTGCCGCTGATTGGCCAGAGCTACTTCCCGTCACAGGAACTTTAGTACTGGTTTGCATCGTCGACGGATTCTGGTCGTACAAAGTCCAACGTAAATTGTTCCCTTGAGCACGAACGACTAACACAGCATCGGCAGGATAACGCTGGCTCGCCGCACTAAGTGGCTGAACGAAACCGCCCCACAGATCCGATACGGCAATTCCGCTGATGTCATCGAAGTCACCAACTGGCAATGTCAGTGGCAAACCACGTTGCTCTGCGCTTGTTTTGATCGCGTTAAGCAATGGAGTACCAGAATGCTCCCACGAAATATTTCTATCAAAATTAGAATCTTCCACCAGCCAAACTAGCAAATTTACTCGGTTCTCAGGCCAAAATGGTAACTGAGCCTGGCTCAGCAACGAGCGAATATGAGGAGCACTGAATCCCATTTGCAGAGTCTGAGACTCACCCGAGCGCCCATAGCTAAGCTGAGTGACGTACTGTGAAGACTGATTCAATGCTTTGACGATCACTTCATTATTGATGGCATCGGTATCACCAGAAGCACGAACAATCACTTGCTTCATGCCTTCAATACGCGCCTTAGCGTCTGCGTCTTTCTGCTCTTGTTCGAGCACTACTTCAGAGCGATATAAATCTACTTTAGTTAAGGCGTGAGCAGGGATAGTAACTAACCCCAGTAATAACAGAGCGATATTGCGCATACGTTTCCTAGATAGTATTGGGCGAAGACAGGGCTTTGCAAAATATAGTGTTTTCGAGTGTTGATGATAAGCAACTATCCAATCCTGAGCAAGGAATGCACTTCAAGTTACGGTCAGAATTCATGTCTAGCGTCTCGAACATCCATATCTTAGATTGAAAACCGATAATTTATTTGACCTAGGTTACATTGCAAACGTTTGCCAAAGTGATAAAATCCCGCGAATTTTATTTATTGAACAGGGAAATGATATGAAAAATGCTATTCAGGGAGCGCAAATGCTATTTGTTGCTTTCGGCGCATTGGTGCTGGTACCACTTCTAACCGGCCTCGACCCGAGTGTGGCACTCTTTGGTGCTGGTGTCGGTACTCTTCTTTTCCAATTGGTTACTCGACGTAGTGTGCCTATTTTCCTCGCCTCTTCTTTCGCTTTCATTGCCCCTATTCTTTACGGTGTTCAAACCTGGGGCGCACCTGCCACTATGGGTGGCTTAATGGCAGCTGGCTGTGTTTATGTCGCAATGGGCGCATTAATCAAAGTCCGCGGTGTAGAAATCATTCATAAATTACTCCCGCCAGTTGTCGTTGGCCCTGTCATTATGGTGATTGGCTTAGGCTTAGCGCCAGTCGCGGTAAATATGGCGTTGGGCAAGGTAGATGGTTCACAAGTCATCGACGCAAATGCATCGCTTGTAATCTCGATTGCTTCGTTGCTTACCACCATCATATTGAGCGTGTTCGCCAAAGGCTTTTTAAAACTGACTCCTATTTTAGGCGGTATTGTTGTGGGCTACTGTTTAAGCCTTGGCTACGGCATTGTTGACTTCACACCTGTGAAAGAAGCCGCTTGGTTTGCGCTACCGAACTTTACGACACCGGAATTCAATATCAATGCAATCTTGTTCATGATCCCAGTTGCCATCGCGCCTGCTGTAGAACACGTTGGCGACATGCTAGCCATCTCCAATGTGACCGGCAAAAACTACATCAAAAAGCCAGGTCTGCACCGTACCATTACTGGTGATGGTGTGGCGACTATTGCTGCTTCAATGGTTGGCGCCCCGCCAAACACCACTTATTCAGAAGTGACCGGTGCTGTAATGCTAACCAAGGCATTTAACCCTGTTATCATGACATGGGCAGCGATAAGTGCGATTGTACTTGCTTTGGTAGGTAAGCTAGGCGCTGTACTGCAAACGATCCCAATGCCAGTCATGGGCGGCATTATGATTTTGCTATTCGGTTCAATTGCGACCGTTGGCCTTAACACTCTAATTAAAAACAACGTTGACCTGCACAAGTCACGCAACCTAGTTATCGTCGCCATTACATTGGTGTTTGGTATCGGTGGTATGGCATTTGGTATTGGCGAATTCAGCCTTCAAGGCGTTAGCCTATGTGGTATCGTTGCTATTCTGCTTAACCTAATCTTGCCGAAAGATTTAGGTGAAAACCACGTAGTAGACAACGCGCAAATGGAAGACGAAGCGAAATAGTGTCTTAGCCAAGATGTGAACATACCCTAGATGTAAAAAGGCTGATCTTTGCGGATCAGCCTTGTTGTTTGCGGGTAATTAGGGTCTGTTGACCTTTCGCACCTCTAGCCACATAACGGAACAAACTGACCTCTCGTCAACGCTGCAAGGTCATTCGCTGCCAACTCAATCTCCAATCCACGCTTACCTGCACTCACACATATCATGTCCTGTGTTAACGCACTTTCATGGATAAAGGTCGGCAATGCCTTTTTTTGTCCTAACGGGCTAATACCTCCAACGACATAACCGGTTGTCTTTTGGGCGATATCAGGATCAGCCATATCCGCTTTTTTCGCTTTGGCCGCTTTCGCCGCTTGTTTCAAGTTCAGCTTCTGATCCACCGGAATGACTGCAACGGCCAAATTCTTTGGTTCACCATTAACGCAAAACAATAACGTTTTGAACACGCGAGCTGGATCTTGTCCCAATGCCTCAACCGCTTCAAGGCCAAAGCTCGCCGCTCTAGGATCGTGCTCATACTGATGAATGTTGTGAGTGACTTTTTTCTTCTTCGCGAGATTAATAGCCGGTGTCATTTTGCTCTCCTTAAGCTCCAACAAGGACACAAACAAAAAAGCGCCGTCATCTTTTGAATGACAGCGCTTTAGATTAAGGAGTTTTATGAGTTGTCGTCAACTTACTTGTAAACCATCTCGCCTGATGGAGCATATTGGTTTACATCAACAGGGCTATTCGCTTCTAGGTACTCTTTCAGCACTTCTGCATCAACGAAACCTGTGTTTACGTGACCAGGATGACCCGTTAGTTTAGGGTAACCGTCGCCACCTGCTGCGTTGTAGCTCGGTACAGTGAAACGGTAAGTTTCGTCTAAACGAAGCTGTTTACCACCGATGAATACGTTAGATACTTCACCATTAGCCACCGTCATAGAGATACCAGCGAACTGAGCGTATGCACCTGAATCAACCGGCTTGGTTGCAACAACGTTTAGGTAGTCTAGTACTTCAGCACCAGTCATATCTGTGTAAGTCAGGATGTTAGCAAAAGGCTGTACTGTCAGTACATCTTTGTAAGTAACGTCACCGCCTTCAATCGAGTCACGCACACCACCAGAGTTCATAACTGCAAAGTCGGCTTTTGCACGCTCCATGTGAGCCGTTGCGATCAAGCGACCAAGGTTGGTCTGTTGGAAACGAACAACATTACGGTCGCCTTCTAGCTTACCGTTAGTCTCTGCAATCTTAACGTTAAGCTGAGCTTGACCTTGCTCTTGATATGGACGTAGGAACTCAAGTAGTGCTTCGTCTTGCTTGATCTCATCTTCAATAAGAACGCGCTGTTTCTTACCATCGATTTTAACTTTCTTCTTCAAGTTTACTGGGATCAGATCGTAGCTCACCATTTCTAGTTCACCGTTACGGAATTCGTAATCAGCACGACCTACGTATTTACCCCATTCGTGCGCCTGAACGATGTAAGTACCGTTTTGTACATCTGGCTTACACTCATCAGAAGGCTTGAAGTTCTTCTTCACAACGTTCGGTGCTTCCATACAAACTGGCTCTTGAGAGTGACCACCAACGATCATATCTAGAGAGCCTTCGTCTAGGTAACGAGCAAGCGCTACATCACCCGGAGCGTTCACGCCGCGCTTACCATCTTCGTAGTGGCCCATGTGAGTAACCGCGAAGATCAGGTCAGGTTTTTCGGTCTTTTCTAGCTCGGCAATCAGCTTTTTCGCTTCTTCTTTTGGATCACGAAAATCAATGCCACCGATAAACTCTGGATTACCGATTTTCTGTGTGTCTTCAGTCGTTAGACCAATAACAGCAATCTTGATGCCTTGCTTGTTAAACATCTCGTAAGGCTGGAACATACGCTCACCAGTCTCTTTGTCATAGATGTTTGCCGATAACATCGGGAAGTTAGCCCACTCTTTCTGCTTAAATAGCACTTCTAGCGGATTGTCGAATTCGTGGTTACCCAGTGCCATCGCATCGTAACCAATCTTGCTCATACCTTTGAAATCTGGTTCTGCATCTTGAAGATCTGATTCAGGTACACCGGTGTTGATATCACCACCAGAAAGAAGCAGTGAGCTGCCACCCTCGGCTTCAATCTCAGCACGTAGCTCGTCGATTAACGTCTTACGAGCAGCCATGCCGTACTCGCCGTATTTGTTTTGCCAAAAACGACCGTGGTGGTCATTGGTGTGAAGAACTGTCAGCTTATAAGTTTTGTCCGCTTCCCACTCATGCTGAGGTGCTGTTGCACAACCCGCTAGAGTCGCAAGAATCGCTGCACTGAGCGTTGTTTTAAGAATAAGGCCTTGCTTCATTGTCATACCTTTGAACTGTTGGGGATCCACTGCTTTTCATTATCGGTAATAGTTATCAAGATCAGCGCACTTTAAGGCGCTGTTTAACCGATAAAACTTGAACTAGTTTAAATTAACCTAGTTTAGGTGACAGGATGATTTCATATTTATGTCGCCTAGATCACCTTAAATTAGTAAAGAATGTGTAACGAAATGAGGATCTTTCATATCAAATTCCAATAGATCACAAGCAATCGTTTTACTGTGAAGTGAGTGTATTTGAGTAAAATGTGAGGGATTGCACTAACTCAACATATCTGGGAATAAAAGGCAGACAAGATCAAAAAAAGGCTGACATATTCATGTCAGCCTTTTGGGTATATTTTCGAAGAAAATCTACTTAATATCGATACTATCAAAGCCTTTGATAAGATCATCAAGCGCTTTCATTTGAGCCAGGAAAGGCTCGAGTTTGTCTAGTGGTAAAGCCGATGGACCATCACAACGAGCTTGATCCGGGTTTGGATGCGCTTCGATGAATAGACCTGCAATACCTGTTGCTAGACCAGCTTTCGCTAGCTCAACCGTTTGCTCACGACGGCCACCAGATGCCGCACCAGAAGGGTCGCGCATTTGCAGCGAGTGCGTTACGTCAAAGATAATTGGGCTGCCTTTAGACGCATTTTTCATTACGCCAAAACCAAGCATATCAACAACAAGGTTGTCGTAACCGTGGCACGAGCCACGCTCACATAGAATGATATTTTCGTTACCACATTCAGCAAACTTCTCAACAATGTTACCCACTTGACCAGGGCTCATGAACTGAGGTTTTTTAACGTTGATAACCGCACCCGTTTTTGCCATCGCTTCAACTAAATCGGTTTGACGAGCCAAAAATGCAGGCAACTGAATCACGTCTACAACATCCGCTACTGGCTGAGCTTGCGCTTCAGTGTGGACATCTGTGATGATTTTCACGCCAAATGTATCTTTCAATTCTTGAAAGATCTTCATACCCTCTTCAAGACCAGGGCCACGGTAAGAGTGTACAGAGCTACGATTCGCTTTATCGAAAGAAGCCTTAAATACGTATGGGATGCCTAGCTTTTCAGTCACTTTCACATAGTGCTCACAGATCTGCATAGCTAGGTCGCGAGATTCTAGAACGTTCATGCCAGCAAACAATGTGAAAGGCTTATCGTTGGCAACTGGAATGTCACCAATCTGAACTATTTTCTGTTCCATTATTTTCTCTCTTATTTGTTTTCAATGCGATGAATAACAGTCAGACACTTAGTGGACGGTGACTGAACTTTCACTCATGGCTTTAACTTGATTTTGCAACAGCTCCGACGCTGGGTCATCAGGGCATTGATCGATGAAATACTGGTAATCATTCAGTGCGACTTGATGGCAGTCTAACTGTTGGTAGATGAACCCACGATCGCGAATTTCGTATGGATCATCTGGCACAAAGGTTAACGCGAGATCCGTGCATCGCAGCGCTAAAGTATAGCGCTCCTCGCGAAGTAAGGCACTTTTCAGCAACGCCAACCAACGGCCAATCACGGTTGGGTTATCCGTCGCTTCTAAATGCTCAGGTTTTAGCGTTGCTAATGGGCCTTTACTCCCAATCAACCAGGCTTTCAGAATATGCTCCGATACGTATTCACCGTTAAATGGGTTGATATACAACGGCTTCTCGCCATACCAGTTCACTTGGACAATGAATTGGGTTGGAAACGTAATACCTGCAACAGGGAACCCTAGCTTACGGCCAAAGTACAGCAGCAGCGCCCCTAAGCTTACTGGGATCCCTTTACGGCGCTCTAGAACTTTATCTAGAAAGCCGTTGCTTGAATCGAAGTAGGCTTCTTGGTCACCGACAAATGCCCAATCGTGGTAGAACAAGCGTAAGAATGATTCAAACTTTTGCTTCTCGTCCAACTCGTGGATCAGCGCCAATTCAGCTTCTTTAAACAATCGCTCGAGTTCTTGCTCTGCCCAGCTTACATTTGTTTCTGGATTCACGGCCCGATTTAGGACCAATGCTCCTTCAGCAAGCTCCATTGCATCAAAGTCTTCATCACATAACTCAAGCATTTATGCTTTTCCTACCTTCACTTCTATCAAATTTTTTAAATGTAATTAGCCCAAAAACATTGGGATTTTGGTCACGGCTACTTTGCCGGCAATACCTAGCCAGCCTAGAGCACCAAGAAACGCAAACGTTCTAGACAATTTATTTTTACCCAATTTAAGAGCAAAGAAACCTAGCGCAATGTATGCCAAAACCGAGGTGAGTTTTTCCGTCAGCCACATACCTTGAGGAGTAAACGGATAAAACTGCGTAATCATCACTAAAGTGATACCAGAAAGCAGAAGCACCGTATCGTTAATATGCGGGAACACTTTGAAAAACTTTTTATCGAGAAGTTTGGAATCCATCATCATTAATGCATAACGAACAGACAACAAAGTGGCACTGATTGCGATAGTCAGTAGGTGTAAATGTTTAATACCTTCGTACATGAAGTTCTCTCTATTGTTGATGGTAAAACTGGCCAAGTGTCACTCGGTCGTTTCCACCATAGTCCTTTTCTGTAGCCACTTGTTGATACCCAAATGACGCTAAAATTTCTCTTACTAATTCGCCTTGGTCATACCCATGCTCAAACATAAGCCAGCCTTCATTCTCCAGAAAGCCAATCGCATTTTCAGCGATATGCTTGATATCCGCTAGGCCATTATCGTCGGCAACCAACGCACTTTTCGGTTCAAAGCGAACATCACCTTCGACAAGGTGCGGGTCATTAGCTTCAATATAAGGAGGGTTCGACACGATTAAGGCAAACTTTGTGCCAGCAACTAAAGGTTCAAACCAGCTGCCGGAATAAAATATCGCATTGGAAATACCTAACTGACGAGCATTTTCGGTCGCAAGTGATTGAGCCTCTTGCTTGAGGTCAACGCCGATCACTTCTCTTTTGGGCATCTCTGAAGCCAAAGCCAATGCAATCGCACCTGTCCCTGTACCTAAATCGAGTATTTTGCCGTCTTGCTGATAGGTTTTATCTAACGCAACTTCAACTAAACGCTCGGTATCAGGGCGAGGGATAAGCGTGGTTGGGGATACTTTAAGTGGTAAAGACCAAAACTCGCGCTCACCGATAATGTAAGCAACTGGCTCACCTGAAATTCGTCTAACCAGCAACTGGCTGAAACGATCATATTGCTCGTTATCTAGCTTTTTTTCTGGCCACGTAAATAGATAGGAACGTGGCTTTTCCAGCGCGTGGCAAAGCAATACCGCAGCATCAAGAGAGGGCGAATCACTGCCACTCTCTTCAAGTTGTTTGATTGCAGTATCCAGTGCAGATTCTACACTCGGAAGCTCACTCATTTAGTTGTTGTCTGCTAGCGCAGCGAGTTGGTCAGCTTGATGTTCTTGAACAACAGGATCAACCAAACTCTGTAGATCACCTTCTAGCACTTCTGTTAGACGGTAAAGAGTGAGGTTAATACGGTGGTCTGACACACGGCCCTGCGGGTAGTTGTATGTGCGGATACGGTCACTACGGTCACCTGAACCTAGTAAGTTACGACGTGTATCAGACACTTCTGCAGCACGACGCTCTTCTTCGGCTTGTACAATACGCGCAGCAAGTACAGACATCGCTTTCGCTTTGTTTTTATGTTGAGAACGTTCGTCCTGACACTCTACAACGGTACCCGTTGGCAAGTGAGTAATACGAATAGCAGAGTCTGTCGTGTTAACGTGCTGACCACCCGCACCTGATGCGCGGAAGGTATCGATCTTAAGGTCAGCAGCTTTAATTTCTGGCAAATCAGCTTCTGGGATTTCTGGCATAATCGCAACGGTACATGCAGATGTGTGCACACGACCTTGAGATTCAGTTTCAGGTACGCGCTGAACACGGTGACCACCGGATTCAAACTTCATGGTACCGTAAACACTGTCGCCACTGATTTTCGCGATCATTTCTTTATAGCCGCCTTGCTCAGACTCGTTGCAGCTCATTACTTCAACGCGCCAACCTTTCTTCTCAGCAAACTTAGAGTACATACGGAATAAGTTACCCGCGAAAATACCGGCTTCATCACCGCCCGCACCCGCACGAATTTCAAGGAAACAGTTGCGCTCGTCATTTGGATCCTTAGGTAAAAGCAAGATTTGAAGTTCGTCAGTAAGACGTTCGATCGTCTCTTTTGCGTCCTTAATCTCTTCTTGCGCCATTTCTCGCATTTCTGCGTCATCTTCGTTAGCCATTTCTTCAGCAGCCACTAAATCTTCTTGAGCTTGCTGGTATGACTGGAAGCACTTAGTCACTTCTTCCAGTTGAGAATACTCTTTCGAAAGAGCGCGGAATTTATCTTGATCACCAATTACATCTGGATCACCAAGCAGGTGTTGAACTTCTTCATAACGCTCAACGAGAGTTTCAAGCTTTACTAAAATCGACGCTTTCATACATTCTTTCTTAAGTTAGGTTTTCTTAAATTAGGCTTTCTTTTACGGCAAAGGTAATTATGGCAGGTCATCAAGACCTAAGCTTTGTCTAATTACCGTTAATTTTGCTGGCTCGCCCTGTTCGGCCGCACTTTGCAATGCACGGGTCGGGGCATGAATAAGCCGGTTGGTCAGCTTATTACTAAGCTCTAGTAGCACTCGCTCTGGATCGTTACCCGCAGCCAGTGATTGTAAACTTTTTTGTAGCAGGTCTTCTCGGATGTCATTGGAAGATTTGCGGTATTCTCGGATACTATCTACGGCCTGCAACGAACGCATCCAAGTCATAAACAAAGCACTTTCTTCACTCACAATAGCTTCAGCCTGAATGGCTTCGACTTTGCGCTGCTCAATATTGCTTTCGACAATGGACTGCAAATCATCAACGGAATACAGGTACGCATCACTTAAGTCACCGACTTGAGATTCAATATCTCTTGGTACGGCAATATCCACCAGTAACATCGGCTGGAAACGTCTCGCTTTCAGTGCAGTTTCGACCATACCTTTACCAATGATAGGTAGAGGACTCGCCGTCGAACTGATCACGATATCTGCTTTAGCGAGATGTTCTGGGATTTCTGGCAGACTAATCACTTGAGCGCCAAACTGCTCAGCTAACCCTAACGCCCTTTCACGGGTACGGTTAGCCACAATAATGCGTTCACAACCATTTGCGGCTAAATGCTTAGCAACCAGTTCAATTGTCTCACCAGCACCAACAAGCAACACGGTTGAATCCGCTAACGATTCGAAAATGTGTTTCGCCAAAGTGCATGCCGCATAAGCGACTGACACGGCATTGCCGCCAATATCAGTTTCCGTTCTCACTCTTTTCGCAACGGAAAATGCTTTTTGGAACAGTTTTTCCATCGACGAATCGACAGATTTGTATTCACGAGCATCAGAATACGCTTGCTTTACTTGACCAAGAATCTGAGGCTCACCCAATACCAAAGAATCCAAGCCGCAAGAAACACGCATCAGGTGTTTAATGGCGGTTTGCTCTTCGTGGGTATATAAGCTTGGTTTAAGCTCTTCAGGGCTTACTTGGTGAAATTGAGAAAGCCAATCAATAACCTTACTTTTACTGCCTTGTTTCACGTCACAGTAAATCTCGGTACGGTTGCAGGTAGAAAGGATAACACTACCGTTAACATTTGAATTTGCGCCTAGTTGTTTTAGTGCTTCTGATAATTTATCAGGACCAAAAGCCACTTTTTCACGCAATTCAACCGAAGCTGTATTGTGATTAATTCCAATAGCAAGCAAGGACATGTAATGTGGGTTCTCTGAATCGAAAATACAAATAAGGCCAGAATTTTACTTGATGACCCCATTTATTAAAAGGGTCAAACGGTTTTGTTTTCCTGACTTCGTGATATCAATGATATAGTAAAGAGTAATCCTTCCTAAAATCGAGCAAATAGCGAGCAACTATGAGTTTCATGAGTCGTCTTATCTCTTTCTTAGTCGCCTTTTTAATTTTGTCCGGATGTAGCTCATTACCGGAAAGTCAGATGAGTGTTGAATGGCAAGCACACCAAGACAAACTCACGAGTATTGAAACTTACAAAGCCGTAGGCAAGCTCGGTTACATCTCTCCACAGGAGCGGCAGTCACTAAATTTTCAATGGACGCATTCGCAAGACCGCAGCCAACTAAGACTAACCAACTTCCTCGGCCAAACCGTACTCAACCTTGTTATTACACCTCAAGGCGCGATAGTAAATACTTACGATGACCAAACATTCTCAGACCTGAGTGCGACCCAATTGGTCAAAAGGCTCACAGGGTTAACAATTCCTGTGGACCAACTCCAAGACTGGATGCTTGGCATGCCCACCGGAAGTGATAGCTACGAATTAAACGTAAACAACACACTTTCGACCCTCAATAAAACCATTGCTAATCAAGACTGGCAGTTAGAGTACTTGTCTTATCAGGACATTGAATTCAACAACTCTCCACTGCCGTTACCGCAAAAAATGAGGCTCAATCAGGCCGAAACCAAGATTAACTTAGTGATCTCTAAATGGACGCTTAACTAAATGATTTCCAGTACAACTCACTGGCCTTCGCCAGCCAAACTGAATTTATTCCTCTATATCACTGGGCAACAAGAAAACGGTTACCACGACTTACAAACTCTATTTCAGTTCCTCGATCATGGTGACGAGCTGTCTATCACCGCAAGCTCAGAAGGCACGATAACAATCCTCCCTGAAATACCAGGATTGAAAACCGAAGATAACCTTATTTACAAGGCTGCTATGGCTTTACGGGCATATACTGGCTGCCAGCTCGGAGCAGAAATCGTACTGACTAAGAAACTCCCTATGGGAGGTGGTATTGGTGGTGGTTCCTCCAATGCCGCAACCACACTAATTGCCTTGAATTACCTATGGGATCTGAAACTTTCAGACATTCAGCTGGCTGAGATCGGATTAGCACTCGGCGCTGATGTACCAGTATTTGTCCGCGGATTTGCTGCTTTTGCTGAGGGTGTAGGTGAGCACTTAACTCAAGTATCCCCCCAAGAGAAGTACTACTTAGTAGTTAGACCCAACGTAAGCATAGCAACAGCGGACATATTTAGGCATCCCGACTTGACCAGAAACACGCCGAAACGAGCCATGGCAACGCTTCTTGAGCAAGAGCACGTAAACGATTGCGAAAAAATTGTCCGAATGCTGTACCCAGAGGTTGATAAGCAACTTTCATGGCTGCTACAATACGCGCCGTCAAGATTGACGGGTACTGGATCTTGCGTTTTTGCTGAATTTAACAGCAAGAAAGAAGCAGAAGCAGTGCTTGCTCAACTGCCTGACACTGTCTCGGCATTTGTCGCTCAAGGGCGTAACATCTCGCCATTAAAAGAGACATTGGCTGAATACCAATCAGCCCACCACAACTCTATTTAAAACTGGACGCAACCCTGAGGTTTCCACCGTGCCTGATATGAAGCTATTTGCTGGTAACGCAACACCTGAACTAGCCCAACGTATTGCTGACCGTCTATACATCTCTCTTGGCGATGCTACTGTAGACCGTTTTTCTGACGGCGAAGTCGCTGTACAAATCAACGAAAATGTTCGTGGTAGTGATGTATTCCTAATTCAATCGACTTGTGCACCAACCAATGACAACCTAATGGAATTGGTGGTAATGATTGACGCAATGCGCCGTGCTTCAGCGGGCCGTATTACTGCGGTAATCCCATACTTCGGTTATGCACGTCAAGATCGTCGCGTACGTTCTGCTCGTGTGCCAATCACTGCAAAAGTTGTTGCAGACTTCCTTTCAAACGTTGGTGTAGACCGCGTTCTAACTATCGACCTACACGCAGAGCAAATTCAAGGTTTCTTCGATGTACCTGTAGATAACATCTTCGGTACACCAGTTCTACTTGAAGACATGCAAAACCGCGGCCTTGAAAACCCAGTAGTGGTTTCTCCAGACCTAGGTGGCGTAGTTCGTGCTCGTGCAACAGCGAAAGCACTTGGTGATGTTGACATCGCTATCGTTGATAAGCGTCGTCCACGTGCAAACGTTTCTGAAGTAATGAACCTAATCGGTGACGTTGAAGGTCGTGACTGCGTTATCGTAGACGACATGATCGACACAGGTGGCACACTATGTAAAGCAGCTGAAGCACTAAAAGAGCGCGGTGCGAAGCGAGTATTCGCTTATGCTACTCACGCGGTATTCTCTGGTGCAGCAGCGCAGAACATCAAGAACTCAGTACTAGACCAAGTAATCGTCACTGACTCAATTTCTCTTTCTAAAGAGATGGCAGCGACAGGCAAAGTAACCGAACTAAGCCTTTCTCGCATGCTGGCTGAAGCGATTCGCCGTATCAGTAACGAAGAGTCAATCTCTGCGATGTTCAACTAAAGACGAGTCTTTAGAACAATATATAAAAGAAGCACCCACTTTGGGTGCTTTTTCTTTTGTCGTCGTATCACATCGGTGACATGCCTGCGCCCTTCTCGCTCAACAGATAACTTCTGTGCTATGATACGGCGCTTTTTGAGATCCCAGAGAGATTCTAACCGTGAGTCAACCAATTAAACTTCTTGTAGGCCTAGCCAATCCAGGTCCTGAATACACTCGTACAAGACACAATGCAGGAGCATGGGTCGTCGAGGAATTAGCAAGAGTCCACAATGTCACTCTAAAGAACGAAGCGAAGTTTTTTGGTCTGACGGGACGTATCATGGTTAACGGACAAGATCTTCGCCTGCTGATCCCAACAACTTTTATGAACCTGTCTGGTAAAGCGATTGCAGCTTTGGCTAAATTTTACCAAATTAAGCCAGAAGAGATCATGGTTGCCCATGATGAGCTAGATTTACCACCAGGCGTCGCTAAGTTTAAAAAAGGTGGTGGTCATGGCGGACACAATGGCCTACGAGACACCATTAGCAAACTTAGCAACAATAAAGATTTTTATCGCCTCCGGATTGGTATTGGCCATCCTGGGCACAAAGACAAAGTTTCAGGTTATGTGTTAGGTAAAGCCCCTGCTAAAGAGCAAGAGTGCCTAGACGCGGTTGTAGACGAATCAGTACGCAGCCTCGACATCTTAATCAAAGATGGCCTAACAAAAGCACAAAACCGCTTACACACGTTCAAAGCTGAATAAGGTTACTATCATGGGTTTTAAATGTGGCATTGTTGGTCTACCAAACGTTGGTAAATCTACGCTATTTAATGCACTAACTAAAGCGGGTATCGAAGCCGCAAACTTCCCGTTCTGTACTATCGAGCCAAATACTGGCGTGGTTCCTGTCCCGGATCTTCGCCTAGACGCGCTTGCGAAAATCGTTAACCCACAGAAAATTCTGCCAACAACAATGGAATTTGTTGATATTGCAGGCCTTGTAGCTGGAGCCTCTCGCGGTGAAGGTCTAGGTAATAAATTCCTAGCTAACATTCGTGAAACGGACGCTATCGGCCACGTTGTTCGTTGTTTCGAAAACGAAAACATCGTTCACGTTGCGGGTAAAGTATCTCCGATCGAAGATATTGAAGTCATCAACCTTGAGCTTGCTATGGCAGACTTGGATTCTTGTGAGCGCGCAATCCAACGTAACGCTAAAAAAGCAAAAGGCGGCGACAAAGACGCTAAATTCGAACTTTCTGTATTAGAAAAGCTACTACCCGTTCTAACTGAAGGTGGCATGGCTCGTACCGTAGAACTTGCTAAAGAAGAAGCAGCAGCAATTGGCTATTTAAACTTCTTAACGCTTAAGCCAACCATGTACATTGCGAACGTTAATGAAGACGGTTTTGAAGACAACCCGTATCTTGATGCAGTACGTGAGTACGCAGAAAAAGAAAATAATGTTGTTGTAGCAGTTTGTGCCGCTATCGAATCTGAGCTTTCAGAGCTGGACGATGCAGACCGTGAAGAGTTCCTAGCAGACATGGGAATCGAAGAGCCAGGCTTGAACCGAGTAATCCGTTCAGGTTATGAGCTGCTTACTCTTCAAACTTACTTCACGGCAGGTGTAAAAGAAGTTCGTGCTTGGACTATTCCAGTAGGAGCGACTGCGCCACAATCTGCTGGTAAGATCCACACCGACTTCGAAAAAGGTTTCATCCGAGCTGAAGTGGTTGGTTACGACGATTTCATTCAATATAACGGCGAATCGGGTGCAAAAGACGCAGGTAAATGGCGTCTAGAAGGAAAAGATTACATCGTAAAAGATGGTGATGTAATCCACTTCCGCTTCAACGTCTAGTTGAACTGATGAAAAGCTAATCGAAAGCCAGCAAACAAGCTGGCTTTTTTCGTTTTTAAGCTTTCTTAAGTGCGAATACGAAACAAGTTAACTTGTTCTAAACTTGCTGTTTTGATAACAGTTTTCGATCACAAACGCGTCTCTTTGTTTAAAAAGAAACCGAACGACCGTTTTATCGGGATTTATTAAAAAAAACTATTGACGGGTTTAGCTCAACTCCGCATAATGCGCCCCGTTCCCAGCGAGACAACAACGTTTCACTGAGAGCAACAATATGGTATTGGCTACGTAGCTCAGCTGGTTAGAGCACATCACTCATAATGATGGGGTCACAGGTTCGAATCCCGTCGTAGCCACCATTTCCTAAACGCTTTTTACTTTAAACCGTAAGAGCTGTTAGGAAATAATGCGGAAGTGGCGGAATTGGTAGACGCACCAGATTTAGGTTCTGGCGCCGCAAGGTGTGAGAGTTCAAGTCTCTCCTTCCGCACCATTATTTAGAATAACTTGTTTGTTAATGACAAATTATTCGCTGTTGGGCTATCGCCAAGCGGTAAGGCAGCGGCTTTTGATGCCGCCATTCCCTGGTTCGAATCCAGGTAGCCCAGCCATTAATTATAAAAGTGCTATTTATCTTGAAAAAGATGATGACACTCGCGATGAGATTATATATATTGTCTCGCTCGCAAAGATGGCTACTTAGCTCAGTTGGTTAGAGCACATCACTCATAATGATGGGGTCGCAGGTTCAAATCCCGCAGTAGCCACCACAATTCATTCAATAGTTTTTACCAGTTAACTGTTGGTGATATATAGATATTGAGACGCGGAAGTGGCGGAATTGGTAGACGCACCAGATTTAGGTTCTGGCGCCGCAAGGTGTGAGAGTTCAAGTCTCTCCTTCCGCACCATCTCAATTCATCTATAAAAACAAAGTATGCGGAAGTGGCGGAAGTGGCGGAATTGGTAGACGCACCAGATTTAGGTTCTGGCGCCGCAAGGTGTGAGAGTTCAAGTCTCTCCTTCCGCACCATACTTTGACAATTTGGCTACTTAGCTCAGTTGGTTAGAGCACATCACTCATAATGATGGGGTCGCAGGTTCAAATCCCGCAGTAGCCACCATTTCCTAAGCGCTTTTGTTTGCTTTAAACATTGAAAAGCTTTTAGGAAATAATGCGGAAGTGGCGGAATTGGTAGACGCACCAGATTTAGGTTCTGGCGCCGCAAGGTGTGAGAGTTCAAGTCTCTCCTTCCGCACCATTATTTAGAATGACTTGTTCTGTTGCCTAAGAGTAATAAAACAGATTGTTCGCTGTTGGGCTATCGCCAAGCGGTAAGGCAGCGGCTTTTGATGCCGCCATTCCCTGGTTCGAATCCAGGTAGCCCAGCCATTATTTAACAGGTCGAATTGAGTGCATTATTTGATGCCCCATCTATTCTCCCTGGTTCGGCTCTAAGCAGCCAGAACACAACAACGTCTCACTGATTTACCAATCATCAGTGATGACCATACTCTTAGCAGAGATTAAACAGCTATGCGGAAGTGGCGGAATTGGTAGACGCACCAGATTTAGGTTCTGGCGCCGCAAGGTGTGAGAGTTCAAGTCTCTCCTTCCGCACCATTATTTAGAATGACTTGTTCTGTTGCCTAAGAGTAATAAAACAGATTGTTCGCTGTTGGGCTATCGCCAAGCGGTAAGGCAGCGGCTTTTGATGCCGCCATTCCCTGGTTCGAATCCAGGTAGCCCAGCCATTATTTAACAGGTCGAATTGAGTGCATTATTTGATGCCCCATCTATTCTCCCTGGTTCGGCTCTAAGTAGCCAGAACACGACAACGTCTCATTGATTTACCAATCATCAGTGATGACCATACTCTTAGCAGAGATTAAACAGCTATGCGGAAGTGGCGGAATTGGTAGACGCACCAGATTTAGGTTCTGGCGCCGCAAGGTGTGAGAGTTCAAGTCTCTCCTTCCGCACCATTATTTAGAATGACTTGTTCTGTTGCCTAAGAGCAATAAAACAGATTGTTCGCTGTTGGGCTATCGCCAAGCGGTAAGGCAGCGGCTTTTGATGCCGCCATTCCCTGGTTCGAATCCAGGTAGCCCAGCCACTACAACGTCTCATTGATTTACCAATCATCAGTGATGACCATACTCTTAGCAGAGATTAAACAGCTATGCGGAAGTGGCGGAATTGGTAGACGCACCAGATTTAGGTTCTGGCGCCGCAAGGTGTGAGAGTTCAAGTCTCTCCTTCCGCACCATTATTTAGAATGACTTGTTCTGTTGCCTAAGAGTAATAAAACAGATTGTTCGCTGTTGGGCTATCGCCAAGCGGTAAGGCAGCGGCTTTTGATGCCGCCATTCCCTGGTTCGAATCCAGGTAGCCCAGCCACTACAACGTCTCATTGATTTACCAATCATCAGTGATGACCATACTCTTAGCAGAGATTAAACAGCTATGCGGAAGTGGCGGAATTGGTAGACGCACCAGATTTAGGTTCTGGCGCCGCAAGGTGTGAGAGTTCAAGTCTCTCCTTCCGCACCATTATTTAAAACCCAGCTTAACGGCTGGGTTTTTCGTTTTTAGTCTGTCGAGCTTACCCACTCAATCGGCAATAGATCTGACAAAGTCAATTCACTCGATATCCTCTCTGATCAATACAAATTTCAACTGTACTTAAGCTTAAACGTCAGCAGAGCTTCTAGTCATATAGGCATATCGAAGAAATTCCTCTGGTGTGTAGCGGCTAGGTATACCGATTTCCAATTTTAATGACAAGGTTGCCCATCAACCAATAGAACGGCGCTACAAATTGGAAACTCGGAGGATCACTAACTGCGTACGGTTATCTAGTCGGCTGAGTTACGATTCGACTGTAAATGACGCAATCACCTGGGTTCATCTCGTTATTGATTTCATAACACACTCTCGTTTTTAGCGTGGAAAGTACTACTTTGTTTAGGACGGGATAATTAGGGTGAAAAAAAACCCAGCGTTAAGCTGGGCCTTTTATTCGTGACTCTCACCTTAGCCAAGTAGACCAAGAGCTGAGTTAGGAGCTTGCTTTGCTTGCGCCAGAACAGAGCTAGAGGCTTGAGAAAGGATCTGCGACTTAGTCAGTGCAGTTGTCTCTTTCGCAAAGTCTGTATCTTTGATACGGCTCTTAGATGCATTCACGTTTTCGTTAATGTTTTCTAAGTTGTTGATAGCGTGGTCAAAACGGTTTTGGAACGCACCTAGTTCTGCACGATGGCTATCTACAAACTTCAATGCTGCATCAACGACAGCAACTGATTGTTGTGCACCGCCAACAGTACGAACATCGATAGTATCAACTGTTTCAGCTTGAGCCTGACCAATTCCAAGTTCACCAGCTAAACTACCACCAAAGGTCGCAGCGCCTTCTACTTTGTTATTACCAGTGAAGAGCTGAAGCTTGCCGTCTTCATCTACTGAAGCCGTAACCATATCGGTTTGACCATTGATGTAAGTTGCTAGCTGCTCGATATCATCGCCTTCTTTAGCGTTGATAGCGATATTTTGCTGCACGCCAAACTTATCAGTCAGTGCGATTGTTAGGTCGTTAGCACCTGCTTTCACTTCCCAATCTTTGTCTTGGCCGTTAGCCGCTTTGTACGAGTTACCACCCATCATCGTATTGTCGCTACGCATGTTGTTCAGGGTAAGCATTACTGCTTCACCATTATCCGCACCGATCTGGAATGATTTAGTAGAAAACGTACCGTTTAGTAGCTTGTTACCACCAAATGATGTGGTTTCAGCAATACGGTTCAACTCGTTGTTAAGAGCTGTAACTTCCTCTTGAATCGCAACACGCTCAGATTTTGAGTTAGAGCCGTTTGCAGATTGAAGTGAAAGATCACGCATACGTTGAAGAATGTTAGTGGTTTCGTTCATTGCACCTTCAGCTGTTTGTGCAATCGAAATACCATCATTCGCGTTACGGACCGCAACGTCCAAGCCACGACTTTGTGCATTCAAACGGTTAGAGATCTGTAGACCCGCTGCGTCGTCTTTCGCACTGTTGATTTTAAAGCCAGATGATAGACGTTCCATTGATGTTTGCTGAGCATTATTTGCACTGTTCAAATAACGCTGCGCTGTCATCGCTGATACGTTTGTATTTACATTAACCGCCATAGTGGTTTCTCCTATTGATTTTCCGGCGTAGCGGAAATTTCCGAACGGTTTCCGACGTCTCGGAAAACCAATTAGTTCTCTCAAAGTACCCTTATTAACGACACGGTTTGAGATTCCTTTAGAAAAAAAATAGGTAAAAAATAAAAAATACACGAAAGCAATGAATAACAAGACCTTACGCCCAGAAGGTAAAAAAAAAATTAAAGAAAATTGAGGTTTGGTCGAGAGGGGGGAACGCTAAATTGCAGATAAGAAAAAGCCCCTTTTCCTTTGAGAGAACTGGGGCTAGTTGGTAGCCAGAGCCAATGTGGAGATCAAGAGAAATGAACACATCACCGGCTGACCGGGTGCATGCTTATCGTAAAGTCACTAAACGTAAGTGAGAGAGTCTAATAACCAATAATAATCATGCTTTGCCATTGATCCTTTACTCTATGCCCACGTCTGAACACGCAAGTAAAGTCTCTGGGGTTACTGCAATAGTGACATTGCAGAGTTTGGCAACTGTTTTGCTTGAGCAAGTATCGAAGTACCTGCTTGTTGCAGAATTTGTGATTTCGTTAATTGAGTCGTCTCTTTGGCGAAATCGGTATCTTTAATACGACTGTTAGAAGCTTCAACGTTTTCTTGGATATTCGCCAAGTTGTTAATGCTGTGGTTAAGTCGGTTTTGCTTCGCACCTAGGTCAGCACGCTGAGAGTCTACATAACGTAGTGCAGCGTCGATAATACCTACCGCGTTTTGTGAACCACCTACTGTTTTAATATCAATATCTTGAACAGTAGACGTTTGACCTAATCCACCAGCAAGGCCAAGTTCACTTGCCAGTCCACCTGATATAGCGAAGTTACCTTCTAGCTCATTTTCGGCGATAAAGATTTGCAGCTTACCTTCTTCATCAACCGAAGCTTTTAGCTTGTCAGTTTGACCGTTAATGTAAGTTGCTAGCTCTTCGATGTCTTGGCCTTCTTTTGCCATGATATCAACCGTAGTCTGCTCACCTTTATCGTTGGTGTATTCAAACTTAATGTCTTTTGCTGTTGGTTGAACATCCCACGTTGCCGTCTTAGGTTGAGCGGCAATGAATGTGTGCCCCCCCATGCGAGAATCATCCGCACGGATACTGGTTAAGCCCATGATAATAGCTTCACCTGAACTCGCACCAATTTGGAATGAAGCATCACCAAACGAACCATTCAACAGCTTACGTCCACCGAATGATGTTGTCTCTGCAATACGGTTTAGCTCGTCTTGCAGTGCTACAGCTTCTTCGTTCAACGCTTTACGCTCAGACGGCGAGTTCGTGCCGTTAGCCGATTGCAGAGCTAGGTCACGCATACGCTGAAGAATGTTAGTCGATTCGTTCATCGCACCTTCTGCTGTCTGAGCAATGGAAATACCATCGTTGGCATTACGCATAGCTACATCTAGGCCACGAGACTGTGCGGTTAATCGGTTCGAGATCTGCAGGCCAGCTGCATCATCTTTTGCACTGTTGATTTTGTTACCTGAGGATAGGCGTTCCATCGAGGTATTCAATTCACCAGTTGCCTTATTTAGGTAACGCTGCGCGGTTAGCGCTGACACGTTAGTATTTACTGTAATGGTCATACTTTGCTCTCCTAGTGAGTTCGCAAATGCTTTGCGAAGCGGCCAGCTTAATCTCATTTGGAAGCACTGACCGTAAGTGACTTATATCCCTTATTTACTAGGGTTACTCGTCTATAAATTCGCTACGTACACTGATTAATACAATTTATGTGCCAAGTTATAAAAACCCATCAAATAAAACATTAACCAACTTAATATCAACAACTTAGATCATTAGGTAATAAGTAAGTTTTTTTCTTATTACTTGCTTTCCAAGTCGTGCTGGGCGGCATTGCCGCTCTTTTGCCTCCCTACCCAATCGGTGAGGAAGCACAACACATCACTTCGCTCATACGGCAGATGCACGTATGGCATTAAAGTTAGATGTAGTTAAATAGAGTGAGGTCTTTCGTTTTGCCGAATGCCTGTTGCGACGCTTGCAGTGCCCGAGTGTTTTCATTGAACTCAATAACGGCAGCCGCATAGTCCAAATCTTCGAAATTACTTCTAGATTTAGCTAATGTAATCTTGAAGTCTTCATGTTGCTGCTCTTGGATATCTAAAGTACCTAAACGTGCACCAACGTCAGTACGCGCTTTGTTAAGGTGTATAAATGCAGCATGGAATTCTTGCGTGATCTGATGCAGTTTCGCTGTAACATTCGGGTCTGACACTGAACCCTTGGATAACTCCATCGCGTCTCTAAAGCTATCGAAGATGGAATAAGTCTTTCTAGGTTCGAGTGAAATGGCATCACCTTTGGTGATCTGCCCTTTTACCTGAATAGTAACGTCTTGGTACTTGATGCCCACCGAAGGGTCAAACTCATCGGCTTTTACTACAGCACCGTCTTGCTCCAGCTGATAGCCAAACTTGCCATTCGCCATATCAACAAAAGTCACTTTATAGACTGACTGATCATCTGGGTTAGTATTAACAGCACGCTCTAATAGAAGATCGGAACCATCATTCAATTGATACTGAGGCTCGTAATCACCAAATGGATTATCAATCTCCATAAACATCTTGCTGCCAGGGTCATTGATTGCCATCTCCAAACTGTTAGAGATTTTCATCTTGCGCTGGTAGTCATCACCTGCGTAACTTACGTTCCCTTGATTGTCTTTGAAGAAAGGTTGATTCTTCGGTTTTGTACCGGCGAATATGTAGTTACCAGACTCGTCTTGTACATTAACAAGGTTCAAAAAGTTATTGGCAATCTCTTCAATTTCTCTAGATTTAGCCACCCTATCTTCCGGTGATAACGAGCCGTTGATCATTTCCATTACAGTACGTTTCGCTTCATCGGCAAAACTCTCCGCATTGGAAACAATGACTTCATGATGTTCTAAGCGGTTTCTCACCAACACGATCGCATCAACATACTGGCGTAATTGTTCCGATTGCTGAGTTACATTCTGGATATAGTGGGCTGCTAGCGGATCATCACTGGCTTTTTGCAGCTTTTTGCCCGATGCCAATTGCGCTTGGTTGTGGTGCACCTGAGTTTCTTGGCGGCGCAAATCATTTTGTACCGACTGATAGTTATGGAAGCTAGAGATTCTATTTAACATTAATTAGCCTCCTACCTTAGTGCCAAGATGGTGTTGAATGTGTCATTTGCCGCTTGGATAATGCGTGAAGACGCCATATACGACTGTTGAAACTTCATCATGTTTGCCGCTTCTTCATCCAGGTTTACACCAGCAATAGATGCAATGCGCTCTTGGGCCGCTTCTTTTTCTAAGCGTGCTACGTCTGCAAGACGCGAGGCGGTGGACGTTTTAAGCGCAACATTGCTGTTTAGGTTTTGGTAAACGTCGATGATGGTCGACTCTTTATCATTCAGCTTTTTCGCTGTCTGCAGATCCTGCATTTTACGTAAGTTGCCGTTGTCACCTTCAGAAGGGACAAGGTTTGCCGTAAACTTATCATTCGGCAAAGCGCCAGCTGAAAGCTCAAACGTGGTGCCCTGAACTGTCACAGGCCCAGTAGGTGGGTACGCTTGTGGCTGCATCAGCACTTTGCCTTTGGTATCCGTTACAGCAAACTGATCGCCCTTTGGTGAAATCACCACTTCGAACTCTCGAAGGTCGCCCGCAGCTCTAATCTTGAAGCTCGCACTACCTTGTGCAAAAGTGGTTGATGCCTGATAGCTTTGTGCCGCAATCGCAGTTGGATCATTGGTACGCATCTGAATTTGTGCCGCCCCTTGGCGCGTTGGGCGAATAAGTATACGTTCTCCAAGCTCTAGCCCTTTTCGGACCTCAATACGCATCCCATCAACCAGTAGCTCTCCACCGACTAGAGGAGCTGTAATGCGTTCTCCTGTTGGCTTAGTGACAATGTAGTCGCTGCCGTTGTATTGCAGAGAATACTCGCCCCCTTGAAGCTGGGCAGTATCATCAATAAATACAGCAAGCTCAGCATTCGAGCCCGCAGGTTGAACAACACGAGATTTTGCGACTACTTCAGAGTTCATATCAGTAAAGATAAGACCACCGACGTTGCCTCGTAGGTCCAGACCTTGAGATTGTAATTTATTCACCTCATGTGCAAAGGCAGTGGAAAGTAGGCCCATCTGATCCATTACTTGAGGTATATGCTCATCACGCATGTCCAAAATGGCGCCAATGTTACCGCCAATATCTTTAGCGGTAATGGCCTTGATACCTTTGCCTTCCACCATTGCAAGACGACGTTTATGCACATCTGGGTACCCATCCATGACCGCTAGTTGGCTTGCTTCAGTGCCGGAAACTAAAGTATGTCCGTTACCAATATGGACGTTGTATCCCTCGTTATTTTGACGAGTGGTAACCGTAACCTTGGTGTATTGAGAAAGCTCGTTGACGAGTTCGTCATGCTGATCTTTTAAATCGTTATGCGGCGCTGGAGTCCGCATCATTAAACGCTGCAAATCTCTTAATTCATAGGCAATCTGATTGATTCGTTCCACACCCATATTGAGCTTTTTGTTGGCAACGTCAGATTGCATCCTTACCGTCTCGTGGAAGTCGTTGAGATTCTTGGCAATGAGCTCCGCTTTTTCGAGAACAACTTTACGTGAACCGACATCATTTGGGCTATCAGCTAGTGTTTTAACAGCATCAAACCATTGGTTCAGGTTCTCTGGAATTTTTTTGGAAGTCACTGAAGACAGCATGCGCGTCAACATGTCTAAGTTTTCTTCTGTGTCTTTACGAAAAGCATTATTAGTCGTCGAGAGGTTCAACTCATTAACGGCAAATTGATCCCATGAGCGGCGAACATTTTCCACGTGGACACCCATCCCATAGGTCTGCCCACCAAAGTGACGAGGATCATTGGTTCCTTGGATTACAGATTGACGGCTATAACCTTCTGTATTCACATTAGAAATGTTATGACCAGTCGTGTTTAGCTGTCTCTGAGATGTGAGAACACTTTGTGCCCCTAAATTCAGAAGATCTGACGACATACGCCCCCCAAAAAACCAATAAAATGGAGTAGTTACTACTCATCCACTAGTTAAAAAGCAATATGTATGCCAAGTGGGTAATATTTACATTAAACAGGGGTTATAGCGCCTATTGTTTGGAAGTGCGGGAGGCAATACCTGAAAATTGAGAACATAATAAAACCCGCAACAGCGGGCTTTATTATGTGCTTACATTTGGTCGATTCGTTGTTTAACTCGAAGGACCTTATCTGCGTATTTAGGGTCTGTGGCGTAACCCGCTTGATGGATGCCTCGAATAAAGTCTTCAGAGCTGCCGTTGTTCTGTAGCGCTGTACTGTAACGTGGGTTCTGGTTAAGGAATTGCACGTAATCCTCAAAGCTATCTTGATAACTTTGATAAGAGCGGAATGCTGCTTTCTCTTTCACTGGCGTATCACCATGATATTCCAGAGTTTGAGTGGCTACTTTATCACCTTGCCAGCTTCTATCCGCTTTAATATTGAATAAGTTGTTACTGCTTCCACGTGAGTTCTTAACCACTTTTTGCCCCCACCCTGTCTCAAGAGCAGCTTGTGCAAGCAATAACGAGGAGTCAACACCAAGCGCCTTGGCGGCTTGCTCAGCATACGGCTTCATAGAAGCAATAAAGCTTTCCGGAGATTCAAACGAGGTTGGTTCAGCAGCTAAAGGAGCAACATCATTACCAGATTGAGCCCGCATTTCACGACTACGTGCTACTTTGTCCATGATTTCTTCGAAGTTGTCTTTTCGATTATCGGCATTAGGGTCATTGATTGTCCCCGTGCTCAATTGAGCAACGATCATATCAGCTAAGCCTAACGAGCCAGACTTGCTCATATCACTCGCCATCTGTTCATCCAACATCTGACGATAAAATTGCTCGTTTTGGCTATTCATTAAACCGGAATCAAACGTAGAGTTGGCATCACGCATTGATTTGAAAAGCATCGAAGTGAAAATCGATTCAAACTGTTTCGCAGCTGCAGTCAAGGCCGCTTTCTCGCCTTCACCTTCTCCGTTCACGGCCTGTTGTCGAAGCTTGTCTAAGCTAGCAATGTCATGTACGAATCCAACATCATTTCCATTGTTAATCATGACACAGCCCCTTAGATAACTATCAATTGGCCTTCAATTGCACCCGCTTGTTTAAGCGCTTGCAGAATGGCCATGAGATCAGAAGGTGCAGCGCCGACTTCGTTCACCGCACGAACGAGATCATCTAGGGTTAGACCAGGTTCAAACTTGAACATTTTTCCCTGTTCTTCAGTCACTTCAATATCAGTGTCAGGGGTTACTACCGTTTCTCCGCCACCAAAGGCATTCGGCTGGCTCACATTCAGGTTTTCTTTAATCGCTACAGTCATTCCACCGTGAGTTACGGCGGCAGGTTTTAGCCTTACATGACGCCCTACGACAATAGTACCAGTACGCGAGTTAACGATAATTTTTGCAGCACCATCTGCTGGGTTGAACTCTAAGTTTTCGATCGCAGACAAGAAAGCAACTCGCTGGCTCACATCGCGTGGAGCACGAACTTTTACTGAGGTCGCATCCACAGCAGATGCCATTTGAGGGCCTAGGAAGTTATTGACCGCATCAGCCATACGTTGAGCAGTGGTAAAATCAGATTCAAGCAAGTTAAAAGTGATAAAGTCACCTCGGCTAAATGGCGATGGTATTTCTCGCTCGACGATTGCGCCGCTAGAAATCATACCTGCAGTAGGGTTATTACCCACGATTTTCGAGCCATCTGCGCCCTCCGCGCTGAAACCACTCACCACAAGATTACCTTGTGCTACTGCATACGTTTCACCATCCAAGCCTTTTAGAAAGGTTTGCATCAATGTACCGCCACGTAGACTTTTCGCAGAGCCAATCGAAGAGACGGTTACATCGATGGTTTGGCCTTGTTTAGAAAATGCCGGTAGGTCTGCAGTTACAATAACTGCAGCGACGTTTTTAGTTTTTGGCTTAGTACCCGGCGGCAACTGAATGCCGAAGTTTTGCAGCATTGCATTGAAGCTTTGGTCTGTAAACGGGGTGGATTCACCGGTGCCCGGTAAACCCGTGACTAGACCGTAACCCACCAATTGGTTACTACGTACCCCTGCAACTTGCGCTACATCTTTGATACGCGCCGCTTGCGCGCTAGTGGCAATGAAACAAATGCCAATCAGTAACAGGGATAACTTTTTCATCATATATACCTTTCAATGAAATGAGCGTGAAGCCAAAAACTCGACCTTTCTACAACGTTATAATGAGACATTAAAGAATCGTGCCAAGAATCCAGGTTCTTGCATATCTCTGTTGGTACCCGTACCAGAATACTGGATTCGAGCATTTGAAATACGGTTCGACGCAATGCTGTTGTCAAAATCAATATCGTCCGGTCGAATCGTTCCGCTTAATCGGATGTATTCATCGCCCGTATTCAGCGTTAGCCACTTTTCACCACGAATGACGAGGTTGCCGTTTGCTAACACTTCAATGACTTCAACCGTAATGAAACCAGAAATACTGTTGCTTTGGTTCGCTTCAGCACTACCACTGAAGTTATTGTCATTTTGTAAATTATAGGAGAAATCGTAGTCACCGATGTTCAGTGGTTGTCCACCCACTTCAAGCGGTTCCATTGAAGAGTCATTCGCTTTCGAAAGGTCAGCATCTGCACTTTTCGCCGCTTTGGTGCTCTCATTCAGTTCAACAGTGATGATATCGCCCACACCACGTGGCTTTGAGTCATCATATAAACTATTTGCACTGGCCAAGTTAAACAGAGAGCCCGTTTCTGCCGCATAGTGCTCTGGCGCGTGTTTAGGGTGAATTGGCGCCCATGCAGGATCTCCTGCAACTGGATCATTACGTCCGCGCAGTGCATCCGTAAGTCCCGATTGCTCGTCAGAAGACTTATCTCCTTCAACCGCATCAACCGTCGTTGTGCCCTGTACAACATCAGAAGTCTCTATTGGTTCTTGAAATGCCGAACAGCCAGCTAGAACCAACAATGAAAGAACAGAAATTTGGCGAATCATATCGAATTCCTCAATTCAAACTTATAGCTGTTGGTTCACAAAGCTCATCATCTTATCTACCGCTGAAATTACTTTCGAATTCATTTCGTAGACTCGTTGAGCTTCGATCATATTAACCAACTCTTCCGTGACATTAACGTTTGAAGTTTCAAGCATCGCTTGGCGGATATCACCAAACCCATCAAAACCTGGAACACCCTCCTGTGGGTCACCACTTGCCCCTGTCGGCAAGTAAAGGTTTTGACCAATAGGCTCTAGACCACCAGGGTTGACGAAGTCTACGGTAGTAAGCTGACCGACAACTTGGTTATCTTGCTGACCAGGGAGGCGAACGGATACCTCACCGTCCGTACCCACAGTAATGCTTGTTGCATCTTGTGGAATAACGATCTCTGGTTCGACGGTATAACCTGCGCCAGACGTGACTAATGCACCTTCATCATTCACCGTGAATTGACCGTTACGCGTGTAACCAATATTGCCGTCTGGCATCAGAATTTGGAAAAAGCCATCACCTTCAATCATCATGTCCAAGCTATTGCTTGAGGTCTGAGTATTACCTTGTGTATGAACTTTTTGTGTAGCAACTACTTTAGAACCGGCACCAAGCATTAAACCGCTTGGCAGTTCGGTATTCTGAGAAGACTGGCCGCCAGGTTGATTAATATTTTGGTAAAACAAATCTTCAAAAACCGCACGGCTTTTCTTGTAACCCACTGTCGATGCGTTAGCCAAGTTGTTCGAAATCGTTGAGATATTGGTTTGCTGGGCGTCAAGTCCAGTCTTACTGACCCATAATGCTGGATGCATAGTCGTCTCCTTAAATCCTTATTAGCTCATACGAAGGAGAGAATCGGATGCTTTATCCATATCCTCTGCCGTGCTCATCATCTTGACCTGCATTTCAAATTGTCTTTGCAAATCAATTAGACTTGTCATCTCACCTACCGCGTTCACATTGCTTCCTTCAATGGCGCCAGTAAGAAGTTTGACATTGGCATCTGCTTCATATGCCACATTTGGCTCTTTCGAACGAAAAAGGCCATTGGAATCTTTGAATAAGGCTTGGTTATTGGTGTTGGTGAGCTTAATACGATCAACCACTTCAATAGCGTCCGCAGGAGCGCCTTGAGGTACAACCGAGATCGTACCATCAGTACCTATTTCGACTTTGCTTAGCGGGATAGGCAACGTAATTGGTGCCCCATTCTCACCAAGTACAAGGTGGCCTGCAGAATTGGTGAGTAAACCGTTTTGGTCAATCTTTAGGTTGCCGTTACGAGTGAGACCTTCCTTGCCGGTCTTATCCATTACAGAAATCCAGCCGTTACCCTTGATCGTGACATCGAGATCTCGGCCTGTCGTAATGACGCTGCCCTGTGCAAAATTCTGCCCTGGTCGCTCAGTCATGCTAAATACGCGGCTAGGTAAACCATCACCATAAGCCTGCATTGACCTTGCTTGCGCCAAATCAGCACGGAAACCCGTGGTACTAACGTTCGCAAGGTTGTTAGCTCTAAGCTGTAAAGCCTGCATATTTTGCTTTGCGCCACTCATGGCAAGAAACAGTGCGCGATCCATAACGTGCTCCAATAACCTATATTCAGATCAATTAAAGCAATGAACGTGCCAATTTTTATCTTATTGATATATGAGAGATTTTAGCGAAAACGGCAAGCGAATGTAGAGATAAAGAAGTGAATTGCCATAGGTGGCAACAACAGCAAGCCAGTGATTGCCACTCGCTTGCCATTGAAGTTGTTCATCGATAGGAGAATATTCGACTATCGAATCTGAAGGATATTTTGTTGTGTTTGGTTATGAACTTCTAAAGAACGAGAGTTCGCTTGGAAGTTTCGTTGAGCGGAAATAAGGTCCACCAACTCTTGCGTCATATCGATGTTAGATTGCTCTAGTACACCACTACCAATTGAACCAAACGAGCCGGTGTTAGACTCACCCCAAACCTTTTTGCCCGACAGGTTGGTAGAATCCCACTGGGTTCCCCCTTTCTTAGCCAAGCCTTGCTCATTTGCCACACGAACCATTGCAACACGTCCAAGGATAACTTCCTCACCATTTGAGTAAGTGCCGACAACGCTACCTTTTTCGTCAAAATCTACTTTGGCAAGGAAACCAGTTGTCGCGCCATCTTCATCAAATGCCTGAAGCTCAAATGGAGCCGCAAATTGGGTTGAGTCACCGAGTTTAAAGTTCAAGGTTTGGTTAACATCCGCACCACCCAAATCAATTGGGTTAGCACCCGAACCCAGAGGTTCAGTAGTAATAGGATTACCATTATTGAGGCTAGCAAGCGTACCATCATTGTTGAACCTAAAAGTATGACCGATATGGCCGGTAGGAGACGTTGCGTCACCACCAGTAATGTTGACTGGCTTTTCACCGTCACCATCCGTCACTGTGTAGTAACTTTGCCAAGTGTTTGGCTGGGTCGCATCTTTCAAGTAATACGTAGTCAACTTGTACGATTGTCCCATTGAGTCATAGACCGTTGAAGACGTTGAACGGTTGTAAGTTTCAGGATCGTTAATATCAAACAATGCTGGGTCTTTTAGCTCTGCATCGGCTGGCAAGTTAATGCCGATTTTCACGTTCTCTGTTTCTTTTGGTTTACCGTATTCTTTCGGAATCTGGATAGGAGAAGGCTCATAAGACAAGGCCTGTCCAGTTTCTTTATTGACTTGGTAACCTAGAAGATATTCCTCGTTCGCATTCACCATGTAGTTACTTTTGTTCAGATGGAACGCACCGTTACGCGTCATTTCGTTAGTCGTAGGAGACAAACGATCTTTCGCAACAGCAAAGAAACCATTACCTGAAATACGAAGATCCATCGGGTTGTTGGTATAAACACTCGAACCTTCGTGAAACTGCTGGGCTACTTGAGAGGCTTGCACACCTTGCCCTGGAGTTGTTTTCGCATGAGTGAATAACGAGTTAGAGTACACATCACCGAACTCTGCACGCGACTCTTTAAAGCCGTACGTGTTTGCGTTAGCAATGTTGTTACTCGTTGTATTCATATCTAATTGAGCAGCCGATAAGCCGCTAAGTGCAACATATGACATTCTATATCTCCTATCTAGCTAGTGTGGCTATGCTTTGCCAACTTCTAGTACTTCAGCAAGTCGAACTGGCGATTCAAAACCAGCTAGATTGAGTAGTACATTACCATCGCCCTTACCTAGCAATACACTATTGACGTTTGCGTATGTTGAAACATCAAATTCTGTAGATTGCCCGTCGAGTATGCCCGAGGCTTTAACATTGTATTTGCCAGCCGGCAATGGATTTCCTTCTTGGTCTTTACCATCCCAAGTGACTCGGCTATCGCCCGCAGGCTGTGCACCGACATCAAATGTTCTGATAAGCTGGCCCATTTGGTCTTCAATACGAACCATCACGTTATCAACGTTTTTCGGCAGCTTGACCATTGCAGACATCTCACCGTCATCTTTCTTGCTACCCGCTGCTCCAGGAACTAGAACATCGCGGCCAACAAGTGATGAGGCTTGCAGCGCTTGGTTTGAGGTCATAGAAGAGTTCAGCGTATCAAACTGAGTGTTCATCTTGCCAATACCATCTACCGTTGCAAACGACGCCATCTGAGCGATCATTTGATCATTACTGACCGGCTTGAACGGATCCTGCTGGGACAATTGCTTAGTGAGCAACGAGAGAAAGTCTTCTTGTTTAAGAGCTTGCTTACCCGTTACTTCATCAGGCTTATTTTTGTCCTGTAGTTGTTTAAGCTGGTCGATATAGGACAAGCCACTCTGACCAACATTATTAATGTCTCCGGCCATCTGTTACCCCCTTATCCCTATTGACCCATCTGCAGCGTACGCAGCAGCATTTGTTTACTTGCATCCGCTACTTGCACGTTCGTTTGGTAAGAACGTGAAGCAGAGATCATATTCGCCATTTCTTCCATCACATTAACGTTTGGCTTATAAATGTAGCCTTCGTCATTCGCAAGTGGATGATCAGGGTTGTACTCAGCATCCAGTGGTTTATCACTTTCAACGATACCTAACACTTTCACTGGCACGTTATGATCACGGTTATAACGTGCTTTACTTAACTCCGCGCCAAATACAGCGTGGCGAGCTTTGTAGGTTTCTTCAGCAGAGCTAGAAACACTATCCGCATTTGCCAGGTTGCTTGAGGTCGTGTTTAGACGAACAGATTCAGCGCTCATTGCAGAACCAGTCACATTGAATACATTAAATAAGCTCATCTAATTATTCCCCTTTAATCGCTTTCGTTAAGTTCTTGAATTTACTTCCTAAGAAGTCAAGTGATGCCTGATGTCTGATTTGGTTCTGCATAAACAAGTTACGCTCTAGATCCACATCGACAGTATTGCCATCACCCGTGTCAGGCTGAGTAGGAACACGATAAAGCTGCTCCCCTGTCACTGTCGTTGAGGCAGAGATATGCCGACCATCGGTGCGGCTAAGACCAATGCTTGCCTCCGACGTTGCCGCCTGCAAGGCTCTCTTAAAGTCCATCCCTTTTGCCTTAAAGCCCGGTGTGTTTGCTTGAGCAATGTTGGTAGAAATCACCTCAGCATTGCGCTCACGTACACCAACCGTGTGTTGGTGGATACCTAAAGCATTGTCAAAAGAAATAGCCATACTTGCCTCAACTCAAAGAACTGACCGTTATTAATCTAGATAAAAGCAATTTGTGTACCAACTTTTATCGCAAATATCCAAATAACCGCTATCACACTACAAAAAGCAAATAACAGACCAACCTAGACCTATCTTTGGAAATGTACGTGAAGAGATATTCGAATGTCTCACCCTATATATAGCGCAGGAGCGCATAAAGAAAAAGCCCGGCGAGTTGCCGGGCTTTGAAAATAAAGAAACACTATTTGAGCTTATAGATGATCCCAGGATTACATCGAACCATATCAAAGCGGTCGGTTAGGCCTGTTAGTGATTCCGATGCCCCTAGTAACAAGTATCCCCCAGGGTTCAAGCTGTTCGCTATTTGGTTCAAAACTTGAGACTTCATGTCTGGCGAAAAGTAGATCAGTACATTACGGCAGAAAACGATATCGAACTTGCCGAGCAGAGCATAACTTTCCATCAAGTTCTGCGGGCGAAAATTCACCAAACGCTTAACGTTGTCTTTGACCTTCATACGGCCGTCACCCGCATCTTCGAAGAACGTTCTGCGGCGTTCCGGAGAGAGTCCACGACCTAATGCAAGGTTGTCGTAAATGCCTGCGCGACACATATCAAGCATACTCGCCGAAATATCGGTAGCGGTGATCGATACATTAGGCAACATCCCTGGCTTACGCTGCTGAGTTTCTAAAACTGTCATTGCCATTGAGTAGGGTTCTTGACCCGATGAGCTTGCCGCCGACCAAATTTTAATAGGCCTTTTATTTGCGGCAATTTCTGGTAACAATTTTTCCGACAGCACCTGGAACGGGTACGTATCGCGAAACCATAACGTCTCATTCGTCGTCATGGCATCCACAGCGGCAACTCGAAGTTCACGATTCCGCCCCGTTACAACATCTCTTAATAAGTCAGATAATGATCCAACTTTGAATTTGGTGACCAAGGGGCTAAGACGACTTCTCACTAGGTACTGTTTACTGTCGCCCAGAACAATACCACACTGAGATTCTAAAAAGCGGCTGAAATCACGATACTCTTGATCGCTTATAGTTATCGCTGTCATTAATGTCTCTTTATTCTGTTAATGCTGTTTTAACCGCATTACCAAGTTCATCAGGGTTAAATTTCGCGATAAAAGAGTTCGCACCTACCCTTTCAACCATGGCTTGGTTAAAGACCCCACTAAGTGAAGAGTGTAGAATTACATACAAATCTTTAAGATCAGCATGGCGGCGTATCTCCGCTGTTAAAGTATAGCCATCCATTTCAGGCATTTCGATATCAGATATCACGAGAGATATCTGATCATAGATACTACCTTCTGCAGACATTTCTACAAGCTTCTCATAGGCTTCTTTGCCATCTTTTACCGAAACAACTTCAAATCCGATTGAAGTAATTGCTCGCTCAACCTGCTTACGCGCAACGGTAGAGTCATCCGCAATAAGAATTCGGCGCACAATTTGCTTCTCTTCTTCTGCTTGTGCAATTTCTTCGCCGATGGAGGAATCCATCGTCTCGTCAACAGGGGCGATCTCGGCTAGAATCTTTTCCACATCGAGAATTTCAACCAGCTCGTTGTCGATATTGGTTACGGCCGTTAGGTAGTTCGCCTTACCAGCGCCGTCTGGTGGAGGAAGGATCGCCTCCCAGTGCATGTTGATGATACGCTCTACAGAGCTCACCAAAAATGCTTGGATAGTACGGTTAAACTCAGCGATTACGACGAAACACTTGTCGATATCGGTAGTTGCACGGCCACCAATGGCCAAACTAAGATCAATAACAGAAACGGTATGGCCACGAATATGAGCAACCCCACGAACAAGGGGGTGTAAGTTTGGCATTGAAGTAAGCTTCGGGCACTGTAGGACCTCTTTTACTTTAAATACGTTGATCCCGTAACGCTGACGACCCATAAGTCGAAATGTTAACAGTTCTAATCGGTTTTGACCTACAAGTTGTGTACGCTGATTCACCGAATCAAGAATACCGGTCATAAGCTCATCTCCATCTCAAACTTTTGTTATAAAAGTGATAGTCTACTACAGGCTATGTTAAACCAGAGAAACAAAATGGTGTATTCTAAAACACATTGGTATTTTGTTACCATAACTAAGTGTAGAGCTATATATAAAAATTTTAATCACTCTATCGGCTTTTTGTTGGTTTTCTTTAGCTTCTATGCGCAACCTGCGACGATTGAACAAATTGAAGCCATTCAGCAAGCCGCTGAGAACTATATAATTAATAACGTTGAGGCCCCGACTGGGGGTAAACTCGACGCCACTGCAGCCAATATCGACACTCGCGTTTTCGCAACCGACTGTCCATCTCCCCTCGAAACATCATCGTCTTCTCTCAACGGGTCTGCGAGCAATATAACTGTGTTAGTAGAATGTTACGACGATAACTGGAAACTTTATGTTCCTGTACGTTTAACACTTTCTGGCCCTCAAGTTACAGTTGCCAGCCCACTGAGTCGGGGGCAAATCATCACAAATAATGATGTAACTATCAGTATGGTAGACCTGCATCGATCACGTCGGCAAGGCTTTTCCTCACTTAATGCCGTTGTTGGCGCTAAAGTGAAGAGGAACTTAAACGTCGGAAATGTTGTCGAAACAAGGGATATATGTGTCGTTTGTCGTAATGAAACGGTAGTAATTAGAGCAGTAAAACAGGGAATGGTCATCACAACCAAGGGTACCGCCCTCACAGATGGTGCAGCAGGCGAGCAGATAAGAGTGAAAAATACGAAATCCAACCGTATAATAGAAGGTATAGTAACAGGAATTGCAGAAGTCACGGTTCACTTCTGACCAATGAATGACTTATGCGACTGCCCAGTCAAATATTATGGGTAGAAATTATTAAAGTAATTTCTGTAGCAGTCGATAGTGACTGTACAGGTTCCCAAATCAAAGAAAGGCTAATTTATGGCAGGTATAGATAACATACGCTCTGGACACACGATGACATCGTCGACTCGTAACTCCACGCGTACAGAATCTAATGCATCTTCTGGTACTCAATCGTCGTCACAGTCTGGGGCCACAGACAAAGATGCAGTTTCTCTTAGTCAACAGGGAAAGGACATTGGGGCGATGCATAATCAAATGAGCACACAACCAAGCTTCGATAGCGCAAAAGTTGCAGCTATCAAAGAAGCGATCGCAAATGGTTCTTATACGGTAGATCCCGAGAAGCTTGCTGATAATATGATCAAGTTCGAAGATGAACTTGGCGGCCTATAGGCATACTTGTAGATAGGAGCGATTGAGTTATGGCAGCATTATTAAGCTTGGTCGAATTTCAACTCAAAAACGCCCATGATCTATCTACATTACTCGAGCAAGAAAAACACGCAATTGCCGCTCGTGTGGCAAAAGACATCGAGTCACTAGCAAAAGCTAAAGTCACGTTAATTTCTCAGTTAAAACAAACTGACGATCGAATAGCCTCTCATCCAGATGTTTCTAGCCTTTCAGAAGATGAGCAACTTAAATCGATGGTCAGCCAAGTACGTTCAATCATTCACGACTGCCAACAAGCCAATATGATCAATGGAGAAGCACTTGAACGTGCTCAGGTTAGCTTTAATAAACTGAATAACCTAATGCAGCAAAGTCACGGAAAGATTGGTATGACCTACAACGCAGTTGGCCAAACGCATACATTATCAACACTAGGCACCAATATAAAAGCATAGTGTTACAAGGAATAAAAAGCGGCAACCTAAGTTGCCGCTTTTTATTCTGGAGAGAGCTGACTATAAAATTTAGAATAGGGTTTGCTGGCGTTTTTCTGGAACTTGTTGAACTTCACCGTATTCGCGAAGTTTTTCCATCTTTTGGATATCTAGTCTAAGTTCCGTGACATAGCTGTCCCCCACTTTGTAACTGCGTACTACTTCCGCACCACGGATCACACCATCAACAGCGCCGGAAGTTCTTTCCGTTCCTAAGCGTTGGTTTTTCAAATCCGCTCGGCCACTCACTCGCATACCATATACTTGTTCTGCTAGCTCACGATATGCATCGATCTTAGAGGCACGCATAGCACGAACTTGCTGCTCTTCCTCATTCTTTCCTACTTGCTCACTGATACTCGCGTACCCTACAGCTGTCAGCCAATCATCAGGACGCATGTTACTCAAT
This sequence comes from Vibrio paucivorans, assembly GCF_054053395.1. Taxonomy (NCBI): domain Bacteria; kingdom Pseudomonadati; phylum Pseudomonadota; class Gammaproteobacteria; order Vibrionales; family Vibrionaceae; genus Vibrio; species Vibrio paucivorans. Next base: position 2,450,337 of record NZ_CM133230.1, read on the forward strand.
GGTTGGCAACCTACCATGATTAACACGGCAAGCATTACTATCCACTTACTCATTTCTTGCTCCTACGGACGTAAAATCACAGTATATGGTTGTGTCATGGTTGGATCTGAGCGAATTAGCACTCCATCCTGTGTCCGAATCGTATTCAACGTATCTAAATCACGCCCAATACGATCAGCTGGCAAAAACCCTTGCGCTGTAGCGACAACCACTCGTGACTGCATACCAACCACACGTGCATTCACTAGCACGCCCCCTTCTTGGCGCAGCATCGTGCCAGTAAGGATGTATTGAATTTCTTGCTCTTGGGCGAGCTCTTTCCAATCACGGCTGAGTGCAAAATCACCTTGCTGGGTGACCTGAATATTGCCTGTGGTTTTGAAGTCCACAACTTTGAAACCACGACGTTGGAACTGGTGAATAAACCCTTCTGATACCGAGTTTCCTAACCAGTTAGTCGCATCCATACTTTGCAAATCAACAAACGATGTGACTGCAATCGGTGTTCTTGCTGACACGCTCGTATTTGAGATCATCAGATCTTCTGTCAGACTCTCAACAAAAAAGTCGAGAGTATGGCGCGGGCTTTCCATCAGCATAAATTGAGAACCCGAGTACGGCTCTTTACCGTTATATATTGGGGCGTAGGCACATGCAGTTAAGAATACTGCTGGCACTAACGTTAACCATTTTTTCATTCTCTTGATCTCCAGATATTATAAGGCATTCGAATGTTCAAAGCTTTGACGCTATAAAGTGGAACATTCCTTGCTTTTCTAACTCTGCTATTAAGAAGAAAGGCAATGCCTAAATCAGCTAGAAAATGAAAAGCAATATTTATACCTAATTGGCCGCAGATGATGAAAAAAAATATACTCTCCATATTTTCAGTACTTTATATCCTAGTGTTTAGCACGCTCGCTAAAGCAGAATGGTATGAAGTGACAGGAACTGCCACTATCGTATCCTCAGAAGAAGTGGCACGCCTGCACGCGCTAGAGGATGCTATCTATAAGGCGGTCAGTTTTTCTGGTGGTGACATTGGCAGTATCAGTAACTTAAGAGACTTTTTGGAAACAGACAAAAAAGAGTATCAGTTCACTAATCACGAAGTTCGCTACATCCTAGTTGAATCGGAAAGAAGCAAAGATGGTGTAATGACCGTAAGGGCAAGGCTAGATATTTATCCATCGGCAAGTGGTTGCCACGTGAGCCAATACAAGAAGACCTTCTTAGTGGGTAATATCGATGTTGCCTCACCTCAACAGGCCGTTATGGGTCAAATTTATAACATTGGTGATGACTTCGCTCATGTAATCAATCGTCAAATTGATCAAGAGTCGGCCAGTTTTGTCTCAGTGGGCACCACCGACTACGAAATCAGTAAACGTTACCCTGAACGGCTAAAAATGATCGCTCAAGACACTGGAGCGCAATACATTATTGGCGGTGTAATCACCGATCTAACAGCAACCATTGATAAGAAGCTACTGAGAGACGACGTAGTGAACCGACAGTTTGCCCTCGAAATGAAAGTGTTTGATGGGAAAACAGGCCATGAGGTGTATAACACCAATTACCGCGAAGTCGCTCGTTGGCCATTTGCTAAAACCAGCCAGATAGACACTAAGAGTGCTCGTTTCTGGGCCTCTACCTACGGAGACATGATGTTGCGTGTCAGCCGAAATATCATGTTGGACTTAGAGTCTGAGATTTCCTGTAAGATCACCCTGCCAGAAGTGGTGGCTAAAACCGGCCAAACAGTAACCATCGATCTTGGTCGGTTACATGGAGTACGTGAAGGTGACCAACTACAGCTTTGGCACACAGGCGCTTTTATCGACCAAAAAGGCCTACCTCGTAATAAGGTTACCCAGAGTGACATTACCCTAACCGTCATTCGAGTATACGAGAATGAAGCAGAGCTCAAAGTCGATCAAGCCAACCTAGCAGGCGCTATTCAAATTGGCGATGTAATGCACAAACAGCTTTAGCGTGACTAAGAACTGCTTAACATATTCAATTTATTGAGTAAAATTATGGTTCTCTAAGCTCCCGTGGCACAGCTGGATAGCGCAGCCCCCTCCTAAGGGGCAGGTCATAGGTTCGAATCCTATCGGGAGCGCCACTTTTTAATATGGACCCAATCGGGTCCATTTTTTGTTTCTTAGATCCTTGTTCCAAAGTCACCCAAACACTGGCTTCCATTCACCTCTGCCGTACCGCAAGTTAACTTTTCTCTGATTTTGACCGCTGGGTTAGTCGATAGACTGCTACTTCTCGTTTCATGCTAAATCTACTAAAATGTCTATTAACAATATTATCGATAGCTATAAGATGAAAAAGAGTAATCTGACGACTAACACAGGGCACCGCTTTATTTCAAAAGCCAAAACGGCATTTAAGATCCATATTCATACTCCAGATGATACGGTCCTTCATCGCTCTGTCGGTTACATTCGTTTAGGTGAAAAGAAAGGGCTAAAGAAGGCGATTAAACTAAGAAACGAGTTAGGTAGCCAAATGTGGGGGAAATTTTGGAGGCGGCTACTTAAAGACCCTTATTTGATGACTCGCTTGCCTCACTCTTTAGAACCAAAGATCATCTTTAAGCCTCGCCCCACCATCGATAACCCAGATGGCAAAGACGAGTGCTATATCGCCGCATGGAGAAACTACGATGACAACGGTAAATTAATTTATCGCAGCGTTGTATGTTCCATTAACAAGCATGGCAGGCTAGGAGCCTATTCCAAAACGAAGAAAGCGCTGCTTGAAGCAAATAAAGAGAACCTTGAGATCCTCGAGTTTATGGGACGTCTCAACAGCATCGACCTAAAATAGTCTCTTTAGGGGCCACGTTTCCCATGTGGGCAGACATAAAAAACGCAGCCAGAATGGCTGCGTTTTTTAGATAAGGGAAGCTGAATTAAGCGTTCGCTTCGCGTTCTTCAATAAATGCGATAGCCATCTTAATACGAGCAACACAGCGCTCTTTACCTACGAGTTCCATTACTGCATCAACAGATGGAGATTGACCACCTCCTGTTACTGCAACGCGTAGCGGCATACCGATTTTACCCATACCAATTTCTAGCTCTTCACAAACGGTAGCAATAACACTTTCTTTGATGTTTGCTGTTGTCCACTCTTCTAGTGCTTCAGCTTTTGCAAGTGCAAGCTCTAGTGGGCCTTTAGCAACACCACGTAGGTGTTTTTTAGCCGCACCAGCTTCAAACTCTGAGAAATCTTCGTAGAAGTAACGAATCTGCTCAGCAAGTTCTACTAGTGTGTTACAGCGCTCACCAACAAGCTTGATCACTTCAGTGATTGCTGGGCCATTTGCAGTATCTAGCTTCTGGTTGTCTAGATGCCATTGTAGATGCTCAGCCACGTACTCAGGAGCCGAAGTCTTGATGTAATGGTTGTTCAACCAAAGTAGCTTTTCAGTGTTGAATGCTGACGCTGACTTAGAAATAGCATCCAAAGTAAACAAGTTGATCATCTCTTCTTGAGAGAAGATTTCTTGGTCACCGTGAGACCAACCAAGTCGCACTAAGTAGTTGTTTAGTGCATTTGGTAAGTAGCCTTCATCGCGGTATTGCATAACTGATACAGCACCATGACGCTTTGATAGCTTAGCACCGTCATCACCGAGGATCATTGCACAGTGTGCAAAGGTCGGTACTGGAGCACCTAGTGCTTCATAGATATTAATTTGACGTGGCGTGTTGTTGATGTGGTCTTCACCACGAACAACGTGTGTGATGCCCATATCCCAATCATCAACGACGACAACAAAGTTATACGTTGGTGCACCATCAGTACGACGAATGATCAAGTCATCCAGCTGGCTGTTTGCGATTTCTATACGGCCACGGATCTGGTCATCAAATACGACACTGCCTTCTTTCGGGTTACGGAAACGGATAACAAACGCATCGCCTTCTTTTGCCTCTGCATTAGCAGCAACAATTTTCGGGTGCTCAGCATCGTAACGAGGCATCTCTTTTGCTGCTTCTTGCTCAGCACGGATTTCGTCTAATAGCTCTTTAGACGCATAACATTTGTATGCTTTGTCTTCTGCTAGCAGCTTATCTACCATCTCGTTGTAGCGATCGAAACGCTTAGACTGAAAGTAAGGACCTTCATTCCACTCAAGGCCCATCCACTGCATACCTTCAAGGATCGCATCAACCGCTTCCTGAGAGTTACGTTCTAAATCAGTATCTTCGATACGCAGAACGAATTCACCGCCCTGGTTTTTAGCGAATAGCCAAGAATAAAGTGCAGTACGTGCACCACCAACGTGAAGGTAGCCAGTAGGGCTAGGAGCAAAACGAGTTTTAACCGTCATGTAAAATACCTTGATTGTCTATATGACTGCACCACTCCTTAAGCTAAGGATGGCGCCAAAATTGCGCGTTATTTTAGCACCGATGCGTAATTCTACAATCCTGATATTACTTTAAATTGCGCATAGCCCATTGCATAAATTGCTGCTGCTGTTCTGCGGTTAAATTGCCGAACTCTTGTTGCAATCCAGTAAGCCCTGGTGCAGGTTTATGTGTAGACTGGTTTTCAGATGCTGTAGCAACCGCTGGTGTGGCTACTGCACTGTTGCCCATTTTTGCATTGTAGTCAGCAACTTCACGCTCGTAATCGCGAAACCCTTGTAACCCGCCCTTATTTAGCTGTACAAGTTCGTATTTAACTGGCTTACCCTCTTCCGTTTCAAGCGTAAGATCTGGGTTCTTTGCAAATTTGTTTGCGTCTTCAATAGTGCGGAACTTCTCGTAGCTGATTGACAACGTTTGTTGATCTTTCACATCAAATTGAAGAAGCAGTGGCTGAGAATCAAATTTTCGACGTTTACCGTCTTCAAATACGATTTGACCAATTGTTACCGCAAGTTGGTTGCTACCAGTATTCAAAGCGATCGTGTTTTTATCCTGATAGTGCTGCTCAGAAACCATAGCTCCATTGAGCACTCTAGGGGTAATTTCCGTTTGTAAATTCAGAGCGCCATCGGCAAAAGCGAGCGAAGAAAACAAAATAGGTGTAGCAGCAACTAATAATGATTTTTTAAAACGCATATTTTTTCCATTTTTGAACGAGCAAAGGGTATGTATCCACATACCCTTTTTATTATTCACATTACTGTACAAAGTTCATATCTGTAACATGTCAGTGATTAATTAGAAGTAGTATTCAACACCTACAGAAAACTCATCATAATCTGCTGACTTCCAACGTAGTTCGCCAGAACCATCTATTGATTCAGCGCCGTCACCGAAGTCTAGTGTACGAGCACGAACATACAGTACAGCTGATGGGTCTACGAAGTACATGACTTGCGCTGACAATACGTTGTCATCAGTATTCTCGATAGTTTTACCATCACGCTCTAACTCAAAGTTAGCTGCATAGCCCAGTTTGTACTGCCAGTCACCCGTCGTATACATAATTGCAGAAGACATTGCATTTTGCTTTTCTTTAACGCCGTTACTGGCCGATGCTTCCATCATTTTGTATTGTGCGTAGAATGAAATGCCATTGTCGAACCAACCTTGAAGGCCAACAAGATACGTGTCGTTATCCCAAACGTGTTCCGTTGTGACATTACCATCAGCATCAGTAACAGATTCGCTTACAACATTGCGGTTTCCTTCATACGCTAAGTCGAACTGAATAGGGCCCATTTTGTAATGGCCTGCAATACCGGCCCAGTAATCATCACCTGCACCTAGCCCTGCGCTATCACCGGCACCTACTGCCACGTCAAATGACAATGCATCCATGTACATAGGGGTATCCCAACGGATGGTGTTTGATTGACGGTCTTGATACTTAGCACCACCGATTGCGCCGCCCCAGTCGTATACGTCACCCAAACCTGGGTTAGACGCTGGCCAGTCAACCAACTCATACATAGGTGTTAATACACGACCTAAGCGGATTTGACCCATTGACTCACTTTCGAAACCAACAAATGTGTCACGCTCACCAAGCCCTGCGCCTTCACCACCAAAGCTTGGATCTACATAGCCACCTTCAATTTGCCAAATGAATGTTGGGCTGAAGTTTGCAAATTGCTTTTTACCTCGGAAGCCAATACGCGATTCATTGTTCAACTGACCGCCACCGAGATCATCATCGGTAGCTGAACTACCAGAATCATAATCACGATACGCGGCCTGCATTGCGATGATTCCGTACACTTCATATGCAAAAGAGTCTTTAGTTAAGTAATTCTTAGCTGCATCACTGTTAGCGCCGTCAGCAAAAGCTGCGCCACTTAGCATTAAGCTTGATACTGCTGCACCCAGAAGTGTCTTTTTAAAGTAAGACATAGATTAACCCCTATATATTTATTAGTTTTTCCTTGTCCCATAACAAATTGGCATTTGTTAATGGCGGACTATTTATGGACGGGATAATCTTGGCAAACTTTTTTTGCGGCAAGAAATCAGCTCAAATGTAATCTGAGCAACTTCAAACTAAACAAAAGAAAATAAAAATAAACACTAAAAATTCAATAACTTAAATACAAACAGATCAATTAAATAAACGTCAAAATGGGTACAAAGCAAAAAAAACACCAAATATCGGCCATTTATTGCCAACAAGATCACTATGCTTTTTTATTGTTTTACGGAACTTTATAAAAGCCTAAATAAATATTTGAAATAGCTCGCAAACTAAAAGCAGCTAAGTTGGGTAAATAGAGATGATTTTGACGTTTTTACTTAGTCAAACTCCTCCTATTGACCTTCCCCCTAAGGTAAGGTTTATGCTGCTGATAAATCGTCTCAATTGGTGAATAGCATGAATACTTTCTCGTTGCCTTTATATGACCTTAACTGCATGGGGTGTGCAAATAAAATAAAGCGCGCTTTGCAAGAAGAACATGATGTAAGCATTGAAAAGCTATCTCCCACTCATATTGAGTTGATCACACCATCAATCTATAAAGCTATTCACGCAACAATCGTGAAACAGGGCTACAAAGTCGGCAACAAACAAGAATTTTTACTCAGTGGATTGAATTGCAATAAATGCGTCGAAAAGCTAAATAAACACTTAGCGGACTCGGATGATTTGGTTATTTTAGATATATCAACCACATCCCTTATCATTGACACTCACATCGACAGCCATCTAGTCCAAAAACTGATTGAACAAATCGGTTTTGAAGGCGAACTCAACACTCAACAACAACAAACAGCAACTCAAGAATCAGCAGCACCAAGTGTAGATACCCCTACTCCAACATCAGCTAGTCATCAAACAGTAAGCACACACTTACAGATAAATGGGATGACATGTGCGAGCTGTGTAGCATCGGTAGAAAAAGCATTAATGTCCGTAGAAGGTGTCGTGAAAGCTCAAGTCAACCTGTCAGAATCCAGTGCTTTGGTATTGAGCGATAACGAACTCGTTGAGTCGAAGAAGCAGCAGCTACTGGATGCCATCAAGACAGCCGGCTATCTAGGGGAGCTTGTTGAAAGTCCAAAGGCTGCACAAGAGAAACAAGCGCAGCAATTGGCCAGCAACCGGTCACTGCATAAACGTAATGCATGGCTAGGGCTCATAGTCGGCGGCCCTCTTATGGCTTGGGGCGTTTTCGGCGGGAGTATGATGATCCGAAACACCCAAGATCAGCTCGCTTGGGGAGGTATCGGATTACTCTGTTTACTACTACTTTGTACCGCGGGTAAACACTTCTTTCACAATGCGTGGCAAGCACTGATTCATAGACGAGCAACGATGGACTCCTTAGTTGCAATGGGCACAGGTGCCGCCTGGCTCTACTCAATGCTTATCGTGCTTTGGCCTGGATGGTTCCCAGAATCTGCACGCCATGTTTACTTTGAGGCTAGCGCAATGATCATCGGGCTTATCTCCCTTGGCCATTACATAGAAGCTAAAGCGAAAGCCAAAACAACACACTCGATTCAAGCACTAATCAATTTACAGCCTCAAACGGCCCTATTGATTGCTAACGGCATTGAGCAGACCATTGCCGTTGAAGATATTAAAACGGGCATGACGTTACGCATTAGACCAGGAGATAAAGTGCCGGTTGATGGCGTAGTTTTGTCAGGTTCTTCCTACATCGACGAATCAATGCTAACTGGTGAGCCAATCCCGACCCATAAAGACCATGGCGATAACGTTGCAGCTGGGACACTAAACCAAGACGGCAGCTTAGTGATCACCGCTGAAGGAGTGGGCAGTGAGACGATGCTCTCACGCATTATTCAGTTGGTTCGCCAAGCACAAAGCAGTAAACCGGCAATAGCGAAACTCGCCGACCAAATATCGGCAGTATTTGTCCCTATTGTCGTTGTTATCGCATTGGTAGCAGCCGCAGTTTGGTACTTCGTTGGACCGCAACCAGCTCTGAGCCACATGCTCGTCGTTTCTACTACTGTACTTATCATTGCTTGCCCATGTGCTCTTGGGCTTGCAACGCCTTTATCCGTCACCGTCGGAGTAGGTAAAGCGGCCGAATTAGGCATTTTGATCCGCGATGCTGACGCTCTGCAATCTGCCAGTAAGATCAACACCGTTGTATTTGATAAAACAGGAACTCTGACCCAAGGTAAGCCTAGCGTCCAAAAATTGTTTAATATAACTGATCAGCAAGATTCCATACTCGAAATGCTGTATGGCACTGAACGCTTATCTGAACATCCATTGGCCAAAGCGGTCTGCGAACATATCGATCAAATGGGCTTTATCGCTAAAGAGCCTAACAGCTTCAACAATCTTCAAGGTCGTGGCGTCGAAGCTTCTTTTGGGCAAGATTCGATGGTCGTTGGTTCCTTGCAGCATATGGAGTCGCTAGGAATATCTCTCACTTTATTTGAAGCTGAAATTCAAGAATGTATAGACAATGCTTGGACGCCAATTGTGGTCGCACTCAACAATAAAGTTCAAGTACTCGTTGCGGTCTCGGATCCGATAAAACCCGAAGCGAAGCGAGCTATCAAAAGTTTGAAAGCGTTAAACATCGATACCGTCATGTTAACTGGCGATAATCAAGCCGTCGCCCAAGCTATTGGTCTCCAATTAGGCATCAACAGCGTTATTGCTCAAGTGCTGCCTAATCAAAAAGCGGATCAGATTCAGAATCTACAAGCGCAAGGCAAACATGTTGCCATGGTGGGAGATGGGATTAATGACGCGCCAGCTCTGGCTCAAGCTGATCTAGGTGTTGCTATGGGTGCAGGTAGCGATGTGGCGATAGAAAGCGCACAAGTTACCTTACTGAACTCATCGCCTTTATCCGTAATTCGAACAATTGAGCTATCAAGCGCGACAGTCAAAAACATGAAACAAAACTTGTTTGGCGCCTTTGTATATAACTCTCTTGGTATACCAATCGCTGCTGGTGTTTTATATCCAGCATTTGGTTTTCTATTAAGCCCTGTGTTTGCAGGTGCTGCCATGGCTTTATCTTCTATTACTGTTGTAAGCAATGCTAATCGCTTACGCCTGTTCCAAACCAAATACTAACACTCAGAGGTAATCATGAAATTGAAATTAATGACTATCGTTCTTGCCGCCACTGCCTCCGCCAATGCATTAGCTGCAGACATTATTAACCATAAGTCACCATATTGTGGTTGCTGTGGAGAATGGACTAAACATATGAAAGACGCAGGCTTCTCGGTTGAAGAAAAGCTGCATGAAAATATGAACCCAATTAAACAAAAGCTAGGTATCACGCCAGAGCTTGCTTCCTGCCACACTGCCGAAATCAACGGGTACGTATTTGAAGGCCACATCCCTGCAGACGATATCAAAGCATTTCTTGAAAACCCGCCGAAAAACGCAGTTGGGCTTGCCGTCCCGGGGATGCCAATGGGTTCTCCGGGGATGGAATATGGCAATGAGAAAGACGCTTATTCTGTTTACGCATTTAACGACAAAGGACAAGTGTTTGAATATCGCCGTTACGAAGGTAACCAATAAATAAAAAAGAGCCTGGTATTAACCAGGCTCTTTACTTTAGGACTTTAAGGACTTTTTAAAATCTGAATTGTTTCGATTAGAAGCCGTAAGAAGCACCGAATACGAATGCGTTGTTCGTGTTGTCGCCTTGGTTACGGTACTCGAAGTATGGTTGAACGCCTTTACGAGTCCATGTAGCGCGAAGCTCGTGGTCCATCGATTCAGCTTCGATTAGGTATACGTTGTTGTAGCTAAGCGCTACATCTTCATTCAGCGTGTAACCGATGCGGTTATCCATGCGGTAATCAGTTTTGTTATCAGCATCAGTTGCGTCGATATGAGCACGAGTACGGTTGCTCAGTTGGATACCGTTGTCAAAGTTGTAACCAATCTTAACTAATGGACGATATTGTAGGCTCTCACCTTGGTAAATCACGTGTTGATAACCAGCAGCAACCCAGAAGTTGTCGTTAATGGCGAAAGACTGCTCACCACCTACAGTAGTGTAAACAGAATCTTGCTTAGATACGCCGTCTACTACTGCGATTTCACCTAGTTGGATACCATCAAACTCAGTGTATACAGTGAAGCCACCAAAGCGGTTATCAAAAGTGTGGCCAGCTTCTAGAGTTGAGGTTACATCAGAACCGTGCATTTTATCGCTGTCTGAGTGGAATTGTAGGTTACCCGTTACGTAAGAAGAACCAGCGAAAGCGCTTGAAGCGAATGCAAGAGAAAGTGCACTTAGTGCGATAACTTTTTTCATAATTAACTGCCTTTAAAATGTAATTTAGCCGCGGTTCTTATTAGGTATATCATTCACCACCGACCGCAAGTTGGGGTTGCCTCCCTGGCATGGCAGCCATATTGCAAAAATTAATTCGCCCTGAAAAATAAAACCTCAAATATAGTGATCTCACGCATCACCCAAAAACATAAATAGAACACTTAACAATAAAAAACAATCACTTATCGACACATATAAAAAAGACTAAAGTCATTCAAAGTGAGCCAGATCACTATTAATAGGATTAACAGTTAACCAATCACAGTGTGAGATCACACCAAATTTAGCGATTTTGACAGGTAACTTAATTTTCGTTGATAAAAATCCGATCTCGATCACTAGTGTGACCACAGTATTTAATTCACGCCGATAAAAAAAGCCCCAAGCTATCGCTTGAGGCTTCACCAATAGTTTTGCTAAATGTTACTGAACAATAGTTACTCGGCTCGTGCGTTCACCTGTCGCAGACACAGAGCGAATCATCACTTCCCCTTCTACCTGAGGTTGATTGTCCGCAGAGTAAGTCAGCCACTTCTCACCATCCAGAGAGTATTGAAGTTCAACACCAGGGAACTGAACGTTCATGACTAGCTTACCATCTTCAACTTTTGCGCCAGGTACAGGTAAGCGGTAGTCAATACCTGATTTTTCTAGCTTAGCCAGTTCACGTTGACCAAGTACGTTCGCAAAGCGGTTGTAGTCTTGGTTTAGCGCTGCTTTGTCTACTAGGTTTGTCTCTAGAGAATACTCTACACCCACTTTGTAGTCGTTTTCCCAATCAGCACGGTGCCACGCACGCTCTGCCGCTGCTAGTACGCGAGGGAATACCATGTACTCGTATTGCTCATCGTTACGTACTGTCTCAGACCAAAGCTGTGCTGATAGACCGTAGAAAGGTTTCGCTTCAATTTCACCTTTGCCAGTGAACCCGTTGCCGTCGCGGTCTACCGAGGTTTCTGCGTTCTGAGGCATGTTCTCTGGTGCAAACCCAAACATCTTACGAGTGTCTGTTGCACGCGTTGCCCAGTAGTAACCGCGCTCTTTCGGATCCACTTCGTATGGCATGTCCATGTACACGTAGTCTGGGTTAGAAACGATCACGTCGTAACCTTTCTTCGACCATTCGTACACAGATGATGTGCCACCCCAGTAAAGAACGTCCCAGAAGTTAACACGTGTGTTTTCTGTTGCGAACGCTTTCTCACCTTCACTGTATTTAAGGCCATCTTGCCAAGCTTGGAAGTTTGGAATGCCCTTCTCTGCCACAATCTTCGACACTTCTTCTGCGAAGTGGCTTGGTAGATGAGCAAAGTCACTTACCGTACCGTCTGCAATTAGCGTCTGACATTGTGGAGATAGTGCGAATGGCTTGTCTTGTTTAGACAGGTCGATCGTACCTTTCCAAGCAACTTTATCTTCCGCGTTGACGTCTTGTAAACCAGCCCCTAGCTTGATGTTCTTCGCTTCATCACCACCAAAGTGCCATGTTGTTAGCGGCGTGCCCGCCTCGATGTGCATTGCTGCTACTTCTGAAATCACTTTATCAACAAAGCGAGTTGAAGATTCCATACATGGGTTGATGAAGCTTTGCTTGTTGTAAAACTGAACCGTCGTTACGTTCGATGTATCTTGAGGATCCATCAGGCGGTACTCGTTCGCTTCTGCTTCTTTACCTTCTTCCATTAGGCGGTCGTAACGTGCTTCCATTGATACTACTGCTGCACGAGCGTGCGCTGGCATATCGATTTCAGGAATCACTTCGATGTTACGCGCTTTCGCGTACTTCAAGATGTCCACGTAGTCTGCTTTGCTGAAGAAGCCAGAACCAAAGTTGTCTGTCGTTGCACCTGAGCCAAGCTGAGGCAGTAAACAGCTTTTCTCTTGCAAATCGAAACAACGGTTAGCACCCACTTCAGTCAGCTCAGGCAGACCCGGGATTTCTAAACGCCAGCCTTCATCATCCGTTAGGTGAAGGTGTAGTTTGTTCATCTTGTACGCTGCCATTTGGTCAAGCGTGGCAAGGATTGCGTCTTTAGAGTGGAAGTTACGAGCTACGTCCACCATTACACCACGGTAATCAAAACGCGGCGCATCTTTAATAGACAGTTGTGGTAGAGAATCAGCATTTTGGCTGTCTACCAGGCCAAAGATAGATTGTACTGCGTAGAAAGCGCCTGCTTGGTCAAACGCTTTAATCGCAATACCGTCGCCTTTGATGCTCATTTCGTAAGCACCAGATTTTGCTAATTCACCGGTGAAGTCTGCAGGAACAACAGTGATACTTACAGGAAGATCACCACGGACATCCACACCTACCACTTCTGCACGATCTTGAATTGCTGCGTATTGAGTCGCATCGAATGCGTCTTTAGGCAGCGCAATACCCGCCGTGATATCTACTGTACCTTCGCCTGCTTCAACAGACATTGGCGTTGGTAGTAACGTTGTTGATACGTCTTGTTTTGCTAGGTCTTCGTTCTTCTCGAAACGAGACACAGCGTTTGCAAATACATTGTTGTCGTCTGGCGTACGTTTTAGGTTGTTACCCTCAAGGCCAGTCACGAAAGATGCAACGTCTTCTGTGTTAAGAGAAGCAATCATCTTAGGCTCTGCATTTGGTGCAGCAACAAACGCGCCTGGCATGAAGTCAGTTTCAAATAGCTGCCAGTATTCAGCAACAAGAGGAAGAACCACTTCTTCACCTGCAGCAAAGCCATCAAACTTATCGGTTGGTTCTAGTTTGTGTAGGTCACCCGTAACGCGAGAGATTTTGAACTGTTCGTTTTCAACATCCAGAATCAGACGAATACTGTGGAAGTAAATAGCCCAATCTTTAGAGTCAACCGCTTCACCTTGGTTAACTAGCGTCATGTTTACTTTGTTACAAGACGCCCACTCAGCGCCCATGTCTTGACATGCAAGACCTTCATTTGCGCCGTGGTTGGTTAGTACTTCATATTGAATATCAAGGTTGTCAGCGAGCGTGTTAACCGTAGATTGCTCAGTTGACGTAAAAGAAGAACACCCAGCTAAAGTAGCAACAACAGAGGCTGCTAGAAGACTTTGTTTAAACATCTTACTTACCCTAAAAGTGAAATGGTGCGAGCCAAAACAGCTAGCAAAATTGCGATGCATTCAACATAGCTCGAGTTATTTTAGGTCGTAAAATTAATCATCATTGGAAGTGATCGGAGTCAAACTTTGAAATAAGGCATTATTTTTTTATCTTAAAAAACAGAACGTTAATCACAACGTCAAAATCGACACAGTATTATTAACGAGTTTACTGAGAAGGAAATCACACTTATTTCTAGAAAACAGTAAAAAATTTAGCCAAGCATCACAAAATGCCTCTGACTGGGATACACTTTGATCTTAGCTCCAAATAAGAAATGTGATTTTTTCCACAAATATTTCTCGTCAACTTACGTTAAAAAGTTTTGCTTTGACAATTTTTACTCACAGGTCTCAATCCACATGCTCAGATCCTTAAGCCTATTGTTACCACTCTTGTTTTCCACACTATCTGTGGCTGAACCACTGTACTGGCAAGCTAAGAAAGGCGAATTGACATATACCATCATGGGCTCAGTTCATATCGGTGATGAAAGCATGTATCCACTCCCGAAGCCTATAATGGATAGACTAAACTCTTCCGACGGGTTGATTATTGAAACCGACATAAGAAAGACTCAGGGAATTACATACCCTGAAATGCAGTACCTATCTCAGGATGTGCTTTCATCCCGGCAAAAGTCTGATCTAAAGGGCATTGCCAAATTTCTGGAATTGAATGATAAGCAACTACTCAGCTCACCTCCTTGGGCTACGGCGCTAACGATTCAGATGAAGCAAACGGAATATTTGGGCTACCAAGCCGCTTTAGGTGTCGACGCTCACCTCATGTATAAAGCAACAATCAAAGAAATCCCAATATTAAGTTTGGAGTCATTGCAGTTTCAGGTCGACCTGTTTACCGGGCAACCAGAGTCAGGCAAAGAATTCCTAGTCAGCGCTATCGAAGAGTTTGATCATGTTGAAGGCGTACTACCCTGCTTAATAGAAAGCTGGCAGGCCGGAGACAAAAGTAAATTGGAGAAGTTCGCACAACTTGCTGCAATGTCACCGGAGCTCGAAAAAGCGTTTATTCACGACCGAAATGCAGACTGGGCGCAAAAGCTTGCTAATCCACCGTGGAGCAAAAAACAGCAAGGGCAATATTTGATGGTTGTAGGTGCACTCCACCTAGTCGGTGAAGACAACGTTCTAGACTTACTCAAGCAAAATGGATTTTCCGTTTCTCAGCAGTCTACCAGTAGTGAGGCCAGCTGCAATTTTAAGTATTAAATAATAATAACTAGCTATAACACCTCTCTGACATGTAGCTTGCTACAAAGATTACTATTTTGAGCAACATTTATAACGCTCTGTATCAAATCAAATAGGTTGTTTGCATGCGCAATTCCATTGCTATCCTTTCATTATTAACAATCCTACCGACCACTGTTTTTGCCAGTGAGCGGTGTACTGTCGATACTTTTCAGCCTGTCGATATTCAACCTAGCATTACAGGTGGTGTCTACGATAAAGAAAGCGGTCAATTTCTCACAACGACGAAACCACCGATGCGTTGTGCCTCTGTCACTTTTTATACCCAAGTGACTCGCAACCGTATCGCACGAGACATGGGACATGAGTTCACCGCAACTTACTTTGATGGTGAAGAAGGTGCCTCTCACTCAATTAAGTTCGACGACGATGCGGTAAAAGCCGGGTACATTCGCGTAGGCCCAAATAACCCAGCAACGGCTTACCTTTGTTTCACCACAGCAGAAACCCCCATTCAATCTATCCGATGCGATGTGAAATAACCTAGTCTAAGGTCTAGGCTCAAAGAGATACCCTTTGAACTTCAGGCGAACCCCACTATGGTTCTAGCCCTATTTTTATGCTCCTAAACGACGAAAGCCTGCTTAAAAAGCAGGCTTTCTTAAAGTGGTCGGTGAAGAGGGATTCGAACCCCCGACCCTCTGGTCCCAAACCAGATGCGCTACCAAGCTGCGCTATTCACCGAGATTGTTGTCACAAGCTTTGCCTGTCAACGGATGCGTATATTACGGATTCCTGCCCCGAACGCAAGCCATTTTAGCGAGTTTTTTACAAAACAGTACTGTTCGATTAAATGCTACTCAATCAAAACCAAAATGTGATTAAAAACACATCAACAGAAACAAGTTCACAACCCATAAGAAACAATTGATCCAGATCAGTACCAAGCATTTAACTGACTTATAAATTAAAACCTGTCTTCGATACTTTTGGAGGAAACATGGACTTTTGGCTTGATCTCCTATTTGGTAATGCAGTGGGGCTATCTTCGATGATAGTAATCTTTGGCGCTTTAGGTCTGATGCTGTTTTATGGCGGCTTCATCCTCTATAAAGTTAAGAACGACAAATCTCCTCACTAGATCGCTTAGCTACTATTAAACAATAGAGTAACGCTATGCACCGAAGTAGATTATCTGTCTACTTCGGTTTTTTATTTTTCTTCCTCAGATACGTAACACGGCCGCACGCACGAGGTGCTAGTGATATTCGTTGCTGATATAATAGTTAGCATTCCGAATTTCGTGATATGAGCTGTTCCCATGTCGAATAAAGACGAGCTTGACCTCTTCAAGCAAATGATGGGGGATGTCAAACCCATCAAACAAGATACTGCTGAACTGAAAAAGACTCACACAGTATCAGACTCTCAATTAGCAAAGCGGCAAGCCGCTACATGGCTATCGGAACAAGATCCTGAGTATTTGTCTGTCGACCACGCTGAGATGCTCAAACCAGAAGACATCATCGAATTCAAAAAAGATGGGGTTCAGGAAGGGGTATATCGCAAATTACGTTTGGGTAAATACCCGATTCAAGCCAAACTGGACCTACACAGACGCACTCTTAAAGAAGCTCGTGATGACGTTGTTGGCTTTCTTAAGCAGTGCATTCAACTTGATATTCGTACCGTATTGATCGTTCACGGTCGTGGTGAAAAGTCCAATCCACCAGCCCTAATGAAAAGTTATGTAGCCAGTTGGCTAAACCAAATCAAAGACGTGCAATGTGTGCATAGTGCACAGAGATTCCATGGTGGTACGGGCGCGGTTTACGTATTACTACGAAAGAGTGCAGACAAAAAGCTGGAAAATCGTGAGCGCCATCAAAAACGCATGGGCTAACGTTTCATACGATGCTAGAATCGCCCGCTTACTTATTACTCCACCAAACTAAGCCGTTGAGAAACGTAAAGAGGTCAAGATGACAACCGACAACGCTAAACGCCTAAACAAATTTATCAGTGAAACGGGATTTTGTTCTCGTCGTGAAGCCGACCGCCTCATAGAGCAGGGCCGTGTCACTATCAATGGTAAAATTCCAGAAATGGGGACTAAAGTCGTATCGGGTGACGACGTTCGTGTCGATGACAAGCCACTAAAGTCAAAAGAGCGCCCTATCTATATCGCATTGAACAAGCCAACCGGTATTACGTGTACGACTGAACGTGACGTTCCTGGCAACATTGTCGATTTTATTGGCCACCACAAACGCATTTTCCCAATAGGCCGCTTAGATAAACCTTCAGACGGGCTTATTTTCCTGACCAACGACGGTGATATTGTTAATAAGATCCTTCGTGCGGGTAACAACCACGAGAAAGAATATGTGGTTCGCGTTGATAAACCTATTACCCAAGAGTTTCTTACCCACATGGCATCCGGCGTCGATATTCTCGATACCACAACGCTGCCATGTAAAGTCACAAAGGAAACCAAGTTCTCATTTCGAATCGTTCTGACCCAAGGTTTAAATAGACAGATCCGTCGTATGTGTGAAGCGTTGGGCTATGAAGTATTTAAACTTCGCCGCGTACGTATCATGAACATTTCTCTAGACGGTATTCCAAATGGAAAGTGGCGTTACTTATCGGATGATGAGGTATCAGAGATCTTATCTATGTGTGAGGATTCTAGCTGCACTGAGGACGCGTCGAAAGTCGACGGCAAAGGTAAAAAAATCCGTAAAGCCACGGATGCCAAACTGTTTGATAGCCGAGAAGAAAATCAACCATCCAAAGCGCGACGCAATCAAAAGCAGAAAACCTTTCATGGCCGTAACGCTGACGAATTTAGACATGCGCCTAACTCGAAGAAAGGACGTGGCAAACCAGATAATAGCCGAACGAATAATAACAAAGGTAATAGCAGCGGCAAGGGAAAAACGTATTACAAACCAGACAACAACGAAAACTCTACACGCCAATCAAATAAACCACGTAAGTCTGGCACTTTGAGCCTGAAGAAATAGACAGACATAAAAAAGGAGAGCAAATGCTCTCCTTTTTTGATTGGCTCAGTTCAATTACTGAGTACCAAAAATCTTATCGCCCGCATCACCCAAACCAGGAACGATGTAGCCTTTGTCATTTAGCTTCTCATCAATAGCAGCAGTGTAAAGTTCTACATCTGGGTGCGCTTTCTCTAACGCTTCAACACCTTCAGGAGCCGCAACCAGTACAAGAACTTTAATCGCCTTACAGCCTTTCTCTTTAAGAAGGTCGATCGTTGCGATCATAGAACCACCCGTTGCAAGCATTGGGTCAACTACAAGCGCAATACGCTCGTCGATGTTCGATGCTAACTTATTGAAGTAAGGAACAGGCTCCAATGTTTCTTCATCACGGTAAATACCAACAACACTGATACGTGCGCTTGGCATGTGCTCAAGAACGCCATCCATCATGCCTAGACCCGCACGTAGAATTGGCACAACTGTCACTTTCTTACCTTTAATTTGGTCCACTTCCACTGGACCATTCCAACCTTCAATGGTTACTTTCTCTGTTTCAAAGTCTGCAGTCGCTTCATAAGTTAATAGGCTACCTACTTCGGTCGCTAACTCACGAAAACGCTTCGTGCTGATGTCACCTTCTCGCATTAGACCAATCTTGTGTTTAACTAGAGGGTGTTTTACTTCAACAACTTTCATTTCCATCTCCGGCAATATGGGGAACATTTAAACAAACCTTCGAATTATACACGATCTCAAAATAAATTTCAGGGTGATTAGAACAATAAAAAAACTCGCGCAAACGTTTGCTCTTTATGTTTAACCGCTGGTAGAATAGCGCCGTTTTCATATCCAACTTTAACCGAGGACTTCCCTGTGAGCGGTAACAACTCTTCTCTAAGCTATAAAGACGCTGGTGTAGATATTGATGCAGGCAACGCGCTTGTTGATCGAATTAAAGGTGCGGTAAAGCGCACTCGTCGCCCTGAAGTTATGGGTGGTATTGGCGGCTTCGGAGCCCTATGTGAACTACCAACTAAATACAAGCAACCTGTACTCGTGTCTGGCACTGATGGTGTAGGTACTAAGCTTCGTTTAGCTCTGGATATGAACAAGCACGACACAATCGGTATCGACCTTGTCGCTATGTGTGTGAATGACCTGATCGTACAAGGTGCAGAACCTCTTTTCTTCCTAGACTACTACGCAACAGGAAAACTAGACGTTGATACTGCAGCTGACGTAGTTTCTGGTATTGCTGAAGGTTGTATTCAAGCCGGTTGTTCATTGATTGGTGGCGAAACGGCGGAAATGCCAGGCATGTATGAAGGCGAAGACTACGATGTAGCAGGCTTCTGTGTCGGTGTAGTAGAAAAAGAAGACGTTATCGATGGCACAAAAGTCGCTGCTGGTGATGCACTTATCGCTGTAGGTTCAAGCGGTCCACACTCAAACGGTTACTCTCTTATTCGTAAAATTCTAGAAGTGTCTGGTGCCGATAAGAGTGAGGAACTAGCAGGCCGTACTATTGGTGAACACCTGCTCGAGCCAACTAAAATTTACATTAAGTCTGCGCTTAAGATGATTGAGCAGCACGACATCCACGCAATTTCGCACATCACAGGTGGCGGCTTCTGGGAAAACATCCCGCGTGTGCTTCCAGAAGGTACAAAAGCAGTCGTTGATGGCAATAGCTGGGAATGGCCAGTTATTTTCAAATGGCTACAAGAGAAGGGTAACGTAACGACTCACGAAATGTACCGCACATTCAACTGTGGTGTAGGCCTAGTGATCGCCCTTCCTAAAGATCAAGCAGACGCAGCTGTTGAGCTATTAAATGCAGAAGGTGAAAACGCTTGGGTTATCGGTGAGATCGCAAACGCTGCAGCTGGCGAAGAACAAGTAGAGATCAAATAAGTATGAAAAGTATCGTCGTTTTAGTTTCAGGGAACGGTTCTAACCTACAGGCAATCATTGATGCATGTGACAAGGACATTACTGGTGGTCGCGTGACCGCAGTATTTTCCAACAAAGCCAATGTCTATGCTTTAGAGCGTGCTGAGAAAGCCGGTGCAGCAGCACACTTCCTTGACCCTAAAGCCTTCGATACCCGTGATGCGTTTGACCACGAGTTGATGAAGCAGATCGATGAATATAAGCCAGACGTCATTGTACTTGCTGGTTACATGCGAATTCTAAGTGGTGAATTCGTTCGCCACTATATGGGCCGCATGATCAATATTCACCCTTCTCTGCTACCTAAGTACCCTGGCCTTAACACTTATCAGCGTGCTATCCACGCTGGAGACGAAGAGCATGGTACTAGCGTTCATTTCGTTACCGAGCAGCTTGATGGCGGTCCTGTTATTTTGCAGGCTAAAGTGCCTATTTTCGACGAAGACACGGTCGAGACTCTCACTGAACGCGTTCAAACTCAAGAACACAAAATCTACCCGATGGTGGTTAAGTGGTTGGTTGAAGAGCGTTTAGTGATGAAAGATGAAAAAGAGGCTTACCTTGATGGTGCTCTTCTGGGTATGCACGGTTACGCTGAAGAATAAATGCCTTTAGGCAAATAAAAAAAGAAAAGGTTGATGTACATGCATCAACCTTTTTTATTTCTCGGCCTTAGCCAAAGTAAGCCAAACGATTCAGTTACTCCAACGGTTCAGTTGGTGCCTGGCATTTAGGCTTCGCTTCAGCAAACGCCACATCGGTTAGCTTGGCAGCATTTCCGTCGATGAGCTCGCCAAAGTGGAATATCCCATACTCCCCTGGCTTCATCCGATGCCAAACTTCGTTGTCCGTCAATGGTTGTGTCGCAATAACCGATACCACATCATTTGGCGTAGTTTCTTCTTGGAAGTTAATCGTGACATCTTCATCAATCAGGCTCGCTTTCCCAAACGGAGCTCGACGTGTAATCCAATACAGATGGTTAGTGCAGTATGTCATCACATACTCACCATCCGACAATAACATATTGAATACACCTTTATCCTTCAACTTGTCGCAGCATTGTGCGACAAACTTAAACATCCCCACCATATCTTGAGGAGGTTCAGGGTATCGCTCTTCAAGCTGCTTCATGATCCAACAAAAAGCACGTTCGCTGTCTGTCTGCCCTACCGGTAAATAGCGCCCGACAGACAAGTCTTGATAATCACTTAGCTGACCGTTGTGTGCAAACGTCCAGTACTTACCCCATAAGTCACGAGTAAATGGGTGGGTGTTTTCTAAACTTACCCCACCTCGGTTCGCCTGTCTTATGTGACTTACGACAGCACAACTTTTTATCGGATAGTTTTGTACCAGCTCGGCAATCTTTGATTTACAGCTTGGGTTTGGGTCCTTAAAAGTACGAAACCCTTTCCCTTCATAGAAGGTAATCCCCCAGCCATCTCTATGCGGGCCAGTATTGCCACCTCGTTGCATCAAGCCTGTAAAGCTAAAGCATATATCTGTCGGTACATTGGCGCTCATGCCGAGCAATTCACACATGGTTTATTGGACTCCTTTACTCTAAACCAATTATACAAGCCTCTAAGACAACACGCCTTAGGCCATCTCTTTCTCAATCAGCTGAATCACAATGTGAATAATCTTAATATGAATCTCTTGAATACGGTCAGCATAACCAAAGTGTGGCACGCGAATTTCGATATCCGCTAGGCCTGCCATTTTACCGCCATCTTTACCAGTAAGAGCGATGGTTTTCATTCCTTTCGCTTGTGCCGCTTCGATAGCTTTTAGAATGTTGCCGGAATTGCCTGAAGTTGATAAACCAAATAGTACGTCGCCTTTTGAACCAACGGCTTCTACATAGCGAGAAAATACAAAGTCATAACCAAAATCGTTACTCACGCAAGACAAATGGCTTGGATCTGAAATCGCGATTCCTGGATAGCCAGGACGATTCTCACGGTAACGGCCTGTCAGCTCTTCGGCAAAATGCATAGCATCACAGTGCGAACCACCATTGCCACAAGACAACACCTTACCACCTTGTTTAAACGACTCAGCGATAAGCTTGGCTGCTGCTTCAATTTGAGCAATATTGTGCTCGTCACTTAAAAATTTATTTAGTACGTCGGCAGCTTCTGTTAATTCACTTTTGATTAAATCCTGATACATGGCGAGTTCTCTTATCGTTCTGAGTATTTGAGCATGGGGTGCTGGGTTTAGCACATTTGTCTCAAGTTTACTTAAACATTCCCGACTGTCGATAGTTAGCTTTCAAGATTTGTTGCTTTCTTGCCATTCCACGACAACAAAATCGTCTTCCGCTTCAAATATTAGAACTTTCACTCTACTTAGATCACTTTTTGCGCACTTTGAGGTTTTACATTTTATTAATATTTTGATTACACTTATAACTGGTTAGACCTCTTACAAGATATCTGCAATATCAATGGGTGATAGTTGCTAATAAGGAAAATTATATGGAAATCTTGCTCTCTATACTTGGCTTTGCTGCTGTACTCGGCACCTGCCTATATCATCGAACGTCTTTGGTAGCATCTGTCGCTGCTCTGACTGCTACGATGTTTGCGCTTTCAATCTTTGGCGCAGCTGGACATATAAGCTGGGCACTGTTCATTGCTGCTACTGCGTTACTGGCCATCCCTTCCGTGCGCCAGTCTGTCATAAGCCGCAAAGCTCTAGCGTTGTTCAAGCAGGTTTTACCTGCCATGTCGCAAACTGAAAAAGAAGCGCTAGATGCTGGTACAGTGTGGTGGGAAGCAGACTTATTCAAGGGCAAGCCCAATTGGCAAAAGCTACATACTATCGCTAAGCCTCAGCTAAGCGCAGAAGAGCAAGCTTTCTTGGACGGCCCAGTTAATGAAGTATGTGCAATGGTCAGCGACTATCAAGTTACCCATGAGCTTGCCGACCTGCCTCCTGAAGTGTGGCAGTACCTGAAAGATCACAAGTTCTTCGCCATGATTATCAAAAAGAAATACGGTGGATTAGAGTTCTCGGCTTACGCTCAATCACTCGTATTACAAAAGTTAACCGGTGTTTCTAGCGTATTATCCTCTACCGTCGGTGTACCAAACTCTTTGGGCCCTGGTGAGTTGCTGCAGCATTACGGTACTGAAGAGCAGAGAAATCACTACCTACCAAGACTTGCAGAAGGTAAAGAAATCCCATGTTTTGCCTTAACGAGCCCTGAAGCAGGGTCAGATGCAGGCTCTATCCCAGATTTTGGTGTGGTATGTAAAGGCAAGTGGAAAGGCAAAGAAGTGTTGGGTATGCGCCTAACGTGGAACAAGCGCTATATTACTCTTGCTCCTGTTGCCACCGTATTAGGTTTGGCGTTTAAACTGCGCGATCCTGAAGGGCTGCTGGGTGACACTGAAGATCTCGGAATCACTTGTGCCCTGATCCCTACGAATTTAAAAGGTGTGGAGATTGGTAACCGTCACTTCCCACTTAACGTTCCATTCCAAAACGGTCCGACCAAAGGCCAAGATATTTTCGTTCCTATCGACTTCATCATCGGTGGGCAAGAAATGGCTGGCCAAGGCTGGAGAATGTTGGTTGAGTGTCTTTCTGTTGGCCGTGGTATCACGCTACCATCAAACTCAACAGGCGGTATCAAAACTGCTGCTTTAGCTACCGGAGCTTATGCTCGAATTCGTCGCCAGTTCAAACAGCCTATCGGCCAAATGGAAGGTGTCGAAGAGCCTCTAGCTCGTCTTGGCGGTAACGCATATGTTATGGATGCAGCCAGCAACCTGACTGTGGCTGGTATTGACCTGGGTGAAAAACCATCAGTCATCTCTGCAATTGTGAAGTACCATTGTACTCACCGAGGCCAACAAAGCATCATCGATGCGATGGACATTGTTGGCGGTAAAGGCATTTGTTTGGGTCCATCAAACTTCTTAGCGCGTGGCTACCAAGGTTCGCCAATCGCAGTAACCGTTGAAGGCGCAAACATTTTGACTCGCTCTATGATCATCTACGGTCAAGGCGCGATCCGCTGTCATCCATATGTGTTGGCAGAAATGGATGCCGCGTATTCCGAAGATGCTAATGCACTCGATAAGTTCGATTCAGCGCTCGCTGGACATGTTGGGTTTACCATGAGTAACTTGGTCCGCAGTATCTGGTTTGGCTTGACGGATGGCTATGGCTCTTCTGCTCCGACTACAGATGCAACTAAGCGCTACTACCAACAACTTAACCGCTATAGCGCAAACTTGGCGCTTCTATCTGACATTTCTATGGCAGTTCTTGGTGGTTCTTTGAAACGAAAAGAACGCTTGTCTGCACGTTTAGGCGACATATTGAGCCAACTTTACTTGAGCTCAGCAACACTAAAACGTTTTGAAAATGAGGGACGACAAAGCGCTGACTTAGCTCTTGTTCACTGGGGTCTACAAGAAAGCTTGAAACAAGCAGAAGAAGCGATCGATGAGTTCCTAGCTAACTTCCCTAACAGAATTGTAGGTATGGCTCTGCGTGTTCTACTCATGCCATTTGGACGAGTACGTAAATCTCCTTCAGACAAACTGGATAGCCAAGTTGCTAAGATTCTTCAGACACCAAGTGAAACGCGTTCTCGTCTTGGTCAGGGCCAGTACTTAGAAGCCTCAGAACATAACGCTGTTGGTAAATTAGAACAAGCGCTAGAGATCGTGCTTAAAGCAGAGCCGATTTTCACTAAAATCTGTAAGGCAACCGAGCAACGTCGTCCATTCTTACGCTTAGATCTGGTTGCGGAGATTGGCCTTGAAAAAGGTATTATCAGCCAAGAAGAAGCAGAGCTTCTAAAGCAGGCAGAAGTACATCGTTTATACGCTATCAATGTCGATGATTTCTCCCCAGAGGAACTCGCAGCAAAGCCGCAGCTTCCTGCGATGGGTGAAGTCGCATAGCAAAACATAATTCATCAGTAAAAAGGGCAGCCTAATGGCTGCCCTTTTGTTCGACTATTCGCTCAGTATGAGTAGCGCTACCACATATTAGACTCAATAATGCCTTTAGCTACATGACTCACTCAGTCGTGTCGGATACGATTAAGAAGCATCATAAAAAGTGCGAGAGATGGACTTCATCATTTCTTCGGCATATCCAACTGCATCTCTGGCATCATCTCTTTCTTAGCCCGTAGTTTACCGCGAATAAACCAAGCAACTAACCCCAGAAGAATCGCAAACACATTACCACCAACAATCAACAGGATGCTACGCATGCGTTTTTCTTCGCGCATCTCAATCAAACGCATTTCTTCCAAGCGCTTTTGTTGCTCTAACTGTTGCTGCTCTTGAAGCTTACGAGTGGCTTCATAGTCGACTTCTTCTAAAACGCTGTAACTCATCTCCGAGGTCATGAAGCTCAAAGCGCGCCCGGACGCTAAATCCGTTGCGTAAATCGAACTGTTCCAAGTAAAGTTACCGAGCTCACCACTATTGGGGACTTTAACCGAGACTGACATCGATTCATCTTGGCTGGAGTTCTGTACCACCGTTTCTGCGCCATTCATATCCATATGTTTAACCGACAGGGCCAAGGAGCCTGGAGCAATCATGCCTTGCTCGCCAGAAACCGCCACTTCATGAGGCATCCCATCTTCACGCGATTGAATGAATGTAGCTTGAACCGGCGTCGGATAGACCAAGACTTCTTGCTCTTGCGCTCTTAAAAAGACCCCATTGCCAGACGTCACTCTAACGCGATACTTGCCAGGCTCTGGAGAGATTGGTAGCGATACGGTAAATACACCGTCTCCTGGAAACTCGTCCAAGCCTGTTCCATCGTCAGAAAATTCACCAATAACCACTGGAACCGGTTTGGCTTCTTTAGTTAGGGTTTCTTCGTTTTCAACGAACTTAGTAAACGTGACCCGCAGGTTCACCCTGTCCAAGAAATCACGTACCACCAGTGGCTTTCCATCTGAAGTTAGGCGCGCGGTAAACTTGATATCTTCACCTTGGAAGAGTCGATTAGGAAAGACGTCTGTTTCCAGAGCTAAATTTGAAATCAGCTTTATTTTGTTCTTCGGCGTGACCTTACCTACCGCTTGCCAAGGGCCTGGCATAGGATTATCCACAGAGATAATGTCCATGGCTGACTCCTGATACCACTGCACATTATCTGGGCTACGCCACGCATAGTATTTCTTACCATCAGGACGCACTAATACCACTGGTTGCGAACGTTCAGCGCGGTAAATGACAAAGGTAATTTGTTTGATGGTGGGATCCACTCGAAAACGGTTATCGAGTAGAGACATTGAGGATTCTCCGCTAGCGAAGCTTGTTACGCTGAACACTAAGCCAATTATGGCGATTAAAATCCTCAACATTTTTTCTCCTACTGACGCCAGAGGCAACTACCGGCCTTCTCGACAATGTCCAATCTAGAATTGTGTGCTTCTACTTCATCGGCGCTTGCTAGTAAAACCTTTAGCGCTTTTCGCCCTCCAGCGACACGTTTTATGCTTTCACCACCACTTTCACCCTGCGCCTCAGCATGAAATTGCAACGCCGTTTGTCCGCCGGTCATGGCCAAATAAACATCAGCTAGGATTTCAGCATCGAGCAATGCCCCGTGAAGTACACGTGCAGAGGTATCAATAGTGTAATGCTTTGCTAACGAGTCGAGGTTCTTCCTTGCTGGCATGTTGGGCATGCGCTTGGCCATTGCAAGGGTATCGGTCACTTCACAGTAATCTATGGTTTGACCTATGGTCTCATCCAGCATGCGGAATTCGTGATCCATAAAGCCCACATCGAAGGGCGCGTTATGGGCGACTAGCTCAGCGCCTTGAATGAACTCCAAAAACTCTTTGTGAACGTCTCGATAATCGGGCTTATCACGCAAGAATTCATCGGTGATACCGTGAACTTCAATCGCATCGGGTTGAATCTCGCGATCTGGCTTTATATAAACGTGAAAATGTCTTCCAGTCAGCTTACGGTTGATGATTTCTACCGCACCAATCTCAATGATTCGATGCCCTTGGTAATGTGGCCCACCTTCTCTGTTCATACCGGTGGTTTCGGTATCGAGAACGATGATGCGCTTGTGCTCAGAATTGTTGCTGGTATTCATAACAAATTGTGTGTCAGACTATGCAGATAATGTGCTTAACCCAATAGTATCAAATCATGACGAAACAGGTGGAAATTTTCACTGATGGTTCTTGCTTAGGAAATCCTGGGCCTGGTGGCTATGGCATTGTACTTCGTTACAAGCAAACCGAAAAAACTCTCGCCAAAGGTTACACGTTGACCACCAATAACCGAATGGAAATGCTTGCAGCCGTTGTTGCACTCCAAACTCTTAAAGAGCCGTGTCAGGTTATTTTAACCACCGATAGTCAGTATGTGCGCCAAGGTATTACTCAGTGGATTCACAACTGGAAAAAACGTGGTTGGAAGACAGCCGATAAGAAACCGGTGAAAAACGCTGACCTTTGGCAGGCCCTCGATAAAGAGACAGCTCGACATGATGTTGATTGGCGCTGGGTAAAAGG
This sequence comes from Vibrio paucivorans, assembly GCF_054053395.1. Taxonomy (NCBI): domain Bacteria; kingdom Pseudomonadati; phylum Pseudomonadota; class Gammaproteobacteria; order Vibrionales; family Vibrionaceae; genus Vibrio; species Vibrio paucivorans. The sequence goes on from NZ_CM133230.1 coordinate 2,477,917, forward strand.
CCACGCAGGACACCGTGAGAACGAGATGTGTGATGAACTTGCACGTGCTGCAGCCGAGAACCCAACAGAAGAAGATATCGGTTATCAGCCAAGCTAGTGGCGTTATCAAAACTCACTGAAAAACAAAATGGCTGCCTTTCATGGCAGCCATTGTTAGTTTTGAGCGTTAGTCTTTAGAGACTCGATTGTTAACCCGGTAATTGACACTCACTGGTGATAATCGACGCTTCAATCTCCAATGCGGCTTAATAGGTTTTAGTGGATAAGTGCGCTTACGTGCCACAATAAAATACAAACTCCCCATTGGAGACGCCCAATCTCCTAAACTGCCTTCCAACCAAGTCCACATAGTGCGGTACTTTTGCATCGGAAACAGCGCGTATGAATCACAGTGAATGACTTGGTAGTTCAACACACTAAGCCAATCCTTTATCCGGTTTGGCGTAAACATCCTTCCACTCCAAGGCAGGTTATTACGACGCCACGGCATCAAACTCGCAAGGCCAGTAAAGCTGATTGGGTTAAACCCAGTAAGAATTAAATAACCATCATCAATCATAACCCTATCGACTTCGCGGAGCATTCGGTGAGGGTCGTTACAGTAATCAAGCTGATGAGACATGATGACAGCATCAAAGCTTTTTTCTAAAAAGGGCAAATCGTAACCATCTGCAATCACATTATGCAAAGGGTTCTGGATATCTAGGTTAACTTGATGTTGAATGTTACAGTTGCAACTGGTGAGTTCACAACTCAACCCACCCAACTTGAGCATATGATACCCGAACAGCTTTGGGCACCATTCATCAAGGCGCGTTTGGATTGACTCACTCACCCATTGGCCATTTTTCAGTTGCGACCACGAATGAGGTTTCTCAAGCTTCTTTTCACTACGTGCTGGCTTCATTAATAACCTGCTTAACTTAAGGTGACCGGAGACTCAACAATGTTAACTATCAAAAGCATACCTGCATTTAACGACAATTACATCTGGCTGATCCAAAATAGCGATCAACGCTGTGCTGTCGTCGACCCGGGCGATGCTAAGCCAGTTTTGCAGTACATAGAGCAATACGGCCTCACCCTCGACGCGATATTGATTACCCACCACCACAACGACCATATTGGCGGTGTGCCAGACTTGGTCCATAAGTTCCCAGATATTGATGTAGTAGGCCCAGCTCATGAACCTATTCCAACTCTAACTCACCCGGTTGAAACAGGGGATCAAATTAAACTTTTTGATGAAATTTTCTTCGTACTTGGGCTTGAAGGACACACCCGAGGCCATATTGGATATGTGGGAGATGGCAAACTATTTTGCGGCGATGTGCTTTTCTCTGCAGGGTGTGGCCGTGTTTTTGAAGGCACCATGGAGCAAATGTTCACCTCTTTGAGTAAGCTTGCAGCACTTCCAGAAGAAACCCTAGTCTACTGCGCCCATGAATACACTGCGAGTAACGTCGCCTTTGCCATGGCTGTAGAGCCAGACAATGACCTGCTGCATAAGTATCGTGAAGAGGTCAATCGTAAGCGAGCTCAAAACACCCCAACCTTACCCACAACCATTCGCCAAGAAAGATGGATTAATCCATTTTTGCGATACGACGAGCCAAGTGTGATTAAATCGGTCGCAAATCGAACAGCAAAAACAGATCCTTTATCAATCTTTACTGCATTACGTGAGTGGAAGAACGAATTTTAACGTTTTGCTGCTTGTCACTCCCCTAGAGTGACAAGTATCATCAGCAGCCGTTCAAAAAAAGGGCTGTAAAATGCGATTACGTTACAGCTGGGTACTTGCACCATTGATTTTATCAGGGTGTCAACTTACCCAGTCTTCGGATCAATCTAAAGATTCATCTCCAACCAATCTTCCAAAAGAAGAAGTTGCCGTTTCTCCAACGCCGAAACCAGAGCAACCAAAAACCGATCCGATTCCCGTCGTGACGCCACAAACCCAGCAAGATGTTTGGCAACGCATTGCTATGCAGCTGGAAATGGAAATTCCTGATCATAAAACGGTTGATTACTACCGAACTTGGTACCTAAAACACCCTAACCACCTTCGTACAGTATCGAAACGTGCTGAACCGTTTTTGTACCTCATCGTCGACAAAATTGAACAGCGTAATATGCCACTTGAACTTGCGCTATTACCTGTCGTAGAAAGCTCTTTTGACGCGTTTGCCTATTCGCACGGAAGTGCCGCTGGCTTATGGCAGTTTGTTCCTGGCACCGGAAAAATGTACGGTCTTGAGCAAGACTTCTGGTATGACGGTCGACGTGATGTCGCAGCAGCAACAGACGCTGCGCTCGATTACCTTACTTACCTAAACAACCGTTTTGATGGCAACTGGAACCATGCTATTGCCGCTTACAATAGCGGTGGCGGTCGTGTTTCAAGTGCTATCCGTAAGAACAACAAACTCGGTAAGCCGATTGACTTCTTCTCTCTCGATCTACCGAAGGAAACCAGCGGTTACGTACCAAAGTTACTTGCTTTGGCAGACATCGTAGCGAACCAAGAGAAATATGGCTTAACCATTCCAGCCATTGCCAACCAACCCGTTGTTGACTTAGTTGATCCAAAAGAGCAACTAGACCTTGCTATTGCAGCCAATTATGCAGGCATCTCAGTTAAAGAGCTTCAGAGCTTAAACCCGGCGTATAACCAATGGGCTACGTCACCAGATGGCGTCCAACAGTTGTTGCTTCCAATTGACTCCATCGAAGGCTTCAAGGCCGAAGTCGAGAAGAACCGTGGCAAAGGCATGAAGCTTGTTCGCTATAAAGTGAAGTCGGGAGATAGCCTGAGTGTATTGGCGAGCAAATACAACACAACCACCAGCGTGATCCAAAAAGCAAATGGTTTGTCAGGTAACACGATTCGTGTTGGTCAGCACTTAATGATTCCAACATCGACCAAAGACGAGACGACTTACGCACTCAGCGCCGCTAACCGCCTGCAGAAAACTCAGTCTCAATCACGTGGCCGATACAAACTCACTCACACGGTGGCTAAAGGCGATAGCCTATGGACTATAGCCAAAGCCAATAAAGTCTCTCATCAGTCTTTGGCTAAGTGGAACGGTATGGGACCTCGTGACACCCTACGTGTTGGCCAGAAACTGGTGATCTGGAAGGACAGCAGTGATGGCGCGATCATTCGCACGGTATTCTATCGCGTACGCTCTGGCGACACGATCAGTGGTATCGCCAGCAAGTTCAAAGTAAAAAGCAATGACATCGTGAAGTGGAACGACTTGAACAAGTCGAAGTATCTGCAACCGGGCCAGAAGTTAAAATTGTACGTCGATGTGACTAAGGTGAGCGTATGAACCCGTCTAGCAACCCTTTGATAATGTTGGTCGATATTTTTCGCTCCCCTTCAGCATGTTACCTTGCGTTGTATCAAAGAGGGACTTGGGGTTGGCAGCCTTATATCTTCCTTATCCTTAGTCCATTTCTATTTTGGGGTGCATACTTCGATATCGTCGATTTCGACTGGTTGTCAACCGCTCTTAAGCCACAACTTAACCCTGAGCAGTTTGCACTACTTGACGCCAACACATTAATGGCAAGCGAAGTAATTAGCGACATTGTTGGCAGAACCATTACCATTTTTATGTTGGCTTTCTGGTTCAACTTAGCCACTAAAGCAAGTCAACATCAACATGGCTTTTGGCGCTGGTTTGCTGCTGGTGCTGTCATCACCTTCCCAGCGGTACTTGGTGATCTCGCCAGTTACGCCAGCTTGCTTCTCAAGCATGGTCAGGTCATGAGCTATGCGGCTGACCTCAACAGTCTAAACGGCTTACTTAAGCTGCCATTGACTAATCCATGGTCTCAATTCGCGAGTTCATTCCCGCTGTTATTACCTTGGTACATTGTACTAGGTTACGCTGCGGTTGGTACTTGGACCGAGTTTGACCGAGGCCAAGCACTGGTTATATCTGCGCTGCCTTGGGTTGGTTACTACCTAATCTGGGCCATCTATATATTAGTTAGCTAAGGAATAGACACCCGTTAAGGTGAGTTGCTCATTAAAGCAAATTCCACCAACAACGGGTTATGATCAGAAGCGTCCGATTCGGGCGCTTTTGCGTTTTGGAGAGTAAGCCCACGGTAAAACACATGATCCAATGGCAAACCATTGATAAATTCTTTGCGATGATCCGGACTAAATCGCACTTCCTGCAAGTCAAGAGCCTCAAGGTGGCTTTTCATCACCGCTAACCTTTCTTCGCTCCAGCTATTGAAATCACCCGCGAACACAATTGGCCCGGTATGGGTAGTAAGTTCAGCAACTAAGCTGTCGAGTTGACGCTGGTACTCCTCAGTACCATAAGTAAAGTTCACTGAATGGATATTAACAACCGCTAGCGATTGCCCGTTTGAAAGTGGGTAGACAGCATACAAACCGGATTTGGGTAACCTTAACCAAGGCTCCAGCTCTGTATAAGCACACGCTAATGACGGAGCGTGTTTCGATAGGTTTAACACCCCGGCAGAGACGTCAAAAGCTTTGAAAGCATCAACTTGACTGCCGAACCACTGACGTTCGGAAACCCAAACCTTGAGTTCATTCGTCATACTCGCTTCTTGCAGCAGGACTAATTGCTGGCCTCTCGAATATTGATTAAGTGCTTGCTGCCAATTATCTCTATTTTGTTTGTATATGTTCCAAACGAGTATCGAGAGTTGGCCATTATCATCAACCGGGACAGTGCTCTCTGAGTGAAAACAGCGAAGTTCAGGTTGCGCATTATCTTGCGTCACTACAGATAACTGAGGTGATGTAGGTAATTTGAAAATGCTTTGGTAAGCAGCGATACCACCAAATCCCACCGCTAAGACAACAGCGGCTGCTATCGAAAATTTCTTAATGCTCATCGTATGCTTAATAATAGAAAAAGGAGCCGTAAGGCTCCTTTTTTAGATTGCGTCTTCGTCTTCTTCGCCAGTACGGATTCGTACCACTCGCTCGACATCGGTAATGAAAATCTTACCATCACCAATTTTGCCAGTTTGAGCTGTCTCGATAATTGTATCTACACACTGGTCAGCAACATCATCAGTCACCACGATTTCAAGCTTCACTTTTGGCAGAAAGTCGACCATGTATTCCGCACCGCGGTATAACTCAGTATGACCTTTCTGACGGCCAAAGCCTTTCACTTCAGAAACAGTCATGCCAGTAATGCCAACTTCAGCTAGCGCTTCACGGACATCATCCAACTTAAATGGCTTGATAATCGCTTCAATTTTTTTCATGTTCATCCCTTAAACTTTCATCAACTTAGCTTATTATCTTCTAGCTGATTTAAACAATCAATTGTCTTATAGCCAATTAAAAAGCCCAAGCTTAGTAACTTGGGCTTGTTGCAGCTTAATCTGCAAGTCTAATTCGATTTAATTCAAATCTACCGAACTATCTGAGGCTGTTCGACATTTTGGACTTGCCACTACTTAGAGCTCACCTTACTTAAGACTAGCGTAGTATGCTGCTAAGTTTGCGATATCCTGATCACTTAACATTGCAGCTTGAGGTTGCATAACAGCAGCATTACCACCATTACGTTCTTTGTTTTTGTACGCGTTCAGTGAAGAGATCAAGTACTGCTCGTTTTGACCTTTCAGATTTGGATACCCCGGAATCAAAGCGATACCGTCAGCGCCGTGACATGCGGCACATACTGCAGCTTTCGCTTGGCCCGCAGCAGCGTCACCAGCAGCTAAAACGTTGCCACTTAAAAGACCCATTCCAATCACTATTCCAATTGCGACTTTCTTCATTGCTTTTCCTTTTTGCTTGTTTTTATTTTCAGCGATTTTAAATAAAAACCACTTACTTGTCCCAGATGAGTTCACAGTCTTGGCCATAAAACGCTTTGTCGACAAATAACCCAACGACCGCGGCAACCTTGTCATCCACTAGTACTATAGGGGTTCTACGTCTGAGCCAGCTCGGAAGACCATATTCTTGAAACAATTTCTTAAGCTTTCTACTGTGCCCACGTTCGCAAGGGTGCGCACTCAGCCCTTCAGGGTTGAACATCACTTTGATTTCTCGGCCAACCAACGCTTTGGCACTGAGCTGCCCTTGTTTTTTCGTTTCAAGTATCGATAGTTGTCCGAGCCCGTCAGGAAGGTTCAGAGGTTGTTCCAGTGAGATAGACGCTTGCCACAAAGATACATCGCTGAAATCTGGAACCAAATAAAGCCTCTGTTGAAAGCGGCGAACCTGAACATTGGTCAAATTCAGGATGGGATTCGCATCTCCTTTTGCTAGAGCGACATCTTGCCAAAGCTGATGAATGTGTTGCTTGCTCGGCATGAGCTGATGATTGTGTTCAAACCACATACGAAGCAACCTGTTACGCGCCAATACGCTATGTGAGTGCAGCGCTGCTATGTCGATGCTACTGTCCGCTCGCAAAGCCATTGAGAAAGGCTGAGAAAGCAGTTCATTCAGTAGCTGTTCTTGCTCGGCACATAAGCTGGCACTACGGGCGACAGATTGGCTAAACGATGGCCATCTCGCTGCCATAACAGGCACTACCTTATGGCGAATGAAGTTGCGGTCAAACCGAGTATCATGATTACTCTCATCCTCAACCCAATTTAGCTGATTCAACGTAGCGTATTGCTCGATCTCATTGCGGGAGCGTGACAACAACGGCCTAACTAAGCGACCATGGTTCCATGCTGTGTCACCCGACATCGATGCCAAGCCTTTAGGGCCACTTCCTCGCTTCAACGCCAGTAGAAAGGTTTCTGCTTGGTCATCAAGGTGTTGCCCTGTCAGCAACAGATCGTTGGCGCCAATGTAATTATGTAGCACCTGATAACGCGCATTCCTTGCGTTACTCTCGATATTACCTTGCTGCTTATCTAACTCAATATTTTCAACAATCAAGTTGATATTCTCGTCATCACACCACTTCTGACATTTCTCAGCCCATTGGCCCGCATTGTCACTTAAACCATGATTGACATGGATAGCGAGACATTCCACCTCATGCTCTCGCTTATACCGTCCAAGCATGTGCAGTAATACACGAGAGTCCATTCCACCACTCAAAGCCAAAACGACTTTCTCCATGGAAGAGCTATACTGGTTCAGTTGGTTGGCAAAGTGAGGATAGAGGTCATCCATATAAAAGCTAGTTCCTGTGGTGATAGCCGCATTCTAGGCATTAGTATATCCGCGACAGTTGCGATTTACACTTACGCCATAAGCAGCAGACACAAAAAAGGCCGGGATATCCCGACCTTTTAATGGTTCGCTTTCGATTAACAGTAACCGTAGCTCATTAGGCGCTGGTAGCGACGCTCTAGTAGAGAGTCATTGTCAAACTGTTCAAGTTCATTTAGCTGCTTAAGCAGAGTCGCTTTCATGTTCGCCGCCATTTGCTGGTGATCTCGATGTGCACCACCTAATGGTTCTTCGATGATTTCATCGATCAGCTCTAGCTCTTTCAGGCGTGGAGCAATAAGGCCCATAGCTTCTGCTGCTTGTGGCGCTTTATCTGAGTCACGCCATAGGATTGAAGCACAACCTTCTGGTGAGATTACAGAGTACGTGGAGTATTGCAGCATGTTCACATAATCACCAACACCAATTGCTAGTGCACCACCAGAGCCACCTTCACCAATCACGTTGCAAATAACAGGAACTTTAAGGCCAGCCATTACTTTTAGGTTTTTCGCGATCGCTTCCGATTGACCACGCTCTTCTGCGCCAACACCAGGGTAGGCACCTGCAGTATCAATAAACGTAATGATAGGCATGTTAAAACGCTCTGCCATTTCCATCAAACGAAGCGCTTTGCGGTAACCCTCTGGCTTAGGCATACCGAAGTTGCGTTTAACTTTTTCTTTAGTCTCTCGACCCTTTTGGTGGCCAATGACCATAACTGGGCGGCCATCTAAGCGAGCCATACCACCAACAATCGCTTTGTCGTCAGCAAATGCGCGGTCGCCAGCCAGTTCATCGAACTCTGTGAATACATGCTCTAAGTAATCCAGAGTGTATGGGCGAAGTGGATGACGAGCTAGTTGAGCTGTTTCCCACGCACCTAAATCGCTAAAGATTTTCTTTTTAAGCTCTAAGCTTTTCTTTTCAAGTTGTTCAATTTCTTTGTCTAGATCAACTGCTGCATCACCACCGTGACGAGAAACGTCACGCAGTGCTTCAATCTTCGCTTCAAGTTCAGCAATTGGCTTTTCAAATTCTAGAAAGTTTAGGCTCATTTATTGATCCTTTTAGTGTTCAGCTGTGTTAGCAGCTCAACGTTTAGTTAAATTCGAGTTCGACCTGGCTTGAGCCAAGCAACTGTTTCAATTCGTCTAATAATGTATCGCTTGGCGTTACACGCCATTCTGTACCTAGCGTTAGGCGCGCTCTGGCATCGGCTCGCTGGTAATATACATTGACAGGCACACTGCCTGCTCGATGAGGCTCTAGAATTCGACTAAAGCGCTCAAAAAACTGTCCGTCAATTTGCGATTCTTCGATCGTAACGGATAAACCACGCGTGTATTTCTCGCGTGCGCTCCCTAAGTCCATGACTTCGCGCGCGGACATTTTAAGACCACCATTGAAATCATCAAAGCTGACCTGTCCAGAAACGACCAAAATTTTATCTTTTTCTAACAGTTCTGCGTATCTGTCAAGCGCATCTGAGAATAACATGACTTCCATTCGGCCTGAACGGTCATCTAAAGTCATGATGCCAATACGTGAACCTCGCTTCGTAGTCATCACTCTTGCCGCAATAACTAACCCCGACACTGTCAATGACTGATCACGCCTTGTCGGCGTGGCATCTTTTAGTCGACAGCTGGTGTATTTACCCAGTTCCTTTAAGTAAGCATTAATTGGGTGCCCCGTTAAATACAAACCTAGTGTATCTCGTTCACCTTCTAACCATACTTTCTCTGGCCATGCCGGAACTTTAGTGTACTTATGCTCTACTTCTTCCGGAGCATCAGTCAGTACGCCAAACATGTCAGCCTGACCAAACGCTTCTGCTTGGTGATGCTGGCTGGCCGCTTTTACCGCATCATTCAGTGACGCCATCATTGCTGCACGGTGAGGGCCTAACCGATCAAGTGCACCAGCATAGATCAATTTTTCAATCACACGTTTATTGACCTTTTTAAGGTCAATACGCGCACAAAAATCGAATAAATCTTTGAAGTGGCCACCTTTCTCGCGCGCTTCTAAAATCGCATCGATAGGGCCTTCACCCACCCCTTTAATTGCACCGATACCGTAAACAATGGCCCCAGTTTCATCTACGTTGAAACGATACAAACCTTTATTAATATCCGGAGGCAGCAGCTTCAGTTTCATTCGGATACATTCATCCACCAAGCCAACCACTTTCTCGGTATTATCCATATCAGCGGTCATTACCGCTGCCATAAATTCAGCTGGGTAGTGAGTTTTAAGCCAAAGTGTTTGATAGGAAACTAACGCATAAGCTGCTGAGTGCGATTTGTTAAATCCATAACCTGCGAACTTTTCCACCAAGTCAAAGATTTTCATCGCGAGTTCGCCGTCAACGCCATTGTTCTCAGCGCCCTCTTTGAAGGTACCGCGTTGCTTGGCCATTTCCTCAGGTTTTTTCTTACCCATTGCACGGCGCAGCATATCCGCACCACCCAATGTGTAGCCAGCTAAGATCTGTGCAATCTGCATTACCTGCTCCTGATACAGGATAATGCCGTAAGTCGGTTCTAACGTCTCTTTCAGAGACTCGTGCTGCCAAGTTTCATCAGGATAAGAAATGGCTTCTCGACCATGCTTACGGTCGATAAAGTTATCAACCATGCCTGATTGCAGCGGGCCTGGTCGGAAAAGCGCCACCAATGCGATGATGTCTTCAAAACAGTCAGGTTGAAGGCGTTTAATTAGATCCTTCATACCGCGAGATTCAAGCTGGAATACCGCCGTTGTCTCAGAGTTTTGCAGCAAGTTAAATGACGCTTGATCTTCTAGATCAATAGACTCGATACGTACCGGAGGCTTACCTTCTCTTACTAAGCGCGGGTTAATCAGCCCCAGTGCCCAATCAATGATGGTTAAGGTTCTTAATCCCAAGAAGTCGAATTTAACCAGCCCCGCTGTTTCTACGTCGTTTTTATCAAACTGGGTAACGGGGAAGTTACCTTCTGAGTCAGCATAGATTGGTGCGAAATCGGTGATTGTCGTCGGTGAAATTACAACACCACCAGCGTGCTTACCTGCATTTCGAGTACAGCCTTCAAGAATACGACACTTGTCAATTAGCTCCTTGACTTCTTCATCGTTGTTGTAAAGCTCTGGTAGCGCTGGTTCAGCATCAAACGCTTTAGCGAGCGTCATACCTGGATCAGGCGGCACCAACTTAGAGATTCTATCAACAAAACCAAATGGGTGGCCCAACACACGGCCTACGTCTCGAATTACCGCTTTTGCCGCCATCGTACCGAACGTAATAATCTGAGATACCGCATCTCGGCCATACATTTCGGCCACGTGGTCAATAACCTGATCACGCTTATCCATGCAGAAGTCGATATCAAAATCGGGCATCGAAACACGTTCTGGATTCAAGAAGCGCTCGAACAGCAAATCGTACTCAAGCGGATCGAGGTCGGTAATGTCTAGAGCATACGCGACTAGGGAGCCGGCACCAGAGCCTCGTCCAGGACCAACGGGAACGTCGTTATCTTTTGACCATTGGATGAACTCCATTACGATCAAGAAGTAACCAGGGAAACCCATGTTGTTAATTACTTCGAGCTCAATTTTCAAGCGCTCATCATATTCAGGGCGGCGCTCGGCTCTGACTTGTTCATCAGGAAACAAAAATGCTAGGCGGCGCTCTAACCCTTCTTCAGACTTCTTAATCAAAAAGTCTTCTATCTTCATACCTTCAGTTGGGAAATTAGGTAAGAAGTACTCACCTAAGCGAACGGTAACATTACAGCGTTTGGCAATCTCGACACTGTTTTGTAGCGCTTCTGGAATATCAGAGAATAGCTCGCACATTTCCTCTTCACTTCGAAGGTATTGCTGTGCGCTGTAGTTTTTCGGCCTTCTAGGGTCATCAAGGGTAAAGCCATCGTGAATTGCTACTCGGATCTCGTGCGCATCAAACAGCTCTTGCTCTATAAAGACTACTTCGTTCGTTGCGACAACCGGTAGATCATGCTTCTCGGCGACTTCAAGTGCTAAATGTAGATAAGTTTCTTCGTCTGAACGCCCAGTTCTAATAAGTTCAAGATAAAAGTGGTCGGCAAAGTGCTGCTGATAAAACGCGATGGACTGTTCAACTAAAACAGGATTACCTTTAAGTAGTGCCTTACCTATTTCACCCTCTTTCGCTCCAGACAATACAATAAGCCCTTTGGCGTGCTCAGCAAGCCACTCTTTGTCTATCACTGGCTGATTCTGTACATGCCCACGTAAATAGGCTTTTGAAATCAATAGAGTAAGGTTTTTATAACCATCGTTATCTTTAGCAAGCACCGTGAGTTTAGTTAATTCATCACCAAACTCTTTCGATTGCATCGAGAAGTCAGCACCCACAATAGGCTTAACGCCACAGCCATGCGCGGTCCCATAAAACTTCACCAGACCGCATAAGTTGGTAAAGTCGGTGATTGCCATCGCAGGCATACCTAACTCGGCGACTTTCTTCACCAGAGGTGGGACTTTAGACAGGCCGTCGACCATAGAGAAATCACTATGGACTCGGAGGTGAATAAACTTTGGGTCTGACATTAACTGCTTCCTGAAGAAAAAGCGAAGGGCTTTCTAATGGCTTGGTAGTTTACGTGATTGCGTGTGCGGCTTAAAGGCACACGCTCAAACTTCTGACTTACTCGAGACCAAGTGCTCGTTTAACCGGCTTAAAGCTCTTGCGATGCTGTTCAATTACACCATGTTGTTCAATTGCTTCAAAGTGTGCCTTAGTTGGATAACCTTTGTGCTTAGCAAAACCAAATTCAGGATGTAGCCTATCCAACTCTTCCATTTCTTGGTCCCGCACTACTTTTGCAATGATCGACGCTGCGCTAATTTCTGCAACTCTCATATCCCCTTTGACAACTGCGATACCGTCCATCGGTAAGTCTGGGACTCGATTCCCATCAATTAGGGCCAGATCCGGAGTAATGTTTAACCCTGCGATTGCGCGCTGCATAGCAACCATTGTGGCTTGCAAAATATTGAGCTCATCAATCTCCTGAGGAGAACATCGCCCGACAGACCAAGCTAAGGCCTTTTCTTTGATTTCGGGAAGTAACGCTAGACGCTTTTTCTCTGATAGCTTTTTAGAGTCGTTCAATCCTTCAATCGGGTTGTTTGGATCGAGAATTACAGCGGCAGTCACGACATCACCCACCAATGGTCCTCGCCCAACTTCATCAACCCCGGCAACAGTTTGGTACCCTTGCGGAATTTCGAACGGAGGAAGTTCTGTTTTCGAATTTTTCTTTTCAGTTGGCATGTTTAGTTTCGTTCAAATTGTATTAGTTCAAGGACAGCCTTCGCAGCTTGCTCATCGGCGTTTTTACGAATCCATTTATGCATATCGGTGAACCGTTCGATCAATTCGGTATTATCAGCAGTTAACATTTCTTCCACTGCCGGTACCAGAAACTCTGGCTCACACTCTTCCATAAGTAGCTCTTTAACCAGTTCTTCTCCAGCTAATATGTTGGGTAACGAAACAAACTCCGTTATCGCGAGTTTACGAACTAGCCAACCAGTAAGCCTATTCACTTTATAGCCGACGACCATAGGTCTTTTGAGTAACATACACTCGAGAGCAACCGTTCCTGATGCAAGTAACACAGCATCAGAGGCAGTAATCACATTTCGTGCAGTGTCTTGCACGATAGTAAACTCAAGTTCTGGTGCAGTTTGCTGCCAAATTTCTTCAAACTGATGTCGGCGCTTATCGTTGACTGCAGCGACAACGAACCCAAGCTCTGGGTGGGATTTCTTGAGCTTTTGGCAAGTTTCTATAAATGGTTTAGCAATAAGTCCTACTTCACCGCCTCGGCTACCAGGCAGAACTGCGAGCCACTGCCTATTTGGATCTAAATTAAGATGCTCTTGAGCTTCTGCTTGATTAGGAACTAAAGGAATTGCATCAGCAAGAGTATGGCCGATAAACTCACAAGCCACGTTGTATTTATCGTAGAAAGCTTTTTCAAAAGGAAGAAAAGCTAAGACTAGATCCGTTGCCGCATCGATCTTGAAAATTCGTTTAGGTCGCCACGCCCATACCGACGGACTTACATAGTGAACCGTTTTAATCCCGGCTTTTTTTAGGTCTAGTTCCAAGCGTAAGTTGAAGTCAGGAGCATCAATACCGATGAAGACATCCGGTGGGTTGCTGATAAAGTATTTAACCAACTCCGCTTTCACTTTGAGTAAACGAGGTAAGCGGCCCAGAACTTCGACCAATCCCATCACAGCGAGTTCTTCCATATCAAATAGAGACTCACAGCCTTGAGCAATCATTTTTGGTCCACCGATACCAACAAACTCAGCATTTGGGTGCTGTTGCTTGACGGCCTTGATAAAGCCTTCTCCTAGCGTGTCACCTGACAACTCACCAGCAATAATGCCAATTCGCAACGGTTTATCCATAACTCAATTTTCCCTTTCTACGGGTCATCAAAATACAAAAAGATCGCTACTCATAGAGATAGCGATCTTCATTACACACCGTTCACGATGTTTTAGCGAATAATACCACGAGTCGAATTTTCAATTAGCTTAGTGAACTGGCCAATTGATTCATACTCTTTCGCCATTTCTTCTAGAACTGGCATCACTTCAGCGATGGTTTTTCCGCTACGGTAGATCTCTTTATAGGCACTACGAATAGCGCGGATTTCAGGTTTCTCAAACCCGCGACGTTTCAACCCTTCCACATTAATACCAAATGGTTTGCAGTGGTTACCTTGTGCCATTACAAATGGTGGAACGTCTTGTACTACCACTGATGCTCCACCAACAAAGCTATGTGCTCCTACAGTACAGAATTGATGTACCGGAGATAACGCTGAAACAATCGCGTAGTCTTCAATGGTTACATGGCCAGCTAACGTCGCGTTGTTACCCATAATGATGTTATCTCCCACAACACAGTCATGAGCAATATGAACGTTGACACAAAATAGGTTGTCGCTACCCACTGTCGTAACGCCTTTATCCTGGACTGTACCACGATGCATCTGAACGCTTTCACGGATCACGTTGCGGTCGCCAACGACTAAGCGGGTGTCTTCACCTTGATACTTCTTGTCTTGACACTCTTCACCAATCACAGCAAATGGGAAGATACGGTTGTCTTCTCCAATTACCGTTGGCCCTTTGATTACGACATGTGACATCACTTCCGTGCCACGACCGATTTCAACGTTTGAGGTAATATAAGTAAAAGGGCCTACTGTTACGTCTGCGCCAATTACCGCTCCCTCTTCAACCACCGCACTTGGGTGGATTTGAGCACTTTCATGAATCATATTAAAACTCTCGGCGAGCACACTTTAGCTCAGCAGAACATACAACTTCGCCATCGACTTTTGCGATGCAATCAAACGCAGCAATTCCACGGCGCTCTTTTACAAATGTTACTTCAATAACAAGTTGGTCACCTGGTGTCACTGGCTTGCGGAACTTAGCTTTATCAACACTCGCGAAGTAGTACAGTTCGTTATCTGCAGGAGCACCAAACGATTTAAATCCTAATAAACCCGTTGCTTGCGCCATTGCTTCAAGGATAAGTACACCTGGGAAAACGGGTAGTTGAGGGAAGTGACCTGTGAACTGAGGTTCGTTTACTGATACGTTTTTAATCGCCGTCAGGTACTTTTCTTCTTCAAAGTCTGTTACACGATCAATCAGCAAAAATGGGTAGCGATGAGGCAAAAGTTCCTGAATTTCAGTAATGTCCATCGTTTTCTTTTCAGTAGTCAAAGTCAAATTCCTATAAAGTAAAACTTCAAAAAATAATCGCCAATATAATAGACGAAAAAGACTCGCATTTCGCGAGCCTTTACCGAGAAAGTTGGAATTAAGATTCCTTTTCTTGCTCTTCAAGCAATTTTTCAACTGCTTTAAGGCGTTTGTTCATCTCATCAATTCGATGAACTCGAGTCGCCGTCTTACGCCACTCTTTGTTGGTTTGCAAAGGTATACCTGATGAGTACATCCCCTTCTCGGAAATGCTGCGCATCACCATCCCCATACCGGTAATCGTAACGCCATCCGCAATTTCGATATGACCATTGATTACCGATGCACCACCAATAATACAGTATTTACCAATTTTGGTACTTCCGGCCACAACTGTACCACCCGCCATGGCTGTACCATATCCGATCTGTACATTGTGTGCGATTTGGATTTGGTTATCGATAATTACGTTATCTTCGACAATTGTGTCCTCTAGAGCACCACGGTCTATTGTTGTACATGCACCAATTTCAACACAATTACCAATTCGAACAGTTCCAAGTTGAGGGATTTTTATCCACTCGCCTTTTTCGTTAGCATAACCGAAACCATCCGCACCAATCACTGTACTCGATTGAACCAAACAATCAGTACCGATAACGACTGAATGATAGATGGAAACATTTGCCCAAAGCTTCGTATTCGTTCCAATCTTGGCATTCTTGCCAACAAAACAGCCAGCCCCAATGACAACCCCATCGCCTAGCTCTACGCCAGATTCGATCACTGCATTCGCACCAACTGCTACGTTATTACCCATAACCACATCAGTAGCGATCACTGCAGATGGCGCAATGTTATCAGCGGGTTTAGGGGTAATGTCCAGAGCTTGGGCTACTTTAGCAAACGCAACATAAGGATCATCAACAACTAATGCGTTACCAGCACACAGCTCTCGTTGTGCTTCCTTTACCATAACAACTGTCGCTTTACAGTCGGCAAGGTGTTTTGCATATCTAGGGTTGGACAGGAAAGTCACATGCCCAACTTCAGCTTTATCCATTGGAGCTACCATAGTCACGCTAGCATTTGCGTCACCGTGCAACTCCCCCCCGGTTATTGCGGCCAATTCGGCTAAAGTCAGTGTTAACATAAACGTATTATTTTAGTGATTTGATTACTTGTTCAGAGATGTTGTACTCAGGTTTCGCGTAAGATAGAGCTTGAGCGTCAACAACCATATCGTAGCCTTCCTTTTCAGCAACCTTCGCTACAGCATCTTGAATGACTTTAAACAACTTTTGCTTTTCTTCAGCTTCGCGGCGAGCTGATGCTTTCTCAAGAGCTTGTGCTTTAATCTTGTACTTGCTGTCAAGCTGACCAATTTCAATGCGCAGTTTTTCAACTTCTTCAGGGCCTAATAGCTCACCATCACGCTTTAGCTTCTCAATCTTAGTTTGAGCTTCAGCTTGAATAGCTTGCAGTTCACCCGCCTTATCTTTGAACTCTTCTTGCATTTTCTGCAGTACAACTTCGCGCTGTGGAAGAGCTTGAAATACTTGTGCGGTGTTGATGTAACCGACTTTCTGAGCCGCTTCTGCAGCATTAGCAAAGAACGAAGAAGTTAATACTGCTAGGCTAAGACCAGCCGCTTTGATCGCTTTATTCAAAATATAATTCCTTATTAGAAGGTTCTACCGATAGTGAAAGTGAAGACTTCTTTATCGTCACCCTCGTAATATTCTATTGGCTGTGCCAACGAGAAGACTAATGGCCCCATTGGGGACATCCATTGCAATGCAACACCAACAGATGAACGATAGTTCGATGGATCCGAATAGTCATAGTAGTACTGGTTACCATAATCCGCGCCAGAACTACGGTAATCAAATTCAGTATCCCAAACGCTTGCCATATCGAAGAAGATACTGGTACGGATCTGGCTTCTCACTTCATCTGAAGCGAATGGCGTAGGCACGATTAATTCAAGACTTGCCAATGCAATGGCATTACCACCAACCGAATCATCGGTCGCGGTATCAGTACCATTGTTCGAGTTTGAGTAGTCTCGATAAACAGCTTTAGGGCCAGCTGAGTTTGAGCCAAAACCTCGTAACGTCGTAAAGCCACCAGCGTAATAGTTCTCATAGAATGGGAACAGGTTATCTTGACCATCAGTTTGGCCGTAACCATTACCGTAACCCAATCTACCTCTTAACAAGAGTGAGAACTCATGCCCTTTCGTCAATGGGAAGTACTGTCTTACATCATACTGCACTTTAAAGTACTGAACGTCAGAGCCAGGTACGGTCATCTTATAAAATGCACGTTGGTGGTTACCTGAAGTTGGGAAATATGTTCGGTTTAACTTGTTACGAGTCCAAGAAACGTTGATATCGAAGTCATTGGTATTAAGAGAACCTTCATTATCAATGTTGCTCGCTTGAGAGGCTAAGAATTGCTCTACCTGCAAGTAAGGGCTTAAGTTACCAATCTTATTATGTGTATAACCTACACCAAACTCAAAAAAGTTAAGTTCATCGAATGGGAAACCCCAAGTCAAACTGGCGCCGTAACTTTCATTGGTGTAGTCAACGATACCCGCTTCGGAAGCTTCAAACTCGTTGTAGAAAATTTTACCACCAAGACTCACACCATCAAGGTTCCAGTAGGGGTCGCGATAATCCAAACTGACATTTCTTTGATAGTCGTTCATCATGGCGTTAATGCCAACACGATTACCCGACCCTAAGAAGTTGTCTTGTTGCAAGCCCACCTGGAAGCTAACACCCGACTCAGTACCATAACCGATACCAAAGTTCACACTGCCCGAGTTAGCCTCTTTGACGTTGTATACAAGATCAACTTGGTCTTCACTACCAGGGACACGAACGGTCTGAACTTCAACAGTTTCAAAGAAACCTAAACGATTCAAACGAGTCTTACCCGTATCGATCGCTTTCGAGTTTAACCAACTGCCTTCCATTTGACGCATTTCTCGGCGAAGAACTTCATCTTTCGTCGAGTTGTTACCAACAAATCGAATATCACGTACATAGATACGATTACCCGCCTCGACATTAATGACAAGCGATACTTCTTGAGTTTCATCATCAAATTCAGGGATGGTTCGAACTTGTGGGTATGCGTAACCCGCCTCCCCAAGAACACGCTTAACATCTTCTTCTAAGCGAGTTACAGATGACCCATTATAAGTATCACCATCTTCAAATGGGATCATCGACTTAAATTCGTCTTCTTTGCCTATCAGCTCACCACGGAACTGGACATCTTTGACTGTATAAGGATTGCCTTCATCCAACCCCAAAGTGATGTATACACCTTTCTTATCAGGAGAAATAGCAACTTGGGTTGAATCTACTTGAAACTTAAGGAAGCCTCGATCTAAATAGTAAGATTTTAATGCTTCAATATCACCCGCTAAAACCTGCTTCTGATACTTATCGTCCGCTAAAAAGTTCCACCACGCGACATCGACATTCAAGTTAAAACGGCTCAACAGTTCTTCGTCAGTAAAAACTTCATTACCGATAAAGTTGATCTGTTTGATTTTTGCCGAAACCCCTTCGGTAAACACAAATTTCAAATCTGAACGGTTACGAGGAAGAGGTGTAACAACAGCTTTCACTGTCGCATTGTATTTACCAACACTGTAGTAAAAGTCTTCCAAACCTTTTTCGATATTTGAAAGCGTTGTACGATCTAGGGCTTCGCCTACACGGATACCTGATGCATCAAGGTTTTGCTGCAACTGCTCTTCTTTAATTGCATCGTTACCTGAGAAAGAAATGCTCGCAATTGTCGGTCGCTCTTTGACCTGAACAACTAAAACATCACCATCCCTTAATACTTTTACATCTTCAAAGTTACCAGACGTGTATAAAGCGCGAATGATTTCCGCGACATCTTGACCATCGACATTGTCGCCAATTCGCACAGGCATGTTCAACAGTGCAGCACCCAGAGCTACACGCTGTAATCCTTCGATTTTGATGTCCTGAACAACAAAGTTTTCAGCACCATTTGCAGAGACACTCGTCGCTAGGAGCGTTGCAAATAGAATATTTTTCATCGCCATATTTGTTTTAGTTATTCCTTACTACAACCTTTGCCTTGTTTACAGGCGAGTAAAATCGTTAAAAATTGCTATAGCCATTAAGGAGAAAATAATTGCTCCTCCAATTCGATACCCCATCTCTTGGACCTTCTCAGGTACAGGGCGGCGGATAATGGCTTCAATGGCAAAAAAGAGCAAATGTCCACCATCAAGCATAGGCAGTGGAACCAAATTAATAATCCCTAGGTTGACGCTAATCAGCGCCAAGAACCCCAAGAAATAGACCAACCCGTAATCAGCCGTTGTGCCTGCTCCCTTCGCAATAGAAATAGGACCGCTTAAATTGTTTAGGCCTACGTCGCCAACAATCAGCTTTTTAAGCATCCCTACCGTTAGGTTAATGACTTGGATTGTCTTATCTATCGATTTACCAACAGCTTCGAATACACCATATTGGAGGTCGAATCGATAACTTTCCGGCCATTCTGCGACCTCAGGAGCAATCCCAGCAAAACCAATATTGCCACTTTGGGAGTCATTACGGCTGTCTGGTGTTAGCGTTAGCATCTGCAGCATACCATTTCTTTCAATCTGCAAAGCGATATCTGTCTCTGGATTGCCGCGAATTAACTCCACAACTTGCTGCCAATTTTCAATTGCTTGGCCATTAGCTGCAACGATACGATCACCACTCTCTAATCCAGCTCTCGCTCCTGCCCCCTCTTCCGACACAGTATTCAACGTAGTCGAAATCTCTGGAGTAAATGGCCTAAATCCAAGTGCTCCCATAGCAGACTCTGTTTCTGGGTTAAAGTTCCACGAAGTGAGATCTAAAGTTTTAGTTTGTTCGTAGTCAACGCTTTCTGAAGATTTAACCGTTAGCGTTAATGAGCTATCGCCAATATGGGAAATTAAGCCCATATTCACAGATTCCCAGTCTGCGGTTTTGACGCCACCGATTGAAGTAAGTTCCATACCCGGTTCCAAACCTGCCTGCGCGGCAATTGAATAAGGGGTCACTTCTCCAACGACCGGTTTGACTGCTGGTACTCCAATCAGGAAAACAGTCCAGTAAGCAAAAATGGCGAACAGAAAGTTAAATACAGGGCCTGCTGCTACAATAGCCGTTCTAGCCCATAAAGGTTTTTTATCGAACGCCACGCTATGTTGCTCTGGAGATAGCTCATCAACTCGACTATCGACCATTTTTACGTAGCCACCCAATGGGATAACAGACACACTGTATTCAGTGCCATCCTTGCCCACTCGACTCCAAATTGATTTACCAAAGCCTATCGAAAACTTTTCGACCTTTACGCCACAACGTCGAGCTACCCAAAAATGGCCAAATTCATGCACAGCAACCAATATGCCTAGTGCAACAATAAATGAAACAAAGTTCCAAAGAATACCGGTCATACTTTACACTCACGCACTATTTCATGGGCTTTAATACGAGCCATTTTATCTAGCTCTATCAGGCCGTCCAAATCGAAATGAGATCCAGCCGTTGGTGCAGCGTTTACTTTCGACATTGTCAACTCGTTCACTTTCGCAATATCAGTGAAACCTATTTGATTCGTTAAAAATGCTTCTACTGCTATCTCATTGGCAGCATTCAACGTAGTGGTTAGATGCTGGCCTTCATAACAGGCGTCCATAGCAAGCTTCAAACAAGGATAGCGAGTATAGTCGGGTGCCAAAAATGTCAGGTCACCTACTTTGGTAAAGTCTAATGGTGCAACTCCCGCAGGAACCCTGTCTGGATAAGACATAGTACATGCGATAGGTGTCGCCATATCAGGCTCCCCCATTTGAGCAAGCACAGAACCATCATTGTACTGAACCATCGAATGAATCACAGACTGTGGGTGAATAATGACGTCCAACTGTGACTTGTCAGCATTAAACAACCATTTCGCTTCAATGTATTCGAGGCCTTTATTCATCATAGTGGCAGAGTCGACTGAGATTTTCTTACCCATAGACCAATTTGGGTGCGCGATAGCTTGTTCAGGAGTGACGGTGGCTAGGATGGACGGTTCAGTATAGCGGAATGGCCCACCGGAACCAGTAAGCAAAATTTTGCTTATGCCATTTCCCGCCAGATCGCAATGACCCATTTGATGTTGAACCGACTGCGGTAAACATTGAAAGATTGCATTATGTTCGCTGTCGACAGGTAACAATTCAGCTCCATGAGTACGGACAGCGTCAATGAACAACTGGCCTGACATTACGAGTGCTTCTTTATTTGCTAGCAAGATACGTTTGCCCGCCTTCACGGCCGCCATTGTCGGTAAAAGCCCAGCAGCCCCAACAATGGCTGCCATAACTGTATCAACGTCTTCCAGTGAAGCGGCTTCACACAAGCCTTGCTCTCCTGCAAGAACTTCCGTCACGATACCTTCTGACTTCAGCATTGTTCCTAGTTCGCCAGCAGCTTTAATATCTGCCATTACTGCCACACGTGGACGCCACTTTTTGCAAAGTTGCATCATTTTGGCAACGTTACTCCCAGCCGCCAATGCCACAATCTCGAATGTGTGAGGGTTTTGCTCAACCACTTTTAGCGTACTGGCACCAATTGAGCCTGTTGCACCTAAAATAGTTAATTTACGCATAATGAAACCGAAACCTAAGTAAGCAGAACTAATGCTTATTTTACTAAAAGATGAAATACAGAAGAGCGAACACAGGAAATGCTGCAGTGAGGCTGTCTACGCGATCCAAGATACCACCATGCCCCGGAATAATGTTTCCACTGTCTTTAATACCCGAGACTCGCTTAAACATACTTTCAACCAAATCCCCTAGCACTGAAATTACGACGGTGACAAAAGTGATTGCAATCATAGCCCCGGCACTAGAAAACTCAATTCCGAATCCCTTAGCGGCAACCCAAGCAACAAATATCGCGGCAATAATCCCACCGATAAGTCCTTCAATCGTTTTATTCGGGCTCACGGAAGGTGCCATTTTGCGCTTACCCAAGCTCTTACCAGCGAAATAGGCTCCACTGTCGGCAGCCCATACAATTAAGCAGACAAATAGCACCAACTTAGCGCCATGATAAGGCGACGCATCAATGCTCTCCGCCCTTAACAGTAGAACACTCCAGAAAAACGGCAATAAGGTAAGGACACCAAATAGGTGTCTTAAGATGTTAGAGTCCTGCCAGCTTGCACTAGATCTAGGATAAGTGATAGCGAGTAAGCTCGAAGCAACCCACCAAGCACCACCTAGAGCCAAGACAAAATAGTGAGCGGGTAACACTGCATTAAGGCTAGTGGCATCAAAAGGAATGACAAGAAGGCTTAGGCCACTAATTGCAATTGCTGGAACAAGTGCAGTCACTCTAGACTTATGCTCCACAAATTGGGTCCATTCCCAAAAACCAATTACTGTAATCACAGCGATTGCAGCAATAAACGCGTCCAATGGGAGTTTGAAAATCCCTAATATAACCAACGGCGCCAAGATAAGCGCTGTAATTATTCTTTGCTTCAAACTAATGAATCCTTTATTGATTATCCATCAATGCCTTGATTTGTTCACCGGTGCAACCAAAACGTCTTTCACGATTAACAAACCAAGTCACTGCTTCTACTAAACTGTCCTCACCAAACTCGGGCCAGTAGATAGGAGTAAAGTACATCTCCGCGTAGGCCAATTGCCATAACATAAAGTTGCTTATGCGGCATTCACCACTGGTTCGAATCAACAAGTCAACTTCAGGAATGTCTGACATCGTTAAATGCTGAGTAATGAGCTCTTCATTGATATCGCTCGATGAGAGCTCACCAGATTCCACTTTCTGTGCAAGAGCGCTCATCGCTTGGGTGATGTCCCACTTACCACCATAGTTAGCGGCAATATTAATGACCATTCCCGTATTTTGAGCTGTTTTCGCTTCAGCTTCAGCAATTTTTTTCTGTAGTCGACTACTAAAGCGGCTTTTTTCGCCAATAATGCGTAAGCGTAAATTGTTCTTATGCAGTCGTTTCACTTCTGTAGAAAGTACAGAGATGAATAACTCCATTAGAACACCAACTTCCTCTTCAGGTCGACGCCAATTTTCACTACTAAACGCAAATAGAGTAACGGCTTGTATACCAAGCTTAGCTGCAGTAGATATCGTTTTTCGAACGGCAGCCACTCCGTTCTTATGGCCGAAAACTCGTGGTTTGCCTTGAGCTTTAGCCCAGCGGCCATTTCCGTCCATAATGACTGCAATATGCTTTGGAAGTGCGTCTACTGACAATTGAGACTTTTGCATAGAGGTGGCTTGATAGATAGACATTCAGAATAGTGATGAGAGATTAGCATAAAAAAGCGCTGTGCCATATACACAGCGCTTTCAAAAAAGAAGAGTTTATAAGCTATTAAACTTCCATCAACTCTTTTTCTTTAGCAGCTAGAACTTCATCAACTTTCTTAACTGCTACATCAGTCAGCTTTTGAATCTCATCTTGTGCTTTACGATCTTCATCTTCTGAAATTTCTTTGTCTTTTAGCAGAGCTTTTAGCTCGTTGTTCGCATCACGACGGATATTACGGATTGCAACACGACCACCTTCTGCTTCACCACGAACGATCTTAACTAGGTCTTTACGACGTTCTTCTGTCAATGGTGGAAGTGGAACACGAATAACTGTACCAGCCGACATAGGGTTCAAACCTAGGTCTGATTGCATGATCGCTTTTTCAACTTTTGCAGTCAGCTCTTTATCAAATACCGTGATAGCTAGCGTACGTGCATCTTCAGCAATGACGTTGCCCACTTGATTTAGTGGAGTTTGAGCACCGTAGTACTCAACAGAAATACCAGATAGAAGGCTTGGATGCGCACGACCTGTACGAATTTTGATTAGGTTGTTTTTTAGCGCTTCAACGCTCTTGTCCATGCGCTCTTGCGCGTCGTTTTTAATTTCGTTAATCACAATTTCACCTTAAATATGTGCTCTTTCGCTAAGAAAGCTGAAGAGGGGAAAGTTCAGAAGTTCCTTGCCAAGCATCACTCGACAAGGAAACACAGCTTACTCAGCATCGCTGATTAGTGTACCTTCAGTTTCACCCATCACCACGCGGCGTAATGCGCCTGGCTTGTTCATATTGAATACACGGATAGGCATTTTATGGTCACGCGCTAGAGTGAACGCTGCCAAATCCATTACTTTAAGCTCTTTTTCAAGAACACTGCTGTAAGTAAGCTTATCATACAGCTCTGCATCTGGGTTGGCTACTGGGTCTGCAGTAAATACTCCGTCTACTTTTGTTGCTTTTAGAACGACATCCGCTTCAATTTCGATACCGCGCAAACAAGCAGCAGAATCTGTTGTGAAAAATGGGTTACCAGTACCTGCAGAGAAGATAACAACTCGGCCTTGACGTAGCTGACTGATCGCATCAGCCCAGTTGTAGTCGTCACACACACCTTTAAGTGGGATAGCAGACATCACACGCGCGTTAACATAAGCACGGTGCAACGCATCACGCATGGCTAGGCCATTCATCACAGTTGCTAGCATGCCCATGTGGTCGCCAACAACACGATTCATGCCCGCTTCAGCAAGGCCTGCACCACGGAACAAGTTACCACCACCGATAACGACACCGACTTGAACACCTAGTTCTACCAGTTCTTTAACTTCTTGAGCCATACGATCCAAAATAGTTGGATCGATACCAAAACCTTCTTCGCCTTGTAGCGCTTCGCCACTCAGTTTTAATAGGATACGTTGATACGCTGGTTTAGGGTTCGTAGTCATGGAGTTTACCTTCCAAAATGAGAGTTGTTGATTAACAGTCATGGATGAGCTTTAGTCTCAATAGATGAGTAAAAGCGCATTCATCACTGAAATAATCTTCTCTTATCATAAAAAGACCGCAGCCTTGGCTACGGTCTAATATGTATGCAGGTCTCTAAGGATTAACCTTTTTGAGCCGCTGCTACTTCTTCAGCGAAGCTCATTTCTTCCGCTTTCTCGATACCTTCACCTACTTCTAGGCGAACGAAAGTAGAAACAGAAGCGCCACGCTCTTTAAGGATTTCACCAACAGATTTCTTAGGTTCCATTACGAACGCTTGACCTGTTAGAGAAATCTCGCCAGTGAACTTCTTCATGCGACCAACAACCATCTTCTCTGCGATTTCAGCTGGCTTGCCTTCGTTCATTGCGATTTCAACTTGAACAGCTTTCTCTTTTTCTACTACGTCTGCTGGTACGTCTTCTGGGTTAACGAACTCAGGACGTGACGCAGCAACGTGCATAGCTACGTGCTTAAGAGTTTCTGCGTCGCCTTCACCAGCAACAACAACACCGATCTTCTCACCGTGACGGTAAGCAGAGATAGCAGCGCCTTCAACGTATTGTACGCGACGGATGTTGATGTTTTCACCGATCTTAGCAACTAGAGCGATACGCTCTTCTTCGAATTTAGCTTGAAGCTCTTCTGCAGAAGCTTTAGTCGCTAGAGCGTCAGCAGCTACTTTTTCTGCGAATGCAGTGAAGTTAGCATCTTTAGCAACGAAGTCAGTTTGGCAGTTCACTTCTAGAAGAGCAGCAACGCCGTTTTCTTCTTTGATGATGATTGCGCCTTCAGCAGCAACGTTACCTGCTTTCTTAGCAGCTTTCGCAGCGCCAGACTTACGCATGTTTTCAATTGCTAGTTCGATGTCGCCGTTTGTTTCGTTCAGCGCTTTCTTACAGTCCATCATGCCTGCGCCAGTGCGGTCGCGCAGTTCTTTAACTAGAGCAGCAGTAACAGCCATTCTAAATTCCTCAGTTGATTCTGGATTTGGTAAAAAACAGGGGCCTACATTTTCGGCCCCTGCTGATAACTATAACTCAGTTTATGCGACAACCATGTTGCGCATAAATTAAGTGTGACTCGGAGCAGCTATTATTCAGCTTCTACGAAGCCGTCTTTTTCAGCAGCAACAGCAACGTCTTTGTTACGACCTTCTGTAACCGATTGAGCTGCAGCGTTTAGGTAAAGCTGTACAGCACGGATAGCATCGTCGTTACCAGGGATAACGAAGTCAACGCCATCTGGGTTAGAGTTAGTATCAACTACAGCGTAAACTGGGATACCTAGGTTGTTTGCTTCTTTAACTGCGATGTGCTCGTGATCAGCGTCGATTACGAATAGAGCGTCTGGTAGGCCGCCCATATCTTTGATACCACCAAGAGATTTCTCTAGCTTCTCCATTTCGCGAGTACGCATTAGAGCTTCTTTCTTAGTTAGCTTGTCAAAAGTACCGTCTTGAGACTGTGCTTCTAGGTCTTTTAGACGCTTGATAGACTGACGAACAGTTTTGTAGTTTGTTAGCATACCGCCTAACCAGCGGTTGTTAACGTAGAACTGGTTGCTTGCAACAGCAGCTTCTTTAACAGCTTCAGATGCAGCACGCTTAGTACCAACGAAAAGAACTTTACCTTTTTTCTCGCCAACTTTAGCAAGCTCAGCTAGAGCTTCGTTGAACATTGGAACAGTTTTTTCTAGGTTGATGATATGAACTTTGTTACGAGCACCAAAGATGAATGGCTTCATTTTTGGGTTCCAGTAACGAGTTTGGTGACCGAAGTGAACACCAGCTTTAAGCATATCGCGCATTGATACAGTTGCCATTTTATAATCCTCTATGGGGTTAGGCCTCCACATTCCCCATAACTCCGACCCGTACTATCAGTAGGGCACCCCGGAATATGTGTCGGAATGTGTGTGATTTAAAGATAAATGTTTAAGGAAATCACTAATCAGCTTCGCCAAATTGTTCTAAAAACAATGGAGAGAACTGACCAAGAATTCCGGCGCGCTTTATACCATATTTTTAGGCCACCTGGCTAGTAAAAGTTAAAAAACTGCTGCGCGAGTTTTCTCCCCGTCGACCTCAACTGATACACATTCGCAAACCATCCTGATAGAATGCGCGCATAAGCACGTATAGTGCCAACGAATTTGTAGAGAAAAGCCAATGTCAATCAAGATCAAAACTGCTCAAGAAATCGAACGCATGCGTATCGCAGGTGCGTTAGCTGCCGAAATCCTAGAAATGATCGAACCTCATATTAAAGAGGGCGTCACGACTGACGAACTGAATCAGATTTGTCACGATTACGGAATCGAGAAAGGCGCGTATTCTGCACCACTCGATTACCACGGTTTTCCTAAATCTATTTGTACCTCGATCAATCACATCGTTTGTCACGGTATTCCGGCAAGCCAAGACGAAGTGGGCAGCAATGGCCAACCGAAGCCTGCAATACTAAAGAACGGCGACATCATCAATGTTGATATCACGGTAATTATCCCTGATGACGAAAATGCTGATTTGAACACTCGCCCAGCAGGATACCACGGCGATACTTCAAAAATGTTCCTTGTCGGTGATGTGTCACCTGCAGATAAGCGCCTTTGTATGGTGGCTCAAGAAGCACTGTATGTAGGTATGCGAAAAGTGAAGCCAGGCGCAACGGTCGGTGATATCGGAACCGCTATCGAAAAATACATCAAAGAGAACAATAAAAAGAACCCACGTAACAAGTTTTCTATTGTAAAAGACTTCTGTGGCCACGGTATTGGTAACGAGTTCCATGAAGAACCACAAGTTGTTCACTACAAGAACAGCGATCGCCGTGTATTGAAAGAAGGCATGTGCTTTACCATAGAACCAATGATCAACGCAGGTAAATTCGGCTGTAGTGTCGACGCCGAAGACGATTGGACGGTCTACACTGGTGACGGTAAAAATTCAGCGCAGTGGGAACACACTCTACTAGTCACTGCTACGGGCTGTGAAGTACTGACGCTACGAAGCGAAGAAGACATTCCTCGCTTGATGAAAAACGCCTAACTCTCCTTCCAAATATCCCTGCTCAGCAGGGATATTTTTTTATCGACTTCTATCTGTTAAATTAACTCTACACTGGAGTTAACTTGCATGGATCGCAATGTATGCCGTACCAATCACCACTGAACTTTTCGACTCAACAGCTTTCAATTAGCGAATTAAAACAACAACTCGAAGCCTTTTCTGACTATCAGCGTACCGAATTCCTTAACCACCACCCGGTTACCGATCTCGTATTAGGTCGCTCGGAGTATATGGACTTGCTATTGCACCGCCTATGGCAAGAATTTGGTTTCGACCAATTGCCCAACATTAGCCTTGTTGCAGTGGGTGGCTATGGGAGAGGCGAGCTCCACCCTTTGTCGGACATTGATATTCTGATCGTGTCTAAAAAAACACTCCCAGATAACTTAGGCAATAAAGTCAGTGAGTTCATTACCCTACTATGGGATTTAAGATTAGAAGTCGGCCACGCAGTGAGAACAGTAGAAGAGTGCTCCCTAATCGGTAAAGATGACCTAACCGTTGCTACAAACCTGCAAGAGGCTCGACTGCTTTGTGGCTGCGAAGATACTTTCCACCAGCTGAAGCTCGCCATACATTCTGAATCTTTTTGGCCAAGTGAAACCTTTTACAAAGCCAAGATTCAAGAACAAAAAGAACGTCATGCCCGCTACCACGACACCACATACAACTTAGAGCCAGACATCAAATCAACGCCCGGTGGTTTACGCGATATACATACCCTAAGCTGGGTTGCTCGCCGCCACTTTGGTGCCACCTCACTGCTCGAAATGAGTCGATTTGGTTTCCTTACGGATGCCGAATACCGCGAACTGGTTGAGTGCCAAGACTTTCTCTGGCGAGTTCGTTTTGCTCTGCATATCGAGCTTAAGCGTTACGACAATCGACTAACGTTTGCTCATCAAGCACAAGTCGCTGAACATCTCGGTTATGTCGGAGAAGGGAACCGCGGTGTCGAAATGATGATGAAGGAGTTCTATCGAACTCTACGCCGTGTCGCTGAACTCAACAAAATGCTGCTTAAGCTGTTTGACCAAGCGATTCTCAACAATGGTGTGGTATGCGAACCAGAGATCATTAGCGAAGATTTCCAACGCCGTGGCAAACTTATCGAAGCGAGAAAACCGGCTCTATTCCAAGCGAGACCTGAAACCATCTTGGATATGTTTATCCACATCGCCAATGACTCGAGCATTGAAGGCGTCGCCCCCCCTACTCTTCGCCAACTCCGAACGGCAAGACGAAGACTGAATCGCTTTTTGCATACGATTCCTGAAGCACGTGAAAAGTTTATGGAACTGGTTCGCCACCCTAACGCGCTGCATAAAGCGTTCAGCCTAATGCACAAGCTAGGCGTGCTTGCCGCTTACTTGCCACAATGGAGTCAGATTGTTGGTCAAATGCAGTTCGACCTATTCCACGTCTATACAGTAGATGAGCACAGTGTACGCCTTCTCAAGCACATTAATACGTTCAGTTACGCAGAAAATCACCAAAAACACCCTATCTGCTGTGAAGTCTACCCGAGAATACAGAAGAAAGAATTACTGATCCTCGCCGCTATTTTCCATGACATAGGCAAGGGACGTGGTGGTGATCACTCCGAGATTGGCGCGGTCGAAGCCTATAACTTTTGCATGGAACATGGCTTATCCAAGCCAGAAGCTAAGCTAGTCTCCTGGCTGGTTCAAAACCATCTTCTCATGTCCGTTACGGCTCAACGTCGAGACATCTACGATCCAGAAGTAATCACTGAATTCGCTAAAAAAGTACGTGATGAAGAATACTTAGAATTTCTTGTCTGCCTCACTGTCGCAGATATTTGTGCAACCAATCCAGAGCTTTGGAATAGCTGGAAGCGCACGTTGTTAGCAGAATTATTCTATTCAACTCAAAGAGCACTACGAAGAGGATTAGAGAACCCTGTCGATGTAAGAGACAGAATTCGCCATAACCAACAAATGGCCTCAGCGTTACTAAGAAAAGAGGGTTTCTCGGCACGTGAAATCGAGGTCCTTTGGCAGCGTTTCAAAGCCGACTACTTCCTACGCCATACTCATAAGCAGATTGCTTGGCATGGCAGTCAGCTCTTACAACACGATAATCCAAACGAACCGCTGATTTTAATCAGTAAGAAGCCTACACGTGGTGGCACTGAAGTATTTGTGTACAGTAAAGACCAACACGCTCTGTTTGCGACAGTAGTTGCTGAGCTGGATAGACGAAACTTCAACGTTCACGACGCTCAAGTTATGACCAGTAAAGATGGATTCGTCCTCGATACTTTTATGGTGCTCGACCAAAATGGTGAAGCCATAGATGAAAGCCGCCATAAAGCCGTAACCAAGCATCTTATACATGTCTTACAAGATGGCAGGCCAACCAAAATTAAAACCCGCCGTACTCCACGTAACCTACAGCACTTCACGGTCAAAACTGGCGTCGACTTTTTACCAACCAAAAGTAAAAAACGTACCTTGATGGAGTTTGTCGCCTTGGATACTCCTGGGCTACTTGCCACTGTAGGGGCCACTTTTGCTGACTTGGGCGTTCACTTACATGGAGCAAAGATCACCACCATAGGTGAGCGCGCAGAAGACCTGTTCATCCTAACTAGCAGCACAGGTGGGAAACTCAATGAAGATGAACAAAATCAGCTGCGCGAAAGACTGATTAATAACGTTGCCGAGCTGGCGCCAAATTAAGCGCGATCTTGCCCACAAGTTAAACAGACAGCCTAAATATCAACTATCTACCACGAATTTAGGCTGCTACATTAGTAAAGGTAAATAACACCCAACAACACCATAGAGGTAGCCTATGTTTCCAAACCTCACTGGCTTAGGAATTCAAGAGCCTAAGCAAATCGAGCGTTATTCTCTTAGACAAGAAGCGCACAAGGATGTGTTAAAAATTTACTTTCACAAACAAAAAGGGGAGCTGTTTGCGAAGAGTGTGAAATTCAAATATCCCCGCCAAGTGAAAAATGTACTGGTTGATAGCGGTAGTCATAAGTACAAAGAAATTACAGAAATTAACCGTAATTTAACGCTAGTAATTGATGAGTTAAACAAAATAACCAAGCCAGAGAAGCTAGCCGAAGTCGACGTGAAGCAGAAAATCCTCACCGACTTACGTCACTTAGAGAAAGTGGTTTCAAGTAAAATTGCGGAGATTGAAGCTGACCTTGAGAAACTCAAGTAAGTTGCTTCAGTACGAGATAGAGAAAAGGGCTGACATCATTGTCAGCCCTTTTCTATTTATATGCAGTTTGGACTTGTCTACAACCAACCAGCATAACGACCAATAAGGTAAAGTGAGACACCCGCCATAATACCAGCGACAATATCATCAATCATGATCCCTAGCCCACCGTGG
This sequence comes from Vibrio paucivorans, assembly GCF_054053395.1. Classification (NCBI taxonomy): domain Bacteria; kingdom Pseudomonadati; phylum Pseudomonadota; class Gammaproteobacteria; order Vibrionales; family Vibrionaceae; genus Vibrio; species Vibrio paucivorans. Next base: position 2,509,228 of record NZ_CM133230.1, read on the forward strand.
ATTCGTTTATCCAACCAACCAATTGGCCACGGTTTTACCATGTCAAAAAAGCGGAATAGTATAAAACCGGTCAGTAACCACTTCCAATCCGTCGCATCAAGGTTGAACAACGGAATGACTAACATGGTGATCCAAAATCCAGCGAATTCGTCCCATACAATCGAGCCATGGTCATGTACGCCCATATCGTCTGACGTAACCTGGCAGATCTTAATACCTATGATGCAAGAGATGATGACAGCCAATACATAAAGAGGAAGTGGCAGTTGAACCAATAATAAATACAGTGGGATTGCCGCAACCGTTCCCATTGTGCCGGGAATGATTGGCGATAACCCGCTACCAAAGCCAGTTGCAAGCAGATGCCATGGATTTTTTAGTGAAATAAGCGCAAGTGGGTTTGTCATTTTTAAACCTTGAAATGATCGTAACCAGCTAATTGCCAGTCGATAGGATTACCTTGTTGATGCAGTTCTAACACACCTTGTGGCCTAACCTGACCAATGCATGTTACTTTAGCACCACAATGAGCCAGTGCACTTTCGACCATGCCTTTATTCTGGTCGGGCACAGTAAAGCACAATTCATATTCTTCACCACTGCTGAGCGCATATTTTTGAGCTGACGTGCTATCTTGCAAGTAGGCCCTAAGCGTATCAGAAACCGGAAGTAAAGAAACATCGATAGAAGCGCCGACATTTGAACGCTTCAAAATATGACCTAAGTCGGAAATCAGGCCATCTGAGATATCAATGGCTGCACTAGCAACACCGAGCAAAGCCTGGCCAACTAACACTCTGGGCGTTGATATATAGTGCCTTTTTTCTAACTCCACCGCACTCGGCTGACTACGCTTAGCAGGATCCAGAATCACTTCTAGCCCAGCTTTACTGTCACCCAATTCCCCAGTGACGAATATCCAATCCCCTATTTCAGCACCATCACGTTTAAGGGCTCTCTCTTCAGGTACAAAGCCTTGAACCGTCAAAGTCAGGCTCAGTGGGCCTTTGGTCGTATCGCCACCAATAAGCTGGATCCCAAAGTAATCAGCCAATTCAAAGAAAGATTGGCAGAACGGTTCTAGCCATTGTTCATCGGGCTCTGGCATCGTTAGAGCAAAACTGACCCACGCGGGTGTTGCACCCATTGCAGCTAAGTCACTGATGTTAGAAGCCAAAGCTTTATGGGCAACCCAGGCTGGGTTTGCACTAGCGAGAAAGTGAGTACCTGCCACTAATGTATCGGTACTGATAGCAATAGAAACATTTTCAGGAGGCTTTACAAGCGCACAGTCATCTCCCAAAGACAACAATACATCTTTGCGCTGAGGTTGACGGTTAGAGAAGTATTTATCGATAAGGTTGAATTCGCCAGACATAGTCTATGTTACTTCAAAGTGGTGAGAGCCTAAAAAAGGTAAACGCTAAACAACAAAAAGGCCAGCAATTGCTGACCTTTTAATTGTAACGTATCTTGTTATTTCTTACGTACGTGTGGCGCGGCTTTATCTAGCACACCATTCACAAATTTGTGACTTTCTTCTGCGGCGAATACTTTTGCAAGTTCAATCGCTTCGTTGATTACCACTTTGTAAGGTACGTCTTCGCGACGAGTCATTTCATACATAGCAAGACGAAGCAAAGCAAGCTCCATCATGTCTAAGTCCTGCATAGGACGCGCTGTGTATGGACGAATCTTGCTGTCTAGCTCTGTGTGACTTAGCACAACACCTGTTAGTAGGTCACGGAAGTAAGCTACGTCAGTTTCTGGAGCAGTTAACGCTGGTTCAGCAGCATGATGCTCTTCTTCATCATACTTACCACCAGATAAAAACTGTTCTTCAATTGTGGCAACATTATCTTTAGTAATTTGCCAAGAATAAATTGCTTGTAAAGCAAATTGACGTGCATTACGACGTGCGGCTGGTTTCACACTGGCCCCCATTAGGAATCGATTTCAGATAGAACGTTAATCATCTCAAGCGCGCTCAGTGCAGCCTCTGCACCCTTGTTACCAGCCTTGGTTCCTGCGCGTTCAATTGCTTGATCGATTGTATCAACAGTTAGGACACCGAATGCAACTGGAAGGCTATATTCCAGAGACACTTGTGCCAAACCTTTATTACATTCACTACAAACATAGTCAAAGTGTGGCGTTCCGCCACGAATTACTGTACCTAGAGACACGATAGCGTCGAACTTTCCAGTTTTAGCAACACGTTGCGCAACAAGCGGTAGCTCTACAGCACCAGGACAGCGTACAACAGTGATGTTGTCTTCGCTAACTTGTCCATGACGCTTTAAAGTATCGATTGCACCAGAAAGAAGACTTTCGTTAATAAAACTGTTGAAACGAGAAATAACGATAGCAATTTTTGCATTTGGCGCTGGGAAGCCACCCTCGATCACTTTCATAAGCTTTCCTTTAACTATGTTCATCAAGTGAGAATCGCCGGATTCTAGCATAAAACTGTGAGCAATATCTAATAGGTTTTTGCAGAAATCTGACGGTTTTGAAATTAGAAAGCGAGGTAGTCACTGCCTCGCCTAAAGATAATATCTGACCGCGAGGTTATTCGCAGATGTATTCAACCACGTTAAGGCCAAAGCCACCTAGTGCATGGTACTTTTTATTGGTTGAAGAGAGTAAGCGCATATCGTGAACACCAAGGTCTGCAAGGATCTGTGAACCCACACCGACACGACGAGACGTACCTTGCTTTTTCGCCAATGTTGGCGCTTCACCTTTATCTTGCTGCTCAAACATTTTAACGCGATGGATCAGCAAATCTGTAGACTCTTCATTCCCCAGAATAACTAACACTCCGCCTTCGGCACCGATACGCTTCATCGCTTTATCTAAGCTCCAGCTGCGCTGCGCATTACGGTCACTACGAAGTAAGTCCGTAAACGTGTCTTGCAAGTGCACTCGTACTAATGGAGCTTCTCCAGCAAGATCACCTTTTTTCAATGCATAGTGTATCTGGTTATCAATCGTGTCGCGGAAGGTCACTAAGTCGAACTCACCAAACTCAGTGGGTAGCTTACACTCAGCTACGCGCTCAATGGTAGTTTCTGTGTTGTTACGGTACTCGATAAGATCTGCGATAGTGCCTAACTTGATGTTGTGCTTTTCAGCGAACACTTCTAAATCAGGACGACGGGCCATAGTGCCATCGTCGTTTAGGATCTCAACAATCACAGATGCTGGCTCACAGCCACCTAAACGAGCTAAGTCACACCCCGCTTCTGTATGGCCGGCACGGGTCAATACCCCGCCATCTTGCGCTGCAAGTGGGAAAATGTGGCCGGGTTGAACTAAATCCGCCGCTTTCGCATCTGCCGCTACTGCTGCTTGAACTGTCACTGCACGGTCCGATGCGGAAATCCCGGTAGTCACACCCTCAGCCGCTTCAATCGAAACCGTAAAATTCGTGGTGTATTGCGCGTTGTTATCTTGCACCATTGGCGGTAAGCCCAAACGTTCACAACGCTCTTTAGTCATAGTCAGGCAGATCAAGCCACGGCCATACGTCGCCATGAAGTTGATGGCTTCCGGAGTGACGTGCTCCGCAGCCATAATCAGATCACCTTCATTCTCACGATCTTCATCGTCCATTAAGATGACCATTTTTCCTAAGCGAATATCTTCGATAATTTCTTGAGGCGTACTAATTGGCATTGTTCGTTCCTATGACATTGATTATATGGTCTCGCGATTAAGCAAAACCATTTTGTTGTAAGAGTTCCATGGTAAGGCGAGATTCTGGCTCTGACTCTTTTTGTCCTTGCAGCAGGCGCTCCATATAGCGAGCTAATACATCCACTTCTAGGTTAACTTTGCGACCTACCTGAAAGTCGGCGATAGTCGTTTCTTCACCAGTATGCGGCACAATGGTTAGCTTGAATGCATTCTTGCGTAAATCATTCACCGTTAGGCTGATCCCATCAACCGTAATCGAACCTTTCTCAGCGACGTACTTAGATAGTTCAGCGGGCATGGAGACCCAAAACTCAATCGCTCGACCAACTTGGTTGCGCTCAGCGATCTCACCAACACCATCTACGTGGCCAGACACGATGTGACCACCAAAGCGAGTGGTGGGTAACATCGCTTTCTCTAAGTTCACTTTATCACCGGCCTGATAGTCGGTAAAACCCGTTTTATTCAGAGTTTCGACTGAAAGGTCGGCGGTATAACTTGTGTCGGTGTAACTCACCACAGTTAAGCACACTCCATTGGTTGCAATACTGTCACCCAGTTTCACATCCGACATATCAAGCTTACCAACTTCCACGCTAACGCTGATGTCTTCACCTTTCGGTGTGATAGCGGTTAATGTACCTACAGCTTCTACTATTCCAGTAAACATAATCAGTCTTCTTTCTGTTTTAAGCAGGCAACAACACGAATGTCGCTGCCGACCTGTCGTAAATCAGTAATGTGGAGTTCTAGTACATCCGACATATTTTCTAACCCTAGCGCACCAAACAGGCCTCGACCATCGCTGCCCATCAACTTAGGAGCTAGATACAACACAATCTCATCGACCAACTGCTGCTCTATTAAAGAACGAGCTAGCGTTGCACCGGCTTCTACCCATATATGATTGATATCATGCTGTTTGGATAACGTACTCAGCGTTTCTTTCAGATCTAGCTGCCCTAGCGTGTCCAGTGGAACCGAGACTTCTGTCGCGACGGCATTTTGCTTGTGAGATGCATCAGTATGACTAACCGTCAATATCGGACCGGGTGCTTGCCACAGTTTAAGGCTATCATCGAGTTGACCTGTTCGGTCCAAAATTACCCGGGTCGGCTGGCGAACCTCTTCGTCGCTCATAACCGCTTTGATTTGACTTGGCAACTCACTGTGGCGCACATTCAACGTCGCGTTGTCATCTACGACTGTCTTACTTGTCGAGAGAATCGCTCCGGCTTTGGCCCTAAAGCCTTGCACATCTTTTCGCGCTTGTGGAGAAGTAATCCACTGACTTTGCCCGTTACTTAATGCGGTTTGACCGTCTAGGCTCGCCGCCATCTTTAATTGGACAAACGGCATTCCCGTTTTCATGCGTTTGATAAAACCAGGATTTAATGCAAGCGCCTCTTCGCGCTGCAAGCCTACCTCCACTTCAATGCCAGCTTGTTGCAACATTTTTATGCCACGTCCCGCCACTTTTGGGTTGGGGTCTTCCATCGCACATACAACTTTTGCAACTTTTGCGTTGATTAACCCTTCAGCACACGGCGGCGTACGGCCGTAATGAGAACAAGGTTCAAGGGTGACGTAAGCCGTGGCGCCTTGAGTTCGGCTACCTGCCATTCTCATTGCATGAACTTCAGCATGAGGCTCACCCGCTTTGTGGTGAAAGCCTTCGCCGACAATTTCACCGTTTTGAACGATAACGCAACCAACATTAGGGTTTGGTGCTGTGGTGTATATTCCACGCTTCGCGAGCTCTAGTGCTCGCGCCATCATTTGATGATCGAATATTGAATAGGATGACATGAAACTTCAGGATTAATCTTCTAACTTGGCGATCTCTTCACCAAACTCTCTAATATCTTCAAAGCTACGGTAAACCGAAGCAAAACGAATATAAGCGACTTTATCTAGCTCTTTCAGTTGGTCCATAACTAAATTGCCAATCATTTCACTTGGGACTTCTCGTTCTCCGGTAGCGCGAAGTTGAGATTTGATCATGCTGATGGCTAGCTCAATCGAGTCTGCGCTCACTGGACGCTTTTCCAATGCTCGTTGAAAACCACCCACCATTTTGTCTTCATTGAAAGGTTCTCGATTGCCATTCGATTTAATCACTTTTGGCATGACGAGCTCTGCTGATTCAAATGTTGTGAATCGTTCACTGCAAGCCAAACATTGGCGACGACGACGGACCTGGTGTCCATCGGCAACTAAACGAGAGTCTATAACTTTGGTGTCGTTCTCAGAACAAAAAGGACAATGCATATCACCTCCAGTTGATGCACACGCTTTGGCTTTTCAGCAAAGCTCGAACAGTTTAGCGGAATTGGAGGATTTTAGAAAAGAGTTTGCACGAAAATGAGGCTGGAAGTCGTTTATGACGTGGGATTACATTGGGTCAGCTAAGCATCCGTGCCATAGCCACTTTTAAATTGAACAAAGGTTAGTCAAACTCAATTTTGTAAGACAGCCCAACGGTTGAATCAGCCTCATACAACGTGCTGTCATCATACGTTGCGTACAGGTTGATTGATTGGTTATGGGTGAACGCATAGCTTACGCCACCTCCAACCCAATAGTTACGGTAATCTTCGCTACCCATCGAACCACCGGCAAACGTCATTACAGACCAAGTTTCATTAATCGGCTTAAAAGCAAAGCCACCCAAGTAGCCCCCATGAGGTTGCGTTGGCATCAGAACATATTCACTGACTTTCTTTTGCGGATCGTAGACCTCTTGCATCGAATCCCCATCGCTGTAGTTGTAGCCAAACATCGGGAATATTTGCCAACCTGCAGGTTCAATACCAAAATAACTCAGAGGCATAAACGTACCGATACTATAACTGGTGTTGCTCGAGCCATCGTCGTATTCACTATTGCTAAAATAGAAGTTAACAATTCCGATATCAAATAGCCAAGCACCACCCAACGTCCACTCTCCACCATCTCCGTATACCGATGCGTTCAGCATTCGAGCATCATCCAGCCCTACCGACCCCGACACCTTGACCTCCCCGGTATAACCAAGTGAGAACTTAGTCACCACTTTGGTTGGGTCATCGTGATGCTTTTCTGATTTGGCTTTTTTTATCGGGGTAGTTTCGTTTTCAGCGGCTTTCGAAGTCTGAATACTTTCAACTTCAGGCTTGGTATCGTTGGATTGAGTAGGTTCTTCTGCCAACGCACCACTTGCCAATAAAGCAAGCAGCGCAATTACCACTTTTTGCATTTCAATTTTCTTCCAAATAGTAAAAAGGCAAGCTCAATGCTTGCCTTTTTCAGTCAATTGGTCGCCAATGTAATGCATCTTTAATAAGCTGAATTACCACTTCACGCCATATAAGAAATTACATCGTTTATGGTCGAGGTAAGTAGTTAGCCTTACCAACCCACTTGTAACTTGTTAGCTCTTCTAGTCCCATAGGGCCACGAGCATGAAGCTTCTGAGTCGAGACGGCTACTTCAGCCCCTAAGCCGAATTGTGCTCCATCGGTAAAGCGAGTCGAGGCATTTACGTAGACCGCTGCAGAGCCAACTGAGTTAATGAACAACTCTGAGTTTTGTAGACTGTTAGTCATAATGGCATCTGAGTGGCTCGCGTTGTGAACACGCATGTGGTCAATCGCTTCTTTCACGTCGGCCACCACTTTAACGCCCAATGTGTAGCTCAGCCACTCGGTGTCAAAATCACCATCAGCCGCATCTTTGACTTGAGCAACACCTTCCAGTAATGCTTTGGCCTTTGGCTCAGCCACTAGAGTAACTCGCTCTGCTAACTGCTTAGCCAGTTTAGTCAGAAACTCTTGCGCGACTTTTTCATGCACCAATAAGGTATCTAGCGCATTACACGCTGAAGGACGCTGAACTTTTGAGTTTTCAACCACAACCAATGATTTGTCTAGGTCTGCACTTTCATCAACAAAAATATGGCTGATCCCAAAGCCGCCAATGATCACTGGAATCGTGCTGTTTTCTTTACACATTTTGTGTAAACCCGCACCGCCACGTGGAATGATCATATCAACGTATTCATCGAGCTTGAGTAGCTGAGATACCAATTCACGATCTGGCTTTTCAATGTACTGCACCGATGCTGCTGGCAGCTCTGCTTTTTCTAGAGCGGATTGAATCACTTTTACCAACTCCATGTTGGAGAAAAAGGTTTCTTTACCACCACGTAGAATACTCGCGTTACCCGTTTTCAAACACAGCGCTGCAATATCGATGGTCACATTTGGGCGCGCCTCATATATTACGCCAACGACTCCAAGAGGCACACGACGGCGAGACAAAGACATGCCGTTTTCTAGCACTTTGCTGTCAATCTCACTTCCTACAGGGTCGTTTAAGCTAATAACGTTTCGTACATCATTGGCAATACCCGCTAAGCGGTCTTGGTTAAGTAGCAGTCGGTCAAGCAGAGCATCAGTAAGCCCTGCTCCTCGGCCAAGTTCAATGTCCTTAGCGTTTGCCGCTAGGATAGTGTCAGCATTGGCTTCTAGTTCGTCTGCGATGATCGCTAGTGCTTTATTTTTTTGAGCCGTTGATGCCGTTGCTAAGTGGAAAGCCGCTTCTTTTGCCGCTTTACCCATATTCATTAATTCCACTTGGATTCCCTCTCAATTCTATTCTTGAATCACGACCAGATCGTCGCGGTGGATAACTTCCGAACCATAGTCATAGCCCAGAATAGAGTTAATATCTTTACTGTGTTTGCCAGCGATATTAGACAAGTCAGCACTCGAATAGCTTGTGATACCTCGAGCAATTAATTGGCCATTTGCGTTAGTCACACGAGCTACTTCACCGCGAGCAAATTCACCACTGACTTTCATCACGCCTTTCGCCAATAGGCTGCTTCCTTTGCCTACTACAGCGTTCACTGCACCGTCGTCGATAACAATATCTCCAGAAGCAGCAGGTCCCGCTAGTATCCAGCGCTTGCGATTTTCTAGAGCTTCATCGCAAGGCAAGAATCGAGTACCTTGTGGTTGCTCACTCAATGAATCTGAGATGACATTGTGAGCACTGCCCGCAGCGATGATCACTTCAATGCCTGCTCGACGAGCAATATCTGCCGCTTGCAGTTTAGTCGCCATACCACCAGTACCAAGTGTGGTACCACTGCCACCAGCAATTTTACGCAACGTGTCATCAATAGTTTTCACTTCTTTGATCAGCTCAGCGTTTGGATCTTTACGCGGATCGGCCGTAAACAAGCCTTTTTGGTCTGTCAAAAGCAGTAACTTGTCTGCACCACACAAAATACCCACTAAAGCCGATAAATTATCGTTATCACCGACTTTGATTTCACTGGTGGCCACTGCATCATTTTCGTTAACGATTGGGATAATATCATTCTCAACCAAGGCATTAATGGTATCTCGTGCGTTGAGAAAACGCTCACGGTCTTCTAGGTCAGCACGAGTAAGCAGCATTTGGCCAATTTTCAGGTTGTAGAGTGCAAACAATGATTCCCATGTTTGAATCAATTGGCTCTGCCCTACAGCAGCAAGCAGTTGTTTGCTCGCCATGGAGTTGGGCAGTGCGGGGTAACTTAAATGCTCTCGGCCTGCTGCAATTGCACCAGACGAAACAACCACCACTGAGTGGCCTTGTTTTTTTAACTCTGCACATTGACGGACAAGCTCGACCATATGAGCACGGTCTAACGCCAAAGTACCACCAGTTAGAACACTTGTTCCCAGTTTCACAACGACTGTTTTCGCTTGTGAAACGCTTCCGCTTTGTTGATTCGTTGTCATGTTGTCTTTTGAAATGAAAAACGTATAAGAGGAGATGTTTTAGCAATCAAATGAATATTTCACAAGCAGAAAAGGTGCGAAAACGCACCTTTTTAGTCGTAGAAGAAGATAAATACTTAAAATCAGACGAATTCTACAGATTCTTTATGTAACTCGACGTCTATATCGAACCTTTCTTTCAAGGTTGCAGTCAATTTATTGTGGAAGTCATCTTGTGTACGGTTCACTTCAGCGACGGCTTTCTTTGGAATACTATCGCCCTGCCAATCTCCTGCTGAATCGTACTTACCGGAATGATACTTCGCTAGGAAGCCCTGCTCCGATAATTCTAACTCTAGCCACCACCCCCAAAACTCTCGTTCTTCTGGGGACTTTTTGTCGTTTACACACACTGACAAGCAATCAAACATGTAGTACCCCTCGTTTGATTGCGACTCCCTTAGATATGGACCAATTGCCCTTAACGTACTAATCAAGCGGTAATGAGTAGGTTTTTTCGTCATCTCTGACATATTGACTCTCCATTTCAATGGTAAGAATGACAATTATTATTATTTATCATGTGGTTATTTTTAACTCACATATATCATGCTTGACTAAATTAGGAGAGTTGTCATCTAAATAGTTCATCTTCTAGCCACTTTATGGCTAAATCGAGGGATTGCTCATATCCTTGTGTAATTGTTTTACTTTTTATTTGCTTAGCTTTTCCATATTGACTGAAAAGTGCAACGAGTTGATTATCTGAAAGCGGTGAAACCGGATCGCCTTCCAAACTAAGCGCTAAGATAGGCACCTTAGTTTTTCTACTCTGTAGAAATCCTTGTGATTTCAAAGACCAAGCTGTCATTTGCCCTGCTAAGCTATTGATATCCACCACCGACTTACCTAACCGAGACGCCAGTACATCTAAGTACATTTTCGACATCTGCTTAAGTTTATCCGGTGAAGACAGCACATCATGAATTGGGGCACCCAATGAAACACACGCTTTGATTTTATCTTGCTCCAAGAAAGACAAACGCACCATCGCATTGCCACCAAAGCGGAAACCAATCAACCCCACTTTGAAATGATCAACCCAAGGTAATTTTGGCAATTCATTCACCACAGCTTGCACTAAGCTAGATGAATCCTCAGACAGCGGCCAATGAGAACTGTGGCCAACGGAAGGCATATCGACGGTTAGCATGGCGATATCACGTTTCGCAAAGTGATTTTTGAACAACTTCCACATATCCGACTGCAAGCTATCTAGGCCAGCACATACTATGACCACTGGCTGCGGCTTTTCAGTATTCGACAAATGCAAATTGACCGTGACTTTTTTGTTTTGATACGGGATTTCGAGTTGCTTAATGACGTACTTGGTCTTTTTGGCTCCTTCCGCATAGGCATTATGTGCAAGCACCTGAGCTTGTGCGGCTAAGTTATCATTTTTTAAATGAGGGTAGCCCGCAATACTGAAACATAGAGAAGCGGTAAATAGTTCATCTGCAGCTGATTCTCCGTCTAGCGTGCCTGAACGGCGTTGGTGTTCCATACCAAGCTTGGTCCATTCATACGCCCAGTTACCGCTGTGATAGCCCATCACGGTATCAAGCCAGTTGTCTTCCGTTCTCGAATGCTTAGAAGACGCTATCTTCGCCAATACAGCTTCTTGTTCTATTGGGTCAACGCCCTGCCAAGCCCACTGCAAACGATGCAGATTACGGTACCAAGCCGTATCTGGGTTGCTTTTCTTCTCGTCCAACACACTTTGGTTGCTTGGCATGTATTGAGTGAGGGCCGAGGTTTCTCTTGCTTGCTTATGCTTAACAAACAAGGTTTCGGAGAGGTTCTTGCTGACTTCTTCAGACATAGGGAGCTCTATTGCTTAGCGTGAATCTGCTCTAATAGTAATAAAAAAAAAGACCCTATAAAGGGTCTTTTTCCAAGAATTTAAGCAATCGCTTATTTTTGCTTGCGATTGATTGGCTCAGCGTACTGAATCGTCATATCCCAAGGTTGCTCGATCCAAGTGTCTTGAGCGATATCAACAACGTAGTCGTCTAGCAGCTCAACACCAGATGGCTTAGCACATACTGCGATAAGCTTCGCTTTAGGGTACATTTCACGAAGTTTACGTGCAGTGTCACCACTGTCGACTAGGTCTTCAACGATTAGGTAACCTTCGCCGTCACCTTCTGGCGCTTTTAGCACGCTCATATCACGTTGATGATCGTGGTCGTAGCTTGAGATACAAATAGTATCTACGTAACGAATTCCCAGTTCACGAGCCAAGATTGCACCAGGAACAAGACCACCACGGCTTACCGCCCAGATGCCTTTCCATTGCTCTGCAGGCATTTGCTTTTCTGCCAGTTGACGACAGTATGTCTGCATGTTGTCCCAAGTGATAATGAATTTATTGCTCATTGTAAAAAACCTAATATTTGAAATGTTGTGAATTCATTAAGCTACGATGTACTTGATGATAAAGATTGCCGACATAATCCATACACTCATGGATACTTCGCGGCCCTTACCACTAAATAACTTAATTGCAGCGTAAGCGATAAAACCTAGTGAGATACCTTCCGCAATAGAGAACGTTAACGGCATGAGTAAACAAGTCACTACTACCGGTGCCGCCTCTGTCAGATCTCGCCAATCAATGCTCACCAATCCAGAAAGCATTAGGATTGCAACATAAAATAGCGCCCCAGCGGTCGCGTAGGCAGGGATCATACCAGCTAATGGCGAGAAGAATAATGCAAGAAGGAACAAAATGCCAACAACTACAGCAGTTAAACCTGTACGGCCACCAGCTGCAACACCGGCAACACTTTCAATGTAAGAAGTTGTGTTTGACGTACCCAGCAATGCACCTGCAGATGTTGCAGTAGAGTCCGCTAGAAGTGCACGATTTAGACGTGGGATTTTGCCATCCTTGCCGATTAGATCTGCTTTTTGCGCCACGCCGACTAGTGTGCCCGCTGTATCGAACAAATCGACAAATAGGAATGCGAACACAACCGAAATCATGCCGATTTCAAACACTGCAGAAAAATCTAGCTGCATGAAGGTTGGTGCAATGCTTGGTGGCGCTGACATAATGCCTGCCCACTGTACGTCGCCAAAAACTAGACCTAGACCTGTTACCGCTAGAATCGCCACCATAACCGCACCTTTCATGCCACGGTGAACTAGAGCGATAGTTAAGAAAAAACCGATTGAAGCGAGCACTGCTGGTAGCGAGGTGATTGAACCAAGCGAAACCAGTGTCGCAGGGTTATCAACAACAATACCAGCGTTTTTAAGTGCGATAAAAGCGAGGAATAAGCCGATACCAGCAGAGATACCAGTACGCAGTGACATTGGGATTGAGTTGATGATCCACTCACGAATTTTGAACACGCTGAGTAAGATGAACAGCACACCGGATACAAATACAGCCGCCAATGCCACTTGCCATGTATAACCCATACCTAGCACAACGGCGTAAGTAAAGAATGCGTTCAAGCCCATACCTGGTGCTTGAGCGATTGGGTAGTTAGCAACAAAGCCCATGATGAAACAGCCGATAGCCGCAGCTAAACAGGTTGCAACAAACACAGCACCGTGGTCCATACCTGCATCTGACAGCATTGCTGGGTTTACAAAGATAATGTAAGCCATGGTCAGGAAGGTAGTCACACCTGCAATAATTTCAGTTCTAACGGTGGTTCCGTGTTCGCTGAGTTTAAATAGTCTTTCGAGCATGTTCGAATCCTACAATGGGTAAAAAGTAAACGGTTGCGTAATCGATTGGCTGCAGATTATAAAGTTATCAAATACTAAATTCCAGATAGAATTAAGACTCTAATTAGGTTTTGCTAGAGTTATGACGATTTCAATATGCAGGCAATACAATAACTCTAGACAAAAGTTCTTATAATTCAAATTAATAGAAAGATAGGCAGCAAAAGTCTAAGTGATGCTTTTTTGCACCATGTCGCAAACTTTCATTGTGTATGACGGAGCAAATGTGCGATTTGATATGAGTTTTAGAGAATAGAAACCGGTGATTATCATTCACTGGGGAAAGTATTTGTTGGCGGCGAAGTTTTAAGCACTTCAATTTAAAGATAAAAAAACGCCACTCAATTTGAGTGGCGGTTGAATCATGTCAGCAGCAAGCGCTGTAAAAAAAATTCCAATATATAGGGGTGAACAAACTGTTCGAGTTACAAGCTTCCGCTAATTAGTAGCCAAAGCTAGTAGGGTATGCAAAGTTGCTAGTGTAAACAGAGCTGTTAAGCCAGAACATTGCAGATGGTAAACCTTTCATAACTATCACCTTTTAAATCAATTAAACATACGGTTGATTTCTCGGTTCCTTGGAGGCGATAAAACGGACTCATCCTTTGAGCATTTTGTCTTCTCTTTCGAAGTTGTGTACAAATATACCACCAAGAAATTTAATTACAAGAAAAAGAGTGATTAAAATCACATAATTTTCATTTATTGACTTACATCAAAAGAATTGAGTAATTAAATTACAAAATCATCAGCCAGTCTGCGTGATTTAATACTCAATGAGTTACACACTAAGCGTTCGAGGAATGTAGATGTTCTGTGACATTAATAAACAATTTCATCACTCACTAGACTACTCGCTCGATAAAGGGAGTGGTATGCTGTACATCACTACATCGTAGGTCATATCTAGATAATCAAACTACATTATCAGCCAATTACCACCAAAAGATATGGCAAATTATTACAAAAGGAGTCATCCGTGTCTGAATTCCATTCTGAAATCAGCAACTTGTCACCAGCTCCACTGTGGCAGTTTTTCGATAAGATCTGTTCTATCCCTCACCCATCAAAGCACGAAGAAGCGCTAGCACAATACATTGTGAGCTGGGCAACTGAACAAGGTTTAGAGGTTCGCCGAGACCCAACTGGCAACGTTTTTATCAAAAAGCCAGCGACAGCCGGAATGGAAAACAAGAAAGGTGTTGTTCTTCAAGCGCACATTGATATGGTGCCGCAAAAAAATGAAGATACAGACCACGACTTCACTACAGATCCAATCCAACCATATATTGATGGGGAATGGGTGACAGCCAAAGGTACAACTCTAGGTGCTGACAACGGTATGGGTATGGCGTCTTGTCTTGCCGTACTGGCATCAAATGAAATCAAACATGGTCCACTGGAAGTCCTACTAACCGTTGATGAAGAAGCTGGTATGACAGGCGCCTTTGGATTAGAAGCGGGTTGGCTAGAAGGAGAGATCCTTCTCAACACAGATTCAGAGCAAGAGGGCGAAGTATACATGGGCTGTGCTGGTGGTATCGATGGCTCAATGACCTTCGACATCGCTCGTGAAGCACTTCCTGCGGGCTACGTTACTCGTCAGCTAACATTAAAAGGTCTTAAAGGTGGCCACTCTGGCTGTGATATCCACACAGGTCGTGGCAATGCAAACAAACTGGTTGCGCGTTTCCTAGCGGGCCACGCGCAAGAATTAGATCTGCGTCTTGTTGAGTTCCGCGGTGGTAGTCTACGCAATGCTATCCCACGTGAAGCCTTCGTAACAGTAGCGGTGCCAGCTGAAAACGAAGCTAAACTGGCTGAGCTATTTTCTTACTATACAGACTTGCTGAAAGAAGAGCTTGGTAAAGTAGAAACTAACATTGTCTCGTTCAACGAAGCTATAGAGTCTGCTTCAGATGTGATTGCAGTTGCTGATCAGCAACGCTTCATTGCTGCATTGAACGCATGCCCGAATGGCGTGATTCGTATGAGTGACGAAATTGAAGGCGTGGTTGAAACTTCACTGAATGTTGGCGTTATTACCACAGATGCAAGCAAGATTACCGTGCTGTGCCTAGTTCGCTCACTGATCGATTCTGGCCGCAGCCAAGTCGAAGGGATGCTAACGTCTGTTGCTGAACTTGCTGGTGCTCAAATTGAGTTTTCTGGTGCTTACCCTGGCTGGAAACCAAATGCAGATTCCGAAATCATGGCTATCTTCCGTGATATGTACGAAGGTATCTACGGTCACAAGCCAAACATCATGGTGATTCACGCAGGTCTTGAGTGTGGTTTATTCAAGAAGCCTTACCCTAATATGGATATGGTGTCATTTGGCCCTACCATCAAATTCCCACACTCTCCAGACGAGAAAGTGAAGATCGACACAGTCGCTCTATACTGGGAGCAAATGGTGGCACTGCTTGAAGCTATCCCAGCGAAAGCTTAGTTGCAGTTCAATTAAAAAGCCGAGTCTGTGTGACTCGGCTTTTTATTGTCAGTTGATTCTCTATACCTTAGAGGCAGCAAGCTCTTCTAGTTGTTGAATCGTGGTTTCAGCAACCAATTCACCGTCAATAAAGTACTGTACGTTCTGTTGGTCTTTCACACCCAAAAGTACCGCTTTCTCACCATTACTGTAAGTAATGTCCATTTGAATCGTATTTTCATCAATCTGCTTCATTTCGCCTTGCTCAAAAGAGCGGTACATCGAGATAGGAGCCACAGGCGCTTCTTTCAATGAATCGTCTAAGTCATCGTTAATATCCAACATAGTATCGGTTTTGGTATCGAAGATGTGTGGCGAGCCATTGATTGGGTTTTTACCTGTCCAGAATTCCAGTGAGTTGAAAATAATATAGTCGGCCGCGGTAGTAATCGCGTAAACCGGAGCCAAGAGAAAGTTCACACCAGCACGAGCATAGCGGTTATCCACGACTTCAACGTTAAACTGCATGAGCTTCCCCGTTACAGCCATACTACCTACACACCCAGTCATACTTGCCGCTATCGCTGCAATAGCCACTGCTTTTACAATTGTTTTTTTCATAAGTCCCTCTAATTAAAGACGTTAACCATCTGAATAAGCATAGAACAGCTTTCAAGTTGCATATAAGAATTTGCCTTTTTAGCGAATAATTAACGCCAAAACGTGGCTTTTATCCCAATTTTCAGTCGCTTATTACCCCTCCACCATCAATAAATAATTTTTGTCTTAATGGTCATTTTTTTTCGTTGGTCAGTAAAAAACTCTACTGATACAGTCCGCCTCCTTGAAGCTTCTTAGGCTCATCACCAAAGCCTTCTTCAAGCGATAACTCAAATTTAAATAACCCTTTTAAGTTGTATCGGTGGACTCGCTTTATCCCAAATCGAGTCTGTATTTCTCTCTAATAGTTTGTAGTGCGATGAAACAAAAAATGATTGTTGGTTGGCGAGAAACCCTCAGCCTGCCTGGTTTAGGTATTGAAAAAATTAACGCAAAAATCGATACCGGAGCCCGAACGTCTTGCTTACACGCGTTTAAAGTAGAGAGCTTTAAAAAGGACGAAGCTCTTTGGGTTCGATTTTGGATCCACCCATTTCAGAACAATTCGGACGTGGTGACCGTTTGTGAGGCTGAAGTGGTTGATGAGCGTACCGTCCGCGATTCGGGCGGACATGAAGAACTGAGATACGTCATCAAAACAGAAATGAGTTTAGGGGGCCAAATGTGGCCAATTGAAATCACCCTAACCAATCGAGAAAACATGGCATTTCGAATGCTGTTAGGCCGCACTGCAATGCACCATCGTATTGTCGTCGACCCTGTGGAATCTTTTTTAATCGCTTTCGAGGAGAGCAAATAATGAAAATTGGTATTCTTTCACGTAACGCAAATCTGTACTCAACTAAGCGTCTGATTGAAGCGTGTGAAAGTCGTGGACACGAAGTGAAAGTCATTGATGCACTGCGCTGCTACATGAATATCAATTCCGATAAGCCAGAAATTCACTTTAAAGGTGAAGAACTGTCTGGCTTTGATGCGATTGTTCCTCGAATTGGTGCATCTGTGACTTTCTATGGCACTGCTGTGTTACGTCAGTTTGAAATGATGGGTGTTTACCCAGTGAATGAATCGGTAGCGATCACTCGTTCACGCGACAAGTTGCGTTCAATGCAATTGCTGTCTCGTAAAGGGATTGGTATGCCAATTACTGGCTTTGCAAGCAAACCAGATGACGTCAAAGATCTGCTAGATATGGTCGGCGGAGCGCCTGTGGTCATCAAGTTACTTGAAGGGACACAAGGCATCGGTGTTGTACTGGCAGAAACGCGTAAAGCGGCTGAGAGTGTTGTTGAGGCGTTTATGGGCCTCAAAGCGAACATCATGGTTCAAGAGTACATCAAAGAGGCTGGCGGCGCGGACATTCGCTGCTTCGTCATCGGCGATAAAGTGATTGCAGCGATGAAAAGACAAGGTGCGGAAGGCGAATTTCGCTCTAACTTACACCGTGGTGGAACCGCTTCTCTGGTGAAAATCACTCCTGAAGAGCGCCGCACCGCAGTCGCGGCTGCGAAAATAATGGGTCTAAATGTGGCTGGGGTCGATCTACTAAGATCAGAGCGTGGTCCATTGGTCATGGAAGTAAACTCATCCCCAGGTCTGGAAGGTATCGAGGCCGCAACTGGTAAAGACGTCGCTGGGATGATTGTCGAATTTATTGAGAAAAATGCGGCAACAAAAAGGACGAAAACTCGTGGCAAAGGCTAAAAAAAATACGGCATTCGAATTCTTAGGTGAATTCGTTGCCCCAGGAGAGCGAAGAGTTATTGAGTTAGAAGCTGCAAAGCTCTATACCCACTCCCCGCTTTCTATTCCCGTAGAAATTATTAACGGTAAACAAGCTGGGCCAACATTAATGGTCAACGCTGCAATTCATGGTGATGAACTCAATGGCGTCGAAATCGTGCGTCAACTGATCAACACCATTGATACCGATAAGCTAAAAGGGACGGTTATCGCCGTCCCGATCGTTAACGTGTTTGGCTTCATTCATAAGTCCCGTTATTTACCCGACCGACGCGACCTAAATCGTTGTTTTCCGGGAAGCGAAAAAGGTTCACTAGCATCACGTATGGCACATACGTTTTTTACCCAAGTAGCAAAACGTTGTGACTATATTCTGGATTTACACACAGGTGCCATTCACCGAACAAATCTGCCTCAACTGCGTGCAGATTTGAGTAACCCAGAAACGCTACGTATCGCGAACGCGTTTGGTACACCAGTGATCGTCGATTCACCTCTACGTGATGGCTCACTGAGAAGTGAGGCTGAAAAGCTCAATATTCCAGTATTGACCTACGAAGCAGGGGAAGCACTGCGTTTTGAGCCAATCTGTATCAGCGCAGGCTTTATTGGTGTTCAACGTGTTATGCAGGCTATCGGTATGCTTCGTGCGAGCCGCAAGAAGTTGCCTACACCGGTCATTGCGAAATCCACCAGCTGGCTTCGAGCAGAAAGTGACGGCATATTACGCACCGTTGTTACACTTGGTGAAAAAGTAGAGAAAGGCCAAGTATTGGCATACATTAGCGCACCACTCGGGCACAGTGAAATTGAACTGAAAGCTCACAAGGGAGGCATTGTCATTGGCCAGCAAACACTACCTTTAGTCAACGAAGGAGATGCGGTGTTCCACTTAGCTTACTTCACTCAAGACGATCAACAAGTCGAACAGGTTGTGGAAGAGTTTATCGAAGTCGCAGCAGACGCCGATGTCGACCCACTCACGACGGGGCAAATTAACTCGCCAGTCTAAGCAGCTATCGCATCTTAAGTAACTAATGCATATAAAAAGCAACTAACGCATATAAAAAAGCCCTGAAGAAAAACTTCAGGGCTTTGTCTATTTAGCTATAGCTAAAACGAATTAACCGAATGAAGCCCAAATCACAGTAGCGACCAAAACCGGGCAAACAAACTTCACATACGCAGGCCATAACTTTCCAAACCAGCCTTGCGTGAACTCTGGGCAGCCTTGCTCTAGCTCTTTTATTTTTGCGTTTCGGCTCCAAACCCACCCACCAAAAAGGCAGAACATCAGCGCGGCTATTGGCTGTAAATACTGAGTAGCAATCATCGCAACTAAGCCAAACAAATCCCCAAAGTTAAACACAATAAATACACTGAATAACGCAATTGCACCACCTAACACCCAGCTAGTAGCACCGCGTTTCGTATTGAAACGCTCACTGACTAACGCAACTGGGCATTCCAGCATCGAAATAGAAGACGTAAGAGCCGCGATTGTTAGCAGTAAGAAGAAAACGATCGAAAAGATTTGCCCAAGGATCCCTAAGCTATCGAACATCATCGGCAACACAGTGAAGACTAACGTATCCGAGCTCAGTAAGGAGCCATCTTCTGCGTAAATCTGAACACCTTTTTGCATCGCAACAAACATCGCAGGCATCACGACCAGACCCGCGATAAACGCTACCGCTGTATCCACCAGCGTTACATTCATTGCCATCTTGGGTAAGTTTTCTTTCTTACTTAGGTAAGAGCCGTAGATCAACATAGAGCAACCACCAATGGTCAACGAAAAGAACCCCTGCCCCATAGCAGCTAAGATCAGTTGCCTATCCCAGACTTTTTCAAAGTCCGGCACCAAGTAATGCTTCAGCCCTTCCATCGCACCAGCTTGTGTCATGATGTAAATAAAAAGTAAGCCAAACAAAACAAACAGCGCAGGCATTAAACGCGTCGACCACTTTTCGATCCCTTGTTTTACGCCGCCCTGCACTATCAAAATCGTCAATACATAAAATGTGATTGCCCCAAAAAGGTTGCGCTCGACGCTAAAACCTTTAAACCAGGCCGTTACCGCTTCTAAGCCGAGCAACTCAGTAACAGCACCAAGCAAGAAACAAATCAACCAGCCGCCGACAATACTGTAGAAAGCAAGCACGGCGCAAGGAACCGATAGCCCCAGCCAACCTACCCATCCTCCGGCGCGTTTCGCCATCGGGTGAGAAGAGAGTGAACGCATGCTGTCTACAGGGTTAGCTTGTCCAGACCGACCGATGGCCATCTCAACAACAAGCATTGGAAATGCCACAACCAAGATCATGACAAGATAGACAAGTAGAAAAGCACCACCACCATTACTGGCAGCCTGGGTCGGAAAACCCCAAATATTACCTAAACCAACCGCAGCGCCCGCAGCAGCAAGAATAAAACCAAGGCGTGAACCAAAGTGTTCACGTGTCGATGAATCTGTATGTGTCATAGTGTCAAACGCATCAATAAACTAGTGGGCTAGTACGGTATTACTACACTCGCTAAAAATCAACTCCAACACAGCATTAATTAACCACAAAAACCACACAAGTCGACACGTAACACTATGAAAAGGAAGCGATATAGTTAATAAGTCTTTTCTAATTTGTAATAAAAGCATATTCCGTGAAGTGAGCCGTAAAATGTTTGAAACCGTGCTCATATGCATAATAGAGACGTGATATTGAATGAGAAAAATTAAACTATTCATGTATTTAGCAAGCGAAATTCAAAACATAAGCTAGACGTTTAAGAGTCCATTATTAATTACACTAAGGAGAGGGAAATGGGCTCGAATATACTCAGAGGAGCAATCATCGCTGCGCTTGGGGTCAGTTACCAAGCACATGCTTATGATTGTACGGCATTAGCTAATTGGGATGCTGGTACCGTCTATAACTCTGGCGATCAGGTTCAACAGTCGAACATCGCCTACAAAGCAAGTCATTGGACGCAAGGTAATGATCCAGCCTCAAATTCCGGCCCATGGGAAGCTTGGGTATCATTAGGCCAATGTGATACTGGCGGTGGAAATATCCCCCCAGAGGTTTCACTGACCTCACCACTTAACAACGCCACCATCCCAGAAGGAACGGTGACGAGTTTGCAAGCCAACGCCTCGGACTCTGACGGTAACGTCGATAACGTTGAATTCTTTGTTGATAACCAGTCAGTAGCGGTCGTTACCCAACCACCTTACTCTGTCGATTGGACGGCCACTATTGGCGCAACTTCAGTGAAAGCCGTTGCAACCGACGAGCAAGGGGCCTCTACCACCAGCCAAGTAACTATTTCCGTCACACCGTCTGGTGGATTAGTACCTCCTTCAGTATCGCTGACTAGCCCTACGGGCAATGAGCAGCTGACAGCAGGAGAGACTCTTGTCATCTCCGCCGACGCTTCTGACTCGGATGGCTCCATCAGCCAAGTTGAATTTTTCATTAACAATCAGTTGGTCGCCACAGATACCAGTGAACCATACCAATATAGCTGGGTATCTGAAGTGGGGACTCATAGCTTCAAAGCCAAAGCAACTGACAACGATGACCAATCAACCAATAGCCAAGAGGTCAGCCTGAGCGTATCGTCAAGCTCTAGTGGCGGCTGTGCAGACATACCAAACTATGTAGCAGGGACAAGTTATACCGCCGGACAGGAAGTCCAGAACCTCAACAATAAGTATCGCTGTGACGTCGCTGGCTGGTGTTCATCGAGCTCTGACTGGGCGTACGCACCAGGTGATGGTTTATATTGGACCGATGCATGGACAGACTTAGGCGCTTGCAGCACACCACCTGTAGTCACTATTCAATCACCACAAGATAACAGTGTTGTGCTCGCAGGCTCATTGGTGACCATTGAAGCAGACGCAAGTGACACTGACGGTTCAATCCAACAAGTTGAATTCTTTGCCAACAACACGAGTCTCGGGGTCGTGACCCAACCGCCTTATAACTATGACTGGTCTGCAACTACAATCGGCATGAACACAGTACGTGTCGTTGCAACAGATAACGAAAGCAATACCGGAGAATCGAGCGTTAATGTTAACGTGAGTGATCAAGACCTTGTTGTCTCACTCACCTCCCCTACATCAGGACAAACCGTTGGTTTAGGCAAGAACACCGTTATCACTGCAGACGCAACGTCACTAACCTCCAGTGTTAAGCAGGTGAACTTCCTACTCAATGGTGCCGTCATCGCTAGCGATACTACTGCACCATACTCTTACACTTGGGTACCTGGCGCCATCGGTTCATACACAGTCACTGCTCAAGCAGAAGATAACGCAGGTTCTAGTGTTGTGTCTGATGCTGCAACGATTACCGTTGTCGAACAAACAGAGAAAACTCACAAGCTGATTGGTTACTGGCATAACTTCGTCAACGGTGCCGGATGCCCGATGCGCTTGGCTGACATGTCTGACGCATGGGATATCATCGATATCGCGTTTGCGGAAAACGACCGCAGTAGTAATGGTACGGTTCACTTCAACCTTTATTCTGGCGATATCCACAGTAGCTGCCCTGCGCTAGATCCTCTGCAGTTCAAACAAGATATGGCGGCACTGCAAGCAAAAGGTAAAAAGTTCGTTCTGTCACTTGGTGGCGCTGAAGGCACGATCACTCTGAATACTGACCAAGATGAAGCTGCCTTTATTGCCAGCCTAACTGACATCATTGCTGAGTGGGGCTTTGACGGTTTGGATGTAGATCTGGAAAGTGGGTCTAACCTTGTTCATGGTTCTCAAATCCAAGCTCGTTTAGGACGTGCATTACTGCAAATTGAACAAAATATGGGTGGAGATATGTACCTCACCATGGCACCAGAGCATCCATATGTTCAAGGTGGCTTCGTGGCCTACTCAGGAATTTGGGGCGCGTACATTCCAGTGATCGATGCGACACGAAGCACGCTAGATTTACTTCACGTTCAACTATACAACAACGGTGGCTTACCAAACCCATACATGTCTGGTGCTGCACCCGAAGGTTCTATCGATATGATGGTAGCTCAATCGAAAATGTTGATTGAAGGGTTTGAACTTGCCGATGGTACGATGTTCGCCCCTCTACGTGATGACCAAGTCGCCATCGGTTTACCTTCAGGGCCTAGCTCTGCGAACTCCGGACAAGCTCCAACACAAAACATTCTCGATGCACTTGATTGTTTAACCAAAGGAACAAAATGTGGCTCTATCCAGCCTGCATTTAACTATCCAAACTATGCAGGTGTGATGACATGGTCAATCAACTGGGATGAACACGATGGCTTTAATTTCTCGGGCCCTGTCGGGGACAAGCTAACCCAAATGAACAATGAACGTTGATCCGTTCATCTGATAGACAAAGTTACTTAGGGCTAAGTAAAAGAGCGCCATATTGGCGCTCTTTTTTTGACTTCAATGATTTAGTCGAACCCTAAATCGTAAATGTTTGGTAATCCTTCAACTCAGGGATTTTCTCATGCAGCTCAAGCTCTTGCTCCGCAATATCATCCAAAGATTCACACAGCTCCTCGCCTTGTTGCTTAATCTCTGCTGAATGCTCCTTTAAACGCTCTTCCACTCGGACTTTTAGCTCCGCCATGCTGTCTGCCAGTTCAGTAAGGTTTAGCCCACCATCCTGTTTCATTTTTTCAGACATCGCATTGAATGCACTGGAGATGAATTCTTGATTAAATAACTGCTTCGCTTTTTCAAAGTCTTCTGCCCAAGACGCCGCCATCGACTCAAAGCTTTCTGCTGGCAAAACTAAATCGCCGTCTTGATAATAGCGAGCTTCAATATCAGCAAAGAATGCTTGCATTGACGCCTTAACGTCATCAAATGCACCCGGCGCATCCAGGCTTTGCGCGACATCATCAACGATGTCATTCGCTAAAGCTAACCCTTCACTGGCAATTTGTTTTGCTCTAGGCAAGTACTCATTCATGCTATCGCGGTACTGCTCGACCGCCGCTTGCTGCTCAGCGTTTAGCTCAACTTTTTCACCGTGAATATAAAGGTTATTACTGTCATCAAACACGGCTTTTTCACCGCTGGTTTGCTGAATCTCTAGAGTTTGCCCATCCAAATGGATTTCATTTTTGATATCAACTTTACACTGCGCAGCCCATACAGAGTGACTCATCAAAAGTGATACCAGTAAAATGCTTTTCTTCATAATCATCTCAACAATGGTTTTAAACAGTATACCCAAATTAAGGGAAAGAAGGTTAGCGGCTAGTCAACTGTAATAAAGAACGATGTCTAAGCAATGTCTACAACTTCGTAATACACAGTAATACCATTAATTGCCAGCTCGACCTCATCTTCTACTTGCCTCCCAAGTAACGCTTTTCCAAGCGGAGCTTGCGGGGTTAATACCGACACTTCAATTCCCTGGCAATCTACACTCACTCCGCCCGCTCTAGGACCAATGAAGAAATATTTTCGTTCATTTTCTTCATTCGCAACGGTTACCAAAGAGGCCATAACCACCGTATCTGATGCTTCCCTAAGCACTAGCTCTTTAAAAACTCGAATATCTTCTTCGCATTCCTGCACTCTCATCGCTTGCCCATGCGCCAAATACGAGGCCTCTAGCGCTAAAGTATCGTACTTGTGTTCAGGTACAGTTTCTTCATCAGTAGCTGCATCGATGGCACGTTGAGTCGCAGCTTGGGCGACCAATAAATTTTGTTCGAGCTGTAGCAAGATTATTTGGTGCAGATCAGATTTATTCATACATGTGTGCTGTGGTTTTCAAAGAGCTAAAGAATAGAATCAGGTACAATCAAGCGCAAGCTTTTCACTAGCAGGTTATGGGGATAATGATTGAAGATACGTTAAAGCAAGTATTTGGTTTCGACACACTAAGAGAAGGGCAGCGTCAAGTTGTAGAAACGATACTATCAGGCGAATCCAGTGCAGCGATCTTTCCGACTGGGTCAGGTAAGTCTCTTTGCTATCAATTGCCAGCGTTACACCTACCCCATCTCACATTAGTCATCTCGCCACTACTTGCATTGATGAAAGATCAACTGGCCTTCCTGCAGAGTAAAGGGATCGCGGCAGCGTCCATTGATTCGAGCCAAGATAGGCAACAAACCCAACACGTGATGCAGTCGGTACGCAACGGCGAAACCAAGATCTTGATGATCTCAGTTGAGAGGCTAAAGAACGAGAGATTTCGTCACTTCATCGCTCAAGTGCCAATTTCACTACTTGTCATAGATGAGGCACACTGTATGTCGGAATGGGGACATAATTTCCGACCTGATTATTTAAAACTGCCTCATTACAAACAGCAGCTCAATATTCCACAAGTGTTGCTCCTCACAGCCACAGCGACACCGAATGTCATCAAAGACATGCAAAGTAAATTCTCCATCAGTGCAGACAACACGGTTGTGACTGGCTTTTATCGCTCTAACCTTGATCTGACTATCTCACCTTGCCAAGAGCACGAAAAAGCTGAAGCACTGCATCGCATTTTAGCTCAAGATCCACTCGCACCCTCCATCATCTATGTCACCTTACAGCAGACCGCGGAGCAAGTTGCAAAGCAACTGAACCAACAGGGCTTGCTTGCAACCGCATATCACGCTGGATTAAAAAGCGAGCAGCGCGACGATATTCAACAACGATTTATGAATGGTCAAATTCACTGCATTGTCGCAACAATTGCCTTTGGCATGGGGGTAGACAAATCCAATATTCGCCAAGTGGTACATTATGATCTCCCCAAATCTATTGAAAACTACTCACAAGAAATTGGCCGTGCAGGTAGAGATGGTCATACGTCACATTGCACCTTATTAGCGAACCAAACCGGCTTACATGTACTCGAGAATTTTGTTTACGGAGACACACCGGACAAAGAAGCGATTCAAAGCGTCATCGAGGAAATTTATCAACAAACTGGCCAGTGGGAAGTCATGCTGACTAGGCTATCTCGAGAGAGCAACATTCGACAACTGCCACTCAAAACACTATTGGTCTATTTAGAGTTGGCCGCTGTTATCGAGCCAAAATACAGCTACTTCGCCGATTATCGTTTTAAGTTTGTTGCCACTCAGCAGCATATCGAAGAGCAGTTTTCCGGTGAACGTCGTCAGTTTGTTGAAGCTATCTTTGCCTGCTCGCCTAAAGCACGGACATGGTGCCAAGTCGATTTTGAAGCCTTATGGATGCACAGCCAAGCAGATAGACAACGTGTGATAGCTGCTATTGATTATTTCCATGAGCAAGGCTGGATTGAACTCGAAAGCAAACAAATCACCGATGTCTTTGGAGTTTGTGACACATCTAAATCAGTACAGCAGCTTACTGAAGAACTGTTCCAACTGTTCAGAAATAAAGAAAACGCTGAGATAAATCGGTTACATGAGATGCTCAACTTTTTCCAAACCGAACATTGCTTGAGTCATCGATTAGCAAGTTACTTCTCGGATAACAATGCACCAAGTCAGTGTGGGCATTGCTCCTCATGCAGAGGGAATATCGCCACATTGCCAAGCAGTAGCCAGCTGAAGATTGACAACCAACTTCTTCAACAATGGTTGAATGAATTTAGAACAGCAAGTACCAAATCATCAGATACTCAACCGTTAAGCCCTGAGGCACTGGCGCGCTTTTTGTGTGGGATAACCACGCCACTGTCGACCAAACTTAAAGCTCGCTCGATGAACGGCTTTGCCAAATTAGAGCAACACCCTTTTTCGACGGTTCTCGAAGCCGTGAAGTCCGTCAGTGGAATTGAGAATCAAAGATAAGTAATTATCGTGGGGGCCTTTGTTCGACGTGCTTTTCGAACAAAGGCCCTAAAAGAAGCTCAATTGCTTAGTTTGTTGATCTGGTTTAAGCATGACATTCAAGCCGAGTAAGCGTATCTCTCGGCCATTTTGACGCTTTAAGATATCTCGCAAGAGCCCTTTAAAATCTTCTAGCTCTAATTGACCATGAATATGCTCAATAGTCGTCAGTTGGAAGTCGGCAAATTTAAGCTTGATGCCCTGCTTTATGATGCTCTTATCAGGACTCACTTTCACCAAGCGCTGCTCAAGCTCGGGGTAAAGACGTTCTTCTATAACCTGCCAACATTCATCATAACTAGAAATATTCTCGCTGAACGTCCTTTCTACACCAACCGACTTGCGTTCACGCTCCACCACAATTTCACGTTCATCGATACCATGACTTCGTTTCCACAATGAAGCTCCCTGCCGGCCAAACTGTCGCAGCAGCTCTCGATAGTCACTTTGCTTGATATCTTCACAAACATAAAAGCCGGCTTTATGAAGTTTTTCTAAGCTCACTTTTCCCACTCCCGGAATCTTTTCTAACGGCAGCTTATCAACGACTTCTTGGACTCTTTCAGGAGGGATAACGAACTGCCCATTTGGTTTGTTCATATCTGAAGCGACTTTGGCCAAGAATTTAATCGGAGCCACTCCAGCAGATGCCGTAAGCTGAAGCTCGTTCCATATGTCCTCCCTGATCGCTTGAGCAATCAGTGTCGCTGACCCACGACACATGGTGGATTGGGTCACGTCTAAGTAGGCCTCATCAAGAGACAAAGGCTCTATAAGTGGTGTATAGCGACTAAAAATAGCTCGGATATGCTTTGATGTTTCTTTGTATACCTGCATTCTACCTGGAACAACCAAAAGCTCAGGGCATAGCTTTAACGCTGTTGCGGTAGGCATTGCGCTACGTACACCAAACTGCCTCGCCTCATAATTGCAGGTACTGATCACTCCGCGCTGCTTTTCATGTCCGCCAACGGCCAATGGCCGATTTCGGTAGTCAGGATTGTCGCGCATCTCAACCGCTGCATAGAAGCAGTCCATGTCAACATGAATGATCTTTCTCGTTACTGACTCCACAGCCCACCAAAGAAAAACTGTACAAAAACACAGTATACAAAATAATGAACGTTCAGGCACGAAATTAGGTTGGTTCAAATATTAAAAATTAATCGTAGCCAAATCGCCTGACTAATTTATTATTAGTTGTATCAGGATAAAAATGATAGGGACGGATCTTTGAGTCAAAAAATACTTGTTGTCGAAGATAGTCGTGCGTTTCGCAATTACTTGGAACAGCAACTAAGCCAAGCTGGTTTCGAGGTACTTGCTGCCGAGTCAATCGAACAAGCAAACAAAATACTCCAACATGAACACCACCTACTATGCGCGGTGCTGGATTACTGCTTACCTGATGGCCAAGATGGCGAAATCATTGATATAGTCCTCAATCACGATCATAAAGTGATCGTCCTTACCGCCATGTTTCAGGAAGAAATACGCGAAAAAATGTTGGCTAAAGGTGTTTTGGATTACATCTTAAAAGACAGCATGGCCTCAGTTTCCTACTTGCTCCCGCTAGTAAAACGCTTAACCAATAATCAAAAGCATAAAGCGCTCGTCGTTGATGACTCAGCCGTGGTAAGAAAACACATTACTCAACTGTTGGAACACCAATACATTTCCGTATTACAGGCCAAGAATGGCATTGAAGGTCAGAAAGTCCTATCGGAAAACTCAGACATTACTTTCATTATTTCTGATCACGATATGCCAGAAAAAGATGGCATTACCATGATTCGTGAAATTCGCACAGACTACGACAAGAATCAATTGGCGATCTTAGGCCTATCCGGAAGTGACGATAGAACTATGACAGCTCGCTTCCTCAAAGCAGGAGCTAATGATTTCCTATATAAGCCGTTCAACCAAGAAGAATTTTTCTGTCGAGTTCATCAAATTCTAGACATGAAAGAGGCCACAAACGAACTCTTTCGCATGGCTAACCAAGACGCCTTAACCGGACTTTGGAATCGCCGTTTCTTGTTCAATCAAGTTTGCAATGGTTGTGAAAAAAGAAACATAGCCATGCTCGACATCGACCACTTTAAAAAGGTCAACGACACATATGGCCACGATGGTGGAGATGCTGCACTGAAAACGCTGTCTAGCATCCTCAAAATATACTTCGAAGATGATGTCGTTGTGCGGTTTGGTGGTGAAGAATTTTGTATTCAATCATGTGCCCCAATCCAAGAGTTTACCAACCGATTGGAAATCATGCGCCAAAGAGTAGAGAAAACCACGATTACTCATAACGAGCAGCAGCTATCTATTACGATTAGTATCGGCGTGACCGATATCGAAGGGGATTTGAACGAGCAAATAAAGGTCGCTGATGACCGGCTCTATTTGGCCAAAGAAAATGGTCGAAACCAGATAGTATCAGTTGGATAAACTCCCAAAACTAAAAAAGCCCGAAGAATCATGTGTTCCATGAAAACTTTGGGCTTTTTGAGTGATTGGAGCGGGTTAAGCGATGCGATCTTTTTCCCACGCAGCAAGCTTTTCTGCTCTAGCAGCTTCACGTGCTTCTCGCTTCTTACGTGCATCACACGGTTCTGGGCAGTTACATACCTTGTCGATACCTACCGCACCTAATCCGCCACAGCTTCCTTTAACCACTTTCTTTTGGAAAATGTAACCTACCGACATTGCTGCGATAACAGCTAGGAACACTCCAAAGGTAATCAAAAATGTATTCATAATGACATGCTCTTGTTAATTATGTACGTATGGTTTGTATGCTTCTGAAGTTAGCTCTAAGAACCCGTCTTTTGTTTTGACGATAATCAGAGCTGGGATATTGTGCTTATTCGCAACTTCCAATCCTTTCTCTTCACCCAATACCATTATGCCTGTCGCCAGGCCGTCTGCCGTCATAGACGACTTATCCAATACAGTAACAGACACAACCTTATTTCTGATCGGTTTACCTGTTTGTGGGTTAATTATATGCGAATAACGGATTCCGTCACGCTCAAAATAGTTACGATAATCACCAGAAGTGGCTATCGCCATATCACCCGGTTCTATGATCTCTTGAACACTGCGCTCATCTACCGAAGGTTTCTCAATCGCAATACGCCAGCGAACCCCTTCACGATTCACGCCTTTTAGGCGCAGTTCTCCACCAACTTCAACCATGTAGTCTTGAATGCCTTGAGATTCAATATAGTCGGCAACCACATCCACTCCCCAACCTTTTGCAATCGTAGAAAGGTCCACATACAAGTTAGGAATATCTTTTGATAATGAAGTAGCGGTAGCGCTCAAATGAGAAATGCCTGTGACTGCTTTACGTGCTGCTAGTTCTTCATCTGTTGGGACAACTTCAGGGCGTGCTTCTGGGCCAAACCCCCATAAATTCACTAACGGTCCAACTGTTACGTCAAGCGCGCCATGAGTAAGCTCATTAAGACGAATAGCTTCTTTCACAACAATCGCGGTTTGTGGTGAAACCTCGAATTGGTCGCTGCCTTGATATTGATTAAAACGACTTAGCTCCGAGTCTTTGCGGTAAGTCGACATTTGGTCGTTTACTTCTTCAAGTAAGCGGTCAACTTCCTGATGGATCTTTTGTGCATCAGGCGTCGAGTCTGATTCGATGTATTTGATGTTATAGGTGGTACCCATCGTAGGGCCACTTAAATGCACTTGCTCGGCCGGTTTTTCACAGCCAGCAAGGATCAAAAGAGAAGCTAACGCAACAAGCCATTTTTTCACTTGTTTACTCCTATAGATAAAAGTGGGGATAGGAAAATAGTCTAGATAAAACCGCTTTACTATCACAACCGAAGTTCGAAAAAAGAATGGCTGGCTCCAAGAGCCAGCCATAGAGTTCAATCACTTAGGTAGATTAACCACCGAAGTCATCTAGAAGGATGTTTTCATCTTCTACACCGAGATCTTTCAGCATACCGATTACAGCTGCGTTCATCATCGGTGGACCACACATGTAGTACTCACAATCTTCAGGTGCTTCGTGGTCCTTCAGATAGTTTTCGTACAATACGTTGTGGATGAAGCCAGTGTAGCCATCCCAGTTGTCTTCAGGCATTGGATCAGAAAGAGCACAGTGCCACACGAAGTTGTCGTTTTCTGCTTGTAGGCCATCGAAGTCTTCAACGTAGAACATTTCACGTTTAGAACGAGCACCGTACCAGAAAGACATCTTACGAGAAGAGTTAAGACGCTTAAGCTGGTCAAAGATATGAGAACGCATTGGAGCCATACCTGCACCACCACCAACGAATACCATTTCTGCATCAGTATCTTTCGCGAAGAACTCACCAAATGGACCAGAGATAGTACACTTGTCGCCTTCTTTAAGAGACCAGATGAATGAAGACATGATACCAGGTGGTACGTCTGGGTTATTAGGCGGCGGCGTAGCAATACGCACGTTCAGCATAATAATCCCTTCTTCTTCTGGGTAGTTTGCCATTGAGTAAGCACGGATAGTTTCTTCATCTACCTTAGACTCGTAGCGGAACAGATTAAACTTGTCCCAGTCTTCACGGTACTCATCCGGTACATCAAACTCAGAGTATTTAACGTGGTGAGCTGGAGCTTCAATCTGAATGTAGCCACCTGCACGGAAAGGTACAGATTCGCCATCAGGGATTTGAAGTTTAAGCTCTTTGATGAATGTTGCTTTGTTATCATTAGAGATAACTGAACATTCCCACTTCTTAACGCCGAAGATTTCTTCAGGTAGTTCGATTTCCATGTCAGTTTTCATTGCAACTTGACATGCTAGACGTTCACCTTCACGAGCTTCACCTTTAGTAATGTGATCAAGCTCAGTTGGAAGAATGTCACCGCCACCTGATTTAACTTTTACGCGACACTGACCACAAGAGCCACCGCCACCACAAGCAGAAGATACGAATACGCCAGCACCAGCTAGAGCACCCAGCAGCTTGCTGCCTGGTTGTGTAACGATCGCCAATGAAGGGTCATCGTTCACAGAAATTGTAATGTCACCTGATGGAACTAGTTTAGATTTAGCGAATAGAATCACTAAAACTAGCGCCAAAATAATCAGGGTAAACATTACTACACCAAAAATAATAGTAGACATTGACTATTCCTTATTTGCTGCGGTTTACCCGACTTACAGTTGAACACCAGAGAAAGACATAAAGCCCAACGCCATTAGACCTACAGTGATAAACGTGATACCAAGACCACGAAGACCAGG
The DNA here is from genome assembly GCF_054053395.1 of Vibrio paucivorans. Taxonomy (NCBI): domain Bacteria; kingdom Pseudomonadati; phylum Pseudomonadota; class Gammaproteobacteria; order Vibrionales; family Vibrionaceae; genus Vibrio; species Vibrio paucivorans. The sequence goes on from NZ_CM133230.1 coordinate 2,541,374, forward strand.
AGGTACGTCAGAGTACTTCATCTTCTCACGGAGACCTGCAAGAGCAACAATAGCTAGCAACCAGCCCACACCAGAACCAAAGCCGTATACAACAGATTCAGCAAAGTTGTAGTCACGCGTAACCATGAAAGATACGCCACCGAAGATCGCACAGTTTACAGTGATCAACGGTAGGAAAATGCCTAACGCGTTGTACAGAGGCGGGAAGAAGCGATCGAGGATCATTTCTAGAATCTGTACTAGAGCCGCGATTACACCGATAAAGGTGATGAAGTTTAGGAAGCTAAGGTCCACACCTTCAACTAACGCATTCTCTTTAAGGATAAAGGTATAAAGCAGGTTGTTTACTGGTACCGCGACAGTCAGTACGAAAACAACTGCTACGCCAAGACCGAAAGAGGTCTTAACTTTCTTAGATACTGCAAGGAATGTACACATACCTAAGAAGAACGATAGTGCTAGGTTCTCGATGAAGATCGATTTAACTAGCAAGCTAATGTAATGTTCCATGACGTCCTTACTCCTTCGCTTCTACTTGTTCAGGCTTGAACGTACGAATCGCCCAGATCAGGAAGCCGATCAGGAAGAATGCTGATGGTGCAAGTAGCATCAAGCCGTTTGGCTGATACCAACCACCATTACTTACTAGCGGAAGTACTTCTAGGCCGAATAACTTACCTGAACCAAATAGTTCGCGGAAGAAACCAACAGTGATAAGAACGAAGCCGTAACCAAGACCGTTACCAATACCATCGATAAGAGAAGGAATTGGCTCAGACTTCATAGCAAACGCTTCAGCACGACCCATTACGATACAGTTCGTAATGATAAGGCCTACGAATACAGATAGCTGTTTAGAGATATCGTATAGGTAAGCTTTAAGTACTTGGTCTACCACGATTACAAGTGACGCAATGATCGCCATTTGAGCAATGATACGTACACTGTTTGGAATGTGATTACGGATAAGAGAAACGAAGAAGTTAGACAGTGCAGTTACAAAGATAACCGCTAGTGTCATTACAAATGCCGTTTCTAGTTTGGTTGTTACTGCAAGTGCAGAACAAACACCAAGAACCTGTAGAGCAATCGGGTTGTTATCCAACACCGGTGCCATCAGACTCTTTTTAACGTTTTGTGCGCCAGACATTAGTTCAGACCTCCGTCACGAACTTTTGCTAGGAATGGACCAAAGCCCATGTCGCCTAACCAGAAATCAAATGTTCCTTGAACACCGTTACCTGTTAGCGTAGCACCAGAAAGGCCATCAACGCCGTGTTCTGAGCCAGCTGGAGCACCACCTTTAACAACCTTAATAGCTGGTTTGTGGTTCTCATCGAACAGCTTCTTACCTACAAATTGTGCACGCCAAGACGGGTTCTCAATTTCACCACCAAGTCCAGGAGTTTCACCCTGTTCGTAGTAAGTGATCGCAGAAACCGTGTTGCCATCTGTTTCAACAGCAACAAACGCGTACATCATAGACCATAGGCCGTTACCATGTACCGGTAGGATAACTTTAGATACTTCATCACCTTCTTTCACAAGGTATACAACACCTGTGTTAGCACGACGAAGAATCTTAGCTTTGTCTTGGTCCGCAGTTAGACGGATAGACTCAGCTGGATCTTTTGCAGCGGAACGTTGATCGTAAGTTGCAGCATCACCTTCAACAAAGTCACCTGTTTCGAAATCTACTAGACGCGGCTCAATGTATTGTGCAAATAGCTCAGGAACTTTCTTTCCTTCCGCTTCAATACCAGCAACTTCAACAATTTTAGTTTGCTTATCTAGTACAGCGTTTGCTTTTTGTTGATCGCGAAGAACAACAGCTGCTGTTGATACGATGATTGAACAAACAAGGCTCAACCCGATAACAACACCCAGCGTCTTTTTAATGCTGTCGTTATTACTTGCCATAGCGAGCTAGTCTCCGTTTGATGTTCTTTTCAACAACTAAGTGGTCGAATAGTGGTGCAAATAGGTTCGCAAATAGAATCGCCAGCATCATACCTTCAGGGTAAGCTGGGTTTACTACACGGATCATTACACACATTGCGCCAATCAGAATACCGTAAGCCCATTTACCTTTATCAGTAAATGACGCTGATACTGGGTCAGTCGCCATGAAGAACATACCGAATGCGAAGCCACCTAGAACTAGGTGCCAATGCCAAGGCATATTGAACATAGGGTTTGTATCAGAACCGATAACGTTGAACAGTGTCGCCACTGCAACCATACCGATCATAACACCACCAATGATGCGCCATGAAGCAATACCCATGTAAACGATCATTGCTGCACCGATCATAAGAGCTAGCGTCGATACTTCACCGATAGAGCCTGGGATGTTACCAATGAACGCATCCATCCAAGTGATTGCATCACCCGTGATAGTGTTCACTAGAGCACCATTACCGCCTTGTGCCCATTGGCTAAGCGCTGTAGCACCAGAGAAACCATCAGCCGCAGTCCACACTAAGTCACCCGAGATTTGAGCTGGGTAAGCAAAGAATAGGAAAGCACGGCCAGCAAGCGCTGGGTTAAGGAAGTTACGACCAGTACCACCAAAGATTTCTTTCGCAACAACAACACCAAAGGTAATACCTAATGCTGCTTGCCAAAGTGGAAGTGTCGGCGGAACAATCAATGCGAATAAGATAGAAGTAACAAAGAAACCTTCGTTAACTTCGTGCTTACGCACCATACAGAAAAGCACTTCCCAGAAACCACCAACGATGAACACCGTCGCGTAAATCGGTAGGAAGTAAGTTGCACCTAGCAACATCTTACTGCCCCAACCAGCTTCAGGACTCAACGTTCCTCCAAGCATTTCGGTTAGCCAGTAGTGCCAATCGCCACTGATTACTGCTGCAAGCTCTGCACCAGAGTACATGTGGTTTAGTGCTGCGATAGCTTGACCACCTGCGTTGTACATACCCCAGAACATTGCTGGGAATACCGCAAGCCAAACCATGATCATGATACGTTTTAGGTCAACGCTATCACGGACATGCGAGCTTTTCTTTGTAACAAGACCAGGTGTGTAAAACAGAGTTGCTGCCGCTTCGTAAAGCGCAAACCACTTCTCGTGTTTTCCACCAGGCTCAAAATGATGCTCGATGTCTTCAATAAACTTTTTAAGGCCCATGAAAATTACCCTTCCTTCACAATTGTATCTAGGCATTCACGAAGTAGTTCGCCGTACTCGTATTTACCAGGACATACAAAGGTACACAGTGCTAAATCTTCTTCATCTAGTTCAAGAGCACCTAAACGCTGAGCGTTATCAGTATCACCTGCACATAGATCACGAAGTAGCAATGTTGGTTCCATATCAAGTGGCATTACTTTTTCGTAGTTACCAATTGGAACCATTGAACGGTCACTACCGTTAGTCGTTGTTGTCATGTTGAACAACTGACCTTTAAAGATGTGACCAAGGAAAGAGCGAGTAACAGAGAACTTGTTCTTACCAGGCATAGCCCAGCCGAATAGATCTTTCTCGCGGCCTTCACGTAATACAGAAACCTGTACGTGGTAACGACCTAGGTAAGCATGAGGACCCGTTGCGTGAGTACCAGTTAACACTGAACCAGAAATCACACGAACTTCGCCTGGCATCAACTCGTTGTCTGTTACATCGTCTAGGCTAGCACCTAGCGTTGTACGGACTAAACGAGGATTGTTTACAACTGGACCTGCAAGAGAAACAACACGGTCAGTGTAAAGCTCACCAGTTAGGAATAACTTACCAAACGCAATAACGTCTTGGTAGTTGATGCTCCACGCCACATTTTCTACATTCACTGGGTATAGGAAATGCATGTGGGTGCCAGCTAGACCAGCTGGGTGAGGGCCATCAAACACGTGCTCTTCTACATTAGATTGACCAGAACGAGGAAGGCTAGAACCAGACTTACATACGTAAACCTTGCCTTCAGTCAATGCAGAAAGAGCATCAAGACCAGCAACAAAAGCATCTGACTGCTCGTTGATAATCAATTCAGGGTCAGCTGCCAATGGGTTGGTATCCATTGCAGTAACGAAAATCGCCTGAGTTGTAGAATCGATTGCTGGAACCTTGCTAAACGGACGAGTACGTAAAGCTGTCCAAAGACCAGAGTCAACTAACTGAGTTTTAATCGCTTCGCGATCAAGACCCGCAATCTGACCTGCTTCAAACTTATCGAACGTTACCTGCTCATCACCTGCCACTTCAATCACAACGGATTGTAGGACACGTTTTGCGCCACGGTTAACCTCGATAACTTTACCGCTTGCTGGTGAAGTAAATTTCACGCCTGGGTTCTTCTTGTCTTCAAAAAGAACTTGAGCTTTCTTTACTTCATCACCTACGCGAACATGCATCGTAGGACGCATGCCAACGTACTCTTCGCCAAGCAAGGCGACTTTATTGATGGTCTTACCATCATTAATCACCTGGGATGGAGTTCCTGCGATAGGAAGGTCCAAACCCTTCTTTATTGTAATCATACGCACTTGCACTACTTTATCGGGAAAAAGATTCTTTAATTGCGTAACTTTTAGACACGACACTAGTGTCCGGTTTTGATGCTGTTTAAAACATCAAAATCGCAACATCCTATTAATTATCTCATCACAAAATTTGAGTGAGATTTATCAGGTGCGATAGTCTAGCATTTTTTCTCAACCTGATGCCATGACCAATAACTTGATAACTCGTTTTATTTCGAAGGTTTTGAAGAATAAAGGCTATAGAATAGTCATAAGTTTGAAGCATCGCACAAACCCCTATTCCCTTACTCTTTAGAGGTATTTCTATTCGGTAATCATTTTAAACAAATGGAAACAAACAATTTGTAACATTTATTTGTTGAAACACTGTTAACAAAGCGAACAAAAAACAGACACAAAAAAGGGCAGCAAACGCTACCCTTCTCAATTTCTCAAACTTATTTTCCACCACCCATACACATAGGGCTGTCTGGGAAAGACTGTTTTTCTTTTTCCCACTCTTCCTCTGTATAGGTATGCATAGAGAGCGCGTGAATTCCGCCCGCTAATTCCTCTGCCAATACTTGATTGACCGCACGGTGACGTGCAATCAAGCGTTTACCTTCAAACTCTGTGCTGACAATTACAACTTTAAAATGGCTCTCAGACCCTGCTGGTACATTGTGCATGTAGCTTTCATTCATCACCTTTAGCTCGATAGGAGAGAAAGCTTGGCTTAGCTTTTGTTCGACAATTTCTTGAATCATGTCTGTTCCTCAATTCGATAGCTTACGTCTAAGGCTGACATAAGCGAAATAATAAAGTCATCTTACTCCGCAAAACCAGAGAGAAAAAGGTTTTGGTTTCTTGTTGTCGCTCCATTTGCGACAATGATGTTGAACATCCCTAGACGACTTCAAACACTAATAACTTTGACCAATATGAACATTGAGCTCTCTCTTCACGATCGTAATCTAACTTTATATCGTTACCCAGTTCGAACCAACGAAACACTTCAAGCTTGGGATGCAGGTGATGAATACCTGATCAACCACGTAGAAGAACTGGACTTAGCACCCAATCAAAACATTCTGATTATCAACGATCATTTTGGTGCTCTTTGTTGCTGGTTTTCCAACATTCACAATGTCACCCTGATGAGCGACTCATTTCTCGCGCACACAGGGACTAACGAAAACTTGCAGCGTAATCATTGCCGTCCGATTCACTATATAACATGTATGGACGCTATTCCGGATTCGATTGATTTGGTCTTATTACAGCTGCCTAAGAGTAACAGGCATCTAACTTGGATATTGTCTCAACTGCGTCAACAAGTTCCTTCCCATGTGCCTGTTATAGGTGTGAATAAGGCCAAAGAGATCCATACTTCAACTCTGAAGCTATTTGAGAAATACTTAGGTGAGACAAAAACATCATTAGCATGGAAGAAGCATCGTTTAGTATTTTCACAAGCCAACAGCCGAACTTCTCTACCTGTTTCACCAATAACGGAATGGAAAGTTGATGGAGAAGATATTCGGCTAAGTAATCTCCCTAATGTTTATTCTGGCGAGTCTTTGGACTTAGGTGCACGCTTTATCTTGCCTCATTTACCGAGCACAGATAAGCCACTAAAGATCATTGATTTAGGCTGTGGTAATGGTGTTCTATCAGTAAAATTGGCTCAGCTTAATCCGAACGCACACATCACAAGTGTAGATGAGAGTTTTATGGCGGTGGAGTCCGCTCAAAAAAACATGCTAGACAACCTAGGCCAAGCTCAGCAGCATCAATGTGTTGCGAATAACTGTTTAGACGGTTTTGAGGCAAACTCTACCGACTTAGTTGTCTGCAACCCACCTTTCCATCAGCAGCAAGCTATTACGGATCACATTGCATGGCAGATGTTCTGTGATGCAAAGCATGTTCTTGCCAAAGGTGGACAATTAATTGTTATCGGAAACCGACACCTCGGCTACGATGGGAAACTATCTCGACTATTCGGAAAGTCGCAAGTATCGACTGTCGCTTCCAATAAGAAATTTGTTATTTTACAAGCGACTAAATAGTTCACTATTATCTACATACAAATATCTCTACAGTCTTGAGAGCATGATAAAGGAAAACACCATGAGAAAACTGGTTCTTGCCGCATCTATAGCGCTACTAACTGCGTGTTCTGCCCCTCAACCAGAACAAATCAATTTTAAGCCTAAAGCCGTGCTCAGCAGCAGTGACCTTGTAGATGGAAGCTCGTACACCTTAACCAGTAAAGACGTTCGTTCGGCTCAGTATGTTGCGCTAGTTGATAGTGGTCGTTCAAACATCGAACCTCTTCATGCTCAGCAAAATGTACGTATTTCTTTGGAAAACGCTCTTCTGGAGCAGTTTGGTTCCCAAGGTTTCCGTAGCACTGTAAACAGTGAAAACTCGGTTGAAGTTGAAATTCAAGAAGCCCTAGTAACGGTAAAACACTCCGTGATGGAAAATGAAATGGATGGCAAAGTCACCATTGAAATCACGGCTGAAACACCGAAAGGCAAACTTGTAAAAACCTACAATGGCACAGCGACTCGCTCTGGAATGCTGAGCGCTTCTAACGAAGAAATTGCGACAGTGCTGAACGATGTTGTCAATCTTGTTCTAAAAGAAGTCGCTAATGACCGTGAGCTGAAAGAGTACATGGCGGAGCGTTTCTAATGATTCGCACTATTATTTCTACCCTAGCATTAGTGAGCTGCTCGGTATTGGCAGGCCCAAAAGTGTTGGTTGAAACCAACCTCGGCCCTTTCACGCTGGAGCTTAACGACCAAAAAGCGCCAATTACAACAGCGAACTTCATCAAGTACGTTGAAGACGGAAGCTACATTGGTAGCATCTTCCATCGCGTGATTCCTGGTTTTATGGCACAGGGCGGTGGCTTTAACCAAAAGATGGACCGCTTACCAACCTATTCGAGTATCAAAAACGAAGCATCTAACGGCTTGAAAAACGATACCGCGACCATCGCTATGGCTCGTACTAACGATCCTGATAGTGCAAGTCGCCAGTTCTTTATTAACTACAAGAACAACGATTTCCTGAACCAATCAGGTGCTAATGCTGGTTACGCCGTTTTTGGTCAAGTAACTCAAGGATTTGAAGTGGTTCAAGAGATGTCTCGTAAACCCACTTCTTCTTTTGGCCGCATGCAAGACGTTCCTGTCGAGCCGATAGTTATCACCAACATCAGCGTGATTAAGTAGCCCCTCCAAGGCTCTGGATATTGCCAGAGCCTTTTCATTTCATAAGGACTTGGCTCTATGTCTCAAAATGCCCAATCATTATCCTGGGTTGAAACCCTACGCAGTTATCTAGATCGTCGCCTAATGTGGGTTTTCATGCTCGGGTGTTCGAGCGGATTTCCATGGGTTCTGATTGGCTCGAATATGTCTGGTTGGCTCAAAGATGCAGGCCTAACACGTGCAGCCATCGGCTACTTTGGAAGTGTATTTGCGGTATACGCCATCAATTTTTTATGGGCGCCTCTAGTAGACCGTGTAAAGCTTCCTGTTTTACACGCTGTATTAGGTCAGCGTCGAAGCTGGATTTTCTTGTGCCAATCTTTCGTGCTGGTATGTACCCTGCTTATTGCGGGCGTCAATCCTGCAGACAACTTGATGTTCACTTCTATGTTGGCGTTGGCTATTGCAACAGCATCGGCAACTCAGGACATCGCCATTGACGCTTTCCGAATCGATACCTTTCCTAAGTCAGAATCGAACAAACTCCCTCAAGCATCAGCCATGGCTGTCATTGGTTGGTGGACTGGTTACTCCTTACCAGGCTATGTTGCCTTTATTAATGCCGACTCAATTGGCTGGAACGGTGTTTACTATGGGATGGCGATTTTCGTTGCGATTCTAATGGTATTTACTTTACTGGTAGGTGAACCTAAGACTGAACGTGAACGACTTCAGGCACAAGCCGAGCAACGTCACGAGAAAGTCGTCAGCTCGAAATTGGTCGCATGGCTAAGTGTCACAGTAGTTGAACCGTTCTTAGACTTCTTTAAGCGCAACGGCGTACAAGTCGCCATCACACTTTTGCTGTTTGTATTTCTGTTTAAGATTGGTGAAGCATTCTTGGGCCGAATGTCGATTACATTCTATAAAGAAGTCGGCTTCAGTAACGAGCAAATCGGCCACTATTCGAAGTTGATAGGCTGGGGAGCAACAATATTCTTCACTCTCGTCGGCAGCATGTTCAACGTTAAGTTCGGCATAGTGAGAGGCTTAATGATCGGCGGTGTTGCTATGGCAGCGAGCAACTTAATGTTTGCTTGGATCGCGAAAGTGGGTCCAAATGAACACCTATTCCTTGCAACAATCATCGTCGATAACTTTACCACGGCATTCTCTACGGTTGCCTTTGTTTCTTTCTTAACCGTGCTTACAGGTCAAGCATTCTCTGCCACTCAGTACGCGCTGCTAGCCTCACTCGGTAACTTTGGGCGAACCACGCTTGCTTCATTTAGCGGTGAACTTGCGGACTACTTAAACGACTGGTCACTATTCTTCATAATAACTGCATTAATGGTGATCCCAAGTTTGATCATGCTGTATTCGTTACGGCACTACTTTGGTAATCTGCTTGAACAAGCGAGAGCTCGAGATTCTGAACCTAACCACCCCATAGAATCTGAAAAGTAATAAAAAGCGGCTTACAAGCCGCTTTTTACTTTCACTGTACGGACCAAACAATTCACCAAGCAAATAATAAAACCAATATCACATTAATTTGATAGATTTTTTACTCTATTCAGACATATAGTCGTAGTAACTAAAATTGTTGGTTAATCGATAACCATATATTTCATAAAACCCAGCCCAAAAACCAACTCAGATCACAATAACAATGCAAGATAATGCAACTTGAATTTAGTTCCCCTAAATAAATCACTAATGAGATCCAGATCACTATATTTGTTTATTTTTGCACCTTTTATCACTTTTAATTGAGATTTTTATCGCTATTATGCGCGTCATTCGGATAAGCGTAGCGCACGGATAAGCGCCTATAAGCATACAAACATAGAGAGTCCCATTATGCGTAAATCACTTCTAGCTCTTGGCTTGTTAGCAGCAACATCAGCTCCAGTTATGGCAGCAGATTACTCTGACGGCGATATTCACAAAAACGACTATAAATTCCTTCAGTTTAACCTGATGGGCGCTTTCAACGAGAAAGGTGTATCAGAATCTACTCATGACTATTTAGAGATGGAATTTGGTGGCCGTAACGGCATCTTCGATCTTTATGGCTATGTTGATGTGTTCAACCTAACTTCTGATTCAAGCAGCGACAAAGCTAAATCGGAAAAAATCTTTATGAAGTTTGCCCCACGTATGTCTCTAGACGGCCTAACAGGTAAAGATCTATCTTTCGGTCCTGTACAAGAACTTTACGTTGCAACTCTTATGGAGTGGGGTGGTGGCGGTGCTACTAACTGCAACGATACAGGTTGTATAGACGGTAGCCCAGGCGTTAACACTCAAAAAGTAGGTCTTGGCTCAGATGTTATGGTTCCTTGGTTTGGTAAAGTAGGCCTAAATGTATACGGTACTTACGATTCAAACAAAAAAGATTGGAACGGCTACCAAATCTCGACTAACTGGTTCAAACCATTTTATTTCTTTGAAAATGGTTCATTTATCTCATACCAAGGTTACATCGACTACCAATTTGGTATGGACACAGATAAAGGTTATGCAACTTCCAGCCACGGCGGTGCAATGTTCAACGGTATCTACTGGCACTCAGATCAGTTTGCTGTGGGTTACGGTCTAAAACTGTACAGCGACGTTTATGGCTTCGAAGATGGTGCAGGTCTACCATGGGATGAGTCTGCTAAAGCAGAATCATCAGGTGCAGGTCACTACGTTTCTGTAACTTACAAGTTCTAATTGAACTTTGTAGCATCCGAAAATGGCGCCGAATGGCGCCATTTTTATTGGCGATTAGAATTTAACCTTACTTTCCAAACATTTTCATTTGCTTTAGGCTCGCTTCGCATTATCCTTGCCACAAATCATCTATTGAGGCTATACAGTGAATATTGTGGTACTTGGCCCCGGTGCAATTGGCTCACTATGGGCTACGAAACTCCAGCAAGCCGGGCACAATGTCTCTATCTGGGGCAATCAACTCGCTCCCCATCTTAGTATTCAGCTTGATGAACAACCCAGTATTCAATTTGAGAACAAAAAGGCAGAAAGTGTCGAAAATGCTGACCTTATTCTCGTCACCGTTAAGGCGTGGCAAGTAAAAGGCGCCCTCGAGCCTTTAATCGCTCATATTCATCCTGAATGCATGTTACTGGTTATGCACAACGGTATGGGAGCAATAGATGAGTTGGCGGGCCAACTCCAGCAACCTTTACTACTGGCCACCACCACTCATGGTGCGTACAAGCCTAATGCTAATAAGGTATTGCATACAGGTCATGGAGCCACACAAGTTGGCGGTTACAATCTTAAAGGTGAAAAGTGCCAGTTTATCCAAGAAGTGCTCAATCATGCGCTGCCAAGCGTAGTCTGGAACCCTGATATTCAACTGGCATTGTGGACTAAACTTGCAATCAATTGTGCCATCAATCCTCTTACCGCCATAGAAGGCTGTAAAAACGGCCAGCTCGCGCAGCCTGCATATCAGCCAGTACTCAAAAACATCGTTGATGAAATTACTTTGGTTATGGAAGCGGAAGAGTACGCTATCAGTAGTGCGACCCTTTTCGAAAGCGTACAGTCAGTCATTCGCAATACCGCCGATAACCTATCTTCAATGCATCAAGATGTTTTCTATCACCGAAAAACCGAGATAGACTTTATTACTGGCTATTTACTAAAGAAAGCGCGCGAACACGGGATACCGACCCCAGAAAACCAGCGCCTCTATGACAAAATACAAAAACTAGAACGAGATTGGACTCACCAATGAGCAAACGAATTTTAGTGCCTATTGCTTCCGGCACTGAAGAAATGGAAGCCATCACCATCATTGATACTCTAAGACGCGCAGGCTATGAGGTCGTTGTCGCTAGTGCAGACTTTGAAGGTGAACTGACACTGACAGGTTCTCGTTCGATTGTACTGACTGTGGAATGTAAACTGGTCGATGTCGCTGATGATGAATTCGATGCTGTTGTATTACCAGGTGGTGTCGGTGGTGCAGAAACATTCAGAGACAGCACACTGTTGGTCGAAATCGTTAAGCAACAAATGTACGACGGACGTTTAGTGGCTGCAATCTGCGCGGCACCAGCATTGGTGTTGAAGCATCATAACCTTTACCCAGACGCGCTTATGACCTGTCACCCTAGCTTTCAATCTCATATTGATGAGAAGCTGTGGCGTGCTAAGCGAGTCACCATCGATGTAAACCACGACCTAATTACCAGCCAAGGTCCTGGTACAGCGCTTGAGTTCGCCGTCGAAATCATTATCTACCTTTCAGGTAAAGAGCATGCATGGAATGTCGCTGAACCAATGATCCCTAACCCAACCCTTCACTATCATAAATTTGGTGACGAATAATGTTTGATGTTGGCTCGGTACGTGCGCAATTTCCTGCACTCACCCAAACAGTAAATCAAGAACCTTTGGTCTATTTGGATAGCGCGGCAACCACGCAAAAGCCGCAAGTCGTCATCGATGCTATTACCCGTTATTACAGTGCTCAAAATGCCAATGTTCATCGCGGCAGCCATAGCTTAACAGCCAATGCTACTAGCCAATTCGAGCAAGCTCGTAAAACCGTCGCTAAGTTTATCGGAGCAGAGTCTGAAAAAGAGGTCATCTGGACTAGAGGAGCAACAGAGGCCCTAAATCTAATTGCTCAGACCTACGCTCGAAACACACTCAAGCCAGGTGATGAAATTCTCGTCAGCGAAATGGAGCATCACGCCAATATTGTTCCATGGCAAATTGTCGCAGAGCAGACTGGCGCAACAGTCGTTAAGGTTCCAATGACGTCTGACTGCCAATTTGATTTGGGCGTTTTTGAGCAAACCATTTCAGAGAAAACTCAGATCGTCGCCCTGGCGCACACCACTAATGTGACCGCCACAAGGCAACCGATTGAAGAAGTCATCGCGATAGCCCATCGTCACAATGCTGTGGTAGTGATTGACGGTGCACAAGGCATTGTCCACGAAAAAATCGATGTATCTCAGCTGGACGCTGACTTTTTTGTGTTTTCCGGCCATAAGCTGTATGCCCCAACCGGCATTGGCGTGCTGTATGGCAAACTTGCTTTGCTTGATGCCATGCCACCATGGCATGGGGGTGGGAAAATGGTCGAATCCGTCTCTTTCGAAGGCACCACGTTTACCGAGTTACCAGGTAAGTTTGAGGCTGGCACTCCAAATGTGGCAGGCGCCATCGCTCTAGCTACTGCCATTGAATGGTATAAAGAGTTTAATCTTTCTGATGTCGAACAGCATATTCATCAATTGCAACATGCAGCCTACCAAGCACTGAGCAGTATAGAAGACATCGATATTCTGGGCTATCAACCCAACTCTAGCGTGCTCACCTTCGTCATAGATGGTGTTCATCACCAAGATATTGCCACTCTGCTCGATCAACAAGGTATTGCTGTCCGCGCCGGCAACCATTGTGCTCACCCCTTAATGGATGCCCTAGGAGTCAAAGGAACCGTGAGGGTATCTTTCGGTATCTATAACACTCAGCAAGATGTACTACGCCTAGTTTCAGCGATAGAAAAAGCCGTCGATATGCTTTAAAACTTTTGCTGCAATAGCGACAAATAAAAAAGGTTGGCACAATGCCAACCTTTTTTATTTCAATTACCGTGAATGAGTCACATTACCTTGTGGTGTTATGGGGGTGTGATGCTCTAGATTCGTATCGTTATAGACTTGCCGCAAGTTTGATTTGCTCAACGATCGCTTTCAGCCCATTTCCCCTCGATGGACTTAAATGGGCAACAAGCCCCAACAGATCAAAGTATTCATTGATGTTGAAAGCAGCAATCTCTTCACTGTTCTTTCCTTCATATGCGGCTAATACAATCGCAATCAATCCACGCACAATACGAGCATCTGAGTCGGCACAAAAGTACCATTTTCCATCAATATTCTCACTCACTAGCCAAACCGTACTTTCACAGCCTGATACTGTTACTTGATCAGATTTTAGCTCTTCTGGCATTTTGGGAAGTTTTTTTCCCCACTGGATGACTTGGCGATAGCGTTCTTCCCAGCCTTTAAAGGCTTGCATTGTTTCTACGATATCTTGCGAAGAAATATCGCGCCCAAATGGAGATGGAGGAAAATTCGACATTATCTGCTCCGCTAATATTACTTGCTGTATTTTTGGATAAGCTTTTCGACTATACGCGACACGGCGACAAAACCAAACGTCGCAGTCACAACCGTTGCAGCACCGAAACCACTTGCACAGTCCATGCGTTTAGGACCTTCTGCTGTTGATTTTACTCCACACACACTGCCATCCGGCTGAGGGTATTTCAGTTGTTCTGTGGAAAAGACACAGTCAATTCCGAACTTGCGCGCCGGATTGGTTGGGAAGTTATGATGACGACGCAACGTGTCTTTGATCTTCTTAGCGAGTGGATCTTGAATAGTCTTAGTCAAGTCAGCGACTTTAATCTGAGTCGGATCAACTTGGCCGCCTGCACCACCTGTCGTAATTACCTTTATTTTGTTACTGCGGCAATACGCTAGCAAAGAGGCTTTCGCTCTTACACTATCGATCGCATCAAGCACATAGTCGTACTCTTTGCTCAAGTACTCTTGTTGATTGTCCGGAGTTATAAAGTCATCAATAAGATTCACTTTACATTCTGGGTTAATAAGCTTAACTCGCTCGGCCATCACTTCAATTTTGCTCTGGCCAACTGTCCCTGACATCGCATGGATTTGACGGTTGATATTAGTCACGCACACGTCATCCATATCAATTAAGGTTAACTCACCTACGCCCGTTCTCGCCAAGGCCTCAACTGCCCAGGAACCAACCCCGCCAATGCCAATAACACAAACATGAGCTGCACGCAGTATTTCCACTTCACTATTTCCGTAAAGCCTGCGAGTACCACCGAATCGTTGGTCGTAATTTTCAGAAGCAGGAGAGTCGAGTTCACGCATATTGATTGTCCGCTCAGTACAAAAAAGAAGAGTGCGATTTATACGCACTCTTGATTAAAAAGTCTAGATGAGATCCTCACCGATGGTTATTGTAACTTTTCCGGTGGTAACGCCCAAGGGGCTTGTGTTGGAGAATCCTCAAGCCCTAGCTTCCAGACTCGGCCAAAGTGTTTGTAATGGCCCGCTTCAGTTCCTGCTCTTGGCCCCATACCATGGTAAAGGTCTAGGTGGTTATCTTTCACCGCACCGCCTGTATCCAACACGATCAAAATCCTTAGTTGGTGCGCGCCGCTCCAAGTACCATCGGTATTGAGCAGTGGCACTTCTGCAAGAATTGGGGTTCCCATAGGGAATATAGAGCGGTCACCGGCTACCGATGCCATTGGCAGTAACGGAATACCTGCCGACCCTGTTACTGGCGCATCAGCTCTCGGTTCAAAGAAAACAAATGATGGGTTCTGCTCAAGCAGTTCACGCACCGTCGCTTCGTCGTTCTCTAGAACCCACTCTTTGATCGCCTTCATCGACATTTTTTCGCGTGGGACTAAATCACGCTCAATCAATACTCGACCAATGCTGACGTAAGCTTTATTGTTTTTACCGCCGTAAGCGAAATACTCTAACGTATCGTCATCTTCAAAGTGAACAAACCCACTGCCTTGTACTTCCATTAGAAATGGGTCAATCATATTCGCTGCATAGCCGAGCTCTAGCCCCTTCCCTTCCAAGGCTCCATCATAAATTTGAGCGCGAGTTGGACAGTCGCTTTCACAATCCGGCATGGCATATACAGGGTATTTAAACTTTTCGTTTGGCGTATGACGAAGTTCCATCACTGGGGAAAAGTATCCAGTGAATAACACATTACCTTTTTTATCTCCGCCACCCAATTGCGCAGTTTGAATACCAAACTGAGCGAGTTCGGATGTATCGCCACTTTGAAGCGCCCACTCACTGATCCGCTCATAAAGTGGTTGGTAAATCTTCGCCATAGACGGCGAGTTGTTGATAACTTCTTCAGATTGTCTTTGGAACTCAGTAAAATCTTGCGGTTTATCTGAATCCACGGAGGTGACTTTATTTAAAGTGTTAGTGAACTCTTCATCTAAATATTGCTGAGCTCTATCGGTAGGTTGAGCACAGCCCGCGAGCAGGGCTGTGATGAAAATGGGTACTAGAGGCTTAATCACGAAAGTCATCCCTTTTAAATGATACCACGAGGATGACAAACTCTAGGCTAAATCTCAATTACCTATTTGTTAACGAAGGTTATTTTTGTGTTTTTCTAACAAACGGAAGGTCGGCTGATAATAAGCGTCTGTGGCTAACTTCATTTCAGTGTATTGTTCGTTAAGCATTTCATATTTAAACGAGCCCTCACCAGTAGTAAAGCTAAGAAACTTTCCGTCAAAGACAAATTCTGTAGAGACAACCCCGCCTTGAATAAAAATACCTTCAGCACCAATAATGATCTCTTGAGCTGCGTATCCTGCTACATCTTGCTCAACCCAAGTCCCGTAAACGCTCTCTTGTGGTGGCCAGAACGATTGTGAAATCTTGTCGTAAAGTGAACCGAAGGTTGCGAACATTAAACCCAGCACCACTACAATTGCAGCTAGCACACTGATTTCTAACCATCTTTTTTTACTTTTTGGCGTACGCTTATCTGAAGCACTTCCGGCCATTAAAACCTCTTGGTATTGATACCATTACAAATACAAAAATTTACCGAGCCAGACACTATACGCTAACTGGGCCAACCAATGACAGAGCGCGGTAATTTTACGACGTTGTTATTCGTCACTCCCTTCAAAAAACACTTGCCACAAATGAATAAAAAGACAATATTATCGTATATAAATTCAATAAGAGCACGTTACGTTGAAAATTCGTAGTACCGCATTAGTTAAAGGGTTCCGTCAATCCGCTCCTTATGTCAACGCTCACCGAGGCAAGACCATGGTGATCATGCTAGGTGGTGAAGCCGTTGCAGACAATAATTTTACCAACATTATTAGTGATTTAGCACTACTTCATAGCCTTGGTGTAAAAATTGTTTTGGTTCACGGTGCTCGCCCACAAATTAATCAGATACTACAAGCTAACGCCCACACTACCCCATACCATAAAGGTGTTCGCATCACCGATGAGAAAGCCCTACAACTTGTAATGCAAGCTGCGGGACAACTCCAACTCTCTATCACGGCTCGTCTTTCAATGAGCCTCAATAACACCCCAATGGCCGGCACTCAGCTCAATATCGTTAGCGGGAATTTCGTTATCTCTCAACCTTTAGGTATAGATGACGGGATAGATTACTGCCACAGTGGGCGCATTCGCAGAATTGATATAGAAAGCATTAATCGAGCATTGAATCAAAATTCAATTGTCTTATTGGGGCCAATTGCTAGCTCTGTGACAGGCGATTCATTCAATTTATTGTCTGAAGAAGTGGCGACTCAAGTCGCTATCAAACTGAAGGCCGACAAGCTCATCGGGTTCTGCTCCGAGCAAGGGATCATTGACGAAAACGGTAATGCTATTGCTGAACTGTTCCCTAAAGAGGCAGAAAAAATCACTCAGCGCCTGCAAAACGACCGTAACCAAAACGATGATAACGCTTCGGGTACGCTTCGCTTCTTGCGTGCTGCAACTACTGCGTGCCGTGCTGGTGTGCCACGTAGCCACTTAATCAGCTACAAAGAAGATGGCGCTCTCATTCAAGAACTGTTCTCTTTCGACGGTATCGGTACTCAAATGGTCATGGCAAGCGCAGAACAAGTTCGCCAGGCGCAAATTGACGATATCGGCGGGATACTCGACCTTATAAGGCCACTAGAAGAGCAAGGTGTATTGGTAAGGCGTTCACGGGAACAACTAGAACAAGAAGTGCATCAGTTCACCATTATCGAAAAAGACGGGCTGATAATAGGTTGCGCAGCACTGTATCCTTATAGAGAAGACCGTATGGCTGAAATGGCGTGCGTCGCCATCCACCCCGAGTACCGTGATGGCAACCGTGGCTTACTGTTGTTAAAACACATGAAGCATCAATCTAAATCTCAAGGTATCGATCAAATATTCGTGCTAACAACCCACAGCTTGCATTGGTTCAGAGAGCAAGGCTTCTTTGAAATAGGGGTCGAATCTCTACCAATGACTAAACAAAGCTTATACAACTATCAAAGGCGCTCTAAGATCTTGGCACTACAAGTCTGATCAAGAGTCATCGTGAAAGTCTTATCGATGAGACGAAAGAAATCGATTACAAACTTAAAGCTGACAAATCTTCACTTTATTTCATATAGCTGATTGGTTAGAATTTGAGCTCCTCAATGAGGAGCTCCCTTTCGGGGTCATTGGACTCTTTGCCTAACTCAGTTAGGCCCGCATGGATTGCCTTTAGAACGTCACTAATGAGCAAGTTGTCTATGAGAACCATCGTTTGTAACTCTGTCCAGAGTTTCTGGGATATGGCTGATAACCATTTCCTTGAAGGCTTAGATGTGCACTGCGTTTTTCCAGTTAGCGAAGGCTTAAAAGCCTTTATCTTGAACTACCAAGAGCGCTACAAAATCAGAAGTATTTCCTTCACTAACGCATTTCAGCCATCATAAAAATTATGTAGCCAGGGATGGTTACTCACTTTCTATTTCTAATAACCACTCACAATACCTCAGCACTATTGTTTAGCCGCTAACCTAGCAATCAGACCACTCGCCCGCTCTGTTCGAAGCTTAATTCCACGCTTCATCACTCGTTCATCGATGTATAAACTCAAACGTTTCTTCGCTCGCGTTATCCCTGTATAGATCAACTCGCGTGTCAATATCGGAGTAAAATCTGGAGGCAAAATCATTAGCGTATGCTCAAATTCACTCCCCTGAGACTTATGAATCGTCATCGCATAAGCGGTTTCGTGTTCTGGTACACGGCTTGGCAACACTGACTTGACGCTGCCATCTGGCAGTTCGAAGAAGACCTTCAATCTTGGCTCGCTTTCCGAGTCATCCAGCATACAAATGCCGATATCACCGTTATACAAACCTAATGCGTGATCGTTTCTCGCTACCATTACAGGTCTACCGTGATACCAAAGCTCGTCTTGGGTCTGAATCAACTTTTTAGCCGCCAGTGCACGTTCAATACGTTGATTGAGCCCAGTAACACCAAAGTCGCCCTCACGAATAGCACACAGCAAACGACAGCGAGCAAACTGATCCAATACTGCTTTGGCCCGCTTCGCCATGGTTTCGACTTCGCCTGTTGCAGAATCAAGTTGCTGCACATCAATTCGCTTAAGGTAATGGCTATATTCAGCAACCAAAGTCTGCACCATTTGATTGTAGTGTTGGCTATCAATCGGAAACTTAGCGATATCAGAGAAATCTTTTTGCCACACCCAGTCAACTTTTTGCGCCGAACCAGCATTAATGGCTTGCGCTAATTGACCGATCCCAGAACGAGCATCAAATCGATAGCTCTTCTTCAGCATACATAAGCTATCGGCAATAGAGGGCTGCGTATTAGTGGTGTGAGCCAGTGTTTCAAAACTGGTTAAGCGAGCAATTTGAGCCGCTTGACCATAGCTGAAACCCAGCTGGCTGAAAGAACAAATGTCCCCCAGAACCGCCCCCGCTTCTACTGATGCCAACTGATCTTTATCACCCAGTAAAATCAATCTGGCATGCTTAGGTAACGCATCGACCAATTTGTACATCATAGGCAAATCGACCATTGAGGCTTCATCGACCACCAGCATATCTAAGTGGAGTGGATTATCTCTGTTGTGTCGAAACTCTGAGCTGTTAGGCAGTGCGCCGAGCAAGCGATGCAATGTACTGGCATCAGTTGGAATGGCTTGTTTTAGTTCAGGTGCTACAGGTAACTCTGCCACGGCTTTACCAATCGACTCGGTTAATCTCGCAGCTGCTTTGCCCGTCGGTGCGACCAACTTAATCGTTGGCTGCTCAGCTTGACCGTTGTGCTGCGATGAGCTTTGAGCTTGCTCAATCAAAGCAGCAAGTAGTTTGGTTACCGTGGTGGTTTTACCTGTTCCCGGACCACCAGAGATCACGGCAAACCTTTTACTCAGTGCAACCGCAGCTGCGACTTTCTGCCAATTCACACAAGCAGCCAAAGGGACTAGCTCGTCCAACACCGAAAGTTGCTCAATGTTTTTAGCAGCTAGGAGCTTTTGGTCTATGGTAGGCCAATCTAATTTATCCTCTGCCACAACGTCTAGATGGTCACAAACCATACGCTGACGCATCACAGGGGTAGAGTCACCTTCTTGCTGAGATTTATTAATTGCTTCAAATAGATAGCGATAGTTGCGAGCAAATAGATGATCAAGAAGATTGGAAAGTTTTTGGACTTCATTAGGCTTTAGGATCATAGGTGACCCAAAGCTAATCAAACGCTCAGCCAAGGTCACTTCATAGTGCCAATAGCGGTGTAGATAGAGTCGCTCACCATCAAATATCAGCGGTAGCGCTTCACTCTCTTCAGCTGAGTTTTTAGCCACCAAACAAGAGTTGTTGAGCAAGGACACCCAGTCAATCGCCACCACTGTTTGATTTAACTCTAGCGCCGCTTCGCCAAACAAACCCAGTTTAGCAGCGAGATCGACAGGCTGCCCTTCTGCATCAAACAGCGGCAGACAAATATGGCCTTTACCAAGTTCTTGGCTAACTACACCCGCAATAAAAGCGAGCTGATCATCCTGAGACTGGCTAGCGATAAAGCGGGCAAACTGATAATCAAGTTGTCTGATGCTGGATTTGTTTGCCAGTTGTTTAAGCACAGAAATAAGAGTAGTCATGATTACAGTAGCTCCATCTGGCCAGCTTGATTCGTTTTCGCATCGACGCTTTGCCCATCGATGAGTCTGTCCATATCTTTAAGAAACTCTAGGCTTGGTTTGGCAGAGAAAATACCATGCTCGCTTTCTCCGTCCATTCCTCTAAGGAATAGGTAGTAGACACCACCAAAGTGCTGATCGTAGTCATAATCTGCGATTCGACTGCATAAGAAGCGATGTAGCGCTAAGGCATAGATTTGATATTGCAGGTCATAACGATGATCTGCCATGGCAGATTTTAGCGCCTCTCCGTGATAGAAACCGACTTCGTCACCAAGGTGGTTCGATTTCCAGTCAAGGACATAGTATTTACCTTGATGCTCAAACACCAAGTCAATAAAGCCCTTCAACATACCTTGAACGGTATAAAACCCTAGGTCACCAGCCTTAGCAGATAAAGGATCATGACGTTGGATGACGCGATTTAATGCGGGCGCCGCCAATACCTCAATCGGTAGCAAGAACTCCATCTCAACTAATCGTTGGCTTGGCCCTTTCTGGTTAAGCAGCAAAGATTTGCCATCCAGTGGCGTAGCTAACACGGTATCAATCAACTGCTGTAAAATCGGTAGCCAGCTTGGGTCTAGCTGCTCGCTGTCGAGAAGATGAGTGATAATCTCAGTATTCGCTTCGCTAGTACTTGGCTCGGTAAACTCGACTTCTTCGAATAACGTATGCAGGAAAGTACCGGGCCTAGCGCCGCGCGGGAAAGTGAAGATGGACTGCTCTGGTTCAACTAACTCATCTTCATCGTGCTCATCGGAAGAGTCAATATCAAGATGCATTAAGTCGGTAAAGGCATCTGAGCTATGATGAGAGCCCTGTTTTACCAATCCAGAATAACTGGTGATTCGCCAATCTCGATCAATCACACTTTTCAGCTCGCTTGCGGTTAAATCTTGCTGCTGCGAAGTATGGGCAACGAAGACCTCTTGTTGTGGCTCTGGTAAGTCACTTAATCGCACACTTTCAAGCCCATCAACATGCTGTTGGATAGCATTAGTGAGATCATTGATCCCCCCTTCTTTACCATCTTGTAGCAAATACCCCATCGCACTGTGATGAACACCGGTTGGCTCTTTAGTAAAACGACCATTTCTTAGTGGCGCAGCCCCAACAAAACAGCCATAAACGGCACGGGTAAGCGCTACGTAGATTAGGCGTAGATCTTCAGCAAGGCGCTCTTTATCAGCTTGCGCTAAAGAAGTATCTTGCCCAGTAATATCTAAAATGGTTTTGTCTTGTTGCTCATCATAGTATTTTGCTTCGCTAGCCTCGCGATAGCTGAGAACAAAAGGCAAGAACACCAGATCATATTCCAGACCTTTCGATTTGTGGATTGTTACGATTTGCACCAAATTACGCTCTGATTCCAAGCGTTGGATTTGGTCTTCGCTGCCACCTAAACCATTTTGTGCATCACTGATAGCTTGAGCCAACCAACGCAGTAAACCATGGTCACTATCGAGCTCCTGACTTGCTTGCTGTAGCAGCTCACCGATGTGCATCAAATCAGTCAGTGCACGCTCTCCACCTTCTTCTTCTAGTAAACGCTCGGCAATATGTCGCTTGCTCATCACACTGCGCAACATAGGGAGCACGCCTCGCTGAGTCCAGAGTTTACGGTACTCTTTAAACTCATTGATTGCGTTTTCCCACTCATTTTCATCGTTGTTGAGTTTGTCTAAACTGCCCGCATCGAGAGCAAACATTTCAGAAGCTAAGCTTGCTCGTAAGGCGCGATCATTTTCCGGCGTCAGTACCGCTTGCAATAAACGCTGAATATCTTGAGCAACAAGCGAGGTAAACACACTGTCTCGGTTTGATAGATAAACACTCGCAATACCTTGTTTGGCGAGTGCCTCTTTCACCATACGACCTTCATTACTGGTTCGAACCAATACTGCAATATCACCCGCCTGAATCGAATGCTCTCCTTTGCCATCGTTAAAGAACGCTTGCTCATTTTGCGCAGCCGTGAGAACTGTTTGGATTTGATCCGCGGTAGCCTTAGACATTGCCTCTAAGTACTCACCTTTTGGTAATGGCTTCTCGTCGGCATCTTGCAGCCAATAAGTGAGCGCGGGTTGCTTTTGACCACCGATAGTCCAAACGCGTTTATCCGCGTTGGGGCTAGAGTCGACAGGCAAGAATGGAATATCTTTATCGTAAATAAACGGGCTCGAAGGCAATTCAAAAATCTGGTTTACCGCACTGACCATATCCGCGCTAGAACGCCAGTTAGTACCTAGAGTGAAGTGCGACGAAACCTGATTACGCGCTTTGATGTAAGTAAAAATATCTGCGCCACGGAAGCCGTAGATTGCCTGTTTAGGATCACCGATCATAAACAAACCACATTCAGGATTGTTCAAATAGATACGGCTAAAAATGCTGTATTGAAGAGGATCGGTATCTTGGAACTCATCAATCATAGCGACCGGATAAAGAGTTCGAATCCGCTCTGCCAGTAGCTCAGATTCATCACCATCAATAGCGGCAGAAAGATTAGTCAGCAAATCATCAAAAGAAAGCCACTGTTTTTGCTGTTTGGCTTTTGCCAACATTTCGCGACAATGTTCAATCGCATGGGCAAGAATAGGCGCTTTGAGACTGATTGGCGCAGCAAGGAAAGCATCAATCGCTTCAAAAACAAGGTGCTGCGGCGCGGTGCCTTTCGGCGTTTTCTCAACCAAGGTATTCTGGGCAAACTTCTCCAGTTTGTCTGGATAGTCATAGCCTGTCGTTTCTGTTGCCGCCCACACATTGACCGCTTCGAGCCAAATCGGTAATGACTTTTTGGTGTAACTGCGCTTGTTGACGTCAGAGTCACTAATCAGGGCAAAAAAGTCATCCTGATGCTCTCGCCATAGCGATTTCAATTCATCGATACGCTTTAGATTTTGTTGATGTAAGTCCGCTAAACTTCCACTCATCGCAGCAACAGACAGGCTCAGTGGCGCACCAGTCAGATAGCTAGTCACATCGCGTAGTAAATCAGAGGGGGCATTCCAGATTCGGCGCACTTCTCCGGCTAAATTAAGCGGCAAAGGATAGAAATTACGTCGCCAGTAATCGGTAACAATCTGAGCTTTAAGATGACTCTCATCGGTCACAAATTCGTTGTTAAAGCGACTGCCTGATTCAAATGCATTTTGGGTTAACATACGTTGGCAAAAGCCGTGGATGGTATAAACCGCGGCTTCATCCATTTGCCTTTCCGCTTGCAAAAGGATCTCCGCGGCTTGTTTGTGGTCACTGAACTCATCAAGTAAAGGCTCAATCACAGGGTCGCTACTTTTACCTCGGGCAAAAGCAAGACGAGCATCGTGAATTCGAGCGCGGATTCGGTCTCTAAGTTCTGCGGTTGCCGCTTCCGTAAATGTCACCACTAAAATCTGATCGACCGTCAACGGCACCGGATGTTTGGTCTCGGATGTACCGTGACCGAGAAGCAACCTTAGGTATAAGCCAGCGATAGTAAAGGTTTTACCTGTACCCGCCGATGCCTCAATCAATCGTGCACCGTGCAAGGGAAAAGTCATGGCATTAAGCGGAGTAACCATTGACGTTGCTGTCATAAAATATCTGCCTTTTTACTGAAATAGCAGGACCCAAATGTGATCCAGACTCTAAAACTCAAACTATCAATACAAGCTATTGAATTATTGGGAGGGGGTGAGATCTTTCTCACGGTACGTCCACACCCAAATCGCTACTATGCGCGCCATGTGTTGAGCAACTCTAAGCTTGTCTAAGCTGACTAGTTGCAACAAGCCCACCGAATAATGGTCCCTCTGACCTGTGGCCGTACAGCGAACGCCCTACACTATAATGATTTACTGGCGGCCACCTACTTTCCTTCAACCTATTTTCCACTAAGCTGATCTATTGCGCGTCTTCACTGGTCTTTGCCTCTAGTCGAGGTGTTTGCAGTACCAATGTTGTGATGGTGCGTGCCTGCGCTGCTAAATTATCATTCCAACTTGGCCAGATACGCGAGATGTATGGGTTATTGCCTTCACCTGCTGCCATAAAACTATCGTTAAATGTATCGGCCATTTTCTTAAGTGATTTCTCTTCATCATCCACCCAGTTTCCGCGACTGAATCCCGCTTCAACACCCGCTAATGCAGTTCTCGGGAAATAGCACAACGGCTCGGTCATACCTTGATAGAACAAACGAACCAGCTCAGATAACAAGCCATGAGCGTAGCTAGCATCTGCAATTTCAGGGTAGATAAGATGAACAACCCCTTCTTTGCGATCATAGCCAATCATATGGGTGCGCTTACTAATGCCCATCGCCGACATTGCTAGGTGGTCTATCCAAGCGGACAAGTAGTCTTGTGAACGAATCTTACCGCTGCGAAAGCGAATCAAGCCCGACTGATAATACTGTGTCAACCAGCCAGTTAGGTTGATCTTTTTATCCTCACCTAAGACATCAAATGTCAGTTTTACTTCGAGGTCATTAGCTTCGCTGCCACATAAGAAGGTCAGTTTTTCCACTAGCTCCTGCGCCTGAACTCGATTAGTTTCAAACTCGATATCACCAAATGCGCCAACCGGTAATTTCCCTTGAGCACGTTGCTGCTTAACAAAGCTTTCAATCACACCTTTGCTATCTTGACCACCCGAAAGCTGCTGTTTGAGTAAGCTATCTAATAAACTGTCGCGCATTTGATAGCTTTCTAAGCCATTGAGCACAAAGGGCTCGTCATCTTCCATTACCGGCAGCGGTGGCTCAAACATCACCTTTAAGCGGCGATTGAAAAAGTATTGCACTGGCAAACGCCAGAAACGTTGCAGCTCAACCAGATCCAGCTCTAATGGGTAGGTGGCATCGAGTAAGTAGTCTTGCAGCTGTCGATTAAATTCACCGCTTACCTGGCCTAATCTATTTACTGCAGGTAACCACTCTTTAGCATAACTTGGATGCTCACCGACAAACGCGGTGGCACTAAACGGCACCAGAGAGTGGTGAGTGATGAGTTCTGATAGCAGTTTTTCTCCAGACTTATCACTCGCTAACACCTCATCTCCATCTAGGCGGTAGTTTTGATGGCAATACTCCATCAGCTCAGAAACCAGCACCGATGGCACACGTTCGGTATTGTCTTGGATTGAGCGGCCAACATAGCTGATGTATAGCGTTTGCTGTGCAGACAGCATGGCCTCTAAGAATAAGTATCTGTCATCATCCCGGCGAGAGCGATCCCCTGGTTTGGTTCGCCCATTCATCAGATCGAAGCCCTCTGGCGGCATAGAACGTGGATAGACACCATCATTCATGCCCAGTAAGCACACCGTTCTAAATGGAATAGAACGCATCGGCATCAAGGTACAGAAGTTAACTTGTCCAGCAAGGAAGCGTTGGCTGATCCGCGTCCCCGACAGCTTGTTGTTCAAATAGGTGGTAATAATCGCCGGAGATAATGACTGCTCGAAGGCTGCGTCAGTCAGTTGCTCTTTTAAGTGGGCTAAGGTGTCACGAATCGACTTCAGCGCCGCCTCACCTTCGAGTTCAACACTAAAGAAATCATCCAGCAGCAAAGTAAGTATTTCGCGCCAACTATCAATTGGTTGAGTTTGTACTAGTTTGTGTCGGTAATCGCTGATCGTTTCAATAAAGTGCGCCAGCTTGCCCGCTAACTCCGCTCCCATTCCTTGCACTTCATTGTATGGTGACAGCGCCCCTGACTTGGATTCAAACAGCCCTGCTGATTCTGGCATGGCATAGCCAAGTAACATGCGCTCAATACCAAACTGCCAAGTATTTTGTGCTGTCTCAGGTAAATCAAACTCTTGTCCTGTGGTCGAATTCAATCCCCAGCGAATGCCCGACTCTTCGACCCACTGTTTGGCGAGAATAAACTCATCTTCCGTTAACCCGAATCGAGCTAAGATCGCCGGAGTTTCAAGCAGTTCGAGTAACTCAGACGCCAAACAACGGGTGTTTGGCAGGTTAACCAACTGCATAAATGCATTAAGGATTGGGCTTTCTTGGTCGGCGGTACGGTCAGAAATAGAGTAAGGGATAAATCGTTCACCGGGTGCGTTGCCAAACACGGCTTGAATGGCTGGGCTGTAGGCATTGATGTCGGCCACCATGACAATAATATCGCGCGGCTTTAAACTTGGATCGGCATCAAACATCGCCAATAGCTGATCATGTAAGACTTCCACTTCACGCATCGGGCTATGGCAAGCGTGCAGCGTGAGGGATTTATCGCCTAATTGCACCACTTGTTTATGCGTACTGCTTTCCAACTGATGATCATCTTGATGCTCTTCAAGATTGAGAATGTCTGCTTGAAGTTGATGCAGCAATGAATCTCGCTCGACATCAACAAAGGCTTCAATCTCATGGGACTCTAGCTGCGAAAGAAGATACATGTTGTCGCGCCCTAACTTACCCATTGAAGCGAGTAAGCTGTTCCCCACCGCATCGGTATGTAGCTCATCAAGTACGTTATCTTCAATCGAGCCTTTAAGTTGCTCACTCTCGCCCTGTTGCTCTGAGTGGTCTTGATTCCACACCACATGTTTGCGGTGTTTTGCCGCTAAACGCGCTAAGAACTTTCTGTCTCGTACTTCACCCCAGTAGTAACGACAAGGGTTGGTAAACATCAGGTGGACATCAATATGCTCGCCAATGGCTTTAAGCGCATCCAAATAACGTGGCGGCAGTGAGGTAATTCCGAACACAAACAAGCGCTGAGGCAAGTGTTCAAAACTGCCCTGAAAGTTTTCTAAGCTATCGATAAAGTGTTCGTACAAGTTGGCGCGATGATAAGGTGACTGACCTAAGGCAACGGTATGATCGTAAAGCGCTTGCCATAAAATCGGCTGCCAAGGGTGCTCATCTTCCAATTCCAATACCGCTTGCCCCGCTTCCCAACTGGCAATCCACTCTGGTCGATAAACCAAATAACCATCAAAGATATCGGCGATTTTCTCTGAGAGTTGATAAAGCTTGGAGCTGTCTTCGTCTTGCTCTAGATAACGTTTAAGTGGCTCGAACTCTGGCTGATTCAAAAGCCTAGGTAAGATGTGCATCAACTTCCACGTCATCGACTCTTTGTTAAAGGCGCTACGCTTAGGCACGTCTGGCAGCACCTCTGTAAACATATTCCAGATGAAGGTCGCTGGCAGAGGAAAATCAATGTTCGCGGCTACACCAAACTCTTTAGCCAGTTCCATCTTCAACCACTGAGACATCCCCGGGCTTTGCACCAAGATCTGCTCTTTATCGAAAGGGTTTTCTAATGGATTGAGACGAACGAGCTCAACAAGCAGTGACTTTAAGACATCGACTTGGTTGGAATGGTAGACAGTAAACAAAATGCACTCACACTAATATTGCCGCTATTAAGGCCAGATTAGCATAAGTGCATAACGTAGCAGAGAATAATCACCGCCTGACTCAGTCAAAAGGCTACGCATTACTCACTGTTAGTTTGTGGGGTTGGTAAAAGTGCAGGTAACGTATAGCGACATAGCTCACCACGACCGTTGCAACGATTAACTCTAGTCCAGCAAGAAAGTGAACCTGGTTGATGTATTTAGCTGCAACGCCAACCGATTCCATCCAGTGAGTAAGTTTGAACAAAGCTGTAGCACTAATAACAATTGGGAACGTAAACGCCGCGTAGCCTGGGCTAAATGGTAGGCGTAACAATCTAAAGAAAGCCAAGTAGATAATTGCAGTCATTAAAATCGCAATACCAAACAACAGACCAATGATCACTGGTGAAGGGTCGGCCGTTACCGTTAAATATCCAGCTAACGACAGGCTTGCAGGCGCTGCCATGATAGCCATAGTAGGTTTCGCTGCATCAGGGATTTCGTGGGTAAACATAAAACGATAGATCATCATTGGTAACATTACTGCGTACGCCAGCATACCAAAGATAAGTGCACCGTTAGCGATTGGAGCCAATACAGGATTACCAGAGAACGATACATCCGCCACGATAATGCCTACAGGTGGAACAAACCAACTCGGCACCATATGGTGAAGCTCAAACTGCTTTGCTCTGTGGTACAAAAAGCTCACCAAGAACACAACGTGCAACATAACCGCGAATAGCCATAATGTATCACCTGCTAATGGGTAAAAATAGCCGAGAGAATTTGAAACCACCATAGTGCCCATTGCGAACGTAGGCACCACACTACCAACAACAGGGTGCGCTAAATCTTGCTGAAGCAAATGGTTATGGATAAGGAATTTACCCGCGAGAATCACCAATAACACAGTGGCCACTGCGGCGCTGATCCACTGGCCGTAACCATTTAACGTTGCAAAGTTTTCCCAACTCCAACCTAAGCTCGCGATACCTAGTGCTAATCCAGCCATAGGAGTCGGAGCACCCATCAATTTTGTTTTTGCTCGTTGAATCATGGCAACCTCTGTTCAAAATTCTTTCATTGAGGTCAGTTTACGCTTGCACTTCGTTCTAATATATCTAATTATCTAAAACACTCGTTAAGATAACCTAAACGTAATCATTCTATGGCCAGCAATATTTCGTTGAAACAGCTTCGTGTGTTCACAACAATCACTCAGCACGATACCTTAACCTCGGCTTCTGAGTCACTTTTTCTGTCTAAAGCCGCGGTCAGCATGGCTCTTTCTGAGCTAGAGAAGCAAATTGGCCATGCCCTGTTTGATCGAGTTAATAATCGTTTGATTCTCAATCAAGAGGGGCAAAAGCTGTTGCCGCTAGCCGATGAACTGCTCAACCGAGCTCAAAGTATTGATGTGTTATTCGATGATGATCAAACGCTTTCTGGACAACTTCATATTGGTGCCAGCGATACGATAGGAAATCAAGTTGCGCCCTATTTGCTTAGCGACTTTCGTAATGAGACTGAGCATAAGTCTCAAAGCTTGTTCATCTCCAACTCGGCACAAATTTGCCAAAAGCTGATCGACTATGAATTAGATATCGCATTAATTGAAGGCAAAACGCTCCATCCAGAACTTTTATCAACTCAGTTCAGCCAAGATGAGATGTGCATTGTCTGTCATCCAGATCACCCGTTTGCCAATCAGGCTACGACTTCGGTTCATGAGCTAGAAAAAAGTGACTGGATTCTGCGTGAGGCTGGCTCTGGTTCACGTGAGTTTTTCCTCAGAGCCATCGCGCCTAGGATTGAACATTGGCACGAAGCATTTCAACTTAACACCACTGAGGCGCTAATCAACTCTGTCTCTGCTGGGCTCGGGTTTGGTTGCTTATCTAAGCTGTCTGCCGATCCTGCAATACGTGATGGAAGAATCGCCCAGGTTAAGGTGCCTCTCGATATGCAAAGGCGGTTTTGGCTTTTAGTCCATAAAGAGAAATACCAGAGTCCATTGTTGAAGGCATTTATTGAGTTTTGTCATCAATGGAACCGATAACCCTTCGAATAACGAATGTTGACTAACGCGTCGCCACTTAGCTCTCAGAATTGATACTTGACCTAGACTTAAACACGTAAAAACTGTATAAACAGACAGTAATTGAATAATCAAAATTGTTAGAGGATTAACCATGGCTGTAATCGTCAAGTACGTGGTGGAACGCAACGGAGAAGAGAAAATGACTTTTACCTCTAAAGCCGAAGCTGACGCTTATGACAAAATGCTCGATATGGCAGATGAGCTATTTGAACTGCTCGGTAAAAGCGATCTGCTAGAAGACGAAGGCAAACAAGAAGACCTTGCCATGTTCTTGGCTCAGAACAAAGAAGAAGTGTTATACGCTTTAGGTGCGAAACGTAAACCAGCGCCTAAAAAGCCAAAAGCAGTGAAAGATGAAGAGCCAAAAGAAGACGCGGCTTAAGTCTCAGTAGTTTCAAAAACGCCCTAGAGTTCTGCTGTAGGGCGTTTTTCTTTACTACTGTTTTCTTTTCTAAACACTCAATGGTAGATGAGAGACAAAGAGGAAAAGTTCACTGATAAACTTTACCCTTATTGGGGCAACACATTGCGATTACACTTTCATCATTCTCACTGTTCCAAAGCGAGTCAACTATGACTAATCACCTTGAAATGACCTACCACATTGAAGTTTGTATCGATAACCTTGAATCTCTGCATAACGCCATTGAAGGTGGCGCAACCAGAATCGAATTGTGTTCATCTCTGGCATTAGGTGGCCTCACTCCAAGCTATGGTTTGATGAAGAAAGCCGCCCAAATCGCCACTATCCCTGTTTATGCCATGATTCGACCGCGTCAAGGAGACTTCCTCTACGGTCAAGACGATATCGACTCTATGCTTCTCGATATAGAGTCTGCGGCGAATGCAGGCCTACAAGGCGTGGTATTGGGCGTACTCACTGATCAGGGCGAGATTGATATGCCACTAGCTAAGCAGCTAGTCGAAAAAGCCCACCAGCTTCAATTGGGCGTCACGTTTCATCGCGCAATCGACCAGTGTAGTGACTATAAGCAAGCTATCGAGCAAATTGCATCATTAGGTTGCGAGCGCGTATTGACCTCTGGGCTAGCGCCAAATGTCGAACAAGGCGTTGAGGTACTCAAAGAGATGGTGGTATTGGCAGCAGGTCGATTCAATATTATGGCTGGTGCAGGTTTAACGGCTGAAAACGTCACTCGCATTATCAACACAACAGGAGTGACTGAAGTTCATCTCTCAGGAAAGTCCACTCGCCCTAGCCACATGAAATATTATGGTGAAGAAGCTAAGATGGGTAGTCCAAGTATCGATGACTTTGTGGTACCGATTACAAGTAAAGCTGCAATTGCTGAAGTAGTTGCCACCATCAGCAAATAGCGACACAATATGAGAAAGCAATCTTGTCGTACAGAGGATCACCATGGCCAAAGATCTGTTTTCTCGCTTAGATTTGAACTTGCTACGCACCTTTATTGTACTTCATCAAGAATGCAACATGAGAAAGGCCTCCGAGCGCTTACTGGTTTCGCAACCAGCGATCAGTCAGTCTCTGCAAAAACTTCGTAACCACTTTGATGATGAGTTATTTGTTAAAGTGCGTACCGGCTTGGAACCAACCGCCTACGCAGATAAGCTCGCCGATCTCATTACTCCACACCTCAACGGACTGGAAGAAGCACTAAACAACTCTATCGATTTTAACCCTTCTGCTATTAATCAAACTATCAAAGTCGCATTAACCTCTGCGGTCATGGTCTGTTTAAGTGGCCCGTTGTTCGCAAAAATAAAAAAACTGGCTCCCAAAGCCAATATTGAGATGGTCAGTTGGTCGCATAATACAGTCGAAGACATCCAGAAAGGTAAAATCTTAATGGGGTTAAATTATAATTTTGACTACCCAAAAGACCTCTATAGAAACAAAGTTCTGGACTTAACAGGATTGGCCGTGGTGCGCAAAGATCACCCACTAGATGTTAAAATAGCGGTATTAAAAGATTTCGAACCATATGAGCTGGCTTCAATCGTAATCCCTGGTTACAACGATGACCGCAGCTTTGCGGCAGATATGATGAGAAAATATGGGCTGGACGGCAAGGTTGGCTTTCGCTCAGAGCTAATGCTTGCAATTATGGATGTAGTCCAACATACCGACATGATTATGCCACATTCTAACTTATTTCCGATCCACAGATACCCTGAGTTTAGGGGAATTGAGATTAAGATCGACGGCAAACCATACAATTACCCTGTTTTTAATTACTTCCACATGCGTAATCGAAACTCACAATTGTTACATTGGCTGCAAAGCCAAGTCGAAGAGGTACTTCAGGATCAAGTGGCCATCCATAATAACTATCGCTTATCACTAAAATAATGACTACTAGTTAGTCATTATCACATCATATCATTAACATTTGCTCTATTGGATTTAAGTGAGTTCAAGGAAAGAACATTAACTTGATACTAGAGAGTAAATAATGAAAGCAGCACTCACTACACTTTTTGCAACATCACTTCTATCAACTGCAGTATTCGCAAACAACTTTGAAAGCCAGCACCGTGTTGGACTGGGCTACACGAAAACATCGATAGATTTTGTTGATGTTGGCTTATCTGGCGACTGGGGCAACGGCTTTAAACTTGAATATGGCTATGAATTTAACCATATCGTTGGTTTAAACATATCGTATGGCAAAAACAAAGATAGCGCTAGTGACGCATACGGCTCAGTTAAGTTAGACGGTTCCACACTCAAGCTAGATACCGATATTGGCTACAAGTTTATGCTTGATGGTTTCAATATCAAGCCATATGCCGCAATTGGCGTGGCTCGTTACACTGAAGATGTCCGTGTAGACAATCTGGGCTATAAATGGAATGACGCTGGGTTATTCTTAGGCTTTGGCGTTCGCGGTGAGATAGGCCAACATATCTATTCCGACATTCGTTTCGATTATGCCGGGTTTGATGGTGACCTATGGGGAAATGCTGATTTTGACCAATTCTCTTGGACAATCGGCTACCGCTTTTAAAGAACTCCTACCAAGGATGGTAAACCTAAAATAGGAAAGCAGCGATTAACGCTGTTTTCCTATTAGTACCTCGTAATTTCTTCATTACCGCAATACATCATCAATACTCTGCTCGCCCAAGTGGCGAACATCTTTACCTTTCACAAAGTAGATAATGTATTCACAGATATTCTGGCAACGGTCTCCCACACGTTCAATGGCGCGAGCTGACCACATCACTTGCAGGATACTAGGAATGTTCTTAGGGTCTTCCATCATGTAGGTCATTAGCTGGCGAATAACCGCTTCGTATTCGGCATCGAGCTTGTCATCGAGCTTATGTACTTCCGCGGCAGAATCTACGTCCATACGAGCGAATGCATCGAGCACTTGATGAAGCATGGTGATGGCTTGACGGCAAAGTGGCTCCAAGGAAACATGAAACTGCGTTTCTTTTGAAGCAGGGCTTTCGATAGCGACATAAGCAATCTTAGTGGCAACATCACCAATACGCTCTAGGTCAGTGATCGTTTTAATGATTGCCATGATGAGGCGTAAGTCTTTTGCTGTTGGCTGCCTTTTTGCAATGATTCGAGTGCATGCTTCGTCGATAGAGACTTCCATGGCATTGACCTTATGGTCGTCGCGTACCACTTTTCTCGCCAGCTCAATATCTTCTTTGTGCAGTGCTTGCATCGCAAACGAAAGTTGCTGCTCGACCAATCCTCCCATCGTCAGTACGTGGGTACGAATCGATTCAAGCTCGACATTAAACTGACCTGAAATATGGCGCCCAAAATTCATAAATAAAGTTAGTCTCTTTTGCTGATTAAAAGGAAAAATCACATACTGGATAAGTACCAAGTTAGCATTGTTCTAAATAGTTGGAACAGTAGCATAGCAACAAGAAACTTCAGCCCTATGAGCATAGCTCGTCTATGTGATTAGGGGGAAATATCGCAGTTAACGCCGCTACGGTTGCAAATATGAAGAACAAACCTAGCCATATCTACCAGTAATGTAGTCTTCCGTTTGTTTTTTCAATGGTGAAGTAAAAATAGAGTCTGTATCTGAGTACTCGATCAAGGTTCCCATATGAATAAATGCCGTATGGTCACTCACCCTCGCCGCCTGTTGCATGTTGTGGGTGACAATCACTACGGTATATTTGGTTTTGAGATCGTTAATCAGCTCTTCAATTGTCAACGTAGAAATAGGGTCCAGTGCCGATGTTGGCTCATCGAGCAACAATACTTCCGGTTCAATAGCAATAGCCCGCGCAATCACCAAACGTTGCTGCTGACCACCGGACAAACCAAACGCATTTTCATGTAGACGATGTTTTACTTCATCCCACAATGCCGCTGCCCTGAGTGAGCTTTCAACGGCATCATCAAGCGTTCTGCTGTTCTTTATGCCTTGCAATCTAAGGCCATAGACTACGTTCTCATAAATCGACTTGGGGAAAGGGTTTGGACGCTGGAATACCATGCCAACCCTACGACGCAAAGTCGCCACATCGACATCTGGATGGTAAACATTTTTGCCGTGTAAGTTCACCCTTCCTTCAACACGGCAGCCTTCCACTAAGTCGTTCATACGGTTGATGCAACGCAACAAGGTAGACTTACCACAGCCTGAAGGGCCGATAAATGCGGTGACCTGACCTTTCGGAATTCGCATTGAAATGTCATTCAGCGCTTGGGCATTTTGATAGAACAAGTTGAGCCCTTCGATCGAGATGGCTGTCTCGTCATCACTTAGATTATTTACATCAAGAGGCGGCTCGTAGCCTAACGTTTGATCGACAGAAAACATGATTAGTCTTGCCCTAAAGTACGGTATTTTTCGCGTAAATTATTACGAATGCTGATAGCTGTTAAGTTTAGCCCGACGATTACTGTTACCAACAAAAACGATGTGGCATAAACCAATGGCCTTGCTGCTTCAATATTAGTCGTTTGAAAGCCTACATCATAGATATGAAAACCTAGATGCATGAATTTACGCTCTAAGTGTATAAACGGGAACTGAGTATCGACTGGAAGGCTGGAAGCCAACTTCACTACCCCAACCAACATTAATGGTGCCACTTCTCCAGCAGCACGAGCAACAGCCAATATTAAGCCCGTAATGATTGCAGGACTCGCCATTGGCAATACAATCCGCCATAACGTCTCGAACTGAGTGGCGCCTAGGGCCAATGAACCATGACGTACCGAACCTGGAATTCGGCTAAGCCCTTCCTCTGTTGAAACAATCACAACTGGCAAGGTTAATACAGCGAGCGTCAGAGCCGACCATAATAGCCCTGGTGTACCAAATGTCGGAGCAGGTAAGCGCTCTGAATACAATAGGGTATCAATCGAGCCACCTAAGGTATAAACGAAGAAGCCCAAGCCGAATACACCATATACAATTGAAGGAACACCCGCCAAGTTAATAACTGCAACCCGGATTACTCGAGTGAAGGCATTATTCTTTGCATACTCATGAAGATAGATCGCGGCGACAACCCCAAGAGGCATCACGATAATCGACATGATAATAACCAATAAAACGGTACCAAATATCGCAGGAAATACGCCACCTTCAGAGTTAGACTCTCGAGGGTTGTCCGACAAGAACTTCCAAACTTGTTTGAACCAATGAGACACCTTGTCGCCAAAGCCCATTTGATTTGGATACCACACATCTAAGATTTGGCTTAGCGGGATTTGTTTCGTTTGCCCGGAAATATCCTCGACTAATAGAGCCTGCTGACTAAATTCCGCTCGTAGATCATCCAATCGAGATTCAGAGATCGCTAAATCGGATTCCAGCTTCTGTTTGGCCTTTTGATGATTTTCGAGAAACTGCTCATCTAATTGTCCATTCAGCTCTCGCTTGCGCTTAGCTAATCTTAATCGCTCTAGCCCTCTGCTAGTTACTTGGATCTCATCACTGATAATTCGCGCGATTTCTTCATGCATCACTTCAGCAACAGCAAGTCCTTTGGCTAGGTTCACTGTAACTGAATCGTACGCAATACCAGATGGTGTCACATAGCCAACCGGTTTACCGTAAAAGTCGCCATTTCGGCTACGCTCAATCACCGCCCAGCCATTAGGTAGCGTTTTTTCTCGTAAATCGATATCGAGAAAAGAAACAAAGTCAGACGGGTAAAGGTCTCGGTTAGCCACTTTGATACTAAAGCGTTTTATAAGCCCCTTTTCAATCACTTCGGGGGGAAGCTCTACCTGCATATCTTGCAAGTGATTGATAGGCACATACTCTTCCGCATAGAGTTGGCCAAGCAACTTGTCGCCCTGTTCTGTTTGCCACTGATACAAAGGCGCAGGCCAAAAATAAGATAACCCTTTCCAACCGATCAGAAGCAATAGGCCCATCACAGATAGCAAACTAATGCTTACCGCTCCGCCTGTTAGCCAAATCCAAGGTGCACCCGACTTTAACCACTTAAACATGGGTGAGCACCCACTTACTCGTCATAAGAATACCAAACTTACAGTGCACGATACCGATCCCTCAGACGCTGCCTTACCCACTCAGCTACCGAATTAACTAAGAAGGTGAAAACCAGCAGCAATAACGCCGCAAGGAACAGCAGTCGATAGTGAGAACTGCCCACTTCTGATTCTGGCATTTCAACAGCAATAGTGGCTGACAACGTACGCATTCCCTCGAGAATATTCCAATCGAGTATCGGTGTGTTACCCGTCGCCATCAACACAATCATAGTTTCACCAACTGCTCGACCTAGTCCCATCATAATGGCAGAAAAAATACCTGGGCTGGCTGTCAGAAGAACCACATAAATAAGGGTTTGCCAAGGCGTCGCACCCAGTGCTAACGAACCATCAGACAGGTGCTTAGGGACTGAAAATATCGCGTCTTCTGCGATGGTAAATATGGTTGGTATCACCGCAAAGCCCATCGCAAAACCGACAACTAGTGCATTTCGCTGGTCATAGTCGATACCGTGCTCAGCAAGAAAGATTCGAATATCGCCACCAAACAACCACGCTTCAATCACTCCGCTATACATCATCGCTAGCGTCACTACGCCAACCAACACTGGCATTAGAATCAACCCGTGATAACCATTGGCCACTCGGGTTAACCATTTGCGCGGCAGTGCATGCCATAGTGCTCCTGTCACTAAGATAGTCACTGGCAGTAGTAACATCAGCGATACAACTGCAGGTAAATGAGTCTCGACAATTGGGGCAAACCATAGGCCTGCAAGAAAGCCAATGATTACTGTAGGCAACGCTTCCATCAGTTCAATTGAAGGCTTCACCACTCGGCGCATCCTTGGCGACATAAAGTAGGCGGTGTAGATCGCCCCCAAGACTGCGATTGGAATAGCGAACAACATGGCGAATGCGGCTGCTTTTAACGTACCAAATGCAATAGGTACTAAACTAAACTTGGCTTCAAATTCATCGCTGGCCGAGGTTGTTTGCCAAACATAAGCTGGCTCGGGGTAACTTTCGTACCATACCTTTTGCCACAACGATGAGAGCGATATTTCTGGGTAATCATTATCGACTTCAGCCACATCTAAACGCTGCCCAGACAAAGAAATAAGAAAGCGCTCATTGTTGGACATCGCAGCCAGAGACGGAGCCTTATCGTAAGCACGTTCAAACATCACTAGCTTTTCGCTTGTCGTGTAGTGACTCTGCAATGTGCCATTGGTATAAAAGCTGTAAAAACCCTTTCGGTAGGTATCAGGCAATAAGAACCTAAGCTGTGAAGCTAACTTAAATTCACGAATATGAGTCAGCTCGCGCGCCCCATCTTTCAACACATCGAACCATTGAGAGACCAATCCATCTTGATGGGTAACAAGTAAAGAATAGGCACCAGACAACAGCTTAATATCCGTTACTGCGTGTTTTTCAGCGCCGGCACTCAAATCAACGACTTCACGAACGGAAAATCTGTCGTGTTGCTTCTGCGCAACCACCAATTCCGATCCAGTCCGTAAGAAGAGCTGTTTTCCATCAGGCGTTAAGATAATTTGATCTAGCTGATTAAAAGGTAAAGCGAAGCCATACTCTCGAATAGAGCCAGACTGCTCCCAACGTACGAGTACACCGCCATCTTGGTAATAACCCGCTAAAGTCGTGCCTTGACTATTATGCGCAAAATCAAAGCTTTGCAATACACGCCCTGATACATTTAAATTCAGATTATTGAGCGTTGCTAGTTCAACGCTTGGCGCAAAGCTACGACCTTCTTTGCTGACTAAGGAAGTAAAAATTGGTCTGAATACGGACACACAGCCTTTTTCAGATGCAATCGCTAACCAACCCGAAATATCTCCGGTGGAGGCTAACAACGGTGAATTAGCTTGGACAGGAAACGAGAGAGGTGACTGACTTTTTCCGTTCAGCGTCCAGAAGTCAACTTTACCCTCTTTAGAGAGTACGTACGCATGCTGGCCATATTCGTCGACGCCAATAGCCATAGGGCTTGATGTTGAAATAGTTTGATTGGCAAAACCAGTTTCAATTTTAGCGTCAGAGAAAAGTGGTAGAACAACCATAGCGAGGTAGATAAAGATCAGCACCAAGGCGGCCAACACACCCACACCACCGCAAGTCACCGCAAGACGAACCAAACGATCTTTAATCAATCGTTTTCTATCTCGTTCTTTTAATGAAAATTCGGCTTTTGCCATGTGTGTCTCTACCTATTCTTGCCCAAGGTTATATTATTTCGTTTAGGTGACAATTATATTACAGATCGCATTAAACAACTGAAAACAATACAACAATAAACACGTAATAAAACTGTCATAGTAAAAAATTACCGTTCATTACCTGATATTTTTTGGAACCCACCGCACACGCGAACCAACGCGAGGAACTAAGGTAAGGTATGAGTGCTGAAAAACTGTACATCGAAAAGGAACTGAGCTGGCTCTCGTTTAACGAGCGAGTCCTACAAGAAGCGGCCGACAAATCGGTCCCTTTGATCGAACGCGTGCGATTTTTAGGTATATTTTCCAATAACCTAGATGAGTTTTATAAGGTTCGCTTTTCCGATGTAAAACGTCGAATTCTGATCAACCAAGAACGTGGTGGAAACGACAATTCCAAGCACTTACTCACCAAAATGCAAACCAAGGCGCTGAAACTGAATCAAGATTTTGATGAGGTTTATAATGAGTTAATTCTCGAAATGGCACGAAGACGTATCTTTCTTGTCAACGAAACTCAGCTCTCCGAAACACAGCAAAAATGGGTAAAAAAGTACTTTCGCAAGCAAGTCTTGCCCCACGTCACTCCACTTATGATGAATGATGACATCGATTTGTTGCAGTTTCTTAAAGATGAGTATGCCTACTTGGCGGTGGAGTTGCGTAAAGACGATAATCGTCAGTACGCCATTGTGGAGATACCAACCAACCATCTCCCTCGCTTTGTAATGATGCCAGAGCAAAAAGGCAAACGGCGTAAGACCATCATTTTGCTCGATAACATCATTCGTTATTGCCTCGATGATCTTTTTAGCGGTTTCTTCGATGGTTATCAGCTTAACAGTTACGCGATGAAAATGACCCGTGATGCGGAATACGATTTAAGTAACGAAGTCGAACACAGCTTACTGGAGCAGATGTCGGAGGGCCTTAGCCAGCGCTTAACGGCAATGCCAGTTCGATTTGTATACCAGCGTGAAATGCCCGAAGAGATGTTGACGTTCCTATGTGACAAGCTGCAAATCTCCAATTACGATAGTCTGATTCCCGGTGGCCGCTACCACAACTTTAAAGACTTCATCGGCTTTCCTAATGTTGGTCGGGATTACTTAGAAAACAAACCCTTACCACCAATGAAGTGTGCAGACTTTGATGGGTTCAATAACCATTTTGAAGCCATTCGTCATCAAGACATATTGCTACATTACCCTTATCACTCTTTCGAACATATCACCGAACTGGTACGCCAAGCTTCGTTTGACCCTAAGGTCATCAGTATAAAAATCAACATTTACCGAGTCGCCAAAGACTCTCGCTTGATGAACACGTTAATTGATGCGGTGCACAACGGAAAAAGCGTCACTGTCGTGGTTGAGCTGCAGGCTCGCTTCGATGAGGAGGCCAATATTGAGTGGGCAAAGCTGCTAACCGAAGCAGGTGTCCACGTTGTTTTTGGCGCGCCCGGACTAAAAATACACGCCAAGTTACTTTTAATTAGCCGCCGCGAGGGAGAGCAAATCACTCGTTACGCCCATATTGGTACTGGCAACTTCCATGAAAAAACCGCGCGTATTTATACCGACTTTGCCCTGCTAACTGCATCACCGGAAGTAACCAACGAAGTACGTCATGTATTCGGCTATATTGAGAACCCGTATCGGCCAGTTAAGTTTAACCAGCTGATTGTTTCGCCGCGCAATTCACGCAAACAGCTCTATCGCTTAATCGACACAGAGATTGCCGCGGCAAAAGCAGGGAAAAAAGCCGAGATAACCTTGAAAGTGAACAACTTAGTCGACAAGGGAATGATCAACAAACTGTATGGTGCGAGCAGTTCAGGAGTAAAAATACGAATGATCGTGCGCGGTATGTGCTCTTTAGTTCCAGGAGTAGAAGGGGTCAGCGACAACATCAAAATCATCAGTATTGTCGATCGCTTTTTAGAACACCCTAGAGTGATAATCACCCACAACGGTGGCGACCCACTCGTGTATATCTCTTCGGCGGATTGGATGACGCGTAACATAGATCACCGGATCGAAGTAGCAACTCCAATCAATGACCCTCGCCTTAAACAGAGAATTATCGATATCATCGAGATTCACTTTACCGATACCGTCAAAGCACGTTGGATCGATAAAGAGATGAGTAATACCTATGTGCCGAGAGGAAATCGTAAAAAAGTTCGTTCACAGCTCGCTATTTACAACTATCTTAAGCATATAGAGAAACACAATCGGCAACAAAAACAGCAACCATAAATGACCCAGCAAACAGACATTCGAGATATCGCCGCCATCGACTTAGGCTCAAACAGCTTCCACATGGTAGTAGCAAAAGTCGTCGGCCAAGACTTGCAACTGGTGAGTCGACATAAACAGCGAGTTCGCCTCGCTTCTGGCTTAGACAGCCAGATGAACCTCGACAATGCATCGATAGAACGTGGGCTCGAGTGTTTAGCCATGTTTGCCGAACGCCTAAATGGCTTTGAAGCTTCGAATGTCCGAATTGCCGCAACCCACACTTTGCGCCGCGCAAACAATAGTCATGTATTTTTACTCAGGGCACGTGATGTGCTTCCCTTCCCTATTGAAATCATTCCCGGTGTTGAGGAAGCTCGCCTAATTTACATGGGAGTCGCACATACACAACCAGAATCGACGTCCAAGTTAGTGATTGATATAGGCGGCGGCAGTACCGAATTGGTTATTGGTCACGGCTTCGAAGCGCAATTGGTCAACAGTAAGCAGATGGGATGCGTCAGCTACACCAATCGCTACTTCTCCAACGAGAAGCTGACCACTAAAAACTTTGCCAAAGCGACGTTAGCTGCAGAACAAAAGCTTGAAACACTGGCAGCTCAATATAAACGCAAAGGCTGGGATATCGCTATCGGCTCATCGGGAACAATAAAAGCCATACGCGAAGTACTAATAGGGTTAGGTTTTGAAGACGGGCTGATTAACAGTAAACGACTAGATACATTGATAGACAAACTCTGTGAATGGAGCTTAATAGACGATATTGTTCTAGAGGGTTTAACGCCAGAAAGAAAGCCAGTATTCGCAGCTGGGGTTGCAATACTTCGAGCTGCATTTAAGTCTTTAAAAATTAAAGAACTCCATTACTCAGAGGGCGCCCTACGGGAGGGTTTACTCTATGAAATGGAAGACCGCTTTCAACGTCTCGACATTCGTATGCGCACCACTGAAAACCTCGCAGCCAAACACTTAGTCGACCTCACTCACGCTGAAAACGTCGCCCGAAGTGCACAACTATTTTTGCAGCAAGTTCACCCCACTTTAGGAATTAGACACCGCAGCCAACTGTTCGCCTTACTTCGATGGAGCGCCCTGCTACACGAAGTTGGGCTTAGTATCAGTTTACAAGCTTTCCATCGCCACTCTGCTTATATACTCAAACACACCAACAT
Source organism: Vibrio paucivorans (assembly GCF_054053395.1). NCBI lineage: Bacteria > Pseudomonadati > Pseudomonadota > Gammaproteobacteria > Vibrionales > Vibrionaceae > Vibrio > Vibrio paucivorans. The sequence goes on from NZ_CM133230.1 coordinate 2,583,465, forward strand.
GCCTGGATTTAACCGAGAGCAGCAGCAGGTATTGGCAATACTCGTTCGCTTTCAGCGTAAAGCGCTCAAGCTACATGAAATGGAAGAGTTTTCCCTGTTTAAGAAGAAACACATTCTAGGGCTGATTCGGATTCTTCGTTTAGCTATCGTCATTAATGGTCAACGTAGCGAAGCGCCTTTGCCTAATCTAACTTTATCCATAGACGAAGAGTCGTGGCACCTCTCCTGTGATGATTCAGAGTGGCTCAACAATAACCGTCTACTTAGTGCCGACTTACAAACAGAACAAGAATACTGGCGCAACGCGGGCTGGCAACTCGTATTCTAGAAAACGACCTAACATTTGCTTACTGAGTTAGCGAATGCCCACTTTCGCAAGTTCTAGCTGTGCAATATCACCTGAAATCGGCACGTAGCCATCTTTCTCCACCAGCGCTTGCCCCTGCTCCGAGAAAATGAAGCGAATAAACTCACGCTCGATTGGAGACAACGGTTTGCTTGGGTGCTTATTGATGTATACGTAGAGGTAGCGCGAAAGTGGGTACTCACCAGATAAGATATTTTTTTGGCTTGGCTGGATATATTCCTTGCCCTGTTTCGCAATAGGAATGAGCTTAACGCCAGAGACTTGATAACCAACACCAGAATAACCAATGGTGTTGATTGACGATGCAACAGATTGAACAACCGATGCGGAACCCGGCTGTTCGTTAACGTTATTCTTAAAGTCCCCGCCACACAGCGCATTCTTTTTAAAATAACCATACGTGCCAGAAACAGAATTACGTCCAAACAATTGCATGCCGCGCTTCGCCCAATCAAAGGCGATATCCAATTGGGACCAAGTTTGAATTGGCTCTGTCGCACCACAACGGAGCGTCACGGAGAATATAGCGTCTAACTGATCAAAGTTGAGGCCTTGAATGGGGTTATCTCGATGCACAAACACGCCGATCGCATCAATGGCGACTCTAAGCTCGGTTGGCTTATAGCCATGCTCTCGCTCAAACGCTTCAATTTCACGTTTACGCATTGGTCGGCTCATTGGGCCGAACTGAGCGGTACCTTCAGTCAGAGCCGGAGGAGCGGTCGACGAACCCGAAGCTTGTACTTGACCATTCACACTTGGGTAGAGCGCTTTAAATTCTTCTACCCAAAGCGTCGTCATACCCGCCAACGTATCAGAGCCTACCGACAAGATACTGCCAGACACGCCAGAGGTTTTCTGGTACGGCACAAGCTGCTGAGCTTGAGCTGAGCCCATTGTCAGCAAGCAACTGCAAAATATTGCCAAATAAGCTTTTCGTGCTAATTCAATAACCATCGTCCACCTACTCCAATTAATTTACGAGTAAGCGAGCAGGCAAAACAAAAGAGAACTTACTGCCAACGCCAACTTCACTGTGAATTTCTAGGTGTGAATCGTGGTGAGTAAGCGCATGCTTCACGATAGCAAGCCCAAGACCACTGCCGCCAGTATCTCGCGACCGCGCTTTATCGACTCGGTAGAAACGCTCCGTTAGGCGGTGTAAGTGTTGAGGTTCAATACCATCCCCACTGTCTTCGACTTCTAAGCAAGCACCCTGCGCGGTTTGGAACCAGCGTACTTTCACGTCTGCTCCTGCTGGGGTGTACTTGACTGCATTGTAAACAAGGTTAGAAATTGCACTGCGCAGCTGATCTTCATCACCTAATACACGCAAGCTGCTGTCGATATTAAATTCGAGTTTATGGCCTAGATCGCCGCTCAGACTGGACGCTTCTTTTTCTAACACTTCTAGCATTGCGGGTACATTTACCACTTCTTCCAGCTCATGCATTGGCGCCGCTTCAATCTTTGATAACGTCAGTAGCTGATTCACCAAACTGTTCATGCGGTTTAGCTGCTCTGTCATCACACCATGCGCTTTGGTCCACATAGGGCCAACAATCATATCTGGATCTTCAGTCATCTCCAGATAACCTTGCAGCACAGTCATCGGTGTTCTGAGTTCATGAGATACGTTGGCGAAGAAGTTTCTGCGCATCCCTTCTAGCTGTTTTAGCTGAGAGACATCGCGCACTACCATCAAATGCTCACCCTCGGTGTAAGGTACGATACGGAGTTCCAGCATACGTTCAACGTTTAGCGGAGAGCGCATTTCTAGCGGTTCGGAGAAGTCTTGTTTATTCAGGTATTTGATAAAGTCTGGCGTGCGAATCAAGTTGGAAATCGGCTGGCCTGAGTCATCCGGCCAACGAAAGCCCAACAGGTGCTGAGCAAGCTTGTTACACCACACGATGTTACCTTCACTGCGGAATACAACCACCGCATCCGGCAGTGATTCTGCACCGTTACGGAAACGGCGAATTAGGTTAGTCAGTTCTTTGCGCTTCTTACGCTGGCGCTGCTGCAAACGATAGATACCGTTAAACAGAGATTCCCAGTTTCCCGAACCCGATGGTGGTGTCAGGCGTTTTTCATCCCACAACCAGGCCGAGAGACGCATCTGGTTATGTAGATGCCACACAAGCTGCAAAACCGTGGCAGCGAGAAGCAACCACGGCATGTATCCGAATATCCAGCCAATAATCACCCAAGGGGTGTAAAAAAAAGCCAGCTCCCAGGCCAGCTTTTTCCAGGTTAACCTTTCAACCATTCAGTTCCTCGAATTCAATTCCTTTGCGCTGGATTAAGCTTTAGTAGAGAAACGGTAACCGGCACCACGCACGGTTTGAATCAGCTTATCATGTCCAGCAGCTTCGAGCGCTTTACGTAGTCGACGAATATGAACGTCAACAGTACGATCTTCAACATAAACATTTGTGCCCCAAACATTGTTCAGCAGTTGCTCACGGCTGTACACGCGCTCTTGATGAGTCATGAAGAAATGCAGCATCTTAAACTCGGTAGGCCCCATGTCTAACGGCTGATCATTTGCTGTTACACGGTGAGATACAGGGTCCAACTTTAGGCCTTGTACATCAATGATGTCTTCGAGTGCCGTTGGCGTTACTCGGCGAATCACCGCTTTCAAGCGAGCCACAAGCTCTTTCGGTGAAAAAGGTTTCGTGATGTAGTCATCAGCGCCCACTTCAAGGCCACGGACTTTATCTTCTTCTTCACCGCGAGCTGTTAGCATTACCACAGGGATGTTGCGAGTCAGCTCTTCACGTTTCATATGTTTAATAAAGTTGATTCCGCTACCGCCAGGTAGCATCCAATCTAGTAAAACCAGATCAGGGAAGGGTTCGGCCAATTTGTTGACAGCCATATCGTAGTCTTCCGCTTCTACGGCTTGGTAACCTTTCTGCTCAAGTACAAAACACAACATCTCACGAATTGGTGCTTCATCTTCAACAACCAGAATCCTTCTAGACATATCTGAATAACCTTATGTTTAAACTTTGATAAACAGGGAGTATCCCTTTGCAACTGTAGGCATTATCACTACTAATTATGACACTTTTGTGACCTTTGAAAACAAATTTTCATATAACTTTCTCTCGAATTTCATTGCGATATTTTGAAATTGAGATAAGACATACGTTCGAAAATTGCCTATGATTGGCTCCTTAATTCCGGCTTAGAGAAGAAATATGTGGTTTAAAAACTGTCTGGTTTATCGCTTTAATCGCGATATCGAATTCAATGCAGACCAGCTAGAGAAGCAACTTGAAGAGTTCCGTTTCACTCCTTGTGGCAGCCAAGATAAGCAAAAGTTTGGCTGGGTAGCAGCAATGGGTAAACACGGCGACATGATGACTCATGTGTCTGAAAACCGCATTCTTATCTGTGCTAAGCGTGAAGAAAAAATGCTACCTGCTTCAGTTATCAAAGACTCACTTGCAGCCAAAGTTGAAGTGATGGAAGCTGAAGAAGGTCGCCCATTAAAGAAAAAAGAAAAAGACACTCTAAAAGAAGACATCATCATCGACTTGCTGCCGCGTGCATTCAGCCGCAGTAACCATACTTTTGTTCTCATCCTGCCTAAAGAAGGATTCATTTTGGTGGATGCGAGCAGCTACAAAAAAGCTGAAGACGTATTGGCGCTACTACGTAAAACAATGGGTAGCCTACCTGTGGTACCAGCAATTCCAGAGCAAGCGGTCGAAACAACACTTACAGAATGGGTTAAGACAGGCACCACTCCGCAAGGTATCGAAATGCTCGACGAAGCAGAGCTCAAATCGGTATTAGAAGATGGCGGCGTTATTCGCTGTAAGAAGCAAGAGTTAACTGCTGATGAAATTCAGAATCATATCGAAGCAGACAAAGTGGTGACTAAGCTTGCTCTTAACTGGCAAGAGCGTATCGAGTTTCTTCTGGCAGAAGATGGAAGCATCAAACGCTTGAAATTTGCTGATGATTTAAAAGATCAGAATGACGATATCCCTCGTGAAGATCCTGCAGCTCGATTCGACGCAGACTTCTCGTTAATGTGTGGAGAGCTAAGCGCATTCCTACCAAACCTGTATGAGAACTTAGGCGGACTTCCTCACCCGAACGCTTAAGCAGTGCACATCAAAATAAATAGCGCCCTCTCAAGAGGGCGTTTTTGTTGGTGCGTTATCCGACTACACGAACTTCTCCTAGTCACAGGTCACATTTTGGCGTAAAATTTGCGCCCCTATTCCATATGGTGGAATAGGCCTGACTTGAGATCAGACTAAGAGAATTACACATGACTACTGAGAAAGCATTCGTACCAGAGCTACTGTCACCAGCGGGTAGCCTTAAAAACATGCGTTACGCATTTGCCTACGGCGCAGACGCGGTATACGCAGGCCAGCCTCGTTACAGCCTTCGCGTACGTAACAACGAATTCAACCACGAGAACCTACAAATTGGTATCAACGAAGCTCATGCACAAGGCAAGAAGCTTTACGTGGTATGTAACATCCAACCGCACAACTCAAAGCTGAAAACTTTCATCCGTGACCTTAAACCGGTTGTTGAGATGGGCCCTGACGCACTAATCATGTCTGACCCAGGTCTTATCATGATGGTTCGTGAAGCTTTCCCTGATATGCCAATCCACCTGTCTGTTCAAGCGAACGCAGTAAACTGGGCAACGGTTAAGTTCTGGGCGGCCAACGGCGTTGAGCGTGTGATTGTGTCTCGTGAGCTTTCTCTAGAAGAGATCGAAGAGATCCGTGAGCACTGTCCTGAAACGGAACTTGAAGTATTCGTTCACGGCGCACTATGTATGGCCTACTCTGGCCGCTGCTTACTTTCTGGCTACATCAACAAACGTGACCCTAACCAAGGTACGTGTACTAACGCATGTCGTTGGGAATACAAAGTTGAAGAAGGCAAAGAAAACGACACTGGCGACATCGTAGAGAAATTCGACCCAACAGAAGCGCAAGCGGTTGAAGTACAAGACGAGCACCCTGAAACCACTATCGGTCGTGGCAAGCCAACCGACGAAGTGGTTCTTCTGTCTGAAGCACATCGTCCAGACGAGAAGATGGCCGCTTACGAAGATGAGCACGGCACTTACATCATGAACTCGAAAGACCTTCGTGCTGTTCAGCACGTTGAACGTTTGACTAAGATGGGTGTTCACTCACTGAAAATCGAAGGCCGTACTAAGTCATTCTACTACTGTGCACGTACAGCTCAGGTTTACCGTAAAGCAATTGATGATGCAGTAGCGGGCAAGCCATTCGATGAGAACCTAATGGGTACACTAGAGAGCTTAGCGCACCGTGGTTACACAGAAGGCTTCCTACGTCGTCACACACACGATGCTTACCAAAACTACGACTACGGTTACTCGGTTTCTGATGCTCAACAGTTCGTTGGTGAATTCACAGGTAAACGCCGTGGCGACCTTGCTGAAGTAGAAGTAAAGAACAAGTTTGTTGTCGGTGACAGCCTTGAGCTAATGACACCAAAAGGCAATGTAATCTTCACACTTGAAGCAATGGAAAACCGCAAGTCAGAGAAGATTGAGGACGCAAAAGGAAACGGCCACTTCGTATTCATTCCTGTTCCTGAAGATATGGACCTAGAATACGGCCTGTTAATGCGTAACCTAAACTCAGGTCAGGATACCCGTAACCCAACAGGTAAATAAGCATGGCTCTGCTGATCACTGATAAGTGCATTAACTGTGATATGTGTGACCCAGAATGCCCAAATGGGGCAATCACTATGGGTGACACGATCTTCGAGATCGATCCCGATCTATGTACTGAGTGTAAAGGTCATTATGAGAAGCCAACGTGTCAGTCTGTGTGCCCAATTACAAAATGTATTATCACAGACCCGAATCACGTAGAGACTGAAGAACAACTACTCGAGAAGTTCGTGATTATTCAAGGCTTAGCTTAATCATTAAAAACGACCCCATGTGGGTCGTTTTTTGTTTCTAACTAGTCAACTAGTTCAGCAGTTTGTACAATTAACAATTACGTAACCTAAGGATGGGTATTTACTTGCGTACACTATTAATTCTACTAACCACTCTATTCTCAGCCCTAAGTTGGGCAAATGCAGAAAAGTCGTATGAAGCACTCCTACTAAAAAACAGTATTCTCCTCAATGAATCGTTAGCTACAGCTAAAAACTGCCTGTTTTGTGATGATGAGAACTATGCCGCAGGGAAACAAAACTTTCTGTTCACTTTGTTAGACATTTCTAAACGCGCTAACTCCTGTAAAAATGGAGATTCTTCAGAGACTGAAACCTTTGCTTGGAACATGGAAATGGTGGCCGATGAAGACTACCCATCAACAACCTTCGACATCAAAGAAAAACTCAGCCAACACTTCAATGGTTTTTCGATTGACCAAGTAAGCTGCGAAAACATGGCACGAGTGTTTTTAGCGGAAGAAATTTCCCAAGGAAATAAAAAGATAAACTTTGCCGCAAGCTCCACCCAAGTACTCGAAGTAAGCCGCATTAACAAAACCAATGTACATTCGAAACTCCAAGAAATTTGCCACCCGCTCGTTGAATTAACCGCTTGTTTAATCGATAACTCTTACACGGGGAGGCAGCTACTGAACGACTTGCGAAAGTCAGAGGGAAAAAAGAAAATTAGGTCGTCTCGTTCCTTGCCGAAACAATATACAGTAACTCCAGTTTCCCCGTAGAATGTTGGCCTAAACAGAAACGTCGCTCTTTGAGCGGCGTGTTTCTATGTGTGATTAGCGATTAAGTCATCAACTGTTTTCAAGCAATAGCTGACACTGTTCCGGTATAACCTTTGGTTTTTTCTTCTTTGCTGGAGGTCGAACCAAGCTAGAATTATCACTTTCATCGACAGGTTTCCAACTCGCTAGTTCGGCTCCACAGCCATCCCCTTCTGGCGGTAAAGACTGATTCTGGCAGTTCGTACTCCCCTCTGGGCAAGTTAAGCGAACGTGCATATGCGAATAATGTCCCCACCATGGCCGAATTTTTCTAAGCCATTCACGATCCGCAGACCTTTCCTCATCACACAATTTTTGCTTAATGACTGGGTGCACAAATATTCTGGCTACGTTTTTAACTGAGGCCGCTTGTTTGACGATACCGAAATGACGTTCATCCCAATTCTGTTGGTTCAGCTTGTATTGAGAAACGTGAACAACACTCATCGCTTTCGGTTCAGCTAACTCCTCAACCGATAGCTTTTGATCGGCTAAACGCAGCCATATATCAATATCGAGCCCAGTTTGGTGACTCGAGTGACCAAATGAAAAGCGACCGCCTTGAGGCAGAGAAAGATCGCCAATCAATAGGTTGGTTTGGTATTGCGTGCTAGCAACCTTCCCTAACTGACGAATGTAGTCAACAGCATCGGAGTGAGCATAATAACGCGCCCTGTGACTCCGAATTACCTGATACCCTTGCCCTTCTAACGGCAAGGCTTCAGCGCCAGCTAGACACCCATTTGCGTAGCTACCAATCGATTCAGTTGGTTGAGTCGAAGGCCTCTCTAACTGTTCCCATGGCGTGGCATTTGCACCTAAAGGTAGTGCTACCAAAATCGCCATGTACTTGTAGAATCGTTTCAAAAATCGCGTCCTTGTCGTTAGTCCTTAATCCGATTTACTTCATCTAATAGTGTTCGCCATTGTCATAGTAGCCCTTGGCATCTAACGCCGTGAAGATAACCGCGACATCGACGTCCTCCCCAATAATACCGCGCACTTGATGTGTGATAATACTTGCCACTGCGTCTTGGGTCTCTTGACCTCGGTCGAACCAAAGCACTTCTACAAATGGGTAAGCTGAACTTACCTCTCCATCGTGGAAAAACGTCGAGTAGATGTATTCAAAAGTGAAGTCTTCACGGGGGCAGTCCATATACGGCTGCAGTGAATCAATTAATGACGAGGACAGCGCTTGTACGGTTTGAGGCTCAACAGCTCTAAAACGTAGGTGAGGCATGACAAAGCTCCTTTTTCGTTATCATCCCAGCATAATAGCAGAGCTTGGCAAGATTATGATGGCTCAGTACGGCGCGCATAAAAAAACCGCTAGTAAACTAGCGGTTTTTCGGAGCTTATCAACAAATAGCCTTATGGCATTTCATCAAACTCTGCACCTTCTTTCTCAATTTGCGGTGGCATTAAGTGCTCTTTCTGGATACCCAGTTTTAGAGCCAGTGCCGATGCAACATAGATAGAAGAATATGTACCAACAGTGATACCAAGTAGCAATGCAGTCGCGAAACCATGAATCATAGCGCCACCCTGAGTAAATAGAGCGATAACTACGAACAATGTTGTACCGGAAGTAATCAATGTACGGCTCAATGTTTGAGTAATTGAACTGTTCATGATTTCTGCAGGCTCCCCCTTACGCATCTTACGGAAGTTTTCACGGATCCGGTCAAATACAACTATGGTATCGTTGAGCGAGTAACCAACTACGGTCAGCAATGCCGCAACAATGGTAAGGTCTACCTCAATTTGCATCAAAGAGAAGACTCCCAGAGTGATAATGACATCGTGAGCCAACGCGAGTACCGCACCTGCGGCTAAACGCCACTCAAATCGCATCGAGACGTAAATCAAAATACAGATGAGGGAAACAAGAATGGCTAGGCCACCCGCTTCCGTTAGCTCGTCACCGACATTTGGACCAACGAACTCAATACGGCGCATTTCAACCGACTCACCAGTACCGTCTTTAATTGCGTTTAGGATTTGGTTACCCAAGGTTTCGTTTGCAACGTCTTCACGTGGACGCAAACGAACCATTACATCACGCACAGAACCAAAGTTTTGTACGGTTGCATCGCCAAAGCCTTTCGCATCTAGCGCGGTACGGATTTCTTCTAGGTTAGCTGGGTTTTCAAAACCCACTTCAATAAGCGTACCGCCTGTGAAGTCGAGTCCCCAGTTTAGCCACTTCGTCGACAGCGTGAAGATAGACGCACCAATCATCAAGATTGAGAAGACAAATGCGAACTTCGACCAACGCATAAAGTCGATCGTTTTATCTGCTTTTAGAATCTGAAACATAATAATTCCTAGCCTTAGATCGACAATTTCTTAATGCGCTTACCGCCGTACACTAGGTTAACCACACAACGTGTACCTACGATAGCTGTAAACATAGAAGTTAAAATACCGATGGATAGCGTCACAGCGAAACCTTTGATCGCACCTGTACCGACTGCAAATAGAATGATCGCAGTGATAAGAGTTGTCACGTTCGCATCGGCAATGGTGCTAAATGCATTCGAGTAACCTTGGTGAATCGCTTGCTGTGGGTTACGCCCATCGCGGATTTCTTCACGTATCCGCTCAAATATCAGTACGTTCGCATCGACCGCCATACCGACGGTTAATACAATACCTGCGATACCTGGTAGCGTCATCGTCGCCCCCGGAATCATCGACATCACACCGATAATCAATACTAGGTTAGCCATCAATGCTAGGTTGGCAATCAAACCAAACTTACGGTAGTAAAGCAGCGTAAATAGCATTACCGCAACCATACCCCAGATCATCGCTTGGATACCCATATCGATGTTCTGCTGACCCATTGATGGACCAATCGTACGTTCTTCAACAATAGAGATAGGTGCAATCAAAGCACCAGCACGAAGTAACAGTGCTAGGTTGTGCGCTTCGGCTGCTGAATCAATACCAGTGATACGGAAGTTACGACCAAGTGCAGACTGGATTGTCGCTTGGTTGATCACTTCTTCATGCTTGGTCAGAATGACTTTACCTTCAGGCGTCTTACGACCACTGTCTTTGTACTCAGCAAATACCGTCGCCATTAGCTTACCGATATTTTGACGCGAGAACGCAGACATCTTGTTACCACCTTCACTGTCTAGTGAGATGTTAACTTGAGGGCGACCATATTCATCAACACTTGAGCTTGCATCAGTGATGCTCGAACCACCAAGAATAACGCGCTTTTTCACCACTACTGGGCGACCATCGCGATCTTGCTTAAGTTCACTACCTGCAGGTACACGACCATTCGCTGCTGCAGATAAGTCCGCTTTGTCATCAACTTCGCGGAATTCTAGTGTTGCCGTTGCACCAAGAATTTCTTTCGCACGAGCTGTGTCTTGAACACCAGGCAACTCAACTACGATGCGGCTTGCACCTTGACGTTGAACAAGTGGCTCAGCAACACCTAACTCATTTACACGGTTACGCAAAATTGTGATGTTTTGTTCAACAGCGTAGTTACGAATTTCTTGTAAACGAGCTTCAGTAAATGAAGCAACAATCGAGTAACGACCATTCGAATCTGAGTCAACAAAAGTCATATCAGGATGATTTGACTCAAGAATACGTACCGCTTGTGCAAGTTGCTCTTCATTGCGAAGTAGCACTTCTACTTTATCTTTACCCGAAGGGCGAATAGAACGGTAACGAATTCTTTCTTCACGAAGTTCGCTACGGAAGGCTTCTTCTTGTTGAGAAACTAACTTTTCCATTGCCGCGTCCATATCCACTTCCATCAAGAAGTGAACACCACCACGCAAGTCAAGGCCGAGCTTCATTGGTGCAGCACCAATAGACTCTAGCCAATCAGGTGTAGACGGCGCGAGGTTAAGCGCAACAATTTTGTCTTGGCCGAGAGCTTCAGAAATTACATCGCGAGCACTTAGCTGCGTGTCAGTATCAGAGAAACGAACAAGGATGGATCCATTTTCAAGAGCAATGGATTTATGAGATAAGCCCTCGTTTTCAAGAGCATTGGTGATGGAATCCAGCGTTGACAGATCTACAGAGGCGCCACGCGCCCCTGTAACTTGAATTGCCGGATCTTCACCGTAGAGATTTGGAAGTGCATACAGAGCTGCGATACCGATGGCAAAGATGACCATCAAGTACTTCCATAACGGATAACGGTTTAGCACAGCGAGGATCCTCTAGCTGTTTTATAGAGACTTCAGCGTACCTTTAGGTAGCACTGCAGTAACGAAATCTTTCTTGATAACAACTTCGTTGTTCGCGTTCAGCTCGATAGAGATGTAGTCGTTGTCTTCTGCGATTTTTGTGATTTTGCCCACTAGGCCACCGCTAGTTAGAACTTCATCACCTTTACCCATAGAAGCCATCAGGTTCTTGTGCTCTTTTACACGTTTAGCTTGAGGGCGGTAGATCATGAAGTAGAAGATAACAGCAAACATGCCAAGCATGATTAGCATTTCAAAACCGCCACCTGCTGGTGCGCCTTCTGCTGCTGCGTGAGCCTGAGAAATAAACATTAATACGTCCTCTATTATTTTTTATTGATAGTCCAATAACTTGGGCTAAATTCCTCTACTTTCAAGCCTTGGAGCCCCTAAAGTGGGAGCGCCGTCGACAAAATAGAAATCAGTAAACCCTAACAATTATAAAATTACCGCTTGGCTGTTTATTACATAACCAAGCGGCAGTTCAATTACTTACCTAAAGGCGGTACTTCGCGGTCGCGACGAGCGTAAAACTCTTCAACGAACTCATCAAAGCGATCTTCATCAATCGCTCTGCGGATACTTTCCATCAGACGTTGGTAATGACGTAAGTTGTGGATGGTGTTAAGACGCGCACCCAAGATTTCATTACAACGGTCTAAGTGGTGTAAGTACGACTTAGAATAGTTCTGACAAGTGTAACAGTCACAATGCGGATCGAGTGGCGTTGTATCTGTTTTATGTTTCGCATTACGGATCTTGATCACACCACCAGTCACAAATAGGTGACCATTACGTGCGTTACGCGTTGGCATCACACAGTCGAACATGTCGATACCACGACGAACGCCTTCAACCAAGTCTTCAGGTTTACCAACACCCATTAGGTAACGAGGCTTATCTTCAGGTAGTTGCGGACACGTGTGTTCAAGGATGCGGTGCATGTCTTCTTTTGGTTCGCCTACAGCCAAACCACCAACTGCGTATCCATCAAAGCCGATATCAGTCAGACCTTTAACGGATACATCACGTAGGTCTTCGTATACACCACCTTGAACAATACCAAACAGGTTGTTCTCGTTGTCTAGCTTGTCAAAATGGTCGCGCGAACGTTGAGCCCAACGGAGAGACATCTCCATCGACTTTTTCGCTTCGTCGTGCGTCGCCGGGTAAGGCGTACACTCGTCGAAGATCATTACGATGTCAGAACCTAAATCTTTTTGAATTTCCATCGACTTCTCTGCGTCCATGAAAATCTTGTCACCGTTTACTGGGTTGCGGAAGTGAACCCCTTCTTCAGTGATTTTGCGCATTGCGCCTAAGCTGAATACTTGGAAACCGCCCGAATCAGTTAGGATTGGTCCATGCCAGTTCATGAAATCATGCAAGTCACCGTGCATCTTCATCACTTCCTGACCAGGGCGTAGCCATAGGTGGAATGTGTTACCTAGAAGAATCTCAGCACCCGTGCCTTTTACTTCTTCCGGTGTCATACCTTTAACCGTACCGTAGGTACCTACAGGCATGAATGCTGGCGTTTGCACTGTTCCGCGTTCAAACGTTAGTTGACCACGACGTGCATTACCATTTGTCTTTTTAAGTTCGTACTTTAACTTCACGAAGCCTCCAATATGCCAGAGAAACAGTCTGACGATTCATTTAGGGGAGTATCCCCTACTTAAGGAGCGGTCGCTTATCCCTGCGAGAACACAATAGTCTTGCCATTGATATTCCTAGCGTACTGCTAGCACTCGTAAATTATTAATTTTAAAAACTTATTAGCTTAATATGTTACGCATCAAAAGCTCGGTTAATGCAGCTATTGAAGCGTAAGATACAGCTATTCAGTTTTTTTGTTGATGAACATTGAATCGCCATACGAGAAAAAGCGGTACTTGTTCTCTACTGCGTGCTTATAGGCGTTCATCGTATTTTCGTAACCTGCAAACGCACTCACTAACATAATCAGTGTCGATTCTGGCAGGTGGAAGTTAGTGATTAAGCAGTCCACTAACTGATATTCGTAACCTGGGTAGATAAAGATTTCTGTATCACCAAAGAACGGGACCAACTCAGTGCCTTTCTTCAATGCATCTTGAGCAGCACTTTCTAGTGAGCGTACCGATGTTGTGCCCACCGCGACAATACGACCGCCGCGCTGCTTGGCTGCTTTGATCGCATCCACCACCTCTTGTGGAACTTCTACATATTCCGCATGCATGTGGTGATCGTTAATATTGTCTACTTTGACTGGCTGAAATGTACCCGCACCTACGTGTAAAGTCACATACGCAAGCTCCACCCCTTTTGCTTTAATTTTTTCAATCAAAGCTTCATCGAAATGTAACCCTGCTGTTGGCGCTGCAACTGCTCCCGGCTTTTCATTATAGACGGTTTGGTAGCGCTCTTTGTCGGAGTCTTCATCTGGTCGGTCGATGTAAGGTGGAAGCGGCATGTGGCCAATTTCTTCAAGAACCGCTAGGACATTTTGCTCAGCATTAAACTTAAGCTCAAACAGCGCGTCATGACGTGCCACCATCTGTGCCGAGTACTCGTCGTTTTCACCAATAAAAATGGTTGAGCCTGGCTTTGGTGACTTAGAGCAGCGAACATGAGCAAGAATACTTTTCTCGTCCAATACACGTTCAACCAGAACCTCAAGTTTACCGCCCGATTCTTTACGGCCAAACATACGCGCAGGAATAACGCGCGTGTTGTTGAATACCACCAGATCACCCGGTTGGACTTGGTCCAATACATCAGTAAATGTGCCATCGCTTAGCTCACCACTGTTGCCATCTAACTGCAATAAACGGCTAGAAGTACGCTCTGGTTGAGGGTAACGAGCAATCAGCTCATCAGGTAAATCAAAGTGGAAATCGGATACTTGCATGGTACTAATCTTTTGTCGTGGTTTCTAAATGTCGTGATGAGTCGAACTGATTCTGTCACAAACAGACGACGAGTTTTTCGCAGCCGACTAGTATAGGTTTCCCTGCTTGAATAGCAAGGATTGTGATGTCAAATATTGTAAATCTGCATGTGCTACAGGCAGGTATTGAGTCGCCTCAAAAACAGCATTTTCTGACGACATATTTCGCCACACTTTTTTTAAGGTAATTACAACAAAAACGAACTAGCTCCCAGTTAAGCATAGGGAAAGAAACTATATTTAATTCATACCCACATAGCTTGTTATATACCAATAAGAACACTCAGGAGGCTGCTATGATCAAGGTTGAAGACATGATGACGCGTAACCCTCATACCTTGTTACGTTCTCATACCCTCGCCGATGCCAAACACATGATGGAAGCGCTCGACATTCGCCATATCCCAGTCGTAGATGCAGACAGGCAACTGCTTGGTATCATTACTCAAAGAGATATTCTCTCAGCGCAAGAATCTAGCTTGCAAAAACTTCCTTCCGAAAACTCCTACACACTCGCCACACCACTGAATGATGTCATGCACACCAGCATTATGACCGCTTCGCCTTTTGCGGGATTAAAAGAAAGTGCTAAGTACATGCAAAAACATAAAGTCGGCTGTTTGCCTGTGGTAGATAAAGGAGAGTTGGTTGGCATTATTACCGACAGCGATTTTGTTTCTATCGCCATTAACCTGCTAGAACTGCAAGAAGATTCAGAACCAGAAGAACTTGAACTCGAAGATTAAAAAAAGAGCGGCCGAAGCCGCTCAAAAAGTGTCGCAGTTTTTATTATTCGTAGGGGTCAACTAGCCCAACTTAGAATTGGTCTTCTTCAGTAGAGCCCGTTAATGCTGTTACCGATGAATTACCACCTTGAATGGTGTTCGTCATTCGGTCGAAGTAGCCTGTACCCACTTCTTGTTGGTGCGCTACAAACGTGTAGCCTTTCTCTGCAGCTTCAAACTCTGGACGCTGAACTTTCTCAACGTAGTGACGCATACCTTCACCCTGCGCATAAGCGTGTGCCAGTTCAAACATGTTGAACCACATGTTGTGAATACCCGCCAACGTAATGAACTGGTATTTGTAACCCATGTCCGCAAGCTCTTGCTGGAACTTAGCAATCGTTTCAGAGTCTAGGTTTTTCTCCCAGTTGAACGATGGCGAACAGTTATAAGCTAATAGCTGGTCTGGGTATTCTGCATGAATCGCTTCTGCAAACTTACGCGCTTCTTCTAGACAAGGTGTCGCGGTTTCACACCAAATAAGGTCGGCATATGGTGCGTAAGCCAAACCGCGAGAAATTGCTTGGTCGATACCCGCTTTCACTCGGTAGAAGCCTTCTGCCGTACGCTCGCCTTCGATAAAGTCACGATCGTAAGGGTCGCAATCTGAAGTAAGCAGGTCTGCAGCGTTAGCATCGGTACGTGCAATAACTAACGTTGTGGTTCCTGACACATCAGCAGCTAGACGAGCTGCAACCAGCTTTTGCACCGCTTCTTGAGTTGGAACAAGTACCTTACCGCCCATGTGACCACATTTTTTCACTGACGCAAGTTGATCTTCAAAGTGAACACCCGCAGCACCAGACTCGATCATGTTCTTCATTAATTCATAAGCGTTCAGTACACCACCAAAGCCAGCTTCAGCATCTGCAACGATTGGTAGGAAGTAATCAATACCGCCTTCGTCTTCCGGTGTCTTGCCACCAGCCCATTGAATCTGGTCTGCGCGGCGGAACGAATTATTGATGCGCTTCACTACCGCAGGTACTGAGTCTACTGGGTATAGTGATTGGTCTGGGTACATGGTAGATGCAGTGTTGTTATCCGCTGCAACCTGCCAACCCGATAGATAAATCGCTTCAATACCGGCTTTCGCTTGTTGTACTGCTTGGCCACCAGTCAGTGCGCCCAAACAATTCACATAGCCTTTCTTAGAAGAACCATTGACCAATGACCATAGCTTGTCAGCACCGCGTTGCGCGATAGTGTTAGCCGGTACCATTGAACCGCGAAGTTCTACTACTTCTTCTGCAGTGTAAGTACGTTTTACGTTTTTCCAACGTGGGTTAGTTGCCCAGTCTTTTTCCAAAGCTTCTATTTGTTGGCGGCGAGTTAATGTCATGGTCTATCCCTCATTTTGGTGCACGGCGTGTCAACTCTCTGGTCAACGACGGGTGCGATGGTCTTCCATTTCCTCAGCAGTACATCTCTCTCTGCATTCGAAAACTGATTTCACGTTATTGGTTATTAATGTTGTTCGTTGATTAATCAGGATTAATCGGTATTACTCAAAATCTGTTAGTCCAAGTAGTCATAACCTGGAATGGTTAAGAAATTAGTCAGCTCGTCACTGGTGGTGAGTTTCGCCATCAATTTAGCGGCTTCATCAAAACGCCCGCTGTTGAATCGCTCTTCACCGATTTCTTGCTTAACGACTTGGATCTCTTCTTCAAGGTATTGCTCAAACAAGTCTTTGGTGACAACTTGGCCGTTATCGAGTGACTTATTGTGTTTAATCCATTGCCAGATTGAAGCTCGCGATATTTCAGCAGTCGCTGCGTCTTCCATCATGCCGTAAATCGGTACACAGCCATTTCCAGAGATCCACGCTTCAATGTATTGCAGCGCAACACGAATGTTATGGCGCATACCTTGTTCAGTTCGCTCCCCTTCACAAGGGGCCAAGAGTTGCTCTGCAGTGATCGGTGCATCTTCACTGCGCGATATGTCCAGTTGGTTTATACGCTCGCCAAAGGTGTTGTCGAACACTTCAAGCGCGGTATCTGCCAACCCAGGGTGAGCAACCCAAGTACCATCATGTCCGTTGTTCGCTTCCAATGATTTATCATTGCGGATCTTATCGAGCACTTGCTGATTCACCTGAGGGTCTTTTGCTGGGATAAAGGCGGCCATACCTCCCATCGCAAATGCCCCTCTCTGGTGACACGTTCTTACAAGTAAACGTGAATATGCATTAAGGAACGGCTTTTCCATGGTCACTGCCTGTCTGTCTGGCAGCACGCGTTCAGGGTGACTCTTCAGCGTTTTGATATAGCTAAAAATGTAATCCCAGCGGCCACAGTTCAGGCCGACAATATGCTCTTTTAGCGCGAACAAGATTTCATTCATTTCGAACACTGCTGGAAGCGTTTCTATCAGAACCGTCGCCTTGATCGTTCCCGTATCTAAACCGAAGTATTCCTCAGTGAAATGGAATACATCGCTCCACCACTTAGCCTCAGTATGAGACTGTAGTTTAGGGACATAAAAGTAAGGACCGCTCCCTTTAGCCAACAGCGCTTTGTGGTTGTTATAGAAATAAAGCGCGAAGTCAAAAAGAGCGCCAGGGATGATTTTGCCGTTGAAAAGTACATGCTTCTCTTTCAAGTGCAGACCACGCACACGACAAATCAATACCGCTGGGTCTTCAGTCAATTGATAGTGCTTGCCATTGCTAGGGTTGGTGTAACTGATGGTGCCATTCACCGCATCACGCAAGTTAATCTGACCATCCAATACTTTACCCCAAGCCGGTGCCATCGAATCTTCGAAGTCCGCCATGAACACTTTTACGTTCGCGTTCAACGCATTAATCACCATTTTACGGTCTGTCGGACCAGTGATTTCTACTCGGCGGTCTTGCAGATCCTTTGGAATACCTAGGATTTTCCAGCTTCCTTCGCGGATATCTTGCGTATCCTCTAGGAAATCAGGCAGTTCACCCTGATCGATTTTTTCCTGTCGGGCTTCACGAGCCATCAACAAGTCATCGACTCTATCGGCAAACTTCTCACACAGCAGAGACAAAAGGGTTTGGGCTTCAACAGGGAAAATAGCTTGGTGTTCTGGCGAAAGGGTACCAGCAACCTCAAGCATGCCTTCTTGGGCTTCGGCTGTTATTGTTCTTTTCTCTTGTGTGTTTTCTGAAACTGGAGCAAGCATAACTATCTATCCTTAGACCTATCCTAAAACCTCTCAAAAACACATTTGTAACTATAAAACTACAATTTACATTTTCTGTTATCAGTGCGCTTTGAGCATTTCTTGTTGTTTGTTGTCTATACCTTCACTTAGTAGAGAAGGTTTTTCAAGACTGTCGGAACTAGACATAAGTCTTACAGAACCTTTATTTAACTTATACCAACATCCATTAGAGTAAAAGACCTAAAGTTAACAAAAGGTTAAATTCGAAGTTTTATTCCGTTTGAAACAAGTGCTTGATTTTAGCCCTAGAAATGTAAGTAGTTACGTAATAAAATTACAGTAAAATTGGACTAGTAAAACCGTTTCAAACGAATGTATGAAATAAAAAATAGAAGGGAAAGCTATATGCCACCGAGTTGGGCATAGTGATGAGTATGCATATTTAAACAACTGCTTTACTCAAATATGTAAAATTTACATTGTGAAATTTCACAATTTAATGAAACCTTCAATCAAGATTACTTGTGAAATTTTACAAGTTAAAGTTAACTGACAGAATAAAATGCTAAAAAGCACACCAATTACAGTGTGCTTTTTAGGGTAAAAACCAAATAAAAGTGGCTACGACCAAACTCTATAGTAGCTCCGAGACAACATCAGCTAATTGGTTGAAAGTGTTCACTCGTGAAGAACTCGGGCGCCAAACCAAGCCAATATCACGATAAGCTTGTTGGCCAGGGGGATCGATAACGACCAAGTTTTGGTTGTCCAGTAATCCATGATCAATCGCCATTTGAGGAATAAACGTAGTCCCCAGCCCATTCGCAACCATCTGCACGAGCGTGTGCAAGCTAGTTGCAGTAAATGGATTGATCTTTTCTCTTTCCGTTAATTTACAGGCTGATACCGCATGTTCTGTAAGACAGTGCTCTTTTTCTAATAGGAATACTGACTCATCGGGTAAGTCATCGTATTTAATTGGCACACGAATCCCATCCGCTTGATTACGGCTAATCACCATCCGAAACGGGTCCTGTCCAACCACCTTACTTTGCATTCCGTCGATTTCGACAGGAAGCGCCAAAATCAGTACATCTAATTCACCATGGCGCAACGCCTCTAATAGGTTGGTGGTCGTGTCTTCTCTTAGTAGCAAGTTAAGCTGGGGAAATCGCGCATTGGCCTCTTGAACAAAGTCACACAACAAAAATGGCGCTATCGTTGGAATACAGCCCACTTTAAGCTGGCCTTGCATTTTGTCGCCTTGGCATAGATTACCCAACTCGACCAGATCTTGCCCTTTCGCCAATAACTCTCGGCCTTGCTGCACCACCAGTTCTCCCGCTTGGGTAAATACTAATGGGCTTTTTTTATCTTTCTTTTCATATAAAGGACAACCAATCAGCTCTTCAAGGTTTTGGATACCTTTACTCAAAGTAGATTGGCTAACAAAACACTTATCGGCGGCGTCGCCAAAGTGGCGGGTTTCGTGAAGCGTGACTAAGTAATGTAACTGCTTCAAACTTGGCCATTTATTCATAATTCTATTGATAATTCACTGGGAAAAATTGATCTCTATAATAGATTTAGTCTTATCGCTTTTTTCGATTAACTTAATCTATTTATTTCGCTTTTTTCTATACTACAACCTGTACTATAGTTTGTCGCGAATAAACACGGACTAAACCAAGACACAATCGTCTGGTTTGGAACTAACCATACTTTTTAGGAGCAAAAAAATGGTACTAGTAGGTCGTCAAGCCCCTGACTTTACTGCTGCAGCAGTTCTAGGTAACGGTGAAATCGTTGATAACTTCAACTTCGCAGAATTCACTAAAGGTAAGAAAGCGGTTGTTTTCTTCTACCCACTAGACTTCACTTTCGTTTGCCCATCTGAGCTAATCGCATTCGACAACCGTCTAGCTGATTTCCAAGCTAAAGGCGTTGAAGTAATCGGTGTTTCTATCGATTCTCAATTCTCTCACAACGCATGGCGTAACACTGCTATCGAAGATGGCGGTATCGGTCAAGTTAAGTACCCACTAGTTGCTGACGTTAAGCACGAAATCTGTAAAGCATACGACGTTGAGCACCCAGAAGCAGGCGTTGCTTTCCGTGGTTCTTTCCTAATCGACGCTGAAGGTGTTGTTCGTCACCAAGTAGTTAACGACCTTCCACTAGGCCGTAACATCGACGAAATGCTACGCATGGTAGACGCACTAAACTTCCACGAGAAGAACGGTGAAGTTTGTCCTGCACAGTGGGAAGAAGGTAAAGCTGGTATGGACGCATCTCCAAAAGGTGTTGCAGCGTTCCTATCTGAGCACGCAGAAGACCTAAGCAAGTAATCTCTGCTTAAACTTACCTTAGCTCAATAGGTAAGTAATGGTTGGAACTCTCTATAAAGAGAACATAAAGCATAAGCTATAGCGCAAAGCGCACGCCAATCAGTTTTAAGTAAAGTCTTATATCAAAGCCCGAAGCACTGCTTCGGGCTTTTTGTATTCCCCGTTGCAAACAACCGCTGCTTAGAGTGTTTGTCGTCGTTTATTCGTACGAATATAAACTGGCTGTTTTCTGCTCACTCTTACAGTAGTATCTAAGTTATCTCTATCTTTATTAAAGGAATAATATGAAAGAGCTAATCATTCATACCATTACCGTTTTTATGGGCTTCTTTGCGATAATGAATCCTATCGCTAACACGCCTATTTTTCTTGGTCTCACCAATGGCAATGACCGAGATACGGTAAAATCCGTCGCATTTCGTTCGGTACTTATTGCCTTCTTCATTGTTGCCACCTTTGCTATATCGGGAAAAGTCATCTTCGACCTATTCGGGATTACGCTTTATGCACTGCGCATTACCGGAGGAATCTTGGTCTTTCTCATTGGCTTTCATATGCTGCAAGGTGACTCTACCCATGGAAAAACTAAAGAGAAAGCGAATTCGGATGCGCAAAAAGATGCGGCGCTAAGTGTTGCTGTATCTCCCTTGGCCATGCCGATACTGGCTGGGCCTGGCACGATTGCTACAGCGATGAACTTCGCCACTACCAGCGGTTTCTATGAAACTATTATCACCATCGTTGCTTTTGGCTTATTGTGTGCGTTGACCTATTTCCTATTCGTGTTTGGGGAGCGCTTTGTCAAAGCGGTTGGCCCAAGCGCTCTGAACGTGATTACTCGAATGATGGGATTGATCCTTGCCGTCATCGGCATGCAGATGCTCATAGAGGGAATTGAACAAGCCTACAAGGCGCTGTTTATCTAATGCAGCGAGTGAACTAACTGGCTCAGCACTTCCACACAGCAACATTTCTTAACAGACAAACATATCTCTAAAGAGACAAACCGTATCGGTTTACAGACTTTCTTGTCGTGCCCCCTTTCATAAACAGGGGGCTCTCTTTATGATGTCCTCATCGCAAAGATTTATCATGTGACGGCAATGAGCTGTCCATTAAAGCAATTTAAACATGGAGATTTAACATGGCTTATTTTTCAGCAGCCTTCGGTACGGCAACCAAAAACCGTGATGGGAAAATCATTGAAGCATTCTTCCCTAACCCAGTTCTAAACCCTAGCGATGCACTTATCGCAGCACTGAAAGAAGTGAGTGGTTACGAGCAAGGCAACCAAGCTATCGAGATCTCTGCAGCTCAAAGTGCTGACCTAGCGGCAGCATTTGAAGCTAATGGCGATGCTGCAAACGCATCATTCGCTCAAAAAGCAGCGTCTTCAGAGCAGCCACTTGTACTGGTTATTCTAGCGACGGACGAGAAGCCAGCTTCTGTAGCAGAAGGTTTCCTTAAACTACAGCTTATCTCTAATCGTCTAGTGAAGCCTCACGGTACGGTACTTGATGGTATCTTTGGCCTACTACACAACATTGCATGGACTAACGAAGGCCCAATCGATCTTCCTGAGTTGGCTGATCGTCAAATTGAAGCTCGCCTAGCTGGCCGTGCACTGAGCGTAGACTGCGTAGACAAGTTCCCTAAAATGGTGGATTACGTGGTACCAGCGGGTATTCGTATTGCTGATACTTCTCGTGTACGTCTTGGTGCTCACGTGGGCGAAGGTACAACAGTTATGCACGAAGGTTTCATCAACTTCAACGCAGGTACAACCGGCGTAAGCATGGTTGAAGGCCGTATTTCTGCAGGTGTCGTTGTCGGTGACGGTTCAGACATTGGTGGTGGTGCTTCTATCATGGGTACACTTTCTGGCGGTGGTACTGTTGTAGTATCTATTGGCGAGAACTCACTACTCGGTGCAAACGCAGGCCTTGGCTTCCCTCTAGGCGATCGTTGTACTGTTGAATCTGGTCTTTATGTGACTGCAGGTGCGAAGGTTCGCATGCTTGATTCTTCAGGTAACGAAGTAGAAGTGGTTAAAGCGCGCGACCTAGCAGGCGTATCCGATCTTCTGTTCCGTCGTAACTCTGTAACTGGTCAGATTGAGTGTCTAGCTAACAAGAGTGCAGTAGAGCTGAACAGCGAACTTCACAGCAACAACTAAACAGGTTGTTAACCAAATGAACATTTAGGGTTGGCGTATCTCGCCAGCCCTTTTTTATGCCTGCGATACCGTATGTCCACTTCTTCATCAATAGATAACCCCCTTCACACTTCGCGCCTCAAACTTGTCATACCAGTTGAACAATATCCGGTTCAAGGTTAATTTAGCCCCCTCTTCTATTTCCCCTTCGAACATAGACGCTCAAATAAAGTTCACTTTTGTTCTAAAAGATGCGTTATTTAACAATCAAAGCGCGTTTAATTAACATTTTTATGCTCAAACGCTCATTTTTAATGTTCGTTTGTTTTCGATATCGTTTAGATATGCACAATATCACCGTGCTAGATAAGCACAAACGACAAAGGACTATTTAAAATGAACACGAACAAACAACCTACACTTCTAGGTGAATGCTTAGCCGAGTTTATCGGTACCGGGCTTCTCATCTTTTTCGGCGTTGGCTGCGTGGCAGCTTTAGTGTTAACTGGAGCAACATTTGGGCAATGGGAAATCAGCATTATGTGGGGCTTTGGCGTTGCCATTGCTATTTACTGTACGGCGGGTGTATCGGGAGCACACATCAACCCAGCAGTCACCATTGCATTAGCCGCATTCCACGGTTTCGATAAAGCGAAAGTAATTCCTTACATTATCGCGCAGCTACTTGGTGCGTTTTGTTCGGCGGCGCTCGTATACGCCCTTTACAGCAACCTTTTCACTGATTACGAGATCGCACATAACTTCGCCCGTAGCAGCCAAGATGCGCTAGCAACAGCGGGTATCTTCTCTACCTACCCACACGCCTCTCTCTTTCTTCGGCGCTTTTGCAGTAGAATTCGTGATTACTGCTGTACTGATGTTTGTTATTTTAGCCTTGGGCGATGAAAATAATGGCGCTTCACGCGGCGCAATGAACCCATTGCTTATTGGTATTCTTATTGCTGTCATCGGTGGTTCTCTTGGCCCACTGACAGGCTTTGCGATGAACCCAGCACGTGACTTCGGACCTAAATTATTCGCTTACTTTGCCGGCTGGGAGTACGCACTTACAGGTGCTAGGGACATCCCTTACTTTATCGTACCTATTCTTGCACCTATTGCTGGCGCATGTTTTGGTGGCTGGTTATACCCTAAAGCCATCGCGGCCTACTTACCGCAACAAGGCCAAGGTTGCACGATTCCAAATCAATGCGACCAAGAAGACGACGCTCAAGAAGCTCGCGCTTAACCTTTCAACCCTGTATTAACTAAAATAGTAATAACGAAACAAAAAGGATTCTTACCATGACCGAGCAAAAATACATTGTCGCCCTAGACCAAGGCACAACAAGCTCTCGCGCCGTAATCCTAGACCACGATGCGAACATCGTTAGCGTAGCGCAACGTGAATTCACACAAATTTATCCTAAAGCAGGCTGGGTTGAACACGATCCACTAGAAATCTGGGCAACTCAAAGCTCGACTCTAGTTGAGGCACTTGGTAAATCCGGTATCCGCAGCGACCAACTAGCCGCCATTGGTATCACTAACCAACGTGAAACCACTGTTGTATGGAACAAAGAAACGGGTAAGCCGGTTTACAATGCAATCGTATGGCAATGTCGCCGTACTGCAGATATCTGTGAAGACCTAAAGCAACGTGGCCTTGAAGACTACGTTCGAGACAACACTGGCCTAGTGCTTGACCCTTACTTCTCTGGCACAAAAGTGAAGTGGATTCTGGATAACGTTGAAGGTGCACGTGAAGACGCTGAAGCCGGCAAGCTATTGTTTGGTACGGTAGATACTTGGCTAGTTTGGAAGATGACTCAAGGCCGTGCACACGTAACAGATTACACCAACGCATCTCGTACTATGCTGTTCAATATTAACGACCTTTGCTGGGACCAAAAAATGCTCGACGAGCTAGGTATCCCTGCGTCAATGATGCCAGAAGTGAAACGTTCTTCAGAAGTCTATGGTCAAACGAACATTGGTGGTAAAGGCGGTACTCGTATTCCTATCGCCGGTATTGCAGGTGACCAACAAGCCGCACTTTACGGTCAAATGTGTGTCGAAGCGGGTCAAGCGAAAAACACCTACGGAACGGGCTGTTTCCTACTGATGAACACAGGCCAGGAAAAAGTAACATCGAAAAATGGTCTACTAACAACCCTAGCCTGTGGCCCGAAAGGCGAGCCCGCTTACGCTCTTGAAGGCGCTGTGTTCATGGGCGGCGCATCAATTCAATGGCTACGCGATGAAATGAAACTTCTTGCCGATGCAAAAGATTCAGAATACTTCGCAACCAAAGTCGACTCTTCGAATGGCGTTTATGTGGTACCAGCCTTCACAGGTTTGGGCGCACCATACTGGGATGCTTACGCTCGCGGCACGATTGTTGGTTTAACTCGTGGTGTGAACTCTAACCATATCATCCGCGCAACTCTGGAAGGGATTGCTTACCAAACTCGTGACGTACTAGACGCAATGCAAGCCGACTCAGGTATCAAGCTTGCGAACCTACGTGTCGACGGTGGCGCGGTAGCAAACAACTTCCTAATGCAGTTCCAATCAGACGTACTTGATACCGAAGTTCACCGCCCTGAAGTGACAGAAGTCACTGCACTAGGTGCGGCATACCTTGCTGGTTTAGCTGTTGGTTACTGGAACAATATCGATGAGCTGCAAGGCAAAGCGGTACTTGATCGCACTTTCGCTCCTCACCACGACGAAGAAAAACGAAACCGTCGTTACAAAGGTTGGAAGCGTGCGGTGAAATGTGCACAAACGTGGGCAGAGATGCACAACGACGAAGATTAATCTTCCTTAATATATGAACTAAAGGGCGCATAATTGCGCCCTTTTTGCGTCTCAGACCTTATTCCTTATGAGTTACTCTTCTCAGCATGCGCTAATTCGAGCACAATAGCGGCAGTAAAATTATCGAGCGCGCTTTTTAGAAACAGATTTTGAATCCATTTATTCGACAATTCATGGTTTCGAAACCGACTTCGCTGAAGTTTCGCCTCGATCAGGGAGTAATGAGTGAAACAAATACCAAGACACCAGCAAATCATTGAGCTGGTTCAAAAGCAGGGCTATGTCAGCACGGAAGAGCTGGTAGAAAAATTCAATGTCAGCCCACAAACCATCCGACGTGATCTTAATGAACTTGCCGATGACAACAAAATTCGCCGTTATCACGGTGGTGCCACGATTCCATTGAGTTCGGAAAACACCAGCTACTCGACTCGTAAGTCTATGAACTTCAATGAAAAAGACGTCGTTGCCGAGGAGCTTGTTAAACACATCCCAGACGGTGCTACGCTATTTATCGATATCGGCACAACACCAGAAGCGGTCGCTCGCGCGCTCAATAAAAACCACAAGCAGCTTCGAGTCGTCACCAACAACATTAACGTTGCCACCATCTTACTACCTAACCCGGAGTTCAAGGTTATCTTGGCAGGTGGTGAAGTGCGCAACCGCGACGGCGGCATTGTTGGTGAAGCCACACTCGACTTCGTTAAACAATTTCGCTTAGATTTCGGTATTTTAGGTATCAGCGGTATCGACTTTGATGGTTCATTACTTGATTTCGATTACCACGAAGTTCGAGTGAAACAAGCGATTATCGACAACAGCCGAAGTGTCTACCTAGCCGTGGACCACACTAAGTTCGGCCGTAATGCGATGGTCAAACTGGGCAACATTTCTCAAATTCACATGCTGTTTACCGATAAACAACCACCAAGCGAAATCCAGGAAATTCTTCAAGAGCACTCTATTCCTCTTGAAGTCGTCCATAACAACGCTTAAGAATAACGGTCAAACACCCTTCATTCGAAACCTCTAGTTACAAACTAGAGGTTTTTTTTATGTTCAAATCACACAAAACGCTCATAAACGAAAATAAAGGATGATCCAAAACGAAAGCTGAGTTACGATTGTTTTATGTTCTAAAATGCTCGTTCGCTCACCAAGAGGTCAAATTTATGAGTATCCAACACAGTGCTACTGCATCGAATACGTCTGAAACATTGGACTTGATCGTCATCGGTGGTGGCATTAATGGCGCAGGTATCGCAGCAGACGCTGCAGGTCGTGGACTTTCTGTCGGTTTATATGAAGCCAGTGATTTCGCTTCTGCCACTTCATCTGCCAGCTCTAAACTTATTCACGGTGGCTTACGCTACCTAGAGCACTACGAGTTTCGTTTGGTTTCAGAAGCACTGGCCGAGCGCGAAGTATTGCTAAGAAAAGCACCGCATGTGGCAAGACCAATGCGTTTCCGTTTACCTCATCGCCCATTTTTGCGCCCAGCGTGGATGATTCGTTGTGGCCTATTCCTTTACGATAACCTAGGTAAGCGTACTACCCTACCAGCCAGTACTTCGGTTGATCTGGCGAAATCTGGCCTACTCAAGCCAGAAATGAAAAAAGGATTCGAATACTCTGATTGCTGGGTAGATGATGCACGTTTGGTACTGCTCAATGTGCTGGCTGCGAAAGAGAACAACGCAGAAATCCGCAATTACTGCCGCGTAGAAAAAGCGCAGCGCGAAAATGGCATTTGGCACGTCACGATCCACGATGTCACAACAGATCAGAGATTCGAGCGTAAAGCGAAAGCGTTGGTCAATGCAGCTGGCCCATGGGTTAAACAGTTCTTTGACGACGGATTAGAACAAGATTCACCACGTAATATCCGCTTAATCAAAGGCTCTCACATCGTCGTGCCACGTATTCACGATGAACCACAAGCGTACATTTTGCAGAACAAAGATAACCGAATCGTATTCATGATCCCTTATCTAGATAAGTTCTCGATCATCGGTACAACGGATGTTGAGTACAAAGGCGATCCTCGCGAAGTTGCGATTTCTGATGACGAAGTCGACTACCTAGTTGATATCGTAAACCAACACTTTGTTAAGCAATTGAGCCGTGAAGACGTGGTTTGGACATACAGTGGCGTTCGCCCATTATGTGACGATGAGTCTGATTCTCCACAAGCTATCACACGTGACTACACGCTAGAGCTGGATGCAGAACTCGACCAAGCTCCACTGCTATCTGTGTTTGGTGGCAAACTTACCACTTATCGCAAACTAGGCGAAGCTGCGCTGAAAAAACTGCAGCCTTACCTATCGAGCATGGGTAGTCCATGGACAGCGAATCAAGCGCTACCAGGTGGTAACTTTAGCTGTAGCCGCGAACAACTAGCTGAAACCATTCAAGCTAAATACAGCTGGTTACCGACTGAGTTGCTGCTTCGCTACGTGACTCAATTTGGTAGCTATACGTGGAAACTGCTTGAAGGTAAAACGAGCATCGCGGATATGGGTACTGAGTTTTCTCAAAGTGCACACGGCGTGTATCAACTTGAGATCGACTATATGATCAATCACGAGTTTGCAGTCGATGCTGAAGACATTTTGTGGCGCCGTAGTAAGCTTGGCCTCTACTTAACCAAAGAAGAACAGCAAGCGGTAGCCGACTATATGAAACAGTCACTGGCGGAAAAGGTCGTGAGCTTGGCTGATGTCGACAAAGTGGGTTGATTAAGCGGTTAGTTGAATTAGAAAGCTAACCAATACAAAACGAAAAAGGCTTGGTCACTTTGCAATGAAGTAGGTCCAAGCCTTTTTTAGTCTATTTATGCCCTACTAGCTTTAGCCTGGATGGCCATCCACTCTTGGGGTTAGCAGCATTTTTCCAAACAGCTTCAGATACATAGCAAATGCCAATATCCATAAAGCGCCACTAATATCGACCATCAACATCATATGTTGCGGGAAGAAAGTCACACCTAGGCTACGAACTAGCGCCGCCAAAATCAGTGCAGCAAATCCTACGCTCATGTTAGGGCCTTCATAGATTGCTCGACCAGTATGCCCCATAGTGACACGCGCAATCATGGCTAAAATGAGCCCTCCCAACGCGCCAATGGCAAATAAGTGAATCAAGTTGTGATTCGCAAATGGGTTCTGCAATAAACCTCGTAGCAACAAGCTAATAGGCAAACACGCGTACGCCGCATGTAAAGACCACACCAAAGGCTCACTTAGCGTGCGCCACGGTTGCCAGCGGTAAAAGCGGGCCAACTGAGCAACACCCGCAAACACCATTAATGGTTGGCCAATTTGGGCAAAAGTCATAGGAAAGAAGCTAATGATAAACAAGCCAACTAATGGCAGATTTGCCGCCCATTCCAGCCAGATTAATGGCTGAGCTTTTTCAAAATTAAAACGCCTTGCGGTGAAGAATGGAATCACTCGCCCGCCCATTACAGACAACAGCAAGGTGAACCACCACAACATCGCTTGCCAAACTGCAGACGCCGGAAAAGGAGGCATTCCCTTTATCGTTGCGTAGCTGGCAAAGTTCGCCACGATCGCTAATACAAACAAAGGCACAAAGAATAAATTTCTCCAACCTTTCGATTTCACAACTCTAGTAGCAACTTCATAAGCAGTGAACGCGAGAAACAGCGCTTCAATACTTGAGATGAGCCAAAGTGGCGTTGGTGTCCATAACAGAATTCGCGGTGCGATCCATAACACCACCAGCACAGCTAACCGATGATGTTTGGTACCATTAATACCTGTCCAATTTTGTACCGCGGTTAACACAAAACCGACCACAATCGCCATCGCAAAGCCAAACAACATTTCATGCACGTGCCACCATAATGCAGGCACTTGTAATTGGGGTGGTTGTCCGGTTTGGAACATCCAAACCCACAAGGCAATCGCCAGCACTGCATAGCAGCCACCTAGGAAAAAGAACGGACGAAAACCAAGACGTAGATAAGCTGGTATCGCTTCTTCCACTTTTTTATCTGTAATATTGAGCAAGTTAACTCCTAAACGGCTTCCCGACAAAGCACGAGTATCTATTAGTTGACCACTAATGTCGTCATAACACGCTTAACATTGCATTTTTCATTCCACATATTTAGTCATTTATTATCAATGATTTGAGAATCTCATGGTGTCTATATGACACACAAAAGTCATGTCATATAGACACGAAAGGGATAATTTATTACAGAAACGTCGTAGCTGTAGAGCCGAAGAAGTGATAGCGTAAAGTTTCAGCAGCAAGGAGGTAGTAATGTATATTTTCGGCTACGGCAGTCTTATGAACTCTGCATCAAGGAAACTGACAGGTCAAACAGGGCGAACTTATCCCGTCGTTGCGCATGGCCTAATTCGGTATTGGGGAAAGATCGACGACAGTTACATCCTTTCTCCTTTGGTTGTTAATAAAGGCGAAGGTCAGGTTAATGGCGTCTTACTTGAGATCGACGACGCTGCTCTGCTTGATTTCGATCGTCGTGAACGGGGTTATCACCGAATCCAAATCTCTGCCGCTCAAATCGACTCGGACTTCGAGTTAGCCTCAGATGCCGTCATTTGGGTGTATGTCAAAGATCAGCCAGAACCACCATGCTCACTGAGTCCAATCATGCAAAGCTATGTTGATACCGTACTTGCGGGTTGTTTAGAAGTGTCGGAAAGTTTTGCCAAGCATTTCGTCGACCATACCATCGGCTGGCACTTCCCAATGGAAAACGATAGAGAGCAGCCTAAATACGGTAACTTAGCTGGTGTAGAAGCAGCGCACCATAGCCAAATCGATGCGCTGATTGCGTCAGTTCGATAGGCGAGTTAAACGATACGAACCCCTGCTGACATCGCCCGCTCCGGTGTCAGCAATACACTTTCCGATTCATCATCCGTTTCCGCACAAAGCAGCATACACTCAGATGTCTCACCACGCATTTTCGCTTTCGCAAGGTTACACAGCACAACCACCTGCTTACCCATCAACTCTTCTTCTGTGTAGTACGGCACTAAGCTAGTCACAGTTTGTAAGCTCTTTTCGCCAACATCAATCTGTACAATGTACAGCTTGTCTGCATTATCGTGACGCTTCACTTCCGTGATTTTTCCCACTCTGATTTCAAGTTTTGCAAAATCTCCGTACGCGATAGTTTCCATCAAACCCACCTTTAGTAAAATTTAGTAAAAGACAACGTTTACACTATCAAGATTCTCAACAATGACAAGTGGTAAAGACCGCATTTAATGAAGTAAAAGCATCCACTGATTGCGTTATTTACATTGCCAGTGTTTAATGCAGGTATTACAAAGTGGAAAGGTTCAACCATGGCAACAATCAAGGATGTAGCAAAAGAAGCCGGTGTTTCTATCGCTACGGTTTCTCGAGTCATTAATAAATCACCAAAAGCGAGCAAGTCCTCAATTGAGTCTGTCACTCAAGCGATGAACAAGCTCGGCTATCGACCAAATGCAGCGGCCAAAGCCCTCGTTAGTCAAAGTACTAATACAGTGGGTGTATTAGTCGGTGATGTCTCTGACCCTTTCTTTGGCACTTTAGTGAAAGCAGTAGATACCGTTGCCCACCAGCATAATAAACACATACTGGTCGGAAACGGTTACCACAACGCAGAAGAAGAGCGACGTGCCATAGAGCTATTGATCAATAACCGCTGCGACGCGTTAGTTGTGCACGCCAAGGCACTATCCGACGAAGAGCTGATTGGCTACGCTAAAGAAGTCAAAGGCCTTGTCCTGATCAATCGTCATATTCCTCAGTTAGCCGATCGATGCATCTCGCTCGATAACAAAAAAGGCGCATACCTAGCCACTGAGTATTTGATTCGCCACGGTCATACAAAGATCGCCTGCATTGCGTCTAGCCACTCCATTGAAGATGCCGAAGAGCGAGTAGAAGGTTACTTAGCCGCACTTAACGATCACGATATCAAACTACCCAAAAGCTATATCGAATACAGTGAGCCAAACAGCGACGGCGGTGAAGTAGCCATGACTAACCTGCTATCAAAGTCGTTAGAGTTAAGCGCCATCGTTGCTTACAACGATTACATGGCTGCTGGAGCGTTGTCGGTTCTCGATGAAAACGGTATCCAAGTACCAAACCAAATGTCGATGTTGGGGTTCGATGATGGCTTGATCGCCCGATATGTTCACCCTCGCCTGACTACAATTCGTTATCCAATTGAAATGATGGCTGAACGTGCAGCGCAGCTGGCACTGAAATTAGCTAAGTCAGAGCCGAGTGAAGAGCAAGCGATCATCTTTAGCCCAACCCTAGTGCGTCGTAATTCGGTCGAAAAACGCTAAATACACCTATACCCAAATAAAAAAGCCCCAGCTATTAAGCTGGGGCTTTTCTCTTACCATTAAAGACTTAACTTAACGCTTGTCGCGTGTTGCTCTCATCAACTTCCACACCTTCAGCAAATTCACCTCTTTGAAGCTTCTCACGTAAAATTGCGTGCTGATCTTCAGTAAATGTGTAGCGAGACATAATAAAGATTCTAATCAATGCCCCAAGAGCAGGCAGTAGTGCGACACAGAAAAACATTCCATCTAATGCGGTAGTAGACTGTTCTGAGTTAGGCACATAGCCAATCATTGTTAAAATTACCCCCGTTAAACCACCCGCAACCGCAACCGATAGTTTGCCGGTAAATGTCTGACCAGAGAAAGTGATCGCTGCTGTACGTCTGCCGCTATGGTAGTACGAATACTCAACGGTATCCGCAATCATTGCTGAGATCAGTGGGTTAGTCATCATAAAGATACCGGTAATCACGGCTAACCAAGTCATCACCAAAGTTGGGTTATCGTAACCAGTAAAGTAGAAGCCGACTCGAGCAATAATTTCTAGGACACAAAGTGCAATAAAGATGTCGCGTTTTTTGAAGCGCTTGGTGAGTACTGGGGTGGCTAAACATGCAATCGCGCTTACCAGAGTGATTGTGCCGATTAACGAAACTAACCCCGCGTCTCCCATGTTGTAGGTAAAGAAGAAAATGTACATGCCATTAACTAGGTTAAAGAACACATTCATAAAAAACGCAGCCAGAATAAAAAACAATGGCTTGTTTTTTCTCACAGCTTGAAAGGTCTGCTTAAGTGTTACCTTTTCTCCACCAGCTGTCGAGATACGCTCTTTGGTGTTGTAAAAACCATTGAGCATAAACAACAATCCAACCACCATCAGTATCATTACCGCTGGCAAGTAACCTTGGTCTGCACGGCCATCAGAAAAATAAGCGCTCAGCTTTGGAAAAATGACCAGTGTTGCACCAATACCTGCGTTGACACCTAGCATTGCGCATGTCGCCGCCTTTGCTCGTTCTTGAGGTTCATCCGTCATCACTGATGACATAGACCAGAAAGGTACGTCAGATATGGTATACAACGTTCCCCAAAGTATGTATGTAATGCCCGCGTACATCACCTTGGTCGAAGTATCTGCATCAATATTGTAGAAAGACGCGATGGTCACTAACACAATCAAAAAAGGCGTAAAGAGCATGTATGGACGGAACTTACCAAATCGAGATTCTAGCGTATCCATATAACCAGCAATCACAGGGTCATTAACCGCATCCCAGACCCTAGCGATTAAAAAAATTGAGCTGGCTGCGATAGGTGAGATCCCTAGGATATCTGTATAAAAGTAGAGAATAAAAGAGCCGACTAGACCAAAGCTAAAGCACTGGCCTACTCCATAGCCGAAGTAAGACATCAGCTCCTTATTCGATAACTTGTTGCGTAGAGTAGTCATGTTTCACGTCCCAATTGATGATAATTATAGAGAGCTGACCGGCGTGTGTCGCAACGCCGAGTCACAGGCTATTAATCCACTTCTGCGAGTGTTTTGATTAGCTGAACTTCGCTTTGGTCATATGGCTGCCCTTCTTCATCGAGCAGATCATGAAACCAGCGCTCTGAATAGTTGGTGTCGTTGTTTTTGATCTCTGGCCATGGAAGGTGGGTTTGAGTTTTTCCTTTTACTAGCCCCCATTGATAACAACCGATCATTTTTTGTTTGAAGATTGGCAACTGTTCGTGCAGATGAGATTCAGCATGACGCGCAAGCCATTCTGTACACATCATCGGGCGGTTGTATGCTGCAACGACCTCAACTGCTTTGCTAAATAGGTCAAGGGGTAGATAAGCATGGAAAGTAAGAATGTCCGACAGTTCCATAGCTTTACGATCGGTCGGATGTTCAAAAATAGGTAGAGTACGATCGAGAATACTTGGCGCATGCCATGCACCAACAGTGAGTGGCTGAGAAGGGTTTTCCTCACGAGCCCATTTAAAAGATTTCTCCATCAATTCATGACTATATGATTCCATTGCTTCATCAAACGGCAATTCACCTGAAGTCGTAAAAATCATTCTGTTGGTTGGCTCGTTGTACAAGTCCCAAATAACGATTCGCGAATCGTTTTTATAGGTAGAGATAATGTCTCTGATGTAAGCCTCTACTTCACTCCACTGTGATTTATCCATCACTACATTACGTCCAGGGCTTGCAGCAGCTTGGCTGTTGTGTAATTCAGGAACAGGGGGCTTTTGAGGGCCGAGGTAAGGGTGATCGCCTGAGAAACCACAATCATCCATTGGTGTCATCATTACCTTGATTTGGTGGCGCTCACAGATGCCCAGAAAACGTTCTATCCTCTGATGCAACCCAGCACGATCCACCTGCCATACAATAAAAGGTAGGTTCGTGCGTAACGTGTTGTAGCCCACCTCATTGGCCCATGCGAGCTCTTGATCTATGACGTCAGGATCAAATGTTTCTGCCTGCCACATTTCTGTCCAGTTAACAGCAGTACGCGGTAAATAGTTAAATCCACGCAACCACCCCTGTTGTTCCTGCCATTGCCATGCTTCTTGTTCTGACCACTTTTGCATCTTCTCTTACCTTACAAGATAAATATATTAACTAATATTATTAGCTAATATATTTAGCATCTTTTTTACGTCTAGTAGGTCAAGAAATAAACGTGGGAGATATCACAGCTTTCAATGCGGCTATGGCAAATACTGTGATCAAGAAAGGTTATAGATGATCTCTAGGTGATCTTTAGCTAATATCTTTAGCTATCAAATCTAATCGTTCTAAAAAGATGGCTAAGAAAGTAACCATGAGCGATATCGCCGCATCTGCGGGGGTGTCACAATCAACCGTATCCTTGGTATTAAACGGTTCAACATCGGTAAAAATCGCTGAAGCAACCCAACAAAAAGTGCTCGACACAGCCGAATCTCTTGGCTACAAAAATAAAAAAGTGGCTCATGCTTTGGGGCGCCCGAAAAAGGTGGCCTTGGTCCTTAATGGACTAACGAGCTATGACCCATTTCTTGATGCCGTCAACGCCGCTCGAGAAGAAGCTTGGGCGAACGATTTCATATTAGTTTCATTCAGTTACAGTCACGATGAAGTCCTAGCGAGTAAGATCGAATCTGAAATCAACAGTGGAGATTACGCTGGGCTTATTTATGCGTCGAGTATGACGCGTGAACTCGAAGTACAAAGGGTCACTACTGAGCTGCCTACTGTACTGCTCAACTGCACCAGCCAAACTCATACCGATACACCTTCTGTACTACCTGCAGATATGATAGGTGCATACAAAGCGGTATCGCACTTAACCAACCAAGGGTATCGTCGTATTGCGATTCTTTCTGGAGAAAGCTGGATGTTGGCAAGCCAACAGCGGGTTGAGGGGTACCGTCAAGCGTTGATTGATGCTGATATTATTCCAAGTCCAGGTTACGTGCTTGAAGCTAACTGGTCACTCAAAGAGGCCTATGAACAAACGTTAACTTTGCTCTCAGCGAAGCAACCACCTCAAGCAATTTTTTGTTGTAGTGATTACATGGCTATGGGCTGTTATCAAGCTATTGCTGAGTTAGGACTAAAAATTCCCCAAGACATTGCTGTCGTAGGCTACGATAATCAGCAAATCGCCTCAGAGAGCTTCCCTGCTCTGACATCCGTTGAGCTACCCTATTCAGACATGGGTAAGCGCGCAATTGAATTCTTAATGGCACAGATTGAAAAACAGCCTTTGCTTTCGAAGAGACATAAAGTCGAAGGCGAGTTAGTTGTACGTCATTCATCAATAAAAAAGGCGAGCTAAAAAGCTCGCCAAAAGGCCGTTAAAAAACGAAGTAACTAGCTAATTCTCCCCCTAGCCAGTCAGTTCTAGCCTACAAAACCCTTAAAATTCAAATTTGTACGCAGTGCTATGATGATAGCGCTCCCCTGCTAGTAACACGCCACTGCTTTGCCCCCATTCTGGGTGGTTAGGCCCATCTGGGTAATATTGCGTTTCAAGCGCGACGCCATCGTAATGCTGATACTCTTTGCTCTTACCTTGGGTACCAAACAAAAAGTTTCCTGAGTAAAACTGAACAGCAGGTTTGGTAGTCATCACTTTCATCACCACATCTTCTTGTGGCGCAATCAGCACCGCGGCAACCTTCTTACCGTCAGTGAATTCTGAGTTGAAGATAAAAGCATGATCGTATCCGCCCGCAGTTTCTTGGTCAGCTTCCGACAGAAACTCTTGGCCAATAAGCTTAGGTTGCGTGAAGTCAAAGCTGGTACCGGCAACTGGCTTTTGCTCGCCCGTTGGAATAAGGCCTGAGTCAGTCGGTAGATAATGCTCGGCACTAAGTTGCAAGCTGTGGGTAAGCGCTGTCGCACCACTTCCTTCCCCCGCTAAGTTGAAATAAGCGTGGTTAGTCAAGTTCACTGGAGTTGCTTGATCCGCTTCTGCTTCATAAGCGATGTACAATGTGTTGTCGTCGGTTAATGTATATGTCACCTTCACGTCTAGGTGACCAGGGTAACCTTGGTCACCATCTGGAGAGTGGAGCATAAACACAGCTTGCTGAGGCGAATGCTCTACGATGGTCCAGCGGCGCTTATCAAACCCCTCTAGCCCACCATGCAGTGAGTTTTCACCGTTGTTGATGCCTACTTGGTAGTGACTATCGGCAATCGTAAATTTGCCAGCAGCAATTCGATTCGCATAACGGCCCACAATAGAGCCAAAGTAGGCTCCCTGCTGCATGTGTTCTGCCATATCTGGAGAACGCAGTAATACCTCACGCGATTCTCCGTTAATAGGCAGCGTGGTACTCAACCACGTTGCCCCAATATCCATAAACGATGCGGTCATACCATTGGCATTTGTCAGGTGTACTAACTTAGCGACTTGACCATCAAACGATGGCGTTGCCGCCATCGATTGTTGTAACAGCTCTAGAGTTGAATGCATGCTTCGTCCTTATAGTGCTTCGACTAAGCCAGCACCGTCTTTGGCTTGGCACACATAAATCGATTCTTTAAGACCCGTTGCAGCCTGATATTTCGCTTCCACTGCAGACTTCACTTCGTCGACCAAAGCCGGTGGTACTAGTGCAACAATACAGCCACCAAATCCGCCACCAGTCATGCGCACTCCTCCTTGATCGCCAATGACGTCTTTCACCATCTCAACCAAGGTATCAATTTCTTTTACTGTGATTTCGAAATCGTCGCGCATCGAAGCATGAGACTCCGCCATCAGTTCGCCCATTCGCTTCATATCGTGATTACGCAACGCTTGTGCCGCTTCTACCGTACGGTCATTTTCCGTGATCACGTGGCGAGCTCGCTTAGCCACTAACTCATCCAGTTCGCTCACTTTTGCGTTGAACTGCTCAATCGATACATCACGCAGAGCCTTCACACCGAAAATACGCGCTGCCTCTTCACATTGTTCACGGCGAGTGTTGTATTCACTGTCAACGAGGCCACGCTTCTTATTTGAGTTGATGATCACCACTGCCATATCTTCTGGCATTGAAACCGCTTGAGTTTCGAGGCTTCGGCAGTCGAGTAGCATAGCGTGATTCGCTCGACCTTCTGCAGAGATCATTTGATCCATAATGCCGCAGTTACAACCAACAAACTCATTTTCTGCTTGTTGGCCGTTTAGCGCGATTTCAGCTTGAGAAATTTCTAAGTTGTACAGCACCTTAAAGGTTTGACCGATCACCACTTCCAACGCAGCCGATGAGCTTAAACCCGCGCCTTGTGGAACATTACCCGTCACCGCAATATCGGCACCAGTAAACTCATAACCACGCGCAAGCAAGCACTTAACGACACCACGCATGTAGTTCGCCCACATTTTGTCTTGCTGGAAGGTGATTTCTTCTGTGATATCGAACTCATCCAATGCATCACCGTAATCGACCGAAACTAAACGCACTCGATTGTCATCGCGCTTTGCCGCCGCAACCACTGTTTGATAGTTAATCGCACATGGCAGTACAAAACCGTCGTTGTAGTCGGTATGTTCACCAATCAAGTTGACTCGACCCGGCGCTTGAATAATGTGGCTTGGTGCATAGCCCAATACGTTTTCAAAAGACGCTTTCACATTTTGGATTAGTTCAGACATAGTTAAATCTCGGCTTAGAATTTTTAGTGAGGTTTCGCATCTAACTTGGCGTGGCGGAACCTTGAATCAATCATTGTTAACGGGCGCGCTGCACCCATTCAGTTACTGTTCTTTGTAGTGAATATCGCTTAAATCGCGTAGGCGCTGCGCGGCTTGCTCAGCGGTTAAATCACGCTGAGTTTCAGCCAGCATTTCGTATCCCACCATGAATTTACGCACTGACGCACTTCGCAGTAGAGGCGGATAAAACACAGCATGTAACTGCCAGTGATCGACATTAGTGCCTTGCTCAAAGAACGGCGCGTAATGCCAACCCATGCAGTATGGGAAAGAACATTGGAATAAGTTGTCGTATCGACTGGTCAGCTTCTTCAGCGCTACTGCTAAGTCGTCACGTTGCTCTTTCGTCAGCTCACTCATGCGACGAATGTGCGTTTTAGGTAGCAGCATGGTTTCAAATGGCCATGCAGCCCAGTAAGGAACAACGGCAATCCAATGCTCGGTTTCAACGACTGTACGCGAGCCATCTTTCATTTCTGCTTCAACGTAATCCACCAGCATTGGGCGGCCATGCTCGTCAAAGTAGGCTTGCTGGTTACGATCTTTACGCTCGATCTCATTTGGCAAGAAGCTGTTTGCCCAGATTTGTCCGTGTGGGTGAGGCTGAGAACAGCCCATAGTTTCACCCTTATTTTCAAAGGCTTGAACCCAAACGTAATCTTTACCTAACTCTTCAATTTGTTCATTCCATGTGTCGACCACACCGCGAATGGCGGGCACCGATAGTTCTGGCAACGTCTTGCTGTGATCGGGAGAAAAACAAATCACTCGGCTTAAACCACGAGCGCCTTGAGTTTGGAACAGTGGATTGTTGGATTCTGGAGCATCAGGAGACTCAGGCATCAATGCTGCAAAGTCGTTTCCAAATACGTAGGTTCCTTGATAATCCGGATTCGCATCACCGGAAATTCGCTCGTTGGTCGGGCAAAGAAAACATTTTTCTTCATAGCTTGGCAGTTGCTCGTAGCTTGGTTTTTCATCCGCCCCACTCCAAGGACGTTTCGCTCGGTGTGGTGAAACCAGTAGCCACTCACCAGTCAACGGGTTATAGCGGCGATGCGGGTGATCTACAGGGTTAAACTCAATATTCG
The DNA here is from genome assembly GCF_054053395.1 of Vibrio paucivorans. NCBI lineage: Bacteria > Pseudomonadati > Pseudomonadota > Gammaproteobacteria > Vibrionales > Vibrionaceae > Vibrio > Vibrio paucivorans. The sequence continues at coordinate 2,622,662 of NZ_CM133230.1, forward strand.
ACATCTTAATTACTCAACTTTAAAAATTCTTTCTTTGCGACTTCAATGCTCAACAGGCGCTATGACTTTAGGGAATAGCCGTTCGGGTTATTCGATTGCCATTTCCAAGTGTCAGCCGTCATTTGATCGACAGTACGAGTCGCTTTCCAGCCAAGTTCTTGCTCGGCTTTTTCTGTACTAGCCCAGCATTCCGCAATGTCACCAGGACGGCGTGGACAAATTTCATAAGGCACTGGTGCACCACAGGCTTTGCCAAACGCATCCACCATTTCCAAAACACTTGAGCCTTTACCTGTACCCAAGTTATAGATGTGTAATCCCGATTTTTCACCGACTGCTTTTAAGGCAGCGATATGACCGTCGGCTAAATCCATCACATGGATATAGTCACGAACACCAGTGCCGTCTGGAGTCGGGTAATCGTTTCCAAATACAGCTAAAGATTCACGACGACCAACGGCCACTTGAGCAATAAATGGCATTAGGTTGTTTGGGATCCCTTGTGGGTCTTCACCCATCGAGCCTGAAGGGTGGGCGCCAACAGGATTGAAGTAACGCAGTAGCGTAATGCTCCAATCATTTTCAGCATTGAGCAAATCACTTAGGCACTCTTCCACCATGTACTTGCTACGCCCGTAAGGGTTGGTTGTCGCTCCTGTCGGTGAATCTTCCGTAATTGGCACCACCTCAGGGTCGCCATAAACAGTCGCAGAAGAACTGAAAACGATGCTTTTTACGCCGGCTTTACGCATACTGCGCGCCAGTACAAGTGAACCATTTACATTGTTGTCGTAGTACTCAAGAGGTTTAGCGACGGACTCGCCGACCGCTTTCAAGCCAGCGAAATGGATAACAGCTTGGATATCGTGTTGTGCGAATACTGAATCAAGGAAGGCTTCGTCACGAATATCCCCTTGATGAAACGCTGGCTGTTTGCCAGTAAGCACTTCAATTCGGCTAAGCACTTCCACATTGGCATTACACAAATTATCAACGATGATCGGTTCCATACCCGCTTCAATCATTTGTACACATGTGTGGCTACCGATGTAACCCATACCGCCTGTCACCAGAACTTTCACTTCAGCTTCTCCTGCTAGCGTTATCGACATTAACTGCGCCTTGATAGCGAGAATTAATGCCTGACGTATCAAATTGACTAAAAGTCTAGCAGCCAACTTAGGCACTTTGCTGTGATCAAATTCGCATTGTGTAAACGTTTCCACAAAATTCCATAATGCGCCACATGAGAGGTGCCGTTGATTAGCGGTCACAATCAAACAATAACCGCTATAAAAATCAGCAAGTTAATATTGATTTATCAAAGCGAGACTAAAAGCACTATTGTTTCGAAAATTTTTAGTAAAAAATTAGTGCATCGTTTATTGCTTTTATTACAATAGACAACAGATACCTTTATTCTCTTGACGAGAGCGACGCCAACTGGAAGTGAACATGGCAACTCTAAAAGACATAGCAACAGAAGCCGGTGTTTCATTAGCCACGGTTTCCCGAGTACTCAATGACGATCCCACTCTGAGCGTAAAAGAAGACACTAAACGCCGAATTTTGGAGATCGCAGAGAAGCTGGAATACAAAACCAGCAGCTCGAAAAAGTCCATTTTAAGTAAAAAGCAGAACCATCACTTTCTTGCACTCTACAACCATAAGCAAGAAGCTGAAGTTAACGATCCGTATTACCTGTCCATTCGACACGGCATCGAAACTCAATGTGATAAGTTGGGAATTGAACTGACCAACTGCTACGACAACCACATCGAGATCGAGAACCACAAAATTACCGGAATTTTACTGGTTGGTCGCTGCACCCCTGCTGCACTTAAACAAGCGCAAAAACTCACAGACAATATCTGTAATGTGGATTTCCAATCTCCCGAGTTGCCTTACGACTCGGTTGATATTGACTTGACTCGAATCAGCAAAGAAATCGTCGACTTCTTTGTAAATCAAGGCTATTCAAGGCTTGGTTTTATTGGCGGTGAAGACGCACCGAACACCCCCGATATTCGTGAAATGGCATTTTCTGAGTACGGCCAACTTAAAGGTGTAGTGTCACCTAACGATATCTACCGAGGCGACTTCTCGAGTTCATCGGGTTACGACCTAACCAAAGAAATGTTGAGTAAACCGGACTTTCCAAATGCGCTGTTTATCGCGTCGGACTCTATTGCCATTGGCGTGCTGCGTGCCATTCATGAGCATGGCTTGAATATCCCAGACGACATCTCTTTGATTAGCGTAAACGACATCCCAACAGCCAAGTTTACCTTCCCTTCTCTGTCAACAGTGCGCATTCACTCAGAGATGATGGGGATTCAAGGAGTAAACCTTTTAGTAGAAAAAGTTCGTGATGGTCGAGCGCTGCCACTGCAAGTCTACGTACCAAGCAAACTTAAGCTACGCGGCACCACCAAATAAGCTCACTCTCTGCAAACAATAAAAATAAAGCGCTGATAAATTAGCGCTTTATTTTTATCGCTCAATTTTACCCAACATTTTGTGTGCTATTTGCCACAAGTTCCCGCTAATTCCTCAATTAATCTAAGTGCTTTTAACTCGATCACAGCAATTCGACAAATCACTCAATAAAACGTGACCAAGTTAAAGTAAAACGTTTTCACGAATTTATTTTAGTAAAAATTTTACTAATATCTTTCCCAGATAGTTATTTTACCAATAGAACGTCGGCGTTCATGCAGTCGCCGAGGGGAGAGAAACGTGAACAACTGGGAAAACTTCCTCCATTTACATGAGAACCGTTTAGCACCTCGTGCTTACTTTTTCTCATACGACTCAGTTCAAAGCGCAACAACATTTCAACGTGAGCTAAGTAGTCGTTTTCAATTACTCAGCGGTCAATGGAATTTCAATTACTTCAGCAACCCACTACTGGTGCCTGAAGAGTTTTACACACAGAAAATGACCGACTGGGGCAGTATTACTGTACCGAACATGTGGCAAATGGAAGGCCACGGCGATCTTCAATATACCGATGAAGGTTTCCCATTCCCGATTGATGTACCTTTCGTACCAAGCGATAACCCAACCGGCGCCTATCAGCGTACTTTTAACCTTGGTGCTAACTGGAACGACAAACAGACCCTAATCAAGTTTGATGGTGTAGAAACCTACTTTGAAGTGTATGTGAACGGCCAGTATGTTGGTTTTAGTAAAGGCAGCCGCCTGACGGCAGAATTCGACATCTCAGCGTTCGTCAACCAAGGTGAAAACCTGTTGTCGGTACGCGTGATGCAGTGGGCTGACTCAACCTACATTGAAGACCAAGATATGTGGTGGACAGGCGGTATCTTCCGCGATGTTTACCTTGTCGGTAAAGAGCAAGTCCACGTGCAAGACCTAACTGTTCGCACTGACTTCGCCGACGACTACCAAAGCGCAACATTAAACTGCGCTGTTGAACTAGAAAACCTTAACGCTGCCGAAGCACAAGGTTACTCACTTGAGTACACATTATTTGATAAAAAACAGGTTGTCGCACAAGGCTCATGCGCCAACCTGTCTATCGCAGACAAAAGCCACACCCAATTTACAATTGATGTTTGCGAACCGACTCATTGGACAGCTGAAAACCCTTACCTTTACCAATTGGTTATCACGCTAAAAGATGCACAAGGCAACATGGTTGAAGTGATTCCTCAACGCGTTGGCTTCCGTGACATCAAAGTTCGTGACGGCTTGTTCTACATCAACAATAAATACGTGATGTTGCACGGCGTTAACCGCCACGATAACGACCACCTCAAAGGTCGTGCAGTTGGTATGGATCGCGTCGAGAAAGACATTGTGCTGATGAAGCAGCACAACATTAACTCAGTACGTACCGCGCACTACCCAAATGACCCACGTTTCTACGAACTGTGTGATATCTACGGTTTGTTTGTCATGGCTGAAACCGACGTTGAGACACACGGTTTTGCCAACGTTGGTGATTTAAGCCGAATTACCAACGATGCTGCGTGGGAAGCCGTTTTCGTCGAGCGCATTGAACGTCATATTCATGCTCAGAAAAACCACCCTTCAATCATCATGTGGTCACTGGGTAATGAATCTGGGTACGGCTGTAATATTCGTGCGATGTACGACGCCGCGAAACTGATTGATGACACTCGCCTAGTCCACTATGAAGAAGATCGTGATGCCGAGGTCGTAGACGTTATTTCTACCATGTATTCACGTGCGCAGCTGATGAACTACTTCGGTGAGTTCCCGCACGATAAGCCTCGCATTATCTGTGAGTACGCACACGCTATGGGTAACGGCCCTGGCGGTTTAACCGAATACCAAAATGTGTTCTACCAACACGACCATATTCAAGGTCACTACGTTTGGGAATGGTGTGACCATGGCATCCTAGCTCGTGATGAAGCTGGAACCGAGTTTTATAAATACGGTGGCGACTACGGCGATTACCCAAATAACTACAACTTCTGTATGGACGGTCTGATCTACCCAGATCAAACTCCGGGCCCAGGCCTTAAAGAGTACAAACAAGTTATCGCGCCAGTGAAGATTCGCGCTCTGGACGCCAAAGCAGGCACTTTCGTAGTGGAAAATAAATTGTGGTTTAGCGACCTCAATGACTACACCATCACCGCCGATATTCGAGCTGAAGGTGAAACCCTACACAGCGTGCAATTCAAAGTGGAAGAGTTAGCTGAAAACTCACAGCGTGAAATCACCCTTGAACTACCAGAGTTAGATACACGTGAAGCCTTTATCAACTTCACAGTACGTAAAGACTCTCGCACCGCTTACAGCGATGCAAACCACGATATCGCGGTTTATCAATTCCAATTGAAGCAAAATACGGCTCAGCTGCCTGCGTACCAAAACAGCAATGCGACAGAACTTCAATTGCAAGAGTCTCGTTTAGATTACTCAATCCAAGGGCACAACTTTGTCATCAACTTCTCGAAGGTAAACGGCAAGCTAACCTCATGGATCGTCAATGGTGAACAACTGATTAAGTCAGAACCTAAGCTGAGCTTCTTCAAGCCGATGATCGACAACCATAAGCAAGAACACGATGGTTTATGGGAGCCTGCTCACCTGCAAATCATGCAAGAGCACTTCCGCAGCCTAGATGTACAGCAGCACAACGGCAGTGTTCGTATCACAACCACCAGCATCGTGGCCCCTCCAGTATTTGATTTTGGTATGCGCTGTACTTATCGCTATGAAGTCACAGCAAACGGCCAACTAAATGTGGAAGTGAGTGGCGAACGCTACGGCGATTACCCACATGTCATTCCAGCTATCGGCCTCGACCTAGGCATCAACGGTGACTTCGACCAAGTTCAATACTACGGACGTGGCTCAGAAGAAAACTACCAAGACAGCCAACAAGCCAATGTGATTGACGTGTACCAATCGACTGTTGGCGACATGTTCGAGAACTATCCGTTCCCGCAAAACAACGGTAACCGTCAGCATGTCCGCTGGGCAGCACTTTCAAACCGTCATGGCTGCGGCTTAGCGGTTAAGCCGCAACAAGAAATCAACTTCAGTGCTTGGTTCTACACCAATGAAAACCTGCATCAAGCGCAGCACACCATCGAATTAGAGAAGAGCGGCTACATCACCTTGAACCTCGATATTCAAGTAATGGGTCTCGGTTCTAACTCTTGGGGCAGTGAAGTGCTGGACTCTTACCGCGTATACATGGATGAGTTCCGCTACGGCGTATCGCTAGTGCCATTCCAAGCAGGCGATTGCACCGCAGCAAGCTTGATGAACCACTCTTTCGACACTGATTTTTTTACAACGACTGAGTCACACCAAGGCTCTAGCGTTAACGAGGCATAACCCATGATCATATTAGACAGCTTAGAGCAATTTAAAGTGGTATATCGCGATGGCCGTAAATGGAATCGTTGTATCGAAGCGATTGAAAACATTGGCAACATCAAAGATGGCGTTATGTATTCCATTGGCGATTCCTTGGTGTACATGATTCAAGACGGCGCAGCTAAAACCACTGACACATTTGAAGGTAACCGCCGTTATTTCGATGTTCACTACTACCTCACTGGTACAGAAAGCATTGAAGTGGCAAACAAGGTAGACCTAGAGCAAGTCGAAGCCTACCGCGATGAAACTGACCGTGAATATTTTCAAGGTCAAGGGGACGTGACTTCTGTCGCCGCAGGCCAAGTCGTTATCTTTGACAACGATCAGGCGCATCGTTTTAGCCACAGTGAACAGCTTCGAAAAGTGGTTCTCAAGGTCACGATTGAAGACGGCTACTTCCTTAACAAATAAGAGCTGGACAACCAACAGCTCGACGAATAACAGCGGGACCAGTGAGTGACATGCTCACTGGCCTCTCTGATTGAACTATAAGCGGGTCAGGCACAAGTACCAGACCTACAACTTACAAAACACCAATAAAGATAGAGTGTATACTAGACGTGATTCATTGGAGGACACTATGTCTGAATCTATGCGCGGCACCATTGGCAAATTTGCCTTGCTGTCGATGACATTTGCGGCGGTATTTAACGTCCGCAACATCGTAAACAACAACATTGAATTAGGCCTGAGCTCTGCGCCTATTTTCTTGCTGGCGACGATTGTCTACTTCATTCCTTTCGTATTTATTATCGCGGAATTCGTTTCTGCGAATAAAAACTCTGAGTCGGGCATGTATGACTGGCTTAAACAGCCACTTGGCTCAAAAGCAGCCTACCTTGGCTCGTTCTTATACTGGTTCGTAAACCTGTTTTGGTTCGTATCGCTACTGCCAAACGTTATTGCCTACGCGTCTTACGCGATGCTGGGCTACGAATACACCTTCTCACCAATGGTGACTTCAATCATCTCCATTATCCTGTTTGCAGCAGCTACTCATATCTCAACTAAGGGCGCATCTTGGTTAGGTAAGATTTCTGAGATTGTTGCCTACGGTGTATTTGCACTGTTCGGTATCTACGTTCTAGGTGCATTGATGGCACTAAGCGGTGGCGACTACACTCCTGCAGAACCAATCACAATGGAAGCAATGAGCCCAACAATTAACTGGGCAACGCTAGGTATCATGTGTTGGATTTTCCAAGCAGCCGGCGGTGCAGAAACGGCAGCAGCTTACTTAAAAGATGTAAAAGGTGGTCAAAAAGCATTTATCAAAGTGATCATCCTTGCTGGTGTGCTTATCGGTGCAATGTACGCCATTGGCTCACTACTCGTGAACGTATTCGTTCCACGCGAAGACCTAACCTACGCCGGTGGTATGGTCGAGATCTTCACTGGTATGGCTCAGTACTTTGACGTTTCTACCGCTATGGTTGGTCGCTTCGTTGGTATCGTACTCTTCATCGCAATGTTCGGCTCAATGATGATGTGGACAGCGGCTCCAGTAAAAATCCACTTCTCTGAAATTCCAAAAGGCGTTTACGGCGAAAAAACGACTGAGCTAAACGAACATGGTGTACCTGTTCGCGCAGCATGGTGGCAGTTCGCATTCGTTGTTGTGATGCTAGTGGTGAATGGCTTTGGTTCAGAGTCTGTTCAAGACATGATGAACCAAGCAATTAACCTAACAGCAGGTACAGCAATGCTACCGCCAATCTTCATCATGGTGGCGTACTTTGTATTCCGCTTGAAGTTCGACGACACACCACGTGACTTCCGCATGGGTTCTCGTAACTTTGGTATGGCTGTGGTTTCTGTTCTGATTCTGATCTTCGTTATCAGTATGACTGCATCGGCGTTCCCAACAGGTGTAAACCTAGTTCGCGCCTTCTTCATCAACGTATTTATGACCGCAGTCTTCTCGGCTCTGGCATGGTGGTGGATTTCTCGCTTCGAAAAAAAGCAAGCAAAAAAAGCCGCTAACCAAGAGTCTGGTAAACCAGCAACTCAAGCATAAGTTCCTAATTTACTAGTCCATTAGTAAGTCCATGGGCACCGAAAGGTGCCCTTTTTTGTTTCCTACTCCTCAGAAACTTCGCCTTCAAAGCACATTAAACCGTCTTTTCGGACAACTCTCATTTCATAAGCCACGGTATAGTTTTCCTTAACGTGTGCGCCCACGACCTATTCCATTTAGTCATGTTTGCGGTTAAGGAAACCAAAATGAAAAACCTCAACACCTTTGCCCCGGTTCTGTTTCTTGTTATGTGGAGCAGTGGCGCAGTAATCGTAAAACTCGGATTGCAGTTTGCTTCAGAATGGAGCTTTTTAACTCTGCGAGCTGCACTCTCGTTCGCCTGTATCAGTATGATGTATCTGATAGCCAAACGCCTCTATCCCAATGGATTTACGCAGGTTCGACGTCAGGATTTCAAAAGCATTCTCGCTGTCGGACTAATGCTGCAAGTGTTGTATCTCGCCTTTTATATTTTGGCGATTGGCTCAGGCATCTCCCCAGGCTTGGTGACTTTAGTACTTGGCTTACAACCGCTGATTACGCCACTACTGTGCAAGCAGCGACTCACGGCTACTCAGATCATATTACTTATGGTCGGGTTTGCTGGGCTAGCAATTGCCATTTCAGGTTCGCAAAGCATCCAACACATTGCAGCAACGGGTTTTGTCTTCGCCCTATGTGCTTTGCTGGCCATTACCGGTGGAACTATTTGGCAAGCGAACATTCGAGTGCATTCGGTGCAAGCGATGTTCTACCAAAGCGGTTTAGCGACACTTTCGTTTGGCGGTTTAACCCTACTGACCGGATGGCAAGTAGATTGGACGGGCGAGTTTGTATTTGCTTGGCTGTGGATGAGTTTAGTCGTGTCGGTCGGCGCATTGTTGCTACTGATGTATATGGTCAAACAAGACAGTGCCGACAAAGTTAGCGTCCTGTTTTACGCCATCCCGGTGCTGACGTATTTATTTGACTACTTGCTGTTTGATGAGCCACTGACACTCACCACGTTGCTAGGAATGGTCATTGTCGCAAGTGCAGTGATACTTTACCGAAAGTATACCTACGTTCGCCCGGCTAACTTTGCCAACGATGCTGCTTAGGTGGCTGATTAAAATATCGAGTAAAACTGCGAGTAAACGAAGATGCGCTACTAAACCCGACTTTCTCGGCGATGATGCTAACGGGCAAGTCGGTGTTTGCCAGCAGCGTACTCGCTCGCTCCATTCTCAATTTAGCGAGGTATTTCAACGGCGTAAGTTTTATGTCTTTACTGAACAGATGTTTAAATTGAGTCGGGCTTAAACAGGCAACGTCAGCCAACTCTTCAATGGTGTGTGGCTTGGCAATATCTTGATTCAGATATTGAATGACTTTCTTGATTCGACTGTCGACTTTTTCTCCAGACTCTTGACGAACAAGTAACTCAAATAACAGCACCATCATGTTTTCTTCCAGCTCTGCCGAGGTTGAAAGCTCAAGCTGTTTTTCAATAAAGCGGATGTAGTGATGGCTGGCTTCATCTAGATGCAGAATTGGGTATTGCAAAGTCAGTAATTGCTCTGGCAACTCATCCACATCGATAACGAGAAAACGAAAGTCTTCTCGGGCTTTAAACTCATGAAAGCACCCAGATTCGATGATGACACAATCTCCATACGACACACTTGCCGCTCGCCCGTCGAGCGTTAAATCAATGAATCCACGCAATGGCAACAACACTTGATGATGAACGTGACTGTGTCCATCGGAAGATGGGCTGTAAGAGCGAATGGTAATTTTGTCAGTCACATCATTTCTCACTGCATGGTTGTTTGGTCCCCCAGCCTATCATACATAGACACATATCAATCAATTGCAGATTAATTCCGTATGCCAATACCTCAGCTATATCGTTTAAACATCAAAAAACCTCAAAAGGTAAAATTTTACTAAATGTAGATCACACCTTAACTAAAGAGCATTTAGTCAAACTTAGATTGATCGATAAAATTATCATCAGCTAGTGCGCAAAGTTGATCATACGCCTATAGAGCACACCCCAACAGAATCAACCAGGCCCACCAAGCAAATTCCTACACAATTAAGAAGTGACTAAAATGAAATTACATTTTACTAAAACTGTTTTATCCGGGTTAATTCTTGCTGCTGTGAACGTGCACGCTGCTGAAAGCGAAGCCAACCACAGCACCACTCAACCACCACAAGCCAGCTCGCCAGAATTGAGCTTCGACTTTTACGGTGAATTGGGTGTGGGTGGTCATGTTGCTCTGGAGGGTGACGACAAAGGCCGTTACGCCGACGGTACGTATATCGAAGGTGGTTTAGCGGTCGAGTATGGTAACTGGTTTGGTCTGGCCTACATGGAAGGCTGGACAGTTCAGGCAGACGACGATGGCAATGCTTGGGCAACCGGCCACGGTTGGGGCGGCTTTGAAGGTGGTTTTAACCGCTTCTATGCTGGCTACCGCACTGATGGCAATACAGAATTTATGGTTGGTCGTATGGACTCTTCTCTGGATGATATCCAGTGGTGGGGCGATGCAACTGTTGAGTACGGTTACGTTATTTCCAATACCCGTGACGTATTCTTAGGCGCAAAAATCCAGAACTTAGACGGTAAGTTCCGCTACAGCATCTCTGCAGCACCGGAGTCTGACTTCTCTGAAGATGACTCTTGGGTGAACTTTGGCAAATACGACCGCTTTGCCGATCAATGGATCGACAAGAACGCAATGGTCAACGGTTATATTCAGTATGATATCGCCGAAAACCTAACCCTTTTAGGTGGTGCCGAAGTTCGTAACAACGATGGCGGTGAGCTATTCCTATTGGGTGCTGAATACAAAAACGTTGCAGCACGTGTATGGCACGATACCGACAAAGGCAACCAAGTTTCAGACGGCACTGAGTCAGGCTTTATGACCAGTACTTGGTACGAAGCAGCCCCGGGCGTCTACCTATCTGCTGCTTATAACTACGCAAACTTCGAATCTGATACTGCGGAAGACGAAATCACGTCATACATCAACGCTGGTGTTTGGTGGGAATACGGCAACGGTACGTGGGCAACAGCCTTCGATAGCCGCTTCGCAGTTGGTAACGACAATGTCACTGGCGACGCTCAAGTTTTCGCAATGCAATACTTCTACTGGTAAACCGAGGATTAATTCATGACTTTACGTAAAACGCTTATCGCTTTAGCCGTTGGTTCTGTAGTTACACTATCTGGCTGTAACGCGCTTACTTCTTCTGAAGCGCCGCTACAAGCGAACGAATTTAAGAACGTCATTGATCGTACTGGTTCACCAGAATACATGCGCGATTACGATTTCGATGATCACCAACGCTACAACCCATTTTTCGACCTAGGTGCATGGCACGGCCACCTGCTACCAGATAACGCAGACGGCATGGGCGGCTTCCCGGGTACTGCGCTATTAACAGAAGAATACATTAACTTCATGGCGAACAACTTTGACCGCCTAAGCGTGTACAAAGATGGTCAGAAAGTCGCGTTCGAAATGGACGCTTACAGCCTGCCTGGCGCGTTAGTTCAAAAACTCACATCTAAGGATGTGACGGTTGAAATGACTATTCGCTTCGCTTCAGACCGTACTTCTCTATTGGAAACTAAAATCACTTCAGACACACCTGTAGAGCTAGTGTGGGACGGTGAACTGCTAGAGAAATACCACGCGAAAGAGGGTGAGCCTCAATCAGATAAAACGATTGATGAGCAATACCCAGATTACAATCGTACGATCGTCGCAACCGACGACGGCCTTAAAGTTACATTTGGCAAAGTTCGTTCTACTTGGGATCTTCTGACTTCCGGTGAATCTGAGTATCAAATCCATAAATCTATCGATATGGAAACTAAAGTCGATAGGCACCGCTTTACGTCTACAGCCAGCGTAGAAGGCTCAACGACGATCTACACTACTTACACACACGTGTTAACCGCGCAAGAGAATCAAGCTGAACAGGCGAAGATTGCCGATATTCTAGGCAACCCAGAATCTTACCTAGAAGCTTCTGAGCAGCGCTGGGAAGACTACCTAGAGAAAGGCTTAACCAACCCGCACGCTACACCAGAGCAAGAGCGCGTAGCTGTTAAATCAATGGAAACATTGAACGGTAACTGGCGCGGTGTTGCTGGTGCAATGAAGTTTGATTCTGTGACACCTTCTGTGACGGCGCGTTGGTTCTCAGGTAACCAAACTTGGCCGTGGGATACGTGGAAACAAGCGTACGCAATGGCGCACTTCAACCCAGATGTAGCGAAAGACAACATTCGTGCAATGTTCGCATACCAGATCCAAGCAGACGATCCAGTACGCCCTTGGGACGAAGGCTATGTGCCAGATCTACTCGCTTACAACCTAAGCCCTGAACGTGGCGGTGATGGTGGCAACTGGAACGAGCGTAACACTAAGCCAAGCCTAGCGGCATGGGCAGTAATGGAAGTGTACAAAACCACTGGTGACAAAGCATGGATCGAGGAAATGTATCCTAAGCTAGTGGCTTACCATGACTGGTGGCTACGTAACCGTGATAACAACGGTAACGGCGTTCCTGAGTACGGTGCAGCTGTCGATAAAGCGCACAACACACCAGAAGGTGAAATGTACTTCACCGTGGTACGTGGCGACGATCACGAGACCATCATCGGTAAGAAAGCACTGGCTGAAGTCATGGCGAAGGGTGATTACGATTACATCGAAAGCCCAGCTCAAACAGCAGCTTCTTGGGAGTCTGGCCGTGATGACGCAGCCGTATTCGGTTTCATCGACAAAGATCAGCTAGATGCTTATGTTGCGAACGGCGGTAAGCGCAGTGATTGGGACGTAGAGTTTGCACAAAACCGTGCGGAAGATGGCACTCTATTGGGTTACTCATTGCTGCAAGAGTCCGTTGACCAAGCCAGCTACATGTTCAGCGATAACCAATACCTAGCGGAAATGGCCGACATGTTAGGCAAAGATGAAGACGCGAAAGCGTTCCGCGCAAAAGCGAAACACCTAGCCGATTACATCAACACTTGTATGTTCGACGAAAGCACAGGTTTCTTCTACGACATCCGTATCGAAGACAAACCATTAGCAAATGGCTGTGCGGGTAAACCAATCGTAGAGCGTGGCATGGGCCCAGAGGGTTGGTCTCCACTATTCAACGGAGCCGCAACACAAGCCAACGCTGACTCTGTGGTGAAAGTGATGAAAGATACTGAAGAGTTCAACACTTACGTTCCACTAGGCACTGCAGCGCTGTCTAACCCTGCGTTTGGCCCAGATATCTACTGGCGTGGACGTGTATGGGTGGATCAGTTCTACTTCGGCCTGAAAGGTATGGATCGTTACGGTTACGGCGAAGATGCGGTTGAAATGGCAACCGCTTTCTTCGACAACGCTGACGGCCTAGTTCAAGACGGTCCAATCCGCGAGAACTACAACCCACTAACGGGCGATCAACAAGGTGCACCTAACTTCTCTTGGAGTGCCGCGCACCTATACATGCTTTACAACGACTTCTTTACCGAAGACAAGTAATTCCCCGCGATAAAGTTATTAAAAAGGGCACCATTAGGTGCCCTTTCTTTTTATCTCGAGTAAGCAGTCATCTATTCAGCCAACTCTGTGACTTCAAGTAACAACGCCGCTTCTGGGTCAAGAATGGGTAACGATAGCCCCATATTCATTAACCATTCTCCGTTAGCGACCAACTCACCACTTTCCCACCAGCCCGCATTTTCCTTCATCAGCGAAGCGCTGCTTTGTGGGTAATCCACCAACTTAATGTGGTAGTTCGCGCTTGGGTTAAGTTCTATCAATCGAATAGGATCAGGTAATGCATAGTCTGGCATCGCTAACTGGCACACAATGACGATACTTTGCGAACCATTGCTCACACCATAGGCTAAACGCGTGTCATCGATGTTATCGAGATAAAAGCTGCGCCCATGATGCAACAACTCACGATAGTGTTTATGCAAAGTAATGTAATGAGCGAAAGCCTGCTTTTCTGATTCCAACTCTTTTACCGGGTCCAGCTCTACCCCCATATGGCCAGTCAGCGCAGTTAAACCTCTCAGGTTAATACTGTGAGTTCGGCGCGTGGTATGGCTGTGTTTAGGACCAATATGCGCCCCCATCACTTCTGGAGGGAAAAAGATCCCCATGTGCTTTTGAATCGTTTGGCGCTCCAATGCATCGTTGCAGTCTGAGGTCCAGAAGCGACAAGTTCGCTTGAGAATCTCGTAATCAATCCGTCCACCACCTGAAGAGCAAGACTCAATCTCTACATTTGGGTGGGCGCGATTCAACTTATCGATAAGGCGATATAAAGCGCGTGTTTGCCCATTAACGGAAGCTTGTCCTTGGTGAATCGGCTGTACCAGTTCTCGGTTCATATCCCACTTCACGTAGCCAATATTGTGCTCTGCAAGCAGCTTATCTAGGCTGTGATACAAATAATCAAAGCAGTCTTGGTTTTGCAGGTTCAATACATATTGATAACGCCCCGTTGGCTGCTCATAGCCTTGTGCAGCTAGCAACCATTCAGGGTGAGCGCGGAACAGATCCGAGTCTGGGTTGACCATTTCTGGTTCCACCCAAATACCAAACTCCATTCCGAGCTGATTCACGTGCTCAATGACTGGATGGAGACCGTTTGGATATTTACTTTGATCCAGTACCCAATCGCCTAACGAAGACTTGTCGTCATTTCGCCCTTTAAACCAACCATCATCAATAATAAAACGTTCAACGCCAATTTTGGCAGCTTCGGTCGCCATCTGGCAGATATACTCAGGATCGTGTTCAAAGTAGATTCCCTCCCAAGTATTGAGGTGAACCGGACGCGGTTTGTTAACATCAAATGCTAGAACCTGCTCGCGGACAAACTGGTGATGGCTTGCTCGGATACCGTTAATCCCTGAACGGCTGTATGACGCGTATAACTCCGGCGTGGTGTAACTTTCATTTTCGGCCAGTACGATTTCACCCGGCAGTAATAGTTCCCCGGCTTGCATAAAACGGCGACCATCGCTTTTCACTTCTGCGCGTAGTTGATGATTACCACTCCAAGCCAGATGAAAGCCCCACACTTCCCCGTTTTGCTCGCTGAATCCACTCTGGCCGAATAAACACGCTGGGAAGTATTCATGCGATGTTCGGCCACGGCGGTTTTCAGCGCTCCAAGCACCATGAGAAATCAACTGCCGGTTGGCCTGTAGCTCTAGGCTCCATCTACCGTAGTAACTTTCAACCTCGTTCGCTCGATGTGGGACAGGCAGAGTAAGCGCCAATTTGTTTAACGTATAATCAACGCCTGACTGATTGGTGAGTGTCATCTGCTTGCGTAGTATGCCAGTAGCAGAATCGAGTGCGAGTGTGATGCTGAGCGCTAAGTTTGCTTGCTGATCTAAGCAATGTATCTCCGCCACATTGTCATTTTGCTGATGGGAAAGGTATTCAAACCTTGGCATAGCATTAAGCCCAGCATGATGGCCTTCGATACCAGATGCCCCAAATGAGCCTCGCCCTAGTTCTGGACACAAGGTTAGCGGAACATCGTGGTCGAGCCGTGCTTGTGGCACCGTTCGCTGTTGAGTATGTATGAATGCCTCTATCTGATTAGCATTCAGTGGTGTTATAGCCGCTCCCCAATACACAATTTCGGGCGCAGGTGTAAGCTTCACTAACAAGGAGACAAGTGGACTATGAAGCTGAATAATCTGAGTCATTGACGGTAAACCCTCAAAGTAAATTACGGCTACTGCTGAAACTGCAAGCAGACCTGATATCGGTATCGATTTTGTGTCAGTTGATACGCCTGATGCACACTCGGAGTCCAAGAGTCATCGCCGCCTACCCCCATATGGAAGCCATCAATACGCACAAACAAAGTATCGCTCTTAGTCAGCTCATTAGTGTGCTTCGCTTGAGCCAAATTTTGCTGACTGTATTCACTCACCGAAAAATGGAACTGGCCTTTAACCCACAGTTCACCAACAGCGGCTTGCTGCACATCACAGCGCAAGCCATTTTCTGATGGGAAGATGTACCCCGTATGCATATCGGCGATACTTGCCTCATAGTGCCCCATATGAGCTGATAACTTTCTGTCTGGGTAGTTTTCATGTGGCCCACGCCCATACCAGCTCACTGGCAACTGGTGCTCACTTTCATCGTGATCAAACATCGCGACTTCCATGCCAATCCTCGGCAATGGCGGTAGATCGTTCGCTAGCGAGACGTCGATATCGATGTCTACTTGTCCTGCCGAATCAATTTGGTATCGCCAGTCGGACGTAATATACAGTTTGTCGTGATGGTAATAAGCTTGGCGACAGATGACTTCAACCCCACTGCGGGTGTAATACCATTCAAGGTCGAACGCTTCACGGCGCAAGCTGGCTAAACCGATCGACTGCCATCGAGCAAACCAGGAGTTAGGATCAAGCTTGTCGGCTTCACTGGTACCAATATCGTTGTCCAGTGGGGCTCGGTAAAAATTATCGACAATGGGTTGGCGTAACTTTTCGTTATCGTTAACTTTCCAACTCGCAATCGCGCCAAGCGCTTTATCAAACTCAATCGCAAATAGATCACTGTAGACCAAAAGCGTATTTTCGTTATCAGCAACATTAGCCTGCCACTTAGATTTGTCGTTGGTAAGGGATAGCTCACCACACCCCAAAAGCTCAAATTGCTCTATTGCCGTGATATGGCCAGCCTTAGCCCAAGCCGTATCGTTAACTAATTTTACCTGCAAGTTTAAATGGTACTCTGCCCCGGGCTCTACTCTTGGTAAAGTGTTTTCAAGCACCAGTTCCACTTTTTGTTCCGCCCCCACAGCAAGCTCAATATGTCCTGATTCCACCTCTCGACCGTTGGCGGTAATGCTCCAATAAAGCGCTTCGTTATCACTGTTTGTAAACAAGTTCTCACTCTCGATGGAGACGCTTAGTGGGGTTTGCGATAGCAAACTAAACTGGTAAAACTGCTGGGCTCTCTTTACTTCATGTAATGTTGGATGAAGGCTTCTATCTGGGAAAACCAGCCCATTGATGCAGAACTGACGGTCGTTAATATGATCATCAAAGTCGCCGCCATACCCCCAATAGGTGTCGCCACTCGGCGCTGCTTTTGTCAGGCCTTGATCAACCCAGTCCCAAATAAACCCTCCTTGCAAGCGCGGGTTATCTCGAAACGCTTGCCAGTAGTTATTGAAACTGCCTAAGCTATTCCCCATCGCATGGGCGTATTCACACAATATCAGTGGGCGCTGTTCATTCGGCAATGCGATGGTCTTTTTGATACCGATACGAGGCGTGATTTCAGGCTGATGAGCCACCACTGGAAGATCCCAATCTACGCGCGCATACATTGGACAGATGATGTCGGTTGCGGCTGTCATCGCCCCACCGCCTTCATATTGCACCGGACGAGAAGGGTCTCGCTGCTTTACCCACTGGTACATAGCATGGTGGTTGGCGCCAATACCGGACTCATTACCCAATGACCAAATAATCACACTAGGGTGGTTTTTATCCCGCTCAACTAAGCGCGTCATCCTACGCATGTAACTTTGCAGCCACTCGGCGCTGTCGGACAAGCGGCACATAGGAAACTGACCGTGTGTTTCGATATTCGCTTCGTCGACCAAATATAACCCATACTCATCACACAGTTGATACCAAAGCGGATGGTTGGGATAGTGGGCGGTACGCACTGCATTGAAGTTGTGTTGTTTAAGCAACTTAATGTCGCGAATCATATCGTCTCGCGTCATAACATGCCCTAATTCTGGGTGATGCTCATGTCGGTTCACACCTCGAATTAGCAGCGCCTTACCATTAAGTTTCAGCTGCCCCTGGTCTATTTCGACTTTACGAAATCCGACCGAATAGGCTTCACAGTCAATGAGCTGACCCGCTTCATCAATCAACGCGACAACAACACGGTACAAATAAGGACGTTCGGCACTCCATAATTTGGGAGATGCTACCTCTATACTGTGCTGCGCTCTATCGCACCAAGCGCCTTTCTCATCGACAAATTGCTCCCCTGCGTTGGCCGTCTGTTCAGCAATCAGCTGATGCTTCGCATCGAATAAGCGCACTTGAACCGTATGGGGTAAGTTTTTACGTGACAGTGAAGTTTCAACGTGAAGTATTGCATCCCGATAACACGCGTCTAACTCGGTTTGGATTTCTACATCTCGGATATGAATCGTAGGCTTGGTTGTTAAGGTTACGTCGCGGAATATACCGCTTAGCCACCACATATCTTGATCTTCTAAGTAGGAACCATCACTCCATCTCATCACCATTACCGTCAGGTGATTTGTGCCCTCAGCGAGATATGGTGTCAAATCAAAACACGCCGCAAGTCTTGAGTCTTGAGAGAATCCAACCCACTTGCCGTTACACCATAAATGGAAAGCACTGTTAACTCCATCAAAGGTTATCGCTGTAACCTTTCCTTCTTCAATCTGATGCTCAAACTGAGTACGATATACCCCCGTCGGGTTAAGCTTAGGCACATAAGGTGGTGTGTCTGGAAAAGGGTATTTTACGTTGGTATAGATCGGCTTATCACGGCCTTGCGTCGCTTCAGGCGCTAGCTGCCAATTGCTCGGCACCGCGATATCATGCCATGTGCTGTCATCAAAACTCTTCTCAACGCACACCTCAGGAACCAGCTCAGGGGCATCAAACAGACGAAAGCGCCATTCACCGTTCAGAGAACACTGATTGACAGATTGTCGGTTCTCCAATGCACTGGCTTCATCGGAAAATGCATGTAGCGGAGCATGAGCAGGTAACACATTGTGGTGCACAATATGCTGATTCTCCCATTCTCTAGCAGCAAGAATTTGAGCAAAAGTTTTCATCACAGCATCCTTTAACGATAAGAATGAAATACAAGAATGTCTCTTAGAAGGGAAAGTGCCAGAAAGACACTTTAGGGAATACCGCCCCTCGCTTGCTCGATAAACCGACAAAGGACTCTAACTCACGAAAGACGGTATATAAGGTGCAGTCAAACGTTACTTAAAGGTACGCTTGCTGACTTTATCTAGTTTCTTCAGGATCTTAT
The DNA here is from genome assembly GCF_054053395.1 of Vibrio paucivorans. Classification (NCBI taxonomy): domain Bacteria; kingdom Pseudomonadati; phylum Pseudomonadota; class Gammaproteobacteria; order Vibrionales; family Vibrionaceae; genus Vibrio; species Vibrio paucivorans. The sequence goes on from NZ_CM133230.1 coordinate 2,641,676, forward strand.
CAATTCTCTCTGGGTGAACCATAAACTCTTGGAAGCCTTTCATGCCTTCTTTCGCCATAGCTGGATCAGTATCACGGTCGTAGAACTGAGCTGTACCTGAAGCGGTATTCAACATCTCAACACCTTTATTCAAGAACGGATCGTTTTTCACTTTTGCTTTGTTGTTGGTTGGGATCTGCAACATCATTTCATTGATAAGCTGCTGATTCTCAGCACGAGCAACAAATGCTAGGAATTTACGTGCATCTTCTTTGTTCTTAGCTTTCGATGGGATATGAATCGTATCCATTGGCGCATCTTCTGCTTTTGGCACATTCGGATCGATAATCGGGAACTGGAAGAAGCCCATTTTATCTTTCACATCTTCTGGGAAGTTCGCTGTTAGGAAGTTACCCATCAGATACATAGCAGCCTGACCGTTGTATAGGAAAGGTTGCGCTTCTTGCCATGAGTATGATGCATGGTTATCTAGGAAGTAACCTGGTTCGACAAGCTGTGCCCAGTTGGCAAAAGTTTTCTTCACTCGCTCATCAGAGTAAGGCACTTTGCCATCCATCAATTGAATGTGGAAATCGAGACCGTTGGTGCGCATGTTGATGTAATCGAACCACCCAGCGGCTGTCCATAAGTACTTGGTACCTATAGTAAATGGAGTGACTCCATTCTCTTTTAGAGTCGCCGATGCTTTAAGTAAGTCGTCCCATGTTTTTGGTTCAGCAATACCGAATTGTTGGAAAATATCTTTGCGGTAGTAAATGCCCCATTGGTAATACGTGTAAGGCACACCATACTGCTTATCTTTAATGGTCATTGCAGGCTTAGCAGAGGCAAAGTCATCATACATACCTTGTGATTGCCATAAATCACTGACATCTTCAAACAAGCCACGATCAACGAAAGTCTTCATGCGGTTACCAGCGTACCAGAACACAACATCTGGTGGAGAAGTCACTAGCCAGTTACGAATCGTAGTTTTGTACGCTTCATGATCGTAAAGGTTGTACTTGACGGTAATATCCGGGTTTTCTTTCTCAAAGCGTTCAACGATTTCTCCCCACGCCTTTTTTGGCGCAGGATCGGAGGCATCTGAGTTAATCACTAACGTTCCCGCCCAAGCAGAGGTGGATAACGTAGCCCCAAGTACCGCAGTAGCAGCAAGATGTTTCACGTATTTCATATTCAGGTCCTTGTTATTGAGCATTTTGCTCATGGGTCCAATTGCTTTTTTTATTGTTAGTACCGCCAAAGCAATGTGGGGACACCGCCCTAGCAGTAAATCTGAATCTTGTTAACCTTTGGTTGCACCGAGTGTTAAACCGGCAATAAAGTGTTTTTGCATCGTAAAGAACAGCACCACTGGTGGAATCGCTGCGACCACTGCGCCGGCCGACATCAGTTGCCAAGACGCTAGCCACTGCCCTTGCAGCGAACTCAGCCCCGCGGTGACCGGCCTCACTTCATCACTCTGAACTAATACCAATGCCCAGAAGAAATCGTTCCAGATAAAGGTAAAGACAAGCACGGCAAGCGCCGCTAAGGCAGGACGAACCAACGGCAATACAACGTGCCAGAAGATTTTCCATTCCGTGACCCCTTCCACACGCGCAGCCTCTATAAGTGCGTCAGGAATGCCGACGATAAAGTTACGCATGAACAAGGTACAAAAGCCGGCTTGAAAGGCAATGTGGAAGAAAATTAACGCCCAGTGAGTGTCGTACAAACCAAAGCTAATAGTGAGGTCACGTACCGGAATCATTAAAATTTGAAACGGCACAAAGTTACCCGCGATGAACATCGCGAAGATCCATACATTGGCTTTGAAGTTGTACTTCGCTAGCGCAAACCCTGCCAAAGTAGACAGCGCAACAGCTCCTGCCACAGCGGGCAGCGTGATCATCAAACTATTGATCAGGTATTGCCCCATTGAGGTTGAGGTAAAGACTTGGCTGTAGTTTTCTAAGAACTGGATTTCAGTCGGCCAACCCCAATAGTTACCGGTATTAATGTCTTCCATTGAACGAATGGAAGTCATCATTACCGCGATCAGTGGCAGCAGCCACATCACAATCGAAATTGGCAGCGCTACTCGGTAGCTAATGTTGGTGAAGCGTCCTGATTTTTGTATCGGTTGCGGAAACATTATTTTTCACTCCTTAACATACGCCACAAGAAGTACGCGATATACACATCCATGATTAAAAACAGCACCACAGAGACAGCCGCACCATAGCCCATTCGATAATTAAAAATAGATTCTTCATACATTTGGTACGCGAGTACCGTAGAGCTTCCCCACGGACCACCCGCCGTCATGGTGGCAACTAAGTCGAACGAACGCAGTGCACCAATAACAGTAACAACGACCGCAATGAACGTTGCAGGGCGTAACTGAGGCAGTACCACATACCACAACATGCGCCACTTCTTAGCTCCATCCAGCCTTGCCGCTTCGATCTGTTCTGGGTCGAGGTTATTAAGACCTGTGAGATACAAAATCATGCAATAGGAAATCTGCGGCCATAAGCCCGCGGCGATAATGCCGTACGTCACGTAGTCTTCATTAGCTAAGATGGAAATTGGTTCAATACCGAAGCCACCGAGAACAATGTTGAATAAGCCAAATGAAGGGTCATAAAACCAAGCGAAAACTAAGCCGACCACCACTTGCGAGATAACAAAAGGAAAGAAGAATAATGATTTAACAACGCGTATTCCTCTTACCTGCTGGTTAAGGAACAACGCAATGGCGAGCCCTATCGGTGGCGCTAGCATAAAGAACACCAACCATAGGAAATTGTTTTTTAGAGAGGTATAGAACGCATCAGAGTCAAACAACTCTCGATAGTTATCCAATCCGACCCATTGCTTTTCACCTAGCCCATCCCATTCAAAAAAGCTCAACCAAATACTGTCGAGAATAGGGTAAACCACATAAACCGCGAAGATCACCATCGCTGGCGCAAGAAATAACCAAGGAGATAGCTTAGTGCTGATTCTTGCTTTGCGTTTCGATGATGGAAGACGATTTTCTGGGTATATCGTTTTCACAGATTGCTCCATTTTACGTGACTCCTTGTCACATTCGGCGAGTTACTTTGGTAAAAATCCACTCACTAAAAGTAGACCACTAGAAAGCAAAAGCCGAAGTTTTATCTAACACCTGAACAAATACTAGCCACATTATTTATTATTTTCACAATATAAGAGCTCTTTTTGTAAACGTTTCCACAAAAATGATTAAATTTCGGTAAAAATACATGACAGAGATCAATAATTAGCTAGCCATGAGTAACAAAAAACAATGAAAGGCGTATGTTTTATAGACAGGAAAATGAGCACACTTACAGACATTCATCTAAGTGCTTATTCATCAAGTTCACATGCCATTATGCAAGGAGTAGATATGGCGGATATCAGCTTAAAACAGATCAAAAAGCGCTTCGGTGACGTTCAAACCATTCATGGTGTCGACCTAGAAATCGAAAATGGCGAGTTTGTGGTGTTTGTTGGACCGTCAGGCTGCGGTAAATCCACTTTGTTGCGTCTTATCGCGGGCCTAGAAGAGATCACCGAAGGTGAACTGAGCATCGATAATGAAGTAGTGAATGAGATTGATCCCGCTGAACGTGGGGTGGCAATGGTATTCCAATCCTACGCCCTTTACCCGCATATGTCGGTAGAAGAAAACATGGGTTTTGGCCTCAAAATGAACGGGCACCCAAAAGAGTTCATCGATAAACAAGTCTCTAGTGCAGCAAAAACCCTGCAGCTAGACCATCTTCTAAAACGCAAGCCAAAAGAGTTATCGGGTGGGCAAAGACAACGTGTCGCTATTGGGCGTGCGATTGTACGCAACCCTAAAGTGTTCCTGTTTGATGAACCACTGTCGAATTTAGACGCAGAACTTCGTGTCGATATGCGCTTACAAATTGCGAAACTTCATCAAGATCTGCAAAACATTATGATTTACGTTACTCACGATCAGGTCGAGGCAATGACGCTAGCCGACAAGATCGTGGTATTAAAAGACGGCCAGGTCGAACAGGTGGGTTCGCCATTAGAGCTGTACCATACGCCAAGAAACGAGTTTGTCGCGGGCTTTATCGGCTCACCAAAAATGAACTTTATCCCAACCACAGTTGAGCACAGCAGCCCAACACAACTCACGCTCGTTACCCAAGACAATACCGTTATCCAGTTACCAGCGACGCAAAGCTCACTGAGCAGTGGTGACAAACTGACACTAGGAATTCGCCCTGAGCACCTAGAAATACACCATGACCTTGAAGTCAAACTAGAGTTCCAAAGCGAGGTGGTTGAGCGTTTAGGTAACAGCACTTATATGTTTGGCCAATCATGTGGAGTCGATGGCTTTAAAGTTCACCTACCTGGAGACCAAGAAGTCGAAAAATTCCAGAAAATTGGGCTTAGCTGCAAACAGGGTGATTGCCACTTATTCGACGCTTCAGGCCTACGTATTGAGTAGTTCAACACAGTTTTAAGTATGAAACACGAGCCAAATGTTTCATCAAAGGGCACAGAGTCTTGAACTTTGTGCCCTTTTTTCTATCTGGAGTGTAAACATTACCACTCCCTGACAAAATGGGATTTTCAGAGGTTCCTCACTCGACTAAAATAGCCCGTTAACTTTTTATGAGCGACTCGAATGCCGAACTCAGAATCAACCATGAACAAACGAATGAATATTGTTGCCCTTACTTGGCCAATTTTCATCGAAGTATTGCTAAGGACAGCACTCAACACTAGTGATGTCTTTATGCTCAGTGGTTATTCCGACAAAGCCGTTTCTGCCGTCGGGGTCATTGCCCAGCTGTCATTCTTTTTGATCATTGTCTCTTCGATGGTCAGCAGTGGAACTGGCATCCTCATCGCACAATACAATGGCTCAGGCCGAACCCAAGATTCCGCCTATGTTGGCGTGGCTAGTATTCTGCTTTCGGTGGGGGTAGGACTCTTGTTAAGTGTGCTGGCAGTGATCGGCGCCGAATACTTTTTGCCGCTCTATGGATTAGAAGCTCAAGTCGAGCAGTATGCACATGAGTATTTGATTATTAGTGGCGCGATGACCTTTAACGTCACGGTTGGTATTGTCTTCGCAACCATATTACGCAGCCATGGATTTTCTCGCTCGCCAATGGTGACCAACCTGATTGCTGGTGTGTTTAACATAGCGGGTAACTATATTGCCTTATATCAGCCTTTTGGATTACCTGTATATGGTGTCGAAGGGGTAGCCATTGCGACTGTCATCAGCCAAGTACTGGCGACAGTAATGCTTTGGGTATCTATGCGTTCTAAAGGTATCGAGCTCCCGTTTTCTCGCTACCGTGAGATTCCGAAAGATATCTACCGTAAGATTTTAAAAATTGGCGGCATGAATGCAGGGGAAGTACTGTCTTACAACGTTGCACAAATCACCATCATGTTCTTTGTCGTGCAAATGGGAACTGCTTCTCTGGCCGCTTTCACCTATGCACAAAATATCGCCCGAATTAGCTTTGCGTTTTCATTGGCACTGGGACAAGCCAGTCAGATTCAGGTTGGGTACTACGTAGGCAAAGGCTGGGCTGATAAAATATTGGTCATGGTACAGAAGTACTTTGTGGTCGGATTTATCGCTTCCGTCTCCTTCTGTGCACTTGTGTATCTATTCCGCTTCGATGTTATTGCGCTCTTTACTGACGAACCTGAGATAACAGCGCTCACCGCCAGCTTAATTGCAGGTTCTATTATCTTAGAAGCTGGGCGCGTGTTTAATCTTATCTTTATCTCAGCGCTAAAAGCTGCCGGCGACATTAAGTTCCCTGTACAAATGGGGATTATCAGCATGTGGGGCATTGGTGTCGGTATGAGCTATCTACTCGGTGTGCATTGGAGTTATGGTGTGTTTGGCGCATGGATGGCAATTGCTATGGATGAGTGGCTGCGCGGCATCATCATGGCTAGGCGCTGGAGGCAAAAACGCTGGGTTAAGTTTTCGCTATAACCCTAGCCTACAGGCCGAAAACTTCAGCCAATCTGGTCTACACTGTTAACATAGTCAACAGTGTGGCCAGATATGAACCAAACGATTCCTCTCTCCCGAGCCGTCCTTGCATTAATACTTCTTGGCTGTCTATTCTTCAGCTTCAACACGGTGTTCACACGTGCCGACGCGCTTGCGATGTACGACACAAAGAGGATGTTCGTTTGTGCAATTGTGATCTTATTTTGCTTAGCACTAGTCTTTTCTAGCGCATCGCGTCATCAGTTTTGGCAAACCCTCACGTCCTTAAACACAACCACTCAGCTACTTCTGTTTACTTTGTTTGCTTTCTCGTTTTTGGCCAATTGGCGAGGTCTTTACTTTTGGCCTGCGCACGCCAACTATTTTTATATTGTAGGGCTCGCTTTAACCTGTATCTGTTTAGTTCCAATGGCGGCGCAAAACCGAGTCATGAGCTATCAGTATTTCATTGCCATGTCAGTGCTGCTGTTTCTCTCAATTGCCGGAGGACAGTGGTTAAGAACTTACTATCAATTCCCAGAAAGTATTCACTCGGTGCTGAGCTTTATTAACCCTCGTTTTATTAATCAGGTACAAATCTGGATCTTAATTCCGTTGATGTATCTGACTCTTCTCGCCAAAAGAAAGCAAAGGCACTATCGCATTCTTCAATTTATTTCGGCGTTAAACGTTGCTGGGATTATCGCGACAGACGCGAGAGGTATCGCTATTGCCGGGATTTCCGCAGTACTTATTTGGGCTTGGTTGGAGTCTAACTGGCGTCGTCAAGTAATGGTACTACTGATTCAATCTTTAATTTTCGGCTACATTTTAAAACTGCTACTTATTACTCCTATTCCCGCGTACATACTGCACGGTGGTGAGTTAGATTGGTCTAGTATTCGACTCGACTCTCCTGGCAGAATCCAACTATGGTTAGAAGCTCTCGCACTCTCTAGCTTTTGGGGGTTGGGAGGCGATGCATTTGTCTGCTTGTCGGAACGGTTTGGTCGCCCGCATAACTCAGCCTTATTGGTGTGGGTAAACTGGGGGTTCATTCCACTGGTGTGCTATCTTGCACTGCTACTTCAATGTCTGATTACCGTCTGGAAAACACCGCATCGACTCACTCGCGTAACAGGCCTTAGCCTACTTGCGGGCTTCGCCTACAGCTTAGTGTCAGGAGTACTAGACTCTCCACTTAGCCAATTAATGGCCATTTTGAGTATTGCGCTATTCTGGGCAAGCTTTAAATCTCCAAGTGGTATTCCGCATGATACAAGGATTTACCATCACGTGAGTGTAATGGTATTAGCCTTAGCCAGCAGTGTGTTTATCATCGAAAAGATTCATCATCGTGTGATCAGTTATCCATACCTTGAGCAGTCCAGAGAACTCAAAGTGCAGTTTTGGCTTGGCTATAACTGCCAAACTGAGCCTGTTATTTTGCCTCGAACACCGAAGTAATCACTCCTCGCAACCAAGCGTTTTTATCATCCTGTCGCAGTTTAGCCGGCCAAAGCAATGAAATATCAAAATCGGGCACATCAATCGGTGGTGCCGCTGTCACTAGTTGATCTTTAAATGCATCAGTTTGTGTCATTCGTTCGGGAACGATCGCAATCAAGCGTCGCCCTTTCAGTAAGCTTCTTATGGTAAGGAAATTGCGAGAAGCCACTGTCACTTGCCTGGTTAGCCCCAATTCTTCTAACCGCTTATCAACCTGAGTGCTCAAACTACCATCAGGGCTAACTAAGGCTTGATCAATACTCGCAAATGTCTGGGCCGATAACTCTTCTGCGATGGAAACTAAACTTGGATCAAAAAGGCAAACATGCTTTTCGGTATACAGCTGATGTTGTTCGAACGCTTCATCAGCACTCGGAATGCTGCCTATCACTGCATCCAGTTTGTCTTGCTCAGAAACCTTTAGATAGTTGTTTCGATTGACATTAATGAAACTAACTTGCGCATTCGGCGCATCATTGCGAATGGCGTCATATAGCACAGGGGCATAAATAAACTCGGCATAATCGGTTAAACCAATCCGGCACACTCCAGAGTATTTTTTCGGGGAGAATGGCTCCCTAGCCAAGAGGTCAGAAGAAACCGTGTCGAGAAGCTTCATAACTATCGGCGCAATATGATGCGCATGGTCGGTTGGCTCCATGTGGTGTCCTTTGCGCTCAAATAAACTGTCATCTAATAAGGCTCTTAGACGAGATAAGCTGTGGCTCATGGCAGATTGACTCACAAAGGTTTTTTCCGCCGCAATGCTCACGCTACGATAGCGATAAAGGTGAGAAAAAGTGACCAGTAAATTCAGGTCAATACTCTTCCAGTTCATTTCTTTACTCATCACCAATCCCATTTAATTCATACTATGGATTAATACTATCAATTTGAGTCATCTTATACCATTTCATAAAATGAGCTTAATTACTTAACACGAGATCGCTCTCATGCTGTCGATATTCAAGACATTTTTTTGGTTAGGCTGGATTAGCTTTGGCGGGCCAGCGGCGCACATTGGATATTTCCGCAATACGTTTGTCGAAAAGCTAAAATGGCTCGATGACAAAGAATACGCGCAAATTGTTGCGCTCAGCCAGTTTTTACCGGGCCCAGGGTCAAGCCAAGTGGGATTTGCCTTAGGTTATAAACGTGGAGGATTAGGCGGCGCGTGTATGGCGTTCTTAGGCTTCACACTGCCATCTATTCTGATCATGTTGGCGTTAGCTATGCTAAGTAGCCAGCTGACTGAAGCGACGCTATTTCAAAGTGTTGTACACGGATTGAAGCTACTTGCAGTTGTCGTGGTTGCTGACGCGACTTGGGGCATGTACAAAAACTTCTGCCAGAATAAATTGTCTGTCGGTTTGTGCGTGGGCACGGCCATCGCGCTGCTGGTAGTGCCTAGTATCGCCACCCAAATGGTGGTACTTGTGGTCGCAGCACTTATCGGAGTGAAATACTTGGGTAGTGACGTTCAAGGTTCCAACGAAACATTTAAGCCTTCAGTTTTACCGTTGGCACTGTTCGCAGTTCTACTGTTTGCCCTACCTATTTTCGCCTACAAAATGCCGGAACTGGCTTTGTTTAGTGACTTCTTCCAAGCTGGCAGTTTAGTGTTTGGCGGCGGCCATGTTGTTCTGCCACTTCTACAAAATATTGTCGGTGACCAACTGACACAAGACGCTTTCCTCACCGGGTATGCAGCTGCTCAGGCAGTGCCAGGACCTATGTTCACTTTCGCCACCTATATCGGCTATGAACTACTGCCACAAGCACCTATTGTCGGAGCTCTGATTGCGACTATCGGTGTTTTCCTACCAGGTTTCTTATTGTTACTTGGCGTGCTCAAGAACTGGCAGGCATTAGCAGCAAACCACAAAGTATCTGGCGCAATAAATGGTGTAAACGCCGCTGTTGTGGGGTTATTGGTCGCAGCGTTATACCAGCCTGTTTTTTCTAGCGCAGTGGCTGGTGCACAAGACATCGCCTTGATTTTGATTGGTTTCTACCTACTAAAACAACTCAAACTGCCTATCGTATGGATGGTGGCGTTCTTTATGCTAGCTGGAGCCGTAACTGGCATGCTGTAAACAGGTAATGTTCGGTGAACCGAATAGCAAAAAAGGAGAGCACCTGGCTCTCCTTTTTTATTTATTGAGTGGACCATTTACTGCGTGACCTTAGTCGGCTGCTCTTCTAGACCTTGCTCTTTAACTGTTTTAGCTCTCACCTCAGCAAGCGCTCGTTCCAAATTTTCGTTGGCTACTTTGTAATAAGATGGCTTTTTGTCTATCGCCTGTTGTAAATAAGGAATGGCTTTGTCGGGCTTGCCTTGTAAGATCAAAAAGTACCCTACATTGTTTAACGCTTCAGCTGCATCCATCTGGCGCATGAACACATTAATAGCGCGTTTAATTTCACCTTTACCAAGATAGATCAGCGCCAAGTTGTTTTGCGCTTTCTCATTGTTCGGATCCACTTCAAGTGCTGCCATAGTGTAACGCTGAGCGTTTTCATAATCCCCGGTCATGTAATAGGAGTAGCCTAAGTTCATTTGAGCTTTGACCGACTTTGGCGTGATTTTAATGGCCTTGTTGTAAAAAGCTTGGGCGAGTTCATGTTCAGCTTTGACATCAGTTAACACCCCTAACCCCATGTATGCGGTCGTCGGTGAAGAACCATCAATCTTGAGCGCTTCCACATCCTGAGCGGTAACCAGATCGCCCTGCTTGAGGGTATTTGAGCTCTTTAATCTCACTTGATCAGCATTCAACGCGCGTAGAAAATAGCTGTAACCTTGCTCTACATCGCCTGACTTGGCATAAATACTCCCTAACTGCTCAAGTACTTTGACATTATTGGGATTATCTTCAATCGCCAATAAATACGCTTTTTCCGCTAGAGCTAAATTACCTCGAGATTGATGAATTCTGCCGATGTTATATAGCGACTTATCTCGATATTGCGCTTCAGGAAACGACAGTGAGCGAATGTATTCATACAGCGCCAAATCCAGATTGCGATTACCTAACGCGATATCCCCACGCATGATCGCCTCTTTCTCGCTAAGAGGGGCGGCTTCTGAGGTAAGAGTATCGACTGGGCGCCCATCATAAAGTGGGCTATCAAATGCATTTTTGTCTTCCTCTTGGGATGCACAAGCCACCAAAAACAAAGCCAAAAATGCAACGAGTATGTGTTTGAATCCATTCATAGCGAATCCTTAGTTACCCAATGTTGACGTGATCGATAACATCGCTGGGCCAATGGCGACGATGAAGAAACATGGCCATATGAACAGCAACAAGGGGAAAATCATTTTAGTAGGAATTTTGGCCGCAATTTCTTCAACTTCTTGGTTTCTGCGGTCACGAAAATCTTCGGTGTAATCACGTAATGTTTGAGCGATGCTACCACCGATTTTAGAAGCATGAGCCAGCATCTTCACTAGGCCAACGATCTCTTCAACACCAGTACGCTCTACTAACTCTTCAAACGCATCTGACATTTCTACGCCAGCTTTAATTTTTGAACACACAGTATCCAATTCATCAGCGAAATCGGGATGTGAAATCATTAACTCATCGGCTACACGCCTTAATGCAGAATTGAACCCTAGGCCAGACTCGGTACATACCACTAGCAAATCCAAGGCATCCGGTACCCCAGCGCGAATTTTTGTTTGCCGCTTTTGTACAAATCGATTGAGCCCTATGTTTGGGATATAGATACCAATCGCCACACTAACAATCATCGCAAGATGCAAATTACTCATTTCTGGCTGAAAGAAATACAGCAAAGCAGCAATCATTAACCCTACAACCAAACACACCGCTTTGATGGCATAAAAGATGGTTAGAGCGCTAGCATCATGAAAACCAGCATGCATGAGTTGATGGCGTAAGCTCTCGCTCTCCTTCGAGTTCGACTGTGCCATAACAGGGCTCAAAGACTCTAGGGTATTATCGATTCGGCTCGATTTTCTCAGTTTACCTGCACCACTCTCACTACGAATTAGCTCTAGTTTTCTTTTGATTGGGTTCTTCGTCCCTATCACAATAAGTACTACGGACACCACCATAAATACGGTAGACAGCAAGATCATCAGGAGATAAAGCATTTCCTCATCAAGAGGAATATTGTCGATAAACCCAAGCAGCGCGTTGATATCCATGCTACACCTCGAAGTTGATGATGTTGCGAATCCACAACGAGCCGATAAACAAACTAATAATCCCGCCACTAATTAATTTCATGCCTCTAGGGTCTTCGTAGAGCGGCGCAATATACCCAGGGTTAATGAAAGACATAGCGATGAACAAAATAAACGGCGAAAGCACCAGTATCCAAGCCGACATTCGGCTTTCTGCCGAAATGGTTTTGATCTTACGCTGAAGTTTGAATCGCGCACGCAGCACTTGCGACACTTTTTCTAAGTTCTCGGATAAGTTACCACCAGTTTCTTTTTGCAAGATAACCGCACTAGAAAACGCGAGCATGGATACTGTTGGGGTGCGCTCCGCCATCTGCATAATGGCAAGGCGCATGTCATAACCGTAGTTGAGTAGGTTGAAGGTGTTTTTAAATTCGATACCAATTGGCGGTGGCATTTCCACGCCAACTTCGTTGAATGACTGAGTGACGGGTTGCCCTGCTTGCAACATGCGACGCATGATGTCTAACGCATCCGGTAACTGCTCTTCAAACGCAGCCAATCGATCTGAAATTTTCTTTTGCAGGTAAACGTGCATAATTGCCCAAACACCGATAAAGCTGCATATTCCAACATAAAACAGCTGAGTGAGAATCGCGGTGATCAAACCGAAAACAACCGATAAGATCGTTGTAACAGTTAGCGTTTGGGTCAAAGTCCAGTGAGAACCCGACAACTCGAGAGATTTCTTAATCGATGAGAATAACTTGAACTCCACCAGCTTACGATCGAGTGGGGTTAAGCTTTTTAAGTAATGTTCGTGCAGCAGTGAACGCGCTTCTTCGTCCAATGTTGCCTGCGAATCTTTCAGCCGTTGAGACAGCTCTTTATGTTTCGCTTTACTACCTGCCGCGGGCAAGATAAGCGCTTGCGAAATAAATACAACAGCAAAGAACAGCAATACGAAAAAGAGAGTAATGTCTTCATCCATGACCTGTTCCTCCTACTGATAGGTTTCGTTGAATATCTCAAAAGGCAGGTGATGCCCTTTTTTCGACAGCATTTCATGACACCCAGGGATCACGCCTGTCGCGGTAAAATAGCCCACCACATTCCCTTCTTCGTCCATCCCTTGGCGCTGGAATTTAAAGATTTCAGACATGGTAATAATTTCGCCTTCCATGCCATTAATCTCCGCAATGCTGACCATTCGGCGCCGGCCATCTTCTTGCCTTTCCATCTGCACCACTAAGTGAATAGCAGATGCGATTTGAGAACGAAGATTCTTGGTCGACATATTCCAACCAGCCATTGCGAACATATTCTCAACCCGACTTAATGCATCACGAGGGGTATTGGCGTGAATGGTCGCTAATGATCCATCATGGCCGGTATTCATTGCGGCCAGCATATCGACCGCTTCACTTCCCCGCACCTCACCCAGTACCACTCTGTCTGGGCGCATACGCAGTGAGTTTTTCACCAAATCTCGCTGGGTAATTTCACCTTTACCTTCTAGGTTAGCTGGGCGAGTTTCCAAGCGAACAACATGAGGTTGCTGAAGTTGTAACTCGGCCGAGTCTTCAATGGTTATGATACGATCATCGCTGGGGATAAAGCCGGAGAAGATATTCAATGTGGTGGTTTTTCCAGAACCCGTACCACCTGAAATCAGTATGTTTAATTCCCCTTTAACCGCGGCTTCAACAAACTTCGCCATTTGCTCGGACAGCGAGTTGAAGCTCAAAAGGTTTTCCATATTGAGTTTTTCCACGGCGAATCGACGTATCGAGACAGAAGGGCCATCTAGAGCCAGAGGTGGGATAATGGCGTTTACCCGAGAACCATCCAATAAACGAGCATCCACCATAGGTGAAGCTTCATCGATACGACGCCCTACCTGACTCACTATACGGTCAATAATGTTACGTAAATGACGATCGTCTAAGAAGGTATACGGTGTAGCTTCAAGCTTACCTCGTCGCTCAACAAACACGCTCTTTGGCCCATTGACCAGAATATCTGACACGCTTGAATCATTAAGTAGGGGTTCTAAGGGACCTAAACCAAACACTTCATCTTCTATCTGCTGAATCACACGCTTTCGGCCTTCAGCGCTGAGTGCATGAGTTTGATCATCTGCCATTAGCTGAACAATGGCATCGTGCAAATCTTTTTTGGCTCTGTCTTCATCCAAACTCGCCAAAAGACCCAAGTCGAGAGTTTCTAACAAACGTTGGTGGTAATAATGCTTTGTTTCCAACTCTTGTGTTAGCTGCTTACGGGCGTCTTCAATGACTTTCTCTTTTGCTTCCGCCTCTTGAGCACGGCGCTGCTGAACATCATCAAGTGACGCCTCATTCACCTCTAGCGGAGGCTGGTCATTGATATCTAACTCAGCTTGCTCCAACTCTGATTGTTGACTCTCTTGCAACTCTGCGGCATCTAATTTTTCTTGCAGTCCTGGATTTATATTTTTTCTTTTGAAGAACATTGTTAATTCCTGTGGGTAGGTGGAATCACTCCGTTATGAAAATAGTCGTTTAAACCAGCCTTTCTTATCTTCAACTTCAGGCAACAAAGAGTGAGCAAACTTCACAACTGACTTAGTAATTGCACTGCTCTTTTTGGATTCAATAAACGGCCGTCCTAAATTGGCACTCTCGATGGCGACTTTAAAGTCATTGGGGATCATATGAACCGTCACCCCACCAATCGTTCCTTCAATATCTTTTAGCTTGATAGATTGTCGCTTCTCATAGCGGTTTACGATCACTTCTATCTGCTCACGCACAATGCCAAACTCAAACGCCAATTGTTTCGCAATGCGGGTGGTATTTTTTATAGAGACAAGGTTTTGCTGCGTAACAAGAAACACTTTGCTCGCAGGGGCAAGCACCGAAGAAAACATCCGGTCTAGCCCTCTAGAGAGATCGACAATCACAAATGGGTACATCTCTCGTAGGAAAGGCAGCAACTTACTCAGTTGATGCGCTTTTTCGTAGTTATCGTGGCTGTTTTCATATTTAAACCCCAATACATGCAGTCCAGAATCATGCTTAGTCACAAAGCTATTGAGTGAGACTTCATCCAAGTCTCCAGCGCTAGCAATCGCATCCGCTAGGCTGTATGGGGAAGAGACATTTAAGTAGTCGTCGATAACGCCAAATTGGAGATCCAAATCAAGCAGTAACACTTTTTCTGGATACTGCGTCGCCACCTCAATCGCAGCATTCACTGCCAACGTTGATGCCCCAGCGCCCCCTTTAGAATTTAGGAAGACAAACAGTTCCCCCAAATTTCGGCTTGCCACCTTTTCCTCAGCGACGTTTTTGAGCATCGGGATCAATTCTTCAAGTAGGGCTTTATCTGATACAAAATCTGCAGCGCCAATTCGTAACGCTATTTTAAGCGCGCCATTGTCGCTTTCATTCCCAAATACAATCAGCGACGCTTCATGGCCATCAGACGTTGGCATTTCATACTGCTGTAGCTCAACAATTTTCTGAGCCCAATTAGGTCCAGTTTCCACAAAAATCAGATCAGGTGGCGAGAATTGTGCAAGGTTGGCGACCACTAAACTGTGTAGGGATACAGTCTCGAAGTTAATACTGCTACTTTTGGCCAGTTCATTCGCCATGTGCAGCTTGAAGCGATCGCTCGAATAGAATACCCACACCGTTAAATTGGTTTTTAGCCTTAACTGGTTGTCTTCGTTCCTTGTCAGCTTCACGGCTTCTCCCATAGTATTCCCCCTAACCGAATAACCTACGTTGATTCGTTATGCTTCTAAGTGACTAACTTTCGTATTAACAAAAGTATAGATGTGATTTTGATCACTTGTAGCAATTGATTTATCACTCACTAAATCAATCACTTAAAGTTAACCCAAGGTTAATACTATAGAGTGAGGCGAATAATCACGTTAAGCATTTCATCGAAACAGGGCCCCAACGCAGACTCGTCAACCGCATGGCAATACACCCCTTGTAACTTGTCCGCCTGAAAATCCCCCGCAAGATCTGAATCGTCGAGCATAGCGGGGTCATTAGCCATTCTCAGTAGCAGATCTTCTCCGTATTCACTATCGGGACCGGAGGTTGAGGTGAGAGACGAGCCAAGCCCCAACGTAAACACATAAATGTCTTCGTCACGCGCAGCTTCTGCCATGTCTTCTACAAGGTTTCTCGCCACTCTATTCACTCGCTGATAGAGATCATTCGCGGAATGTGAACTTGGACTGTATTGATTAACTGGTCGGTTTGGGTGATCAGGATTCAGCACTCTAAACTCGGTCGCATCGGGGTCATGAGTGTTGTAGTAGTCAGGCAGTTCCTCAATGTAATCATCGATGTCATTACCTCTATAGCCATTTCCACTCAGTTGAGTCGCAATTCGATCGTGTCGCCATAATCCGCGTGGTGTGCCGCTAGCGCCATCACTGGAACGCAAAGCCCCTGTATAGGAGCTACTCGTAAATCTGAACTCGAAATCTGACGTAAAGGTATTAGGTGCTCCATCGGTAAAAAACACGATGACTTTCAGATTGGCTGGGTTATCGACATTTCGGATTTGATCAAGTGCTGCATAAACACCTTCAGATGCATTGGTGTATTGAAGATTGCTGGGGTAACTACCGAAGTCAAAGTCATCAATCTCACCAGCAATGTCACTACGACTAAAACCTCGTGAGCTATTAAATGCGACGGGAACTTCAGCACCAAAGGCAAACTTAACCAGTGAAATTCGGTCAAACCCTTCATGGAAGTTGTTCACAAACGCCTTAGACTGATCAATGACATCTTGCGTCACGTCGCCAATAGAGCCCAAGCGGAGCGAAGTTGTATTGTCGACCACTAACACCAAATCAACCGGCCGGCGGATACTTTGAGCTTCGGCGTCTATGTTGTAACTTTGGTCGCCATAGAATTGAAGGAATAAATTAGGCATTGATGCCGATGCATCGATATCTATTGAGATATTGCCGAACGCATCATAATCAAAAAAGACATTTTTCAGCTCTGCGGTACTATCAAAATATCCCGTAGGCATGTTTACCGTGAAATACCGATTTGCCGCTTCAATTGCAGCATCTTCGCCATTAGCGACCGCTCGCGCAGCAGCAATACTGGCTGCATCTACTGCAGACAATAACTTAGCTTTGACCAAGTAGGCGCGGCCCGTATCCACTGCTAAACCAACCACAGTGAGAAGTACAGGAAAGGCGATAACAGTGACAATGCCGACCAAGCCCTTGATACGCTTGAAGGTTAACTGTCGTAATCTTTTCATGCCTCCCCCTAAGCCATACAAGTAAATCTCTACAAGTAAGTGGCATCCTGAATCGTAATTGCGCTGTCAAACACAAGGTTGAAAAATGGTGTATATCGGTAGAACACTTCAACAACGTATACAGACTCGCCATCACTCAATTCCATTGGAAAATCGGCCAGTGTTGGATTATCACCGTCTTCTATTTCACACTGCTCTTGGATATCCCAACTTTCGCAGTGGCTCCAAATCGCACTTTCTTTGTCGTAACCATAATCTCCCCAGCGGTGTTGTTCGCTAAGGTATGGGTCGTCGTCCTCTTGCCCAACCACTAAATTGATATAGATAATGCCATCAGAATCTAATACCAGCGGCTGGGAAGTAACTGAGATGATATCCATCACATCTTGAGGCTCTTCTGTGCTGCTGCGAGAAATGATGTTTGCCCCTTCTCGGCTTAAGCTAAGCAAGATGTGGTTAGCCCTGACTAACTGGGTCAGTTCAACCACACCCACTAATATAATCAAAAGAAAAGGAACCACTATGGTCATTTCGACCGCAGCGAGTCCTGATTGCTTTCGAGGGGATTGGATAGTAGGAAAAGACATAACTCCCCCTAAAACTCTTCGTTTTTCATGGCGGCACTTACCGTGAACTTGTAAATGCCGCTGTCAGCTAGAGGAAGCGCGAACACACTCGCAATCGGCCACTCACAATCCATATGGATTGCAATGATTTCACCTGGTCCACCAAAGCCTGCTACCGGATTGCCATAAATGTCTTCCACGCGAATGTCTTCTTCCTCAATCACTTTGCTGAGAAGACCATTTGAGGCATTGGATATTTTTTGAATGATTGCGGCGCTGCGATCACCGTTGTCATCGGGGTCCAGATCAGATCGCCCCGTCACCGCATAGCGCGCGCCCTCTCTGACAGCATGTTGCATGGTGAGCTGCACATAACCCAAAATGCCGAGATCGATAATAGTGAAAATGACGGAAAGGAATACAGAAGCAACAAAAGTAAACTCGATAATTGCTGCTCCAATACTCTTTTTAAGGCTACGAGCGGCCGTACGCCTAGAGAGAGAAGAAACTCGATTGTGTTGTCGGCAGTGAGCAGACCTTACTTCCGCTCTTGGTTTTGAAGTGACCATGACTACATCTATTCCCAGGTTCAGCGGCGCTCCTTGCCTTTATGCCTTTCAAAAAAGCATCCTCTCAAGTACATACCCTTTGTACTCAAGCAAACAGCACCACACTACATATTGTGAATAAAGCCAATGACCATTTAGGTATAGGTGCTGTTTTCCCTCTCTGCAAATCAAAAATTGCAGTTGCTTATGCGCCCAATTTACTCTGAATTCGTAAGTACCGAATTAATCAGCAAATGACTCGATAACCTGACTATCACTTCCTTTAAGATTCTCACTTTTGAGACCTGTATACACATGATAGGCGCCTTCCATTCGCTCACCACTACCCGTTGGTATAACGGATAAATTGTCGCGCGTTGCGGTAGGGTCATACACTTGTTCTGATCTTAAATTCGCCATGTGACTACCAAGCCTGGCTTCGTTTGCACACCCAGTCAAGAAACCGCACCCTACCAACAGCAATACCCATTTTGTAATACCCATCATTTGACTCCTTATAAACTGTGACCAAAGGTACCTTCAGTACCACCTTGGGAATTATCCGTATAGGCGTCGGCTTCTTTAGAATAGTTACGCGGCGATGTCTCTGAAGGTGGTGCTAAATACGCACCACGCCCTAACAAGTAGTACTCCACATCATTCGGTTCAACAAATGCATCGGTCGGAAGCGTGATTTTGTTGCGATCGATAGGTTTTGCTAGCCTTGGAGTGACCAATATCACGAGTTCGGTTTCACCCGAAATGTACTCTTGGCTATTGAAGAGTTGGCCAAGTACCGGAATATCACCAAACCCCGGCATCTTATTCGCTACGTCACGAACGTTTTCACTTAACAGACCGGCAATACCAATCGTTTGACCGTCAGCCAGCTCCAAAGTAGAAGAGGCACTTCGACGAGTAATTGGTGGGATAACATAGGTACTATTGGTGCCACCCGGACTCAAAGTCAAAGAAGTCGAAGACGCTATTTCACTGACATCCACAGCGAGGTTTAAGTTGATCTTCTGATCGCTTAAAACCGTTGGAATGAACTTCAGGCCCACACCATACTCTTTGTATTCGATGGTAATACCATCTTCATCCGGTACCGGAATAGGGAATTCCCCACCGGCTAAGAACTCAGCTTTCGCGCCGCTTAATGCGGTTAGGTTAGGTTCGGCTAAAACTTTGGCATTACCGTTTTGCTTTGCGACATCCAATGCGAAAGTAAACAAAGTATTGCCATCTAAAAAAGAACCTAATAGGCCATAGTCCCCTGTAGAAGGAAGCTCAAAAATGGGTGTTGTTCCAGCTATGGCAGAGCCAACCGATGCGCCCCCCCAAGAAAAATTTGAGCCACTGGTCTGGAAGAAATGGAAGTTGGCATCAAACTTACGCACTAAGCTGCGCTGTACTTCGGCCACAGTTACTTCTAGCATGACTTGCTGCGCACCACCGATAGACATCAGGTTAATAACACCCGTTTGGTCAACTTGCTCACTCAGTGATTCATTTTCCTTATCCACCGCTTGCCCGGCAGAGTAGGTTTCCGCCACCCGCAGTGCGACATTCATATTAGCTTGATTGCTGACAAGCCCACTTAGAATTAATCGATTTTGCGCGCTGTGTACTTCAATGTTTTCATTTGGTAGAAACTCGTACAGTTTGGCTTTAAGGCTATTCAGATCATGGGTCACTTCGATATTGATGGACTCTATAAGCTGCCCACGGCTGTCCCAAGCCATCAAATTAGTCGAACCTAATTTCTTACCAATCAAAAACACTTCATCGGATTTCAGCATGACAATATCCAGAACTTCGGGATCCCCCAAAGAAACTCGTTTCGCCTTGCCCGCTAGATTTACGTGAGTAGATTTGTGATGCGGTACCTTAACGATTTTACCCGTTTGGGTAGAGGAGATAGCTGCACCACTGAAAAGAAATATAAGACATGCCGTTATTATTATTCTCATACATCACCTCAGTCCTTGACTCTGATGTTGGTAGATTGAGTACCTTTAATAATCGTGACACTTGGTGCTGCTTTATATTTCACGATTTTTTCTTCTGGCTCATGCGGGTTGCGCAAGGTCAGCTGAATTTCACCTTTGCTTTTTGCCGTCAGTAGTTTTTCTGCTTGCTTAGGCGTGACTTCCAAAGTAACCGCGCGAACAATCACAGGTTTGTTCTCTTTGCTCTTCGCCGTTTGGTCAACCGCCAGCACCTTAATGTCTTTAAGCACCGTCGTTGTAGCCGCAGAGCGCTCACCGTATTTGACGGTGTTAAGGATATCCACTCGATTCCCTGGTAATAGGAAACCCGCCACACCAATAACATCATTAACTCGGATGGTTACCGCTCGCATATTCTCGGGAATCAATGCCGCAAGTGTCGAGCCCTCACCAGGAGTGGTTAAACGAGGTGTAGTGATGATTTCACCTTTATGGATCGTCGTTGCGACGACTTGACCTAACAGATCTTCTGCTACGGTATATTGCGTTTCATCACGCCATGACTTTTCTAGTAATTTACTGGTTATGTGCTGCTCTTCAATCACGCTACCAGCCGTTATTTCCTGAGCGGCTACCACAACGGGTTCGCGCTCAATCACTTCGACTTCCACTTGTGGTTGAAGCTGACGATCCATCCATTGCTTTGCAAAAAATACTGCACCCAAACCAAATATGATGGATAGCAAAAACAACAATATCACTTGGTTTCTACTCATCTTTCGCCTCCTCCTTTGCCGTCAGCGGTGAAGTACACTTCCCATGCCCTCGCTAGGATTTCTGGCGTAATAACTGGCTCGACTTCTTCAAATGCAATAATGTCTCGGCTAATCCCAACAATGTCTTTCGGTAAACATGGGTAATAGCCAACGGTATGCTGACGATGTAATCCAAACAACTTATCGAATGTATCAAGTTCAATACTCAAGCCACGCCCCTGCGCTATCTTCTCCCATAGTGCGTGGTATTCATTTTCTTTTAGTGCATAAAACTGAATCTTGTAACCCAAGCGGCGCAAGAAAGCCGGATCGGCGATTTTCTGTGGATCTAAGTTAGAAGAGAACGCCAGTGTAAGAATAAATGGAATGGTTATTTGCTGTCCGTTGGGTAAAGAAAGGTAATCGTAAAAATACTCCATCGGCACAATCCAGCGGTTAAGCAATGTGTCCACGGGCATTGGTTGGCGCCCCAAGTCATCAATGATAAAGATGCCGTTGTTGGCCATCATCTGTAATGGCGCCATCCACACTCGGTTATGCTCGGTGTGGTTCACTTCAAGCATATCCATCGTCAGTTCACCGCCAACTTGGATACTAGGCCTTTCACACAGCGCCCAGCGCCTATCATGTTGATCTTTGAAAGTAATGCTAATACTTTCATCACCTGTGTTCACCTTACGGTGATGTTGCGGTGAAAACACCTTGATGATATTACCTGCCGCGTAGACGGCATAAGGTACGTACACAGAGGTATTCAATGAATTCAGGATTCTCGTTGCGACGAACGTTTTACCAGTACCGGCATCGCCGTAAAGTAATAATGCTCGCCCAGAGTTAATAGCCGGCCCCAACACGCCAATCATCCGCTCGGCACCATACACATCACTCAATGCATAAGTTACGTCTTGTTTTGTGACGGTCTGAGCTCGCACGTCCTGCGCTCCAACCATTTGTTGGTAATCCCTGAGAGAAACTGGCGCAGGTCCAAGATAGGCATCTTTGGCAAAGGCTATATCCGCCTCTTGCATTCCCTGCTCAGACAATGCGTAGCGAACATGACCACTCGTATTTTGAGAAAGGAAAGTTTCAGAAGCGGCTTGAAAAACTTCAACCAGTGATTTTTTTCTAAGCACAGCGATGAGATCTTCAATAAGGTGACTATTCACCCCGAGGAGCTTAGTAAGTTGTAAAATGTCGGACTTGGGAAACGCTGCTAATTGTTTAATTAACAAGTTTTCTAACACAACTTTAGGTATGCCCAAGTCATCAAAAGATGTAGGCACGTCAGGCGCAGCAGCCTGCGGTGTTAATTCCTCTCTATGCCGACTTTCAGTGGTTGTCGTACCCATAGAGACTCCTTGTTTTTAGAAGTATTGCTGCATGGCTAGCCCTATTACAACCACGGGCGCAAAAGGCATGCGCAATTTTGAGTTCTTATTGTTAACTGTAGGCGAAAACGATTTTCCTGCGAGTGAACCGTATGAAAAGATCATCGTGTACTTAGTCAATAATGCCCTACCTGAACTCGGTTCATCCGCAAGCCGCATCGCAGCAAAAAGAGAACCAACGACCACGCTTGCAATGGCGATCCAAAACGTAGTTTGCAGTAGAGATCCCCAACCTACGATAAAACCCACCACTCCCATAAGCTTTACATCGCCAGGAGCCATAACACCTAAGAGATAAAGAATAAATGCAGAGAAAAACATTACGACTAGCGCTACAGTAGACCATCCAATCAATGTCAGAGGTTGCGCTGATATAGATTTGTCAATGAGTGAAGCAATTAGAACAAACAACAAAGCTGCGTTCGGAATTCGATTTTCACGCGCATCAGAAACCGCGATGATGATAATCCCCAACCAGACTATATATTCCATGAGCTTCACTCCTGATATAGCAATGAGGTCAACTGCTAAAAAGTGAAGAAAATTCTGAGGCTAATATTCCATTAAACGCGACAAATAACCCCGAAAAACCCACAACGATCAGACCGGCGCCAACAACGTACTCTACGACTGTTAACCCTTCGTCGTCATCAATAAACAGTTGAATATTATTAATTAATTTGTACATACCATCCCCCTATATGCATCACTCTAGTCGAAATACAACATACTATTGAGTATGTTGTATTTAACTAGTGTATAAATAGTAGACGGTTGTTTGAGAATTGCCGCTTAAGAACTAAATACGTTACCTAATTCGGTAGTAAGCGTTGAGCTAAATGTACTGAATATACCCGTTAGACCGGCAACTAAAAGTCCAGCACCAACTACATATTCAACTACCGTCAAACCTTCTTCATCGTTTAAAAACTCTTTCATTTTATTCATAAAATTGTTCATGGCTTGGTCTCCTTCCAAATAGCAATTCCATCTGATTGCTTACTTCTTAATCTAGATACTTATAAAACTAACAGTTAGGATTTTTATGACCTCTTCTGGTACTTTCTTGCCATTAAGTTAGAGAAAGAATGCAAACTTTAGGACTATTTTGTCACGCTCTCTTTTTCTAAAATGCACACAATAGCTATAGAATCAGTTTTATATAGATCACATATATATACGTATTTAATGATATTTTTATCACCTTAATATTTAAGTGCATAGTGAATTAACTTTAGAGGTAGAATTCTCAATATTGATACTTGACAAGATCGGGAATCGAGAAAATATGTGATTTGCATTGCAAAACTACAGCAGTAAATATGGAGGCATAGCTTCTCTAACATCCAAGCGGCTGTTTGTTTCAACTTCTTGCACTTTCCTTATGAACTTCTAATCTAAAGTTGTAGGCACTTATGCCATATGGGATTCATATTTGGGTTTTAGATGGACGTTTTACATGCAGGTCATTGGATAGGTTTATCGGTATCCTATCTACCAAAAGACACATTATTCAGCATTGAGAAATACTTTCATGTCATTGAAAGTGGTCACGATATATCGATTGTGAGTGAAGATAATGTCCAGTTTTGTTTCTTTTTTTTAGATATCGATAACAACTACCCTCTATTACTGAGCGCTGTCAAGTTGTGCCAAAACTTAAACAAAAGCCTGATTATTCTATATAAACATAAAGTAAACCCTGAAATACTAGAGCTCGACACCGTATATGATAGCTTCCAATTAAATGGACAAGATATTGATCCTTGGTTACAAGAGCTAAGTAAAAACATTCACTATAAGTTTTCAGACCACCAGTCCATTATGGACATTCACAAAAAAGAGCCTTACTTAAGTGAAAACAAAATCAGTAAAGATTTACTTGAGGTACTTAGGTATATAGAGGGAAATATTTCTAAATCAATCCGTGAAGAAGATATTGCCGATTACTGCCACTATTCAGTGACTTACTTTTCTAAAGTATTCCATAAAGCAATAGGAATTAGTTTTCGAGACTATTTAATGTCTAAACGCATCGCTTTGGCGAAAAAGATGTTACTGGCAGACAAGAAAACCAAGATTGCATTCGTCGCTTATCAATGTGGTTATAATGACGTTTCTTACTTCTCTAGAATCTTCAAAAAGAAAACCGGCTTTTCACCCGGCACCTTCCGACGCATTAACTAGCTTTATGATCCAAGCACACCCAATATTACGTTTTTATTTAGTACGTTAGTTTACTTGGTGCAGATCACTCTATCGACATGAACCCACCTCTCCTCTCTTTTCTTGCGGCCATGCGCTATGCTAGAGTTAACAAGATCTTAACATAATAATTATTACATCATTTGCCAATAACACGGAGTTAGAGAATGATTCAGCCTAACGAGTTAAGCAAACCGACCTGTGCTCTCCCACCACCTAATGAGATGATCCTAAAATGGGCAGAGGAACGCCCAAATGAGGTTTATCTAAAACAAATTATCAATCGCGAGTTCGTAGAATATACCTACGCTGAAGTTGCCGACAAAGCCTTGCGCTTGGTATCAGCATTACGAGAACTAGGCGCCCAACCGGGCGACAAGATCGCTTTAGTATCAAAAAACTGTGCCGAATGGTTTATTTGTGATTTAGCGATGATGCTGGGTGACTATGTCAGCGTTCCAATTTTCCCGACAGCTGGCGCCGACACGATCGAATACTGTATTACTCACAGTGAAAGTAAGGTGCTGATTGGCGGAAAACTCGATGATCCGGCAGCAACTCAGCAAGTGCTGACCACTTTACCTGATCTCATCAGTATTTCCCTACCTTATGACACCGCACCACAGTGTCAACATAGTTTCACAGACATCATAGCGAAAGCAGAACCAAGCACTGATCGCCCTGAACACCACGATGAAAAGCTAATGTCGTTAGTGTACACCTCAGGTACGTCAGGCTTGCCAAAAGGCGCGATGCTCACATACGGTGCCTTTAGTTGGTCAGTGCAACAGTTGATCAACCATATCGGCATTCAGCCAAATGATCGCCTGTTCTCATACCTACCACTCGCTCATATTACTGAGCGTGTTTATATTTTCGGTTCTTCAATCATGGGGGGCGTGCCAACGGCTTTCCCTGAGTCTCTCGATACCTTTATCGAAGACGTAAAAATGCAGCGTCCAACGCTGTTCATTTCTGTTCCACGTTTATGGACACTGTTCCAGCAGCGAATTCAAGACAAACTGCCACAGAAAAAACTCAACATATTACTCAAGATTCCTTTTGTTAACTCACTAATCAAAAAGAAACTTGCAGATGGCTTAGGGTTAGATCAGGCACGGGTATTAGGTTGTGGCTCTGCACCGGTTTCACCTGCGCTACTTAATTGGTATCACAGCGTTGGCCTTAACATCACGGAAGCATGGGGCATGACGGAGTCTTTCGCCTACAGTACGCTCAACTACCCATTCCGTGCCGATAAAATTGGCAGCGTGGGTAACGCTGGCCCAGGGATTGAACTCAAAATTGCTGAAGACGATGAAATCATGGTTCGTGGCCAAGGCTTATTCTCTGGTTATTATAAGAATGACATCGCAACTCAAGAGTCTTTCGACAGCGATGGTTGGCTACACACTGGTGATATCGGAGCGATAGATAGCGAAGGCTATCTAACGATTCAAGGACGTAAGAAAGATACCTTTAAAACGGCGAAAGGAAAATTCGTTGCACCGGTGCCTATTGAGAAGAAACTATTTGAGTACAGCCGTGTCGAGATGATGTGTCTGATTGGTTTAGGTCTTCCTGGCCCGATCCTTCTTGTCGTTCCACACGATTTCCCTAACTTTGATCGCGCTCGATACGAACGCACTACTAAGCGCGTGATCGAGAAAATGAACCAACAGCTTGCCTCTCATGAAAAAATTAAAGGCGTGTTGATGATCAAAGAACCTTGGAGTATTGAAAACGGCGTTCTCACACCAACCTTGAAGATTAAGCGTCATATCCTTGAGCAGAAATACCACGAAGTAGGTCATAACTGGCCAAGTGACAAACTGGTTGTTTGGGAAGAATAAGTAACGTTGAGCGGCTGATTAGCCGCTCTTTTTCTATTCACAAACTACCCAACTCAACCGTAAATAAAGAGTCGTCATAGACATAATTTCTAGTTATTTAAATCTAAGATAATCGCTAGTCAAATGTTGCTCATTGGTAACGCCGATATCACGTTGCATATGCTCACTAAGTGATACGATATCGACAACGTCAGCTTTATCATTTGATTTAAGCAGCTTTCCAAACTGATAGCTAAACATTGATTTACCAAGCTTTAACTCAACGTTCATACCCCACTCTAACGCAATTCTCATCTCACTCTCCTAGCTGCTTCCTCTGTGACTCGTTGTTATTATCGACAGCCATGCTTACAATTACGAACAACGATTCATTACACGTTATATAAGATAGGGTTATGGACAACCGCTTGAGACACCTCTCCGGATTGAGGTACTTCGAGGCTGCAGCACGTATGAACAGCTATAGTAAGGCCGCGCAAGAGCTTTTCATCAGCCAAGCAGCTGTAAGTCAGAAAATACGCCAACTAGAGGAAGCATTAGGCTGTAAGCTATTTGTTCGACAAGGACGAGAAATGGCTCTGACGGATAAAGGCCAGAGCTTATACCAGCAAGTCTGTACCGGCTTCGAGCATATCATTACGGGCTTAAACCAAATCCAATGTGAACCCATCAATGGTTTACTCAATGTGAGCTCTCCGCCCTCTTTCGCTTCCCGTTGGCTGCTACCTAGGCTGTGGAAGTTCTCGATGCATCATCCAGAAATTCCTATTAAAGTGCACACAACGTGCGATAAGCCCGATCTAAAATACTCGGAGGTTGATATTGCTATTGTCCAAGGCAATGAATTTGACTTAGGCAGTGATATAGAGACGCGAATTCTGATCGATGAAGAGATCTATGCATACTGTTCTCCTCAACTAGCCAAGTCAATGAAGTTCACCTCACCACAGCAACTCCAAAAATGCTGGCTCGTTCATTTCGGCTCTGAGAGCTTTACATGGGACGATTGGTTTGCCCGCGCAGGAGTCAGTGTCAATAAAGGTGCAATTCAATGGATGGAGGTATCAACGTTCGAAATGGGATTAAGCGCTGTAATTGCAGGTCATGGTGTATGTTTAGCCTCAGAGAGTCTGGCCAGTGACTTTATTGAAAAAGGGTTACTCGTAAGGCCATTTGATATTGGTCTTTCTCCGGGGTTAAGCTTTACTCTCTGCAGTGATCCCAGCTCCTCTCGCCTAGCTCGTTGTCAGGTATTTTCCGACTGGTTATTCGAAGAAATCGGATTGATGCCAACCAATAAGCAAATTAGCTAATCACAAAAAAGCCCTGATATCGACTCGATATCAGGGCGCTACCAGACAGGAAGGTTAGCTAAAAACTTATTGTTAATCCCAGAACACTCGTCGGCTCTCGGTACGAGCTTGATGCTTAGAAATACCGACATCATCAAGAAGATAATCAGGCAACTCTGCGAGCTGCTTTCTTGAACGCGACTTGCTCAGCCAGAATCTAATTTGGCCATAGAATTTCTTAACTGTTGTTTCTAAAGTTAGTTGGCTGATTGCTTGTCTCGAAATAGCTGATGTAGTCATACCTAGCTCCTTCTCTTGCGTTATCGTGTTTACCTGTACAATAATCAGTCACAACCACTCGTTTCTCAAACGATGATATTTGACATTCAGTTAAGGAAAACTAATGTGAAAGAGAAAATGCCTCCGCTACAAGGAATGTACTATTTCTATATCGCAGCTCAATGTGGCAGCTTTAAACAAGCAGCCGAAACACTGTTCGTTACAGCAGCGGCGATTAGCCAACAAATACGCCAACTTGAAGATTGGCTTGGGACGGATTTATTTATTCGCCAGCACCGAAAGATCGTGTTAACGCATGAGGGAGAGTTGCTCTTTGAACAGGCTGAAAAGGGGTTCGCACATTTACAAGCAGGCGTCCGGCTCATCAATCAAGACCCAAACCCCAACCAACTCTCTATCTCAACACTGCCTTCATTTGCTCAGCACTGGCTAGTGCCTAGAATCGGTGAATTCCGCGAACAACACCCAGATATATCCTTGCTACTAGAGCCCACTAATGAATTAGTCACCTTTCAAGACTCTAGCGTCGATCTCTGCATACGCTACGGTGAAGGCAACTACCACAATATTGAAAGCCAATGGTTGATGGACGACGTCGTCTACCCAGTTTGCCATCCGCTCTATCAACAACTTCATGGGATTTACTCGGTCGAAGACTTAGAAAAAGCGGACTTGATTGAAGACAAGTGGCCAGACATGGATTGGCACCGCTGGTTAAACACCTTAGGTAAGAGGCACAGCCGTGCAACATTACAATACAACGGCTCACACTTTGTACTTGAAGGCGCTTTGTCAGTTCAAGGGGTAGCATTAGTCAAGCACTCTCTCGCGATTAGGTACATCAAGGAGGGAAAGCTTGTTCGAATCGGTGAACACGCACTAAAGCCTCGCTTTGCCTACTACATGTGCGCACCAGCAGGATATTACAAAAGGCAAAAAATACAGCTATTTGCTAAGTGGCTACGCAGCGAAATCAATCAGTTTGAGCACAACAATCCAATTGAAGGGAAAGTGATAGAGACAGACTTCTCTCTTTCTTGGCAAGAGTGACTTCTACCAATCATTTGAGCAAGTATAAGATTCATCAATTATAAAAAAGCCCCGCAGCTTTCGCATGCGGGGCTTTTAATCAGCTAGAGATTAAACAATTACTTGTTTTCTTTCTCTTCTTTAGCCTTAGCAATTACTTCTTCAGCAACGTTTGCTGGACAAGGTGCGTAGTGTGCGAATTCCATAGAGAATTGACCACGACCTGAAGTAATAGTACGTAGGTGACCGATGTAACCAAACATTTCTGATAGAGGTACGTCAGCTTTAATACGTACGCCAGTAGCACCAGCTTGTTGGTCTTTGATCATACCACGACGACGGTTTAGGTCACCGATAACGTCACCAACGTGATCTTCTGGAGTGAATACGTCAACGTTCATGATTGGCTCAAGAAGTTGCGCACCAGCTTTAGGCATAGATTGACGGAATGCACCTTTCGCTGCGATTTCAAATGCGATTGCAGATGAGTCAACTGCGTGGAAGCCACCGTCGAATAGTTCTACTTCAACATCTAGAGTTGGGAAACCAGCAAGAACACCGTTATCCATCATAGATGCAAAGCCTTTCTCTACTGCAGGCCAGAATTCTTTAGGTACGTTACCACCAACAACTGTTGAAGAGAACGTGAAGCCAGAGTTTGGCTCACCTGGTTTGATACGGTAGTCGATCTTACCGAACTGACCAGAACCACCAGACTGCTTCTTGTGCGTGTAGCTATCTTCAACAGCTTGCGTGATAGTTTCACGGTAAGCTACTTGAGGAGCACCAACAGTTAGTTCAACACCGTAAGTACGCTTAAGGATGTCAACTTTGATGTCTAGGTGAAGTTCACCCATACCTTTCAGGATTGTTTCGCCTGAATCTTCGTCAGTCTCAACTTGGAAAGATGGATCTTCTGCAACCATCTTACCGATAGCGATACCCATCTTCTCAGTAGAGCCTTTATCTTTCGGTGCAACCGCGATAGAGATTACTGGTTCTGGGAAGATCATTGGCTCAAGAGTACACTCGTGCTTAGGATCACATAGAGTGTGACCAGTTTGAACGTTCTTCATACCAACTACAGCGATGATGTCACCAGCTTGAGCAGTTGTTAGTTCGTTACGCTCGTCTGCTTGCATCTCAACCATACGGCCGATACGCTCAGTTTTACCTGTAGCAGCGTTAAGGATAGTGTCACCCTTGTTCATAACACCAGAGTAGATACGGATGAATGTTAGCGCGCCGAAACGGTCATCCATGATCTTAAATGCTAGTGCACGTAGTGGCTCGTCTGCAGATACTGTAGCAACTTCACCAGTTGGCTCACCAGTTTCTTTGTCAGTTAGAGGTTGAGGATCTACTTCTGTTGGAGCAGGTAGGTAGTCAACAACTGCGTCTAGTACTAGCTGAACACCCTTGTTCTTAAATGCAGAACCACAGAATGTTGGGAAGAATGCTAGGTCACGAGTACCTTTACGGATACAAGCTTTTAGTTGCTCGATAGTAGGCTCTTCACCTTCCATGTAAGCTTCCATTAGGTCGTCGTCTTGCTCTACAGCAGTCTCAACTAGCTCTTCACGGTAAGCTTCAACATCATCAACCATGTCAGCTGGGATGTCTTGGATTTCGTAGTTTTCTGGAAGACCTGAGTCATCCCATACGAAAGCTTTACGGTTTAGTACGTCTACAACACCAACGAAATCGTCTTCACGACCGATTGGTAGAGTCATAACTAGTGGGTTTGCACCTAGAACGTTCTTAACTTGGTCAACAACGCGGAAGAAGTCTGCACCCATACGGTCTAGTTTGTTAACGAAGATCAGACGAGATACTTCTGATTCGTTCGCGTAACGCCAGTTAGTTTCAGACTGAGGTTCAACACCGCCAGAACCACAGAATACACCGATACCGCCATCAAGTACTTTAAGTGAACGGTATACTTCTACTGTGAAGTCAACGTGTCCAGGAGTATCGATAACGTTTAGACGGTGACCGTTCCAGAAACAGCTAACAGCTGCAGACTGGATAGTAATACCGCGCTCAGCTTCCTGTTCCATGAAGTCAGTAGTTGATTCACCATCGTGAACCTCACCAGTTTTGTGGATTTGACCAGTTAGCTTTAGGATACGCTCAGTGGTAGTTGTTTTACCCGCATCAACGTGCGCGAAAATACCAATGTTTCTGTATTTCGATAAATCTGCCATTGTCTTACTCTGTTAATAGGATATAAATTGCGCGCAGAGTATACCACAATCTGTCAAGACTGATAGCTTTGCGTGCACTAGAAGAAAAAAAACTTGTGTATGTTACTGCATGCCTAACTCAAACAACATCAATTTGTTTAAATCTGCTCGAATTTAATGGCGTCAACTCAACAAGATTAGTCCCATTCGAATGTTAACGCCATTCGTCGTCGCTATTGATCGCGACTATAACTCATCGAATGCTTCAATCGCTTCCGACAATTTCTTAACACCATGAATCTGCATGCCTTCGATCCCCCCTTTCGGTAGGTTTGCAGCAGGCACAATGGCTTTTTTGAAACCGTGTTTGAACGCTTCCATCAACCTTTCTTGGCCACTTGGCACTGGGCGTATTTCACCGGCGAGCCCTACCTCACCAAACACCACCACATCTTTAGGTAACGCTCGATCTCTAAAGCTCGATAACAGTGCCATAACTAGCGCTAAATCAGCACTGGTTTCTGTCACTTTTACGCCACCAACTACGTTCACAAACACGTCTTGATCGGCCATTTGCAAGCCGCCATGTTTATGCAGTACAGCCAAAAGCAGCGACAAACGGTTTTGTTCAAGGCCAACCGCAACACGGCGTGAGTTGGCGAGCTGAGAGTAATCAACCAAAGCCTGAATCTCCACCAGCAAAGGGCGCGTACCTTCCCAAACAACCATAACGGAGCTGCCGGATGTTTCTTCTTCACCACGGGATAAGAAAATCGCGGAAGGGTTGCTCACTTCTTTTAGCCCTTGCCCCGTCATGGCAAACACACCGAGTTCATTAACAGCGCCAAAACGGTTCTTATGACTCCGTAGCGTACGGAAACGGCTATCGGTTCCACCGTCTAGCAAAACTGAACAGTCTATGATGTGTTCAAGTACTTTAGGGCCTGCAAGCGTACCATCTTTGGTTACGTGACCAACAATAAACACCGCCACATTGTTCTGCTTGGCGTAGCGTGTTAAGGCCGTCGCCGATTCTCTTACTTGGGCAACACTACCAGGAGACGACTGTACGTCGGCAACGTGCATAACCTGAATCGAGTCGATAACCATAATTCGAGGCTGTTCTTTTTCCGCGATCTGGCAAATCTTGTCGACATTGGTTTCCGACAGCATTTTTAGGTGTTCTCTAGGTAAACCAAGACGGGAAGCGCGCATCGCCACTTGCTGTAGGGATTCTTCACCTGTCACATATAAAGTTGGCATCTGGGCAGACAGCAAACACATTGTTTGTAGCAGTAGCGTCGATTTACCTGCCCCTGGGTTACCACCAATCAAGATAGCGGCTCCGGGTACAATTCCGCCACCTAATACTCGGTCTAACTCCTTGAAACCACTACCGAAGCGTGGCACATCTTGCAGATCGATTTCAGATAACGTCTGCACTTTAGCTTCTGTCGCAGAGCCCGCGTACCCAGACAATCGCTCATTACGAGCCACCGTTGGTGAAGCCGCTAAGCGAACTTCGGTAATCGTATTCCAAGCTCCACATGCATTACATTGCCCCTGCCAGCGAGGGAAATCAGCTCCACAGTCATTACATACATATGCGCGCTTTGCTTTAGCCATGAGTCCTCATTTACTAAACTATGTGACATATCATCCGTTTTTCACCACACTTTTACATTTAAGCGAGGTAACATAAACCTAAAGATTCTTGTCGAACTGTCGATGTTAAAGATAACGGACTACTCTAACAGAAAAGTATGCAGCAATCTGAAATTCTCTCTATTGCCGAGCGTTTGATCCCCGCCTATCACGCTCAAGATTTTGACTACCTTTTGTCTCAAATGACCGAGGGCGAATCCCCATCGGTCAAACTACTGGTCAAAATTGAGCTCAACCGTGTAATGGCCCCCTGTACAAAACCCGTCGATTTAAGAGGACGAGTACAAGGTGAATGCAGAGAATATGAACTGGATGGCTTAAAGCACTGGTTGGACGATGTGGCCTTCAATGCTTACCACAAAAATGTTCAGAAATTTAATGGCTATACGGAAGGTGTTTGGGAAGCGCTGATTAACACCAAGAACAACTTCCGGGTTATGAAGCAAAAAGGGACCAGCACTCAGAGCAAAGTCGTTTCTGGGGATAGCCTATTTCAGGTCGAGCCTGTCACACTTGGCTACGACTTAAAGCGCCAAGAGAATCGCCTCAAAGTCTCTTCTCAAGTCGAGATCGTACTTCCCAACGATCAAGTGGTTCACGCAGTCAGTGTCGACTTATCCCCTTCTGGAGCAAAATTCAAAGTCCCGACCGCCTTTGATTACAAGCTTGGCGAGATGATTGATGTCTCTTTTGTTGAGTTACGTAAAAGCTCACAAATCGACGGAATTTTCAGTAAGGTAACCTACCGAATTGTCGGCATCGACGACAGCTATGAAAATGATGCCGTAAAATTTATCCGTGCTTTGAAGTTATCGGATACTGATGTCATTGAACAAGTGATAGAGGAATCACTACAAAGCGATTCTCAGAAAGTTCGCCACGACAACCAAGATAAGATCATTCGCGCCCGTACCCGCGGTTACGAGCACACCTATTTAAAACACACCTGTAATCTGCCGGTATTTTTCAGTGGAAGTGAACTCAAGCTCGTCTTAATGACAGAAAACAATTTGCCAATTTGGAATTATTGGCAGGATGAGCGGAATCAACAAGCGCTTGGTGCGTTGTTTAATCAGCAGCGAATGTCTCATTTAACAAAGGCTGGTATGAGAGGCGGTAGCAATATTTTCTACTCCTTTAAACATGACCACCAAGGGAAAGATCTGTTCTTTTCGATGATGATGCCAGAAGCCTCTCGCGAAGAAAGGCAATTGTTTTGGCACATCGGTGCCAAGCGAGAAAGCTGGAAAGTATTTCGATTCTCGGTGTTTGAGTTATCAGATCCAGAATGTCAGCAGTTGGCTCAACACGCGACAGAACTTGGCGCAGATACAACCAATTTAACTCACTGCGGGATTTTGCAAGAGATCGCAGACTCTTCTGCTGCACAAGATTATCTATTTACCGAAAAGCCGAAGTTACCATCCAACACGCTTAACCGATTTAGGCAAACTCGAAATATCATTGGTAACCCAACCAGTATCTATTTTGATGCTTGCTCGCGCAGAAGAGAGCCGCGTTACCAATTAAATTCCCCTTTGCACGTAACCTTACCCAATGGTGCAGTGCTGAAAGGGAAGACTATTGATTTATCCAAGCATGGTTTAAGCCTGATGCTCGCTCAGCCCGTTGAAATAAAGGCGGGAGAGATGTGCAGCGTCAACTTCTTAGAGCTACAGCTATACGACAAAAAAATTCCTCTTGATGCCGTGCCTTATGAAGTGATTCGTGTTAGCCCGAATAATCAGCAGTTGCAGCTATCACTAGAAGACTCGACGAAAAACTTTAAAACCATCGGCTTTTTCCACCGTTTGATTCAACATAATGAAGCCAAGTTAGAAACTAAAAAAGAGATCTTGCCGAGTAACGACCTGCTTGAAGGTCTGCATAATATCTTACTGGATAAAATGGTGAGTACCCCTGTCTTTGTCGAAAAGAACAAAGGAACACTCGCGCCTAAGGTTGTTGGAATTAACTACCCTCTTCCTCCTCATATGGTGTTAATGGCACGACTTGGCAGTGAAAAGAACTTTTCGTTAGAGCCTATTTATAAAGGTAGAACTAGCACCTTACTCGCCGTACCGATGAAGCGAGTGGAAGGAGCAAAACCGCAATACCACGAGCTATACATTTCGGCGCTCATTTTCGGTAACCGAATTCAATCCCTTGATACTCGGCTTAGTAGCGAATTCGAAAGTGTCAAAGACCGGATGACATTTATTAAGAAAGCTCAAGTTTTGGGGGAGTTGTATGTGCTGCGTATTTCAGGTGCGCCAATATTTGAGCCTTTAACTAGCCTACTGAAATTAGATATCGAAGAGTTGACACAAATTAGCATGCATCAAGCTCGTAGCTTGGAGAAAGAGATTACGGCAACCGTTGGATACGGCGAAATTTACGACATCACCGATGAAGTTTTGGTGAGGCTAGAACTGACCCAATGAAAGAGCGAGGCTTAGCCTCGCTCTTTTAATTCTTTGCCCGTTTAAGGTTTGGTTTGCCAGCTGATCTTCTGTTGCTTAGCAAGTCCGGCAGACAAAATACATAGCACCCCACCTAAACCAGAAAAGCGCACAGCAGACTGAGCTTGCTGCTCAACTTTTGGCTTAGCATGATATGCCACACCTAGTCCTGAAGCTTTCATCATCACCAAGTCATTCGCACCGTCTCCTACCGCAACGGTATTGTGTGCTTCGATTTCATATTGGTCTGCAAGTTCTATCAATATGTCTGCTTTCGTCTGAGCAGAGACGATATCGCCCAACACTTTCCCAGTGAGCTTGCCATCGACAATTTCCAACGTATTTGACTGCGCATGATCAAGCCCGAGCTCTTGCTTCAAGTAATCAGAGAAGTAAGTAAAACCCCCAGAAGCAATAGCTGTTTTCCAACCCAGCGCTTTAAGAGTCGTGACCAATTCAGCGAGATCCGGCATAAAAGGCAGTTCACTTCGAACTGACTCTAGAATCGACTCATCAGCACCCGCTAGTTTTGCAACGCGCTGACGCAAGCTTTGTTCAAAGTCCAACTCGCCCTGCATCGCTCGCTCAGTGACTTCAGCGACTTCTTCACCAACCCCTGCTAACTTGGCGATTTCATCAATACATTCGATTTGAATCGCCGTCGAGTCCATGTCCATCACAATCAAGCCAGGCTTAGACAAATCTGGGACTTCAGCAAGACTCGCATAGTCTAACCCAATACTTTCTAAAATGGTTTCATGCTCGGGAGACAGGTGACCAGACATCAGCGCTACTTCGTATTGGCCTACTTTCCATGTGTCTATCACCGGGTTGTAAAAACCAGTAAAAAAGTCAATGTCATCGAAATGCTTTGGCGAAAGGTACTCGCCAAAAATGATCCAATTCGCACGAGCTTTATCGAGTTGAGTGGCATACCGAGTTTCCGGTAAGCGTGTTAAAAGAGAGGTGTGCCTTCGTATCGGCAACTTTTTTGAGAGTTCAGACATCGTCTTTAACAGTTCCATGTATACATTCCTCCCGTTAGTTAACCTATTGCAATTTAAAAACGCAAGTCTCAATATGGGGGAAATCCATTATTTCTTACTGAGTCGGTCATGAACCAATCCCTGTTCTCATTTCGAAATGCCTTAAAAGTCATCACGATACTTGTGCTATTAGCGATGGTTGCGGTCATAGCCATCAATAGCGTCAAGATCAGTAAAGGTAACGAACGCATTCAAAAAAACCAGTTGGAAACATTAACTAAGGTTTTGATTTCACAAGCATCGCTTTCTGCAAGTGAGATGATCATTCAACAAGATCAGGAGCGGTTACTAAAACTGACCAACCAACTGTCGCAAGACAATTTAGTATTTGATGCCACGATTTATAACGCAGAAGGCGTAAAGCTTGCGGCAAGTGAAAAGGCGCTATCAGTCCGCGAAGTATTAGGGTTAGACACGCCACTAGCTACCGCGCGTATTGGTCGACAGCAGTTAGTTGAGCCTGTTTTTCACGATGATGCCATCGTCGGATTTGTAAGAATTACTTTCGAAACAGGTAAAGTAACCGCGATTTCTGATCACCATTACCGCAAGAGTGATCGATATATGTATACCATGATTCTAATCAGCTTTATCGGTGGCTTGCTGATGGCGCTAGTGTTGCGTAGAAAGCCCAAATCCAAAGGTGAAAACCTGCTGTTAAAAGACGCTTAACAACAAAAAAACCTCAGCGCTGGCTGAGGTTTTTCTTTATTTAATCGACATTTGTTACTTAGCCATTAGCCCTTATCGCCAAGCAATACCGAATCTAGCGCGATCTCCATCATCTCATTAAACGTTGTCGCTCGTTCATCAGAGGTCGTTTGCTCTCCGGTTTTGATATGATCCGAGACAGTACAAATCGTCAGTGCTTTCGCGCCATATTCCGCTGCCACACCATAGATGCCAGCCGCTTCCATTTCTACACCAACAATGCCGTATTTATCCATCACATCAAACATTTCAGGATCCGGTGTATAGAACAGTTCAGCAGAAAACAGATTCCCCACTTTCACGTCGATGCCACGTGCTTTAGCGGCTTCTTCTGCTGCTCGTACCATCTTATAGTCTGCAATGGCTGCGAAGTCATGGCCTTTAAAGCGAATTCGATTGACCTTAGAGTCAGTACACGCCCCCATACCGATCACCACATCACGAACCTTAATGTCTTCGCTTACCGCACCACAACTGCCCACGCGAATCACTTTCTTCACTCCAAAATCTTTAATCAGTTCAGTGACATAGATAGAACAAGACGGGATACCCATACCATGTCCCATCACGGAAATTTTACGACCTTTATACGTACCGGTAAAACCGTACATATTCCGTACGTCACATACTTGAACAACATCTTCCAAGAAGGTTTCAGCGATGTACTTGGCACGAAGCGGATCCCCTGGCATTAAAACAACATCAGAAAACGCGCCCATTTCAGCATTAATATGTGGAGTCGCCATTAGAAATTCTCCTGTTCAAATTTCAGATAAAAAAATAGAGAGGACATCCTCTCTATTCATCAATTACAAAAAGTTTTTGCCGTATTCCATCGGAGACGTACCGAAGTAGCTTGCTAAGCTTTGGCCAATATCAGCGAAAGACTCACGCAAGCCTAATGAACCAGCAGGGACTTTCTGTCCATAAACAATCACAGGGATATGCTCACGAGTGTGGTCAGTACCCGGCCATGTTGGATCACAGCCGTGATCAGCCGTCAGGATCAGTACATCGTCTTCTTTCATCATATCAATCACTTCATTGATACGACCATCGAAGTACTCCAGCGCAGCTGCGTAGCCCGCTACATCGCGGCGGTGCCCGTATGCTGAATCGAAATCAACGAAATTAGTGAATACGATTGTGTTGTCACCCGCTTCTTTGATAGCTTCTTTAGTTGCTTCAAATAGCGCAGGAATTCCCGTTGCTTTTGTTTTCTGCGTGATACCACAGCCAGCGTAGATATCAGAGATCTTACCGATCGAGTGAACTTGACCACCCTTTTCATCAACGAGCTTTTGTAGAATCGTCGCCGCTGGCGGCTCAACAGAAAGATCACGACGGTTGCCCGTACGTTCAAACTGACCTTTACCCGGACCAACAAATGGACGCGCGATAACACGACCAATGTTGTAATCTTCCAGCTCTTCTCGAGCAATCTGACAAAGATCTAGCAAGTTTTGCAGGCCGAATGTCTCTTCGTGACACGCAATTTGGAACACTGAATCCGCAGAAGTATAGAAGATAGGCATGCCCGTCTTCATATGCTCTTCACCAAGGTCATCCAGTACTTGCGTACCTGACGCGTGGCAATTACCAAGAAAACCGTCTAAGCCAGCACGCTCTAAAATGCGGTCGGTTAGCTCTTTTGGAAAACTGTTTTGCTTATCAGTAAAGTAACCCCAGTCAAACAGTACCGGCACACCGGCAATTTCCCAGTGACCAGATGGCGTATCTTTACCTGAGGACAGCTCGGCAGCATGACCGTAAGCACCAATGATTTCAGCATCTTGGTCCAGACCTGGAGCGAAGCTTCCCGTCGACTCTTTGTGAGCCATTGCTAAACCAAGTTTTGATAAGTTAGGCAAGGTGAGTGCACCGCTACGCTCTGCATTGTCGGCTTTGCCTTCGAAACAGCGCTGAGCGATGTGACCTAAAGTATCAGAGCCCACATCACCGAATTTTTCTGCATCACCAGCAGCACCAATCCCAAATGAGTCTAAT
Organism: Vibrio paucivorans; assembly: GCF_054053395.1. Taxonomy (NCBI): domain Bacteria; kingdom Pseudomonadati; phylum Pseudomonadota; class Gammaproteobacteria; order Vibrionales; family Vibrionaceae; genus Vibrio; species Vibrio paucivorans. The sequence goes on from NZ_CM133230.1 coordinate 2,680,629, forward strand.
ACTAAAATGAATGCTCTTTTCATTGCTCTCTTCCTGTGTTTGGCCGATAGCTTATCTCAGCTATCGACCAATCTAATTGTCATTATTTAACTCAACATGGTGGAGTGACTGTAAATACGGTAACTCCGAGTATTGAGACTAGATATCTTCTGCGCGAATTTGGCGATACACCTCTGGTGTCGGAGTGTATTCTCCTCCCACCGTGATCGCACTTTGCAGCGCTTGTGCCGCTTCGTTCCACTGCTCTTCACTGCGAGCATGGATCATCGCAAGTGGCTTATCTTGGCTAGCCACATCACCCAGACGAATAAAGTTGTCGAAGCCAACAGCATAGTCGATCTTATCGGTTGCTACGCGGCGACCGCCGCCCATTCCGACAACCGCCATACCGATTGCACGAGTATCCATCGCCGATACCACACCGCTTTCCAGCGCATATACAGGCTTAATGATCTCGGCTTTATCAAGGTAATTATCGTAGTTTTCTACAAAGTCTGCTGGACCACCAAGTCCTGCTACCATCTTACCAAAGCACTCTGCTGCTTTACCGTTATCTAAAACTTCCATCAATTTCGAACGAGCTTGCTCTGTGTTGTCAGCAAGTTTGCCCAATACGAGCATTTCTGCACACGATGCAATAGTGACTTCGAGTAGTCTTGGGTTACGGTATTCACCAGTTAAGAAACGAACCGCTTCACGGACTTCCACAGCGTTACCCGCAGAAGAAGCAAGAACTTGATTCATGTCGGTTAGGATTGCTGTTGTCTTAGTGCCTGCGCCGTTTGCAACCGCAACAATTGACTTCGCTAGCTCTTCAGACGCTTCGTAGGTTGGCATGAATGCACCTGAGCCTACTTTTACATCCATGACTAACGACTCAAGGCCTGCTGCAAGTTTTTTCGATAGGATTGAAGCTGTAATTAGCGAGATATTATCTACCGTCGCTGTGATATCGCGAGTGGCGTATACACGTTTGTCAGCAGGAGCTAAATCGCCCGTTTGACCAATAATCGCCACTCCAGCATCTTTCGTGACATCACCGAATACTTCATTCGTTGGCGTGATGTTGTAGCCAGGAATAGACTCAAGCTTATCGAGCGTACCGCCTGTATGGCCTAAGCCGCGACCCGAAATCATAGGAACGAAACCACCACATGCCGCAACCATAGGACCGAGCATTAGAGACGTCACATCGCCTACACCACCAGTTGAATGTTTATCAACGATTGGGCCAGCAAAGTTCATGTGGCTCCAATCGATCACCATGCCTGAATCACGCATCGCACACGTCAACGCAATACGCTCTGGCATCGTCATTTCATTAAAAAAGATTGCCATGGCAAATGCAGCGATTTGACCTTCAGACACGCTGTTGTTGGCAACACCCTGAATAAAGAAGTTAATTTCTTCGGCAGTGAGAACTTCGCCGTCACGCTTTTTACGAATAATTTCTTGAGGTAAGTACATTAGATCCTCCCAAGCAAAATGCTTTGGTTAGTAAGGGAAAGAGGTAGGCAAAGCGAAAGATTTCACTTTGCCTGTCAGACTTTTTGTTTTCAGCAGTGAGCAGCCAATTAGTATGCGGCTGGGTCTGCAGTCTCGTCTGTTACTTCTAATGTATTAAGTAGGTTGGTTAGTAGGCTTGATGCACCAAAACGGTAGTGCATGTTATCTGCCCAATCTGCACCTAGAAGCTCATCAGCCATTGCTAGGTATTGCGCCGCATCTTCAGCTGTGCGAACACCACCAGCAGGCTTAAAGCCAACGGTTTTTGCAACGCCCATATCGCGAATCACTTCAAGCATCATACGCGCGTATTCTGGAGTTGCATTCACAGGCACTTTACCTGTTGAAGTTTTAATAAAGTCAGCACCTGCTTCGATACAGATTTGCGATGCTTTCTTAATTAGCGCTTCTTCTTTTAGTTCACCCGTTTCGATGATCACTTTAAGAAGAATATCACCACATGCTTCTTTACACTGTTTAACTAGCTCAAAGCCAACTTTCTCATCACCTGCAATAAGTGCACGGTATGGGAAAACCACGTCTACTTCGTCTGCACCGTAAGCCACTGCTGCTTTTGTTTCTGCAACCGCGATATCGATGTCGTCGTTACCGTGTGGGAAGTTAGTTACTGTAGCAATGCGTACTTCTGGAGTACCTTGCTCGCGCAGTGTCTTCTTAGCAATAGGAATAAAGCGAGGGTAAATACAAATTGCAGCTGTGTTACCTACTGCTGTTTTCGCGTCGTGACATAGCGAGATCACTTTTGCATCAGTGTCATCGTCATTCAGCGTAGTTAGGTCCATTAGTTTAAGTGCACGTAGTGCTGCTGCTTTTAAATCGCTCATTTCTATCTCCGATCAATATATTCAATTAGTTCACTACTGCTGGTCATACCTAGTATAGGTGGTATGTCAAATATCAGCAGTCGTCACAAATGAACGGACTTGGTTCCCTGAAGACTCGGCATATACAGCGAATTTGTATGCCAATTGCTATCCTTGTCACCGCACAGTACCAGTTTGGTCTATGGCACAACAATCTAGGATTGAGGTGTCTAACGTTATACCCTGGCGCTCATCATACTCCTTGTATTGCAAGCCACCAGCTAAAAACTATCAGTGCTCGATTAACCTCATCATGAAGTTCTTTAGGCATCCACATATCACGTCAATACCCAGTATCGATACCATATAGATTATAGATATTCGTCGCAAAACTATAGTTGTACATAGAGCGCAAACGGTTTGTATCTCAAAAAAGATTCTGCTCAACGATTGCTCAATCTTCTGACTAAGCAATCGATTTGAATCCAATACTCCCAACAGCTAATTGGGCACGCTTCTTTCTAATCATTTGTTCGCAGTTAATGCCGTTAGCGGGCAAATGACGACGAAAGAAAAACAAAAAAGCCCCGTAGTACACAGTAAACTGTGCAACTACGGGGCTTTATAAAACGGCGTCTATATAATCTTTCGCTTACTTAATTAGAAAGATAGGAAGAAGCCAGCGATTGTCGCCGCCATTAGGTTAGATAGCGTACCAGCACACACCGCTTTCACACCCATACGAGCGATATCAGAACGACGGTTTGGAGCTAGACCACCTAGACCACCTAGTAGAATCGCAATAGAAGAAAGGTTTGCGAAACCACATAGAGCGAATGCGATGATTGCTTGAGTCTTCTCAGACATTACTGCACCAGTTGCTGGAATAACTTGAGCGTTTTCACCAACGAAAGGTACGAAGTTTAGGTATGCAACGAATTCGTTAACAACCAGTTTTTGACCGATGAATGAACCAGCAAACGTTGCTTCAGCCCATGGAACACCGATTAGGAATGCTAGTGGTGCGAACAACCAACCTAGTAGAAGTTCTAGAGTTAGGTTCTCCATACCGAACCAACCGCCAACACCACCTAGGATACCGTTGATAAGAGCGATTAGACCGATGAATGCTAGTAGCATTGCACCAACGTTAAGTGCTAGTTGTAGACCAACAGATGCACCGCCTGCTGCTGCGTCGATTACGTTCGCTGGCTTATCTTCGCCACCGTCGATGTCGCCGCCTATCTCTTCGTCAGGCTGGTCAGTTTCTGGTTTGATGATCTTAGCGAATAGTAGACCACCTGGTGCTGCCATGAATGATGCTGCTACAAGGTACTCAAGAGGTACACCCATAGATGCGTAACCAGCAAGTACACCACCAGCTACAGACGCAAGACCACCACACATTACTGCGAATAGCTCAGATTGAGTCATTTTAGGTACAAACGGACGAACCACTAGAGGTGCTTCAGTTTGACCTACGAAGATGTTCGCAGCTGCAGACATTGATTCCGCACGAGAAGTACCTAGTGCTTTCTGTAGGCCACCACCAAGAATCTTGATAACCCATTGCATAACACCAATGTAGTAAAGTACAGAGATTAGCGCAGAGAAGAAGATTAGAGTTGGTAGTACTTGGAAAGCAAAGATGAAGCCGATACCGTCAACAGAGAAGTTAACTAGGCTTCCGAAAAGGAAACCAGTACCGTCTTTACCAAAGTCGATAACGCTTTGTACACCTGCAGAGAAACCTGCAAGAAGGTCACGACCCCATGGTACGTAAAGAACGAAACCACCGATTAAAAATTGAATAGCAAAAGCGCCACCCACTGTTCTTAGATTAATAGCTTTGCGGTTGTCAGACAGTAGTACTGCGATTCCTAGCAGAACTGCCATACCGACTAGGCTCATAAACAGGCTCATAGTTTATGACTTCCTTATTAGTTATTTATTGGCGTGTTACAAAAATTGGTACTCAAAAGCGGGGTGATTATACTCATCCCTTGAATGATAAAGTAATGCTACCCTCACACTTTCTAATAAGATTCATTGCACGCTCACTTATTTATGTGAGCCAAATCACCATTCACACTACCCACAAACATTGAAAGAACATTTTCTTTCGAATTTATTCACAAATACCGAATAGCAGGTTGCTATTTTTCCAAGCCGCACAAGCAATCGTTTGCATTGATTCTTCTTTCAACAAGCAGAGCGTTTCTAAGACATTTACTAACTGTTTGGGATGATTTGGCTGTCCTTGATAGCCATTCAATGGCATATCAGGCGCATCGGTTTCTAGCACTAAAGAACTAAGTGGCAAGCGAGCAATAGCACTGCGTGTCTTTTGAGCTCTTGGGTAAGTTATCGTTCCTCCGACACCAATATGAAACCCTAAGTCAACAAACTGCATTGCTTGTTCGTAACTGCCCGAAAACCCATGTAAGACACCGCCTTGTTGAAACTTATGCTGCTTTAGTGTTCGGGTGAGTTCATTATGAGATTTGCGACTATGCAGGATAACGGGCATCTTGAGCTGTTGCGCCAGTTGCAATTGCAGCTGCAAGTAATGCTGCTGCACCTGCTTATCAACTTGAATGGCAAAGTCTAAGCCTGTTTCACCAATCGCTACGCACTTTCCTGCTCTTCGAGTAGCTAAAAAGTCTTCAAGTCTAGTATCAACGGCGGGCTGTTCTTGCGTAAGAAAGTAGGGATGGAAACCAGCAGAATAGTAAATAGAAGGATATTGAGCACTTAGAGCATCAATCTGATGCCAGTTCTGCTCGCCGATAGAAGGAATGAGAAAACGTTGTACTCCCTTTGCTGTAGCTTTCTGTAACTGCCCTGCAAAGTCTTCAGAGAACTGGGGGAAATCTAGGTGGCAATGGGTATCAAACAGCGGAAACGAGGTATTACTTTCGCTCGTCACGAGAAGGCTCTTTCCTGTATGGCACGCAGCTGCGCTTATTTTCAGGCGTTAATCCCATCGACTCACACCACGCGTCATATTTTGCTATCAAACGTTTAAACCAAGTCAACATCGCAATCTCACTGCCTCGCTATATCATAAAAGATGAACGCCCCTTTACTATTCTAGCGTTGAATAAAGGGGCGAGCGTTAGGTCGTTTAGTTTTGCTCTTCGCGCTTGAAAACGAGCTCTTTAGCTGAAGACTCTTCTTCAACAAAATAATAACCAGCAGTATTAAACTGAGTCAGCGCCTCAATCGAATCAACACGATTCTCAATAATGTAGCGAGCCATCATACCGCGCGCTTTTTTCGCATAAAAGCTGATCACTTTGTATTGACCATTTTTGCAGTCTTTGAATACTGGCGTAATCACTTGGCCATCTAAGTTCTTCGGCTTAACCGCTTTAAAGTACTCATTCGAAGCAAGGTTGATAAGCACATTGTCCCCCTGCTCATTCAAAGCTTCATTCAGCTTATCGGTAATTACATTGCCCCAAAACTGATACAAGTTGGTGCCACGTGCGTTGGCCAACTTAGTGCCCATTTCTAAGCGGTACGGCTGCATCAAATCGAGAGGCTTTAGCAATCCATATAGACCAGACAACATACGCAAGTGCTTTTGCGCGTAATCGAAATCTTCTTCAGATAAGCTTTCTGCTTCTAACCCCGTGTATACGTCACCTTTAAAAGCCAGAATTGCTTGGCGTGCATTATCCGTTGTGAACTCTTCGCTCCATTGTTCGAAGCGAGCAACATTAAGACCTGCGATCTTATCGCTCACCTTCATTAATGCGGAAACATCTGCAGGCGTTAGCTTACGACACTCTTCAATAAGCTCAGCTGAATGCTCGACCAAGTCTGGTTGAGTGTAGCGCTCTGTAGCGAGAGGCGATTCATAATCTAAAGTCTTGGCTGGTGAAACAACGATAAGCATGACGGTTACTCTACTAATTCTATTTATTGGCAATTTTATGGGTATAGATTACAAAAAAAGCCATGCTATGTCTGCATGGCTTTCTCTATAACTCTAATCGTTTATAACGATGGCGCTAACAGCAATTATTTTTTCTCGCTATTGTCCCAGATACCGTCTTCTAATTGTGACTTCAACTCTGGGAAATCGTCTGCGTTGAAAGTTGGTACTTTGCCCGCTTTCAATTGCTTGTTGTAGTCTTTAGCAAGCTTAATCACAATACCAGACAGTAATAAGATAGCCACTAAGTTAACAATCGCCATTAAGCCCATTGAAACGTCAGCGAGCGACCAAACAACTGGCAGAGACGCCACTGCACCAAACATCACCATGCCAAGTACAATAATACGGAACAGTCCTAGACCAGCTTTGTGGTTATGCTCTAAGAAGATAAGGTTTGTTTCCGCGTAAGAGTAGTTGGCAATGATTGAAGTAAACGCGAAGAAGAAGATCGCTACCGCAACAAAGATACCACCCCAGCTGCCCACTTGTGAGCTGAGTGCAGTTTGGGTCAACTCGATACCAGTCACTTCACCGTGAGGTACATATTCGCCAGACATCAAAATGATGGCCACAGTCGCAGAACAGATAACAATCGTATCCATAAATACACCTAGCATCTGAACATAACCTTGTGACGCTGGGTGCGGTGGGTACGGAGTCGCTGATGCCGCAGCATTTGGCGCAGAACCCATACCCGCTTCGTTCGAGAATAGGCCGCGTTTGATACCGTTGATCATCGCTTGAGCAATTGCGTAACCTAGGCCACCCGCAGCCGCTTCTTGCAAACCAAATGCACTCTTAAAGATCAAAGTCAGTACCGCTGGCAGTTTCTCGATGTTCATGAACATCACAAACAGCGCCAATACTAGGTAGGCTAACGCCATTGCAGGAACAATCAGCTCCGCTACTTTAGCGATACGCTTGATGCCACCGAAAATAACCACTGACGAAAGTAGAACAACCGCAACGCCAACGTAAGTTTGATCCCAACCAAAGGCATTGTTCATTGCACCCGCGATAGAGTTAGCTTGAACCGCGTTAAAGACCAAACCGAATGCGATGATAAGAAAGACAGAGAATAGAACCCCCATCCAACGCATACCTAGGCCCTTCTCCATGTAATAAGCAGGGCCACCACGATAGTTACCATCATCGTCTTTGGTTTTATATAGCTGTGCTAGCGTGCTCTCGGCAAACGATGTTGCCATGCCCAGCATTGCAATTAACCACATCCAGAAGATTGCGCCAGGGCCACCCGCCGTTAATGCTACCGCGACGCCAGCCATATTACCTGTGCCGACACGCGCCGCTAGACTGGTACAAAGAGCTTGGAAAGAAGAAATACCAGCGCTGTCTGCTTTACGACTGTTCTTTAACACTTTGAACATGTGGCCAAAGTGACGGAATTGAATGAAGCCAAGTCGCACAGTGAAATACACGCCGACACCGACCAGTAGATAAACCAGAATCGATCCCCAAAGTAGATCGTTCATTAAATTAATTATGTCTGTCACAAGAACCTCTCAATAGGTGTATGTGCTGTTCTAAGCTAAGAGCTTAGCTCTGAAGTAGGCATGCCGCTCGTTAACTTCCTTGCAAGCATGGTCATGGTGTTTTTGATTTTATCGAGCCTATTTCAGCGGAAAAGCGTGCTTTTACACGCCAGTTCCAATCAGCAAAATTTTTGACGGCGGGATAATGCAGCTTGAAATCGTAAAAATCAATACTCAACAACACACTTATTAATGTTATTTTTCACTATAAATACACCTTTAATTAACACAATAACAAACATCAAATACACAAATAAAGCACAAACAAGCACCAAATCAATAACATTTCAGCACGTAATAACTTTTAACAATTCGCAATTTATAAACCTTCCAGCAAGCCTGACGAAATAAGGTTTCGAGTCATTCGTACAATTTGATTATTAATCGAAAATCTCAAATCTAGGTCATGACCTCATCGTTCAAATATTCAGCATTACCTGTGAGCGCGACTTCATACATGTCTTTAACAAGCAAAAAAATTAATTTAATCGTTTGCCTCAACTCGTTTGAACAATAATTAACCATCAATTGTCAGGTTTTTGTGAGTATTGGTTCAAAATCCGCATAAAACCTTCATCGAAACGAAACAAATGAGAAACAAATCAAAGATAGGCTTCAAGGTAATGTGATATTTAAATTATTCCCATCAGGGTAAAACTAATAAAAACAGAGGTGGCTTATGGAAGGCATGCAATTAGACGATGTAATGGAAATGGATTTTCCACGTGGTAAAGCAACTCGCTCAAAACCTGTGAAACGTAAATGGCGCGAAATAGAAGCGATTAAGGATCGCCAGCGTCTGCAGAAAGAACTCCTAGAGATGGATGTCTGCTTAAAAGTTGAAGACTTAGATATTTAGAAATAAAGGCGCCAATGGCGCCTTTATTCGTTTCTACACTATACATATTCGCTATCAGCTTGCTTCACTCGCTGTGCAAGCTGCTGATATCGGTCAGCGATCGTTTCGCCAAAGACAGGATCATCTTCCGACACACTCCAGCGCGACTCTACTTCTTGCCAGTCCTGCGTGGTAAATGTTTTATTGATGAGCGGCAGCACCGATTGTTCCTCTGTCTCGAGATGGCGCTTTTGACTCAATACAAACTCTTCTAACTGTCCAATAAAAATATCTTGTGGGATTACCGCATCACTTAAAATCATATCGACAGTGTCTAGAAAGGCGTGGGTCTTTTTCGACAACTCCACATGTTCATGCTCTAAATTGCTGATCTCAAACTGCTGACCATACTTCTCTATAAAGTATCCATAGAGGATATCTTCTTTAGGATGGTGGACTCGTTCTGAGTGGTTAGCCAAATAGTCGACCACCTCTCGCACCAAACTGTAGTTAATACTTTGCTCATTTCTCAGCATAGCCACTTTGCCGCGCAGTATCGCCAATAAGCGAACCATATACCCATGTTCGCGTCTTATCCTTTCAATCATCATAACGCCCTCCTTAACACTTACTTTTTGTAAGTTTATTCAAAGAAATCTAAGGACGTCTTGAGCTTGTTCAAAGATCGACTAAATATTCACCAAAGCGGCAAATTAGATAGATACTTGTGCTGGCAGATTCCAGTTAATTGGCTGTTTTTGTTGCTGCTTTAACAATTCATTGGTTTGAGAGAAATGCTTGCAACCGAAGAAGCCACGGTGAGCCGATAAAGGCGATGGATGTGGGGCTGCTAATACATGATGTTTAGTGCGATCAATGAAACGTCCTTTCTTCTGGGCGTGAGCTCCCCAAAGCAGAAAAACGACTCCTTGCTGCTGCTGGTTAATCGCTTCAATCACTTTATCGGTGAAAGTCTCCCATCCGGTTTTCGAATGAGAATGTGCTTTACCTTGCTCAACGGTGAGCACTGTATTGAGCAGTAACACCCCCTGCTGCGCCCAAGTCTGTAAGAAGCCATGGTTTGGAATCTGGAAGCCCGGAATATCTTGCGCGAGCTCTTTATACATATTGACTAAAGATGGCGGGGTTTTCACACCTGGCAATACTGAGAAGCACAGGCCATGTGCCTGATCGGGGCCGTGGTATGGGTCTTGGCCTAAGATGACTACTTTCACATCATTAAACTCGGTATGACGAAAAGCATTAAATACATCTTGGCTAGGTGGGTAGATCTGTTTACCCATTTGACGCTCATTCTCAACAAAAGCCAGTGTCTGCTGAAAATAATCTTGCTGTTTCTCTACACCAATTACGTCATGCCAAGTCAAGTTTACGCCCATTTCCTACCTCTGTGTTATTCAAGCAAGAGTCACTACTTAACTCTCTTGCGTCCCGCTGTGAACGCTATTCTATACTCAAACGGCAGCAAGGTGCAGGACAAACATTAATGACACAGGTTCCACAAAAGGGATAACGTTGAATAGCTAAAACCGCCAAATATAAATAGAGCCGCCAATGCGGCTCTATCAGGTCGGATAAATAAGTAATTAAGAATGGCGTTGTGGCGTACGGTAATGTCCTTGTCCAGTGATATGGCGATTAGGTACAGGTAAACGTGGTACATGAGCAACATAAGTTGATGGTACAGAATGAATGACTGACATAGTGGCACCCTCCTTCCAGCATAATTGATACAGCTATGTTCAACTCTACTTATGAAAAATCAGTGCCAACAATTGTATTTAACTGATTAAACCACTGAATTTGTGTGAAATTCTCGCAGCGCATTAATTTCTTCTGGCCATATATCTGGGTTAATTGTCTCTAAAATCAGAGGGATAGTATTGAACCTTGGATCTGAGGCAATGTATTCAAAACAAGGCCAACCGATTTCTCCTTCACCAAGCGAGTGATGACGATCCACTCTAGCTGAGAATTCTGTTTTTGAATCATTAAGATGCATTGCTCTTAAGTAGTGCATGCCGACAATTTCATCGAACGCTCGAAACGTCTCTGCGCATGCTTCTTTAGTACGCAAGTCATAGCCAGCGGCAAAGGTGTGGCAAGTATCAATGCAGACTCCAACCCGAGTCTTGTCCTCAACTTGAGAAATAATTTCTGCTAGATGTTCAAATCGCCACCCTAGGTTGGTGCCTTGCCCTGCGGTGTTTTCAATAACAGCAACGACTTCTGGAACGGCTTGATGGGCTAAATTGATCGATTCCGCGATCCTAGCTAAACACTCTTTCTCAGAAATCTTCTTTAAATGACTCCCAGGATGAAAATTCAGTAATGTTAAACCAAGCTGATGGCAGCGCTCCATCTCGTCAATAAAGGCGGCGCGTGATTTCGCTAACTTTTCTTCTTCCGGCGCCCCTAAGTTGATCAAGTAAGAGTCGTGAGGAAGAATTTGCTCAGGTTGAAACCCGAGCGCCTGGCAGTTCTTTTTAAAAGCAGCGATAGTTTTGGAGGTTAACGGCTTGGCAGCCCATTGGCGCTGGTTTTTGGTAAACAGAGCAAATGCATTGGCTCCAATTTCTTTTGCTCTGAGAGGAGCTTGGTCAACACCACCTGCCGCTGATACATGCGCACCGATATATTTTTCTTTATTACACATTTTTACACTTGTCATTTTTGTCATGTTGCTCTTTCAAAATGGTACCACTCAGGCCACTAAAACCGTTAGGCGAACGGATTATACGCCTTAAAATGTAGTAAATTTACAACAAAACACTCATTAAACTTATTTTTAAACATTAAAAATAATTGTTATACCCATATTTTTAAAAGCTTTATTGATATCAATCAACAAAATCACCACTATTAAATTATGGTTTTTGGTTGTTTTTTGACTTAAATCAATATTAAAATAGTGGATATTAGCTATATAATACGTAGCTCAACAGAATTCGAAAGTTAACACCAATAACCACCACGTTAGTGGACTAGGAGAAAGTGATGATCCAAGGTATTCAAATTACTAAAGCAGCAAACGACGACCTACTAAATTCAATCTGGCTACTAGACAGCGAGAAGAATGAAGCACGTTGTGTTGCAGCTTCAAACGGCTACGAAGCTGACCAAGTAGTAGCAATCAACGATCTTGGTGAGTACGAAAGTCGTGAAGTCGCTATTGAGACAGCACCACGCATCGAAGGTGGTCAACACCTAAATGTGAACGTTCTTAAACGTGAAACACTTGAAGATGCCGTAGCAAACCCAGAGAAATACCCTCAGCTAACTATCCGTGTTTCAGGCTACGCTGTACGTTTCAACTCTCTAACTCAAGAGCAACAACGCGACGTAATCGCTCGTACGTTCACTGAGTCACTATAATCTCGATTCAGTACTCTTGAAGACAAAAGCTTGGCAAAACAGCCAAGCTTTTTTGTATCTGACGGCTACTTAAGGGGCATTTCGCTGCGAAGGGTCCCGACGAAATACTTTGATAATCGAAGTTGGGTCGACGCCCTCTCTTTGCGATTTCGCTCCTTCTGCCCACCAAATTAATTGCGCCATCGTCCTTGCAAGATATTCGTCCCATTGCTTCTGTTCACTAGGCTCGATTACTACACCTTCTTCATCAAATACCTCTTGAGCCCTGGGTAAATGAATCATCGCAGACACAGGCAAGCAACCTAACTCAGAAAGGAATGTTCTCATTCCAACCGCTGCTCTTGCTCCGCCCCACTGCCCAGCCGAATAAGTCACGATCGCACTCGGTTTGTAAGAAAACAGTGAACTACCAAAATGATTAAGAAGGTTGGCAAGCGCAGGGCTCATCGAGTGGTTATATTCCGGACTCACCATAATATAGCCATCGGCTTGAGCTATTTTATCGGCTAAGTTCTTTAAATCCTTGGGGGTATGGCTTCTTGAATAAGAAAATTCCGGCTTGAACACCGGACCTAGCTCGTAATCCAATGGATCAATAAGCTCGACCTCATGCTGTGGGTAATACAACTGCATTAATGCCATACACGCTTTACTGACTCTCAAGCCTAAGCGTACAGGTTTTGGAGGTGAGCTTTCGCGCACAGATCCTAAAAAAATCAAGAATTTCATATCAGGAATACTCTTTGAGATTGCTCTAGCTAATAAAAAAGGTGAATGACAAGTCATTCACCTTTTTGCAGCATCAGCAACCGGTTACTGAACGCGGCGTAGTACTTCTTTTAACGCATTGAAATCGTTAGCAAGATCTTCAGACAACAATTCCATCGCCGCATGTTTCGCTAGAGGGCCAGGCAGGTCGATATCTGAACCTAGGATGTCATCAACCACTTCTTTGAACTTAGCAGGGTGTGCCGTACACAAGAATAAACCTGTTTCACCGTCTTGTAGCTGTTCGTCTAGTAGGCGGTAAGCAATCGCACCATGTGGCTCACATAGGTAACCTTGTGCTTTTAGATCGCGTACTGATTCTGCACTCTGCTCGTCAGATACTTTACCTTTACCCAATGTATCTAGGCCCCAACCTTTCAGTTGGCAAAGCTCTTCGATACGAGGCCAGTTGTTCGGTTGACTCACGTCCATTGCATTCGATGTCGTGGCAACTGTTGGCTTAGGTTCCCACTTACCCGTTTCTAGGTAACGTGGCACCGTATCATTCTCGTTAGTTGCAGCAATGAAGCGCTTGATCGGCAAGCCAAGTGCTTTAGCAAGAAGACCTGCAGTTAGGTTACCAAAGTTACCACTTGGTACTGAAACCACTAAGTTTTCGCGCTCTTGCTTACTCATTTGAGAAGCGGCTTCGAAGTAGTAACAGATCTGAGCCATAAGACGGCTGATATTGATAGAGTTTGCTGAGTTAAGACCAATCTCTTCACGCAGTGCTGCATCATCAAACGCTTGCTTAACCAAAGCCTGACAAGCGTCGAAATCACCATCAATCGCAACAGTATGGATATTCTTCCCTAGTGTACAGAATAGCTTTTCTTGAAGCGGGCTAATCTTACCTTTCGGGTATAGAATAACAACGTTGATATCTTCCATACCATAAAATGCATGAGCTACCGCCGCGCCAGTATCACCAGATGTTGCCGTCAGGATAGTGATTTTGCCACCGTCTGAAACTGCAGCCATTGACTGAGCCATAAAACGTCCACCAAAATCTTTGAACGCTAACGTTGGGCCGTGAAATAGCTCTAATGCGTAAACGCCATCTTTAACGGATTTGATTGGTGCTGGGAACTGAAACGCCGCATCCACCATTGAGTTCACTTTATCTGCTGAAAGTTCATCACCGATCAGCGCAGAAAGAATCTTGCTACTACGAGTAACAAAGTCTTCTGCTAACAATGCATCAACATCATCAAACTTAGGTAATTCTGCTGGGAAAAATAGACCTTGGTTGCGGCCTAGCCCTTGGCGAACAGCTTGGCCAAAGGAGACTTGTTCATCATTTTCTTTGATGTTGTAGAGCTTCATAGTGAACTTCCTGTAACGGTCGAACCTTGTTTGTCTAGACGACAAACGTGAACGAATCCTTCTTCATTTTGTACGTAATTTTGTTCTAGCCAGCGAGCAACACGCTCAGCGACATCTTTATCTTTGCAAATGCTAAATAGGGTTGGGCCACTTCCGGAAATACCAGTCGCGAGCGCACCAGCCGACAGCGCATATTTACGCGCGTCTGCAAACCCAGGGAGCAGTTTCTCACGATACGGTTCTGCGATCACGTCTTTGATCATCTTTGCCGCTAACTCAGGTTGTCCTGAGTGACAAGCGTGAATAAAACCAGCTAAATGACGGCCATGAGCAATCACATCTTGGCGACGATATTGAGAAGGCAAGATCTCGCGAGCTTCCGCTGTTGAGACTTTAATCCCCGGATAAGCCATCACCCAGTACCAATCATCAAAGCATGGGACTTCTTGGCTAATGATCCCAAGCTCTTCGAGCATAAGTTGAACGCCACCCAAGTAGCACGGAGCAACGTTATCATAATGGATACCGCCGGAGATTTTACCCTCCATCTCTCCCATAAGAGCAAGCAGCTCCATTTCATCTAATGGCTGACCGTGGAAACGGTTCAAAGCATCAAGTGCCGCGACAATTGAACATGCACTCGAACCTAAACCCGAACCAATCGGCATGTTCTTTTCTAGCGTCATCTCTATAGGAAGTAACGGCACACCTTTTTTATCGAGTTCACGAGCGAAGACAGTCCAACAATCATAGACAATGTTCTCTTTGGCATTACTCGGCAGTTTATCTACAAAACTGCCCGCAGTTTTAAGTGAAAAAGGTTCACTCCCTGCCTTAACTAGCACTCGGTCACCTAGCAAGGTACCGTCGATTGGGGACACTGCCGCCCCCAACACATCGAAACCTACGCTGACGTTTCCGATAGACGCTGGGGCGTAAACAACTACATCCATACCACTACTCATACGATTACACTCCCAACTTCCAGCCAAGGGTACGCATCACATCAGAGAACACACCTGCTGCTGTTACTTCTGTACCCGCACCATAACCGCGCAGTACAAGAGGGATTGGTTGATAGTAACGGCTGTAGAATGCCAGCGCGTTTTCACCATCTTTAATCTTGAACATTGGATCGTTCTCATCAACCGCAGCAATGCTCACCTTACACTTACCTTCTAGGATTTCACCAACATAACGCAGTACTTTACCTTCTTCTGCCGCTTTTGCAGACAGTTCAGTGAAGTATGCATCGGCTTCAGGAAGGCGAGCCATAAACTCTTCTACGCTGCCTGAATCATCAAAACCTGGTGGTAGTGCTTGATCTACTTCAACGTCTTCCAGTTCCAAGTTCATACCAGCTTCACGAGCAAGAATAAGTAGCTTACGCGCCACATCCATGCCTGAAAGGTCGTCACGAGGATCTGGCTCAGTAAAGCCATTATCTTTGGCAATATTTGTTGCTTGGCTAAGCGTCATACCTTCATCAAGTTTGCCGAAGATATAAGACAGAGACCCAGAAAGAATGCCGTTGAACTTCTCAAGTTCATCACCTGCAGAAATCAGGTTCTGTAAGTTTTCGATAACTGGAAGGCCCGCACCAACGGTTGTTTCATACATCAATTTACGACGTGAGCTACGCGCGACTTCTCGCAACTGATGGTAGTAAGACATGCTTGCTGTATTCGCTTTTTTGTTTGGCGTTACAACGTGGAAGCCAGCCGCTAGGAAATCCGCATATTGGTTTGCAATAGATTCGCTTGAAGTACAGTCGACCAATACTGGGTTGATGATATGGTTACGCTGAACCAATGAGATAAGTCGTGCAAGGCTAAACTCTTCTGTCGCATCGTTCATACGATCGCGCCAGTGTTCCAGTGGCAAACCTTGGCTGTCTAGCAGTAAGCCTTTGCTGTTAGCCAACCCACAAACGCGGATCACGATGCCTTTTTCAGCCAGCTTACCTTGCTGACGCTGGATTTGATCAACCAATTCACCGCCAACCCCACCAACACCGACAACAAATACATCTAAGAAGTGTTTAGAGTTAAATAGGTTCTCATGACACGCTTTGATCGCTTCAGATATTTTATCTTCAGGGATAACGGCTGAAATCGCACGCTCAGACGAGCCTTGTGCAATCGCTACGATGTTAACGTTCACTTCAGCCAACGAGGCAAAGAATTGCGACGCGACACCACGAGAAGTGCGCATGCCATCACCCACTAGCGTCACAATCGACACATCATCGATGAACTCAACAGGCTCAAGTAAGCCATCTTTCAATTCAAGTTCAAATGCATCGGCTAACACTTTTTCTGCTTGTACTTTGTCTGCCGCTTCAATACAGAAGCTGATGCTGTACTCAGAAGAAGATTGAGTGATCAGGACAATAGAGACACCTGCTGAAGACATCGCACCGAATACGCGGCTAGCCATACCTACCATGCCCTTCATACCAGGACCTGATACGTTAACCATTGTTAGGTCATTTAGGGTGGTAATGCCTTTGATCGCTAGGTTATCTTCACCTGTATCTTGGCCAATCAAGGTGCCAGCACCCTGTGGATTGAAGCTGTTTTTGATCAAACAAGGGATATGGAACTGCGCAATAGGAGCGATAGTTTTCGGGTGAAGAACAGAAGCACCAAAGTAGGACAGCTCCATCGCTTCTTGGTAGCTTAAAGACTTCAATAAACGCGCATCATCAACCAATCTAGGGTCACAGTTGTATACGCCGTCTACATCAGTCCAGATTTCACAGCAGTCTGCACGTAGACACGCTGCTAGCACCGCTGCTGAATAGTCCGAGCCATTACGGCCAAGAGTGACTAGCTCGCCTTTATCATTACCCGCGGTAAAACCAGGCATGATGTTGACATGTCCTTGAGGAAGTGGGTTCTGTTTAAAGTTTTGTGTAGAGACTTCTACGTCAACCATAGCTTCAAGGTGATCACCTTGAGCGTAAAGATATTGAACAGGATCGATTAAGCTTGCTGGTTGCCCTTTTGCCTCTAGCACCGCTTTCATCAATTGAATAGATACTCGCTCACCTTTACTGATGATGCGTGCGTTAACGTTATTCGGGCACATACCAAGCAAGTTGATACCGTGCACGAACTGACGCAGTTGAGACAAAGATGTGCGGACTTGGTTGTCATAACCTGCGCCATCAATGTTTGGTAATACTGCTTTTATCTCTGCAAAAAGTGATTTAAATGAAGCCTCTAATTCTGCTATTTGCAGCTCTGCTTCACCATTGCGTAGCGCACCTTCAATAACTGCTACTAGCTTGTTTGTTGTTTTACCTGGTGCAGATAGAACAACTGCCACCTCTTCTTGCTGTGCATTATTAGCAATGATGTCCGCCGCTCTTAAAAAACGGTCCGCATCTGCCAATGATGAGCCTCCAAACTTTAATACTCGCATCCCTTCCTCTCCAAAGTGGTCAAATTGGTATAAAAAAAGGCCTGTATCTTGTTGGATACAGGCCTTTTTTTTGAATTTCTTTCGCTTAGCAGCCTGCCCCAACAATTGCGATGTCGGTAATAATAATGGTTGTGGTCATTACTAGGTTGCTATGCATTTTCGATTATCTATAAACCTTGTGTTTGCTTAACCATACGTTTACCGCATTTATCGCGTGATAGTCAATGAAAAGTTTATTTTTTTAACTAAATTACTTAAAATCTGATGGTATTGACAGATGTTTCAAAGCGTTTTAATGATAAGAAGCTAAGTAGCATAACTAAATAACCAAACGCTATATAAAACTTAATACACTTCACTGAGTTTTATGCTTTACTTATTCTTGCTGTATATAAAAACTAATAATAAAAAATGGACTAAGGAGTGGTTTATGAAGGGAATATTCTATCTATCACTTCTTGTTGCCTGCCCGTTAGTTAATGCAGCTGATCTACCAGTACTACCTCAGCATCAAGCTTCTTCACCGCACAAACTGTTTGTCTCGACCGAGAAAGATTCCTCTGGCTTTGATACATGGAAAATAGACAGCGGCTACGCATATAACGTATTCGATAAGATCGATCTTTATGTCGGTACACGCATTGACAATGCTCGTGAAGGTGAAAGTGGCTTTTTGAGTGGTGTAAACTACCAAGTCACTGAAAGAATCTCGGTGAAAAGTACCCTTCATTCCTACAGTACTGTTATCGAAGAAGAACGTACCGACAAAATTTCAGCCGAAGTATCAAGCCGATTGAAACTGACTGAAAATTTAGATTTGCATGCCACCCTTGATTATCAAGAGTGGCAGCAAGGCGTTGAATTTGGATTGGGTTTTCGCTTTTAAACGTTCCAAATTTTTCGACTACCTATTAACTCCAATCAAGTAGTTCTTTAGACATCAAAACGCCATTCCAATCAGCGTAGATATAGTCACCAGGTTGAATCATTTCATTATGAATGGTCAAAGTGACATTCACATCTCCAGCTCCTCGTTTCTCTGTTTTAAAAGGGCTACTGCCTAGTGCTTTGATACCTAAATCCATCTCAGACATCGCAGCCACATCACGAACAGCTCCGTAGATAACGACGCCTTCCCAGTTATTTTTTATCGCCATCAGTGCAACTTGATCACCCATTAGGGCTTTCTGACAAGAGCCATGACCATCGACAACTAGAACTTTTCCCTTACCATTGGTACTTAACATTTCACGAACTTTCGAGTTATCGTGATAGCAGCGAACGGTGACAATCTCGCCCCAAAATGCACTGCGCATGCCAAAGTTTTGTAAAGGTAAGTTAATGAGTGTGACCTCATCTTCAAACTTATCGCAAATATCAGGTGTTATATCTTTCATTTTTCCTCCATGATTTTCATAAATTCCTTAAACGCACCGCTCCACTAACTTGCCTAAGTGCTTTACCGTCTTATCCTTAAGACACGACAATAAAAACAGCTCTCCATGTTCTACATAGTACACGGCGTTTTGTTGGTACTGCTTACCTAACGCTACCGCCTTTTGGCGTGAAATCGCGACAGCAAAGCTCTCTTCACTCCAACTAAACTGCTGATCTCCTACCAACACCTTAGTCCATGAATAACAATTGAGCGATTGCTGTAAGTGTTGATTTTTAACAAAATTATATTGATAAGGCATTAACTTACTTGCAGGGTTCCAGGCAGTAACAATCGCAAAGCACGGCTCTGTGCAGTGATTACTGAATCTGAAGTAACAATCGCTATACGCTTCCCACAGGTAAGCATCAATCATCATATAAAACCAACATATTACATCTACGCATTACTATTAATATTTGTTACATTTGAACTCTTGATATAAATCAATAAAGTGAATGGAATTAACATTCTGTCGTTGTTAGCATGCTGTTAACATTATAGAATTCGCCCCATAGACTAGTAGAGTGGCTGTTGAGGTCAGGAACTATCTCCACTAAGTGTGGCACCATGGACGGCGGGTAACTGAAGTCAGTGTTTTTTTGAAAACTTTGGTTTAATATCAACATCAAATTACCTGTATGCTATTTTTTTGCCTAGAATTTATTCTATTAGCACAATTTTTTCACAAGTTTAGGTACCGCCAATGCAAACCCCGCAGATTCTTATCGTAGAAGATGAGCAAGTAACTCGTAACACTCTAAAGAGTATTTTTGAAGCAGAGGGATACGCTGTTTTTGAGGCTAGTGACGGTGAAGAGATGCACCATGTGCTGTCCGACAACCAAGTTAACTTGGTGATCATGGACATTAACCTTCCTGGTAAGAATGGACTTCTTTTAGCTCGAGAATTGCGTGAGCAAGCCAACGTAGCACTTATGTTCCTAACAGGCCGTGACAACGAAGTAGACAAAATCTTGGGTCTAGAAATCGGTGCGGATGATTACATCACCAAACCATTTAACCCACGTGAATTGACTATCCGTGCACGCAACCTGTTAAGCCGTTCAATGAACGCTAGCGCGACTCATGAAGAGAAACGTAGCGTAGAAAAATATGAATTCAATGGTTGGGTGTTAGACATCAACAGCCGTTCTTTGGTAAGCCCAGGTGGCGACGGATACAAACTGCCTCGCTCAGAATTCCGTGCTCTGCTTCACTTCTGTGAGAACCCTGGCAAGATTCAAACACGTGCGGATCTGCTGAAGAAGATGACTGGCCGTGAGCTTAAGCCACATGACCGTACCGTAGACGTAACTATTCGTCGTATTCGTAAACACTTCGAATCGGTATCTGGTACACCAGAAATCATCGCTACTATACACGGTGAAGGTTACCGTTTCTGCGGTGATTTAGAAGAGTAATCAAGTTCTTAAAATAAAAGGCTTGCTCATTGAGCAAGCCTTTTTTCTATGCTGGCCATCAATCGACTAATACACAGTGTCGACTTTAACCTTTTTCTCCACCAGCCAGTTCTTCACACCATTAGTATCAATCTGAACCGCGATATCGACAGGTTGCTCTGAGTCGAGTTCTAGCTGCCATGTAAACGCTACTTCCCACTGACTTTCATTGTGAGTTCTTAAATCAAGGCTATCGGAATCAATTAGCCAAACTTCTTCGCCTTGTTTGATTGAAACACTCTCCACAACCAATTCTGCTGGAAGCGGTTGCTCTGATTCAAGGTAAAGTGCACCGTGGACATTCTGATCGCGCACCTCACCAATACTTGGCATCTTATCGATCCAAAGGTTGCTTTTCAGTGCAACATTTGACTCAGCGACTACGGCTTGGTTACCTTGTTCCCAGTTCACACTGGTCGAATTACAGCCCGCAAGCGCTGCCACTGCTAACGAGGTTACGAGTAATTTTTTCATAGTTTACCTTTGTCCTAACCAATCTTTTAGAATTCGAATATCATGCTGATACTCATTTTTAATTTCTTC
This sequence comes from Vibrio paucivorans, assembly GCF_054053395.1. Classification (NCBI taxonomy): domain Bacteria; kingdom Pseudomonadati; phylum Pseudomonadota; class Gammaproteobacteria; order Vibrionales; family Vibrionaceae; genus Vibrio; species Vibrio paucivorans. Next base: position 2,701,655 of record NZ_CM133230.1, read on the forward strand.
TACCCAATCTGCGATATTTTCCCACCATGCCGGCATATCTGGTGATTGGGCTTTTTGGGCTACTTTCTGAATGTGCTTCAAGCCGATAGAGCCTGCAGCTCCTTTAATTTTGTGCGCTTCAGACACAATACCAGCTTGATCTTTTGCCATCATGTTCGAGTCTAAAATTTCAATATACTCCGGCATCATTTGCTCAAACATTTCAATACTATCCAGAACAGGCTTCGTCCCCACGATACCGACATAGGACTCTAACATGTCAATATCGAGCAACTGCTGATACAGCTCACTCACTTGTTCATCCACTTTTGTCACCACCTCTGGCTTACTTGGCTGGGTATCCATATTGCAGTACTTGCTGATCACTTCCTGAATTGCCACTACAGAGAGAGGCTTGCTCAGCGCATCATCCATACCCTGTTCAATATACTCAGATTTATTCTTCAGAACATTAGCAGTCAACGCCACCAAAGGTGGTAACTCTTTATGTCTTATGCGAAGCTCTTGTGCAACATCAAAGCCTGTCATATCGGGTAGTTGAATGTCGAGTAAAGCTAGATCAAACTCCGTTGGCACGAAACGCTCAAGAGCTTCTTCTCCACTCATCGCAACAGTAACTTTATGACCTAAACTTTCAAGTAATGAACGGGCGACCGTCACATTCAGTTCAATGTCTTCTAACATGAAGATGGATAAGCTTGGCTGCTCAAGAATCTGCTCTTGTTTCGCTAACACTTGCTCTTCGGCCAAAGGAACATGGATGGATACCGTAAACGTGCTACCAAAACCTTCTTCGCTTGCGACTGTAATGTCACCATCCATCATGTTGATTAGCTGACGAGAAACCGCTAAACCAATCCCGGTACCTACAGCATGCAGGTTGTCTTTACCTGATTTCACTTGGTAATACATCGCGAATATTTTCTCTAATTCGCTATCAGGAATACCTATCCCAGTATCTTCTACTTCAAAGATGATGGTTGCCATGTCATCTTCAACATCAGCGCTAACCGTCATCACAACGCTACCCTCTTTGGTAAACTTCATCGCGTTGCTTATCAAGTTCCAAAGCACTTGGCGCAGTCGAGTACCATCGACTTGAATCGCAGCCGGAAAGTCGGTCAAACGTTCAAGGTCGAACCTAAGCCCTTTTTGCTCAGCCATCAGAGCAGAAATACTCTCAATTTCAGCGACAAAATCTTCAAAATGCAGCGGGGTCGGCAGTAGCTCGAGTTTACGGCGATCAAATTTGTCCATATCGATAATGTCGTTAAAGATATTGCCTAGGGTAATGGCGCTGACATTGATAGTTTGCATATGCTTACGCTGCTCTGAATTTAACTGACTATCCAGGAGCATTCGACTTAAGCCGACAATGCCGTTGAGCGGTGTTCTCAATTCATGGCTGATAGTAGAAATAAATGTGGTTTTGTCGCGACTGGCTTTCTCTAAAGACTCTTCATGACGCTTACGCTCAGTAATATCACGGCCAAAGCCGACGAGTCCTAAGTGACGCCCTTCTTTGCTGTAAAACGGCACTTTGCGCAGTTCAAAATAGTTCTTACGTCCATCTGGGTATTCTAGCCACTGTTCGTAGGTTAGTGCTTGGTTATCAGAGAAGACTTTCTGGTCAGTATCGACAATCTGCTGAGCAACTTCTTTGCTATACACTTCCCATGGAGTTAAACCAACCAATTGGTTTTCTCGTTTACCTGTCAGCTCTTCCATTGCTCGGTTACAACCAGAGAAGACCCCTTCCGCATTTCGGTAGTAGATAAGATCTGGCGAGGCATCAATAAATGAGCGTAGTAATGCCGTTCGCTCAGCTAGCTCCACTTGAGCTTTCTCGCGCTGAAACACCTCATTCTCGAGATCTTTCATCGCTTCTTCCCTCGCTTCTTCGGCTTTGATCCGCTCTTCAATCTCTTGGTTCTGCTTTGCGATATTTTGCTGAAGTTTATGGTTCAGTTCTTGGTCTCGAGAGCGCATATCTTTGAGTTTAGAGACGAGCTTAGATAATCGCTGACGAGACTCTTCTAACTGATCGACTACAACAGAAAGAAAATACACAGCCCAAGGGGTAATCAACAGGCCGAAAAACACTGAACGGACGATATCGATATCATCTACATGACCACTGAGCGCAAGTGTTATGCCGACCTGTACAACAACGGCAAGCGCAACCAGTGCGAGAGCAAGGAGAATAGAAAAACGTAAGATGCCCAACTTCACCAGAAGATCGACATAGTACTGCGCGAGGTTTTTGATTGGTTTCATTAAACGCTCCATGCGAAAGCTAGAGGTTCAGTTTACCCGTTTTAAACATTCTAGGTAAGCTAAACCCATCACAGGACAAGCGTTTTAATACCTTCTTCGTTAACGATTTTTAGTCTGAATTCGCGTGCACACATGTTTGGTTTCGCCCGTTTTTCTTCGCTTGGTAAAGCGCGCTGTCGGCAAAAGCAATCATTTGATCAGGGGTATGATTGTGAGTTGGCAAATAGGAGGCCAATCCAATACTTACCGTAATGTAAGTCGAAACAGAAGAAAGCTCATGGGTGATAGCTGCTTGCTCAATATGACGATGAATATCAGCAGCAATCTTCTGCGCCCCTTCCGAAGTGGTATTCGGTAGTAAGAAACCGAATTCCTCACCGCCATAGCGTGCGACACAGTCTGAAGAACGGCTGAGTACTTGTTTAAATACTTCCGCCACTTTGACCAGTGCTTCATCCCCTTTTTGGTGACCGTAGTGGTCGTTGTAACCTTTAAAGAAGTCAATATCACACATCATAATGGCAATGGGTTGTTGCTCACGAACATGAAGATGCCACAGCGTTTCTAGTTGAGAATCGAAATGTCTTCGGTTCGATACTTTGGTCAAGCTATCAACGAAACTCAATCGCTCAAGCTCTTGGTTGGCTTCTGCTAGTTTTTTCTCTGCTAAGTAACGCTCTGATACATCTCGCGCCATGATAAGCACACCATTGGTACCAGAGGCAGGATCGCGGAACGGCGACTTTACCACATCAAACCAAATGTATTCTCCACTCGAACTGATGCTTTTATCCAGATGACGAGTCGATTTCCCTTCATACAGCACTTTGTAGTCAGAGCCAGAAAATCTCGCATACGCCTCATCCGGAATCACGTCCTGCAAGCGATGACCAATCAAGTCATTCACATCGGAGATACCTAAAGCAGTCACAAATGGTTGGTTACAGGCTTGGTACACCATGTTTTCATCAAAAATGCCGATGCAGTCTGGACTCGACTCTAAGATGTTCTGCAGAATGGTATCTCTCTGCGCTAATGCGACTTCAGTATCTTTTCGTCGCTCCATCTCATCACGCAAGCTCTTTTGAATATTGTGCCAATCGGTCACATCGTGGCTAATACCTAAGTACCCTAACTTCTCTCCTTCGGGGGACATCAGGATACTTTGATAGGTTTCTAGCAAGCAGCCACGTCCATCCGGAGAAGAAGTCCAAAAACGTTTACTTGCACGACCTTTCAGTACTCCTTCAATCGAAGCACTGCCTTCTTCTTCTCGATTGGCCCAAAAGCGCTGAAAAGCGGTATTGGTTTGAATAAGCTTACCCTGGTTATCTTTTATGTAAATGTGTTCAGAAAGAGAATCCAACGCACTTTTCGCGACAGACAAACTATTAATTTCTTCTTGGACTTCTTCACTAGTTTGAAAATGTGGAATGGCCGAAATAACCCAAGCCGATTGACCGCGAAACAGCACCTTACGCCCAGTAAAGTCAATCGCAACATGCTGTTGGCTTGAAACTGGCCAGTTAACTAAAAGAGAATGAAAATGTCGAGAAGAGAATGGCTGTAATTGGCCAAGCATGAAATTGGCATCAATACTGGTTGGGTATAAGTAGTTATGCCCGATACGTCGTACACCTAGCAGTTGCATCGCAGCTCGGTTGGAAAGAATCAGCTCCCCTTTTTGGGCACCCACCACCATAATTGCAGCAGGCATATCTTTCACCAACGTTTCTATATGTTTAACGTAACGAGAGTAGACCAGAACAACGCAAGCAATGCTGGCAAAGATCACCAAAAAGTCTAAACCATGACCATAGGTGCTATCCCATAGCCAAGTCATCCACTGTTCCATTGCTCCGGTATTCCTGATCATCTATTGATAACTTAAGGTTACGAAAGATATCAGGTTCTCGCCTGCTAATCCGCTTTTATTAGCGGTTTAGAGTAGATAAATGTCTGTTTTATAAGAGAGCCTTGAGCACCATCACGATCCAATGCCCGCCCTATCTCTGTCATCGCCAACCAACGATTTTCACACCATAATGGCGCGAGTAATGTTGGCCGACGAGCTGCTGAAGAAACTCGATGATAAACAATGTCGGCAGGAGTTCGGCGAATAAGCTCACTCGCTATGGATACATAACCATCGAGTGTAGGGGCTTCTAGTCGACCAGCCTTCCAAGCCTTGGCCATCGTACTGCCTTCCACTATATGTAGGCCGTGCAGCTTAATGCCGTCAGTTCCCACCTCTAATACTTTTTCTAAGGTGCGTAAATTGTCTTCTCTACTTTCTTTAGGCAGGCCAACAATCAAGTGTGTACATACTTTGATGCCCAAATCACGTGCCCTTTGAGTGATCTCGGCATAGCATTCAAAGTCATGACCTCGATTTATCCTTTTAAGCGTCGCATTGTTCGCAGTTTGTAAACCAAGCTCCAACCAAATCTCATACCCTTGTTCGACATACCCTGCTAATAAGTCGAGAACAGCATCAGGAACGCAGTCAGGGCGCGTTCCTACGCATAGCCCCACAATATCCGCCGCTTTAAGCGCTTCTTCGTACATATTTTTTAGCACCTGAACTTCCGCATAGGTACTGGTATAAGCTTGAAAGTACGCTAAATATTTACGAGCGCGCTTTATCTCACCCGCTCTATCCGTTAGCTGGTCGACAATGCTTTTAACTTGAGTTTCTTCGTCAACAAAAGACGATACATTGCAAAATGTACATCCACCTCGGCCTATGGTGCCATCTCTGTTAGGACAACTAAATCCGCCATGCAGCGTCAACTTATGGACCTTTTCTCCATAACGTCGCTGCAGGTCTTGGCCAATGGTGTTTACCAATTCATGTAATTGCATAAAGTCGCTCTAGGGTATAGATAGGAATACATCTCAATCCTATTCCTGTAAGTAAATTACATCCCTGCAAAATAAATCCGACCATTTTATTTAATTCAAACATCCCATAAACTAACAAAAATCAATAAACATGCAGAAAACGGGCGTTATTTGCGTAATGTTGCGCATTTGTTAAACGCAATATGCATTTTTAAGCGAAAAAAATGGGCCGCAGCGTTCACTTTTCATTGCAATTTGGAGGGACTAAATTGTAGGATACTTACACATAGCCGTTTTTTTTGTAGTTTAAATTACAAAATCAAACGCGGAAATGTCGGTGAATCCCTAGCCCCATCTATATAAACCACTAGAAAGTGGTCCAAATTAAACGGATATCACCAAGGATTGTTTTTCTCGCAATATTTTTCCTGCGAGATACGGAAAGGACTCAAGCTAGCCACCACAGGCTGGCTTAGATTCATAAAAAATAAAGGACAAGACACCTAACTGAGCTTTTGCTTAGTGATTTGTGTCGACATTAAACTGGAAGGATGTATCTATGGTAGATAGAGAGCAGAATACACAAGGTCTGTATACTCCAGAACTGGAGCATGACGCTTGTGGTATCGGTTTTGTTGCTCACCTAAAAAACCGTAAATCGCACGAAGTTGTTACTCAAGCACTCGATATGTTAGCTCGTATGGAGCACCGCGGCGGTCAAGGCTGTGATCCATGTAGTGGTGATGGTGCGGGTATCTTATTGCAAAAGCCCCATGAATTTCTTTTAGAAGAAGCCGTTAAGCTTGGTATCAAGCTGCCTTCTTTTGAAAAATATGGTGTTGGTGTTGTGTTATTCCCTAAAGATGAACACAAGCGAGCACAATGCCGCGATATTTTAGAGCGCAATGCTAAACGCCTTGAGCTTGAAGTCATTGGCTACCGCGTACTGCCAACAGACAACTCAATGATAGGTGCAGACCCACTGAGCACAGAGCCACAGTTTGAGCACGTTTTTGTCTCTGGTGGTCCAGGCATCACACCAGAAGAACTTGAGCGCAAGCTATATGTGTTACGTAACTATACCGTTCGAGTTTGTCTTGAAAGCGTTTCTAATATTGGTGATGACTTCTACATCAACTCTATGTCTTACAAGACGGTTGTATATAAAGGTCAGCTAACGACAGAACAAGTACCTCAGTACTTCCTAGACCTACAAAACCCGACGATGGTGAGTGCCCTTGCGCTTGTTCACTCTCGTTTCTCTACCAATACATTCCCGCGCTGGCGTCTAGCTCAGCCTTTCCGTTACATCGCTCACAACGGTGAAATCAACACAGTTCGCGGTAACCTGAACTGGATGAAAGCCCGTGAAGCGATCATCGAATCAGACCTGTTCACTCAGGCTGAGATCGACATGCTACTGCCTATCTGTCAGGAAGGCAGCTCAGATTCATCTAACTTCGATATGGCACTTGAGCTCCTAGTTCTATCTGGTCGCAGCCTGCCACATGCGTTGATGATGATGATCCCTGAAGCATGGCAAGAAAACAAAAACATGGATCCAACTCGCCGTGCGTTCTACCAATACCACGCGAACGTCATGGAACCATGGGATGGCCCGGCATCTGTATGTTTCACTGACGGTGTTCAAGTAGGTGCAACCCTTGACCGTAACGGTCTACGCCCTTCTCGCTACACAGTCACTAAAGATGACTTCCTAGTAATGGCTTCAGAGTCTGGTGTTGTTGAAATTGAACCAGAGAACGTTGAGTTCCGTGGTCGTCTACAACCTGGTCGTATCTTCGTCGCTGACCTAGAGCAAGGTCGCATCATCTCTGATGAAGAAGTGAAAGACGGCATTGCATCAGCACAACCTTACGAGAAGTGGGTTGAAGAAAACCTACTGAGTCTTAAGAAACTGCCAGATGCGAGCAACGAATTCAGCCAGCCTTCACCAGAGAAGCTACTGCACAAGCAGCAAGCGTTTGGTGTCAGCTCGGAAGAAGTTAACGAAATCATTGTACCAATGGCGAAAGACGGCAAAGAGCCACTTTCTGCTATGGGTGCCGACTGGCCACTAGCGATTCTTTCGCACCAGTCACAACATCTATCAAACTACTTTAAGCAGCTGTTTGCTCAGGTAACTAACCCGCCAATCGACCCGATTCGTGAGCGTATGGTTATGTCTCTGAACACTTACCTAGGTAAAGATCAGAACCTACTGGCTGAGTCTCCAGAGCACTGTCAAAAAGTAGAGCTTGAGTCACCAGTTCTATCTAACTCTGAGCTAGAAAAACTACGTGCTATCGATAACGAGCACCTTCAAGCGAAGACGCTAGACATCGTATTCCAAGCAAGCGAAGACGAAGGCAAACTAGAGCGTGCACTTAAGCGTATCTGTCAGTACGCAGAAGATGCCGTTATCGATGGCTACTCAATCATCCTTCTAACAGACCGCGCAGTTAACTCAAACCACGCTGCAATCCCAGCAATGCTGGCTGTTGGCGCTGTTCACCACCACCTAATCCGCAAGGGTCTACGTGCTAAGTGTGACATCGTGGTTGAGACAGGTGATGCACGTGAAACACACCACTTTGCAACACTAGTTGGTTACGGTGCAAACGCAGTTAACCCATACCTAGTTATCGAAACTATGGTTGAGCTACAGCGTACGAAGAAGCTGGATCCAAACACAGATATTCGCGAGCTATTCGAGAACTACCGTAAGTCTATCAACGGTGGTCTACTGAAGATCTTCTCAAAGATGGGGATCTCAACACTGCAGTCTTACCACGGTGCACAGATCTTTGAAGCACTGGGTATCAGCAAATCTGTAGTTGATAAGTACTTCACTGGTACGGTTTCACGTATCCAAGGTCTAACAATCGACGATATAGCAAAAGAAGTGCTTGTGCGTCACCGCATTGGTTACCCAACTCGTGAAATCCCAGTACAAGTGCTTGATGTGGGTGGTGTTTACCAATGGAAACAGCGTGGTGAAAAGCACCTGTTTAACCCTGAGACTATCTCACTACTACAAGAATCAACGCGCAACAAAGACTACGCTCAGTTCAAGAAATACGCGAAAGCGGTAGATGACCAAGGCGATAACGCAGCAACGCTACGTAGCCAACTAGACTTTGTTAAGAACCCAGCAGGTTCAATCCCGCTAGAAGAAGTTGAGCCAATCGAGAACATCCTGAAGCGTTTCGCAACAGGTGCAATGTCATTCGGTTCGATCTCTTACGAAGCGCACTCAACACTGGCTGTTGCGATGAACCGCATTGGCGCGAAATCGAACTCTGGTGAAGGTGGTGAAGATCCAACTCGTTTCGAGCGTAAAGAAAACGGCGACTGGGAACGTTCTGCAATCAAACAGGTTGCTTCTGGTCGCTTTGGTGTGACTTCTTATTACCTAACTAACGCAGATGAGCTACAGATCAAGATGGCTCAAGGTGCGAAGCCAGGTGAAGGCGGTCAGTTACCAGGTGATAAGGTTGATGACTGGATCGGTGCAACACGTCACTCGACTCCGGGCGTAGGTCTAATCTCGCCACCACCACACCACGATATCTACTCAATTGAAGATTTGGCTCAGCTAATCTACGACTTGAAGAACGCAAACCGTGCTGGTCGCGTCAACGTGAAGCTCGTATCGGAAGCAGGTGTAGGTACCATCGCATCAGGTGTTGCGAAAGCGAAAGCTGACGTTGTCCTAATTGCAGGTTTCGATGGTGGTACAGGTGCATCTCCAATGTCATCTATCCGTCACACAGGTCTACCTTGGGAGCTTGGTCTAGCTGAAACACATCAAACACTTCTGAAGAACGGCCTACGTAACCGTATCGTTGTTCAGTCTGATGGTCAGATGAAAACGCCTCGCGACCTTGCAGTAGCAACACTACTGGGTGCTGAGGAATGGGGTGTAGCAACAGCTGCTCTAGTGGTTGAAGGTTGTATCATGATGCGTAAGTGTCATAAGAACACCTGTCCTGTTGGTATCGCAACTCAGAACAAGACTTTGCGTGAGCGCTTCGATGGCCGCGTAGAAGACGTTGTGACATTCTTCCAATACATGGCTGAAGGTCTACGTGAAGTCATGGCGGAGCTTGGTTACCGCACTATCGATGAGATGGTTGGTCAATCGCACAAACTGAAAGTGCGTGAAGATATCCAACACTGGAAATACAAAAACCTAGATTTGTCTCCAGTACTTCACATCGAGCAAGCTCGTGAAGAAGATGGCGTTTACAACCAAACACAGCAAAACCACAACCTAGAGGAAGTTCTAGACCGTAAGTTGATTCAAGCGGCTATCCCTGCACTTGAGAAAGGTGAAGCAGTAAATGCTGAGTTCCCTATCATCAACACGGACCGCTCTGCAGGTACCATGCTGTCGAACGAGATCTCTAAGGTTTATAAAGACGCGGGTCTACCTCAACCAATGAACGTGAAGTTCAACGGCAGCGCTGGCCAATCTTTCGGTGCCTTCCTTGCTAAGGGCGTTAAGTTCGAAGTGGAAGGTGATGCGAACGACTACTGGGGTAAAGGCCTATCTGGCGGTACGCTAGTGCTTTACCCTGATGCGAAGTCAACCATCGTTGCTGAAGATAACATCGTTGTAGGTAACGTATGTTTCTACGGCGCGACCTCTGGTGAATCATACATCCGCGGTATGGCGGGTGAGCGTTTCTGTGTACGTAACTCAGGCGCGAAAGTGGTTGTAGAGGGTGTTGGTGACCACGGTTGTGAATACATGACTGGTGGTGTCGCTGTAATCCTTGGCTCAACAGGTCGTAACTTTGCAGCAGGTATGAGTGGCGGTGTGGCTTATGTTTGGGATACTGCTGGTGACTTTGAAACTAAGCTAAACCCAGAACTAGTCGACCTAGACCCAATCGAAGCAGAAGATCGCGAACTACTGAAAGAGATGCTAACTAAGCAAGTAGAGTTCACAGGAAGTGAAGTTGCTCAGTCTTTCCTAGACAATTTTGAAGCTAGCCTAGAGACCATGGTCAAGGTTATGCCGCGTGATTACAAAGCGGTACTTCAAAAGCGCAAAGCTATCGCTGAGCAAGCACAAACGGAAGAAGTGGAGGCAGTATAATGGGTAAGCCTACTGGATTTTTAGAGCATGGTCGTGAGCTTCCAAAGAAGCTCGATCCATCGGTTCGTATCGAAGACAACAAAGAGTTCGTACTCAACGAAGAGTTTGGTGACAAAATCAATACTCAGGCTTCTCGTTGTATGGACTGTGGTGTCCCTTTCTGTCACAGCGGTTGTCCGATTGGTAACATCATTCCAGAATTTAACGATGCGGTTTACCGTGACAGCTGGGAAGAAGCTTGGAATATTCTAAGCTCAACCAATAACTTCCCAGAATTTACAGGCCGTGTATGCCCATCACCTTGTGAGAGCGCATGTGTTCTTGGTATCAACCAAGATCCAATCACCATCTGTAACATCGAGAAAACTATTGTAGAAACTGCGTACCGTGAAGGGTACGCCAAACCTAAAACACCTCGTTCACGCACAGGAAAAACAGTTGCAATCATTGGTTCTGGCCCTGCTGGTCTTGCTGCAGCTGAGCAGCTAAACAGCGCAGGCCATTCAGTCACTGTATTTGAGCGCGACGAGAAAGTTGGCGGCTTACTGCGCTTCGGTATTCCAGACTTTAAGCTGGGTATGGACGTGATTGATCGTAAGATCAACCTAATGGCTGAAGCGGGCGTTGAGTTCAAAGTCAACCAGCACATCGGTGTTGACGTGAATGCACAGCAGCTTCGTCAAGAGTTCGATGTAGTACTACTGACAGGTGGTTCAACGGTTCCGCGTGATCTGCCAGTTCCTGGTCGTGAGCTAAAAGGCGTTCACTTCGCAATGGAATTCCTAGGTCAAAACAACCGCCGCGCAAACGACATGGATCTTAAAGGTGAAGAAATTCACGCGAAAGACAAGCATGTTGTAGTTATCGGTGGTGGTGATACTGGCTCTGACTGTGTTGGTACATCTAACCGCCATAAAGCAGCAAGTGTTACTCAGGTTGAGATCATGCCGATACCACCAGAGAAGCGCCCGGCAAACATGCCTTGGCCTCAATACCCAATGATCATGAAGACAACCACTTCTCACGAAGAAGGCTGTGATCGTCATTGGAACATCCTGACTAAAGAGTTCATCGGTAACGATGAAGGTCAGGTAACAGGTCTACGCATCGCTGACATCGTATGGAAAGATGCAGCACCTGGTGAACGCCCTACTTTTGAAGAAGTTGCGAACTCTGAGCGTGTTATCCCATGTGATATGGCATTTCTGGCTATGGGCTTCCTACATCCAGAACCAACAGGCGTGCTCGCTCAACTAGATATCAAATTAGACGAGCGTGGTAACGTAGCAACTACAGGCTTTGCAACCAACCAAAAAGGTGTGTTTGCTGCAGGTGATATGCGCACTGGCCAATCTCTAGTAGTACGTTGTATCAACGAAGGGCGCGAATGTGCGATTGAAATCGACCAATACCTAATGGGCGGTTCCAACTTAGAAGCGAAAGCCGATTCACTGATGCTATCCGCTTAATAAACAACAATTCCTTCCTTTATATTTTGGCCAGCAATTCATTGCTGGCCTTTTTTTATCTTCATTTTTTATTGTTAAAAATATGTAACAATAAGAATCCTATATGTTTGATATTAAATAGCATTTCCAGTGTAATACGTGGTAAATCGCATACCAGCGTGATTATTCACCAAGAACTTGACCTTTTTCATAATAACCTATACGTTGTGAAGTCGATGAAAAATAAAACCATCTAATTTGTTAAATATTCAAAGAGTTTTTATAAGCTAATACGTAAAGAAAATAATAAGAATAACAAATAGTTAGTCATTTACTGTCTGGACGACAGCGAAGCAAAGGGAGAATTGCAATGGCTCTATATGATCCAAGTTTAGAAAAAGATAACTGTGGATTCGGCCTGATCGCGCATATGGAAGGCGAGCCGAGCCACAAGCTAGTTCGCACCGCAATATCAGCACTCGATCGAATGACCCACCGTGGCGGTATTGCAGCCGACGGAAAAACGGGCGACGGTTGTGGACTACTACTTCAAAAGCCAGATACTTATCTGCGTCTTATCGCCGAAGAAAACGATTTCAAACTCGGAAAGCAGTATGCGATCGGCATGGTGTTTTTCAGCAGAGACCCCGTCAAAGCACAATCGGCTAAAGACATAATCAATAAAGAACTAGCACAAGAGACACTGACAGTTTCGGGCTGGCGAACAGTCCCTACTAATTCAGATGTTCTTGGCCCGATAGCTCTAGACTCAGTACCCGATATCCAGCAAGTTTTCATTTCTGCTCCAGCAGGTTGGAGAGAAAGAGACATCGAGCGCCGTTTGTACATTGCTCGCCGTAGAATTGAAAAACAGATTACTGACGATAGTGATTTTTATATCTGTAGCCTATCGACACAGGTTATCGTCTACAAAGGCCTATGTATGCCAGCCGATCTGCCAAGATTCTATTTAGACTTAGCAGACTTACGCATGGAATCTGCCATTTGCTTGTTCCACCAGCGATTTTCCACCAATACGCAACCACGCTGGCCACTGGCTCAACCATTCCGCTACCTAGCGCATAATGGCGAAATTAATACCATTGAAGGTAACCGCCAATGGGCGCGCGCGCGAGCCTATAAGTTTGCCTCTCCATTGTTACCCGACCTGCAAACCGCCGCTCCATTTGTGAACGAAGTCGGTTCGGATTCTTCCAGCTTGGACAATATGCTCGATCTGTTCCTGGCGGGAGGCATGGACGTATTCAGAGCGATGCGTATGCTTGTGCCACCAGCATGGCAAAACCACCCAGATATGGATCCTGATTTACGCGCTTTCTACGACTTTAACTCTAAGCATATGGAACCTTGGGATGGCCCAGCTGGTATCGTCTTATCCGATGGTCGTTATGCTGCCTGTAACCTTGATAGAAACGGGCTTCGCCCAGCGCGCTACGTCATAACCAAAGACAAGCTCATCACACTAGCCTCTGAAGTCGGGATTTGGGATTACGCACCTGACGAAGTCTCAGAGAAAGGCCGAGTTGGTCCAGGCGAACTACTGGTGGTCGACACTCGTCGCGGTAAACTATGGCAATCGAGCGAGATCGACAATGATCTAAAATCTCGTCACCCTTATAAAGAATGGATGGAAGACAACGTTCATAAACTCACGCCATTTTCGCAAATGAGTGAAGAGCTCGTTGGACAACGCAGTTTCGATGAAGATCAACTCAAGACTTATCAAAAACAATTTGCGATGAGCAACGAGGAAGTCGATCAAGTGCTGCGTGTTCTTGGTGATATGGGTCAAGAAGCTGTAGGCTCTATGGGTGACGATACGCCAATGGCAGTATTGTCTTCCAAAGAGAGGCTAGTTACGGATTACTTCCGCCAGAAATTTGCTCAAGTGACGAACCCACCGATCGATCCATTACGTGAAAAACACGTGATGTCTTTGGCAACCAGTGTGGGCCAAGAAATGAATGTGTTCTGCGAAACGGATGGTCACGCCTATCGAGTCACGTTCGACTCTCCTGTATTGCTATATTCCGACATGCAGCAGTTGCTCGAACTCAGTGACAAACACTATCGAAATACGATCTTAGATATCAACTACGATCCAGAGCACACTGACTTAAAACACGCCATCCTTGATTTATGTGATAAAGCGGAACAAGTTGTTCGAGAAGGCACTGTTTTAGTTGTACTTTCAGATAGAGCACTGACCAAAGGGAAGCTTCCAATTCCCGCAGCTATGGCTGTGGGGGCAGTACAAACACGCTTAGCCGATGCAAGCTTGCGCTGTGATGCCAACATTATTGTCGAAACCGCGACGGCTCGAGATCCACACCAATTTGCTGTTCTACTCGGGTTTGGTGCGACCGCTGTCTACCCATATTTAGCCTATGAAGCTTTGGGTAAAGTCATCGATGATGGCGCCATTGATAAAACATATCGTGAAGTGATGCAGAACTACCAATACGGCATCAATAAAGGTCTGTATAAGATCATGTCGAAAATGGGGATCTCGACTATCGCTTCTTACCGTTGCTCTCAACTGTTTGAAGCTGTTGGCCTTAATTCCGATGTGGTTGAACTGTGTTTCAAAGGCGTCACAACACGTATTCAAGGGGCTGACTTCGCTGATTTCCAGCAAGATATCTATAATCTTTCACGTAAAGCATGGGCTAAGCGTAAACCGATTGAGCACGGTGGTCTTCTTAAATATGTCCATGGCGGTGAATACCACGCTTACAACCCAGACGTAGTCGGCACTCTGCAAACCGCCGTCAAATCAGGTGATACTTCAGACTATAAATCTTTCGCTAAACAGGTGAACTCTCGCCCTGTCGCGATGCTACGTGATTTGATGCAATTGAAAAAAGCGGACTCTCCTCTTAGCTTAGATAAAGTCGAACCTAACAGTGAACTGTACAAACGCTTTGATTCCGCTGCTATGTCTATCGGTGCACTCAGTCCAGAAGCGCACGAAGCGTTAGCAACGGCAATGAACAAGCTAGGGGGTTACTCTAATTCCGGTGAAGGTGGTGAAGACCCTCGTCGATTCGGTACAGAGCGTAACTCTCGTATTAAACAGATTGCTTCAGGTCGTTTTGGTGTAACACCACACTACCTGACCAATGCTGATGTACTGCAAATCAAAGTAGCGCAAGGTGCAAAACCAGGTGAAGGCGGGCAACTTCCAGGTCACAAGGTGACGGCAGAGATCGCTAAGCTGCGCTATTCCGTGCAAGGTGTCACCTTAATTTCACCTCCACCACACCATGATATTTATTCGATCGAAGACTTAGCGCAATTGATCTTCGACCTCAAACAAGTCAACCCGAACGCTCTCGTTTCGGTCAAACTGGTCTCAGAGCCAGGTGTAGGTACGATAGCAACGGGGGTTGCCAAAGCTTACGCTGATTTGATCACCATATCCGGTTACGATGGCGGCACGGCAGCAAGCCCGCTGACTTCAGTCAAATATGCAGGTTGCCCGTGGGAACTAGGTCTAGCTGAAACCCAACAAGCACTGGTTGCCAATGGACTGCGCCATAAGATCCGACTTCAAGTTGATGGCGGATTAAAAACCGGCTTAGACGTGGTAAAAGCGGCAATCTTAGGTGCGGAAAGTTTTGGCTTTGGTACTGCTCCAATGGTTGCAATGGGTTGTAAATTCCTTCGTATCTGCCACCTAAATAACTGTGCAACTGGTGTTGCTACGCAAGATGAAACGCTGCGTAAAGAGTACTTTAAAGGCTTACCTGAGATGGTAATGAACTACTTTATCGGCTTAGCTGATGAGGTGAGGGAGCACTTAGCGGAGCTTGGCGTTGAGAAACTAACCGACTTGATTGGCCGAACGGATTTACTACAAACCGTAGAAGGCATGACCGCCAAGCAAAGTAAGCTTGATCTCTCTGGCATTTTGGAAGCACCAATCTCGCCAGAAGGTCATCCGCTCTTTTGGACCGAGCCAAACGCACCGTTTGACAAAGCGCAGCTAAACCAAACGATTCTCGATGATGCCATCGCCGCTATCGAAGCCAAACAAAGTACAAACCTTTACTACGATGTCATCAATACTGACCGTTCGATTGGCGCTCGCCTATCCGGGGAAATTGCGAAACGTTACGGCAACCAAGGAATGGCAAGCTCGCCAATCAAGTTGCATTTGAACGGCACTGCCGGTCAATCCTTTGGTGTTTGGAACGCTGGCGGAGTCGAGCTTTACCTGACTGGTGATGCAAATGACTACGTTGGTAAAGGCATGGCGGGCGGAAAAATCGTTATCAAGCCGCATCTAGGTACAGCATTTAGCTGTAACGAAGCAACCATTGTGGGCAACACCTGTTTGTATGGAGCAACTGGCGGTAAGATCTTTGCAGCTGGTACTGCCGGTGAACGCTTCGGTGTTCGTAACTCAGGTACTATCGCGGTTATTGAAGGCGCCGGTGACAACGCTTGTGAATACATGACAGGCGGCATTGTCGCTATCTTGGGCGCTACAGGGGTTAACTTTGGTGCGGGTATGACAGGCGGATTTGCTTATGTACTCGACCAAAATGACGACTTTAATGGCCGAGTGAATACCGAGTCAGTCGAAGCAATTTCTCTTTCTGACTTAGCGATTCACCAAGAGCACCTTCGTGGGCTTATTGCCGAGCATCTCGATGAAACAGGCTCAGCTCACGCAGAAAATATCCTAGCGAACTTTGATGAATGGATTCCGAAGTTCTACTTAGTTAAACCTCAAGCAGCAGATTTACGCACCCTACTTGGCCACCAAAGCCGTAGCGCCGCTGAACTGCGCGTTCAAGCACAATAAATTGGAAGGAGCCTAAATTATGAGCCAGAACGTATACCAATTTATTGATGTTAACCGTGTCGACCCAGCGAAAAAGCCGGTTAAGATTAGAAAGATTGAGTTCGTAGAAATCTATGAACCGTTTACCAAGCAGCAAGCGACAGCGCAAGCCGACCGCTGCTTAGACTGCGGTAACCCATATTGTGAATGGAAATGCCCAGTACACAACTATATTCCTCAGTGGTTAAAACTCGCCAATGAAGGGCGAATCATCGAAGCTGTGGAGCTCTCCCATCAAACCAACAGCCTGCCAGAGGTATGTGGGCGTGTGTGTCCACAAGACAGACTATGTGAAAGTTCTTGTACTCTAAACGATGACTTTGGCGCGGTTACCATTGGTAATATCGAAAAGTACATTACTGACAAAGCGTTTGAGATGGGCTGGAAGCCTGATATGTCCAAAGTAGAGTGGACAGATAAGAAGGTCGCGATTATTGGTGCAGGCCCTGCCGGATTAGCGGCCGCTGATATTCTGGTGCGCAACGGCGTTAAGCCAGTTGTTTATGACCGTTACCCTGAAATCGGTGGTCTGCTCACATTTGGTATCCCCTCTTTTAAACTCGAAAAAGGCGTCATGGAAAACCGTCGTCGAGTCTTCAGTGAAATGGGTGTTGAGTTCCAGCTGAACATCGAAGTAGGTAAAGATATTCAAATGCAGCAATTAGTCGATGACTACGATGCTGTTTTCTTAGGCGTTGGTACCTACAAAAATATGCGTGCTGGGCTTGAGAATGAAGATGCGACAGGCGTTTATGACGCACTTCCTTTCCTCATTTCAAATACCTACAAAGTTATGGAGCTAGAAAGCAGCGAACCATTTATCGATATGGCTGGGAAAAAAGTTGTCGTTCTTGGTGGTGGTGATACAGCAATGGACTGTGTGCGTACTTCTATTCGTCAAGGCGCTGACAACGTAATTTGTGCCTATCGACGCGATGAAGCCAACATGCCCGGTTCAGTACGTGAAGTTAAAAATGCCAAAGAAGAAGGCGTAAACTTCATGTTTAACCTCCAACCTTTAGGTATTGAAGTTGACTCTGCAGGCAACGTAACCGGAGTAACGGTTGTAAAAACCGCGCTGGGTGAGCCTGATGAAGCTGGTCGTCGTCGCCCTGAACCAGTCGCAGGAAGTGAGCATACGCTTGAGGCTGACGCAGTCATCATGGCGTTTGGCTTCCAACCACACACCATGTCATGGCTAGAACCATTTGGAGTTGAACTAGACCAATGGGGCCGAATCAAAGCGCCATCAAAGCAAGAGTTTATGTACCAAACGAGTAACGCTAAGATCTTCGCGGGCGGTGATGCTGTTCGTGGCTCAGATCTCGTGGTTACCGCTATTGATGAGGGACGCAAGGCGGCTGAAGGTATTCTCGATTACTTAGAAGTCTAATACGCCCTAGCGCCTAAAATAAAAAAGGTTGATGTTTTACATCAACCTTTTTTGTTTCAACATCACAAGCAACTTTGCCTTCTCTTCGAATATAATAAACAAAATAATGATAGGGAAATCACTCATGACCAGACTCTCCATAATCGCTACTTTCCTGTTTGCGCTCACCGCTTGCAGTCAAAACTCGGTGAACATTCCCGATAGAACCAATGAACCATGCGGCGATAAGCCAAATTGCGTCTCAACACAGGACAAAAGAACAGATTTCAATATAGCTCGCTATCAACTTGCAGATAACGCCAATTTGAACGCTATCGAGCAAGTCGCGCTTACTCTTCCGGGAGCCGAAAGTGCCACAGTTCAAGGGAATTATCTGCGTATTGAATGCACGTCTACGGTACTTAGATTTGTCGACGATTTGGAATTGAAGATATCTGGGTCTCAACTCATTGTGCGCTCTGAATCACGTGTTGGTTATTCAGATTTTGGTGTCAACCGAGAACGGACTGAACTATTACGTCAGAAGCTAAAAGACAATGGACTGATAGAATAAATCACTTAACTGAATCGAATCACACTAAAAACAAAAAAGCCGAAGCAAACGCTTCGGCTTTTACAATCTTAGCACTTACTCAGCATCTTCACGGAAGACAACTAAGCGCTTTGGTGCCACCTTACCATCATCATTGACTTCAGCAACACCGATGAATAGCTTCTCTTCGCCAGAAGTCATGCGTAGCGGCGTGCCCTCTGGTGCGCCAAACACTTGCACTGGCATGCCATGTTGAACCAAATTGGTCAGTTCAGCATTGAGGTTCACTTCTGGTAAATCTTCTACCGCGGTATCCATAGGCAACAACAGAGGATCAAGTAGCTCTTTCGGTGCGACTTCATCACGGTGTGCTTGCTCTAAAAGCTCGTTAAGTTGCTCTAGAGTGACCATCTTCTCGTACGGATATTTAGCAACTCCTGTACGACGCAACATGGTGACATGAGCTCCACAGCCTAGCATTTCACCGAGATCGTCAACGATAGTACGGATGTAAGTCCCTTTTGAACAGTGGACCTCCATCTCGACTTCATCACCTTCAAAGCGATGCAGTACGATTTCATAAACCGTAATTTTTCGTGATTCTCGCGGTACTTCAATACCTTTTCGCGCATATTCATACAAAGGTTTACCTTGGTATTTCAATGCTGAAAACATTGAAGGCACTTGATCAGATTCACCGCGGAACTTATCAATGCACGCCTCAAGCTTATCGAGAGAAACGTCTACCGGACGAGTCTCAACCACTTCTCCATCAGAATCCGAAGTATCCGTACGCTCACCTAACTTGGCGATCACTCGGTAGCGTTTGTCAGAATCCAACAAGAACTGAGAAAACTTGGTTGCTTCACCAAGGCAAATTGGCAGCATTCCCGTCGCAAGCGGATCAAGCGCTCCGGTATGACCAGCTTTTTCCGCAAAGTAAATACGTTTTACTTTTTGCAGAGCATCGTTAGACGAAATGCCCGTTGGTTTGTCGAGTAAGATAACTCCGTTAATTGGGCGACCTTTACGACGACGAGCCATTATTCACCGCCTTCTTGCGATTGTTCGTCTTCACGACCCGCTTCGTTTTGTTTGCGCTTATCTTCGCTAACAACTTCGCTTACTAGGTTTGACATACGCATACCTTCAACCAAAGTGTTATCATATTCGAAACGGATTTCAGGTGTTAGACGTAGACGAATACGCTTACCAAGCATCATGCGGATATGAACTTCGTGTTCACGAAGTGCTTTTAAACATGACTCAGGCGTTTGTTCACCTACACATAGGAAAGTTACGAATACTTTCGCGTATGCAAGATCACGAGACACTTCCACATCTGAAATAGTCACCATGCCCAGACGCGAGTCACGGACTTCACGTTGCAGGATCATGGCTAGTTCTTTTTGCAACTGCTGCGATACACGCTGCGTGCGGCTAAATTCTTTTGACATATCTTTTCTCTTATTAGAAAGAATGGGGGGATGGATAAATTCCAGCCCCCCATGGCGTATTCAACAACCAATCACCGACAGCTTATGCCGGTCATTTTAGTCAATTAGTCTAGAGTACGTTTAACTTCAACAATCTCGAAGACTTCGATTTGGTCACCAACGCGAACATCGTTGTAGTTCTTAACGCCGATACCACACTCGTAGCCATTCTTAACTTCTTGAACGTCGTCTTTAAAGCGACGTAGTGACTCTAGTTCGCCTTCGTAGATAACAACGTTATCACGTAGAACGCGAATAGGGTTATTACGCTTGATTGTACCCTCAGTAACCATACAACCTGCGATTGCGCCAAGTTTTGGTGACTTAAATACATCACGTACTTCAGCAAGGCCAATGATTTCTTGCTTGAACTCAGGAGCAAGCATACCGCCCATTGCTTGTTTCACTTCATCAATCAATTGGTAAATGATTGAGTAGTAACGAAGATCTAGGTTCTCAGTTTCAACTGCACGGCGAGCTGTTGCATCTGCACGAACGTTGAAGCCTAGGATGATAGCGTTAGACGCTGCTGCAAGTACTGCATCAGTTTCTGTAATACCACCTACACCAGAACCAACGATGTTCACTTTAACTTCGTCAGTCGAAAGCTTAAGTAGTGAGTCTGCGATTGCTTCAACAGAGCCCTGTACGTCAGCTTTAAGAACAACGTTAAGCTCAGCGACTTCACCAGCAGCCATGTTCGAGAACATGTTCTCAAGCTTAGCTTTTTGCTGACGAGCAAGTTTAACATCGCGGAATTTACCTTGACGGTAGTTAGCAACTTCACGAGCTTTACGCTCATCGCGAACTACTGTTGCTTCATCACCAGACGCTGGAACACCAGAAAGACCGATGATTTCCACAGGAATCGAAGGACCTGCAGTAAAGATCTCTTGACCATTTTCGTCGCGCATAGCACGAACACGGCCGTACTCTTGACCACAAAGAAGGATATCACCTTTGTTTAGCGTACCAGACTGAACTAGAACAGTTGCAACAGGACCGCGACCTTTATCTAGACGCGATTCAACGACAACACCCGATGCCATACCTTCTTCTACAGCTGTAAGCTCTAGTACTTCTGATTGCAGAAGAATAGTTTCTAGTAGGCCATCGATGTTTGTACCCTGTTTCGCAGAGATGTGAACGAACATGTTCTCACCGCCCCACTCCTCAGGAATAACGTCGTATTGAGCAAGCTCGTTCTTAACGTTATCTGGGTTTGCGTCTTCTTTATCGATCTTGTTCACAGCAACAATCAGAGGAACACCAGCCGCTTTCGCGTGTTGGATCGCTTCAATTGTTTGTGGCATTACGCCATCGTCTGCAGCAACTACAAGAACAACGATATCTGTCGCTTGAGCACCACGAGCACGCATAGCTGTAAACGCCGCGTGTCCAGGAGTATCAAGGAAAGTGATCATACCGTTTTCAGTTTCTACGTGGTATGCACCAATGTGCTGAGTAATACCACCCGCTTCGCCTGAAGCAACGTGCGCTTTACGGATGTAGTCAAGAGTCGACGTTTTACCATGGTCAACGTGGCCCATGATAGTAACAACTGGTGCGCGAGGCACTGATTCAGCACTGTTATCACGATCAGATAGTACAGCTTCTTCAAGCTCGTTCTCTTTACGTAGGATAACTTTGTGGCCCATTTCTTCAGCAACAAGCTGTGCAGTCTCTTGGTCGATAACCTGGTTGATTGTCGCCATTGCACCCATTTTCATCATTACTTTGATGACTTCAGTGCCTTTCACAGACATCTTGCTTGCTAGCTCAGAAACAACGATCGTTTCGCCGATAACAACATCAGACTTAGCAACAGTCGCTGTCTTATCAAAGCCATGTTGCATTGAAGTTGGTTTAGCAAGCTTACCTTTGTTGCGACCTTTACCACGTTGGTTACGACCACCGCGCTCTTGGTCGTTAGACTTGTTGCCTGCTTTCTTCTTCTTGCGACGACCGCCTTCTTCTTTGCGGTCTGCTGCGTCTTCAGCTTCGCGAGCGTAAGTAGAAGTCGTTACATGGTAGTCAGAGTTTTCTAACTCTTTCTTCTTCTTCTCTTCTTCACTCCAGCGAGCTTCGTTTTCTTCAGCAAGTTTACGTGCTTCTTCAACAAGCTTTGCAGCTTCTTGTTCAGCTTTACGCTGCGCTTCTTCTTCCTGACGACGTTTTAACTCATCAGCTTCTTTTTTCGCTTGTTCGTTAACGTCTGCATTTTTCGCATTCATTTCTTTCTTAGCCTTTTCAGCTTGTGCGCGTTTAGCCTTTTCTTCAGCGTCACGTTTTGCATCCGCTTCTCGTTTCGCTTTTTCATCGGCTTCGCGCTGTGCTTTCTCTGCAGCTTCACGTTTCGCTAGCTCTTCCGCTTCGCGTTTTGCTAACTCTTCCGCTTCACGCTGTGCTGCTTCCTCAGCTTCACGCTTGGCTTCTTCTTCGATAGTGCTGCGCTTCACATAAGTGCGCTTCTTACGCACTTCTACTTGAACATCTTTACTCTTACCACCACCTGCTGCAACACTTAGAGTGCTACGAGTCTTACGTTGAAGTGTTAATCGTGTAGGTTCAGATTCGCCCGACGTATCGCCGTGCTCCTTTTTCAGGTGAGTAAGAAGCTTTTGCTTCTCTTCATCTGAAACTTGGTCGTTACTTGCTTTGTTCATGCCTGCATCAGCAAGTTGTTCAATCAAGCGGTCAACTGGTGTACCAATCTCTTCACTTAGAGCTTTTACCGTTAATTCTGTCATTCCGCTTCCTCCTTGCTGATATTATTCTTCGTCGCCAAACCAACAGATGTTACGTGCAGCCATGATTAGCTCACCTGCGCGTTCTTCTGTTAAACCTTCGATGCCTTCAAGCTCATCGATGCCTTGGTCTGCTAGGTCTTCTAGTGTTGCTACGCCTTTCGCCGCTAGTTTAAATGCCATTTCACGCTCTAGACCTTCTAGGCCTAGTAGGTCGTCAGCTGGCTCAACACCTTCAAAAGACTCTTCTTGAGCGAGTGCTAGCGTAGTCAATGCGTCTTTCGCGCGGCTACGTAGTTCTTCAACTAGCTCTTCGTTTAGGCCGTCAACTTCTAGAAGTTCGTTTACTGGTACGTAAGCCACCTCTTCTAGCGTAGAGAAACCTTCTTCAACTAGCATTTCAGCAAAATCTTGCTCAATATCTAGGTGCTTCATGAAGTTCTCAATCGAAGCTTGAGACTCTTCTTGGTGTTTCTTCTGTAGATCAGCAACTGTCATTACATTCAGTTCCCAGCCTGTTAGCTGAGACGCAAGACGTACGTTTTGACCACTACGGCCAATCGCTTGTGCTAGGTTATCTGCTTCTACCGCGATATCCATAGAGTGTGCATCTTCATCAACGATGATCGACGCTACGTCTGCTGGTGCCATTGCGTTAATAACGAATTGCGCTGGGTTATCATCCCAAAGCACGATATCAATACGCTCACCGCCTAGTTCACCAGAAACCGCTTGTACACGTGCACCACGCATACCAACACACGCACCAACAGGGTCGATACGACGGTCGTTTGTCTTCACTGCGATTTTCGCGCGAGAACCAGGATCACGAGCAGCACCTTTCAGTTCAATTAGCTCTTCACCAATTTCAGGTACTTCGACACGGAATAGCTCAGCCAGCATTTCAGGCTTAGAGCGGGTGATGAATAGTTGGAAACCACGCGCTTCTGGTGCAACTTTGTATAGCAAACCACGTACGCGGTCGCCTGGACGGAAGTTTTCACGTGGAAGTTGGTCATCACGTAAGATAACGGCTTCAGCGTTGTTACCTAGATCTAGGATAACCGTATCGCGGTTAACTTTCTTAACCACACCTGTCACTAGCTCACCTTCGTTATCGATGAACTGCTCTACAATTTGTGCGCGCTCAGCTTCACGTACTTTCTGTACGATAACTTGCTTAGCCGTTTGAGTCGTAATGCGGTCAAACGTTACTGAATCAATATCGTCTTCTACGAAGTCACCAACAGTCAATGTTTCATCTTCGTATTGTGCCGCTTCTAAAGAAATTTCTTTAGTTGGGTTCTCAACTTCTTCAACCACTTCCCAACGACGGAATGTGTCGAACTCACCAGTTTTACGGTCGATAGCAACACGAACATCGATTTCGATTTCGTGTTTTTTCTTAGTTGAGGTTGCTAGTGCAATTTCAAGCGCCTCAAAAATACGCTCACGAGGAACAGCTTTTTCGTTAGAAACTGCCTCAACTACCGCTAAAATTTCTTTACTCATTTTAATCTAGCCTCTTAAGCTTTTTTCTCTAGAGTTGCGTCTCTAGAAAATTAAAATTTAGGGATCAGGTTAGCCTTTGAAATGTTGCTAAGAACAAACGTTTCTTCTTGTCCATCAACAATTACTGTGATGTTTTCACCGTCTACAGAATGGATATCACCTTTCCATTTACGACGGTTGCCCACAGCCATTTTCAAAACGATGCTTACCTCGTGACCAATAAATTGCTCATAGTGTGCTGCTTTGAAAAGTGGTCTCTCTAGACCTGGTGAAGACACTTCTAAGTTGTACGCCACAGAGATTGGATCTTCTACATCCATTACTGCACTCACTTGATGACTCACTTCTGCACAATCATCAACGTTAATGCCATTTTCATGGTCGATGTAGATACGTAGCGTTGAATGCTCGCCTGCACGAATAAATTCTAATCCAACTAACTCGTAGCCAGATGCTGCTACAGGCGCATCAAGCATTTCAGTAAGTTGTCTTTCTAAACCAGTCATTTAAACCACTCCAGAAACAAAAAAAGGGCATAGAGCCCAATTTAAATTCCAAGCAAACACCTAAACCTTTCAAATGAAAAATTCAGATAACAAAAAACCCCGATAGTCGGGGTTTTTTGTTGCTGGACCCTTATATGTTAAACACCCAATGATGCTTAACTCACAGTGAAGAGTCACTGTGCAAACTTGTCCACGAATCCTGTAAGGATTTGGTTGCGGGGGCCGGATTTGAACCGACGACCTTCGGGTTATGAGCCCGACGAGCTACCAAGCTGCTCCACCCCGCGTCCGACTTGTGAGCATTATACGCTCAACAAGGTGATTTACAAGTTTGTAAATAATGGTGCCGAGAGAGGGACTCGAACCCTCACACCTAAGGCACTAGCACCTCATGCTAGCGTGTCTACCAATTTCACCATCTCGGCAGCTAAATCTATTTAATCGCTATAGAAAATAGCTTATTGAGGAATTTCATCACCCGTTGGGGCAGGAATTTCACTCGCATCATCAGCTTGCTGGATAATTTGACCTTGAGAAGGGTCTACCCACTGTGACTCGGTTTTATGCGTAGACATATTACCTAACACTAAGCTAAGGATGAAAAATACAGTTGCAAAAATTGCAGTCATTCGGGTTAGGAAGTTTCCTGAGCCACTCGCACCAAAAACAGTGTTTGAAGCGCCAGCACCGAATGAGGCTCCCATATCTGCGCCTTTACCTTGTTGAATCAACACAAGGCCAATTACACCAAGCGCTGCCAACAGGTAAATCACAAGTAGAACTGTAAACATAATTTCCACCTATGTTCCAAATTGTTGAGCCAGCGCCGTTCTGCTTCTTTGCCGAGGCAAATCTTAAGAACAAGGCTAGCGACCTCCTAACTGAAGGCCGAGCAATACTAGCGAAAGCCAGTTACTCTGACAAGCGGAATTTAATAAAAAACACCAACTTCACAACCAAACGGTCAAAAAAGGGGCAAAAGTGCAAATCACCCTCTATAAGCAAACGAAAAGAGCCCGGTAGGGCTCTCAAGCGCAATTACAGCGAAAAAGCTTAACAATTAGCTCTAACTGCATCAGCAATTTTGGTTGCGGATGATTGTACCAGTTCAGCGTCTTCACCTTCTACCATCACGCGCAGTAGTGGTTCAGTACCAGACTTGCGCAGCAGAACGCGCCCCTTCTCTCCCAGCACAGCTTCAACTTCGGTTACCGATGCTTTTACCGCGTCGGCTTCTAGTGGATTAGAATCGCCACTGAAACGAACATTTTCTAACACCTGAGGGTAAAGTGTCATACCTTGAGACAACTCATTCAGTGTCATGTCGCTGCCTACTACTGAAGCAAGAACTTGCAGCGCCGCCACAATAGCATCACCTGTAGTCACTTTATCTAGCAAAATGACGTGACCTGAGTTTTCAGCGCCAATCTTCCAGCCTTTTGCTAGAAGCTGCTCCATCACGTAACGATCACCAACAGCAGCACGGACAAATGGAATTCCTAATTGCTTAAGTCCATTTTCCATACCTAGATTGGTCATTAATGTACCGACAACACCACCTTTCAGTTCACCACGACGTAGTGCATCACGCGCGATGATATAAGCGATTTGGTCACCGTCGACTTTATTGCCTAACTCATCCACCATAATGATTCGGTCACCATCACCGTCGAAGGCTAAGCCTAAGTGCGCTTTTTCTTCAACTACTCTTTGCTGTAACGCTTTTACATCGGTAGCACCGACTTGATCATTAATGTTGGTGCCATTAGGTTCGACGCCCATCGCAATCACTTCCGCACCCAATTCACTGAATACAGCAGGTGCAATATGGTAAGTTGCACCGTGTGCACAATCCACGACGATTTTCAGACCTGCAAGGCTCAGCTCGGAAGGAAAAGTACTTTTACAGAATTCAATATAACGACCAGCGGCATCATTTAAGCGAGTTGCTTTACCAAGCAAAGCTGACTCGACACACTCGATGTCTTTATCTAGTTCAGCCTCAATCGCTAGCTCGATATCATCTGGCAGCTTAGTACCCTCTGAAGAAAAGAATTTGATGCCATTATCGTAGTAAGGGTTATGAGATGCAGAAATCACAATTCCCGCTTCAGCACGGAAAGTTTGTGTTAGATATGCCACTGCAGGTGTTGGCATAGGCCCAGTAAATGTCGCTTTTAGGCCCGCTGCTGCGAGTCCAGCTTCCAGCGCAGACTCCAGCATGTAACCTGAGATGCGGGTGTCTTTACCAATAATAACTTTCTTCGTCCCCTGCTTAGCTAATACTCGCCCAGCAGCCCAACCAAGCTTAAGTACAAAATCTGGTGTAATTGGATATTGGCCTACTTTGCCTCGTACACCATCTGTACCAAAATAACGTCTTTTATCAGACATAATGTATTTCCTTCTTATTTAGCGAGAACTTCAGCCCTGCGTTAAAGGTTATTCTGAGTTGTTTGTATTATTTTCATCGCTTCCAACGTTTCTTCTACGTCGTGAACACGAATAATTTGTGCGCCTTTCATCGCAGCAATGGTAGCGCAGGTAACACTCGCCACCATACATTCAGCAGGAGCCTTATCGAGCAACTTAAAAATCATTGATTTACGTGACATACCAGCTAACAGCGGAAAGCCTAATTGATGGAATTTTTCAAAATGCGCGAGTAAATGATAGTTATGCTCAAGTGTTTTACCAAAACCAAACCCAGGGTCGAGGATCAACTGACTTTTCTTGATTCCTACACTTTCACATGCCGCTACCCTATCCTCAAGGAACACTGCAATATCATTCATGATGTCTTGATATTCAGGGTTGGACTGCATGGTTTTTGGTTGCCCCTGCATATGCATTAAACACACAGGTACACCAGTATCAGCAGCGACTTGCAATGCACCTGGCTCTTGCAAAGCACGTACATCATTGATGATATCGGCACCAGCTTCAATAGCTTGGCGCATTACTTCCGCTTTACTGGTATCAATAGAGATCCAAACATCATGCTTTTCTCGAATTGCTTTAATGATGGGTACGACACGCTGTAGCTCTTCCTCAAGGCTAACATCAGGTGCGCCTGGGCGAGTCGATTCACCACCAATGTCAATGATACTAACGCCAGCTTCTATCATATTCTCTGCTTGAGTGAGTGCGTTCTCAAGTGAGTTATATTTGCCACCATCAGAAAATGAATCAGGCGTAACATTCAAAATACCCATGACATGTGGGTGAGATAGGTCTAATTGTTTTTTGTTGGATTCGATAATCATGGTTCTTCCCCTAAACCAAAACACAAAAACCCCGAGTCGCCTCGGGGTTTTATTGGTTAAGCTAGCGTTTACTCAGCGTCTTTCTTGTCCGCTGCTTCTTCAGAGCTTACTTCTGCCTTTTGTTCAGCTTGCTCAGCTTTAGGCTCCGCTTTTTTCTCGTCGGACTGTTTCGATTCTTCAGAATCAGATTCCGGCTTCGCTTCTTCCGCTTTCGGTTGAGATTGTTCTCCCCAACCAGCTGGCTCACGAATGTCCGTTTTACGTTCCATCAAGTCATCAATCTGACCAGCATCGATGGTTTCGTACTTCATTAACGCATCTTTCATCGCGTGCATGATATCCATGTTATCTTCAAGGATCTGCTTAGCACGGTCGTAGTTGCGGTCAATGATCTTACGGACTTCGTCATCAATCAGCTTAGCTGTGTCATCAGACATATGTTTAGTCTGAGTCACGCTACGGCCTAGGAATACTTCACCTTCTTCTTCTGCATACAAAAGAGGACCAAGTTTTTCAGAGAAGCCCCACTGAGTAACCATCTTACGCGCAATATCAGTTGCACGTTCAATATCGTTAGATGCACCAGTCGACACTTTATCAGCACCGTAGATAAGCTCTTCAGCTAAACGGCCGCCGTAAAGGCTTGAAACCATAGATTCAAGGTGTTGGCGAGACATACTCACACGGTCTTGCTCTGGCAAGTACATAGTCACACCTAGCGCACGGCCACGTGGAATGATAGACACTTTATACACTGGATCATGCTCAGGCACCAAACGACCAACAATCGCGTGACCCGCTTCATGATACGCCGTCGATTCTTTGGTCTCTTCAGACATAACCATAGAGCGACGTTCCGCACCCATCATGATCTTGTCTTTCGCCAGTTCGAACTCAACCATAGAAACGTTGCGCTTGTTGCCACGAGCAGCAAATAGTGCGGCTTCGTTTACTAAGTTTGCAAGATCAGCACCAGAGAAGCCTGGAGTACCACGAGCAATTAGAGAAGGCTCTACATCACCTGCAAGAGGCACTTTGCGCATGTGTACTTTAAGAATCTGTTCACGACCACGCACATCTGGTAGACCAACAACAACTTGGCGGTCAAAACGGCCCGGACGCAATAGAGCAGGGTCAAGTACATCTGGACGGTTAGTTGCAGCGATAACGATAATACCTTCATTACCTTCAAAACCATCCATTTCAACGAGCATTTGGTTAAGGGTTTGCTCACGTTCGTCGTGACCACCACCAACACCAGCACCACGCTGACGACCTACTGCATCAATCTCATCGATAAAGATGATACAAGGCGCTGCTTTTTTCGCTTGTTCGAACATGTCACGTACACGAGATGCACCAACACCTACAAACATTTCTACGAAGTCAGAACCCGAGATTGTGAAAAATGGTACTTTTGCTTCACCAGCGATCGCCTTAGCAAGTAACGTTTTACCAGTACCAGGAGGACCAACCATAAGAACACCAGTTGGGATCTTACCGCCAAGCTTTTGGAAACGGCTAGGGTCACGTAAGTAATCCACCAGCTCTTTCACATCTTCTTTAGCTTCATCACAACCCGCTACATCTGCAAACGTGGTTTTGATTTGTTCTTCGCTCATCATACGAGCTTTGCTCTTACCGAAAGACATAGCGCCTTTACCGCCACCGCCTTGCATCTGACGCATGAAGAAAATCCACACACCGATCAGTAAGATCATTGGGAACCACGAAATGAAGATAGTGCCAAGCAGGCTTTGCTCTTCAGGTGGTGTACCTTGAACTTTTACATTCTGGTTGATCAGATCATCAAGTAGCTTCTGATCATAAACAGGCATGTAAGTGACTGCCTTGGCGCCACCGCCACGACGGATAAAAGTGATCTCCTCACCTTTAAACGTTGCTTCTTGAATCTGGCCGTTGCCAACTTCCTGTACAAACGTGGTGTAATCAACTGCTCTGCCGTTGTTTTCTCCAGGGCCAAAGCTCTGGAAAACTGACATCAAAACTACAGCGATAACAAGCCACAGAATTAAATTTTTTGCCATGTCACTCAAGGTGTAAGCCTCGCGATAACTAATTGTAATTAAAGGTAGGGTACTACAGTTTGTAACCTGTAGCTATAGTGTTAACTTTTGCTATTTACAGCAAAATAGTTAGCCTTTGTAACCAGAGGCTACAATGAAAACTTCTCTTGAGCGAGCCCTTGAGGAGTCTGGTTTTCTAATTTTCACGACTTTAAACATGTCACGTACTTCTTTGACATATTGGTCGAAGCCTTCACCTTGGAAAACTTTAACCACAAAGCTACCATTAGGTGCCAGAACTTGTCGACACATATCTAATGCTAGTTCAACCAAGTACATAGCACGAGGTTGGTCTACCGAAGAGTTACCTGCAATGTTAGGCGCCATGTCTGACATCACAACATCGACCATGTTTGGTTGGATTCGCTCAAGTAATGCATCAAGAACCGATTCTTCACGAAAATCCCCTTGCAAGAAACTGACTCCAGCAATCGGGTCCATCGGCAGTAAATCACACGCGATGATTTGTCCGCTTTCCCCTATTACTTTAGCAGCATATTGAGACCATCCCCCTGGCGCAGCTCCCAAATCGACAACTGTCATTCCTGGAGCTAACAGTTTGTCTTTACTTTGGATTTCTTCCATTTTGAAATAAGCACGTGAACGATAACCTTTCTTTCTCGCTTCATTCGCGTATTTATCATCAAAATGTTCTTTCAACCAGCGTCCAGAGCTGGCCGAGTGTTTCTGTTTACTCATTCGATTCCTAACTAAAACGCCTCTACCCGATAAAGTATGGTAGAAAATATAGTCTTCCGAGATAGATGGCGTTAAAATGGTATTTTTCAACCCTAATAGTAAATAAAATTGGCCGCGTAATGAACCTAAGCACCAAACAAAAGCAGCATCTAAAAGGCCTAGCGCACAGTTTAAAACCTGTAGTGCTTATGGGCGCAAATGGACTAACTGAAGCTGTTCTAGCGGAAATCGAAATCGCACTCGATCACCATGAGCTAATCAAAATCAAAGTCGCATCTGAAGATCGCGACACTAAGCTATTGATTATTGATGCTATTGTTCGTGAAACTAAAGCAGAGAAAGTGCAAACCATCGGAAAAGTACTGGTGCTATACCGCCAGTCTGAGCAACGTAAGATCGAGCTTCCACGCAAGTAAGCTTTCGCTTTCCAAATGGTAAAAAAGGTCGCAATAGCGACCTTTTTAATTTCTAACAAATTCGAATAGCTGATTTAGCAGCCTGCTTTCGATTACTTGTACTCTACTTTGTCGATTTCAAAGTCTTTGTCACCACCAGGGGTAGAAATAACGACTTCGTCACCTTCCATTTTTCCGATCAAGCCACGTGCAATTGGTGAGCTCACCGAAATACGGCCAGATTTAATGTCAGCTTCATCGTCGCCAACGATTTGGTAAGTTTTTTCTTCATCAGTATCGACATCGATCAGGGTCACGGTAGTACCGAAGATAACTTTACCTGAGTTTTCCATTTGGCTAACGTCGATGATCTGAGCTACAGAAAGCTTGTATTCGATATCACGGATTTGCGCTTCACAAATACCTTGCTCTTCACGCGCTGCGTGATATTCCGCATTCTCTTTTAAGTCACCCAGTTCACGCGCTTCAGCAATAGCTTCTGAGATTTGTGGGCGAAGTTTTAGTAGTCGGTCTAATTCATCACGCAACAGTTGTGCGCCACGAACAGTCATTGGAACTTTTTCCATTTTATACCTCTATGCCAACGTTCCACTTTCAATATTGGAACGATTTGGACAATACAAAACCACCCAATACTCAGATTAGGTAGCTTATTCGCTTATCGATTTGGTTTAGTGTAAACAATGTTGGCGTCTAAATCACTCAAATTAATCTCACGTGATCTTAATTCAAAATATTCCGACCTAAAAACCGCCTCTGACTACAAAGCAAACAGTACCCTAGGAGCACAAGTACGATAAGAAACATATTTCACCTAAAAAAAGATAAACCTTGCGCTATTACCTCCATTATCAACAATGAATACAAGCCATTTAAAATCAAACACTTGATATTTTTACCCATCCAATAAAACACTGTTCATAAGTCTGATTTATATCATTTTACTAACTCATTAGTGAACTTTACGGTAGAAATTGAATGGCTAACATCACCGAAATTAGTCTTATAAATCATAGTTCTGACATAAATCTTACATATGAAACTTGATTAATTCGTGTGATGAGAAGAGGATAGCGCCTGCAAAGGAGATATCCCTCGCAAAACTATTTATGGACAGTAAATTAGGACTTATAAAATGAACAACAAAACTCTGATCGCTCTAGCAGTGGCAGCTGCAGCAGTATCAACTGGTGCAAGCGCAGCGAACGTATACAGCCAAGACGGCACAGAACTAAACGTCGGCGGTCGTGCGGAATTCCGTGGTGACTTCATCGGTAACGGCGGCGAAGAGATCGATGGCACAATGGCTAACAACAGCCGTTTCCGTCTAAACATCGGTGGTACAACTCAAATCAACGATTCACTTAGCGGTTTTGGTTTCTACGAAGCTGAGCAAGGTGTTGTTTCTTCGAGCGGCAACGATGCTGAAACTGACTTTACACAACGCTACATGTTTGCGGGCCTACAAGGTAACTTCGGCGCAGTATCTTTTGGTCGTCAAGATACTGCTGCAGTACAAATCTCACAAATGTCTGACGTAACTACGTTTACTGGTGCACAGAAAGAGTTTATTGCTGCGGGTAACGAGCAAGTTAACAACACTATTCTTTACACTGGCGACTTCGATGCGCTTTCTGTAAAAGCAAGTTTCATCGCAGGTGAAGACAAAGACACTAACGGTTACGGTATCTCTGGTATCTACACTCTACCTATGGGTCTAGGCTTCGGTCTTGGTTACTCTGCTGGTGATAACGGCGAGAACGCAGGTACTGGCAACGCAATCATTGCAGGTGTTAACTACACACTTGATTCTCTATACCTAGCAGGTACTTACACTACTGGTGAAACAGATGACAAATCTAGCTCTGACTTCAACGGTATGGAATTCGCAGCAACTTACGGCTTCGGTAACGGCTTCACTCTAATGGGTGCTTACCAAAAAACTGAGTACGATGTAGTTGGCCAAACAGTAAACCAAAGCGATTTCTTCGAAATCACTGGTGATTACGCGTTCAACAAGAACATCAACGCATACGTTGCATACATGCTAAATAACCTAGATAAAGATGACTTCGGTGCTAAAGACGCAGAAGACACGCTACGTCTAGGTCTAAAATACTCTTTCTAATCAGTTGACGAACCTCAGTTCGTAACTTGATGACTAAAGGTCTAGCGATTGCTAGGCCTTTTTGTTTTCTGCAATAAAATACATTGCTGACTAGCCCGATTGAGCTTCGCTCTTTATACTGAGTTCACTGTTTCATAATGAGCTCGCATCGCCTTGCCGCTCCCCTTACGGATTCTTCTATGCACAAGCTTCTTGTTTCTCTGGCAGCGCTATTTTCTAGTGTAACTTTCGCCTATTCACCTTTAGATACTCTGCCAACTGGAACTAGAAGTAGCCTGATCCTAGAAAGCCTGTCATCCCCGCAGCCAGAGCAACAACCCGAGCTTTCTCAGCAGCTGTTTCCACCTGCCAGCACACTAAAACTGGTCACTGCACTTGCGGCAAAATTAGAGCTGGGTGATGAGTTTCAGTTTGAGACCTCTATAGAAGCAGCCGGCAAAGATTTAGTAATACGCTTTAATGGTGACCCTACTCTGAAAACTAAAGATTTAGAGCTGCTATTGTCGCAAGCCAAACAGAAAGGCATGAGTCATATTGATGGGGATTTATGGCTTGATAACAGCCAGTTCACTGGCTACGACAGAGGTGTGGGCTGGCCTTGGGACATTTTAGGTGTGTGTTACAGTGCACCAGCCAGCGCGATCACGTTGGACGAAAACTGCGTACAAGCGTCTATTTATACTCAAACAGACGGTCATACCCGGGTATACGTGCCAGAACAGTACCCAATTCATGTGTCCACTCAAGCTCGTACCGTTACCGAAACCGAGCAAGAGAGCACTCAATGTGATTTAGAGCTACTGACGTCACCAAATAACCACTACCAGCTTAATGGTTGCCTAAGAGAACGTAGCAAGCCGCTGCCGCTCAAATTCGCGGTACAAGACCCTGCACAATACAGCACGCGTATGGTGTATAAGTTATTGAACAAACTTGATATTGTTTTAAAGGGGGAAGTAAAGGTTGGTTCACCAGAATCTTCAGATAATCAAGTTTTAGCTACCCATTACTCACCTAAACTTCCTCAACTACTTGAGACGATGTTGAAAAAATCGGATAACTTGATTGCCGATAATCTAACCAAAACGCTTGGTGCACATTTTTATATTCAAGCGGGAAGTTTTAGCAATGGCACAGAAGCGATCAAACAGATCATCTTCTCCAATACAGCAATCAATCTTGAACATAGCCAAATGGCTGATGGTTCAGGGCTATCACGTAATAACCGCTTAACGCCTCAAGACATGGCTCATGTACTGCGCTATATCTGGCAACATGATGAGGAACTTGGCTTGATTAAACTGATGCCAACATCAGGTGAATCTGGCACTTTGCAATACCGACGCAGCATGCGCAAGGCGCCAATTAAAGGCCAAATCATTGCCAAAAGTGGATCGCTATACGGTAGCTATAACATGGCTGGTTACGGGTTAGATAAAAATGGCCAACCACAGTCTCTGTTTGTTCAATTTGTTACTGACTACTACCCAATCAAAAAGAGCGACGGCCCTGCGGTCATCGCTCCTATTACTCAATTTGAAACCTTGTTCTACCAAGATGTGGTTCAGTTTAGTCAGGCTAAGCCTAAGAAGTAATTCACTACTGTAAAATAGATCCACATACCCGATATATCGACAATAGATGCGAGCACTGGACTCACAAGTACTGCTGGGTCCAATTTGCATGCACGAGCCAGTATAGGTAGCACTCCCCCAAGTGTGGTTGAAATTGTTACTTGAATGAACAGTGCCACCGCAATCGCCAGCGCAATCGTATCAATATCAAAACCACTAGCGGAGCTTGAATCGCTAAACATTAGAATGCGCGCCACCATCACAACGGCGATCGCAAACGCTAAGCAGATTGCTACTCGGCTCTCTTTCCATAACACCAGCATCCATTGCCGTTTTTTCAGTTCCCCGGTAGCAAGCGCTCGAATTACAAGCGTTGCTGCCTGAGTCCCCGTATTCCCCCCAGCTGCTGCAATTACAGGCATGTATACAGCTAGCAAAACCAACTGGCTGAGGGTGTCTTCGTACTGAGCGATGATCAGTCCAGAAACAATCCCCAATAACGCTAGCGCTATGATCCAACCAATTCTCTGTTTAACGTGTTCAATAACACTGGTCGTAAGATAGCCCTGCGCTGTTTCTACTTCCGAGTGAATCAAACCTAGCTGGTGCGCATAGTGACGAGCGCGCTTGTCATGGCCTTCACTTTCCAAGTGACTGATCAATTGCTGCACATAACCCACCGAGCAGTGGTGCAAGATTGCCACCGCCTCTTCAATTGGCATGACTGTCAGAAGTTGAATTTGTTTTTCGTGTTCGTATTGCAAAAATGCATTACGCGCCGCACCGATCTCTTCTTGAGAAAAGTGAGGCGTATTTTCAATGTAGTTATTGCTCATTACCGTCATGGCGAATCTCCCGATTGGCAAAGGTAACGACCATCAAACAGCAAGAAATAGACACAATAACGTACCAAAAACTTACGTAATCACTACGTAGCCTTGCTGTCAAAATCTAGAATTTTAAAGGAGAAAAAGAATAGAAAGGGAAAACTAAAGAAGATGCCCTACCGCAATGGTAGGAGCGGAGATCGCCAATACCGAAGCGGATTATTTTTCTCCCTTCATACTAGGGGGATGGTCGGTATTGTTCATAGTTATCTCCAAAAACACTGCTCAAATAGCAGCGCGCGTATTCTAACAAAAGCGCCAAGTTAGAACAGCTAAAATGTGTTTAGTTTTGTTAATAATTTGCCAATTCGAGTAATGCTAGCCAATACTTGAGTAGTCACTCTCTGTTTGGCTAGAGATAACACCCCACATTATGAATACAAAAAGAACACGACAAGAAATAAAACGTAAAGGCTATATGTGCGTTGGGTGGACCTGTGTCATTCTTGGGTCTATTGGTATTACAGTACCGCTGCTTCCAACCGTTCCCTTTATTCTACTCGCTCTATACTGCTTCGGCTGTGGATCACCAAAGTTTCAGCTTTGGCTATTAGAGCATCCAAGACTTGGCCCAATTGCAACACGGCTTAAAAATAATGACGGATTAACACGAAGAGAGAAAATACAATCTTTGGTGCTCATTTGGCTATCAATGGGCAGCGTATTTTATTTCATCGCCTATGGCTCTCATTGGCAATATGCCATCGCAGCCCTACTTTTATTCGAAACTTGGTTTATCCTTCGCTTTAAAACAAGCGAAAAAAAAGCGCCATAACGGCGCTTTTTCTTTTTATATTTAAATTACTTAATCGTAATTCGAGCAAACTTACGTTTACCCACTTGGAATACATATGTGCCGGCTTCAGGAGTAAACTTCGAGTCAGCGACTTTCTCACCTTCAATCTTAGCTGCGCCTTGCTTAACCATACGCATCGCTTCTGAAGTAGAAGAGCATAGGCCTGCTTCTTTTAGAAGATTACTCACCGGTAGACCTGCATCAAACTCAAATTCAGGCATTTCGTCTGGGATCTGGTTCTTCGCAAAACGGTTAACGAACTCTTGTTCAGCAGCATCTGCATCGGCTTCAGAGTGGAAGCGAGCGATGATCTCTTTCGCTAGCGCAACTTTCACGTCACGTGGGTTCTTACCCGCTTCAACACCAGCTTTAAGCTCTGCGATCTCTTCTAGCGGACGGAAAGATAACAGCTCGTAGTAGCTCCACATAAGATCATCAGAAATAGACATGATCTTACCGAACATTTCGCTCGGTGCTTCGCTCACACCAATGTAGTTGTGTGCAGACTTAGACATCTTCTTCTCGCCATCAAGACCAACAAGAAGAGGCATAGTAAGTACAACCTGAGGTTTCTGACCGTGAGCTTTTTGCAATTCACGCCCCATTAGTAGGTTGAATTTCTGATCCGTACCACCAAGCTCTACGTCTGTTTCCATTGCTACTGAGTCATAACCTTGTAGGAGTGGATACATAAACTCATGGATAGCAATTGGCTGGCCGCCTGTGTAACGCTTTTTAAAGTCATCACGTTCAAGCATACGAGCAACAGTTTGGTTTGCAGCAAGACGAATCATACCTTCTGCGCCAAGCTCAGAAAGCCACTCAGAGTTGAATTGAATCTTTGTTTTTGCTGGATCAAGAATTTTGAACACTTGCTCTTTATACGTTTCAGCATTACGCAAAACGTCTTCACGAGTCAGTGGTGGACGAGTAGTGTTCTTACCTGTTGGGTCACCAACCATACCGGTGAAATCACCGATTAGGAAAGTCACATCATGGCCTAGCTCTTGGAAAGCACGTAGCTTGTTCAAGATAACCGTATGACCTAGGTGAATATCTGGTGCTGTTGGATCGGCACCTAGTTTGATGCGAAGAGGACGTCCCTCTTTCAGCTTAGCAATCAGTTCTTCTTCAGGAATTAGCTCGTCTACACCGCGCTTAATTTCAGCCAGTGCTGCTTCAATGCTCGCCATTCTTGTTCACTCCCACAGATTTGGCAAAAATATGATAATGGTCCATCTTACTTGAATAGCGATGTTTTTTGAAACCAGTTAGACTAAACAGTTAGCTATTTTATTAATATTTTCAGAACGAAGTTTAAGATGTTGTCTATTTTCGCCCGACTGCCTTGGGTCCACAGAGCATTTATCGCCTTTTTCAGTGCGATAATTGTCATTGCACTGTTTTTCCTACCCGACCCCAAAGATCTTCGACCAGACAAAAAACGCTTCGAAGTTGGGCGCCATTACCCTTTAACCATTAATGCAGAAGCTTTGTCACCCGGAACCTCTATTTCTCCAACGGCTGCATTGCGCTGGGAAAAGCATACCGTTGGCTCTGGTGAAAGTGCTGCGATTTTGTTCCAGCGCCTTGGGCTTTCTTCTCGATTGCTTTATCAACTCACCAGCACAAATAACGACATCGAACGCCAACTGACGCGTCTGCGCCCAGGTGATGTGTTGGAATTCGGTTTTGATGAAAATGACGATTTAATCCAGCTAAAACGTAAGTTGAGCGCATTCGAAACCTTTGTCGTGTCTAAGACAGCCAAAGGGTTTAGCTCCAAGCTGGATAAAAAAGAGCTGTTTTTTCAGTACAACTACGCCGAAGCAGAGATTACATCTAACTTCTGGAATGCTGGTGTCAACGCTGGTTTAACGGCTAACCAAATTATGGAACTGGCTGGGATCTTTGGTTGGGATATCGACTTTGCTTTGGACATACGCAGCGGCGATCAATTTAAGATGTTGTACCAAGAACAAGTCGTTGAGGGTGAAGTGATTGGGCGGGGCAAAATTATCGCTGCTACCTTCGTTAACCAAGGTGATACCTTTACCGCAATTCTTGATGACAATACGGGCAACTATTTTGATGAAAATGGCCGAGCGATGAAAAAGGCTTTCTTGCGCTCTCCGGTTGATTTTCGTCGTGTAACATCAAACTTCAATCCACGCCGTAGGCACCCAGTAACAGGTAAAATTCGTG
The DNA here is from genome assembly GCF_054053395.1 of Vibrio paucivorans. Taxonomy (NCBI): domain Bacteria; kingdom Pseudomonadati; phylum Pseudomonadota; class Gammaproteobacteria; order Vibrionales; family Vibrionaceae; genus Vibrio; species Vibrio paucivorans. Next base: position 2,740,448 of record NZ_CM133230.1, read on the forward strand.
CGCATCGAGGGACTGACTACGCTGCCCCTGTTGGCACCCCTATTTGGGCTGCGGGTGATGGTGTGGTTCAAAAGTCGAGTTATAACCAATTTAACGGTAACTATGTCTTTATCAGACACAGTAATACCTACGTGACCAAGTACCTGCACTTACAGCGCCGCATGGTGAAAACAGGTCAACGAGTTAAGCAAGGACAAACCATCGGTACATTGGGAGGCACAGGCCGTGTAACGGGCCCTCACTTGCATTATGAATTCCTAGTTAACGGAGTACATAAAAATGCTCGCACGGTCAAACTACCTCAGTCGAAATCACTAACAGGTAAAGCTAAGGCCACCTTCATTGCTAACGCAAAAATACGCTTAGCCAAGCTAGAGCGCTACGGCGAATTACTTTACGCTCGTAACTAGCCCTCATATACGAAAAAGCCCACGATTCTCATCGTGGGCTTTTTTCTGCTCTTCGACCTAACTGGTTTCAATAGCTTCGCCATTGTTCTCTTCGAGCTTATGTCGTTTAGTCAGCATCAGTAAACATGGTGTCAGCACTAACGTCAGTACGGTCGCAAATGCAAGCCCGCCAGCAACAGCCGTTGCCAATTGAGACCACCACTGTGTACTTGGTGCCCCAAACTCGATTTTTTGGTTAATCAAATCGATGTTCATTTCCAATACCATTGGCATTAGACCCAAAATAGTGGTCACTGTTGTCAGTAGTACCGGCCTCAGACGCTGAACACCAGTTCGAAGAATAGCCTCACGACGATCTAATCCTCGCTTGAGCAGCTGGTTATACGTGTCGATCAATACAATATTGTTATTTACGACAATCCCCGCTAACGCAATCACGCCAATACCAGACATCACTATGCCAAACGGTTTTTGGAACACTAATAAGCCAGCGAAAACGCCAACAGTAGAGAACAGTACCGCACTCAATATTAAGAAAGCTTGATAGAAGCTATTGAACTGAGTAATGAGGATAAGCGCCATGACCGCCAAAGCAACAATGAAAGCATTTTGCAAGAATGCAGATGAGTTTTGCTGCTCTTCATTTTGACCACGGATTTTAAACTCAACTCCTGAAGGTAAGCCCAGCTCAGACAAAGCTTGCTCAATCTTTGGCAATTCTAAGGCTAAGTTATAACCTTCTTCCATATCAGCCTTAATGTTAATCACTCGGTGACCATCAATACGCTTGATCGTATCTTGCTTATGATCGGGAGTGATTCGGGCAAAATTGGTTATTGGTACTAAGCCCGCCGGCGTTTTAACTCTAAGCTGATCAAATCGGCCTATATCACGTTTGTCTTCAGGATAGCGGACCAAAATATCCACTTCTTCATTAGCATCATCAGGCAGGTAATCACCAATTTTTAAGCCATTGGTTACGAACTGAACCGTGTTTCCGACCAAAGTAGCATCGGCAGCAAAACGAGAAGCATCATCACGACGAATATCAATCTGCCAATCGATCCCCTCTTTGCTCGAAGTGTCACTGATGTTGGTAAAGGCGGGGTTATTATCCGCCCAATGTCGCACCATTTTAGACGCTGAATCCAGCTGTTCCGGTACGCGAGCAGACATCTCTATCACTAAATCATGCTCGACCGGAGGGCCTGCATCTGGGAACTTATACTCAATTTCAACCCCAGCAAACTTGTTGGTTTCCTGCTTTAATTCCTCGATGATCTCTTTTACTTTACGGCGGTACTGCCAATCGACCGGTGTAATTTGAATTTGGCCAATTTCATCGTCGCCCCCCGTACGGGTATAAACACTTTCAAACTCATCATGGCCGAGCATCACCTGTTCGATGTCACTCATAATGACGTCTTTTTCATTAATCGAAAGGTCACCGTAGGAGCGAACTTTTACAGTGAAGAACGGTGGGTCTACCTCAGGGAAGAACTCAGCCCCTAACCCTGCCTTTGCGTAGGTAAAGCCAACGCCCACAGCAAGCAAAATTGCCCCTAACAGTATTTTGAGCGGGTGTTTAATCGCAACCGATAAGGTCTGATAGTACAGCTTGGTCAGGCCCGTCGCCTTGTCAAAATCCCCATCATGCAGAGCCACCATTTGCGCGCGACTTTGAGGAGTAACATTCTGTGGCTTACCAATCATCCCGCCCAATACCGGAACAAACAGTAGTGCCATGACCAAAGAAGCACTCAGGGTTGCTATCAGCGTCAGGGGCAGATACTTCATAAATTCGCCGGTAATATCCGGCCAGAATAACAGCGGAGCAAATGCGGCCAGTGTCGTTGCTGTCGACGCTGTAATAGGCCATGCCATGCGTTTCGCAGCGTCTCTATACGCTTGTCGGCGTGGAGTACCTTCTTGCATTCGCCTGTCGGCAAACTCTGTTACTACAATTGCTCCATCTACCAGCATACCTACCGCCATAATCAGTGAGAACAACACTACGATATTGACGGTTAAGCCAAATAGAGACAGAACAAGCAAACCAGTTAAGAACGAGCCTGGGATAGAAATGCCGACCAGCAAAGCTGTTCGTACGCCTAAGATGGCGATAATGACAATGACCACCAAAATAATTGCTGACAAGATATTGTTTTGCAGGTCATTGAGCATGATCTTAACGTCTTTCGACTGATCATAAGTGTATTTAACTAGAAGATTATTTGGCCATTCAGGGCGTTTTTGCGCCTCCGCCAATACCGCTTTAACCAACTCCACGGTTTCAATGATGTTTTCGCCAGCACGCTTTTTAACATCCAGCACCACTGCTGATTTACCATCTAAACGAGCAAAGCTATCTGGATCGCGAAATGCACGACGCACCGTTGCGACATCCCCAAAGGTAATCACTTGCTTGCCATCCACTTTGACGGGCAATTCAAGTACATCTTTGAGCGAGTCAAAAACCGAAGGAACTTTGACCGAGAACCGGCCATAGCCTGTATCGACAAAACCCGCCGCGACGACTCGATTATTTAGTGCGATCAGGTTGTAGATATCTCCCTGATCAAGGCCATAGCTCTCCATCAATAAAGGATCGACAATGATCTCAACAATGTCTTCTCGATCACCAGCAATATCGACTTCCAATACTTGGCGGTAACTTTCTAATTTATCGCGCAGCTGGCGAGCAATTTGAACAATCGTTCTTTCTGGCACAGTACCGTACAAAACGACCGATAAAGCAGGCTCTTCCGATGCCAACGTCACTTCATTCACCGTTGGTTCATCACTGTCTGCCGGCAGTTTAGGTTTTGCCAGATCAACCGCATCTCGCACATCGGCCATTGCACGGCTAAGGTCCATTCCGACACTAAACTCCAACATCACCGACGCATGCCCTTCAGCAGCCGTCGATGTCATCTCTTTTACACCTTCAATAGAGCGAAGTTCTTGCTCGATTGGGCGCACTAAAAGACGCTCCGCGTCGCTAGGCGAAATACCTTGGTGCCCTACCGAAACATAGATAATTGGGATAGTAATATCAGGGCTGGACTCTTTCGGTATGGTCAGATAAGTACCGACTCCGGCAATTAAAATCAATATCAGTAAGCTGATCATCGTACGAGTACGAGACAGCGCTGCATCAATGATTGAATACATACTGCCTCCTATTTGTCAGACTGCTGAGACTGGTTCACCGCTATTACCGAGTCGCCATCGCGAACAAAGCCTTGGCCCACGGTGATGATGTCGACCTGTTCACCTAAACCAGATAACCAAACCCCATCTTTTTCCGCTTTAACTAGCTGAATAGGAACGAAACTAACCTTGTTGTCCTTGAGAGTTTTCACCCCGAGGTTGCCCACTTCATCCAAAGCCAACATCGCAGGAGTAACCTTTACCGCAAGCTGGCTTTTCAAGCTAAGCTCAACCTCCGCACTGATCCCAGCAGGGATTTTTTGGTTTGGGTTGTTGATTTCGATTTCAATTGGAAAAGTATTGGTAGAAATCGACGACACACGAGATATATAACGCAGCTTACCGCTTACCTCTTCACCATCGATAAAACGAATTACTGCCACTTGATTTGGCGTTAAGTATTGAATATGCCTTTCACTGACATCGGCTTCAATCACCAGTTTATTGAGGTCAAGTACAGTCGCAACGGGATCGCCAATCCCCACAAAATCGCCAGTTTCAATAAATAAGTGATCAACAATACCGGTAAATGGCGCAGTCACCTCAGTATTACGCAGAGCCACTTTTACATTGCTGACCATGGCTTTCGCTTCTACCAAAGATGCTTCAGCCGAGGCAAATGCCACTTCCCCCTGAAGACCTTTATTTTTTAAAGATTGCGCCGCTTTGAACTCTTTCTCACGAACCTTCAACATAGCTTCAGCACGTTGAAGTTGAATGTTTAGGTCACCTTTATCTATATAGGCAATGACTTGGCCTTTTTTAATCGATGAGCCTTTACGCACAGCAAGGCGCTCAATTTTTCCAGCGATTTCAGCACCAATCCGAGCCTTTTTGTCTGGAGCTGTACGACCATAAAGGTCAATTTTCTTTTCGGTACTTTGGGCGATAAAGGTCTGAAACACCACTTTGGCAAGCGGTATCGATTCTTGATTGTTTTTTGGAAGAGATTCTTCAGCTTTGAGACTACCTAGCCCAAGCCACATGATAAGAACAAGAAGGAGAAACAGAGAAACAAGCCATGGCCGCTGAGCAGCGAAACCAACTACGCGTAATCTTGGCATATAACATCCTTTTATTTTACTTACGTAACATCCTAATACGTAAGTTTATGCAGTTAGATCAATGATCTAACTGCAAGTCATGCATTCATATTAAACACTAAATGAAGCACCACACCCACAAGTTGTTGTTGCATTCGGGTTGTTTACAAAGAAGCGAGCGCCTTCAAGGCCTTCTGTGTAATCAACCATACCACCCATTAGGTATTGCAGGCTCATTGGATCAACAACCAAAGTAACGCCACTGTTTTCAATTTCAGTATCGCCTTCGTTCACGCTCTCATCGAACGTAAAACCATATTGGAAACCGCTGCAGCCACCGCCCGTGATGTAAACTCGTAGTTTTAGTGCTGGATTTTCTTCTTCAGCGATAAGCGCTTTTACGCGTGTTGCTGCTGCGTCAGAAAAGGATAATGGTACATTTACTTCGCTCACGACGACCTCTCTCACTCGTGTAAATATCCACTCGCTCGATTATGGAGTAAATCCAAATTCGGTGGATGTATCTTTTTTGATAATAGAGTGATTATCCAATACCTGACTTAACCGTTCAAGTATTCACCATCATGAATCGCTGTTTCCGTTACTTTACAGCTCAAAAGCGCTTGGAAGATGTGAAAAAGAGCAGAAAATTCAGCAAAAGATTTCTAGTTCAACCGACGATAGGTACAATGCGAGGCAAATTGGTCCTAAATAATCAAAAGAGGATGTATCCATGACCAAATCATCAGAGTTATATCAAAAAGCACAGCAAACCATTCCAGGCGGCGTTAACTCCCCTGTTCGTGCTTTTAATGGCGTCGGTGGTTCACCAATCTTTGTAGAACGAGCTGATGGCCCGTTGATTTTTGATGCTGATGGTAAAGCGTACATCGACTATGTAGGTTCATGGGGGCCAATGATTTTAGGCCATAACCACGCAGTAATTCGCGACGCTGTTATTGAAGCAGCTCAGCGTGGTTTGAGCTTCGGTGCTCCAACTGAAATGGAAATCAAGATGGCTGAGCTCGTTTCTGAGCTGGTACCATCTATGGAACAACTGCGCATGGTGAGCTCTGGTACAGAAGCAACGATGAGTGCAATCCGTCTGGCTCGTGGTTTCACAGGCCGAGACAAAATCCTTAAATTTGAAGGTTGTTACCACGGCCATGCTGATAGCTTACTGGTAAAAGCAGGTTCTGGCGCACTGACCTTAGGCCAGCCAAGTTCTCCTGGTGTACCAGCTGACTTTGCAAAACACACTCTAACAGCAACGTTCAACGACCTAGACTCTGTCCGTGAGCTTTTCGCCGCAAACAAAGACGAAATCGCTTGTATTATCGTTGAGCCTGTAGCTGGCAACATGAACTGTATCCCACCGGTTGAAGGCTTCCATGAAGGCCTACGAGAAATCTGTGACCAAGAAGGTGCTCTACTGATCTTTGATGAAGTTATGACAGGTTTCCGCGTAACATTAGGTGGCGCACAAGCGCACTACAACATCAAACCAGACCTAACAACACTAGGTAAAGTAATTGGTGGCGGTATGCCAGTAGGTGCGTTCGGTGGTCGTAAAGAAGTGATGCAGCATATAGCACCAACAGGTCCTGTCTACCAAGCTGGTACTTTATCAGGCAACCCTGTTGCGATGGCCGCAGGCTTTGCATGCTTGAACTTACTAAAAGAAGAAGGCAACGAAAAACGCTTGGCAGCAAAGACAAAGCAGCTAGCTGATGGCTTTAAATCTCTTGCTGATAAGCACGGCATTCCATTAGCGGTTAACCAAGTGGGTGGCATGTTCGGCTTCTTCTTTACAGAGCAAACAGAGATTACTTGTTACGAAGACGTCACGAAGTGTGATTTGGAGCGATTCAAGCGTTTCTTCCACTTGATGATCGATCACGGTGTATACCTAGCTCCTTCGGCATTTGAGGCTAGCTTCCTATCTTTGGCTCATGGTTCTAAAGAACTAGAAGCAACTCTAGAAGCAGCGGACCGCTGTTTTGCAATTATCGCGCAAGAAGCATAACCAGCGAGATTGTAAAAAGGCTGCCAACTGGCAGCCTTTTTGTTTTTGTAACATCTATCGCCAGTAAACAACTATCAAACCAATAAGCCCAATTAATACTAAACGAAACCACGGTATTTTCTTGATATGCTTCGTCTGCTTTTCTGAGCAGTTTTCATTATTGCAGCACCCCATTCGCCTAACTCTCCATTGATAACGCACTGTTTTGCGGTCATTATATCCCCATATGCATAAACCTTGGACTGTAATCGTGCCAAATAAAGCCAAAATAACGTCTAATCATTGGGTACTGGTCGTCGCCCTGATCGCCGCCGCGTTCGCCTGCTATTTACTTATTGCTCCGTACGTGAACTCAATTGTAATGGCATTTATCATCTCGTTGCTCATGTTCCCGATCCACGAATGGCTCGAAACAAAAATGCCCAAGCATAGAAACTTCGTCTCGTTTTTATCTTGCCTTATTCTTACTTTCATCATCGTCATCCCTTTACTGTTCGTCTTTACCGCTATCGTTCAACAAGGGTCAGTCTTCTCACAAAATGTCTATCAATGGGGTACGCATGGCGGTATTCAAACCGTCCTAGACCATCCTCTAGTAGTAAAAGCACTTGCATTCGCCAATAGCTATCTACCATTCGAAGAAATCACCCCGCAGGAAATCGCACAAAAAGTGGGACAGTTCGCCACATCATTCGGCGCAAACATCGTCAGCATCAGTGCCAAAATCCTGGGTGATGCCACCAGCTTTTTGATGAACTTCTTCTTGATGCTATTTGTGTTGTTTTTCCTACTAAGAGATCACGACAAAATCATCTCCTCTATTCGCCATATCCTGCCCCTATCTCGCAGCCAAGAAGACCGCCTTCTAAATGAGATCGAGCAAGTGTCTAAATCCGCAGTAATGGGCTCATTTTTGACGGCTATCGCCCAAGGTTTTGCCGGCGGTATTGGTATGTGGCTAGCCGGTTTCCCCGGGTTATTCTGGGGCACGATGATGGGCTTTGCCTCATTCATTCCTGTCGTCGGTACCGCGTTAATATGGATTCCAGCAACGATTTATCTGTTCTTAATCGGTGATACAACTTGGGCTATCTTCCTTGCTGTATGGTGTATCGCGATTGTTGGTTCAATTGACAACATCTTACGACCTCTGTTGATGCAAGGTAGCGCTGGCATGAACACCCTCATGATTTTCTTCTCACTACTTGGGGGCATCCAGTTCTTCGGTTTGATTGGTTTGATCTATGGCCCACTGATCTTTGCGGTAACCATGGTACTGTTCAATATCTACGAAGAAGACTTTAAAGGCTTCCTAGATAGGCAAGATAATAGCTAGCCTTATTAGCGCAATATTAACTACTTCAAGCTGAGGGCAGATTATGAGAAAATCCGCCCTCTTTTTTCATCTCTAATATCGAGTATCTAATGTCTGCTTATATCGCACCGAGTCAAATTGCTGAACGCCAACTTGCTTACTTCGCTGGAAAGCACGTATTAGTAGCAGGAGAAGCTGAAGATTTATTCCCAGTCGAACTGGCAAAATCTTGTGAATCGGTCACGGTATACACCACAAACTATGGGTATTACCGCCAACTCAACAATCATTCAGCGGTGAACTGTTACTTTGGTGCGGAGTTTGATCAAGACACTAACGCCGACATGATTTTACTCTACTGGCCAAAAGCTAAAGCGGAAGCTCAGTATTTACTAGCTATGTTGCTGGCTAAATTAGGCACTGATACTGAGATTGTTGTCGTAGGTGAAAACCGCTCTGGTGTAAAAAGCATTGAAAAAATGTTCAAGCCATACGGACCTATTAACAAGTATGATTCAGCGAGACGTTGCTCCTTCTACTGGGGGCAAGTCTCTCAAACTGTCGAACCTTTCAACATTCAAGATTGGTTCAAAACATATCAAGTTAGCTACAACGATGTCCCATTAACCATAAAAAGTTTACCAGGCGTATTTAGCCACGGTGAATTTGACATAGGCAGTAAGCTACTACTAGATACGCTTCCCACGCTAACCGGAAAGGTATTGGATTTTGGCTGTGGCGCTGGAGTATTAGGCGCAGTAATGGCGTCAACCAATGCCGACATCGAGTTGGAAATGTGTGATATCAGTGCACTTGCGGTAGCTTCAAGCCAAGCAACTTTAGCCGCCAATGGTTTGACTGGCCGAGTCTTCGCTAGTGATGTCTATTCAGATACAAGCGAAGACTACCAATTTATCATTAGTAATCCACCGTTTCACGCAGGGTTAGATACTAGCTACAGCGCAACGGAAACGCTATTGGCACATGCTCCGTCAAAACTGAAAGCAAAAGGGAACATGTATATCGTCGCAAATAGTTTTCTAAAATACCCACCAATCATCGAGCAAGCATTTCATAATTGTGAGACGCTAAATAAGACCAATAAATTCGCTATATACCACGCTAGCAAAGCCTAAACGGCGATTATATCGGCAACAAATTAGGCGCAATTTAATAAAATTGCGCCTACGCCCACGAATTCCTTAGGACTTACTTGTCAAAGTAAAAAAACTCGTTAATTTCGTAAGGTTGAAGACCTTTTAGTTTATTAACGTTGTTTTGCGCCGCTCTTCCGGCAAAAACGTTTGATGGAAAGTAACGTTCTATTATGTTCAAGTTTTATCGTAAACAAAGATTTAAACGCCTACAAAATACTCTGATGTTGGCGTTTCTTGCATTGAGCATCACCCCTCTCACGATCGTCGCACTGTTTTTCCTAAACTCTCACAGTAAAGATTTGCAGGAACAGAGTACTTCTCACCTGATATCTGTAAGGGATACCAAGCAGCAACAGGTCATCGATTACTTATACTCCAAAGAGTCTGAAGTGATGGGCTTTGTTCGCTCGGAGCTGGCTTATGCGAGTGGTGGCCGATTTTATGGCTTAGTCAACGCGTTCCAAAATTTAGGTTTAGACATCGAACAGGCTCGTTCCAACGCGCAACAGCGCTACATTCTTGGATCAGGCGACCAGATTAAAACGTCAATTTTGCCGCAATCTAAAGTGTACACGGGCAGTGAACGTTACCGTCTATTGCACAAGCGTTACCACTGGGCCTATTTAGAGTTACTTAAACGTTCCGATTTTGACGATATCTTATTGGTCGACATCACGGGTAACGTCACCTACTCCATCTACAAACACGATTACTACGGTACCAACCTCGTTTCGGGTAAATACAAAGACGAGAACCTAGGCAAAACCTTTCAGCAGCTCAAACAACTGGTCACGGAGAAACGCCGGACTAATGAAGAATTTACTCCTGTCATTATCTCCGACTTTTCAGAATCAAATGGTAAGCAGGTCGCATGGCTAGGCGCACCTATTATTCAACAAGGCTACCTACACAGTTACGCTCTTTTCCGTTTACCTAACAATGGCATTACTAAACTAATAGCCGATACCAACGCTAAATCAGGCATGAGAACACTGCTAGTTGGTAAAGATCACATCACACGTTCGATGGCCTTTAAACAAGAAGATATCGATAAAAGTACTGAAGTTATCGATTTAGCTCTGCAAGGACTCTCGTCGGTAGGTACTTACACCAATACGCTCGGTGAAAAAACCATCGCGGCTTATAGCCCAATCTCTCTCAAAGGAGTGAATTGGGCAATAGTAGTAGAAGTGCCCGAAAGTGAAGCTTTTGCACGCGTGCACAGCTTAGAGAAACTGTTCGTGATAGCAATGCTCGCGGCTATTATCTTAGTGGTTATCGCTTCACACTATCTCTCGAATTTCATTACCTCCCCTCTACTCAAATTAACTTGGGCAGCGGAGAAAGTATCGGCAGGTGACCTCGATGAAAACGTCATCAATACAGAACGAAAAGATGAGATAGGCCGCCTAGCGGTGAGCTTCGAAAGAATGCAGCGCTCGATTCGCGAAAAAATGCAGCTCATTAAATCGCAGAATGAGGAGCTTGAAAGTAATATCCATCTCATCCAGAAGCAAAATGATGAGTTGCAACTTGCCAATAAACTAAAAGATGAATTCCTAGCCACAACATCTCACGAGCTAAGAACGCCATTACATGGCATGGTTGGTATCGCAGAGGCTCTGGTTTCAGGTGCTAACGGACCAATCACTTCCGATCATAAATACCAACTAGATATCATTATTAGTAGCGGCCAACGCCTAGCAACACTGGTTGATGACCTACTCGATTACCACAAAATGCGCTACGGCAGCTTAGACATTCAAACCAGTGCAGTTGATGTTTCTACTGCTACTCGATTAGTACTAGAACTATCAAATCACCTGTTGGGCAACAAACCAATCAGAATCATTAACCAAGTTCCAGACGAAAGTATTTGGGTTTCAGCAGACCCTCAACGTTTGGAACAGGTGCTTTATAACCTCATCGGCAATGCGATTAAGTACACTTCTGAAGGTAAGATTGTTATCTCCACCACTATCGTCGATGAAAAACTACGTGTACAAGTGGTTGATACCGGACAAGGCATCCCAGCCGACCAACTAGAACACATTTTCGAACCACTCATTCAAGCGGGAAGTGACTCAAGTCGATATCGCCAAGGTGCTGGACTCGGTTTATCTATCAGTCGCCAGCTGATTGAACTTATGCAAGGTTCACTCTATGTCAGCAGCCAGCCGATGGTTGGTACGACCTTCAGCTTCACCTTGCCTCTGGCTTCCGAAGCGGAAGTTAATGAGGCTAGCCTACATGAACCTTCACACTTCCAAGCGCCAGATTCATCTGAAATAGAACTACCTAGCCAAGGTTCGCTCCCTGAAAACCCACAAGGCCCATTACTGCTTGTCGCAGACGACGAGCCAGTTAACTTAAGGGTACTCGATAGCTTCTTACGTTTAGAAGGCTACCGTGTCAGGACAGCAAAAGACGGTTACGAAGCGCTTGAGTTGGTCGAGAAAGAAAAACCAGAGCTGCTGCTGTTAGATATTATGATGCCTGGCATGAGCGGTTATAGCGTATGTGAGAAACTGCGTGAACAGTATGACCATGCAAGTCTGCCGATCATCATGCTAACAGCGCTAAATCAAACTGATGACCGGATTCGAGGTTTTGATGCCGGAGCCAATGACTATTTATCTAAACCATTTAACAAGCATGAACTTGCGGCTCGAATCGTCGCGCACTTAACAGCAAGTAAAGCCGAGCAAAGGCGTATCGAAAACGACCAACTACAGTTAGAGCTAAAACATCGAGCCATGGTCGAAGCAAGCTTACTCGAGACACAGGGAAGGCTGCTGGAACAACTAGAATCAGCACCTGAGGCCATTATCTGTGTTCGAGACGACAATAAGGTTAAGTTTGCTAATGATGCAGCCTCTAAGCTGTTTAAACGTAGCCATGAACAGCTTAAGCGCTCAAGTGCAGAAGAGCTTATTGCACCCAAATACCTTACCGTCGAACAAGAGCATTACTGTGGTGATATCGATATCTATGTAGAAGACATTCGCCAACATATCTCGACCGATATTCTCAAGCTGCCAGAAGCTTCAGGACTGAAAGCTATGTATATCTTCAACGTTGGTGGGAGCGTTAATGCGGCACGCATTAATAATCTAGAAACCGCGATTGAAGCGCTCTCTAGCTACGCATTTGAAGGAGATAAAGGGAAACTGCAGCAGCTAAAAGAGCTTGGTGGTGAATTCACTCGTATTGCAGATAAAGCTACCGACGAGAATAAATCTAAGCAAGACATCATGCGAGAAGTCCTAGTCGATGCCATGACAAGTGCGATTTCATACTGGGAGAGAACCACGGGGCAGAGCAAATTTAACTTCGCCGAACAAAGTGGATTGTGGCGCGTTTACTTAGATAGAAGTACGCTCCAAACTCGTACACTGGATAAGTACCTACGTATTGAAACATTGCCGAAAACTCCGCGCTGGCGAACCGTTTTGAGCTCACTCGAGTACATCCTAGAGCACTGCCAAGAACAGAGCCCTGAACGCTCTCACATCATCGCTTTAAGGGACAAACTACAGCACCTACTAACTACCTAGATAACTCGCCAAGATTCACTATCTAAAAGCCAGCTCTATGCTGGCTTTTTTGTGTTTTGAGGCCAACATGCTCTAAGGCCCCCCAATTAAGTACCTATCGCTTAGCTTCTCTTTTTTGTATGTAAATCACTCAATACTCTTGCCGCTACGTACTCATCAAAGCATCACCTTATTGACTCTAATTGCTGTCTAATAGCGTTGTTTTACGCCGTAAATTAACCCTCTAATTAGGCCTCTAACACTCGCTGTAATTCAGCATAATTCGATTTATTTGGATAATATAGCTATCCAAAAACTACTATTAGGCTCATATTGCGAACCGAATCACAACAATACGGCAGATATAATTTCCACCTTTAAATTAACGTCACAACGCACAAGTGAGCGCGATCTCATTAAGTAAAAGAAAACATAAAACACCAAGTAAATAAAAGAACTGATAGTTAGCAACCACTTACAAACAAAGGCAGAAAGTGGTTAAAATGAGAGCTAGATCGTTAACGTAATTTTGAGCTCAAAGCACTCATTAAGCCATTTTTTAACGTTTATGACGACGCGCCAAGTGTTTTTAACGTTTTTAACGGGAATTGAAATTGCTTAATTGGCGGATTAGGTGTTTTCTTACTCATGCCGAAGGCCTACAGGCCACTCTAGCAGCTCAATTCCTCCGATTGATTTTGTGAAAAGAGGTAGGCCTTGGGAGAGTGTTAATCAATTGATGACATTCATATCCATTAGTGAAATGAAAGCAAATAGTAAGGAACAGCTATGCTTGCCAATATTAAAAAGACAGCACTAGCAGCAGCGGTAATTGCAGCTGCAGCAACAAGTGTTTCAGCGCCAGCCGCAGCACGTAGTGAACTAACAATCGTACCGGATTTTTACCCTACAATGGTACGTAACTTTAACCCGTACCTAGCAACTAACCTGCGTACTACTACAGACTTCATCTATGAGCCGCTAGTAGTATTTAACGAGATGCACGGTAACACTCCAGTGATGCGTCTTGCAGAAGACTTCCGTATGTCTGACGACCTAATGAGTGTTACTTTTGACATTCGTAAAGGCGTTAAGTGGTCTGATGGCGAAAGCTTCACTGCTGACGACGTTGTATATTCATACAACCTTCTAAAAGACAAGCCAGAACTTGATCAACGCGGTATCAACAAGTGGGTCACTAGCGTTGAGAAGCTAAACGATTACCAAGTTCGTTTCCGTCTAACTGAAGCAAACTCAAACGTACCATACGAAATCTCTCTAGTTCCAATCGTAGCTGAGCACGTATGGAAAGACGTAAAAGATCCAACAACCTTTACTAACGAAAACCCTGTAGGTACTGGTCCTTTCACAGAGATTGACACGTTTACTCCTCAGCTTTACATCCAGTGTGAAAACCCTAACTACTGGGATGCAGCAAACCTAGACGTAGACTGTCTACGTGTTCCTCAGATTGCTAACAACGACCAACTACTTGGTAAGATTGTAAACTCTGAACTAGACTGGACTTCTTCTTTCGTACCAGATATCGATCGTACTTACGCTGCAGCAAGTCCTAAGCACCACTACTGGTACCCACCAGCAGGTACTCAAGCATTCGTAGTAAACTTCAAGAACCCAGATTCTGCTAAAAACGAAGCGCTAACTAACGTAGACTTCCGTCGTGCGTTCTCAATGGCACTTGACCGTCAAACTATCATCGATATTGCGTTCTACGGTGGTGGTACTGTGAATGATTTCGCATCTGGTCTTGGCTACGCATTCGAAGCTTGGTCTGATGAGAAAACTCACAACGAATACAAAGGCTTCAACACTTACAACGCTGAAGGCGCTAAAGCTCTACTAGCTAAAGCAGGCTTCAAAGACGTAAATGGCGATGGCTTTGTTGACACTCCATCAGGTAAAACGTTTGAGCTATCAATTCAATCTCCAAACGGTTGGACTGACTTCAACAACACTGTACAGCTAGCAGTAGAACAGCTAACTGAAGTAGGTATCAAAGCGAAAGCGGCAACTCCAGACTTCGCTGTATACAACGAAGCAATGCTGAAAGGTACTTACGACGTTGCATACACTAACTACTTCCACGGTGCTGATCCACACCTATACTGGAACAGTGCATACAACTCTTCACTACAAGGTGGTGAAGGTATGCCTCGCTTCGCGATGCACTTCTACAAGAACGAGAAACTAGACAACCTTCTAGACAGCTTCTACAAAACAGCTGACAAGAACGAACAGCTAGCTATCGCTCACGGTATTCAGCAAATCATCGCAGCTGACCAAGTAACAATCCCTGTAATGTCTGGTGCTTACATGTACCAATACAATACAACACGATTCACTGGTTGGTGGAACGAAGAAAATCCTAAGGGCCGTCCAAACATCTGGGCTGGTATCCCTGAGCGTCTACTACACGTACTGGACCTAAAACCAGTTAAGTAAGTAGAAGTTCATTCCTCGCGGCATACATTCCGTATGCCGCAATTAAAATCCCCTGCTGATATTCGTTATGTGGCGCTCGTCGTCAGGGGGTTTTTCGCTCTAAATTTTCGCTAGGGGCGACCTGAAACCAGAAACAGGGAAAAATCTGGGTGAGTAAGGTGTGAGTTATGGGTTATTTTTTAAGACGTTTGTCATTTTATTTGGTTGCGCTTTTAGTTGCTGCAACGCTTAACTTTATTATTCCGCGCGCAATGCCCGGGGATCCAGTTACCATGATGTTCGCGAACGCGACTACTCAGGTAACTCCAGAACGTATTGAAGCAATGAAACAACTACTTGGTTTCGTTGATGGCCCTATTTGGGTTCAATACTTAACATACATGAAAAGTATTCTGAGTTGGGAACTTGGTATTTCAATCAAGTTTTATCCACTGACTGTAAACGAGCTACTTGGTAGTGCGTTTGGTTGGTCGCTATTTTTAGCGGGTACAGCAGTAATTCTTTCTTTCTCTCTTGGCTCAATATTAGGCATTTTTGCTGCTTGGAAACGTGGCAGTAAATACGATGCCTTTGTAACGCCAGGCATGCTTATTCTCCAAGCGGTTCCTCAAGTAGTAATCGCTATGATCGCGCTATTTACCTTTGCCATTGGGCTGAAATGGTTCCCAACGGGTTATGCATATACGGCAGGTACTACTCCAGATTGGACAAGTTGGGAGTTCATCAAAGACGTCGCTTACCACGCAATTCTACCTTTAATCTGTGCATCAATTGTTCAAGTCGGTGGCTTCTTGGTGAACATGCGTAACAACATGATCAACTTACTCGCTGAAGATTACATCACTATGGCGAAAGGCAAAGGCCTAAGCGAAAACCGAGTTGTCTTCAACTACGCAGCACGTAATGCTCTACTACCAAGTGTTACCGCTCTTTCTATGTCACTAGGTATGGCTATTGGTGGTCAGCTGATTATCGAAATCATCTTTAACTACCCTGGTTTAGGTAGTGTTCTATTCAACGCGATAAACGCTCGTGACTACCAAGTACTTCAAGGTCAGCTACTAATCATGACGCTATTCATGCTGTTCTTTAACCTAGTTGCCGACATGCTTTATGTTGTTCTAGACCCTCGCCTACGTAAGGGAGGTAAATAATCATGAAAGATTTTCTTAAACTAATTTGGCGTAACCCAATGGCACTAACGGGCGTTGTCATCTTATCGGTATTCATCTTTATAGCACTGGCTGCTCCACTGATTACTAAACACGCTCCAGACAAACGTACGGGCAACCCGCACGAATATCCAGCCTTCGTAACTAAGGCTGCTAAGGACAACCCAAATGGGTTCATCGCTGAAAACTTAGCAACGGACCGTCGTACTTTGATCATGTCTAAGAAACAAGATCACGTATTGGGCACAACTCGTATGGGTCGCGATGTATGGTCACAGGTAGCTTATGGAGCACGTGTTTCATTAGCCGTAGGCTTTGGTGCGGGTATCACTGTATGTTTCCTAGCAACAGTAATCGGTGTTTCCGCGGGGTACTTTGGTGGCCGAGTAGATGACGTGTTGACCGCAGCCATGAACATCATGCTGGTTATTCCACAATACCCCCTCCTATTCGTCGTAGCAGCATTTATCGGTGAGGCAGGGCCACTCACTATAACCTTGGTCATAGGCTTTATGTCCTGGGCTTGGGGCGCACGTGTAGTTCGTTCGCAAACCTTAGCTCTACGTGAAAAAGAGTTTGTTAAAGCAGCTGAAGTGCTTGGTGAATCTTCATTCCGTATCATTTTCGTAGAGATTTTGCCAAACCTGATTTCTATTGTGGGCGCAAGTTTCATCGGCTCGGTAATGTACGCAATCATGATGGAAGCAACTTTGTCATTCCTTGGCCTAGGTAACCCGAACACTATTAGCTGGGGCATCATGCTGTACAACGTACAAACCTCATCATCAATGCTTATTGGCGCTTGGTGGGAATTACTGGCTCCTTGTCTAGCCCTAACTATTCTCGTGACAGGTCTTGCACTACTTAACTTTGCGGTCGATGAAATCGCTAACCCGCAGCTTCGTTCTCACAAAGGTATGAAGCGTTGGAAAAAGCTAGCATCACAAGACAAAACTGAGCGTGAACCAGAACTAGCACCTCAAAATGCACTTTGGAGCGGAGATAAATAACCATGACTGAACCACTAATTTCTATCCGCAACCTATGTGTTGACTACATTACAGACGCGGGCGATGTCCGCGCATGTAACAACGTGAGTTTCGATCTTGCGCCAGGCGAAGTCTTTGGCCTTGCTGGTGAGTCAGGTTGTGGTAAATCCACTGTCGCATTCTCACTAATGCGTCTACATAAGCCGCCTGCGTTTATTACCGGTGGTGAGGTTATCTTCAATGGTGAAGATATCCTTAAATACAGCGATGAACGCATGCAAGCATTTCGCTGGAGCGAAATGTCGATGGTATTCCAGAGTGCGATGAACGCTCTGAACCCAGTACTAACAATGGAAGAGCAATTTTGTGACGTAATTATGCGCCACACCAGTATGACGCGTGAACAAGCTAAACGTCGCGCTGAAGGCTTGTTAGAAATTGTTGATATTCACCCAAGCCGCTTGAATGACTACCCACACCAGTTCTCTGGTGGTATGCGTCAGCGCCTAGTGATCGCAATTGCATTGGCTCTAAACCCGAAAATGATCATCATGGATGAGCCAACTACGGCACTAGATGTAGTCGTACAGCGTGAAATTCTACAAAAAATTTATGCGCTAAAAGAAGAGTTTGGCTTCTCGATCTTATTCATCACTCACGATTTATCGTTGATGGTCGAGTTCTCAGACCGAATCGGCATTATGTACTCAGGTGAGTTAATTGAAGTCGCTCCATCGAAAGAGATTCTACAAAGCCCATACCACCCTTACACCAAAGGGTTGGGTAGCTCTTTCCCTCCACTAACCGGCCCGAAAACTAAGCTAACTGGTATTCCAGGTAATCCACTGAACTTACTTGAAATCCCGCAAGGCTGTCGCTTCCAAGCGCGTTGTGACCGAGTACATGAAGCCTGTACAAAAGTACCAACTAGCCTGCGTCAAATCGAGCCAAACCGTTTATCCAACTGCCACCTTTACGGTGAGCCAATTGCTCAAGCAAAAGTGTAAACAGCAATAAGAAAGATAACGAAGCAATAGTTTCTGGAGACAATTATGAGCAAACAGTATGGCGAGCTACTTATCGAAGGGAAAAACGTCGTAAAAGACTTTCCGCTAAACAGTAACTCAATCAAACAAAGTAAGATGCGTGCAATCAACGACGTGTCGTTCAAAATGTACAAAGGCCGCGGCCTGTCTGTAGTCGGTGAATCTGGTTCTGGTAAATCCACCACTGCAAAAATGATTGCAAAGATGTATGCACCAACAGATGGCGTCATCGAGTACAAAGGACGTGATATCCAAGATATCACGGCTAAAAAAGACCTAATGCACTACCGTGAAGGCGTGCAAATGGTATGGCAAGACCCGTTTGGTTCACTCAACCCAACGCACAATATCTTCCACCATATTGCGAGACCACTTCTTATCCATAAGAAGGTATCTCCTGGCAACAAAAAAGAGCTAGAAGAACGCGTATATGACCTTCTTGAACAAGTCGGCCTAATCCCACCAAAAGAGACTGCTGCAAAGTTCCCTCACCAACTATCAGGTGGTCAGCGTCAACGTGTCAATTTAGCGCGTAACATCGCTGTAGGAGCAGAGGTCGTACTGGCTGACGAACCAACCTCGATGCTAGATGTATCGATTCGTGCTGGCGTACTCAACTTGATGGAAGAAATGAAGTTTGAGAAGCAAATGTCGTTACTTTACATCACACACGACATCGCAACCGCTCGTTATATCGCAGAAGATCTTGCCGTAATGTACGTCGGCCACATGGTCGAATGGGGTGACACTGAAGAGATCATCCACGATCCTCAGCATCCTTACACCCAACTTCTTGTCTCTGCTGTACCTGATCCAAGTAAGTCTATTCATGAAAAGCTTAAAGGTAATAAAGGTGAGATTCCGCTGTGGACGCCAGAATCAGTAGGCTGCCCATTTGCCGGCCGATGTACGCATGCAACTGATAAATGTCGTGAGCGTTTACCTGGAGTTACTCAGCTATCTGACAACCACTTTGTGCGTTGTTATTTATACGAAAACTAAGCAATACCAAACTTAAAGTCACAAAAACTGGAGCCAGAGAACCTGGCTCCAAAACAAAAATAATAATAGATTCCCGGAGAACGTTAATGCTGCTACTCACTAACCACATAGGTTATGAAACCCAAGGCCCCAAACAAGCGATTATCATGACGAAAAAGCCTCGTCTTTCGTCTTACAGCGCTTTGCTGGTATGTGCTAATAGCCATCAAACGGTTTCTAATATCGATGTAGAGAAGCATGGCACTGTAGCCGAGTGGCACCAAGGAAACTTCTATACCGCTGACTTTTCAACGTTCCACCAACCTGGGCAATACTATATTCGCTTCGATAACATTCGTTCTGAAGTCTTTGAAATCAGCAACGGTTTATTGATGCACAACACTTTCTCAGATGTTTTACATTACTTTAAGTCCCAACGTTGTGGCGGGATTTTTGACCAACAAGATAAGCAAGTACCGCTGCTAGGCACAAATACCACTGCCGATGTGCGTGGCGGCTGGTACGATGCTTCTGGTGACGTGAGCAAGTACCTCAGTCACCTCTCTTATTCTAATTTTCTTAACCCTCAGCAAACACCAATGGTGGTGTGGAACATGCTTGCGGGATTAGAGCTTTTACAAAACCACTCAGATTTTGCACCGTTTTCTCGCACCCGCCTTAAGGAAGAGGCTTTGTTTGGTGCTGACTTCTTAGTGCGGATGCAAAATTCTGAGGGTTTTTTCTACATGACAGTCTTTGACAAATGGAGCAAAGACATAAAGCAACGGGAGATCTGTGCCTACGCTACCCAAGATGGCCATAAGTCTGATGATTTTCAGGCTGGTTTTCGACAAGGTGGCGGCGTATCAATTGCAGCCCTAGCCTCCGCTGCACGATTAGATGTTCATGGCGATTTTACTCAGCTGGAATATCTCTCTGCGGCCGAACTGGGTTACTGGCACTTAAAGGAGTACAACACACATTACCTCAATGATAATCAAGAAAATATCATTGATGAGTATTGCGCGTTATTGGCAGCGGTAGAACTGTACCGTAGCACCTCACATCAAAAATATTTAACTGAATCTAGAGAATGGGCTCTACGACTAATATCGCGCCAACAGTCTGACGAGCAATTTGAAGGATTCTGGTCGGCCAACAGTGATGGTAGCCGCCCATACTACCATGCTGCTGAGGCTGGCCTTCCTGTTATCTCACTCATTCAGTACTTAAACATTGAAACCAACAGTGAACTATCAGCGCAGACACAACGCGCCATTGAATCAGCCTGCCAATTTGAACTGACCATTTCTCAAAAAGCCACTAACCCATTTGGCTACCCTCGCCAGTACATCAAGCCAGTTGACGGGCCCAAGCAAGATGCTTTCTTTATCGCTCACAACAACGAAAGTGGCTACTGGTGGCAGGGTGAAAATGCTCGCATCGCATCATTAGCAAGCATGGCATACATGGCACAAACGGTAATATCAGATGAAGCACTCAAGCAACAACTAGCAATATTTGCTCAAAACTCTCTGAACTGGATTGTCGGCTTAAACCCATATGATATGTGCATGCTAGATGGCCATGGACATAACAACCCAGATTATCTACCACAGCTAGGGTTCTTCAATGCTAAAGGTGGTGTATGTAATGGTATTACGGCCGGATTCGACAACGAAGCCGACATCGCCTTTAACCCACCAGCGCAAAAAGATGACATGTTACAAAACTGGCGTTGGGGAGAGCAGTGGATTCCTCATGGAGCCTGGTACCTACTAGCCATTATGGCTCAATACCAGCATGTCTCGACACCACAAGAGGAGCTGTAATTATGGCGACTTATTATGTTGGAATAGACGGTGGTGGCACTTCTTGCCGAGCAAGAATACGAGATGAAAATGGTGTGCTAATCGGTGAAGCGAAGAGTGGCAGCGCCAACATTTTGCTTGGTGTTGATACCGCAATGGCTTCAATTCAAGAGGCCATCATTCAAGCAGCACAAACAGGCGGGTTATCAGATAAAGATTTCTGCGCGATGCACCTTGGATTAGTCTTAGCTGGCGCAGAACAGAAGTCGGCATGGCAAGACTTCATGTCACAAGAACACCCTTTTGCGAGCATGACACTCAATACCGATGCTTATGGCGCCTGTATTGGAGCTCACAACGGTGATGATGGCGCGATCATGATTGCTGGTACAGGTTCATGCGGCATCTACCTCAATTCAGGGCAGCAGCATGTGGTTGGGGGACGAGAATTCCCAATTTCAGATCAAGGTGGTGGCGCAGTAATGGGGCTACGCCTAATTCAGAAAGTGTTACTGATTCAAGACGGAATTGGTGAGCCCTGCCAGCTATCTCAGTATGTCATGAAGCACTTTTCAGATGATGTAGACAATATCGTCGCTTGGTCTAAAACGGCAATTCCGAAAGACTATGGACAATTTTCACCAGCCATTTTTGAGCATGCCCAAAATGGAGACTACCTTGCTATCGATATGCTGCAGCAAACGGCAGCGGACATCGAGATGTTCCTAGTCGCTTTACATCGTAAAGGCGCTAACCGCATCTGCCTAATGGGCAGTATCGCTGAGCGTATACTTGCTTGGCTTTCCCCACCAGTTCAACAGTGGATTGTTTCCCCTCAGTTCGATGCAATTGAAGGTGGAATAATGATCGCTGGTAAACCTGAACACAATTTGTATTGAGGTTGATATGAGTTTCCGAGTTGATTTGGCCGTAGTATCAGAACAAAAGCAATTTTGTCGCTTTGGCCTAACCGTCCATAACTTAAGTGATCAGGACATCCATAACTGGTCACTGACATTTGTCATTGATCGCTTCATCTCTCCAGATAGTGTTACGAATGCCGCACTTTCTCAAGTTGGCAGCTTCTGTACTCTTGAGCCAAACAACACACACCTAAAGGCCAATGCACATTTTTACTGCGAATTTAGCATTACAACCGCACCACTTCGTTTCTACACCGATGGAATCAAAGATGCCTTTATACAATTCAACAACTCAAGTGCTCGCCACCCAGTAGTTGTCACTCCTATCGTATTGGCTTCGCCATACAAGGAAAGGACCCACATTACACCTGTCGATGCCGCCACTCTTAATATTATTCCTAAGCCGAATCAATACGAGATTTATGACGGGCAATATACGCTTTCAAACGACAGTCAAATCACGCTACAGGCATCAGGAGCGGAAGAAGCCGCTAACTGGTTACAGCAAGAATTGTCTTCACTGTTTGACTTTAAAATGAAGCCGATAGGTAAAGGCGACATATTATATCGAACCAACCCCACTCTGGATGAAGGTGAGTACCAGCTCATCGTCGACCGCTTTGGTGTCCGATTAGAAGCGGGGTCTGCGAGCGGTTTTGTTCACGCGAGCGCAACGTTACTCCAGGCCCTAACTCGTTGCGCTGAGCCTAACCAACTCACAATTCCCTACCTCAAGATCGTTGATTCTCCTCGGTTTAAGTACCGAGGCATGATGTTAGATTGTTCAAGACACTTTCATCCTGTAGAGCGTGTAAAGCGTTTAATCAATAACTTGGCCCATTACAAATTTAACACCTTCCACTGGCACCTAACCGATGACGAAGGTTGGCGTATCGAGATCAAAGCATTTCCGGAACTAACCCAAGTGGGTTCGACACGCTCAGTGGATAGCCCTTTAGTTCCTCAGTTTAGTACGATCAGTGAAGAGTACAGCGGCTTCTATAGCCAAGCAGAAATCAAACAAGTCGTCGCTTATGCCGAGCAGCGTGGTATTACCATCATTCCGGAAATTGATGTACCAGGACACTGCCGCGCGGCGATTAAGTCACTGCCTCATTTATTGGTCGATGATGAAGACCACTCACAATATCGCAGTATCCAAAACTACAACGACAACGTGCTCTCTCCTGCAATTCCTGGCACTTATTTATTCCTAGATAAAGTTCTGGAAGAAGTGGCTGAATTGTTCCCATCAAAATGGGTTCATATTGGCGCTGATGAAGTGCCATCTGGGGTTTGGGAAGAAAGCCAAAAGTGCCAAGCACTTATGCAAGAACATGGCTACAGCGACACCAAAGAGCTTCAAGGACATTTACTACGTTACGCTGAGAAAAAACTGCGCTCACTCGGCAAACGAATGGTTGGCTGGGAAGAAGCTCAACATGGAGACAAAGTAAGTAAAGATACCGTGATTTACTCTTGGTTAAGTGAAGAAGCAGCTTTGAAATGCGCTAAACAAGGCTTCGATGTCATTCTTCAGCCAGGCCAATACACCTACCTTGATATGGCTCAGGACTACGCACCTGAAGAACCGGGAGTTGATTGGGCTAACGTGATCCCACTAGAGCATGCTTACCGGTATGAGCCACTAGCCGAACTCGATGACCAAGACCCGATAAAAAAACGCGTACTCGGTATTCAGTGTGCTCTGTGGTGTGAAATCGTCAACAACCAACAGCGTATGGATTACATGATATTCCCAAGGCTTACAGCAATTGCTGAGGCATGTTGGACACAAAACACTCAGCGTAATTGGGAAGATTACTTATCACGTTTGAAAGGGCATTTGTCGCTGCTTAACAAGCAAGGCATCAACTACCGTTCACCGTGGAAATAAACAACAAGCCAAAGAGTGTTTGCACTCTTAGAGGTTTTCACTAGCAAAATTTTGGTTGTGACATTCACAACTTATTTAAAAGGAAAGAACAATGAAATACGGCTATTTCGACAATGAGAATCGCGAATACGTCATCACTCGCCCAGACGTACCCGCTCCATGGACTAACTACCTAGGTACCGAGAAGTTTTGTACGGTAATTTCTCACAACGCGGGTGGCTACTCGTTCTACAATTCACCAGAATACAATCGTGTGACCAAATTTCGCCCGAATGCGACCTTTGATCGCCCTGGACACTATGTCTACTTGAGAGATGACCAAA
The DNA here is from genome assembly GCF_054053395.1 of Vibrio paucivorans. Classification (NCBI taxonomy): domain Bacteria; kingdom Pseudomonadati; phylum Pseudomonadota; class Gammaproteobacteria; order Vibrionales; family Vibrionaceae; genus Vibrio; species Vibrio paucivorans. The sequence continues at coordinate 2,764,753 of NZ_CM133230.1, forward strand.
CAGGCGATTACTGGTCTATCTCTTGGCAACCTGTTGCTAAAAGCCTAGATGAAGCAAACTATGAAGTTCGTCATGGCCTGTCTTACTCTAAGTTTAAGTGTGAGTACAACGGTATCACTGCGACTAAGACGCTATTTGTTCCTAAAGGCGAAGACGCGGAGGTTTGGGATGTCGTGATCAAAAATACCTCGGACAAACCACGCACTATCAGTGCATTTTCGTTTGTCGAGTTTTCATTTAGCCATATCGCCTCTGATAACCAAAACCATCAGATGTCTCTCTACTCTGCAGGCACTGAATACAAAGATGGTGTTATCGAGTATGACTTGTACTACAACACCAATGATTTCGAAGGTTTCTACTACCTAGCATCAACATTCGACCCAGACTCATACGACGGTCAACGTGACAGCTTCCTAGGTCTATACCGTGACGAAGCAAACCCAATCGCAGTTGAACAAGGTAAATGTACTAACTCTGCTCAAACTTGTTACAACCACTGTGGTTCACTGCACAAACAATTTGTTATCCAACCAGGTGAAGAAGTTCGTTTTGCTTACGTACTAGGTATTGGTAAAGGCAATGGTGCTCGCCTGCGTGAGAAATACCAAGACCTAGCCAACGTTGACGCTGCATTTGCAGGCATCAAAGCACACTGGGATGAGCGCTGTGACAAGTTCCAAGTAAAATCTCCAAACGAAGGTCTAGACACGATGATCAATGCTTGGACCCTATACCAAGCAGAAACTTGTGTGGTTTGGTCTCGCTTTGCATCATTCATTGAAGTCGGTGGACGTACTGGCCTTGGTTACCGAGATACAGCCCAAGATGCGATTTCGGTTCCTCATGCTAACCCAGAAATGACCCGTAAACGTATCGTTGACCTACTTCGTGGACAAGTAAAAGCCGGTTATGGCCTGCACTTATTTGATCCTGACTGGTTTGATCCTGAGAAAGCAGACGTTGAGCCTTCCAAGTCTCCAACGGTTGTACCTACACCATCAGATGACGACAAAATTCATGGTATTGAAGATACTTGTTCAGACGATCATCTTTGGATTGTCCCAACCATCTGTAAGTACGTAATGGAAACTGGTGAACATCACTTCTTTGACGAAGTCATTCCATACGCAGACGGTGGTGATGCGACTGTGTATGAGCACATGAAAGCAGCGCTCGATTTCTCGGCAGAGTACGTAGGACAAACAGGCATCTGTAAAGGTCTACGTGCAGACTGGAACGACTGCTTGAACTTAGGCGGCGGTGAATCTTCGATGGTGTCTTTCCTACATTTCTGGGCACTACAGGAGTTTATTGACCTAGCGAAATTCCGTGGAAACGAAGCGGACGTAACGAAATACACAGAGATGGCAGCCAACGTTCGTGAAGCGTGTGAGACTCACCTGTGGGATGACGAAGGTGGTTGGTATATCCGAGGCCTAACTAAAGATGGCGATAAGATCGGTACTGCTCAACAAACCGAAGGTCGTATTCACCTAGAGTCAAACACACTTGCTGTTTTATCAGGTGCTGTATCTCAAGAACGTGGTGAAAAAGCAATGGATGCCGTTGATGAGAACCTGTTCTCTGAGTACGGCCTACATCTAAATGCTCCTTCATTTGCAACTCCGAATGATGACATTGGTTTCGTTACTCGCGTATACCAAGGTGTGAAAGAAAATGGCGCCATCTTCTCACACCCTAACCCATGGGCATGGGTAGCCGAAGCGAAACTAGGCCGCGGTGATCGTGCGATGAAGTTCTACGATGCACTAAACCCTTACAACCAAAACGACATCATCGAAAAGCGTATCGCTGAACCGTACTCCTACGTTCAGTTCATCATGGGACGCGATCACCAAGATCATGGTCGTGCTAACCACCCATGGTTAACTGGTACATCGGGCTGGGCATACTTTGCGGTGACCAACTTCATTCTAGGTGTACGTACTGGCTTCGAAGGTTTAACAGTCGACCCTTGTATTCCAACGAACTGGCCAGGTTTTGAAGTGACTCGTCAATGGCGTGGCGCGACATACAACATCAAAGTACAAAACCCAGACTCAGTAAGTAAGGGAGTGAAATCGATCACCGTCAACGGCGAAGCAGTGACTGGAGCGATTCCTGTACTAACAGAAGGCAGCGTAAACGACGTAGTGGTTGTTCTGGGCTAAGAATCAATAAGGCGCTAATTTTAGCGCCTTTTTCTACAAGGATTAGAGAAATGATTAAATTTGGTACTGGTGGTTGGCGCGCATTCATTGGTGAGGAGTTCACTAAAGATAACGTACGCCTAGTAGCGCAGGCACTTGCCAACATCATTAACAATGAGAATGCAGCAGGCAACGGTTTTGTTATCGGTTACGACCGTCGCTTTCTTTCAGACAAAGCGGGCCAATGGTTTGCTGAAGTTCTGGCAGCGAATAGCATCACTGTCAGCTTTATCGACAAGTTTGTTCCTACCCCAATCGTAATGTTCAAAGCGAAAGAAATGGGCTGTGCATACTCTGCATGCATCACGGCTTCACATAACCCTGCCGACTATAATGGTGTAAAAATCTTCATTGAAGGTGGCCGTGACGCTGACGAAATCATTACACAAAAGATTGAGCAGCAAATTTCTGTATTGAAACAAGAAGATGTTAAGTCTGTCGATTTCGAACAATCGGTTAACGATCAAGCCGTTGTCATCATCAACCCAATGAACGAATTCGTTGATTCGATCATTGATTTTGTCGATATCGAAGCCATCAAAAAAGCCAACTTACGTGTGCTAATCGACCCAATGTTTGGTGTGGCTAAAAATGCTCTACAGACTGTATTGATCAATGGCCGCTGTGATGTTGATGTGATCAACGACGGCAAGAACCCCGATTTCGGTGGCTTAATGCCGTCACCAAGTGCCGCAACTCTGTACCGACTAAAACACTTAGTTGCCGCTGAAGGTTATGATATTGGTATCGGTACAGATGGTGATGCGGATAGACTTGGCATTATCGACGAAAAAGGCAACTTTATTCACCCGAACGAAGTACTGATTCTGTTGTACTACTACTTGCTAGAGTACAAAGGCTGGAAAGGCTCTGTAGTACGCAATATTGCCACTACCCATATTCTCGATAAGATTGCCGCAGATCATGGAGAGAAGAGCTTTGAAGTACCTGTTGGCTTTAAGCACATTAGCTCGCAGATGGAAGCAGACGATTCCCTCATCGGTGGAGAAAGCTCTGGCGGTCTAACCATCCGAGGCCATATTAAAGGCAAGGATGGTGTCTTCGCTTCCAGTCTATTGGTTGAGATGATTTCCGTGACAGGCAAAAAACTATCAGAGCTGCTTGGAGAGATTTACGGTAAATACGGATACGCATACACCGCAGAGGGTGACTGCACATTTAAACCAACTCAGAAACAAGCTTTGTATGACAAGATTTATGTCGAGAAGCAGCTACCACAGTTTGAATATGAGATCGAGAAAGTCAGCTACGAAGATGGCGCGAAAGTCTACTTCAAAAACGGCGGCTGGGTTATTGCACGTTTCTCTGGTACAGAGCCATTGCTACGAATTTTTGCAGAAATGCAAGATAAAGACACTGCGGAACGTGTTCTTCAACAGGTAAAAGACTTCTTGTCTTTGTAATTACCCGACCACTTGCTCTTACGAGCACCCTATAGGTGAAGAACACTTGCCCGGCGAAAGCCGGGCTTTTTTCTAGAAGGCTAAGATTCCGTTAGTGTTCACTTTCACCGACACCATTTGACCAAGGTTCAGCGCTTCACTTGAACTTGCCAATAATTTGCTGCCACTCGCATCAATCACATAGCGACAATGGTCACCCATAAACTGTTGTTCAAGCACACGAACACTACTGTCTTCTGTTGAACTAATTTGAATGTGTTGTGGACGCAATAGCAACTCGCATTGAGTATCGACATCAATATGTTGCTGAGCTTTTGCTTCCACCACCCCTAGCTCGGTTTGATATTCAGATTCAGAAATACGTTTAGCTGGTAAGTAACTCCCGCCCCCTAAGAAATCTGCAACGAACTTACTCGATGGGTGGTAATACAACTCTGTTGCGGTGCCGTACTGCTCAATAACACCATTATTCATTACCGCCATCTTGTCGGAAAACGCAAAAGCTTCCTCGCGACTGTGTGTAACGAAAATCGCTGTCACACCTTGCGCTTTAAAGATCTTGCGAATTTCACCAATCAACTTATGGCGAACTTGTGTATCAATATTAGAAAATGGCTCATCTAACAATAGGAGATCGGGCTTATACGCCAAAGAGCGGGCGATGGCTACACGCTGCTGTTGACCACCAGACAATTGGTGCGGGAAGCGGTCACCGTAATCAGCAAGACGTACTAAGTGAAGCATTTCACTCACTTTCTCCTGCTTTTCTTGTACGCTGATATTCCTTAATCCAAACGCGATATTTTCAGCAACGGTGAGATGAGGAAAAAGGGCGTAATCTTGAAATATCATGCCAATGTTACGTTGCTCAGGAGGTAGCCAATTGTCACCATCATCAATGGTCATGCAGTTTAAGCTCATCGTTCCTGAACTTAACGGCAAAAGACCAGCAATCGCTTTCAACAAAGTGGTTTTGCCGCATCCACTAGCCCCCAACAAACAAACGATCTCGCCATGCTCAACATTTAAAGATAGTGACTCTAAGATGGTCTGAGACTCATATTTACATGTCAGGTTTTGAATTGATAACGCACAGCTCATTAGTGGGATTGCTCCAAGGAACGGTTAACAACAACAAGTGGAATCAAACCCACTAACACAAGAAGTACAGCCGGCATTGCCGCCAACTCTAGATGCTCATCAGAAGCATAGTTAAATACATAAGTCGCCAAGGTTTCAAAGTTGAACGGACGAAGCAACAAAGCGGCATTAAGCTCTTTCATTGACTCTATGAACACAAGCAAACCTGCAATCAATGCTCCACGACGAATAAGTGGTAAATGTATCCGACGGAGCATTTGATTTGAGTTACACCCCATGGTGCGAGAAGCCATATCCAAAGACGGCGACACTTTATTTAGGCTACTTTCAATACTGCCAATCGCGACCGCAGAAAAACGCACCACCAGAGCGAATATAAGCGCGAACATTGACCCCGAGAAGATCAAACCCGGTCTGCCCCACTCCATTGCTCTAGCGATATCATTCACAAAGTGATCCATGAACAGTACCGGCACCATCACACCAATGGCTAAAACCGTTCCAGGTACGGCATAGCCCATCGACGATAGACGCATGAACGCTAAACTACGGCGCGTTGGACTCACTCGATGGCAAAAATTAACGATAAGGGCAATGGCAACACCAATAAATGCAGCCGCGAACGAAACTTGTAAACTATTGATTGCGTACTGCTTAAACTCCGCCGTCCAGCTTTGTTCGAAGTATTTGTAAGCATAGATACAAAGCTGAAGTAACGGGAATATAAATGCCACCGAGACTAATCCCCAACACCAACTTAGCGCTGCCCACTTTTTCCAACCTTTCAGTTCATAACGAAAATCTTCTCGGCTGCTAAATTGGCTTTGGAAGAGTTTCTGCTTACGTCGGCTGTATCTTTCAGCACTTAAAAATAGCAGGACAAATATCAACATAATCGCAGATATTTTGGCCGCAGCACTGAGGCTAGAATATCCGAGCCAAGTATCGTAAACGGCGGTCGTCAATGTACTCACGGCAAAATAGTTCACCGTGCCAAAGTCGCCGATGGTTTCCATTGCAACCAACGACAAGCCTACAGCGATAGATGGGCGGACAAGCGGCAAAGAAATTCGTCTAAAGCTTTCCCAAGGTGAACACTTCAACAATCGAGCAGATTGAAGCAAAGAGACATTCTGCTCCATGAAGGCGGCACGGCATAACAGGTAAACGTAAGGATAAAGTACCAACGCCAACACAATCGTTGCGCCCGTTAAAGTACGTATATCAGGGAACCAGTATTCACCAGGCCCCCACCCTGTCATATCTCGCAGTAGGATCTGAATCGGCCCGGCGAAATCAAACCAATCGGTAAAAATGTATCCCACGATATAGCCCGGCATCGCAAGAGGCAGAACTAATGCCCATTGTAATACGCGCTCTGATGGAAGTTTGCACATCGCCATCAACCAAGCACTAGGGATACCGAACACCAAGGAAAGTGCCATCACTCCTACAACAAGAGTAATAGTGTTAGTGGTGTAGGTTGGAAGTACCGTTGACATCAGATGAGGGAAAATATCATCAGTGTCACCGATAGCCGTATAGAAGATCGCTAAGATCGGCAAAACCAGTAGTAGAGCCAAGCTCGCACTACTGGTTTTCCATAAGAAATTTTTTTCTTTCATCGCCTAATTACAACAAGGCTGTATGAAACACAAATGCCATTGCAAATACATCTCATATCCCTTTAAAAAAATAGGGGTACAGTTATACCCCTAGATTCAATTAAAGGTCAAATTTCACTTCGTCTAGAAGTTTGATTGCTGCTGCGTGATGCGCTGCAATTTCATCCAAAGAGATAGTATCTGCTTTGAAGTCGCCCCATGAAGCAACAAGCTCAGAACGCTTAACGCCTTCTTTCACAGGGTATTCATAGTTCACTTCAGCGTACATTTGTTGAGCTGTATCACCCGTTAGGAATTCCATCAGCTTAAGCGCGTTCTCTTTGTTTGGAGAGTATTTTGCCATCGCCATACCACTAATGTTTACGTGTGTACCTTCTGCGTTTTGGCCAGGGAAGTTAATGTAAACAGCGTCAGCCCAAGCTTTTTGCTCTTTATCGTTAACCATTTTACCTAGGTAGTAGCTGTTACCTAGAGAAACATCACATAGGCCTTCTTTGATTGCTTTAACTTGAGCGCGGTCGTTGCCTTGTGGTTTACGTGCTAGATTAGCCTTTACGCCTTCTAGCCACTCTTTCGTTTCCGCTTCGCCTTTATGAGCGATCATCGCTGATACGAGAGATACGTTGTATGGGTGCTTACCACTACGAGTACAGATCTTGCCTTTAAATTCAGGCTTAGCAAGGTCAGCGTATGTGAAGTCATCACCTAGCTTACCAACACGGTCACGTGACGAGTACACGCTGCGAGTACGAGTTGTCAGAGCAAACCACTCGTTGTTGTCGTCTTGGTATTGTGCTGGTACGTTAGCTTCAATAACTTCGCTATCGACTTTTTGTACTAAACCTTTGTCAGTTAGTTCAGCTAGACGGCTGATATCCACAGTAAGGATAACGTCTGCAGGGCTGTACTCACCTTCTTGAGCCAGTTTCTCAGCTAAGCCTTTTTTAGCAAACTTAACGTTAACTTTAATGCCTGTTTCTTTAGTGAACTCATTGAACATTGGTTCAACCAAGAATGGTTGGCGGTAAGAGTATACGTTCACTTCTTCAGCAGCCATCGCCGCTGCTGGTACTAGAGTGCTACATGCTAATGCTGATAGAGCTAGCAGTTTTTTCATGGTTTAGTCCTTTACATCGTAATGATAACGTTTATCAGTTGCGTTATTATATTCATCAATATTTTAATTACAATGATCGTAGACAAAAAAACCAGCTTTTGCTGGCTGGTTTCTTTGTGGTTATTTTGTAACAAGACTTTTCACGCACTCAACTCGGTGACCTTTATAACTGATCAAGTGTATGACGCAGCTGCGCTGCCGGCACATAACCACCAACCTGATAGCCTGACACGGTATAAATACTTGGTGTGCCAGAAATGCCAAGCTGAGCCCCCAAAGTGAGGTACTTGTTGACTATGTCTTCACACTTTTGCAGTTCACTTGCAGAAATATCCGCTGGAAGTTGAGGTGGCTTTTGGTTTGCTTTCGCATAATCCAAGCCTGATTTTCGGTCCTTTGAGCAATAGGTGTTCACCAGCATTTTATATGCTGCGCCGTTTTTACCGCTTCTTGGGTAAGGTAAATATTGAATTGAAAGACCTTGTTGCTGGTACTCCGCAATCTCTCGATGCAGTCGGTTGCAATAGCCACAAGTTGGGTCAGTAAAGACATACAGCTTATCCCCACCACCTGATTCAGGTGAGGACATATCAATCAGGTCACTTGAATCAATATTGGCGAGTAACGGCTTTACGTAGCTCGCTTGATATTCTTGACTGATGGATGACTTATCATCCAGTCGAATCAGGCTAGTTCTATCTCCAACAATGATGGCATCGACATCAGCGAGGTACGTTAGGGTGTGAACACCATCTGAATTTGGATCTTGGAGCTTTAGTAAGTAATTATTGCTCTGCCCTATCTGGCGAACATGACCTACATACTTTTTATTGCTTTCCATCTTTATACTGGTTCCAAACAGCTTGTCCATGATCCTTTGTTCAATGTCGGCACGCTGTTTTTCTGCTACTTGGTTTAGCTCTGAACTGGCATAAACGCTGGAAGACAACATAACGATAAGACTCACTAACCAAACTTTCATTCATCACTCCATGACGTATCTTTTATTCAAATTCACTATAAGAATAAATGAGTTCACCTTCTAGCACCATAAACAAAAAGGCCAGCTCTTTGCAGAGCTGGCCTTTTCATATTCTATTGAAGGGTTATTTTACTGTGACAAACTCAGGGTAAGCACCCACACCACAGTCATGCATATCCATACCTTCTAGTTCTTCGTCTTCGCTAACACGGATACCCATTGTCGCTTTCAGTACAGCCCAAACAGCTAGACTTGCACCAAATACCCAAGCAAAGATTACCGCAGCACCAAATAGCTGTGCACCGAAGCTTGCATCACCGTTGCTTAGTGGAACAACCATTAGGCCGAAGAAACCACACACACCGTGTACAGAGATAGCACCAACAGGATCGTCGATTTTCAGTTTATCTAGACCGATAATGCTGAATACCACTAGTGCACCTGATACTGCGCCGATAGATACCGCATAAAGTGGTGATGGAGACAGAGGGTCAGCAGTGATAGCCACTAAGCCTGCTAATGCACCATTTAACACCATAGTTAAATCAGCTTTGCCCCAGGTTGTTTTACACACTAGTAGTGCAGCGATCGCACCTGCAGCAGCTGCAGCGTTAGTGTTAAGGAAGATCTGACCAACTGCGGTTGCATTCTCGAAGTCAGAAACCATCAATTGAGAGCCGCCGTTAAAGCCGAACCAACCAAACCATAGAATAAACGTACCCAATGTCGCTAGCGGCATGTTTGAACCAGGAATTGGGTAGATTTCACCGTTTTTACCGTATTTACCCTTACGAGCACCTAGCAGTAGAACACCAGCAAGAGCAGCCGCCGCACCAGCCATGTGAACGATACCGGAACCTGCGAAGTCACTGAAGCCAGCTTCAGATAGGAAACCACCGCCCCATGTCCAGTAACCTTCCATAGGATAAATAAACGCAGTTAGTACTACTGAGAAGATTAGGAATGACCAAAGCTTCATACGCTCAGCAACCGCACCTGAAACCACAGACATGGCTGTTGCAACGAACACAACTTGGAAGAAGAAGTCTGACTCAAGTGAGTGATCTGCGCCTTCGCCTTGTGTACCAATCAATGTTCCAAATGAAGGTAACCAACCGCCTTCTCCATTGTCGACATACATAATGTTGTAGCCAACCAGTAAGAAAGTCGTACACGCGATTGCGTACAAACAAATATTTTTAGTTAAGATCTCGGTCGTATTCTTCGAACGCACAAGGCCCGCTTCCAGCATCGCAAAACCTGCTGCCATCCACATTACTAACGCACCTGAAATGAGGAAGAAAAAAGTGTCTAGTGCGTAACGTAATTCCGTTACTGTTGTTGATAGTTCCATCTTAGTGTCTCCAGTCCTTAGAATTCTTAAAGTGCCTCTGCGTCCATCTCGCCAGTACGAATACGTACCGCCTGGCTCAGGTCGTAGACAAAGATTTTTCCGTCACCAATCTTGCCGGTGTGCGCCGCTTTAGATACGGCTTCAATCACGCGATCGACGTTTTCAGCTTGTGTCGCGATTTCTAGTTTTACTTTTGGCAAGAAATCTACTTGGTATTCTGCGCCGCGATACAATTCTGTGTGACCCTTCTGGCGGCCAAAACCTTTTACTTCTGAAACTGTCATTCCTTCAATTCCCACATCCGCTAATGCTTCACGAACGTCGTCTAGTTTGAACGGTTTGATAATGGCATTAATTAGTTTCATCGCATCCTCTCTGAAGCTGTAGTCCTTTTAACACTTCTATTAATCCAAGGTACGTGCCAACTTGTTAAGTCTTTGTTTATCAATACTTATTCAACATAAGCCTTTATAAAAACAAAAAAGGTCGCACCATAATAGTGCGACCTTTTCACAATAATAATGCGCTGCACTATAAGGCAGCATCTAAAGCGTTAATGAAGGTTAGTAACCCAGAAAGTCTATCCACCGCTCAATCAGCAATTCAAAATCATCCAACCCGCAACTGGCGCTTGCTTCACTATCATAGAAGTCAAACTCACCTTCTAGTTCTTGTTCGTGAGCGAGGACATTCTCCTCAACCACCACCTCATTATCATGAATGGATAGGCTAATTTCAGTGCCAAGTAGTTTTAGTTCTTGGGCTGGGTTACTTTTCGCCAATTCAATCAGCTGGTCCACTTCTTCTATCTTGTGACGGTTCTTGCCAATTTCTTCTTGTAGCCAACGACCAACAACTTCATGACCCATACTGCATTTCACGTAGTACTCCCCCATAAGGGTATTGCGAGTAAATTGAAATTCCATACTGGCTCCTAGGCATTTAAACGACTTGAAAAAATAGGCGCAGAGTATAACGACTCACTCGCTAACTCTCTAGGGCCTGTTGACCTTTCGAGCTGATTTTTGCAGCACTTTGTGGGAAGTTTCTATTTCTTTACAAACAAGAGCAGGCAGAGGCTTTGATGTGTAGCTAGCCTACATGAGAAGCCGATAACGCAGTAGAAATGAACCACAAAGGCTGCCCGAAGGGTTCGGCTAAAATCGTTTTATGCTTTGTTGAAGACTATTTGCTTAGAATAACTAGGCCACACACTCTTCGCCTCGCCTAAAACGATTTTATCTCGAACAAAATTTAACCACGAAAGATCAACAGGCCCTAAGGTCTAAAAACAAAAAAGCACTTGTGAAAATCACAAGTGCTTTTTGTATCAATCCATTAGAGCTTTTCGATTATGCAGGCTCTTGGAAAATAACCGTATCTGCTTTCTCTGTGTACTGACCCATCTTGTGGAAGTTCAAGTAACGGTAAGTATCTGCTGCCGTTGCATCAATCTTCGCAGAGTACTCTAGATACTCTTCCTTAGTTGGGATGCGACCAAGAATCGCACCTACTGCAGAAAGTTCAGCAGAAGCGAGGTAAACGTTCGCACCTGTACCTAAACGGTTAGGGAAGTTACGCGTAGAAGTAGACATTACTGTCGCTTTATCAGCAACACGCGCTTGGTTACCCATACATAGAGAACAACCTGGAGTTTCGATACGAACCCCTGCACGACCAAAGATGCCGTAGTAGCCTTCTTCGGTAAGTTGGTCTTTATCCATCTTCGTCGGTGGAGCTACCCATAGGCGGGTGCTCAATGAGCCGTTAAACTCTTCAAGCATCTTACCTGCGGCACGGAAGTGACCAATGTTGGTCATACAAGAACCGATGAATACTTCTTGGATTTCTGTACCTTGAACATCAGACAGAAGACGAGCGTCATCAGGGTCGTTCGGAGCACATAGTATTGGCTGATCGATTTCTGCTAGGTCAATCTCAATTACGTGAGCGTATTCTGCATCAGCGTCAGCAGACAGTAGCTCTGGGTTTGCTAGCCACTCTTCCATCGCTGTAATACGACGCTCAATAGTACGCACGTCACCGTAACCTTCAGCGATCATCCACTTCAGCATTACGATGTTAGAGTTCAAGTACTCTTCGATAGACTCTTGAGAAAGCTTAACCGTACAACCAGCAGCTGAACGCTCAGCAGAAGCATCTGATAATTCAAACGCCTGCTCTACTGATAGGTGTTCAACACCTTCGATTTCAAGTACACGACCAGAGAACTCATTGATCTTACCTGCTTTCTCTACAGTCAGTAGACCTTGCTTAATACCGTAGTAAGGGATGGCATGCACTAGGTCACGAAGCGTAATACCTGGCTTCATTTCACCTTTAAAGCGAACCAAGATTGATTCTGGCATATCAAGAGGCATAACACCTGTTGCAGCAGCAAATGCGACTAGGCCTGAGCCTGCTGGGAAAGAAATACCTAGAGGGAAGCGAGTATGAGAATCACCACCAGTACCTACGGTGTCAGGTAGAAGCATACGGTTTAGCCATGAGTGGATAACACCATCACCTGGGCGTAATGAAACACCTGCGCGGTTCATGATGAAATCTGGCAACGTATGGTGAGTGTTAACATCAACTGGTTTCGGATACGCAGATGTGTGACAGAAAGACTGCATCACAAGGTCTGCCGAGAAACCAAGACACGCAAGATCTTTCAGCTCGTCACGAGTCATTGGGCCTGTGGTGTCCTGAGAACCTACAGTTGTCATCTTAGGCTCACAGTACTGACCAGCACGTACGCCTTCAACGCCACATGCTTTACCCACCATCTTCTGAGCTAGCGTGTAGCCTTTGTCAGATGCAGAAGGGTCAACTGGCTTAGCAAACAAATCTGTTTCTTCTAGACCTAGAGAAGTACGAGCACGGCTTGTTAGACCACGACCAATGATCAGTGGAATACGACCACCTGCACGAACTTCATCAAGTAGTACTTTACTTAACTCAAAGCTAGAGATTTCAGCACCATTCTTACGCACTACACCTTCATACGGGAAAATATCGATAACATCGCCCATATTCATTTGTTGTACGTCGAGCTCAATCGGTAATGCGCCTGAATCTTCCATTGTGTTGTAGAAGATTGGCGCGATCTTACCACCTAAACAAACGCCACCAGTGCGTTTGTTTGGTACGTATGGGATATCTTCGCCCATAAACCAAAGTACTGAGTTTGTCGCAGACTTACGTGAAGAACCTGTACCAACAACGTCACCTACGTAAGCAAGCTGAATACCGTCTTTTTGCAGTTCTTCGATTTGGTTAATAGGGCCAACACTACCAGGCTGATCCGGATTAATACCGTCACGCTCCATTTTTAGCATCGCTTTCGCATGCACTGGGATATCTGGGCGAGACCATGCATCTGGGGCTGGAGATAGGTCATCGGTGTTGGTTTCACCGGTAACTTTGAATACTTTAACTGTGATTTTTTCAGCCACTTTTTCTTTCGACGTGAACCAATCAGCATCAGCCCAAGATTGAAGTACCTGCTGAGCTGCGGCATTGCCTGCTTTCGCTTTTTCTTCAACGTCGTAGAACGCATCAAACATCAGTAGAGTGTGAGACAGCGCTTTCACCGCAATTGGTGCGAGCTCTGCATCTTCAAGTAGTGCAATCAGTGATTCAATGTTGTAACCACCTTGCATTGTGCCTAGAAGTTCAGCAGCTTTCGCGCGACTTACTAGTGGTGATTCAACTTCACCTTTAGTGATAGCTGTTAAAAAGCCAGCTTTAACGTAAGCAGCTTCATCTACACCAGGTGGAATTCTATTTTCTAGAAGGTCAAGAATAAACTCTTCTTCACCTTGAGGGGGATTTTTCAGTAACTCAACAAGTCCAGCGACTTGCTCAGCATCAAGGGGCTTAGGAACAACTCCCTCGGCAGCACGCTCTTCGACGTGTTTACGGTAGGCTTCAAGCACGACTTTTTCCTCTCATTGCGGTTCCTCCTTTTCTAATAGCTTTTATAAAAAGAAAGGAGTGAACATCCTTGGAAACTTGGCTCTCCATTGCCAGCGTTTTCATTCAATTAGACTGAGAAACAGCGCCAGAGAGGCCAAACTGTGGAACGCAGAATAGCAAATTTAACTTAAAATTAAAATCTTATCATTTTGACCAACATAGCAACTTAAGACTAAAGTCCCACTATTTTTCACTATAAAGTCGACAAATTTGCTACTTAAACGTCGTTCCAATAATTAAATATACTGAGCTAAAATTATCTTCGGTACGGCCATAACCTAGCATGATAGGTCCAACTGGTGAATCTACCCCAGCAAACACCGAACCCGCCAAATACAATGGCGCTTCATTGAGGTCGATATCAGGATCAGACCACACACCACCATATTCAATCGAGGTACCGACGTAAAATGGTGAGGTAAATATACCGAAATCATTATCAAACCAACGGTATCGGTACATTAAGCTACTAAACACCTTATTCTGACCAATTAAGCTATTTCTAGGAATGCCAGAAAGGTTCAAGAAGCCGCCGATTTCTTTCGGATTGATCGGCACAGAGGAGTTCTTGCTCTGTACGACGCCATAATCTAAATTTGCGACCAAAGTATGGCGTTTAATACTCTTGGCACCAATGAATCGAGCACTGATTTCGTGCACAGTATCTTCTGATTCTTCAGCACTAATCCCCGCGGTGCTGCCATCCACTGTGTCATGGGAAACCATGTATTCGAGGTTGAGATAGATGCCGCGAGTTGGAAGGCTAAAATCGTTCAGAGTATCGATTCGGAAACTGGTAAAGCCGCCGATTCGCTTGTACTCCATATCTAGATAAGACGGTAAGCTAGAGAGCTCCGCCTCACCATCTACATAGCGAACCCCCAATTTCAGCTCATTCCAAAGCGCATTTTGGTAACCCAACGCAAACTCTGCTCCCCACTCGGTGTAAGTCACAGGTAAGTAGTCTTTAGTCGCTTCTAAACTGGTATCTTCAAATCCGCCTATTGGTGCATTTCGCTTATCATTACTGTACTTAATGCCTAGCGTGGTGAAGGCTTTTTGGCTAGAAAGTAAAGGAGAGTACAGTTGGGCTTCAATCAGCTTGTCTGTACCCATATCCAAATTGGTACGTAGCTCCGCCCCATTGTCATTGAGGTCAGTAAAATTGGTCGATATACCAATCGAGTACTGACTATCGGTACTAAAATCATCTTCTAGGAAGAAACGGAAGTTGACGTAATTAGGCCCCCAAGATTTTTCGTTTACATCGACAACTAGCTGGTTATTACCTTCTTCGTCCTGAGCATATTCGTAAGTAATCAACTCAAAACGATCGAGTGCATATAAGCTTTGGACGCTTTTCTCGATCTCTTCGGTGGTGTGCCTTTTGCCCGCTTGCAAATTAAGGCGTTGCGCGAGCAGTTCATCACTATAGTGGGTGTTGTTGTTAATCACGACTTGGTCGACAACTACTTCGTCCCCGTATGTGAGCTTTTTGCGTGCTTGCTGCTTAGCTTCAACATAACGTTGGTACTCTTTGCTCGAAACGGAGAGTTGAGCTAGTCGCTCTTGCTGCTCCATCGCAATTTCAACACCTTCTTTGTACGCGTCGGGCATCTTGGCAAACTCAGTAGTCTGCATACCACCAACATCAGGGTGCAAGTACACATCTTTGTCGGTCAAGGTTTCTGCTTGTTGCTGAGTACTGCGGCGAACTAGATAGTTTGAAAGCTGATTTGCGACTGTTAGGTAAGTGGTAAATTCTTCTTCGTCTTTGTAGTCACTACTGATATCAACGGCGATGATGATGTCTGCACCAAGTTCACGAGCAACGTCGACAGGCATATTGTTGGTGACGCCGCCATCCACAAGAAGTTGGCCGTCAATTTCATAAGGCGGTAAAGCGCCAGGGACTGACATACTGGCCATCATGGCATCAACTAAATGCCCTTTCCCCAATACGACTGGCTTTAAGTCAATGATATCGGTCGCGACCGAACGATAAGGAATCGCGAGCTCGTCGAAAGATTCTAATGCAGGCAGATTTCCAGAAGTCTCACGCAAAATGCGCAACATATTTTGCCCTTGCACAACACCTTTAGGTGCACGCATCTCACCCCAGCTTAATCCGAGATCGGTGTTGATTTGATACCTGTCTTCGTACTCTTTGTCTCTGACTCGGCGGTCGCTACGGCTCACTCGATCGCGGTAACCGTCATTCCACTCTACCGAATAAATAAAACTCTCGATTTCATCGGCGCTCATGCCTGTCGCATATAAGCCACCAACATAAGCACCCATACTGGTGCCAGTAATAATATCGACTGGTATTCGTAGTTCTTCTAACGCCTTCAGCACACCTATGTGAGCTGCACCTTTGGCGCCTCCACCAGCTAAAACAACAGCGACTTTCGGTCGCTCTTTATCCGTTGAGTTCACTTGTTCGGCATGAGCAACGGTTGAAACTGCACACGCAAAAATGGCAAGTCGAGTAAACAAAGAATGTATCACGAGCAGTTATAATTCCTTTTAAAGTATCTCATTCAATATTACTGAATACTCTACCAACTGAATATCTTTTTTATCCAAGTAGCAGGTTGTTCATCACAGCTTTTCTTAAGCGCACCACTTTTATCCCACACTGGTAGTTTAAATTGGTTTGAGCAATCTAACCTTAGATCGCCTTGCGCAGTTTTTTCAAAGCCTAGCGTCGTAATCTGACTTGGCCATGGCAGGGTAAGTCTCTCTGGGATTCGATGTTTAAGGTATTCCGCGTAGACTCTCAACGCCCCACTAGAGCCCGTTAACTTGGTAGGCTTGTTGTCATCTCTGCCTAACCAAATGGTGGTCACCTCACGACCATCGACCCCAACGAACCAACTGTCTCGTGTGTCGTTACTGGTTCCAGTTTTGCCAGCTAAGGCAGCCCAAGCAAACTGGCTATTGAGATAGCGACCTGTCCCTTCTAATACACCACGCTTCATCGCGTAAGTCGTCAACCATGCCGCCTGCTGGTCAACAGATTGCGAGACTCTTGGAATAGACTCATACAGCACACTCCCTTCGATATCGAGCACTGAACGTAATGCAGACAGCTCCGCCTTTTTGCCAGAGTTGGTCAATGTTTGATACATCTGTGCTACTTGGAATGGCGTTAGAGTAAACGAGCCGAGGAACATCGATGGGACTGGCCTAATTTCTGAGCCATCCACCCCTAAACGCTCAAACGTCTTAACCACACTTGGGATACCAAGCTTCATCCCCAGTTGGACAGTCGGCACATTTAAAGATTTAGCCAAAGCCATATACAAAGGCACATCACCACGGAATTTTCTATCGTAATTTCTCGGAGACCACACATTGCCTTTACTGCCTTTTAGGCTAATCGGCTTATCTTGCAAGGTAGAAGCAAGAGTGTATTCGTCTGGCTTCTGCAATGCCGTCAAGTAAACCGCCGGTTTCGCCAATGAGCCTATCTGTCGACTCGCATTCAGAGCGCGGTTGAAGCCATCATAGCCAGTGCGCTTTCCACCAACCATCGCTCGAATCTCACCACTGTGTCTGTCTACTGCTACCGCAGCCGCTTCGAGATCTTTGCCTGCGATTTTTGCAAGGCTTGGTATTTTACGGTCGATCGCTTGTTCAAGCTTTTCTTGAGAAACCGGGTCTAATGAAGTGAATACTCTTAAGCCGGTATCAGATTGGAACACATCACCAACCTTCTCCCGGAGCTCTATTTTCAACTGCTGGAAATAGGCCGGTTGTCGGCTAGCAATTTTAGGGTTGGCTTGAATATCAAGAGGCCTACTGGCCGCTTGCTCAAACTCACTTGCTGTCAACGTATGTTGCTGCATCATCAAACGCAGTACGAGATCGCGACGCTGCTTAGCGCGCTCTGGGGAGCGCACTGGATTGTAGTAAGACGGACCTTTCACCATACCGACTAGCAAAGCCAATTGATCAATACGCAGCTCTTGAATTGGCTGACCAAAATAGAGCCTAGCGGCCAAGCCAAAGCCATGAATGGCTTCGCCACCACTTTGACCCAAATAAACTTCGTTGAGATAAGCTTCCAGAATTCGGTCTTTGCTGTAACGATAATCCAAAATAATCGCGATATACGCTTCTCTCACCTTGCGCCATAAAGTGCGGTCACTGGATAAGAATAGGTTCTTCGCCAACTGCTGCGTCAGCGTGCTACCGCCCTGCACTGTGCGTCCAGCTTTGACATTCACTATCATCGCGCGTGCTATTGCTAGTGGTGACACACCATCATGCTGATAAAAGTTTCTATCTTCAGTGGCAAGCAGAGCATCAACCATCACTTCAGGGAACTGGTCACGACGTAGGAATAAACGCTGCTCATCGCTGTTTTTTTCCAGCATCCCTAGCATCTTAGGCTCAACGCGTAAGTAGCCTAAGTCGCCTTGCTGCTCTAGCGACTGAATACGCTGCAACCCACTACTGTCGAAGTGAAGCATGACGTGACGATCGGGCTCTGGTCCATCTGAAAACTCAAATGGACGGCGGATCATTTCTATCTTAGTGGAAGACGAAGAGTACTCGCCAGCATAACGAGGCTGCCTTACCTTACGATAATTAAGTACATCCAGTTCATTGCGTACTTCTTGAATAGTGATGTTATCGCCAGGCGCTAAATTTAAAATTCTTGCGTATACCACAGTTGGTAAATCAAACAATTGCCCTTCAAAGCGCTGCTTCACCACACTGTCTAAATAAATTCCAATAAACAGTAAGATGGCAATACTGGCCACACCGACTTTCCAGCCAATGCTCCAAAGTACTTTGAGCCAAGTGCGCTTTCCTGATTTAGCCGTTTTTTTCGTTCGGGTAGTTTTACGCTTGGCAGGCTTTCGCGCTGCCGTGGTTTTACGTGTTGTAGTCTTCTTGCTACTTGTTTTGCCTTCAGGCTTTTTCTTCGTTGTCATTTATCTAGCTGTCGCTTTGTTTTAGTCGTTGCTACATGGTTTGCCGGATCATCTGGCCAAACATGTTTGGGGTAACGACCTTTCATTTCTTTTTGTACTTCACGATAAGCACCCTGCCAAAATCCGGCTAAATCTTTAGTCACTTGTAGCGGCCGCTGTGCTGGAGAGAGCAACTCCACCACCAATTTAACTTTACCTAACGCAACGGCAGGTGACTCTTGTTCCCCAAACATTTCTTGCATTCTCACCGATAGCATTGGCTCTGAGCCTTGTTGATAACAGATCTTTTTTTTGCTTCCGGTAGGAACGACATGATGTGTTGGTAACCATTTGTCTATGTCTTGATTCAGAGGCCAACCAAGCCGAGCCAACAAAGCCTGCTCTAGCGAAATATTCTTCAGTGCTTTCGCTGAATTGACGCCTTGCATATAAGGCTCAATCCAAAGCTCTAGTTCATCTAGTAAAGATTGATCATCCATAGCAGGCCACTCTTGTTCAGGAAGCCAATCAATTGCGCAACGAATCCGTTGTAAAAGCTCCTGAGACGACACGCTCCAATTTAATACTGAAAGCCCCTTACGACGAACATAGCTAAGTAAAGCTTGCGTCATTTTTTCTGAGCTCGGTTCTGGCAGTGCTTTTCGTTCAATGACTAACCGACCGATGCGCAGCTGCTGTTCGGCTACCAATCGCCCTCTCGATTCATCCCAGTCTACACATTCCGTTTGTTTGAATAGTTTGGGAAGTTTGTCTTTCACATAGTGAATATCAATAGGACTTGCTAGCTGAATAAAACTCGATTGCTGCCCTGAGCGCAACAAATCAATCGTGATTAAGTAGTCGTTGCCAAACAGGGCATCTTCATCGCGTAGTTGTGCGCCATGGCCATTCGCCAATAAATACTGCCCCCCGGAGTTAGAACGCAACTGTGCAATACGATCTGGGAAAGCGAGAGCTGCGACTACCGAAATGGAATCGTCGCAGATCGACGCATTTTGAAATTTGACCGCAAGCTTGGACGACAAGTTTTTAATCCGCTGCGCTATAACCGATTGTTTACTGTGTTTACCAACATTAAAACGATGCACGCTTTGCAACAAATCACTGACTTGGCGCTCAGGTTCTTCACTTAACGCAGCAACAAGCAAGGCATTGCTCACCAAGCCTGTATCTTGTTCACTCATTTGAGCAGATATTGTCAGCATACTGGCCAGCCGCGGCTCGACACCAAGAGTATGTGCTTGCTGCCCCAGCGACGTGAGTTGATCGTTTTCATCCATCAGGCTCAACCGTTTAAGCAATTGTTTCGCTTGAGACATGGATGCTTTTGCTGGCGTATCTAACCATGACAATTCCGCAGGATCTCGAGTACCCCACTGGGCAAGCTCCATCGCAAGAGGAGACAAATCAGAATGCAGGATTTCAGCTTCTGGTACTTTGGGTTGTTGAAACAATGAGGATTCAGAATACAGCCGTACGCAGATCCCTTCTTCCAAACGGCCAGCACGCCCCGCGCGTTGCTCAGCAGAAGATTGGGCAATTTTAACTTGCTCAAGCTTAGTCACACCGGTTTTCAGGTCAAATCGAGCGACTCGTTCGAGCCCGCTATCCACAACTATACGAATACCTTCAATCGTTAGTGAGGTTTCAGCAATGTTTGTCGCCAGCACGACTTTACGCTGCCCCGGCTCCGCAGGAGCAATGGCTTTTTGCTGCTGAGAAAAGTTCAACTGACCGTACAAAGGGCAAATTTCATACTGGTTCTTCAAGTGAGAGAGTTTTTCTTCAACTTGTTTTATCGCCGCAACTCCCGGCAAAAACGCCAATAAAGAGCCAGGCTCATTCGCCATCAAAAATTCAATTTGATTAGCCATTGCTTGTGGCAGATATTCGTTCGGCTTCAAAGGTTGATATCTTTGCGCCACAGCAAAAGCGCGTCCATGAGACTCTATGTATTTAGCATCGGGTAACAGTGCTTGAAGGGCTTCGTTGTCCAAAGTGGCAGACATCACTACCAACTTTAACTCTTCACGCAACGCGGTTTGGATCTCTAGGCTCAACGCCAATGCCGTATCAGCATGGATACTACGTTCATGAAATTCATCAAAGATCAGTAAATCAACCCCAGTTAGCTCAGGATCATCTTGAATCATTCGGGTCATGATTCCCTCAGTCACAATTTCGAGCTGCGTGTTTGGACCTGCTTTGGTGTCCCCTCTCACTCGATAGCCCACACGCTCACCGACCTTTTCCCCTAATTGAGCAGCCAGATACTGTGCAATGTTTCGAGCAGCCAAACGACGTGGCTCTAGCATGATAATTTTTCCCGCGACACACTGATTTTTCACCAGTTGCAAAGGAAAATAGGTCGACTTACCCGCCCCCGGTGCCGCTTTGAGAATCACTTGGTTGGAATTTTGTACGCTAGAGAGCAATTGTGAGATAACCGACTGAATCGGTAATGCATCTTGGCTGTCTGATAAAATCGATTGCTGTGAGGTCAATTGTGACAAAGCAAAAACCTTGTGGTGTAATACTGAAAAGTATTGTACATAAAAACAGTAGATAAATGCAGTTCAATCCATCTTTAGAATCCGCCAAACTAATAAAACGCTATAAACGCTTTCTTACCGATATCGAACTGGCCGACGGCTCAATCCGTACCATTCACTGTGCCAACACTGGCGCCATGACTGGTTGCGCTGAACCGGGTAACACCGTTTGGTATTCCACATCCGATAATCCGAAAAGAAAGTACCCCAACAGTTGGGAGATCAGTCAGACTCAACAGGGACATAGTATCTGTGTCAACACTGCGAGAGCGAACCAGTTAGCAGTCGAAGCGATTGAAAACGGCACTATTACTGAGCTTGCAGGATATGACCAACTTCAAACTGAAGTAAAATATGGCAATGAAAATAGTCGGATTGATATCTTGCTCAATTCAGAAACTAAACCAAACTGCTATATAGAAGTGAAAAGCGTCACCTTATTGGATGAAGATAACAACGGACAGGGCTATTTTCCGGATGCCGTCACCACTCGCGGTCAAAAGCATCTTAGAGAGCTCACTGAGATGGCGAATAATGGAAGCAGAGCCGTACTTTTATTTACTGTTTTGCATACAGGGATTGAAAAAGTTTCCGCTGCACACCATATAGACGCCAAATATTCAAATTTACTGAAAATCGCACAAGAACAAGGGGTGGAAGTCCTGTGCTACAAAGCAGAACTTTCCGAATCTGAAATCAAACTCGTTTCAGCTGTTAAATTTATCAATAACTAGCGAAAAATGATGTCACCTTCACATTGACAATAAGTTTGCAATTCAGAATTTGCCTCACTAAGTTCTTTTTGCTATAGATACCCGCCTCAAATTAACTGCTCAAGCAGTTGACTAGGTGTTAGTAGGAGATGCTGCATGCCAGAATCGAAGAAAAAAGCGCTAGGCATCCTAGCCATCGCAGGTGTTGAACCGTATCAAGAAAAAGCTGGTGAAGAATACATGTCACCAGAGCAAACGGATCATTTTACAAAGATTTTAGAAGCTTGGCGTAACCAGCTCAGGGAAGAAGTTGATCGCACCGTTCACCATATGCAGGACGAAGCGGCAAACTTTCCAGATCCAGTAGACCGCGCTTCGCAAGAAGAAGAATTCAGCTTAGAGCTACGTAACCGTGACCGTGAGCGTCGTCTGATCAAGAAGATCGAGAAAACGCTAACAAAAATCGAAGAAGATGACTTCGGCTTTTGTGAGTCATGTGGCGTTGAGATTGGTATCCGTCGCCTAGAAGCTCGCCCAACCGCTGACCTTTGTATCGACTGTAAGACACTTGCAGAAATCAAAGAGAAACAGATGCAAGGTTAATCCGAGCGATTGTTGAGAAAGGGAGCTTATGCTCCCTTTTTGTTGTTTTTGTGCCATCCCCAATGAACACTGCTCTTATAGAGTATTCATCATTGGAAATGGTATGTGAGGTTGTTACACCATGAGTTACGTTGGCCGCTTTGCGCCGTCGCCTTCAGGCCCACTACATTTCGGCTCTTTGGTTGCCGCTCTAGGTAGCTATTTTCAAGCGAAGTCGCAACAAGGTAAGTGGTTAGTTAGAATCGAAGACCTCGATCCACCTCGTGAAATGCCCGGGGCTGCAGAGCTAATCTTACAGACACTGCGTGCTTATGGCCTTCATTGGGATGATGAAGTGGTATACCAAAGTCAGCGCCACTCGCTTTATCAGCGTCAAATTGCTCAATGGCTCGAATCAGGCTTGGCTTATTACTGCCAATGTACTCGAAAGCAAATCAAACTCGCAGGTGGCTACTATCAAGGAACCTGCCGAAGTAAGCAGCTTGAGAACTCAACCGACTGCGCAGTTCGACTCAGGGTCGAGCACCCTATCGAATCGTTTCTCGATATCAAGCATGGCTCCATGACGATTCCAAGCGCTTTAGCGCATGAAGATTTTATTATAAAGCGCCGTGATGGCTTATTTGCTTACAACCTTGCGGTAGTATTGGATGACATAGACCAAAACGTGACGCAAGTGGTTCGCGGTGCAGACCTTATAGAACCAACAGGCAGACAAATCAGCTTGTATCGATCGTTAGGGACACCAGAAGTGAGTTACCTTCACCTCCCTTTAGCAATAGACGATAACGGCAACAAACTGTCGAAACAGAACCATGCGCCGGCGATTGATATTAGCAATCCAAAACCTGCATTGCTCGACGCAATGGCGTTCTTAGGCTTTAAGCTCAATACGAGCGTTAGAGCGGCAGATTTAGATGAAATCATTCACTGGGGAACTCGACATTGGCAGCTTAATCAGTTGCCGCCATCGATCGAGATCACACCAAGATTCTCAAATGGCGCTACGTAGGCTATCATTAGCCGCAAATTAGGCCTGTTTGGGCGACGATAACCAAATTAAAGCAAGCTTGGCTAATGCCAAATTGCCAGATGCACACATGACTAAAGACGACTATACACCAAGCCAATACCCAGAACTCGCACTGAATATTATCACTCGTCAAGAGCACAATATTTCGCGCAAGCAAATCAGCGATAATGCGTTGAAGGTGCTATACCGACTCCATGGAGCAGGTTTTGACGCTTACCTAGTAGGCGGCGGCGTACGTGATTTGCTGTTAGAACAATCACCAAAAGATTTTGATATCGCGACAAATGCGACACCTGAGCAAATCAAGCACTTGTTTAGAAACTGCCGCCTCATTGGCCGCCGTTTCCGCCTAGCGCATATTATGTTTGGCCGCGATATTATCGAAGTCGCTACTTTCCGCGGTCACCACCAAGAGCCAAGTAAGAATGTATCAGCGCAGTCAAAAGAAGGCATGCTGCTACGAGATAACGTCTATGGCACCATCGATGAAGATGCTGAGCGCCGTGACTTCAGTATTAATGCCATGTACTACAGCATTGGCGACTACAGCATCCATGATTATGCGGGCGGCATTGAAGATTTAGAAGATAAACTGATTCGCTTAATCGGTGATCCGGAAACTCGCTACCGTGAAGACCCGGTACGGATGCTACGTGCGATTCGATTTGCAGCAAAACTCGATTTTGATATCGAAGAAGACACCGCCGATCCTATCGAGCACTTAGCGCCATTGTTGCAAGACATTCCTGCGGCACGTCTCTATGAAGAGTCACTAAAGCTCCTACAATCTGGGTGTGGGCTTGAAACCTACCACCTAATGCGTGAATACAACTTGTTCCAGCAGCTATTCCCTGTAATCGCTGAGCACTTCACCGAAGATTACTCCTCACCAACTGAGCAGATGCTTGACTTAGTGCTGGATTCGACGGATATCCGCATCGAAGAAGGCAAACGTATTAATCCTGCTTTCATGTTCGCAGCTATGCTGTGGTACCCGTTACAAGAAAAAGCTAAGCAACTGATGGAAACACGTAAGTTGTCATACTACGACGCCATCATGGAAGCCAGTAACTATGTTCTGGATGACCAAGTGCGTACGATTGCGATTCCACGCCGTCACACAGCGACTATTCGTGAGATTTGGCAGCTGCAACTTCGTCTCCCTAGACGTAACGGTAAACGTGCATTCCGCTTAATGGAACTTAACAAGTTCCGTGCGGGCTTCGATTTCTTAGAAATGCGCGGCGAAGTAGAGGGTGAAGAAACAGCACAGCTAGCCAAATGGTGGGCGACTTTCCAAAATGCAGGCCGCAATATGCGCCAAGCTATGGTCGCAGATCTAGATGGCGGAGCATCAAAGCCAACTCATCGCCGCCGAAAAACGTATCGCAACAAGAAGAGCAAAGCGGAATAATGATCACAGCATACATTGCGGTCGGCAGTAATCTCGCCGATCCCGTCACTCAAGCGAATAACGCGATTGAAGCGCTAAAAAGCCTACCGAGATCAGAGTTTCTACAAGCTTCCATGCTGTACAGTAGCACTCCAATGGGGCCACAAGACCAACCCGACTACATTAATGCGGTAGTGGCCATCAAAACCGAATTAGCACCACTTGAACTACTCGATAACACTCAGACTATCGAGCAAGAGCAAGGGCGCGTCCGTAAAGATGAACGATGGGGGCCAAGAACGCTCGACCTCGATATCATCCTATACGGCAATGAGGTGATCGATTCCGAGCGCCTAACCGTTCCTCACTATGGAATGAAGGAAAGAGAGTTCGTACTCTACCCGCTCGCGGAAATCGCGCCAAATTTACAACTCCCTGATGGGACTGAGCTGCGAGAGCTACTAAAGCAAGTAGACAGAAACGGACTCAGCACTTGGCAATCATAGCCAACTCTCCTAGTAAGGAAATCCAATGAAAAAAATTACCATCAACGACCTGATTAAGTGGAAACAAGAAGGTCGTAAATTTGCCACTTCTACTGCTTACGATGCGAGCTTCGCTCAACTTTTCGAAAGCCAAAATATGCCAGTACTGCTAGTCGGTGATTCATTAGGCATGGTACTGCAAGGTCGCCCAGACACTTTGCCAGTTACGGTAGAAGAAATGGCTTACCATACGCGCTGTGTACGTGCCGGTAGCCCAAACTGCTTATTGATGGCTGACATGCCATTTATGAGCTACGCGACACCTGCACAAGCCTGCGAAAATGCGGCTAAGCTTATGCAAGCAGGCGCGAACATGGTAAAAATCGAGGGTGGTGAATGGCTAGTTGATACCATCAAAATGCTGACCGAACGAGCAGTTCCTGTATGTGCTCACTTAGGCCTAACCCCTCAATCAGTAAATATTTTTGGCGGCTATAAAGTGCAAGGCCGTGATCAAGAAAAAGCAGATAAGATGGTTAAAGATGCGCTGGCATTACAAGAAGCTGGCGCTCAAATCATACTTTTAGAGTGTGTACCATCTAGCTTGGCAAAACGTATCACCGAAGTGCTAGACGTGCCGGTAATCGGTATCGGAGCAGGCAACGAGACCGATGGCCAAATCCTAGTGATGCACGATATGTTCGGCATTTCAGCGACCTATATGCCAAAATTCTCTAAAAACTTTCTGGCTGAGACTGGCGATATGCAGTCAGCGGTTGCGAAATACATTGAACAAGTTCAAGACGCAACCTTCCCAGACGAAGCTCATACGATTGCCTAGAGGGTAAGTTATGCAAACTTTCGCAGATATCTCTGCGCTGCGTGAACAAATCAAGCAGCTAAAGCGTGAAGGCCGAAAAATCGCGTTTGTCCCTACAATGGGCAACCTACACGAAGGCCACCTAACGCTCGTTCGCAAGGCTCGAGAAAATGCCGATGTGGTTGTGGTTAGTATCTTCGTCAACCCTATGCAATTTGAGCGCGCAGACGATCTAAACAACTACCCGAGAACACTCGAAGACGACCTGAGCAAACTGAATGCAGAAGCGGTTGAGCTTGTTTTCACTCCAACGCCTGAAGTTATGTACCCAGACGGCCTAGATAAACAGACTTTCGTTGAAGTACCAGGTTTGTCACATATGCTGGAAGGCGCTTCTCGCCCAGGACATTTCCGAGGTGTAGCAACTATCGTCACTAAGCTGTTTAACATTGTTCAGCCAGACGTAGCGTGCTTTGGTGAAAAAGATTTCCAGCAGTTGGCTGTCATTCGTCAGATGACCATCGATCTTGCAATGGATATTGAAATCATCGGCGTTCCAACAGTACGCGAGATGGATGGCCTAGCAATGAGCTCTCGCAATGGCCTACTGACCATGGATGAGCGGCAGCGTGCCCCTGTATTAGCACGTACGATGCGTTGGATAAACAGTGCAATGCGTGGTGGCCGTGATGACTATGCATCCATCATTGAAGATGCGAGTGACCAGCTACGAGCCGCAGGCCTACAGCCGGATGAAATCTTTATTCGTGATGCGCGCACTCTGCAAGCTATTACCTCTGAATCTACTCAGGCGGTTATTCTAATGTCTGCGTTCTTGGGCCAAGCACGTTTGATTGATAACCAAACTGTTGAACTCGTAGTAGAAAGCAAAGAAGAAGAAAACACCGAATCTTCAGCTGAAGCTGAATAACGGGACTAGCAAATACAATAAAGGGTTGGCACATGCCAACCCTTTTCTTTTTATGCTCAGCTCAAGCTAGGGTCTATTGACCCTAAGCATTAACTTCTCAGCCCAATGCCTCGAGTTACCAAATAGTGCGCAACCGCATATAGAGCCACGACGAAGGCACCAAGCACGCTGAACGACGTCACAATCCCAACATCAGACACACCTAAAAATCCATAGCGGAACGCATTCACCATGTAGACGATTGGGTTGATTTTCGACACGCCTTGCCAAAACTCAGGCAATAAGCTGATTGAGTAGAACACACCACCAAGGTATGTCAGCGGAGTCAGCACGAAAGTAGGGATGATGGAAATATCATCAAATGTTTTTGCGTATACCGCATTGATCAATCCGCCTAACGAGAACACAACTGAGGTCATAAACACCGTAGCGATGATGATGCCCCAATGATCCACTTGAAGATCGACAAAGAACAGCGAAACAAACGTAACAATCGTTCCCACGAGCAAACCTCGTACTACGCCTCCCATAACAAAACCGAAAATGATCACATAGTTAGGTACTGGCGCGACTAAAAGCTCTTCAATATTTTTCTGGAACTTTGCACTAAAGAATGAGGAAGCCACGTTGGAGTATGAGTTGGTGATCACCGACATCATGATCAAACCAGGGACGATATATTCCATATAGCTAAAGCCGTTCATTTCACCGATTCTAGAGCCTATTAAGCTGCCAAAAATGATGAAATATAGCGTCATGGTAATGGCTGGTGGTACAAGTGTTTGCACCCAAATTCGTGTAAAGCGGTTCACTTCTTTCGTCAGCAAGCTAACAAAGGCAGTCCAATATAGCTGATACATTTTACTTACCTCCTTCACGCACAATGCTGACAAACAGCTCTTCTAAGCGGTTGGCTTTGTTACGCATCGACAACACTTTGATGCCTTGTTCGGTCAACTGAGTAAAGATAGCGTTCAGCCCCTGCGTTTTCTCGATCTCAATCTCTAAAGAGCCATTCACAAAGACTTGGCTATTCACCCCTGTCAACTGAGGCTCAACGCTGCCTTCTTCTAGGTCAAGAATGAAGGTTTCTACATGCAACTTACCCAAAAGATCTTTCATGGTCGTGTTTTCAATCAGCTCACCTTTGTTGATGATGCCAATATTGCGACACAACATTTCTGCCTCTTCAAGGTAGTGAGTTGTCAGAATGATTGTAATGCCCTGCTCAGAGTTGATTTCTTTAAGAAACTCCCACATCGATCGGCGCAGCTCGATATCAACACCAGCGGTAGGCTCATCGAGGATCAAAAGTTGAGGTTCATGCATCAACGCTCGCGCAATCATTAATCGGCGTTTCATACCGCCAGATAAGTTTCGCGCACGTTCGCTACGTTTTTCCCAAAGATCGAGTTTTGTCAGATACTTTTGAGCTCTTTCCTTTGCCAGCGCTTTAGGTACACCGTAGTAACCCGCCTGCTGCAGTACAATCTGCTCGACCGTCTCAAACTGGTTAAAATTGAATTCTTGCGGAACTAATCCAAGGTTTTGCTTGGCGAGTTCGAGGTCTGTATCAATATCAAAACCAAACACTTTAACCTTGCCCGATGTTTTATTGACTAGCGAAGAGATCACCCCAATGGTGGTAGATTTACCCGCTCCATTTGGCCCGAGTAAAGCGTAGAAGTCGCCTTTTTTTACGCTAAGGCTAATCCCTTTTAATGCTTCGAAGCCACCCGCATAGGTCTTGCGAAGCAGTTCTATTTCTAATGCGTACATTGCTTTTAGTTACCTTCAATTCATCAGGCAGTCGTTATTTATTCAGTTTATCGTCGAATGACGATTAAGACAAACAACAGTTCGATTTTTTTGGAAATATTTAAGTATAAATGCTCAATTGAGATATGGGTTGTCGTACACCCGGTAATAAAAAAGCCGCTGAATAAATCAAGCGGCTTCAAGTGAAGTCATTAAGACATCAATGATTATACAGCCTGTACTTGGTGTTCATCAGTATCTACGTATTTAAGCGCCGCATTTAATGCTTCATAGCGGAATGAGTAAGTATTGCCATCATCCACTAAATCCAACACATGGAATTTCTCCAATTGCTGACGAGTCTGCTCATTCGGGCACAGTAAAAAGACTTCACAATTTGCATCTTGAGCATCTTTAATTGCATTCTCTAATGCCAAACCAACGGTAACATCGATCATTGGTACGTCAGTCAGATCTAAAATCATGACTTCATAATCTGAGATACTGCTGTGCTGACGAGAGATCGCTTTAGAGACACTGAAGATCATTGGGCCTGATAAGTAGAAAAACAAGACCTTGCCACTGGCTTGATCCAATAAACCGCGTTCGCTATCGGTAAGTGGCACATCATCTTCATCCGCATCACTAATGGCTTTGACTTGCCTTGCTTGTTCACGGCTCAAGCGTTCGATGATGATGATGTTTGAAATAAATACCCCAAGCCCCACAGCCACAATAAGGTCAACGAAGACAGTTAATAACATCACACCATACATCACCGCCATGCCCGGAAAACTGACTTTGTGAGCGCGCTGGATAAAACTCCAGTCGAGAATGTTAAAGCCGACGTAAACCGCAATACCAGCCAGTACCGCCATCGGGATCGGTTCGGTCAATCCACCCGCAACCAACACAACCAAGGCCAACACCAGTGCACGCACGACACCCGACATCGGAGAGCGAGCTCCGACCTGAATGTTGGTTACTGTGCCCATTGTAGCGCCGGCTCCAGGAAGAGCACCGAACAAACCTGAAATCATGTTAGCTAGCCCCTGGCCTCGAAGTTCTTTATCTGAATCGTGTTCTTTACGCGTCAGTGAGTCTCCAATAACAGCGGTTAGCAACGTATCAATACAACCTAATGTACCCAACACCAATGCATCGATTACCATCTCAGTAAACATAGCTGGGTCAATATGCGGCACAACAAGCGAAGGTAAGCCTGCTGGTATTTCACCAATTCGACGAATCGATTCTGTGTCAAACACTATCACCGACAGCAGTGTCACTGCGACCAAAGCAACTAACTGAGCGGGTACATACTTTCGATATTGTTTTGGGAAAAAGAACAAGATACCCAGAGTCAGTAAGCCAAGAAACAGCTCACTAAATTTCATGTTTTCGACAGTTTCAGGTAGTGCTGAAAGTGTGCCCATAACCCCACCAGCTGGAGCGGCATGGCCCAATAAAGGAGACAACTGAAGAATGATTAAAATGACACCAATTCCCGACATAAAGCCGGAAATCACGCTGTATGGCATCAAAGTAACGTACTTACCCAGCTTTAAAGTACCCAGTAGGATCTGAAACGCACCAGCCATCATCACCACAGTGAAGGTCATCGCCATCCCCGTTTCAGGGTATTTCGCCATCATGCTGGTCAATACCGCGGTCATGATAACCGTCATAGGGCCTGTTGGCTCAGAGATAAGAGTATTAGAACCACCAAACAGCGAGGCAAACAACCCCACCATGATAGCGCCCCAAAGGCCGGCTTCTGCTCCTGCCCCCGAAGCAACACCAAACGCAAGTGCTAGAGGTAAGGAGATAATAGCGGTCGTCACACCACCAAATGCATCTCCTTTCAGATTAAAATCTGCGAAACGACGTCCAAACAAAATTCAGCTCCCTGCTGATAAAAAAACAAATCACATTACTGTATCAAATGTTAACAAAAAGGTTTATATATTCAAATTCGGCTATATAGTTTTTACTTATAACTAAAAAGCAGGACTACTGCTAAATCAATGATTTTAAGTGCTATAACTCGTCAGATGAGTGCATTTAGACACACTTTTAAAGAGATTGAAATTGTAACATTGTGTATAGTGGGCGGAGTTGATGAAGGGAATTGAGATGCCGGAAATTAAACAGCTTTTTGAAAACAATTCTAAGTGGTCTGAGTCTATCAAATCAGAGCGCCCAGAGTACTTTGCCAAGCTCGAAGAAGGGCAAAACCCAGGCTTTCTTTGGATTGGATGTTCCGACAGTCGCGTGCCAGCAGAGCGCCTAACAGGCCTGTATTCTGGAGAACTGTTTGTTCACCGCAACGTCGCTAACCAAGTCATTCATACCGATCTAAACTGTTTATCAGTTGTGCAGTATGCAGTAGACGTATTGAAGGTAAAACACATTATTGTATGTGGTCACTACGGCTGTGGTGGTGTTAATGCAGCAATTGATAATCCGCAATTGGGCCTTATCAATAACTGGCTGCTGCACATACGTGATCTTTACTTAAAGCACCGTAACTGGCTAGGTGAATTACCGCGTGAGCAATGGGGTGACAAGCTTTGTGAGATTAACGTTGCTGAGCAAGTTTATAATCTAGGAAACTCGACCATCATGCAGACTGCATGGGAAAGAGGACAAGACGTCGAAATCCACGGCGTAGTTTACGGCATCGGTGATGGCAAACTACAGGACCTTGGTGTCCGTTGTTCCAGCCGAGAAACATTAGAAGTGAACTATCAAGCGGCGATGTCGAAAATACTGAGTACTCAGGTCAGCAAATAAACAAATTCACAAATAAAAAACGCCCGCTACTGCGGGCGTTTTTTATTTTTAACTGAGGATAAGCGAATGCTTATTCTTGTGGTACCACTTTACCAATGTACGGAAGGTGACGGTACTTCTGTGCGTAGTCGATACCTACACCCACAACAAACTCATCTGGGATTTCAAAACCAATCCATTTAACATCAACGTCAACTTCACGACGAGATGGCTTATCCAACAGAGTACAGATTTGTACAGATTTAGGCTCACGTAAGCTCAGAATTTCTTTGACCTTGTTCAAGGTATTACCCGTGTCGATAATGTCTTCTACAAGCAGTACATCTTTCCCTTTGATGTCGTCATCAAGATCTTTAAGAATACGTACATCACGAGAGCTTTCCATCGTATTACCGTAGCTAGAAGCAGTCATGAAATCGACTTGGTGAGTAAGCTCAATCGCACGAGCCAAATCTGCCATAAACACAAAAGATCCACGTAGTAGACCCACCATGACTAGATCTTCGCTACCTTGGTAGTGCTCTGTAATCTGTTTACCTAGTTCTTGAACTCGTTCGTGGACTTCCTTCTCAGAAATCATCACTTCAATTGTATGCTTCATACCAATCTCGTTTAGTAGGTGACTATAGCAGTATCGGCCACTTTGGCGGTGTCTGCTACTTAGTTTCGGCGCTCATAATACCACTCCTCACAGCCTGTGTTAAACCCTCCAGACCGCTAAGGTTGTTAGTAGGTTGTTGTTTTACTATCACATTAAAACCCAACCTTATTAACACAATTGACTATAAAACAACCGACAGGCATTGACCTCTTTCATATGCACCATTACACTCATAGAGCGTCAGAAATAATAAAATAATCAACAGGGTAAAACCCAAATATAAATAAACAACTCAATTGGCAAGGAATATAAAATGGACACAATAGCTAAAAGACCGCGCACGCGCCTGTCTCCACAAAAGCGCAAACTTCAGCTAATGGAAATTTCATTAGAGGTATTTGCAAAACGAGGAATTGGCCGCGGAGGTCACGCAGACATTGCTGAAATCGCTCAAGTTTCAGTAGCAACAGTATTTAATTACTTCCCTACTCGTGAAGATTTGGTCGACGATGTTCTTAACCACGTAGTTCGTCAATTCTCGAATTTCCTATCAGACAACATCGATCTTGATCTTCACGCGAAAGAGAACCTTAGCAACATCACTAACGAAATGATCAACCTAGTGATCCAAGACTGTCACTGGCTGAAAGTTTGGTTTGAGTGGAGTGCTTCTACTCGCGATGAAGTATGGCCACTGTTTGTTTCAACTAACCGCACAAACCAATTGCTGGTCAAAAACATGTTTGTAAAAGCAATTGAACGTGGCGAAGTATGCGACGAACACGAACCAGAAGATCTGGCGACTCTGTTCCACGGAATATGCTACTCACTGTTCGTTCAAGCTAACCGCGTTAAGAACGAAGCAGCAATGCACAAACTCATTAACAGCTACCTTGATATGCTGTGTATCTACAAGCACGAAGAGGCTTAACTTCCTGCTTTGAAAGTGAATAATCACTTCTGACGCTTTGATTATTCATTTTCACGAGATATAAAAAAACCGCTGATAAATCAGCGGTTTTTTTTATGCATTCAAAAAAGCGTTTGCTTCAGAAGAATTATTTTTTCTTCTTAACTGCTTTCTTGTTTGGAAGGTCAGTGATTGAACCTTCAAATACTTCCGCAGCTAGACCAACTGACTCATGTAGAGTTGGGTGAGCGTGGATAGTTAGAGCGATATCTTCAGCATCACAACCCATTTCGATTGCTAGACCGATTTCACCTAGTAGTTCACCACCGTTAGTACCAACGATAGCACCACCAATTACGCGGTGAGTTTCTTTGTCAAAGATAAGCTTAGTCATACCATCTGCACAGTCAGATGCGATTGCACGACCAGAAGCAGCCCATGGGAATGTTGCCACTTCGTACTTGATACCTTCTTCTTTCGCTTCTTTCTCAGTCTTACCAACCCATGCCACTTCTGGCTCAGTGTAAGCAATTGAAGGAATAACTTTAGGGTCGAAGTAGTGCTTCTTACCAGAGATAACTTCAGCCGCTACGTGACCTTCATGCACACCTTTATGCGCTAGCATTGGTTGACCAACGATATCACCGATTGCAAAGATATGAGGAACATTAGTACGCATTTGCTTATCAACGTTGATGAAGCCGCGCTCGTCGATTTCTAGACCCGCTTTCTCACCATCGATTAGTTGACCGTTTGGTACACGACCGATAGCAACTAGAACCGCATCGTAACGCTCAGCTTCCGCTGGCGCTTTCTTGCCTTCCATTGATACGTAGATACCGTCTTCTTTCGCTTCAACTGCAGTCACTTTCGTTTCTAGCATTAGGTTGAACTTGTTCTTCACACGCTTAGTGTAAACTTTAACGATATCTTTATCCGCCGCTGGGATAACTTGGTCGAACATCTCAACCACATCTACTTTAGAACCTAGAGATTGGTAAACGGTACCCATTTCAAGACCGATGATACCACCGCCCATGATAAGTAGTTTTCCAGGAACTTCTTTCAGCTCTAGAGCATCTGTAGAATCCCAAATACGTGGGTCTTCGTGTGGGATGAATGGCAGTTTGATTGGGCGAGAGCCCGCAGCAACGATTGCATTATCGAAGTTAACCGTTTTTGATTCGCCTTCACCTTCAACCAAAATAGAGTTAGGACCAGTGAACTTACCGTAGCCGTTAACTACAGTTACGTTACGCATCTTAGCCATACCGCCAAGACCGCCAGTCAGTTGGTTTACAACTTTCTCTTTCCAGATGCGGATCTTGTTGATATCAGTTTGTGGCTCACCAAAAACGACACCGTGATCAGCCATCGCTTTTGCTTCTTCAATTACTTTAGAAACGTGTAGAAGCGCTTTAGATGGGATACAGCCAACATTTAGACATACACCGCCTAAGGTGCTGTAGCGCTCGATCAGTACAGTTTCAAGACCTAAGTCTGCACAACGGAATGCAGCTGAGTAACCAGCAGGACCAGAACCAAGTACAACAACTTGGGCTTTAATTTCTTTGCTCATTGTGACCTCTTGTAGTCATTATCCCTAACAGGCTGAGTGGGTATTGATTTATTTGTTCAAGTCGATTTGTTTTAAACAGTTATTTTCAGACCGCCAACAGTTTACAGAGATGTTAATGGAGTGAAAAGTAAATCAATTTAGCCTGTGAGCTAGACAACAATTCGTTTGAGAATCCACGTTTTCTTGCCAACGTGAGACGACGAATTGTCGGTATTCTTAGTAGTAGAGGCGGCAACTGCCGCCTCTAAATTTATGGTTCTTAAAGAACTAGACGACGAATGTCTGATAGTGCACCGTTTAGGAACGTAATGAAACGCGCACCTTCAGCACCATCGATCACACGGTGGTCGTATGAAAGAGATAGTGGAAGCTGTAGGCGTGGTTCGAACTCTTTACCGTTCCACACTGGTTTCATTTCAGACTTAGACACCCCTAGGATACCAACTTCTGGAGCGTTTACGATTGGTGTAAACGCAGTACCACCGATACCACCTAGGCTAGAGATTGTGAAACAACCGCCTTGCATATCACCAGCAGTTAGCTTACCAGCACGTGCTTTCTTAGAAATTGCCATTAGCTCTTCAGATAGCTCGTAGATGCCTTTCTTGTTCACGTCTTTGAATACAGGAACAACAAGACCGTTAGGCGTATCTACTGCGATACCGATGTTCACGTATTTCTTAAGAATGATGCTTTCGCCATCTTCAGATAGAGAAGAGTTGAACGCTGGGAACGCCTCAAGTGCTTTAGCAGCAGCTTTCATGATGAACACTAGTGGAGTGATCTTCATTCCAGTGTCTTTCTTCGCTTCGATTGCATTCTGCTCTTTACGGAATGCTTCTAGCTCAGTGATGTCTGCGTTATCCCACTGTGTAACGTGAGGGATCATTACCCAGTTACGGTGCAAGTTAGCGCCTGAGATCTTCTTGATCTTAGAAAGCTTCTGAACTTCAGTTTCGCCGAACTTGCTGAAGTCCACTTTTGGCCAAGGTAGTAGACCAAGAGCCGCGCCGTCGCCTTTACCAGATGCTGCTGCACCTGCGCCAGACTCAAGACGCTTAAGCGCATCTTTAACGTAAGCTTGAACGTCTTCTTTTAGGATACGGCTCTTACGACCAGTACCTTTAACCTTAGATAGGTTAACGCCGAACTCACGAGCAAGACGACGAACAACTGGAGACGCGTGAGCGTAATCATTGTTCTCTTGGAAATCACCAGTCGTTGCTGGAGCTGCTGCCGCTGGAGCTTCAGCTTTAGGAGCTGGTGCTGCCGCAGGTGCCGCTGCTTGAGCAGGGGCTGCAACAGGAGCTGGAGCTGCGCCAGCTACTTCGAATACCATGATTAGAGAACCAGTCGTTACTTTATCGCCAGCTGCAATCTTGATCTCTTTTACTGTACCAGCAAATGGTGCAGGAACTTCCATTGAAGCTTTGTCGCCTTCAACAGTAATTAGAGATTGCTCTTCTTCAACTGTATCGCCAACCGCTACCATTACTTCAGTAACTTCAACTTCATCACCGCCGATATCTGGAACGTTTACTTCTTTGTCAGCTGAAGCCGCTGGAGCAGCTGCTACTGGAGCTTCTGCTGCAGCAGGTGCCGCTGGAGCGCCAGAGCCTGCAGTTTCAAATACCATGATCAGAGAGCCAGTCGTTACTTTGTCGCCAGCTGCTACTTTGATCTCTTTTAGCGTACCAGCGAATGGTGCAGGTACTTCCATTGAAGCTTTGTCGCCTTCAACCGTTAGAAGAGATTGCTCTTCTTCGATGCTGTCGCCAACTGCAACCATGATTTCAGTAACTTCTACTTCGTCGCCACCGATATCTGGAACGTGAACTTCTTTCAATTCTGCCGCTGCTGCTGGAGCTGGAGCTGCTACTGGAGCCGCTTCTGCCGCAGGAGCAGGTGCAGCAGCTGCTGCACCCTCGGCTTCGAAAATCATGATTAGAGAACCAGTCGTAACAGAATCACCTTCCGCTACTTTGATTTCTTTAACAATACCTGCTTGAGACGCTGGAACTTCCATAGAAGCTTTGTCGCCTTCAACAGTGATCAGAGACTGTTCTTCTTCAACCTTGTCGCCAACGCTTACAAGAATTTCAGTAACTTCAACCTCATCCGCACCGATGTCAGGTACATTAATTTCGATTGCCATTGCTTATTTACCTTCTAGTTAAGCGCTGTATTAAGCGTATTGTGGGTTAGTTTTTTCAGTGTCGATGTTGAACTTAGCAATCGCTTCAACGACTACTGATTTCTCAACATCACCACGCTTCGCTAGCTCAGTAAGAGCTGCAACAACTACGTAGCCTGCATTAACTTCGAAGTGACGACGTAGGTTCTCACGGCTGTCAGAACGGCCGTAACCATCAGTACCCAGTACTTTGTAAGACTCAGAAGGCATGAACGCGCGAACTTGCTCAGAGTAGTTCTTCATGTAGTCAGTCGCTGCGATAGCTGGCTCAGTACCCATAACTTGTGCAATGTAAGGTACTTTCGCTTCACCTTCAGGGTGTAGCATGTTGTAACGCTCTGCGTCTTGACCGTCACGAGTTAGCTCGTTGAACGATGTTACAGAGAACACGTCAGATGCGATGCCATACTCTTCGCTTAGGATAGCCGCTGCTTTACGTACTTCGTTCATGATAGTACCAGAGCCCATTAGCTGAACTTTAGACTTGTCACCTGCGTAAGACTCAAGCTTGTAGATACCCTTACGGATGCCTTCTTCAGCGCCTTCTGGCATTGCTGGCATTGCGTAGTTTTCGTTCATTACAGTCAGGTAGTAGAACACGTTCTCTTGGTTCTCACCGTACATGCGACGGATACCGTCTTGCATGATTACTGCAACTTCGTAAGCGAATGTTGGGTCGTAAGAGATACAGTTAGGTACTGTATTCGCCATGATGTGCGAGTGGCCATCTTCGTGCTGTAGGCCTTCACCGTTTAGCGTTGTACGACCTGCAGTTGCACCTAGTAGGAAACCACGAGCTTGTTGGTCACCTGCCATCCATGCCATATCACCTACACGTTGGAAACCAAACATTGAGTAGTAGATGTAGAACGGAATCATTGGCAGATCGTTTGTGCTGTATGACGTTGCAGCAGCAACCCAAGAAGCCATTGAGCCTAGCTCGTTGATACCTTCTTGTAGAACCTGACCAGACGTAGCTTCTTTGTAGTAAGAAACGATGCCTTTATCTTCTGGCGTGTACTCCTGGCCGTGCGGGTTGTAGATACCGATCTGACGGAATAGACCTTCCATACCAAACGTACGAGCTTCGTCACAGATGATAGGAACGATGTTCTTACCAATGTTCTTGTTCTTAAGCAAAATGTTAAGAGTACGAACGTAAGCCATAGTTGTAGAGATATCACGCTTCTGCTCGCTTAGTAGCGGCGCGAACTCTTCTAGCTCAGGTGTATTGAATTCTTGAGTGAACTTAGGTAGACGCTGCGGCGTGTAACCTTTTAGTTCTTTACGACGAGCGTGTAGGTATTCGTATTCTGCAGTACCTTCTTCAAGTTTCAGGTATGGCAGTTCTGCTACTTTCTCATCAGATAGGATGTCTTGAAGACCTAGACGATCACGTAGGTGTAGTACGTGAGTCATATCCATCTTCTTAACTTGGTGCGCGATGTTCTTACCTTCAGCCGCTTCACCCATGCCGTAACCTTTAACAGTCTTAGCTAGGATTACTGTTGGGCGACCTTTAGTTTCTGCCGCGTTTTTGTAAGCTGCATATAGCTTAGAAGACTCGTGACCACCACGCTTAAGAGCGAAGATTTCGTCATCAGTCATGTCCGCAACTAGTGCAGCTGTTTCTGGGTACTTACCAAAGAAGTGCTCACGTACGTACGCGCCATCTTTAGATTTAAATGTTTGGTAGTCGCCATCTACAGTTTCATTCATTAGCTGTAGTAGTTTACCAGACGTATCTTTAGCAAGTAGTGAATCCCAGTTGCTACCCCAGATAACTTTAACAACGTTCCAACCAGCACCTTTGAATAGGCCTTCTAGTTCTTGGATGATGCTACCGTTACCCATTACAGGGCCATCTAGACGCTGTAGGTTACAGTTGATTAGGAAACATAGGTTGTCTAGTTTCTCACGCGCAGCGAAAGAAAGTGAACCACGTGATTCAGGCTCGTCCATCTCGCCGTCACCTAGGAATGCGTATACACGCTGTGCAGACGTGTCTTTCATGCCACGGCCGTCTAGGTACTTAAGGAAACGCGCTTGGTAGATCGCAGAAATTGGACCTAGACCCATAGATACAGTTGGGAACTGCCAGAACTCAGGCATCAGTTTAGGGTGCGGGTATGATGGAATACCTTTGCCGTCTACTTCTTGACGGAAGTTGTCCAGCTGCTCTTCAGTTAGACGACCTTCAACGAATGCACGAGAGTAGATGCCTGGTGAAATATGACCTTGGTAGTAAACTAGATCGCCACCATCCGTCTCATTTGGAGCGCGGAAGAAGTGGTTGAAACATACTTCGTAGAATGCAGCAGCAGACTGGTAAGAAGCCATGTGACCACCTAGGTCTAGGTCTTTCTTAGATGCACGCAATACGATCATGATTGCGTTCCAGCGAATGATTGAGCGAATACGGCGCTCTAGAGTAACGTCACCTGGGTAAGCTGGCTCTTGAGCTGCAGGAATGGTGTTGATGTAGTTAGTGTTGATACCTGTTGGCATATCAACGCCATCTAAACGAGCTTTCTCTAGAACAGTTTCTAGTAGGAACTGAGCGCGTTCTACACCTTCTTCACGTACAACTGACTCAAGGGCTTGTAGCCAATCCTGAGTTTCTAGTGCGTCTACGTCATGCTTCATATCAGACATGGCGATCTATCCTTCTGTTGGTTGGATCTAGTTAAACAAGTAATGGCCGCTATAGCGGCTCATTACCTCGTTGAATTCGACGCAAAGAGCGTTCTCTGCGCGACTCTTCTCGAGTCAAATCCAACAAAGTTTCTTCGATATAAGCTAAGTGTGAGTGACACATTTCACGCGCCTTTTCAGGCTGACCCGAAACAATGGCATCCACCATGTTAGCTCTGTGTTTACTTACTTTTTCGACCACTTCATCGCGGCGATGTAACAGCTTTAGATTCTGTAAGACATTTTGCTCGAGCAGAGGGGCTAAGCTACGAACAATGTGCAGCAGAACTACGTTATGAGCGGCTTCCGTCAGGGCAACAAGAAATTCCATCACGGCGGCTGCTTCAGCTTCCACATTTTTGTTCGTTTGCTCTACTCCGATTTTTTCAAGGCAAGCTTGAATTCGAGCAAAGTCTTCATCGGTTCCACGAATTGCTGCAAAGTACGCAGAAATCCCTTCCATCGCATGGCGAGATTCAAGTAAATCAAGCTGTGTTTCGGAGTGGCTAGACAATAAATTTAGCAGAGGATCTGAAAAGTTCTTCCAGATATTCTCACTAACAAACGTTCCGCCACCTTGGCGACGGTTAAGAAGTTTCTTTGCTTCTAAGCGTTGGATAGCTTCTCGGACTGAAGGACGTGACACATCGAACTGTTTTGCCAGCTCACGCTCTGGTGGCAGTTGTTGCCCCGGAGACAATGTTCCTTCCACAATCAGCCTTTCTAATTCTTGTTCTATGACATCAGAAAGTTTTGGCTGACGAATCCTTTGATAAGCCATATTTATTGTTCTTCTACTATTGCAGTCAATTGGTAATACCAATTCTAAGTTGGTGCAGAAATTAACATAATTAAAACAGCGCTGTCCAGCCAAAATTTGATTCAAATCATAGAACACTTCACGCTTAAACACTTTGATAACAATAAGCCATTAAAACAGCAAAAAAAATGGTCTGACCAATTACAAAATGTAAACAGATGGGGATATAGCGTGCCAGATATCACAGTTTAGCGAGGCACTTTTAAAGAAATATGAATAGAGTATGTCGATAAAAGAAGGGAAATGTGAACCGGTACCGAGCAGTTTAGATGCCCTCTAAAACAAGAAAGCATTGAGCTACTCGTAACTCAATGCTTACACTAGGAACAAAGGTCAGCTCTTGAAACAATGGGTTAGTTCACCCTCCAGTTTCCATTACTTCGCTTCAAGGTGGTCGACCATCAATTGTAAAGATTGGTTACCTCGAAACTCGTTAATATCCAACTTGTACGCTAAGCGTACTGTTTTTACTGACGCATCTGGCCAACGGCGCAAATCGACGTTAAATGCGATTCCATCAATCATGATATTAGTTGGGTGACCTTTATGCAGAGGCTCTAGCATTAACTTGAGGTGTTTCTCCCCCACCAATTTCTGGTGCAACACTTTGAACTCACCATCGAAGATAGGCTCTGGGAACGCCTGCCCCCATGGACCGCCAGCGCGAAGCAACTCTGCAGTGTGCATAGAAAACTCTTCCGGCGTGAGTTCACCATCACTCAATATCACCCCTTTTAATGCGGCTTCATCAAGCTCTTCTTTCACGGCGGCATCAAATAGCTTAGAAAACTGTTCAAAATTGTTTTCAGCTATCGTCAAACCTGCCGCCATCGCATGGCCACCAAATTTTACAATTAAGCCAGGATTTTGAGTATCAATACGATCCAATACATCTCGCATATGTAAACCAGGAATCGATCGACAAGAGCCTTTAATGCTACCTTC
The DNA here is from genome assembly GCF_054053395.1 of Vibrio paucivorans. NCBI lineage: Bacteria > Pseudomonadati > Pseudomonadota > Gammaproteobacteria > Vibrionales > Vibrionaceae > Vibrio > Vibrio paucivorans. The sequence goes on from NZ_CM133230.1 coordinate 2,806,326, forward strand.
ACCACCGTCGGCAAACGCAATCACTGGGCGATGAAATTTTTCTTTGATTCTCGACGCTAAAATACCGATTACACCTTGATGCCAATCACGTTGGAACAGCACAAGTCCATGGGGCATGTCCTTGTCACCAAACTGGAGTCGTTCACAAAAAGCCATGGCTTCTTGCTTCATACCCTCTTCAATCTCTTTGCGCGTTTGATTCAATCCATCCAGCTCACTCGCCATTCTTCTTGCTGCATGGATGTTATTACTCATAAGTAGCTCTACACCGAATGACATGTCATCCAATCGGCCCGCGGCATTGATTCTTGGCCCCAATGCAAAGCCAAAATCTGAAGCGACTAAGCGGCGTGCATCGCGCTTCGCTACTTCAATCAAAGCTTGAATTCCTGGCCGGGCTTTACCTGCGCGAATACGTTGTAAGCCCTGATGAACCAAAATTCGGTTGTTATCGTCCAGCGGCACGACATCGGCTACGGTACCGAGTGCCACAAGGTCTATAAGCTCCATTAACTTTGGCTCGGCCATACCTTGATCGGCAAACCAACCAACCTTTCTCATATGCACACACAGCGCCATCATGAGATAAAATGCAACGCCTACTCCCGCCAATGCCTTTGACGGAAAATCGCAGCTGTCTAGATTCGGATTCACCATTGCATCAACATCAGGCAGCACATGTCCAGGCAAGTGATGATCGGTGACAAGTACTTGTAAGCCTTGCTCTTTGGCATAACGAACACCGTCAATCGACGATACTCCGTTATCTACCGTCATGATGACTTCAGCACCGATTTCAATCGCTTGATCAACCACTTCAGGGCTCAAACCATAACCATCTTCAAAACGGTTAGGCACCAGGTAGTCAACGTTATGGCTACCAAGCATTCTTAATGCAAGCACTGATAACGCGGAACTGGTTGCACCATCAGCATCAAAATCACCGACAACAATAATGCGCTTGTTTTCAGTAATTGCATTGAAAAGCAGCACAACAGCGGCATCAATGCCACCTAACTTTTGATAAGAGTGCAGAGCGCGCGCTGATGTTTCTAGTTGCTGGGTAGAAGCAATACCACGGTTGATATAGATGCGCTTTAAGATAGGTGCTATCGAGTCAGGCAGTAAGGATAAATCAGGTTCGGGGCGGCGTTGAATTTCTATCATAACAGAGTAATAAGGCAGGCTTTACGCCTGCCTCCTTTTCAATATTGATTATTTTTCTAGGCGAGAAAGCAGTTCTGAAGGCGGTAAGTAACCACCAATCATTTCCCCACCAGGTAGGAATATGGAAGGTGTACCACTAATACCTAACTCACGGCCTAGAGTATAATGCTGAGCGATGGTTTTCTTAAACGGTGTTAGATCGCCATTTGGCTCCGGCATTTTACGATTAACTTTCGCATCATGCATGGCGAGCTTAGGATCTTGTGCAGCCCATATTGCCGCCATCTGCTCAGCCACAGAGCCCGTTGCACCTTGCCTTGGGTATGCCATGTATCTAACCGTGATGCCTAGCTTATTGTAATCGCTCATTTGATCATGCAGGCGAACGCAGTAACCACAAGTAATATCGGTAAATACCGTCACGACATACTTTTCGTTTTCAGCCTTAAACTCGATGGTTGAATCTTTAAGAGCGGCAATTTTCTCCGCGTTAATTGGCGCTTGACGTTTAGCCAAAACATCTTCGTAGCTGCCATCTTCTTTTAGGTGGTACAACGTTCCGGCTAAGAAGTAGTCTCCAGTTGGTGAGGCGAATAATACCCCTCCAGAAGTTTGAACCTCGACCAAACCGTCAATATCCGAAGGCTTTACGCTTAGGACTTTAAGCCCTAGCTTGCTGAACTTGTCTTGGAATTGTTTCGCTTCACCAGTCAATTGCCCTTCTTTACTCGCAACAGCGGTATTATCAGTCTGAGCAGGTTGTTGTTCTGCGGCTTCCGCAGGTTTATTTTCTTCACTACATGCAGCAAGCAGTAGTGGCAATGCAATAAGTGGTAGTCGGCGTAGTACGCTCATTAAATTCACCTTAAATCAAGCTCTTGGATGATGCTCGCTATGTAGCTGTTTCAATCTTTCTGTGGCGACGTGAGTATAAATTTGTGTAGTAGATAAGTCACTATGGCCTAAAAGCATCTGTACGACTCTGAGATCTGCGCCATAGTTCAATAAATGCGTTGCAAACGCGTGTCGCAGCACATGTGGGGATAATAACTCTGTGTCGATACCTGCGATCACTGCATAGTGCTTGATTCGATGCCAAAACGTCTGCCTTGTCATTTGACGTGCGCGTTTACTCGGAAAGACTACGTCAGATGTATTATCACCAAGCAGATCAGCTCGTCCGTTAGAAAGAAATGCTTCAATCCAATCAACAGCATTCTCTCCCATTGGCACCAACCTTTCTTTACCACCTTTACCTGTTACTCGAACAACACCTTGGCGTAGGCTGATGTTCTCCATGGTTAAGCTCACTAATTCTGTCACGCGCAGCCCTGTCGCGTACAAAAGTTCAAGCATGGCTTTATCTCTTAGTTCCATGGGATCGTTAGGGTCTGGCGCATCGAGTAATGCGTCCACCTGCGCTTCCGACAAATCTTTGGGTAAACGCTTGGGCAGCTTAGGACTGACCAATAGTGCACTAGGATCATCAGCTCGAAGTTTTTCTCTGTGCAAATACTGGAACAAACGGCGAATTGCCGACAGCATGCGAGCCCGAGAGGTTTGTTTGTAATCTTGGTCCACCAGCCACGTTTGATATTCCTGCAATCCCGACAAGCTGATAAAGTCCAATCGATAGTTATTCTGCTCCATCCACTGCAACAATTTTTTCAGATCGTTACGGTAAGACGCCAGTGTATTTTCCGATAGGCCTCGCTCCATCCACATGGAATCAAGAAACTGCTCAACGATACCTTGGTCAGCTGACATTATTTCAGACACGGTAAAACCTCTTTATTTAGCTGTCCTCAGGTTAAGTGAGAGTGGACGCTAATGCTATAAAAATTCACATTTCGCTCTTATAGGCGCTGCAATTCTCGTCAGAATATGGGTAGAATCCGACATCTCCCATCAAAAATCACAATTTTATGAAGATCGGACTGTTTTACGGCTCAACCACCTGCTATACCGAAATGGCAGCAGAAAAAATTCGCGCAATTATCGGTGAAGACCTTGTCGACATCCATAACGTTAAAGAAAGTCCACTTTCTTTAGTCAGTGATTACGATCTGTTGATCTTTGGTATCTCTACGTGGGATTTTGGCGAAATCCAAGAAGATTGGAGCGCAATATGGGATCAAATCGCTGGCGTATCTCTAAACGGCAAGTGCGTCGCCTTGTTCGGACTCGGCGATCAAGAAGGCTATGGCGAGTGGTATCTCGATGCCATGGGGATGCTGCATGATGAAATCGTCGCAATTGGTGCACAGGTCATCGGTTACTGGCCAAATCAAGGCTACGAATTCGAAGCATCGAAAGCGCTGACAGAAGACAAGTCTCATTTTGTTGGTCTGGCTCTTGATGAAGATTCACAATATGAACTTAGCGATGAACGCATTGCGTCTTGGGTAGAGCAAATTTTGGTGGAATACCAAGAAACGCTTTAACAGACCGCTTCAATAAAGGATAACAAAGGGCTGGGGTGAAAATACCAGCCCTTTTTCTATGATGCCACTCATACATAGTGGCTCCAACAATCTGACTTCAACGACTAGAGCGCGTTATTTTTTAGAGACCGACGGAATCTAACCCAATCAAAGACTAATCCAGGGTCGGTTTTTCTCAGTGGCGCAATGTATTGATGGCCTGTGATTCTCGGCACGGTGATACCTGGGAATGTGTCCATTAACTGCAGAGTAAGTGCCTGCAACGCAGCATACTGTTCTTCTGTATAAGCAAGGTAATCACAGCCTTCCAGCTCAATGCCTATTGAGTAGTCATTGCACTTCTCCCGCCCTGCAAAGCTAGACGCCCCCGCATGCCACGCTCGAGCCTTAAAAGGGACAAACTGTACTACCTCTCCATCTCTGCGAATTAAGCAGTGCGCCGACACACCCATCTTATGGATTACCTGAAAAAAAGGGTGTTCATTCGGGTCCAGATTACCAGTAAAGAATTGCTCAATATACGGCCCACCAAACTGACCCGGAGGCAAACTGATGTTATGGACCACCAGCAAAGATATGTCGCTGTTGTCACTTCTTTGGTCGAAATAGGGAGACGGCACATGCCGCGCGTGGCTATACCAGCCTTGGCTATCAATCATATTCGGCTTTCACTAGAGTTTGAGCTAATAGTTTGGAGTTGATCTAATAGTTTGATTTTATCGGTTTAGAAATGAAATGCGAACTTAAGGGCTGAATTTCATGTTCAGTCAGCGTATCATGCCCACCCCACTTCAATTCAGATGTTAGATTTGCGATGAAAGACACACATAACAGCCAAGAGCGCCTTGAATATTTGAAGCAACAACTACCTCTAGAAATTTCTCGAGCAGTCGCCGACACCCTAAGAGAAGATCTTGGTGGCACACTGGATCCTGTCGCTGATATTACTGCAAGTCTAATCCCTGCTGGTGCCAACAACACTGCGACAATTATTACTCGTGAACATGGTGTTTTCTGTGGCAAAGCGTGGGCAGATGAAGTGTTCAAACAACTTGCTGAACAAGAGAACGGTAGCGCAGTTACGATCGAATGGCACGTTGAAGATGGCGATAAAGTAGAACCGAATCAGGTACTTTGTACTCTATCCGGTTCAGCACGTATGCTCCTGACGGGAGAGCGTAACGCAATGAACTTTATCCAAACGCTATCAGGTTGTGCGACAGTAACCGCCGAATACGCAGAGAAGATCAAGCATACTAACTGCCGCTTACTCGATACTCGCAAAACCATTCCAGGCCTTCGTAGTGCCCTCAAGTACGCCGTTGCTTGTGGTGGTGGCTTTAATCACCGCATTGGTGTTTTTGATGCTTACTTAATCAAAGAAAACCATATCATCGCCAATGGTGGTATTTCACAGACCATCAAAACTGCTAAAGAACTCAACCCAGGCAAACCGGTTGAAGTGGAAACCGAGAGCATAGAAGAGCTAAAAGAAGCGATTGAAGCTGGTGCTGATATTATCATGCTAGATAACTTCACCACCGATATGATGCGTGAAGCGGTTAAAATCAACGCCGGCCGAGCTGCACTAGAAAATTCAGGCAACGTTACCCTTGAAACCATTTCTGAATTTGCTGAAACCGGTGTCGATTACATTTCTGTTGGTGCTTTAACCAAGCATTTAAAGGCACTCGACCTCTCAATGAGATTCCAATAACCTTACATTTAAATTGGAATAAATATCTTATTTTTCAAACAATAAAGGGAAGCTTAGGCTTCCCTTTTCAGTTTCTCTCGTTGTTAATATATATACAATTAGTTTGACATCCATCGAATACATTTGTTCAGGGTATGAAAACGTGTATTAACTTTTACTAATTGACTCGCGCAAACTCTTCAACCTCATTCCCCACTTTTCAGATGCTTCCTATGCTCAGCGACATTCATTTTTCATCGCATATGGAGACTAGGATGAAAACAAGTAACAAACCCAAGCAGAGTGGTTTCACTCTGATCGAGCTTATGATTGTAGTGGCGATCATTGGTGTACTGTCAGCAATCGCTGTTCCTGCGTACCAAAATTACGTGGCGAAGAGCGAAGCAGCTTCTGGGCTGGCAACACTAAAGTCGATGATGACACCTGCTGAACTATATATACAGGAAAATGGGGACTTCTCTGCAACAGATCAGGCGGCTGTTTTCACAGCTGTCGGTATATCCGCCGGCTCAAACACTCTTGGCGAATTAAGCGTAAGTGGAACCAATGCAATTCAGTTCAAATTTACTTCTGGTTCTATGGCAACAAGTGGATCTGAAGGAACCATCACATACACTAAAAACGCTAGCGTAGGGTGGCAATGTACAACTAATACCAATATCCCAAGTTCAGCTAAGCCCGCTAGCTGTTCATAGTGCTAACCAACCTCGCAACCATACTTCGCCAAGCAGAATTGCTCTCCCCAGCTCAAGAGCAAGCACTTGGCGAACATATACAAGCTTCAGGAACCTGTGTTCCTGAAGCTTTACTTGCTCTCGACATCTTCAATCATCAAGATCTCACCACTCATCTAAGCCAGCTCTTTGGTTTACCCGAAACGGACATTACTCGATTTGATTACTCATCTCTTTGTGGCCAACTAGGACTACGAGAGCTGATTACTCGCTTTCAAGCACTCCCGCTACTCAGCAATAATTCAGTTTTGACCATTGCGGTAGCCGATCCTACTCATATCCAAATCGAAGACGAGTTTCGTTTCGCTACAGGGCTACAAGTCGAGTTAGTTCTGACTGACTTCAAAGCGATTCAATCGGCGATCCGGCAACTGTATGGTAAGCGAATCGGTCATCAGGCTTCTGGCAATCGGGACATAAGCCAAGACGAACTCGCCAATCTTGTCGAAGTGGCCGATGATGAAATCAACGCGATTGAAGATCTTAGCCAAGACGACTCCCCCGTGAGTCGATTTATCAACCAAATCTTGCTCGATGCGGCCCGAAAAGGGGCCTCAGATATTCATTTTGAGCCATACGAAGACCTTTATCGAGTGCGCCTCCGCTGCGATGGAATATTGGTTGAAACCCAACAGCCTGCCAACCATCTCAGCCGGCGCTTGTCGGCGCGAGTGAAAATTCTAGCTAGCCTTGATATCGCAGAGCGTAGGCTGCCGCAAGATGGACGCATCAAGCTCAAGCTAAACGAAACCACAGCCGTCGACATGCGCGTTTCAACCCTACCAACCCTTTGGGGGGAGAAAATAGTACTCCGTATTCTAGATAGTAGCAGCGCAAATTTGGATATCGATAAATTGGGTTATAACGAACAACAAAAGCAACTGTACCTGCAAGCACTTAAACGTCCTCAGGGCATGATTCTAATGACAGGCCCAACGGGTAGTGGAAAAACGGTCTCCCTATATACAGGCCTTTCCATTCTCAACACGTCCCAAGTCAACATATCTACTGCTGAAGACCCGGTTGAGATCAACTTGACGGGAATAAACCAAGTTCAGGTACAACCAAAGATCGGCTTCGGTTTCGCCCAAGCATTACGATCATTCCTTCGTCAAGATCCGGACATCGTCATGGTAGGGGAAATCCGCGATTTTGAAACCGCAGAGATCGCCGTTAAAGCTTCGCAAACAGGCCACCTCGTCTTATCAACTCTACATACTAACTCAGCGGCAGAAACCGTAGTTCGATTAAGTAACATGGGGGTCGAAGCCTTCAACCTTGCCTCATCTCTCAGCCTAATTATCGCCCAGCGATTAGCTCGCAGGCTTTGCTCACATTGTAAAACCCCTGTTCAAGATGATGCATTAATTCACCAACTCTCTCTGCCGAAAGAAAGCATGCTATTTGAAGCCAATCCCAAAGGGTGCAGTGAATGTACTGGTGGTTATTTAGGGCGGGTTGGGATTTACGAAGTAATGCCATTTGATGACAAGCTTTCTCAAGCTGTCATAAAAGGCGCAGGGGTTCAGGACATTGAACTACTGGCTAAGTCGCGAGGAATGCAAACGTTAAAAGAATCAGGGCTCGAAAAGCTGAAGCATGGCATAACCAGCTATAGTGAACTACAGCGCGTTCTTTATCTTTAAATTTCATCAACACCGTGACTTCTATGAAACGATCGACAACCTCTACGCTCAAAAATTACCGCTGGAAAGGCATCAATAGCTCAGGAAAAAAAGTCGCAGGACAAACCCTTGCACTCACTGAACTTGAGGTTAGAGATAAACTGAAAGAGCAGCATATTCAGATCAAGAAAGTAAAAAAAGGCAGTGTCTCTCTTTTCACACGCTTGGCACATCGAGTTAAAGCGAAAGATATCACTTTACTCACTCGTCAGTTAGCAACCATGCTCGCCACGGGGGTTCCTATCGTCCAAGCACTCAAACTCGTCTCTGATAACCACCGCAAAGCAGAAATGAAATCGATCTTGTCGCAAGTCACCAAAGCCGTCGAAGCGGGAACGCCTATCTCCAAAGCAATGCGCACCGCAAGCCCACACTTTGATTCACTCTACGTCGATTTAGTCGCAACAGGAGAGCAAGCGGGTAATATTGCACAGGTCTTTGAAAGGCTTGCTACCTACAGAGAAAAAAGCGAACAGCTGAAAGCCAAGGTGATCAAAGCCCTCATTTACCCCGCGATGGTTGTATTAGTCGCTCTAGGTGTATCTTATCTAATGCTCACAATGGTTATCCCTGAATTTGAGATGATGTTTAAAGGCTTTGGTGCAGATCTTCCGTGGTTTACGCAGCAAGTGCTAAAGCTGTCTCATTTAGCGCAAGCGTACAGTGTGTTCATCGCTGTAGGAATCGCTACTATCGTATTGGCTATCAAGATTATCCGCAGTCGCTCACTTCAATTTCGCCTTTCGACTTGCAGAGCGGGGCTACGTTTTCCCATCATAGGTGGGGTGCTAACCAAAGCCGCTGTTGCTAAGTTCAGCCGTACACTCGCGACGAGCTTTAGCGCGGGAATTCCTATACTCTCAAGCTTAAAAACTACCGCAAAAACCGCAGGGAACATTCACTACCAAGTCGCAATCGATGATGTTTACCGAGATACCGCAGCAGGCATGCCGATGTATATTGCAATGCGTAACACCCAAGCATTTCCGGAGATGGTGCTACAAATGGTAATGATTGGTGAGGAGTCGGGGAAACTGGATGACATGCTCAACAAAGTTGCCAGTATTTATGAATTCGAAGTCGATAACACCGTTGATAACCTTGGAAAGATTCTTGAGCCTCTGATCATTGTCTTTCTAGGTGGGGTTGTAGGTGGATTAGTGGTCGCAATGTATCTACCAATCTTTAACTTAATGAGTGTATTAGGATAATATGAGGCATTGCTAACAACCGCACCACTCTAACTCGAGCCCCTTATGGAAGCATTTGACTACTACCCTTGGCTTTTCCCTACACTTGCAACCCTATTTGGGCTTATCATTGGCAGCTTCCTTAATGTAGTGATCCATCGCTTACCGATTATTATGGAACGAGAGTGGCGTAAAGAATGCTCTGAAAGCTTCCCTGAATATAAAATTTCCCCACCCGAAGGGGAATATACTCTGAGCCTCCCTCGCTCGACTTGCCCAAAATGCAAGACTCAACTGAGATTAATCGACAATATTCCTGTCTTAAGTTGGCTAATGCTAAAAGGCAAATGCCATCAATGCAGCCAACCAATCAGCGCCCGTTATCCTTTAGTTGAACTACTTGCTGCGTCGATGAGCTTCATCGTCGCTTTCCACTTTGGTTTTAGCTATTTCTCAGTCGCGCTTCTGTTTTTCACTTTTATTTTGATTGCTGCGACCTTTATCGACCTCGATACCATGCTGCTTCCCGACCAACTCACACTGCCACTCGTTTGGTTTGGCATCGCTTTATCGCTCTTCGGGGTAAGCCCTGTTTCATTACAGGATTCCGTCATTGGTGCCATGGCTGGGTATTTGTGTTTATGGAGTGTCTACTGGCTATTTAAGTTGCTCACAGGGAAGGAAGGTATGGGCTACGGTGACTTTAAGCTGTTAGCAGCACTCGGAGCGTGGCTTGGCTGGCAACACCTACCTTTGATTATCTTACTCTCTTCCCTAGTTGGCCTGTGCTTTGGGCTAATTCAGCTACGCTTACAAAAGAAAGGGATAGATAAAGCGTTTCCGTTCGGCCCCTACTTAGCTATTGCGGGGTGGATAAGCTTGATTTTCGGCGAACAAATCATGGCTTGGTACTTAGGCTCGGTAATGGGAATTTAAAATGCCTTTTGTAATTGGATTAACCGGCGGTATCGCCAGTGGCAAGACCACAGTGGCAAACCTATTTCACCACCACTTTGGTATCGATATTGTCGATGCCGATATTGTGGCGCGAGAAGTTGTTGAACCTGGAACTAAAGGGTTAGCTGCGATAGCAGAGCATTTTGGTAACGACATTTTGCTAAGCTCGGGCGAACTCAACCGCAGCGCATTGAGAGAACGTATTTTTTCCAATCCAGAGGAAAAGAGCTGGCTCAATCAATTACTGCATCCAATGATTCGTCAGCAAATGACTGAACAACTTGAAAAGACCCGTTCAGACTATGCATTACTTGTTGTGCCATTGCTTGTCGAAAACAATTTGCAAACAATGGCAAATAGAGTGCTTGTGGTCGATGTAGACGAAAATACTCAAATCTCGCGCACCATGGAAAGAGACAAGGTATCAGAGCAACAAGCTCGCTCTATCCTTGCTTCTCAAAGCTCTAGAGAACAGAGGTTATCCATCGCTGATGATGTGGTTAAAAATAATACGGGAAACGAAAAACTTTTGCCTCAAATCACAGAATTACATCAAAAGTACCTAGCTATTTGTAGGGAAAATCGGTCAGAATAAAAGGGTTAAGGACGAAGGCGCGCTAAATGACCACTCATAAGTTTGAACATCCTCTCAATGAGAAAACTCGCATATACCTCAGGGTTGAATCTCTGCTCAAGCAGCTGCACGTCTCTTCACAATTTTCTGATGATCTTCAACACCTATTATTCTTCCGTTCGCTGTTTGATTTGCTAGAGATTTTCGAGCAAATTCAACTAAAAAGTGAATTGGCAAAAGATATTGAAAAGCAAAGGCTGTCCTACAAAAGTTGGCTCAATGTGGACGGAGTCGATCAAGCGATGTTGCTAGATGTTCTTAAAGAAGTCGACGCTGTGCATAACGATCTGATGGGTGCTGAACGCTTTGGTCAATCGCTAAAAGAGGATCGTTTCCTCAGCACCATTCGCCAGCGTTTTAATCTTCCTGGTGGCGCATGCTGCTTTGATCTACCAGCCCTTGACCACTGGTTGCACCTGCCTATTGAGCAAAAAAACTCAGACACTAACCAATGGATGGATACGCTTCAGCCACTAGCCAATGCTCTGCAATTATGGCTTAAACTCGCACGTGAAACTGGCCACTTTAAGTCGCGTATTGCCCAAAATGGCTTTTACCAAAGCGACGCCGAAGATGCCAATATATTGCGTCTGGATATCCCCCTCAGCTATGGTGTTTACCCTATGATTTCGGGGCACAAAAATCGATTTGCAATTAAGTTTATTGATTTTCAAACCGGCCAAGCATGTACTCAAGATATCGAATTTGAACTCGCGGTATGTAGCTAATTTCAAGCTTCTGCCTTTAAATCACTATCTGTTATAATCTCCTACATCTTGTTTAGTAGCGTTAACCCTAGGACAACTCATGTCTAAGAAACTCACGATAGTGAAATGCCCACAATGCGAAGCCGACGTTGAATGGGGTGAGCAAAGCCCTCATCGTCCATTTTGTAGTAAACAATGCCAAATGATCGATTTTGGTGAGTGGGCCGATGAGGAAAATGCAATTCCTGGTGCTCCAGATATGTCGGATGCCGACGGTTGGTCTGAAGACCAATACTAAAAGCGCATTACAATTCACATATACAAGGGCTGACATGTACGTCAGCCCTTTGTGTTTCTGTTTATACGCCAAGACTAAGCTGCGTATTTCAAAAGCTTTGAGCGAGTCATTATCTGGAAGCTCTTAAGCTCTTAAGCTCTAACTTCTTCAAGATCACTTTCTGCAGACAAAAAAAAACCGCATAAGCGAGATATTCAAAGCTTAAGTTAATTACTCGCTAGGAATTATTGACCTTTAACTTCTTTTAGACCGCTTTCGTTGTAAAAGGGGGAGCTATAGAACCTAGAGCTTCTTCATTCAACTTTCACAGACAAAAAAATGCCCCGCATAAGCGAGGCATTCAAAGCTTAGGTTAATAACTCGCTAGGAATTATTGACCTTTAACTTCTTTTAGACCGTTGTAAGGAGCTTTAGAACCTAGAGCTTCTTCGATACGGATAAGTTGGTTGTACTTAGCAACACGGTCAGAACGGCTCATAGAACCAGTCTTGATTTGACCTGCAGCTGTACCTACCGCTAGGTCAGCGATAGTTGCATCTTCAGTTTCGCCAGAACGGTGAGAGATTACAGCTGTGTAACCTGCATCTTTAGCCATCTTGATTGCAGCTAGAGTCTCAGTTAGAGAACCGATTTGGTTGAACTTGATAAGGATAGAGTTAGCTACGCCTTTCTCGATACCTTCAGCAAGGATCTTAGTGTTAGTAACGAATAGATCGTCACCTACTAGTTGAAGCTTGTCACCTAGTAGTTCAGTTTGGTGCTTGAAGCCATCCCAGTCAGACTCGTCTAGACCGTCTTCGATAGAAACGATTGGGAATTGGTTAGCTAGCTCAGCTAGGTAGTGGTTGAACTCTTCAGAAGAGAAAGTCTTACCTTCGCCTTTCATGTTGTAGATGCCAGCTTCTTTGTCGAAGAACTCAGATGCAGCACAGTCCATAGCTAGAGTAACGTCTTTACCTAGTTCGTAACCAGCAGCTGCAACAGCTTCTGCGATAACTTCTAGAGCTTCAGCGTTAGACTTAAGGTTAGGAGCGAAACCACCTTCGTCACCAACTGCAGTGCTGTAGCCTTTAGACTTAAGAACTTTAGCTAGGTTGTGGAATACTTCAGCACCGATACGTAGACCTTCTTTAAGAGTCTTAGCACCAACTGGTTGGATCATGAACTCTTGGATGTCAACGTTGTTGTCTGCGTGCTCACCACCGTTGATGATGTTCATCATTGGTAGAGGCATAGAGAACTGACCAGCAGTACCGTTTAGCTCAGCAATGTGCTCGTATAAAGGCATGCCTTTAGCCGCTGCAGCAGCTTTAGCGTTAGCTAGAGAAACAGCTAGGATTGCGTTAGCACCGAACTTAGATTTGTTCTCAGTGCCGTCTAGCTCGATCATTACTGCGTCGATTGCAGCTTGGTCTTTAGCGTCTTTACCAACTAGAGCTTCAGCGATTTCGCCGTTTACAGCTTCAACAGCTTTAAGAACACCTTTACCTAGGAAACGAGCTTTGTCGCCGTCACGTAACTCAAGAGCTTCACGTGAACCAGTTGATGCGCCAGATGGAGCAGCAGCCATACCTACGAAACCGCCTTCTAGGTGTACTTCAGCTTCTACAGTTGGGTTACCACGTGAATCGATGATTTCACGACCTAGAACTTTAACGATCTTAGACATTGAATGTTTCCTTCTCGTTGAATATATAATGTCAAAATTAAGGGCAGCAGCACTACTAACGCTACTGCCCGTATCCTTTACTTCTCTAATTCGCCGCGTTGGTATTCACCAGCCGCTTTCACGAAACCTGCAAATAGTGGGTGACCATCGCGAGGTGTTGAAGTGAACTCTGGGTGGAACTGAGCCGCTACAAACCATGGGTGAGCTGGGTTCTCAATAACTTCTACCAGTTTCTTGTCTGCAGATAGACCCGATACTTTTAGGCCTGCTTTTTCAATCTGTGGACGAAGAACGTTGTTCACTTCATAACGGTGACGGTGACGTTCATGAATTGTCGCGTTATCGTATAGTTCACGAGCTTTAGTCCCTTTCTCTAGGTGACATAGCTGTGAACCAAGACGCATAGTACCACCTAGGTCAGAGGTTTCAGTACGTTCTTCAACTTTACCTTCACCATCAACCCACTCAGTGATTAGACCAACAACTGGGTACTTCGTCTCTTTATTAAATTCTGTTGAGTGTGCACCTTCCATACCCGCAACGTTACGCGCATATTCGATCAGTGCTACTTGCATGCCTAGACAAATACCTAAGTAAGGTACTTTGTTTTCACGAGCGTATTTTGCAGCAAGGATCTTACCTTCAACACCACGGTCGCCAAAACCACCAGGAACAAGGATTGCGTCAAGATCAGCCAGTGCTTCTTCACCTTTTGACTCAACATCTTGAGAATCTACGTATTTGATCTTCACGCTTAGACGGTTCTTAAGACCAGCGTGCTTCAGTGCTTCGTTCACTGACTTGTATGCGTCTGGTAGTTCAATGTACTTACCAACCATACCGATAGTCACTTCACCCGTTGGGTTTGCTTCTTCGTAGATTACTTGTTCCCACTCAGACAGATCAGCTTCAGGAGCTGTAATGCCAAAGCGTGTACATACTAGGTCATCTAGACCTTGAGATTTGATTAGCTGAGGGATCTTGTAGATAGAGTCTACGTCCTTCATAGAGATTACTGCTTTTTCTGAAACGTTACAGAACAGAGCAATCTTCTTACGCTCGTTCGCTGGGATCATACGATCTGAGCGACAAACTAGAATATCTGGCTGGATACCGATAGATAGCAGCTCTTTAACAGAGTGCTGAGTCGGCTTAGTTTTCACTTCACCCGCAGCGGCTAGGTAAGGAACTAGAGTTAGGTGCATGAACATTGCGCGTTCACGGCCTAGTTCTACAGCAAGCTGACGGATAGCTTCCATAAATGGCAGAGACTCAATATCACCAACCGTACCACCCACTTCAACGATCGCAACATCGTGGCCTTCTGAGCCTGCGATTACGCGGTCTTTGATTGAGTTAGTAATGTGAGGGATAACCTGAATAGTTGCACCTAGGTAATCGCCGCGACGCTCTTTTGCTAGAACGTCTGAGTAAACACGACCTGCTGTGAAGTTGTTACGCTTAGTCATTTTGGTGCGAATGAATCGCTCATAGTGACCAAGGTCAAGGTCAGTTTCAGCGCCATCTTCCGTAACGAACACTTCACCATGTTGAGTTGGGCTCATTGTGCCTGGGTCAACGTTGATGTAAGGGTCAAGCTTCATCATAGTCACTTTAAGACCACGAGCTTCTAAAATAGCCGCAAGAGATGCTGCTGCAATACCTTTACCTAGAGAGGATACAACCCCGCCAGTAACAAAAATGTAATTTGTCGTCATGTTTAACCTGAAATTGGTTGAATGAGGGAAATGGATTTCTTCTGGACGGGATATAAATATACCAGAAGCCCTTTTCCGCTACAACGTGAAATCTATCACACTGCAATTTTTTATTTTTTGCTTCAAATCAAAGTGTGTTGTCGGATATTCCGTCATTTCAACTCTGATTTCACCAAACTCTGCTCATCCATAAGCTAAGCCATTCATTTACTTAAAGCTTAGATTTTTCTTCAGCTTTGACTTGGTCCCAAAAGGCATCCAACTGTTCCAAACTGTAGTCTGTGAGTTGCTTACTTTCTTTCGCAACGTGTGCTTCGACTTGCTTAAATCGACGTGCGAACTTCAAGTTGGCTTTGCTCAATGCCACTTCTGGGTCTTTACCTAAATGCCGAGTTAGATTGACTGTTGCAAATAATAGGTCACCCAGCTCAAGCTCTACTTTGTCTTCATCAGGAGAGATTTGAAGTGCTTCATCCATGACTTCTTGGATCTCTTCTTCTACCTTGCCAACAACCGGACCGATACTGTCCCAATCGAAACCAAACTTAGCACATTTCTTTTGAATTTTTGTAGCACGAGAAAGTGCCGGCAGAGAATTCGGTATTGAGTCTAGAATACTTTGCTCTGCTTTGCCTTGCTGGGCTTTTTCTTTTGCTTTCTCCGCTTCCCAGTTGGCATTAATCTGCTCATCATTCTCAAATGTGGTATCAGAAAAAACATGAGGATGGCGACGAGTTAGCTTTTCGTTTACGGTGTCTACAACTTCAGAAAAATCAAACAGACCCTGTTCCTTGGCCAACTGACTGTAAAAAATCACTTGGAATAACAGATCACCAAGCTCTTCTTTGAGGTTTGGCCAATCGCGGTTTTGAATCGCATCAACCACTTCATACGTCTCTTCAATCGTATGTGGGACTATGGTGTCAAAGTTCTGCTTTAAGTCCCAAGGGCATCCACCCTCTGGATCACGTAGCTTCGCCATGATCTGTTCTAACTGTTCGATTGGGTGGCTCATTTCTCTGTTCCTTTAAATCTTTATCTAAAGAAAAAGGTGAGCAGCCAAAACCACTCACCTTTGTAATATATTGGTCAATTCTCTAAATAATTGAAGTTGTAGCTAGGCGGCAAGCGAGCGAGACTCCTGAGCATAGCTTGCCTATGTGATGGAGCGAGTGAGCGCAGGCAACAACGCTAACAACTTCAAGTATGACGAGAATTTTAGCCGAGGCGCTTAACGCTCATCACATCCTTAATTTGCTCAACACGTTTTGAAACGCGCGACAACACCTCGATGTTGGTCACTTCTAAATCAAAATCCATCACAGAGAGCTGACGCTTATAATCGGTGCGGCTCTTCATGCTGGTTACTTTGATTTTTTCGTTGGCAAATAGCGTGGTGATGTCTTTTAGTAAACCACCTCGTTCCATTGCCTCAACACGTACTGTTAAGATGTAAGAGCCCACAAAACCACTTCCCCAAACCGTATCAATGATACGCTCTGGCGCATGATGACTTAGCTCTTCTAGCTGTTCACAATCGCCACGGTGCACCGAAATGCCACGTCCTTGGGTTATGTAGCCTTTGATTTCATCTCCCGGAATTGGCTGACAGCATCGCGCTAGGTGGGTCATCAAATTATCGACGCCTTCCACGACCACGGCATCTTTCTTAGGTCGGCTTTGAGCTGGTGCTTTGTTTTCCGACTCTTGTAGGCGTTCTAAGGCTTGCTGATCTTCTTCTTCCGCTGTTGGCTTGTTCACCAAAGCGTTAATGTGATTAACGATCTGGTTGATACGCAAATCACCGCTACCCACGCCTGCATACAATTCATCTGGCGTATTAACATTGAAACGCTTAAGAGCGTATTCGTCGGCATGTTTGAGCGTTGCACCAATCTTGGCTAATTCAACTTCTAGGATCTCGCGCCCAGCTTCGACGTTTTTCTCTCGGCTTTGCTTACGGAACCATGCATTAATCTTAGCGCGAGCTCGGCCTGAATGAACAAAGCCTAGTGATGGGTTTAACCAGTCACGTGATGGATTCGGTTCTTTTTGGGTGATGATTTCAACTTGATCGCCCATTGCCAGTTTGTGGGTGAATGGAACGATTCGTCCAGCCACTTTAGCGCCGATACAGCGGTGACCAACTTCCGAGTGAATGTGGTAAGCGAAATCTAGCGGAGTTGCGCCCATTGGTAGATCAACGACATCACCACGCGGAGTAAAGGCATACACGCGGTCATCGAATACCTGACTACGCAGCTCATCAAGCATTTCGCCGGAGTCTGACATTTCTTCTTGCCAGTCAAGCAGCTTACGTAGCCAAGTAATTTTCTCATCGTATCCACTGCGCCCAGCGCTGCCACCTTCTTTATATTTCCAGTGTGCCGCCACCCCGAGCTCCGAGTCTTCGTGCATATCTTTAGTACGAATCTGGATCTCGATGGTTTTTCCTTCAGGCCCAAGTACGACGGTATGAATCGATTGATAACCATTCGGCTTAGGGTTAGCAACGTAATCGTCAAATTCACTTGGAAGGTGTTTATACTTGGTGTGAACCACACCTAATGCCGCATAACAGTCTTGAAGTTTGTCGGCGATAATACGCACTGCTCGTACATCAAACAATTCGTCGAACGCTAAGCTCTTCTTCTGCATTTTGCGCCAAATACTGTAGATGTGTTTCGGGCGCCCGCTCACCTCAGCGTTGATATTTGACGATTTCATTTCGGAAGTTAAGTCGTCAACGAAGTCGGTAATGTATTGCTCACGTACAATACGACGTTCAGATAACTGCTTGGCAATTTGCTTATAGGTATCTGGCTGCTGGTAGCGGAAAGCGTAATCTTCAATTTCCCATTTAAGCTGACCAATACCTAAACGGTTGGCTAATGGCGCATAAATATTGGCACATTCTTTTGCCGCTGCGCGTCTTACTTCATCGGGTGCTTTTTTCACTTCCAGCAGATTAGCAATTCGTTCTGCAAGCTTAATTACCACGCAACGGAAGTCATCGACCATGGCCAATAGCATGCGGCGCACATTATCAACTTGACCAGAAGCAGCACTTCCTTCAAGGGTAACGTTCAACTGGCCAATTGCCGCCATTTCTTCCACACCATCGATCAGTTTGATGGTTTCTTTGCCGTAACTTTCTTCTAAAGATTCTCGGTCAAATGCGCCGCTGGATACCAACGGGAATAATTGTGCTGCAACCAGTGTTGCCGTATCCATAGAAAGAGTGACCAAAATTTCATTCATTTCGCGGCCACGCCAAAGCAATAGTTCGGCTTGCTCGTTATCAGAGACTATCGTTTCACAGTGGCGATAGACCTCTTTCAAGCGTTTAGAAGTGTTCTTATCTTGTCCTAGGCTAGCCACCCAGTTATCTAAATTAAACTGCTCGTTTGGGTTTAAATGTGCGCTTCTTACCGCAACCATCTTTACATCCTAGTTATTATATTTTGTCTATATCGACTAACTGATTCCGCGTTAGTTCGAGTTCGAAGCAGGTCCGTCTGACCACATTCTTCTATTTTTCAAACAGAGCCATTGACTCTAAGTGACTGGTATGTGGGAACATATCCAACATACCCAATTTAGTTAGCTTGTAGCCTTGTTTTAGTAGGCTCAGGCTGTCCCTTGCAAGGGTAGCAGGATTACACGAAACATAAACAACGCTTTGCGCACCGAGTGCGGAAAGTTGATCTACGATCCCACTTGCACCAGCTCTCGCAGGATCGAGCAACACTTTGTCGAATTTTTCGTCCGCCCAAGCTTGGCCTTCAAACTCTTGCTCAAGGTTAGCATGGTAGAACGTCGCATTGCTTAGACCGTTCAGGCTAGCATTAGAAGACGCACGTTCTACCATTTCAGGCACGCCTTCAACTCCGACCACCGCATGCGCTCGCTTGGCCAAAGGCAAACTAAAGTTACCTAGCCCACAGAAAAGGTCTAAAACGCGCTCATCTTGCTGAGGCGACAGCCAATCCAAAGCTTGTTGCACCATTTGCTGATTCACATTCTGGTTCACCTGAATAAAGTTATTCGGTTCAAATGGAATCGTCACGCCAACTTCTTGGTAATTAGGTTGCTCCCCAACCACTCGGTTTAGCTGGTCACTTTCAGGCATAAGATACAAGATCGCACCATGAGCCTTTGCTAGCTCAGCAACAGTGTTATGTTCCTGCTCAGTCAATTTTCGTGTGTGGCGGAACACTATGCACGGGCCATTATCCGCTTGCACCAATTCGATATGGCCAAAGCCGTCTTGATTTGAAAAGCCGCGCAGCATGGCATCAAGTTCTGGGAGTAGCTGATTGAGTTGAGGGTGCAACACTGGGCAATCAGTGACATCAACAATTTGCTTGCTCTGCTTCTTACGGAAACCAAACTTGAACTGGCGAGAGCCTTTTTCCACCTGCAGACTAATACGAGCTCGGCGTCTATAACCTTGTTCGCCGCCGGCAATCGTAGATTCTAGCTCAATGTCGGTTCCACCAATTTTTTTTACCAGCTGGGTTAATGTTTGCTGTTTATGAGCCACCTGAGCGGAATACGCTAGGTGTTGTAAATCACATCCTCCGCATTGATGGTAATGCGGACAAAACGGCTCAATTCGCTCTTCACTCGGCTGCAAAATCTTAATCAGCTTGCCGCGAGAATATTTACTCTTACTTTCAGTCAACTGAGTTAGCACTTGCTCACCCGGTAATACACCATCAATAAACAAAGGTTTCTTGTTTAAGTAAGCAATACCAGCACCGTGGTGATCCAGTCGTTCAATCGAAACCGACTGATGCTTAGTGTTTAGTTGCGTTTTCTTTTTTGGTTGGAAGAAACGTGCCATGCTCTTAGTGCCTAAAGTGTTTTCAATATTATAATTGGTCCCAGTATCACTATTTAGCACTGGGAATATTGTCGAATTGTGTCGACTTGATTAAGCTAATTGATTAACTCTGTAATTCGCTTAGCGAGTTATTTTCCCATATCCAACCCACGATGTTTAGATAATAATGACCAGATATGGCTTACGTGCGCGTGTTATTACTCTTACTTTAGCGCCAACCCTAATCATTGGCTTGTTGCTCAGCGCTTTCTTTTCTTTCAATCGCTATCACGACCTTGAGCGCCAAGTAATCAATTCCGGCCTTAGCATCATCGAACCGCTTGCTATTGCGAGTGAAGACGGGATGAAAACCCAGAGCCGAGAATCTGTTCGTCGCTTGATAAGCTACGCTCACCGTAAGAACTCTAAATTTGTTCGCAGTATTGCGGTATTTGATTCAAACCATGACTTATTCGTAACATCAAACTTTCACCCAAACTTTGAAACGCTCACCTTTCCCAAAGATCAGCCAATTCCATTACTTGGGTCGTCTGAACTGAAAGAAAACACGCTAATCTTACGCACCCCTATTTTACCAGAGACTCATTTGGTCGCGACGCCAAATAGCTCAACCGACCCTAATCAAGCATTTGGTTACATCTCTGTTGAGCTTGATCTGTCGTCGCTGCGCTTACAGCAATACCAAGAAATCTTCTTAGCGGTTCTGGTGCTCTTAATTGGCCTTGGGCTGTCTGGGGTATTTGCGTTTCGCTTGATGCACGATGTGACTCGCCCGATCGAGCACATGAAAAACATGATCGAACGTATTCGTCGCGGCCACCTCGATGTGCGTATCGAAGGCAAGATGCATGGCGAACTCGACTCACTGAAAAAGGGCATCAACGCTATGGCTGAATCGCTATCGGCGTACCACAGTGAAATGCAACACAGTATCGATCAGGCCACTTCAGATCTACGTGAAACTCTAGAACAGCTAGAGATCCAAAACGTTGAATTAGATATCGCGAAAAAACGCGCTCAAGAAGCAGCACGAGTTAAATCTGAGTTCTTAGCAAATATGTCCCATGAGTTGAGAACGCCACTAAATGGGGTCATTGGCTTTACCCGCCAAATGCTGAAAACTCAATTAACCAATAGCCAAACCGATTACTTACAAACCATTGAGAAATCGGCCAACAATCTCTTGAACATCATTAACGACATTCTAGATTTCTCGAAACTAGAAGCGGGTAAACTAGCTCTGGAAAACATCCCATTTGAGTTCCAAGAAAGTCTTGAAGAAGTAGTCAGCCTGCAAGCCACCAGCGCCCATGAGAAAGGATTAGAGCTCACCCTTAAGGTTGATTCTAAGATCCCGACAGGCCTAGTGGGTGATCCACTCAGGATCCAGCAAGTGCTTACCAACCTGGTTGGTAACTCGATTAAATTTACGGAGCGCGGCAACATCGATATCAGTGTTGAATTACGCTCGCAAAAAGACGATGTGGTCGAGCTGCAGTTTATGGTCCGAGATACTGGTATCGGTATTTCTGAGCGTCAGCAAGCGCAGCTATTCCAAGCCTTCAGCCAAGCCGATGCAAGTATCTCTCGCCGCTATGGCGGTACTGGGTTAGGGCTAGTTATCACCCAGAAACTGGTCAGCCAAATGGGTGGGGAAATCAGTTTAACCAGTCGCCTACACCAAGGCTCAACCTTCTGGTTTACGCTACGTTTGCATGCGACGGATATGCCAGTAAGCGACTTGATTGAATCACAAGTCCTTGAGCAGCGTCAGCTACTGCTCATTGAGCCAAACATGCAAGCGGCCTCGGTTACACAGCAGATGCTGGTACAAGAAGGCTTAGTGGTCACCTATCGTTCTTCAATGCCAGATGAAGGCGAACAATACGATTACGTTCTACTCAACCTCGCACCGAACAAAGACATCGACTACGCAACGATTTCTAACTGGGTCGAACGTGCACAATCTATCGCACCACATGTGATTGTGGGTACACCAAGTACCGAGTTAGCCCTATCTGACCAATTAATACAAAACCATCAAGTGCAATGTATCACCAAGCCTCTATCACGTAAGAAGCTGCTGCAACTGTTAATTGCTAATCAACCGATTCCGCTATTACCGGCTATCGATACCCCTCAAAGTGAGTCGCTGCCACTTAAAGTGATGGCAGTGGATGATAACCCAGCTAACTTGAAGCTGATCACCGCTCTATTGCAAGAGCGCGTCGACACCGTTGTCGCCTGTACTAATGGTCATGACGCTGTTGAGAAAGCCATGCAGCAGAAGTTCGACATCGTGCTGATGGATATCCAAATGCCGAAAATGGATGGCGTAACAGCGTGTGGCAAGATTAAGCAGACCGATCTGAATAAACACACTCCTGTGATTGCCGTGACTGCACATGCAATGACGGGTGAAAGGGACAGGCTACTTGCAGCCGGTATGGATGACTATCTGACCAAACCGATCGAAGAGCACGTTCTTCAGCAGGTACTGGTGCACTGGAATCCATACACCAATGAGAATGAAGTTGAAAAGCTGGAAATCCCTCAACAACTTGAGCCTGAAACCTTAAGCCCAAACACCGAGCCAACTCACCATGAAATGATCATTGATTGGCAAGCGGCCTTAAAGCAAGCAGCGAACAAAGATGACCTAGCCAAAGATATGCTAACCATGCTGCTGGAGTACATCCCAGAGGTGAATGGCATTGTAGATCAAGCAGTTGAAAGTGATAACTTCGACTCAGAACAGCTCATCCATCATATTCACAAGCTGCATGGTAGCTGCTCATACAGCGGAGTTCCACGACTAAAGAAAGTCTGTGCTGAACTTGAAAAAGCACTGCGTTCAGGTGCGCAAATTGAGGATATAGAGCCAGAGCTTTTCGAGTTGCAGGACGAAATGGAGAAAGTCGCAGCAACCGCGTACCTCTATTTAGAGCAGAGCTAATCAAACTAGCATTTATATGTTGGAAGAGAGTGTGGTAAGTGTGCTGTAGAAGCAATAGGCATTCTTGCCACTTTCTTTAACATGGTACATCGCATGATCCGCTTCGAGCATCAACTTCTCTAACGAGTATTCCTCAATAGAAGCAAAACTGATCCCAATGCTGGATCCAATATGAACGTCACTGCTCCCATTCAGCACTATCTTTTTGCAAGAGGCGCGAATCAGCGCCGAAGCTACCTGCTCCGCTTGTTTTTCATCAGGGAAATCTAAGGGAAGTACCACGATGAATTCGTCTCCCCCCATACGGCCAACTATCCCACCTCCCCTCGCGACCATCTGAAAACGCTTGGCAATTTTGACTAAAACTGTATCCCCAGCTGCATGGCCAAAGCGATCATTTACCGATTTAAAACCGTCTAAGTCGATGATGAGCAATGCAAGGTAAGGCGACTCAATCTGCGCAATTGCTACCTCACAGCCTAGTCTGTTTTTTAGCTGAGTTAAGTTATCGAACTGGGCAATATGCCGATAATGTTGCTCCATCTCTTCGACTTTCAATCGCAGTGATTTTTCCCTTTGAATCGCACTGTCGGTCGATTCCACAAACTGATTAATACTACGCGTTACAAGACCGATTTCATTACTGCGGTTTTTTCTCTTCAATTGAATTTTTTTCGAACTACCGGGTTTCACCAACAATAGTTCTCGTGCTAACTCCGTGAGTGGTTGACCAATTACGCGCTGCACAACCCACACGATTACGACGAACACAACGACCCACTGAAATAGCAAAAAACTGATTTGATAGAGTATCTCATCGAAAGTCTGCTGCCGAATATACTCCTCGTTTTCCTTCAATTGAATGTAGCCAATATGTTTACCATCAACCGGAGATTGCAGCGCAAAGCTAAAGGGCAATTCGCCAACTGGCCCTGCCAACTTCGATTTAGAAAAGGTTGCTCCACTTGAACTCACAATACGCGCTTGTTCTATTTCCTCATGAAGCAATAAAGCATCCAGCACTTCATCCGCTATCTGTTGATTATCCGCAAACAACGCAATTGAGGCTGAGCCAGATACCGTCAGCGCCAAGCGGCTTTTGAACTCATCTAATTGCTTACCTCGATTGGCTAAGCCAAAGCTGGTGATGATCACCACTGCTATTGCCATGTAACTCACGGCACTTAGCGCAACAATACTAAGCAGTTGATTGGTAAGCGAGCGAGTGACCCTATTCATTGATCACCATCACCACTTTCAAATGCTTGTCACTGGGTTTTTGCAAGGTATACCCAATACTGGCGGGGTTAGAAATGAGGTGCTGTTCGAGCTCAGTATTATCGTTAAAACTATCAAGTGGTTGCACTCGCCCTGAAAACCGCAGCTTCGCCCAATAGGCATTGACCTGATTAACACTCATATTGGTGATCGATTCAAAGAACTGAGAACGTATCTCGCCTTCTCTATCCAATGGATAGATACGCGTATCTTGGTCTATCGTTCGCTTGCGCCCTAAATACAGCGCCGCAAGCTCACTTTTTGAAATACTGTCTATTTGACTGTTCTGGCTAACCACGACATAGATTTCCGCTCTAACAATGGAAGAGAAAGCTGCAATGCATAGTAATAATAGTAGCCGCATACCCCCTCCTCAGAATACAAAGTTAAGTGAAAGGGTATAGAGTTCAAGTTGAGTCTCGGCTGAGTTCAACTCAAGTTCATTTGCCCAAAGGCCATAGCCATTCGGTGCTATCTCGACCAGATCGATTTGGGCTTTCAAAGCAATATTCTTGGCGACATCCCATCGTAAACCTAGCGACCATGTCTGTTGCTCTATTCGGCTGAGGTTCACACCATTAATCACTTGTTGCTGAAGATAGCCAAGTTGAGGTGAAATCGAGCTCCAATCCACAGCCGCGGTTTGTGGATCGAGATCAGGAGAAAAAACCGATGCGATAATGTACGGTGACCATCCGTCAACGTAATAACTTAGCGTAACATACCCACCTAAGCCCGATGGCAAAATGACTTGATCGGAGTCAGAGTGAATCGATACTAACTCGCTGGCAACCATCCATGTGCCATCGAAGTACTCAAGTCCTAATTGGGTATACATCACGGCTTCATCTTCAACAACTAATGCTCGAGATAGTGCTTGGGCTTCTAGGCTAATCGTACCTAACCCCATCATGGATACGCCACCTAACTGATTCACTAACTGCTGGGTAGAAAATGAAACTTCAGAGCTAACACCGGGTGAGTAGAGTATCGAGCCTCGTGCACGCCATTCTCCCCATAAGGCTTTAAGTGAAAGCGACACCAACTCTGTACCAGAGGTATCAACCAACTCACCAGCTGGGGATTCTACAGACGTATGGAAGTAGCCTAATTGAGAGCTGATATACCAATCGATCTCTTCGGTATAGAAGAAATAGACCGCGTCGACACCATCTACCGATTGGAAAGGCAACCATGAATAGATTTCAATTGGTGGACGAACCCAATTGTGGCCAAAGTCGATATTGCGAGTTTCTGTTGCCCAAAAGGCATCGGGAGGTAGGCGGCCTAAGCGTATATCCCAGCGTTCGCTAGGCTGGTAACCCACAAAACCAATTTCAATGACATCAAGCCAATCGTCGCTCACTCGCTTCTTAGCGACACCTTGCAAGGTAAATCGCCAGTTAGGGTTCATTGAGTAGTCTAGTTGCAGGCCAAAGCGAGAGTCCGTTAGCCATGAACCATTCGTCGTGGTGTCATAAGGTTGGGCGAGATCGCGCCTAAATCCGATACCCTCTTCATCTTCATAGCTGTAAGCGAGCGTACCAAACCCAGACAAATGCACATCACTTGCCCATGAATTAGGCGTGATAGAAAAGAGAACAACAATGCTAATAGCCCAAAGGACAACATAGCGATTACACATACGGTTAACTCCCATAAAGGAAGAAGACCAGGCGAATAATTCACTGTTGTATCGATTAAGCCTTTATTGTTATTGCGATAACGCTTGAATTTGCCTACTCAAACAATGTTTATAAGACAAATATTAGGACTCAAGTAGCACAGTCGCCACTGCATAATGGCGCTCATCAGAAATGGTTAAATGGATATTTTGCACTTTCATGCCTTGAGCAATATCTAGTGCTTTGTTTGATAAGGATAATATCGGTTTGCCATTTTGGTCATTGGCAATCGTAAAGTCTTGGAAAGAAACACCGTGGGCAATGCCCGTTCCAAGCGCTTTAGAAGCCGCTTCTTTAGCTGCGAATCGCTTTGCCAAAAAGCGGCCTTGTTGTTTAAGGCCAGTGAAGGTTTCCATTTCAGACTCGGTAAGAATGCGACGAGCGAATGCTTCTCCCGTACGCGCTAGCGCTTTTTCAATCCGCTCTATCTCAGCGATGTCTGTACCTAAACCTACCACTGCCATTGCTTTGTCCTGCTACCCCTTACTTACGCGCTGCATCCATGATCGCTTTCATGTCTGCTACCGCTTTTTGCAAACCGTCAAACATCGCGCGCCCCATGATCGAGTGACCAATATTTAGCTCATAGATTTCAGGCAGTGCCGCAATTGGAGCCACATTGTGGTAAGTCAATCCATGGCCAGCATTAACCGTAATACCTAAGTCTGCGGCATAGCTAGCACCCGCTGCAATTTTCTTCAGTTCGTCTTGTTGATCTTCTTCCGTGGTCGCATCTGCATAGTGACCCGTATGAAGCTCAATATAAGGAGCACCACACGCTTTTGCTGCATCAATCTGTTGTCGGTCAGCATCAATAAACAGTGAAACCTTGATACCTGCTTCAGTCAGTTTCTCGGTTGCCGCTTTCACTTTTTCAAGTTGACCGGCCACATCTAAGCCGCCTTCAGTCGTCAGTTCTTCACGCTTTTCTGGCACTAAACAAACAAACTCAGGTTTGGTTTGCAGAGCAATATCTACCATCTCATCAGTCACGGCCATTTCAAGATTCATACGTGTCTGAAGAGTTTCACGTAGGACTCGAACATCGCGATCAACAATGTGACGACGGTCTTCACGTAGGTGAATCGTAATACCATCCGCGCCTGCACGCTCAGCGATTTCTGCTGCGTGAACAGGGTCTGGATATTTTGTCCCGCGAGCGTTACGTAAAGTCGCAATATGATCGATGTTAACACCTAAGTAGATTGAGCTCATTTTCCAATACTCCGTGCTCCGGGAAGGCCTGCTTTTGGAAGAAACAGTTCCCTGCTTTTTAATGGTTTGCCGCCAAGATACGGCTTTAATGCTATACGTGTAAAGCGTTTTGCCGCTTTTAGTTGTTCCTTGGTCACAAAGCGACGCTCACTGATAGCAATCAGCTCATTACCAAGGAAAGTTAAGTTGTCTCTGCGTACCGATGCGATAAAACCTTTTTGCTCTCTGTAGCGATAGGTCATGTCTGGGTCAACGGGTTCACCCGTTCCAGCACAATGCAAAAAATCCACTCCATAGCCCATGGCAGAAAGTAACGCTAACTCAAAACGCCTCAGAGCAGGCTCTGGATTGTCTGCTTGGGCCAGTTCAGTCAGTGCATGCAAATAGTCATGAAACAATGCTGGCATCGCGACTTCCGCCATTAATACGCGCCCTACCAACTCATTGATGTACATTGCCGAGTAAAGGTTGATACCAGTAAGCGGCAAGCCAAGGCTAATAGGTTCTGCTTGGCGTAATGTCTTCATTGAGCCGTTTCCAGACCATTTCAACAACAATGGTGTAAATGGCTGTAAAGCACCTTTAAGGTTCGAACGCTTACTGCGCGCCCCCTTAGACATCAGAGTAATACGACCATACTCCTCGCTAAATACGTCGAGGATTAAACTAGATTCGCTGTATGGACGTCGGTGCAGCACAAAGCAGCGCTGCAAACCGTCTCTTGGACCATCGCTCACGGATACCCTTACAGATACAAAAAGAGAGAGTTTATACTCTCTCTTTTACAGTAGAAAAACAATTTATACCCAATTAAGTGGATAAAGGCTAACTAGCTACGCGATTATAAATCGTCGATGTAGCCTAGTGAGCGTAATGCACGTTCGTCATCCGCCCAACCCGATTTCACTTTCACCCAAGTTTCTAGGTAAACCTTACGTCCAAATAGCTCTTCCATGTCTAAGCGGGCTTCACGACCAATCGTTTTGATCTTCTCTCCGCCTTTACCAATTACCATTTTCTTCTGTCCGCTACGCTCAACCAGAATCAGGCCATTGATGTGGAAGCCATCAGTATCAGGGTTGTAATCGAAACGCTCGATCTCCACCGTAACTGAATACGGTAACTCATCACCAGTAAAACGCATGAGCTTTTCACGCAAAATTTCTGATGCCATAAAACGCTGTGAGCGATCAGTCACATACTCTTCTGGAAAGTGGTGAGTCGCTTTCGGTAAGTGTTCACGTACGTGCTTACGCAATACATCAATGTTCTTACCATGTTTAGCAGAGATAGGCACAACATCAACGAAGTCCATCTTAGTGGACATTTCCTGCATGTGCAGCATCACGTCATTGCGGTCTTGAACGTTGTCTACTTTGTTGACACACAAAACCACAGGGAAGTTCGACTTCTGCAGCTTAGTTAGCACCATTTCGTCGTCTTTAGTCCAGTGAGTACCATCTACAAGGAAGAACACTAGGTTTACATCACTTAAAGAAGAGTTTGCCGCACGGTTCATCAAACGGTTGATGGCACGCTTCTCCTCAATGTGAAGCCCTGGGGTATCAACGAAAATCGCTTGGTAATCACCTTCCGTGTCCACACCCATTATACGGTGACGTGTCGTTTGAGGCTTACGCGATGTAATCGAGATCTTCTGACCTAAAATCTTATTCAGTAGTGTCGATTTACCCACATTTGGACGACCAACAATAGCCACAAAGCCACAGTGTTGGTTTTCTGGTGAAGTTTCTTCACCACTCGACGCAAAGTACGCGTCGATATCAAATTCGTTATCAGACATTTAGCTATTACTCTGATTGACTAACTGCTCCAGAGCAGTTTCAGCAGCCGCTTGCTCTGCCTTGCGGCGGCTTGTACCTTTACCGATTACAGGCTGTCCTATTCCTGCGACTTCACACGCAACCGTGAACTCTTGGTTGTGTGCTTCACCTTTAATATTAGTCACTGTATAGACAGGTAGCGGTTTTCTTCTACCTTGCAGGAACTCTTGTAAACGTGTTTTCGGGTCTTTTTGCGAGACACCTGGCTTGATCTCTTCAAGGCGAGTTTGATACCAACTCAATACAATCGAGCGGACTTTCTCAATATCACTGTCTAAGTAAATAGCGCCAATTATCGCTTCTACTGCATCAGCCAAAATTGAGTCGCGGCGGAAACCACCACTTTTTAACTCACCTGGACCTAATTTTAAGTAATCTCCTAGCTCGAATTCACGACCTAGTTCTGCCAATGTATTACCACGAACCAAGGTTGCACGCATGCGGCTCATGTCTCCCTCATTCACCTTAGGGAAACGGTGATACAGGTCATCAGCAATAACAAAACTTAAAATTGAATCGCCCAGAAACTCAAGACGTTCATTGTGTTTACCATTCGCACTACGGTGAGTCAGTGCCAGGTTAATTAGCTCAGCACTATTAAACTGGTAGCCAATTTTTCTTTCTAACTTTTCAATTGGAGAATTCATGCTCTCTCATTAATTTATGTTTAATTCTCGATACGCAACTGGCATTGCAGCGCTGATTTAACTCATCAATACTGCAACGCCAACAAGGAAGAGAATTAGTTAATACCACCAATGCGGTTGAAACGCACACCAGTTGGGATCCACGATGGTAGAACGCTGTCAGCGCCGCGTTCAAACTCAAAGCTAATCCAGATACCGACGGCTTTACCCACAAGGTTAGCCTCCGGTACAAAACCCCAGTAACGGCTATCTGCACTGTTGTCACGGTTATCACCCATTACAAAGTACTGCCCTTCAGGAACAACCCACTCATTAACGCCGCTACGAGGCTGATACGCTTCAACACGATCACCACGAAGTGGGTTTACTAGGATTTGGTGTCCAACCTCACCCAGTTTTTCGTCAAGTTGAATCAAAGGAATACCATTTTGGATAAATGGGCTTTCTTCAACATTAGACAACTTAACTTGAGTACAACTGCTTTCACCTTTTGGCTGAATGCAGATTTCTTTTTTGCTGCTGTAGCGAACCGTATCACCAGGCAAACCAACAACACGTTTAATGTAGTCAATGTTTGGTTGAGGTGGGTATTTAAATACCGCAATATCACCACGCTCAGGTTTACCCGTTTCAATCAGCTCAGAACGCCAAACAGGGTCTTTAATCCCGTAGGCATACTTCTCAACTAGGATGAAGTCTCCCACCAGCAGGGTTGGCATCATTGAGCCAGAAGGGATCTGAAACGGTTCATAGATAAAAGAACGCAGTACCAACACGAATGCAATCACAGGGAAGATGGACACACTGTTCTCAATCCACCACGGTTGCGCTTTTACTTTTTCCACTAACGCAGCATCTAAACCATTAGTTTGAGCTTCCACTTCAGCAACTTTCTGCAGACGCTTCTTACTCCAAACGAATTTCTCTAGCGCCCAAACAACACCGGTCACAAGCGTTACAAGAACCAGAATAAGTGAAAATGTATTCGCCATTGAATTCCCTTATCTAAAAAATACGAAAGTGAAAGAGCCGAAACCCTTTCACTTATTGAATATCTAACGTCTTATGACAGACTCAAGTCGAATTAAGTTCAACTCTAATCTTTGCCTACGTGAAGAATTGCGAGGAACGCTTCTTGTGGCAGCTCAACGTTACCGATCTGCTTCATACGTTTTTTACCTTCTTTCTGCTTCTTCAGTAGCTTTTTCTTACGACTCACGTCACCACCGTAACACTTCGCAATTACGTTCTTACGTAGCTGTTTAACCGTTGAACGTGCAATGATGTGGTTACCGATCGCTGCCTGAATAGCAATATCGAACATTTGGCGAGGGATGAATTCCTTCATTTTCTCAACAAGTTGACGACCACGAGTTTGCGACTGGTCTTTATGGGTGATCATCGCAAGTGCATCAACGGTATCACCGTTAAGTAGAACATCAACACGAACCATGTTTGACGCTTCAAAGCGCTGGAAGTTGTAGTCTAGCGATGCATAGCCACGTGAGGTTGACTTCAGACGGTCAAAGAAATCCAATACCACTTCAGCCATCGGGATATCGTACGTCACAGCAACTTGGTTACCGTGGTAAACCATATCTACCTGAACGCCACGCTTCTCGACACAAAGGGTAATTACGTTACCTAAATACTCTGAAGGAACCAGAATATTACAACGTGCAATCGGCTCACGAATTTCTTCAATATCATTAACCGCTGGGAGCTTAGCAGGGCTATCTACGTATAGTAAATTACCGTTAGTTTCTTCAACTTCATAAACTACTGTTGGTGCCGTTGTGATCAGGTCAAGATCGTATTCACGCTCTAGACGCTCTTGAATGATTTCCATGTGCAACATGCCAAGGAAACCACAACGGAAACCAAAGCCAAGCGCTGCTGAGTTTTCTGGCTCATAGAACAGAGACGCATCGTTCAAGCTCAGTTTACCTAACGCATCACGGAAGTTTTCGTAATCGTCAGAAGATACCGGGAATAAACCTGCGTACACCTGAGGCTTAACCTTCTTAAAGCCTGGTAGTGCTGTTTCACAACCGTTCTTGGATAGTGTTAGCGTATCACCTACAGGTGCGCCAAGAATGTCCTTGATACCACACACAACCCAGCCTACTTCGCCAGTACGTAGAACATCAGTATCTACTTGTTTCGGTGTGAAGATACCTAGGCGATCAACACCCCACACTTGGCCAGTGCTCATAACTTTGATCTTGTCATTCTTCTTCAGCTCACCGTTTTTGATACGAACTAAAGAAACAACACCAAGGTAGTTATCAAACCATGAGTCAATAATCAGTGCTTGTAGCGGCGCTTCAGGATCGCCTTCGGGCGCAGGAATAGCAGAAACAATGTTTTCTAGAACATCGTCGACGCCAATACCTGTTTTCGCACTACAACGAGTCGCTTCCATCGCATCAATACCTACGATTTCTTCGATCTCTTCTGCTACGCGCTCTGGATCTGCTGCTGGTAAGTCAATTTTGTTCAAAATTGGCACTACCTCTAGATCCATTTCGATCGCGGTATAACAGTTCGCAAGAGTTTGCGCTTCAACACCTTGTCCAGCATCAACAACCAACAATGCGCCTTCACAGGCAGCGAGAGAGCGTGATACTTCGTACGCGAAGTCTACGTGTCCTGGAGTATCGATGAAGTTAAGCTGATACGTTTCACCATCTTTGGCAGTGTAGTTCAGTGTCACACTCTGAGATTTGATGGTGATACCGCGCTCACGCTCAAGGTCCATAGAATCAAGAACCTGCGCAGCCATTTCACGGTCGCTCAATCCACCACAAACTTGGATTAGACGGTCAGATAGGGTCGACTTACCATGGTCGATGTGGGCGATAATCGAAAAATTACGAATGTGCTTCATGATTTGGTGTGAATTAACTCGTTGCTATAAGGATAAATAAGAAAGCCGTCTTTTGACGGCATTTCAATCAAGTTGGCAGATTCTACCCAATTTCTAGGCGGTTCGCACCATTATTTGCTGGCTAGGTGAGTGGCTTTCCTAGAACACGAAGTAAAATGACTTGCTGCTTAGAGGCTTGCTCAAGTTTTGTTGCTAAACGCTTAGCTATGGTAAACCCACCCCAAGCGAACAAAACCGATGATAAAATGACGATTCCTTCCCCCATTGAAAACACGGGGGCCAGCAACCACTGACCAATCAGGGCACCAAACATCATCATCAATAATGGAACGATATATACAACAGCAGCGGATTGAATCAAGCTCTTTTCAGGAAAGCCAATCTCGACAACTTCACCTTTGGACACCCCTTTCTGGGTGGTGAGCTGCCAAGATAGAGCCTTATTCCCTACTGCCTTTGATACAATGCCTGTACCACAGCTTTTTTGCGACGAGCAACTACTACAACTCGTTTGCTGTTCGCAGCTAAGCTCTACACGATACCCTTTCGAATCATGCTCTACGGAAGCCACTGTCGCCAATGCTGTCATCATTGGGTTGAGGTCTCAGATTGAGGCTGAGGTTGGAAAGTCACTGACTGCGCAATACGCTTTGCAGTTGCTGGCGGAATATCGCCAATCACAGAAACTTCGGCATCACCTTGCACAAAGCTATGCAAAGTGCGTCTGCCCTGTCTTACCAACTGACCGCGCAATGAATTGTTATCGCTGTCGGACACATATACAGAGAAACTGAATAAGCCATCACTATACACTTGGCTCTCTACCATACGATCGGTATTGGCCATACGGTAACGATTTAGATCTTTCGCTTCAAAACCGTTCGGGATCCAACCAACACTCCAGTCAGTTTGTTTGACATTACCTTTTGGCAAAGACAGTACCTCTGGCAACTGTACTTCATTAAGACCGTCTAAGATATTCGCAATTTGATCATTGATAGAATAAGAAATGGTACGGTACTGTTCTAGCACCTCGCCATCTCGGTCAACCAAATCTGCGCGCAATGGCAGTTTAGTCTTTTCATCGACCCATAATACGTACGAGTACCTTAAGCCATCTTTTGGCACAACTCTCAATACCTGACATGCAGCACCAGCTTCGCGCGCGCGACCCACTTGAATAAAGTCGTAGAATTCGCTCAGCTCACCTACATCGCTATTTAGCAAAGGGATCGTTGGAGCAACCATCTGCCCTGATTCAATCGTAAATGGGTCGGTACCCGGTTCAATATAGCTAATTTCAGAACCACGCCTTATCACTTCTCTTACTGGGCCGCTAAGGTACACAAGATGGGCTAATTGTTGGGAGTCTTGACGAGCGTGACGATACAACAGCGGTTCAATGCTGTTCTTTTTGATAAGGATATAGGAGAGCTCGTAATTTAAATGCTGACTCGCTTCGTTCATTTGAAGCAACAAAGCCTCTGCAGGCGTTTGCTCTGCAAAGGCATTGGTTGTATTCAAGCTGAACAGCGTCAGAGCACTGATCAGAAATTTTTTCATTCAACTACCGGTTCTATATGATCGAAATCCGCTTTTTCACCTTCGCTATTTAGGCGAAGCTGTAATTCGTAGTCTTGCAGCAGAGCATTCACTCGGCGTCTTTGTTCTTGCACATTAACGTTATTGTTAGATTTTTCAACCGACTCTCTTGTTAAGCTCACAGGCTCTGCACTACCCGAAAACGGAATGGTTTCTAACACAGGCAGTTGGTCGGCAGCTGGCTGAGCGGAATCGCTTCCACCGTATTGCTGAACACCAAGAATAACCGCTAAAGATACACAAGCAGCCACAGCAACTTGACCAAATTGCGCTAACCAAGCAGGAAGCTGACGCTTCGCTTGAGCAGGTGTTGGTTGCGACTCGATATGTGGTGTTGCAACTTCCGCAACACTACTTTGATTCAACGCACTATGCGCTGGTTCATCTTCGAGCGCCAATGCAACACTTTCAGCAATATTCCACTCCGGCTTTTCCGGGGCATCGCCACGCATCACATCACCAATCAAATGGTAATTTTTCCACGTTTGTAGGCTTTCTTGATCGTGCTCCAATTCTGAAATTAGAACTTTATCGATCGTTTCTCCATCCATGAGTGCTGAAAGTTTTTCTTTGTCAGCCATTATTTTCACCATAGTAATTACTGGTTCTAGCGTTGCAAAAGAGGTTTGATTTTCTTTTCCACCGCCTCACGAGCTCGGAAGATACGCGAACGCACCGTTCCTACGGGGCAATCCATTACTTCAGCAATTTCCTCATAGCTTAAGCCGTCAAGCTCTCGCAAGGTCATCGCGGTTTTTAAATCTTCAGGAAGTGCTTCTATCGCACTGAAAACAACTTGTTTCAGTTCTTTCGACAACGTTAAGTTCTCAGGGTTCGATATTTCTTTTAACGCACTTCCCGTTTCGTAATATTCAGCTTCTTCAGCATCAACATCGCTTGCAGGTGGCCTTCTGCTCTGTGCAACGATGTGATTCTTAGCGGTATTTACGGCAATTCGATATAACCAAGTATAGAAGGCGCTCTCACCACGAAAAGTAGGGATCGCCCTATACGCCTTTATGAAAGCCTCTTGGGCTACATCGGCTACATCTCCAGAATTGCTCACATACCGAGAGATAAGGTTGCACACTTTATTTTGGTATCGTAAAACCAATAGGTTAAAAGCTTGCTTATCTCCACTCTGAACTCGCTCAATCAATACTTGATCGGTCAGCTGCTCGTTCATTCGAGCGTGTACTCCTATTGTTATTTACTCTTATCCTCACAGATATGAGCATTAATTATGCAAAATGTAGTATTGACACCACCGCTTACATGAGCACTATTGTGACTCAGTGAATGTAAGAAAGTTCCACCCTTTCTCAAATAAATTACTCTTTATTTTGGGCAGTGTGATGTAATCGTCACTAATTGATTGCTCAAATACTGGGGATGAAAGCGGTGAAAAGCAATGGTATTTACAAAGTATTGCATCAGCAGTAGTGGTAATATACCAGCAGTAAACGCTATTTGGCGTAGTTAATAGAGAGTTGGACGACTCTAATATAGTTCGGGATTTTAATACTTTTATGAACGCAAACCGTGAACATCAATGTGATGTGTTAGTGGTGGGCAGTGGCGCAGCGGGTTTGTCGCTGGCTTTACGTGTCGCTGAGCATGGCAAAGTTATCGTGCTGAGTAAGGGCCCACGTAGTGAAGGTGCAACCTATTACGCACAAGGTGGTATTGCCGCCGTATTCGATGAGTCGGACAGCATCGAATCTCATGTGCAAGATACGCAAATCGCCGGTGCAGGGATCTGCGAAGAAGACACCGTGAAATTTATCGCCGAAAACGCAAAAGACTGCGTACAGTGGTTGATTGATGGCGGCGTTCCTTTCGACCGTGAAGATGATGATAGCGATGAATCTCCGCGTTACCATTTAACACGCGAAGGTGGTCATAGCCACAGGCGAATTCTTCATGCTGCCGATGCAACTGGCATGGCAATGCAAACTTCTTTGCAAGACAACGTGCACAACCACCCAAATATCACGGTTTTAGAGCGTCATAACGCATTAGATCTGATCACTGAAGATAAAGTTGGTGGTGATAAAAACAAAGTTGTCGGGGCTTACATTTGGAACCGCAACGACGAACATGTCGAAACAGTACGTGCTAAGTTTGTCGTCCTAGCCACTGGTGGTGCTTCCAAGGTATATCAATACACATCTAATCCAGATGTCTCATCTGGAGATGGTATTGCAATGGCTTGGCGTGCAGGCTGTCGCGTCGCCAACTTGGAGTTTAACCAATTCCACCCAACCTGTTTGTTCCACCCTGAAGCGAGAAACTTCCTGCTGACAGAAGCACTTCGCGGTGAAGGCGCATATTTGAAACGCCCTGATGGCACACGCTTTATGCCCGATTTTGATGATCGTGGCGAGCTTGCCCCGCGTGATGTGGTTGCTCGAGCGATAGACTTTGAGATGAAAAGACTGGGTGCTGATTGTATGTACTTAGATATCAGCCACAAGCCCGCTGATTTTATCGAAAAGCATTTTCCGACCATCCACATGCGCTTGCAAGACCTTGGCATTGATATGACCAAAGAAGCGATTCCTGTCGTACCTGCAGCGCACTACACTTGTGGTGGCGTTATCGTCAATCAGCAAGGTAAAACAGACCTTTCTCAGCTGTATGCGATTGGTGAAGTGAGCTACACCGGCTTACACGGTGCTAACCGAATGGCGTCAAACTCCCTGTTAGAGTGTGTGGTTTATGCTTGGTCTGCTTCCAATGACATCATCAAGAAAATTGCCAATGCTGAGCTTCCACCTACACTACCGGCGTGGGATGAAAGCCAAGTCAGCTGTTCTGATGAAGAAGTCGTAATCCAACATAACTGGCACGAACTGCGTTTGTTTATGTGGGATTACATGGGCATCGTTCGCACAGATAAGCGACTAGAACGCGCATTACGACGCATCCAGCTGTTGCAACAAGAAACCCATGAGTACTACAGTAACTTCAAGGTATCGAATAACCTTCTCGAGCTTCGTAACCTATTGCAAGTTGCAGAGTTAATGGTTCGCTGCGCGATGCAACGTAAAGAAAGCCGGGGGCTGCACTACACCTTGGACTACCCTGAACTCGCTGAAGACAGTGGGCCGACTATTTTAAGTCCACATAAATCTTAAACCCGAGTAAATGAACATAAAGGGAGCATCACTGCTCCCTTTTTAGTTCCGACACCACTCGACGATAGTCAGCTTCGCAGAGGCTATCTCGCCATAAGCAATAACGCTTTCCATCCGAATAGGTAATTAAAATTGCCAACCAAGAATAGGCCAACTGCGCGTGACGAATTGAGTTCGACTGATTATTTACTTCGAGAATATTACCGGGTTTGACGGTCAGTTTTCCCTTCAGTGGTGCAGGAAAGAAACCACCTTTTAGGTAAAGCGCAGCGACTATCAGAGCGAGATATAGCGTGATAACAAGAGGAATTGGCGAAACAATGAGCGCCCACATTGCGAACACCAGTACAACAGTATTGGCAAAATGGGCGTATGAAGAATGGGCTAGGTTAAGGTTAGCGCACCTTGCTAAGGTTGTGAGCGACAATCTTATCTACCATTGACGCATGACCTAAGTTTTCACTTCGGCCGTGGCCCATTATCCATGTAAACAGATCAGGGTCATCGCATTCAAGCAACGAAACAAAATCCTGCTGTTCGTTGTCATTTAGTTCATCAAAGCACTCTTCAAAAAAAGGCATGATAACGACGTCTAGCTCGAGCATACCGCGGCGGCATCCCCACTTAATACGAGCTTTCTCTTCTGTGGTGTACATTCCACGTCCTCACATTGAATCCTAACGTGTCAGATTGTAACAATCTCACTACTCACCATCTAGCGGATAAATCTCAGTCCGTGCTTTGGTCGACAAAAAGATAATCGCTCACTTGCTCACTACGTCTTGAAGTGGTTGAGCATTCAGGATTACCATAGCGACAACCCTTTACCAAATGCGATTAGGTACTCATACATGGACTGGCAAAACACATTCACTCCGTTCTCTATAGCCTCTGACGAAGCGCTTCCACCACTCATTTTGTCTCACCTAACCACTTGGGGAGCCATCACAATAGTAGGCGATGACAAA
The DNA here is from genome assembly GCF_054053395.1 of Vibrio paucivorans. NCBI lineage: Bacteria > Pseudomonadati > Pseudomonadota > Gammaproteobacteria > Vibrionales > Vibrionaceae > Vibrio > Vibrio paucivorans. The sequence goes on from NZ_CM133230.1 coordinate 2,844,320, forward strand.
AAGTCTTACTTACAAGGACAAGTGACTTGCGATGTAGTGACCTTAACCGAAGATGAGTCAACACTGGGTGCACATTGTGATGCCAAAGGAAAAGTCTGGAGTATTTTTAGGTTGTTCAATCACAACCAAGGCTATGCCATGCTTCAGCCGCACTCAGCGATCGAAGTTGAACTGGCTGAAATTCGTAAGTACGCCGTATTCTCTAAAGTCGATATTGCTCAAAGCAGCGATGTCATCCTAGGCGTTATTGGTGAACAGGCGCAAACGTTAGTTGATGGTTTATCAGAATCACGCGGCAACGTTCGAGCAATAGAGGGTGGTAGCGCAATAAAAGTCGACAGTTCACGCTGGGTGCTACTTCTGACAGAAGAAGCAGCGCAAAAAGTCGTAGAGAGTCATGATGCAGTCAATACCGACGCCGCAATCTGGACACGTTTTGATATTGAAGCGGCACTACCAATCATCGAAAAGGACCAGCAAAACGCTCACATACCACAAGCGGTAAACTTAGATGCGCTGGGAGGCATTAGTTTCTCTAAAGGTTGCTACACTGGTCAGGAAACCGTAGCTAGGGCGAAGTATCGTGGTATGAACAAACGCGCGATGTTTATTGTAAAAGGTACCACCAGCGAGCCATTGAACATGGATGCTCCTGTATCACTAGAGCGTGCAGTGGGTGAGAACTGGCGTAGCGCAGGTCAATTATTGGCAAGCTACCAATTCTCCAATAATCAAGCGATTGGCCTTCTTGTTGCTTCAAAAGATCTCGATTCAGATACTCAGCTTCGATTGGCAGAACAACCGGATCAGCTGTGGTCACTTGAAGCACTGCCATACACGCTAGACGATGAGTAACCCCTTCTCCACCGAGCTTACACGCTATCTTGAGCAACAGCAGGTACCTTTTACGCTGTTGCTCCAAGAAAAGCCAACGCTCACCATTGAAGAAACGGCCAGCGCGCGTGGGATAAACGCCAAGCAGATGGTCAAATCTATTTTGCTGCGAGACATGGGCGGCCAGTATGCCTTAGCGTGCGTGCCCGGCGATCAAGCGGTTGATCCGAAGAAAGTACGTTCGGTATTAACGAGCCGAAGAATGACTTGTGTTAGCCTTGAAGACGTACCTCAGATTACTGGTTATCAAGTCGGGACGGTAGCGCCACTATTGCTCGCAACGGAGATGCCTATTGTCTTAGATCCCCAACTTCTTGATAACAACTTGGTCACTATCAGCAGCGGTCACCCCATGGCTGGTATTGCTTTGGCTCCCGACTCATTACTTCGGCTTTGCCAACCAACCCTCGCGTCAATCTGTCGCGATGAATGAAACTTTCCAATTTATTGCATTTTGATGTGATCAGCCTCGTGGTAATCGATTGCACTCGTTAAATTATTATTCATATTTAAAACATAAATAGTCACATAGCATTTTTTGCAGTATGCTGATCTTCGTTGGTTAAAATTGATGCAAATCGAGCAGTATTGCTGAGATCCTTCTCCAACGAAAAAGTGAATCCACTGATTGTTTCAGGACATCCACTTTTTGTGTAATGCATCTGTGACTATTCGCCCGCGCTAGAAGCGGGCTTTTTTTATGCAAAAAATTTACCGCAATTTCGCACAATCTAAAAATTTCCAACTATTCTTAAAACTGTCACATAGCTCCGGCTTAATATGCACGAGCTATGGTTCACCCGTGGTTCCTATAGAAAGATAACTTTGAGGAAGTTGTCACATAAACTTGGATATAATTCCAAAAAACTGCTTACAGCAGCACAAATATCCAAGGTTATCAGTTGAATCTGCATAATCCCCTATCTTCATCACAATATTATTATCGGGGCTTTTTTATAATCTGCAGTGCTAGAAGAATAAAAGGAAAGATATATGAGACTGTTTAAGCGCTATACACCAGGTATGATTGCTAAACATGTAAGTCGTTTATTTAAGGGAAGAATCTACATCTACGGAGTTGGAAAATTTGAATTTGATAATGGCAAACTCATCTTGCCAGACCGCGCAGAAAAAAGGCATTTTCAAGCGGTAAAAGAGGTAAACAACGAGATCATGAAACTTCGTTGTGCATACGCCTAAGGCGAAATTCTTCACACCTCTTCGCATAAAGCACAAATTAGAAGGGTTGGCACTTGCCAACCCTTTCCGTTTCTATCAGCCCTTAGAGCTTGTACCAGCTAACTCTGGTAAGTGCCCTTTTAACCCTAACGCGCGTTTCATTATCTCGTCTTTGGCACCTGGAATTTGTCCCGCGAGCTTCATTCCAATCCCGCGGATGAGCTTCTTCGCTGGGTTATTGCCTTCAAACAAATCTTTAAATCCTTGCATTGCTGCGATCATTTTCGCCGCCTCTGCTTTTCGCCAGCGCTCATAATCACGTAAATTGCGTTTACTGCCGAAATCTTCGCCTTTATGCCATAACGCTAACACTTCTTGTGCCAAACTGGCTGCATCAAGCAAGCCTAGGTTCACCCCTTGCCCTGCCAGAGGATGAATTGTATGAGCAGCATCACCGACTAAAGCAACACGCTCTACAGCAAAGTCACGTGCGTAGCGCATTTTCAACGGGAATGCGAAACGTTCACCAACCACTTCACATAAGCCCAAGCGGTTATCAAACTCAGAAGTGAGTGCTTTATTGAACTCGTTCGGAGACATCGCGACTAAACGCTCCGCGCGGCTAGGTTCAGTAGACCACACGATAGAGCTCATGTTGTCGCCTGACATTGGCAAAAACGCCAATGGGCCTTGAGGAGTAAAAGTTTGCCTCGCAACCGCTTGGTGTGGCTCAACAGTACGAATATTTGCAACCACTGCACTGTGGCCATAATCCCAATGCGTGAGAGGAATATCCAACTGATTACGCACCCAAGAATTCGCCCCATCCGCGCCAACTACCAGCTTGGCAGTAATCGCTTGGCCATTGTCTAACGTTAACCAGGCTTCACTTTCACCAATCGCCATCGTGGCGCACTTAGCTGGCATAAACAGAGTCACATTGCTTTGCTGCGTAACTTGCTCGAGTAGAGATAACTGAATAACTCGGTGTTCAACAATATGGCCTAAATCAGGCTGAGCGAGTTGATTAGCACTAAACTCGATACGAGCGAAACTGTCTTGCTCCCACACTTCCATCGCAGAATACGGCGAAGCACGTCGCTGCATAATGCCATCCCAAGCACCTAGATTCTTGAGAATATTTTCGCTTGAGCGGCTCAGAGCAGAAACACGAACATCGGGTAATTCGTTGAGTTGATCATCAGGTTGTTGCCCTTCAATCACTGCTATTCTCAATTCAGAATCTTTAAATGCAGCAGCCAGTGCAAGGCCAACCATTCCACCGCCTACAATTGCGATATCAACACTTTGCATCATTCTATTTTGTACCTTTTGCTAATTAGCGTTCTACAATGCCGAGAGTTCGACGCAGTAATGGAGCCTTGAAGGCTGGGAGGTTATCCATTGCAAATAGCCCTAAGTTTCGACCGATTCTAGTCGCAAGCCAATCATTGGAAAACAGATGAACAAGGCTAGATGTCAGCTCGATGATTGCTTTTCTATCACCTTGCCTTCTTTTCTTATAAGACATTAACGAAGCATAACTTCCGATATCGTTCGAATGCGCCATTATCTCTTCCGCTAAACTTGCTACATCGCGTATGCCCAAGTTAAAGCCCTGCCCGGCTATAGGGTGCAGTGTTTGCGCCGCATTGCCAACGATAGCGAAACGATGAGCGATATTTTGTTCTCGATAACGCAGCAATAGCGGGTAACTCGCGCGTGAGCCTACCTTTTCCAGTTTACCCAAACGCCAGCCAAATTCTTCTTGCAACTGGTGTAAAAACGCGCCGTCGTCCATTTCCATGACAGTTTGAGCGCTTTCCGGCGGTAAACACCACACCAAAGACAAACGGTTTTCACTCATCGGCAATAGCGCAACTGGACCATGCTGAGTAAATCGTTCAAAAGCACGACCTGCATGTGGCTCACTGGACACGATATTGGCAATCACTGCGACTTGCTCAAAATCATGCTCATTTAACTCCAAGCCGATTTGCTGACAACACGTCGACACAGCACCATCCGCGGCAACCAGAAGCTTGGCTTGAAGCTCATCACCACTAGAGAGCTTGATCTGAGTGGTATCGAGTTGTTGGTTAATTTCAGCCACCGAATCTGGGCAGTAAAAGGTGACATTATCCGCTTGCTGCAACTGTTCTGCGTAAATGCGGCCAATGTCGGCTAGCTCCACTACATACCCTAGTGCGGGTACAGACAAGTCATTGGTCCGAATATCCGTCATCCCAGCATGACTGCGATCAGACACGTGAATATGTTCGATCGCTGTAGCAACTGGTTGAATTTCTGACCATAACTTGAACTGTTTAAGAACCTCAATGGTTCCGTAGGACAAAGCAATAGAACGAGAATCAAACCCCGGATGAGATTGATGATCGGTTTCGAACGGTTCTACAACCGCTACCGACAGTGCTCCAGAACTCATTCGGCTTAAGGCGAGTGCCAGAGTTGCACCAGCCATCGCACCGCCAGCAATTACAACGTCATATTGCTTCATTCAGCCCAGCTCCTATCGGATTAGTGAATAGTCGGTGATGGCTCTGCATCTTTACTTGGTTTTACGCCAAACTCAGCGTGAATCGTGAGAGCACAAGCCTTCACGTGCTCAACCACTTGCTCAAGCAAAATAGCTTGCTCTTGCATGTCATCATCTTCATCGATGCCTAGCTTGGCTATTTCTTCAAGGTCAGCCAACGCTTCTTTACAATCAGCCGAGGCTTTATTCATTTTTGCTCCGACTAAGCCTAAACCAGAAATGAAGTGATTGACCCAATCTGCGACACCATCAGCCATATCAAATAAGCTCGCGCTTGCGTCTTCATCAGGCAACAGTACTGACAGTTCCATGCTGCTACCGGTTAACTCAGATTTGGTCACATCCAAAATTTGCTGAGCCACTTTAAGAGCCTTATCCGGCCAGCCCATACCTTCATTGGTGTAGTCGAAAATCAGAGGTTGCCAGCTATCATCATTCAAGCTCAAGCCACCACTCAACATACCAGCAATCAGTCCGTGCAGTTCAGCAGGATTTACCGCCAGTGCCGATGACTGTAATGTTGAAGCGGAAGAAAGATAATCTGGAAGTGTTTTTTCACTCATGTGGGCAACCCAATAAATTCAAATTTCTCCAATCGTATCACTTCACCCACTGAGCGAAAATGGCAGAGAAGCAATTGTGGGTAGCTTTTGCTCAAATTGCCCAATATCTGTGTTATTAAGCTGCCATTTACATGACCACCGTGGGAAAAGCTTGAATGTTATAGGCGCTTTTCCTATAGTTTCCCCCTCGGTGGTTGTATTATTATCAGCCCCTTAAGTAGCGCGAAAAGAGTTCATCCATCATGAGTAATCAAGCGGTAGACGTTGAAATTTTAGGTAAACTGACTCGAGTCAATTGCCCTGCGGGTCAAGAAGAGTCACTGATTGAAGCGGCAAAAGATCTTGATAATCGACTGAAAGAGATGACTGAGCGTACTAAGGTCACTAACGAAGTTCAGTTACTGAAGTTTGCAGCACTGAACATTTGCTATGAACTGCGAACCAAAAACCAAGCCGAGCAAGATCAACAGGACTTGCTAACAGAGCGAATGGAGCAGCTCTCTGCATCTTTGGAAGATGCACTGCGTAAAGTTAACGCTGGACAGCAATAAACTTTACTCACGACAAAATTTACCCTGGAGTGTGCGTCAGCAGGATTTAAGTCCCTGAGCCGATAAGCAATACCCAAGGGTTAGTACTTGATAACTATTGAGCAAGCTCGGCTCGTATCGAGAAGCCTACGGTCATCATTGCTGATCCGCCTTGAACCAGCTGGTTCAAGGGCCACAATCCTCAACGGCACTCTGGGGTATCCTCTCGATACCTATCACGCTATTCTATTCACCATGTCGTTACTCACACATAAGGTGAAGGGATGCCTCTCTCAAGACAAGATTTTCGCAAGCAAATCCGTCACATACGCAATCAGCTTAGTGATCGTCAGCAAGTTCAAGCAGGGCAAACACTCGTCCAACAGTTTTCTTCAATTCGAAAAATTGAACACTGTCAGCGCATAGCAGTCTACCTTTCTGCGGATGGTGAAATTGATACCAATCCATTAATCGAATGGCTATGGCAGCAAGGCAAGTCAGTTTATCTCCCTGTTCTGCATCCATTTTCCAAAGGGCACTTACTGTTCCTGCATTACACGCCAGACACACCCATGGTACATAACAAATACGGCATTCTTGAACCTAAGCTAAATCAAACGCTGATTGCTCCAGTTAACAGCCTCGACTTAATCTGCACGCCATTGGTCGGATTCGATTCCCAAGGCCACAGATTGGGGATGGGGGGAGGCTATTACGACCGAACCCTTGAGAGCTGGTTTAAAACAGGCTTAGGCCCAGTTCCTCTCGGTTTAGCACACGACTGCCAACACGTTGAACAACTGCCTACCGAATCTTGGGATGTTCCACTCCCTAAAATAGTGACGCCAAGCAAAATATGGCAATGGGAATCCTAACGCATTCTAGCTATAATCACGCCGCTTACACGGCATTCAAGCCGTAAGACTCAATCCAATACCGTCACACATCTCAGGAGATAGGCATGACTCAAGATGAAATGAAAAAAGCCGCTGGTTGGGCAGCGCTAAAGTATGTAGAAAAAGGCAGCATCGTAGGTGTTGGTACAGGCTCTACTGTTAATCACTTCATCGACGCTTTAGGTTCAATCAAAGAAGAGATCAAAGGTGCGGTATCAAGCTCAGAAGCCTCAACAGAACGTTTAAAAGCACTAGAAATCGAAGTATTCGACTGCAATGAAGTCGCAGGCCTTGATGTTTACGTAGATGGCGCAGACGAAATCAACCCGACACGTGACATGATCAAAGGCGGTGGTGCAGCGCTCACTCGTGAGAAGATCGTTGCCGCGATTGCAGATAAGTTTGTTTGTATCGTTGATGGTAGCAAAGCCGTTGACGTACTGGGTGAATTCCCACTGCCAGTTGAAGTCATTCCAATGGCGCGCTCTTACGTAGGTCGCGAACTGGTGAAACTAGGCGGAGATCCGGTATACCGTGAAGGTGTTATTACCGACAACGGCAACGTGATTCTTGATGTTCACAGTTTGAAAATCACAGATGCAAAAGCTCTGGAAGACAAAATTAATGCTATCGCTGGTGTTGTGACTGTTGGTCTATTCGCTCATCGCGGCGCAGATGTTGTCATTACAGGAACGCCTGAAGGCGCAAAAATCGAAGAATAAGACCTTCATTTTTGTTGTTTCATTACAAACGGTGCCTATTGGCGCCGTTTTTTCATTTTAGTCTATAAAAATTATGCCTTATTCCGTAATTTTCTTACCCAAACTGTATTTTTTTTGTTAACTTAATGGTCAGAAGACGCACAAGGAAAACGTTTGCGTGCTACATAATGCCTACAAAAACGTTTGCTTTACCTACTTTTGCTTAATGTGCGCCCGTTAAGCCCAAATTTCCCCACTTTAAGGAAGAAGACAATGGCCAAAGTTTCACTGGAAAAAGACAAAATTAAGATCCTCTTGCTTGAAGGTCTACATCCATCATCTGTAGAAGTTCTTCAGGCTGCTGGTTATACCAATATCGAATACCACAAGGGCTCTCTTCCAGAAGAAGAACTACTTGAAGCGGTGAAAGATGTTCACTTTATCGGTATTCGTTCGCGCACTAACCTATCCCAGCAAGTTATCGATGCCGCTGAAAAGTTAGTGGCTATCGGTTGTTTCTGTATTGGTACCAACCAAGTAGATCTCAATGCAGCTGCAGAACGTGGTATTCCAGTTTTCAACGCACCATTCTCAAATACACGCAGTGTTGCTGAACTAGTACTTGGCCAAGTGCTTCTGCTGCTACGCGGGATTCCAGAGAAAAACGCACTGGCGCACCGAGGCATTTGGAAAAAGAGTGCCGATAATTCTTATGAAGCCCGTGGTAAGCGCTTAGGTATCATTGGTTACGGCCACATCGGAACGCAGCTGGGTATTATTGCCGAAAACTTAGGTATGCGTGTTTACTTCTATGACATTGAAAACAAGCTGTCGTTGGGTAACGCTACTCAAGTACATACGATGAGCGACCTGCTAAACAAGTGTGATGTCATTTCTTTGCACGTACCTGAAACGGCTGGCACTAAGAATATGATGGGTGCAGAAGAGTTTGCTCGTATGAAGCCGGGCTCTATCTTCATCAATGCCGCACGCGGTACAGTCGTCGATATTCCAGCACTTTGTGCTTCTTTAGAATCAGGCCACCTTGCTGGTGCGGCGATTGACGTGTTCCCTGTCGAGCCAAAAACCAATGCGGACCCGTTTGAGTCACCATTAATGCAGTTTGATAACGTTATCCTGACTCCTCACGTAGGTGGTTCTACACAAGAAGCTCAAGAGAACATCGGAGTCGAAGTAGCGGGTAAGCTGGCGAAATACTCTGACAATGGTTCAACACTATCAAGTGTGAACTTCCCTGAAGTATCACTGCCAGAACACCGTGAATGCTCTCGTCTACTCCACATTCACAAAAACCGCCCAGGTATCCTAACGCAAATCAACACCATCTTTGCCGAAGAAGGGATTAACATTGCAGGTCAGTACCTACAAACATCTTCAGACATGGGTTACGTAGTGATTGATGTTGAAACGGCTCGCTCTGAAGAGGCGTTGGCGAAACTGAAGAAAATCGAAGGCACGATCCGCGCTCGTATTCTTCACTAATCTAGCGAACCACAAAACACAAAACACAAAAAGGCCGCATAACAATGCGGCCTTTTTATTATCTACTATTTAAGCTTTTAGCGCACGCTCACCACGAGCGATACCTACCACACCACTACGCGCAACCTCTATCACGTCAGTGACTTCAGATAGCGCCTGAATGAAAGCATCCAGCTTTTCACTGGTACCCGCCATTTGTACGGTGTATTGAGAAGCCGTAACATCCACAATCTGACCTCGGAAAATGTCCGCAGTACGCTTCACTTCTGCACGAGCAAAACCACTCGCTTTCACCTTAACCATGAGCAGTTCACGCTCAATGTGTTCAAGCTCAGATACCTCTTGCACTTTAAGCACATCAATCAGCTTATGCAGCTGTTTTTGGATCTGCTCAAGCTGCATTTCATCTGACGTGGTCGTCACGTTCAAGCGAGAAAGTGTTTCATCATCCGTTGGTGACACGTTCAGTGACTCAATGTTGTAGCCGCGCTGAGAAAACAGACCAACTACACGAGATAGAGCACCAGGTTGGTTTTCCATTAATAGTGAAATTATGTGTCTCATATTAGGTTCTCTCCGTTTTGCTTAGCCACATTTTGTCCATACCCTCGCCTTTGATTTGCATTGGGTATACGTGCTCGGTGTCATCCACACTGATGTCGACGAATACTAAGCGATCTTTCATTTCGAGTGCTTTTTGCAATCCAGATTCTAGTTCGTCTGGCGACGAGATACGCATGCCTACATGGCCATACGCTTCTGCAATCGCGGCGAAATCTGGAACAGAGTCCATGTATGAGTTTGAGTGACGACCTTGATAAACAATGTCTTGCCACTGTTTCACCATTCCTAAGAAACGGTTGTTCAGGTTGATGATTTTAACCGGGATATTGTATTGCAGTGCTGTGGACAGCTCTTGGATATTCATCTGAATACTGCCATCACCTGTTACAACTACCACTTCTTCATCTGGGTTGGCGAATTTAACACCCATGCCCGCAGGCAAACCGAAGCCCATCGTGCCCAAGCCACCCGAGTTGATCCAGCGACGCGGCTTATTAAACGGGTAATAAAGCGCTGCAAACATCTGGTGCTGACCTACGTCAGACGCTACGTATGCGTCTCCATTAGTGACTTTATGCAGGGTTTCAATAACTTGTTGAGGCTTAATACGCTCTGAAGATTTATCGTATGCAAGGCAGTTACGATCTTGCCAAACTTTAATCTCGCTCCACCAGCTATCAAGTGCTTGTGCATCATTAGTTCCACCCTGTTCCTCCAGCACTTTTAGCATGCTTTCCAGTACTTTTTCAGCCGAACCAACAATGGGTAAATCAACCTTAACATTCTTAGAAATAGAAGATGGGTCGATATCAATATGCATGATTTTTGCGTCAGGACAGTACTTTTCTAAGTTGTTAGTCGTACGGTCATCAAAACGCACACCAATACCGAATATCAGATCGGCATTGTGCATAGCCATGTTAGCTTCATACACGCCGTGCATGCCTAACATACCTAATGAATTCTTGTGTGTGCCAGGGAAGGCACCTAGCCCCATAAGGGTGCTAACCACAGGTAGGTTCAGTGTTTCTGCAAGCTTCAATAAATGAGCATCAGCTTCAGAAATAATCGCGCCACCACCCACATAAAGAACGGGCTTCTTCGCGTCTAGTAACGCTTTCAAAGCCTTTTTGATCTGGCCCTTATGCCCCGAAATAGTCGGGTTGTAAGAGCGCATTTTGATCGATTTAGGGTATTCATATGGCAGCTTGATTTGTGGATTCATTACATCTTTTGGTAGATCAATAACCACTGGGCCAGGACGTCCAGTCGTAGAGATATAGAAGGCTTTCTTCATGATCTCTGGAATGTCTTCGGCTTTTTTCACTAAGAAGCTGTGTTTAACAATCGGGCGAGAAACACCCACGATGTCACACTCTTGGAAAGCATCGTTACCGATCAGGTTGTTCGGTACGTTACCTGAAATAACGATCATTGGAATGGAGTCCATATAAGCGGTTGCTATGCCTGTAACCGTATTGGTTGCTCCAGGACCAGAACACACTAGCACAACACCCGGTTTACCGGTTGCGCGCGTATAGCCATCTGCCATATGAGTTGCAGCTTGTTCGTGGCGAACAAGTACATGTTTGATTTGATCGGTTTTCGCATGAAGAGCGTCATAGATATCAAGAACAGAGCCACCAGGGTAACCAAAAATCTGTTCTACGCCTTCTTCGATCAGAGACTGAACCACCATCTCTGCGCCGGATAACATTGCCATATTTTTCTCCTTACCAGTGTCCGAGATGATTGGGTGTATCAAATGGGCTGGTTTTACATAGTCTAGGTCTTATTTGTAGCCTAATTCGAAATTTATCCACTTTCGGCTATGTCCTGTCTTTGTCATAACAAAGAACAAGGAATCGAAACAACTGTAACCTTTTATTTCCATACGGTCTAATGCGACAAAGATCCAAAATTTCCAGATCGTCTAGCTTTCAGCTAAATACCAAAATTAACCGCTACCTACTCTCAACATAACACCACATATTGAAATAAAAGCCAGACAAAAAAGAATTAAATATCAATGTAGGCGTTCTATTTAGAGCAAGTATTTGGTGTTTTCACCCCAGTTATTAATAAATCAAACAATAAAAAAGCCTCCACATCGCATGTGGAGGCTTTTTAATCACTTCAAATATTATCTAACGGAAAACTAGCTCTGTTTCTTTTTTTCCGTATACATTTCTTCGATTTCGTCCTGATATTTATCGTTAATCACTTTACGACGAAGTTTCTGAGTTGGTGTCAGCTCGCCATCATTCATAGAGAATGCTTTAGGTAACAGCTTGAACTTCTTCACTTGTTCAAACTTCGCGAGCTCTTTCTGCAATTCATTCACTCGCTTTTCAAACATTTCGACGATTTGATGATGCTTAATCAATTCAAGGCGATCATGATATTTAATATTCAGCTCTTTAGCGTGCTCTTCTAACGTATCGAAACATGGCACTATCAGAGCCGAAACGAATTTACGAGTATCAGCGATAACCGCAATTTGCTCGATGTAATGATCTTTACCAATCGCACCTTCGATCATCTGTGGAGCGATATACTTACCACCCGATGTTTTCATTAATTCTTTAATACGGTCGGTAATAAAGAGATTACCTTGCTCATCAATATGACCCGCATCGCCCGTTTTTAGGAAGCCATGTTCATCAAATGTTTTTGCGGTTTCTTCAGGTAGCTTGTAATAACCACGCATAACCATTGGGCCGCGTACCAAGATTTCGTTGTTTTCGCCAATTTTCACTTGGGCGCCGGGCATAGACATACCGATCGAATCCGGGTTAAAGCATTGGTCATCCCAACATGAAATGGTTGCCGTCGTTTCTGTCATGCCATAGCCAAGCTTTACATTGATACCAATCGCATGGAAAAAACGACCAATAGTTTCATCAAGCTTAGCGCCACCACATGGCATGAAGTTGATTCGACCACCCAGCAAGTCACGCAGCTTAGACAACACCATTTTGTCCGCTAGGTTATGTGCTTTCTTCAGCATCAGCGATGGTTTTCTACCTTCTTGCTGGCAAACCGCCATTTTAGCCCCCATATTCACCGCCCAAGTGAAAATCACTTTGCGTATGAATGGGGCTTTCGACACTTTTTCATGGATAGCAGAGAAGATTTTTTCGTAGAAGCGAGGAACAGCGCACATCACGGTCGGGCGTATTTCACCAAGAGCGTCGCGCACCTGCATCGTGTCTTGTAAGTAACAGTTGGTTGCACCGCGGTAAAGAACGTAGAAAGTCCAAGCTCGCTCGAAAACATGAGATAACGGTAAGAAACACAGTGATACATCACTTTCACTCAAGCTAAGGCGTTGGTCGTGACCTTCTAGCTGCGCTGCAATATTAGCGTAATCCAGCATCACGCCCTTTGGCTGGCCAGTTGTGCCTGAGGTGTAGATAAGCGTTAGCAGATCATCAAAATTAGCTTGCTCAAGACGTTGCGCTAGTTCTGCTTGATTCTCTTCGCTGCCTTTAGCAAGAAATTCATTCCAGCTCAAAGCAAACTCGCAACCGTCAACATTGATGTCGTGCGACATCGCAACGATCAATTCAAGTTGTTCACACTGCTCGAAAATCCCTAGCGCTGCATCAAACAGCTCTTGCTCGCCAACAAACAGTACTCTCACATCAGCATTTTGGATAATGTAAGCCGCTTGAGCTGCCGTGTTGGTTGGGTAAATCGGTACTGTTACTGCGCGTAGCTGCAGAGAAGCGAAGTCAGCCACAGTCCAATTAGGCATATTGTTGGAGAAGATCCCCACTTTATCTTGAGTTCTCAGTCCTTGAGCCAATAGTGCAAGTGACAATGCGTCTACCTGCTGACCAAACTGCGTCCAGCTAATACCTTGCCATACAGTGCCGACTTTATGCTTTAAAGCAATACGCTCGCCACCCTTCGCAATTTGCTCTCGAATTCGTTTTACGATATGAAAATCTAAATTGGCCATGTCTCTTACCTTTGGCTTACACATGTAAGCTATTTTGAGCGCACAAGTGTACATTTCGAGTTAAAAAAGGCAACTGACGAACATCAAAGTTATCAACAAAACTGTCAGTTTTAGCCATAAAAAAACCTTGTCCAAGCTAGCCTGGACAAGGTTTTTGTGTTGCGAAATGTAACGCTTAGTCTAGAGCGACAACTTCACCACAGATCATCATTAGTTGGTCACGGAACCAGATGTGGCCTTTGTCTTTTTCGCTCGACTCATGCCAGCTTAGGTAACCGCTGATGTTTGCGTTCTCGAATGGGAACTCTAGCACTTGAAGCTGATCTTTATTTGCAGCGTTTTCTACCATCCAACGAGGTGCAATCGTTACAAGCTCAGATTGACCAACAACGTACAGTACATTGCTTAAGCTTGTGCCTTCGTAGTATGGCTGGCAGTCAAGTTCGCGGTACGCTTGCTCAGAGAAGCTGCGTTGGCCGTGAATTTTAGATAGTTTTGCGTGTTTCTCTTGAAGTAGAGCTTCTGGAGTCACAGAGCCTTGGATACGGCTGTGTGCTTTAGACGCAACAACAACAAGTTCATCTTGGAAGATTTCAGTGCTTGAGAAACCTTGCTCATCAAAACGAGCGTAATCGATAACGAAGTCGATTTCTTGGTAACGCATACGCTCAGCAAGCATACGGTCGAATTCTGCATCTAGGTGAAGCTGTACGTTAGGCGCTTGTTCATGAACAGTAGACATGATCTTTGGAGCAAAACGCATATCACAAGGGCTGCAAATTGCGAGTTTGAATAGGCGAGTTGAAGTCTCTGGAGAGAACACCGAACTTGGTAGTTCGTTGCGGATAAGTTGCAGTGCTTGACGAATAGGACCAAACAATTGGCGAGCGCGTTGAGTAGGCTGAATACCGCGGCCTTGACGCATGAATAGTTCGTCGTTGAACATCACTTTAAGGCGAGCAACTGCGTTACTTACCGCTGGTTGTGACATACCTAGGTTGTGCGCTGCACGAGTAATGTTTTGCTCTTGCATAACGGCATCAAATACGGTCAACAGATTTAAATCTACTCCGCGTAATGTGCTTTCCATACGGTAACTAGCAATAGCGCTCATTGCGTCTTTTTTATCTAACATTGGGTTACGCCTCTTGTTGTCATCGTCAACATTATTTAATGGGTGGTCGGAAAATAGATAACCTGTCGTTGTTATATTTACGCCTTAGATACTTCTCGGCTGACACCCACTATCGGCGAATCAATTGATGATTAGCAACAAGATTGACATTTAATCAGCAAATTTTACCCTACAATAAAGAATCCCCTTAATTTTCCAATAATTAACTCTTTTATAAAAAACTATAAAACACATTTTTTTATGGTTTTAGTTCATTCATTCGGCTTAGCTATGAGTTAAATACTTTACCTTTGGTTACATTTAGCAAATCTATTGGTCACTCCGCCAATTAAATGACACCGCTTATATTGTTCATAAGTTTGAAACATAACTAGGAAAGTCGACCTTATCCCACAGCGTTTGGCTTAGCGTTTCATGGGTATCCCATTGCCCTGCCAACACCCAGTCCACAATAGCTTCTGCCACATCGGGATACTGCACACTTTCACCCGGTTTCTCATCCAGCCATTGACGAACAACACTGGCATCCAAAATATCCATCGCGGTTGCTAAACCTAAGCTTTCCAGCGTGGCAACATTGCTTTGCTGCTCAAACTGACCAGCCAACGGTTTCAGCAGTAGCTTTTTTCCTAAGCTCAAGGCTTCAGAAGGCAATTCAAAACCACCATTAGCAATCACGCCCCCACATTGATGTAAGTGATGCTGAAAATTGCTGTGACATAGTGGGAATAACTGAACATTTCCAATCTCATGTTTATCTACAACGTCAGGATGAAAACAGACGAACTTATGGCTGTTAAAGCGCGTTAACAACTCCTGAATGTCATCAACATTTTCAAACGGTAAATAGACCAAAATGAAGTCGCCTTGCGCGACTTGCTGCTCTATCGTCGCGACAATTGGTGGCAAAATAGGCTGCTCGAAATGATACCAATGCAGTCCAATAGCATAATCAGAAGGCGCAAAATGATGGATCACTTGCTTATCGAGCCAACTCGCGCCCTTTTTCGGCACCGAATAACGAAAAGCATTTTGGTGACTGATACTGATACAAGGTTTATTTTGTTTCTTCGCAGCCCACGCTGAAACTGGCTCGAAATCGTTAATAACCACATCATATTGGCTCAAATCGAGAGAGCGAATGTCCTTATTGAGCTGAACTAAACTGTTATCTAACGCGGTTTTCACGTAATCCACTTTGCCCTTTTGAGTGACAAAGCTCAGTCCCCTACGCGTTTCAAACTCTCCAAACTCCTGCATCGAGAAATACTTATCTTTCGCTCTTCCGGAAAACAGAAAATCGGCTTCGATGTCTCTCGCTTTTAATGCCTTATTCATTGCTCTTGCCCGAGCGATATGACCGTTGCCAGTCCCTTGCACTCCGTAAAGTATCTTCATTAGCTCACTCCAGAGGTAACTGAAAGAGCAATATTGGCGCAAGTAATCCCTAGCAATGCGCCAATCACCACATCGGTAAAGAAATGCACTCCAAGCAAAATGCGAGAAACACCAATCAGGCTTGCCCATAACAATGCATATTCAGTAAGAGCAGGATAGAAAGCTCCGATTAAGGTCGCCATTAGAAAACCTGCTGCTGTGTGACCTGACGGTAAGCTATAGCGATCTGAAGGAGTAATAAAAGCGGGGAGTAACGCAGACAACTCTTCTGGCCTGCGACGTTTAAAACTGTTTTTAAGAAACCAATAAATGGGTAGCTCAATAGCAAATGCAATTAAGCCTGCGAGTAAGAAAAGCTGCCCGACAAGGCCATCAAAAAACCAAGCCAATAGCCCAATGACAATATACAAATGGCCATCACCGCTGTGGGAAATAGCTTTACTGACATTAGCCACTTGCTGATTGAATCTGTGTTGTAAGCAGAAGGTTGAAAAAGCCAAATCAAACTTCGCTACAGGTTGGATAGTACGCATCACTAGCTCCTTTAAATGAAACGATGCAAGTACGATCAAATTAGTGCGACTAAATGACAATCTGGTTAAGGTTTGTTGGAGAAAGAATGAAGATTGCTATCGAAGCCTATCGAAATAGAAACCGCCTGTAAGAGTCAGGCGGTTTTGATGGTATGCCAGTTAACGTTAGTTAGCTTAGTGCAGTTCTTCATGTTTATGGACTAAGCCGAAGTCGGCCAATACAGCGTATGCGGCTGGGATCATAAACAGTACCAATAAGGTAGAAGCAAAAATACCGAACACAATCGAAATGACCAGCGGCTGAATCACCTGCGCCTGCAAGCTGGTTTCAGTAAGTAGCGGCAGCAAGCCTGCGGCGGTGGTCATGGAAGTTAAAAATACTGCCCTGAAGCGCTCTCTACTCGCTTTCACCACGGAGTCATGCACGCTGTCGCCTTCATCAACGTGATGGCGAATATATTGCACCAATAGAATAGAATCGTTAACGACAATACCGGCCAATGACACAAAGCCCATCATGCTTGGCATACTCAGTGAGTGGCCGAGTAGGATATGCCCCCACACGACACCAATGAAAGCGAGTGGAATCGCCAGCATCACCACTACAGGTTCTAAGTAACTACGGAACTGATAACTCAATATCGCAAACACACCAAACAAGCCGAGCAAGAAGCCTTTGCCCATTGACGCGCCCGTTTTCGCTGCATCTTTTGCCTCACCTTCAAAATCGAAACGTAAACCTGGGTATTTTTGCACTAACCTTGGCGCTTCATCTCGCTGGAACTGAGCGATGATTGCAGACGAGCTGGCTTTGGTATTGTCGACGTCACCAAACACACTAATAGTACGTAGCCCATCAATACGCTGAATTCTCACGTAGTTACGCTGAAAGTCCAAAGTTGCGATAGTCGCAAGCGGGATCTGAATACCGTCTGGCATAATAATTGGGAAGTTAGCTAGCTGCTGTAAATCACCGGCTTGAACCTTATCCAATCTCACTTCAATCGAAATATTCTCGACTCCAACCTGAATTTCGTCAGCCGTTTGTCCGAAAAACGCAGCTCGTAGCTGATTTGCGATCATCTGGCCATTTACGCCGTAGGTTTCTGCGCCTGGGCGAAGTTTCACTAACACCTCTTCTTTACCCATACGCATATCATCAAGCACACCGTGCACGCCTTCAAATTCATTCAGATACTGCTGAATTTCAATCGATGCTGCTTTCAATTCATCTAAATCATCATGCTTGGCGCGAATTTCGATCGCTCGACCACCCGGCCCCATTGTTGGCTGCTTGAAGACCAATGAAATTGGATCGGCTAAATCGCCGATATCTTCTCGCCATGCGTTGATGAACTCATCAATGACTGTATTGCGTTGCTCTGCACCGAGTAAGTCGAGTCGCACCGTCGCGACATGTGGCCCCGACTCATTTGCATCCGCATTGGCATTGAATTGGCTGGTAATATGCTGAACGAGGTTTCGACCTCCTTCTACTTCCTCACTCCAACTTTCATTTAAACGTTGAGCGGACGCGACTATTCTGTCCACGACTCGTTCAGTTTGAGATAGGGACGCGCCAGGAGGAAGGATAATGCGCGCCTCTGCAATGTCGCCATCTAGCTCAGGGAAAGGTTGGAACTTGAGTAAACCACCAGCAATCGCAGCAACCGAAATCAGTAGTAAAGCAATCACACCCCCCAAAAACGCATAACGGAACGCAACGACTTTCTCCACCGCATTCATCAGTGTGGTATTACGAAAGTGTTCAAATTTCTCTAGCAGTACACGCTTAAACTTGAGTGGTGGCTTCTCTTTCTTTTCTTTATGTAATGAATGCGACAGGTGATTCGGCAGAATCAAGAATGCTTCGACAAGGCTCAGAGTCAAAACCAAAATCAGCACTTGAGGAACCGCTTTGAGCACTGCGCCCATCTCACCATCTAGGAACAGTAAGCTACCAAAGATACAGACTGTGGTAAGGAAAGATGACAAGACCCCCGGCAGTACCTTCTTCACCCCATTAACAACCGCATCATCGACTTTCTGCCCTCGCTCTAAGTGAGCAGCAATGGATTCGGCGATAACAATGGCATCGTCCATCATGATACCGATAGCCATGAGCAAACCAACCAACGACATGATGTTGATTGATAAGCCAAGGTTCGCCATCAAAAACAAGCCACCAAGGAACGCAACCGGAAGCCCCGCAGCAACCCAAAACGAGTAACGTAAGCTGAAAAATAGCCACATGGTCGCGAACACCAACACAATCCCCTGCCAGCCATTTCTCACCATCATGGTGAGGCGATCCCATAAGACCGAGGAGAGATCGTTTGTCATCTGCAGCTTCACACCGTCTGGTGCGATTAAGCTTTGCTCTTCGACAAACTGAGTGACTCTGTCTTTGATCCGCAGTGCATCATCTTCTTTGTTCTTACTGATCTTCAGCAAAGCCGATGGCTTACCGTCGAACAGTACTTTCTGCTCATCAAGTTCAAAACGATCAGTGATCTTCGCGATGTCTCTTAGTCGAATCAGAGATCCATTTGGACCAGAGCCTACCACGATGCTTTCCAGCTCTTGCGGAGTAATGCGCCTTTCATCAAAACGGATCAGAAAGTTTTTGTCTGGCGTTTCCACATTACCACTAGGCAGCTTAACGTTTTGACGTCCAACTTGATCAGCAATGTCCCCGACACTCAAACCCAGTTGTCGCATCGCTTGAGCATCCAGTTCAATGCGATATTGGTGATCAGAAAATCCACTGACTTCCACCAATGAAACTCCGTAATCTAACTTGAGAGTACGTTTTAAATCTTCGGCGTACGCTTTAAGCTCCGGCCAGGTGGTATCTGCGGTAATCGCTACATCAACAACAGGCTCATTCCAATCTAGCTCTTGAACGATCGGTGACTCTATTTCTGCCGGGAAGTCGTTGATTGAATTGATCTGCGTTTGCACATCGACCAACATCCTACCGATATCAGCTTTTTCATTGAGCTTTAAGATAAGGCGAGCAGAGCCTTCAATCGCTTCACATTGCGTCTCTTCAATATTTGCTAGGCCATCGACTGCATCTTCCATACGCATACAAATGCTTTCTTCCACCTCTTGTGGTGAAGCACCTGGGTAGACAACCCCAGCCATAATGTACGGTGGATCAAACTCAGGAAAGGTCTCACGTTTAATCGTCGGTAACGACACTAGACCAACCAACAACAGTCCGAGCATCAGTAGATTTGCAGCTGTTGGGTGTCTGGAAAAGAATGCGATCATGCTTTTGGCTCCTCAGTTTGAGTGCCAATTTCTCTTAGTAGCATGCCATCAATGGCAGGAAGAAGATCGTTGAGAATCACTTTGTCGCCTTCTTCTAGCTCACCATCCACAACCACTTGATTGTCGCGGCGATATAGCACTTCAACGGGGAGGATCTCTAAACGACTCTGTTGATTAAGTAGATAGATCTTATCGCCATGCAGCGCTCGTTCCGGTATCGACCAGCTCGGATTCGCATGACCTTCGATCTCCGCTTTGACAAACATCCCATTCACCAGTGGAGGCACAGTTTGAGGCTTAAGATCGGTATAATCTTGGCTGATCTCCAAGATCACTCCAGCCGTAGCTTGGTTAGGATCAACCGTTTCACTAATGCGGGCGACTTTCGCTGGCCAACGGGATCGCAAACTGCCACTACTCAACTCAATATTGGCCTTAATAAACGCCATATCAGGCTGAGGGATACCCGATTCATCTCGGCTGAAGTCTTTTAGGCTCATCGCCAACGTTTGCATGTCGTGAATAGAAAGCTGCGCTTCAACTTCCATGACATCGATACCGTGCGCGGTGACCATCGTTTGCTGCAGATTCACCACTTGGTTTTGCTCGATTTCCACATCAGCAATACGCAGGTTTTCAGGTAAAGTGATCGACGTTTTCTCTAACGAACGCTGTGCTTCTTGTACTTTAGATACATTCACTTTGACTACGGCTTCTGCCACACGTTTTTCATCAGGCATCAAGTCGATCTGGTTCTGAATATCCAACACCAACTTTCTTTGTGACAAAGCACTTTGCTCTTGTTGATCGACATCAGACTGGGACGTTAATCCTTTCTTACGCAGATTCAGTTTTCGCTCAAGCTCAGTATTGGCAATGTTTAAGCGGTTGTTCTCAATTTTAAGTGTTTGCTTGAGGTTCTCTTCCTCCTGATTCAATTTCGCCAATGAGGTTCTACTTGACTTCAAATCCGCCTGCGCTTGCACCAACTTCAGCTCATAATCGAGCGGATCAATACGCAGAATCTCTGTCCCCGCTGGGAGTATTTGCCCTTTCTCAAGTTTCGGGTGCCTGTAAACGACTTTACCCGTTACTTCTGCAATCGCTTTCCACTCCATTTTTGGCGTGATCTTGCCAAAGCCAATTGCCAAGGGCGCCATGTTCGTTAGCGCTAAGGTTTGCACTTCGACGACCCTTGCTCTATCACCTGCAGGTTTAACGGGTAAATCCGGGCGCATGTTAATCGCCAACACTAAAACCAATATACCGACCGCTAAAGCAGGGAAAAAAAGAAGTTTGCGGTTAATTTTCATCAATGTGTCCTTAAGATTCTTGCGGCAGCATAAAGCCATGTGTCATGAGCTTGATGTTGTGCTCCAACAGCTCGCTGAGAAATTGTTCATTCAACTCAATGCCATGAATGGCTAAGAGAGCCGGAGGGGCGATAAATGGAAATACCATCAAGCTGATATACGAAACTCGACATAGTTTTGGATCCATGTCTGGCTGCAAAATGCCGCTATCGACCAATTTATCGAACATCACGTCCTGCATCGGTTTACTAATATCAAAGAACACCTTCTCCATTAGCTTGCGCTGAGTATCAGAAGGCGGCATGAACATCACTTGAGAAATCAATCGAGGAAACTGCGGCACTTTGATCATTTCTCGGTAATAGGTTCGCATTAAATCTAGGAAATTCTTACGTGAACTATCCGCCATTAGGGTCTGCATTTGCTTCTGCATCGGCGCTAAAGTTTCGCGTAGCATGGTTTCAAATAACCCTTCCTTATTATCGAAGTAATATCGAATCATGGCACTATTTACGCCTGCTTTATTGGCGACCAACCGAGTGGATACTTTGTCATAAGCCATTACTGTAAACAGCTCGCGAGCGTGATAGATTAGCTTTTCTCGGGCATCGGTTTTATTCTGTGGGCGTCCCGCCTTTCTCGCTTCATCTGCCATAGAAAAGACCCTAATTATTAATCAGTTGATTAATTGTAGGATGACGACTTTGTAAACAACAGAGTTATTATTAATCAATATTTCATCAAGTGATTAATTAAAGTATTTCTAATGTTAGCCTTACAAACTGATCCGATATGAATAAAATATCGACTTTAGGGTTGACGTTCCACACTGAGTGCGGTACTAATTTGTTAACTTAATTTTGTGGTTTATTTAACTCCTTATAGGAAGTAGTTAACAATGACTAAGCGTTTTTCTATCCTGCTGAGCCTCCTCCTTATCGTGAAGACATCGCGCGGGTAGGCTGTGGAAGAAAAAAAACCACATAAGAATTCCAAAAAACCCGCATCGAGATGCGGGTTTTTTTATAACTATTGACTGGAAGTAAACGATTAACCTGTGTGAAAACACAAGAATCTTAAAGGAAGCAAACATGAACGATCAGGTGATTATATTCGACACCACTCTACGTGATGGCGAACAAGCGTTGTCAGCAAGTTTGACAGTTAAGGAAAAACTGCAAATTGCCTATGCGCTCGAGCGTCTAGGTGTTGATGTCATTGAAGCGGGCTTCCCTGTGTCTTCACCAGGTGATTTTGAATCGGTAAGAGCCATTGCTCAGAATATTAAAAACAGCCGTATCTGTGGCTTATCACGTGCAGTAGCAAAAGATATCGATGCCGCTGCAGAAGCGCTAAAAGTAGCAGAAGCCTTCCGAATCCATACCTTTATTTCCACTTCAACTGTTCACGTTCAAGACAAACTTCGCCGCAGCTACGACGACGTAGTAGAAATGGGTGTAAAAGCAGTTAAACATGCGCGCAAGTACACTGATGACGTTGAGTTTTCTTGTGAAGATGCAGGTCGCACACCTATCGACAACTTATGCCGTATGGTAGAAGCAGCAATCGATGCTGGCGCAAACACCATCAACATTCCAGACACCGTTGGCTACACTGTGCCAAACGAGTTTGGCGGCATTATCCAAACTCTTTTCAATCGAGTACCAAACATCGACAAAGCGATTATCTCCGTTCACTGTCACGATGATTTAGGCATGTCCGTTGCTAACTCGATTGCCGCTGTTCAAGCAGGTGCTCGCCAAGTAGAAGGCACCATTAATGGTATTGGTGAACGTGCAGGTAACTGTTCTTTAGAAGAAATCGCAATGATCATCAAAACTCGTCAAGAGTTGCTTGGTGTTCACACCGGCCTTAAGCACGATGAAATTCATCGCACCAGCAAATTGGTTAGCCAACTATGTAATATGCCGATCCAAGACAACAAAGCCGTTGTCGGTGCTAATGCATTTAGTCACTCTTCAGGCATCCACCAAGATGGCATGCTTAAGAACAAGAATACCTACGAAATCATGACTCCAGAGTCTATTGGCCTTAAGAACAAAGCACTTAACCTAACCAGCCGTAGTGGCCGAGCAGCGGTTAAGAGCCATATGGATGCGATGGGCTACAACGAAGGTGATGAATACAACCTAGATGCGTTGTACGAAGATTTCTTGAAACTAGCCGACCGTAAAGGCCAAGTCTTCGATTATGACTTAGAAGCATTGATGCACTTCTCTAACCTACGTGAAGAAGATGACTTCTATAAACTGAACTACCTAAGTGTTCAGTCTGGTAGTGTCATGGCTACCACCAGTATTAAGATGCAATGTGGTGATGAAGAAACTAGCGAAGCTGCTGTCGGCAATGGACCGGTAGATGCTCTTTACCAATGTATCTATCGAGTAACAGGATATGATATTGTTCTTGATAAGTTTGATTTGACCGCAAAAGGCGAAGGTGAAGATGGCTTAGGCCAAGCCGATATTATCGCCAACTACAAAGGCCGCAAGTACCACGGTACTGGCGTATCAACTGACATCGTTGAAGCCTCTGGCCAAGCACTATTGCACGTGATTAACAGCATTCACCGTGCAAACAAAATTGAAGAAATCAAACAGCGTAAAATCGAAGCCGTTTAATACTCCTGGACAATAGCCAAACTCCCAGATGTTCAGGGAGTTTGGCTCTAACCGAGAGAGTCAAAAGATATAAACATAAAGGATTAACATGACAGACAAATCGTACAAAATTGCCGTTCTACCAGGTGATGGCATTGGCCCAGAAGTAATGCAGCAAGCACACAAAGTGCTAGACGCAATTGAAAATAAACACGGTATCGAATTCGCTCGAGATGAACATGATGTAGGTGGTATCGCCATTGATAACCACGGCTGCCCACTTCCAGAGTCGACAGTAAAAGCCTGTGAAGACTCAGATGCAGTATTGTTTGGTTCTGTTGGCGGTCCAAAATGGGAACACCTTCCACCAAACGATCAACCAGAACGTGGGGCGCTACTTCCTCTGCGTAAACACTTCCAGCTTTTCTGTAACCTGCGCCCAGCTCAAATCCACGCTGGTTTAGAAGCATTCTCTCCACTACGTGCTGATATCTCAGGCCGCGGTTTCGATATTGTTGTGGTTCGTGAGCTAACTGGCGGTATTTACTTTGGTCAGCCAAAAGGGCGCGAAGGAGAAGGTGCTAACGAGAAAGCATTCGATACTGAGGTCTACCACCGCTTTGAAATTGAGCGTATCGCTAAGATTGCATTTGAATCAGCTCGCCTACGCGACAAAAAAGTGTGCTCAATTGATAAAGCTAACGTACTTCAAAGCTCTATCCTATGGCGTGAAGTAGTTGAAGAAATCGCGAAAGACTACCCAGATGTCGAGCTAACACACATGTACATTGATAACGCGACCATGCAGCTAATCAAAGATCCTGCGCAGTTCGATGTCATGCTATGTTCAAACATCTTCGGTGACATCATTTCTGATGAATGTGCGATGATCACGGGTTCAATGGGTATGCTTCCATCTGCATCACTAAACGAAAGTAAGTTCGGTCTATACGAGCCAGCAGGTGGTAGTGCTCCTGATATTGCAGGGAAGAACATTGCAAACCCTGTGGCACAGATCCTATCCGCAGCGTTAATGCTACGATACAGCCTGGGTGAAGAGTCTGCTGCACAAGATATCGAAGCAGCCGTTTCTAAAGCGCTTTCAGCAGGTGAGCTGACAGGCGATCTTGCGGGTGATAAACCTGCACTATCAACGTCAGAAATGGGCGACAAGATCGCTGAGTACATTTTGAACTCATAATAAACAGTTAAATTCATAATTATTATTCGCTCCTGATTGCCGTTATCAGGAGCTACGCACAGGATTGTGATGATGGGCAAAACATTATACGAAAAGGTCTACGACGCACACGTTGCCGTGGCTGCAGAGGGTGAAAACCCAATTTTATACATCGACCGCCATTTGGTTCACGAAGTAACGTCTCCACAAGCGTTTGATGGCTTACGTGAAAAGGGTCGTAAGGTTCGTCAAGTTGGTAAGACGTTTGCTACCATGGACCACAACGTTTCTACGCAAACTAAAGACATTAATGCTTCCGGTGAGATGGCTCGTATCCAGATGGAAACGCTATCGAAGAACTGTGAAGAGTTTGGTGTCACCCTTTACGACATCAACCACAAATACCAAGGTATCGTGCACGTCATGGGCCCTGAATTAGGTATTACTCTACCGGGTATGACGATTGTATGTGGTGACTCCCATACAGCGACGCACGGTGCATTCGGCTCGCTAGCATTCGGTATTGGTACTTCTGAAGTTGAGCACGTGTTAGCAACTCAAACGCTAAAACAAGCTCGCGCGAAAACGATGAAGATCGAAGTGAAAGGTAAAGTTGCACCTGGCATCACAGCGAAAGATATCGTACTAGCCATCATCGGTGAAACAACTGCAGCCGGCGGTACTGGCTACGTTGTTGAGTTTTGTGGTGAAGCAATTACTGATCTTACGATGGAAGGTCGTATGACAGTATGTAACATGGCTATTGAGCTAGGTGCTAAAGCAGGTCTAATCGCACCAGACGAAACTACATTCGAATACATCAAAGGTCGTAAGTTCGCACCAGTTGGTGAAGATTTAGAAGCAGCAATTGAATACTGGTCATCTCTAAAAACTGACAACGACGCAGAATTCGATGCAGTGGTAACGCTTAACGCAGCAGACATCAAACCACAGGTTACTTGGGGTACCAATCCGGGTCAGGTTATTGCAGTAGATGAAGCAATCCCAGCTCCAGAAAGCTTTTCAGATCCAGTAGAAAAAGCCTCTGCTGAAAAAGCGCTGGCTTACATGGGCCTAGAAGCGGGCAAAGCGCTGTCAGACTACAAAGTCGATAAAGTGTTTGTTGGTTCTTGTACTAACTCTCGTATCGAAGATATGCGCGCCGCTGCTGCAGTTGCGAAAGGTCGCAAAGTCGCTGATAACGTGCAAGCGCTTATCGTACCTGGCTCTGAGCAAGTAAAAGCTCAAGCGGAAGCGGAAGGTTTGGATGTAATTTTCAAAGACGCAGGCTTTGAGTGGCGCCTACCGGGCTGTTCTATGTGTCTAGCGATGAACAATGACCGCCTAGGTCCACACGAGCGTTGTGCTTCTACCTCAAACCGTAACTTTGAAGGTCGCCAAGGCCGTGATGGTCGTACCCACCTAGTAAGCCCTGCAATGGCAGCGGCGGCAGCGATTGCTGGTCATTTTGTTGATATTCGTGAGTTATAAGGAGAATAGTCATGTCAGGTTTTAAACAACACACAGGCTTGGTTGTTCCTCTAGATGCAGCGAACGTCGATACCGATGCAATCATCCCTAAGCAGTTCCTTCAAAAGGTTTCTCGCCTAGGTTTTGGTAAGCACCTATTCCACGATTGGCGTTTTCTAGATGACGCAGGTGAGCAGCCAAATCCAGAGTTTGTAATGAATGCTCCTCGTTACCAAGGCGCTTCGATTTTACTTGCTCGAGAAAACTTTGGCTGTGGTTCATCACGTGAACACGCACCATGGGCGTTAGCGGATTACGGCATCAAGGCAATGATCGCTCCAAGCTTTGCGGACATTTTCTACGGCAACTCAATTAACAATCAGATGGTTCCAGTTCGTCTAACTGAACAAGAAGTGGATGAAATCTTCCAATTCATAGACGCTAACGAAGGTGCTGAAGTCGAGGTAGACCTAGAAGCAAACCTAGTTCGAGCAAATGGCAAAGAGTACTCATTTGAAATCGATGAGTTCCGCCGTCACTGCTTGTTGAATGGCTTAGATAACATAGGCCTAACGCTTCAACATGAAGACAAAATTGCAGCATATGAAGAAAGCATTCCTGCTTTCCTCAAATAGACTCATATCTAGTTTGATAGAATTCAAAAGGGTTGGCATATGCCAACCCTTTTTATTTTGAAATGAAACTCCTCAAGGCACGGTCTTAAGTTTTAGATTCACGCTTACTAATTAGGTCACTATGAAGATTTTATTTACTCTAATATTCACTCTGCTTTCTTTTAGCACCTACGCAGCACCGAAATCTGAGCTATGGCCTTATTGGAATACCAGTAATGAGAGCAACACAGTTCAAGTTAACCACCAAGCTTGGCAAGCATTGCTTGATACATATTTAGTCGTTGACGGTGAAAACACCTTATTCAAATACTCTTCAGTCACTCTTGAAGATAAACAAAAACTAAATGCCTACCTAACTAACCTATCAAAACTGAACCCAAGAGAGTTTAGTCGAGCAGAACAGTATGCCTATTGGGTCAACTTGTATAATGCTATTACGGTCCAGCTCATCCTCGATGCTTATCCAGTCAAGTCAATCACTAAGCTAGGAGGCTTTTTTAGCTTTGGGCCTTGGGGGGATGAAGTGATCAGCATCAATGGTAAAGCCTTAACCCTAAATGATATCGAACATCGCATTCTTCGCCCTATTTGGAACGACCCACGCACTCACTACGCAGTGAATTGCGCTAGCCTTGGCTGTCCCAACCTACAACCTAATGCATTTACTGTCGACAATACAGAACAACAGCTCGAAAGCGCAGCATTTACCTTTATTAACAGTGATAAAGGCGTGTTGGTAGATAATGGCAAAATCCAACTATCATCTATCTATGAGTGGTTTGCAGAAGACTTTGGAAATCGACAACAACTTACTGAGCATTTAGCCCATTACCGCCCTGACCTGGTGACGCTAAGCGGAAAGTTTCACTATGAATACAATTGGGATTTAAATGACAAGAAGTAGACCCGAAGCTATCAGTGCATATTTTCAGGCTTACGGTTGATATGAATAACTATCGATACCTCAACTCCTCATCGAAGCATTTGGCGTACTAGGTCATTGGATTTGTAGGTACAGAAACGAAAAACGCCCTGACTTGATTAGTCAGGGCTTTGCAAATATAAGCCTGGCGATGTCCTACTCTCACATGGGGAAGCCCCACACTACCATCGGCGCTATTGCGTTTCACTTCTGAGTTCGGCATGGAATCAGGTGGGTCCACAATGCTATTGTCGCCAAGCAAAAACTGTATAAGTGGTGCTAGTACCCAGATTTGAACTGGGGACCTCACCCTTACCAAGGGTGCGCTCTACCAACTGAGCTATACCAGCACACTAAATCTTTATGCTTGGACTAAAAAAGCCCGCTTTTTCAAACGGGCTCTTTTAATCTATGTCTTCACCTTTCAAAAGGTAAAAACTAAATTTAAAGCCTGGCGATGTCCTACTCTCACATGGGGAAGCCCCACACTACCATCGGCGCTATTGCGTTTCACTTCTGAGTTCGGCATGGAATCAGGTGGGTCCACAACGCTATGGTCGCCAAGCAAATTCTTTCTCTCTATTTCTAGAGAATAACTTGGAAAACTGATTTAAGTTCTACTGATACACATTCAATGTTCTATTTGAGTCCATCAAAACCCCTTGGGTGTTGTATGGTTAAGCCTCACGGGCAATTAGTACAGGTTAGCTCAACGCCTCACAACGCTTACACACCCTGCCTATCAACGTTCTAGTCTCGAACAACCCTTTAGGACGCTTAAAGCGCCAGGGAAGACTCATCTCAGGGCTCGCTTCCCGCTTAGATGCTTTCAGCGGTTATCGATTCCGAACTTAGCTACCGGGCAATGCGTCTGGCGACACAACCCGAACACCAGAGGTTCGTCCACTCCGGTCCTCTCGTACTAGGAGCAGCCCCCTTCAATCTTCCAACGCCCACGGCAGATAGGGACCGAACTGTCTCACGACGTTCTAAACCCAGCTCGCGTACCACTTTAAATGGCGAACAGCCATACCCTTGGGACCGACTTCAGCCCCAGGATGTGATGAGCCGACATCGAGGTGCCAAACACCGCCGTCGATATGAACTCTTGGGCGGTATCAGCCTGTTATCCCCGGAGTACCTTTTATCCGTTGAGCGATGGCCCTTCCATACAGAACCACCGGATCACTATGACCTGCTTTCGCACCTGCTCGAATTGTCATTCTCGCAGTCAAGCGGGCTTATGCCATTGCACTAACCTCACGATGTCCAACCGTGATTAGCCCACCTTCGTGCTCCTCCGTTACTCTTTGGGAGGAGACCGCCCCAGTCAAACTACCCACCAGGCACTGTCCTCACCCCAGATAATGGGGCTAAGTTAGAACATCAAACATACAAGGGTGGTATTTCAAGGATGGCTCCAACGATACTGGCGTACCGTCTTCAAAGCCTCCCACCTATCCTACACATGTAGGCTCAATGTTCAGTGCCAAGCTGTAGTAAAGGTTCACGGGGTCTTTCCGTCTAGCCGCGGGTACACTGCATCTTCACAGCGATTTCAATTTCACTGAGTCTCGGGTGGAGACAGCGTGGCCATCATTACGCCATTCGTGCAGGTCGGAACTTACCCGACAAGGAATTTCGCTACCTTAGGACCGTTATAGTTACGGCCGCCGTTTACCGGGGCTTCGATCAAGAGCTTCGACCGAAGTCTAACCCCATCAATTAACCTTCCGGCACCGGGCAGGCGTCACACCGTATACGTCATCTTACGATTTTGCACAGTGCTGTGTTTTTAATAAACAGTTGCAGCCACCTGGTATCTGCGACTCTCAATAGCTCCATCCGCAAGGGACTTCACCGTCAAGAGCGTACCTTCTCCCGAAGTTACGGTACCATTTTGCCTAGTTCCTTCACCCGAGTTCTCTCAAGCGCCTTGGTATTCTCTACCCGACCACCTGTGTCGGTTTGGGGTACGATTCCTTACAATCTGAAGCTTAGAGGCTTTTCCTGGAAGCATGGCATCAATGACTTCACTACCGTAGTAGCTCGACATCGTGTCTCAGCCTTAAAAAGAGCCGGATTTACCTAACTCTTAAGCCTACGCACTTGAACCTGGACAACCGTCGCCAGGCCCACCTAGCCTTCTCCGTCCCCCCATCGCAATTGTAAGAAGTACGGGAATATTAACCCGTTTCCCATCGACTACGCCTTTCGGCCTCGCCTTAGGGGTCGACTTACCCTGCCCCGATTAACGTTGGACAGGAACCCTTGGTCTTCCGGCGAGGAGGTTTTTCACCCCCTTTATCGTTACTCATGTCAGCATTCGCACTTCTGATACCTCCAGCAGACTTTACAATCCACCTTCAACGGCTTACAGAACGCTCCCCTACCCAATACAATAAATTGCATTGCCGCAGCTTCGGTGTATAGCTTAGCCCCGTTACATCTTCCGCGCAGGCCGACTCGACTAGTGAGCTATTACGCTTTCTTTAAATGATGGCTGCTTCTAAGCCAACATCCTAGCTGTCTAAGCCTTCCCACATCGTTTCCCACTTAGCTATACTTTGGGACCTTAGCTGGCGGTCTGGGTTGTTTCCCTCTCCACGACGGACGTTAGCACCCGCCGTGTGTCTCCCGGATAGTACTTACTGGTATTCGGAGTTTGCAAAGGGTTGGTAAGTCGGGATGACCCCCTAGCCTTAACAGTGCTCTACCCCCAGTAGTATTCGTCCGAGGCTCTACCTAAATAGATTTCGGGGAGAACCAGCTATCTCCAGGTTTGATTGGCCTTTCACCCCTAGCCACAAGTCATCCGCTAATTTTTCAACATTAGTCGGTTCGGTCCTCCAGTTGATGTTACTCAACCTTCAACCTGCCCATGGCTAGATCACCTGGTTTCGGGTCTATATCCAGCAACTCGACGCCCAGTTAAGACTCGATTTCTCTACGGCTCCCCTAATCGGTTAACCTTGCTACTGAATATAAGTCGCTGACCCATTATACAAAAGGTACGCAGTCACACCACGAAGGTGCTCCTACTGCTTGTACGTACACGGTTTCAGGTTCTATTTCACTCCCCTCACAGGGGTTCTTTTCGCCTTTCCCTCACGGTACTGGTTCACTATCGGTCAGTCAGTAGTATTTAGCCTTGGAGGATGGTCCCCCCATATTCAGACAGGATATCACGTGTCCCGCCCTACTCGATTTCACTGATTATGATGTGTCGGTTACGGGGCTATCACCCTGTATCGCGAGACTTTCCAGACTCTTCACCTGCATCATTAAAAGCTTAAGGGCTAGTCCAATTTCGCTCGCCGCTACTTTCGGAATCTCGGTTGATTTCTACTCCTCCGGGTACTTAGATGTTTCAGTTCCCCGGGTTCGCCCTGTTAACCTATGTATTCAGTTAACAGTAACTGCTTATGCAGTTGGGTTTCCCCATTCGGAAATCCCAGACTCAAATGGTTTTTACTACCTAATCTGGGCTTATCGCAAGTTAATACGTCCTTCATCGCCTCTGACTGCCAAGGCATCCACCGTATACGCTTAGTCACTTAACCATACAACCCGAAGGGGTCTTTACGTATGGCAAACAACCAAGGTGTTGTCTCTCATTATTTGAATGAGCGAGAGACATTCGATTTTGCCGGACTCAAATATGAATAACTCGAAAGTTATTCCCAAGAACACTTGAATGTGTGTTGGTACCTACATCTCTATGAGACATAGGATTTGAGAACTTTTATTTGAATAACATCAATCAAATGTTATTCGTCAGCTTTCCAAATTGTTAAAGAGCTAATCACTTCCAAGGAAGTAACCATTTTTAAAGATTCTTAAGGAAGAACACTTAAAGATGGTGGAGCTATGCGGGATCGAACCGCAGACCTCCTCGCTGCCAGCGAGGCGCTCTCCCAGCTGAGCTATAGCCCCATCTGGAAAAGTTTTCCTTACTCTTAACTTTTTAAACCATATCAATCTGTGTGAACACTCATCGCAATAATCATCGTATAAGGAGGTGATCCAGCCCCAGGTTCCCCTAGGGCTACCTTGTTACGACTTCACCCCAGTCATGAACCACAAAGTGGTGAGCGTCCTCCCGAAGGTTAAACTACCCACTTCTTTTGCAGCCCACTCCCATGGTGTGACGGGCGGTGTGTACAAGGCCCGGGAACGTATTCACCGTAGCATTCTGATCTACGATTACTAGCGATTCCGACTTCATGGAGTCGAGTTGCAGACTCCAATCCGGACTACGACGCACTTTTTGGGATTCGCTGACCATCGCTGGCTCGCCGCCCTCTGTATGCGCCATTGTAGCACGTGTGTAGCCCTACTCGTAAGGGCCATGATGACTTGACGTCGTCCCCACCTTCCTCCGGTTTATCACCGGCAGTCTCCCTGGAGTTCCCGACATTACTCGCTGGCAAACAAGGATAAGGGTTGCGCTCGTTGCGGGACTTAACCCAACATTTCACAACACGAGCTGACGACAGCCATGCAGCACCTGTCTCAGAGTTCCCGAAGGCACCAATCCATCTCTGGAAAGTTCTCTGGATGTCAAGAGTAGGTAAGGTTCTTCGCGTTGCATCGAATTAAACCACATGCTCCACCGCTTGTGCGGGCCCCCGTCAATTCATTTGAGTTTTAATCTTGCGACCGTACTCCCCAGGCGGTCTACTTAACGCGTTAGCTCCGAAAGCCACGGCTCAAGGCCACAACCTCCAAGTAGACATCGTTTACGGCGTGGACTACCAGGGTATCTAATCCTGTTTGCTCCCCACGCTTTCGCATCTGAGTGTCAGTATCTGTCCAGGGGGCCGCCTTCGCCACCGGTATTCCTTCAGATCTCTACGCATTTCACCGCTACACCTGAAATTCTACCCCCCTCTACAGTACTCTAGTGAACCAGTTTCAAATGCAGTTCCGAGGTTGAGCCCCGGGCTTTCACATCTGACTTAATCCACCACCTGCATGCGCTTTACGCCCAGTAATTCCGATTAACGCTCGCACCCTCCGTATTACCGCGGCTGCTGGCACGGAGTTAGCCGGTGCTTCTTCTGCAGCTAACGTCAAACACTAAGAGTATTAATCTTAATGCCTTCCTCACTGCTGAAAGTGCTTTACAACCCGAAGGCCTTCTTCACACACGCGGCATGGCTGCATCAGGCTTTCGCCCATTGTGCAATATTCCCCACTGCTGCCTCCCGTAGGAGTCTGGACCGTGTCTCAGTTCCAGTGTGGCTGTTCATCCTCTCAGACCAGCTAGGGATCGTCGCCTTGGTGAGCCATTACCTCACCAACTAGCTAATCCCACCTAGGCGTATCCAATAGCGCAAGGCCCGAAGGTCCCCTGCTTTGCTCCGAAGAGGTTATGCGGTATTAGCCATCGTTTCCAATGGTTATCCCCCTCTACTGGGCAACTTCCTAGGCATTACTCACCCGTCCGCCGCTCGACGCCGTTACCATCCCCCGAAGGTTCAGTTAACTCGTTTCCGCTCGACTTGCATGTGTTAGGCCTGCCGCCAGCGTTCAATCTGAGCCATGATCAAACTCTTCAATTAAAGTTTTGTTGAAGCTTAAAGCTTCGGCTCAATGAATACTGATTACATTTTCTTTGCTTATAAAAAGCAGAGTAATGTGAATTGACTGTGCCAAGCTGTCCTTTCAAATAAAAAGACGACTCGTTTGGTCACTCAGTTCATTGATAAATCTTTTGGATTATCATCAACGAGTGCCCACACAGATTGATAGGTTTAAATTGTTAAAGAGCGTTTCTTCTTTGTGACTTAAGTCACTTCAGAAGAGGCGGCCATTCTAGCGAGATAATCTTCAGTGTCAAACACTTTTTGATATTTATTTTCTCACCGACATCCCGTCTTAACTGTTCACTGCTGAAGCCTTGTGGCATCTGCCGTGTCAGTGGGAGCGCATTATAGAGAGTCAGTTTCTTCTGGCAAGCAAAAAAACGCACTTTTTCAATAAAAAAAGCCCGAATGGCGACAAATCCATCAGGGCGTTTTTTATCTATACGTTAACTACCGAAAAGGAACATGTTTTCCACAATTACCTGTGGGTAACTAGTCATCACTGTCGAAGAAATAGGAAATACGAGATCTCGGATTCAAATACTCTCGTACTTTGTCTGGCAATTTATTTGGCAGGATTGCATTAACGATTTTTAGCTCTTTATCAGCTAAGTCGATAATAGGCGCTTGCGTCCTAGGTACTGATGGGTCGTATATAAGGACGTTTGGAAACAATATGTTCTTGGCATTGACAGAAATCACTAAGCCAACCATCTCATTAGACAACTGCACGACTGTGCCCGGTGGGTAAACTCCCATGAATTTAATCAGTATGTTGAGATTGTCATTGTCATAAAGGTGTTTGCAATTCTTATACAGATGAGAAAGCGCTATATAAGGAATTTTCTGTTCAGAGGGGATTGCCGGATGGCACAGGTTATCGAAGGCATTAGCAACAGCGACGACTTTAGCTAAATCATTAATCTTGTCTTCTTTTAAACCATTAGGGTAACCAGAGCCATCGTTGAGCTCATGATGTTGTTCTATTACGAGTTTTGCTGCGTCAGGAAAGCTCTCCATATTATTCGCTAGATCTAACCCATATTTCGTATGCAGCTTTAAGTAGTTCTTCTCCGGATCAGTGAGCGGTGTTTGCTTCCTTACAATAGCAGCAGGGACTTTTATCTTGCCCATATCATGGAACAACGCTGCAAAAGCAATATCCTTTATCTTCTGCGCTTCATAATCTTTAGCCTTAGCTATCATCATCGCAATAACGGACACATTCAACGAATGAAAGTAGATGTCTTCGAATTCACTTTTACCGTTCATCAAATGCAGTGTTACGCTATTGTCACCTAGTAACTTATCGACGATATCATCAATCAGAGCAGCTGCTTCATCGACGGCTTTCTCAGGACGATTACGAATCTTGTTCATTACCGCACGCATACGCGCTAACGAACGCTCAAATTCTTTTTCACATTGAATGACTCGACGACGATAAGCGCTTAGCTCCTCAATTCGCCTTTGTTTCTCGTCCCACATTTTCTGAGCTTCGATATCGATCACCACTTCTTCTTCCGACTCTGAAGTGCCTTTATCATGATCTGGAGGCAATGGTTGGGTATCACTCTGGTTTGGATTAATATAGACATGTTTAATCCCCAGGTGTTTGATCAACTGGATTTGCTCTTGGTCTTTGACCTTAAAGCTATTAAATAAAAATGGGTGCTCGTTCCACTTTACCGGTAGCCGAATGTGCAGCCCTGGTTGGATACGATCGACGGTAATTTTGATGCTTGCCACGTTTTATATACAACACTTTATTTATCGGTGGATTTTATAAGTTTAGATTATCTAAATTATCATTTCATCACTAGCACACGTTGTTAAAAAGTAGAGTAATATCCTCGTAACACTTTGTTAGTTAAACTAATTCGCAGTGCAACATCCAGCGCACTCCAAACTGGTCTTCTACTTTACCGAATCTAGCGCCCCAGAAAGTATCCGCTAAAGGCATCATCACATGCCCCCCTTCCGAGAGTTTGTCATATAACCTTGCCTGCTCATCCAGATTATCCAGCACTATTGATAAAGCAATGTTGTTTCCCCCCAGCTCTTTCGCCACTAAACCATCTGAAAGCATCAGTTTCATTCCGAAAGCTTCAAATTCCGCATGCATGACCCAATTAGGGTCCGCACCTTCAATAACTTGTGGTGCATCTTTGAATAGTTGCTTGGTCAACACGACACCATTAAAGCTCTTACGATAGAACTCGAGAGCCTCTTCACAACGGCCGGCAAAAAATAGATATGGGGTCACTTGATACATTGCTATCTCCATAAACAGATTCATAAGATAAAGATAGGCAACCAATTGAAAATTCGCATGAAAATTTTGAATTTTTTCACTCGATACTTAACCTATTACCGGCTTTAGTGATCGAGTTAGAACTTTGCCTTCGCACTTGGGTAACTGTTTCATTCAAATCAAAAACAAAAAGCCCGACACAATGCCGGGCTTCTGCTATTTAACTTACTTAGTATGGAATATCTGTTCCGTTTCCAACGATGTCATTGCGCGGATCTGTCGCCATACGTAATAGAAGATTCCAAACATCATCAGCATGCTTGGAATCGCAATCACTGGGTAGCTATACAATGTTAACTTCCCTAACTCCTCGTTAAATGCAGCCGTACCCGCAGGGCTCGTCACGATCCATGTTGCAAGGAAGTAGTTCATCACTGACGAAAAGGCAAAGGTACTGGCAAATAGGTAGTTAGAAGTCATCAAACAACGCTCAAATGCTTGTGACTTACCGTTTTCTTCAAGACGCTGGGTGATTAATGGAAGGTTTAAGACAGTATCGTTTAAAACCATCTTTTGCATCAAAGGATAACGAGTGAACGTTGAGCCCAACACCGCTAAACCGATAAGACCAGGAATCAATGCTTCTTTTAACGCCAACCAGCGTGTATCGAGCTCTAGTAAGCCAATCCCCCCCGTCAGTAGAACACTGACAAAACCCAGCGCTGCAATGAAATTAAACTTCTTATTGCGAATCAGATCCATGCCACCGAACACAACAGGGAATGCCAGCGCAACAACAAGCGCCATGACCGTTCCTAAGTGCTCGTCACCACTGAACTTCATTAAAATGAAAGAAGGGATAAAAACGTTGAAAAGGACTTCAAACAATGGATTCGACTTTTTCGTCTCAGTGCTACTCATAATTTCCTAGTGACTTGTCATGCTTTTGGTGTTTTCAAACGTGATTGTTCATCGCATAACGCCAGATGTAAAGCCCTAACCCTCTAGGCTGTGTAACGACTTGTGAAATAAAATCGTATTTCGCGAGACAAAACAGCGAACTAGACCTCTACCCTATGTATAGTTTTAATCGCTATAACATTGACTTTATAGGTAACCAGAATGAATAAGGGAGCGTTCTAATGAGGATAGGGAGGCTTTCATAGACTATCACGCCCTTTGGGCACTGCACCCCACGAATATACACTGCCTAAAACGACGAAAGGCCGCTATAAAGCGACCTTTCTATGTATGGTACCGGTGGGCGGACTTGAACCGCCACGCCCGAAGGCAACGGATTTTGAATCCGTCGTGTATACCAATTTCACCACACCGGCATCTTAGGGTGTTCCCCTTTGATGATTGGCATTATACGTAAGAAGCTTAGGTGCGCAAGAGTAAAAGATTGAAAAATCTTTTGTTTGCCGATAATTTCACCACAAATTGGTAAGCTGTGCGTTAGCTCTCTTTAAAGTGTCCCTTTGAGGCATTATTCTTTCGCGCAATTTGAATTAGGTAAGTACTTAACTATGACTCACTCCACCACTCTTCCACCAGCAGGTCTTATGCGTCGCTTTGGTGCTCTTTTCTACGACGCATTAATTGTACTCGCGATTGAAATGATGGCCGCAGGGCTTGTGATTGCGGTTATTTTTGCTCTTAACGCAGCGGGCATTCTCAGTTACGGTGAGTACGGTGATGCGGCTGGTCTTGTGGGTGAACACCCAATAGTAAGCCCACTGTTTACACTATACCTTGCTGCGGTATGGGTTTACTTCTTTGTATTCTTTTGGACCCGCGCTGGCCAAACTCTTGGAATGCGAGCTTGGAAGCTGCAAATTAGAAACGAAGACGCGACACCTATTACTGTTACTCAAGCATTGATCCGCTTAGGGACTTCCGGTTTCGGCCTGGCTAACTTCACCGTACCTTTTGACCCTAAAAAGCGTGGCTTCCACGACATTTGGGCCAAAACTCAAGTAGTAGTATTAAAGAACGCACAATAGAAAAAAGGAGGCTTTCGCCTCCTTTTTCAATAACCGTATTGCTTTATAATTTTCTTCGCAGCAACATTATCGCCACCGATAAGAACACCACACTTGGAGCAACAGCGCCAAATACTGGCGGTATTCCGTACACCAAGCTCAATGGGCCAAAAAACTCACTCGATATGTAGAAAGTAAAGCCTGCGATAACACCAGATAAAATCCTAGCGCCCATTGTCACACTTCTCAGCGGACCAAAGATAAACGATAGTGCCATCAACATCATTACAGCAATCGAGAATGGCTGAGTTATCTTACGCCACAACGCGAGCTCATAGCGTGACGAGTCTTGTTCTGATGCGTCAAGATAGGTGACGTAGTCGTATAAGCCACTGAGCGAGAGTTCTTCTGGTTTAACCGTCACTACAGCAAGTTTGTCTGGAGCTAAAGACGTCGTCCAACGATAAGTCGGCAAGGTATCTTTTGATATTTCAATACCATCACGCATGTCCGTCACTTGAACGTCTTTCATCTCCCATTCGTTATCGGAAATGAAATCGACTTTCTTGGCGTATATAACCGACTCTAAGTTTTTCTCTTCATCGAAACGCCACATGTTCATCTGATGAATTGTTTCGTCTTCTACTTTACCGATGAAGATAAAGTCGTTGGCATCCCTTGCCCACACACCAGTTCTCACTGACATGATATTACCGCCAGATGTGGCAATAGCGCGTAAGTCTCGCGCCATTTTTTGAGCTTGCGGTGCGCCCCACTGACCAAGCAAAGTCACAATGATCATTAACGGTACCGCGGTTTTTAGCACCGACATACCGATGTTGAGTTTAGAGAACCCAGACGCCTGCATTACCACTAGCTCTGAACTCGCCGCTAGCATCCCCAAACCAATCAAAGCACCAAGCAAAGCCGCCATTGGAAAAAACATCTCGATATCACGTGGAATACTCAACACCACAAACATCAACGCTTGGAATAAGTCGTAAGTGCCCTGCCCGACCTTTCTTAGCTGCTCAACATATTTAATGATGGCGGAAAGGCCAACAAAAGTGATCAATACAAGCGAAGTGGTCGCGATAATCGTTCTACCGATGTATAAATCTAGAATCTTAAACACTTGCTTTCGCCACCTTCTTTTGTCTCAACTTATCTTTAAACCTTCTGACCGGAATGCTATCCATGGTGTTCACTCCTATGGCCGAAAGCAGTAAAGCTGCATTAATAGGCCACATGCCGACCATAATTGGAATACTTCCATCTTCAATCGCAGATTTAGTCGCACTGATCGATAAGAAATACGCCAGATAAATCAAAATTGCCGGCCCCATTTTCGCGAAGCGACCTTGGCGAGGGTTCACCGCCGAAAGTGGCACCACCAGCATAGTGAGTAGCGGAATACATAGAACCAAAGAGATACGCCACTGCAGCTCGGCTTGTGCTCTAGGGTCTGGGTTAGATAGTAACGCTAAGGTTGGGATTGCTTCCCAGTCACGTCCTTTCTCTTTTACGCTGCGCTGTCCAATTAGGCCTTCATATTCATCAAAGTCAGTGATTCGATAATCAACTCGTGTAGGTACTCCTTCATAACGAGTACCTTCGTACATAGTGATCACTTGACGGCCATCACTGGTTTCTTTGACATCACCATAATTTGAGAACATTACACTTGGTAAGATTGAATCACGCGGACGCAGTTGAGCTACAAACACGTTTTTCAGCTGCTTGCCTTCAATATCATCGATGAATACCACCGAAGAACCATCAGGTGTACGTTGAAAGCTACCCTTTTGCAGCAAGTCCACACTATTCTCGGAAGCTAACTGCTCCATCAGTTGCGCTTCTTTGTCTTGGCTCCACGGAGCCAACCAAAATGAGTTAAACGCAGCCACACAGCCAGTAATTACCGCAAGATATAAGGCAGCTCGTACTAGGAACTTATTTCCGATCCCTGTTGCATTCATTACGGTGATCTCACTTTCCGCATATAGGCGGCCAAAAGTGAGCAAAATACCGATATACAAACTTAAAGGCAGCATCAACAACCCCATCGCAGGCATGTTCAAACTCACGATGGACAGGATCATTCGAGCAGGAATTTCACCATCCGAGGCTTCGGCCAAAACTCGTATGAACTTCTGGCTCAGAAACACTAAAAAGAGCACGAAAAATATCGCAAACTGGCTCTTGAGTGTCTCGCGGATCAAATATCTAACAATAATCACGCTGAAATTACCTATACAAAACTTGTTTTTTTGATTGAATCACTATAATTTCCCGTTGAACCTTTTATTTTTAAAATTTTCACTAACTGTTAGTCTGCTTATTTTAAGGGTAGTTCCTAGTAAGGAATCAACAAGTAAGCCGGCATTATCTAACATTTAGTTCTAAATGTCTTCAGGATGTAGGAGTACGCATGGAGTTCAGTGTAAAAAGTGGCAGTCCAGAGAAACAACGTAGCGCATGTATCGTTGTTGGAGTGTTTGAACCACGCCGCCTTTCTCCAGTAGCAGAGCAGCTAGACAAAATTAGCGATGGCTACATTAGTTCACTACTTCGCCGTGGTGATCTGGAAGGTAAACCAGGGCAGATGCTACTTCTGCATCAAGTTCCAGGAGTGCTTTCAGAGCGCGTGTTGCTGGTAGGTTGTGGTAAAGAGCGTGAACTTGGTGAGCGCCAATATAAAGAAATTATCCAAAAAACCATCAGCACTCTAAACGAAACTGGCTCTATGGAAGCAGTATGTTTCCTTACTGAGCTGCACGTTAAAGGCCGCGATACTTACTGGAAAGTGCGTCAGGCAGTAGAAGCAACCAAAGACGGTTTATACACGTTCGACCAATTCAAGAGCAGCAAGCCTGAAACTCGTCGTCCACTACGTAAGCTCGTATTCAACGTTCCGACTCGTCGCGAGTTAAACCAAGGTGAAAAAGCGATTGCTCATGGTTTAGCTGTTGCTTCAGGTGTTAAGGCTTCGAAAGACCTTGGCAATATGCCACCAAACATTGCGAACCCAGCTTATTTAGCTTCACAAGCTCGCCGCTTAGCCGATGACTACGACACCATCACGACTAAAATCATTGGTGAAGAAGAGATGGAAAAACTGGGTATGACTTCATACCTAGCCGTTGGCCGCGGTTCGAAGAACGAGTCTATGATGTCTATCATGGAGTACAAGGGCAACCCTGATCCAGAAGCAAAACCAATCGTACTCGTTGGTAAGGGCCTGACTTTCGATTCTGGCGGTATTTCGCTTAAGCCAGGTGAAGCGATGGATGAGATGAAGTACGACATGTGTGGTGCTGCATCCGTATTCGGCACAATGAAAGCCTTGGCAAAACTCAACCTGCCAATCAATGTAGTCGCTATTCTTGCGGGTTGTGAAAACATGCCTGGTAGCAACGCATACCGTCCTGGTGACATCCTAACTACTATGTCGGGCCAAACTGTCGAAGTTCTTAATACTGATGCAGAAGGCCGCTTGGTTCTATGTGACGCGCTGACTTACGTTGAGCGTTTTGAACCAGACTGCGTAATTGATGTAGCAACTCTAACTGGTGCGTGTGTGATTGCTCTTGGTCACCACATCAGCGGTGTACTATCGAACCACAACCCTCTTTCTCACGAACTAGTAAACGCATCTGAGCAAGCAAGTGACCGTGCATGGCGCCTTCCAATGGCTGACGAATACCACGAACAACTTAAGAGCCCATTTGCTGATATGGCAAACATCGGTGGTCGCCCTGGCGGCACTATCACTGCTGGCTGTTTCCTATCTAAGTTTGCCAAGAAATACCACTGGGCACACGTTGATATCGCGGGCACTGCATGGAAGTCTGGTGCAGCGAAAGGCTCAACGGGCCGTCCGGTCTCAATGCTTGTCCAATTCCTGCTTAACCGCAGTGGCCAAGAGACCGAGGAATAATCCTCACAATCTTGAAAAGGGCCGCAAGGCCCTTTTTTGTATCTCCTGTATTAGGTATGCCTCATGGCCAATGCGACTTTTTACATCATTAAGCCAGACACACCTCAAGAAACCCCCGAGGGTTTTGGCTTATATGTCATCTTTCTTGCACACCATTTTGCCAAGCAAGGTGCCAAGGTGTATTTGAATTGCAACGATAAGTTGCACGCAGAGCAATTGGCAGAACTACTTTGGCAAGTTGAACCAGAGCAATTTGTCGCCCATAACTTAGTGGGTGAAGGCCCTAAATATGGCACAAACATCGAGATTGGACACCAAGGGCTAAAGCCTTCTTGGAATCGCCAGTTGGTAATAAATTTGGCGGAAAATGAGACAACCTTTGCGAACAAGTTTGCTGAGGTGGTAGACTTCGTCCCTTGCGAAGAAAAAGCCAAGCAACTGGCGCGAGAAAGATATAAAATCTACCGCCAAGCAGGCTATCAGCTACAAACGATCGAAATCGAACACAGCTAGCAGCAACAAAATATGCAACCGGTCAATCCTTATAGTTAAGCTCTCCACTTAGAGAGTTCACTTATAATGATTGACTACGATTACCATCAACGTATCCAATAAATGAGTACTATGGAAAAGACATACAACCCAACTTCAATCGAACAAGCTTTATATCAAGCTTGGGAAGAGAAAGGCTACTTCAAGCCACACGGTGACACGACGAAAGAATCATACAGCATCATGATCCCGCCACCGAACGTCACTGGTAGCCTACATATGGGCCACGCGTTCCAAGACACCATCATGGATACTCTGATCCGTGCTGAACGTATGAAGGGCAAAAACACCCTTTGGCAAGTAGGTACTGACCACGCTGGTATCGCAACTCAGATGGTTGTTGAGCGTAAGATCGCTGCAGAAGAAGGCAAAACTAAACACGATTACGGTCGTGATGCTTTCATCGACAAAATCTGGGAATGGAAAAACGAATCTGGTGGCACAATCACTAAGCAGCTTCGTCGCCTAGGCGCTTCTGTAGACTGGGACCGTGAGCGTTTCACTATGGATGATGGCCTATCTAACGCTGTTCAAGAAGTGTTTGTTCGTCTATACGAAGAAGACCTAATCTACCGTGGCAAGCGTCTAGTAAACTGGGATCCAAAATTGCACACTGCAATTTCTGATCTTGAAGTTGAAAACAAAGACAAAAAAGGCCACATGTGGCACTTCCGCTACCCGCTAGCAAACGGCGTAAAGACAGCTGAAGGTAAAGACTACATTGTTGTTGCGACCACTCGTCCTGAAACCATGCTTGGTGATACTGGTGTTGCTGTTAACCCAGAAGATCCACGTTACAAAGATCTTATCGGTAAAGAGATCCTACTTCCTATCGTTAACCGTCTAATCCCTATCGTAGGCGATGAGCACGCAGATATGGAAAAAGGCACAGGTTGTGTGAAGATCACGCCTGCACACGACTTCAATGACTACGAAGTTGGTAAGCGTAACAACCTACCAATGATCAACATCCTAACTTTCAACGCAGACATTCGTGATGCGGCTGAAGTCTTCACAACTAACGGTGAAGCGAGCGATGTTTACTCTACTGAGCTACCAGCTAAATACCACGGCATGGAGCGTTTTGCTGCACGTAAAGCGATCGTTGCTGAGTTTGAAGAACTAGGTCTTCTTGATGAAATCAAAGACCACGACCTAACGGTTCCTTACGGCGACCGTGGTGGCGTGGTTATTGAACCAATGCTAACTGACCAATGGTACGTGCGCGCTGCACCTCTTGCTGAGCCTGCAGTTAAAGCAGTTGAAGATGGCGAGATCCAATTCGTTCCTAAGCAATATGAAAACATGTACTTCTCTTGGATGCGCGACATTCAAGACTGGTGTATCTCTCGTCAGCTTTGGTGGGGCCACCGTATCCCGGCATGGTACGACAACGACGGCAATGTATACGTAGGCCGTACTGAAGAAGAAGTACGTGCAAACAACAACCTTGCATCAGTAGTTGTTCTTCGCCAAGACGACGACGTACTTGATACATGGTTCTCTTCTGCACTATGGACGTTCGGCACTCAAGGCTGGCCTGAGCAAACTGAAGACCTGAAGACATTCCACCCTTCAGACGTTCTAGTAACTGGCTTCGACATCATCTTCTTCTGGGTTGCTCGTATGATCATGATGACCATGCACTTCAACAAAGACGAAAATGGTAAAGCACAAGTACCATTCAAGACTGTTTACGTAACGGGTCTAATCCGTGACGAAAACGGCGACAAGATGTCTAAGTCTAAAGGTAACGTTCTTGACCCTATCGACATGATCGATGGTATTGACCTTGAGTCTCTAGTAGAGAAGCGTTGTGGCAACATGATGCAACCTCAGCTAGCGAAGAAGATCGAGAAGAACACGCGTAAGACTTTCGAGAACGGTATCGAACCATACGGTACTGATGCACTGCGTTTCACTCTTACTGCTATGGCTTCAACTGGCCGTGACATCAACTGGGACATGAAGCGTCTTGAAGGTTACCGTAACTTCTGTAACAAGCTATGGAACGCAAGCCGTTACGTATTGATGAACACAGAAGAGCACGATTGTGGCATGTCACTATCTGCTGAAGACCGTGCAAACATGGAATTCTCTCTAGCGGATAAGTGGATTGAATCTCAGTTTGAGCTAGCAGCGAAAGAGTTTAATGCTCACCTAGACAACTACCGTCTAGATATGGCAGCAAACACACTTTACGAATTCAT
This sequence comes from Vibrio paucivorans, assembly GCF_054053395.1. Classification (NCBI taxonomy): domain Bacteria; kingdom Pseudomonadati; phylum Pseudomonadota; class Gammaproteobacteria; order Vibrionales; family Vibrionaceae; genus Vibrio; species Vibrio paucivorans. The sequence goes on from NZ_CM133230.1 coordinate 2,888,692, forward strand.
CTGGAACCAATTCTGTGACTGGTATCTAGAGCTTACTAAGCCAGTTCTATGGAAAGGTACAGAAGCTCAGCAAAAAGCGACTCGCTACATGCTGATCACTGTTTTAGAGAAGACACTACGTCTTGCTCACCCAGTGCTTCCTTACATCACTGAATCTATCTGGCAGAGCGTTAAGCCACTAGTAGACGGTGTTGAAGGCGACACTATCATGACTCAAGCGCTTCCTCAGTTTAACGAAGAGAACTTCGACGCTGAGATCGTAGAAGACATCGAATGGGTTAAGACTTTCATCACTGCTATCCGTAACCTACGTGCAGAGTACGACATTGCACCTAGCAAAGGTCTAGAAGTAATGATCAAGGTTGCTAACGAGAAAGACGCGGCACGTATCGAAGCAAACAAGGTAGTTCTCAACTCTCTTGCTAAACTAGATAGCTTAACGGTTCTTGCAGACGACGCTGAGACGCCAGCATGTGCGACTAAGCTAGTTGGTCAATCTGAGCTGATGATCCCTATGGCAGGTCTTATCGACAAAGATGCAGAACTTGCTCGTCTTGACAAAGAAGTGAAGAAAACGCACGGCGAAATCAAGCGTATCGAAGGCAAGCTAGGTAACGAAGGTTTCGTTGCTAAAGCGCCTGAAGCAGTTATTGCGAAAGAGCGTGAGAAGCTAGTGGGTTACCAAGAGACACTAGCTAAGCTTGAAGAGCAAAAAGCGACTATCGCTGCACTTTAAGACTTGATTAGTTTTCAATATAGAAACACTTCAAAGGCTGGTCACATTGACCAGCCTTTTTTTCTATCTAGGTTTCACTAGAACAAGTATTATCTTCTAGGGTTATAGGTAACCAATACCGTGGTAAGTACGAATACCGTAGTAAGCAATAAGACGGTGGTAAGTAATGATAAATTATCGATGTATACTCGGCACGTTAGTACTGATTGCTTCTAACTCAGTCTTTGCATCAAGCAGTGTCGAAACTCCAAACAGTGACAAAATCATTAAAATCGCTGCGGGTGAATGGCCGCCATTTATCGGCGAACAACTTGAAGACTTCGGCCATGTTGGTCACACCATTCAGCAGGTATTTGCCCGTCAAGGCTACTCAGTTGAGTTTCACTTCTACCCTTGGAAACGAGCTTATAAAAAGGCCAGCGAAGGCGAATATGTGGCGACTGCGGTTTGGATGTTTACCGAAGAGCGAACTGAACACTTCATGTTCAGTGATCCCGTCGCGCAAGAACAGTTTGTCTTCTTTCATTTAAAAGAAAATCCATTCCAGTGGCAGTCGCTGAGTAACTTAAAAGGGAAAACACTTGGTGGCGGCCTAGGCTACAGCTACGGTGAAGCACTCGATACTCTGATTAATGATGAACAAGTAACGATAAAGCGAGTTGAGAGCCCAGAGAAAGCCTTTCAGCTACTGAAATACCGCCGTGTAGAGCTTGTACCGGAAGAAAAGCACATTGGTATGTTTGCGTTAAGTAAAATGCCAATCGACACTCAGGAATTGATCACCTACAACCCAAAACCTTTCCTGTCTAATGACAGCTTTCTCATGTTTTCTAAAGCGCACCCTGACGCACAGAAGTTACTTATGATCTTTAATCAAGGGCTTAAACAATTTAAAGTCAGCCAGGATATACCTTATCTCAAACCTTAAACGACGCGGTTTTGCTCTCTTCCTTCAACAAACGCATCAATGTTATCCATTAGGATATTGGCTAAATTTTGAATGGATGAATCACTACCCCACGCAACATGTGGTGTTAACAGCAGGTTCGGCATGTCCATATTGGACAATAACGGGTTAGATTCATCAGCAGGCTCTTGAGCGAATACATCCACCCCAGCAGCCGCAATATATCCCGATTTCAGTGCCGTGATTAACGCAGCTTCATCCACTAAACCACCTCGACCAGTATTAATTAAAATCGCATCAGACTTCATTTTTTTCAGCTCAGGCTCACCAATCAAATGGTGAGTCTCAGCAGATAACGGGCAATGCAGTGTGATTGCATCCGATAGCTGTAGCACTAGGTCAAACGGAAGGTAGCCTTCTCTACACTCGGTAATACCCTTTCGCTCAGCAAAGACAACATTGATGCCAATTGATTTAGCCAAAGCCGCTGTGGCTTTTCCTAGTGCACCACTTCCAATAATCCCCAGAGTTGAGCCCGCAACATCCCCAATTGGGTGAGTAAAAAAACAAAACTGTTTGTTTCTCTGCCACTCTCCCTTCTTGATATCTTGGTGGTATCCCACCAAGTTGCGTCTCAAACTAAACAACATCGCTATCACATGCTCTGGTACAGATTGCGTGGCATAACCTTGAACGTTCGTCACTGCAATTCCATACTCTTGGCAATATTGGATATCGACGTTGTTAAATCCTGTTGCCGACACAGCAATCAGTTTGAGTTGTGGCAGCTTCTGTAAGGTATTGCGGTCGAGCACGACTTTGTTGGTGATTACAATCTCTGCATCTGCCAATCTATTTTCAACAAGCTGAGGGGACGTAAAGTCATACTCTTGCCAGTGATGCTCAAAGCTGGGTTTGGGTAAGGTTATCTGAGTTGGAATGGTCGCTCGATCGAGAAAAACAATGCTGGGTTTCGAGTGAGGTAACGACATTCAATGCTCCTATCGCTACCTCAACCGCATTCGTGCCGAGCACTATGCCTTGGGTAGCGTTTTATAATCAGGTAATGTTTCTTCGGCGCTAAAGTGTTGCAAAATTTCCGGTTTGGCTTCGGGATAAAAATCACACGGTACAAAAATTGTCTTCAGCTTATTGGTGTCTGGGTGGTAAAAGCTCAATTCTGCAGCATGCAGTTCCAAACGGTCCGAGAAATCCAGCGCCTCTTGTGTGGCATAGAACTCATCCCCCACAATTGGATGGCCCAGCGCTTGAGTATGCACACGTAGTTGGTGCGATCGCCCTGTGATTGGTAGTAGTCGAACGACACTCGTTTTCTGCTCTTGCTTGACCCTCTGATATCGTGTTTGTGATGGCTTGCCATGTTCAAAGCACACTTTTTGCCTCGGCCGGTTTGGCCAATCGCAAATCAAAGGCAGGTCAACCTCTCCTTCTTGCTCTTCAAGTTGCCCCCACACTCTCGCATAATAGATCTTATGAGTAAGTCGATATTGAAACTGCTTTTTCAAAGCGCGTTCTGCATCTTTCGTTTTTGCCAGCAGCATTAACCCTGATGTCGACATGTCCAGGCGATGAACAACTTGGATATCAGGATATTCAACCACTAACCGACTCCACATACTGTCGTAGTGTTCTGCCAACCTCCCCGGTACGGAAAGCAGCCCGGAAGGTTTATTCACAACCAAAATATGCTCATCTTGGTAAACAATATCGATCCACGGTTCTGTGGGTGGATGATAGTGCTGCATTGCCATACGTTTCTCGATTCTATTTACAATCTGGTCATTATATCAGAGCTATGTTTGTGACCGCAGCTGGTCATCCTAGGATGTTTTAGGTTTTTCATGTAAACAATATTTAACGCATTGAATACATATGATATTGATGCATTTCATTGACAGAGAAAAACCAAACATTCAAGGAACATTAATGGAAAGTATTTCCTCCACTGAGCACCAATCTACATACTCAGTATCACAACTCATTCGCTCATTAGGGCCAGGAATCATGATGGCCGCGGCGGCTGTTGGAGGCTCTCACCTCGTCGCTTCCACCAAAGCTGGTGCCATCTACGGCTGGCAACTGGCAGCATTAATCTTACTGGTTAACTTCTTCAAATATCCTTTCTTTCGCGCCAGTATTCAATACACCATGGGGACAGGAGAGAGCCTAGTTGAAGGTTACTCGAAATTGGGGCGCCCCTATTTATGGTTGTTTGTCGCGCTCAGTGTAATTTCAGGCATCGTCAATACCGCTGCACTGCTCCTATTCAGTGCAAGCCTACTCGGTTACTTCATTCCTTTCGAGCTGTCTAACACTGCCTTGTGTCTGATCATACTGGCCACGTGCTTAACGATTTTATTTGCGGGGCATTACAAAGCGCTCGATTCACTCTCAAAGATAATCATGGCAGTGCTAACCATCGCGACCCTAACTGCTGTGGTAATCGCAGTGGGCAACCCAGTCGAAGTCGTTCCTTCTTTTGAAGCCCCTTCTCCTTGGTCTATTGCTGCAATTGGCTTTATCGTCGTCACCATGGGGTGGATGCCAGCCCCTATCGAAATTTCAAGCTTAACGTCAATGTGGCTCAAAAGTCAGCAACGCCACCAAACCGTGACAGCGCGCTCCGCGTTATTTGATTTTAATGTTGGCTACATCGGCACAGCAATTTTAGCGATAGTGTTCCTAGCTCTTGGCACCCTTGTGCTGCATGGCGGTGGTGTGGAGCTGGCTAAATCTGGGGTTGGTTTTTCACATCAGCTGGTTGGCTTATACGCTTCAACCATTGGAGAGTGGTCGCGTTACTTGATTGCCATTGTCGCTTTCTTCTGTATTTTTGGTAGCACAATAACCGTCATTGATGGTTACGCTCGTGTGATCTCAGAATCGCAGCGTTTACTTCGCAAGCAAAACGAGATGAAGCCGAAAGTGACTCAGAGCTGGATGCTAGTGATTTCCTCAGCGGCGCTATCCATCATTGTTTTTTGGGCTTCGGCACTATTGCCAATGCTCGATTTCGCTATGATTCTAGCTTTCATGACGACACCGTTTTTCGCCCTACTTAACTACATCCTGGTATCTAAATCAGCTTTGCCAGAACCGCTAGCAATGACAAGAAAGCTCAAGCTACTCTCAATCGCAGGGTTAGTCTATCTATTCGGTTTTCTTGCCATATTCGTTTGGTGGAAATGGTTGATGTAACTTCCCTCTACACCAGCTATAAAAAAGGCCTTCGTAGTGAAGGCCTTATTGTATGTAGTCTCAATGGTTAGTTATGAGAAACCACAATCAAACGCAGTGAGTCTAACTGTACTTGAGCTTTACTAATATAGCCCGTTAACTCTTTTATCTGATCGTCAATGGCCTCTATTTCTTCGTCACGAATATTTGGGTTTACCGCTTTAAGCGCTTGTAAACGTTCTAGCTCTCCGTTCAAGCTCGCTTGCATCTCTTTTTGTGCTTGCTCACGCACATCATCAACACGTTGCGCTATTTGGGCGTCGCCTGCTTCAATCAACTTGTGTACGTCATTTTGTACCGAGTTAACCAGTTTGCTTGCAAGGTGGCGATTCACCGGGCTGAGCTGACGGTTAAAGCTATCAAACTCTACTTGTGAAGACAGATCATTACCGCGAGCATCCATCATCAAGCGAATTGGTGTTTGCGGCAAGAAACGGCTGATACCACTGCGTTTTGGTGCTTGGGCATCCACAACGTAAACCAGCTCGAGTAAAATAGTCCCGACTGGCAAAGCTTTGTTTTTCAGCAGGGAAACCGCAGACGTACCCACGCCTTCGCTCATTAGAAGGTCGATTCCGCCTTGAATCATAGGGTGCTCCCAACTGATGAAGTTCATGTCTTCACGGGATAAAGCAGTTTCTCGATCGAAAGTAATAGTGGCACCTTCATAAGGCAAACCCGGGTAGCTCGGCACCATCATGTGCTCAGATGGTGTAACAACCAGTGCATTTTCACCTTTATCGTCTTGGTTTAGGCCAATAGTGTCAAACAAGCTTAGTGCGAAAGTGACTAGGTTTGTGTCGCCATCGGTTGCTTCGATGGTCTCAACAATCTTCTGCGCTTTTTCACCGCCGTTAGAGTGCATCTCTAACAAGCGGTCGCGGCCTTGCTCCAACTGTGACTTCAGCTCTTTATTCAGCTTGGCAGATTCGTCGATCACACTGTCCAGCTGCTCAATATCACCAGATGACAACATCTCAATCAAAGCATCCGAATATTTGTCGTAGACAGCTCGTCCTGTTGGGCAAGTTTCGCGGAATGCGTTAAGGCCTTCCTCAAACCAACGCGCCAGTATCGCTTGAGCGCTACCTTTCAAGTAAGGCACATGGATATCGATATCTCGCTTTTGGCCAATACGATCTAAACGACCGATTCGCTGCTCTAACAAATCAGGGTTGAAAGGTAAGTCGAACATCACCAATTGATTTGCAAACTGGAAGTTACGTCCTTCCGAACCAATTTCACTACATAGCAATACTTGTGCGCCACCTTCTTCCTGAGCAAAGTAAGCCGCTGCTTTATCTCGTTCAAGAATCGACATGCCTTCATGGAAGACGGTCGCACGGATACCTTCACGCTCTCGCAGAGCTTGCTCCAATTGCAAAGCGGTATTGGCACGAGAGGCAATAACTAGAATCTTCTCACTGCGCTTCTCTTTTACTTTTTCGATCAGCCAGTTAACCCGCGAATCAAATTGCCACCAGCTTGCGTCATCACCTTCAAACTCTTGGAAAATCTCTTCAGGATATAGGTTTTTCAGCGCCCTTGCTTCGGGTGCAATCTTGCCACCAATTAGGCCAGAAACACGCATAGACGTGCTGTATTGCTGTGGAATATCCATCGGCATTAAATGCACATTGCGCTGTGGGAACCCTTTGATCGCAGCTCGTGTATTACGGAACAGAACTCGGCCAGTACCGTGACGATCCATCAGGTTATCGATCAACTCTTGGCGTGCAGCAGCTTTCGCCTCTTCATCTGAGTCACTCTCAATAATACGGAACAGGGGCTCAACATCCTGTTCAGACAACAGCTCGGTAATTTGGTTTTTCGCTTCATTTTCCAACGTTAAGCCTGAAAACAAAGCCGTAACAGAATCGGCGACTGGTGCATATTGCTCTTCTTCTTGAACAAACGCGTCGTAGTCGTAAAAGCGGTCCGAATCGAGTAACCGTAGCCTAGCAAAGTGGCTTTCACGACCAAGCTGCTCAGGTGTTGCGGTAAGCAACAATACGCCCGGTGTTTTGTCAGCTAAGCCTTCAACCACTTGGTACTCACGACTTGGATTGTCTTGGCTCCACTCTAAATGGTGAGCTTCATCCACTACGAGTAGGTCCCAGTCACCTTCCAGTGCTTGCTCAAAACGTTTGCGACTCTTTCGCAAGAAATCCAGTGAACACAAAACATATTGTTGAGTATCAAACGGGTTATCCGCTTCAGCAAATGCTTCGACACAGCGCTCTTCGTCAAAGATTGAGAAATGCAGGTTGAAGCGGCGCATCATTTCCACCAACCACTGATGCTGCAGTGTTTCCGGAACAACAATCAAAATACGTTCTGCGCGGCCAGCTAAAACCTGCTGGTGAATAATCATGCCTGCTTCGATGGTTTTACCTAAACCAACTTCATCAGCAAGTAATACACGTGGAGCGTGACGACGACCAACTTCATGAGCGATATATAACTGGTGTGGAATCAATCCTGCGCGCATGCCACATAAACCACGCATCGGACTTTTGTGCTGCTCAAACTGATTGGTTAAAGCGCGGTAACGCAACACAAAGTTGTCCATACGATCTATCTGGCCTGCGAACAACTTGTCTTGTGGCTTATTAAATCGGATTTGATTGCTAAGCATGATTTCACGTAGAGCAGCTTGTTCACCGCTATCGTCACGCTCACCAAGGTAAGTCAGAACACCTTGGTCTTCTTCCACCTGTTCGACAGTCAATGACCAACCTTGTTGGCTTTCCACTACATCACCAACATTAAATGTTACTCGGGTAACCGGAGCATCGTTACGTGCATAAACACGGTTTTCTTCAGATGCTGCAAACATCAGCGTTACGGTGCGAGCATCCAATGCCACCACGGTACCTAAACCTAAATCGCTTTCCGTATCACTTATCCAGCGTTGCCCCAAAGCAAATGTCATGAATTGACTACCTCTTATAAATTGTATCTTTTATCTTAGCTGTTCTTTTATGCGCCACTTTTCAAGGCAACTTCTAATCATAATAGCCAGAAGCACAGGCACAGAAAAAGGTCGCTAATCTTACTTGAAGCTGTGATACAGGTCACGTGATAACGGGGGATTTTTTCCCAGAACTTCGCCTGCCATCAAACTGTAAGAAAGCAGTGCCTATTGTAGTTTTGAGTGTTGCTATACTCAGCAATGAATAGGCATCTTTGAGAGCGTCAATTAAACGTCTGTGGCACAAAGCATGCATTATTTTAGGTATAGATGATGATCAACACGGGTTTGCAGTATGTAGTTAAGAGCTACTTACAAGGCACTGCCTAGATAGCTCAACTACCTCTTCTGCAAGCAAATCCGTTCTTTACTCAGTTAAAGACTGAAAGCTAAAGAATTTGCTAAGCAAGCCGCCTCGCGGCAAGGAGACGCTTATGGGTGACACCGATCGGAAACTGTTTGTACTTGATACCAACATCCTTCTACACGAACCTTTCGCCATTTTTTCCTTTCAAGAGCATGATGTGGTCATCCCGATGACCGTCCTTGAAGAACTCGACCGAATCAAAGACAGTAAACGCGATGTTGCGCGAGACGCACGCGTTGCTATTCGTGCTCTAGAAGATCTTTTCCGTGACGCAACCCCTGATGAAATTTCAGAAGGGATTCCATTTACCAAAGACAGCAATTCAAAAAATAGTAGTACCACTGGCACGATTTCCATACTGGCCGACTTTGAGCTGCAGGAGACGGTGAAAGCATTTGCAGACAAAGCTGGCGACAACCGAATTCTCAATGCTGTTTTATATCTACAGAACAAACGTGCACCACGAGAAGTCATTTTAATCACCAAAGACATCAATATGCGTCTGCGCGCCAAAGGGGCTGGTGTTCGATTCGTCGAAGATTATCGTACCGACCAACTGATTGATGACGTTCAGTACCTAACCAAGGGCTTCCAGCAACGAGAAGGGGATTTTTGGAACAGTATTGAACAAGTTGAAAGCAAAACCTTAGGCGGAAAAACCTTCCATACGCTCAGCCGAGAATCTTTTGAACCAACTTTTATCAACCAGTATGTGATTGATGAAGAGAGTGACTTCGCCGCTCGCGTGGAAGAAATCAACCCAGACAGCATTATGCTGCGTGATTTAAGCCGTGAGCGCATGATGCATCGACGCGCTTGGGACATTACGCCGAAAAATATCTATCAAGGAATGGCGATGGATGCCCTACTGGATCCCGACATTGACTTGGTGATCCTCACCGGTGCTGCAGGTAGTGGTAAAACACTGCTGGCAATGGCAGCAGCTTTAGAGCAGACCATCGAACACAGCATGTTCGATAAAATCATAGTGACACGAAATACCCCCGACATCGGTGAATCAATTGGTTTCTTACCTGGTACCGAAGAAGAGAAAATGCTGCCATGGCTCGCGGCAGTCACCGACACTTTAGAAGCACTGCACAAGAACGATCACTGTACGGAAGGGTCTTTGAAGTACATCTGCGACAAAGCCAATATCCAGTTCAAATCCATTAACTTCATGCGTGGACGCTCAATTCAAAACGCTTTTGTCTTACTCGATGAGTGTCAAAACTTAACCGCTTCGCAAATCAAAACCATCATTACTCGATGTGGTGAAGGCACTAAGATTGTCTGCTCTGGTAACTTAGCGCAAATCGACTCGCACTACCTGACTCCTGTCACATCAGGTTTGACCTATATGGTAGAGCGATTCAAAAACTTTGAAGGCAGTGCCAATATCCACCTAAATGGAGTGGTACGAAGTCGCCTGGCTGAATTTGCTGAAGAGAATTTATAATCACTATTGCCGAGATATAATTCATATCTCGGCATTTGTTTGAAATAATTATTCACAAACAATACTTAAATATGTTTAACTAACTCCATATCACGAATGAACATTCAAGGACTGGAGTATGGCCTTTAATCTACGTAACAGAAACTTCCTCAAACTACTTGATTTCACTCCAAAAGAGATCCAGTTTTTACTCGACCTATCTGCAGACCTGAAAAAAGCAAAATATGCAGGTACAGAGCAGAAGAAGTTGGTAGGTAAAAACATCGCCCTTATCTTTGAAAAAGCGTCCACTCGTACCCGGTGTGCATTTGAAGTCGCCGCTTTTGATCAAGGTGCACAAGTTTCTTACATTGGTCCGTCCGGCTCACAAATTGGGGCGAAAGAGTCAATGAAGGACACCGCCCGTGTCCTTGGAAGAATGTACGATGGCATCGAATACCGCGGTTTTGGTCAAGAGATCGTTGAAGAACTCGGTGAACATGCTGGCGTGCCGGTCTGGAATGGTTTAACTAATGAGTTCCACCCGACCCAGATTTTGGCCGATTTCCTCACTATGTTGGAACACGGCAGAGGAAAACAGCTACACCAAATCACCTTTGCCTATCTTGGTGATGCCCGTAACAATATGGGGAATTCATTGCTGGTTGGTGCCGCCAAAATGGGGATGGATATCCGCTTAGTTGCGCCAAAGGCATTTTGGCCGGAACAAAACTTGGTTGAGACCTGCCAAACAATCGCACAGCAAACCGGTGCAAAAATCACTCTTACAGAAAACGTAGAGGAAGGTGTGAAAGGCTGCGATTACTTGTATACCGATGTATGGGTATCCATGGGGGAAGCGCCAGAAGCATGGGATGAACGCGTCGCATTGATGACGCCTTACCAAGTCAACATAGATACACTTAAGAAAACGGGTAATCCTCAAGTCAAATTCATGCATTGCTTACCCGCTTTCCACGATGCCGAAACGACTATCGGTAAGCAAGTCGCAGAAAAATACGGTATGACCGGGTTAGAAGTGACTGACGAAGTGTTTGAGTCTGAACACTCAATTGTATTCGACGAAGCAGAAAACCGTATGCACACAATAAAAGCGGTTATGGTCGCCACACTAGGGCAGTAATCCGTCTTAATTGCACAGATTAAAAGCTTGATGTAATCGCTTGCGCTCACAAAAGTTAAGCGTATAATGCTCGGCAATTTGTCTGAGGGTTATGAAATGGCATTACGCATTGCACACTCTAAAATGCGACTTTCTCACACTAAGCAAACGCTGAATAAGCACTGCTTACTGGCTGCCACTTTTTGTAACTTTTTCAATTTTTAAAGCCTCCCTTATTGGGGGGCTTTTTTATTGCATTACGTAAATTAGATAGGGAAGAAGAATATGGCTAATTCGCTTTATCAAAAGCACATCATCTCTATTCCAGAGCTCTCACGCGACGAGCTGGAACTGATTGTCGATACCGCTGGGCAACTCAAAGCGCAACCAAACCCAGAGCTGATTAAAAACAAAGTGATTGCGAGCTGCTTCTTCGAGCCGTCGACTCGAACTCGCCTATCGTTTGAAACGGCAATTCAACGTATTGGTGGCGATGTCATAGGTTTCGATAGCGGTGGCAACACATCTCTGGCTAAGAAAGGGGAAACACTAGCGGATTCAGTCCAAGTTATCTCTTCTTACGTTGATGCTTTCGTGATGCGCCACCCACAAGAAGGCGCGGCTCGTTTAGCTTCAGAGTTTTCAAATGGTGTTCCGGTAATTAACGCTGGTGACGGTGCTAACCAACATCCTACCCAAACGTTACTTGACCTATTTTCTATCGCCGAAACTCAAGGTCGTTTAGACAACCTGAACGTCGCGTTTGTTGGTGACTTGAAATATGGCCGCACGGTTCACTCTTTGACTCAGGCTCTGGCGAAATTCGACAATGTTCGCTTTTTCTTTATCGCCCCTGAAGCACTGGCTATGCCAGATTACATTCTAGAAGAGCTTGATGAAGCCGGTATTGAGTACAGCCTTCATACAGATATGGAAACTGTGATTCCAGAGCTAGATGTTCTGTATATGACTCGTGTTCAAAAAGAACGCTTTGATGAATCAGAATACGCTCACATTAAGTCTGCGTATATTTTGACAGCAGCTCTACTGGAAGGGGCAAGAAGCAATCTTAAAGTGCTTCATCCACTACCACGTGTTGATGAAATCACCACCGATGTCGATAAAACACCTCACGCATATTACTTCGAGCAAGCTGAGAACGGGGTCTATGCTCGCGAAGCACTACTTGCACTCGTGCTAAATGAATCACTGTAAGGGAGAGATGGACATGAACAAAGAAACCCAATTACAAGTTGAAGCGATTAAAAATGGCACAGTGATCGACCATATCCCAGCGCATGTGGGGATTAAAGTGCTGAAGCTATTTGATATGCATAACTCGCATCAAAGGGTCACTGTAGGATTAAACCTTCCCTCCTCTGCTCTGGGCGCCAAAGACCTGCTTAAGATTGAAAATGTGTTCATCAATGAAGAGCAAGCCAACAAGTTAGCCTTATATGCACCACATGCGACCGTTAACCAAATTGAAGAATATCATGTCGTTAAAAAGCTGGCGTTGGAACTTCCAGAGCAGATCAATGATGTATTTGAATGTCCAAACAGCAACTGCATTACCCACAATGAACCTGTAGAAAGTAGCTTCAAGGTATTCGAAAAGAAAGAAGATATCCGTTTGAAATGCAAGTACTGCGAAAAAGTCTTCTCACGTGAGATTGTGACAGAACGTTAGAGCACCGAGAACTAAGATTAGGAATAATCTTAAATAATTCAATACCTCGCTATGCGGGGTATTTTGCTCTTTACCTCTTGGGTATTTGTCGGCACACTGAGTGCCTGATTTTCCCCTATAACTAGATGGAACATAACAATGACCAAAGTACTTCACACAGACTCAGCGCCTGCTGCTATCGGCCCTTACATCCAAGGTGTAGACCTAGGCAATATGGTTCTTACATCAGGCCAAATTCCTGTAGACCCAGCAACAGGTGAAGTATCAGAAGACATCGCCGAGCAAGCACGTCAATCTCTCGATAATGTAAAAGCCGTTGTAGAGGCGTCTGGCCTAACCGTTTCTGACATTGTAAAGATGACGGTATTCGTAAAAGATCTAAACGATTTTGGTACAGTAAACGAAGTGTATGGTAAGTTTTTTGACGAGCACAATGTTGCTCATTACCCTGCTCGCTCATGTGTAGAAGTGGCTCGTTTACCTAAAGATGTCGGTATCGAAATTGAAGCGATTGCTGTTCGTAAATAGCACCCCAATTAAATAAAAAAGGCGAGCTAGAGCTCGCCTTTTTTGAGGTTATTACCACAGCATTTTTTATTTAAACCCTTTGACCTTTTTAATCAGGTCGTAAGCGTTTTGGATTTCCTGCGATTTTTCTTTTGCAACATTCATCATTTCTGGTGGCAAGCCTTTCGCCATCAGCTTATCGGGGTGATGCTCGTTCATCAGCTTGCGATACGCACGCTTGATTTCTTTACTCTCTGCACTTTCACTTACACCTAATACATCGTAAGCATCTGCTAAATGATCGGTTTGACTTGCTTGTTGCCAACTGCCAGATTGCTGATGCCCGCCTCCAGCCTGACCACTAAATCCGCCACCTTGCTGGAAGCGAAATGCTGCTTCTTGCATTCTTAGTCTGCGCTCCAGTTGGTCTGAAGAAAACCCTAAACCACGGGCAATCTTATGTAATACATTGCGCTCACTTGGGTGAACATCTCCATCTGCAAACGCAGCCGAGATTTGTAGTTCAAGGAAGAACTGCATCAAGTCAAAGCGACCACCAGATGAAATGCGAACACGCTCCAATACCTCTTCTAAAGGAAAACCTGAATCTTTACCTTCGCGAAATGCATCTTGCGCCGCCTTACGTTGCGCTCCATGCAGATTCATTCGCTCCATCATAGTGGTAGCAAGTTGAATCTCCTGCTGGGTCACCTGCCCTTTTGCCTTAGCAACATGCCCCATGACGGCAAAGGCGGCTTTAAAAAATTCTTCTTGTCGCTCAGCCTGGCTAGGGCCACTACCAAAGCCACTGGTTTTGAACCCTGCCTGATTTAAACGGCGCGCTTTATCAAATTGGTGACCTAGGAATAAACCGAATACTGCCCCAAGAGGTCCCCCAAATAAGAATCCAAAAAAAGCGCCAAGAATTTTGCCAAAAATATGCATTATGTGCTCTCAATCTGTGAATTTTTTAGTCGTTAAGCGGTCTGATAGTGCCGGAAGCCAGAAATTCCTTTATGATAACAGTCGTTATATTCACATTCGGTCTCCATTCACCGGATAAATCAAGTTAAACAGGATAGTACAACTCGATGTCACGTTTTTCCCGCACTTTGCTTGCTGCTTCAATCAGTGCTGCTCTTTTTGTGCCTCAGACTCAAGCTGAAGACGTATTAGATGACACTCTATCAGACGATAGTGTGCAGGAACTGCCTGCTATAGATCAATGTTTGATCCACGAACCAGAAGCAGAAAATGCCAACGAACTGCCAATCAATGTCGAGGCAGACTCCTTGGAAGCCATCAACGGTGAGCGAGCAACATACACAGGTAACGTTGTCGTCGTGCAAGGTAAAAAACGCATCAAAGCGGACACTGTTACTCTTCATCAACAGGACAATGTGGTCGTCGCAGAAGGCAACGTCAACATGAGTGATGGCGAAATCAAAACGATTTCTAATAAAGCCACTAACCATCTTGATACTGACTTTATGTCGATGGAAGACACTGAATATAGCTTTTTGTGTGAGCCTGGCCGTGGTGAAGCGGTTTATATTGCTAAAACAGGCAAAGCCGTTTATGAGATCGAAGACGGTTCAATTACATCATGCCCTGTAGGCAATAATGCTTGGCGTATGCGCGCTTCCAGTATTGATGTAGACCAAAATGAAGAAGTAGCTACCTTCTACAACCCACGTTTTGAAATTCAGAATATACCCGTTTTTTATCTCCCTTGGTTAACCGTTCCAATTGGTGATACCCGTAAGACAGGTTTCCTCTACCCAACAGTCTCATATGGTTCAAGTGACGGCTTTGAGATGGAGGTACCTATATATTGGAACCTAACACCAAACTACGATCTTGAAACCACGTTTAAGTATATGCAGGAACGCGGCACTCAAGTTGATAGTGAGTTTCGCTACTTGTCCAGATTTGGTTCAGGTAACATTAAGTCTGAATATTTATCCGATGATAAAAAATACCCTGAATATGGTGACCGCTGGGGAGTTCAATATCAACATGGTGGTGTATTTAAAGGCTCATGGAAATTTGAAATCGACTACTCTAAAGTCAGTGATATTCGCTACTTCTCTGATTTAGATTCAAATATCGGTAACCGTGAAGATGGTCAACTTCTTCAAGAGGCACAAGCAACCTATCGTTCAAAAGACTGGGATGCTTCAGTTATGTTCAGAGATTTTCAAGTCCTTTCAGCAAATAGCTACCCTTACCGTTTGATGCCACAAGTAGAATTCAATTACTACTCTCCCGAGTTAATGCGCTACTTAGACTTTGATCTCACCAGTCATATTTCTCGCTTTGAGACAGATGACGAGCATAAGCCGTCTGCCACTCGTGTTCACGTTGAACCGGGGTTAACCGTTCCTTTAGCTAATACATGGGGTACATGGACGACTGAAGCTAGAGTGTTAGGTACATATTATCAACAAGATTTGGACGGTCTGAACCTAAGCTCTTCAACTTACGATGACTTGAATTTGAAAGAGTCCGTTACACGTGTAATTCCAGAGTTTAGAAGTCATGCAGGCGTTGTACTCGAACGCGATACGACTTGGCTTGACGGCTATACACAAACGCTAGAACCTCAGGTTCAATATTTGTATGTCCCAGAAGAAGATCAAAGTGACATCTACTTTTATGATACAACGGTATTGCAAACGGATTACTACGGGTTATTCCGCAGCCGTAAATACAGTGGTGTCGATCGAATTGCAGCAGCGAATCAGTTCAGCTATGGCGCTTCTTCACGCTTCTTTGACGATGGTTATAAAGAAAGACTGAATATCTCTTTTGGCCAAATCATCTACTTAGATACCTCCAACCGAGTCGATAGCAATATTGATACTCCATCCAATTACTCCGCCTGGGCAGTAGAGATGGATTTCAACTATGACGACTCTTGGTTCTACCATGGTGGTATTCAGTACGATATTGATTCGAGTGAAGTGCAACTTGGGAACAGTACGCTAGAATATCGATTTAGCGATGGCTATATTCAAACTAACTATCGCTATGTAACTAAGGACTATATAGAAAACACTGTCGACTTAAATACTGATAATATTACAGTAGACGGTATTTCTCAGCTCGGTTTATTAGGCCGATATCAAATAACACCTAAGTGGAATGCCAGAGCTCAATATTTTTATGACTTAACGACACAAGAAAACCTAGAATGGCTTGCTAATCTATCGTATCGCTCAGACTGCTGGTATGTAGGGTTTACCTACAGTAACCAACTAAGAAGTTGGGATGATAAATTTGCAGACTACCCTAACGCCACACCAGTATATGAAAATAACTTTAGCATAAACTTTGGCATTATTGGCTTTGGTACTAGTATCGGCTCAGATTCTAGTGCTGCTGGTGCCAGCAATGCCGGAAACTCTCTCAAGTACGGCCGACCATTCTTCTTAAATAACTAATTGGTAGTCAAAAAATGATTTACTGAAAGACCAGTGTAATTACTGGTCTGAGATTAACAGGACAAACAATGAAACTGTGGACTAAGACTCTACTCAGCGTAATTACTGCACTCAGCACATTTTCACTAATGGCGGAGCCTGTCGAGCTGGATAAAGTAGCCGTGATCGTCAATGAAGGCGTTATCCTTCAAAGTGATATCGATACGGCATACAAAACCCTAAAGGCCAATGCCAAAGACAACGGCCAAGCGCTTCCTGAAGAAGATGTTCTACGCGAACAAGTTTTGGAGAAGCTGATTATCGATACCATTCAGCAACAAGAAGCAGAGCGTATCGGTGTACGTATCGACGATAACCGCCTTAACGACGCGATTGCCGAGATAGCAGAAAACAATAAGCAAACTATAGAGCAGTTGACCGCTTCAGTGGCAGCTGAAGGCTTAACGTATTCTGCTTTTCGTGAACAAGTAAGAAAAGAGATCGCAGCAAGTGAAGCTCGCAATGCGCTCGTTCGTCGTCGCATTAATATTTTGCCGGCCGAAGTTGATAACTTGGCAGATATTTTAGCGCAAGAAACCAATGCCACGGTTCAGTACAAAGTGGGCCATATTCAACTCCGTTTCAACGACACTCAAGATAAATCAGAAGTTGAAGCGCAAGCCAAAGAGTTAGTGGAAAAACTTAACAACGGCGCTGATTTCAGCACTATGGCTTACTCCTATTCGAAAGGCCCAAAAGCACTACAAGGTGGTGATTGGGGTTGGATGCGCAAAGAAGAGATGCCTACCATCTTTGCCGACCAAATTAAGCTGCAAAACAAAGGCAGTATTATTGGCCCATTTAGAAGTGGTGTCGGCTTCCACATCCTAAAAATTGAA
The DNA here is from genome assembly GCF_054053395.1 of Vibrio paucivorans. Lineage (NCBI taxonomy): Bacteria > Pseudomonadati > Pseudomonadota > Gammaproteobacteria > Vibrionales > Vibrionaceae > Vibrio > Vibrio paucivorans. The sequence goes on from NZ_CM133230.1 coordinate 2,906,016, forward strand.
GATGTGAAAGGCTTAGAAACTGTTGCAGTAACAGAGGTCAATGCTCGTCACATCTTGATTAAGCCTACCGTTATTCTGAGTGACGAAGGCGCTCAGAGCCAGTTGAAAGAATACACCCGCCGTATTAATGCCGGAGAAGCAACGTTTGCGGAGCTAGCTCAGCAACATAGCCAAGACCCTGGCTCAGCAGCTCAAGACGGTGAGCTAGGCTACCAAACGCCTGATCTCTATGTACCAGAGTTCAAACATCAAGTTGAGACTCTGCCACTAGGCCAAATCAGTGAACCATTTAAAACCGTTCACGGCTGGCACATCGTTGAAGTTCTCGATAGACGCGAAGTAGACCGTACCGATTCGGCTCTGAAGAACAAAGCTTACCGAATTCTATTTAACCGTAAATTCAACGAAGAAGCCGGAGCTTGGTTGCAAGAGATCAGAGCTAGCGCATTTGTTGAAGTTGTCGAAACTGACGAAGGTGACCAAGATGGCAATTAAACGCATCGTCGTTACTGCCGGTGAACCTGCTGGAATTGGGCCAGACTTAGTGTTGGCTCAATCAGAGCATAATTGGCCTCACCAGTTAGTGGTGTGCGCCGACAAAAACTTACTGGCTGAACGAGCAAAAGTATTGGGTATCGAAGTCGAACTTATCGACTATAACTCAGATCTTCCTGCCGTCGCTCAGAAAGCTGGGTCACTACTCGTTGACCATATTCCACTAGCGAAGCCCGCTATTGCAGGTAAGTTAGACGAAGCCAATGGCCACTACGTATTAAAAACACTAGAAAGAGCAGCTTTAGGCTGTATGAATGGTGAGTTTGATGCTATTGTCACCGGCCCTGTACATAAAGGGGTGATAAATAGAGCCGGCGTTGCCTTTAGCGGCCACACTGAGTTCTTTGCTGAAAAGTCCAATACACCTCTGGTTGTTATGATGTTAGCAACAGAAGGACTAAGAGTCGCTCTGGTCACCACGCACATTCCACTTGCTTATGTTTCTAAAGCAGTGACAGAAGAACGTTTGGAAAAAATCATCGACATCCTTCATACCGACTTGGTTGAGAAGTTTGCGATAGAGAAACCAACTATCTATGTGTGTGGACTTAACCCTCATGCAGGTGAAGATGGCTGCTTGGGTAGAGAAGAGATCGAGACCATCACTCCTACATTGGAAAAAATTCGTCAAGAAGCTGGCTATAATCTAGTTGGCCCGCTTCCAGCCGACACCATCTTTAATGAGAAATATCTGCAGGAAGCCGATGCCGTTTTAGGTATGTATCACGATCAAGTGTTACCGGTACTGAAATACAAAGGCTTTGGGCGCTCTGTCAATATTACTCTGGGTCTACCGTTTATTAGAACATCGGTCGATCACGGAACCGCGCTAGAACTCGCAGGAACGGGCCAAGCGGATACAGGGAGCTTTAAAACTGCACTTACTCATGCAATCGAGTTGGTTGATAAAAAATCCGATTAAATTGCAAAGCACTGAATTCGAGAAAACTATGAGAAATGATGTCCACTTAGGGCACAAAGCGCGTAAACGTTTTGGTCAAAACTTCCTAAACGATCCATATATTATTGATGGAATAGTCTCTTCCATTAACCCAAAGCCGGGGCAGAACCTTGTAGAGATTGGGCCTGGTTTAGGCGCAATAACAGAGCCGGTTGGTAAAGAAGTCGACAAATTTACTGTTATCGAGCTAGACCGTGACCTTGCAGAACGACTGCGTAATCACCCAGATCTTGCTGATAAACTCACCATCCATGAAGGCGATGCAATGCGCTTCGACTTCACTCAACTGGTTAAGCCAAATAATAAACTGCGTATTTTTGGTAACTTACCATACAACATTTCAACACCGTTGATGTTCCACCTGTTCGAGTTTCATAAAGACATCCAAGACATGCACTTTATGCTACAAAAAGAGGTTGTAAACCGACTAGCAGCTGGACCAGGCAGCAAAGCCTATGGACGTCTTACTGTCATGGCACAGTACTACTGTAAGGTCGTACCGGTTCTTGAAGTGCCACCAACGGCATTCGTACCGCCGCCAAAGGTCGACTCTGCGGTAGTTCGCTTAGTACCATACGAAGACTTACCGCACCCAGCGACCAACTTAAAATGGCTAGATCGTGTTTGTCGAGAAGGTTTCAATCAGCGCCGTAAAACGGTTCGTAATTGCTATAAAGGGTTACTTTCAACCGAAGTACTGAAAGAGCTTGGCGTTAATCCAAGTATGCGCCCTGAAAACCTCACACTTGAACAGTTTGTTGCCATGGCCAATTGGCTGGATGCCAACCACTGATAGAATTTAAGTGTTATGTTTCAAGCCTCTAGCATTAATTTGCTAGAGGCTTTATATTTTAAGGACACTTCGTCTGTTTAGGAGTTCTCATGGATGTATCAACCCCTTGTATCAAGATCCAAGTGCATACCAAGTACATACCCGAGCAATCAGATCCGGATAAAAGCCGCTACCTGTTCGCTTACATCATTACCATCAAAAACCTAAGTAACCAAAGCGTTCAACTGATGAGCCGCCGCTGGTTAATCACCGATGCAAACGGCAAACAAATGTCGATAGAGGGAGACGGCGTCGTTGGTCAACAACCTGTCATTCCCGCCAGTGACGAATATACCTACAGCAGTGGTACTGCAATTGAAACTCCCGTCGGCGTTATGCAGGGCCAATACATCATGCTAGATGAATCAAGTAAAGAATTCGTGACCGAAATTGAACCCTTTCGCCTCGCTATTCCGAATGTACTTAACTAATCCAACATAACGTTCCTTAGGAAAAGTCATGGCTAACTATATTGTCGGTGATATTCAAGGTTGTTTTGATGAGCTCCAACTGCTCCTCAAAAAAGCCAACTTTAGTAAAGCAACAGACACGCTATGGTTAGCCGGCGATCTTGTCGCTCGTGGTCCCAAGTCATTAGAAACGCTACGCTTTGTTAAGCAATTAGGCAATTCAGCAAAAGTGGTACTTGGTAATCATGATTTACATCTGATCGCCGTGTCTTTAGGTATCCACAAAGCAAAAGGTAAAGATAAAACCGCAGATATTTTCTCCGCCCCTGATAGCCAAGAGCTGCTGGGTTGGTTAAGACTACAGCCACTGCTGGCAGAGCATGATGATTTTGTCATGTGCCATGCAGGCATATCTCCTCAATGGAACTTATCCACTGCTCGCTCAGCAGCTAAGGAAGTCGAGTCAATACTACAAGGTGAACATTGGCAGTGGTTAATTGAGCAAATGTATAGCAACCAGCCAGACAAATGGAGCGAAGAGCTAACAGGCATCGAACGATATCGCTATACCATTAACGCGTTTACCCGAATGAGGTTTTGTTTTAGTGACGGCAGGTTAGACATGGCGTGTAAGCTTCCCCCTGAGCAAATGAAAAACAATACACTCGTACCTTGGTTTGCTCTTAATGCTCGCCAACCGATTGAAAAGACGATTCTCTTCGGCCACTGGGCGGCTCTGGAAGGTTACAATGGAAGTGATGTTATTGGACTCGATACCGGTTGCGTGTGGGGAGGACATCTCACTATGTTGAGGTGGGAAGACAAGACGTATTTTACTCAAGAAGCCCTCACTACCTCTTAAATAAACATACATAAGCCGCATAAAGAAATGGGGTTGAACGAGGCTTATTAGCCCAACTTCACCCCCATTTACACTTCATCGCTCTAATATAACAAAGTCCATATCGTAGGCATTTTTGTCATCTGCAGAGTAGCTTTCTCGGTGGGTCTCTTTCCAGTTATCTCCCCAACTAGGGAACTGGGTATCTCCGTTAACTTGAAGACTGATATGCGTGAGATAAAGACGATTTGCCTTAGGTAAACATGACTCGTAGATAGAGCCACCGCCAATAATCATCACTTCCTCCACTCCATCAACTAAGCTTAATGCCTGCTCAATCGACGTTGATGTTTCTACTCCATCAATTTTTAATTCAGGATCACGGCTGATAACAATATTCTTCCTACCAGGCAGGGGACGGCCAATTGAATCGTAAGTTTTACGCCCCATTACAACCGGCTTCCCCATTGTGCAACGCTTAAACCAAGCAAAATCTGCAGGCAGGTGCCATGGCATTAGATTGTCTTTACCAATGATACGGTTGTCTGCCATTGCAGCTATCATGCTGATGATCATCCATCAATCCTTTATCTTATAAGTCGAGTTTTCAACTGTTAAGCGATCCGCAGCTTAATAAACCAGCGTATGACTAAACAATTGGTTTGCGACGATAGAATAGCAGCCCTGGCATCGCCAATCCAACCGCTAAGCCTGCGATAATGAACATGGCCTTTAAAAAGTTTTCCATCAAACTTGCTATCAATTCTGGAGCGTAGCCTTGCTGATTGATCTCAACCATCGCTATCATGGCTTTGAATGCAAACACTCCAGGAACCATAGGAATGAGCGCAGCAACGGTAAACACCTTAGGATGAGCCAAAAACTTATGTGACCAGTGAACCCCAATCATGCCTACCAAAGTTGCAGCAAAAAACGTCGCCCATTCGATTGGAATTCCAAAGTGCATCATGACGTATCGACTTCCGTGTCCTATTGCCCCTCCCAAAGCGCAGTAACCCAAGGCTTTATGAGGAACGTTAAACACCAGTGCGAAACCTACCGCAGGAATAGCGGCAAAAAACATGTCATTAGCTAAGCCAACTAATAGAGGTAATATCGTCTCCATACCTAGCTCCACCCCCATACACCAATCACGCTCATCGCGGCGACAATTCCTAAAGATGTCGCTAGAGTGAGCAAGCTGGCCATAACAAAGCGAGCAATACCCATATTGATATAGCCTTTAATCATATCGGCGACAGAATTGATGAGCGGGAAGCCAGGAACTAACATTAATACCGAAGACGCCATCGCCAATGACGGATGATTACCTATCGAAAATACAACAGCTTGTGCTGATATGATGGTCGTTACAAAAGCCGTAATAGAAAAATTTAATAGAGGATTGAAGTGTCGGTGCCCAATTTCTTGCCTTACCACCATGCCAACAGATGAGGCGATAAATGTCATGGTAAACACACCTAAGTCCCCTCCTGCCAGCCGGCTGAATGCAGCACATGACAAGCCAATCATAAACACAACCAACCAGCGATTATAGCGTTCAGGGCTGATTTGATTGAGTTTGGTTTGTGCGAGGGAATAATCAAGAATTCCTTTCTCCATCATGATACAGATCCGTTGGATCTGCGTGATCACTCTCATATTGATACCGCGATCTGGGCTACGGCGAGCAGTGGTAATACAGTGATCTTGATATACCGTCGTCACAACCAATGAACTGGCTGACAATGAAAGCTCCACTTCATCCATTCCAGCAGCAAGTCCTATACGCCTAGAGATGTCGCCAACTAACGTACTTTCTGCACCATGCGCTAATAACATTTGTCCTGATTGAGCAACTAATCGTGAAACTGCTCTCTGTTTTGATGCCATGATTCCTTCCATTCATCCAAATAACTTGGTTATTCTGCCCCAAGCGCTGGTCCCTCAATATGATTTAGATACAAAAAAACCGCAAATACCTGAGTATTTGCGGTTTTTATCAGAGACTAAGAAAACTTAATCACGAACGTAAACAACGTGGCCATCATCTTCTTCGTCATCCCAGTCGTCCCAATCATCATCTTCAGTAACAACATCGGAACCACTCATCGCATCTTTATGGTAGTCATCCCACATAAAGTCGACTTTATCTTCTTCTGCAATCTCTTCTTCTTCACGTGGTAGAGTTTCCATGAAGTCAGCCAACTTATAGCAAAGCTCTTTAGTCCCTTGCTTGTTCACTGCCGAGATCTTGAAATAGTCGCCTTCCCAAGCTAACGCTTCTAAGATCTCTTGGATCTTCGCATCTGCTTCTTCTTCAGGCATCAAGTCCACTTTATTGAACACTAACCAGCGAGGTTTATCGGCCAACTTCTCACTATATTGCTCAAGCTCATCAATAATGGTTAAGGCATTCTGAGCAGGATCCGTCTGATCAATGGGTAAAATATCGATCATGTGTAGCAGAACACGACAACGCTCTAGATGCTTCAAGAATCGAATACCTAAGCCAGCACCGTCTGCCGCACCTTCGATAAGACCTGGAATATCCGCAACAACAAAGCTCTTCTCTGGAACAACACTCACTACACCCAAGCTTGGGATCAGTGTAGTAAACGGGTAGTCTGCCACTTTTGGCTTCGCTGCAGAAACAGAGCGAATGAAAGTCGACTTACCAGCGTTTGGAAGACCAAGCATACCGACATCAGCTAGCAGCAATAGCTCAAGGCGTAGCTCACGCACTTCACCTTTTGTACCTAATGTTTTTTGACGTGGAGCTCGGTTTACTGAAGATTTAAAACGAGTGTTACCTAAGCCGTGCCAACCACCTTTAGCGACCATAAGCTTTTTACCGTGCTCTGCAACTTCGCCAACGATCTCGTTAGTGTGAATATCGACAGCACGAGTACCAACAGGTACACGTAAAACCTTATCTTTACCACGCTTACCGGTACAGTTGCCACCACGACCGTTTTCACCACGCTCAGCAGCATAGAAGCGCTGGAATCGGTAATCAATCAAGGTATTTAGGTTTTCATCAGCGAGAATATAAACATCACCGCCATCACCACCGTCGCCGCCGTCAGGGCCACCCTTGGTAACAAATTTTTCACGCCAAAAGCTAACGACGCCACTACCGCCATCACCGGCTTCTACTTTCACTACCGCTTCATCAACGAATTTCATCTTTTACTCCGCATTGTGTGCGTTGCAATATCACCTATTTAGGATGATATAAATTCTAGCAGATCAGAATTCAAGATCGATCACCTGAGATCTATGACCGTTCTGCAATTGGACCAAATAAGGAGAGACTCTCATGCCCATAGGCAATTGATAATAAAGAGCATCTTCTCATTTGCACTTTTCATAAATAAAAAACCCTGCCAAATCGGCAGGGCTTTTGAATTCAGCTTTAAAGCAAGTTAACTAAGTCAGAGACCTAATTACTCAGCTTCGATGCTAACGAATTTACGGTTTTTAGGACCTTTAACTTCGAACTTCACTTTACCTTCAGTAAGAGCGAATAGAGTATGGTCTTTACCGATACCTACGTTAGTACCAGCGTGGAACTTAGTACCACGTTGACGTACGATGATGTTACCTGCAAGAACAGACTCGCCACCGAAACGCTTAACACCTAGGCGTTTGCTTTCTGAATCGCGGCCGTTACGAGTAGAACCACCAGCTTTTTTGTGTGCCATTGTTAAACTCTCCTAATATCTTAAGCGTTGATGCCAGTGATTTTCACTTCAGTGAACCACTGACGGTGACCTTGCTGCTTACGAGAGTGCTTACGACGACGGAACTTAACGATTTTAACTTTATCGCCACGACCGTGTTGTACTACTTCAGCAGTTACTTTGCCGCCCTCAACAAGAGGTGCGCCAACTGTAATTTCTTCACCGTTAGCAACAAGAAGAACTTTATCAAATTCAACAGTTGCACCAGTTTCAACGTCTAATTTCTCTAAACGAAGAGTTTGACCTTCGCTTACACGGTGTTGTTTACCACCAGATTGGAAAACAGCGTACATATTTTACTCCGCTTTTTCCGCACAGCCTATGCTTATTGTTTGAGCAATTTGGGTGTGCGCTAAACTAATCATCAATAGGGCGCAGATTCTACAGAAAGGATGTCCCTATGACAAGCCATATTTTTAAAAAATTGGCGAAAAGCTAATCGCCAAAGAAAAGTGCCGCAATCATGCCCTTTAGCCATGTATTTATCAACGTTTTTTAGTGTATTATTCAGCAACTAATGAAGATAAGAACACCTTACAGGGTCTAACCTCAGCCGGATTTACAATGGATTTTAAAGCTATCCAAGCGCTTACTGCCGATGACATGGCAAAAGTGAATGAAACAATTCAAGCCCAACTTAACTCTGATGTCACTTTAATCAATCAATTGGGATTCTACATTGTCAGTGGCGGTGGCAAACGCCTTCGCCCTCTTTTAGCCATCCTTTCTGCACGTGCATTAGGTTACAAAGGCGAAGCGCATACCACGGCTGCAGCCTTTATCGAATTCATCCATACAGCAACCTTGTTGCACGACGATGTCGTCGATGAATCAGACATGCGACGCGGCAAAGCCACGGCTAATGCCGCATTTGGTAATGCAGCTAGCGTTTTGGTCGGCGACTTTATCTATACCCGTTCATTTCAGATGATGACTAAGTTAGGATCATTAAGGATCCTTGAGCTTATGAGCGATGCTGTAAACGTCATTGCAGAAGGGGAAGTCCAGCAGTTAATGAACTGTAACGACCCAGATACAACTGAAGAAAGCTACATGCAGGTTATCTACTCCAAGACGGCGCGTTTATTCGAAGCTGCAACGCAAATTGGAGCCATCCTGAATGATGCACCCTCTGAAGTTGAAATCGCACTGCAAAATTACGGTAAGTATTTAGGTACGGCTTTCCAGCTAATCGACGATGTCATGGACTACACCTCCGATGGCGAAGACATGGGTAAGAATGTTGGTGACGACCTAGCAGAAGGCAAGCCTACGCTTCCTCTACTTCACGCCATGCGCAATAGCTCAGGTGAAGCTTCTGCAATGATTAGAGAAGCGATTGAAAAAGCGAATGGAATGGATAAGCTGGAAGAGATTCTCGCAACCATGAAACAAGCAGGTTCTTTGGAATACACCACCAACAAAGCGCTAGAAGAAGCAGATAAAGCAATCGCTGAGTTAGCTATTTTACCTGACTCAGAATACAAGCAAGCGCTTGTCACTTTAGCGCACATTGCAGTAAACCGTACTAAGTAGATATAAATAGTTCGTTAACGCGACATATAACTTCAAGCTTCTCATTGAGCAGAAAACAAAAAAGCTGATCTTTCGATCAGCTTTTTTATTATATAGAGCGTTGTTACTTAAACCATCTGCTATTTAGCAAACTCAACACCGATTTCGATATCACCTTTCAGTGTATCTAACATGCCATCAAGAGCCGCTTTCTCGTAGTCGCTTAGTTCACCGTAGCTAAGGATTGCTTCTGCGCCTTCTTTACCTAGTTTTACTGGCTGTGCGAAGAACGGAGCATGTTCGCCCTCACCTTCAACGTATGCACATTCAATCACATTTTCTTGGCCTTGAAGCGCTTTCACAAGAGCTAAACCGAATCGGCAAGCCGCTTGACCCATAGACAGTGTCGCACTACCGCCACCAGCTTTCGCTTCAACAACTTCAGTACCAGCGTTCTGGATACGTTTGGTTAGAGCTTCGATTTCGTCGGCTGTAAATTCAACACCTTCGACTTGAGACAATAGAGGAAGAATAGTCACACCAGAGTGGCCACCGATAACAGGTACACGAACGTCACCTGGATCTTTATCTTTTAGCTCTGCAACAAACGTTTCTGAGCGGATCACGTCCAGTGTTGTTACACCAAATAGGCGGCGCTTGTCATAAACACCCGCTTTCTTTAGTACTTCAGCCGCGATTGGCACAGTAGTATTCACTGGGTTAGTGATGATACCAACACAAGCTTTTGGACAAACCACGGCAATTTTCTCTGCCAACGATTTAACAATGCCTGCGTTTACGTTAAATAGATCCGCGCGATCCATACCTGGTTTACGAGCTACACCCGCAGAAATCAGAACAACGTCCGCACCGTCTAGCGCTGGAGTTGGATCTTCACCTGCATAACCTTTGATCGAAACAGGAGTTGGGATGTGGCTAAGGTCTGCTGCAACACCTGGCGTTACAGGAGCAATATCATATAGGGCTAAATCTGAACCCGCTGGAAGGCGGTTTTTAAGAAGAAGTGCTAGGGCTTGACCGATGCCACCAGCGGCACCAATAACAGCTACTTTCATTGTAGTTCTCCTTGAGATCTTATCTCTTATAAATGTTTTAGTAGGGTATTCTGTACGCGAATAGGGTAAAAACTATAGTAATCACAACTTGATTACAATCAATTAACGCGCGCTTTGCGACCTCGCGCAAATCAATAAGGACGTGCTACACGAGCAAATGCATTATGTATGAAACACCTTGTTCGACAAAGGTTTAACTAGTAATTTTTCTGTCATTAAAAATAAGTTTACAGTGACCTATTAGACAGAATTCAGTGATAGTTTGGCGATAAGTGCATAGCTATGCGAGAATATTCACTACGGATCTTATAAATAGAAAGAAGAACCATGCGCAATACAGAAAAACAAGATAACTTAGTCCGCGCTTTTAAAGCCCTACTAAAAGAAGAGCGATTTGGCTCTCAAGGCGACATTGTTGATGCTCTTAAAAATGAAGGTTTTGAGAACATTAACCAATCTAAAGTCTCGCGAATGCTGACTAAGTTTGGTGCGGTACGAACACGTAACGCAAAAATGGAAATGGTCTACTGCCTTCCAGCAGAGTTGGGGGTGCCGACCGTCTCTAGTTCACTACGCGAGCTTGTTCTTGATATTGATCGCAACAACGCATTGGTTGTTATCCATACTGGTCCAGGAGCTGCACAACTGATTGCTCGACTACTCGACTCCCTAGGTAAATCCGAAGGCATTCTAGGTGTAGTGGCTGGTGATGATACTATTTTCATTACTCCAACACTGTCAGTGACTACTGAGCAGCTGTTTGAATCTGTGTGCGAACTCTTTGAATACACAGGCTAATTTATCGCATAGCTCAATGGGTTACGTTCACTCATAAACAACGTGACCCACTTCACATCTAAAGAAACTCACCTCTCCGTAAGTGGCAAAAAACAACCGCTTTATAAACAACCACTTAGCCATCATTTTGACACTGACAATTCTGTTACATCACAGTCCAATACGCTACATATTTTAACAATCCTATAATTATCTCCGGTTTTTTTGGTATTATTCAGCCACTTTTTCAACATACGGATTGAAAAAGATGCCGTTTCCAAACGAGGAAACTCCCGAAGCGACTACACTTGTTTTGGGGCAAATAATGAATAAGGAAGGGACATTCATGGCATTAAACAAACTTATTAAAATTGGCGCAATTGCAGCTGCTGTTATGGGTGCTGGCGCGGTTAACGCCCAAGAGTTCATTACAATTGGTACTGGTTCAGTAACGGGTGTTTACTACCCAACTGGTGGTGCAATTTGTAAGCTAGTGAACAAAGGTCGTAAAGATCACAACATCCGTTGTTCAGTAGAATCAACTGGCGGTTCTATCTACAACGTAAACACTATCCGTGCTGGCGAGCTAGACTTCGGCGTTGTTCAGTCGGACTGGCAATACCACGGCTACAACGGTACCAGTAAGTTTGCTGAACAAGGACCGTACAAGAAGCTACGTGCAATGTTCTCACTTCATACAGAACCTTTTAACATCATTGCTCGTGCAGACTCAGGTATCGAAAACGTTTCTGACCTAAAAGGTAAGCGTGTAAACATCGGTAACCCAGGTTCAGGTGACCGCGCAACAATGGGCGTGGTAATGGATGCAATGGGCTGGACTAACGACAGCTTCAAACTTGCATCAGAGCTAAAAGGTTCAGAACGTTCTCAAGCTCTGTGTGACAACAAAATCGATGCATTCATCTACGTTGTTGGCCACCCGAACGGATCAATCAAAGAAGCAACAACTTCTTGTGATGCGAAGCTAGTTTCAGCTTCTGGTGCACAAGTAGATAAGATTGTTGCAGACAATCCTTACTACGCATACAGCACAGTTCCAGCTGGCATGTACCGTGGTACCGATTCAGACGTAAACAGCTTCGGTGTTGCGGCAACAATGGTAACGACTTCTGATGTTTCAGACGAAGTTGCATATAACGTTGCTAAAGCAGTATTCGAGAACTTCGATACGTTTAAGCGTCTACACCCAGCATTCGCGAACCTGAAGAAAGAAGACATGGTTAAAGCAGGTCTTACTATTCCTCTTCACCCAGGCGCAGAAAAGTACTACAAAGAAGTTGGCCTACTTAAGTAAGCTCAACTCATAGCAGACCAATACAAGGAGGCGTAATGCCTCCTTGATGGTTGTTATCCCTTTTGGTTTCACCGTTGAAAACCATCCTCACTTAATACCCAAAATAATTACAATTAGAGCGATACAGATCTATTCACTACACTGAATAGGATTCACTGTACGTTCTATATCTAGACAGAAAGACACCATCAATAATAAGGACAAAGTACATGACGCAGACAAATACACCGTCTCAAGATGTGCAAGAAATGGTGGCACAAGCCGACACTGGAGCCCGAAACCCTAGAGGTATTCCTGGGCGTATACTTTGGTTGGTACCGCTATGTTGGTCGTTATTCCAACTTTGGTACGCATCACCACTGCCGTTCATTTTCGATTTTGCAGTACTGAATGACACGCAAGCGCGCTCCATTCACCTAACGTTTGCAATTTTCCTCGCGTTTACTGCCTACCCAGCGCTGAAAAACTCTCCGCGTGACAGAATTCCTGTCATCGACTGGGTACTGGCTTTAGCCGGTAGTTTCTCAGCAGCGTACATCTATATCTTCTACACCGAGCTCGCTGGGCGTTCTGGTGCACCAACCACTTTTGATATCGTTGCTGCCGTCACTGGTATGGTGTTGCTACTGGAAGCCACTCGCCGAGCATTAGGTCCACCTTTAATGGTCGTTGCTGCAGTCTTCTTACTGTATACGTTTGGTGGCCCTTACATGCCAGATGTCATTGCTCATAAAGGTGCAAGCCTCAATAAAGCAATGTCCCACCTATGGTTAACTACCGAAGGGGTATTCGGTGTTGCACTAGGTGTATCGACGTCTTTTGTTTTCTTGTTTGTACTATTCGGCGCAATGCTAGAACGAGCTGGTGCGGGTGCTTACTTTATTAAAGTGGCTTTCTCTTTGCTTGGTCACATGCGTGGTGGCCCAGCAAAAGCTGCTGTTGTAGCATCCGGTCTATCGGGCTTGGTTTCAGGGTCATCGATTGCAAATGTAGTAACTACGGGTACTTTCACTATTCCTCTTATGAAACGTGTTGGCTTCCCTGGTACCAAAGCTGGTGCGGTAGAAGTTGCGGCTTCGACTAATGGCCAGCTAACACCACCTATCATGGGTGCTGCTGCTTTCCTTATGGTGGAGTACGTAGGGATCTCTTACGTTGAAGTTATTAAAGCTGCGTTACTTCCTGCCCTTATTTCTTACATTGCTCTCATTTACATTGTTCACTTAGAAGCATGTAAAGCAGGCATGACTGGTCTACCACGTCGTCATAATCCGACTCTACTGGCTAGCCTGCTGTCTTTCACTGGCACCATTCTCGGTTTGTGTGTCATCAGTGCGGCAGTTTACTACGGTGTGGGCTGGACCAAAGATGTCTTTGGCGATGCTGCAACACCTATTGTTACCGTTGCTCTGCTGATTGCCTACGTGGCGCTGGTTCGCGTATCAGCTAAGTACGCGAATGAAGGTAATCTGGAAATTGATGCCGAGATCACCGAAGTACCAGATCCAGGTCCAACCATCAAATCAGGCCTACACTTCCTACTTCCAATTGTTGTATTGGTTTGGTGTTTAACTGTAGAACGCTTCTCTCCTGGCCTATCAGCATTCTGGGCAACTGTGTTTATGATCTTCATCTTGATCACGCAACGTCCGCTAATGGCATTAATGGCGAAAACGGATGATGTCGCGGAGCAAACTAAAGCAGGCTTTATTGATCTTGCAGAAAGTTTAGTTTCTGGTGCACGCAATATGATCGGTATCGGTGTCGCGACAGCGGCTGCAGGTACAGTCGTTGGTGTGGTAACACTAACGGGCATCGGCCTAGTTATGACAGACTTTGTTGAGTTTATTTCTGGCGGTAACATCATTCTGATGCTGTTATTTACCGCAGTAATCAGCTTGATCTTGGGTATGGGCCTTCCAACCACTGCCAACTACATCGTTGTTTCAACACTAATGGCACCAGTTATCGTGACTCTAGGTGCTCAACACGGTTTGATCATTCCACTGATCGCCGTTCACTTATTCGTGTTCTACTTTGGTATTTTGGCAGATGATACCCCTCCAGTAGGTCTCGCCGCCTTTGCTGCCGCAGCAATTGCGAAATCAGACCCTATACGGACCGGTATCCAAGGTTTCACCTACGATATACGGACGGCAATTTTGCCATTTATGTTCGTGTTCAATACCCAATTGTTACTTATGGGGATCGATAGTTGGTGGCACTTAATGCTGACCATTATCTCTTCAGTGATAGCCATGCTGGTCTTCTCCTCGGCAACTCAAGGATGGTGGTTTACGCGTAACAAGTGGTGGGAAACAGTCCTATTACTGGTGTTGACGTTCTCTTTCTTCCGTCCTGGGTTCTGGTGGGACATGATCTATCCAGCTAAGGTTCTCTCACCTGGAGTTGAGATAGCTCAAATCACAGAGCAAATGAATGTAGGACAATCCCTGGAGCTAAGAGTCGGTGGTGAGAACCTTGAAGGTGATTACACTGAGAAAACGGTTCGTCTTCCATTCGATGATCAAGCGAAAACGGCTGAAGAACGAATCAGCTCAATGGGTCTGATGCTAACCGAAGCCGATGACAAAATGATTGTTGATATGGTCGAGTTTGGCAGCCCAGCTGAGTCTGCTGGTATCGACTTCGATTGGGAAATCAAATGGGTAGTACAAGATGCAGACCGACCTATGAAGGAATGGGTCTTCATCCCTGCTCTATTAATCCTAATTGGGCTAGGCTTAAATCAAAGAAAACGTGCTCGTAAGGAACAGCTAAGCGCGTAATTCGCTCGGCCTTACTTATCTACTAATGAGTAAGGCCGTTTAAACAAGGGATTAATTGGCTTCGCCAAATTAAAAAAGAGACAATACAAATGTATAAAAAAATCCTTGTTCCAGTCGACTTAAATGACCAAGGCTTTTCTGATAAAGCGGTTGAACTTGCTGTTTGGCATGCAAAACACTCAAATGCCGAAATCCACCTACTCAATGTGTTGCCTGGCATCCACATGTCAATGGTCGCGACCTACTTTCCGAAAGATGCAGCCAACCAGATGAAAGTGGACGTAAAAGCGCAACTCAAAAAATTCGCAGACCAATACATCGACGATTCCATCGTCTATAAAGTGCACGTTGCTGAAGGTAAACCCTATGCGACTATCTTGGATTACGCAGAAAAACTAGGCGCGGACTTAATTGTGATGCCAAGCCACAAGCGCTCTAAGATAGACAAAGTGGTATTAGGCTCTGTTGCTAGTAAAGTGGTACAGAACTCGCCGATTAATGTACTGGTGGTAAAACCACAGGGCTAAAGAAAGGACGCATCATGCGTCCTTTTTTCTTCCACTCGCGATAACCCTATCTTGTTTATTGCCCTTTACCTATTGAATCAATAGGTAGAAGCCACTTTTACAAATGAGAACAATTCTTAATAATAACCTTAGTTCCACAGATTATGACTAAGGCTACTATTATGAAAAAGACACTTAACTTTGCAGCTCTCCACTTCACTATTGCGTTCAGTGTCGCATACATTCTAACTGGCGACGTCTTAATCGGTAGTTTGATTGCGATGATAGAGCCTATGGTCAATACCGTCGCTTTCTACTTCCATGAGCGTGCGTGGAATACATCTGCAACACTCAAGAGATTTGCTCACTCCGCTAAAGTAAAAACGCTCAGCTTTGCTAGCGTACATTTCAGTGTCGCATTTAGCGTGGTCTATTTACTCACAGGAGATTTGTTTGTCGGTGGTGTGATGGCGGCTATCGAACCTACCATCAATACGTGCGCTTACTACTTCCATGAGAAAGTGTGGCAACGAAAACATCCCCAACAATGGGTGTGCGCACACTAACTCACTCGACTATATCGGATAGTGGGACACGCATAAGTCGCGACTTAACCCGACTTTAAAATGCTGCTGTTGGCCGTCCAAGTTGACTTCTAAACTATACAAATCTTGCTCTTTAGGCTGATCAGGCTCTGAATAGATCGGAGCCTCGATCTGAAAAAGTGCACTCGCATGGTTACTTCTCACATCAATAGGCAAGTGATAAGTCATGCCGTTAAATTTCACCATCGCAGACACAAGGCCTGAAGCATACGTAGTGTAATGGAGGTCAACCATAAACTCACACCCTCCACCGTGGTGCCAAATTTGCTCCGTAGCCACATGCTCTAAACGAACATGGCGAATAAATTGAAGGTAGGGCTCTTGCCAAATTCCCATTCGCTCATCAATCTTTGAAGGAGCGTCGCCTAATTCGCACAATTCAGTGGCTGAATCATCATCCAGCAACCAATCTTCTTCTTGCTCAAGGAATAGCACCTCAAATCGGTTTCTCCCTAACTGCAAATAAGGGCGAATATCTTTCTTGTATAACGATTGAGTACCATCACAGTCGAACACAGCGACACCATTAATACGCACTTCTGCATGGTAATCGACACCTGCTATGACTAAATCCACTGCTGGAAAAGCTAACATGGCTTCATCTACCTCAATATCATGCATGAGGTGCCACTCTTGCTGAGCAATATCTTGTTCCGTCAGGGTCTTGGGTAAGATGCTGCTTAAAGATGCTGGAAAAGTAATGTCATCTTGAGGAATAGACAAATCAGTTAAAGGTGACAATTGCCAAAGGCCTGCGAGAGATAGCTTCATTGAGGATAAACTTGAGCGAGATCAATTTTGAAAATTATAATCAATCTCAATGGATAAAGATATCTATTTACTTGTTAGACAAATACGAAAAAGCCCAGAGACGGTATGCGTCGCTGGGCTTTAATTTTATTACTAGAAGAAGCTAATAAAGCGTTACGCTAGAAGCTCTTTCGCTGTGTTTACTACGTTTTCAGTAGTGAAACCGAACATCTTGAATAGCTCGCCTGCTGGTGCAGATTCGCCGAATGTTGTCATACCGATGATCTTGCCACCGAAGCCAACGTACTTGTACCAGAAGTCAGCGATGCCAGCTTCTACAGCGATACGAGCTGTTACGTCAGATGGAAGTACAGATTCACGGTACTCAGCGTCTTGCTTGTCGAATGCGTCAGTTGCAGGCATAGATACTACACGTACCTTCTTACCTTCAGCTGTTAGTTCAGCCG
Organism: Vibrio paucivorans; assembly: GCF_054053395.1. Taxonomy (NCBI): domain Bacteria; kingdom Pseudomonadati; phylum Pseudomonadota; class Gammaproteobacteria; order Vibrionales; family Vibrionaceae; genus Vibrio; species Vibrio paucivorans. The sequence continues at coordinate 2,923,161 of NZ_CM133230.1, forward strand.
CAGCGTTAACCGCTAGTTCAACTTCAGAACCTGTAGCGATAAGGATAAGCTCTGGCTTGCCTTCGCAATCTTTCAGGATGTAACCACCACGTGCGATGTTTGCTACTTGCTCTTCGTTACGCTCTTGCTGTGCAAGGTTTTGACGAGAGAAGATGAGAGACGTTGGACCGTCTTTACGCTCGATAGCCAGTTTCCAAGCTACTGCAGACTCAACTTGGTCACATGGACGCCATGTGCTCATGTTTGGAGTCAAACGTAGTGACGCCATTTGCTCAACAGGTTGGTGAGTTGGACCATCTTCGCCAAGACCGATAGAGTCGTGCGTGTAAACTTGGATGTTCTGAACTTTCATCAGAGCAGCCATACGCATTGCGTTACGAGCGTATTCCATGAACATTAGGAAAGTAGCACCGTATGGTACGAAACCACCATGCAGAGCGATACCGTTCATGATCGCTGTCATACCGAATTCACGTACACCGTAGTGGATGTAGTTACCCGCTGGATCTTCAGCAGAAACAGACTTAGAGCCAGACCACATAGTTAGGTTAGAAGGTGCAAGGTCAGCAGAGCCGCCTAGGAATTCAGGTAGCATAGCACCAAATGCTTCTAGTGCGTTTTGAGACGCTTTACGTGATGCGATGTTTGCTGGGTTAGCTTGAAGATCAGCAATGATTTGGTTTGTTTTCTCTTCCCACTGTGCAGGTAGTTCACCGTTTAGACGACGTTTAAGCTCAGCAGCTTCTGCCGGGTAAGCCGCAGCGTACGCTTCAAACTTAGCGTTCCAAGCTTCTTCTTTAGCTGCGCCTGCTTCTTTTGCGTCCCACTCAGCATAGATGTCCGCTGGAATTTCAAATGGACCGTGTTCCCAGCCAAGTTCTTTGCGAGTTGCTGCGATTTCTTCAGCGCCTAGCGGAGCACCGTGACAATCGTGTGAACCAGACTTGTTTGGCGAACCAAAACCGATGATCGTCTTAGTACAGATTAGTGTAGGACGTGGATCGGCTTTAGCTGCTTCAATAGCAGCGTTGATTGCAGCTGAATCGTGACCGTCTACCGCTGGGATGACGTGCCAGCCATAAGCTTCAAAACGCTTAGGCGTGTCGTCAGAGAACCAACCTTCAACTTCACCGTCGATAGAAATACCGTTGTCATCCCAGAAAGCAATAAGTTTACCAAGGCCTAGCGTACCCGCTAGAGAACATGCTTCGTGAGAAATACCTTCCATCAGACAGCCATCACCCATAAATGCATAAGTGAAGTGGTCAACGATGTCGTGGCCTTCTTTGTTGAATTGTGCTGCTAGAGTTTTCTCAGCCAGCGCCATACCAACAGCGTTAGTGATACCTTGGCCTAGTGGACCTGTTGTTGTTTCAACACCCGGCGCGTAACCGTACTCTGGATGGCCTGGAGTCTTAGAGTGCAATTGACGGAAGTTTTTCAGATCATCGATTGATAGCTCGTAACCTGATAGGTGCAGCAAAGAATAGATCAGCATTGAACCGTGGCCGTTTGACAATACAAAACGGTCGCGGTCGGCCCACTCAGGGTTTGCTGGGTTGTGGTTTAGGTGAGAACGCCAAAGAACTTCGGCGATATCTGCCATACCCATTGGTGCGCCTGGGTGGCCAGAGTTGGCTTGTTGTACGCCATCCATGCTAAGTGCGCGGATTGCATTTGCTAGATCTTTACGAGAAGACATGACTGCTCCTGAGTGCATTAAGCGAATTCGAAATGTGTGGTTAGAGGCTGAAAAATCAGCGCGCGATATTGTCTCAAAGGGATTTTGTCTCTGCAAACGTTTTACTGGCAGAATTCTAGCAATTCAGCGTAATTTTTAGCATTTTGATTCAAAGTAACTAAATTTAAGCTTTGCCGAAGCAAACGTTTGGTTATCTTCGATAAGAAAAAAGAGCTTGTAATTCGAGCGTTCAAAACTAGAATAGACGTCTAGATGTAGAAACACCTACAAAATTTACTGTATTTCATTACGGTTGGTTAACAACACCAGCCGTTATAACTAATTTAAGTGGAGCTCTCATGGCTAAGCACCTGTTCACTTCTGAGTCTGTTTCAGAAGGCCATCCAGATAAAATCGCAGACCAAATTTCTGATGCTGTTCTTGATGCCATCTTAGAACAAGATAAGAAAGCTCGCGTTGCGTGTGAAACGTACGTGAAAACAGGCATGGTAATGGTTGGTGGTGAAATCACGACTTCTGCATGGGTTGATATCGAAGAAATCACTCGTGAAACTGTACGTGAAATTGGCTACGTTCATTCAGACATGGGCTTTGATGCTGACTCTTGTGCTGTTCTAAACACAATTGGTAAGCAGTCTCCAGACATCAACCAAGGTGTTGATAAAGCAGATCCTAAAGAGCAAGGCGCGGGCGACCAAGGCATCATGTTCGGTTACGCAACAAACGAAACTGACATTCTAATGCCAGCTCCGATCACTTACTCTCACCGCCTTGTTGAAAAACAAGCTGAAGTACGTAAAAGCGGTAAGCTAGATTTCTTACGCCCAGATGCAAAATCTCAGGTAACGTTCCAATACGACCAAGGTAAGATCGTTGGTATTGATGCTGTTGTACTTTCTACTCAGCACTGTGATTCAGTAACGACTCCAGACCTACGTGAAGCGGTAATGGAAGAGATCATCAAGCCTGTACTGCCTTCTGAGTGGATCACTAAAGACACTAACTTCTTCATCAACCCAACAGGCCGTTTCGTAATCGGTGGTCCAATGGGTGACTGTGGTCTAACTGGTCGTAAAATCATCGTAGATACATACGGCGGTGCGGCTCGTCATGGTGGTGGTGCATTCTCTGGTAAAGATCCATCAAAAGTAGACCGCAGCGCAGCTTACGCAGCTCGTTACGTTGCTAAAAACATCGTCGCTGCTGGCATGGCGGACCGTTGTGAAATCCAACTTTCTTACGCTATCGGTGTTGCAGATCCAACTTCTATCATGGTTGAAACATTCGGCACTGAGAAAGTATCTCACGACATCATTATCGAAGCTGTTCGTCAAAACTTCGACCTACGTCCATACGGCCTACAAGAAATGCTGAACCTTCTTCAACCAATCTACAAGAAGACTGCAGCCTACGGCCACTTCGGTCGTGAAGAATTCCCTTGGGAAGCAACAGATAAAGCGGCATTACTACGCGAGTTCGCTGGCATCAAGTAATCACTAGCTAGATTTAAAAAGCCCTTACTAATAAGTAAGGGCTTTTTTTATGTCTGTTATTTGTAATTTTCGTCATTCACGCCAATAGTTAATAAGGTGTTAATTTTTCTATCTACCCATAGGTTTCGAGACTCAAATAAGTTTCTAAACGCAAGTAGAAAGAAACTTCACTAACAACGTGATGCAGGGCTTTGCTGTGAGTGCTTTTTAAGTCGAACTGTTTGTATCGCCAAAGCAGGCATCGAATCTACCAATACTTAGCTCAGGCTTGGTATTGAACGTGAATCGATCAAGGAGGATCTATGCCTCGTACGGTTAATCCATCGGACTTTCAAGATAAACGAAAGGAAGTCCCAGATAACGAATACGCTCGAACCATACCGTGTAATCAGCTTAGTGTGTCAGCGCCGTTTCACTGGCTATCGCTAGGGTTACACGACTTTATCCGCATGCCTTTCATCAGTGCATTTTACGGTTTCTGCTTTATGTTAGCGGCAGTCGGTATTGTGCTGTTAGTACAATGGCAAGGCACCCACTTGGTTGTAATGCCAAGTCTGGTTGTTTATATGCTCATCGGCCCCTTCCTAGCTCTAGGGCTCTACGATGCTAGCTGGGAAAGGGAAAAAGGTCACAACGCAAGCTTACTACACTCGATGAAAGCAATTGGCCGCAACTCGACTTCTCAATGGACGTTTGCCGTATTTCTCGCCATCGCCATGATCTTTTGGATGCGTATCGCAGCATTGCTACATGTGCTCTATCCGTCGGTAGAAGGCGCGCCTCTCACTGAATTTTTACCATTCTTGATCACTGGCTCTGTTGTCGGGTTTGTTCTTGCGTGCATTGTATTCAGTGTCTCGGCTTTTTCGATTCCATTAATGATGGAGCGTCGAGTCGACATTATGACGGCGGTATTCTCTAGCTTTAACGCTGTAAAATCGAATATCCCAGCCATGATCGTTTGGGCAGGGTTAATTTGTGGCGGTATCTTGATTGGTTTTGCCACGTACGGGATAGGAATGCTGTTTACCATGCCAATCTTAGGCTACGGTACTTGGCATGCTTATCATGCAACGATAAAGAAAAAACATTAGGTCTCCAACCTTCTATTTTCGTTTGCCATTAATGTTACAATCTTGCCCCGGATTTTCTCCGGGGCTTTATTTTACTGAGGCATAACGTGATAGATTTTGAACTTAACTACCGGGCACAAGTGCAACTAAAACAATGCATTGATAAAGCGAGCCAATACTTCCAAACCCATTTTGAAACGCCAAGTCTAAGCTATAAACTACGTGGGAAAACAGCAGGTAAAGCCTACTTGCAACTGTGGGAAGTTCGCCTCAACCCAGTTTTATTTACAGAAAACCAAGCGGCGTTTATTGAACAAGTTATTCCCCATGAAGTGGCTCATCTCATCGTCCACAAAATCTATGGTCGAGTTCGCCCACATGGCAAAGAATGGCAACAAATAATGCGCAGCGTTTTTGGTGTCTCTCCAGACACAACACATCAGTTCGATATTGCCTCTGTTCAAGGTAAAACCTTCGCCTACAGCTGTGGCTGCTCTGAATACCCACTCTCTATCCGACGTCACAACAAAGTCATGAGAAGGCAAGCGAGCTATCGTTGCCAACAGTGCAAGCAAACACTAACGTTTACAGGTCAGCAGCTCTCCTAGCCCAGCTCTAGCTATTTCATATCTCTTACACTAAATTGCGTGGTAGACTGGCATTTGTCATACTTTTACCACACTCTGTTAATGAAACCTTTTACCATCGCCGTTTTTGGCTCGTTGTTTATTGTTTCGCATTTAGCCCTATCTGCGCCTCCATCATCGTTTTACAAGGCCAAAAAAGAAGCGGTTAAAATCTACCAAGATCATCCCAGTAGCTTTTATTGCGGCTGTGACATCCAATGGCAAGGAAGAAGGGGCACTCCAGACTTGGAGTCTTGTGGCTATGAGGTCAGGAAACAACAAAAGCGTGCATCTAGAATCGAGTGGGAACATGTCGTCCCGGCTTGGCAATTTGGTCATCAGCGCCAATGCTGGCAGCAAGGAGGGAGGAAAAACTGCACCAAAAACGACACCGTATTTCGTTCAATGGAGGCGGATCTACACAACTTAACGCCGACGATTGGTGAAGTGAACGGCGATCGCTCCAATTACAATTTCAGTCTGTGGAATGGTACACAAGGTGTCAGTTATGGTCGCTGTGAGATGCAAGTGAACTTCAAACAGCGCAAAGTGATGCCACCCGATAGAGCAAAAGGTTCCATTGCCCGGACTTACCTGTATATGAGTCAGGAGTATGGTTTCCAGTTATCTTCTCAACAAACTAACTTAATGACAGCCTGGAACAAGCAATACCCGGTCGATGAATGGGAATGTGAACGCGATAGACGCATCCAAAAGATTCAAGGCAATCACAACCCATTTGTCTATGAACGCTGCAACCCATAACACGGACATCAAGAGATTCAATCTCACGCGTTGAATCTCTTCTTCTGCCCTTGTTTTTTTACCTTAAAGCATCCATGTTAGTCTCTAAACATTCTCTAACTGTTTGCTGGAATTTCAAAAAATCATGCGCATCCCAAGAATTTATCACCCTGAAACTATCCACCAGCTAGGCACGCTTGCTTTGAGTGATGATGCCGCAGGTCACATTGGCCGAGTGCTACGCATGAAAGAAGGCCAAGACGTGCTGTTGTTTGATGGCAGTGGTGCCGAGTTTCCAGCCACTATCAGTTCTGTAGGAAAGAAAAACGTAGATGTGAACATCACCGAGCGTATTGAACGCAGTTCAGAGTCACCACTCGACCTACATCTTGGTCAAGTCGTGTCGCGCGGCGATAAGATGGAGTTTACTATCCAGAAATCTGTTGAGCTGGGCGTAAACACGATTACCCCACTCATCTCAGAGCGTTGCGGCGTAAAGCTCGATCAGAAACGTTTTGAAAAGAAGTTGGCTCAATGGCAAAAAATTGCAATCAGCGCGTGTGAGCAGTGCGGTCGTAATACCGTACCTGTCATTAGACCTATCATGCAGCTAGAACAATGGTGTGCAGAGCAAACCGACGCGCTCAAGCTTAACCTGCACCCTAGAGCGAAGTATTCCATTAACACCCTACCTACTCCTATCGAAAAAGTACGCTTACTGATTGGCCCAGAAGGTGGCCTGTCAGAGCAAGAGATCGATATGACACAAGACTATCAGTTTGAAGAGACGTTGCTGGGCCCACGTGTACTACGAACCGAAACAGCGGCTCTCACCGCAATTACCGCCCTTCAAGTTCGCTTTGGCGATCTTGGCTAACCGGAGAAGATCATGATTAAACTTGGCATCGTAATGGATCCAATTTCATCCATTAACATTAAGAAAGACTCTAGCTTCGCCATGATGCTTGAAGCACAGCGCCGTGGCTATGAAATCCACTACATGGAAATGAATGATCTACACTTAGATCAAGGTGTCGCGGTAGCTGATACTAAAGTGGTTGAGCTGAAAGAAGATCCGGCAAACTGGTATCAATTTAAGTCAGAGCAAACGATCGAACTCTCTGATTTAGACGCGGTATTAATGCGTAAAGATCCTCCATTCGATACCGAGTACATTTACGCGACTTACATTTTAGAGCGTGCCGAAGAACAAGGCACCCTGATCGTTAATAAACCACAAAGCTTACGTGACTGTAACGAAAAACTATTTACGGCGTGGTTCCCAGAATTAACGCCGACGACAATCGTTACGCGTAAAGCAGAAAAGATCAAAGCATTCCGTGAACAGCATGGTGACGTGATCTTGAAGCCATTAGATGGCATGGGAGGTGCATCAATCTTCCGAGTGAAAGAAAATGATCCTAATGTGTCGGTGATTATTGAAACACTCACCAACCATGGTCAGAACTACGCCATGGCGCAAACATTCGTTCCTGACATCAGCAACGGTGACAAGCGCATACTCGTGGTAGACGGCGAACCAATGCCTTACTGCCTAGCTCGTATCCCGGCAAAAGGGGAAACTCGCGGCAACTTAGCGGCAGGTGGCACTGGCGAAGCGAGACCGCTCAGTGAAACAGACTTAAAAATCGCCCAAGCGGTAGCTCCAACATTAAAAGAAAAGGGCCTTATCTTTGTAGGCTTAGACGTAATTGGCGACAAATTAACAGAGATCAACGTGACCAGCCCGACTTGTATTCGTGAAATCGAGGCCGCGTTTGATGTTTCTATTACTGGTAAGTTAATGGACGCGATTGAGCGTCGTCTAAAAAATTAGCTTCATTTAGGCGGGGAAGCCCGCCTCCTTAATCATTTGGAGTCGCTATGAACCTAACCAACCACTTCTTAGTTGCTATGCCGGGAATGAAAGACCCGTACTTCAAGAACAGTGTTATTTATGTTTGTGAGCACAATGAAGAAGGCGCGATGGGGCTAATGATCAATGCACCTATCGATATTACCGTCGCGGGGATGTTGGAGCGAGTCGATATTCAGCCCGTTCACCCCCAACTGCATACTGAGAGCCTAGAGAAACCCGTGTTAAACGGTGGGCCAGTATCTGAAGATCGCGGCTTTATACTCCATCAACCGAAAGATCGGTACGAATCGAGTATCCAAATGACCGATGAAATTTCTGTGACGACTTCTAAAGATATTCTCTCGGTGCTAGGTACTGAAGCGGAACCAAACAGCTACATTATCGCACTTGGCTATTCAGGCTGGGAAGCGGGGCAACTCGAAACTGAACTAGCCGAGAACTCCTGGCTGACTATTGAAGCTGATCCTGACGTTATTTTTAACACCCCTATCCGCGAACGTTGGCGTACCGCTGTACAAATGCTGGGGATCGACGCCGCGCAACTATCAACACAAACAGGTCACGCATAGCGCTCGCTGTATAACTCGTCCCCTACAAAATAAAGGCACACCATGTCCAGAACTATCATGGCTTTCGATTTCGGCACCAAAAGCATCGGCAGTGCAATTGGCCAAGAAATCACGGGAACAGCTTCACCATTGAAAGCCTTTAAAGCCAACGATGGCATTCCCAATTGGGATGATATCGAAAAGCAAATTAAAGAATGGCAACCGAACATGCTGGTTGTTGGGCTTCCAACCGACTTATACGGCAAAGATCTTGAGTCTATAACGCCTAGAGCAAGGAAGTTTGCCAAGCGGCTTCAAGGTCGCTACGGATTACCTGTAGAACTGCATGATGAGCGCCTATCGACAACAGAAGCTCGCTCAGATTTGTTCAATATGGGCGGTTACAAAGCGCTTTCAAAAGGCAACGTCGATTGCCAATCTGCCGTCGTTATCTTAGAGAGCTGGTTTGAAGCGCAATACGGCTAAGCTCTCACAAAATAGAGAAGCTCCAGAAACAGAAAAGGGTTGGTAACGTACCAACCCTTTTTATCATCCAAAGCTTGTGACCGCTTGGCTAATCCATATCTATCTGCACATTGGTGAGTGAGCCAGAATCGTAGCTCTCACCACGCTGAGTCTTTAACATCAGACGTAAATCATTTGCTGAGTCAGCACTGTGCAACGCATCTTGTTCACTGATTTTACCCTCGACCACCAGCTGATAAAGCGCTTGATCAAACGTCTGCATGCCCACCTCTTTCGATTTAGCCATCGTTGTTTTTAATTCATGTAGATCACCCCGGCGAATTAAATCAGAGACTCGAGGACTGTTTAGCAATAATTCAAACACCCCATGACGACCTTGGCCATTCTTGTCGCGGATAAGTTGCTGCCCTACTACCCCTTTTAGGTTCATCGACAAATCAAACAAGAACTGCTCTTTTTGCTCTTTAGGAACAAGGTGGAGAATCCGTTCTAACGCTTGATTGGCGTTGTTAGCATGCAGCGTTGCCATACATAGGTGGCCCGTTTCGGCAAACGTCATGGCGTATTCCATCGTCTCTCGACTACGGATCTCACCAATTAGAATCATATCAGGAGCTTGGCGCAAAGAGTTCTTAAGCGCCACTTCATAGCTTTCAGTATCCAACCCAACCTCTCGCTGAGTGACGATGCAGCTCTGGTGCTGGTGCACGAACTCAATGGGATCTTCAACGGTAAGAATATGCCCAGTTCGATGTTGATTGCGATAGCCCGTCATTGCCGCCATCGTCGTAGATTTACCAGAGCCCGTCGCCCCGACAACCAACACGAGCCCACGCTTGGCTATGGCCAAATCTTGCAGCGTTTCAGGTAACTTGAGCTCTTCAAAGGTTGGGATATTGGTTTCAATGCGGCGTATTACCGCCCCCGGCAACTCACGTTGAAAAAATGCACTGACACGAAAGCGTCCACTATCGCGAACCACAGCAAAGTTAGATTCGCGAGTTTGCTTAAAGCTTTCTCGACGATCATCATCCATCATGGCATTAAGGAAGCGAGTAACCTGCCCCTCGTTCAGTTTGTCGCCCTGAGCTCTGAGTTCCCCGTCGACTCGGAACAAAATCGGAGCATCGACCGTTAAATAGAGATCCGATGCTTTAAGCTCGATCATCTGTTGTAAGCACTGATTCAAATCCATGAGGTTTCTCTCTAAAACGGTGAAGACTCGATTTCTATTTTCTTCTCAACTTCTTGAACATCCACAAGACCTTGAGCCATTAATTTCTTCGCATTTTGCTCCATCGTTTGCATGCCGTGAGCCGCACCTGTTTGAATGATGGAGTACATCTGCGCCACTTTGTCTTCACGCACAAGGTTTCGAATCGCAGGTGTCGCTAGCATAATCTCATGACAAGCAACTCGGCCCCCACCCACACGCTTGAGGAGCTTCTGCGCAATAACGGCACGCATCGACTCCGACAACATAGATCGCACCATATCTTTATCACTACCCGGAAATACATCAATAATACGGTCGATGGTTTTCGCCGCTGAACTGGTATGCAGCGTACCAAAAACTAAGTGACCTGTTTCTGCAGCCGTCAGTGCTAAGCTAATGGTTTCTTGATCTCGTAGCTCACCTACCAGAATGACATCGGGATCCTCACGTAATGCACTACGTAGCGCATTTTTGAAACTATGGGTATCTCTGTGTACTTCACGCTGGTTCACCAAACATTTATTGTTGGTGTGAACAAACTCAATCGGGTCTTCGATGGTAAGAATATGTTTATTGTGGTGACGGTTAATGTAATCCACCATAGCGGCTAACGTGGTCGATTTACCCGAACCCGTTGGCCCAGTTACCAGCACTAACCCTTTTTCGTAGTTGGCAATTTTCTCAAAGATTTCTGGCGCATCGATCTGCTCTAAGGTAGGAATCTCAACCGGAATGGTTCGAAACACGGCAGAGCAGCCACGGGATTGGTTAAAGGCATTCACCCTAAAACGGCCGACATTTGGCAACTCAAACGAGAAGTCGACTTCCAGCTTTTCCTCGAACTCACTACGTTGAGCATCATTCATGATCTCAAAAACTAAACGGTGAACATCGGCATGGCTAAAAGCTGGTACTCCAAGCTTTCTTACTTCACCATCTATACGTACCATAGGCGCTACACCAGCAGAAAGATGTAGATCTGAAGCATTATGCTTTACACTAAAATCCAGTAACTCAGCGATATCCATTTAATTTCCTTACGTATAAGTAGCTATGAGTAGTATTCAACAAAACATTGAACATATCACCTCACAGATTGAAAGCGCACAACAAAAGTGTGGACGACCTCGAGACTCGGTGCAACTTTTAGCGGTGAGTAAAACTAAGCCTAATGAAGCAATTCTAGAAGCGGCACAATCAGGCCAGCGTGCCTTTGGCGAGAACTACGTTCAAGAAGGCGTAGAGAAAGTTCAGCATTTCAATCAACATCACGCTGATATCGATATTGAATGGCACTTCATCGGCCCTATTCAATCGAATAAAACCCGCCATGTTGCAGAACACTTTGCTTGGGTGCACACAGTAGATCGAGCAAAAACAGCTCAGCGTCTGAACGACCAACGCCCTGAATATATGCCTGCTATCCAAGTACTTATTCAGGTAAACACCAGTGGTGAAGCCAGTAAATCAGGCGCAACTGATACAGAAGTTTTTGAGCTAGCAGAGTTGATTTCTAGCCTACCGAACCTCACTTTAAGAGGATTGATGTCTATTCCTGCTAACGTTTCTGACTATCAGTCTCAACTGAGTGCATTCAAGCAGTTAGCAGAACTCAAAGACAAACTCGCAAAGCAATATCCTGATATTAATACTTTATCAATGGGAATGAGTGGCGATATGGATGCAGCGATTGAAGCTGGCAGTACCATGGTTCGTATTGGTACAGCAATATTCGGTGCACGCGATTATAGCGGTAAAGCCTAGCAATAGCGGGGAAACCACACGCTTAACAAAAGGATCAAACGACCAATGGAACACAAGAAGATTGCCTTTATTGGCGCGGGAAATATGGTTAAGGCTATTGTTTCCGGGCTTATTGCCGATGGCTACCCTGCTGAACTTATCACAGCGACAGCGCCATCTGAGACTAGACGCTTACCTCTTGAACAAGCATACGGCATTCGCACCACCAGCAATAATGAAATCGCGGCTCAAGAAGCCGATGTAGTGGTACTATCAGTCAAACCGCAAATGATGGAAGAGGTGACGAAACCTCTACAAAGCATCGATTTTTCTGGCAAGCTGGTTATCTCCATTGCGGCCGGAATTCATAGCTCGCGCTACGATGAAATGCTAAACAGCACATTAAATTTGGTACGCGTGATGCCAAATACTCCGTCTCAGATCGGGCTTGGCATGAGCGGGCTTTATGCTGCACAACATGTTCCAGTGGAAGATAAAAACTTTGCTGAGCAGTTGATGAATGCGGTAGGTAAAGTATGCTGGGTTGAGAACGAGTCTGGTATCAATAATGTAATTGCAGCTGCGGGAAGTGCTCCTGCGTATTTCTTCCTCTTTATGGAGGCAATGCAGGCAGAAGCTATGGCTCAAGGCTTCGATGTAGAAACGGCGCGCAATCTAGTGCAACAATCAGCACTAGGAGCAGCAAGCATGGTAGCCGCGAACCCTGACACAGAACTTTCAACGCTACGTGAGCAAGTGACCTCAAAGGGTGGTACAACAGCAGAAGCGCTGCGCACATTCAATGAACATCAATTATCCGATATTGTTGCGAAAGCGATGCAAGCTGCAGTCTCTCGCGCAGAAGAAATGGAAAAGTTATTTTAATTTTGTCCAACCCAGTAAACTTGGACACAACCTGTATTAAGGGCTCCTTATGAATTCAATGAGTTTTCTGATATCCACACTGTTTGATCTCTATATTATGGTCGTGATCTTACGCATCTGGCTTCAAGCTGCGCGTGCGGATTTCTATAACCCATTCTCTCAATTTATCGTCAAAGCGACTCAACCTATTGTAGGCCTGCTTCGCCGTGTGATTCCGTCAATCGGCAGTCTCGACCTAGCCACAGTTCTGTTCGCGTACGTGCTGTGTGTTCTAAAGTTCGTCGCACTTATCTTTATCGCCTCTAGCGGTTCGGTAAGCTTCAGTGCCGATTTCCTATTCCTAGGCTTATTGTCACTGCTTAAAGCTGCAGGCGGGTTACTCTTCTGGGTACTACTTATTCGTGCAATTCTTAGCTGGGTAAGCCAAGGTCGCAGTCCTATCGAATACGTTTTCCACCAGCTAACAGAGCCAATGCTAGCGCCGATTCGTCGTATCATTCCTGCTATGGGTGGCTTCGACTTAAGTGTGTTAGTGTTATTTATTGCCTTGCAATTTGCTAACTTCCTAATGGGCGACCTTATTGGTCCAATGTGGTTTAGGCTGTAATGGCGCTAGCGGCTTGGAAGGACGGTTCAGATATCCTGCTCCGTCTTTACATTCAGCCAAAAGCGAGCCGCGATAAAATTGTTGGACTCCATGGTGACGAATTAAAAGTCGCCATTACTGCTCCTCCTGTTGATGGCAAAGCCAACGCGCATTTGAGCAAATACTTAGCTAAACAATTTAAAGTCGCGAAAGGACTTATCACCATAGAGAAAGGCGAGCTAGGTCGACATAAACAGATCCGAGTTCAAACACCCAGCCAAATACCTACAGAAATCGAAGCCATCTTATGATGGCTTTTCATTTATTTACGATAAGATATCCCCATAACGAAGCAAAAAAATAACAACAAACAAAGGAAGCCCTATGAACAAATGGATCACCCTAATTCTGGTAAGTTTTCTGGCACTCCCAACATGGGCAGGTCAGTTCAAAACCATCAAGGATGTTGAAGTTCATTACTCTGCATTTAACTCCACTTTTCTTACCCCACAAGTTGCTCGTAGCTACCAGCTAAAAAGAAATGGCTACTCTGCGATTATTAACATCAGTGTGCTTGATAACTCTCAGGCGGGGAAACCAGCAACAGAGGCTAACATTACCGGTCATAGCCGTAACCTGATCGGCAATACTCGTGAACTATCCTTTAAGCAAGTCAAAGAAGGTGATGCGATTTACTATTTAGCTGAGCTGCCAATTTCCAATGAAGAAACCCTCACCTTCGATCTCGACATTAATGCTGGAAACAAAGGCACGGGTAAACTAAAGTTCAGCCAAAAGTTTTACGTTGAAGAATAGACTTCTACTAAAGAGAATCTCGATGAACAAGATAGTACTTGCAATAGGTAACCAAGGAAAAGTCCGTGAAATGGCGGATCTCCTTTCTGAATTTGGCTTTGACGTTGTCGCGCAAAGCGAATATTCCGTGTCAGAAGTCGCGGAAACTGGCACTACATTTATTGAAAATGCCATTATCAAAGCCCGCCACGCAGCCAAAGAAACCGGCTTGCCTGCTATTGCCGATGATTCAGGGTTAGAAGTGGATTACCTAAAAGGTGCGCCAGGGATCTACTCTGCTCGCTTCGCAGGAGAAAAGGCAACCGACCAGCAAAATTTAGAAAAACTGCTCAAAGAGATGGAAGGCGTACCGAGCGAACAACGCAGTGCTCGTTTTCATTGTGTGTTGGTTTTGATGCGCCATGAGCATGATCCAACACCGATTGTATGCCATGGGAAATGGGAAGGTCAGATCCTAGAACAAGCTCAAGGTGACAATGGCTTTGGTTATGATCCGGTATTTTTTGTACCTGAAGATAACTGTGCGTCTGCACAATTGGAGCCTGCCCGTAAGAAACAGCTATCACACCGTGGCAAAGCACTGAGCAAGCTATTCGCTACTTTGTCAGAGCAAGTATAATCGTTGGCAAAATTGACGATGTTAAAACCACCTAAACTCAGCCTTTATGTACACATCCCATGGTGTGTACAAAAGTGCCCATACTGTGATTTCAATTCACACGCTTTAAAAGCAGATATTCCGGAACAGCAATATATTGACGCGCTACTTGAAGATCTCGATACCGATATCGAAAAGTATCAGCTAAACGACAATTCACGTAAATTGCATTCAATATTCATCGGTGGCGGAACCCCAAGCCTTATATCAGCTCAAGGCATAGAGAAGCTTCTAAACGGCATTGAAACTCGAATTGGCTTTGAGCCCAATATCGAAATCACAATGGAAGCAAACCCCGGTACCGTCGAAGCTGAACGCTTTAAAGGCTACCAAAAGGCAGGAGTGACGCGAATCTCGATTGGCGTACAGAGTTTTGAACAGCAAAAACTCGACAAGCTAGGACGTATCCATGGCCAACAAGAAGCGGTAAATGCCGCCCAGCTTGCTCATACAATCGGACTCAACAGTTTCAACTTAGACTTAATGCACGGCTTACCTGATCAAACAATCGAACAAGCCCTAGCAGATTTAGATAAGGCGATTGAACTCAATCCCCCTCACCTATCATGGTATCAGCTCACCATTGAGCCGAATACGATGTTTTACTATAAGACACCGACGCTACCCGACGACGATGATTTATGGGATATCTTCGAGCAAGGACATAAAAAGCTCGCAGATGCTGGCTATGTGCAATACGAGATTTCAGGATATAGCAAACCAGATTTTCAGTGTCGCCATAACTTAAATTACTGGCGCTTTGGCGATTACCTAGGCATTGGTTGTGGCTCACATGGCAAGCTGAGCTTTGCTGACGGCCGGATTGTCCGTACCACAAAGGTCAAACATCCACGTGGCTATCTCGCTGCTTATCAAAATATGGTGAAGCCGTATCTTTCAGATGAATTTATCGTAGCCAACGAAGATCGGCCTTTTGAGTTTTTCATGAACCGTTTTCGCTTGATGGAAGCCTGCCCTAAGCAAGATTTTATCGATACAACGGGCTTAGAGTTTGATGCTATCCAGTCGACTATTGAATGGGCGATAGAGAAGCAATACCTCAATGAGAGTGAAACACACTGGCAGATCACCGAGAAAGGTAAGCTGTTTCTTAATGATCTACTGGAAGCCTTTATGGCTGAAGAATAACTCAACTCATTGCTATATATGCTTAGAATAAAACCATAGACGAAAAAAGGTTAGCATCACGCTAACCTTTTTTGATCCTGAAACTATCTTGATCCTAATTAGTTCATATTAGGACCAAGCCATTTCTCAGCTTCGAGCAGATCCCAACCTTTACGATCAGCGTAACTCTCAACCTGATCCTGCTGGATCTGTGCGATCGCAAAGTAACGCGAGTCTGGATGCGAGAAATACCAGCCGGATACCGAAGCCCCAGGGTACATCGCATAGCTTGAGGTTAGCGTCATACCAATCGTCTCTTCTACCTTCATTAAGTCCCAGAGCGGGCCTTTTTCAGTATGTTCTGGACAAGCAGGATAACCCGGAGCAGGACGAATACCTTGGTACTTCTCTCGAATCAATTCTTCGTTCGATAGGTTTTCATCTGCGGCATAGCCCCAAATGTCTTTACGAACACGCTCATGCAAACACTCAGCAAACGCTTCTGCTAAGCGGTCCGCGACAGCTTGAATCATGATTGCGTTGTAATCATCACCTTGCGCTTTATACGCATCGGCCAATTCACGCTCATTAATACCACCAGTTACGGCAAACGCTCCAATCCAATCTTTCTTGCCAGACTCTTTCGGCGCAATGTAATCAGATAAACAGTAGTTGAAGCCTTTTGGCTTTTCAGTTTGCTGACGTAAGTTGTGAAGAACTTTAGCGACTTCAGTACGAGACTCGTCGGTGTAGACTTCAATGTCATCACCAACGCTCGCGGCCGGGAATAGCGCACACATACCACGTGCTTGCATTAGACCTTCTTTCTCTACTCGATCGAGCAGTTCATTTGCGTCCTTAAAGAGTCGTTGAGCTTCTTCACCGACTTCTTCATGGTCGAAGATCGCGGGGTATTTACCCACTAGCGACCAAGTCATGAAAAATGGTGTCCAGTCGATATATTTACGCAGTGTCGAAATTTCAAAGTCATCAAACACATGCACCCCTGGCTTCACTGGAGCAGGCGGTGTGTAAGTATTCCAATCAATCGCAACTTTATTTGCTCGAGCTTGCTCTAAGGTAACAGGCTTAGTGCGAGGCTTTTTACGGTTATGTTGGTCACGAACACGCTCATAGTCCGCATCTAACTTTTCTACAAACGCTGGACGAAGCTCATCAGAAAGCAGGGAAGTACACACCCCAACAGCACGAGATGCATTGTTTACATACACTACAGGGTTCTTGTAGTTCTGCTCAATTTTCACAGCTGTGTGAGCTTTTGAAGTTGTCGCACCACCAATTAACAGAGGCAAGTTGAAATCAAGACGTTCCATCTCTTTTGCAACGTGAACCATCTCATCTAGTGATGGCGTAATCAGGCCAGAAAGCCCGATGATATCTACGTTCTCTTCTTGAGCTACTTTCAAGATTTTCTCGCACGGAACCATTACACCAAGGTCAATGATCTCGTAGTTATTACATTGGAGAACAACACCAACAATGTTCTTTCCGATATCGTGAACATCCCCTTTCACCGTTGCCAGTAGTATCTTACCGTTGGAAGAGCCAGCTTGCTTTTCCTTGTTAATGAACGGCTCTAAGTGAGCTACAGCCTGTTTCATTACGCGTGCAGATTTCACTACTTGAGGCAGGAACATCTTACCTTCGCCAAATAAGTCACCGACCACGTTCATACCGTCCATTAGAGGGCCCTCAATAACCTCTAGTGGCTTAGATGCATTAACACGCGCCTCTTCAGTATCTTCAACAATGAACTCTGTAATACCTTTTACTAACGCGTGCTCTAAACGTTTCTCTACTGGCCATGTGCGCCATTCAAGTGCCGATGCATCATCTTCTTTGCCAACACCTTTACCAGCGTATTCTGCGGCGATATCAAGCAAGCGTTCAGTCGCATCATCACGACGGTTTAAGACCACATCCTCTACTGCTTCACGAAGTTTGTCGGGAACGTTGTCATAGATCTCAAGCTGACCTGCGTTAACGATCCCCATATCCATACCATTCTTAAAACAGTGGTAAAGGAAAACGGCGTGAATCGCTTCGCGAACATAGTTGTTGCCTCGGAAAGAGAACGACACGTTCGACACACCACCTGAAATCATCGCATGAGGTAAGTCACGTTTGATATCGGCAACAGCCTCGATGAAATCTACAGCGTAGTTGTTGTGCTCTTCAATTCCCGTCGCGACTGCAAAGATATTTGGATCGAAGATAATGTCTTCTGGTGGGAAGCCAACTTCATCAACTAGAATTCGGTATGCGTTAGTACAGATTTCTAGCTTACGTTCACGTGTTTCTGCTTGGCCTACTTCGTCGAATGCCATAACGATAACTGCAGCACCATAACGGCGGATCAGCTTTGCTTGCTCTACAAACTTTTCCTTCCCTTCTTTCAGTGAGATCGAGTTAACGATGCCTTTGCCTTGGATACATTTCAGGCCAGCTTCAATCACTTCCCACTTAGAAGAGTCCACCATGATTGGCACTTTGGAAATTTCAGGTTCTGAGGCACATAGGTTCAAGAATCGAACCATACACGCTTCAGCATCAAGCATGCCTTCATCCATATTGATATCGATGATCTGGGCGCCGTTCTCAACTTGCTGGCGTGCGACTTCTAGCGCTTCATCATAAAGCTCTTCTTTAATTAGGCGTTTGAAGCGAGCAGAACCGGTCACATTGGTACGTTCACCAACGTTAATAAACAGAGTCTCTTTTTCTATGGTCAGTGGCTCAAGACCGGACAGACGGCAAGCCGTTACTAGCTCAGGTTGCTTACGTGGTTGAACCCTCTCTACTGCGTCCGCCATATGACGAATATGTTCTGGCGTGGTACCACAACAACCACCAATCAAGTTTAGGAAGCCGCTTTCTGCCCATTCTTTAACGTGAACAGCCATATCCTCTGGTGACAAATCGTACTCACCGAAAGCATTAGGTAAGCCCGCATTAGGGTGAGCCGATACAAACGACTCAGAAATGCGTGACAACTCTTCGACATAAGGACGCAGTTCATCCGGTCCCAATGCACAGTTAAGGCCAAATGAGATAGGGTTAACATGGCGCAAGGAGTTGTAAAACGCTTCCGTTGTTTGGCCTGATAGCGTTCTTCCCGATGCATCGGTAATCGTACCTGAGATCATCACAGGCAAACTAATGCCTAGCTCCTCGAACACCGAATCAACGGCAAACGCACAAGCTTTAGCATTTAGGGTATCGAAAATAGTCTCAATAAGGATGAGGTCTGAGCCGCCTTTGATTAACGCTCTAGTAGACTCGGAATATGCAGTAACAAGTTCATCAAAGCTAACATTTCGATAGCCAGGGTCATTCACATCAGGAGAAATAGAACATGTTCGGTTTGTTGGGCCTAATACACCTGCAACATAACGCGGTTTCTTTGGTGTTTTCGCGGTCCACTCGTCGGCAGCTTCACGTGCTAACTTGGCCGCTGCAAAGTTAATATCTTCACTCAGGCTTTCCATATCATAGTCAGCCATAGCAATGGTGGTTGCATTGAATGTGTTGGTTTCAAGAATATCTGCACCTGCTTCTAAGTATTGCAGGTGAATATCTTTAATTAATTTAGGCTGAGATAGGACTAATAGATCATTGTTACCTTTTAAATCACAATGCCAATCCGCAAAGCGCTCACCACGATAATCTTGCTCTTCTAATTTGTAATCTTGGATCATGGTGCCCATACCACCATCAATCAATAAGATACGTTGCTTTAATTGAGCTTCAATCTGTTGCCTTACATTACTTCCCACAGTACAGCCTCATTCCTTTAGTTATCGCTCCATCCTATCACACATTAAAAAGGAGTCTAGACGTCTAAATGAGGAAATTGATTACTTAGCCATGACAAAAAAGTGTTTGCTATTTGAGCATAGTAGGCAGAAAATCCCTATTCATATTTTGTTACATACTGAGAATATAATGTCGGTCTACTACACGCTTTGCTTCCTCTCAGCAGCAGCCATGCTGATTGCTTTCGTAAACAGCAAAATTGGTAAGATGCAAACAACCATTGCGATTACAGCAGGTTCGATGATGCTATCGCTACTCATCTTAGTTGCAGGCCAAAATGATTGGTTTCACCTCACTGAGATTGCCTCTGATACAGTAGCGAGTATTAACTTTGAAGACTTTCTACTAAAAGGGATACTAGGCTTTCTTCTATTTGCTGGCGGCCTAGGAATCAAGCTTCCTAACCTTAAAGATCAAAGATGGGAAATTACTGTATTAGCGCTCGGGGCAACATTATTCTCGACTTTCTTCATCGGATTTGCGCTTTACTGGTTCTGTCAGTTGATTGGAATCCAATTCGACCTTATCTATTGTTTACTGTTTGGTGCACTGATTTCACCAACTGACCCAATAGCCGTGTTAGCGATCGTAAAAAAGTTGGACGCACCAAAACGTATCTCCACACAGATAGAGGGCGAGTCTTTATTTAATGATGGTTTCGGACTAGTAATCTTTGTCACTATCTTCACGATTGCTTTTGGGACTGAAGCTCCAACAGTCGGCAGCGTAACACTACTATTCATTCAGGAAGCCATTGGTGGTATCGCCTATGGTTTTGTTCTTGGCTTAGTGTTCCATTATTTAATCAGTTCAACCGATGACCACTCGATGGAGTTACTACTTACGATTGGCATTCCCACGGCAGGGTATGCATTTGCTGAAGTGCTTCACGTTTCAGGGCCGCTAGCTATGGTGGTATCAGGCATTATGATAGGTAACTGGACTCGCTTTATTGGCTTTTCGAAGGAAAGTGAGGATCACTTAGACCATTTCTGGGAACTGGTCGATGAGTTTCTTAATGGCGTGCTATTCCTTCTCATCGGCATGTCAATGCTACTGTTCGAATTCCATAAAGAAGACTGGATTCTAATGGCCTTTTCTATCCCGCTGGTTTTGTCAGCTCGATATCTTAGTGTGTTCATTTCCTACATTGGGTTTAAACGCTACCGAAACTACAACCCTTGGTCGGTAAAAATCCTAACTTGGGGTGGGCTCCGTGGCGGCCTAGCACTAGCGATGGCGCTATCTATTCCATCAGGTGTATGGGTTATTCAAGACAAGCTGATAGACGTAAAAGAAATCGTCTTAGTTATGACCTACTCAGTCGTTGTGTTCTCGATACTAGTGCAGGGATCAACCATCACACCAATGATAGAGAAAGCAAAGCAATCTCAGAAGGAACTGGACGCTGAAGAACCAGAATTAGAAGAGTAGCGCCCAGTAGTCCCCACTAAAGTAAAAAGGCAGCTGAATTTAGCTGCCTTTTTTGCCATTCATCCATCGTACATTTACGACAGAGATTATTCTAAGCTTGCAGAGGATCTAGATGCGGCTTTTCTTACCTTCAAAGCGATTAGACTGGATAACGCTATTCCTAAAGTGATAATAGGTGCAGCCATCAAGAAAGCCGTCACATAACGGCTAATTGCCTCGGGAAGTTGAGGCAATAGCATTCCCAACGTACATAATAGTAATGTCCACAACGTTGCGCTAAGCCAGGAGAAGTACTGAAATCTGCACGCTTTATGCTCACGTATACCCATTACTAACGGTAATAGAGATCGTACTACTGGGATAAACCGTGCACAAAACAAAGCAACCAATCCATGCCTGTTAAGCAAACTATCCACTTGAGCCATTCTTTTTGAAGGGACCGCATTAACCCAACTTTGGACTTTTGGCAGTCGATTGAGCCATAAACCTTGTATATATCCAACCCAGCTTCCGGTTGCTGCACATACCGTGATAACAAGTAACGTTGCAATAGGCTCAAGCACACCAACAGCGGCAAGCGTTCCAGATAACACAACCACGCTATCACAAGGGAAAGGAGCAGCTGGTATAAAACCACTTTCCAAAAAGATTAGCATGCCAACAATTATGTATATAAGGGACTCGCTCTGCGCAGCTTGTAATAGAGTGAAATCTTGATGCCATAGGGCCGTTATCACCGAAATAACACCGTCCAACATGTCACTATCCTTTGCTAGATATTCTATAGTTCCTTTTTGTATATCTCACCCAACGCTATGACAAATCCTATTTTGAATCGTCAAGATTAGTATGGTTAAAACTATGCTGAGAGATGAGGAGGGCTTTCGTTTTCTATATATTAACGGGGCTTAATGTAGTGAAGCGATACAGTACTAATTTCTTAACCTCTGGAAAGCTTTAACGACAATTGATCCCGAGTTTCCTAGGTCACCTGAATTTTCAAACATTCAGGTGAAGTAGCACACCTGGCAGGAAAACTAGATCTTCAGAAACGGGAAAAGCCCAGTTCTTCGACTGGGCTTATAGATGTCGGAATGGGTAAGACTCTAATCTCAGCCCCCTGCGTGATAGGCCATATTCTTCTCAGTATGGCCTAACCAACTGAACCACCGCTCACTCTAAGTTGGTAACTCGCTGCTTCTATTTGCTCCAAATACAAAAAGACCTCAGCATTTCTGCTGAGGTCTCGAAATAAATGGCGGAGTGGACGGGACTCGAACCCGCGACCCCCGGCGTGACAGGCCGGTATTCTAACCAACTGAACTACCACTCCGCAGTGGTATCACTCGCCTTAGCAGATGTACTAAATTTAAAGCCTGGCGATGTCCTACTCTCACATGGGGAAGCCCCACACTACCATCGGCGCTATTGCGTTTCACTTCTGAGTTCGGCATGGAATCAGGTGGGTCCACAACGCTATGGTCGCCAAGCAAATTCTTTCTCTCTATTTCTAGAGAATAACTTGGAAAACTGATTTAAGTTCTACTGATACACATTCAATGTTCTATTTGAGTCCATCAAAACCCCTTGGGTGTTGTATGGTTAAGCCTCACGGGCAATTAGTACAGGTTAGCTCAACGCCTCACAACGCTTACACACCCTGCCTATCAACGTTCTAGTCTCGAACAACCCTTTAGGACGCTTAAAGCGCCAGGGAAGACTCATCTCAGGGCTCGCTTCCCGCTTAGATGCTTTCAGCGGTTATCGATTCCGAACTTAGCTACCGGGCAATGCGTCTGGCGACACAACCCGAACACCAGAGGTTCGTCCACTCCGGTCCTCTCGTACTAGGAGCAGCCCCCTTCAATCTTCCAACGCCCACGGCAGATAGGGACCGAACTGTCTCACGACGTTCTAAACCCAGCTCGCGTACCACTTTAAATGGCGAACAGCCATACCCTTGGGACCGACTTCAGCCCCAGGATGTGATGAGCCGACATCGAGGTGCCAAACACCGCCGTCGATATGAACTCTTGGGCGGTATCAGCCTGTTATCCCCGGAGTACCTTTTATCCGTTGAGCGATGGCCCTTCCATACAGAACCACCGGATCACTATGACCTGCTTTCGCACCTGCTCGAATTGTCATTCTCGCAGTCAAGCGGGCTTATGCCATTGCACTAACCTCACGATGTCCAACCGTGATTAGCCCACCTTCGTGCTCCTCCGTTACTCTTTGGGAGGAGACCGCCCCAGTCAAACTACCCACCAGGCACTGTCCTCACCCCAGATAATGGGGCTAAGTTAGAACATCAAACATACAAGGGTGGTATTTCAAGGATGGCTCCAACGATACTGGCGTACCGTCTTCAAAGCCTCCCACCTATCCTACACATGTAGGCTCAATGTTCAGTGCCAAGCTGTAGTAAAGGTTCACGGGGTCTTTCCGTCTAGCCGCGGGTACACTGCATCTTCACAGCGATTTCAATTTCACTGAGTCTCGGGTGGAGACAGCGTGGCCATCATTACGCCATTCGTGCAGGTCGGAACTTACCCGACAAGGAATTTCGCTACCTTAGGACCGTTATAGTTACGGCCGCCGTTTACCGGGGCTTCGATCAAGAGCTTCGACCGAAGTCTAACCCCATCAATTAACCTTCCGGCACCGGGCAGGCGTCACACCGTATACGTCATCTTACGATTTTGCACAGTGCTGTGTTTTTAATAAACAGTTGCAGCCACCTGGTATCTGCGACTCTCAATAGCTCCATCCGCAAGGGACTTCACCGTCAAGAGCGTACCTTCTCCCGAAGTTACGGTACCATTTTGCCTAGTTCCTTCACCCGAGTTCTCTCAAGCGCCTTGGTATTCTCTACCCGACCACCTGTGTCGGTTTGGGGTACGATTCCTTACAATCTGAAGCTTAGAGGCTTTTCCTGGAAGCATGGCATCAATGACTTCACTACCGTAGTAGCTCGACATCGTGTCTCAGCCTTAAAAAGAGCCGGATTTACCTAACTCTTAAGCCTACGCACTTGAACCTGGACAACCGTCGCCAGGCCCACCTAGCCTTCTCCGTCCCCCCATCGCAATTGTAAGAAGTACGGGAATATTAACCCGTTTCCCATCGACTACGCCTTTCGGCCTCGCCTTAGGGGTCGACTTACCCTGCCCCGATTAACGTTGGACAGGAACCCTTGGTCTTCCGGCGAGGAGGTTTTTCACCCCCTTTATCGTTACTCATGTCAGCATTCGCACTTCTGATACCTCCAGCAGACTTTACAATCCACCTTCAACGGCTTACAGAACGCTCCCCTACCCAATACAATAAATTGCATTGCCGCAGCTTCGGTGTATAGCTTAGCCCCGTTACATCTTCCGCGCAGGCCGACTCGACTAGTGAGCTATTACGCTTTCTTTAAATGATGGCTGCTTCTAAGCCAACATCCTAGCTGTCTAAGCCTTCCCACATCGTTTCCCACTTAGCTATACTTTGGGACCTTAGCTGGCGGTCTGGGTTGTTTCCCTCTCCACGACGGACGTTAGCACCCGCCGTGTGTCTCCCGGATAGTACTTACTGGTATTCGGAGTTTGCAAAGGGTTGGTAAGTCGGGATGACCCCCTAGCCTTAACAGTGCTCTACCCCCAGTAGTATTCGTCCGAGGCTCTACCTAAATAGATTTCGGGGAGAACCAGCTATCTCCAGGTTTGATTGGCCTTTCACCCCTAGCCACAAGTCATCCGCTAATTTTTCAACATTAGTCGGTTCGGTCCTCCAGTTGATGTTACTCAACCTTCAACCTGCCCATGGCTAGATCACCTGGTTTCGGGTCTATATCCAGCAACTCGACGCCCAGTTAAGACTCGATTTCTCTACGGCTCCCCTAATCGGTTAACCTTGCTACTGAATATAAGTCGCTGACCCATTATACAAAAGGTACGCAGTCACACCACGAAGGTGCTCCTACTGCTTGTACGTACACGGTTTCAGGTTCTATTTCACTCCCCTCACAGGGGTTCTTTTCGCCTTTCCCTCACGGTACTGGTTCACTATCGGTCAGTCAGTAGTATTTAGCCTTGGAGGATGGTCCCCCCATATTCAGACAGGATATCACGTGTCCCGCCCTACTCGATTTCACTGATTATGATGTGTCGGTTACGGGGCTATCACCCTGTATCGCGAGACTTTCCAGACTCTTCACCTGCATCATTAAAAGCTTAAGGGCTAGTCCAATTTCGCTCGCCGCTACTTTCGGAATCTCGGTTGATTTCTACTCCTCCGGGTACTTAGATGTTTCAGTTCCCCGGGTTCGCCCTGTTAACCTATGTATTCAGTTAACAGTAACTGCTTATGCAGTTGGGTTTCCCCATTCGGAAATCCCAGACTCAAATGGTTTTTACTACCTAATCTGGGCTTATCGCAAGTTAATACGTCCTTCATCGCCTCTGACTGCCAAGGCATCCACCGTATACGCTTAGTCACTTAACCATACAACCCGAAGGGGTCTTTACGTATGGCAAACAACCAAGGTGTTGTCTCTCATTATTTGAATGAGCGAGAGACATTCGATTTTGCCGGACTCAAATATGAATAACTCGAAAGTTATTCCCAAGAACACTTGAATGTGTGTTGGTACCTACATCTCTATGAGACATAGGATTTGAGAACTTTTATTTAGATAACAATCAATCAAATTGTTATCTGTCAGCTTTCCAAATTGTTAAAGAGCTAGATTCATTTAAGAACCATTTTTAAAAGCACTATCGCTAATGCGCTTAAAGATGGTGGAGCTAAGCAGGATCGAACTGCTGACCTCCTGCGTGCAAGGCAGGCGCTCTCCCAGCTGAGCTATAGCCCCATCAAGGTGTCGATACTATCAGCCAATCCCCTGAGAGGAAGATTGGTGGGTCTGAGTGGACTTGAACCACCGACCTCTCGCTTATCAGGCGAACGCTCTAACCACCTGAGCTACAGACCCAGTATCGTCTCTTAAACTTTTTTAAACCATATCAATCTGTGTGAACACTCATCGCAATAATCATCGTATAAGGAGGTGATCCAGCCCCAGGTTCCCCTAGGGCTACCTTGTTACGACTTCACCCCAGTCATGAACCACAAAGTGGTGAGCGTCCTCCCGAAGGTTAAACTACCCACTTCTTTTGCAGCCCACTCCCATGGTGTGACGGGCGGTGTGTACAAGGCCCGGGAACGTATTCACCGTAGCATTCTGATCTACGATTACTAGCGATTCCGACTTCATGGAGTCGAGTTGCAGACTCCAATCCGGACTACGACGCACTTTTTGGGATTCGCTGACCATCGCTGGCTCGCCGCCCTCTGTATGCGCCATTGTAGCACGTGTGTAGCCCTACTCGTAAGGGCCATGATGACTTGACGTCGTCCCCACCTTCCTCCGGTTTATCACCGGCAGTCTCCCTGGAGTTCCCGACATTACTCGCTGGCAAACAAGGATAAGGGTTGCGCTCGTTGCGGGACTTAACCCAACATTTCACAACACGAGCTGACGACAGCCATGCAGCACCTGTCTCAGAGTTCCCGAAGGCACCAATCCATCTCTGGAAAGTTCTCTGGATGTCAAGAGTAGGTAAGGTTCTTCGCGTTGCATCGAATTAAACCACATGCTCCACCGCTTGTGCGGGCCCCCGTCAATTCATTTGAGTTTTAATCTTGCGACCGTACTCCCCAGGCGGTCTACTTAACGCGTTAGCTCCGAAAGCCACGGCTCAAGGCCACAACCTCCAAGTAGACATCGTTTACGGCGTGGACTACCAGGGTATCTAATCCTGTTTGCTCCCCACGCTTTCGCATCTGAGTGTCAGTATCTGTCCAGGGGGCCGCCTTCGCCACCGGTATTCCTTCAGATCTCTACGCATTTCACCGCTACACCTGAAATTCTACCCCCCTCTACAGTACTCTAGTGAACCAGTTTCAAATGCAGTTCCGAGGTTGAGCCCCGGGCTTTCACATCTGACTTAATCCACCACCTGCATGCGCTTTACGCCCAGTAATTCCGATTAACGCTCGCACCCTCCGTATTACCGCGGCTGCTGGCACGGAGTTAGCCGGTGCTTCTTCTGCAGCTAACGTCAAACACTAAGAGTATTAATCTTAATGCCTTCCTCACTGCTGAAAGTGCTTTACAACCCGAAGGCCTTCTTCACACACGCGGCATGGCTGCATCAGGCTTTCGCCCATTGTGCAATATTCCCCACTGCTGCCTCCCGTAGGAGTCTGGACCGTGTCTCAGTTC
Source organism: Vibrio paucivorans (assembly GCF_054053395.1). Lineage (NCBI taxonomy): Bacteria > Pseudomonadati > Pseudomonadota > Gammaproteobacteria > Vibrionales > Vibrionaceae > Vibrio > Vibrio paucivorans. The sequence goes on from NZ_CM133230.1 coordinate 2,950,286, forward strand.
CAGTGTGGCTGATCATCCTCTCAGACCAGCTAGGGATCGTCGCCTTGGTGAGCCATTACCTCACCAACTAGCTAATCCCACCTAGGCGTATCCAATAGCGCAAGGCCCGAAGGTCCCCTGCTTTGCTCCGAAGAGGTTATGCGGTATTAGCCATCGTTTCCAATGGTTATCCCCCTCTACTGGGCAACTTCCTAGGCATTACTCACCCGTCCGCCGCTCGACGCCGTTACCATCCCCCGAAGGTTCAGTTAACTCGTTTCCGCTCGACTTGCATGTGTTAGGCCTGCCGCCAGCGTTCAATCTGAGCCATGATCAAACTCTTCAATTAAAGTTTTGTTGAAGCTTAAAGCTTCGGCTCAATGAATACTGATTACATTTTCTTTGCTTATAAAAAGCAGAGTAATGTGAATTGACTGTGCCAAGCTGTCCTTTCAAATAAAAAGACGACTCGTTTGGTCACTCAGTTCATTGATAAATCTTTTGGATTATCATCAACGAGTGCCCACACAGATTGATAGGTTTAAATTGTTAAAGAGCGTTTCTTCTTTGTGACTTAAGTCACTTCGGAAGAGGCGGCCATTCTAGCGAGATAATCTTCAGTGTCAAACACTTTTTTGCATTTAATTTCATTTTCTAAAACTAAAGGCAAATGAAGATTTCTATTTCCTTTTGACCTTGCTAACTAAGCTTTGCTGCCCGTGGGCCCTTGCTGCGTCAACGAGGAGGCATTATAGAGATCGATATCACATTGGCAAGCGTTATTTTTCAAAAATTGCAAAAATAAGCTCTAATCGCTACATTTTCATTCAAAGCGCTATTTATCCATATTTACCCATATATGACAAACAGGTTAACCCCAAAGTTATCCACAGATAGTCGTTCACACAGCTCCCTCTGGAGATAAAAAAGCCGCTTACGCGGCTTTTTATCTTCATGTACCAATACTAGATACCTGAGCCATACTGTTCCCCATCATCTTCATGGAGACCACATTCTCTTTTAAGACCAAAGAAACGAGTTTCTTGCTCTGTCATACCCGGTTCCCATTTTTTAGTCGTGTGCGTATCACCCACCGACAGGTACCCCTCTTCTCTTAGAGGATGATAAGACAGGCCATGCTCTTCTAGATAGTAATGAACATCTTTGTTACTCCAGTCGATTACCGGTAGAAACTTAAACACACCATTTTGGATCGACAAAATCGGTAGGTGTGCTCTTGAATCTGATTGCTCACGACGTAATCCAGAAAACCAAGTACCCACTTCAAGTTCATCCAATGCGCGGCGCATCGGCTCTACTTTATTTAGCTTGTTGTACTTCTCAATTCCTTCTATACCTTGCTCCCACAGTTTACCGTAACGTGCTTCTTGCCAATTAGGGCTGTCTAAAGAGCTATATACTTTCAAGTTCAGGGTCAACTGCTGACTCAACTGATCAATAAAGCGGTAGGTTTCAGGAAATAGATAACCTGTATCGGTAAGGATAACTGGAATATCTGGTTTTACTTGAGTGACTAAGTGCAGCATCACTGCAGCTTGAATACCAAAACTGGACGAAACAACATGTGTCCCTTCTAAGTTATTCAATGCCCATTCAACTCTTTGCTGAGCGGTAAGACGTTCGAGCTCACCGTTAATCTCAGCAAGACGGAGTATTTGCTCCGTCTTAGTTAATGAGAGCAGTTCTGCCAACTTCGGTTTAGAAGCTACAGAATTAAGCATGAAAATCCCTCTTTGAGTTAATGACCTCAGCAATGATTCCTGCTCGGATAGTAAAGTCGCCAAAGCCTTCATTTTCTTCGCGCTCTGCCGCCCAACGCCCAATCAGTTGATCGATATCTTCGAGGATTTGCTGCTCAGTGATGTTTTCTTTGTACATCTTAGGCACACGAGTACCTGCACGGTTGCCACCCAAATGTAGGTTGTAACGACCAGGCGCTTTACCTACTAGGCCAATTTCCGCCAACATTGCACGTCCACAACCATTTGGGCAACCAGTCACACGTAAAATGATGTTGTCTTCTTTGGGTAACTGGTGCTTCTCTAGGAGGCCTTCTACATCTGTAACGAATTCAGGTAAGAATCTCTCGGCTTCAGCCATTGCCAAAGGACAAGTAGGAAACGCCACACAGGCCATCGAATTTTTGCGTTGTTCACTGATCGCGTCATCCATTAAGCCGTGCTCACGCGCGATCTTCTCGATCTTCGCTTTTTGACTTTTCGCTACACCAGCCACAATTAGATTCTGGTTAGCCGTCATTCGGAAGTCGCCTTTATGCACCTTAGCGATTTCAGCAACACCTGTTTTAAGAGGTTTTCCTGGGTAATCCAACAAACGACCATTTTCAATAAACAGCGCTAAGTGATATTTACCATCGATTCCTTCCACCCAACCGATGCGGTCACCTCGGTCAGTAAATTCGTAAGGTCGGCTCGCTTCAAATTCTACACCTGCACGCTTTTCGACTTCAGCTTTAAATACATCAGTACCCACTCTGTCTAGCGTGTATTTGGTCTTTGCGTTTTTACGATTAGAGCGGTTACCCCAATCACGCTGCGTTGTAACAACGGCTGCTGCTACATCGAGTGTTTTTTCCAAAGGAATGAACCCCAGATCATCCGCTTTACGTGGGTAAGTAGACGTATCACCATGGGTCATAGCAAGACCACCACCAACCAATACGTTAAAGCCCACCAGCTTACCGTTGTCTGCTATCGCAACGAAGTTGAGGTCATTAGCATGTACATCAACATCATTTTGCGGTGGGATCACTACTGTGGTTTTGAATTTACGTGGTAAGTAGTTGCTACCCAAGATTGGTTCTTCATCCGTCGACTCAACTTTTTCACCATCCAACCAAATCTCAGTATAGGCTTTAGTTTTTGGTAGTAGGTGCTCACTGATTTTCTTGGCCCACTCATAAGCTTCTTGATGTAGCTCTGACTCAACGGGGTTAGTCGTACACAACACATTTCGGTTAACATCGCCCGCGGTAGCAATCGAATCGATACCAATACTATTGAGTGTCTGGTGCATCAACTTAATATTTGGCTTTAACACACCGTGAAACTGGAACGTCTGACGTGTAGTTAAACGTAAACTTCCATACATTGTATGCTCAGTAGCAAACTTATCGATCGCTAACCATTGCTTAGGTGTAATGATCCCACCAGGCATACGAGCACGCAGCATCACATTATGCAATGGCTCTAGCTTTTGCTTAGTACGCTCGTTGCGGATATCACGGTCATCCTGTTGATACATACCGTGGAAGCGGATCAATTGAAAGTTATCAGCAGTAAATCCACCAGTAATACGATCTTGTAAGTCCTGCTCTATCGTTCCGCGAAGAAAGTTACTTTCACGCTTTAAACGCTCATTGTCAGCTAATGGACCAAGCACTTGACCCAAAACTTCCTGTTCAAATACATCTTGCTTGCTCATTAGTACACATCCCTTTGATAGCGTTTTTCTTTACGTAAGTTATTAATGAATTCCTCGGCATCATCACGAGACATCTTGCCTTCTTGTTCAGCCACAGCGATGAAGGCTTCATGGACATCTTTAGCCATACGTGTCGCATCACCACACACGTATAAATAAGCCCCCTCTTGAATCCACTGCCATACCTGTTCAGCTTGTTCTAGGATGCGATGTTGTACATAGACCTTTTCATGCTGGTCGCGGCTAAAGGCAACATCCAATCGATTGACCAAACCAGACTTCAGATACTTCTGCCATTCCACTTGATATAGGAAATCCTGCGTGAAAGTACGATCGCCAAAGAACAACCAGTTTTTACCTTCTGCATCACGATTGTCTCGCTCTTGAATAAAGCTGCGGAACGGAGCTATTCCTGTACCTGGACCAATCATGATAACTGGCACACTATCATCTTGAGGTAACTTAAAGTTGTTGTTGTTTTCGATAAAGACTTTAACTTCACCGCCTTCTTCAAGACGCTGTGCAAGGTAGCTTGACGCACCACCATAGCGAGTCGAATCACCTTTTTGGTATTCAACCAGTCCAACGGTTAAGTGAACTTCTTCGTCGACTTCACTTTGCGCCGAAGCGATAGAATATAAGCGCGGCGTCAAACGGCGAAGTAGCCCAACTAATTCTTCTGCCGATAGCTTGGTTTTCTTTTCAGCAATAACGTCGACAACTTGAGTATTTCCTGCGTATTCGCGCAGTTTGTCCTTATCTTCCACCAGCTTTTGCAGTTTTTTACTGCCAGATAGCTCTGCAAATTTAGTCACGAGCTGTGGATTAGACGTCGTAATTTCGTATTTACTTACAAGCGCACTATGAATAGAGAGGCTTTCACCATCGACTTCAACACTTTCAACACCTGACAAGCCCACTTTAGCGAGGATTTCATTGGCTAGATCAGAGCTGTTTTCGTACCAGACCCCTAACGCATCGCCTGGTTGGTATGTAATGCCCGACTCTTCAAGATCAATCTCGATATGACGAACATCTTTACCCGAATCACGACCCGTGATTTTTTGGCTCGTCAATAACGTTGCTGTATACGGGTTTTGCTTAGTGTATTGCGAGTGTCCTGCTGCCGCTTGGCCAACCGGCAATTGCACGACTTCAGCTTCACTACCTGACGCTAGCTCTTCCTGTACAAGATCAAGAGCCTTACTGCGCCATTCTGACGCTGGAGCTTCGTAATCCACATCACAGTCGATACGATCGATAAAAGACGTCGCGCCCAACTTAGCGAGGTAAGAATCGAAGTCTTTACCCGTTTGACAGAAGAATTCGTAACTAGAATCACCAAGTCCAATAACACCATATTTAAGGTTTGGCAGTTTTGGCGCTTTCTTAGATTGTAAGAACTCGTGCAACTCAATCGCATTATCGGGTGCTTCACCTTCACCGTTAGTCGATGCCACGATAATGACATGAGTTTCTTTCGCGAGGCTCTTCCCTTTATAATCACTAGCATCGTATAGCTGAGCTTCAATGCCAGCCTGACGAGCTTCGTTTTCAAGCGATTCAGCTACACCTTTTGCATTACCAGTTTGAGATGCATAGATAATGGTGAGCTTGCCAGCAGGTTTTGAAACAACCGTCGCAGCAGCTTGAGTGATTGGTGCCGATGCACCAGAAGTTTGAGCTTGACTTAGACCCCAGAAATAACCACTTACCCATGCAAGTTGATTTGGAGACAGTTCAGATACGGTTTGCTGCAACTGACCTAGTTGCTGCTGATTAAGAGGGGCTGTTAATCCAGCCAGATCATTAGTGCTTCCTGATGACACTTTCTTTTGAGAAGACATAGTCACGACATCCCTATTCATTGCGTGACGATAGATTAACCACTCTTTTTAATAACAAGAAAGAATAGATAAGTATGTTTTATAACTTTTTGGAAGTAAGAAAAGGAGGTAATCGAGTGGCTAGGTGCTATTTGGCTTCAACTCTCACCTGTTTAAAACCCACAGCCATGGCAGACTTTGATGCTAAATCTAAGTCCATATAGTGGCATTCTTCCCCATGAGAGTCGGTTAGTAATACAAACCCACCTCTAGCGTGACGAAACTCAACAATCCAACTCCCCTCTTGCACAGAGGGTTCGATGATAGCTTCAACTAGCTTGTCATCTCTATACAGAGTACGTAGCTCAGTAATTGTCATAGTAAACAGCTTCCATTGCTTTACATTACAAGTCTTGCTCAGTAAGCATGGTTGATTCCCGCCAAACTGCTAACAAAATCCTTTTCCATATAATGATTAGATATAAAAAAACGCCGCTTAATAAAGCGGCGTTTTAAGAAACTTTAGTAGCGGTACGCTAAAAAACGTATTCAGCTCCGACAAACCAGCCATCAACAAAGATGAATGGTTTATGGCCACCTACATCGACTTCAAATTGGTCTGATTCAATATCAATTACGCGATAACCACCTTTCAGTGCTAATTCACCTGATGGCAGCTGCCAACGGTACTGGCCACCTGCAACCATATCAGTCGTTTTTAACCCTTTGCTATCACCAAAATCGATTTGACCAATAATATCGAAGTTCGTCCCATCGATATTGATCGCTGCCTTACCGTACCAGTTCCAAGTTAGTTCATCGAAAGTGTCAGTATTCGGCGTACCCACTGTCGCTACATACTTTGAGTTAGAAAACTGACTAAGAGCAATACCCGCATCAAAGTGAAGCAAATCGTGATCAATCAGCGAGTAATAAAACGTAAAGTCATACTTATCAAACGCCATGTAATCAGCGTCAACACTAGTGTAGCGGAAGCTAACATCTGGCAAGTATGGAAGATCATGCTCGAAAGATGCATTGAAAGATGGGATAGATGCATCATCTTTGCGCACTTCATTCACTTTGGTGCTCCCCCACCAATGCTCTGCGCCTACACTGAAACGATATGGCGATTCAGCGTAAGCAGAAGAGGCAAGCATAACCCCGCCCAAAGCAATCGCCAGTCTGCAAATATTCATCCTGTTTAGCTCCTGAAGTAATCGGCTACTTGTTGTCATCAAAATCTGGCGGGAATAATAGCACAGAATGTCATCAGGATAAGGGGGATCGTTTTACAAATTATCTCGGGCTGTAAACAAAGCTTTTGAAAAACCACACACCTAATGCAATCACAATGAGCCAGGGCACCAGTTTAATGACCGCTCCAATCATGCCCAGCAACATCATCACCAGCAGCGCAACACCCGTTGCAACGAAAACAGTCACCATAGTCAAACCTGTCACTAACAACGTCGCAATGAATACCAATACAAAAATAAGCTCTAACATAAAACCTCTCCTATCTTTCTCTCTCAAAAGATTGCAGATATTGGGCCAGCTCATAACTATCGATATTTTTCAATCACTTAGAAACAAAAAAGCCGATGGCGTATAAAAACATCATCGGCCTCAACATTAAGATCGGTAAATTTAACCACTAAACATGGTCATATTTACACATTCAGCTCTTTCGGAATTTTCGCTAAAGCGGCTTCAACCACTTCAATACCGGCACCTTTCTTATGCGCATTTTCGCTGATATATCGACGCCATTGACGAGCACCTGGCATATTTTGGAATAAACCCAACATGTGACGAGTAATATGACCAAGGTATGCGCCCTTTGCCAATTGTTCTTCTATATAAGGGTACATTTCCTCAACCACTTGGCTGCGTTTTTTGATAGGTGTATCTAGGCCAAAAATGCGTTGATCGACCTCAGCCAGCAAAAATGGGCTTTGATATGCTTCACGACCAATCATCACACCATCTAAATGCTCGAGGTGTTCTAACGACTCATCAAGCGTTTTAATACCACCATTAACCGCGATCACTAAATGGGAGAAATCTTTCTTTAGCTGGTAAGCCCTTGGGTAATCCAATGGTGGGATTTCTCGGTTCTCTTTCGGGCTTAAGCCACTCAACCACGCTTTACGAGCGTGAATAGTGAACTGCTCACAGCCACCTTTTTCCGATACTGTTGACACAAAGTCTGTCAGAAACTCATAAGAGTCCTGATCATCAATGCCGATGCGGGTTTTGACTGTGACCGGTATATCGACGACTTCTTTCATTGACGCCACACAATCTGCAACTAACTGTGGTTCCCCCATTAAACAAGCACCAAAGCGGCCATTTTGCACACGATCCGATGGGCAACCTACATTCAAGTTCACTTCATCATAACCACGTTCCTGAGCCAACTTAGCACACGTCGCTAAGTCTTGTGGGTTAGAGCCTCCTAGCTGCAGCGCTACTGGGTGCTCTTCTTGGTTGTAAGCAAGAAAATCACCTTTACCATGAATAATCGCGCCCGTTGTTACCATCTCTGTATAAAGCAATGTTTGACTAGACAACAAACGATGGAAGTATCGACAGTGGCGATCTGTCCAATCGAGCATTGGTGCAACAGAAAGTCGGCATGAGTGAGTCATGGCTAAGTATCCTAAATAAGTAAATCACAGATCACGTTTTGCAAGGACAAAAGTGAAGCGCCGTATTGTAATCACTTCTCAGATCAATCGCCAACTTATCTTCTAGGTATCGTTTTCGTCTTATTTAGGGTAACTTATGTTCAGAGTTTTCCTCATATACAAGCTGAAGAGACGCAGCTTAGAGGACAAATAAGATGGTTTGATAAACGATAATTATCTTAAAATAGTATATTATTAATAAAGTCCAATGGTTATGGTGATTAATTTGGACCAAACGCTACTTAAGCAAATCGAAGAAATATGTGTTGCAAGAGGGGTTAGGCTCACCCCGCAGCGTAAAAGAGTTTTTGAACTGATTTGCGCCAACAAAAAAGCATCCAGTGCTTACGAGCTTCTAGAAGATCTCAAAGAGAGCGAACCTCAGGCAAAACCGCCTACGGTATACCGAGCTCTAGATTTTCTTCTTGAGCAAGGTTTCATCCATCGAGTTGAATCCACAAACAGCTATATTTCTTGCTGTTCGTGCAATGCACATAAGCACCACTCACATCTATTGATTTGCGACAATTGCAGCAATGTTATTGAACTTCAAGACGATAGTCTGGTAACTTTGTTAACAGAGAATGCAGAGAAACACGGATTCAACATTACGAATCATGTCATTGAATCCCATGGCATTTGCCAGCAGTGTTCCTCAGAAATAGAAGAATAGACACAGAAGAAGGTTATGCGCGCTGAATTTGTAAACCCGTTTTTAGCTTCGTTAATGAATGTACTAAAAACGATGGCTTCATTGGAATTGAAGCCACAGAAGCCTCGTGTAAAGAAAGATGAAATTGCACGTGGTGATGTTTCTGGATTAATAGGGATGGTTGGTGATCAAAGCCGCGGTTCTATGTCGATCACTTTTGATGAAAGCTTGGCTCTAGAAATCATGCAGAACATGCTTGGTGAACGCCCAAATGGCTTGAATGAAGAAGTTACCGATATGGTGGGTGAAATCACTAACATGGTTACTGGTGGTGCGAAACGTATCTTGGCTGAAAGCGGATTTGATTTCGACATGGCAACACCTGTTGTCGTCTCTGGCAAAGGTCACACTATCCGTCATAAGTGTGAAGGTGCGATCATTATCATGCCTTTCTCTTCACAGTGGGGAAATGCATTTATCGAAATCTGTTTCGAATAACGCTTTCCTTTTGAACTGAAAAAGCTAGCCACCGGCTAGCTTTTTTTGTTTTGTTGAAACTAATGGGTAATAAATCAGCTTCAGCAAATAAAAAGAGCCTGCTATCAAGCAGGCTCCTTACTTCGACATATATCTTTATGCTTTAAACGCTTTAAATGCGTTAATCAAACCATTGGTTGAGCTGTCGTGAGAGCTGATTTCAGACTCATCCGCAAGCTCAGGTAGAATTTGGTTAGCCAGCTGTTTACCTAACTCTACGCCCCACTGATCAAAACTAAAGATATTCCAAATAACACCTTGTACGAAGATCTTGTGCTCGTACATTGCGATTAGGTTGCCTAGAGTACGTGGGGTAATTTGCTTAACTAGAATTGAGTTCGTTGGGCGGTTACCTTCAAATACTTTGAATGGTGCTAGTGTCACCGCTTCTTCTTCGCTCTTACCTGCTTTAGCAAATTCAGCTTTCACGGTCGCTTCGTCTTTACCAAATGCCAGTGCTTCTGTTTGAGCAAAGAAGTTAGACATTAGCTTCTGGTGATGATCGCCTGCAGGGTTGTGGCTTACTGCTGGAGCAATAAAGTCACATGGAATTAGCTTAGTGCCTTGGTGAATCAACTGGTAGAACGCGTGCTGGCCGTTAGTACCTGGCTCACCCCAAATGATTGGGCCAGTTTGGTATGTTACTGCATTGCCGTCACGGTCAACGTATTTACCATTTGATTCCATGTTGCCTTGCTGGAAGTACGCAGCGAAACGGTGCATGTACTGATCGTAAGGTAGAATTGCTTCAGACTCAGCGCCATGGAAGTTATTGTACCAAAGGCCGATAAGCGCAAGGATCACCGGGATATTGCTTTCTAGTTCAGTCGTCGCGAAATGGTTATCCATCTCGTGCGCGCCATCTAGTAGCTCAATAAAGTTGTCGTAACCTACTGCTAGAGCGATAGAAAGACCGATTGCTGACCATAGTGAGTAACGACCACCAACCCAATCCCAGAACTCAAACATGTTGTCTGTATCGATACCGAATTCAGATACCGCAGGAGCATTAGTTGAAAGCGCCGCAAAGTGCTTAGCAACGTGTGCTTCATCACCAGCAGAAGCGAGGAACCAATCACGTGCGCTGTGTGCATTGGTCATCGTTTCTTGAGTGGTAAATGTCTTCGACGCAACTAGGAATAGCGTTGTTTCTGGGTTTACTTTCTTCAATGTTTCTACGATGTGCGTACCATCAACGTTAGAAACAAAGTGTAGGTTTAGATGGTTTTTGTATGGTGCTAGTGCTTCAGTCACCATGTAAGGACCTAGGTCAGAACCACCGATACCGATGTTTACGATGTCAGTAATCGCTTTACCTGTGTAACCTTTCCACTCACCGCCAATAACACGGTCAGTGAACGATTTCATTTTTTCCAGTACAGCATTGACAGCAGGCATGACGTCTTCGCCATCAACCATTACAGGGTTGTTGCTGCGGTTGCGCAGTGCAGTATGAAGTACTGCACGATCCTCTGTCTTGTTGATCGCGTCGCCGCTGAACATCGCTTCAATCGCTGCTTTTAGCTCAGTCTCGTTTGCTAGAGCAAATAGGTGCTTTAACGTTTCTTCGTTGATTAGGTTCTTAGAGTAATCAACTAGAATGTCCGCACCAAAACGTGTAGAGAAGTTGTCAAAACGAGCTGGATCTTGAGCAAATAGTGCTTTTAGATCCATATCTTGTGCAGATTCGAAGTGCGCAGTTAGCGCTTTCCAAGCTTGTGTTTGCGTTGGATTGATATTTTTCAACATGGTTACGATCCCGATGTTACAGTAGGTTTTATTCTACGAATCATAGCGTGTATCACCGCCATGGGTAGAATCCCCGATTTAGCAAAAAGTATATTAGAATTGTCCCGATATTGGAGACAATAAATTTGTAATTAATTTTCAAGTCGCAATTATGACCCAGCTTGATGACACCTTTGTTGAGGTATATCACGTTAACAACGTATGCTAATTGAACAGACTATAACTTCAAGGCTTTCAGACCAGAGTCACGCGATTATTTTTACTTTTCGATCAAGAGAACTGTCTATGTGGTTTCAGAAAACGATCCAATTAACTGCGCAAAAACGTGGTTTCCACCTCATTACTGATGAAATTGAACAACAATTACCTGAAATCAACTCTTTATCTGTCGGATTATTACATTTGTTTATCCAACATACTTCAGCCAGCTTAACGCTCAATGAAAATGCTGATCCGACGGTTCGGGCCGATATGGAGCGCCACTTCAATCAATTCGTTCCTGAACGCGCGCCCTATTATCAGCATACTTATGAAGGGGATGATGACATGCCTGCACATATCAAGGCTTCGCTACTCGGAAGCAGTGTGTCCATCCCTATTCAAAATGGCCGATTGGCACTAGGGACATGGCAAGGGGTGTACTTGGGAGAGCATCGAGACTTTGGAGGAAGCCGGACAGTCGTCGCGACTCTTAATGGAGAGTGACCTCAGCTAAAGGCAGCTCAAAATGGTTGGTTGATCATCACGCGAAATAGCCCTTCGTCTTGTCCTTGGGCAATTTCCGTTCTCACGACAATCCCTTCAACTTGAAAACGTATCGCCCCACCGACACTCCACTTCATGTCGGTATGGAGTGTTTTCAGGTCATACTCTTCTGCAACACGTCCGGCGTCAATAAACAGAACCCATTGCCACCAAGGAAGATCGTAATAGTTGATCACCGGAATTTCTTCTAGTGGCTGCCAATCAGGAATCACACGATATTCTGCCGAGTAGTGGATAGCCGAACGACCATGATATCGACCACCAGTATAGCTTCGAAGGCGATATAACCCGCCAAGCTGAACCTGTTCATGTTCTGGCGGTCTCCCACATCCAGACTGTTCGCAGTCTTCCCATGTTGGTGTGTCCGCCGTATAGAAGTCAAACGCTAATACTTGCTGGTCAAACAAATCACCAAGCGGGCCTAAAGCAAAATAGTGACTATTTTGAAATTCAATCTTGGTCCAGATCTCTTCACTCGACCAGCGTTCTGCGCCAACCGTCACATCTAAGTATGTATGTGAGCCTTTGGTAGTATTGCGGATATTGTCACGATTATCCCAGTCTAGCTTTAGGCTAAAACCCGTAGCGACTTCTTGATCCGATTGGATAGCAAGATCGCGTGAAGTATAGAAAGGCGTGAGCTGAATACTGCTCACACCAGAATCTACCGGGGAAGCAAAAGAGACATCTTTGTTCGGCATGAAAGCTCCACGCATTCCATGCTTAGCCACTTCCCCCCACGGCAGTAAGTACTTGAACTCAAGTTCATAGTTTTTTTCAAGGCCATCTGTCACCGTCTCTTCACCAGTGATGGAATCGTTATTGCCCTGATCGCCTAGGTAGTATGGGTTTTGATTGAACTGTGCTTGATATAGCTGAGAGCTGATTAATAGATTATCTGAGACCGCATAGTTTAGAGCAGAGAAGAAACCCACATAGCTGTCTTTATCGGAATAGAGCCCCATACCAAACAGTACAGCTTGTGGTTGCCCAACGCCTTTTGCCACTCCAGCAACACCGACCGTATGACCCAGTGTTTCAGTACTGAAATAAAAGGGAACAAACGCGGAGTCTTTTTCTTTGGCCATCAAAGCGGGCGCTAGCAGCAATGCTAAGCCAAAGCAGGCAAATCTAAATAGCATGAGAGGTTACTTTACATATTCCATTTCTACGCGTGACGTTAGCTTAGTCACCAATTCGTAAGCAATGGTTCCAATATGTTGTGCGACTTCTTCAGAAGGGAGAGCTTGTCCCCAAAGAACAGCCTCATCACCAACGTTATCATGAGCTTCAGGGCCGAGATCTACCGTCAACATATCCATTGAAACTCTACCAGCAATCGGTACCTTTCGGCCATTCACTAACACCGGTGTACCATTCGGAGCTGTACGAGGATAGCCATCACCGTAACCAATTGCGATGACACCAACTTTAGTGTCGCGTTCGCTGGTCCAAGTACCGCCATATCCAACGCTTTCCCCGGCTTTTACATCTCGAACCGCGATTAAATGCGATTTCAAGGTCATCACGGGTTTGAAACCAAGGTCTGAGGCGGTTTTGTCATTGAATGGAGAAACTCCATACATAATGATGCCAGGTCGAACCCAATCCAAGTGACTAGAACTCCAAGCTAATAAGCCTGCCGACGCTGCTAACGAGCGCTCTCCTTCGCAACCTTGGGTTAGGGCTAAAAACAAATCGATTTGCTGCTGAGTGATCGGTTTATCCAATTCATCTGCGCAGCCAAAATGGCTCATGTAACGCAATGGCTTAGCTACGTTAGAGCATGCCTTCAAGCGAGTCACAAAGTCTGAGTACTGCTCAGGGCGAACTCCCAAACGATGCATGCCACTATCAACTTTCAACCATACCACTACAGGCGTTTCAAGCTGCGTATTTTCAAGTGCGTTTAACTGTTCTTCACAATGCACGACGGTTTGGATGTTGTTGGTCACCAATACAGGAAGGTCACCCGCTGAATAAAAGCCTTCCAACAATAGAATCGGCTTTACCACTCCGCAAGCACGTAACTGAAGCGCTTCTTCAATACGAGCAACACCAAACGCATCAGCGCCATAAGCATGTTTGGCAATATGGCGTAAGCCATGACCATAGCCATTGGCCTTCACAACCGCCATCACCTTACTTTGTGGTGCTTGCGTTTTGATTTGCTCTAAGTTGTGTTGTAGCGCCGCTAAATCTATACACGCCGTGGCCGCTTTCATGTAACTCATGGATTATTCATCATCCATATCGAAGGCTGGACCAGCATAGTTGTCAAAGCGCGACCATTGGCCTTGGAAAGTCAAACGTACCGAACCGATAGGACCATTACGCTGTTTACCAAGAATGATTTCCGCCGTGCCCTTCATTGAACTATCAGGGTTATACACTTCGTCACGATAGATAAACATGATCAAGTCGGCATCCTGCTCGATAGAGCCAGATTCACGAAGATCCGAGTTCACTGGGCGTTTGTCCGCACGTTGCTCTAGGGAACGGTTAAGCTGAGACAGCGCTACAACCGGGACATTCAGCTCTTTTGCCAACGCCTTCAATGAGCGAGAAATTTCAGCGATTTCTAGAGTACGGTTATCAGAAAGTGCAGGTACACGCATCAACTGAAGGTAGTCGACCATGATCATCGAAAGACCACCATGCTCACGCGCAATACGTCGAGCGCGCGAACGCACTTCCGTTGGAGTAAGACCTGAGCTGTCATCGATATACATATTCTTCTTTTGCATCAGAATACCCATAGTCGATGAAATTCGTGCCCAGTCTTCGTCATCCAATTGACCAGTACGAATCTTGGTTTGGTCTACTCGTGACAAAGACGCCAACATACGCATCATTAGCTGTTCGCCTGGCATCTCTAACGAAAAGATAAGTACCGGCTTTTCTTGACTCATGGCTGCGTTTTCACACAAGTTCATCGCAAACGTGGTTTTACCCATCGATGGACGTGCCGCGACAATGATCAAATCAGAGCCCTGTAGGCCGGCAGTTTTCTTGTTGAGATCGGTAAAGCCCGTATCCACACCAGTGACACCATCTTGAGGTGTCTTATATAGGATTTCGATACGCTCTAGTGTTTTCTCTAAGATATTGTCGACGTTCTGTGGGCCTTCATTTTCGTTAGTACGATCTTCTGCGATCGCAAAAACTTTACTCTCAGCCAAATCAAGAAGATCTTCAGAGCTTCGGCCTTGTGGATCGTAGCCTGCATCAGCGATCTCATTCGCGACACCAATTAGGTTTCGTACCAGAGCGCGCTCAGCGACAATATCAGCATAAGCATTAATATTTGCCGCACTCGGAGTGTTCTTTGCCAGATCTGCAAGGTAGGCAAAGCCACCCACATCTTCAAGCTGCTCACGTAGCTCCAAGAACTCAGACAGGGTTATTAAGTCAAGAGGCTTACTTTCTTCCAGAATCGATTTCACCGCTTCAAATATCAAACGGTGTGGACGGCTATAAAAATCTTTTGCCACCACCTTTTCCGCAACCGTATCCCAGCGTTCATTGTCCAGCAGCAAACCACCAATAACGGATTGCTCGGCTTCTAATGAATGTGGTGGTACTTTTATTGCGTCCACCTGGGCATCTGATTTGTTGCGCTTTTTCTGATCCATTCTGGGCTCGGCCATGACTACACTCAATAACACTAAAATGACCGCCCATTATAACGAGAATCACGCATTTGTAATTAACAATGAAGATGTTTGTTTTCAAGTTAGGTAGAATTAACCGTTCACTGACCAAGAAAGCATTTGGTCAATTTAATATTCAACACCCTGTTTACATATCATCGAGGTACTTTGTGCAAAAACTTTGGCTTATTGGTGCAAGCCTACTTGCCATTCCATCTGCTTACGCGGAAGACACCACACAAAGTCAAACGGATATTGAAGTACCTTCTCCATGGACGACAGAAGTTGAATTCGGCTACCAAGCACATGATGGTAATACTGAATCAGAGTCATTAAATACTCGCATGAATGCTGAGTATGTGTCTGGTCGCTATCGTACCAATGGTGAGTGGCGCTTCTACAACTTGTACAAAGATGGTGAAGAAGACAAAAACCAATCGACTTATAGTATCCAGAGCGACTATAAGCTAAGCCCCAAAACTTACCTATACGGAAGCTTCCAAGGTAACGATTCTAAATACACCGCTTACTTTAAGGACTACACACTTTCTGCCGGTTTAGGTTACCAGTTTTCTTATACAGATGACTTCAAGTTGGAAGTAGAAGTGGGCCCAGGCTTTCGTTATCAAGAGCCGAACCTAGATGAAATTGACGACGATGAAATCGTATTTCCAGATATCGTCGAAGAAGGTATTTTCCGAGGCAACATCGCTTCGACATGGCAAGCGCTCGAGCATTTAAGTCTTTCGGCCGACATAACTATCGTTACTGGTCACAGTAATACCAGAACCGACCTAGATTTAAGCGCTACTAATGATATCACTGATCATATTGCATTGAAGTTCAGCTACGATCAGACCTATCACGATAAGGTTCCTGAAGGGCTGGATAAATCTGACTCGATTTTTTCAGTCAACATCCTGTTCAGCTTTTAACATAAGTGTCGAACGTACTCTAGGTTTTCTTCAGCCATAAAAAAACACCGGCCAATGGCCGGTGTTTTACTATCTTCTGCATGAAGATTTCGTCTCGTACTGAGATTACTCAGCAGCAACAACTTGTAGGTTGATAGCAGCGAAAACTTCAGAGTGAAGTTGGATGCTGATTTCGAACTCACCAGTGTTACGTAGAGCGCCTTCAGGAAGACGAACTTCGCTCTTAGCAACTTCAACGCCTGCCGCTGTGATAGCGTCAGCGATG
The DNA here is from genome assembly GCF_054053395.1 of Vibrio paucivorans. Classification (NCBI taxonomy): domain Bacteria; kingdom Pseudomonadati; phylum Pseudomonadota; class Gammaproteobacteria; order Vibrionales; family Vibrionaceae; genus Vibrio; species Vibrio paucivorans. The sequence goes on from NZ_CM133230.1 coordinate 2,966,805, forward strand.
TCACGAGTACCAATAGAGCCGAATAGCTTACCTTCGTCACCAGCTTTAGAAGCGATAACAACAGCTTCAAGAGCGTTAACTTTCTCAGCGCGCGCTTCAGCAGCAGTTAGTTGCTCAGCAACTTTAGCTTCTAGTTCAGCACGACGAGCTTCGAACATTTCAACGTTGCCTTTAGTAGCCATAACTGCTTTACCCTGTGGGATAAGGAAGTTACGAGCGTAACCAGATTTAACGTTAACTGTATCGCCAAGACCACCTAGGTTACCGATTTTATCAAGTAGAATAACTTGCATTGTTTAATCCTCTTTCTTAATAAAACGACCGATTACTGATGCTTATCAGTGTACGGTAGTAGAGCTAGGTAGCGAGAACGCTTAATAGCGCGAGCTAGTTGACGCTGGTACTTAGCGCTTGTGCCAGTGATACGGCTAGGTACGATTTTACCAGCTTCAGTGATGTAGTTTTTAAGAGTTGCTACGTCTTTGTAATCAATCTCTTGTACGCCTTCTGCAGTGAAACGGCAGAATTTACGACGACGGAAGAAACGAGCCATGGGCTATCTCCTGATCTTAAATTTGAGTAATGTTGTCGGCATGCAACACTAATTTTCCCACGCCATTTCGGCCGGTCTGATAAGCAACGAAGCCGCCTACCTTAATGTTACTACCTTGAACTAAATTCTGAGTTAACGTTTTTGACCTCTGCCCGCTGACAACGACTGGCATGCGACAATACACTTGCCTTGGTAAATCAGCTTCAAGAACGGTGGAACGATGCTCTAACCAAAAGCGGCAGTGCTCAATCCCACTAGGACTTTGGCTTCGAATCGGAGGCTTTACGACGCTGCCGCTGAGCTCCATTCGATTGGTCATAAAGTCAATTACTCAGCAGCTGCTTCTGGCTTAGCTTCTGTACGCTCTTCGCGACGAGGAGCACGCTCTGCACGCTCTTCTTTTTGCTTAAGCATGATAGATTGCTCAGTGATAGCAGATTTAGTACGCATGATCATGTTACGTAGAACTGCATCGTTGAAACGGAAAGCAGTTTCTAGCTCATCGATAACAGCTTGGTCAGCTTCAACGTTCATTAGAACGTAGTGAGCTTTGTGAAGCTTGTTGATTGGGTAAGCCATTTGACGACGACCCCAGTCTTCTAGACGGTGGATAGTACCGCCAGCTTCAGTGATAGAACCAGTGTAACGCTCGATCATGCCAGCAACTTGCTCGCTTTGATCTGGGTGCACCATGAATACGATTTCGTAATGACGCATGTTTGCTCCTTACGGATTATTAGCTTCCACGATTGGCTCGGTCGTCCAGAGGAAGCAAGGAACTAAAGATAATTGACCGAGTTTTAAGGAGCACGAATAGTACAGAAAGGAAGCAAATTACGCAAGAAAAATGTGAGTTAAAACAAAACAGCCTGCTTCGAGTATGCAGGCTGTAAGTAATAGATAGTAAAGAGTATGCGGTCAGCTAATCATCGTCTTCATCGACATACTGAGCTTGTAGGTAGTTTTGGATACCTGTCATGTCAATTAAGCCTAACTGTGTTTCGAGCCAATCAACATGCTCTTCTTCATCTTCAAGGATATCTTGGAATAAGTCTCTAGAGACATAATCATGAGTGTCTTCAGCATAGGCAATGGCATTTTTTAGATCTGGAATTGCGGCCATTTCAAGTTTGAGGTCGCACTCTAACATCTCTTTAGTGTCTTCCCCGATCATTAACTTGCCCAAATCTTGTAGATTTGGCAGTCCTTCAAGAAACAGAATTCGTTCGATGAGGTGATCGGCATGCTTCATCTCGTCAATCGACTCATGGTATTCCTTATCGGCGAGGTGTTTTAAGCCCCAGTCCTTATACATGCGAGCATGCAAAAAATATTGGTTTATCGCGACGAGCTCGTTGCCGAGTATTTTATTGAGGTGTTGAATAATGATTGGATCGCCTTTCATGACAAATACCCTCCTGTTTGGCTCTTATAAATGTAGAACCAAATAAGAAGGTGTCAAAAAAGGAAAGCTGCTGTTAGCTTGCTTTTTGCACTTGTAAGTATTGAGTTTCGGCTAAAATTTCTTTGGTTAGCTTCACGCATTTACCACATTGGCTGCCTAAAGCAGTACACTTCTTGATACCTCTAATATCTGTGATGCCTTCATCTATCGCTAACTTCCTAATTTTCTTATCAGATATACCGTGACAAAGACAAACATACATAACAACTAAATCCTAATACAACTTACGAAATTAAATATAAACAAGAATTGTTATCGCTACCAGTTGTATTGATAATTTAACCAGAACATTTAGTTATATTCATAAGAGCGCAGCGGCATAGATTCAAAGATTTAGCATAAAAAAGAAAAGACAACCGTAGAAGGAAGATTTTTATCGACTGGTTTTCAGTAAGTTAGTATCGGAGCGTGCGCTTAGCGCTTATAACCAAAAATAAAAAAGGGAAGCCTAAGCCTCCCTTTTTAATGCGATTACCGCAATCTCGAATTAATTCCTAAGAATTAATCGAAGATCTTAGCAACAACACCAGCACCTACTGTACGGCCACCTTCACGGATAGCGAAACGTAGACCTTCGTCCATTGCGATTGGAGCGATTAGTTCAACAGTCATTTGAACGTTGTCGCCTGGCATTACCATTTCTACGCCTTCTGGAAGAGTGATGTCACCAGTTACGTCCGTTGTACGGAAGTAGAACTGTGGACGGTAGCCCTTGAAGAATGGAGTGTGACGGCCGCCTTCGTCTTTAGAAAGTACGTATACTTCTGACTCAAACTTAGTGTGTGGGTTGATTGACTTAGGAGCCGCTAATACTTGACCACGCTCTACTTCGTCACGCTTAGTACCACGTAGAAGTGCACCAACGTTCTCACCCGCACGACCTTCGTCTAGAAGCTTACGGAACATCTCAACACCAGTACAAGTAGTTACTGTAGTATCTTTGATACCTACGATTTCTACTTCGTCACCTACTGTTAGGATACCACGCTCGATACGACCAGTTACAACTGTACCACGACCTTGGATTGAGAATACGTCTTCAATCGGTAGTAGGAACGGTTGGTCTACTGCACGCTCTGGCTCTGGAATGTAAGAATCTAGTGCTTCTGCAAGCTCAACGATCTTGTCTTCCCATTGCTTCTCGCCGTTTAGTGCGCCAAGAGCTGAACCTTGGATTACTGGTAGGTCATCACCTGGGAATTCGTACTCAGAAAGAAGTTCACGAACTTCCATTTCTACTAGTTCTAGTAGCTCTTCATCGTCAACCATGTCACATTTGTTCATGAATACGATGATGTATGGGATACCAACCTGACGGCCTAGTAGGATGTGCTCACGAGTTTGTGGCATTGGGCCATCTGTCGCAGCTACAACTAGGATACCACCGTCCATCTGTGCAGCACCTGTGATCATGTTCTTAACATAATCCGCGTGTCCTGGACAGTCTACGTGTGCGTAGTGACGAGTTGGAGTGTCGTACTCAACGTGAGAAGTTGCGATTGTGATACCGCGCTCACGCTCTTCTGGAGCGTTATCGATAGATGCGAAGTCTTTCGCTTCACCGCCGTACACTTTAGCTAGAGTAGTACAGATTGCAGCAGTTAGAGTTGTTTTACCGTGGTCAACGTGGCCGATAGTACCAACGTTTACGTGCGGTTTCGTACGTTCAAATTTTTCTTTAGACACGATCGTGTTCCTTCCTAGTTATGATTCGCCACGATCATTATTGATCGAGACGCGCCAGAATTTGCTATTTTATGCGCCAACTCGCGTTAGCGCAATATTTGGTCGAGCCGTTCTGCCAAAAAATATCGATTATTTAGCAGTTAGCCCATCCGGGTATTAACCACGCTCTGCAATGATAGCTTTTGCAACATTGTTAGGCACTTCAGCGTACTCACTAAACTCCATAGAGTAAGAAGCACGGCCTTGTGTCGCAGAACGTAAATCAGTTGAGTAACCGAACATGACAGACAACGGAACTTGTGCACGAATTATCTTCAGGCCAGCTGTCCCCTCGTCCATACCTTCAATGATGCCGCGACGACGGTTAATATCGCCAACAACATCACCCATCCAGTCTTCTGGAGTTGTTACTTCAACTTTCATCATAGGCTCAAGCAGAACCGGTTGCGCTTCAAGTGCACCAGATCTGAAAGCCATAGAGGCAGCGATTGTAAACGCCATCTCACTTGAATCTGTTTCGTGGTAAGAACCGTCATATAGTGTAGCTTTGATATCCAGAACAGGATAGCCAGCAAGCACACCATTGTTCATTTGCTCTTCAACGCCTTTCGCGACTGATGCAATAAACTCTTTTGGTACAGTTCCATCATCAATTTCATTCACGAAGACAAAGCCTTCGCCAACTTCTGATGGCTCTAGTTTCAGCCATACGTGACCGTATTGACCTTTACCACCATGTTCACGGATAAACTTACCTTCAGCTTTCGCTGAACCGCGAATCGTTTCACGATAAGCCACTTGCGGGTTACCCACATTACAAGCCACGCTGAATTCACGCTTTAAACGGTCGACAATGATGTCTAGGTGAAGCTCACCCATGCCAGAAATCAGTACTTGCCCTGTTTCATCGTCGGTTTCCACACGGAAAGACGGATCTTCTGCAGCCAACTTCGCCAGCGCAATCGCCATTTTATCTTGATCGGCTTGCGAGCTTGGCTCTACAACGATCTGGATAACTGGATCTGGGAACTCCATGCGCTCAAGAACAATCTTATGGTTCTGATCACATAGGGTTTCACCGGTAGTCACTTCTTTTAAGCCAATTATGGCTGCGATATCACCAGCTCGTACTTCTTTGACTTCTTCACGCTTATTTGAGTGCATTTGAACAATGCGCCCTAGGCGTTCACGTTGCTTCTTCACCGAGTTGTAAGCGGTTTTTCCACTCTCAACCACACCTGAATAAACACGGATAAAGGTTAAAGTACCAACGAATGGGTCAGTTGCGATCTTAAATGCAAGTGCAGAAAACGGTTCGTTGTCGTCAGCATGACGCTCTACTTCGTTCTCATCTTCGTCGATACCTTTAATTGCAGGAACATCAACCGGAGACGGAAGGAAATCGACTACTGCGTCAAGAACTGCTTGTACACCTTTGTTTTTGAACGCACTACCACAGGTAGCAAGTACAATTTCGTTATTAAGGGTACGAGTACGAAGGCCTTGTTTGATCTCTGCTTCAGACAATTCACCTTCTTCGAGGTATTTGTCCATTAGCTCTTCAGAGGCTTCCGCCGCTGCTTCAATAAGCTCTGTACGATATTCCTCAGCCATTTCTTGCATGTCTGCTGGGATATCTTCGTATGTGAACGTCATGCCTTGATCAGCTTCGTTCCAGTTAATTGCCTTCATCTTGATGAGATCGACAACGCCTTGGAAGTTTTCTTCAGCACCAATGTTCAATTGAATAGGAACAGGTGTCGCACCTAAGCGATCCTTAATCTGTTCAATGACACGCAGGAAGTCTGCGCCTGTACGGTCCATTTTGTTAACGAAAACCATACGTGGGACGTGGTACTTATCAGCTTGACGCCATACTGTCTCTGATTGAGGTTCAACACCTGATGAGCCACAGAACACAACCACTGCACCATCAAGAACACGCAAAGAGCGTTCTACTTCGATAGTAAAGTCTACGTGTCCAGGAGTGTCGATAATGTTGATACGGTGATCTGGGAATTGCGCTTCCATACCACGCCAAAACGTAGTAGTTGCTGCTGAAGTGATTGTGATACCACGTTCTTGCTCTTGCTCCATCCAGTCCATGGTTGCTGCACCATCGTGAACTTCGCCGATTTTATGAGAGAGACCGGTATAGAACAGAATACGTTCACTTGTGGTTGTTTTACCTGCATCTACGTGAGCAACAATACCGATATTACGGTAGCGCTCAATAGGAGTTTTACGAGCCACGGTTGAATCCTCTTTACTTAGAGACTTAGGGACTATTGCTATACCCAGACTGGTTGCTAAAAAAGCCCCCCTCTAGAAATAGCAATAGTTCCTAGCATACGCATAGGAACTAAAGAAGTGCTGCAAGGAACCTTGCAGCACTATAAAGGTATTACCAGCGGTAATGTGCGAACGCTTTGTTAGCGTCAGCCATGCGGTGAACGTCTTCACGTTTCTTAACCGCAGTACCTTTGTTCTCAGACGCATCTAGCATTTCAGCAGCTAGGCGTTGAGCCATAGATTTTTCACCACGCTTACGCGCAGCTTCAACTACCCAACGCATAGCAAGTGCGTTACGGCGAACCGGACGTACTTCTACAGGTACTTGGTAAGTTGAACCACCTACACGGCGAGATTTAACCTCTACCGCTGGGCGAACATTTTCAAGAGCTTCTTCGAATACTGCTAAGTGATCTTTACCAGATTTCTCAGCCATAGTGTCTAGTGCAGTGTAAACAATTTTCTCTGCAGTAGATTTTTTACCGTCAACCATTAGGATGTTAACGAATTTTGCCAGCAATTCAGATTTGAATTTAGGATCTGGAAGGATCTTACGCTGACCGATGACGCGACGACGTGGCATGGATTTTCTCCGTTGTCTTCTTCAGGTTATCCAAAACTTTTCAGTTTCTTCAAAAATTAAAATTAATTTAGTGTTTGGCCTTACTTAACGGATACCATTAAGATTTTGGACGCTTAACACCGTACTTAGAACGACCTTGCTTACGGTCGTTAACGCCAGCACAGTCTAGTGCGCCGCGAACTGTGTGGTAACGAACACCCGGAAGGTCTTTTACACGACCGCCACGGATTAGAACAACACTGTGCTCTTGAAGGTTGTGACCTTCACCGCCGATGTACGAAGTTACTTCGAAACCGTTAGTTAGACGTACACGACATACTTTACGTAGTGCCGAGTTAGGTTTTATAGGTGTAGTAGTGTAAACACGAGTACATACACCACGTTTTTGTGGACACGCTTCTAGTGCAGGCACGTTGCTTTTAACAACTTGCTTTGCACGAGGCTTACGTACCAACTGGTTAATAGTTGCCATTAACTAGCTCCTGAAATTTACTTAAAAGTAAGCTTTGTGAAAAATCTATCCCAAACCGCCATTGCAGTTAGGGACGCAAAATTCTATGCAGCAGTGAGAGGTGTGTCAAGAAATATACGGATCTTTTTTGTTCAATAAGAGCAATTAGTCCGTAAAGCCACATTGGCAGGAAAAGTAGGTTAATCCCAAGTCAGTGAGTTGTGTTGTTTTGCTGTTAAATCGACAAAGCCAGCATAGCTGACGACAGATACCGACGGGCTCACTCGATTAGCGATACCTCTTGCTTCTAAGTCACTCTGTAGAGCAAACAAAGACAGCCCTTTAACACGATTAAAGGCTTGATGCTGAGGGTTGACCACATAGACGGCATCTTCGACCAACAACACGTCATCTTCTGCAGCATAAAGCGCGAGCATGTCGTCTAATGCTGAAATGGATTTGATGATATGTAACATAGCTTCCTCAGAAAGACAGTAGTTTACCGGCTTGCTGCAATTTAATTTGCAGTTGTTGTCGAGTTAATGCTTCAGCTTCTATGACCAGATCTGCTTGAGCTAGGCCACGCTCCGAAAGCGACTCTGCGCAGACATACACGTGCTCTATATCGTACAAATCGAATAGTTTGAGCATCGGTGCATAGTCCTTGCTCAAAACCCCACTAGGATCTTGCCCTAATAGCAATTGGTACACGCCATCGCCAATAAACAGCACTGTGATATCTTCACAGTATGCTGATGCAGCCAGAAGCGCATCGACACCTTCTCGGCCCGAATTGCGTCCATGTGGTGCACTGCGAAATAGATAAGTTAGTTGACTCAAAACTGCACTACTCGATCTTGGGTTAACATAGCTTCAGCTAAACTCCCCAACCCAGCCTGTTCAAACCCAGCCGCCAAATTGTGCTGTGCAAGGCCGTGCTGATTTGCTTCGTCTTCACTGAGAATACCACGCCGTAAAGCTGCGGCAACGCATGTCTCGAGACGTATATCATGTTGCTGCGCCATTGACTGCCAAGCTTTAGTGAGGTTGAACTCATCGTTTGCTGGCACACTCAATGCAGTGCCATTGGTCACACCGTCCTGATAAAAAAACACGCTCTTGATGACATGTCCTTTTTCGATGACTGCTTGAGCAAATTGGTATGCACTGCGAGCCGATTGGCTGCCATAGACAGGGCCATTGACCACCAGCGAGTAAGTTAGCTGGCTCACGCTTATTCGTCCTCGGTCTTACGCTGACGAATGTAGAGATAAACTGTGTGTTTAGAGATGTTCAATCGGTCTGCAACACGGTTGATGGCATCTTTAATATCAAAGATACCTTTATCGTATAGCTCCATCACGATTTGGCGGTTCTTGGTATTGTTGGACACAGATTTGTCGGCGTTGATCTCTTCGATCGTGCGCTCAACCGTTTGGTCTACGAGTTCTTCAACATCGCTTGCGAAGTTAACAGAAGACGCCGCTTCTTTCGCTTCTTGCGTTGGCATGAACGATTGCAGCACTTGAGAGAAAGGCGCATCAAGGTTGACGTTGATACAAAGCAGACCAATCACGCGGTTTTCGCCGTTACGAATAGCAACGGTGATCGACTTCATTAATACGCCGCCTTTTGCGCGGGTAAAGTACGAACGCGAGAAGTTACGCTCAGAGCCTTCGATGTCTTTCAACATCTTAAGCGCTAAGTCTGTAATTGGAGAACCAACCTGACGGCCAGTGTTTTCACCGTTAGCAATTTTAATCGCCGATGTATTGAGATCTTCAAGCGAGTGAAGAACAATCTCACAAAACGGACCGATGAGGCTAGCAATGCCATCAACCACGGCTTCGTAAGATTTAAGAATAATTTTATCGTGCTCGCTAAATGGCATCACATTGACAGATTCCATTTCGAGCAACATGTCTGCATTTATTGTTTCTGTAGTTGTCACTTTTATCTAGCCTTAGAGCGAAAAATCAACAAATTGGTGTAAGTTTATCAGAAATTTTGAATTGAAGATCAAGCTAAGTGACGTTCTAGTGATATAAAACAAGTTATCAAGACAAACATCACGATAACAAAAAAGGCCTGACAGAGTCAGGCCTTTGAAATTGATGAAACTTTTAGCTGCGATTATTGCGTAGCCGTTTCTGTTCCGTTATCAATTTTAAGCAGTTCAACTTCGAATACTAGTGTCGAGTTTGCTGGAATTGTTGGAGTGTCTTGCTCGCCGTAAGCTAGCTCTGGTGGGATAACAAACTTGAACTTAGAACCCACTGGCATTAGCTGAACACCTTCAGTCCAACCCGGAATAACGCGGTTTAGAGGGAAAGTAGCCGGCTCACCACGATCGTAAGAACTGTCAAACTGAGTACCGTCGATTAGAGTACCTTTGTAATGTACTTGAACAGTATCAGTATCTTTAGGCTGCTCACCTTCTGCTGGAGTCATTACTTGATAAAGTAGACCAGTTTCAGTTTTGTTTACGCCTTCTTGTTTTTCAAAATCGGCGCGGTAATCATCACCTGCCTTTTTCGCTTCAGCCGCTTTTTCAGCAGCTTGCGCTTGCATTGTTTCAGCAACACGCTTGTCCAGCGCTTCTAGTGCAGCACGAGTTTCTTCTTCATTCAGCTCTGGGTTACCAGCAAATACATGCTCGATACCTTTAAGAACCAAATCTTTGTTTAGATCGATGCCAATTTCGCTTGGCTTTTCAATGCTAGTGCTTAGGTAATTAGCAAACGATACACCAATTGCATATGCTGCTTTGTCATCGTCCGATTTAAAATGAACCGTTTTACCTGTTTCAGCTTGAGTTTGTTCAGCTGCTGGTGCCACTTCGGCTTTTGGCTCTTCTTCTTTTTGACAGCCGACTGCTAACAATACTGTTGCCGCAAGCAGTGACACTTTAAACATCGATTTCATTTTATTCTCCAATTTGTAGGCTAACCTTCTGTCGTTATACATAAATATCATTTTTATGACTGGTACGTACGACTCAGTTGTACCAATATAGCTATATGTTTACAGATTGTCTTTAAACACCAAGCGGATAATTAGACTTGATGCGAAATATTTTTCATGCAATTGCATTGTTATTTGTCATCGTTACGTTAAATGGATGCTTTTTCTCCAGTAACGATGACCAACGTTGGGAGTTAGAACCAAAAGGAACAACTAGCTTTGCGCTCAGCAGAGACGCTCGCTTTGCGTTAATTTATTCTAAGTCCCAGCACCTTGTTCTGTGGGACCTAGCCCAGAACCAACTACTCGCGAAACTTGGTGAACAAGACCAGCAAGCCAATACCGTATCAAGAATCCGAATATCAGATAATGGCCGCTATGCCATCACTGCCAGCCAAATCAACTTTGCGGTCTGGGATCTGTCTTGGACTCAAGCTGAAGGGCTTTGGTCTATCTCTGACGGGTTGATTCGAGACGTCGATATCTCCAGCAATGGAGAGCAAGTCATACTCGGCTTATCCAATGGCAAAGCAATTTACGTAAACTTAGTCACCGGACGACGACTTGAGTTCCTTGCACACCAAGAAAAAGTCAATTCTGTCGCTCTTTCCCCAAATGGAAAATACGCGCTGTCAGGAGGCAACGACTACACAGCCTATCTATGGGACACCGAAACAGGGCTGATAATACGCACCTTTGAACATGAACAGCGTATCAATCGAGTCGCACTACAAAGAGATGGCTTATATGCGTTTACATCCGACGGCGGTAATCAGGCAATCATCTGGGACTTAAAGACAGGAGAACAGATTAGCCAGCTTAAGAGCTTATCTCGACAGCTGATCTTCTCCAGCGCCCGCTTTTCAGATGATGGCCAGTACTTAGTTACTGGTACTCCTTCCAGCCGTATCCATGTTTGGGAGACCCAAACAGGCAAACGAATAGAGGGCTTTGAAGCCGAACCATTAAAAGATGCTCGCCCACCGCGTGCGGTAGTGTATGATGCAGCATTCGACCACCAGCAACGTGTTATCTCTGGCACATCCGCTGGTATTGCACAGGCGTGGAAATTAAATGACTGAAAAGACAATTCAAGCTCTTGAAAACCGAATTAACGACCTAGAGTGTCAACTGGCTTTCCAAGAACAGACTATTGATGAGCTCAACAGTGCGCTGAGTGAGCAACAATTGCTGATAGGTAAAATGCAAGACCAAATGAAGTACGTCGCGGGTAAGATTAAAAACATGGATACTTCAAACTTGGCCGATCCATCTGAAGAAACACCGCCACCTCATTATTAATCGAGTTCTCAGGTGATTGCCTAACCAAAGATATAGGCAATCACAGCTCCCGCAACGACCAAGCAACCACCAACTCGACGCAATAGATTATCCGGTAACTCACTCAACTGAGCGACCATGTTTCGCCAGCCATTAGGCGCAATCAAAGGCCCTAGCCCTTCAACAATCAACACTAAGCCGATCGCTAGCCAAATTGAGTTCGACATTATTACCTCTATATATTTAATCAAAAAATAAAGGCCCCTAAGATTAGGGGCCTTTATTGTTACTAGTGCTGAGATTATTTTGCAGCTGCGCCAGAAGCGTTATTCATGTACTGGAAGAAGTCACTCTTCGGATCCAATACTAGGATATCACTCTTCTCACTGAACGATTTCTCATAGGCTTTCAAAGAACGCATGAAGCTAAAGAACTCAGGATCTTTGTTGTAGGCATCAGAGTAAATCTTCGCTGCTTTAGCGTCTGCTTCACCTCGTGTTACACGAGCTGTTTTGTCAGCTTCAGCAAGGACGGTTGCGACTTCAAGTTCAGCTTGTGCACGGATAACTTCCGCACGCTCACGACCTTGAGAGCGGTGCTTACGCGCTACAGATTCACGCTCTGCACGCATACGACGGTAGATAGACTCACTGATTTCATCTGGCAGGTTAATCTTCTTCATACGGAAGTCGACAATTTCCACACCTAAATCTTCCAGTGCACTATCTGTTGTGCCCGCAAGAACATTTTCCATGATCTTGTCGCGCTCACCATCAATCTCTAGTGCTTCTTTCGCAGCTTCAGTCGCGACTTCTTCACTGTCGATGCTCTCTGGTAATACATCTCTATTACGAGGGCCCGATACAATCTGTTTGATTTCACGTGCACCGATTTCAGAACGAAGTACGTCTGTTACCTTACGCTCAAGAAGCGCTTCAGCTGTTAGTACGTTACCGCCACCAGTAGTTAGGTAGAAACGCCCGAAATCAGAGATACGCCACTTTACATAGGTATCGATGATAACGTCTTTTTTCTCTGACGTTACGAAGCGGTCAGAACGTCCATCCATCGTTTGGATACGTGCATCAAGTGTCTTCACACGGTCAAACAAAGGCATTTTGAAGTGCAAGCCAGGCTCATAAATCTTCGACACACCATTGTCATCAAGAACACGGCCGAATCGGATTACCATACCGCGCTCGCCTTCTTGAATCACGAATACCGACATTAGCAATAGTACAATCGTTACTGCCAATACAGGGATCATTAACTTACGCATTCTTAATATCTCCCTTGACGTGAACCAGTAGAACGAGATTGTGAATCATTGCTTGTCTCAGTGCCTTGCGACTCAAGTTCAATTTTGTCGTATGCTGATGAAGACTTAGTGCTACGTTTAGTCTGAGTTTTACCTTCCTGACCTGCTAGCTTATCGATTGGCAAGTAAAGTAGGTTGCCGCTCGATTCAGAATCAATCAACACTTTCGACGTACTTGAGTAAACCTGCTCCATTGTGTCTAGGTATAGACGGTTACGAGTAACCTCTGGAGCCGCTTGATATTCAGGTAGCAGCTTTTCAAACTGAGCGACTTGACCAAATGCTTCGTTCACTACGCGCTCAGAGTAACCAAGTGCTTCTTTCTTCAAACGTTCAGCACGACCCGTCGCTTTCGGTAGAATATCGTTACGGTAAGCTTCAGCTTCACGTTCAAAACGCTCTTCATCTTCTCGCGCCGCGATTGCATCATCAAATGCATCTTTCACTTGCTCTGGTGGACGCGCTGATTGGAAGTTCACATCCACAATCACTAAGCCCATATCATAGCCATCGATAATTTGATTTAGCGTTTCTTGTGTGCTTTGGCGGATTTGCTGACGACCACTTGTTAGGATGCTATCCATTAGGGAGTCACCAATCACAGCACGTAGTGCAGAGTCAGTCGCTTGACGTAAGCTATCGTCAGCATTTGTTACTCGGTACAAGTATTTGTATGGGTCAGCAACACGGTATTGAACGTCCATACCAACTGTTACTACGTTTTCATCTTTAGTCAGCATTAGACCAGATGCACGCAATGAACGGATAGATTGAACATTAACCGGTTCGTACTCATCGATAAAACGAGGGCGCCAGTTCAGGCCTGGATCGACGATGCGATCAAACTTACCTAAACGAGTAACCACACCACGTTCTGTTTCACCAATGGTATAGAAGCCTGCAAAGAACCAAATTGCTACGGCAATCGCTGCGATGACACCAAATCCTAGTGCCCCACCATTGCCAATAGATGGGCCTTTGCCACCCTTATTACCAAACTTGCCACCCAGCTTTTGACTCAGTTTGTTAAATACTTCGTCTAAATCTGGCGGCCCTTGATCACGGCCACCTTTGTTACCACGATTATTATTACCCCAAGGGTCATTATCGCGGCCATTGTTGCCGTTGTTGTTACCAGGCTCATTCCACGCCATTAGAAAGCTCCATCATTAGATATGACGTTATACTGTAGCAGTCCTTTAAGTAACTATAAAGTCACATAAAACTGCCTCTTCTCTTTTTTCAAGTCTAGACCAATCTACCTGTTGCATTCGAACATCGATCAACAGGTTACCTTCCTGGTCATATTCTTCTCGTTGAATACATTTCATTTTGAAGAATGTGCTACGTATGCGCCCTTGATGCAGGGGAGGTATACGCAGTCGGTACTGAACCATCTGACTCGCAAGACGTTCCGTCAATGCTTCAAAAAGCAGTTCAATACCCAAACCTTCCATTGCTGAAACCCACACAGCTCGCGGCACGCCTTCTTCGTCTCGCTCAATTCGGGGTTTCTGGTCTTCTAGATTATCAATCTTGTTCATGATGACGAGCGTCGGCACTTCGTGCGCATCGATCTCTTCTAGCACGTCATGAACAGCTTGAATGTTCTCACGAAAACGGTCATCACTCGCATCAACAACATGTAACAAAATGTCAGCTTCCTGAGTTTCTTGTAACGTTGCTTTAAATGCAGCCACTAAGTCATGTGGCAAGTGACGAATGAAGCCCACCGTATCTGCCAAAATTGCCGGTCCAACATCCGCAAGTTCGATCTTACGTAAAGTAGGATCCAGTGTCGCAAATAATTGATCGGCGGCATACACGCCAGCTTCAGTAATACGGTTAAATAATGTCGATTTTCCCGCATTGGTATAACCGACTAATGATACTGTCGGTATTTCAGCTCGGTTTCGAGCACGACGACCTTGCTCTCGCTGCTTGGCCACTTTTTCAAGTCGACGCAAGATAGCTTTAATACGATCACGCAGTAGACGTCGATCCGTCTCTAACTGTGTTTCACCTGGTCCACGTAAACCAATACCGCCTTTCTGCCTCTCTAGGTGAGTCCAACCGCGAATAAGGCGGGTGGATATATGGCGTAGTTGAGCAAGCTCGACCTGTAATTTACCTTCGTGCGTTCGAGCACGCTGAGCAAATATATCCAGTATCAAACCGGTACGATCTAATACTCGGCATTTACACAGAGCTTCTAGGTTACGTTCTTGGGCAGGGGAAAGAGCATGATTAAAGATCACTATATCTGCACCCGCTAACTGAACAGCTTGTGCAATTTCCTGAGCTTTACCTTCTCCAACATAGTATTTAGGGTGAGGAGACTGACGACTGCCAGTAATCACTTGCAGTGACGACACTCCTGCAGAAGACACAAGCATTTCAAATTCGCTTAAGTCTTCCCACTCACCCTCTTGCGTGAAGTTGATAT
Source organism: Vibrio paucivorans (assembly GCF_054053395.1). Classification (NCBI taxonomy): domain Bacteria; kingdom Pseudomonadati; phylum Pseudomonadota; class Gammaproteobacteria; order Vibrionales; family Vibrionaceae; genus Vibrio; species Vibrio paucivorans. Next base: position 2,981,844 of record NZ_CM133230.1, read on the forward strand.
GAACAAGTACGGCTCGCTCACCGGCTTCATAACGGTCAAACAAGCAACCAACTCCTTATGATGATTGGTAGTAGAGAATTAATCTTCAGATTTCTCTTGTGGACGATCTGCTTGAGGGCGATCGCCGCTGTGGTGGCTAACAGCACGAGCAGGCACGACTGTTGAGATCGCGTGCTTGTATACCATTTGATTTACTGTGTTCTTAAGTAGGATCACAAATTGATCGAACGACTCGATCTGACCCTGAAGTTTAATACCGTTAACCAAGTAAATAGATACTGGAATGCGCTCGCGACGAAGTGCATTTAAGAATGGGTCTTGTAGAGATTGCCCCTTAGCCATTTTTATTTTCCTTATTTGTATTTTGTTGTAATTATTTAGCTAGTGGTTTAGTGCAAATATTTTGGTGCAGCCTTTGCATCTGAGCTAAACGAATAATAATCACCCCGTTGTTACTCTTTAATGAAGGCAATACCAACATTTTTCAAGTAACGAATCCTTCACAGGGCACATGCACGCAAAAGCGATCACATTATACACAGCTAACTTAATCAGATGCTATTGCATTCGATACAGTTTCTAGCGCTTGTTCAATGTTTTCACTATCTAACCAAGTTAAATCATCCCAGCTGCGTAACCAGGTGATCTGACGCTTGGCCAATTGACGGGTCGCACAAACTCCACGAAAAATCGCTTCGTCCAATGTACAGTTCCCATCCAAATAGTCCCACATCTGTCGATACCCGACACAACGAATAGACGGTAAATCAGGGTGAAGATCCTTTCTGGCGTACAACGCCTTCATTTCTTCTTCAAATCCCGCTTCGATCATTTTGTCAAAACGCAGTTCAATTCGACGATGGAGCTCAGCCCTTTCCTTGGGAGCTATTGCAAACTGTTTTACACGAAACGGCAGGCTTTCACCTTTGGTTTCAGTCAGCTCAGTAAGAGTTTTACCCGAAATTCGATAAACTTCCAATGCCCTTGATAATCTTTGTGGATCATTAGGGTGAATTCTTGCGCCTGAAACAGGATCTATTTCCTTCAGTTGATCGTGTAATGCTCCCCAACCTAACTCGGCAGCTTCTTGCTCAATTTGCTGACGAATAGCTACATCTGCAGCCGGAAGCGGAGACAACCCTTCTAGCAACGCTTTGTAATACAGCATCGTCCCCCCCACTAGTAGGGGGATCTTGCCCTGTGCAACAATGTTGTTCATTGCTTCAAGTGCATCCCGACGAAAATCTGCTGCTGAATAGGCTTCACTCGGGTCGAGAATGTCAATCAACTGATGTGGAGCAAGCTCCAACTCTTTCTCATCAGGTTTTGCTGTTCCGATATCCATCCCTTTGTAAATCAGGGCAGAATCCACACTGATGATCTCTACAGGAAATTTTTGGCGCAGTCGAATAGCCAAATCAGTTTTTCCTGACGCTGTTGGCCCCATTAAAAATAGAGCTAAAGGGAGTGTTTTGTTCATGTTTACTTATATGTTTATGGCATTAGTGCCGCTATGGTCGCTTCAAAATTAACAGGACGAACAAAGCTAGGATCATCTAAAGGTAGTTGACCGTGCCAAAGCTGTTCTAGTTCCGCAATAATTTGAATTCCTTCGGATAAAGTGTAGTCACTTTTCACTTGAGTGATGTTTTGCGCAAGCCAATCCGCCAACAAACGCGCGTTCTTCTGGCTTGCTTCCTGACCATCATCAAACGAAGCGACGTAAGATAACAGATCTGGGATCAGCTTTTGCAAGTTTTGTTGTCGCAAAGGTTGTGGGACCCCCATAACCATTACCGTTGAGGTATTTCTCGCCTTAAATTCAATCCCAAATAACCCGAACAACTCACTGGCTTGCTCGATGAGGGTCACCTCATCAGTGGTTAACTTCAAGGAGAGCGGAACCAATAAAGGTTGGGACTTTAGCGCTTCTATACCTGTTTCTAACTGCCCGCGAGTTCTCAGCCACTCCGCTTTAGCGAGTGATACCAGTGCCACGCCATGCTTTGACCCCATGACTAAGTATTGGCTATGGGATACAGCAATCGCTTTGCCTAAGGTTTCCACCTTCTCATCATGTGTACCTATTGGTTGAGAGCCACTTGATTTGTCAGGTTTGCTAGTTAGCTCAGAACCAAAGTCAGGCGTTTGCATAAGCTCATTGTAAGCTCTGACTTCTTGCTTACTTGGCGCTGGAGCAGAATATCCTTCTTGCTGCTTAGATGACAGTGGCTTGTTTGGTTTAGCCGTCTCTATCCATTCACTGCGCGCCGAAGTTTCGTTAACCGAAAAAGCAGGCTTGGACTCTGCTACTTCTCGTTTGCGAGGGTATGCAGGGGTATTTTCAATCGCTTGAAATACACGCTGTTCAACATCGTTATAAGCATCAGTACGGCCACTTTCTCCGTGGTGTACCTGAGCACTATGACCTTGATTACTCGCTTCCTGAGCAGTATGTCCTGGAGAATCACTGTGTTGAAACGTTGCCGTAGACGGCTGCGCACTAGACTCCGGTGAAACGCTCTCTGCCGCTTGATGAAAAGCAGACTGAGGAACTTGAGGCGTTTCAATATGAGCGCTCTGTACTAGGGCATCGCTCAACGCTTGATAAATGAAATCATGCACTAACCTCGCTTGATGGAAACGAACTTCATGCTTCGCCGGATGAACGTTCACATCTACTTGGTGTGGATCAATTTCAATAAACAATACATAGGTGGCAAATTGATCTGCTCTTAAGCTCGTTTCGTAACTTTGCCGAATGGCATGATTGATCAATTTGTCGCGCATCATACGACCGTTCACATAGCAGTATTGAAGATCGCTTTGCGCACGAGCTCCCTCTGGAGTGGAGATCCAGCCATGCAATTTAAGGCCTTGATGATCCAACTCTATCTTCAACATATTACGAACAAACGCATTGCCACACACTGCCGCGATTCGTTTCTCTGCTTGAAGCTCGTTTTTTGCTGCTCTGTACTGACGAATCATCTTGCCGTTATGGCGCAGATTAATCGTCACATCAAACCGGCTTAATGCAATACGCTTAAGCAACTCATCAATATGAGTAAACTCAGTTTTCTCTGTACGCAAGAACTTGCGTCTTGCCGGAGTATTGAAGAACAGATCCAATACTTCGACTGATGTACCAATAGGGTGGGCAGCAGGTTGGATCTTCACTTCCATCTCGCGGCCTTCACTGTAAGCCGACCAAGCCTGATCCTGAGTTGCAGGTCGTGAAGTCATCGTCAAACGGCTTACTGAGCTAATACTGGCTAACGCTTCCCCACGAAAGCCTAAACTCACTATCGCCTCAAGATCATCTAAAGTGTGGATCTTTGATGTCGCATGGCGGCTGAGCGCTAAGCCCAACTCCTCTTTAACAATGCCTTTGCCGTTATCTCGAATACGGATCAGTTTCGCTCCGCCTTTCTCGATATCAATATCGATTCGAGTTGCACCGGAGTCTAAACTGTTCTCGACCAGCTCTTTAACCACCGATGCAGGGCGCTCTACCACTTCACCTGCGGCTATTTGGTTGGCTAAACGAGCTGGAAGGATCTTTATCGTCATTGTCGTGCCACTGGGTATTGCTACTTGTTTGGAATGATCAGGACTTGGCCAATAGCCAGTTCATCTGAACGAAGTTTGTTGGCTTGACGAATGCTATTAACCGAAACGCCATATCGATTTGCAATCTTACCCAAAAATTCCCCTCGCTGTACTTTATGCTTCCTAACAGGAAGATCTTTCAAGCTAACGGTTATCTTAAGTTTCTGACCTAACCTGAGCGTATCTGATTTAAGGTTGTTCTCTCGCTTAATCGACGCCACCGTAACTTTATACTTACTGGCTATCTTACCTAAGTACTCTCCCGACTTAACAACATGAGTCAATGTCTTGGTTTCAACAGGGTTCTTGGCAACAGGAACATACACTGCAGAGGCAGCACCTGGAATCGTTAATACCTGACCAATCGCTAGGCTCGAACTTTTTAAGTTGTTAGTTTGCATCAGCTTGCTAGTTGAAGTGCCGTACTTTTTAGCAATAACAGAGAGTGACTCTCCGCGCTGGACCTTGTGCTTTTTCACTTTGCCACGATTAGCAAACAGAGTCCCTTCTGGAGGGTTAGCCTCAAAGTATTGTACAACCGCTTTGGTTAACGCTCGTGCCAGCTTATCTTGGTGACTTCGCTGGAACAGCAGCCTTTCTTCAGTTGGGTTGGTAATGAACCCTGTTTCAACTAATACCGATGGAATATCTGGCGACTTAAGTACTGCAAGGCTCGCGTTTACTGGCTCCTTCTTATGCAGCTTCACCCCTGCACGCGTCATTTCTCCAAGAATTTTAGTCGCGAGCTTATAGCCTTCTTTTTGTGAGTGGCTAAACTGCAGGTCCAATAATGTTTGGCTCACGTTACGGTCAGTAGTGTTTTTGGCCAGCACCTGCCCCGCTCCACCTAATAACTCGGATTGTTGCTCATGGTTTTCTACCCAGCGAGCAATTTCAGAATTGGCACGCTTAGTATTCAACACGAATACCGAACCACCTCGCGGTTGAGGTGTATGAAATCCATCTGCGTGTATCGACATTAATAAGTGGGCTTTATTACGACGAGCGATCTCTGAGCGTTTATTTAAATTCACAAAGTAATCGCCATTACGCGTTAATACTGCTTTCATACCCGGAATGGCATTGATGTGCGCTGCAATTTTCTTAGAAATCGCTAAGGTTGCATGCTTTTCATATTTCTTCGATGGGCCGATAGAGCCTGGGTCTTCACCACCGTGCCCAGCATCAATCGCGACAATAATATCGGCAGTACCAAGTAGCTGTGACGCATCTTTACTCACCTGCGTTTTGCTAGAAGGCTTGCTGGCAACAGGAGTAGTCGATTTCTTCGCACTGTGTGGCAAATCGATCACTAAGCGGTGACCGTACTGACCACCAGGCGTTGGGGCGAGCTTAAACAGTTGTGGTGAAACTTTAGTTTTAAGCTCAAAGACCAAACGATAAGTCGATTTGTTTGGAGGCGAGCTTTTACGAATTTTGGATAGCACCGGGCTGTCCGCCACATTCAAAGGCAGTTTGGTTTTCAAAGTCGTTTGCTTAAGGTCGACAACTAAACGACTTGGGCTACTCAACGTAAAGTAGCTATAGTCAGCCTCTGAACTGAGGTCGATCACCACTCGAGTTTCATCAGGTGAAGGCCAAACCCTAAGCCCTTCCAGCGCATTAGCTGAAACAACAGAAGGCAATATAGAAAGAGCAAGGGCGAAAAAAAGTAATACAGCCCGTATAGGTTTGATGATCAATTTAACTCCAATTGATTTAGCAATGAACGTCCGTAATCATTATTCGCAGCAAGCAAGGCAACACGCTGCTCACCATCGTAACGAAGTTCAATATCAAGATCTGGTTGCGGCAGAAGCCCAGCGCCTTTTTCTGGCCACTCAACTAAGCAAATAGCATCCGGTGTGAAGTAATCACGAATTCCCATAAACTCCAGTTCTTCTGGATCAGCCAAACGATAAAGATCGAAGTGGTACACCTGCCACTTATCCAATTGGTAAGGTTCTACCAAGGTATACGTTGGGCTTTTGACATTGCCAGCATGACCAAGAGCACGCACAAAACCACGACTGAACGTCGTTTTTCCAGCCCCTAAGTCGCCATGCAAATAAATGGTGGTTTGCTGAGAGCAAATAGCAGCAAGTGCTGTCCCCATTTCAATCGTTGCTTGTTCATCGACTAGTGTAAATTGTTTTGTGCTCATGAATTGAATTCTCGAAATTACTAAAAATGACTATATAAAAATCAAAAGAACAGGAATAGTAAACCGGGTTAGAATTGAGAGACAAGATCTCTTGTGTAAGTTAAAGCAAAATAATCGTAAATAGTGACGATTAATCGATCATACTTAGCTAGAACCTAGCCATAAGATCTTGTAAGATTCCGCCCCCTTTCGCTGAGTGCCATCGCTATGAACTATCAACAACTCGCCGAACAAATAAAAGTTTGGGCTACTGAACTTGGATTTCAAAAAGCAGGGATCTGCGATGTTGATTTATCAAACCACGAAGCCGAACTGCAGAGATGGTTAGACGCTGGCTATCATGGCAGTATGGATTGGATGGAAAGGCACGGAATGATGAGAGCACGTCCTGCAGAGCTCCTTCCTGGCACTATTAGAGTCATCAGTGTTCGAATGGATTACCTTCCACCTGAAGCTCAATTCGCTTCAAACCTCAGTGATCCAAACCAAGCCTACATTAGCCGCTATGCGTTAGGGCGTGATTACCATAAGTTAATCCGCAATCAACTAAAGAAACTCGGACAGAAGATTGAACAAGAAGTGGAACAACTTGGTTACCGCCCATTTGTCGACTCTGCACCTATTCTAGAACGTCCACTGGCTCAAAAAGCTGGGCTAGGCTGGATTGGAAAACACTCCTTAATACTAGATAAAGAGTCAGGATCATGGTTTTTTCTAGGTGAGTTATTAGTCGATATTCCACTGCCAATCGATACTCCACAAGAAGACCAATGCGGAAAGTGCCGAGCATGCATTACTTCGTGCCCTACCAATGCCATTGTTGATGATGCTGTTGTTGATGCTAGACGATGCATTTCTTACCTAACCATTGAATTTGATGGTGTGATTCCAGAGCAATATAGAAAAGCAATGGGAAACCGTATCTATGGCTGCGATGATTGCCAGCTCGTTTGTCCTTGGAATCGATTCTCTGATTTAACACAGCAAGATGACTTCCATCGCCGTGACAGTCTAGCAAATGCCAATTTGGTTACTTTGTTTCAGTGGAGTGAAAACGAGTTTCTAAAATACATGGAAGGCTCGGCTATTCGACGTATCGGACACGTTCAATGGTTACGCAATATCTCCATTGCTTTGGGAAATGCGCCTTATTCTATTGAAATTATTGAGGTTCTAGAGTCAAGATTAGGCATCAGCGAGCTACTGGATGAGCATATTAATTGGGCTTTAACAGAGCAACGTGCCCAACTTCCGCGCACAGTAACTTCTGAGCAAACTAAAAAGAATAGACTAATTCGGATTGTTGAGAAGGGACTTCCTAGGGATGCTTAAGAATTTCATCATTTAGCGTTGTTTTTTTGATTTACTTCTAAAAAAAATCAATGTGTGGAAAAAAAAGTAAACTAGTCACTGTTTGGTATATTTTATGAAAGTTAGCCACAAACTCAATAAATGACTAGGATCAAAAAACAATCACTTAATGATCATATAGCTTTTACCTACCCATAAGAAAAAAACCAACAAAAACCTTAAAAAACAACACCTTAATAAAAACCCACTAGATAAGTGTCATTCCATTGAAACAAAATGATCTTTAATCTTGAGACGAGTCAATCTAGATTTATAAGTTTATACACCAAGTTATCCACAGAAACATAAATGTGGATAAGTCTGTTAACAGCCTAAGCAAAGGCGACCTTAACCATAACTAGGATAAAGCTTTCACTCGCTGTTGATATCTCGAGGTAATATTCGACACAGAAACCTAGCACTTTGCTAAGTTGGTCATTACTTGTAGGGGTTAATGCTTCTCAGCATTATAAAGAGCGGATGTAACTTGATTCATCGTTTAGCACGATATGAACTGCATATCTGCAAAGAGAAACTGGAGCGACACACGAGGTTCGAACTCGTGACCTCAACCTTGGCAAGGTTGCGCTCTACCAACTGAGCTAGTGTCGCATTGGTTGCGGGGGCCGGATTTGAACCGACGACCTTCGGGTTATGAGCCCGACGAGCTACCAAGCTGCTCCACCCCGCGTCCGTATTCATCATTCAAGGCATGATGAAAGCCTATAAATTTGGAGCGACACACGAGGTTCGAACTCGTGACCTCAACCTTGGCAAGGTTGCGCTCTACCAACTGAGCTAGTGTCGCATTTGGTTGCGGGGGCCGGATTTGAACCGACGACCTTCGGGTTATGAGCCCGACGAGCTACCAAGCTGCTCCACCCCGCGTCCGTATTCATCATTCAAGGCATGATGAAAGCCTATAAATTTGGAGCGACACACGAGGTTCGAACTCGTGACCTCAACCTTGGCAAGGTTGCGCTCTACCAACTGAGCTAGTGTCGCATTGGTTGCGAGGCTGATTTATACCAAAGACCTTCGCTAGATTTTATGAATAGCTGAGCCCGACGAGCTAGCGAATCACAACACCTGAAATTTGGTTGCGGGGGCCGGATTTGAACCGACGACCTTCGGGTTATGAGCCCGACGAGCTACCAAGCTGCTCCACCCCGCGTCCGTATTGTTTCACCGTTAAGCACGATGACAGCTTTAAATTTGGAGCGACACACGAGGTTCGAACTCGTGACCTCAACCTTGGCAAGGTTGCGCTCTACCAACTGAGCTAGTGTCGCATTCACAACGTTTCCGTCGTTCAGGGCTGCGAATTATAAGAGCATTTTTTTGTGATGCAAGTCCTTCCACAAAAAAACACTAACTTTTTTTTCGTTTGATGAAAAAGCGCCCAAATCTGACGCTTTTCTACTCGGAAGTGATTGTTTTAGACAAACTTCAAGCCACTCAGGCTTGATAAGCTAAATGCTGATAATCGTTTGGCGATAATATTGCAGTTCCGCGATTGATTCACGAATATCATCAAGCGCTAGATGACTGCCTGATTTAGAAAATCCATCCAGCACTTCAGGCTTCCAACGGCGTGTCAGTTCTTTAAGAGTACTCACATCAATGTATCGATAATGAAAGTACTGCTCTAGCTCAGGCATATGCTTGTATAAGAATCGGCGATCTTGGCCAATACTGTTACCACAAATCGGCGATTTACCTTTTGGCACCCAATTTTCAAGAAATTCGATGGTTTGAGTAATCGCTTGCTGCTCTGTCACGTTACTTTTCCGAACACGCTCTACTAACCCGCTACCGGTGTGCGTAGTCGTACACCACTCATCCATTTTATCTAGTTCTTCTTCCGGCTGATGAATAGCAAGAACAGGCCCTTCAGCTAAAATGTTTAATTCACTGTCAGTAACAATGGTGGCGATTTCGATAATTTTGTGTGTTTCAGGATCCAAGCCTGTCATCTCAAGATCGACCCAAATTAAGTTCTGATCGCTAAAGGACATAGATGAGTTGCCTATTTGTTTGCTGTTAAAAAGGGTACTATACCCAAATTAAGATCCTCAGGATAGCTTTGCGTAAATTGCTACAGACAGCAACTGCGAGCATTTCTGTTTGGATCGCAACCTCGATAATCGTTAACTAAGAATACATTGTGGCAAAGAAAAAAAAGCTGACTAAAGGCCAAGTAAGGCGAGTGCGTAGCAACCAGAAAAAACGCTTAAAACAGGAAGATTCCATTCAATGGGATGAGTCCATGCTGGGTGGTACTAAATCTGGTTTAGTTATTACTCGCTTTGGTCAACACGCTGATATCGAAGACTCGGAAACTAAAGAGATTCATCGGTGTAACTTACGCCGAGGCATTGAATCACTAGTATCGGGCGACAAAGTGATATGGCGCCCTGGATTAGAATCTATGGCAGGAATTTCTGGCGTTGTAGAAGCAGTTGAGCCACGTACCTCTGTACTCACTCGGCCTGACTATTACGACGGTTTGAAGCCCGTCGCCGCAAATGTAGACCAAATGATTATCGTGTCATCGGTCTTGCCAGAACTGTCGCTGAATATCATTGACCGCTACCTTGTGGCGTCAGAAACCTTACAGATATCTCCACTTATCGTACTCAACAAAATCGATTTATTGGAAAGTGAACAGCGCGACACCTACGCCGAGTGGTTACGTGAATATGAGCGCATCGGATATAAGGTTCTGCTTGTGAGTAAAGAAACAGGCGAAGGCATTGCCGCCCTAGAAGCTGAACTTCAGGGGCGTATCAATATCTTCGTCGGCCAGTCAGGGGTAGGAAAATCGAGTTTAGTCAATGCGTTAATGCCAGAACTAGAAGTCGAAGAAGGCGCTATCTCAGAAAACTCGGGGCTTGGTCAGCACACTACAACTGCTGCTCGCCTATATCATATACCAAGTGGTGGTAATCTGATTGACTCCCCTGGCGTACGTGAATTTGGTCTATGGCACCTAGAAGCAGAGCAAGTGACAGAGGCATTTGTTGAGTTTAGAAGCTTACTTGGCGGATGCCGATTCAGAGACTGTAAGCATAATGATGATCCTGGCTGCATCATTCGTGAAGCCGTTGAAAAGGGCGAAATCAGCGAAGTTCGTTTTGATAACTATCATCGCATCATCGAAAGCATGGCGGAAAACAAAGCAAACCGACAGTATTCACGTAACAAAAAAGCCGATTTGTAATCGCAATTTTGTAAGCAAACTATCGCAACTGCTGACATTCAGGTGCAATTTGAGTAACATCTCGCGCCCAGAATATCGTCAATCATTCAAATAGCATTGGAATTGAATACCATGGATAAGATTAAAGTTGGACTGCAATATTGGATCCCACAACACGGTTTAACGCGCCTTGTGGGCAAGCTAGCATCAGCAAAGGCTGGCGGTCTAACAACAGCAATCATTCGCTGGTTTATCAAGCAATATAACGTCAATATGGACGAAGCTCTGCACTCAGATCCTAAACATTTCAAAACGTTTAACGACTTTTTCGTACGAGAGCTCAAAGAAGGTGCACGTCCTATTGCCGAGGGTGATTCTGTTATCTCTCACCCCGCTGATGCCTGTGTCAGTCAATTTGGCCCAATTAAAGATGGCAAACTGATTCAAGCAAAAGGTCATGACTTTACTGCTCAAGAACTACTTGGTGGTGATTCTGCTCTGGCAGAAGAATTTGCAGAAGGTGAATTTGCCACTTTGTACTTGTCACCACGAGATTACCATCGCGTGCATATGCCATGTGATGGCACGCTGCGCCAAATGATTTACGTACCAGGTGATTTGTTCTCAGTAAATCCTCTCACAGCGGAAAATGTACCAAACTTATTTGCGCGCAATGAGCGTGTCGTGTCTATTTTTGATACTGAGTTTGGCCCAATGGCACAAGTCTTAGTCGGTGCGACTATTGTTGGTAGTATCGAGCAAGTATGGGCAGGTACAATTACACCACCTCGTGGCAACACGGTTTACAAGTGGGACTACCCAGCAGAAGGCGATAAAGCGGTAATTCTTAAGAAAGGCGAGGAAATGGGCCGCTTTAAACTAGGTTCAACTGTAATCAACCTGTTTGCAAAAGACGCAATCAAGTTTGATGAGTCGATGCAAAATGGACAAGCAACAGTAATGGGTACTGCTTATGCACATCGTGCAGAAGGCGCTACTTCTGAAGCACCTGAAGCCTAATTTCTCTGCTTAGCTCTTTTATTAAAAAGCCCCGACTCTCGGGGCTTTTTTGATGCAAAACAAATATAGTTCAACAAATTCAGCGCGTTGTTAAAACTCTCGCCCTCGTCGAAGACCTCTACTTCATCGTCAATTACTCTATCTCTTCATAAGGAAATATGAAGGGAGTTAAACCACTGTATGGCGAAGATTGATTCAGGGATCATCGTTAAATTACTCATCTGCTTTGGGTTGCCACTGGGTGTACTCTTGATGCCTATTGATTGGATTCCAATCGATGACCTCACCGTCATTCAACATCGACTGCTGGCCATTTTCTTACTGGCTGCTCTGCTTTGGGTTTTAGAGCCTGTTCCTGTCTTTGCCACATCTATTTTAATCATCGCTTTAGAGCTCATCATGATTTCCGATAAAGGCATGCACCTGTTTCGCAATCCACCAGCAGGACATGAACTCGGCGAATTGATGAAATACACCGACATTTTCAGCGCCTTTTCTTCTCCGATCATTATTCTCTTTATGGGCGGCTTTGCTTTAGCGATTGCTGCTTCTAAATATGATTTGGATAACAATCTCGCCCGTGTTTTATTGAAGCCTTTTGGCACCCAGCCGAAATTCATAATGTTAGGGCTAATGCTAATTACGGCAGTGTTCTCGATGTTTATGTCAAACACAGCTACAACCGTCATGATGCTGGCATTACTTGGGCCTATCGTTGCTTCCGCTCCCAAAGGGGATTTAGGTATCAAAGCACTGGTGTTGTGTATCCCAATTGCTGCCAATACTGGAGGTATAGCCACCCCAATTGGCACCCCGCCAAATGCAATTGCGCTGCAGTACTTAACTGGTGAGAACACCATCGACTTTTTAAGTTGGATGATGATGGGGCTACCTTTCGTCATTATTCAGTTAACCATTGCATGGTTTCTGCTACAAAAACTCTTTCCGGCGACGCAGGATAAAATGATGCTTAAGCTCAACGGCACCTTCAAAACAAGCTGGAGAGCGATTGTGGTCTACTGCACTTTTGGAGCCACTATATTGCTGTGGATGACCACCAAACTGCACGGTATGAATACCTACGTGGTTTCTATTATTCCGCTGGCCATTTTTACTTTAACGGGAATAATGGGTAAGGAAGAGCTAAAGCAAATCAACTGGGATGTGCTGTGGCTTGTTGCAGGGGGAATCGCGATTGGTATTGGCTTAGACAAGACCGGTTTAGCGGCTGCACTCGCTCACGCAATTGACTATGAGTCCTTATCTCCTGTTGCCGTGGTAATCACACTCTCAATCGTCTGCTGGCTAATGGCCAACTTCATGTCGAACACTGCTACGGCCAACTTGTTAATGCCAATAGCAGCCGCAATCGGAGCATCAATGGAAAGTTTAGCAACCATCGGTGGCCTACAAGGGTTACTGGTCGTCGTTGCGTTCTCTGCTTCTTTAGGAATGATTTTACCCGTCTCGACACCACCAAACTCACTGGCATACTCTACCGGTCTTATTGAGAGCAAAGACATGGCTAAAACCGGAATAATCATCGGCCTGATCGGTCTGGTTATTGTTTATACCGCGACACTTCTACTCACTTAAGCGTTCTCAGCTACCTAGCTTCATCCGACTCGCCTTAATCTTTTCTTTGCTTGAAGATAAGGTTAAGGCATATTGAGTTTCTTTCATGCAGCACAAGGATGCGTTTAGGATGGGTTTCGAATGGCTTGCGTTAGCCGCCGCTTTTTTATGGGCTGTCGCCAGTTTACTCTCTGTCACACCAGCACAGCACCTCGGCACATTTGCTTATAGCCGATGGCGCATGGGTTGTACGTCCGTCATTCTTGCGACAATGGCATTATTCACTGGTGGCTGGTCAACCGTAGAAACCAACGCAATCACCGCTATGATGCTGTCTGGGCTAATCGGTATTTTTATTGGTGATACGGCACTGTTTGCTTGTTTAAATCGAATGGGGCCGAGGCAAGCGGGCTTACTCTTTTCTTGTCATGCCGTTTTCTCTGCTATTTTAGGCTACTTCATTTTCAGTGAAACCATGTCCAATTTAGAGCTGCTCGGCTCTTTGCTGGTGTTTTCAGGCGTTTTGACCGCAATCTTTTTTGGTCGTAGAGGTCAATCAAATAATAAATTAGAAATGATAAAAGGGAATGTGTGGTTTGGAGTGGCGCTTGGCTTGACGGCTGCTATGTGTCAAGCACTAGGGGGCATAATTGCAAAACCTATTATGCAAACGGCCATTGACCCTGTTGCCGCGTCCGCAATGAGAATGATCACCGCTTTTATCGCACATTGCTTGTTTCTGCTGTCCGGAGCCAAACTTGCCAAGGCGACTCAACCAATGAACCGTTCAATCTTCCTCATTACTGCCATTAACGGTTTCTTAGCCATGGCAGTTGGAATGACACTGATCTTATATGCGCTGCAAGAAGGCAATGTCGGCATGGTTGCACTGCTCTCTTCAACAACACCGATAATGCTTTTGCCTATTCTCTGGTTCTACACCAAACAACGACCTAATCGCTATGCTTGGATTGGTGCAATTGTGGCAGTAATCGGCACCGGAATATTGGTTGGTTAGTCATTACTCAGCTATTAGATTAATAGGCATTATCTTCTTTCTTGGATAACTAAACTGTCCGAAACTACAGTTAATGAATTACTTTCGTTTCTGTCGGCTAACTACGCTTTCACCCGTAAATGTGAAAGATAGCTACAATAAATCACAAACAATATTTGATCTTAGCCTACAGTTTTGGTTAAAAAGTGTAGTAAAATTACGCTAGTTTTGTTTCAAGGTCTTCAAGACCGACAGTTACTTAAAATTTGACGAGGTCATCACTATGTCAGCTAAGAAGCCAATGGCTCTAGTTATTCTTGACGGTTACGGTCACCGTGAAGATACCGCAAGCAACGCGATCGCAAATGCAAAAACACCAGTATTAGACAGTCTATTTGCAAACAACCCAAACACGTTAATCTCTGCATCTGGCATGGATGTTGGCCTACCAGACGGTCAAATGGGTAACTCCGAAGTTGGCCACACAAACATCGGTGCTGGCCGAGTGGTATACCAAGACCTAACTCGCATCACTAAATCAATCGCTGACGGTGAGTTCGCTGAAACTCCAGCGCTAGTGGAAGCTATCGACTCAGCTGTTAAAGCAGAGAAAGCGGTACACATCATGGGTCTTATGTCTCCAGGTGGCGTACACTCTCACGAAGACCACATCTACGCAGCAGTTGAAATGGCAGCTGCACGTGGCGCAGAGAAGATCTACCTACACTGCTTCCTAGACGGTCGTGACACGCCACCACGCAGCGCAGAGAACTCTCTACAACGTTTCCAAGACCTATTCGCTACGCTTGGCAAAGGTCGCGTAGCGTCTCTAGTAGGTCGTTACTACGCAATGGACCGTGATAACAACTGGGATCGCGTTCAAGTTGCTTACGATCTTCTAACTCAAGCTAAAGCAGAATTCACATCAGAAACTGCAGTTGCTGGTCTAGAAGCGGCTTACGCTCGTGACGAGAACGACGAGTTCGTTAAAGCAACAGCTATTAAAGCTGAAGGTCAAGAAGACGCAGTGATCGCAGATGGCGACGCAGTTATCTTCATGAACTACCGTGCTGACCGTGCACGTCAAATCACTCGTACTTTCGTACCAGATTTTGCAGGCTTCGAGCGCGCTGTATTCCCAGCTATCAACTTCGTGATGCTTACTCAATACGCAGCCGATATCCCTCTATCAATTGCGTTCCCACCAGCATCTCTAGAGAACACGTACGGTGAGTGGCTATCTAAGCAAGGTAAAACTCAGCTACGTATCTCTGAAACTGAAAAATACGCACACGTTACTTTCTTCTTCAACGGCGGTGTTGAAGACGAGTTTGAAGGTGAAGAGCGTCAGCTAGTTGCATCACCAAAAGTAGCAACGTACGACCTACAACCTGAAATGAGCTCAGAAGAACTCACTGAGAAGATGGTTGCTGCGATTAAGTCAGGCAAGTACGACACAATTATTTGTAACTACCCTAACCCAGATATGGTTGGCCACACAGGCGTATACGAAGCGGCAGAAAAAGCAATTGAAGCGGTTGATACGTGTGTAGGTAAAGTCGTTGCTGCCATTGAAGAAGTGGGCGGCCAAATGCTAATCACTGCTGACCACGGTAACGCAGAAATGATGGTAGACCCAGAGACAGGTGGTACGCACACTGCGCACACGAACCTACCTGTTCCTCTTATCTACGTTGGCGAAAAGCAAGTCGAGTTTAAAGAAGGCGGTAAGCTGTCTGATCTAGCTCCTACAATGCTAGCG
The DNA here is from genome assembly GCF_054053395.1 of Vibrio paucivorans. NCBI lineage: Bacteria > Pseudomonadati > Pseudomonadota > Gammaproteobacteria > Vibrionales > Vibrionaceae > Vibrio > Vibrio paucivorans. Next base: position 2,997,526 of record NZ_CM133230.1, read on the forward strand.
CTTACTGACTTAGAAATTCCTGCAGAAATGTCAGGTCAAGTCATCATCAAGTAACTCGCAACACTGATTACTTCCAACGCCCTCAGTTTTCAAGCTGGGGGCGTTTTTTATTGCCGATGTAAGTTTCACGCTTTCATATATTCCAATGACTTAGAATCAGTGAAGTTATAGCAAGATTTGACTTAATCCTTTCTTCTGACAAATGACTTTGGGTATACTGATTTCCCCTGTTGGCATGTGCATATTGGTTTACCATGAAGAAACGTTATACATCGTCGTTAATATCGAAGAGCCGTTGCTCCTCTATCGCAGTTCTAACGACGCTCGCTATAGGGTTTCCCAGCGCATACGCATCTTCACCGAGTGAACTCAAAGAGGTAAAGAGCGAAATATCTCGCCAGCAAAGTTCTCTCAGTAGCCAACAGAAAAAGCTCAACTCTCTACAAGACTCACTGCGTAAGCAAGAGGTTGGGATCAGCTCGCTTGAAACACAGATAAAAAAAACCAAATCCGACCTCGCTACCACCAACACGAATATCGATACGCTACACAACAACATTCAACAACTCGAACAGCAAAAAAATACACAAACCGAACGCTTAGAAGAATTAATCAAAACCTATTACGTTACTCAGCGTGCTAAAGCCAGCTCGAATATTTTGAACAACGGAGTTGAAGAAGATCGAATTAGCCAATACTTTCAGCACCTTGCTAAAGAGCGAGCAGCTGTTATTGAAGAGCTTGAAAAAACACATCAGCAACTTGCTGACAATGAACGCCAGCTAGCACTAGAAAAAGAGCAAATTACCCAACTACTTAACGAGCAAACACGTAAGCGAGACTCCCTAGCAAAAACTCAGAATCAACGTAAAAAGACTCTTGGCCAAATTAAGAAAAGTATTTCTAACGATCAGGTATACCTGTCAGAACTGCAACGTAACGAAACTCGCCTAAAGGCTGAAATAGCCAAAGCAGCCAAACGCAATGCTGTACCGATGAACGGATTAGGCAGCAAACAAGGCAAGCTGCCATGGCCTCTCAAAGGCAAGGTAATTCACAGCTATGGGACAAGACAAACAGGCCAAGTCGACTGGAGCGGAATTGTAATTGATGCCGATTATGGACAAGCAGTGAAGTCCGTTTACTCTGGTACCGTTGTATTTGCTGAATATCTACGTGGCTACGGGTTGGTGGTGTTACTCGATCACGGTAAAGGGGACATGACACTTTACGGCTTTAACCAAACCTTGCTAAAGAAAGAAGGGGATAAAGTAACGGCTGGAGAGACGATCGCACTCGCAGGGGATACGGGTGGTCAAAGCAGGCCTTCATTATACTTCGAGATCCGACGTAATAGTAAAACCCAGAACCCTAAGCGCTGGCTGACTCGTTAATCCCAAAGCCAAACATATAGCCACAAAATAAAAACGCCTCGCAGTACAGTAACGCTACTTCAGTTAGCACTACCGACTACAAGGCATTTCTTAACCATTTACCTCGAATAGGCGTTATGAGTAATGGTTTTCTACCGCACTAATAAACGCTTCTACGTGCTCTTTCGCGAGCGCATTGATACCAGCCGCCGCCGCTCGACCGCCACCAGTTTCAAACTGGCTGCAAATATCACCAGCGCCCTGCTTATTAGACAAAGGCGCTCGCAAAGAAACGGTATAAGTCCCATCCGCGTTTTCAGTCAAAACGGCATGAGCTGAATCAGGGGCTTGATTAGCTAACAAGTTTCCATATACACCACTGATACGTCGTGATGCAGCATTGTTTGGTAGTTCGAACAAGCCCAGCTTATCACTACGATATTGCGCATCGATAGCCAATGCTTTATCCATATCTTGCTGATAAGCCTGTTGCAGCGTGTAATAAGGTGATCCTTCGTCGGCGATAGCATCGAATGGAGACTCATACTTCAACAGAGCCTGATACAAATCAGCAGGATGGTAGTGCAAATCTTCTACTTTCGCACCATATCCATTGTAGTTAATCAGCGTACCAAGTTCTTTCAATTGCTCTTTCTGTTTGCTTGTTAGACCTTGTCTATCGGCTAATTCATCAGCCTTAGCAATAAGGTTATCACCGTATGCCGCAGTAATAGCCCATAGATGGAACTGACCATCTAACAGCTGATCAATAATCAAAGCAGTACATACGTTAGCATCTAGGTCGATATGCGCATCTAGTGCGTCATGTTGTGGGATATCACCAGCTTGGTGATGATCGGCATAAAATACGCTCGCTCCCGACTCCAAAGCAGCTTCTAGAGCATCCATGTTCTTTGCCATTGAGATATCCAAAATGGTCAAAGTGTCGTCCTTTTCGATAGCTAGCTTTTCCACCAACTTAATATCACGCTTCACCCCAGTCACTAATTGAGATGCCTTAGGCTCAGCTAAGCGCAGTTGCAAAAGCGCAATGATGCCATCCGCATCACCATTGAATACATCGTAGTGCATACAAAACCTTAATTGTTGAAAATTGAGCCTAATGTATTGGAATTAAAAGATAATACAAAGACCTAAAAGAAATATCTGAGTACCAGTCTCGATTCTAAGCTTTACTCTAGCGTTGCTGTTTTACGCGTGCATCGCTTTTACGCCATCTTCAAGCAGTTGTAACTGCTCTCTACCTTGCTCGGTCGCTTTTGGCTTCACCACTGCAATCATCTGCAACATTCCTTGATGAACTATTTGCTCGGTAATCTGGGTTCGTGGCGACATCGCCGATTGATAACCTAGCCAGCTTGAGGCAATCAAGTGCAAGGTTGTGACCAAAGACTTCAGTTCGTGCTCTTCAACTTTTAACAGCTTGAGCTCGACAAAGGCACGCATGATGTTAATCAAGTTAGTCTGAAGCTTGTCTTGTACCTGAATATAGTCAGCGTGAAGATCGGTATCGCGTTGCAGAATCTCAGGTAGGTTGGCGTAGAAAAAACGATATTTCCACATCAGAGTAAATATCGAATCGAGGTAGTGTTTTAGAAGAACTAAGCTTTCTTGTTGGCCTTGAATAGGTGTGAATCGTTCAAGAAGCTCTGCAGAATATAGAGCGAAGATCTCTCGGACAATTTCTTGTTTGTTGCGAAAGTGGTAATACAAGTTACCTGGGCTAATATCGATATGAGCCGCTATATGGTTAGTAGTAATGTTACGTTCACCATGTTCATTGAACAGCTCCAATGCCGCATGCACGATTTTGTCACGAGTCTTCATGTAGTCTAACTATCCCTTTTCGTTCGTTCAGCCAGTATACCGACAAGTGTAACCGATAACAAAAAAGCGCCTGGTCATATCAGGCGCTTTCATGAGAAGTTTATTACTTGTGGTATGGCTTCGATAACTCATGTACCGCATCCACAAAAACGCCCGCATTCTCTGGTGGGACATCCAAGTGGATACCGTGGCCAAGGTTAAACACGTGACCAGTACCTGCATCACCAAAGCCTTCAAGGATAGTCGCGACTTCTTCACGGATTCGCTCTGGAGAAGCGTACAACATGGATGGATCCATATTACCTTGCAGAGCAACCTTGTCACCCACACGCTTAACAGCATCTTGAATGTTGATAGTCCAGTCTAGGCCAACTGCATCACAGCCCGTTGCTGCGATTTGCTCCAGCCACATGCCACCGTTCTTCGTGAATAGCGTTACAGGTACGCGACGACCGTCGTTTTCACGGATTAGGCCATCAACGATCTTGTGCATGTATTGCAGTGAGAATAGGTTGTAATCGCGTGGAGTAAGAACACCACCCCAAGTATCAAATACCATCACTGATTGAGCACCGGCTTTGATCTGCGCATTTAGGTATTCAATAACACTGTCTGCTAACTTATCTAGAAGCAAATGTAGTGTTTGAGGCTCTGCGTACATCATCTTTTTGATCTTGGTGAACGCTTTTGAGCTACCACCTTCAACCATATAAGTTGCAAGCGTCCAAGGACTACCCGAGAAACCAATCAATGGTACATCACCGTTAAGATCTTTACGAATCTGACGTACTGCATTCATCACGTACTGCAGTTCACCTTCAGGATCTGGAAGACCAATTTTTTCGACATCGGCTTTACAAGTGATTGGCTTGTCAAATACTGGCCCCTCACCTGCTGCAAAGCGTAGCTCTAACCCCATTGCATCAGGGATAGTGAGAATATCAGAGAAAAGGATAGCCGCATCGAGAGGGAATCGACGCAGTGGTTGTAATGTCACCTCTGAAGCCAACTCTGCATTCTTACACAGAGACATAAAATCCCCTGCTTCTGCACGAGTCGCTTTATATTCTGGTAGGTAGCGACCTGCTTGGCGCATCATCCATACTGGAGTGCAATCTACTGGCTGTTTAAGTAGAGCACGTAGATAACGATCATTCTTTAATTCAGTCATTCCATTTTTCCAATATTTGGGCTTCTTAATGTTGGGGGTATTCTAACATTGATTTAGCTCTAAAAGCTGTGTGCTTTGCAACCTGGATCATGTTATTAACGATTAAATCAATGCTTAATTTGCACCCAACATGTAACAGTGTTAAAAATTTGTTCGCTAGCGAAAACTACAATTATAAACTGAGTACTTGTGACTCAGCATCTCATAACGACATCTTACTTACCCCCTCCTTCTCGGAGGGTTTTTTTTATCTATTTCAAAGAGATGACGCCCTATTAATCACCTCTATCGTGTACTCAATCAACTCTCTAGCAATGGTTCCGTGTGGCGCAACTGGAGGCAATTCGTTGGCATTAAACCATCTTGCATCCGTTAGTTCACGATAATCTGGCTTCACCTCTCCAGAGCTATATTCGGCGACAAAGCCCATCATCATACTGGAAGGAAACGCCCAAGGCTGGCTACCAAAATACTGGATATTCGTAACTGTAATACCCGTTTCTTCCTTTACCTCGCGAGCAACACACTGCTCTAGCGTCTCTCCTACCTCTAGAAAGCCAGCAATGACAGTGTACATCCCACCTCTGTGACGAGGGTGCTGAGCCAACAGAATTTGCTCTTGGTTCCTGACCGCAACAATGATGCAAGGAAATATCCTTGGATAATGCAATGTTCGACAATCTTTACACTGCATCGCGAGTTGATTGTGATTTAGGTGGTTCCTGCCACCGCATTGAGGGCAGAACCGCATCGACTGGCTCATGTGCCCGTATTGAACGGCTTTACTCATCAAAAGAAACTTAGCTTGTTCAAAATCCAGACAATCACGCAGTGAGGTAAATTGCAATACTTGTTCGCAATCCGACTCATTCAACCACATCACCGGTAGGTTATTGTACTGTCCAATGAGCTGTGCTTTCTCCACTGGCAGATTAAGTGACTGCGCACTGGCACAAGGCCAGTCACTTCCTTGGAGCCATAGCTCACTTCCAGATACAACACACCAATAAGCTTTTGTCTCTGCAGTTACTTTACTTAATTTTAACATCCCTGCCCCTCATCACTTGCAGTTCGTTCATTTTACTGGCAATCTAATTTCATACCAGAGTTAGTTGAGCAGTAATTTTCTGAGAATAAACTCTAGTAAGGACAAGAAGTTGTATCTTTAATTGTGCTTTGCAATGCAAAGGAAAGATCACCAACGTTGTGATCCGATCATGAGGGCATGGTCATGCTAAATAAATTCAAACAAACGCAAGAACAATGGGGTGGCTCCAGTGAGGTCATCGATCATTGGCTGGAAACTAGGCAAGCTCTTATCGTTGAATATTGTAAGCTTGGCTCACTTCAACCTGCTCAGGCACAATCCAATGTTGTCGAGCTTCCCTCTCCAAAAGACATTGGTTCATTTTGTGACCATTTAGTCGACTATATTTCTGAAGGTCACTTCAAGATCTATGACATGGTTATGGACAAGTGGAAGGCCACTGGTTTTAAAACCAATGAAGAGATCGATCAAACTTACGCTAAGATTGTCTTAACAACGGAACCTTTACTTGAGTTCCACGATAGATATACCAAAGTATCGGCAGAAGATGACTTACCTAGCTTTGAATCTGATATGTCTAAAGTGGGTGAAGTACTTGAGCTTCGATTTGAAGTGGAAGACAAGCTCATTCAACTCATAGCAGACAGCTTAGCGATTCCTCCAGGAGCGTAAGCTCAGCTCAAACACACTTTTAAGGGCAGGTGTATTAACACCTGCCCTTTGTTTTTGTCGCTGAATCTATATTGTCAATTAGTAGCTCATAAAAACAAAAAAGGCACCCTAGGGTGCCTTTTATCATTTCTCGACTCAGCGATTACTCGTCTGAAGAGAAGCCTGCATTTAGAAGTGCAGCTAGGTTATCTGTTGCTTGTTCAGCAGATGGACCTTCTTGCGCTTCGTCACGCTTAGCTTGACGGTCTTGGTGGTATGCGAAACCAGTACCAGCTGGGATCAGACGACCAACAATAACGTTCTCTTTCAAGCCACGTAGATCATCACGCTTACCAGAAACCGCAGCTTCTGTTAGTACGCGAGTTGTCTCCTGGAACGATGCCGCAGAGATGAACGACTCAGTCGCTAGAGATGCTTTAGTGATACCTAGTAGTTCACGTTCGAAACGTACTAGCTCTTTGCCTTCAGCTTCTAGCTGACGGTTAGCGATCTTAACTTGTGAGTATTCAACTTGCTCACCAGGTAGGAACTCAGAGTCACCAGCATGAGTGATCGTACACTTACGAAGCATTTGACGAACGATAGTCTCGATGTGCTTATCGTTAATCTTAACGCCTTGTAAACGGTAAACTTCTTGTACTTCGTTAGCGATGTACTGAGTTACTGCGTGGATACCACGTAGACGTAGAATGTCATGTGGAGTCTCTGGACCGTCAGCGATAACATCACCACGTTCCACTTTCTCACCTTCAAACACGTTTAGCTGACGATGCTTAGGAATCATTTCTTCGTAAGTTTCGCCACCGTCGCGAGTGATGATCAGACGACGTTTACCCTTAGTTTCTTTACCGAATGACACAGTACCTGTGTGCTCAGCAAGAATCGCAGGCTCTTTCGGCTTACGCGCTTCAAATAGGTCAGCAACGCGTGGTAGACCACCGGTAATATCTTTGTTACCGCCAGACTTCTGAGGAATACGCGCTAACGTATCACCAATACCCACTTCTGCGCCATCTTCGATGTTTACAATCGCTTTACCAGGTAGGAAGTAGTGAGCTGGCATATCAGTACCAGGGATCATTACATCGTTACCTTGCTCATCAACAAGTTTGATAGCTGGACGCATATCTTTACCTGCTGCTGGGCGAGCTGCTGCTTCAGTTACTTCGCTTGAAGATAGACCCGTTAGGTCATCTGTTTGACGAGATACTGTTACACCGTCGATCATGTCAACGAATTGGATGCGACCTGCCACTTCAGTGATGATTGGCATAGTGTGCGCTTCCCAGTTAGCTACTGTTTCACCAGCAGTTACTGAATCGTTGTCCGCTTTGCTTAGTACAGAACCGTAAGGAAGTTTGTGCTTCTCTTTCGTACGGCCGAACTCATCAATGATGGTTAGTTCAGATGCACGAGAAGTGATTACAAGCTTCTTGTCTTTGTTGATTACGAACTTAGCATTGTGAAGTTTCACAGAACCTGTGTTCTTCGCTTGGATGCTGTTCTCTGCTGCTGCAGTAGATGCCGCACCACCGATGTGGAACGTACGCATCGTAAGCTGTGTACCCGGCTCACCGATAGACTGAGCAGCGATAACACCAACTGCTTCACCTTGGTTCACTAGGTGACCACGTGCTAGGTCACGACCGTAACACTGTGCACAACAACCGAAGTCTGAATCACAAGTAACTACAGAGCGCACTTTCATGCGGTCTACTGAGTTCTCTTCCATGATCTGACACCACTTCTCATCAATGAGAGTATTACGTGGGATCAGTACATCTTCAGTACCTGGCTTAAGAACGTCTTCTGCTACTACACGACCTAGAGCAAGTTCCGTTAGGGCTACCTTAACGTCACCACCCTCGATGTGAGGCATCATGTCGACACCTTCGTGAGTACCACAATCGTGTTCGTGTACTACAACGTCCTGCGCTACGTCTACTAGACGACGAGTTAGGTAACCCGAGTTCGCAGTTTTCAGTGCTGTATCCGCAAGACCCTTACGAGCACCGTGCGTTGAGATAAAGTACTGAAGTACGTTTAGACCTTCTTTAAAGTTCGCTGTGATCGGCGTTTCGATGATAGAACCATCTGGACGCGCCATCAGACCACGCATACCCGCTAACTGACGAATCTGAGCAGCAGAACCACGAGCGCCCGAGTCAGCCATCATGTAGATGCTGTTGAACGACTCTTGCTGTTCTTCTTCACCGTCACGGTTTACAACTGTTTCAGAAGAAAGGTTATCCATCATTGCTTTCGCAACGCGGTCGTTGGTAGACGCCCAGATATCGATAACTTTGTTGTAACGCTCACCCGCAGTAACAAGACCCGATTGGAACTGTTCTTGGATTTCGCGTACTTCTTCTTCCGCTTCCGAGATCTCTGTGTATTTCGCATCAGGTACAACCATGTCGTCGATACCTACAGAAACACCAGATAGAGCTGCGTAAGCAAAACCTGTGTACATGATTTGGTCAGCGAAGATTACTGTGTCTTTCAGACCAAGCTTACGGTACGCCTCGTTAAGCAGAGTAGAAATTTGTTTCTTACCTAGCTTTTGGTTAACGATGCTGAACGGTAGGCCCGCTGGCACGATTTGCCATAGCATTGCACGACCGATAGTGGTATCCACCATCTTAGTTTCTGTTGTGCTGTTGCCATCTTCATCAACGACAGTTTCCGTGATACGAACTTTAACGCGAGCATGTAGCTCAGCAGTCTTAGTACGGTATGCCTTCTCAGCCTCTTCAGGGCCTGCAAGGTACATACCTTCGCCTTTCACATTAATCTTTTCGCGAGTCATGTAGTAAAGACCCAATACAACGTCCTGAGAAGGTACGATGATCGGATCACCTGACGCTGGCGACAGAATGTTGTTTGTCGACATCATCAGAGTACGAGCTTCAAGCTGTGCTTCTAGAGTTAGAGGCACGTGTACCGCCATTTGGTCACCATCGAAGTCCGCGTTATACGCCGCACACACAAGTGGGTGTAGCTGAATCGCTTTACCTTCGATTAGTACTGGTTCAAACGCTTGGATACCTAGACGGTGAAGTGTAGGTGCACGGTTAAGCAGTACTGGGTGTTCGCGGATAACTTCGTCTAGAATATCCCAAACGATCGCTTCTTCGCGCTCTACCATTTTCTTAGCAGCTTTGATTGTCGTCGCCATGCCACGAGTTTCTAGCTTGCTGTAAATAAATGGTTTGAAAAGCTCAAGTGCCATCTTCTTAGGAAGACCACACTGGTGCAGACGAAGGTATGGACCTACTGTGATTACAGAACGGCCAGAGTAGTCTACACGCTTACCTAGAAGGTTCTGACGGAAACGACCTTGTTTACCCTTGATCATATCAGCAAGAGATTTCAGAGGACGCTTGTTCGAACCAGTAATCGCACGACCGCGACGACCGTTATCTAGAAGTGCATCAACAGACTCTTGCAGCATACGCTTTTCGTTACGTACGATGATGTCCGGAGCAGCTAGCTCTAGAAGACGCTTCAAACGGTTGTTACGGTTGATTACGCGACGGTATAGGTCGTTCAGATCAGATGTCGCGAAGCGACCGCCATCTAGTGGTACTAGAGGACGTAGATCTGGCGGAAGTACCGGAAGCACCGTTAGGATCATCCACTCTGGGTTGTTACCAGATTGAACGAACGCTTCAACTAGCTTCAGACGCTTAGTGATTTTCTTACGCTTAGTCTCTGAGTTAGTAGACTGAAGCTCTTCACGCATTTCTTCGATTTCAGCAGGCAGATCCATAGACGCAAGTAGGTCTTTGATCGCTTCCGCACCCATCTTAGCCGTGAATTCGTCACCCCACTCTTCTAGACGATCCAGATACTCTTCTTCAGTAAGCATCTGACCTTTTTCTAGATCCGTCATACCTGGTTCAGTTACAACGTACATTTCGAAGTAAAGAACACGCTCGATATCACGTAGAGGGATATCCATTAGTAGACCGATACGAGACGGTAGTGATTTTAGGAACCAGATGTGAGCAACTGGTGATGCAAGCTCGATGTGGCCCATACGGTCACGACGAACTTTAGTTTGTGTAACTTCAACGCCACACTTCTCACAGATAACGCCACGGTGTTTCAGACGCTTATATTTGCCACAAAGACATTCGTAGTCTTTTACTGGACCAAAGATACGCGCACAGAACAGACCATCACGCTCAGGCTTGAACGTACGATAGTTGATCGTTTCAGGTTTTTTAACTTCACCAAAAGACCATGAACGGATCATGTCTGGTGAAGATAGACCGATTTTGATTGCATCAAATTCTTCGGTCTTATGCTGCGCTTTTAGAAAGTTTAATAAGTCTTTCACAATCAGCTCCTGTAAGGAGTTAAAAGGGGCTCACCCGCAAAAGTGAGCACCTTCTACCAAATAATCGCTTTTTATCCTCTCAACCTTAGTCGAGAGGAAAGAGATTACTCTTCGTCTTCTAGCTCGATGTTGATACCTAGCGAGCGAATCTCTTTCAACAGTACGTTGAACGATTCTGGCATGCCAGGTTCCATGCTGTGGTTGCCATCTACGATGTTCTTATACATCTTAGTACGGCCGTTAACGTCATCCGACTTAACTGTTAGCATTTCTTGTAGGGTGTAAGCAGCACCGTAAGCTTCAAGTGCCCATACTTCCATCTCACCGAAACGCTGACCACCGAACTGAGCTTTACCACCAAGTGGTTGCTGAGTTACTAGGCTGTAAGAACCTGTTGAACGAGCGTGCATCTTGTCATCAACAAGGTGGTTCAGTTTCAGCATGTACATGTAACCTACAGTTACAGGACGCTCAAACGCATCACCAGTACGACCATCAAACAGAGTTAGCTGGCCAGATTCTGGTAGATCACCAAGTTTTAGAAGCTCTTTAATCGACTTCTCTGATGCACCGTCAAATACAGGAGTCGCGATCGGTAGACCGCCACGCAGGTTCTTGATCAATGTACGAACTTCATCGTCAGATAGTGACGCAATGTCTACAGACTGGCGAGTTTCGCCTAGGTCGTAAACTTTTTGCAGGAGTTCGCGGAATTTCGCTAGCTCTTGCTGCTCTTTCACCATCTGGTTGATCTTGTCACCGATACCTTTCGCTGCCAGACCTAAGTGTACTTCTAGGATCTGACCGATGTTCATACGCGAAGGTACACCCAGTGGGTTCAGTACGATGTCGACAGGTTGACCTTTCTCATCGTATGGCATGTCTTCAACAGGGTTAATCTTAGAGATAACACCCTTGTTACCGTGACGACCCGCCATCTTATCACCAGGCTGGATGCGACGTTTAACCGCTAGGTAAACCTTAACGATCTTCAGTACGCCAGGCGCTAGATCATCACCTTGAGTGATCTTACGACGCTTAGTTTCAAACTTCTTATCGAAATCTGCTTTTAGCTCATCCCACTGCTCAGCAAGTTGCTCAAGCTGTGATTGTAGCGCATCGTCTTCTAGCGTTTGCTCTAGCCACTTCTTACGATCGATAGCATCAAGCTTAGCTTCAGAGTAACCACCTTGTAGTAATACAGCACGAACACGAGCAAGTAGACCACCTTCAAGAATTTGGAACTCTTCAGTAAGGTCTTTCTTCGCTTCTTTAAGCTGCATTTGCTCAATTTCAAGCGCACGCTTGTCTTTTTCTACGCCATCGCGAGTAAAGACTTGAACGTCGATGATGGTACCTGAAACAGAGTTTGGTACACGTAGTGAAGTATCTTTAACGTCTGATGCTTTCTCACCGAAGATAGCACGTAGTAGCTTCTCTTCAGGTGTTAGCTGAGTTTCACCTTTAGGCGTCACTTTACCAACTAGGATGTCACCACCCTTAACTTCAGCACCGATGTAAACGATACCTGACTCGTCTAGTTTAGACAGAGCAGATTCACCTACGTTTGGAATATCCGCTGTGATCTCTTCAGAGCCCAGTTTAGTATCACGTGCCACACAAGATAGTTCTTGAATGTGGATAGTTGTGAAACGGTCTTCTTGAACTACGCGCTCAGATACTAAGATCGAGTCTTCGAAGTTGTAACCATTCCAAGGCATGAACGCGATACGCATGTTTTGACCGAGCGCTAGTTCACCAAGGTCTGTTGAAGGACCATCAGCAAGAACGTCACCGCGTGCAACAGGTTCACCTGGCATTACAGTTGGGCGCTGGTTGATACATGTGTTCTGGTTAGAACGCGTGTATTTAGTTAGGTTGTAGATGTCGATACCAGCTTCACCAGGGATCAGCTCATCTTCATTTACTTTAACTACGATACGAGATGCGTCTACAGACTGAATCATACCACCGCGTTTAGCTACGGCTGTTACACCAGAGTCTACTGCGATGTTACGTTCGATACCTGTACCAACTAGAGGCTTATCAGCTTTAAGTGTTGGAACAGCCTGACGTTGCATGTTCGCACCCATCAATGCACGGTTCGCATCATCGTGTTCTAGGAACGGGATTAGCGATGCAGCGATAGATACTACTTGGTTAGTCGCAACGTCCATGTAGTTAACATGTTCGCGAGGGTGAAGACCAGATTCACCTTTCTGACGAGCAGTGATGAGTTCTTCAGCAAACGTACCTTCTTCAGTAAGAACAGTGTTTGCCTGCGCGATTACGAATTGACCTTCCTGAATTGCAGATAGGTAATCTACTTCGTCTGTTACTACACCATCTACCACACGGCGGTACGGAGTTTCTAGGAAACCGTACTCATTACAACGTGCGAACGCAGATAGTGAGTTGATTAGACCGATGTTCGGACCTTCAGGTGTTTCGATAGGACATAGACGACCGTAGTGAGTTACGTGTACGTCACGTACTTCGAAGCCTGCACGCTCACGAGTAAGACCACCAGGACCCAATGCAGAAATACGACGCTTGTGCGTTACTTCTGATAGAGGGTTGTTTTGGTCCATAAACTGAGAAAGCTGTGAAGAACCGAAGAATTCTTTAACTGCCGCAGAAATTGGCTTAGCGTTGATTAGGTCTTGAGGCATGATTGCATCGAGATCACCAAGGCTTAGACGCTCTTTAACAGCACGTTCTACACGAACTAGACCAACACGGAATTGGTTCTCTGCCATTTCACCGACTGAACGGATACGACGGTTGCCTAGGTGGTCGATATCGTCCACTTCGCCTTTACCGTTACGGATCGCGATCAACTTCTTCATCACTTCGATGATATCAGTTTCGTCTAGAGTGCCTTGCTCGCCAGCGTCTTCACGTTCGATAGAGCTGTTAAACTTCATACGACCAACAGTCGATAGATCGTAACGCTCTTCAGAGAAGAACAAGCTCTCGAACAGAGACTCTGCAGCTTCTTTTGTTGGCGGCTCACCAGGGCGCATCATGCGGTAGATTTCTACCAATGCTGAAATACGATCAACAGTGCTGTCGATACGAAGAGTTTCAGACATGAATGGACCGTGGTCTAGATCGTTAGTAAATAACGTTTCTAGTGCTTTGTGACCCGCTTGAGATAGGTTTGCTAGAGCTTCTAGACTGATCTCTTGGTTTGCACCAACGATGATCTCGCCAGTTGCTTCGTTGATGTAATCTTTCGACGCAACTTTACCTACGATGTACTCAACTGGTACTTCGATGTGCTCTACGCCATCTTTTTCAAGTTGGCGAATGTGACGCGCAGTCACACGACGACCAGTCTCTACGTAAGTTTTACCATTTGCTTCGATGTCGAATGACGCAGTTTCACCACGTAGACGATCTGGTACCAACTCCATTAGAAGAGTTTGGTCTTTCACTTCGAAGTTCACTTTCTCGAAGAATAGATCCAAGATCTCTTCTGTCGACTTACCTAGTGCACGAAGGATGATTGAAGCAGGTAGCTTACGACGACGGTCGATACGAACGTACAAGTTATCCTTAGGGTCAAACTCGAAATCAAGCCATGAACCACGGTAAGGAATAACACGTGCGTTATATAATACTTTACCTGAAGAGTGAGTCTTACCTTTATCGCTGTCGAAGAACACGCCTGGGCTTCGGTGCAGCTGAGATACGATAACACGCTCAGTACCGTTGATTACAAAGGTACCATTGTCTGTCATAAGCGGAATTTCGCCCATGTAGACTTCTTGTTCTTTAATGTCTTTTACAGTGCCTGCTGGTGCATCTTTATCAAAGATAACTAGGCGCAGTTTTACACGTAGTGGCTTTGAGTACGTTACACCACGAATTTGACATTCTTTAACATCAAATACTGGCTCACCAAGACGGTAGCTAACGTATTGCAGCTCAGAGTTGCCGTTGTAGCTCTGGATTGGGAATACAGAACGGAAAGCAGCTTCAAGACCGTATTGACCCTCAGGATCCTGTTCGATGAATTTATCGAAAGAATCAAGCTGGATCGATAGCAGGTATGGAATGTCCAAAACTTGTGGACGAGTACCAAAGTCCTTACGGATGCGCTTTTTCTCGGTATAAGAGTAAACCATGGGGTTCCTCAGCTCGCTGATAAGTGACCCAAACTGTCCAAAACGTTTTCAAACGGGACAGTGACTAACAACTGTTTGATCGTAGTGACATTTCATTAGGAGCTAACAAAATGTTTTTTGCTAGGTATCTGGGTGCTCAAACAGCGGAAAATCACCCGACCCCTACAGCGCAAAAAGGCCGGTGGTCAATAAACCACCAGCCATTAGCCATTCGGCTAAGAAATTAAGTAATAATTACTTAACTTCAACAGAAGCACCAGCTTCTTCTAGTTGAGCTTTAAGAGCTTCAGCTTCAGCTTTGTCAACACCTTCTTTTAGAGGTGCTGGAGCGCCGTCTACAAGACCTTTAGCTTCTTTAAGACCTAGGCCAGTTGCGCCACGTACTGCTTTGATTACAGCAACTTTGTTACCGCCAGCAGCAGTTAGGATTACGTCGAACTCAGTTTGCTCAGCAGCAGCTTCGCCGCCAGCAGCGCCGCCAGCTACAACAGCAGCAGCAGCAGAAACGCCGAATTTCTCTTCCATCGCTTCGATTAGTTCAACAACTTGCATTACAGACATTTCTGCAACTGCGTCTAGGATTTGCTCGTTAGTAATAGACATAACAATTCTCTTTTAAATCAACAATAAGTTTATTAAGCAACCAGTAAAAAGCAAGGCTTACGCCGCAGCTTCTTCTTTTTGATCGCGTAGTGCAGCGATAGTACGTACCAGCTTGCCAGCAGAAGCTTCTTTCATGCACATCATTAGGCGTGCAATTGCTTCGTCGTAAGTTGGTAGTGTCGCTAGTACTTCAGCATCAGTAACCGCGCCTTCAAATGCAGCAGCTTTGATCTCGAAATCTTTGTTCTCTTTAGCGAAGTCTTTGAAAAGACGCGCTGCAGCACCTGGGTGCTCGTTAGAGAATGCGATTAGAGTAGGACCAGTGAAAGTGTCAGCTAGACACTCGTAGTCAGTACCTTGAACCGCACGGCGTGCAAGTGTGTTACGAACAACTTTCACGTAAACGCCAGCTTCACGAGCTTGCTTACGTAGAGAAGTCATTGCGCCAACTTCAACGCCACGAGAATCAGCTACAACTGCAGAAAGTGCACCACTGGCTGCTTCGTTGACTTCAGCAACAATTGCTTTTTTGTCTTGAAGATTCAATGCCATCTTGGATTAACCTCTGGTTGTGATTACAGCACTCATCACAGCATGTAATGAGCGTTTACGATGTGTTAGAGAAGTAAACAAGTTTACTCTAAACTGCCACATCGCCTACGTAGGGAAATTAAGCTATATCTGAATCAGTTACAGCACCTACGGTCTTGGGATAGATGATTTCAAATCACTTCAAAGATCACCCAACCACAATAATTAGGCGCAGAATTATACACTAATTCTGCGCCTAAGCAAATTGAATTAGCTTGCTTGAGTATTCAGGCTAGCTTGATCAACAGCAACACCAGCACCCATAGTAGTAGAGATGCTTACTTTCTTCAGGAAAGTACCTTTCGCTGAAGATGGCTTAGCTTTCTTAAGAGCGATTAGAAGAGACTCTAGGTTCTCTTTGATCTGCTCTGCAGAGAAGTTAGCTTTACCGATAGTAGTGTGGATGATGCCGTTCTTGTCGTTACGGTAACGAACCTGACCAGCTTTAGCGTTCTTAACTGCTTCAGCAACGTTAGGAGTTACAGTACCAACTTTAGGGTTTGGCATTAGACCGCGAGGACCTAGGATAGTACCTAGTTGACCTACAACGCGCATTGCATCTGGAGAAGCAACAACTACGTCAAAGTTCATTTCGCCTTTCTTCACTTGCTCAGCAAGATCTTCCATACCTACGATGTCTGCGCCAGCTTCTTTAGCTGCTTCAGCGTTTGCACCTTGAGTGAACACTGCAACGCGGATTTCGCGGCCAGTACCGTGAGGTAGTACAGTTGCACCACGTACGTTCTGGTCAGATTTACGAGCATCGATGCCTAGGTTAACAGCAACGTCTACAGACTCAACGAATTTAGCAGTTGCTAGTTCTTGAAGAAGAGCTACAGCTTCGTTGATTTCGTATTCTTTAGTTACGTCAACTTTTTCGCGGATTACGCGCATGCGCTTAGTTAGTTTTGCCATGATCTTAACCCTCTACCACTAGGCCCATTGAACGAGCAGTACCAGCGATTGAACGCTTCATTGCTTCGATGTCAGCACCAGTCATATCAGCAGCTTTAGTTTCTGCGATTTCTTGGATTTGAGCGTCAGTCACAGTACCCACTTTTTCAGTGTTTGGACGACCTGAACCAGACTTAACGCCAGCAGCTTTCTTAAGAAGAACAGCAGCAGGTGGAGTCTTAGTTACGAACGTGAAAGAACGATCGTTGTATACTGTGATTACTACAGGAGTAGGTAGACCTTTCTCAATAGATTCTGTTTTTGCGTTGAACGCTTTACAGAATTCCATGATGTTTACACCGTGTTGACCTAGTGCAGGACCAACCGGTGGACTTGGGTTTGCCATACCAGCTGCAACTTGCAGTTTGATATAAGCTTCAACTTTCTTAGCCATGATATTTCCTAAATTTTGGGTTCAGACGCCAGCTTTATCAGCCAGCTCCCCAGTTTTCATAAAAACTTTTTACAGTCTTACCTGTAAAAAGGCGCGAAATTATAAGCATAATTCGCGCCTTAGACAACCCTTTAAAAGGTGTTTTTTTAGTCAAGTTTTTCCACTTGACCAAATTCAAGCTCAACAGGAGTTGCACGACCAAAGATCGATACAGACACCTTAATGCGGCTCTTCTCGTAATCCACTTCTTCAACAGTACCGTTGAAGTCAGCAAATGGACCATCGTTAACACGTACCACTTCACCCGCTTCGAACATCGTCTTAGGACGAGGAGCTTCGCTCGCTTTCTCAAGGCGGTTTAAGATAGCATCCGCTTCTTTATCAGTGATAGGCGCTGGACGGTCAGAAGTACCACCAATGAAGCCCATTACACGTGGGATACTACGAACCAAGTGCCATGATTCATCGTTCATGATCATTTGCACTAGCACGTAGCCAGGAAAGAACTTACGTTCGCTTTTACGACGCTGGCCCGCACGCATTTCAACTACTTCTTCAGTAGGGACGAGTACTTCGCCAAATAGTTCTTCCATGCTGTGCATTTTAATATGCTCACGTAGCGATTGTGCTACACGACCTTCAAAGCCAGAAAAAGCTTGAACTACATACCAACGTTTTTTTGGAGCTTCACTCATGAATCAGAACCCTCACACCCCAGTTGCTAAGGCAACAAGACGAACCATAATTCCGTCAATGCCCCATAGCACTAGAGCCATTACAATACTTACAGCTAAAACGATCAAAGTTGTTTGCATAGTTTCTTGGCGAGTTGGCCAAACCACTTTGCGAACTTCCATACGAGATTCGCGTGCAAACTCGATCGCTGCTTTACCTTTTGTTGTAGTTGCAGCAACACCAAGTGCAGCAGCAATCAATACAACCACACCTGCAGCACGAACTACTACAGACATCTCACCATACAGGTAATTACCCACAACAGCGGCAGCTAGAAGTATAAAAGTGACAATCCACTTAAAAATATCAGCTGCGTTTGAGCTATCAGGAGTTTCAGCATTATTTGCTTTCATAAAACCAACCTGTCACAAGTCTTAATATAGACGACAACAA
Organism: Vibrio paucivorans; assembly: GCF_054053395.1. NCBI lineage: Bacteria > Pseudomonadati > Pseudomonadota > Gammaproteobacteria > Vibrionales > Vibrionaceae > Vibrio > Vibrio paucivorans. Next base: position 3,015,786 of record NZ_CM133230.1, read on the forward strand.
CCCCGCTGTTGCAGGGCGAATTCCATTACATCGAGAAAATTTCGCGATGTACACTTTCAAGAGAGAGGACAACGGCCTCAATCTAAAAATTCCTTCTTCTATGCATGTTTGATCAGAAAACCAACAAACATAATATCGAGCGCAGAAAAAGGGCATCAAATGATGCCCTTTTTGCTACTGGTTCGTCAAATCTAATTGATAGATTTTCAGAAGACTTTCGTCAATTCCTAAGAATTAGTCGAAGATCTTAGCAACAACACCAGCACCTACTGTACGGCCACCTTCACGGATAGCGAAACGTAGACCTTCGTCCATTGCGATTGGAGCGATTAGTTCAACAGTCATTTGAACGTTGTCGCCTGGCATTACCATTTCTACGCCTTCTGGAAGAGTGATGTCACCAGTTACGTCCGTTGTACGGAAGTAGAACTGTGGACGGTAGCCCTTGAAGAATGGAGTGTGACGGCCGCCTTCGTCTTTAGAAAGTACGTATACTTCTGACTCAAACTTAGTGTGTGGGTTGATTGACTTAGGAGCCGCTAGTACTTGACCACGCTCTACTTCGTCACGCTTAGTACCACGCAGAAGTGCACCAACGTTCTCACCCGCACGACCTTCGTCTAGAAGCTTACGGAACATCTCAACACCAGTACAAGTAGTTACTGTAGTATCTTTGATACCTACGATTTCTACTTCGTCACCTACTGTTAGGATACCACGCTCGATACGACCAGTTACAACTGTACCACGACCTTGGATTGAGAATACGTCTTCAATCGGTAGTAGGAACGGTTGGTCTACTGCACGCTCTGGCTCTGGAATGTAAGAATCTAGTGCTTCTGCAAGCTCAACGATTTTGTCTTCCCATTGCTTCTCGCCGTTTAGTGCGCCAAGAGCTGAACCTTGGATTACTGGTAGGTCATCACCTGGGAATTCGTACTCAGAAAGAAGTTCACGAACTTCCATTTCTACTAGTTCTAGTAGCTCTTCATCGTCAACCATGTCACATTTGTTCATGAATACGATGATGTATGGGATACCAACCTGACGGCCTAGTAGGATGTGCTCACGAGTTTGTGGCATTGGGCCATCTGTCGCAGCTACAACTAGGATACCGCCGTCCATCTGTGCAGCACCTGTGATCATGTTCTTAACATAATCCGCGTGTCCTGGACAATCTACGTGTGCGTAGTGACGAGTTGGAGTGTCGTACTCAACGTGAGACGTTGCGATTGTGATACCGCGCTCACGCTCTTCTGGAGCGTTATCGATAGATGCGAAGTCTTTCGCTTCACCGCCGTATACTTTAGCTAAAGTAGTACAGATTGCAGCAGTTAGAGTTGTTTTACCGTGGTCAACGTGGCCGATAGTACCAACGTTTACGTGCGGTTTCGTACGTTCAAATTTTTCTTTAGACATGAGTTGTCCCTCTAGGTACGGATTTAGGTGGCTTTGACGACCACGCAACCAAAATAGTTTGGTAGTAAAGTATAAATCAAAAGGAAATTTTTGCGCAGAGCTGGTGCTGATACCCAGATTTGAACTGGGGACCTCACCCTTACCAAGGGTGCGCTCTACCGACTGAGCTATATCAGCACTCAAAATGAGTTGGAGCGGGCAGCGGGAATCGAACCCGCATCATCAGCTTGGAAGGCTGAGGTAATAGCCATTATACGATGCCCGCAACACGTAACTCTGAGAGCTATTTCCTTAAGAATATGGTGGAGGGGGACGGATTCGAACCATCGAAGGCAGTGCCAACAGATTTACAGTCTGCTCCCTTTGGCCACTCGGGAACCCCTCCAAATTTTTCGCCACTTTCTTTGCACTTACGCCTAGCGTAAGGAGAAAATGGTGCCGACTACCGGAATCGAACTGGTGACCTACTGATTACAAGTCAGTTGCTCTACCTACTGAGCTAAGTCGGCATAAGTGGTGCGCATTCTATTGAATGATTTTCCTGCTTGCAATAGGAAATTTGAAAAAAAATCTCTTTTTAATCAGATTGTATTTATTTGGTGAATTTTCATGCAGTTTTCATGTTTTAAATCGAATCTTAGGTGTTTGTCATTTGCTTTCAAACTCGCTTGATGTATGTTCGCAACTCAGAACAGTCTTCATTTATTGATGTAGGTAAACTATGAGTCCTTTTATGTCTTTCGATCGCGCGATGTGGGCGGAGCTGCGTAATGCCGTGCCCATGACGTTATCCGAAAGCGACGTAAAAGAACTGCAAGGGGTTAATGAGAAGCTGACAATGAAAGAGGCGGTAGAAATTTACCTACCTCTCAGTCGCTTATTGAATCTTTACGTTGCTGCTCGCCAGCGCCGTAACTCGGTGTTACATGAGTTTCTTGGTAACGACCAAGTCGCCCCGCCCTTCATTATTGGTATCGCTGGCAGTGTAGCGGTAGGTAAAAGTACCACCGCGCGTATTCTTAAAGCACTTCTGTCTCGATGGGATAACCACCCAAAAGTGGAGCTGGTTACTACAGATGGCTTTCTTTACCCTAAGAAAGTGTTAAATGAACGCGAGATCATGCAGCGTAAGGGCTTTCCAGAGTCATACGACATCAAGCGCTTGGTTCAATTCGTTTCTGATGTAAAAGCGGGCAAACCCAACCTGACGGTACCAGTTTATTCACACATCACTTATGACATTACCGAGGAGGTTAAAGTTGTCGACCGCCCAGATGTGCTCATCATCGAAGGGTTAAATGTACTCCAAAGTGGGATGGATTATCCCCACGACCCGCATCGGGTGTTTATTTCTGATTTCTTAGATTTCTCTTTATATGTTGATGCCGAAACTGAAACCATCGAGCAGTGGTATGTCGAACGTTTCCTAAAGTTTCGCCAAGGCGCCTTTACTAAACCAGGCTCCTATTTCAGCCATTACACTCAGCTTTCGGAGCCGCAAGCAATCGAAAAAGCCAAAAGCATTTGGCAATCCATTAATGGATTGAACCTCGAGCAAAATATCCTACCGACTAAAGAGAGAGCGCAGTTGATTCTCCGTAAAGGCTTGGATCATACAGTTAAAGAAGTGCTACTCAGAAAGTAGGAAAAAGAAAAAGGTTGGCTTTAGGCCAACCTTTTTTGATCCAGTCAGTTTGAAAAGTAAGTGATTACTTTGGCTCAGGGCCGTACTGGTTGTCACCCTCTTCACCTTTCATAAAACCACACTCTACAAGAATCCATGCACCACAAATGAGCGCTGCCAAAGAGCTGACTAATTGCAGTGTCGTGGTTTCAGTCATCTGACTCGGGTCGCCAACCGGTACTGTCATTCGGCCAATCACCAATGGTACGTTGAGCAAGAGGAACCAGCTTGAACGGCCTCTGTCGTGCCAACGTTTAGCAGTAATGGCTAAATCAGGCACCAATACACACAGTAGGAATAAAGGAAGAGCCAAGTGGGCAATAGCAGGGAAAAGAATGTTAATTCCCCCAGCAAATCCCATGATCGCCATGTAGTACACAGCATTCCAAATCCAGTAAGTTTTACGACCAATTCGCCCTTGAAACGAAAATAGCAGTTCTTTCATCGACATCTTATTTAATCCACAAACACCACGAAACAGCGTGGTTAATTAATCACTTTTTGAAAACACTCTTTATCCATATCTCGAATGTTGACCGTTAAGCTTCGAACATGCCCGGCTTGCTGTTGAAGCACATCCATCAATTGACGCGACAGCTCCCTTTTTTGTTCAGGTGTACGCCCGTCTAACATTTCGAAACTGATATGAATAAAGTCTACGCTATCACCTTCATCGCCGACTAGCCAATTGTGGCAACGCAGCGAGCGTGACTTTACGGAAATCACATCAAACAAACCACAGTTAAGCACGACTTCATGGAGATCTTCCAGCAGCCCCTGCACATTCACTCGTTCGTCGACTGAGTTTGAATATTCCATTACAAGATTCGGCATGTTATTTCCTTAAAATTGGCAGAAAGCGTGTAAACCGCGATAAATTCGCGTCAATCTCACCACTAATACCAATTAACAGCCAAGATTCCGAGATAATCGCTAATATTCTGTCTATTGGATCACTCAAGAACGACTCCAACCATTACATAAGACATGATTGGAATCATGATCTAGCGAATATTATCTGTTATATTCTTACGAAGATTTTTTACATTAATTAAAAAGGGAGATATTCCTATGCGTCGTCCTGTAGTGATGGGTAACTGGAAACTTAACGGCAGCAAAGCTATGGTAACTGAGCTGCTAACTGGCCTTAACGCTGAACTTGAAGGTGTTGAAGGTGTTGACGTAGCAGTAGCTCCACCAGCGCTATACATCGATCTTGCAGAGCGTGTAATCGCAGAAGGCGGTAACAAGATCATCCTAGGAGCTCAAAACACTGACCTAAACAACAGCGGTGCATTCACTGGCGATATGTCTCCAGAAATGCTGAAAGACTTCGGTGCTTCTCACATCATCATCGGTCACTCTGAGCGTCGTGAATACCACAACGAATCTGACGAGTTCATCGCTAAGAAATTCGCATTCCTAAAAGAGAACGGTCTCAAGCCTGTTTTCTGTATCGGTGAATCTGAAGCTCAAAACGAAGCTGGCGAAACTGAAGCAGTATGTGCTCGTCAAATCAACGCAGTAATCGACGCTTACGGTGTTGAAGCGCTAAACGGTGCAATCATCGCATACGAACCAATCTGGGCTATCGGTACTGGTAAAGCAGCAACAGCTGAAGATGCACAACGTATCCACGCTTCTATCCGTGCACTAATCGCAGCGAAAGACGAAGCAGTAGCAGCACAAGTAATCATCCAATACGGTGGTTCTGTTAAGCCAGAAAATGCTGAAGCTTACTTCTCACAACCAGACATCGACGGTGCTCTAGTGGGCGGTGCTTCTCTAGACGCTAAGAGCTTTGCAGCAATCGCTAAAGCAGCGGCAGCCGCTAAAGCGTAATCGTTGATTCGAAGTTAATACAAAAAAGGCCAGCAATATGCTGGCCTTTTTATTTGGATGAAACCATAAAAGCGCGAAGATTAAACGGCAGACAGCTCTGCTAAGTATGCATTAGCGTGTTCTTCGTGTGAAAACCATGGGAACAAATCCGCAGGGTCATCGAAAGCATTCACAATCCGGTTTGCCAGTTTAGGATACTGACCAGCAGCCCCTAGCAGGTTTAAGACAAATTCCGGTGGCGCTGCCAGCATCATATTTGACCATGTGGTTGGCCACTGCGCGTATTGCCAAAACTGCTCAAATGTCTCTGTCATCCATTGTTCATCAAATGCCTGCTGACCATGAGAAATGATGCGCTCCAAATACAATTGCGCCGCTTTTGCTGCGTTGTTTGCCCCTTGCCCTGTAATCGGGTCATTCAAGCATAAAGTATCCCCTAGCCCAAATACCAACTTACCCGACGCTAGCTTCGCGACTGGTTTACGAACCGTAGGTACGAAACTTCCAGAGATCACCGCATTGTCATCAGTGAGTACTGCCTGTTCAATCCGCTGAGCTTCCCAAGGTAAGTAAGTGTTTAACACACTTCTGGCCTTTTCTAACACCTGCTCATTGCTCTCTAAACCTTCAAAACAGTCTAGTGGCCCATCAGGAATAACTTCAAATAACATCGCTTCACAAGCGCCATTATGACTAAGCGCCGGCATGATAAAGAACTCCCCCGCACCAGGTATAACATTGAAACTGACGTTATCAAGCGGCTTATCGCCTTGCGGGTTTTGTAGATACAGCAACACTAATTTGCGTTGTGGTCGTTCAAATGGGCTGCGCAATGAATCACGTTCAAACAGGTTGGCCAGCTCCGCTTTTCCCGTTGCCAGTATGAGTAAATCACTTTGCTCACCTAGCTGGTCTAAATCGCTCGGTTGAGTGCGTTTTACCACCAAATCGCCACCTAACTCCTCAAACTTATCCATCCAGTTTGGAAACTTGATTCTTTGGTCGACAGACAGAGCAAAGTGTGACAATCCACCTCGCCAGTTGATCACCTTCTCACCTAACGATTCAGGATGAGTCACACAAAGGTTAATCGCTTCAATTTTTGGGCATTGTTGCTCCCAATGGTTCAGAGCCAGTGCTCGTTCAGATTCTAATGCCGAGTGGAACATACATTGGGTCGACATCACCGGACCGTTTGCAATTTGTTCACCCGTGCGATCAGTTACTAACGTCACTCGATACCCGTTTTGTAATAATCCTATCCCTAATTGAAGTCCAGATTGCCCAGCGCCAACTATCGTAATATGTTTCATTGCTTTCTCCTTGGCCTTTAGACCTGAATGTAACTTATTGATATTTTTAAAATTAAAGATACAAGCCAATACTCAGCCATAATAGTAAAAAGAAACAATCACGCAACATCAGATAAACGCTTGAATACTTTTATTACAATTCAATCAGGTAGTAGCTGCCTAGTTTCGCCGCATCGGGTAAGCGCTAGTGCCTAATCACAATATCTTGTATCCTAGGCGTTTTCCCTCGCAGCGTATCGAAGATGCACGATAAACATGGCTTATTAACAGCCCCTATTCCTAACGTGCTACGTCAGATGACCATCCCTATGATATTCGGCATGGTCGCGATTTTGATGTTCAATTTAGTCGATACCTTTTTTATCTCCTTGCTCGGCACCGATGCTTTGGCTGCCATCAGCTTTACCTTTCCTGTCACCTTCGCTGTGAACTGCATTACCATGGGGATTGGTATGGGGCTATCGACCAGTATTGGTCGCTTGCTTGGTCAAGGAGAGACTCAAGACGCTGCACGATTTTCCAGCCACGGCTTATTGCTAGCGGTATTACTGGTTGCATGCGCTTCCTTTATCGGCTTGCATACTATTGAGCCTTTGTTTCGCATACTAGGTGCCGAGCAGCACCTGATCCCACTCATCGAGCAATACATGGTGGTGTGGTACTGGACCATTCCGCTGCTGGTTATCCCAATGGCTGGCAACAGCGCCATTCGAGCCACTGGCGACACCAAAACCCCAGCCAAGATCATGATGCTGGCCGGTATCATTAACGGTGTACTCGACCCACTGTTGATTTTTGGTTATGGACCTTTTCCTGAACTTGGCATTCAAGGGGCGGCGATCGCCAGCGCATTGAGTTGGTTTGGCGCTTTGTGTGGCTCGTTATACGTCTTGATAAAACGTGAAAAACTGCTCACTCTACCAAACCCTCGAACCTTATTGAACGATTGGCAACAGATCCTAAAGATTGGCACCCCAGCGGCTCTATCCAATGCAATGAACCCGCTGTCAGGGGCACTGCTAATGATGATGTTAGCATCGCATGGTACCGCAGCAGTGGCAGCCTACGGTGCCGCGCAGCGTGTTGAGTCTATTTTGATTTTAGTGCTGATGTCGCTCACCTCTGCACTGACTCCATTTATGGCTCAGAACCTTGGTGCTAATAATCCGCAGCGCAGCTTTGCTGGGTTATTTCTCAGTATGAGATTTTCCATCGTCTTCCAATTACTGATTTTCATCATGATGATTCCACTCAGCATCCCACTTTCAGCACTCTTTTCCCAGGAGCAAGCTGTTGGAGACCTGCTGTGGCATTACTTGCTTGTGGTGCCATTCAGTTATGGCTTTCAAGGTATCGTGATGATGCTGGTTTCTGGGTTGAATGCCTTACATCAACCACTGAAAGCTTTCCAATGGAGCTTTATGCGCTTGTTTGTCTTCACTTTACCTGCGGCATGGCTTGGCAGCATGCTTTACGATATTGAAGGACTATTCATTGGTATTGCTGTAGGGAACATACTCGGTGGTGTATTAGGTTACCTGTATGCATTGAAAGTACGCCGAGAGCACTGTGCATCATTATCGTAATTGACACCTTGCCCAGATAAGCACACACAAAAAAGCCGACACTCAATGTCGGCTTTTTTGTTACTTATAATTCGTCGTCTTCTTCGACTTCCAGCTCTACGTCGAGCGGCTCTTGAGAAAGTATGATGCCAGTGTTGTCGGCGTATAGGTAATCTTCTGGTAAGAAAGTCACGCTACCAAAGTTAACGGCTACATCGACTTCGCCGACACCTTGCTGAGAAGCTCCTACGGGAATTGAAGCTAGCGCTTGGATACCCACGCTCATGTCTTCAAGCTCGTCGACTTCACGTACACAGCCATACACCACAATACCTTCCCATTCGTTCTCTTCAGCAAGCGCTGCCAGTTCCGCATCGATCAGCGCTCGGCGTAATGAGCCACCACCATCAATAAGCAGTACACGGCCTAAGCCATCTTGTTCTAAGATTTCACGAATCAGCTGATTGTCTTCAAAACACTTAACCGTTGTGATTTGTCCAGCAAAGGAAGCACTGCCACCAAAGTTACTAAACATAGGCTCTACAACATCTACTTGATCCAAGTAAATATCACACAGGGCTGAGGTATTGTATTCCATAGCTATAGTTCTCATACCGATAGACATCTCAATCGAGTATATAGGGTCATTAAGTCAATGCAATGACAGAACTCAATTAACTGGCGAGAGTTTGAGCTATAACAACCCCGGCAAACAACAAGTTAGTAATCAGGGAACATTTCACTATGATTGGCATCATAGGGGCAATTTGCTTAGGTTGCTGTGCATCCCACACCGCTTTACCGTGCTTAAATACCACAACGACACTCAATAGAAATGGCAAACTGATCCAAACCGGCTTTGGTTGCAGCAGTAGGTATAGTGCAAACGCCACTAGGGCGCCAACTAGTAGGACAAAGTGGTAATGCTTAGCTCGAGTTTGACCCAAACGAACCGCAACAGTCTTCTTTCCGCACGCTGCGTCATTTTCAATATCACGCATATTGTTGATATTGAGGACGGCGACGGCAAGCAGCCCACAGCCAATCGCAGGAAGAGCAAGAGCACTGTCTATGGTTCCGGTATGCAGGAAAAACGTCCCCGCGACACCTAACAAACCAAAAAAGATGAACACGGATATATCTCCAAGTCCAACGTAACCATAAGGCTTACTACCCACGGTATAGGCAATCGCTGCGATAATGGCCAATACCCCTAGACCAATAAACGCCAATATACTTTGCATACTGTCTAACGCATAAAAAACCAACACTAAGCCAGCAGCCATCGTCAGCACAATATTAATAATAATGGCTTGCTTCATATCTTTGGTTGTCACTGCGCCTGATTGAATCGCGCGAACAGGGCCTAGCCTGTCTTCGTTGTCTGTCCCTTTTACTGCATCACCATAATCGTTCGCAAGGTTCGACAAAATCTGCAGCAAAGTCGCAGTGAGAAAAGCTAACAACGCAATAGGGAGAGAGAAGTGCCCTAAAGAAAAGGCCAGTACACTGCCGGTTAGAATAGAAACTAACGCTAATGGAAGCGTTTTTGGCCTAGCCGCATCTAGCCAGATTTGCAGAGATTGATTCATAGAAATAATTTCTAACAGTAGACGTTATATGGATTGTGTCATATCGATTCTCTAGGCGCAAAAACTAAAAAAAGGCCACCGAAGTGACCTTTTTTCTCACCGAAGTGATTATTTTACGCGACCTACGTATTCGGCGCTGCGAGTATCAACTTTGATTACTTCGCCAATTGCGATGAATAGTGGAACACGTACTACAGCACCAGTTGATAGTGTTGCTGGCTTACCACCTGTACCTTGAGTATCACCTTTCAGGCCAGGGTCAGTATCTGTAACTTCAAGCTCAACGAAGTTTGGTGGTGTTACCGCGATTGGGTTACCGTTCCAAAGTGTCAGCATACAAGTGTTGTTTTCTACCAACCACTTAGCGTTTTCACCTACCGCTTTAACATCAGCAGCGATCTGCTCAAATGTTTCGTTGTTCATAAAGTGGTAGAATTCGCCGTCGTTATATAGATAATCTAGGTCGATATCCATTACGTCTGCAACTTCACAAGTTTCACCAGACTTAAAGGTTTTCTCTAGCACTTTACCAGAAAGAAGCTTACGAATTTTTACACGGTTGAACGCTTGGCCTTTACCTGGTTTTACGTACTCGTTTTCCAGGATAACGCAAGGCTCGTTATCAAGCATTAGTTTCAAACCGCCTTTAAATTCATTAGTGCTAACAGTAGCCATTTTGTCCTCTTACATTCTTAGAGCTAAATTCAATGCCACACATCATAACCCGAAAAGTCGAATCTGTTGAGCAAAACTGGCTCAAACAACTGGCGAATGCGATCTCTGATCCGACAAAGTTGTTGGAATCTCTACAGATAGACCCTTCGCCATGGCAAAGCGGGTTTGAAGCTAAAAAGCTGTTTGCGCAGCGTGTTCCGCAAAGTTTTGTCGATAGAATGGAAAAAGGCAATCCTTACGACCCACTTTTACGTCAGGTACTGCCACTGTGCGAAGAATTTGAAGTTCATGATGGCTACTCAAACGATCCTCTCGAAGAGCAGAACAATCAAGTACCAGGACTGTTGCACAAATATCGCAATCGCGCTCTGATGATTGTCAAAGGTGGCTGCGCAGTGAATTGTCGCTACTGCTTTCGCCGTCATTTCCCATATCAGGAAAACAAAGGCAACAAGTTAGCTTGGCAGCAGAGCCTCGACTATATTGCTGAGCATACCGAACTCAATGAAGTCATTTTGTCCGGTGGTGACCCACTAATGGCTAAAGACAATGAGCTCGAATGGCTGGTTCAGTCTATTGCTGACATCCCACACATCAAACGACTAAGGATTCATAGCCGACTGCCCGTTGTGATCCCAGCAAGAGTCACGGATGAGTTGTGCCAACTACTTAATCAAACACGCCTGCAAGTGGTCATGGTTACGCACATCAATCACGCCAATGAAATCAATCAAGAACTCAGCGATAAACTCGCTAAGCTAAAACGCGCTAACGTTACCTTATTGAACCAAGCCGTGCTTTTAAAAGGAGTTAACGATTCTGCTCACGCCCAAGTTATGCTCAGTGAAGCGCTGTTTGATGCTGGTATACTGCCATACTACTTGCACGTGCTAGATAAGGTTCAAGGCGCCGCACATTTCTTTGTTTCTGACCAGCAAGCGAAAGCCATTATGGCAGGCTTGATTGAGCGCGTATCCGGTTATTTAGTCCCAACCCTAACCCGAGAAATCGGTGGCAGAGCCAGCAAAACACCACTCGACTTACACCTAGAGTAATCGTTCGTCTCGATTAAAAACTTTTGTTCGATAGTCCGGTCTTTTATATGCATACTCCGCGCTTTTGGGAGGTCAAAATGCAAGCGACTATTGAACAACTGTTCGATCTCGGCCCTTTCAGTTGGTGGGCTCTTCTCTGCTGCGCCATCAACGGCATACTTATCGGTGTTGAAAGGCAAACTCGCGGGAAACCCGTTGGAATCCGCACCTCTATTTTGGTCATTTCAGGTACATACTTTTTTATGTCGATGGCGGTATCGCTCTCACCTAATACCCTCGACCAAGCACGCGTACTCGGTCAAATCATCACTGGCGTTGGTTTCTTAGGCGCTGGCGTCATGATGACCTTAGACGGAAAAATCCACGGGGTGACCTCGGCGGCGGTGATCTGGGTGCTCGCAGCTCTGGGTATGATGATTGGACTCGGCTATTTGCAGCAATCTGTAGTTATCACGACTCTCGCACTTACTGTATTACTGGGTGTCGACAAAGCAGAAAACCGTATTAAGTCACTGCGCCGTGGGGTTCACCAAAAATTTCAAAATCGCAAACAGGTCAGTAAATAAACTGCGTATCTGCCGTTATTCATAGTGTGATTAATAGTCAAAAATCGCATAAACACTTGTTACTCAGAGTAATTTTTTGACCGAAGACAATGAATGTGCCGATCGTAAATTGAGCTCAATTGATACGCACATTTGCTCACAATTACACCTACTACTTTTGGGTAAGATAAACCTCTACAAACAAAAGTGTTGGAGGTTTGATTATGTTTTATGTGCATATGCTCCTGTTGTTGACGGTCATATTCATTGGTATCCGCCATGGAGGCATTGCGTTTGGATTACTAGGTGGGCTTGGTGTGTCTGTGCTCGCCTTTGTATTCGGGATTGCACCAGGGACGCCACCAATCAGCGTAATGTTGATCATTCTCGCCGTAGTTGCGGCATCCGCGACGTTAGAGGCCACCGGTGGTCTTAAACTCTTGGTTAAGTTTGCAGAACGTCTGCTGCGCAAGCACCCAAGCCAAATCGTATTTTTAGGTCCTTTGTGCACATACTCTCTCACTGTCTTGGTGGGAACAGGTCACTCCGTTTATCCACTACTTCCTGTTATCTATGATGTCGCTTACAAAAAAGGCATCCGCCCAGAAAGACCAATGGCGATGGCGACTATAGCGTCGCAAATGGGCATTACCGCCAGCCCTATCGCCGCCGCAGCAGCCGTAGTGATGGCAACGGCTGCCGACAACAGTCTAGACATCAGCTTAGTCAATGTCTTACTGGTGACGATCCCAGCAACTCTCATTGGTGTATTAGTTGGCTGTTTGTGGAGCCTGAAGCGCGGTAAGGACCTCGACCAAGATCAAGCCTTCATCGAACGCTGCAAAGATCCTGAGTTCAAAGCTCAGCTGATTGATATCGAAGAAGATAACGAAAATGACGCGCAAGTGGGTAGCCAAGCGAAGAAAGGCCTAACGATCTTCTTGGCCGGTATCGTAACGGTTATTTTTGTCGCGATGTTTGGTAAAGATCTGTCATTACTTCCTGACGGTGTGAACATGTCTGTCGCGATACAGTTCTTAATGCTGTCTGTCGGTGCCTTGATCCTACTCACTACTAAGGTCGACCCGAAAAAGATCGTACACAGCAACGTGTTCATTGCTGGTATGACGGCGGTGATCATCATCTTCGGTATTGCCTGGATGAGTGACACCATTATCGGATTCCACAAAGCTTATTTGATCAGCTTAGTAAGCGACTTAGTCGCTGCCCACCCATGGACGTTTGCAATCGCGATGTTCGTGGTGTCGGTATTCCTGAAAAGCCAAGCGGCAGTACTCACTATCATGCTGCCACTCGGATTTGCAATGGGCATCCCTGCTCCAGTATTAATCGGTGTTTTACCTGCGTGTTACGCCTACTTCTTCTTCCCGTTCTACCCAAGCGACCTAGCGGCAATTACTTTCGACCGCTCAGGTACCACGCAAATAGGTAAGTACGTTCTCAACCACAGCTTCCTATTGCCTGGTTTCATCGGTGTCGTTACTGCAACGACTGTCGGCTACATCATCTCAATGGCTATCAACTAGTGAGCCGCTAAGATCAAAAAAGCCAGTTGGTATACCAACTGGCTTTTTTATTAACTTTGTTTGAGAAATTGTTTAAGCCATCGCTTAGAACAACTCTTCTGCAACTTTGAATAGATCGTTGCGAACTGGGCGCTTCAAGTTCTCGATTGCATCAATAATGTCATGGTGAACAAGTTGCTCTTTTTGGATACCTACACAACGGCCACCATGACCTTCTAGTAGTAGGTGAACCGCGTAGTTACCCATGCGAGACGCTAGAACGCGGTCAAATGCCGTTGGACGACCACCACGCTGGATGTGACCAAGAACCGTTGCACGAGTTTCGCGACCTGTTGCCGTTTCAATCTCTTTTGCCAGTTCGTTTGCGTCCATCATAAGCTCAGTTAGCGCGATGATAGCGTGCTTTTTACCTTTCGCGATGCCGTCTTGGATATTGCTGATCAACTGCTCTTTATCAAGGCCAGTTTCTGGAGTGATGATGTATTCACAACCACCCGCGATTGCAGACATCAAAGTCAGGTCACCACAGTGACGACCCATGATTTCTACGATAGAAATGCGTTGGTGAGAAGATGACGTGTCACGTAGACGGTCAATTGCATCGATAACTGTGTTCAGCGCAGTTAGGTAACCGATCGTGTAATCCGTACCTGCAATATCGTTATCGATAGTGCCCGGAAGACCAATACATGGGTAACCCATTTCAGTTAGCTTCTTCGCACCCATGTAAGAACCGTCACCGCCGACAACAACAAGTGCGTCGATGCCGTGCTTCTTCAAGTTCTCGATCGCTTTTTCACGTACTTCTACGTTTTTGAATTCAGGGAAACGAGCAGAGCCTAAGAAAGTACCGCCTTTGTTGATCACATCAGATACGCTTGAACGATCCAGTTTTTGGATACGATCTTCGTATAGGCCTAGGTAGCCATCAAAAATACCGTAAACTTCTAGACCTTCACCCAATGCTGTGCGAACAACACCACGTACTGCTGCGTTCATACCAGGAGCGTCGCCGCCACTTGTTAAAACACCGATCTTCTTAATCATGCTCACCCTCGAATTTTTGGAAATCAATTTCAATTTTTAATGTTAGAAGCTAACGACATGCTTCCAACGAAATCTGTCTAATCTGCGCATTATGTTACCTTTACTAAAAAGGAATACTACTTTTATTTGCAGCAAATTATGTAACTTTTCTACTTCTGTAAGAGTATTACAGTTTTACTGTTTCACTTTGTTGATGCACATCAGAATCACGTTTTTTTCTTTTGACGCTGAAAAGATAGTCAATAGCGACCACTTTGTCTCCCCAGTTCAGTGTGAATATCTCTGGCTACCAGCCTTGAGACTTTTGTTCCCTCTCTGCGGTCAAAACGACAGAGTACGGATCTTGGTGGATCAGAATATCCGCGTCTGGAAAACTGGATAGCAGCTTCAATTCTACATTGTCAGAAATGCGGTGAGCTTCAATCAAAGGAATGTGATCCTCCAACTCTAAATGCAGCTGGATAAAGCGTACCGGGCCCGACATACGAGTACGAAGCTGATGCACCCCCAACACGCCCTCTATAGACAGGCAGTCTTCTCTGATTTGTTTTAGTTCTTCATCGGGGAGCTTTCTGTCTAACAAGGTTTGAATCGCTTCTGACACCATCTTAAATGCGCTGTATAGAATGAATATACCGATCGCGACAGCAAATACCGCATCGGCTTGAGTGAGACCAAACCAACTTAGCCCCAACGCCAGCATAATAGCCGCATTCATATACAAATCAGATTGATAATGCAGAGAGTCGGCAGCAATCGCTTGGCTACCTGTTTTCTTCACGACGTGCTTTTGGAATGTCACTAAGCCGTAGGTCACGACCATGGCAAATAAACTGACGTAAACACCATACTCGGGCGAGTTGAGTTCATGAGGGCGGAAGAAACGATCAATACCGTTGAGGATAAGAAAACACGCCGAACCAGAGATAAACATGGCTTGCGCTAAAGCAGCGAGAGACTCGGCTTTACCATGGCCAAAAGTATGTTCTTTGTCAGCAGGCTGAAGTGCATAACGCACCACAATCAAGTTCACAACTGACGCTGCGATATCCAACATAGAATCAATCAGCGATGCTAATAAACTCACTGAGCCTGTCACCCACCACGCCGCAACTTTCACAATCAATAGCAAAGTCGCAACCGTTGTTGCTGTCCAAGCAGCCAAAGTGACTAGGCGAGCATATTCTTGTTTCATAAGCGTAAATTTCGCTAAAGCGTCAATCTTTTATTAAGAAAGGATAATAGAAAGTATACCTCGCATTAGTTTAAATGAATATGAAAGCAACAAAAGGCGGCTATAAAGCCGCCTTTAACAGGAAGGGAGAGGTCAAATTTACTTGTGGTGTCTTGCCATCTTGTCTGCACACTTCTGATGACGCTCTTGCGACAGCTCAACAAACTTTTCTTTTTGCTCTGGAGTTAAGATGCTTAGCATCTGGTGCTGCTTCTCTAGCATTTTCACGCGGCGCTCTGCTTGCTTCTCAGCCATCTCTTTTGCTAAATCATTTGCTGCTGCTTGGTCAAACGTGTCTGCCAATACCAAAGCTTGAACTTTTTCGTGGTGCGCTTTCATTGCTGCTTGGCGCTCTTCGCCACCTTGCTCAAACTTGGCTTTCATTTCTGCTTTGCCCGCTTCGCGCATCTCTTTTAACTGCTCTTTTTGCGCATCAGTTAAGTCAAGTTGGCGCATTACACCACGGTCGAAGCCGCCGCATTTACCGCCCATACCTTTACCGTGGTCTTTACCACCGAAAGCAAACGCGCTTGCTGTACCTAGAGTAAGAGGAAGAACAACAGCAGCTAATACTAATTTCTTTGCAGTTTTCATAAGTCGTACCTTATTTTTCATGTTATTTGAGGTGCTGTATAAGGGCATGTTGACCTTTCACCCTAGAGAATCACATCGGCGCTAAATTTAGCAGACAGTGGTTGATGTGTTTCGTTCTCTTCACAGCGGTTGAGTATAGAATACGACCTGCTAGGTAAAGCGACGTATAGAGAGCGTAAAGAATCGTAAAGAGCAAAATTTACCCTGCTCGAAACCGCCGTTTCACAGTAATATAAAGGTAACAAGACTCATGCAATCCAATCGAGGAAAGAGTAATGGCGCATATCCTACTTATTGATGACGACACAGAACTGACTAGCTTGCTCAAAGAAGTGCTCACTTATGAGGGCTTTACTATCTCTGAAGCAAATGACGGAGAGTCAGGGCTGGCTGCAGTGAATAAGGATATCGACCTGATCCTACTGGATGTAATGATGCCAAAACTGAACGGTATGGATACGCTAAAGCGCCTACGTGAGAACTGGCAGACCCCCGTGTTGATGCTCACTGCCAAGGGCGAAGAAATTGATCGTGTGATTGGCCTTGAGCTCGGTGCCGATGACTATTTGCCAAAGCCATTTAGCGATCGTGAATTACTGGCTCGCATTAAAGCTATTCTGCGCCGTACTCAAACTCAATCAGCACCTGCGAATAAAAACAGCGACGCCATTGAGTACATGGATATCAAGGTGTATCCAGGTAAACAAGAAGCCTACTGCCAGGAGCAGTTACTCGAGCTGACCACAACGGAATTTGCCCTGCTAGCGCACTTTATTCAGCACCCAGGAGAAACGTTAACCAAGGAAGCTCTCAGCTTAGATGTACTGGGTAAAAGGCTGGCCGCGTTCGACCGGGCGATCGACATGCACGTTTCTAATTTACGTAAGAAGCTACCCGATACCTTGTCTGGCAAATCTCGCATAAAAACGTTGCGCGGCCGAGGTTACTTGTTGGTTGAGGAAGACTGATGCGCCTGCCAAAGATCACCAGCCTTTATGGCCGTATTTTCGCGATATTCTGGTTTACCATGCTGCTGGTTCTGCTGGCCGTACTGTCCTTGCCGCATTTAGATCCTCGCAAAGCACGTAATATCCCAGCGGATCATTTTGAGCGCCTCAATGTGCTGCAGCAGAAGATCGAGAAGCGCTTTCGCGATGAGAAAGATCTACGCAAAATTATTTTCAGCCTTGAAGATCAAGGGCGATCACCACGAGATAAAGCCCCTCGCCTTTTCTTAACTGATCTAGAAGGCAACATCTTAACCACTAAACGCCATCACGATTTCAAAATTCGTGCACTGCAAAACTTCATTACCAGCATTGAGCAAGGTGAGCCAAAACAAAAACTGTATGGTCGTTACATGATTGCAGGACCACTGCCAATCACGCTAGCCGAACATAACTTACTGCTTTACATCGGAGTAAAATGGGATCAAACCCCTCCGTTCCTTTTGCGCTTATTCGACAAACCGTTCCAATTACTGTTTGCCGTGATGGTGGTGAGTACACCACTGTTGTTATGGCTAGCTTGGGCACTCAGTCAACCCGCACGTAAATTAGAGCGAGCAGCTAAGCGAGTCGCCGGTGGTGAGTTTGTTGTCGACCCAGAACTTGAAAAAGGCACTTCTGAATTTAGGCAAGCAGGCGCGAGCTTCAACCAGATGGTTGAGGCAGTGAATCACATGATTTCTGGCCAGCAGCGGCTGTTGTCGGATATTTCCCATGAGTTACGCTCTCCGTTGACTCGCTTGCGAATGGCCAATGCGCTCGCGACAAGAAAGCAAGGAGACAGCCCAGAGCTGGAACGCATCGATACCGAAGCCCAGCGACTCGAACAGATGATCGGCGAGCTGTTAGAGCTGTCGCGTATGCAAGCCGATAGTCACCTGACTCGTGAGCTTCAACCCATTTCTAGCTTATGGGAAGAGATCCTCAAAGATGCGCAGTTTGAAGCCGAGCAAATGGGCAAGCAGCTTAACTACTCCGCTATCCCAGAAGGCTCAATCTCAGGTAATCCAAAACTGTTGATGAGCGCTGTCGAGAACATCATCCGTAACGCTATTCACTACGGTGAAGACCTGATTCAGGTTACCTTAACTAAAGATGATGAGCAGCTTTCGATTGTCGTGGAAGACAACGGGCAAGGGGTGCCAGACTCTGAATTGGAAGATATATTCCGCCCGTTTTACCGCGTATCAACAGCCCGTGATAGAAATTCAGGTGGTGCAGGGCTAGGATTGGCGATCACAGAAAGTGCCATTCGCCAGCACAGCGGCTCCATCGCTGCCAGTCGCAGCCAACTCGGTGGTTTAATGGTCCTAATCAAGTTGCCTCTGAGTAGCTAACAAGACGAAGAACGTCAACGAGCGACAAAACCCTACAAAGATCGCAGTTGAAAATGATATTCATTATCAATAAAGTAAATCCTTCGATTACGGAGGATTTACTATGTCTCACAGTTTCCCTGAACTGCCATACGCTTACGATGCACTAGAACCATACATCGACGCCCAAACAATGGAAGTGCATTACAGCCGTCACCACAGAACCTACTACGACAAATTCATCACTGCAGTTAAAGGGACTGAGCTTGAAAAAGCCCCTTTAACTGACATCTTCGCCAGTATTTCTCAGCATGCTCCTGCTATCCGAAACAACGGTGGCGGGTACTACAATCACATTATCTATTGGAACTGCATGACACCAAACGGCCAGCATGAACCAGATGGTGCACTTGCTCAGGCCATCATCCAAACCTTTGGCACCTTTGAGCAATTTAAGCAAGAGTTTAGCCAAGCGGCGATCAATACTTTTGGTTCAGGCTTTGTGTGGTTAATCGTGCAAAACGGTGCATTGAAGATCACCTCCACTGGCAACCAAGATAACCCACTAATGGATGTCGCACAGGAACAAGGTGAGCCGATTCTCGCTTTAGATGTGTGGGAGCATGCCTACTACATCAGCTATCGTAACCGCCGACCAGATTATATTGATGCATGGTGGAATGTGGTCAATTGGGATGCAGTCAGTGAGCACTACGCCATTGCACTTGCGCAAAATGCTTAGCGAATTCGACACATCAGGGGGCGACGTGCTGTCGCCCTTTGGATACATACCACGGATACAATGTCTGCGCTTTGAACCCTGCACCTTAGCGTCATTTGGGTATATACTCTTTGCCACCTAAGCTAACCCAGATGAACCAAGATGTTTGATATTGCCCTTTACGAACCAGAAATCGCTCCAAACACCGGTAACATAATTCGTTTGTGCGCGAACTGTGGCGCTAATTTACATTTGATTGAACCATTAGGGTTTGACCTAGAAGAGAAGAAAGTTCGCCGTGCTGGCCTTGATTATCACGATCTCGCTCGTGTTAAGCGCCACAAGGATCTTAATGCTTTTCTAGAGTATCTAGAAAATGAACGTGAAGGTGACTATCGCCTTTTTGCCTGCACCACCAAAACAACTGGCCATCATATCGATGCGCAATACCAACAAGGTGATGTGCTATTGTTCGGGCCTGAATCACGTGGCCTACCAGCAGAAGTAATTGAAAGCCTTCCAATGGAGCAGCGTATTCGTATTCCAATGATGCCAGAAGCTCGCAGCCTAAACCTGTCTAACGCCGTCGCAATCATTGCTTTTGAAGCTTGGCGACAAATGGGGTTTGAAGGCGCGGTGTAACCCCATTAGATAGACACAAAAAAGGCTCTGAATACAGAGCCTTTTTTATATATGCTTCAATGAGCCAGCACAGCCCAACTAGTTGAGACGGTTGTTATTGTTTAGTTAAGACGATTATTGTTATCTTGGTCGTCTTTTTCTTTGCGCTCAAACTCACCTTCGAAGGTGTTGCCATCTTGATTGGAGTTAAATGGGTCGCGGTGGAATGGGTCTTGCTCGAATGGGCTTTGACCAAATTGGCCACCAGCAAATCCACCCGATACATTTTTCACCACCATTTTACTCATTAGGTATTTAGCAATCACAGCTCTTGGCGCTGGCAGCAGAACTAGCATGCCCAGTGCATCGGTCATAAAACCAGGAGTTAATAGTAGAACCCCGGCCACCGCCAGCATAACGCCTTCAAAAATTTGCTGAGCAGGCAACTCACCTTGATTTAAGCGATTTTGCACCGACATTAGGGTTTGAATACCTTGGCTACGCACCAATGACGCACCCACAAATGCTGTGATCAGCACTAAACCGATGGTCGGCCAAAGGCCAAGGAAACCACCGACTTGAATAAACAGGCCAATCTCAATGATTGGGACAAATATAAATAGCAATAATAAGATAGGAAACACACGCCCTCCTTTGTTCACTCCAGTGTACGTCTAAAGCGCCTTGAAGCTCAAATTTATCGTGTAAAAAAGCGTGATTTTGACCACTAAAATCCCCTACCCCTTTATGGTTATTAATAACCTATTCATAGTTTGAAAATTATTGACTAAATAAAGTTAGAAAAGGTGATCCAGTTACTATTTTTATGTACGTAGTGCAGTATGATGTGCCACAGAAGTCAGGACGGATTTTCCAGCCAAAAAACTCTGACGAACGGATTCTTACTTGCAGAAATGGCTAATAAATCACTTTATTATCAGAATAATTCTCTAAGGATCCTGTTATGGCTAGCCTATCTGATACACAAAATACAACACACCAAGCAACCCGTATTGAAGAAGACCTACTAGGTCAACGTCACGTTCCCGCAGACGCGTACTACGGCATTCATACTCTTCGCGCAATCGAAAACTTCAATATTTCAAGCTCAACGATTTCAGACGTACCTGAATTTGTACGTGGCATGGTGATGACCAAAAAAGCGGCGGCGCTTGCAAACAAAGAGCTCGGCGTTCTACCTAAAGATGTTGCTCAGTACATCATTGAAGCGTGTGACGTGATCCTTGAAACAGGAAAGTGCATGGATCAATTCCCGTCAGACGTATTCCAAGGTGGCGCTGGCACTTCAGTGAACATGAACACTAACGAAGTGGTTGCCAACGTAGCACTTGAGCTAATGGGCAAAGAAAAAGGCCAATACGAGTTCATTAACCCAAATGACCACGTAAACAAGAGCCAATCGACTAACTGTGCTTACCCAACGGGTTTCCGTATCTCTGTATTTAATAGCGTACGCAAGCTATTAGATGCAATTGAGTACTTAAAAGGCGCCTTTGAACTGAAAAGCCAAGAGTTCGATACCGTGCTAAAAATGGGTCGTACTCAGCTACAAGACGCGGTTCCGATGACGGTAGGCCAAGAGTTCCACGCTTGGGCCGTTACTCTGAACGAAGAAATCCGCGCACTTGAATACACCTCTAAGCTACTGCTTGAAGTCAACCTTGGTGCAACAGCAATCGGTACTGGCTTGAACGCCGCTCCTGGTTACCAAGCACTGGCAGTTAAACACCTTGCTGAAGTGACTGGTCATGAATGTGTGCCAGCTGAAGACTTAATCGAAGCAACGTCTGACTGTGGTGCATACGTAATGACTCACGGTGCGCTAAAACGTCTCGCGGTGAAACTGTCTAAGATTTGTAACGACCTACGCCTACTGTCTTCAGGCCCACGTGCAGGTCTGAATGAAATCAACCTACCAGAGCTACAAGCTGGCTCTTCAATCATGCCGGCCAAAGTAAACCCAGTGGTACCAGAAGTGGTAAACCAAGTGTGTTTCAAAGTGCTAGGTAACGACAACACTATCTCGTTTGCAGCAGAAGGCGGCCAGTTACAGCTAAATGTAATGGAGCCGGTAATTGCGCAAAGCATGTTCGAGTCTCTCGATATCCTAACCAATGCATGTGTCAACTTGCGTGACAAGTGTATCGACGGCATCACAGTGAACAAAGACGTATGTGAAGGCTACGTATTTAACTCTATCGGTATCGTGACTTACCTAAACCCATACATTGGCCACCACGAAGGTGACATCGTTGGTAAGATTTGTGCGGAAACCGGTAAGAGCGTTCGCGAAGTGGTACTGGAACGCGGCTTACTCAGCGAAGAAGAGCTTGATGACATCTTCTCTGTTGAAAATTTAATGCGTCCGCAGTATAAAGCGAAACGCTACGAATAATCGCAGCGAACAGGGTCCCTTACGGGGCCCTTTTTTGGGTTAAACCGGAGTACCCATACTTTTCCTGAGTTATTTTCGTGCTTTATCGTAATAGCGATTTTCATTATTTGAACGTTTAGCCTATGAGCTTTCCAATAATTAAAATCAAAAATCTAAATGAGGTATCAATATGGTAGCGGTTGAACTATTTGTCGTGCTGCTCTTTATTTATTTGGGGGCACGCATTGGCGGTATCGGCATCGGCTTAGCCGGTGGTGCGGGTGTGATTGCACTGTCGTTGTTTTTAGGTGTGCCTACTAGTCAGGCATTCATTCCCGTCGATGTTATCTTGATCATCATGTCGGTCATCACCGCGATTGCAGCAATGCAAGTAGCGGGTGGTTTAGACTGGATGGTTCAAGTTGCTGAGAACTTTCTAAGAAAACACCCTGAACGCATCACTTTCTACGCACCAATCGTCACTTTCTTAATGACGTTAATGGCGGGTACTGGCCACACTGCATTCTCTACTCTACCGGTTATCGCAGAAGTGGCTAAAGGCCAAGGTGTGCGTCCTTCTCGCCCATTATCGATTGCCGTTGTTGCGTCTCAAATCGCAATTACAGCATCGCCAATTTCAGCAGCCGTTGTTGCTTTTGCAGCAATGCTAGCGCCATTTGGTGTGGATTACTTAACGCTACTAGCTGTTTGTATTCCAACCACTTTCTTGGCCTGTATGGTCGGTGCATTCGTCGCTAACTTTATGGGCAGCGAGCTAAAAGACGATCCTGTTTACCAAGAGCGTTTGGAAAAAGGCTTAATCAAACTAGCGACACAAGAGAAACGTGAAATCCTACCAACGGCAAAGAAAGCAACATTCATCTTCCTTGGCGCAATTGGTTTCGTTGTCTGTTACGCAGCCGCTATTTCAGGTTCAGTTGGTCTTATTGAAGATCCAGCACTTGGCCGTAACGAAGCGATCATGACAGTTATGCTAGCAGCAGCGGCAGCCATTGTTCTGTTTACCAAAATCGATGCCTCTAAAATTCCATCTGCAGCAACATTCCGTTCTGGTATGACGGCATGTGTGTGTGTACTAGGTGTAGCTTGGTTAGGCTCTACTTTCGTTAATGCACACGTAGATGGCATCAAAGAGTTCGCTGGTGGTCTACTTTCTGATTACCCATGGATGCTAGCGCTGGTGTTGTTCTTTGCTTCTATGCTGCTGTACTCACAAGGTGCGACTACCGTTGCTCTAATGCCAGCAGCACTAGCCATTGGTGTTGCCCCGCTAACAGCAGTTGCTTCGTTCGCAGCCGTGAGCGCTCTGTTCGTTCTACCAACATACCCTACGCTACTCGCGGCGGTTGAGATGGATGATACAGGCTCAACACGTATCGGTAAGTACGTGTTTAACCACCCGTTCTTTATTCCGGGCGTAACAACTATTGCAACTGCTGTTGCTCTTGGTTTTGCATTCGGTGGTTTGTTTATCTAACCATCAGCACTCATTCTAGGGAGCCTATTGGCTCCCTTTTTTTATCACTAAAGATAGAGATCACTGTTTGAATTTGATTGGAATCAAATTAATGTTCGAAAGTTAATTTTTAACATCAAGAAGAAAGGTTGAATAAAATTCCCCTATTTTATTTCACTCCCTCTAGTTAGCTCGCTGTAAAATCACATCATGATAATTATTCGAATATAAATCCAAACGAATTAAAAAATTACCCTCGTAAAAATACCCTTCACTTAGTGACTAAAATTAATCCCGCTATTTTTGTGAAGACATCGAAAGTTAACCCACGATTAGCAGAATAAAATAGCCATAGAAAAATAAATTTAGCTCATATTTTTTTGAGCAACACTATTTCTAATCTGTATTTAACTATTTTAATTCCAATAACTTTAGTTCGAATCAATGGTGTTATCCATTGTGGTAATGGACGACTCATCATTAGTCGCTGATTCACACCTTTGCCAAATCATGGTTAGGTGTAAGGAGATAGCTATGACCACTCAAACTCTACCAACAGAAAACAAAAAAGGCGGCTTCTTTGCCAACTTTAAGTTTCCTTCCGCCTATACCATTTTATTTCTACTGATCGCTTTCGTTGCCGTTCTCACTTGGATAGTTCCGGCAGGCCAATATGACCGAGCAATGAATGAAGAACTGGGCCGTGAAGTTCCTGTAACAGGCACGTACCAAGCTGTAGAAGGTAACCCTCAGGGTGTTATCGATGTTCTTCTGGCACCCATTGACGGCTTCTATGACCATAATAGCTATGAAGCTGCGGCTATCGACGTCTCGCTGTTTATTTTAATCATTGGTGGCTTCCTAGGGCTAGTAACTAAAACAGGGGCAATTGATGCAGGGATAGAGCGAGTCACAGCGCGGTTAGAAGGACGAGAGGAATTGATGATACCGATACTCATGGCGCTGTTTGCGGCTGGCGGTACTGTCTACGGTATGGCAGAAGAATCACTGCCTTTCTACACCCTACTTGTCCCTGTCATGATGGCGGCCCGCTTTGACCCATTAGTCGCCGCAGCAACAGTACTACTTGGAGCAGGCATTGGTGTTCTAGGCTCAACCATTAACCCATTTGCGACCGTTATCGCGGCCAACGCATCAGGTATTCCATTCACCGACGGTATCATGCTAAGAATCGCTATGTTGGTTATTGGTTGGGGCATCTGTGTTGCTTATGTCATGCGCTACGCAAAAATGGTGCAAGCAGACCCATCAAAATCGATTGTTTACGACAAATATGAAGAAAACAAAGCACACTTCTTAGGAAACCAAACTGGTGAGCAATTAGAGTTTACTGGCACTCGTAAGTTAATACTCACTATCTTTGGTGGCTCATTTGCTGTAATGATTTATGGTGTGTCTGTGGCAGGTTGGTGGATGGCTGAGATTTCTGCCATGTTCCTTGCAGCAACCATTTTGGTTGGCCTAGTGGCACGTATGAGTGAGGAAGAGTTCACGACCAGTTTTATTGACGGCGCGCGTGACTTATTAGGCGTTGCCCTCATCATTGGTATTGCTCGCGGGATCGTGGTGGTAATGGACCGAGGCATGATCACCGACACCATCTTGTTCTCTGCAGAGCAAATGGTCACTGGGTTGTCTTCCGTGGTATTTATTAACGTGATGTTCTTCTTAGAAGTGCTACTGTCCTTCTTAGTACCGTCCACTTCTGGTCTTGCGGTATTAACTATGCCGATTATGGCACCGCTTGCCGACTTTGCTGGCGTAGGCCGAGATTTGGTCATCACCGCTTATCAATCCGCGTCTGGGTTGGTTAACTTGATTACGCCAACATCGGCAGTCGTGATGGGCGGTTTAGCCATCGCGCGCGTACCATATGTTCGTTGGTTGAAGTGGGTGATGCCGTTAATCGGTATTCTGACTGTGTTCTGTATCGTGGTACTCAGCATCGGTGCACTTATCTAGCTCTGAGCCCTGTTTACCCTATAACCAACTTCTCAAGCCGCTATCTCGATAGCGGCTTTTTTTATTGCTATCACTCTTTCCTAATAAAAGGTGGTATTGCTTGGGATATTTAAGCAAACTCTATCGTTATTTATATTGAAGAGTATATTTCCTGCATTAGTTTTTATTTAATCTTGATTATTAAAACTAATCACTTCCATAAAAACATTCATCACTAGATAAAAATAGCAATGTGATCCCGATAGCTATATTAGCAAAAAGTTTGTTAACACCTATAGAATATCAATTTTAAAAGTCACTATCTAAATACAAAGTTTGCATACTTTCACTATATCGACACTTCTCTCTTTTATTTATTTAAGAATAAAATTCCTCTGTTTTATTCCCACCAGCGAAAGAACAATACAGTTCATGCATAAACTTCCCAGAAACGTGTCTTTTTAGGGTGGCGCCCCACCCAGTTCCAAGTGCATAAAAATTGTTAAAATCCCTGTATTTAAAGGCTTCATCAAGAAAAAATGATTTGTGATTGAAGTCTAAGAAAGCCCTCCAAACAAGCGTAATATGAATTCCAGAGCAAATAATTGGATATATAAATCCATTCCTTATTCCCTACAAAATAAATATTGTTTTTGAATAAAAACAATACCAATAAATAAGAGAGATACAATCATGAGTAAGTTATACGTAGGTTCTGAAATCGGTCAATTACGTCGCGTTCTTGTTCATCGCCCTAGACGCGCTCTCACTCACTTAACGCCTTCCAATTGTCACGACCTGTTGTTTGATGACGTACTCGCTGTTGAGCGTGCAGGTAAAGAGCATGATGCATTTACACAAACTCTGCGTGATCAAGGTGTCGAGGTTTTACTCCTAACAGATCTACTGGCTGACACGCTTGCGGTACCGGAAGCAAAAGACTGGCTACTGAGTCAGCAAGTATCCGATTATCGCTTAGGCAAAACTTTCGCTAACGATGTGCGCTGCTACTTAGGTGACTTACCAAACATCGACTTGGCTAAAATCCTAACGGGTGGCTTGTCTTACGCAGAAATGCCAATGAAATCTTCTTCCATGATGCAAGGTTTGCATGCGCCGACAGACTTCATCATTGAGCCACTACCAAACCACCTATTCACTCGTGACACGTCTTGCTGGGTCTATGGCGGCGTTTCTATTAACCCAATGGCGAAACCTGCTCGTCAACGCGAGACCAACCATGTGCGCGCCATTTATCGCTGGCATCCAAGCTTTGCTGGCCAAGACTTTATTAAGTACTTCGGCGATCAAGAACACATCAACTATGACAACTCAACAATTGAAGGTGGCGATGTCTTAGTTATTGGCCGCGGTACGGTACTGATTGGTATGTCGGAACGTACTACAGCACAGGGTGTAGAACACTTAGCATCCGGCTTATTCAAACACGGTCAAGCGAAACAAGTGATTGCAATGGAGCTACCAAAACACCGCTCTTGCATGCACTTAGACACAGTAATGACTCACATGCGTGAAGATACCTTCTCTGTTTACCCGGAAGTCGTGCGTAAAGACGTGAAATGCTGGAGCTTAACCGGCGATCAATCGGGTGCTGTGAACGTGAAAGAAGAAGGCTACTTCGTCACAGCGATAGAAAAAGCTTTGGGTGTTGATCAACTCAACCTCATCACAACAGGTGGTGACAACTTCAACGCTGAGCGTGAACAGTGGAATGATGCCAATAACGTTCTGACAGTCAAACCTGGCGTGGTCATCGGCTACGAAGGTAACACCTACACCAACGAAAAATACGACAAAGCAGGCATCACGGTTCTACCAATTCCTGGCGACGAACTCGGCCGCGGCCGCGGTGGTGCGCGCTGCATGAGCTGTCCAATCGAACGAGATGATATCTAACTCACCTTGATTGCTAACTTATCGCTGGGTGCGACATATCGCACCTAGCACAAAAAAGAGATAAAACCATGAGTAAACAAACTGTTGTTGTCGCTCTGGGTGGAAACGCCCTACTCCGTCGCGGTGAGCCTCTCGAAGCCGAAGTTCAACGCCACAATATCGAAGTCGCAGTCAAAACCATTTCTGAAATTGCCAAAGAATACAATGTGGTGCTAGTGCACGGTAACGGCCCACAAGTTGGCTTATTGGCCTTGCAAGGTTTGGAATACAAAAAAGTGGCGCCTTACCCATTAGACGTATTGGGCAGTGAGACTCAAGGCATGATCGGCTACATGCTGATGCAAGAGTTCAAAAACCAAATGCCTGACATCAATGCCACCTGCATGCTGACTCAAATGACCGTCGATCCCAATGATCCTGCATTTGCAGATCCAACCAAACCGATCGGCCCGATCTATGAAGAAGCTGAAGCGCGTGAACTGGCTGAAAAATACCATTGGACAATCAAACCAGACGGGCAGCATTTCCGCCGCGTCGTTCCTAGCCCACAACCAACGGGTATCGTTGAGCATCAAGCGATCACCAAGTTGATCGACGAAGGTCACTTAGTGATCTGTACAGGTGGAGGCGGTATTCCGGTCAAAAAGGAGCACGGGAAGCTTGTTGGTGTAGAAGCGGTTATTGATAAAGATATGTCCGCTGCATTCCTCGCCAAGCAATTAGATGCGGATGCACTGTTGATCCTTACCGATGCCGAAGCGGTGTACCTCGACTGGGGTAAACCCACTCAACACGCACTTCGCAGCACCACCCCAACAGAATTGGCTAAATATCAGTTCGATGCAGGCTCAATGGGGCCAAAAATTGAAGCGTCGTGCGAATTCATCAAACAGGGCGGAAAAGTCGTCGGTATTGGTTCATTAGAAGATGGCTTACGCATTCTTCAAGGCGAAGCCGGTACCAATATCACCAAAGGCTAGTCACCGCTGATTGCAAAATTTTAGATAAACACAGTGCGCTTTCTTACCTCTTTCCCTGCAAACGAGAAAGCGCCCTTAAAACATAAGAAGGAAAACATCATGGCTTTTAACCTACGCAACCGTAACTTCCTAAAATTACTAGATTTTACTCCACGTGAAATCCAACACATGTTGGATCTATCTGCGGAGCTTAAAAAAGCGAAATACAACGGCTATGAGCAACCTCGCCTCAAAGGCAAAAACATCGCGCTGATCTTCGAAAAAACCTCAACGCGTACTCGCTGTGCATTTGAAGTAGCTGCGTTTGATCAAGGTGCGCAGGTTTCATACTTAGGCCCATCCGGCTCTCAAATCGGCCACAAAGAATCGATGAAAGATACGGCTCGCGTACTGGGCCGCATGTACGACGGCATCGAGTACCGTGGCTTTGGTCAGGAGATTGTGGAAGAACTAGGCGCATACGCTGGTGTACCAGTATGGAATGGCCTAACAGACGAGTTCCACCCTACTCAAATCCTAGCTGACTTCCTAACTATGATGGAACACGGCCGTGGCAAGCAACTGCATGAAATGACGTTTGCTTACCTAGGCGACGCGCGCAACAACATGGGTAACTCGCTAATGGTTGGCGCTGCGAAAATGGGCATGGACATTCGCCTAGTTGCTCCTAAGCAATTCTGGCCAGAAGAAGCGCTCATAACACAATGTCGTGAAATCGCGGAAGCAACAGGCGCGAAAATCACCCTAACTGACGACGTTCAAGAAGGCGTTCAAGGCTGTGACTTCCTGTACACAGATGTATGGGTATCAATGGGTGAAGCAAAAGAAGCATGGGCTGAGCGAGTCAATTTAATGATGCCTTACCAAGTGAACATGGCAATGCTAAAAGCAACTGGGAATCCACATGTGAAGTTCATGCACTGCCTACCTGCTTTCCACGGTGAAGATACCACTGTGGGTAAACAGCTCGCAGCAGAGTACCCTCAGCTAAAAGATGGGGTTGAGGTAACGGATGAAGTGGTTGAGTCTGACTACTCTATCGTATTCGATGAAGCGGAAAACCGCATGCACACCATCAAGGCAGTCATGGTTGCTACTCTAGGCGACTAATCTGCAGGGAAATGCGGGTGGCATGATGACTCTTCTCGAATTCGTCTGAATAAAGCCCGCATTTTTTTTCATCGAGCATTAGCGAGATTTGTGATGAAAACGTCCCCAAGCAAGATCTAGCAAAGGTTGATTAAAAGTTTCGAAAAGGTGCGAAATTCGCATAAAAATCTAATTTCTGGATACTTTTCGCAAACGCTTGCGTGGCGTTTTTTTGTCCGTATAATCCTCCGCAATTTGTCTTAGGAGAGAACAATGAAACCGTCTATAGCCATTTGCCTTGGTTACAAAAAGCGCCCTGAACTAGGGTCGCTGCCTGTTTCATTTTCTCTATTAATTCTATTTTGAAGCCTCCTTTTTAAGGGGGCTTTTTTTTACCTGTCACATACGTTTATTCGAGTCGAGGAAATACTGTTATGGCGCATTCGTTATATAAAAAGCACATTATCTCCATCCCAGAACTCAGCCGTACCGAGCTGGAACTTATTGTCGATACTGCAGCGCGATTAAAAGCTGAGCCAAACCCAGAGCTATTGAAAAACAAAGTCGTCGCTAGCTGTTTCTTTGAGCCTTCCACTCGTACTCGCCTGTCATTCGAAACTGCAGTTGAACGCTTAGGTGGCAGCGTGATTGGCTTTGATAACGGGGGCAACACTTCTCTCGCTAAGAAAGGAGAAACGCTAGCAGACTCAGTACAAGTGATTGCGTCTTATGTGGATGCCTTTGTTATGCGTCACCCGCAAGAAGGTGCTGCACGTTTAGCGTCAGAGTTTTCGAATGGTGTGCCTATCATCAATGGCGGCGACGGTGCTAACCAGCATCCAACGCAAACCCTGCTGGATCTATTTTCTATCTACGAAACTCAAGGCACGCTAGACAACCTAAATGTCGCATTCGTTGGCGATTTGAAATACGGCCGTACCGTACATTCACTGACTCAAGCGCTAGCTAAGTTCAACAACGTCCGTTTCTTCTTTATCGCTCCAGATGCGTTAGCGATGCCAGATTACATCTGTGAAGAACTGGAAGAAGCTGGCATTGCTTTCAGCATCCACAGCAATATTGAAGAGGTGGTACCGGAACTGGATGTGCTGTACATGACACGAGTACAAAAAGAACGTTTTGATGAATCAGAATACGCCCATATCAAGTCGGCATTTATTCTCACCGCAGACACACTAACTGACGCGCGTGACAACCTGAAAGTGCTTCACCCACTGCCTCGCGTGGATGAAATCACCACCGACGTAGATAAGACCAAGCACGCTTATTATTTCGAACAAGCCGAAAACGGCGTTTACGCACGTGAAGCCTTACTGGCTCTTGTTCTTAATTCCACCCTTTAATCGCAGGAGAGAAATCATGATGAAGCAAACTCAACTACAGGTAGAAGCAATTCGCAACGGTTCAGTAATCGACCATATTCCTGCGCATATTGGTATTAAGGTCCTGAAATTATTCAAAATGCACAAGACTAATCAACGCATTACGATAGGGCTCAACCTGCCGTCTTCAGCTCTGGGCGCAAAAGATCTGATCAAGATAGAGAACGTCTACCTCACCAAAGAGCAAGCGAATCAGTTGGCTCTTTACGCGCCAAAAGCGACAGTGAACCAAATTGAAGAATACAAGGTGGTCAACAAACTGAATCTCGTTCTGCCAGAAAGCATTACCAATGTGTTTGAATGCCCAAACAGCAACTGCATTTCTCATGGTGAACCAGTCGAAAGTCGCTTTAACGTTCAGGAAAAGCAAGAGAACGTGCAGCTAAAATGTCACTACTGTGAAAAAGTATTCTCTCGCGAGATCGTGACTGAACTGCGCTAAGCCTGAGTACGAGACTCTTTACTAAGAATATCTCAGCTCGAACTTGGATAATTATTCCAACACCGGAATAATTATCCAAATCAATAGATTATTTCACTAATCACACCATGGTAAATCAGTTATTTATTTGGTGATCCCCTTCAAAAAGCCCCTCCCCCTTTAGTGTTACACTCAAACGACAAACAATAATAAACCACCACCAAGTGGTCAGGCTCAATCTGATATCCACACTCTATGGGTTGATAGAGTGCCCAAAAGCGCTAAGGACTGGCGACACCCAAACGTCAATTTAAGGAGGTACCCGTGAACGACACACTAGAGCACGGTTCCTTGTGTACTGCTGAAGATAAAACTCTCACCGCTGCATGTAAGCGCTTATTACAACAGCAAAGCTTTGCGACCCAAAACGACCTACGACAAAAGCTGGTAGAGATTGGCTTTGAAGGTATTAGTCAATCCACTGTATCTCGTTTACTTTCACAACTTGGTGTCGTGAAAGTACAAAACGCATGCGGCAAAAAGGTTTATTGCATCACGGTGGAAAATGCCCCTGTTCGAGTCGAATCCTCGATTGCCTCGCAAATAGAGTTCATCACACATAATCAATCGACAGTGGTAGTCAAAACTCACCCCGGTAGCGCTCAGTTAGTTGCACGATTAGTTGATATCGACCCACATACTGAAATTTTAGGTACCGTTGGTGGCAACGATACCGTGCTCATCATTCCTAAAGACATCGCTAAGATAGATGCTTGTGAAGCCGTTGTGCGAGCAAGGCTGGGCGTCAGGTAAGCGTACTTAGTATTCAAATCCAAGCACTTGATTACTGGCCTGATTATTCAGGCCAGTTTTATATTGGGTGAAACTTATCGCACCTTTCATGGGTCTGATTGAGTTAAGATACCCCAATGATTCTTTCAAGACTGTTTGTATGCGTTTACTTGCCACATTACTGATTCTTTGTTTATCGATATTTTCTCAGCCTGCACTTGCGCTGTTTGGTAATAACGACACACCTAGCTTTGCTCCAAGCAACAATACCTTTGTGCCGGTGGATCAAGCGTTTCCATTCAATTACTACCAGCAAGGCGACAAAGTCTATCTCGATTGGCAAGTGAAGAAAGACTACTACCTCTATCAGTCACGAGTTTCTATCACAGGTGAGAACCTGATGATTGGTGAGTACCAAATGCGTGATGGTCAGCCATATGAGGATGAGTTTTTTGGCAAGGTCAATATTTACACCGAACCGCTTTTGATCGAAGTGCCATTGATTGAACACCAAGAAGGGGCAAACCTAATTGTTCAGTACCAAGGGTGCGCCAAAGCCGGATTTTGTTATCCGCCTGAAACTCGACTCATCCCGATCAGTAGCTTTGAATTTAACGACCAAAATCAGGTCGCTCAGCCTATCGTCGACGCTGCAGCAGCAACCGAATCTAAACAGACTGTCACTCCGGCTCCAACGTCTCAGCAAGACAGCTTAGCGAGCAACCTAGCAGACAACTGGTGGACGCCACTGCTGTTTCTCGCTCTGGGTGTTGGCCTTGCCTTTACGCCTTGTGTGCTGCCTATGTACCCAATTTTGACCAGCATTGTGTTGGGTAGTGGCAAACTCAGCCACCGCCGCGCTCTGGGGTTATCGTTTATTTATGTTCAAGGCATGGCGCTAACCTATACGCTACTGGGTTTAGTCGTCGCTTCTGCTGGGATGCAATTCCAAGCCGCTATGCAACACCCATATGTATTGATTGGCCTGAGCATACTGTTTGTTGCGCTCGCTCTGTCGATGTTCGGTGTCTATAGCCTACAACTGCCAAGTGGTATGCAAACATGGCTAAATAACCTAAGCAATAAACAAAAAGGCGGTAGTAGCCTAGGTGTATTCGCTATGGGAGCGATTTCGGGTTTAGTCTGCTCCCCTTGCACCACCGCACCATTATCTGGGGCGCTGTTGTATGTGGCACAAAGTGGTGACCTACTCACTGGTGGTATCGCCTTGTACGCCTTAGCGATGGGAATGGGAATTCCATTGATGTTGGCCGCTGTATTTGGCAACAAACTACTGCCGAAGGCGGGCGGTTGGATGGACGTAGTGAAAACCCTATTTGGTTTTATCCTTCTTGCGGCACCCATTTTCTTACTCGAGCGTATTCTTCCGGCGCTATGGGCGACGGCATTGTGGTCACTACTTGGTTTCATCGCCTTTGGCTGGCTATACCACATCAAAAACAAACTACCGTTTGGTGGTTGGAAGCAGAGCGTGGTGGGCATCATTGCTTTCCTCGGGCTATTTGCTTCCGCACAGCCTGCGCTGAATTACTGGTTCGCAAAAGATGCGGTGGTAGAGCAAACCAGCCGCATCGAGTTTATCCGCATCAATAACGTCAGCGAACTCGAACAGCAATTGGAACAAGCAAAGCTGGCAGGAAAACCGGTCATGCTCGACTTCTATGCCGATTGGTGTGTCGCGTGTAAAGAGTTTGAAAAGTACACCTTCCACCAAACCGATGTGGAAGCCAAATTGGAACAATTTGTTCTGCTGCAAGCGGACGTCACTCGTAACCAACCTCAAGATATTGAATTACTCAAGCGTATGAATGTTCTTGGCTTACCTACCATCGAGTTTTGGAATGCCAACGGTGAACATGTTTCAAACGCACGTGTGACAGGCTTTATGCAAGCACAGCCATTTTTGCAGCACATCAACGACCACCAGCTCTAACTTCTATCCACCCTATCACCTGTTCGAGTTTAGCCATTCAAACAGGTGATGGATATGGATCAGCTGCCATATAAAAGTCGATACAGTTCAGACTTTTAGTGCATAAATATTGTCCGCAAACGCAAAGGGGACAATAATTTATTTAACTTTATTATCAAAAGTATTTTACGTCATGGATTCGACCTACTCCATCATCATTGCTGATGATCATCCCCTTTTTCGTAACGCGCTTTTCCAGTCAGTTCATATGGCGGTAAGTGGCGCTAATTTACTTGAGGCCGACTCCCTCGACGCTTTGCTGGCACTACTGGAAAAAGAAGAAGAGCCAGACTTGTTGCTGCTCGACCTGAAAATGCCAGGCGCCAATGGTATGTCAGGGCTTATACACTTACGTGCCGAGTATCCAGATTTACCTATTGTTGTCGTTTCGGCGAGTGAAGAAGCCGCAGTCGTCACTCAGGTGAAAAGTCATGGTGCATTTGGCTTTATCCCTAAGTCGAGCGATATGCGCGAACTCGTTAGCGCACTAAACCAAGTACTCAATGGCGAACCCTTCTTCCCAGAAGGGCTGATTACCAACAACGCAGCGTGTAATGATTTAGCAGAAAAGATAGCGGCTCTAACGCCGCAGCAATACAAGGTATTAGGGATGCTGTCTGATGGCTTGTTGAATAAACAAATCGCCTATGAACTCAATGTTTCAGAGGCGACAATCAAAGCGCATATGACGGCAATATTCCGCAAATTAGGCGTAAAAAACCGTACTCAAGCGGTGATCTTATTGTCTGAAGTAAACGAATAACAGCACGCTAAATTACAGCAAACTTTGTAAGGCGAGTAACTGAGTTACTCGCCTTTTTCGTTTGACTCAGGTAAGCAGAGCCCAAGTTGAGTCACTTGATAGTCGTCTACTTGAGACACCACAAATTGTAACCCTTGCCATTCAAAGTGGTCACCCAATACAGCCTGCTCAGCCAAATGTTCTGCTGCCAACTCTTTAAGCGTTTTTACCTGATAGCCCTCTGGCAGCACCACACCATAAATGCAGGCTATGTCTCTCAGTAGCACATCAACATTAAAGAAGAAGTCACCAAAGAAACGACTCTGCTCTTCAGCCAAAGGTGCGGTACTAAATAGCTCACTCAACTGTGGGAGGTTTGCCTCTCGGCCAAGTACACATAACGTGTCACCAGCCTCAAGCACTGTACTGCCCGATGGATGCAGTAAGGTTTGCTTTCTAAACAGGGCGGCA
Source organism: Vibrio paucivorans (assembly GCF_054053395.1). NCBI lineage: Bacteria > Pseudomonadati > Pseudomonadota > Gammaproteobacteria > Vibrionales > Vibrionaceae > Vibrio > Vibrio paucivorans. Next base: position 3,051,205 of record NZ_CM133230.1, read on the forward strand.
ATACGAGTTCCAGCCGGCATTGCTAGTTTGCGTAGAGGCTCACCAATACACCACTTTTCGGCTTCTAGGCGATAGACGTACAGCTCCCAGTCGCTGGTAGGAAAGATCTCAACGCCAGCACGAGAGACAGGCTCTGGCTGAGGAGGCAATTCGACTTTGGCTATCTTCGCTGCGCGAGTGAGGCTTGCGCCTTGTACCACCAGCGACACCATCACCACGAAGAACGCGATATTGAAATAAGTTTGTGCATTGGGTAAACCGGCCATCAAAGGGAACACAGCAAGGATGATAGGCACTGCGCCACGTAACCCTACCCAACTTAAGAACCAGCGCTCACGGCTTTGGTACTTACGAAACGGCAATAGGCTGAGCCACACCGCCAACGGCCTAGCAAACAAGATCATACCAAAGGCTAATGCCAATGCTGGCAATGCAATCTCAGTCAGATCTTTCGGGTTCACCAATAAGCCAAGTACAACGAACATGATGATTTGGCTAAACCAAGTCAGGCCATCCATGACATTCAAAATCGAATGGCGAGAGCGAGTCGGTAAATTACCCAGCAGTAAGCCGAACAGGTAGATACTTAAAATGCCACTACCACCAAAGGTATTAGACAGCGCGAACAATCCGACGCCAAAGCCGGTTACCAATATCGGGTATAGGCCTTCTGGCAGGCTGATTCGGTTAATCACCTGCAACGCCAACCAACCGCCACCAAGTCCGAGGGCAATACCTATCCCAAACTGAAGAGCAAAACTTAGGGCGACAAAGTCCATGCCTAAGCTCACGTCTGGGTTAGCTAATATTGCAATCAAGGTTACGGTGAGAAACACCGCCATCGGGTCATTAGTACCCGATTCGATTTCCAGTGTCGCACCAACGCGCTCGTTGATACTGCGGCCTTTAAGAAGCGAGAACACAGCAGCCGCATCGGTAGAGCCGACAATTGCACCTAATAGCAGGCCTTGCAGCAAACTCAGATCAAACAGCCACGTAGCCAACAATCCGGTAAACAGAGTGGTACAAAACACTCCTACCGTCGCTAAGGAAAAGGATGGCCAAAACGCTACTTTGAAACTTGCGACTCGAGTACGCAAACCGCCATCAAGCAGAATGATCGCCAGAGCAAGGTTACTTACGAGGTAAGTGGTGGAATAGCTGTCGAACTCAATACCACCAGGGCCATCTTGCCCTGCCATCATGCCGACAAATAAAAACATCAATAAGATAGGAACGCCAAGGCGCGAAGACAGTTGACTGAATAGAACACTAATAACAAGCAATAATGCCCCAGTAAGAAATAACCCGTTAATCATCTCTACAGTCAAATCGACACCTCCAAAACCCAAATAAAAAACCAATAAAATTCAATAACCTACCTTAGTGGTTATTATACATAATTTCCGCTAATGGCAGTAACAGCAAATTGTCAGCATATGCAAACAAACGGTGAATTAAAACTCGCAAAAATGAATATTCATTTAACACAGCGTATTAGACCTTTGGCTAATTTAACACACAGTTAACATCACAGTTTTCTATCAATAAGAGATAAACCTCTAATTTTTATTATCTTTTTGTTTTTGCTCACACGACTAAAGTTGAAAAGAATCCTTACTACACCCTTGCTATTGTAAATTGTGAAACATTTTGTTAACAACACAACATCGTAAGGAGACGGCAATGGCATTTGATAGTCAAGAACGCGCCAAGGCCTACTGGGACAAGAACGTCAAACTGATGATCAGTCTAATGGTGATTTGGTTTGTAGTGTCGTTCGGTTGCGGCATTCTATTTGTAGAAGAGCTCAACCAATTTCAACTAGGCGGTTACAAACTGGGTTTCTGGTTTGCTCAACAAGGCTCAATCTATGCCTTCCTAGGTATTATTTTCTACTACGCGTGGAAAATGCGCCAAATTGACCGTGAATTCGGCGTAGATGAGTAAGGAGTCACTCAGATGGATTTGAAAACAATCACCTACCTCGTAGTAGGTGCCACATTTATCCTCTATATCGGTATCGCCATTTGGGCGCGTGCTGGTTCAACCAAAGAGTTCTACGTTGCCGGTGGTGGTGTTAACCCTATCGCTAACGGTATGGCAACCGCAGCCGACTGGATGTCAGCCGCATCATTCATTTCGATGGCAGGCTTAATTGCCTTTATGGGTTACGGCGGTAGCGTATTCCTTATGGGCTGGACAGGTGGCTATGTACTACTTGCTCTGCTTCTAGCGCCTTACCTACGTAAGTTTGGTAAGTTCACAGTACCAGAGTTCGTGGGTGAGCGTTTTTACTCTAACACCGCACGTATCGTTGCTGTTGTGTGTCTTATCATTGCATCGGTCACCTACGTTATCGGTCAGATGAAAGGTGTTGGTGTTGCGTTTGGTCGCTTCTTAGAAGTGGATTACTCTACTGGTCTTCTAATCGGTATGTGTATCGTATTCATGTACGCCGTAATGGGTGGCATGAAAGGCATCACGTACACGCAGATTGCTCAATATTGCGTACTCATTTTAGCTTACACTATCCCTGCAATCTTTATCTCTCTGCAGCTAACAGGTCACCCGCTACCACAAATTGGTTTAGGTAGTACCATGGCCGGCACCGATGTCTATCTACTCGACCGGCTCGACCAGGTCGTCACCGAACTCGGCTTTAGTGAATACACCACTCAGGTTCGGGGTGACACACTCAACATGTTCGTTTACACCATGTCTCTAATGATTGGTACGGCGGGTCTACCTCACGTAATCATCCGCTTCTTTACTGTACCGAAAGTACGTGATGCTCGTACCTCTGCAGGTTGGGCGCTAGTGTTCATTGCAATTCTATACACAACTGCTCCTGCAGTATCTGCAATGGCTCGTCTAAACCTAATGGATACAGTTAACCCAGCACCAGGTCAGCACTTAGCTTACGACGAACGTCCTGACTGGTTTAAGAACTGGGAAAAAACAGGTCTACTTGGCTTTGACGACAAAAATGGTGATGGTCAGATCCAATACACTTCTAGCCCTGAAACGAACGAGCTAAAAGTTGACCGTGACATCATGGTACTGGCTAACCCTGAGATTGCGAAACTACCTAACTGGGTAATCGCACTTGTGGCAGCAGGTGGTCTTGCAGCAGCACTATCTACCGCAGCTGGCTTACTACTGGCAATCTCGTCGGCCATATCCCACGACTTAATCAAAGGGGTAATCAATCCGAACATCTCCGAGAAGAAAGAGCTGCTCGCCAGCCGGATATCCATGGCGGTCGCTATTGCAGTCGCGGGCTATCTCGGTCTCAATCCGCCTGGTTTCGCCGCAGGTACGGTAGCACTGGCATTTGGCTTGGCCGCATCCTCCATCTTCCCTGCGTTGATGATGGGTATCTTCAGCAAAGGTATCAATAAAGAAGGTGCGATTGCCGGTATGATCGCAGGTATCAGTATCACTCTGTTCTACGTATTCCAACACAAAGGCATTCTATTCGTTGCTGATTGGAAATACCTAGAAAGCTGGGGTAGCAACTGGTTCCTAGGCATTGAGCCAAACGCATTCGGTGCAATTGGTGCAGTATTTAACTTTATCGTGGCATTCGCAGTATCGAAAGTAACTGCAGAAACACCGCAAGAAGTAAAAGATTTGGTTGAACACGTACGTGTACCAGCTGGTGCTGGCGACGCGGTAGACCACTAAAATCTAACCCAAACCACAAAAGCCCCTTCGGGGGCTTTTTTATTCAGCGCAATGCTGTATTTTATTCAAGATAACAGTCAGTTACATAAAAAATTCAATTGTCAAACGCTCTATTATTTAGCAAACACCCAAGAACACCCCATATCGCAAGGAAGCTAATATGTTCAAAAACAAGCATTTCATCGTTGCTTTACTGGTCGCGCCAATTCTCTCTATTTTGGCTTATGTTGGTACCGACCTAGCACTGAGTGAAAAGCCTCATGCCGCCAAGAAAGGCGAAGCTTATAAGCTATTGAGCAAATCTAACTGCCGTTACACCAGCGGCTTGTGTGATATGGAAAATGGCGAATTCAAAGTGCAATTTCGCTCAGAAAGTTTGACTGATGAGCAGTTGGTTTTAAGCCTGAAAGCCAAGCTTCCTCTTCAAGGAATTAAAGTTTCCTTAGTTGATAGCCTAGACGCTCAATCCACACCTATCGATATGCAGCGCACCTCTGACGACGATTTAAACTGGACCGTCACACTACCAGCTCCAGTCTCTGATGAAAGCTGGCTAAGAGTCGCTATTCAAGCCGATGACACCTACTACTACGGCGATACTCAAACCCCATTTGTGGTGTATGAAACCTTGCTTGACCAAGAATAAGCGTCGCCTAGCATCTAGCGCCACTACTGGCGCACCCAAGCTAAAGACAAAAAATGGGAGCTCTAAGCTCCCATTTTGCATTATTTAGCCCCTGATTTAGGGCTCAACGTAGCTCACCACTTCTAGGCCAAATCCAGATAAAGCGTGATACTTTTTATCGGCTGAAGAGAGCAAGTTCATCTTACTGACCCCAAGATCAGCCAAAATCTGCGAACCGACACCGACTTGGCGTGATGTTTGATCTTTCTTATTCGGCTTAACGCTCACGCCAGTGTCGAGTGCTTGATAGTGCTTTACACGTGCGATCGCCGATTCTGATGACTCTTGCTGGCCTAATATCACCAATACACCGCCATCAGCACCAATCTTTTGCATGGATTTGTTCAGTGGCCAACTTTGCTTACTGTCACGAGTCGAAAACAGCACATCATTGAAGGTATCTTGCAAATGCACGCGTACATTGGTTGGTTCGCCATTTACGTCACCTTTACTCAATGCATAATGCACTTGGTTATCGACCGTGTCGCGATACGTGGTCATAGAGAACTCACCAAACTCCGTAGGCAGTTTGCACTCGGCAATACGTTCAATGGTGGTTTCTGTTGCATTGCGGTATTCAATCAGATCCGCAATCGTACCGAGTTTAATGCCATGTTTTTCGGCAAATACCTCCAGTTGAGGGCGTCTTGCCATCGTGCCATCTTCGTTAAGGATCTCTACGATCACCGATGCAGGTTCAACACCCGCGAGCTTTGCTAAATCACAGCCCGCTTCTGTGTGGCCTGCACGAACGAGTACTCCACCCTCTTTCGCCGCTAGTGGGAAGATATGGCCAGGAGTCACCAAATCAGTAGGCTTGGCACCTTGCGCGACAGCAGCTTGGACTGTAATAGCTCGGTCTTCTGCTGAAATGCCCGTTGTCACTCCTTGAGCCGCTTCGATAGAAACGGTAAAGGCTGTGGCCCACGGCTCCGTTGGGTTAGAAACCATCGGGAATAAGTTGAGCGATTCACAACGCTGCTTAGTCAGAGTTAAACAGATCAAACCTCGACCATGAGTAGCCATAAAGTTGATGTCTTGCGCGGTCACATGCTGCGCCGCCATCATGATGTCGCCTTCGTTTTCACGATCCTCATCATCCATTAGGATGACCATTTTACCTTGGCGATAATCTTCAATAATTTCTTCAATTGTACTAATTGGCATACGACCGCTCGCTTAGTCAGTGATAGTGTTAATGTGTTCAATGCATTGGCTCAGTACCGAGACAATGGTCTCCATACTTTCTGGTGACCGCCCACGAATAGGAAAAGAGTCCTTGCGACGATACATACGTAATGGTTTTTCAATGCTAAAAGGGATTTGTCGCGACGCCAAAGACTGCATAATCGGCTGATAGTTAATCACCCCTTCGCCCAACACTGGGAAGGTGAACTTGTCGTCATGCACTTGGACGTCTTTAACGTGGAAATGGCGGCAAAACGGCAGTGCTATCTGTGCTTCTTCACTCGGGCTTAGATTCGGCACTAATGACACTGAGTTACCAGGATCAAAATTCAAAGCCAGCGCCGAATTGTCCACTTCCGACAGAATTCTTACCCCATCATGCGCGCTCGCAAACGCGTTGAAGTTATGGTCGCCGCCATTTTCAATACAGATGACACAGCCTTTATCCTTGGCATATTCAGCCAATACTTTGAGGTTTTCGACAATGATGTGGCGATCGGCAATGGGACCAGTACAGGTATTTAAATAAGTCACGCCCAGCGCATGAGCGAAATCAATACGCATCATAAAATCTTCAATCGCTGACGGAGACGCTAAGTTCATCGTGCAGCCTAACGCTTGTGTGGTCAGTTGTTCTTTTTCTAGCAGAGACAACAAATATTGGGCATGGTTTTCAGAGAACATATCGCTGTCTAAGCTACCGACGTAGCCCTGATTGAAAGCGAACTCAACTTGGTTGACTCCCAAGTTTCGAATCGTTTTTAACGATGTTTTAAGGTCATGCCCGTCAAAAATAGCCGTATTGATGGCTAGTCTTTCTAATACATTCATAGTGTCCAACCTTTAGCAATTCTTTGTTTAAACCACCCACTGCTGCAACAAGACTTCCCAACCCAACAAAGAGATAAGCGAAAAACCGGTGGTAAATAGGATGACTCCAGCAGTAGCTTCTTTGGCGACTTGATAGCGCTCGGATAGCAAGTAGACATTCAACCCTGTCGGCAAGCTGGCCAAAATAACCAACACTTGGATTTCGATAACCGAGAGAGAGAACACATACTGTGCGCATAACAAGATAAACAGTGGAAATAGAAGAATCTTGATGGCCAGCAATAGGCCTATTTTTTCTTGAATCAGCGAGCGAAGAGAATAAAAGCTCAAGCTCGCGCCTAAGATGAATAAAATAATCGGTATAGCGGCCGCACCAATCATGGATAAACCATCAATTAACAGAGTCGGAAACTCAACACCCCACGCGTTAAGCAATAACCCAAACACGATGGCCAATAGGATCGGATCAGTTGCCACCTTTCGGTAGCTATAAAACCCCCGCTCCCCCGAGCGAATCATTAAGATATTTACCAGTGGTAAAACCAATAGTAGATTCGTCACAATCACACCCATCAACACTAAAGTGGCTTTGGGGCCATAAAGCGCCAGCACTAGCGGCCCACCCACCCCAACAGCGTTAGGATATAAAGCTGCGACAGCCTTGATATTGGACGAAGCCACCGTGTGATTACCTTGTGCGACGAGCCAAGCTTTCACTCCCCAGAAAACAGCGCCAAAACACACAATGTAAGTGGCGAATACCGACAATGATGGAAGGTTCTGCAGATCCGTTCGATATACCGATGAAAAAAACAAGCACGGTGCAAGATAAGTAAAAGCAAAGCTTCTCACCCAATCCACTCTGGGTTTGGAAATCGCAGCAATCAACTTGGCACACCCTAGTCCAAGAATGATCCAGCTCATTAACTTAACTTGCTCCATGCCTGACCCTAACTGCCGCTGCGTTCAGCGATACTCAGTAACTCTGAGTAGCCGTCTGCTTCCCATGCAGTTCGGCCCACAAACACACCGTCGATATCCGGCTGTTCGATTAAGCCACCAGCATTGGACAAGTTCACGCTACCGCCATACAGCAGAACCATGTTTTGAGAGACGTTTGCACCATAGAGTTCTGCTAGCGCTGAACGAATCGCTTGATGAATGGTTTGCGCTTCTTCTAGCGTTGCCGGTACGCCATGTTCACCTATCGCCCAAACAGGTTCATAGGCGATCACGACCTGCATTAACGACTCAACAGGAACGTCATACAATGCAATCTTCACTTGTCGAATGACAGATTCAGCCGATACGCCCCATTGCTTCTCTTGCGCAGTATCGCCAACGCACACCAGTGGAGTTAAGCCATGACGCAATGCAGCATGCACTTTCAAATTGACCGTTTCATCGGTCTCTCCAAACATAGCACGACGCTCAGAGTGGCCAATTTCGACAATCGAGGCACCACAGTCTTTCGCCATAAGAGGAGATACTTCTCCAGTGTAGGCCCCTTCATCCTGCCAACAAATATTCTGCACACCGACTCTAATCGGCTGTTCGCTGAGCAAACTGGACACCATTTGTAGGTAAGGGAAAGGAGGGATAACGAAAGGCTGGATGCGACTCGAGCAATGCTTCAATGACGGCAAGACAGCAGAAGCCCAAGCTTCTGCTGTTTGCGTATTTTTGTTCATTTTCCAGCTAGTGCCGACCCAAATCTTCTTCATGCGGTAACCTGCTCAGTCGCGTATTCATTCATGTACTGCAGAATAAACGCCATCGACATCGCACCTGGATCTGGATGCCCCAGCGAACGTTCGCCCAGTGTCTTCGCTTTACCTGTCGTTGCGATCATGTCTTTGGTTGCTTCCACACCTTGAGCCGCTGCTTCTGCAATAGCCGGTAACGTGCCGGTTAATGAACCAGACAGTTGTTCTGATTTCTCAACCGCAGCCACTAATGCATCGATCATGGTTTTATCACCCGGCTTAGCGCCACCACGGTCATAAACCCCTTGCAACCCACCAGCTAGGAACGTAGATAATGTAGCTGTATCCAGCTCTGTCGCACCTTTAATTGACTTCGCACCGCTGCGAAATAGCGTGCCGAAAATCGCACCGGACGCACCGCCCATAGTCGCCATCATCGTCGAGCCAATTTTCAACAGTAATTTACTGACATCTTCCGGCTGGTAATCGCTGTCTAAAAGCTCTGCAACCGCTTTGAAGCCGCGTTCCATACCAATGCCATGGTCACCATCACCAATCGCTTGGTCGTATTTGGTTAATACTGGCTCACTTGCAACCATCTTTTGAGCAACATAAGCCATCATGTTTTTCGCTGTTAATGCATCCATCTTTATTTCCTCAACGCAAATGATTCACAAGGTAGGTCAAATAATGTTTTTAGCTCGTCATCGAGCTTCATAAGAGTGATCGAGTAACCTGACATTTCTTGTGAGGTACAGTAGTTACCGACCAAGGTGTTATGTACTTTGATGCCACGCTCAGCCAACTTGACGTGAGCACGGCGGTTTGCAATCAGCAGCTCCATATAAGTCGAAGCGCCAAGGTTATTGACTAGCAAACAGACATCGTCACCTGATTGGTAAGGCAGGTCATCACACAGTTGGTCTATTAAGCGATCCACCACTTCATCCGCCGACGTCATTTTTTCGCGTGATACCCCCGGCTCACCATGTAGGCCCATACCGATTTCTAATTCGTCGTCTGGCAGCTCGAAGTTGAAGGTGTTGGTTTGTGGCACCGAGCCTGCCGATAGCGCTACACCAATGGAGCGGGTGTTGTCACGAGCACGCTCTGTTACCGCCACAATCTTGTCAAAGTCATCGTATTGCTCAGAAGCCGCGCCAGCGATCTTCAGCACATACAAATCACCCGCAGTGCCGCGGCGTTCTTGAATTTTGTCTAACGGTGCCGAAGCCACATCATCCCAAACACGAATAGTGTGAGTTTTGATGTCATCATCATCCGCAAGCTCTGCTGCGATATCGAAATTCATATTGTCGCCAGCGTAATTACCGTAAATGTAAATCACGCCTTTACCGTTATTGACCGCTTCCGTCGTTTGTAAAATCACGTTAGGCGCAGGCGCTGCAAAGATATCGCCAAGTGCCGCAGCATCCGCCAAACCCGGGCCAACATAACCCGCAAACAAAGGCTCATGTCCTGCACCACCACCTGTGACAATCGCCACTTTGCCCGATGGGAAGTCTGTGCGCATCGCTGCGGTAATCCCCGGTAATGCTTCCAATTTTCCATTCATTGCCGAGAGCAAACCATCGAACTGCTCCTGAGCGACATTCATAGGGTCATTAATTAATTTTTTTGGTGTTCTCATCGTCTTCCCTGCCCTATTACTGATTGTTTGCTTGGTAACTAGATGCCATACGAACGGTAAGCTTGAGTGCATTTTCCATCGCTGGGGTCGACGCGACATTCTTGCCGTAGATATCAAATGCGCTGCCGTGGTTTGCTGTTGCAATCGGAATTGGGATCCCGCCCTGAACAGTCACACCGCGATCAAAGCCCATCATCTTCAGTGCGGTTGCACCTTGATCGTGATACATGGATACAATCGAGTTCATGTTCTCTTTCTCCACCACCCACATCGTGGTATCACCAGGGAAAGGCCCAAACGCTTGAATGCCTTTCTGCTTAGCTTTTTCAATCGCTGGTGTAATGACGGTGATTTCTTCATCCCCAAACAGGCCACCTTCACCGCCATGTGGGTTAAGGGCTTGTACCGCAATACGAGGCTGCTCAAAGCCTGCTGATTTCAAGGTCGTGTTCATCAATTCGATGGTTTCCAGCACTGAATCTACCGTCAGATTCTCAACCACATTTTTGAATGGGATGTGCGAAGTCACGCGGCCAGCCCAGATATCATCAACCACATTCACTTCACAACCAAAGCCATGGAAGTCGGTCAATTCTGCAAACCATGACAGTTCATCACGATGGGCAAGCCCAGCCATGCTCATCGCTTGCTTGTTCAATGGTGCGAAACAGATGCCATGAGTTTTGTGCGCTAACGTCAGGTCAACAGCAATCTTCAGTGTTTCCAGAACATAAGTACCACCTTGCGGCGTGGCTTGGCCGTATTCAATGGCATCCGCGTGAGAGCTTGAGAAGCTCAACAATACCGGCTTACCCGGCTGGAAATCAGCTTGTTCAAAGTTGTCGACCACATCGTAATCAAATGACACTTGCGCGATGTCCATGCCTTTGCGCAGTTCATACTCATCGGCAATGATCAGAATGTTCGCTTGTTGGCGGTTTGCTTCCTCAGCCAATACTTTTACTGCCACTTCAGGACCGATACCTGAAGGGTCGCCGAGAACAAGTGCAATAGTAGGTTTAGTCATTTCTCAAATCCTTGAAGTTATTTATACATGTAGTCAACAAAGCCAACAGACAGTGCTGGAACGTAGGTCGCAAGCATTAACACTGCGAACAGCACACCAATAAATAGAATGTTCACTTTAGTCACTTGCCAAATGTCACGCTTCGCTATCGAACATGCAGTGATCAGCACACTCGCAACCGGAGGCGTCTGCTGACCAATCGAGATGTTAAGCGCAAGCATGATGCCGAAGTGAATTGGGTCGATACCCAGCTCATGAATCAGCGGTAATACGATTGGCACGGTTAAGATGATCGCTGCCGCACCGTGTAGGAACACGCCAACAACCAGTAACATTAGGTTCAGCATCATCAGCACAACGTATTTGTTTTCTGAGATGCTAAGAATGCCTGCAGCCATTGCTTGTGGTACTTCTTGCTCAGTTAGGAACAGGCCAAGCACCGCTGACGTCGCGACTAAAAGCATCACAACTGAGGTGCCCGTAACACCTTCCATCATCGCTTTGTAAAACAGCTTTAGGTTCATTTCACGGTAGATGAAGACACTGATAACAATCGCAAGTAGTACCGCAATACCCGCAGCTTCTGTAGCGGTCATAAAGCCAGAAAGAATGCCACCTAAAATGGCGAATGGCAGGGTCAGAGCCCAGAACGCATCTTTAAATGCCACCCACAATTTGCGTAAGCTGAACGACTCTTCACGAGGTAAATCGTATTTCACGGCGTAGTAGTAACAGACTGCAAACATACCCGCCGCACCCAGTAGACCAGAGATGATGCCGGCAACGAACAGCTGCGAGATCGATACATCCGCCATCGCGCCGTAAATAATCATAGGTAGAGAAGGTGGAATGATAACGGCGAGTGAAGCTGAAAAAGACGTGACTGCCGCAGAGAAACTGCCCGAGTAACCACGCTTTTTCATTGCAGGAATCAAGATCGAGCCCAGCGCTGCAACGTCGGCTACTGCTGAACCCGAGATCTCAGCGAAGATCATCGATACACCCACGTTAACCATTGAAAGGCCACCGCGAACAAAACCCACAATCGCGTTAACAAAGTTAATCAAACGCAGCGAGATACCACCGGTATTCATCAATGCACCAGCAAAAACAAACAGTGGAATAGACAACAGGGTAAATTTCGAGCCGCCTTCAAACATCGCCAATGCTGCGTTATAGATTGCATCGACCCCCGATGTCGCTACCATACCAACCAGAGCTACAGCACCAATGGCGATACCAATTGGCACGTTGATCATTACCAAGCCGATTAAACAAAATAGTACAACTAGCGCGCTCATTTCACTGCCTCCATGGCTTCAGCCATATCTTTTTTCGCATCCTTGATGGCTTCTCTGATCTCTTCGTTTTCTTGGTTAGAGCCAAGGCGAACCCACGCCCACGCTTTAGGGAAAGAGCACAGTTGCGCCACAATAAACAGCACTGCACCAATTGGTAATGCTGATTGCGCAAAGGCTAAAGGGATAAAATCGAGACTGGTTAGTGTCTCGTCACCGAAGATTTGTAAGATGTAGTAGCTGGCCCAGGCAATCACTGCAAAGAACGCAATGACGATGAATTCACTCAATAGGAAAATGGCTTTGCGCATACCCAGCGGCATATTGGCCACCAACCCGCCAAAGCCCATATGTGAGCGCTTTAACGCACACAAAGCCGATCCATAGAAGGTCAGCCAAGCTAAAAGAATGGCCGACACTTCGTCGTACCAATAAAGAGAAGCGCCGCTAAATCGTGAAAAAACAGCGACAATAATAATGGTGCTTAATGCGATGAGAATCGTCATCGAAATCGCGATCAGCACTTTTTCTAGAATATTTGAAATTGTATTTATGCTAGCTAAAAAAGACATCGTAAGCCCTCGCAACAAGTGACAGCTAGACTGCGCCTGCCGGCGCAGTCCTTAGAGATAAACGTTAGGGCGTTTTACCTTAGTTACTTGCCGCCATAACTTTGTCTAACATCACCTCGCCGTTGTTTACGTTTTTCACGAAGTCATCGTAGATTGGCTGACTTGCGCTAACAAAGGCATCGCGGTTTGCAACGTTAAGCTTCATACCACCAGCAACCAGTTTATCTTTTAGCTCGGTCTCAAGTTTTGTCGCTTCTTGATAACCCCATTGCTGCGCTTGCTTCGCTGAACTTTCTAAAACTGCGCGTACATCATCTGGGAACTTACCGTAGTGGCGCGCGCCCGCAGTTAGGTACGCTGGCGTGTACACGTGGTTTGTCACACTTAGGTAACCCTGTACTTCATGCAGTTTTGCCGCATAAATGTTGGTGTATGGGTTTTCTTGCCCATCGATAACACCAGTTTGTAAACCAATAAATACTTCACTAAAGCTCATTGGTGTTGGGTTAGCACCCCAGTTTTTGAACATTTTCACGCGCCAAGAGCTGTTCGGCGTGCGAACTTTCAAGCCTTGCAAATCTTCTGGTGTATTGATTGGGCGTTTCGCGTTAGTAATGTTACGGAAGCCGTTTTCCCAAAAGCCGATAACTTTGTAGCCTTTCTTCTCAGCGGCAGGCGCGATATATGGCCAGAATACGTCTTGCTCAATCTTGGCAACGTGTTCACGGTCAGACACAAGGAATGGCAGTTCAAACAGAGCCATTTCTGATACGTGAGTTGGCAGTGTTGATGTTAGTAGCGCCAAATCCACCGTGCCCAATTTCAGTTTTTGCTGAACATCTTTGTCTTTACCTAATTGAGCTGCACCGAAGAACTTCAGGTTGTAATCAATGCCTTGTTTCTTAAACTCTTCGTTAGCAACTTCGGTGAAGTATTGAGTTGTGTTGTACTGAAGTGAGCCGACTTGAGCACTGGTTGCCACTTTCAGGTCTTTTGCAAATGCGCTAGTCGATAGTAGGGTTGTGATTGCAACTGCAGTAAGCGTTAGTTTGGTATTTTTCATTTTTATTTCCACGTTATTCCATTAAACATTGAATCTAAATTAACTAATAAACTCTTTCTCTATCTCCTTGATTCTATTTACCTTTGGAGTAGATGGACCATCAGAAAACTCAGAATCCAACCAAGTATCCAAAATCGACTTAGCTAACTCATGACCGATGACTCGTGCTCCCATTGTGATAATTTGAGCATCGTTACTTTTACGCGCTCGCTCTGCTGAAAAAGTATCGTGGCAAAGAGCAGCTCGAATACCCGGTACTTTGTTCGCAACTATTGAGACGCCAATCCCCGTACCACAGAGAATAATTCCGCGTTGATGTTTACCTTCACTGACAGCAACACTGACTGTCTTTGCTATGTCTGGGTAAAGCTCTGCATTTTGTGGATCGACTCCATAATCAACAAATTCAATACCTTTCGAAGCCAAGTGCGATTTCAGACACTCTTTCAATTCAATCGCCGCATCATCACAACCTATCGCTATCATGTTTCCTCCTGCTCATATGACCACGAAAGTTACAAATGATATTGAACTCTTACACAGATAAATAACATATGAACATTTACCAAGTGGGATTTCGATCACTAATTAACTACATTTTGATAACAATTGCGTGATCACTATAGCGCTGGATATTTAAATTTATAATTATGTGATCCGTAACAATTAATTTTATCAAAAACAAATAAAATCCAATAAGAACAACATCATAAACAAATAAAAGCCTAACTATAGTACGCCAAAAGTAGAGCTTAAACTCTATTTTTAACTATAAAACACTCAGTAATCATTCACTAAATTCATGTGTACATAACAATTAACTTTTGATCTGGCCATATCGTGTTCTTTTGTTTTGCATAATGAACATATGAATTGTAATCTGAACAAATGAACAGCCATTAATACTTTAATAAGGACGTGTACCATGGATGAATTAGGCTTCGCACTCGCACAAGTAACCGAGAATGCCGCTTTAGCTGGCTACCAGTGGCTTGGTAGAGGAGATAAAGAGAAAGCAGACGCCGCTGCTGTAGAAGCAATGCGCTTACAACTCAATCGAACTCAGGTCGACGCAACCATTGTGATTGGCGAGGGAGAAATCGATGAAGCGCCAATGCTATATATAGGAGAGCAACTCGGACTGGGTGGTGTTGAGATTGATATCGCAGTCGACCCTATCGAAGGTACGCGTATGACAGCCATGGGACAATCCAATGCGCTCGCCGTACTCGCAGCAGCAAAAAAAGGCACACTGCTGCAAGCCCCAGACATGTATATGGAAAAGCTCGTTGTCGGCCCTCAAGCAACACACGCCATTGACTTAACACTCGATTTAACAGACAACCTGAAAAATATCGCCCAAGCGCTCAACAAACCGATTAATGAACTGGTAGTGGCGACGCTCGCAAAGCCGAGACATAACCAAGCCATTGAACAGATGCAAAGCCTTGGCGTAAAGGTGTACGCCTTCCCAGATGGAGATGTCGCGGCGTCATTACTCACTTGTTTGGAGGAGAGCGAAGTTGATGTGATGTACTGTATTGGTGGCGCTCCAGAAGGCGTCGTCAGTGCCGCTGTGATCCGAGCGATGGGCGGAAATATGCAAGCGCGCTTGCTGCTACGCGATCAAGTCAAAGGAAAAGACCAACACACCATCGCGTTAGCTAAAGTAGAGATTCAGCGCTGCGCGGAAATGAACGTTACCCCCAATACCGTTCTACCACTGAACCAACTGGCAAAAAGTTCCGAAGTGATCTTCGCGGCAACCGGAATCACTAAAGGCGACGTACTTAACGGTGTTCAAAAGCAAGGCCAATCACTAACTACCGAGACTCTACTTGTACAAGGCAAGTCAAAAAAGATTAGAATGGTTAAATCCACTCATGATTCACGCCTGCTAGATAGTGAACTTGAGTCAGCCGCGAAATAAGCAAGAGCCGCATTAAGCGGCCATTTCACAAGGAACAGCATGGAACTGAATAATATAGAACAGACCGAAGAGACTAACCTACTCACTGAAATCTCTGTTGCGTATTACCAAGACGGTGCCACTCAGGAAGAGATTTCAAAAAGATTCGGCTTATCTCGCGTCAAAATTGGTCGCTTATTAAAGCGCGCAAGAGACCAAGGCATTGTCGAAATTAAGGTCAAGTACCACCCTGTATTTGGTGCCAAGCTGGAAGAACAGCTTAAAGAACGTTTTGGCCTCAAGCGTGCACTGATCGCTCTTGACCAACCAACCGAAGACGAACAGCGAGCACTACTCGCCGGAGTGGTATCGACATACCTATCCGCGACTCTCAAAGACGGTATGGTCGTGTCGGTTGGCCAAGGTCGAAATGTTTCTGCTGTATCAGAGCATACCGGTATTGTGAATCCTAAGAAGTGTACCTTTGTGTCAAGTATCGGCGGGATTCACCCACGCGGCGGTATCCTCAATGCTGACCATATTTCTCGTCGATTCGCTAAGACCTTCGACGGGGTGAGTGAGACTCTGTATGCACCAGCGTATATCCGTAACCCAGAGTTACGTAGCGCGCTACTGGAAGATGAAACGGTACAGCAAACCATGGACATTGCTCGTAAAGCAGATGTCGCATTGGTTGGTATCGGTGATTTGAACGAAAGTAGCTATATGGTCAACCTAGGTTGGTTCTCAGTACAAGAAATGGTTGAGGCCCGTATTCAGCAAGGCGTTGTCGGGGAAGTTGGCGGTTATGACTTCTACGACATCAAAGGGGAAGTTCAAGACACTAAAATGAGTAACCGTGTCATTGGTTTAACCATTGCTGATTACCAGAAGATCCCTCAGGTTATCGCTATAGCCGCAGAAAGCAGCAAGCCATTGTCGATTGTCGGCGCACTGCGCACAGGAGCCATTGATATTCTTGCCACCAGTGTTGCCAATGCCATTACTATTCTCAATTTGGATGCTCAAAAGTAACCCAGCATTAATTGCGTGCAGACACCGAATGCAAACAGCGCCCTCTCCTATTTGGAGAGGGCGCTGTTATTTATATCGAACCAGTCTTTAGCCTAGCCCACCCGGTTCAATACTGCTCTCAACTTTAGAGGCTTAACCGGTTTAGGCATAAAGCTAAAGCCATTCGACTTGATCCCATCGAGCATATCATCGGTACGGTCAGCACTGATGATCACACCAATAAAGCTATCACCTAACCTCAAGCGGCACTGCTGTAATACCTCCAAACCCGTGCGGCCATTATTGAGACGATAGTCAGAGAAAATCACATCAGGTACCCACTGTTCATCGAGCGCTTTCATACTCTGTACTAGGTCTTCGGCTAGCTTCACCTCACATCCCCAACGAGCGAGCAGCGTTTCCATGCCCACCAGAATTTCTGGCTCATTATCCACACACAATACTTTAATGTGGCTGAGATCCGAGGCGGCAGGTACCGCTGCTTCTTTAGGTTGTACACTCGCCACATCAGCTTTATTTAACGTTAACGAGAATACACTGCCTTTTTCTGGCCATGAACGCATCGAGATTTGATGCCCCAACACGTGAGCAATACCTTTTGATATTGCTAGCCCCAAACCTAACCCTTGATCAGAACGTACTTGGCTACCTCGGTTAAATTCTTCAAAGATTTCCTGTTGCTTGTCTTGGTCAATGCCGACACCGTTATCCCAAACGTCAATTCGCACCTTGCCCGCAACTCGGCGGACCCCAAGCACAACTTTCCCCTTCGGGTTGTAACGGAAGGCATTAGTTAGGAAGTTTTGCACCACTCGGCGCAGCAACTTGGGATCGGACTGCACGATCAGCGAAGATGGAATCATTTCAAATTGGATCTGCTGCTGTTTGGCCAACGCACTAAATTCAGCATTTAGGTTGGTTAGAACATCTTTGATCGCGAAGTTGTGAACATTGACGTCCAGTTTGCCCGATTCCAATCGGGAGATATCAAGTAAGTCTCCAATCAAATCTTCCGCCGCACCAAGCGCACTTTCTATATGAGCCGACAGTTGTTTAGTTTCTTTATCTGGTGCCACTTCCGACAACGATGAGGCGAACAAACGGGCAGCATTAAGCGGCTGCATTAAGTCGTGGCTCACCGCCGCCAAAAAGCGCGACTTAGACTGCGACTCATGCTCTGAGCGCTGAGTCGCACTGACCAACTGTTTGTTGAGTTGCTCTAGTTCGCGGGTTCTTTCCAATACCCGCTCCTCCAAAGTTTCATTGGTTTCTTTCAGAGCTTGTTCCGCATCCCTGAACACGGTGATATCCGTAAAACTCATCACAAACCCACCGCCCGGCATCGGGTTACCTTGCACCTCAATGACTCGACCATCAGGGCGAACGCGCGACGAAGTATGTCGAGTGCCCTGCTCTAAGTGGAAAATCCGTCGGCGGACGTGATCTTCAGGATCACCTGGACCACACAGCCCTTGCTCAGCATTATGGCGAATCACATCAGCAATCGGCCTACCCACTTGAATCAAACCAGCAGGGAATTCAAACAGCTCAAGATAGCGCTGGTTCCACGCCACCAACCTGAGCTGCTTGTCGACTACCGCGATACCCTGTCCAATATGCTCAATCGCTCCTTGCAGTAATCCGCGACTAAAGTCATACAACTCGGACGCTTCATCAACGATAGTCGCCACTTCTTCGAGCTGCATATTCCGCCCTTGCAGGGCAGAAGTCAGAACCAACTTGGCGGAAGACGCACCGAACACCCCCGCGAGAACACGCTCAGTATGTCGAATTAAGCTGGCTGGCGCTTGTTGGTTGGGCAACAACGTATTGTGTTGCTGCTGCCAATATTGGCTAAATGCACTGCGAACTCGGGTCCGGCCGACAAAGCGAGATGCCAGCATTTCCAATTCACCGACTGTCACGCGGCTTTGGTACAAGCTCATGTTCTCACTTTCCGGCAGCGGCGTGCCAACAAACGAAGCCGACTGTAATCGCTCACTCAAGCTTGAGCGGGTTAGCAAAGAAATCACGACATAACAGAGAGTGTTACTGAGCACGCTAAGAACGATACCCCAGTCAGAACTACGTATCCCAGCATCGCTAAATAGTTCAGGCGGCGTAATCAGCCACAGTAGCAAGTTGTTGCTGGCATCGCCCGCCAAAATGCCGGTTTGGCTCATCAAGGTGATCAACCAGATACTAAACCCGACCGCGAGGCCAACGTAAACACCTTTGCGGTTACCTTGACGCCAGTACATGCCACCAATCAAAGCGGGTGCAAACTGGGTGATAGCAGCAAAAGAAAGGAAACCGATCGCGGAAAGCGAGTGAATGCTGTCGAGTGCTTGATAAAAACCCCATGCCCCCAGTAACAGCAATAAAATTAACCCGCGGCGAATGACCAACAGCAACCCAGAGAAGTGGCGATGATTGCGTTGGGTTAAACGCATGCGTCTTAGCAGCAGCGGCATCACTAAATCATTGGATACCATGATGGCTAGCGCAATGGTCGAGACAATCACCATTCCGCTGGCCGCAGAGGTGCCGCCTAAAAAGGCTAAGAGGGCGATGTTTTCTGCCCCTACTGACATCGGCACACTGATGACATAAGTATCTGCTGGACTGGTGGTCAACAGGCTCTGCCCTACCCATGCAATCGGCAAAACGAAGATCCCCATCGCAATCAAATACAGTGGGAACAACCAACGTGCAGTATGAAGATCTTGAGCTCGTTCATTTTCCACCACCATTGTGTGGAACTGGCGCGGTAAGCAGACGATCGCCATCATGGTCAATGCGGTGTGAATCAACAAGGTAGGAATGTTAGGCGATTGGTAAGTTTGAGCCGCTGTGGCGGCTAAATCTATAGTATCCACTTCCCAGGCTAGGTAGATGATAAAGAAACCGACCGCCAGAAACGCCACCAGTTTAACAATCGATTCGAACGCAATCGCCATCATCATGCCACGGTGGTGCTCAGTATTGTCGATGTGCCTAGTACCAAACAGCATGGTGAATATTGCTAGCATGCCGACCACAAACCAAGATACATGAGTATCTTGGTAGCCGAGCTGTTCACCCAATTTAGGGGCAACAATCTCAAGCCCCATGGTGATACCACGTAGCTGAAGCGCGATATAAGGAAGAATGCCAGCCACCGCAATTAGGGTCACCACCACAGCTAACCCTTGGGACTTACCGTATCGGGCGGCTATAAAGTCGGCAATGGAAGTAATGTGTTCACGCTTAGCAATCAGAATCAAACGGGCGAGAACCCGCCAGCCCAAGGTGAAAACCAGAATCGGCGCAATGTAGATCGGCAGAAATGACCAAGGGTTATTGCTCGCTTGCCCTACCGTGCCGTAAAAGGTCCAAGAGGTACAATACACTGCAATCGATAAGCTATAGATCCAAGGTCGCCAGCGCGCTAGCCACTTTGTCTGCCTGTCTCCATACCACGCAATCAAAAACAGTATGCCTAAATAGGCCAACGAGACAGGAACGACGATCCACCCTTGCATTAGATATCCCTTTCTAATTCAACAAAAAAGCCCCTCCATATAGGAGAGGCTTCATTTAACTACGTATTGTGGCTCAGGCAAAGGACACAACCCATACAGAAGTTAATTCTGTGGATTAGCCTCCGATTTCACCGCTGAGCCATCTACAATGCGCGCTTTATTCGGTTCTAGCTTAATGAACAGAGCCAAAAGTCCCATAACCGCCATCGCCCAGAATACATTCGCTCCCCAGTTCTCGTAGCCCCAGCCACTTAACGTGGTCATCAATGCGATAAATGCTCCAAGCGGAATCGCATTGTAAAGTGCTTGCAGCGCGACCATTTTATGCGACTCAGAACTTTGAATGTATTGAATTGCCGCGATATGCGCCATCGCAAACGTCACGCCATGCAGCAATTGAATCATTACTAGCGCTGCAATGGCTGTTGTGGAAGCAGTTAGCCCCCAGCGTGCCATCACACCGATCGCTGCCGCGACAAACAAGGCACGCAGCGACCAACCCGAGAACAAACGTTTACTTAGCGCAAAGACGGCAACTTCTGCCACCACACCTAGGCTCCAAAGATAACCGATAATGTCTTCAGAGTAGCCTGCCCCCTTCCAATAGATCGAGCTGAAACTGTAGTATGCCGCATGGCTACCTTGGATAAGCGCAACCAAAGCTAAGAATTTTACCACCGGCCATTCACGCAGAAGTTTCGACAATTTAGGCCTTTCTGCTTCATCTTGCTGCTCAGTAACTGGCATTGGATTAGTGTTACGCATTCCCACTAACAGCGAGAACAACACGCCCGCCATCGCGGTATACAAGATCATGTTGGCGCCATACTGTGCGACCAAAAAGCCCACCACGGTAGAACCACCAATAAATGCAATCGAGCCCCAAAGTCGAGTGCGCCCGTAGTCGAGCATTTTTAAACGCGCGTAGTAATTGGCCATCGCATCAGAAAGCGGAACGATTGGCCCGCAGCACAGATTAAATAGCACTGTCGCGAGCGCCATCATCCAGAAACTTCCGCCAGTAAAGAAGTGAAAGCCGACAAACAGTAACGCCGCAAAACTCAGCCAACGCAGTGCGGGCATTAAGTGTTCAACTCGATGAATGCGCGGAGTCAGAACCATATTCGCCACACAGCGAGTTGCAAAACCTATCCCGACCAGTACACCAATATCGGTAGCAGACACACCCTGCTCTTCAAACCACAGCGCCCAAAAAGGCAAATAGACACCATAAGCAAAAAAGAAGCCTACGAAATACTGGGATATCCAGCCATAAGGAGAAGGGTTAAGCATCTGGCACACCTAAAGTGATTTGATATGGAACAAGCGGCGCTATTATGCGGCTAGCGAACCAATAGAAAAAGGGTATAAAAGCAAAGCATCTATTTCCCTATTGAGTTCTAACACAATCATGACGTAACCAGTGCGGTACCCCTATTCCCATTTCCCTTACTGGCAATAATGAAACTTCGTAAAAACAGCATAAGAAACAGCACTCATTAGACCAAAGTCGTCTGGAGCAAATATTGAAATTTGGCACACTGAAA
Source organism: Vibrio paucivorans (assembly GCF_054053395.1). Lineage (NCBI taxonomy): Bacteria > Pseudomonadati > Pseudomonadota > Gammaproteobacteria > Vibrionales > Vibrionaceae > Vibrio > Vibrio paucivorans. Next base: position 3,072,931 of record NZ_CM133230.1, read on the forward strand.
ATACGGATAAGTCTCAAGGAAAAGTAGAATGCCTGATAAATTCAACATGCAGTCTCCCCCCTTTGACCGTTTGGATGACGGTCAACAAAAGCAGCTAAGATCGAGCTTAGATGTGGCTTATTTTCGTGAAAATGAAACCATTCTGTCGGCTGAGCAACCTTGTTTGCATCTACACATTTTAATCAAAGGTGCGGTTGAAGAACGCTCACCACAAAACAGTGAAGTGTTCGCGCATTATGCTAACGACGACATGTTTGATGTCCGCGCGCTACTGGAAGAACGCACTCGCCACCAGTATGTAGCGCTAGAAGACACCCTAGTTTACTTACTGCCCAAAGCGGTCTTTTTAGAACTCTACCAATCCAATGGCCAATTTGCCGCTTACTTCGATACCAACTTAGCTAAGCGCCAGGAACTGATTGAAGCCGCTCAGCAACAGCAAAATTTAGCTGAATTCATTCTGACCAAAGTCGATAGTTCTATTTACCACCCTCCGATGGTGATCTCGCCGCAGCAGCCCCTCAATCAAGTGACCCGGTTATTAAAAGACAACGCGATTGATTCCGCCTTGGTCAAACTGGACGATAGCGATCCAAGGCTCGCACAAAACCCTAGTGCACATCCGTACGCTATTGTCACCCGTACCAACATGCTGCATGCCGTGATGCTCGACCAACACCCGCTTGATACTCCAGTGGGCGACATTGCTACTTTCCCTGTATTCCATGTCGACAATGGCGATTTTTTGTTTAATGCCATGATTACCATGACCAGAAACCGCATGAAGCGAGTGATGGTGTGTGACGGCCATGAAGCGGTCGGCATGCTTGATATGACCCAAATCCTCAGTGCCTTTTCAACCCATTCTCATGTCCTCACTTTAAGCATCGCTAGAGCCACCAGTATTGACGAATTAGCCATCGCTTCAAACAAACAGCGACAACTGGTCGAAAGCCTATTAGGCAATGGCATACGAACACGGTTCATCATGGAGCTCATTTCCGCGGTCAATGAACAGATTATCGAAAAAGCCTTTGAGTTAGTGGTTCCCCCAGCCCTTCACGACCACTGTTGTTTGGTCGTATTAGGCTCCGAAGGGCGTGGAGAGCAAATCTTAAAAACCGATCAAGACAATGCGCTGATCATTAAAGATGGCTTGGAGTGGCATCAATGCCAACCTGTGATGGACGAACTCACTCACACCTTACAACAGCTTGGCTACCCACTGTGCCCCGGTGAAGTAATGGTCAACAACCCTAAATGGGTCAAATCGCAGAGTGATTGGAAAAAAGTCATATCAGGCTGGGTCCAATCAGCCAAACCCGCTCAGGTGATGGATCTGGCGATTGTCGCCGATGCCCATGCTATCGCGGGTAACAAGCAGCTTTTAGACACCGTAAGCTCTCACCTGAATGGCTTACTGGAAAACAAAATGCTGGTGCTGCAGGAATTCACTCGTCCAGCTCTACAGTTTTCTATTCCTCTGACGTTGTTTGGTAACGTTAAACGCAATAAAGATGGGTTGGATATTAAACGAGGAGGCATCTTCCCGATTGTTCACGGTATCCGTGCACTTAGCCTTGAGTACGGGCTAACTGAGAAAAACACCTTTGATCGAATCGAAACCTTAAGGGCCAAACGAATTCTCGAACCGGACACAGCGGACAACCTCAGTGAAGCATTAAAACTGTTCTTTAAACTCCGACTTGCTCAGCAACTTTCGCAGCAGCACAGCCACAACAAAATTGATTTAAAAATGATAGACCGTACTGAACGAGACTTGTTGCGCCACAGCCTGCACGTGGTGAAAAAGTTCAAACAGTTCCTAGGCTATCATTACCAAATAAGGGACTAACGCGTGTGTCGCTCTTGTATTCACTAAGCTCGAGATGACGCTTGGCTAAAAAGGTTTCCAGCGAAAGCTTCCACGTACTCATTTTAGGGAAAGAGGTATAAAATGAATTGGCTTGTACGACGTTATTGGCATCATAAATTAAAAGGCTCCCCTTATCGCTCGCTGTTTCGCAGCCCACAACAAGGGGAATATGTATCACTCGACTGTGAGACCACCAGCTTAGACCCTAAACGCGCTGAGCTCGTCACCATTGCCGCGACTAAAATCATTGATAATCGCATTATCACCAGTGAGCCCTTTGAAGTACGCTTGCGTGCTCCTCAGTCGCTAGACTCTGGCTCAATTAAGGTTCACAAAATACGCCATCAAGATCTGGTGGATGGCATCAGTGAACAACAAGCATTGCTCAAGCTACTCGAATTCATCGGTAACCGACCTTTAGTGGGTTACCATATTCGCTACGACAAAAAAATTCTCGATATTGCCTGCCGCAAGCACCTTGGTTTTCCACTGCCCAACCCACTGATTGAAGTCAGTCAGATGTACCACGATAAGCTGGAACGACACTTGCCGAATGCGTATTTTGATTTGAGCTTAGAAGCTATCTGTAAACATCTCGACCTGCCGATGCAAGACAAACATGATGCCCTACAAGATGCGATCTCTGCGGCGTTAGTATTTGTTAGGCTGACCAAAGGGGATTTACCTCTATTTGCGCCACCATACAGTCAATAGTCGGTGGCTCAAGTTAAGCTTCGAGCCAGCTCTCATTTATCAACATAAATCTCTTTCCCACCGATAAAAGCGTCACTCTCATCCTAAAGTCTAATTGTGGAAATCAACGCTCTAGATGAGAGTTATACACACAAAGGCTTTTCAGTTTAAAACGAAGAAAGCCATAACATGGAACACACCTATTAATTAGGATTCGCTAGTCATTGCAGTCAACCGTCAGTTTCAAACCAAATGACGGTGTTAAAACAAATGGTTTGCTCGCTCGTATTCAACGACAAACCGTTTCACAAGCAATTGGAATTAAGGCACAAGGAGAGAAGTAATGAGTGAAGCCCACGTTTATCCGGTAAAAGAAAATATTAAAGCAAATACACATGCGGATAATGACACTTACCTAGCTATGTACCAACAATCAGTGTCTGACCCAGAAGGTTTCTGGGCTGAGCACGGAAAAATCGTTGATTGGATCAAACCGTTCACTCAAGTAAAAAGCACTTCATTTGATACCGGCCATGTCGATATTCGCTGGTTTGAAGACGGTACGCTTAACGTTTCTGCTAACTGTATTGACCGCCACCTTGCTGAGCGCGGTGATGAAATCGCGATCATCTGGGAAGGTGATGACCCAGCCGACGACAAAACGCTAACCTTCAAAGAGCTTCACAAAGAAGTTTGTCTATTTTCGAATGCCCTCAAAGAGCAAGGCGTACGTAAAGGCGATGTCGTTTGTTTATACATGCCAATGGTAACCGAAGCCGCAGTTGCAATGCTTGCGTGTACCCGTATTGGTGCTGTTCATACCGTTGTTTTCGGTGGTTTCTCTCCAGAAGCGCTTTCTGGTCGTATCATCGATTCAGATGCAAAAGTCGTTATTACTGCTGACGAAGGTGTTCGCGGCGGCCGCTCTGTACCATTGAAGAAAAACGTTGATGAAGCACTGACTAACCCAGAGGTAAAAACCATCGAGAAAGTCGTGGTGTTCAAGCGTACTGGCGGTGATATCGATTGGCATGAGCACCGTGATGTTTGGTGGCACGAAGCAACAGCGAATGTTTCTGACGACTGCCCACCAGAAGAAATGAAAGCAGAAGACCCGCTATTCATCCTATACACTTCAGGTTCTACAGGTAAACCGAAAGGAGTACTTCACACCACGGGTGGTTACCTTGTTTACGCTACCATGACGTTCAAATACGTATTCGATTACCAGCCTGGCGAAACGTTCTGGTGTACCGCTGATGTGGGCTGGATTACAGGTCACACATACCTTATCTATGGCCCGCTTGCTAACGGTGCTAAAACTATCTTGTTTGAAGGTGTACCAAACTACCCGAACACTAGCCGCATGAGCGAAGTGGTCGATAAACACCAAGTCAATATCCTTTACACTGCACCAACGGCGATTCGTGCATTGATGGCGAAGGGCACAGAAGCAGTCGATGGCACTTCTCGCTCTAGCTTGCGTGTAATGGGCTCAGTAGGTGAACCAATTAACCCAGAAGCATGGGAGTGGTACTACAAAACCATCGGTAATGAGAATTCACCAATTGTAGATACTTGGTGGCAGACAGAAACTGGTGGCATTTTGATCGCCCCATTGCCAGGCGCAACGGATCTGAAACCAGGTTCCGCCACACGTCCATTCTTTGGTGTACAACCTGCACTTGTCGATAACATGGGTAATATCATCGAAGAGACAGCGGCAGAAGGTAACCTTGTTATCCTAGATTCATGGCCGGGGCAAATGCGTACCGTTTATGGCGACCATGAGCGCTTTGAACAAACCTACTTCTCAACCTTTAAAGGCATGTACTTCACCAGTGATGGTGCACGACGTGACGAAGATGGTTACTACTGGATCACTGGCCGTGTAGATGACGTGCTTAACGTTTCAGGCCACCGTATGGGCACAGCAGAAGTCGAGTCAGCGCTTGTTGCTCACCATAAGATTGCCGAAGCAGCGATCGTTGGTATCCCACATGACATCAAAGGCCAAGCGATTTACGCCTACATCACGCTTAACGATGGCGAGTTCCCATCAGCAGAACTACATAAAGAAGTGAAAGACTGGGTACGCAAAGAAATCGGCCCAATCGCAACCCCAGATGTGCTGCACTGGACCGATTCTCTACCTAAAACTCGTTCAGGCAAAATCATGCGCCGTATTCTACGTAAGATTGCCACTGGCGATACCAGTAACTTAGGTGACACTTCAACGCTGGCAGATCCAAGCGTGGTCGATAAGCTGATTGCCGAAAAAGCTGAGCTTGCATAAACCTTTATAGAGCACACCCAATACGCTCTGTTTTAAACATTCATTGATAAACAAAGCCGTCACTCTGTGGCGGCTTTTTCTTGTTTGCAGCTCTCAAATTTAACCACACATAATATATGGCTATAAGATTTTTTGTTAACTTGGTAACAGAAATTACCCATCCAACAAGGTGATTAGACCAGTAAATTGCTGCGATTTGCGCTGAATTGGCTATAATCTTGGTCAATTTCCGAAATTTGGCTATTTTTTAACAAAAAAATCATGCCGACTCGTAAATAATATGGGAATATTCAGATTCGTCTCAAGATATAGGAAAATGGCTACACAATGTCTGCAAAATCACGCATTCTAGTCTTAAACGGCCCAAATCTTAACCTTTTAGGCCTAAGAGAGCCGGCACATTACGGTTCTCAAACGCTAGACCAGATCATTGAAGCACTAACCGAACAAGCCAAATTGGCAGATATCGAGTTACAACACCTACAGTCGAATCGTGAATACGAGTTGATCGAAACTATCCATGCAGCTTATGGCAATGTGGATTTTATTATCATCAACCCAGCTGCGTTTACTCACACCAGTGTCGCGCTACGTGATGCGCTATTAGGTGTCGCTATCCCATTTATTGAGGTGCACTTATCCAATGTGCACGCTCGAGAGCCATTCCGCCACCATTCATACCTTTCTGATAAAGCTCAGGGGGTTATTTGTGGTTTAGGCGCTCAAGGCTATGAATTCGCTTTGTCTGCTGCTGTCAAACACCTGCAGGCCAAGTAACTTAATTACTGTCGCAGTAACTAAACACTCTGCAGCTCTACAAGAGCTGTCTTATTCACAAGATAAAAGAGAAAGAAAAGATGGATATTCGTAAAATCAAGAAGCTTATCGAATTAGTTGAAGAGTCTGGCATTGCTGAGCTAGAAATCTCTGAAGGTGAAGAATCGGTACGCATCAGCCGTAACGGCACTGCTGCTCCTGTAGCACCAGTACAATACGCAGCAGCTCCAGCTCCTGTAGCGGCTCCAGCGCCAGCAGCAGCTCCTGCGGCGGCACCAGCAGCTGAAGCAGCACCAGCTGTTCCTGCAGGTCATCAGGTTCTTTCTCCAATGGTTGGTACTTTCTACCGTTCTCCAAGCCCTGATGCAAAATCATTCGTTGAAGTTGGTCAAACAGTAAGCGCTGGCGACACTCTATGTATCGTTGAAGCAATGAAAATGATGAACCAAATCGAAGCGGACAAATCTGGCGTTGTAACTGCAATCCTAGTTGAAGACGGCCAACCAGTTGAATTCGACCAACCACTAGTTGTTATCGAATAATAGAGGCTTTCTCTTATGCTAGATAAATTAGTCATCGCGAACCGAGGTGAAATCGCACTTCGTATTCTTCGCGCATGTAAAGAATTGGGCATCAAAACCGTTGCTGTTCACTCAACAGCGGACCGCGATCTGAAGCACGTACTTTTGGCTGATGAAGCCATTTGTATTGGTCCTGCTCGTGGTATTGATAGCTACCTAAACATCCCTCGCATCATTTCAGCAGCAGAAGTAACAGGCGCGGTGGCAATCCACCCTGGTTACGGCTTCCTATCTGAAAATGCTGACTTCGCAGAGCAAGTTGAACGCAGCGGCTTCATCTTTGTTGGTCCAAAAGCGGATACAATTCGCATCATGGGTGACAAAGTTTCTGCAATCACAGCGATGAAGAAAGCTGGCGTACCTTGTGTACCAGGTTCAGACGGCCCGCTTGACGACGATGAGCAAGCGAACAAAGCCCACGCGAAACGCATTGGTTACCCAGTAATCATCAAAGCGTCAGGTGGCGGTGGCGGTCGTGGTATGCGTGTTGTACGTAGCGAAGGCGAGCTGATTGAAGCGATTGCAATGACACGTGCAGAAGCAAAAGCCGCATTCAACAACGACATGGTTTACATGGAAAAATTCCTAGAAAACCCACGTCACGTTGAAGTTCAAGTTATTGCTGACGGCCAAGGCGGAGCTATCCACCTAGGTGAGCGTGACTGTTCAATGCAGCGTCGTCACCAAAAAGTTGTCGAAGAAGCGCCAGCACCAGGTATCACTGAAGAAATGCGTAAGTACATCGGCGAACGTTGTACTCGTGCATGTCTTGAAATTGGTTACCGCGGCGCAGGTACGTTCGAGTTCCTATACGAAAACGGTGAGTTCTACTTCATTGAAATGAACACTCGTATTCAGGTGGAGCACCCAGTAACTGAAATGGTAACAGGCGTAGACCTAATTAAAGAGCAGCTTCGCGTTGCTGCGGGTCAACCTCTATCTTTCACGCAAGATGACATCAAACTACGCGGCCACGCGATTGAGTGTCGTATCAATGCAGAAGATCCAGAGCGTTTCCTACCATCTCCTGGTAAAGTAGAACGTTTCCACGCTCCAGGCGGTATGGGTGTTCGCTGGGAATCGCACATCTACACTGGCTACACAGTGCCTCCTCACTACGATTCAATGGTCGGTAAACTGATCACATTCGGTGAGAACCGTGATGTTGCCATTGCTCGCATGAAGAACGCACTAGGTGAAATGATCGTTGAAGGCATCAAGACCAACATTTCACTGCAAGAGTCGATCATGAACGACGAAAACTTCCAACACGGTGGTGCAAACATCCACTACCTAGAGAAGAAACTAGGCCTTCAGTAGAACTCAGTTCTAGCGAATATTTAAAATGCTCACTTCGGTGAGCATTTTTGTTTTCGGCTATTGATTAGCCTATAAAACCCACAGATTTCTGCTACACTCAGCGCCAATTCATTTACTCACTTTAAGAGCACAAACCATGCCTTGGATTCAAATCAAACTCAATGCGACTAACGCCAATGCGGAACAAATTGGCGATATGCTAATGGAAGAGACTGGAGCATTATCGGTAACGTTCCTAGATGCCCACGATACACCTGTATTTGAGCCTCTACCTGGTGAAACTCGCCTTTGGGGTGATACCGATATCCTGGCACTCTACGATGCAGAAGCGGATACAGGCTTCATTCTTGAGCAGATCAAACTCAGCAGCATGTTGGATGACAACTTTGCCTATAAAGTAGAGCAGTTAGAAGATAAAGACTGGGAACGTGAATGGATGGAAAATTTCCACCCAATGAAGTTTGGTGAACGCCTATGGATCTGCCCAAGTTGGCGTGAGATACCAGAACCAGATGCCGTGAACGTTATGCTCGATCCAGGCTTAGCTTTCGGTACAGGTACCCACCCTACGACTGCATTGTGTTTGGAATGGCTAGAAGGCTTAGATCTAGCAGGAAAAACCGTGATCGATTTTGGTTGTGGCTCTGGCATCCTTGCGATCGCTGCGATCAAGCTAGGGGCAGAAAAAGTCATCGGGATCGATATCGATCCTCAAGCTCTACTAGCCTCTAAAGATAACGCACAACGCAATGGTGTTGCAGAGCAGCTAGAAGTGTTCTTACCGCAAGATCAGCCAGAAGGCTTGCTGGCAGACGTCGTCGTCGCCAATATCCTTGCAGGCCCATTACGTGACCTTTCAGCCATCATTAAAGGGCTAGTTAAGCCGCAAGGCGTGCTCGCAATGTCAGGCGTACTCGACACGCAAGCTGAAGATGTGGCGAATTACTACCGTGACGAGCTTCAACTTGACCCTATCGTCGAGCAAAGCGAATGGTGTCGCATCTCAGGTCAGAAGCAAGACTAGACAAGACTTTGCGCGCTAATTGATTGATATTTAAACAATTCGCAAAAACAAATTGTAAATGCTCAAATATTAGTCTTTTCACGCAGCGAAAAAATGCGTAAAATGCGCGCCCTTGCTGGTACAGAACTGTGATGACGTTTTGAAAATCGGAAACTATCAACTTAAGAACAATCTAATCGTAGCCCCAATGGCTGGAGTTACGGATAGACCGTTCCGAGAGTTGTGCCTTCGCTATGGTGCGGGCATGGCCGTCAGTGAAATGATGTCCTCAAACCCAAAGCTATGGAAAACGTCAAAGTCGAAGCAACGCATGGTGCATGAAGGCGAATCGGGCATTCGCTCTGTACAAATTGCGGGAGCTGACCCACAGCTTATGGCCGACGCAGCTCAGTTCAGTGTTGAGAACGGTGCACAAATCATCGATATCAATATGGGTTGCCCAGCAAAAAAAGTGAATAAGAAGCTAGCCGGCTCTGCGCTACTCCAGTACCCAGAAATCATTGAACAGATTCTGCGTGCTGTAGTCAAAGCAGTAGATGTCCCCGTGACACTAAAAACCCGTACTGGCTGGGATACAGATAACAAAAACTGTGTCCAAATCGCTAAATTAGCCGAAGACTGCGGCATTCAAGCACTTGCACTACACGGTAGAACAAAGGCTTGTATGTACAAAGGTGAGGCCGAATACGACAGCATCAAAGCGGTGAAGCAAGCTATCTCAATTCCGGTTATCGCTAACGGTGATATCGATAGCCCAGAGAAAGCGAAGTATGTACTGGATTATACCGGTGCAGACGCTTTGATGATTGGACGCCCTGCCCAAGGTCGTCCGTGGATTTTTCAAGAAATCCAACACTATTTGGAAAACGGCACCACTATGCCTGAGCTTCCTTATAAGGAAGTGAAAGACATACTGCTTGGTCATGTGAACGCTCTCCATAGTTTTTATGGCGAGTATCTAGGCCCCCGCATTGCTCGTAAGCACGTGGGTTGGTACTTAAAAGAGCATGAGCAAGCGAGTGAGTTTCGCCGTACCTTCAACGCTATTGAAGCAGCAGAGCTGCAACTTGAAGCGTTAGAAGGTTATTTTGATAACGTTGCATCATAATTAAGAGAAGAGCTAGACCGAATATGTTCGAACAAAATCTGACTTCAGAAGCTTTAACAGTAACTACCGTAACTTCACAGGATCAAATCACGCAAAAGCCACTACGTGATTCCGTTAAAGCATCTCTTAAAAACTACTTGGCTCAATTAAACGGCCAAGAAGTAACTGAACTATACGAATTAGTTCTAGCTGAAGTTGAACAGCCACTACTAGATACCATCATGCAGTACACTCGCGGTAACCAAACTCGCGCAGCAACTATGATGGGCATCAACCGCGGTACTCTTCGTAAGAAACTAAAAAAATACGGCATGAACTAATCTAAGTTCTCCGTTCAGGTGTTTTAAACCGTGTGCTCGATGAGTACGCGGTTTTTTGTTTTAGCGCTTATGCTCTCAAGTTAGTTCTACTCCACAAAACCTACACACTTTAAGCAGCAAATACCCACTTCCTCTTCACTACCCAAATAGTCATCTCTCCACTACATTTATTGATAAAGACCACATTAGCCTATTGGTGGCCCGATAAATAACTCCAATGAAAGGGAAGCACTATGAACCAATTTAGCCTGCGCTCGATGTCTATTCAAAAAAGGCTCATCTTGCTGAGCGCTCTTATCACCGCATTGCTGCTAGTACCTCTTTGGTATGTCATCAACCAATACCAAAGTGACTTAATGACCGCTAAACAGCTCAAGACACGCCATCTTGTTGAGTCTGCCCACAGCATGGTCAGTCACTTCCACCAGCAACAAGTCGCGGGAGCAATGACTCAGGAGGAGGCGCAAATGATGGCTAAACAAGCCGTAGAAAAAATGCGCTACGAGGGTAAAGACTATTTCTGGATTAATGACATGCACCCAACCATGGTGATGCACCCAATCAAGCCTGCTCTCAACGGTAAAGATGTCTCGGGTGTGAAAGACCCAACAGGTAAGAAGCTATTTGTTGAGTTTGTAAACGTGGTTAAAGCCAAGAATCAAGGCTTCGTAAACTATATGTGGCCTAAGCCGGGCTCAGAAACCGATGTTGAGAAAACCTCTTACATCAAGCTTTTCAAGCCTTGGGGGTGGATCATCGGCACAGGTGTGTACATTGATGACGTTAATGCACTGGTTTGGGAAAGAATACGTTTAGTCATGGTGGCGCTGGTCATCTCTCTTTCAGTTATGATTGTCCTTGCCTTGTGGATCAGTCGCAGTATCAGCAACCCTTGTCAGGAGACATTAGATGCCCTAAATGACATCGCAAGTGGTGATAGAGACCTCACCAAGAAACTGTCAGAAAAAGGGAACGACGAACTCTCACACATTGCCATCGCATTTAACCAGTTCACCAATAAAATCCGCTCGATCGTGCTCGACATGACCCCAGTGAGCGAAAACGTCACCTCCGCTGCTGTCGAGTTAAATCATGTCGCACAAGATAGCTCTTCGAAAGCGAATCAACAGCAACAAGCGGTAGATACCGTAGCTTCAGCAGTGAATGAGCTGCACGCCAGCAACCAAGAAGTCGCTAATGCTGCTCAAAACGCAGCGAATGCCGCTCAGGAAGCCAGCCAGAAAGGTTCACAAGGTGCAGATGTCATTGTTCAAGCCTCACATCAAATCGATACTCTATCGAGCCAGCTGAGTGAAACCGAAACCAATACACATAAACTCGCGCAAGACTCACAAGATGTGGGTACAGTACTGGATGTGATTCGAGGTATTGCAGAACAAACGAATTTACTGGCGCTTAACGCTGCTATCGAGGCCGCTCGAGCAGGAGAACAAGGACGAGGCTTTGCAGTAGTCGCTGACGAAGTAAGAACATTGGCTACTCGTACTCAAGCGAGTACCGATGAAATAGAACAGATTATCTCCAGCCTCCAATCACGGGCAAAAGAAGTCTCCGAATCAATGGCACAAACTCAAGTTCAATCGGCTCAAACCCAAGAACAAGCCGAATTGGCGAAACAAGCTCTCAGTGCCATCGAAGAGCAGGTCAACATTATCTTATCTCTCAATGAGCAAATCGCAGAGGCAAGTTCTCAGCAAACATTGGCCACCGATGAAATCAGCCAAAATCTGACTAGCATTGCTGACAATAGCGCTCAGACTACCTCTCAAGCAGAACAAGTCGCTCAAGCCAGTTCCAACATGATGGACAGCGGTCAGCAACTGCAAGCTAACCTAGGGATGTTTAAAGTCTAATTAGGAAAGATGATGAGGCATCAGGCCTCATCATCTAACGCAGCTAGAATAGAACAGTGACTGGCATCGTCGTTGTCTGCACCACAACATGCATCGTTAATCTTCTTAAGCGCCCCTCGAATACGAGTCAATTCGGAGATTTTCTCATCAATCAGAGCCAGCTTAGCACTCGTGATTGATTTCACTTCAGAGCAGCTATGCTCAGTTGCTTCTAATTTAATTTCCAGCAACTCTTTAATCTCATCCAAGCTCAGGCCTAAATCCTTTGCTTTCAAGATAAAACTGACCTGTTTTTGGTTCTCTTCATTATATAAACGATAGCCAGAATCACTGCGCCCGGCAGGCTGAATCAACAGGTTCTTTTCGTAGAACCGCAGTGTATCAGCCGTCACACCACAGCGCTTTGCCAATTCACCGATCTGAAACATAACTTCCCTTATTAACTATCTCGTTACTTTTTAAGGCTAATAACGACTTTTTCATAAATATTTTTGTGATGCCAAACGATTGCGCGAGCTTTTTTGTAATAAATTAGTTAGAATGTGCGCCATCAAACTCAGAGACTACTTTATAACCAGATTGTACTGGAAAGGTCTTTACCAAAACTGGCCAATATTTTACTCCTCCCTACCAAGAAGAGTAAGAACAAGTTCACTTTTGGCAAATATCTTTATCTTATTTATAAACTCTGTGACATTGAGGAAATGGAAGCATGACTAACGCTCGTCCTATTCGCCGCGCTCTAATCAGCGTATCAGACAAAACTGGTATTGTTGAATTTGCCCAAGCGCTCGCTAACCGTGGTGTTGATATCCTTTCGACTGGCGGTACTGCTCGCCTACTTGCGGAACAAGGTATTTCAGTAACTGAAGTCTCTGATTACACTGGTTTCCCTGAAATGATGGACGGTCGCGTTAAGACTCTTCACCCTAAAGTTCACGGTGGTGTTCTAGGTCGTCGTGGTCAAGATGATGAAGTGATGGAAACTCACGGCATCAATCCTATCGATATGGTTGTTGTTAACCTATACCCATTCGCAGAAACCGTTGCTAAAGAAGGTTGTACTCTTGCAGACGCGGTAGAAAACATCGATATCGGTGGTCCAACAATGGTTCGTTCGGCGGCTAAAAACCACAAAGACGTAACTATCGTTGTTAACGCTCACGACTACGACCGTGTTATTGCTGAAATGGACGCGAACGAGAAATCTCTAACACTAGAAACTCGTTTCGACCTAGCTATCGCAGCATTCGAGCACACAGCTTCTTACGACGGTATGATCGCTAACTACTTCGGCACTATGGTTCCATCTTACGGTGAGAACAAGGAAGGTGATGAACCTTCTCCTGAGAACAAAAGTAAATTCCCTCGCACATTCAACCAACAGTTCGAGAAGAAACAAGACATGCGCTACGGTGAGAACAGCCACCAAGCAGCCGCATTCTACGTTGAAGCGAACCCTGAAGAAGCGTCTGTTTCTACTGCTCGCCAAATCCAAGGTAAAGCCCTTTCTTACAACAACATCGCTGACACAGATGCAGCACTTGAGTGTGTGAAAGAGTTCGACGAGCCAGCATGTGTGATCGTTAAGCACGCTAACCCATGTGGTGTAGCACTAGGTAAAGACATCCTAGAAGCTTACGACCGTGCGTTCAAAACAGACCCAACGTCTGCATTTGGTGGCATCATCGCATTCAACCGCGAACTAGATGCAGCAACAGCAACGGCTATCACTGAGCGCCAATTCGTTGAAGTTATCATTGCTCCTTCTGTTTCTGCTGAAGCAGTAGAAATCGTAGCGGCTAAGAAAAACCTTCGCCTACTTGAGTGTGGTGAGTGGACAACTAAGACAACTGGCTTTGACGTGAAACGCGTTAACGGCGGCCTACTAGTTCAAGACCGCGACCAAGGCATGGTGTCTGAAGATGACCTTAAAGTAGTTTCTAAGCGTCAACCAACCGCTGAAGAGCTAAAAGACGCACTATTCTGCTGGAAAGTAGCGAAGTACGTGAAATCTAACGCGATCGTTTACTCGAAAGGTGACATGACTATCGGCGTAGGCGCAGGTCAAATGAGCCGCGTTTACTCTGCGAAAATCGCAGGCATCAAAGCGGCAGACGAAGGTCTACAGGTTGAAGGTTGTGTAATGGCATCCGATGCATTCTTCCCATTCCGTGACGGTATCGACGCGGCAGCAGAAGCGGGCATCAAGTGTGTTATCCAACCGGGCGGCTCTATGCGTGATGACGAAGTTATCGCTGCAGCAGACGAGCACGGCATGGCGATGATCTTTACGGGCATGCGTCACTTCCGCCACTAATTTCCTGTTTATCTAAACGATTAGTAATTATCGAGCCTCTCAACTTTGAGGGGCTTTTAAGAATTAAAGACTTAAGGATTGAAACATGAACGTATTAATCATCGGTGCTGGCGGTAGAGAACATGCTTTGGGTTGGAAAGCAGCACAAAACCCAAACGTTGAAACAGTATTCGTTGCGCCAGGTAACGCAGGCACAGAGCTTGAACCAAAGCTTGAGAACGTAAACATTGGTGTTGAAGCAATTTCTGAACTGGTTGCTTTCGCGCAAGAGAAGAAAATAGAACTAACAATTGTTGGCCCAGAGGCACCACTAGTGATTGGTGTGGTTGACGCCTTCCGTGAAGCTGGCCTACCAATCTTCGGTCCTACAGAAGCAGCAGCGCAGCTAGAAGGCTCAAAAGCATTCACTAAAGATTTCCTTGCTCGCCATAAGATCCCTACAGGTGCTTACGCAAACTTCACAGAGATTGAGCCAGCTATCGCTTACGTTCGTGAGCAAGGCGCTCCAATCGTAGTCAAAGCGGACGGCCTTGCGGCGGGTAAAGGCGTTATCGTTGCGATGACTCTAGAAGAAGCAGAAGACGCAATCAAAGACATGCTAGCGGGCAACGCATTTGGCGAAGCAGGCAGCCGCGTGGTTATCGAGGAGTTCCTTGAAGGCGAAGAAGCAAGCTTCATCGTGATGGTTGATGGCCAAAGTGTTCTGCCGATGGCTACTAGCCAAGATCACAAACGCGTTGGCGATAAAGATACTGGCCCTAACACAGGCGGCATGGGTGCTTATTCTCCTGCTCCAGTAGTTACTCCAGAAATCCACGAGCGCATCTTGGAAGAGGTTATCTACCCAACGGTTCGTGGCATGGATGCGGAAGGTCACCCATACACAGGTTTCTTATACGCTGGTCTTATGATCGATAAAGACGGTACGCCAAAAGTTATCGAGTACAACTGCCGCTTCGGTGACCCAGAAACGCAACCTATCATGATGCGTATGGAGTCTGACTTAGTTGAACTATGTCTAATGGCTATCGACGAGAAACTAGATGAAGCAGAGTCTAAATGGGACCCACGCGCTTCTATCGGTGTTGTTCTGGCAGCTGGCGGTTACCCAGCAGACTACGCAAAAGGTGATGTAATCTCACTACCAGCCAACGAAGTTGAAGGTCAAAAAATCTTCCATGCGGGTACAGCAAACAACGCAGCAGGCGAAGTTGTCACTAACGGTGGTCGTGTTCTGTGTGCAACAGCTCTAGGTAACAGTGTTTCTGAAGCTCAGGAGAAAGCATACGCTCTAGCTAAGCAAGTGAGCTGGAATGGTATGTTCCACCGTAATGACATTGGCTACCGTGCAATTGAACGTGAGCAGCAAGCACAGTAAGCTCTAAAGCTACATACATTAAAAAAGGCGCTGTCGAATAGCGCCTTTTTATTGCATGTTAAATTATTCACTCAGCATGTCAGGCTTCGCTATACACTCGTGATCTTCATCAGCCAGCATCAATAGCTCTTCGACTGTCACTTTACTTAAGCGAGTTTTCCCTAAAAACGCTACATAGCTATCAATCGCCGCTAAACGATTTACTACAAAACTCGGCAACGTTTGGTTGAACTCGATTTTGTCATACACCTGGCCATTACAGGTCTCAAACTTAGAGCCGTCCCAGTAGCCTTGTATCAGCTCCATTCCTTCGCTGTCTTGCTCTTTGGTTACCGTCGCAATGGAATCCGCCTCTTTCTGATAACGAAGCAGCTGCTCTTGAGTGAGGGGAAGCACCTTTCCATCCACTCGATATTGCTGGTACACCGCTTCTCCTTCCTTATTGAAGCGAACATGGACGCGATACGGCACAAGCTTAGTGTTTTGCTTTAACTGTTCACCTTCACGAATCATCTCTCTAACCGTACCATCATCCCAACGGTAATCGGTTTTATACCAGCCGTAATCACCAGACGATACATAGTCTGCCGCAGAGCTTGGCTGAGTTAGCCTTTCGGTATACCAATAGAAGCTGGTTGCATCTCCCATGGACTGGCCGCCAGTGTAATGGGAAAACTGATCTAAATTTGGGCTAGGGACGGTTGAAGAACAACCTAGGAGTAGAGAAGTGATTAGTGAAGATAAAAAGACTTTGTTCATAAATGGAAATTACGCCGAGATAAAATTACCTCGGCGTAGTTTAAATTATTTCACTGAATCTTTCAGTGCTTTACCCGCTACGAAAGCAGGTACGTTTGCTGCAGCGATTTGGATCTCAGCACCAGTTTTTGGGTTGCGACCTGTACGAGCTGCACGGTGGTTTACTTTGAATGTACCAAAACCAATTAGTTGAACCTGGTCACCCTCTTTAAGTGCGTCAGTTACACCGCCAAGAGTAGCTTCAAGAGCAGCTTTAGCTTGTGCTTTAGATAGATCTGCTTTCTCTGCGATAAAGTCGATTAATTGGGTCTTGTTCATTAGGTTTCCCTTCTTATGTGTTATCGAGTTCAACTCACTCTAATGCATAAATGCCTCATCTGGCAAAGGTTTGTCGCTGATCTTTCGCTTTAATGACGTACTTTTAACCATAATATGAGCATTAACTCACAATTTGTTACCGAATCGGGCTAGTCAATGACTTGTTTTAATTCATAATCACCCCAATTTAATGATCACTGAATGACCGAGAAGCCTGATATTTCGGGGGATTCAGCGAATACAAAATACGCACACCAATAATGCACAGGTATAGCGAAACTCACAAAAGATTGACAAATCAAATGAGTAATAACGCAAAATTGGGGAGTGGTATCACCTATTAAAGGACATTTATGTTGCTGCTAACCATATACGTCTCGATTGCAATTGGCGTATCTTTCATCTGTTCAGTACTCGAAGCAGTGTTACTAAGTATCACTCCTAGCTACCTAGCGCAAATGCGCCAAAAAGGGCACCCTGCTGCAGATAAACTCAACAAGCTAAAAGAAGACATTGACCGACCCCTTGCTTCTATTCTTACTCTAAACACTATCGCTCATACCATCGGTGCTGCGACTGCAGGTGCCCAAGCTGCCGTAGTATTTGGTAGTGAGTGGCTTGGTGTATTCTCAGGTGTGCTAACTCTGGGTATTCTGGTTCTGTCTGAAATCGTACCAAAAACCATCGGTGCGACATACTGGCGCCAACTAGCTCCAGCGGCAGCAACAACACTTCGTTGGATGGTTTGGGCTCTAACACCGTTTGTATGGTTCTCTGAACAAATTACAAAACGCCTAGCTCGTGGACACGAAGCACCTAAAATGCGCGATGAGCTTTCTGCTATGGCAATGCTTGCAAATGAGAGTGGTGAGTTTGCAGATGGTGAGTCTAAGATCCTAAACAACTTGCTAGGATTACAGGACATTCCTGTAACTCAAATCATGACTCCAAGGCCTGTTGTGTTTCGTGTGGACGCAGAATCAACCATTAACGAGTTCTTAATAGAGCACCGCGACACGCCATTTTCGCGCCCTTTGGTTTACAGCCAAAGCAAAGACAATATTATCGGCTTTGTGCACCGTCTAGAGCTGTTTAAGCTCCAACAGGGTGGTAGTGGTGAGAAACAGCTAGGTGCGGTAATGCGTCCTGTTCATGTGCTATTGAACAACCTAACTCTGCCTAAAGCCTTTGATCAGATGATGACTAATCGCCTTCAACTCGCTATGGTGGTTGATGAATACGGTACCGTTCAGGGTATCCTAACTCTCGAAGACATCTTTGAACATTTGCTAGGTGAAGAGATCGTCGACGAAGCTGATAAAGCAACCGATATGCAAGAACTGGCGTTCGAACGCTGGGAAAAGTGGAAGAAGACCCACGGTGTAATCGAAAGTAGAGACGAAGAAGAATAATAAAAGGGGAGCTAACTGCTCCCCTTTTCAATTCTATAATGTGACGCCGATATTGCTGACCGCTTCATCACGTAATTCTTGGCGAAGATCTTTGATTAAATCAATATCTCTTTCCACCGCTTCACGTAGTGGCCTAAAGATCGCCCACTGCACATCCCACTCAGCACAAACAGCTTCATTTAACTTCTGTGTATCATTAGTCACTTCTTCACCGGTTTGGGCTTCTTCTAGTTGAGCGACCGTCACTACCGATTGTTGACTGACTTTCTGCATGCTTTCGTATAGATCATCTCGATCTAACAAACCATGCAGTAACGTCGACAAACCTATACACGCATCGATAGCTGGGTAAACACCATAGAAATCGAATTCTTCAGAGCTAGGAATAATCTCTTCCAACTTCTCAAGTTGACGCTCAAAGTTTACTTTGGCGTTCTTTACCGTCAACAGTTCCCAGACACTGTCGAGAATATCTCGGTAGATGCGTGCTTCTGCGAATTCTGTATTCTCACAAAACATGGCATAGTTAGGGTACATACGCTCACATAAGCACGCCATAAAGGTAATCTGTTGCCAGGGTTCAAACTTCTCAAGACGAACCTGAAGAGGATTCTGTAGCATAGTCACTCGATCGTTGCAGAAAAAGACAGCGGAAGTGTACTTGATAACCAACAGGGAAAAAAGCAAGCGAATGAATAATTTCTCTCATAAGCTCTATATTCTTACAGAGCAAGACCAAACTTATATCCACGAGTTAGAAAAACACGCATTACCAGACTTAGAGATAACCTCAGATCGATCACAAGCTACGATTCTTCTAGCATCTCCTCCTCTAGTGGCAAAGCACCTAGAAGAATTTTCTCAGCTAGAGTGGCTACAATCCGTGTATGCTGGTATTGATGCTTTAACGAAACCTGAACTGCGTAACGATTACGAACTCACTAATGTAAAAGGGATCTTTGGTCAGCAGATCTCCGAATATGTGTTGGGCTACACTATTTCGCATTATCGTCATTTCAACACTTATCAAGAGCAGCAAAAGAATAAACAATGGCAGCCACACAGCTATTCCTCCCTGCAAGGAAAACAAATGGTGATATTGGGTACTGGCTCTATTGGCAGCTTTCTAGCGAAAACAGCCAATGCATTTGGAATCAAAACCATCGGTCTTAATCGGACCGGTATTCCTGCCAAAGATTCTCCATTTGTCGATACTTATCACATACATGAGTTAGCAACAGCACTTACCAATGCAGATATCATCGTAAACACACTTCCTGCGACCAAAGACACTGCTGGCTTACTTACATATCGAAAGCCTAAATAGCTGCCATAACGCAATACTGTTCAACGTAGGTAGAGGGCAAACTGTGGATCTGGTCGGGTTGTTAGCCGCAATTAAGAACCAAAATATTGCACACGCATTTTTGGACGTCTTTAGCAAAGAACCAATAGAAGGTGAATCAGAGCTATGGGACAACGAAAAGATTACTATTACACCGCATATTGCAGCGAGTAGCTTCCCTTATCAGGTTGTTGAACAGTTCAAGGACAACTACCTGCGTTGGCGTGACGGTTTTAAACTCAACAATTTGGTCGACTTTTCTCGAGGTTACTGATGCTTGACCAGTTACTTAGCCATATAAAACAGTGCCAAACCTGTGCAAATCACCTAGATTTAGGCCCAAATCCAGTTGTACAAGCGTCACGTACCTCAAAACTTCTTATCATAGGCCAAGCACCAGGGCTAAAAGTCCATCAAACTTCAATACCATGGAATGACCCAAGCGGTGACCGCTTAAGGAAGTGGTTACAGTTAGACAAGAGCGACTTCTATGACAGTAGCAAGATCGCTATTGTTCCTATGGGCTTTTGTTACCCAGGAAAAGGAAAAAGTGGTGATCTTCCACCTAGGCCCGAATGTGCTCCCTTGTGGCATAAGAGATTGCTAGAGCTAATGCCACAAGTGGGAATGACACTACTCATCGGGCAATATGCACAAAACTATTATCTCCCAGATAAACCAAGTACTCTGACAGAGACAGTTAAAAACTGGCAGCATTGGGCACCAAAGCAAATACCAATGCCTCACCCCTCCCCAAGAAATACACTCTGGCTCAAGCGTAACCCTTGGTTCGAACAAGAGGTTGTCCCCTACATAAGGACATACGTACATCAATACTTAGAAAAGGACGAATCTAAGTCACAGTAGTAGAGCACCGTACCACATAAAACAGATAAACTTCTTCAGAATAGGTCTCTCTATAAGGGAAACCAAGTGCTCGACACTAAAAAGCCCAGTCTTTTGACTGGGCTTTTCTACATAGCCTAACCGACTGAGTGACAACTCTATGTTGGTAATTCGCTATTTTCATTTGCTCCAAATACAAAAAGACCTCAGCATTTCTGCTGAGGTCTCGAAATAAATGGCGGAGTGGACGGGACTCGAACCCGCGACCCCCGGCGTGACAGGCCGGTATTCTAACCAACTGAACTACCACTCCGCAGTGGTATCATCCGCCTGAGCAGATGTACTAAATTTAAAGCCTGGCGATGTCCTACTCTCACATGGGGAAGCCCCACACTACCATCGGCGCTATTGCGTTTCACTTCTGAGTTCGGCATGGAATCAGGTGGGTCCACAACGCTATGGTCGCCAAGCAAATTCTTTATCAATTTGCTCGCAAATTCAAACGCACTTTAGTGCGGCCCTTTAGGGTGAGATTTGCTTGCAAATCGAATAATTCGGAAAACTGATTTTAAGTTCTACTTATACACATTCAATGTTCTATTTGAGTCCATCAAAACCCCTTGGGTGTTGTATGGTTAAGCCTCACGGGCAATTAGTACAGGTTAGCTCAACGCCTCACAACGCTTACACACCCTGCCTATCAACGTTCTAGTCTCGAACAACCCTTTAGGACGCTTAAAGCGCCAGGGAAGACTCATCTCAGGGCTCGCTTCCCGCTTAGATGCTTTCAGCGGTTATCGATTCCGAACTTAGCTACCGGGCAATGCGTCTGGCGACACAACCCGAACACCAGAGGTTCGTCCACTCCGGTCCTCTCGTACTAGGAGCAGCCCCCTTCAATCTTCCAACGCCCACGGCAGATAGGGACCGAACTGTCTCACGACGTTCTAAACCCAGCTCGCGTACCACTTTAAATGGCGAACAGCCATACCCTTGGGACCGACTTCAGCCCCAGGATGTGATGAGCCGACATCGAGGTGCCAAACACCGCCGTCGATATGAACTCTTGGGCGGTATCAGCCTGTTATCCCCGGAGTACCTTTTATCCGTTGAGCGATGGCCCTTCCATACAGAACCACCGGATCACTATGACCTGCTTTCGCACCTGCTCGAATTGTCATTCTCGCAGTCAAGCGGGCTTATGCCATTGCACTAACCTCACGATGTCCAACCGTGATTAGCCCACCTTCGTGCTCCTCCGTTACTCTTTGGGAGGAGACCGCCCCAGTCAAACTACCCACCAGGCACTGTCCTCAACCCAGATAATGGGTCTAAGTTAGAACATCAAACATACAAGGGTGGTATTTCAAGGATGGCTCCAACGATACTGGCGTACCGTCTTCAAAGCCTCCCACCTATCCTACACATGTAGGCTCAATGTTCAGTGCCAAGCTGTAGTAAAGGTTCACGGGGTCTTTCCGTCTAGCCGCGGGTACACTGCATCTTCACAGCGATTTCAATTTCACTGAGTCTCGGGTGGAGACAGCGTGGCCATCATTACGCCATTCGTGCAGGTCGGAACTTACCCGACAAGGAATTTCGCTACCTTAGGACCGTTATAGTTACGGCCGCCGTTTACCGGGGCTTCGATCAAGAGCTTCGACCGAAGTCTAACCCCATCAATTAACCTTCCGGCACCGGGCAGGCGTCACACCGTATACGTCATCTTACGATTTTGCACAGTGCTGTGTTTTTAATAAACAGTTGCAGCCACCTGGTATCTGCGACTCTCAATAGCTCCATCCGCAAGGGACTTCACCGTCAAGAGCGTACCTTCTCCCGAAGTTACGGTACCATTTTGCCTAGTTCCTTCACCCGAGTTCTCTCAAGCGCCTTGGTATTCTCTACCCGACCACCTGTGTCGGTTTGGGGTACGATTCCTTACAATCTGAAGCTTAGAGGCTTTTCCTGGAAGCATGGCATCAATGACTTCACTACCGTAGTAGCTCGACATCGTGTCTCAGCCTTAAAAAGAGCCGGATTTACCTAACTCTCAAGCCTACGCACTTGAACCTGGACAACCGTCGCCAGGCCCACCTAGCCTTCTCCGTCCCCCCATCGCAATTGTAAGAAGTACGGGAATATTAACCCGTTTCCCATCGACTACGCCTTTCGGCCTCGCCTTAGGGGTCGACTTACCCTGCCCCGATTAACGTTGGACAGGAACCCTTGGTCTTCCGGCGAGGAGGTTTTTCACCCCCTTTATCGTTACTCATGTCAGCATTCGCACTTCTGATACCTCCAGCAGGCTTTACAACCCACCTTCAACGGCTTACAGAACGCTCCCCTACCCAATACAATAAATTGCATTGCCGCAGCTTCGGTGTATAGCTTAGCCCCGTTACATCTTCCGCGCAGGCCGACTCGACTAGTGAGCTATTACGCTTTCTTTAAATGATGGCTGCTTCTAAGCCAACATCCTAGCTGTCTAAGCCTTCCCACATCGTTTCCCACTTAGCTATACTTTGGGACCTTAGCTGGCGGTCTGGGTTGTTTCCCTCTCCACGACGGACGTTAGCACCCGCCGTGTGTCTCCCGGATAGTACTTACTGGTATTCGGAGTTTGCAAAGGGTTGGTAAGTCGGGATGACCCCCTAGCCTTAACAGTGCTCTACCCCCAGTAGTATTCGTCCGAGGCTCTACCTAAATAGATTTCGGGGAGAACCAGCTATCTCCAGGTTTGATTGGCCTTTCACCCCTAGCCACAAGTCATCCGCTAATTTTTCAACATTAGTCGGTTCGGTCCTCCAGTTGATGTTACTCAACCTTCAACCTGCCCATGGCTAGATCACCTGGTTTCGGGTCTATATCCAGCAACTCGACGCCCAGTTAAGACTCGATTTCTCTACGGCTCCCCTAATCGGTTAACCTTGCTACTGAATATAAGTCGCTGACCCATTATACAAAAGGTACGCAGTCACACCACGAAGGTGCTCCTACTGCTTGTACGTACACGGTTTCAGGTTCTATTTCACTCCCCTCACAGGGGTTCTTTTCGCCTTTCCCTCACGGTACTGGTTCACTATCGGTCAGTCAGTAGTATTTAGCCTTGGAGGATGGTCCCCCCATATTCAGACAGGATATCACGTGTCCCGCCCTACTCGATTTCACTGATTATGATGTGTCGGTTACGGGGCTATCACCCTGTATCGCGAGACTTTCCAGACTCTTCACCTGCATCATTAAAAGCTTAAGGGCTAGTCCAATTTCGCTCGCCGCTACTTTCGGAATCTCGGTTGATTTCTACTCCTCCGGGTACTTAGATGTTTCAGTTCCCCGGGTTCGCCCTGTTAACCTATGTATTCAGTTAACAGTAACTGCTTATGCAGTTGGGTTTCCCCATTCGGAAATCCCAGACTCAAATGGTTTTTACTACCTAATCTGGGCTTATCGCAAGTTAATACGTCCTTCATCGCCTCTGACTGCCAAGGCATCCACCGTGTACGCTTAGTCACTTAACCATACAACCCGAAGGGGTCTTTACGTATGGCAAACAACCAAGGTGTTGTCTCTCATTATTTGAATGAGCGAGAGACATTCGATTTTGCCGGACTCAAATATGAATAACTCGAAAGTTATTCCCAAGAACACTTGAATGTGTGTTGGTACCTACATCTCTATGAGACATAGGATTTGAGAACTTTTATTTGAATAACATCAATCAAATGTTATTCGTCAGCTTTCCAAATTGTTAAAGAGCATGTTTCTCGTTAGAGAACATTTTCTAAAGACTTTCGGAGGCGTCAAAAATCCGAACCATCAGCAATATTTTGTTGTGGTTTGGACAATGAATTTCCAAAAATATTTAGAGAATGGTGGGCGATACCGGGCTCGAACCAGTGACCCCCTGCTTGTAAGGCAGGTGCTCTCCCAACTGAGCTAATCGCCCACTAAAAGTTTTAATTCCTTCGTGGAGAAAGAATGGTGGGTCGTGCAGGATTCGAACCTGCGACCAATTGATTAAAAGTCAACTGCTCTACCAACTGAGCTAACGACCCAATGGTATCCCGTAGGGGAGTCGAACCCCTGTTACCGCCGTGAAAGGGCGGTGTCCTAGGCCTCTAGACGAACGGGACACTAGTGCGAAATGTCTTGGGGGACATCTCTATCTCTTAAACTTCTTAAACCATACCAATCTGTGTGAACACTCATCGCAATAATCATCGTATAAGGAGGTGATCCAGCCCCAGGTTCCCCTAGGGCTACCTTGTTACGACTTCACCCCAGTCATGAACCACAAAGTGGTGAGCGTCCTCCCGAAGGTTAAACTACCCACTTCTTTTGCAGCCCACTCCCATGGTGTGACGGGCGGTGTGTACAAGGCCCGGGAACGTATTCACCGTAGCATTCTGATCTACGATTACTAGCGATTCCGACTTCATGGAGTCGAGTTGCAGACTCCAATCCGGACTACGACGCACTTTTTGGGATTCGCTGACCATCGCTGGCTCGCCGCCCTCTGTATGCGCCATTGTAGCACGTGTGTAGCCCTACTCGTAAGGGCCATGATGACTTGACGTCGTCCCCACCTTCCTCCGGTTTATCACCGGCAGTCTCCCTGGAGTTCCCGACATTACTCGCTGGCAAACAAGGATAAGGGTTGCGCTCGTTGCGGGACTTAACCCAACATTTCACAACACGAGCTGACGACAGCCATGCAGCACCTGTCTCAGAGTTCCCGAAGGCACCAATCCATCTCTGGAAAGTTCTCTGGATGTCAAGAGTAGGTAAGGTTCTTCGCGTTGCATCGAATTAAACCACATGCTCCACCGCTTGTGCGGGCCCCCGTCAATTCATTTGAGTTTTAATCTTGCGACCGTACTCCCCAGGCGGTCTACTTAACGCGTTAGCTCCGAAAGCCACGGCTCAAGGCCACAACCTCCAAGTAGACATCGTTTACGGCGTGG
Source organism: Vibrio paucivorans (assembly GCF_054053395.1). Lineage (NCBI taxonomy): Bacteria > Pseudomonadati > Pseudomonadota > Gammaproteobacteria > Vibrionales > Vibrionaceae > Vibrio > Vibrio paucivorans. Next base: position 3,098,145 of record NZ_CM133230.1, read on the forward strand.
ACTACCAGGGTATCTAATCCTGTTTGCTCCCCACGCTTTCGCATCTGAGTGTCAGTATCTGTCCAGGGGGCCGCCTTCGCCACCGGTATTCCTTCAGATCTCTACGCATTTCACCGCTACACCTGAAATTCTACCCCCCTCTACAGTACTCTAGTGAACCAGTTTCAAATGCAGTTCCGAGGTTGAGCCCCGGGCTTTCACATCTGACTTAATCCACCACCTGCATGCGCTTTACGCCCAGTAATTCCGATTAACGCTCGCACCCTCCGTATTACCGCGGCTGCTGGCACGGAGTTAGCCGGTGCTTCTTCTGCAGCTAACGTCAAACACTAAGAGTATTAATCTTAATGCCTTCCTCACTGCTGAAAGTGCTTTACAACCCGAAGGCCTTCTTCACACACGCGGCATGGCTGCATCAGGCTTTCGCCCATTGTGCAATATTCCCCACTGCTGCCTCCCGTAGGAGTCTGGACCGTGTCTCAGTTCCAGTGTGGCTGATCATCCTCTCAGACCAGCTAGGGATCGTCGCCTTGGTGAGCCATTACCTCACCAACTAGCTAATCCCACCTAGGCGTATCCAATAGCGCAAGGCCCGAAGGTCCCCTGCTTTGCTCCGAAGAGGTTATGCGGTATTAGCCATCGTTTCCAATGGTTATCCCCCTCTACTGGGCAACTTCCTAGGCATTACTCACCCGTCCGCCGCTCGACGCCGTTACCATCCCCCGAAGGTTCAGTTAACTCGTTTCCGCTCGACTTGCATGTGTTAGGCCTGCCGCCAGCGTTCAATCTGAGCCATGATCAAACTCTTCAATTTAAGATTTTGTCGGCTCAATGAATACTGAACATTACATAAAGTAATGTTTGAATTGACTGTGCTGAATCCGAAGATTCAATGGTCACTTCGTTTCATTGAAACCTAATTTGAAACCGAAGTTTCTAATTGGATTATCATCAACGAGTGCCCACACAGATTGATAGGTTTAAATTGTTAAAGAGCTTGCCTTTCAGTGCCTTAGCACCTAAGCAGGACGCGTATAATACGCTCTCTACTTCGAAAGTCAACATAAAATTCTAAGCTTTTTACTCAAAACCTTATGTTGACTCGTCTCAATGAGACAAGTCGAGATTTAAAGCCTGGCGATGTCCTACTCTCACATGGGGAAGCCCCACACTACCATCGGCGCTATTGCGTTTCACTTCTGAGTTCGGCATGGAATCAGGTGGGTCCACAACGCTATGGTCGCCAAGCAAATTCTTTATCAATTTGCTCGCAAATTCAAACGCACTTTAGTGCGGCCCTTTAGGGTGAGATTTGCTTGCAAATCGAATAATTCGGAAAACTGATTTTAAGTTCTACTTATACACATTCAATGTTCTATTTGAGTCCATCAAAACCCCTTGGGTGTTGTATGGTTAAGCCTCACGGGCAATTAGTACAGGTTAGCTCAACGCCTCACAACGCTTACACACCCTGCCTATCAACGTTCTAGTCTCGAACAACCCTTTAGGACGCTTAAAGCGCCAGGGAAGACTCATCTCAGGGCTCGCTTCCCGCTTAGATGCTTTCAGCGGTTATCGATTCCGAACTTAGCTACCGGGCAATGCGTCTGGCGACACAACCCGAACACCAGAGGTTCGTCCACTCCGGTCCTCTCGTACTAGGAGCAGCCCCCTTCAATCTTCCAACGCCCACGGCAGATAGGGACCGAACTGTCTCACGACGTTCTAAACCCAGCTCGCGTACCACTTTAAATGGCGAACAGCCATACCCTTGGGACCGACTTCAGCCCCAGGATGTGATGAGCCGACATCGAGGTGCCAAACACCGCCGTCGATATGAACTCTTGGGCGGTATCAGCCTGTTATCCCCGGAGTACCTTTTATCCGTTGAGCGATGGCCCTTCCATACAGAACCACCGGATCACTATGACCTGCTTTCGCACCTGCTCGAATTGTCATTCTCGCAGTCAAGCGGGCTTATGCCATTGCACTAACCTCACGATGTCCAACCGTGATTAGCCCACCTTCGTGCTCCTCCGTTACTCTTTGGGAGGAGACCGCCCCAGTCAAACTACCCACCAGGCACTGTCCTCAACCCAGATAATGGGTCTAAGTTAGAACATCAAACATACAAGGGTGGTATTTCAAGGATGGCTCCAACGATACTGGCGTACCGTCTTCAAAGCCTCCCACCTATCCTACACATGTAGGCTCAATGTTCAGTGCCAAGCTGTAGTAAAGGTTCACGGGGTCTTTCCGTCTAGCCGCGGGTACACTGCATCTTCACAGCGATTTCAATTTCACTGAGTCTCGGGTGGAGACAGCGTGGCCATCATTACGCCATTCGTGCAGGTCGGAACTTACCCGACAAGGAATTTCGCTACCTTAGGACCGTTATAGTTACGGCCGCCGTTTACCGGGGCTTCGATCAAGAGCTTCGACCGAAGTCTAACCCCATCAATTAACCTTCCGGCACCGGGCAGGCGTCACACCGTATACGTCATCTTACGATTTTGCACAGTGCTGTGTTTTTAATAAACAGTTGCAGCCACCTGGTATCTGCGACTCTCAATAGCTCCATCCGCAAGGGACTTCACCGTCAAGAGCGTACCTTCTCCCGAAGTTACGGTACCATTTTGCCTAGTTCCTTCACCCGAGTTCTCTCAAGCGCCTTGGTATTCTCTACCCGACCACCTGTGTCGGTTTGGGGTACGATTCCTTACAATCTGAAGCTTAGAGGCTTTTCCTGGAAGCATGGCATCAATGACTTCACTACCGTAGTAGCTCGACATCGTGTCTCAGCCTTAAAAAGAGCCGGATTTACCTAACTCTTAAGCCTACGCACTTGAACCTGGACAACCGTCGCCAGGCCCACCTAGCCTTCTCCGTCCCCCCATCGCAATTGTAAGAAGTACGGGAATATTAACCCGTTTCCCATCGACTACGCCTTTCGGCCTCGCCTTAGGGGTCGACTTACCCTGCCCCGATTAACGTTGGACAGGAACCCTTGGTCTTCCGGCGAGGAGGTTTTTCACCCCCTTTATCGTTACTCATGTCAGCATTCGCACTTCTGATACCTCCAGCAGACTTTACAATCCACCTTCAACGGCTTACAGAACGCTCCCCTACCCAATACAATAAATTGCATTGCCGCAGCTTCGGTGTATAGCTTAGCCCCGTTACATCTTCCGCGCAGGCCGACTCGACTAGTGAGCTATTACGCTTTCTTTAAATGATGGCTGCTTCTAAGCCAACATCCTAGCTGTCTAAGCCTTCCCACATCGTTTCCCACTTAGCTATACTTTGGGACCTTAGCTGGCGGTCTGGGTTGTTTCCCTCTCCACGACGGACGTTAGCACCCGCCGTGTGTCTCCCGGATAGTACTTACTGGTATTCGGAGTTTGCAAAGGGTTGGTAAGTCGGGATGACCCCCTAGCCTTAACAGTGCTCTACCCCCAGTAGTATTCGTCCGAGGCTCTACCTAAATAGATTTCGGGGAGAACCAGCTATCTCCAGGTTTGATTGGCCTTTCACCCCTAGCCACAAGTCATCCGCTAATTTTTCAACATTAGTCGGTTCGGTCCTCCAGTTGATGTTACTCAACCTTCAACCTGCCCATGGCTAGATCACCTGGTTTCGGGTCTATATCCAGCAACTCGACGCCCAGTTAAGACTCGATTTCTCTACGGCTCCCCTAATCGGTTAACCTTGCTACTGAATATAAGTCGCTGACCCATTATACAAAAGGTACGCAGTCACACCACGAAGGTGCTCCTACTGCTTGTACGTACACGGTTTCAGGTTCTATTTCACTCCCCTCACAGGGGTTCTTTTCGCCTTTCCCTCACGGTACTGGTTCACTATCGGTCAGTCAGTAGTATTTAGCCTTGGAGGATGGTCCCCCCATATTCAGACAGGATATCACGTGTCCCGCCCTACTCGATTTCACTGATTATGATGTGTCGGTTACGGGGCTATCACCCTGTATCGCGAGACTTTCCAGACTCTTCACCTGCATCATTAAAAGCTTAAGGGCTAGTCCAATTTCGCTCGCCGCTACTTTCGGAATCTCGGTTGATTTCTACTCCTCCGGGTACTTAGATGTTTCAGTTCCCCGGGTTCGCTCTGTTAACCTATGTATTCAGTTAACAGTAACTGCTTATGCAGTTGGGTTTCCCCATTCGGAAATCCCAGACTCAAATGGTTTTTACTACCTAATCTGGGCTTATCGCAAGTTAATACGTCCTTCATCGCCTCTGACTGCCAAGGCATCCACCGTGTACGCTTAGTCACTTAACCATACAACCCGAAGGGGTCTTTACGTATGGCAAACAACCAAGGTGTTGTCTCTCATTATTTGAATGAGCGAGAGACATTCGATTTTGCCGGACTCAAATATGAATAACTCGAAAGTTATTCCCAAGAACACTTGAATGTGTGTTGGTACCTACATCTCTAAGAGACATAGGATTTGAGAACTTTTATTTAGATAACAATCAATCAAATTGTTATCTGTCAGCTTTCCAAATTGTTAAAGAGCTAGATTCATTGAAGAACCATTTTTAAAAGCACTATCGCTAATGCGCTTAAAGATGGTGGAGCTAAGCAGGATCGAACTGCTGACCTCCTGCGTGCAAGGCAGGCGCTCTCCCAGCTGAGCTATAGCCCCATCAAGGTGTCGATACTATCAGCCAATCCCCTGAGAGGAAGATTGGTGGGTCTGAGTGGACTTGAACCACCGACCTCTCGCTTATCAGGCGAACGCTCTAACCACCTGAGCTACAGACCCAGTATCGTCTCTTAAACTTCTTAAACCATATCAATCTGTGTGAACACTCATCGCAATAATCATCGTATAAGGAGGTGATCCAGCCCCAGGTTCCCCTAGGGCTACCTTGTTACGACTTCACCCCAGTCATGAACCACAAAGTGGTGAGCGTCCTCCCGAAGGTTAAACTACCCACTTCTTTTGCAGCCCACTCCCATGGTGTGACGGGCGGTGTGTACAAGGCCCGGGAACGTATTCACCGTAGCATTCTGATCTACGATTACTAGCGATTCCGACTTCATGGAGTCGAGTTGCAGACTCCAATCCGGACTACGACGCACTTTTTGGGATTCGCTGACCATCGCTGGCTCGCCGCCCTCTGTATGCGCCATTGTAGCACGTGTGTAGCCCTACTCGTAAGGGCCATGATGACTTGACGTCGTCCCCACCTTCCTCCGGTTTATCACCGGCAGTCTCCCTGGAGTTCCCGACATTACTCGCTGGCAAACAAGGATAAGGGTTGCGCTCGTTGCGGGACTTAACCCAACATTTCACAACACGAGCTGACGACAGCCATGCAGCACCTGTCTCAGAGTTCCCGAAGGCACCAATCCATCTCTGGAAAGTTCTCTGGATGTCAAGAGTAGGTAAGGTTCTTCGCGTTGCATCGAATTAAACCACATGCTCCACCGCTTGTGCGGGCCCCCGTCAATTCATTTGAGTTTTAATCTTGCGACCGTACTCCCCAGGCGGTCTACTTAACGCGTTAGCTCCGAAAGCCACGGCTCAAGGCCACAACCTCCAAGTAGACATCGTTTACGGCGTGGACTACCAGGGTATCTAATCCTGTTTGCTCCCCACGCTTTCGCATCTGAGTGTCAGTATCTGTCCAGGGGGCCGCCTTCGCCACCGGTATTCCTTCAGATCTCTACGCATTTCACCGCTACACCTGAAATTCTACCCCCCTCTACAGTACTCTAGTGAACCAGTTTCAAATGCAGTTCCGAGGTTGAGCCCCGGGCTTTCACATCTGACTTAATCCACCACCTGCATGCGCTTTACGCCCAGTAATTCCGATTAACGCTCGCACCCTCCGTATTACCGCGGCTGCTGGCACGGAGTTAGCCGGTGCTTCTTCTGCAGCTAACGTCAAACACTAAGAGTATTAATCTTAATGCCTTCCTCACTGCTGAAAGTGCTTTACAACCCGAAGGCCTTCTTCACACACGCGGCATGGCTGCATCAGGCTTTCGCCCATTGTGCAATATTCCCCACTGCTGCCTCCCGTAGGAGTCTGGACCGTGTCTCAGTTCCAGTGTGGCTGATCATCCTCTCAGACCAGCTAGGGATCGTCGCCTTGGTGAGCCATTACCTCACCAACTAGCTAATCCCACCTAGGCGTATCCAATAGCGCAAGGCCCGAAGGTCCCCTGCTTTGCTCCGAAGAGGTTATGCGGTATTAGCCATCGTTTCCAATGGTTATCCCCCTCTACTGGGCAACTTCCTAGGCATTACTCACCCGTCCGCCGCTCGACGCCGTTACCATCCCCCGAAGGTTCAGTTAACTCGTTTCCGCTCGACTTGCATGTGTTAGGCCTGCCGCCAGCGTTCAATCTGAGCCATGATCAAACTCTTCAATTAAAGTTTTGTTGAAGCTTAAAGCTTCGGCTCAATGAATACTGATTACATTTTCTTTGCTTATAAAAAGCAGAGTAATGTGAATTGACTGTGCCAAGCTGTCCTTTCAAATAAAAAGACGACTCGTTTGGTCACTCAGTTCATTGATAAATCTTTTGGATTATCATCAACGAGTGCCCACACAGATTGATAGGTTTAAATTGTTAAAGAGCTTGCCTTTCAGTGCCTTAGCACCTAAGCAGGACGCGTATAATACGCTCTCTACTTCGAAAGTCAACATAAAATTCTAAGCTTTTTACTCAAAACCTTATGTTGACTCGTCTCAATGAGACAAGTCGAGATTTAAAGCCTGGCGATGTCCTACTCTCACATGGGGAAGCCCCACACTACCATCGGCGCTATTGCGTTTCACTTCTGAGTTCGGCATGGAATCAGGTGGGTCCACAACGCTATGGTCGCCAAGCAAATTCTTTCTCTCTATTTCTAGAGAATAACTTGGAAAACTGATTTAAGTTCTACTGATACACATTCAATGTTCTATTTGAGTCCATCAAAACCCCTTGGGTGTTGTATGGTTAAGCCTCACGGGCAATTAGTACAGGTTAGCTCAACGCCTCACAACGCTTACACACCCTGCCTATCAACGTTCTAGTCTCGAACAACCCTTTAGGACGCTTAAAGCGCCAGGGAAGACTCATCTCAGGGCTCGCTTCCCGCTTAGATGCTTTCAGCGGTTATCGATTCCGAACTTAGCTACCGGGCAATGCGTCTGGCGACACAACCCGAACACCAGAGGTTCGTCCACTCCGGTCCTCTCGTACTAGGAGCAGCCCCCTTCAATCTTCCAACGCCCACGGCAGATAGGGACCGAACTGTCTCACGACGTTCTAAACCCAGCTCGCGTACCACTTTAAATGGCGAACAGCCATACCCTTGGGACCGACTTCAGCCCCAGGATGTGATGAGCCGACATCGAGGTGCCAAACACCGCCGTCGATATGAACTCTTGGGCGGTATCAGCCTGTTATCCCCGGAGTACCTTTTATCCGTTGAGCGATGGCCCTTCCATACAGAACCACCGGATCACTATGACCTGCTTTCGCACCTGCTCGAATTGTCATTCTCGCAGTCAAGCGGGCTTATGCCATTGCACTAACCTCACGATGTCCAACCGTGATTAGCCCACCTTCGTGCTCCTCCGTTACTCTTTGGGAGGAGACCGCCCCAGTCAAACTACCCACCAGGCACTGTCCTCACCCCAGATAATGGGGCTAAGTTAGAACATCAAACATACAAGGGTGGTATTTCAAGGATGGCTCCAACGATACTGGCGTACCGTCTTCAAAGCCTCCCACCTATCCTACACATGTAGGCTCAATGTTCAGTGCCAAGCTGTAGTAAAGGTTCACGGGGTCTTTCCGTCTAGCCGCGGGTACACTGCATCTTCACAGCGATTTCAATTTCACTGAGTCTCGGGTGGAGACAGCGTGGCCATCATTACGCCATTCGTGCAGGTCGGAACTTACCCGACAAGGAATTTCGCTACCTTAGGACCGTTATAGTTACGGCCGCCGTTTACCGGGGCTTCGATCAAGAGCTTCGACCGAAGTCTAACCCCATCAATTAACCTTCCGGCACCGGGCAGGCGTCACACCGTATACGTCATCTTACGATTTTGCACAGTGCTGTGTTTTTAATAAACAGTTGCAGCCACCTGGTATCTGCGACTCTCAATAGCTCCATCCGCAAGGGACTTCACCGTCAAGAGCGTACCTTCTCCCGAAGTTACGGTACCATTTTGCCTAGTTCCTTCACCCGAGTTCTCTCAAGCGCCTTGGTATTCTCTACCCGACCACCTGTGTCGGTTTGGGGTACGATTCCTTACAATCTGAAGCTTAGAGGCTTTTCCTGGAAGCATGGCATCAATGACTTCACTACCGTAGTAGCTCGACATCGTGTCTCAGCCTTAAAAAGAGCCGGATTTACCTAACTCTTAAGCCTACGCACTTGAACCTGGACAACCGTCGCCAGGCCCACCTAGCCTTCTCCGTCCCCCCATCGCAATTGTAAGAAGTACGGGAATATTAACCCGTTTCCCATCGACTACGCCTTTCGGCCTCGCCTTAGGGGTCGACTTACCCTGCCCCGATTAACGTTGGACAGGAACCCTTGGTCTTCCGGCGAGGAGGTTTTTCACCCCCTTTATCGTTACTCATGTCAGCATTCGCACTTCTGATACCTCCAGCAGACTTTACAATCCACCTTCAACGGCTTACAGAACGCTCCCCTACCCAATACAATAAATTGCATTGCCGCAGCTTCGGTGTATAGCTTAGCCCCGTTACATCTTCCGCGCAGGCCGACTCGACTAGTGAGCTATTACGCTTTCTTTAAATGATGGCTGCTTCTAAGCCAACATCCTAGCTGTCTAAGCCTTCCCACATCGTTTCCCACTTAGCTATACTTTGGGACCTTAGCTGGCGGTCTGGGTTGTTTCCCTCTCCACGACGGACGTTAGCACCCGCCGTGTGTCTCCCGGATAGTACTTACTGGTATTCGGAGTTTGCAAAGGGTTGGTAAGTCGGGATGACCCCCTAGCCTTAACAGTGCTCTACCCCCAGTAGTATTCGTCCGAGGCTCTACCTAAATAGATTTCGGGGAGAACCAGCTATCTCCAGGTTTGATTGGCCTTTCACCCCTAGCCACAAGTCATCCGCTAATTTTTCAACATTAGTCGGTTCGGTCCTCCAGTTGATGTTACTCAACCTTCAACCTGCCCATGGCTAGATCACCTGGTTTCGGGTCTATATCCAGCAACTCGACGCCCAGTTAAGACTCGATTTCTCTACGGCTCCCCTAATCGGTTAACCTTGCTACTGAATATAAGTCGCTGACCCATTATACAAAAGGTACGCAGTCACACCACGAAGGTGCTCCTACTGCTTGTACGTACACGGTTTCAGGTTCTATTTCACTCCCCTCACAGGGGTTCTTTTCGCCTTTCCCTCACGGTACTGGTTCACTATCGGTCAGTCAGTAGTATTTAGCCTTGGAGGATGGTCCCCCCATATTCAGACAGGATATCACGTGTCCCGCCCTACTCGATTTCACTGATTATGATGTGTCGGTTACGGGGCTATCACCCTGTATCGCGAGACTTTCCAGACTCTTCACCTGCATCATTAAAAGCTTAAGGGCTAGTCCAATTTCGCTCGCCGCTACTTTCGGAATCTCGGTTGATTTCTACTCCTCCGGGTACTTAGATGTTTCAGTTCCCCGGGTTCGCCCTGTTAACCTATGTATTCAGTTAACAGTAACTGCTTATGCAGTTGGGTTTCCCCATTCGGAAATCCCAGACTCAAATGGTTTTTACTACCTAATCTGGGCTTATCGCAAGTTAATACGTCCTTCATCGCCTCTGACTGCCAAGGCATCCACCGTGTACGCTTAGTCACTTAACCATACAACCCGAAGGGGTCTTTACGTATGGCAAACAACCAAGGTGTGTCTCTCATTATTTGAATGAGCGAGAGACATTCGATTTTGCCGGACTCAAATATGAATAACTCGAAAGTTATTCCCAAGAACACTTGAATGTGTGTTGGTACCTACATCTCTAAGAGACATAGGATTTGAGAACTTTTATTTGAATAACATCAATCAAATGTTATTCGTCAGCTTTCCAAATTGTTAAAGAGCTAATCACTTCAAAGGAAGTAACCATTTTTAAAGATTCTACTTTCTATTCTAAGGAAAAAAGAACACTTAAAGATGGTATCCCGTAGGGGAGTCGAACCCCTGTTACCGCCGTGAAAGGGCGGTGTCCTAGGCCTCTAGACGAACGGGACACTAGTGCGAAATGTCTTGGGGGACATCTCTATCTCTTAAACTTCTTAAACCATACCAATCTGTGTGAACACTCATCGCAATAATCATCGTATAAGGAGGTGATCCAGCCCCAGGTTCCCCTAGGGCTACCTTGTTACGACTTCACCCCAGTCATGAACCACAAAGTGGTGAGCGTCCTCCCGAAGGTTAAACTACCCACTTCTTTTGCAGCCCACTCCCATGGTGTGACGGGCGGTGTGTACAAGGCCCGGGAACGTATTCACCGTAGCATTCTGATCTACGATTACTAGCGATTCCGACTTCATGGAGTCGAGTTGCAGACTCCAATCCGGACTACGACGCACTTTTTGGGATTCGCTGACCATCGCTGGCTCGCCGCCCTCTGTATGCGCCATTGTAGCACGTGTGTAGCCCTACTCGTAAGGGCCATGATGACTTGACGTCGTCCCCACCTTCCTCCGGTTTATCACCGGCAGTCTCCCTGGAGTTCCCGACATTACTCGCTGGCAAACAAGGATAAGGGTTGCGCTCGTTGCGGGACTTAACCCAACATTTCACAACACGAGCTGACGACAGCCATGCAGCACCTGTCTCAGAGTTCCCGAAGGCACCAATCCATCTCTGGAAAGTTCTCTGGATGTCAAGAGTAGGTAAGGTTCTTCGCGTTGCATCGAATTAAACCACATGCTCCACCGCTTGTGCGGGCCCCCGTCAATTCATTTGAGTTTTAATCTTGCGACCGTACTCCCCAGGCGGTCTACTTAACGCGTTAGCTCCGAAAGCCACGGCTCAAGGCCACAACCTCCAAGTAGACATCGTTTACGGCGTGGACTACCAGGGTATCTAATCCTGTTTGCTCCCCACGCTTTCGCATCTGAGTGTCAGTATCTGTCCAGGGGGCCGCCTTCGCCACCGGTATTCCTTCAGATCTCTACGCATTTCACCGCTACACCTGAAATTCTACCCCCCTCTACAGTACTCTAGTGAACCAGTTTCAAATGCAGTTCCGAGGTTGAGCCCCGGGCTTTCACATCTGACTTAATCCACCACCTGCATGCGCTTTACGCCCAGTAATTCCGATTAACGCTCGCACCCTCCGTATTACCGCGGCTGCTGGCACGGAGTTAGCCGGTGCTTCTTCTGCAGCTAACGTCAAACACTAAGAGTATTAATCTTAATGCCTTCCTCACTGCTGAAAGTGCTTTACAACCCGAAGGCCTTCTTCACACACGCGGCATGGCTGCATCAGGCTTTCGCCCATTGTGCAATATTCCCCACTGCTGCCTCCCGTAGGAGTCTGGACCGTGTCTCAGTTCCAGTGTGGCTGATCATCCTCTCAGACCAGCTAGGGATCGTCGCCTTGGTGAGCCATTACCTCACCAACTAGCTAATCCCACCTAGGCGTATCCAATAGCGCAAGGCCCGAAGGTCCCCTGCTTTGCTCCGAAGAGGTTATGCGGTATTAGCCATCGTTTCCAATAGTTATCCCCCTCTACTGGGCAACTTCCTAGGCATTACTCACCCGTCCGCCGCTCGACGCCGTTACCATCCCCCGAAGGTTCAGTTAACTCGTTTCCGCTCGACTTGCATGTGTTAGGCCTGCCGCCAGCGTTCAATCTGAGCCATGATCAAACTCTTCAATTTAAGATTTTGTCGGCTCAATGAATACTGAACATTACATAAAGTAATGTTTGAATTGACTGTGCTGAATCCGAAGATTCAATGGTCACTTCGTTTCATTGAAACCTAATTTGAAACCGAAGTTTCTAATTGGATTATCATCAACGAGTGCCCACACAGATTGATAGGTTTAAATTGTTAAAGAGCTATTCTAGCTTGACTTGCGCTTAGCGCCCTGTCGCTAGGGGTGCGTATAATACGCTTTGCTTTTTGAGAGTCAAGTGTTTATTTCAACTTTCTTTTCTCTCTCCCAACCCTTCATGTGACTTCCGTCTCACTCCGTGTCGGTGAGGCGGCATTATAGGGAGGTCTGGAAGGATGACAAGCCTTTTTTTGAATTATTTTTCTAACCGTTCAAAAAGCCATCAAAACGATGTTTATCGAATAAAATTTCAACATTTGAGACATGTCACACCAATGCGTTGGAAAAAGTCCAACCATATACGTAAGATTCATGTGTCTAATTTGTTAATGACAGACGTAACTATCTCTATTACTTACAATGTAGTATTCCAATATGAACTCTAATAAATCGACCTTATTGATTGTCGCCCTAGCAGTGTTGGGTGGAATCATCTTCTCGCAGGTAGCGGTTCCCGCTTCCGTAGCATTCGTTATTGGTGTTTGTGCTTCAGCTTTTATCTTAAAACTTTCCAACAACAGCACGACCACTACTGACTCATCTTCACCTTCAACGAAAACTCTTTATGTCGGCAACTTGCCATATAAAGCAAACGAAGCACACGTTCGTGAGCTGTTTGCTAAGCATGGTGAAGTTTTTGCGGTTCGTTTAATGAAAGACAAACGTACTGGAAAAAGAAGAGGCTTTGGCTTTGTTGTGATGGCCTCTAGTGATGCTAACAACGCGATTGATGCGTTAAACGATCAAGACTATATGCAACGTACTTTAAAAGTGCGTATTGCTAATGACCCTAAACACCCTGAAGCGGACGACACTGCACAGGGCTAAACCCTAACTGAATTAATGTCGTATTGAGTGCGCTTTCTTGCCAAGGAGGCGCACTACAATAAATCTGATGAGCTCCTCGTTTCGAGCCTTCCGCATTTATCCCGAGCAAATCTTTTACCCTTCTTGCAATAGCATTGCCTGAATCCACCAGCAAAACTTCTTCGCCAAGAACTCGTTGAATTTCTTCTTTGATCAAAGGGAAATGAGTACAGCCAAGTACTGCAACATCCACTTTGCTTTGAAGCGGGTCCAAAATAGCGGCCAACTCTTGCAACGATATGGCTTGGCCTCTGAGCTTTTCTTCCGCCATATCGACTAAGCGCGTTGAGCCAATCATTTCTACGCTTTTGTTATTAGAGAAGTCTCGTATCAGATCTTGTGTGTACTCTCTTGTAACGGTTGCAGGGGTCGCAATCAGCCCCACCGCTTTGCTCGCCAACGACGACGCAGGCTTAATAGCAGGCACTACCCCTACGACAGGAATCGATAGTTTTGCACGTAAAGTCGGTAGTACAATGGTACTCGCGGTATTGCATGCAATAACAACAAGGTCAATATGGTGAGAATCAACAAAGCTCGACACCATCGCGTCCACTCGCTGGATCAATGTGGCCTGCTCTAGCTCACCGTATGGATAGGCTTGGTTATCAAAGATATAGGTGTAACTCAGTTGAGGAAGCAACGCTTTGATTTCTTGATATACCGATAGCCCACCCACGCCGGAGTCGAAGATAAGTATATTTTTGTTCGCTGATTGTTCCACACTGCTCACCTAAAAATGAAAACTCAGCGATCATACTCACTATTGGTCGTTTGGCAAATACCTTGCTCGATACCTTTGGTGGCTAAAGCGTTCACCCACGTCTACATGAGTCTTGTCCAACTCTATACGACCATTAAAGCAAGGCGCTTCAACCACCAAGGTGTGAAACTCGCCATCTTCACCACAAGGGTCAACATGACTAGGTAGCTCACCTAAAAGTGCGTCGTTATACCAATGCCCACACCAGCGGCTTGATAACACCTGCCCGTCTACGGTCACCAGAATAGTCTTAATCCCCCGCTCTATGATCTCAATGGCAAGTTGCTTACTCGATTCTCCAAGTAGTGGGAACACACACTGCCAACCAGCCGGTTCGATATAACTGCGTCGGTAGTCTGCTATTCCATTGCAAAACATGTCGCCAAAAGCAACGGCATCAATTGCAAGACCTGATTGCTTCAAGCCCTCAACCACCAATGACTGATAGACGTCATTAGCAGGGAAAACTTCGGGCAGCTCTATTTTGATTAGTGGCAGCCCGACTAAATTGGCTTGCATGTCGATAACTTCGAGTGGTGTAGCCTGAAAAGGCACTTCATCTTTTACGTAAGTCGTATAAAGACCCACAACATTGTAGCGCTCATCTTCTAACAAGCGCAGTAAGGTTAATGTGGAGTCTTTACCACTTGACCAGCTAATTACTACGTTCTTTTTCATTGCTGATACCTATAGAAAAGTAAAAACCGCCCGAAGGCGGTTTAGGTAATTAGAATTGGTAGGTTAGATTAGCGAAGTACCTACGCTCTGGGGCGTTGTAGCCTAGCGTAGTTTGGTAATCTTCGTTGGTTAAGTTATCGATACGGCCTCTAACCACTAGCTCAGATGAAATCCAGTAACCTACCGACACATCCCACAAGCTCACAGATGGAAGAATGTTTTCAGGACTGTATGTCTCATTCGGGTTACCTAGTCTGTCCCCAGTGTAGGTGTAAGTTAAGTTCAAATCAAAATCTTGGTATGACGCGTCCATTAACCACTTATAGTTTTCATCTGCGCGTTTAGCCAACTTATTACCTTGAGAGTCTTTATGATCTTTAAACTCTGCAATGACAGTATGATGGATGAACCACGTCTCAAAGCGTCCAGATACTTCAATCCCTTTAAGCTCCGCATCCACATTCTGTGGGTACCACCACGGACTGCCTTCATACCAGATAATCAGATTATCGACTTCATTGTCATAAGCCGTTACCTCAAGGTTAAACAAATCGAATTGTCCTGAGTAACCAATCTCACGGTTATTCGCTTCTTCAGGTTCAAGATCTGGGTTAGTAGTCAAATCAGAGTAGCTCGGTGCTTTAAACGAAGTACCAGCTGCGGCTCTCAACGAGTGTTTTGGAGTAATGTGGTAACGCGCACCTAGAGACCAAGTAGTATGGTTATCATAAGTGTCATGCTTATCACCACGTACGCTACCGACTAGCTGCAGATCCCCGATACGATAATCTGTCGACACATAGACACCCGTTGTATCACGAGATTCACCAGCTAGTGCATCTGGGGAGCCATAAGAAAGCGCGTCATCATCAAGCTTTTCACGGCGCCAATCAGCACCTGCTCCTACAGATAAATCTTCAGTCACACTGTATTGATTCAAGAACTGAAGATTGGTTAAGTCGATCTTCTTTTGTGTACTAGCGTTATCTTTACCCTCGGCTTGAGAATAATCTAGGTTTTCGATCGCTTGTTGGTTAGCGCGCAGTGTCGAACTTAGCTTTTCACCTTTGTATTCAAGCTCACCAGTAATACTTAGATTTTCTGAGTAACCGTAGTTCTTACCACTTGAATCATATTCCGTTAGGCTGTCATACCAACGAACAGAAGCTGAACCTGTAAGTTGCGATGTAATTGCCTGAGAATATGAAGCAAACAAGTTTTGGCTTTCATAACCATAGTTCACCCCAGTTGCAGGGTCTTTAATGTCGTAGCCATCCGTTTCTTCAAAGCCACCAGCAAGCTTAAAGATGCCGCCATTAGACAGCTCTTGTGTTGTAGAGAAGTTCGCTTCTTTTTGCGCATCGCTGCCAGCTCCAACTGAAACCGTTGTCGATTCTGACGCCTCACCAGAAGCAGTAATTACGTTAATCACCCCTGCAATTGCATCCGAGCCGTATAACGCGCCGCCAGATCCTCGAATCACTTCTACGCGCTCAATAATGCCCACTGGAATGTGATTAAAACTGATACCACCAGCGGCTGAATCAATGCGTACGCCATCGACGAGAAACAGTACTTGGTCGCTATTGTAGCCACGCATAAATACCGAAGCGCTGTGGCCACGACCACCGCTTTGCGAGACTTCAATACCTGGAACGCGTTTCAATACGTCTACTAAAGACTTAGCTTGAGTTTCTTCAATTTCTTGCTTGGAGATCACCGTTGTAGATGCAATGACATCACTCAAAGGTTGCTCAAAGTGACTTGCTGTCACCACAACGGTTTCATCCGCTTGCTGGGCATAAGAAAGAGAGGCGTGCGGAAGTAGCGATGCCACGGCAATCGCTAGAAAAGACTTGTTCATTTTATATTTATCCTAAATCGCGTAAATCCCTCCGAACCTATGCTGCTTCCGAGCATATTGTTGGTTCGGGTACTGGCAGGTCTTCGGACTTAAGAGCTTGGCTAAGCCGCCTAATCACTCGACTTCCCACATAGTCCACTATGCAGTGTCATTTGAGCTTTCGTTCTCTTTTACCGCTGCGCGTCAGTTCTGGATTTTCACCAGATTCCCTTTTCAGCCATCTATACATCTAGAATGGCACCAGCTTGGCGCAGATACTATTAAGCTATTGATAATTTGTCTAGTTAAAGATTGGTATAAGCTATAGTTTTACAGACTAGTTAAAGCCAAATTGTCCTCAACACTGGACAAGTCCGAGGGATTGAATAAAATCTGCGCTCCTGTTTAAACGCATCCGATGCTTAACGCATTTCCAAAAAGGTATTTCCATGGCGACTCTTGATGTAAACCCTCAACATTACCAGCAACAACTGGCGGAAAAGACCGAGCGTCTAACCCAGATGTTCGCACAGTACAGTGTGCCTGAGTTGGAGGTGTTTGAATCACCAGAGCAGCATTACCGCATGCGTGCAGAGTTTCGAATTTGGCATGAAGGTGAAGACCTTTACTACATCATGTTCAACCAAGAAACCCGTGAGAAATACCGCGTTGATCAATTCCCAGCCGCTAGCCGTTTGATCAACGACCTAATGCCATTGCTTATCGATGCGATGAAAGACAATGACTCTCTGCGCCGTAAGTTATTCCAAGTAGACTTCCTATCCACACTGAGCGGTGAAATCTTAGTTTCTCTGCTTTATCACCGTCAGTTAGATGATGCTTGGATTGAACAAGCCAAGACACTTAAACAACGCTTGAATGACGAAGGCTTTAACCTCAACATCATCGGGCGTGCACGTAAAATGAAAATCGTGTTAGATCGTGATTACGTGATTGAGAAGCTCGACGTTAATGGTCAGGCATACACCTACCAACAAGTAGAGAACAGCTTCACTCAACCAAACGGCAAAGTGGCCGAGAAGATGCTTGAATGGGCCGTAGACTGCACCCAAGATAGCCAAGGCGATCTGTTAGAGCTTTACTGTGGTAACGGCAACTTTTCTCTAGCATTAGCGCAAAACTTCGACCGCGTGTTAGCGACTGAACTCGCGAAACCATCGGTACAATCTGCCCAATACAATATTGCGGCCAACGAAATTGATAATGTGCAGATCCTTCGTTTATCTGCTGAAGAATTTACAGAAGCGATCGAAGGCAAGCGTGAGTTCCGCAGACTCAAAGATGCGGGTGTGGATTTACAGAGCTACAACTGCAATACCATTTTCGTTGATCCACCACGCGCAGGTATGGATATCGATACCTGTAAAATGGTGCAAGGCTACGAGCGCATTATGTACATCTCATGTAATCCAGAGACACTCAAAGAGAACTTAGACGTTCTGTGCGAAACACACAACATCACTCGATTTGCCCTATTTGACCAGTTCCCATATACCCACCATATGGAAGCTGGAGTATTACTCGAGCGCAAAGCAGACTAATCTGCCATTCTTCAGATACAAAAAAACGAGCCATTTGGCTCGTTTTTTATTGCGATAATTTTATTCGGCGTTGCGGGCGAAAAAACCCATCTTCTTACCTATCCACAGCATCAACAACAGCACCACCATAATGGCGATAAAGTTTGATCCCGAATCAGGGTGCTGCGCCTTAATAAAGGCCGAGTGGCCAAAAGCACCAACAAAGAAACACGCTAAACTCACCAAAGGAATATCCTCCGATACAGGGCTACGCAGATATTCTTGGTACAGAGCTTGTACTGACAGCACTAATGCAATCAGAGGAAAAATAGAAAAAGACACTTCACTCATCGTCATCCAAGACAACAATGCGTCGCCACACATACCGGCAATCAGAGCTAAAATCAGCGTTTTTCTCTCTGAGCCACGATTAACTAGGTTACTATCATTCGACATTAATCTATCCCGCCTTTTAATCGGTTACGTTCACGTTCTTTGCGATACCAGAAAGCCCCTTTGGCTATCATTCGCAATTGCATGATCAAGCGCTCAGCCAGTTCTTCTCGCTCGCGTCGATCTAAGTCCAGTGCTTCTGCTCCAGAGCTGAAAACTAAGGTCACCGATGCTTCTGCTTGGGTAAACGCTTCGTCTCGACTCATTCCAGAGCTAATAAGGTATTCTGTTAATTCTGCAGCAAAGTGCTGTATTTCGCGAGCCACCGCAGTACGAAATTCAAAAGAGGTACCCGAACGCTCACGAAGCAATAATCGGAATACGTTTGGGCTGCTTTCGATAAACTCCATGAAAGTTTCCACAGAGGTGCGAATAACACTGCCTTCTTTGACAATACGTTGCCTTGCCTGACGCATCAATTGGCGAAGAAGCAAACCACCTTCGTCAACCATTGTTAAGCCTAGTTCGTCCATATCTTTGAAATGACGATAGAAAGAGGTCGGTGCAATCCCCGCTTCACGGGCCACTTCTCGTAAGCTTAAATTAGAAAAGCTTCGATCGGCACTCAATTGGCTGAAAGCTGCATCGATTAGAGAACGACGCGTTTTTTCTTTTTGCTGTGCTCGGATTCCCATGGACTTCATACCAATATTCTTAATTCAGCTCGCAACATGATGAGACATACTATAGCGCGAAATGAGACGACTCAGAACCGCGAAACTCTAAAGCGCTACGAGAAACTATGCTGCGTTACGATTTGAGCAGCCAATTAAACGCGCTTGGACAGATTTTGCAAACACTTCGCTAGAATTTGGAGAGCTATAGCATACGATTGCCGGTTTTCTCACGGATGTACGTGATCACTTCCACTGTCTGGTGTGGAAATCATTTACGCATCAATGGAATCAGTTAAAATCTCGCTACAGCAATGTTAATAGCTATAACAAACAAGGATTAAAATATGGCCCAGTGTAACCACTTTGATGTAATCGTTATTGGTAGTGGCCCAGGCGGTGAAGGTGCAGCAATGGGATTAACCAAAGCGGGACTCAACGTCGCTATTATTGAAAAGGAAAGCAGTGTTGGGGGCGGGTGTACTCACTGGGGTACCATTCCTTCTAAAGCTCTTCGTCATGCCGTTAGCCGCATCATTGAATTCAATAACAACCCTCTCTTTTGCAACAATAACACCAGCCTACACTCCACGTTTTCCAATATTCTTGGCCATGCCAAATCAGTGATCGACAAACAGACACGCCTGCGCCAAGGCTTTTACGATAGAAACGACTGTACGCTGATCTTTGGTACTGCAAAGTTTACTGATTCTAACTCCGTATCTGTCACCCAAGCTGATGGCAGCATTGATACCTACACAGCCGATAAATTCGTCATTGCTACAGGCTCCCGACCATACCAGCCTGCCAACGTCGACTTCACTCACGAACGCATTTACGACAGCGACTCGATTTTGAACCTCAAGCATGACCCTCGCCATATCATCATTTATGGTGCAGGTGTCATCGGTTGTGAATATGCCTCTATCTTCCGTGGGTTAGGGGTTAAAACTGACCTAATTAATACTCGTGACCGCTTGTTATCTTTCCTTGATAACGAGACGTCCGATGCATTGTCATACCACTTCTGGAACAGTGGTGTGGTTATTCGCAACGACGAAACTTTTGAGAAGATTGAAGGCACAGAAGATGGCGTTATCGTTCATCTGGAATCTGGTAAAAAAATGCGCGCCGATTGTATTTTGTATGCCAATGGCCGAACAGGTAACACCGACAAGCTTAACTTAGAGGCAGTAGGCCTTACCGCCGACTCTCGTGGCCAAGTATCGGTAAATAGTAATTACCAAACCGAAACCGACCATGTTTATGCCGTGGGAGATGTGATTGGCTACCCTAGCTTAGCAAGTGCAGCTTACGACCAAGGCCGTGTAGTGGCTCAGGCAATCACTCAAGGTCAAGCAACGGGTTACTTGATTGAAGACATTCCAACGGGTATCTATACCATTCCAGAAATCAGCTCTGTTGGTAAAACCGAGCAAGAGCTAACTGCGGCAAAAGTGCCTTACGAAGTAGGACGCTCTTCGTTCAAACACCTCGCTCGTGCACAGATAGCAGGGAAAGACATTGGTAGCTTGAAGATATTATTCCACCGAGAAACCAAAGAGATCTTAGGTATCCACTGCTTTGGCGAACGTGCGGCTGAAATCATTCACATCGGTCAGGCCATCATGGAACAAAAAGGTGAAGCGAATACCATAGAGTATTTCGTTAACACCACTTTCAACTACCCAACTATGGCTGAAGCGTATCGTGTCGCTGCCTTGAACGGGTTAAACCGCTTGTTCTAGTTAAGCTTTAACCCACAATAAAAACAAAAAACGCAGGCATAGCCTGTGTTTTTTTGTTTCTGTATGTCGCCCAACCATTAGGCCAAAAACGTTTGTCTCCGCCATTGGTGGATAAATATCACTGCTAGGCCAATACCGCGCATCGCCATGAAAGTCAGCATGGCAAACCACAACGCATGGTTACCAAGATCGATGGAGAGATAAAACACAGCAAAGAAGCAGCAAGTGGCAACAAACATACTGTTACGCATCTCTTTGCCTTTCGTCGCACCGATAAAGATCCCATCAAATAAGAAGCACCACATTGCCGTTAGCGGCATCGCCACCAGCCAAGGCAAATACACTAAGGCATTTGCCTGAACCGCAGGTATGTCGGTGATCAAATTGATCAGCTGAGATCCCACCCCTGCAAAAGCCACGGTTAAGACTAAACAAATCACTAAGCTCCAAAAGAAGGTACCGATTAACGACTGATTTAACTGCTGACGATCTTTAGCCCCTATCGCCTTGCCAACCATCGCTTCCATCGCGTAGGCAAAACCGTCCATTCCGTAAGAAATCATCATCAAGAAACTCATTAAAACCGCATTGGCTGCGACAGTTTCATCGCCAAAGCTGGCACCTTGAAAAGTCATAAAGCTGAAAGTGGCTTGAAGGCATAACGAACGTAAAAAAATATCACGATTCAATTTCACGAATCGACCAATGTTGTGACCGGCTACGGATAACAAGGATAGTGGTGAAGGCAGCTGCTTGTGCTGCCATGTGCGCCACACGCAAAGTAACCCAAACGCTAAACCGCTGTAATCAGCAATCACCGAGGCCAATGCAGCGCCTTCGACTTTCCAACCGAAACCTATCACAAACAATACATCCAAGATGATATTGGTCAGGTTTGAAATGATCACCATCCACATTGGGGCTTTGGCATTTTGTGTGCCGAGCAACCAACCGAGCAACACAAAGTTGGCTAACGCTGCAGGAGCACTCCAAGCACGAATTGCAAAGTATTGTTGCCCATAGAATTTCACTTCATCGCTTGCGCTACTTAAAGAAAAGATGGCGTCGGATACCCACACATGCAGCATTAAGAACAGTGAGGCAAAACCCAACGCCATCAGCAATCCCTGTATAAGCACCAGCGCCAACTGACGCCTGTCTTCCGCACCATAGGATTGTGCCGCGAGACCAGTGGTCGACATGCGCAAGAAGCCTAGCAGCCAAAATGTCACACTGATCATGGTACCGCCAAGTGCGACACCACCGAGATACCAAGCATGTTCTAGATGGCCGATCACTGCGGCGTCCACTAAACCGAGTAAAGGAACGGTGATGTTAGACAACACCATAGGAATGGCGAGCAGTAACACTTGCTTGTGTACTGCTCGATTAGAAAGAGTTTGAGTTATATGTTGAATCACGGCCACCTCGCTTCAGAGAGCAAAGTGTAACCGGATCACCAACGAAGCTGAACCAATACTGGGGTTAATCGTTGTTTATAAGCGGAAAACTTTGTTAGCCAGCGCTGCCAAAATTTCCAACGGCCACAGTTTTTATCCAATGGAGAAAATGTCTTGGTCCATTTCGTCCAAGGCAGATACTGTAAGATTGCCTCTCCCGGCGCGCTGAAACCATGGCTATACGTTCCAGACCCCATCTTTTGGCCGATACTGCTTGAGGCCTTATCGCCCGCAAGCACGATACAAGCGCTGGCAGTATCAAAATGACGCCCTAGTGATTGAACAAATTTGGCTACTTGCCTCTCGCTACAGTCGAGTAAGGCATGCTCACACACCACCATGACAGATGCTTGCTGTGGGATAGGTAAACTTTCTAACCACTGCAAATCGTCCACGCTGCCGCAATGGTGCTGATAACGTTCACTGTTATGAAAAAGCTTTTGACGCCACAGAAGGTTTTCAGTGACATCCAACTCTAACCAGTGACAGCGACCATTATCGACTCGGTAAAATCGCGTATCCAGCCCAGCACCAACATTGAGAATCCACGCTTCAGGGTGTCTTTCAATGAAGGCTTTGACTTGTTGGTCGCACAGCTGAGTGAGAGTGGCATGCAGTAGCTGCTTTTGGTCCACGTCCCCAGATAGGCACTCTGGTGCGAGTTGGCAATGGCGACAAGCATTGGCAGCAATCGGATCGTAGACTAAACCGTTATCCACCAAACTCTCACGACTTCTTAACCAAAGCGGCTGAAGTAAGTTGGCGGGTATTTGATAACGTCGATTTGAAGAAGGTGGAGTGGCAGGCATTATCATCTTCCTTATGTCACCAGAAAGAAGATGATAATGAATATCATTTATAGACGCAAGTTATTGAGAATTGATCTCAACAATTATTGGTTTTACATCCAATCTGTATTGCGAATGATACCAACAGCGAGACCTTCGATAGCAAGATGCTGGGAGGTGAGGTCAACTTGGATTGGCGAAAACTCTTCGTTTTCAGCATGCAACAATACGGTAGAGCCTTTGCGCTCAAGTCGCTTAACGGTAACATCGTCGTCGACACGAGCCACGACAACTTGACCATCGCGCACATCTTGCGTTTTGTGTACGGCCAGTAGGTCGCCATCCATAATACCGATGTCTTTCATACTTTCGCCATTAACACGAAGTAAGAAATCGGCCTGGGGCTTAAACATTCCTGGATCCACTTGATAATGTGTTTCGACATGCTCTTGCGCCAAAATAGGCTCACCTGCTGCGACTTGACCAATCAATGGCAAGCCTTGCTCTTCATCGTTAGCCGCATCCAGCAAAATGCGGATACCACGAGAAGCGCCTGGGATAATTTCAATCGCTTGTTTACGAGCTAGCGCTTTAAGGTGCTCTTCAGCAGCGTTAGCGGATCGGAAGCCAAGCTCACGTGCAATTTCAGCACGAGTCGGTGGCATTCCTGTTTCATCGATCTTGCTCTTAATAAGATCGAAAACTTGTTGTTGTCGGGGCGTTAACGGCTTCATAAGTCACCTGTCTTTTTATACAGTTAACTGGAAGTATATCCAGTAAGTTATGAAATGAAAAGCCAATTGGTTGTTTTTTAATTTATTTCTGCTTTTTGCTAGAAGAACAGTATCTCAACCCAGGTGTAGCCTGTGATGATCATCGCTACCATCACTGCTGCCGAACCAATATCTTTCGCTCGCCCAGCGAGTTCATGGTGTTCTGTACCTACTCTATCCACCACAGCTTCGATAGCACTATTAAGCAATTCCACCAACATCACCAGCAGCACTGTGACAATAAGAAGAATTCTTTCCACTTGGCTGACATCTAACCAAAATGCCAGTGGAATCAGGACTACACTAAGTAATATCTCTTCGCGAAACGCGGCTTCATTTTTAAACGCGGCTTTGAGGCCTTGGCAGGAGTAGCGGGTGGCATTCTTAAGGCGTTTGAATCCATGTACAGGTTTTGATGACACGTAAAAACTCTCACTATGAATAATTGGGATGAATAAATTGGCGCAAAATTGACGTTTTCGTAGTCAATTAAAGTTAAAAGGTTAGACCAGTTTCTGGTATCCTTGCTGCGCAAAAAATTACTCGCTGAATATATTGTTACTGAAAAAAATATTCTGATAAACAGTCTTCAATACATTTACGCTTATTTGAAAAACTTGAGGCTATGACCCTTTATGTCTTCAGGACAATCTCTATCACGTTCATTACTCAAATTACCGCTGTCGGTAT
Source organism: Vibrio paucivorans (assembly GCF_054053395.1). Lineage (NCBI taxonomy): Bacteria > Pseudomonadati > Pseudomonadota > Gammaproteobacteria > Vibrionales > Vibrionaceae > Vibrio > Vibrio paucivorans. Next base: position 3,122,440 of record NZ_CM133230.1, read on the forward strand.
TGGTAAAAGGAACGTCTATTCCTTCAAACCCCATTGAAGATCATAATATTGATACTAACAAGCCCATTGTCTATGCACTACCTTTTCGCTCCAGCGTTGACTTGCTGACACTGAAAAAGCACGCTGTCGAGCTTGGTCTACCAGACCCGCTAGAGCCAATGGAAATCAATGGTAAAACATTTAATCGTTATGTATTTACCTCTTCACGCCCAACACTCATGCAGCGTGATGAAGATGTACCAAGCGAATCCGTTACCCTATTTTCTGAATTGTTAGAACTGCACAAGTTTGATTCGGAGCTAGATGTCCAGGTTATCCCTGCAACGGTGCTTTGGGGAAGAAAGCCTGGTAAAGAAGGTAAAGAAAAGCCGTATTTGCAAGCCCTGAATGGCCCACAAAAAGCCAAAGCGGTATTCGCCGCTGGCCGTGACTGCTTGGTTCGCTTTAGCCCGGTTGTTTCTCTGCGCTACATGGCCGATTCTCACGGAACCGACGAATCCATCGCGCACAAGCTGGCTCGTGTCGCTCGCATCCACTTCTCTCGTCAGAAGCTAGCCGCTTCCGGCCCTAACCTACCGAATCGCCAAGCGCTATTTAACCGCTTAATTCAATCTGAAGTGATTGAGAAAGCGATCGAAGATGAAGCGAAAACAAAGAATATTTCGATAGAGAAAGCTCGCAAAGAAGCGCATGACATCATGGATGAAATCGCGGCAGACTTCTCTTACTCTCTAATCAAAAACGGTGAGCGAATTCTTGGCTGGCTTTGGAACCGCATTTATCAAGGCCTGAACATTTCAAATGCCGCCACCGTACGCAAGCTAGCCCAAGACGGTCACGAGATCGTATATGTGCCGTGTCACCGCAGCCACATGGACTACTTGTTGCTTTCTTATGTGTTGTATAAAGAAGGCATGGTGCCACCGCACATTGCTGCGGGTATCAACCTAAACTTCTTCCCGGCAGGGCCGATTTTCCGTCGCGGTGGCGCATTCTTTATTCGCCGCAGCTTCAAAGGCAATAAACTGTACTCAACCATTTTCCGTGAATATCTTGCCGAGCTCTTTGCTAAAGGGTATTCAGTCGAATACTTCAGTGAAGGTGGCCGCTCCCGCACTGGCCGCTTGCTACAAGCGAAAACCGGCATGCTGGCGATGACCATTCAAGCTATGCTGCGTGGCCTGAACCGCCCTGTGACATTAGTGCCTGTGTACATTGGTTACGAGCATGTGATGGAAGTAGGCACTTACGCAAAAGAGCTACGCGGTAAGCGCAAAGAAAAAGAAAACGCCGGTCTTGTTCTGCGCACCATTCGTAAACTGCGCAACTTTGGCCAAGGCTACGTGAACTTTGGTGAGCCAATTCCGCTCAACCAATACCTCAATGATAAAGCGCCGGAGTGGACTAAAGATATCGATCCATTAGGGACGACTAAACCACAATGGATGAACCCTGTGGTCAATGATCTGGCGAACAAGATGATGACTCACATCAACGACGCAGCAGCGGCCAACGCTCTGACCCTATGTGCAACGGCCTTGCTTGCTTCACGCCAACGAGCGCTTTCTCGCGACAGCTTAGTGAAACAAATTGACTGTTACCTATCACTACTGAAAAACGTTCCGTACTCTGACACCTTTACGGTGCCAAATGCGACGGCAGAAGAGTTAGTTTCACACGCTGAGTCATTAGATAAGTTTGTCATTGAAACCGATACCATGGGTACGATCGTGTCACTCGACCGTAATCAATCGATCTTAATGACTTACTACCGCAACAACATCATCCACTTGTTTGCCATTCCATCACTGATTGCCCAAATGTTGATCCGTCAGCAGCAGCTACCAGTATCGCAAGTGAAAGAAAACGTCGCGACGCTTTATCCGTTCTTAAAACAAGAACTGTTTATCGGTATTGAGCAAAGTCAGCTTGATGAACTCGTTATGTCTTATCTGACCGAGCTTGAGCAACTTAACTTGGCGACCATTGGGCAAGACGACAGTGGCCAACAAGTGGTGTCGATGAACCAAGCAAACACTCAAACGCTGATGTTGCTTGGCAGAACCATTTCAGAGACGCTGCAACGCTATGCCATCACTATGAACTTGCTGGTTGCTAACCCAGAGCTCGGTAAGTCTGACTTGGAACAGAAGAGCCAAGATATTGCCCAGCGACTTGGTCGCTTGCATGGTATCAATGCCCCAGAGTTCTTTGATAAGGGCGTGTTCTCTTCGATGTTCAGCACTTTGAAGCAACAAGCATACTTAGATCAAGACGGTAACTGTGACATCGAAAAAACTAAGCACCTAGCGCAGCAGCTCTATTCGATGCTGTACCCTGAAGTGCGGATGACGATTCAAGAAAGTGTTTGCCAGTCTGGTGAGTAAACACAAAAAAGGCACCGAAAGGTGCCTTTTTTATATCAGTATCGAATTACCAGAATGCAACCAGTAACCCTAAAGTGATGCTCATTCCTACATAATTGTTATTGAGGAACGCTTTAAAACAATCATCGCGCTCACGATGTTTAATCAAGATTTGCTGGTAGACAAACAGTGCGCCGACCACCAATAGGCTCCAGTAGTAACTGCTACCCAATTGATACCAGCAGCCAAGTAGAATAAGAAGAGCTAAGGTCGCTAGCTGTAATGCCCCAATGATCATTTTGTCTCGACGGCCAAACAAAATCGCAGTGGACTTAATACCAATTTCTAAATCATCGTCACGATCGACCATCGCATATTGCGTATCGTAGGCGATGGTCCATAGTGCGTTGATTAAAAATAAAAACCATACCATAGAAGGTAATTGCTCTGTTTGTGCTGCCCACGCCATAGGGATTGACCAACTGAATGCTAAGCCCAAAAACAACTGTGGTAAATGGGTATAGCGCTTCATAAATGGGTAGATAAAAGCCAGCGCAATACCCGCAAACGACAGCTTAATAGTCAGAGGGTTCATAGTGAGCACCAACAGGAATGACACGACTCCGAGAATCACAAACAAGCCAATGGCTTCTTTGCTCGAAACCAGCCCCGACGGCATTGGACGGTTCTGAGTGCGCTTTACATGACCATCGACTTTACGGTCAGCGAAATCATTGATTACGCAGCCTGCAGAACGCATCAATACAACGCCCGCCGTAAAGACCAACAGAACATCAATTCTAGGCATTCCTTCCGCCGCTACAATGAGCGCCCACAGAGTTGGCCAAAGTAACAACAATGAGCCAATAGGCCTATCCATTCGCATTAGCTGCCAATAGGCACGCGCTTTCGCCGCGGTCATTTACACTCTCTCCTTAGAGTAAATCGGTGAAGTCGGCAAAAATAGTTCTGCCACCAACATTGGTTTTTGGTTCATCCATAAGCGAGAACGACGAGCCAACAGGCGCCCTTCTGGTGTCTCGGCCCAGCCGACTTGCAGCGCATCACGCTTCACATCTTCCGTACTGAAAACGGTCAACCCTAACGGAATTTCACCTTGTCTCGCGAGGTCATAAGGCTGCCCGGCCAATGACGAATTTGGAATCAAAGTTCGGCCAAGTACCCACGGCTCACTATCACCACTTAATACGACTTTACGTAATAGGCAGTCTTCTGGCGACAATAGATCGACTTCTTGTTCATTCAACCTTTCGGTTTTAACTGTTCGGTTATGCACTAACTCAACAGATAACTCTTGGCAGTGCTGCTCTAATAAACGTGACAAAGATCCTTGTTCCAATAACCATTGCTTTGCAATCGCATTCGGAAAAGGAAAACTTGTAGGTTGCTGCCAATTTACTTTACGTAAAGCAGATAGATAGAGCGGAGTTGATTGATTCATACTAGTATTCAATAAGCGGCTTTATCATCGTACAATAAAGGTTCGTAGGTTAGTGATATACATCCCAACCGTCGAGTGCTTAACGCATTTCATTACAAATAGATGCTCTATTGTAACAAGTCTCAGACGATTCGAGTATCGCGATTAGAAGAAAGAAAAGTTAGAAATATGCTTAAACGTTACCTAGCCCAAATAATTCTCGCCTCAACCGTACTGATTTCGATGCCAAGCATGGCTGAGCAAGAAGCAGGCCCTCAACTCGCCTATTTTACACTAGAGCCTGATCTCACCACCAATTTCCACACCAGTGGCAAAAAGCTCGGCTATATTCAGGTTCGCATCGATATCATGGTAGCCAATGCGGCCGACTTACCGATCGTCGAGTTGCACCAACCATTGATTAGAGATGCCGTTATTGAGCTACTAGGTAAACAATCTGAAGATACAATAAAGTCACTGGCTGGCCGCGAGGATCTGCGCAAAACCTTAGTCGAGCAACTCAATGGTATCTTACTACCAGAAACAGGCCGTACTATTATCGCGGACTTACTGTTTACCAAGTATCTCTACCAGTAGACCTAAACCCGTTATTTAAAAAGCGGCTGTTAGCCGCTTTTTTATTTCACTCGATTCCATTTACTGGCATCTAAGTAACCCAGTGCCACACCAGAAAGTAAACCGACTAAATGCGCGGTATTCGCAATAGCCATAAACGGCTGAACGAATCCAAGTACCAGCCAAACTAACATAAAACCAATCACTGGTTTTGGCATTTGAAGACCAACTTGCGGTGCTTTGGTCCCTAGTAACCATAGATAACCGACTAAGGCATAAACAACACCAGACAATCCACCAAAGTTCGCCCCTTCAACCCAGTACTGACCAGCTCCCGATAACGCAGCAGAAACCACAAATATCTGTAACAGTTTACCTGCGCCTAAACGCTTTTCTATGTCCCCCCCTAACTGCCACCACCACAGTAGGTTAAAGGCAATATGCATAGCCGAGAAATGCAGAACAGCATGGGTGACCCAGCGCCATATTTGCCACTGTTGGCCAGCAAAAGCGGGAAAGTGAAATGCTTCTAATATGGTTCGACCAAAACCAAGCTGCATCAAACCAAAAACCACGCTGCAGACAACCATCAGGGTTAATGTGACTGGGCCCGCCTTGGCTTTTATCATCGACATAAAGCTAGGAGAGTGGTAGCTCAAGACATTTCTTCGACTCTCGGCCATATTCCACGATGCCGCTTGATACTTTCTATCGTTTGGGTTTTGTAAGAATTGCGTTAGCTCTGCTTCCACTTCGACTTGATGCTGACTGTCAGTTAGCCAAAGTCCGAATTGCCCTTCTCCTTCCGGCGTCATTTGCACATCAATTTGGCGTGAAGCCATGTAGTCGATGAACGCTTGAGCCATGCGAGGATTGGATAAAGAAAGCAGTCTGATCATAGAGAAACCCGGTCTAGTGTTAGCCTTGTACAACAGGGAGCTCTGAACGGTGCCATGCTTCAAAGCCCCCGTCCACACTATACACCTCTTCAAACCCTTGGTTCACTAAATATTGCGCCGCACCTTGGCTACTGATTCCGTGATAGCACATCACCAAAATGGGTTGCTCAAATTCAACTTCATCCATAAAGCTCACAATCGAATCATTGGTGAGGTGGAAGGCACCAGTCGCGTGAGCAACCGCAAAAGATTGCGGATCACGGATATCAACAAGTCTAGCGTCAGAAGAAGTCAGCAGTTGCTGCGCGGCAACTACATCGATGTGTTTAAACTGGTCCATTAGATTCTCATACACAAGTTAATTCAGTGACGTCATTGTAACCTATCCAGTGCTAACCCAATACACGAGGTTAGTAAGGTTATCCACCAGTGATCACTTTTACACCATTTGTGGATAAATCTGTGGATTGCGTTGATAAAGTGCTTTTAAGCCTTTGGATCCACAAGATATAGTAATGATCCTTATTCATTTGTGTGTAACAAAAAACATATCCCCAAATTCTGATGCCCGTTTTCGCCTTATTCACCCTGCTTTCTGACAACTGGCAAAGAAATTCCTCACAGAGTTACCCACAGGTAGCACAGATAAAATAGATCGCAACTATCGATCGGAAATAAAAAAACCGAGATCAAATGATCTCGGTTTCTAGTTATTCGATTTGTCGCCTAGCTGAAGTTAAAACTCACCAACGGCCAGTTTAAGCTTTTTCATCGCGTTCTTTTCAAGCTGACGAATTCGCTCAGCAGAGACATTATACGTTTCAGCTAGCTCTTGCAGCGTTGTTTTCGCATCGTCTAACCAACGAGAACGTACGATATGCTGGCTACGCTCATCTAGACTTGCCAAAGCAAGGTTCAGACGGTTATTAGTGTGCGCTTCCCAGTTATCTGCTTCAACGTTCTCAGCTAAGTCAGAAGACTTGTCTTCTAAATAAAGGACTGGCGCAGAATAAGAAGCACTTGAGTCATCATCTTCGGTTGGCATTTCAAATGTCGCATCTTGTGCAGCCAAACGGGATTCCATTTCGCGAACTTCAGATGGTTCAACGCCCAACTCTTTCGCAACCGTTTCAATTTCACCATTGTTAAACCAACCTAAGCGCTTTTTCGACTTACGCAGGTTAAAGAACAGTTTACGCTGTGCTTTAGTGGTCGCGATTTTCACAATACGCCAGTTACGCAGTACGTATTCATGAATTTCTGCTTTGATCCAATGTACCGCGAACGATACCAAGCGAACACCCACTTCAGGATTGAAGCGCTTAACCGCTTTCATCAAGCCGATATTACCTTCTTGAACGAGGTCAGCCATTGGCAGGCCGTAACCTGAATAACCACGCGCAACATGGACAACAAAACGCAAGTGAGACAAGATCAGCCCTTTCGCTGCATCGATTTCACCTTTGTAATGTAGTCTTTCAGCAAGTTCACGTTCCTCTTCAGCGGTCAGCATTGGGTAGCTGTGCGCCGAGCGGATGTAGCTGTCTAGGCTATCTTGTGAAACAACTGCCATTGAGTACGATTGCTTTGTCATTCAAATCCTCATCAATCTCTGATCTGGAGTACGTGTTTTAACCCATCAATACTGAACCTAAACTGAACAGGTTTCAAGCAGGGGGAATCAATTATGCACAAACCATTCATGGTTACAAGCAAAAAAGTATACGGTAGCGTGTACTTTTTTCAATATTATGACAATGGCAAGTTAAACTGGTTCAATTTCTTTTAAATGCCTTTTTGCAGAGACCCTCGCAGCACTGCAACCTAAGAAGGTTCCAAGCATAATCAGCAGTAAGGATTCATCCCAATTCAGGCCAAGTAAACGGAAGTGACTATCGTAAAGCAACGCAAGATCTGCCACTGTGCTGTTTAGCAGAATGGTAATCAATGCCGTCAATGTCCAAGCGGACAGCGCCCCAATCAAACCAAACCACATGCCTGAATAGAGGTAAGGTCTGAGAATAAAGCTATCGGTCGCTCCAATCAGCTTCATAGTTTGGATTTCGTCTTTATTTGCCAATACGTTAAAACGCAAAGTATTGCCAACGATAAGGAATACAGAGCCAAGCATTAACACCGATAGGGTAATCACAATCACAGACACCAAGGTGCGAATCGCATCGAGCCTTGTTAACCAATCTTCATCTAGACGAACATCGGTGATTTCCTCTTCATCAGACACCTTGCGAGCAATCCCTTTAATGACCTGCTTGTCTTCAGTATTCGGAGTAATGATTAACACCCCAGGCAAAGCATAGTCATCAAGCAAGCTGATCGCTTGTTCGAAGCCCGAGTATTGGCTTAGATCATCTAACCCTTGCTGAGAAGAAATGTACTCTACCTCTGCAACTTCTGCCCAACTTTCTATCTCATCTTTTAATACCATGACTCGCGCTTCAGGCGTTCGCTCTTGAATGTACGCACTCACTTGCGAAGGACTGGCAACATTATCGGCTACCGCAGCAATGTTTTTTCCAAGCAGATATAAACTTGCAGGCATGGCTAATGCCATTGAGATCACAGCAAGCGTGAGAATATTGCCTAACGGACGAAGCCACATTTGAGCAAATGACGCTTTAGCCTGATCGAGGTGAACTTTAAAAAAACCATTCGTTTTAAGCTGGTTTTGAGCGCGGCCTTTAGAGGCTTTCTTAAGCTTTTTATTACTGGCCATAACCTTCCACCTCACTCAAGAAACCTTGGTTAAGTTCAAGGTGACGATATTGTGGGCGCGTGTTAACCAACCCAAGATCGTGGGTTGCTAACAAGATAGTAACTCCAGCGCGATTAAACTCTTCAAACAGCTTCAACACACGATTAGACAGTTCTGGGTCTAAGTTACCCGTTGGTTCATCAGCAAGCAGTAAGGTTGGGCGATTTACCACCGCTCGAGCGATACCTACGCGCTGTTGCTCACCACCAGACAATTGACTAGGCAGACAACGTGCTTTGTCTAATAGACCCATTTTGTCTAACGCCGCTGAAACACGGCGTTTGATGTCGTTTTCAGAAATAGACTCAATACGCATAGGCAGTGCGACGTTATCGAATACACTACGATCCATCAGCAACCGGTGATCTTGAAATACAATACCAATGTTACGACGTAGGAATGGTATGTCTTTATTAGGGATACGTGTAATGTCGTGGCCATTAAAGCTAACTTTACCATCCGTTGGTCTTTCAATCGCACATATCAATTTCAGCAGGGTACTTTTACCCGCACCCGAATGACCGCCAAGAAACGCCATCTCTCCACGCTTAAGGTGAAAGTCGACTTTTTGTAATGCTTGTCGCCCACCGCGATAAGCCTTACTCACTTGCTGAAAATTAATCACCCATCAATCCTCTTGGTTCGCTTCAACAACGATACTGCCTATAAGCGATTATTCATCGCGGCTAAATAATGCATCAATAAACTCTTGCGTCTCGAATGGACGAAGATCATCAATGCCTTCACCTACACCGATAAAACGAATCGGGATTTGGAATTGATCGGCAATGGCAAAGATAACACCACCTTTTGCTGTGCCATCAAGTTTGGTTAGCGTAATACCAGTCAATGGTGCCACTTCACTGAATAACTTGGCTTGGCTGATTGCATTTTGACCAGTACCTGCATCCAGTGTTAGCATGATTTCGTGAGGCGCTGAATCGTCGATTTTCTTCATTACACGAACGATTTTGCGTAGCTCTTCCATTAGGTTAGCTTTGTTTTGTAGTCGGCCTGCTGTATCAGCAATCACCACATCAACACCACGTGCTTTCGCCGCTTCAATGGCATCGTAGATAACCGAGGCACTATCAGCACCCGTATGTTGAGCAATCACAGGGACTTCGTTGCGTTCACCCCAAACTTGCAACTGTTCAACTGCAGCAGCTCGGAATGTATCGCCAGCAGCCAGCATGACCTTCTTGCCTTGTGCTTGGAACTGTTTGGCCAGTTTACCAATAGTGGTCGTTTTGCCTACGCCGTTCACACCAACCATCAAGATGACGTAAGGCGTTTTAGTCGTATCGACTTCAAGTGGCTGTTCAACTGTACTTAGGATCTCTGCCATTTCTTCTTTAAGCAGTCCATACAAGGCTTCACCGTCTTTCAGGTCTTGGCGTGATGCTTTTTCAGTTAAGCTGTCGATAATCTTAACGGTCGTATTCATTCCGACATCAGCAATCAACAGTTGCTCTTCAAGTTCTTCAAACAGCTCATCGTCGATTTGTTTGCCTTTAAACAAACCAAAGAAACCAGCACCAATATTCGCTTTGGTACGGCTCAAACTACGCTTTAGGCGAGCAAAAAAACCTTCAGTCGGTTTTTCTTGCTCTTGAACACGCGCAGCAACAGGTTGTTCCTCGACTGCTTCTGCTTCTGCTTCTGCTTCTGCTTCTGCTTCTGCTTCTGCTTCTGCTTCTGCTTCTGCTTCTGCTTCTGCTTCTGCTTCTGCTTCTGCTTCTGCTTCTGCTAGTTCAGTGTTCGCCGCTTCTGCTGTCTCTTCAACAATTTCTTCTTGCTGTGGTTGCTCGTCTTCTGTTTGTTGTACTTGTTCTTCCGCAACCGGTTTAGCTTGTTCTTCATCTCCGAAACCAAGCCAAGACAGTAATCCGCGCTTCTTTTTTTCCGTCATCTGGGGATATCCTAGATTTACTTAACTAACTACGACACTTTTCCAATAGAATTATCCTATCTACGGAAAACAAAATGACAAAGCCTTGAAAACTTTTCAATTAGGCTTTTCTAATTGGTTTAATGTTACACTTTGTCATTATAAAACTCAGGGCTTCACCGATACGATATCATCAAGGTGACTGAGTATAGTAACACTTAATTAGCGGTCAAAAAATCTATGGTAAGACGTCGCCAGCAAAACACATCACAAAAAAAGCCATCCACGGGCTTTGTTCGCATTATTAGTGGCTTATGGAGAGGTCGAAAACTACCGGTGCATGACGCAGAAGGTTTACGACCAACCACCGACAGAGTCAAAGAAACGGTCTTCAACTGGCTAGCGCAGGATGTGCCACAAGCCAAGTGCCTGGATCTGTTCGCAGGCTCAGGTGGGCTTGGCTTTGAAGCAGCTTCGCGTCAGGCTGAGCATGTCACCCTCGTGGAGCTCAACCCAGCAGCCTTTAAGCAAATCCAGTCCAATATTGCTGCGCTTAAGGCCGACAATCTATCAGTCACCAATAGTGATGCACTGGCTTTTCTTAAACAACCAGGTACTCCACAACATGTGGTCTTCATTGATCCACCTTTCAGAAAAGGCTTACTCAATGAAACGATTGCTCTTTTGGAGCAAAATAACTGGTTGGCAGAAGGCGCTATGATTTATATTGAAACAGAGAAAGAATTAGCATTAGAAGGTATTCCCGAGCATTGGCACTTATACCGCGAGAAAAGTGCTGGGCAAGTCAGCTACCGACTATTCGAAAGAACTACAGCTTAGAGGACTTAATTATAATGAAGTATTTGATCCTACTAGCGAAAGCGGCGATTGCTTTCGTTTGGTTTATTTTGATTTTTAACTTCTTCCAACCCTTTCCAGGTAAAGCCGCGATTGCACTCTACATTATGACGGCATTCTTGCTGATGATGCACGGGCTGCAAATGGCGATTTTTATCGGCGCCTTTGGTGACAAAATCAATATGAGCAAATGGGAAAAGTGGTCGATTCTGATATTTGGTATCTTTGCTCTGCTAGATATTCGTCGTAAGCACATGATGGGATAACCAATAAAAACGCCGCTCTGAGAGCGGCGTTTTTATTTTTAAATGTATGTAGCTCAAACTTAACCTGCAGCAGCCATTCCCATGTAACCTTTCACACCGTTTAGGAACATCTGAGTCGAGATCATCACCAATAGCAAGCCCATCAGGCGCTCAACCGCTTTCAAACCACGCTCACCCAATATTCTGTGGAAGAAACCATAGAACATCAAAATAAAGAAGGTCGCCCCCCAGGCAATCATCACCGCTGCAGAGAGCTCCATCAGATTATCCGGGTGTTGGCTAGACAGTAACAGTAGCGCCGCAATGACTGACGGCCCAGCAATCATTGGAATCGCCATTGGTACAATAAACGGTTCTTCACCTGCCGCTAACCCAGTGATGCTTCCCGCACTAGGGAAGATCATCTTAATCGCAATAATAAACAGGATGATACCGCCCGAGATGCTCAGCGTCTCTGGTTCTACGTGTAAGAAGCTCATGATGCTTTGGCCAGCGAACAGGAATAGCATCAAAATAAGTAGCGCAAACATCAACTCACGGACTAATACTTTACGTCGACGCTTTGGATCTAAATGCTTCAGTATGGAAAGAACAATAGGTAAGTTGCCAAGAGGATCCATGATCAAAAATAGCATGGTAGCGGCAGATAAAATTTCCATAGCAAGTAGGTCCCGTCATTAAGAATCGGCGCAGTATAACACTTCAAATATTCGAAACCAGACGTAGACCCACTGCTAAAATGTAAGTTAGTGGTTACATACCCTTTCTGCATTGAGTGTCCACTTCTCACCCTGCTTAATGACTTTCTCACGCTGGATGAAAAATACCAACAATGCATCTAAATCAAAGCCTTGCTTACTGCAAGTATGAAATCTAGCCTCAGGTCCGAACTGTTGCGCCACAGCAGTGCGCAGTTCAGCTTCTGTCATTGAATTTTCTCGTAGTAAGTTTAGTACTTTATGCGCATGTATCTCGTTAGACATGGTCGCTCCTCCTCGCCCTTAATTGGCATCAGAGTACTCAATCGAAGTTAAAGATACATTGATTTCAGATAACATTCCTCAAGCACTCTACTAAGGAGGTAGTGTCCCGTAAGGAGTATCTCATCGGCTATAAAGCAACAGAAGCAGTGATGAGAGACAAGGCCAGTAAGTAAGTGCCGGATATCAAGTAACGCCCGGCCCAAATAGCTCGGCGATAATCATGGATCGCTAATAGACCTGCTGACACACTCAATGAAATCGCCCCGAGGAAACCAGCAAGGCTCGGAGCATCTTGGTGCAGTAGCCATAGTTCTCCAGCGGCCCATGCGAACTGAACCAAAACCAGCCCCATTACCGCAACTGGGAATATTAACCGGTCAATTTGTGGGAGCAGTAAGAAAAACATCACAACACTACTGGCCAGTAGCATTGCTGGGAGCCACCAAACCATCTCGGTGGAAAGCTGTAGCCAAAATGATTTGCTAAAGCAGATTTGCGCAGTAATAAAACTGGCGAAACATAGGCGCTTATAGCGCTTCAGCTGGTAAAGGATATCAGCAAAGATGGACACCACTAGCCCTACTCCCACCCAGGCACTAGCTGGGGTAAGCGCTTGATTCTGGCTGTACAAAATAGCCAATAGCAACAGTAGGCTCAATGTTTTAAACATCATTGCCTGACCATTCTTATTGTCTTGAATTGCGTTCACGCTAATAAAGCCAGATAGCGCGACAGACAGCCAACTCCACATGTATACACCTCTTGTTTCTTTCGCCGCCAGTGTAGGCAGCTAAAAGTCGATGTCCAGCAGCGAACCGTAAAACTTGGATCTTGATTACGAATCACTCTATTCACACACAGCAATGTTTAAAACGAATTGTCAGCAGAGATTCAATAATCCGTAAATTACAGCCTGTTGCGTTCTCTGTGATCGTCTAGATTTAAAAACCAAACCTCTCTAGATAAAGAAAAAGCCCCTCAGAGCAACAAAACACTCAGCAGTCAAAGGGAAAAAGCAAATAAATACAAAGATTTAAAAAACAACAACACCATTAATGGCAGCTAGTATCGATAGAAGCAAGATAAGCGGCAGTGTGGAATAGCAGCTTTCCAAATTAAAGCCCACTGTATCAATATGTGATAAAGGCTCTCATCCGAGCTGTTTACTTTCCTCATAAAACTAGATTTTACCCACAACTGACATTGCAGATCACCCTAAGCCTAAAAAGTAAAAGAAATAAAAATAAATGACAAATCTAACAATCAAAATGAACATTAAATTCAATCACTTAAAACCAAGCAAGATTAAACAAAAACCACTTTGAACATTTTAAAAACAGCACAAAACAATAAGAAAACTTACCCATTTACTAGGAACAAGCAGACAGTAAAGTTACTTTTTTGAAGTTTTCACCAAGACAGGCTTGATCAAACCCATAAAGTAGTGCTAATCTTTATTACATAGTGTTGAACATCAAAATTAAGGAGCAGTGTTATGATTTCTTCTTCACAAAAACAAGGACTTGTAATGATCGCAGTAGTCGTTGGCCTAATGACACTGCCGATGATGTACTAAGTATCTAATACAAAAACAAAAAAGGACGCATTTGCGTCCTTTTTTGTTTTTGCTGATTGGTTCGTAATTAAATTGATACATTCCAGCAATAGGTTACAGTCGTCGTTAAGTACCCACATTCAGAAATAACAAAGCACCCGATGGTAAGAATCGAGTGCTTTAACTTGGAGAGAGTTTTTAATAAAAAGGTAGGTAACCTCTGCTACTAAAAGAAAATGTATCGGAGAAGTTACTCGTTGTCTGGCTTACTGCCATCCCTTATCGGGATCCATTTTAAACAAGAACTCTAAGAATATTCTCGTCGTCTCATGCTCTGTTGCTTTGCGTGCATGATCGCGTTGTAGTTCCGCCAACACCACGTTCCACGTAATCGGTTTTACCCCTGCCTGCATCATGCGTTTCATACCATTGTCATGAGACATCTGCGTGATACTGCCGACGGTATCTTCAGGCACTAGTACTTCATAACCATTTTGTGTCGCTTCTATTGCAGGATAAGCCAGACAAACATCTGTCCACAATCCACCCATAATCAGCTTTTTACGCCCTGTCGCTTCTACCGCCGCCACAAACTCCGCTTCTTCCCAAGCATTAACATTGGTTCTATCGATAATGACCGCATCTGGTGCCAGCTCTACTAATTCTTTCAAGAATGGTTCAGAGCCATTCAGCCCTACCCCGACATGGGAAAAAATAATCGGTAGATCAAAATGAACTGCAGACTTAATCAACCCCTTGGTATTGTTGAGCAACGTTTCATGACCGATATTTTTCACCCCCATCAATATATGTGGTTGGTAATCGATTAAGATTAGAGCTGAGTTACTTGGAGAGATAAACGGATCTTCAGCCGCATCACGTATCGGGGTACCTTGATAACCTTTAGGGTATTGCGCTACACCATTCACTGTTTTTATCGTGGTAACTCCACTCGAAGAGCTGCCCAAAGCCGCGCTAGAAAAACCCATCAGCAATAACGTTGATGAGGCGATAGCGATTAATCTTTTTTTAATATCCATATACATACTTCTTCTGTTGTTAAGTGTTGTGTCGATAAGGTAACTGAGCACTTTATTGGAAAGCGCTTAATCCTTTGTATTCAATAAACTCAATAACGTTGTTATCTGGGTCACGAATGAAAAACGAGGTACCAGTAGGGTGATTCATAGGCTCACCGCTGAGTGGAATTTGCAGTGCCTTCAAGTGCTCTAACACTGCTTCTTTGTTGGAGATTTCCAGTGCAACATGTGTAAAGCCGGTATGCTTGATTGGCGTATCCATCAGCATATTGGTATGGTCTTTCTGATCTGAATTGAGAATAAAATTGATGTTGATACCAGAGGGATGTTCAACAATGGCCACTGGCTCAGGGCCACTTGGGCCTGTGATGTATTCAAAGCCCAGTTGGGAATAAAAGTCGCGCGCTGTTTCAAAGCTGCTCACTCTTAAGCCTATGTGATTGATTCTGCTTATTTCCTTCATGCCACTCTCCGTATTGTGAGCTAATCTAATCTCCGTAAATAAATGATAGATTTAATCCATACGTTGATTAATAACCTAGAATGAAAATGATTATTTCCAAATGAAAGCCAATCAACCATACTGGGGGATAGGTGAAAATTGCGGAGAGCAATAAATGGAATTTAATGGAAAACTGCTCGATGGCATGGTGATCTTTTCGCAAGTGATCAAGAGCGGAAGCTTTACTAAAGCAGCAGAAATAAGCGGACATTCAACCTCTTATATCAGCAAAGAGGTAAATAAATTAGAAGCGCGTTTGGGAGTGCGTTTACTCAACCGCACCACTCGTAGTATCAAATTAACGCCTGAAGGAGAGCTGTATTATCAGCAATGTCAGCAAATTATTGATCACGCCACGGCTGCTCAAACCTTGCTATCAGGCCATCAAGCAGAACCTCAAGGCACGTTACGTATAAGCTGCCCTGTTAGTTTTGGTCTAGCCAAAATACGTCCAATTCTGGCTAAATTCATTGAGCAATATCCGAAGATTAACGTCGAGTTGGATTTGAATGACCGTAAAGTAGATATCATTACCGAAGGTTGGGATTTGCTGATCAGAGCATCAGTAGAAATGGAAGATTCCAGCTTAATCAGCCGCAGGCTCACTTCAGCACGCAGTGTGACCATTGCAGCCCCTTGCTATTTAGCTAAATATGGCACACCAGAACATCCAACAGATTTAAGCCGCCATAACACAATCAGTTACAGCAACCTGAAACAACCTAATGTTTGGCGCTACCTCTTAAACGATAGCAGTACTGTAGAGGTTAATGTAACAAGCCGCCTAATTTCCAACAGCCCAGAAATGGAGCTGGCTTTATGTATAGCAGGGCAAGGCATTACACGGCTACCTTCATTTAATCTGACCGACGAGCTTCAAACAGGGAAATTGGTGCAACTTTTTCCGGAGTTACCTGAAGTTGATATTGGTGTGTATGTGGTTTATCCCAGCCGCAAGCATATGGCATCTAAGGTTAGACATTTTATCGATTTTATCTTTGCTGAGTTAGGAGATTAACAGAGCAAAGTTATTGGAAGTGCTTAGACAAGATGTCCCAATGAGCGTAATAAAAGCCTAGCGCCGCCAAGGTAATTAGCGTCATCAATGTAATCGCCACACGCCAAATGAAGCGACTACTGCGCGGAGTCAGTTCTCTTTCGCACTCATCACAAGTTGCCAAAAACTCTTTCGCTTTATCTAACTTGTAATCGTCTTCGTGAACCACTTTATTACGAATCGTCGCGATAAACCTTAGCTTCCCTACAACATCATGAGGCAAACGATCCTCACAGCTGGTGATCAGCTGATGCAGACCTTTTCCTTCCGCGTGGTACTGGCCACGTAGCAGTGACTCTAATTTTCGAGTCCGTACAACCACTTTTTCAATATCTGACATGGCTTCCCTCCATCGATATTAAGTTTAGACAAGCCTAACGCTATTCTTCTATATTCAGATCACTTTTTCGAGTCTTTTACAGTAAATTTGCGTAAAGGTGACCAATGCTAAGCCTTTGAAAAACGTGATATCTCTCGAATAAAACTCGACATTAACTGTGTAGATCACGAATCAAGTTCGGCAAAGCATCTCAATTTGTCCCTCAGCGTTACAATAGCGCATTCGATATTATGGAGAATGTGATGCCTATTTCATTATTTGTTGCAATCACTCTATTGGCTGTGCTGGCCGCATGGGTGTTCCTCAGTTTCTATCGAAAACACATGCAGGGAGAGAATGCGCCTGAACAAGCGGTTAATGTGGTGATATTGGATAAACAGGCCATCGAGATTCAAGACGCGCAACCAGGCGAAGACGATCAAGAGTATTGGATATACGTTCAGAAAGGGCGTTTAGGGCCAAAGCGTGAATTCCAAGTGGGTGTTCACTATTACCACGCTTTGAACCCTGGAGATAAAGGTAAGCTCACTTATCAGGGAGATAAATTCCTACATTTCGCGATGAAACGCTAAGGAAGCAACCAGCTTGTCTTACTCGAACGCGAGAACAACCAGCTCATTGCTAGCGCTCCAGCCCCACTTAGCACAATCCATACAGGGATAACCCAACCAGGGTGTCCCTGATACCAGCCAAACTCTTTCATTGGCCACAAGAAAATCGGGTGAAGAATATAGATCCCCAAACTATGTTGGCTGATGAAACCAACTACCTTATTAGCACCCAGAGACAAGCCTTCACCAAAGTAACGGCATAGCATGAAAATCATGCTGGCTGCTAACACTACGTTGAGCGTCTTATAAGACAGCCATCGCCCCACCGTATACTCCCCTGCTGCTAAACTATTGCTCACGACCATCATTACGGTCGTAGCCAGCGCAGCGATTCCCAAGCCAGTCGCAATCATCACACTGGTTTTAGTCAGCGGAATCTTCTTAAACAGAATATAGCCGAGTGGTAAGTAGCCACTATACAACCATAGCTCAATGCTCCATGGGCCATCGATTTTCATCAAATAAAGTAACGTGGTTAGCAGCCATACCGCGGTGAATGCATACACTCCTGCGTCCCCAGTTTTGCGCACCATGATTTGCAAAAATGGAATAACGAAATACAGCGGGATAAAGTAATAGAAAAAGCCCAGATGGTAATACGTCGCGTGTTCTGCACTATTAACCAGAACTTCTTTACTGACCGCCCCATCGTAACCAGCGGCGCTCCAACCAGACAGGTACGCATAGAACAGCGACCAGAGTAAAAACGGCACCAAAACCTTACCTAAACGCCGCTTCACATAATACTTGGCATCAAATGGCCGCGTATCACTCAACATCAACGCACCGGTAATCAAGATAAATACTGGCACCGCCCAGCGAGTAACACCATTCACCCCGACCGCAGTAAACCATTCGTTAAATGGGATCACCCCAAGCTCATTCCGATAAGGAGCCAGCACATGAATAGCGATAACTGCAACCGCAGCAACACAGCGCAGTAAATCGAAAAACAGGACCCGTTGCCTCATTAGCATCTCTCTTGTGTCAGATAACCAATTGAATATAGCAATAAAAAAGCTGACTCTGCTATTAACAGAGTCAGCTTTAGGTCAAAGAATTATCAATTATGCAACATTCACTTCACGTAGCTTTGGCAGTTTTACCGATATCAAGGTAGTAAGAGCAAGGAATGCAAAAGAGACCCATAGACACGCAGCTAGCCCAGCCATCTGGAATACCCAACCAGACAATATAGTGCCAATTAAGCGCCCCATGGCATTGGCCATATAGTAGAAACCAACGTCCAGCGATACACCATCACCTTTGGCATAGCTCACGATCAAATAGGAATGCAGAGACGAGTTCACAGCGAAGATAGCACCAAACACCATCAATCCTCCGACAATGACAAGCTCTGGCTGCCAACCTATCTGTACCGCATAAGCGATAAATGCAGTCACAATCGCCAATCCACCAGCCCACAGCATAGCAGCGTGACCATCAGGCACTTTGCCTTGGGCTTTGCCGGTTATTTTAGGTGCTAAGCCCTGAACAAATCCGTAAGCGATGGTCCACGCAGCTAGGAAGCCACCGACCCACAAATGCTCCCAACCAAATACACTGCCCAGATAAATCGGCAACGCAATAACAAACCAGACATCCCGTGCACCGAATAAGAACATACGTGCAGCGGATAGAATGTTGATCGACTCAGATTTAGAAAAGATTTGCTTAAACTTCGGCTTAGTCTTCGCTTTACCCATGTCACTTTCAAGGCCAATTAAGCTGCCAATGAACACCAGAGTTAACACTGCTGCCATGGTTAAAACGGCATACTTGAAACCAATTACTGAGAGCAGTAAGCCACCGATAAAGAACCCCGCGCCTTTCAGGGCATTTTTCGAGCCGGTCAATATCGCAACCCATTTATACAAAGCGCCCTGCTGCTCATCCGGCACCAACGTTTTAATCGAGCTTTTGGCGCTCATCTTGTTTAAGTCTTTAGCAATGCCAGACAACGCCTGCGCTGCCATTACCCACGGAATGGTGAGCCATGCCGCTGGAACGGCGAGCATAGACAGAGCAATGATCTGCATCGCCAGTCCCAAGTTCATGGTTTTATTCAACCCAAGCCTTGCACCTAACCAACCACCAATTAAGTTAGTGACCACACCAAAAAATTCGTAAAAGAGGAATAGAGAGGCGATTTCCAATGTGCTGTAACCCAGATCGTGGAAATACAGCACCACCAGCATACGTAATGCACCATCGGTAATCGTGAAGTTCCAGTAATTGAACGTCACGAGCATATATTGGCGAACACTTTTACTGACATTTGCAAACATAACGTACCTATTTGCCTTTATTGCAAAGAGAAAAGAGCTTTTGGGTTATGGTATTCCAAAAGCTCTATGAGCGAATTACTGGCCAGCAACCGCTGTGATGTATTCTACTTGAACAGGTTTAGTAAAGGCGCCTGGGCGAAGCGCTTGTACTTGGCTGACGATGTCAGCTAATGGCCACTGCTTCTCTAGCAGAAGATGAGCCGCCAGCAACCCCGTTCGGCCAGAGCCTCCCATGCAGTGCATCGCGACTTTACCACCGTTATCCACCACTTGGTGTAGCGCTGGGCTAGCCACATTCCACTTAGCCTGGAACGCTTCACCTGGCGCACAATCATCTTCAATTTCAATTTGGTACCACTGCATGCCTTGCTGCTGAGCTTTTTCACCCAGTTCAGCCACCGCCTTGCTCGCCAGTTCAGAGTCATCCAGAGCGGTAACAATCGCCTCCACACCTTGCTCTTTAAGTTGAGCAAGTGACGCATCGAGATCGATACCTTTCGTACCTGGACACGGAGTCAATACAAGCGCACCAGTGTTTAAATCTAGCTGCCAAGTCGGGTGAGTTTGAGTCTGAGACATCACTTTGCTCCTTATGCTAAACCAACATTACGAACCAATTCTGCGGTACGCGTTGCGTAGCCCATTTCGTTGTCATACCAAGCGTAGATTTTCACCATACGAGTCCCCACAACCATGGTTGATTGTGCATCAACAATCGTAGAACGTTGATCACCTTTGTAATCGATAGACACTAACGGACGCTCTTCAAAACCCAGAATGCCTTTTAGCTCACCTTGAGAAGCTTCTTTCAGTAACGCATTAACTTCTTCTGCTGTGGTATCACGTTTCACATCGAAGATGATGTCAGTCAAAGACGCATTCGCTAGAGGCACACGTACCGCGTGTCCATTGATCTTGTCTTTTAGCTCAGGGAAGATTTCCACGATAGCTTTAGCACTGCCCGTTGTGGTTGGAATTAAACTCATGCCACATGCACGAGCACGACGTAAGTCTTTATGCGGCGCATCCAAAATGGTCTGAGTATTGGTAAGGTCATGGATAGTGGTAAATGAAGACTGCTCAATACCTAACTTTTCATGAATCACTTTCACCACTGGTGCAATACAGTTCGTGGTACATGACGCCGCAGTAACGATCTTATGTACTGCTGGATCAAAAATGTCATCATTCACACCGACAACGATGTTAGCCACACCGTCTTCTTTAACTGGAGCACTTACTACAACGCGTTTTACGCCTTGTTCTAAGTATTGGTTAAGGAACGAAGTTTTACGATGCACACCGGTTGCCTCAATCACTACATCACATCCAGACCAATCCACCGCGTTAATTTCTTTCTCATTGGTCACTGCGATACGCTGACCTGCAATCACCAACTCACTTCCTTCTGTTTTCACTTCATGAGCCCAGCGACCTTGCACAGAATCGAATTCCAGCAGGTGACCCAATGTTGCAGCGTCTCCAGCCACATCGTTAATTTGTACAAATTCCAATTCAGGCCAATCAAAAGCGGCGCGCAATGCAAGGCGACCAATACGACCAAAACCGTTAATACCTACTTTAATTGTCATAGCTGTATCTCTTATCAATGTTTTACTAATTAGGGGCCAAATATTATTGGCAGCAGACAGGACGACACTCTATCGCCCTTACTCGCGCAACATCCTCTTGATATTCTTGCTTGAGGCAGTTTGATGCGACTAAATCTTCAATCAATTTGTTCATCCAACCAGGCAAATCATCGGCCACGCGATAAAACACCCATTGCCCTTGGCGAACATCGACTAATACGCCACTAGAACGAAGTTGAGCTAGGTGACGCGACACTTTGGGTTGACTCTCTAGCAACGCCTGGGTCAACTCACCAACTGATAAACACTCTTCACGAACAATCAACATCAAGCAGCGAACTCGTGTTTCGTCAGACAATAATTTGAAGAACTGGTGTGGTAACATAACTAAACATTCTCATATGCAGATATCCATATATATTAATCACAAAAAAAGGCACGTCAACACGTACCTTTTCTTTGTCATAAAACTTTCATATTCAAACCAGCAACACGCGGCTAGATAATTCTTTTCAAATCTTGGCTCCAACGCTGAGCAGCAGACAGATTATGGATAACATCCTCAACATTAATACCAAGCTCCTTACACCCTTTTTGCACACCTTGCCAGTCGGCTTTTTCATAACATTCTTCGACATTTAGCAGAGCACCAAAAGGGCCTTTTCTCTCGAGTAAAGCCGATTTAATGTCTTCAGAAAGTGGCAATTGAGAAACCAGATGTTCCAACGAAGTGTCGAGTAGCGCATCTAGCATAGAGAACAAACCGACCAAAAATGCCTGTTCTCGGTATTGGTTAAACGCTTGTGTGCGGGACATTAGCATACAGAACTGGGCACGTTGCAGTGACAGGTTATACAATTCAGCCGGTTTTTTGGCTGATACAAACGATGCTACCGCGAGCGAAACAAATAGTTTGAGCTTATCTTGCCCCAGGTAAACCAATGCTTGCCGGAATGACGAAATCGATACTTCTAACCTATCCGACATGGTATTAACAAAACGCAGCAATTTATAAGATAACGCAACGTCCTTCGCCACGATCTGCTCAACTTTGACATAATTGACTTCAGCCTTGCAGACCTCTTGAAACAGTTCCATCGCAATGACCTGCTCTGGACTCACATAACTTTGCTTAATCATCTCTGGCTTGCTGAAGAAGTAACCCTGAAAGAACGTAAACCCAGCAGCTCGAGCGGCTAAAAACTCTTGCTCGGTTTCCACTCTCTCCGCCAAGAAGCGACGCTTCACACCTTGCGCCTTACGCATCTTTACGTAATCACAAGCTTGCTCTAAACCCAATGCCATTAGGTCTAGTTTGACGATATGTACGTACGGAAGAAACCGTTCCCATTCTAAGTTATAAACAAAATCATCTAGTGCTATTAAGTAGCCTCGCTGGCTCAATTCTTTAATCGCCTCAAATAGATCGTCGTCAGGAGGGCAATTTTCCAACACTTCAACGACGATCTGCTCTTTTGGCAAACTTAATGGAAGCCTACGAATCAAACTTTGATATGGGAAGTTTATAAAGCAACGAGAAGTTGGTAGAGAAGGGTTCATACCTATCGACAGAAAGTTCTCAACAATCAGTCGATAAGTTGCTCGATTAGAATCAACGTTAGCCGGAAATGCGTTACGCTCACCGTCGCGAAACAACAACTCATAGCCTAAGGTTTGGCGTTTAGAGTTGAGAATCGGCTGACGGGCAACATATGTGCTTTGCATTATCGAAATAGAGCTCATTACACCTAACGTTAGGACTTAGCAGCAGCAAGTAATGCTCCGCACCCCATGAACATAGAACCAAAGACCTTATTAATCTTCATCATAATACGTTCAGAGCGAATGAAACGTCCCATTTGCGCCGCCAAAGAGGTGTAACCCAGCATGACAATGCTATCAATGGCTACCGTTGTGACCCCTAATACCGCTAACTGTGTGAGTTGATCTTTCGCAGGATCGATAAACTGAGGAAACAAAGCGACTAAGAACACAATCGACTTAGGGTTGGTCAGGTTGATCAGAACCGCTTTATTCATCATCGACCATGCTGATAATTCAGTGCTGTCGGCTTGGGTCGTCAAACTGGATCTATCGCGCCACTTTTGAATACCAAGCCATACCAAATACGCTGCCCCGACCCATTTAATGATCGAGAATGCTAGCGCCGACTTCGCGACTAAAGCACCAACACCAGCACCCACCAAAATAATGTGGAACGCTAAGCCAATCTGCAATCCAACAATCGCGGCTAGAGACTTACGAGTGCCATAACTTAAACCATTACTAATCGAATTTACTGTACCTGAGCCCGGTGCCAAACTAAAAACAATCGCAGTGACCACATAGGCCAGCCAAACATGCGTATCCATAGTAATATTCCTCGACTAAATGCAATTAGCCCCACATAATTTACACTTGTTGTATCGCGAACCCGGCACAGACCAGTCATGACCCAAACTCGTTCGAATAACTCATCTTATACTCAAGAGTTATGCTTTGAGCAAGCAATCAATCAAGATATTGCGCTGCTTTGGCAATCACGTAGCGAAGGAAAACTTAAATCTTTCGATAAAACTGATATTTACTGGTGCAAGCTCACCAACCCAAATCACAACAAAGCAATAGTTGTGGTCAATGGGAGAATCGAGTCGGCGTGGAAATACCAAGAACTGTTTTACGACTTGTTCCAGAAAGGATATGACATTTATTCGTTTGACCACCGTGGCCAAGGCCTTTCTTCACGCCTGATCGACGATTCTGAAATGGGTTACGTCAAAGAATTTAGTGACTACTTAATGGACATGGACAAAGTGCTGCAGCATTTTGACCTTAGCCACTACGACAAACGTTACTTATTAGCTCATTCGATGGGAGGCGCAATCGCGACTCGCTATATTCAAACCCATCCTGAGCACCACTTTGATGCCATAGCCCTCAGCGCCCCTATGTTTGGGGTCAATATGGCGCCTTACCTGCGCCCCGTCGCCATTCCTCTTAGCCAAATATTAACCGCGGTATACCCAAAACCGACCTATGCTCCAGGGCATCAAGCGTATTACCCGAAACCATTTGACATAAACCCACTCAGTCAAAGCGAAGTGCGTTATCACTGGTTCCGCGATCTGTATGAAAAGATGCCAGAGCTGAAAATCGGCGGGCCAAGTACACGCTGGGTGTGGCAAGGTCTCATGGCAGCGAAGCAGTGTATTCAGCAAACGCGCCAAATCCGAATTCCATTACTGCTGCTTCAAGCCAGTGAAGATACTATTGTGTCGAACCGAGATCAGATCCGCTTTATCAAAAAGCTAGTAAAAACCAACCATGACTGCGCTTTGAAAATCATATACGGAGCAAAGCACGAAGTGTTGTTTGAGCAAGACCAGTATCGCAATGACGCTTTGGACACCACACTCGAGTTTTTCCACCAACACTAGGGCATGTTGAGATAAATAAGGAAAAAGAGCGCTTACAATTTGCCCTCTTTTTCTTCCTCTTTTTGGCGTAAAATGAGCACACTCAGTACAGAGAGCTACTCTCTTTTGGCTGCCATGCTTCGCTTTATGAGGATACTATGACCACAGCTTTGCAAGACTCACCGTTCCATATTGTTGCTTCTGATCTCGACGGCACACTGTTAGCGCCGAATCACCAACTTAGTGATTTCACTAAGCAGACTCTAAAAGAGCTTCACCAACAAGGCTTCACCTTCATCTTTGCAACCGGTCGCCACCATGTGGATGTTGCAGGTATTCGCGAAACGGTCGGTATTCCAGCTTATATGATCACTTCTAATGGCGCGCGTGTTCATGACCAAAACGATCAACTGATGTACAGCAAAAACGTACCAGAGTCATTAGTGCAGCCGGTCATTGATGTCGTTAAGTCCGATCCAAACATCATGATTCACATGTACCAAAACGAATCTTGGTTGTTAAACCAGGAAGATGAAACGTTACGCCACTTCCACGACGAGACCGGCTTTAGCTACCAGCTATTCGATAGCGACAACGCACCAACTGACGGCATTGCAAAAGTATTCTTCACCGATCCGAATCACGATCATGACCACCTGGTTACTTTTGAAAACAAACTCAATGAACTGTTTGGTGACAAGCTGAATGTCGCCTTCTCGACTCCTTGGTGTTTAGAAGTTATGGCTGCGGATGTATCTAAAGGTGAAGCACTCGATGTCGTGGCAAAATCTCTAGGAAAAACCTTAGACAACTGCATCGCGTTTGGCGATGGCATGAACGATGTAGAAATGCTGTCGATGGCGGGTAAAGGCCTAGTCATGGGCACATCTCACCACAAAGTGATGGCGGCCCTTCCTGACAACGAAGTGATTGGTAGCAATGCAGACGACGCAGTCGCCCACTACCTAAAAGAACACTTGATTTAATCGCCATTAGCGAACATAAAAAGGCAGCGAAAGCTGCCTTTTCTATGTCTGCCATACCGATCCTAAAGCGTTTCTTTGGCCATAATGGCCTGCCACTCCTGCTCACTGACTGGCATGATTGATAAACGGTTACCACGCTTCACTAATGGCATATTCTCTAGCTCTGGCATCGCTTTCATCACGCTCAATGGAATAATCCGCTCGGTTTTACGCACAAACTCAATATCCACCATCATCCAACGTGGGTTCTCTGGATCGGATTTAGGATCGTAGTAATCGCTCTCTGGGTCGAACGCATAATGGTCTGGGTAGGATTCCTTAATCACTTTTGCGATTCCAGCAACACCGACTTTCTTACACGACGAATGGTAAATGAGCACTAAGTCGCCTAGTTTTACGTCATCACGCATCATATTACGCGCTTGGTAATTACGAACGCCCTCCCAGCACGACGTGTTTTGTGTTCGTAAAGTGTCAATTGAGAAGGTGTCGGGTTCTGTTTTAAATAACCAATATGCCATAATGAATTCCAAATAATCCGTTCTGAGGAAGATATAGCATGAAGGCGTACCAAATCCCAATGGCTTTAGCCGCAATCTTTGCATTGCAGGCATGTACCAGTGTCGATAATAAAGACCAGCAGCCAAAATCGATTCCCGCCACGCTAGACCAGCCGACCTCGATTGCACCGCAAACTTTCATCATGCGCGGCGAAGTTGTCGTCGGGCATGAAGCTCGCTCTTTCACGCCTTGTGGTAGCAATCATCAAATGTGGTTAGCGCTTTCTCCAGAACAAACTCAAAAAGCGCTGTCGTTAGTTCGTGCGCCGTATGAACCTCTCTATGGTGAGTTGATTGGTCATCTACAAGCTCCCACCAACAATGGCTTAGACGCTGACTTCGATGCCGTATTTGTCGTTGACGAAATCAATATGCTCACTGCCGAAAACCCAAGACGTTGCGGACAAGCCCCTAAGGCGACACGCGCCTTTGGTATGGAACCCGGCTGGTCTGCCACATTCAACAAACAGACAGTGACATTCCAAACAATGGGTTCAAAGCCACAAGAGCTGACCATCGAGCGTAGCCAAATATCCTCAACTAAAAGAGAATACCAACTCGATCGAGGTCAGTTGACGTTAGATGCAGGTCGTTGCAGTGACACAATGAGTGACAGCACCTATGGCTGGACGAGTTCGTTGACTCTAGACGATAAGCAATACAAAGGCTGTGCCACCCTGGCCAATGTCGACAGCACTTTGAACTGGACAGGGCTGTACCACGCCGCTTCAACCAAAACCAGTGACTTTAGTATCCGTTTACAGCTCAATCCAGACCACACCGCAACCACCAGTTACGACTACAACAATGGCGATCCAGCAACCATAGAGCGTGGCTACTGGCAGCAACTGAACCCAGACCAAATTCAAGTTGTCATGACTCGCCACCAGCAGCAATACCTCGTCTCCGAGCGTATTTTCACTCGTGATGGTGAGCAAATTAATGCCGAAAAAGAACGAGTTGGGGAAATTGTCTACCCTATCGCTAGCGGTGGCTTAACGCTATTTAAAGCGAAGCAGGAGGGCGCTTCCCCTGCCCCAAAGCAATAGAGCTTAGCCAAAAAGGTGCGGCCTCTATTCCGGCCAAGGCAGAATTTAATCGCGAAGTAGACCAAGCGCTACGCCAGTATTTTGCAATGCACAATAGCGCACCGGACAAGGTGCGCTACAACTGGTTGGCCTATGACCTTAACGGTGACGGCAAGGAAGAGTTACTTGCTCAACTGAACTGGTGTGGTTCAGGAGGCTGCACACTGCTGATTTTTGAAAATCATCAAGATAAATGGCGATTCAATAGCCGTATCACCTTGGTTCGAACTCCGATTGATGTCAGCTCAAGCTCGACCAATGGATGGCGAGATCTGCTATTTACTGTAAGTGGTGGTGGAGCTAAAACACAGCAACACCTGATGCAGTATTCCGGCGTCAGCTATCCGCTCAACCCAAGCACGGCTCCGGTCGAAAAAGACAGTAAACAAAGTGACGCAGTATTATTTTCAGATGGCCAATCACCGTTTCAATACGGATTGGAGATGTAGCGCCCCATGACTCAGACTTGCCCGCAATGTGGTTTTTCTCATCACTGCTTATGTCCGCTTTACCCTAAGCTCGATAGCAGTGTGCACATAGCGTTACTCACGCATGAAAATGAGCTATCACGAGACACCAATACTGGTCAGATTCTCCAGCGCTGCTTACCATACTGCACCACTCATGTGTGGCATAGAAAAAGCGCGCCGGAATCGCTGCAAATCCTACTCAGCGATCGAGATTATGCTCCCTTCATTGTTTTTCCTAGTGAAAACAGCTTACCCATTGAACATGTGATAAGCGCAATTGATACAACAGATAGCGAGTTGGGTTCTTGCGCCAGAAACCCCGTATTTATCGTCTTAGATGGTACTTGGCAGGAAGCCAAAAAGATGGTGAAGAAAAGTGCTTGGTTAGAGGACCTGCCACATGTTTCGATCACCGCCAGCAGTGATTCTTCTTATCAGCTCAGACGCAATCAAGACAGTGGCAATTTGTGTACGCTTGAAGTCGGGTGCGAACTGCTAAGAGCACAAGGCGATCTGGCTCAAGCCAGCCAGCTAGAGTCTTTCTTTCGCCATTACATGAAGGTATTTAAGGCCGACAAGAGTGGTCATGCTTTAAAGTAACGCTAATCGAGTAGATCCAGCAGCTCATCGAGTTGATGAATTTCCACATCAGGAAGTGAGCGAGCATGGCGATGTTGAGTCAAACTATCGCCTTGATCGTTAAACCAGCATGCTTGAAAGCCATTCACTTTAGCGCCATAAACATCCGATTTGAGATGATCACCAACATGCAAAATGTTATGAGCCGGCAGTTGTAAATAATCACGCGCCTGGTCAAACATATCCGGGAAAGGCTTAGCTTTACCGTCTGGACCAGCTTTCAGTACTAATTGGAAATACGGCGCTAAACCAATCCTATCCACGTCGACATTGCCATTTGTGATCGCCACCAAAGGCAGCTTTTGAGCCAGTAGCCCCATCACTCGATGGCTCTCTTGTGGAACGTCAAACTGGCTTCTCAGCTCAAGTACTTTAATAATTGCCTCATCCGCCGCCAGCTTGGCTTGCAGCGGCGTATAACCTAACGCCGATAATCCTTGCTGTATTTGAGTGTGACGCCACAAAGTGACGTCGTGAGTCAGCATCGGATCGTTCAATGCGACCTCTCGCTTTAATGTCTGCCACCAGCTCAGTGGTTGAGTAGCAGATACAGGGTGTTTTTGGTGCAGCCACTCAGCCATCTGTCGTTCCACTCGACGTATAATTGGCCGGTTGTCATACAAGGTGTCGTCTAAGTCAAAGCTCATCGCTTTTATCGGCGACAAGCGGCGGTAGAAGTGCATTACTCTTTCCCCTTTTTCTTAGCCCTTGGATGCGCTTGGTCATAAGCTTGTGCTAAATGCTGGAAATCCAAATGGGTGTATATCTGCGTGGTCGAGATATTTTCGTGGCCCAACAGCTCTTGCACTGCACGCAGGTTATTACTCGACTCGAGCATATGAGTAGCAAATGAGTGGCGCAATTTGTGAGGGCTAATATGGCTCGCGACCGCTTGTTTCTGCCCCCACTCCGCCATACGTTTTTGCACGTTACGATGAGAAATACGAACGCCAAGTTTAGACACAAATAACGCTGGTTCATCTGCGTTGGCTAGCGAGCCTCTCACTTTCAGCCATTTCGCAACCCACTCTTGAGCTAGACCAGAAAATGGAACTTTACGTTCTTTGTCACCTTTACCGACCACGCGAATTTCACCAGCACCTAAGCTAATGTCTTTAACGTTGATACTCACCATTTCTGCCAAACGTAGGCCAGCACCATACATCAGTTCCATCATGGCACGATCTCTAATCGATAACGGATCATCTTCATCCACTTCGAGTAACTGACCAACCTCATCCACATCTAAGTTCTTAGGCAGAGGACGCTGCTTACGTGGAGCGGATACCCCCTTGGCTGGGTTAGCGCTCAATTCACCACGTAGAATAAGGAAATCGAAAAAACTGCGTAGCGACGACAGCCTCGTCGCCAAGCTACTGGCTTTCATGCCTTCGCGCATACCTTTACTTGCCAACTGACGTACCCAAGCCGCATCGACTTGATTCCAACTTTTTAGCCCCATTTGAACGAGATGACCGGCCATAGTTTCAAGTTGTTGTTTGTAGTTACGTTGAGTATGCAGGCTCAGCCCTTTCTCGCTTCTAAGGTATTCGTAAAAGCGGTCTAAGGGCTGTTGTAAGCTACTGGGCAGTGTGACTGGAGATTCGCTCATGTTCGACCGATTGCCATGGCAGGGTTTCAATTAGATGAGGTAGTACCAACGCTAGGTGGCGTAAGAATAAGGTATCCATGTGTGGTTGAAAATGGCCACCGTCTTCACTCGCAAACACTAATACGCCCTGTAGTTTACCTTTAACCAGTGGCAACACCACGTAAGAACCCATTTCCGGTGCAGGAGTCTGCTCTCCTAGCAAACCAATGCGATCTGCTTTGCGCATACGCCCAAGATAGGCATCTCGGCCATTCAAGTTGTTGGTCGCAAAACGCTGGTACTGTTCTTTGGTTAACGATAGATGGCTAAGCTTATTACCCGTTAACTGTTCAGAGTCAATTAAGCGCACAAAAGCGCTCAAGCCAAGGGCTTTCGCTTTGTTTTGAACAGCGTGAATAACCTGTTCTAACGCCTCGCATTTGAGCACTTGCTCTTGCAGATCCATAAATTCATGGAAAGTGCGATCGTTGTTTTTCGCCATCGACATTAGAGCCGTGATTTCTTCTTCCAGCTCTTCAATGCGCTGCCTTTGACGATTCATTTGTAAATGCACCAAGGACACTGCGCCTTGTTCTTGGTTCGGTATTGCCAGCCTATCGACTAACTCTCTACGATGCTGAAAGAAATCAGGGTTATCCTTCAGGAATTCGGCCACAATTTCTTCGGTCAGCGCCGTCACTTCAATATCAGACAAAATCGTTCCTTTCGCTAACGATTAACAAGACAATTGACCGTCAAACACATGTGTCGCAGGGCCAGTCATATACAAGGGTTTTCCAGGACCTTGCCACTGAATCTTCAGGTCACCGCCTGGTAAGCTAACTTTCACAGAGGAATCTAATAGCCCCTGAACAATACCTACCGCAACCGCACCACATGCTCCGCTGCCACACGCTTGAGTTTCACCCGCACCGCGCTCGTATACTCGTAAGCGTACTTCTTCTCGGTTAACCACTTGCATGAAGCCCGCGTTTACACGCTCAGGAAAACGCTCGTGTGACTCAAGCAGAGGCCCTAAGTTATCAACATCAGCAGTGTCGACATCATCAACCACAGTCACCACATGAGGGTTACCCATGCTCACTGCACCGCAGAACAAGGTGTGCTCATCGGTACGTAAAATATAGGTTTTTTCTGTCTGTTTTGCTTTAAAAGGGATCTTAGAAGGTTCAAATTCCGGCACACCCATGTTTACCGTGACTTGATCATCTTCTTCAATATTCAGCACCATTTTGCCTTTTTTAGTGCTGACATTAATGCTGAACTTATTCGTTAAGCCTTTCATACGAACGAATCGAGCGAAGCAACGTGCACCATTGCCACACTGCTCTACTTCACTGCCATCCGCATTAAAGATTCGATAATGAAAATCTGTTTCTGGGTCATACGGTGCTTCTACAATCAGCAGCTGGTCAAAGCCAACACCGGTATGACGATCCGCCAAGCGGCGGATCAAATCAGGGGAAAAAAAGATGTTTTGCGTAATGCAGTCCACGACCATGAAGTCATTACCCAAACCATGCATTTTTGAAAAATGGAAATGCATAATGCTCCAATTACTCCGGAAGGACACTTTCTAGAGCCCAAAGGCTCGATAACTCTTCACGCTGGCGGACTAAATGAGTCTTGTCACCGTCGACCATCACTTCTGCAACACGCGTACGAGTATTGTAGTTCGATGACATCACAAAGCCGTATGCACCCGCAGAGCGAACCGCCAATAGGTCGTTTTCTTGAAGCACTAGTGAACGGTCTTTACCTAGGAAATCACCCGTCTCACAAATAGGGCCCACAAGATCATAAGTCGATGCTTCACCTTCACGAGGAACGACTGGAACAATGTCTTGCCACGCTTGGTAAAGCGCAGGACGCATCAGATCGTTCATTGCTGCATCAATGATGGCAAAATTCTTGTGCTCAGTATGTTTAAGGAACTCAACTTTCGTCAGCAGAACCCCTGCGTTTGCTGCAATGGCACGGCCCGGTTCAAAAATCAGTTCAAGGTCTTGGTGATTTTCCAATCGCGCCAACAACGCTTTCGCATAATCAGAAGGCTGAGGAGGTAACTCATCACGATAAACAACGCCTAAGCCACCGCCTACATCTAAGTGTTT
This sequence comes from Vibrio paucivorans, assembly GCF_054053395.1. Lineage (NCBI taxonomy): Bacteria > Pseudomonadati > Pseudomonadota > Gammaproteobacteria > Vibrionales > Vibrionaceae > Vibrio > Vibrio paucivorans. Next base: position 3,154,363 of record NZ_CM133230.1, read on the forward strand.
AATGTTTACACCATGTGCTTTTAGGTCGTCGATCAAAGCCAATAGGCGATCAGTCGCATCAATGAATGGTTCGATGTCTGTTAGCTGAGAGCCGATATGACAATCAATGCCTTGAACGTCTAGATTTGGTAGTCCTTGCGCAAACTGATACACAGCAAGTGCACGGTCAAAAGCAATACCAAATTTATTATCACGTAAACCCGTCGAGATATAAGGGTGAGTATTCGCGTCCACATCTGGGTTAATACGCAGAGAAATCGGTGCAGTCACACCCAGCTCACCAGCTACTTTGTTTAGTCGCTCTAGCTCAGGCTCAGACTCAACATTGAAACACTTAATTTTCAGTTCCAGTGCACGTTTCATTTCGGCTTCGGTTTTACCGACACCAGAGAACACGACTTTCGATGCATCACCGCCCGCCGCAATCACACGCTCTAGCTCACCGCCAGAAACGATATCAAAACCAGATCCTAGACGTGCTAGCGCATTCAAAACGCCTAAGTTTGAGTTCGCTTTTACTGCGTAACACACTAAATGTGGATGGTCTCCAACCGATTTATCAAACGCATTCCAGTGACGCTCAAGCGTAGCACGCGAATACACATAGAGTGGCGTGCCGTATTGCTCTGCGATGCTGGTTAGCGAAACATTCTCAGCCCAGAGTTGGCCATCATCCTGATAGTTGAAGTAATCCAAAATTCTTTCCCTTATAAATTCGACTTGTCAGTATAAATTATTGAGCTTGCTCATTCTGCGGTGCATCTTCTGGCATGTAAAGCGGACCAGTTTGACCACAGCCGGCTAACGCCAAAACTGAGAACATAAATAGTGCTACAACGTATTTTTTCATTTTGCTTTTCGTGATTATTAATTCAATGCCCCCTATAATCGCACCACACTCAGGAAAAGCAATAGGATAGAAAGGATGAACGATACTGAATTTCATCAACTGGTAGATGCACAGATGCAAATCATCGAAGAAGCAATTGATGATTCTGGTGCAGACGTCGATTACGAGACCACAGGTAACGTAATGACACTGGAGTTTGACGACCGTAGTCAGATCATCATCAACCGCCAAGAGCCGATGCATGAAATTTGGTTAGCGTCTAAATCTGGTGGCTTTCACTTCAAGCTTATTGAAGATAAATGGACATGTTCCAAGACTGGCCTAGAGCTGTTTGAAATGGTCAAGCAGGAGTGCGTTAAGCACGCGGGCGAAGAGATCGACTGGGTTTAAGCCCAAAATAAAAAAGAGCGCCTAGCGCTCTTTTTTATTATTCGTTGTTTTAGCTAAGCATTCACTGCCCGTGATGGCTTAGAATACGTGGCGTTATCATTGCGATAAGGCACGATATAGCTCTCACCTTCTTCTGGGTGCACAATCTGGTAATACTGTGGCAGGTTAAAGTTAATCAACTTAGAAGACACACTGTTGCCATCTTTCACTGAAGTGTAAAAACTATTTACACTCGAGATCATCTCATCTTTCTCACCACTGAACTGGTGGTAGACCTCAATTTGGTTTGACTCGTCCAACACGTAAATGTTGAATCCTTTCTCCGTGTCTTCAAAGAAGAACTGCACTAGACCTTCACTAGCAAAACCATCCACAATTTCCGGTAGCTGGAAGTCCTGCTCTTTATCGAGCATCAATAGTGGCGAGCCTTTCAACTTGTTAGTTGAGATACTACGGTAGAAATCGACTGAATTTTCCAACTTCTGTACAGACACGCCGCGGCGTTCGAAGAACAACCCATACATTTGCTCAGCAATACGAATCGCTTTAAAGCGGCGACGCTTCTCCTGTTCTACCGGTTTTAAACGCAGATCGATACATTCAGCCAGCAGTTGATACACCATATTACGCATCACACCGCGTAGGTTTTTGCTGTAGCAGAACACATCAACCGATTCCGGCGGTATCGCATCTTGGTGCATCTTACCTAGGATAGTTTTCAATGCGTCCAACATAGCGGTTTCGCCCTTGAAATGCAGCGTTCGAACTTCATGCCATGAGTTGCGATACACCAAATCGACGCTGCCAACTAAACTCTTATGTTCAGGACCAAAACTAAAAATATCCGTCGTTTTCAAATCCACTTTTAGCGACTTACCGCTTAACTCAGCAGTTGGGTCATTTTCAAAGTTGATGAACATGGCAAGTTGGCTAATTTCACACGGACTTGCTAGCGCCTGCATACTCGGGCGTCGTTTGCGTAGCGAGAAGGTGTTACGCAAGTCACTCACCATTTGGTAGAACTTATCGATGTCGAGGTGTGCATCACGTACGACTGAGTGTAAACGAGTGGATTCAGTGATCATGCCATTGAAGAACGACCACGCCACCAACTTACTTAGGTATTCGTTATGCTCTAGGTTTGGCTGGCCAATAATGCGGTGCGGGATAAGAGGTTGTTTATACAGATACCAACCCGGCTGATTTGTACCACCTTCTCTCACTTCGATGAAGGTTAAATCTGGCTCATGAAGATCTGGCGAGATCTGCGGGTTCAGCAGTGTCACTTTACCCGGAAGTACCTCAAACGCAGCATACAGCTTACGAGCAAGAATACTGATGTCTTGTGGGCTGATAGCAGAGGTAATATCGTTGCGGCGTGCAAATTGAATCAGGTTACGGTAACTCAGCATCAACGCGTCGAGCAACGCATGGTGTACAACTTTAACCTGCTCTACTTTCCAATTACGACGGTCGTCTAACTCCATAATCGTCGTTTGATCCCAGTCCCACTTCTGTACCATGTCAGTTAGGGCCTCACGTCGCCAAGCGACAGAACCAATACCAGGTTCTCGAGAGAGCTTCTCGTGAGTTTTAAGGTAGAAACAACGACGGACTAAGTCTAAACGAGTACTATCACCGATACGTTCTAAATATCGAGTCACTTTTTCCAGCATTAAGTAGTACGCGTCCATCCCATAAAGATCAGGCTCATGAGCGAAGAAACGACGCTTAGTATCAATGCTTAATAGTTGCGTGTGGGGGTACTCCCACGAATACGCCTCTAGCAAAATGGCTTTCAGTACCGACTTATATGGTGAGTCGATACTCTTATACAGCTGCCAAAGGTTTGAACCGAAGTATTCTTCTGCTGGGATACGGTTTAAACGACCAAAGTCGATCCATTCACTACAGTTGATGTAGCCCTTACCGCATAAGTCTTCTACGTATTCGTCGTAGCACTCTTCCATTTCTGGTGGCACGATTTGCCACAACAGACGTTGCCCCGCTAAACGGACAGCAGAACGGTAAAATTCATCAAGTAACAGTAAATGCTGAGAAGAACCACAGTTATCACCCGTCATCTCTTCTGAATGGTTGCTTTTGAAACGCTCTTCATCCATTAAGAAGAAGTTAGCTTCTACACCTTGGCTTTTCGCCCAATCGGTGATCAGCAAGCACTTATTGGTCAAACTATCCCGTTGTTCGCAGGTCATCGTAGGGGATACGCACACCCAAATATCAAGATCACTCGAGGTACTTTGACCAATTGATGAAGTACTACCCATGGTATACAAGCCAAGAATCGCTGGTGCTTGGGCACTTTCTAACTCTTGACCTATGGTTAGCTGGGTATCTTCAACAAATTGTTGCTGAACATCATTAAACTGCAAGCCAAATACGCCGAATGGAACATCAGAATCGTAATAGCCGGGAATAATAGGATGATTGAAGTGAAGCAATGCAGGAATGAGGTGGAATACACGTTGGCTTTGCAAATCCATAAGCGCAAGCGCACGTTCAATACGCTGCTGATTTAGATTATCTAATCGTTGGATTAAAGTCTTCGTGTAAGCCTGCAAGGTTAATTCCTTGATTGAATTATAATTTTGCGATTTTGATGATAAATCCATCAAAAGCACTGACAAAACGTGATCAATTTAACACTTTTTTTTGTGTTGGTAAAGAATTGAGCCACAGAAGATAAAGCCGCTCTATCTCCATCTTTTGCCTTATTTATTTTTTACATAGTGTCGTAGCTAACTGCCTTTTCTAATAATAGCCTATTTTACAAACGAGAGGTTAATCACACTATTTTGACCAAAGTCTGCTAAACGGTCATCAATTTTTCATCACAGCGATCTAGTAGTAAGACTTTCTTTTTTGGAATGGTACGATTAGTGTAATCCGTATCCGTTAGCAGGCGATTTCGCTTGTATGACACCAGTTTCGATCAATAGAGAACCTTATGACACAACCAGCCCCAATCCGAATCGCGACGCGTAAAAGCCCACTAGCTCTTTGGCAAGCGCACTACGTTAAAGACGCATTACAAGCTGCTCACCCTGGTTTGGAAGTTGAGTTAGTCACTATGGTCACAAAAGGTGACATCATTCTAGATACCCCTCTAGCCAAAGTGGGTGGAAAAGGCCTATTCGTAAAAGAGCTGGAAGTGGCGATGCTAGAAGGTCGTGCTGATTTAGCGGTTCACTCTATGAAAGACGTACCTGTAGATTTCCCAGAAGGGTTGGGGCTAGTCACGATCTGTGAACGTGAAGATCCTCGCGATGCGTTTGTCTCAAATACCTACAACAACATTGATGAACTTCCTCAAGGCGCCACTGTGGGCACTTGTAGCTTGCGCCGTCAGTGCCAATTGAAAGAATACCGCCCTGACCTGATCATCAAAGAACTACGTGGCAATGTGGGCACTCGCTTGGGTAAGCTCGATGCAGGTGAATACGACGCTATTATTCTTGCCGCAGCGGGCCTAAAACGCCTTGAACTGGAAGAGCGTATTCGCAGCTTTATTGAACCAGAACAATCATTGCCAGCGGTTGGTCAAGGTGCTGTAGGTATTGAATGTCGCCTAGATGATGAGCGTCTACATAAGTTACTTGAGCCACTCAATCACGCAGATACCGCCGATCGCGTACTCTGTGAGCGTGCAATGAACTTAACTCTAGAAGGTGGCTGTCAGGTACCAATCGGCAGTTACTCATTATTGGAAGGCAACGATATCTGGCTACGTGCTTTAGTCGGTGAACCTGATGGCTCATTAATCGTTCGCGGTGAAATTCGTGGACCACGTCAAGATGCCGAAAAGCTAGGTGTAACACTCGCTAACCAACTGCTAGACGATGGCGCGAAAGACATCCTAACTCGACTCTACGCTGAGCACGAGTAATCGTTATGACGGTATTGGTGACACGCCCTGACAAACAAGGGCGTCAGCTGTGCCAACTACTTGCGGATGTGGGTATTGAAAGTATCCATCATCCGCTCATCACTATTGAGCCCGAGCCGAAATTAGAGCAGCTAAGCAGCAAACTCGGTACCTTCGATATTGTCATTGCCGTTAGCCAACATGCTGTGACCTACGCTCACCAAGCTATCTCTAGCCTTCATAAAAACTGGCCAACCACACCTCTATACCTTGCCGTTGGTCAAAAAACCGCACAGATTTTAAGCAAAGCCTCACAGCAATCAGTAAACTACCCTCATATCAGTGATAGTGAGCATTTACTGGCTATGGAGGAGCTAGGCTCAGTCGCAGATAAAAGAATCTTGATCCTACGGGGCAATGGTGGACGTGAGCTCATTTTCGATACGCTTGTTTCGCGTAAAGCTCATGTGGAATATCAGCAAGTGTATCGGAGAATCAACCTCCCGTTCATGTCAGAGCCAACGGTTAGTTACTGGCAAAGCAACGACGTAGATACCCTAATTATTACCAGTAGCGGGCAACTTGAGCACCTATACAACCAGATAGATGCCCTCTACCACAGCTGGCTTCACGATCTACTTCTCGTGGTACCCAGTGAACGCATTGCGGCAGATGCAAAAAAAATGGGCTTTAACCATATCATCAGCGCCAGTAGTGCAAGCAATCAGAACTTAATGGAAGCTCTCCAGCTCAAAGAACAGGACATACGCAATGACAAGTAAAAAAAATAACGATCACGTTGAACCTGAAGATAACAAAACCCAAGAAACAGCTCAGACTCCCAAGGTAGAGAAGCACGACGCTACTAAGCCAGAGAAAAACAAAGATACCAGCACCACAATTACCTCTGAGAGCACCCCAAAAGCATCTGCTGATGCTTCACACTCATCTCAGCAAGAAGCTATCCAAAAACAAGCCAAACGAGGAGTGAAGCTGGGAGCGATAGCCATCGCGCTATCAGTAATATTTGGCAGCGGCCTTATGTTCCAGATGCAACAGCAAAGCGCGCAATACGAAGCACAAATCGCCGCTCTGCAAGCGCGGCTAGAAAAGGCTCAAACAAGCATGACTTCCGATCTCTCGACCATAAAGCAAGACACTATTGCCAAAGCGACAGAAGTGACTCACCGAGCGGAAACAGTTTTAACCCAACAGCAAAAAAGTATTGAGAGCTTGCAACTAGCTGTAGCGGATGTAAAAGGCCGCCGTCCGAACGACTGGTTACTTGCCGAAGCTGACTACCTTGTTAAACTCGCGGGCCGCAAACTCTTTTTAGAACAAGACGTGGTAAGCGCCACCAAGTTGATGGAGAGTGCCGACCAACGTATCGCTTCTCTTAACGATCCAAGTCTGGTTCCGCTACGTAAAGCAATGGCCAATGACATTACGAAGTTAAAAACCGTGCCATTGATCGATCGAGATGGTTTGGTACTAAGACTCACTGCGCTTCAACAGCAAGTAGACGCTTTGCCGCTAGCCAATGCAATTTTGCCGGAGGCCCAAGTGGAGGAGAAACAAGTGGTGTCTCAAGATATCTATGATTGGAAAGATAACTTGATGACCTCTCTAAAAGATTTCTCTGAAAACTTCATTACCTTCCGTACACGTGATGGCAACGTCATCCCATTGCTATCACCTCAACAACACTTCTACTTGAAAGAAAACGTCAAAGGAAAACTCGAAACGGCGATTAAAGCGGTTTACGACGAGCAAGGTGAAATTTATACCGCCTCTCTATCTACTGCACAGCAATGGTCAAAAGCCTTCTTTAACAACGACGATAATGCCGTTATTGAATTCAATAAAGCGTTAGGGCAGCTTAGTGGGCAGAACATACAGGTTGATTACCCAGTAAAACTACAAACTCAAAACGTATTAGCTGACGTCATTAATGAACGCTTACGCCGTGAAGTCACCACAATGATCACGGAGGAAAAATAATGTTCCGACTGATCTTTTTATTCGTTGTCCTTGGAGCTGGGTTATTTGCCGGCACTCAATATGCTGGACAACAAGGTTATGTGCTTATATCCGTAGCCGATAAAACCATTGAAATGAGTGTGACAACTTTGGTGATCTTTGTGATCGCCACTCTAGCGGTGCTGTTTGGCCTAGAGTTCATTATTAAGAGGGCCTTAAGAGCAAGCTCCAGCACTTGGAACTGGTTCAGCGTTCGAAAACTGAAACGTTCTCGCCGTTATACTAACGAGGGCATCATCAAGCTATTGGAAGGGGATTGGAAAGCTGCGGAGAAGAAAGTCACTCGGTGGTCTAATCATCATGATATGCCATTGTTATGTTATCTAGTCGCATCAGAAGCAGCACAAGGCATGGGGGACAAACAGAAACGAGACCATTACCTTGAGTTAGCAAGTCAGCAAGAAAACTCTCTGTTAGCCGTTGAACTAACCAAAGCAAAACAACAAGTGCGCGAGTCTGAGTTCAACCTTGCGTTTGATACCCTAACGACTCTAAAGAACAGCTACCCAAATAACAGCATCCTACTCAACTTGCTTAAAACGGTTTATATCGAACTGAAGCTTTGGCAACCATTACTCGATTTACTACCTAAGCTCAGTAAGGGTAAGCTCATCGATAGTGAAGAGCTTCAAATACTTAGCCAAAGAGGCCAGTGTGGGCTTCTCTCGGATGTTGCTCAGCAACAAGGCAGCGAAGGGCTAGTTAATCACTGGAATAGCTTACCTAAAAAGGTGAAAACCGATCTTCACCTCATCGAATGCTTTGCCAAACAGCTTATGGCACGTAAAGCTGATTCACAAGCGTACACTGTCGTCAAAGAAGCCATCAAAAAACACCCTAATTCAAGCCTGTATAACTTGCTACCAGAAATGAACTTATCGGACTCACACCCTGCCGTAATCATGCTTGAAGGTTGTTTGAAGAAAGATGGTAACAACGCTCCAGCTCATAGCGCATTGGCTCAGTTCTATATGCGTGACGAGAATTGGGAACAAGCTCAACAGCACTTAGAGAAAGCGCTCTCTGTACGCTCAGACGTATCCGATTATGCGTACCTAGCAGACTGTTTAGAGAAGCAAAACCTAACTAGAGCAGCTCATGAAGTCTCACGCAAAGCTTTGACCTTAGCAAGCTCAAGCTAAGCGATAGTTCATAATCTACTAGGCCGATGCTCATGTATCGGCCTTTTTTATCCACTCCAAATAACACTATCAATAACCCTTTCATAGAGTGATCCATCTCAGTTACACACCTAGTAGAGCTAGCTTAGGTTTCTTGACTGAGGAGAGCGTATAAGGCACTCGATAAGTAACCACCTAGTACAAACCAGCTATACAGGCGTTATATCAAATAGGTTCCTTCAGCAAAGGATTCGCAGCTAACGTTGCTCTTTAGTCGCCCTAAAAGTAAAGAAACACCATCAAGCTAAAAATCTATTTGTATTTGGGGCCCATCATTGCACTCACTTCCTAAATACAAAAAGGCCTCATAATTTCTGCTGAAGCCTTTTATATAGCAGGGAGTAGAGATTAGACCAAGCTGGCACCCCAGCCCCAACGTTGCTTCGTGGAAGTAGCGGACATAAAAAAGCCCCAGCGTTTCCGTTGAGGCTTAATATATCGGCACGAAGGCTTCACCTAAACTCGCACTATTTTTGAATTAGGGGAGTACGCTGCTCTATCCACTTCCAAGCCCGAAACGTAAAAAGCCTCAGTCATTCGACTGAGGCTTTTTAATAATGGCAGGGGTGGAGAGATTCGAAAGCTTCGCCCCAACACGCGCTGTTTTTGAATTAGGGGAATCCGCTGATCCACCTATGTCCCAAACCCGAAATACAAAAAAGCCTCAGTCATTCGACTGAGGCTTTCTAATAATGGCAGGGGTGGAGAGATTCGAACTCCCAACACGCGGATTTGGAATCCGCTGCTCTGCCAATTGGAGCTACACCCCTAAAATTCTCTTTTCTAGATTCACAAAAACCTCGCATAAGCGAGGTCTTGGAATAAATGGCGGAGTGGACGGGACTCGAACCCGCGACCCCCGGCGTGACAGGCCGGTATTCTAACCAACTGAACTACCACTCCGCAGTGGTATCATCCGCCTGAGCAGATGTACTAAATTTAAAGCCTGGCGATGTCCTACTCTCACATGGGGAAGCCCCACACTACCATCGGCGCTATTGCGTTTCACTTCTGAGTTCGGCATGGAATCAGGTGGGTCCACAACGCTATGGTCGCCAAGCAAATTCTTTATCAATTTGCTCGCAAATTCAAACGCACTTTAGTGCGGCCCTTTAGGGTGAGATTTGCTTGCAAATCGAATAATTCGGAAAACTGATTTTAAGTTCTACTTATACACATTCAATGTTCTATTTGAGTCCATCAAAACCCCTTGGGTGTTGTATGGTTAAGCCTCACGGGCAATTAGTACAGGTTAGCTCAACGCCTCACAACGCTTACACACCCTGCCTATCAACGTTCTAGTCTCGAACAACCCTTTAGGACGCTTAAAGCGCCAGGGAAGACTCATCTCAGGGCTCGCTTCCCGCTTAGATGCTTTCAGCGGTTATCGATTCCGAACTTAGCTACCGGGCAATGCGTCTGGCGACACAACCCGAACACCAGAGGTTCGTCCACTCCGGTCCTCTCGTACTAGGAGCAGCCCCCTTCAATCTTCCAACGCCCACGGCAGATAGGGACCGAACTGTCTCACGACGTTCTAAACCCAGCTCGCGTACCACTTTAAATGGCGAACAGCCATACCCTTGGGACCGACTTCAGCCCCAGGATGTGATGAGCCGACATCGAGGTGCCAAACACCGCCGTCGATATGAACTCTTGGGCGGTATCAGCCTGTTATCCCCGGAGTACCTTTTATCCGTTGAGCGATGGCCCTTCCATACAGAACCACCGGATCACTATGACCTGCTTTCGCACCTGCTCGAATTGTCATTCTCGCAGTCAAGCGGGCTTATGCCATTGCACTAACCTCACGATGTCCAACCGTGATTAGCCCACCTTCGTGCTCCTCCGTTACTCTTTGGGAGGAGACCGCCCCAGTCAAACTACCCACCAGGCACTGTCCTCAACCCAGATAATGGGTCTAAGTTAGAACATCAAACATACAAGGGTGGTATTTCAAGGATGGCTCCAACGATACTGGCGTACCGTCTTCAAAGCCTCCCACCTATCCTACACATGTAGGCTCAATGTTCAGTGCCAAGCTGTAGTAAAGGTTCACGGGGTCTTTCCGTCTAGCCGCGGGTACACTGCATCTTCACAGCGATTTCAATTTCACTGAGTCTCGGGTGGAGACAGCGTGGCCATCATTACGCCATTCGTGCAGGTCGGAACTTACCCGACAAGGAATTTCGCTACCTTAGGACCGTTATAGTTACGGCCGCCGTTTACCGGGGCTTCGATCAAGAGCTTCGACCGAAGTCTAACCCCATCAATTAACCTTCCGGCACCGGGCAGGCGTCACACCGTATACGTCATCTTACGATTTTGCACAGTGCTGTGTTTTTAATAAACAGTTGCAGCCACCTGGTATCTGCGACTCTCAATAGCTCCATCCGCAAGGGACTTCACCGTCAAGAGCGTACCTTCTCCCGAAGTTACGGTACCATTTTGCCTAGTTCCTTCACCCGAGTTCTCTCAAGCGCCTTGGTATTCTCTACCCGACCACCTGTGTCGGTTTGGGGTACGATTCCTTACAATCTGAAGCTTAGAGGCTTTTCCTGGAAGCATGGCATCAATGACTTCACTACCGTAGTAGCTCGACATCGTGTCTCAGCCTTAAAAAGAGCCGGATTTACCTAACTCTCAAGCCTACGCACTTGAACCTGGACAACCGTCGCCAGGCCCACCTAGCCTTCTCCGTCCCCCCATCGCAATTGTAAGAAGTACGGGAATATTAACCCGTTTCCCATCGACTACGCCTTTCGGCCTCGCCTTAGGGGTCGACTTACCCTGCCCCGATTAACGTTGGACAGGAACCCTTGGTCTTCCGGCGAGGAGGTTTTTCACCCCCTTTATCGTTACTCATGTCAGCATTCGCACTTCTGATACCTCCAGCAGGCTTTACAACCCACCTTCAACGGCTTACAGAACGCTCCCCTACCCAATACAATAAATTGCATTGCCGCAGCTTCGGTGTATAGCTTAGCCCCGTTACATCTTCCGCGCAGGCCGACTCGACTAGTGAGCTATTACGCTTTCTTTAAATGATGGCTGCTTCTAAGCCAACATCCTAGCTGTCTAAGCCTTCCCACATCGTTTCCCACTTAGCTATACTTTGGGACCTTAGCTGGCGGTCTGGGTTGTTTCCCTCTCCACGACGGACGTTAGCACCCGCCGTGTGTCTCCCGGATAGTACTTACTGGTATTCGGAGTTTGCAAAGGGTTGGTAAGTCGGGATGACCCCCTAGCCTTAACAGTGCTCTACCCCCAGTAGTATTCGTCCGAGGCTCTACCTAAATAGATTTCGGGGAGAACCAGCTATCTCCAGGTTTGATTGGCCTTTCACCCCTAGCCACAAGTCATCCGCTAATTTTTCAACATTAGTCGGTTCGGTCCTCCAGTTGATGTTACTCAACCTTCAACCTGCCCATGGCTAGATCACCTGGTTTCGGGTCTATATCCAGCAACTCGACGCCCAGTTAAGACTCGATTTCTCTACGGCTCCCCTAATCGGTTAACCTTGCTACTGAATATAAGTCGCTGACCCATTATACAAAAGGTACGCAGTCACACCACGAAGGTGCTCCTACTGCTTGTACGTACACGGTTTCAGGTTCTATTTCACTCCCCTCACAGGGGTTCTTTTCGCCTTTCCCTCACGGTACTGGTTCACTATCGGTCAGTCAGTAGTATTTAGCCTTGGAGGATGGTCCCCCCATATTCAGACAGGATATCACGTGTCCCGCCCTACTCGATTTCACTGATTATGATGTGTCGGTTACGGGGCTATCACCCTGTATCGCGAGACTTTCCAGACTCTTCACCTGCATCATTAAAAGCTTAAGGGCTAGTCCAATTTCGCTCGCCGCTACTTTCGGAATCTCGGTTGATTTCTACTCCTCCGGGTACTTAGATGTTTCAGTTCCCCGGGTTCGCCCTGTTAACCTATGTATTCAGTTAACAGTAACTGCTTATGCAGTTGGGTTTCCCCATTCGGAAATCCCAGACTCAAATGGTTTTTACTACCTAATCTGGGCTTATCGCAAGTTAATACGTCCTTCATCGCCTCTGACTGCCAAGGCATCCACCGTGTACGCTTAGTCACTTAACCATACAACCCGAAGGGGTCTTTACGTATGGCAAACAACCAAGGTGTGTCTCTCATTATTTGAATGAGCGAGAGACATTCGATTTTGCCGGACTCAAATATGAATAACTCGAAAGTTATTCCCAAGAACACTTGAATGTGTGTTGGTACCTACATCTCTAAGAGACATAGGATTTGAGAACTTTTATTTGAATAACATTAATCAAATGTTATTCGTCAGCTTTCCAAATTGTTAAAGAGCTAGATTCATTGAAGAACCATTTTTAAAAGCACTATCGCTAATGCGCTTAAAGATGGTGGAGCTAAGCAGGATCGAACTGCTGACCTCCTGCGTGCAAGGCAGGCGCTCTCCCAGCTGAGCTATAGCCCCATCAAGGTGTCGATACTATCAGCCAATCCCCTGGGAGGAAGATTGGTGGGTCTGAGTGGACTTGAACCACCGACCTCTCGCTTATCAGGCGAACGCTCTAACCACCTGAGCTACAGACCCAGTATCGTCTCTTAAACTTTTTAAACCATATCAATCTGTGTGAACACTCATCGCAATAATCATCGTATAAGGAGGTGATCCAGCCCCAGGTTCCCCTAGGGCTACCTTGTTACGACTTCACCCCAGTCATGAACCACAAAGTGGTGAGCGTCCTCCCGAAGGTTAAACTACCCACTTCTTTTGCAGCCCACTCCCATGGTGTGACGGGCGGTGTGTACAAGGCCCGGGAACGTATTCACCGTAGCATTCTGATCTACGATTACTAGCGATTCCGACTTCATGGAGTCGAGTTGCAGACTCCAATCCGGACTACGACGCACTTTTTGGGATTCGCTGACCATCGCTGGCTCGCCGCCCTCTGTATGCGCCATTGTAGCACGTGTGTAGCCCTACTCGTAAGGGCCATGATGACTTGACGTCGTCCCCACCTTCCTCCGGTTTATCACCGGCAGTCTCCCTGGAGTTCCCGACATTACTCGCTGGCAAACAAGGATAAGGGTTGCGCTCGTTGCGGGACTTAACCCAACATTTCACAACACGAGCTGACGACAGCCATGCAGCACCTGTCTCAGAGTTCCCGAAGGCACCAATCCATCTCTGGAAAGTTCTCTGGATGTCAAGAGTAGGTAAGGTTCTTCGCGTTGCATCGAATTAAACCACATGCTCCACCGCTTGTGCGGGCCCCCGTCAATTCATTTGAGTTTTAATCTTGCGACCGTACTCCCCAGGCGGTCTACTTAACGCGTTAGCTCCGAAAGCCACGGCTCAAGGCCACAACCTCCAAGTAGACATCGTTTACGGCGTGGACTACCAGGGTATCTAATCCTGTTTGCTCCCCACGCTTTCGCATCTGAGTGTCAGTATCTGTCCAGGGGGCCGCCTTCGCCACCGGTATTCCTTCAGATCTCTACGCATTTCACCGCTACACCTGAAATTCTACCCCCCTCTACAGTACTCTAGTGAACCAGTTTCAAATGCAGTTCCGAGGTTGAGCCCCGGGCTTTCACATCTGACTTAATCCACCACCTGCATGCGCTTTACGCCCAGTAATTCCGATTAACGCTCGCACCCTCCGTATTACCGCGGCTGCTGGCACGGAGTTAGCCGGTGCTTCTTCTGCAGCTAACGTCAAACACTAAGAGTGTTAATCTTAATGCCTTCCTCACTGCTGAAAGTGCTTTACAACCCGAAGGCCTTCTTCACACACGCGGCATGGCTGCATCAGGCTTTCGCCCATTGTGCAATATTCCCCACTGCTGCCTCCCGTAGGAGTCTGGACCGTGTCTCAGTTCCAGTGTGGCTGATCATCCTCTCAGACCAGCTAGGGATCGTCGCCTTGGTGAGCCATTACCTCACCAACTAGCTAATCCCACCTAGGCGTATCCAATAGCGCAAGGCCCGAAGGTCCCCTGCTTTGCTCCGAAGAGGTTATGCGGTATTAGCCATCGTTTCCAATGGTTATCCCCCTCTACTGGGCAACTTCCTAGGCATTACTCACCCGTCCGCCGCTCGACGCCGTTACCATCCCCCGAAGGTTCAGTTAACTCGTTTCCGCTCGACTTGCATGTGTTAGGCCTGCCGCCAGCGTTCAATCTGAGCCATGATCAAACTCTTCAATTTAAGATTTTGTCGGCTCAATGAATACTGAACATTACATAAAGTAATGTTTGAATTGACTGTGCTGAATCCGAAGATTCAATGGTCACTTCGTTTCATTGAAACCTAATTTGAAACCGAAGTTTCTAATTGGATTATCATCAACGAGTGCCCACACAGATTGATAGGTTTAAATTGTTAAAGAGCTTGGCTTTTCAAGAAACTTTTCTCTCAAAGCGGAGGTGCATTCTAGCGAGATAATTTGAAGAGTCAAACACTTTTTCAAATTTATTTTCTCAGAAGCTTTTCACCTCTCTGACGTTGCTGAAGCCTTGTGGCGTCTGCCGTGTCAGTGGATGCGCATTATAGGGAGATTAGATTTGGGTGCAAGCCCTTTTCTCAAAAAAAACCGAAAAATGGTTTGTTCGATTAATATTGCATCAAAAAGTCAAAAAAGAGGGCTAAAAGCCCTCTTTTTCATCACAGAACGCTAACAAATTAGATAAATGCGTAAGCGTCTGCATACATGTTGGCACTGCTCGCTTCTTTGTTTTGAGTAAACTGCTCACGTGCAGCACCCGCCATTTCAAATCGACCAGCAATGTAAATGTCATAATCCGCAAGAGATTCGAAATCACTCTCTACAGCTTGAAGCACATTACCTACTTTACCTTGCCAATCAGCTTGAGCATCTTCGACGACTGGAATGAAGTGAACGTTACTATGTTCTTCTGCAATTGCTAGCAACTCAGCTTTCGCATACAACTGACTGTCATCTTTAGCACCCCAATAAAGATAAATTTCATTAGATTTATTACGGCTTATACAGTGATCTAGAATAGAGCGTACATAACTGAACCCTGTACCACCAGCAATAAGGAGTAGTGGTCGTTCACTTTCTTCTTTTACCCAAGCGTCACCGTGTGGCGCATCGATATTGATATCACTGCCATCTTGCAACGCTTGCTTCATCGCTTCGACAACTTCCAAAGCGTAAGCATTGTGCTCAGCAGCACCTATATGAAGCTCCAGCTCGCCTTCATGACGACAAGGACTGCTCGCAATTGAAAATGGACGCTTATCTTTTTCACCCATTTCTACCATTAGATACTGACCTGCTTTGAACGCAACTGGCGTTTCAGGGTGTAGCAAAATTTGGTAGGTATTACTTGCCAATGGCTCAATGGACTTCACTTTACATTTAATAGTCATGGTCTTCCTCTCACTTACTCGTCTAGAGTAAGGACTAAATTACTTTCTGCGAAGGCTTGGCATGGAAATATCCAACCTTGATCTTGCTCTTTCTCTGTAAGCATAGGTTCAAGATGATATGACACATGACCTTCTATTTTCTTGCACATGCACATCGCACATGCACCAACTTGGCAACGATGTGGAAAGTTGATGTTTTGGTTGAGCGCCGCTTCCAACACCGTCTGCCCTTTTGAAACTTGGAATTTTATTTCATTGGGTAACAAAATGACTGTATAGGTCATAAGATACCTAGTTGATCCCAAATTGCGTCAATCTTAGCGACGAGTTCAGGGTCTTTGGTTATTGGAATACCCCACTCCCGCTCTACTTCACCCTCAAGTTTATTGGTCGCATCCAAGCCTGCTTTAGACCCATGCTTATCGCACATTATAGTGTCTCGAGATGGATCCATACGGGTGGTAATTGCCCATATAACATCGTTCCAATCTCTGATATTGACGTCTCCATCAACCACGATAGCAAACTTGACATTCACTTTGTCATGAAGCTGAGACCATAACTGCGCTAGAACATGCTGAGCCTGTCCCGCCTTCTGCTTATCGATGGATAGAATGACCATCCGGCTGTCGCCTACTCCTGGCGCTAAATAACAGTCATTCACCTCAGGTATCTGAGCTTCCACCATCAGCTCGCATTCTTGCTCATCAACTTCTCGGGTTACGTTCTGTTGCTGCGGAATAAACTTCGCTCCTAGCGCTTCCTCCGCTTCCCATTTCACAGTTGCGTCGAAGCCCATTTTTGAGCCCAACCCAACAACAGGGGAAGCAAAGTCGAGTGAATCGATCGGAGTACTTTCAATCATGACGATATCACGATGAGGCTGCATAGTGTCGTTCATCGCTTGAACCACCTCATGCCAATCTCGCGCATTCACACTTTCATCACACACAACCACAAACTTGGTGTACATAAACTGACGTAAGAAAGACCACACCCCCATCATGACGCGCTTTGCATGGCCTGGATATTGTTTCTTCATCGTTACTACGGCCATTCGGTATGAACACCCTTCTGGCGGTAGATAGAAGTCTTCGATCTCTGGAAATTGCTTTTGCAGGATCGGGACAAACACTTCATTGAGCGCCACGCCTAATACTGCAGGCTCATCTGGCGGGCGGCCAGTGTATGTGCTGTGGTAAATAGGCTTTTCACGCATAGTGACGTGCGTGATGGTAAATACGTGATGCTTCTCTTTTTCGTTGTAGTAACCCGTATGGTCGCCATATGGACCTTCGTCGGCAAACTCACTCGGATCGATGTAGCCTTCCATTACAATCTCGGCACTGGCTGGCACCTCAAGATCATTGCTCACCGACTTGACGACTTCCGTTTTACTGCCACGGAGTAAACCTGCAAATGCATACTCCGATAAAGTGTCAGGAACCGGAGTCACGGCACCAAGAATCGTCGCAGGGTCAGCGCCGAAAGCAACAGAGACAGGAAATGGCTTGCCAGGGTTGGTTTCCATCCAGTCACGCAAATCAAGCGCACCACCACGGTGAGCTAACCACCTCATGATGATCTTGTTCTTACCGATTTTTTGCTGGCGATAGATACCCAGATTTTGGCGTTTCTTGTTCGGACCTCGAGTGACCGTCAGTCCCCACGTTAAAAGTGGAGCCACATCATCTTGCCAACAACTCATCACGGGGATTTTATCCAGATCGACTTCGTCACCCTGCCATACCACTTGCTGGCAAGCTGCCTTTCTTAGGCGCTTAGCCGGCATATTCAGAACTTGTTTGAATACTGGCAGTTTATCCAATGCGTCTTTGAAACCTTTTGGTGGTTCTGGCTCTTTTAAGTACGCGAGCAACTTGCCGACTTCCCTTAACTCTTTGACCTCTTGTCGCCCCATACCCATTGCAACGCGAGCTGGTGTACCAAACAAGTTAGTCAGTACTGGGTAGTCGTAACCAATTGGGCTTTCGAACAGCAATGCTGGACCTTCAGCACGCAAAGTACGATCGCTGATTTCGGTCATCTCGTAGTGAGGGTCAACAGGGTGAGAAATGCGTTTTAACTGGCCTTTTTGTTCCAAATGGTCAATAAAATCGCGTAAATCCTTAAAACTCATAGGCCTTCTAGCTGGCTGGTTAATCTGGCAGCAGTATACCAAAAAGGAGCAATTGCCGTTGCTCCTTTTTGTGTGTGTCCATTACAAACACTATCCACAGAAAACGTCTTACTGAGATAAGACTTGAGAAATAGCATTACTTTTCACTTGCTGGTTACTGCTCAAAAGCTCTTCTAACCACCCACGGTAACCTTGCGCGGCTAACTCACGAGCTACCAGTGGTGCT
This sequence comes from Vibrio paucivorans, assembly GCF_054053395.1. Classification (NCBI taxonomy): domain Bacteria; kingdom Pseudomonadati; phylum Pseudomonadota; class Gammaproteobacteria; order Vibrionales; family Vibrionaceae; genus Vibrio; species Vibrio paucivorans. Next base: position 3,172,482 of record NZ_CM133230.1, read on the forward strand.
TCATCGGTAATCGACATACGAGAAACCAAAAATTCTTTGACCTCTTCAGACATTGGCTTTACTCGGGTCAATTCAAGCAACGCCTGTTCTTTCAAGCTCGGGTTCGATGTCGCATTCATCACTTGGTTTAACGCAAACTTATCCCCTACATTGGCCAATCGCACTAGCTCATTTTCACTGTGATGATCTGCCTTCATTAACCAAAGTAACTTATAGATGTCTGGGTCTTCGCTCACCTGCGCCAAGCGAACCATAGCTTGAGAAGATGGCAACCAACTTGTCACCGCTTGTGAAGTAAACTGTTTAGTCAGCGCTTGCACCGCTTCTGGGGATAAGCTGTCTAGCTCTCGAATAAGTAACGCTTCACGGGTCTGAACCTGATACTCACTACCCGACAACCACGTTAGAAGGTTAAGCTCTTTACGCTCCGCCATGAGAACAAAATCAAGTGTGGTTTGGTCTTGTTGCCATTGCTTAAGTAACCGACTCGCAATAGCAGGGTAATTAAATGCAGGGGTAACGAACTCATATCCGTCACCTTTCTCTAGAACTTGGTATGTGGGTACCAGCTTTTGTTGGGATTCAACAAAGATAGCCATCTTAGACGTAAGCGCGACATCTTGCTGTTCAATTTTCTGTAGCAATAGAAAGCGCGCGACTTCTTGCTGAGGCAACGCTAGTCGCTGAAGTGCAAATTTGAGTGAATCGACTTCATCTTCTACAGCGTATTGAAGAAGCTCAGCGACTTTAGCTTGGATCTGCTCATCTTGCTTCCATTGCTGTACAACAACTGGCTGCATTTCCGTCGCAGACGCCAGTGGCATTCCTATAAGCAGTAGCCCAGATAGGAGAACTGACGACAACATTCCTTGTTGCATGTTAACCTCCTTGTAACAATTGCCTTCATTCTGAGCGTTCTATTGATAGATTGCAATAAAAAACGCCACCCGATAAGAGGTGGCGTTTTCTGAATCTTAAGTCAGAGTTTACTGGCGACGCATCGCGTCAAAGAACTCATCGTTGGTCTTGGTCATCGCAAGCTTGTCGATGAGGAACTCCATTGCATCAATTTCGCCCATTGGGTGAACAATCTTACGCAGGATCCACATCTTCTGTAGTTCATCGTTCTTAGTAAGAAGCTCTTCACGACGAGTACCAGAGCGGTTGAAATCAATCGCAGGGAAGACACGCTTTTCAGCAATCTTACGATTAAGGTGCAGTTCCATGTTACCTGTACCTTTGAATTCCTCGTAGATAACTTCGTCCATCTTAGAACCAGTATCAACCAGTGCTGTAGCGATGATAGTTAAGCTACCGCCTTCTTCAACGTTACGAGCGGCACCGAAGAAACGCTTAGGACGGTGTAAAGCGTTTGCATCCACACCACCGGTTAGTACTTTACCTGATGAAGGTACTACGGTGTTGTAAGCACGAGCTAAACGAGTGATTGAGTCGAGTAGGATGACGACGTCTTTCTTGTGCTCAACAAGGCGTTTTGCTTTCTCGATAACCATTTCCGCAACTTGGACGTGACGAGATGCAGGCTCATCAAACGTTGATGCCACTACTTCACCTTTAACAAGGCGTTGCATCTCAGTTACTTCTTCCGGACGCTCATCGATCAGTAGAACCATTAACTCACACTCTGGGTGATTGTGAGCAATGCTTTGTGCAATATTTTGCAATAGCATGGTTTTACCCGCTTTTGGCGGAGCAACGATAAGACCACGTTGGCCTTTACCGATTGGTGAAGCCAAATCGAGGATACGCGCTGTAATATCTTCTGTTGCACCATTACCACGCTCCATCACCATACGTTCGTTGGCGTGCAGCGGAGTTAAGTTTTCAAACAGGATTTTGTTACGTGCGTTGTCAGGTTTGTCGTGGTTAACAGTGTTGACTTTTAGTAGAGCAAAGTAGCGTTCGCCATCTTTCGGTGGACGAATCTTGCCAGCAATCGAGTCACCTGTACGAAGGTTGAAACGACGAATTTGGCTTGGCGATACATAGATATCATCTGGGCCAGCAAGGTAAGAACTGTCGGCGCTACGAAGGAAACCAAAACCGTCTTGCAGAATTTCGAGTACCCCATCACCAAAGATATCTTCACCACTTTTCGCGTGAGCTTTGAGGATGGCGAAGATGATGTCTTGTTTTCTTAGGCGAGCTAGGTTCTCAAGACCAAGGCTTTCACCAAGTTTAACAAGCTCAGACACGGGTCTGTTCTTCAATTCAGTTAGATTCATTGTGGTAGATACTTGTTTAGTCAAAATAGGATCTGTTTTCTAGTTTAAGAGGGATTTGGTCTCAGGATCGACCAAGAAGTGAACACTTGTTTATTTAACGTGCGATAAACTAGCACTAAATAGTAGCCTAGTCTAGATTTTGTTGAGCAGCAAAAACAAAACCGTGCATTTATTCAAATCGCACGGTTTGCTTAGTTTGCTACTTATAGATTAGCGTCTAGGAACTCTTTTAATTGAGTCTTAGAAAGTGCACCAACTTTAGTTGCTGCGACGCTACCATCTTTGAAAAGAAGTAACGTTGGGATACCGCGAATACCAAATTTAGGTGGAGTACCAGCGTTTTGATCGATATTTAATTTACCGATAGTCAGCTTGCCTTCGTACTCATCTGCGATTTCATCAAGAATTGGTGCAATCATCTTACAAGGGCCACACCATTCTGCCCAAAAGTCCACAAGAACAGGGCCTGCAGCGTTAATTACGTCGGCATCAAAACCGTCATCTGTTAGCTGCAAAATCTTGTCGCTCATCTTCCACTCCAATGTATTATTTCTGAACTGGTTGGATGATAACCAGTAAATAGATGCCCTATTGGAATGTATTTACTTTCGTATTGCAAGCTTAAGCTGATATTCTATAGCAATGAAAAAGACGCATATCACAGAGCAAAAGTTCGCCGACTTGGATTTAAACGCCCAAGTTATTGAAGGATTGGAGAAAAAAGGGTTCGAATATTGTACCCCTATCCAAGCCTTGGCGTTGCCGGTACTGCTCACCGGCCAAGACATCGCAGGCCAGGCCCAAACGGGTACTGGTAAAACGCTAGCGTTTCTTACTGCTACCTTTAACCATTTGTTGAATACACCTGAGCATGAAGGTCGTAAACCAACTCAGCCGCGTGCCATTATTATGGCTCCGACTCGTGAGTTGGCGATTCAGATCTTTAATGATGCTGCTCCATTAATGGAAAGCACTGGCATCAAAGCTGCACTTGCTTACGGTGGTGAAAGCTACGATAAGCAACTAGCGAAGCTTGAGAAAGGTGTAGACGTATTGATCGGTACTACGGGTCGTATTATCGATTTCTACAAGCAAAAGGTTTTCAACCTAAACCACATTCAAGCCGTTGTCCTAGACGAAGCCGATCGCATGTTCGACCTTGGTTTCATTAAAGACATCCGCTTCTTGTTCCGTCGTATGCCTGAGCCAAAAGACCGCCTAAACATGCTGTTCTCGGCGACTCTATCTTACCGCGTTCAAGAACTCGCGTTTGAGCACATGCACAACCCAGAGCATGTTGTTGTCGAACCAGACCAAAAAACAGGTCACCGCATTCAAGAAGAATTGTTCTACCCGTCGAACGAGCACAAAATGCCACTGCTTCAAACTCTGATTGAAGAAGAATGGCCTGACCGTGCGATTGTATTTGCTAACACTAAACATAAGTGTGAGTCGGTATGGGGCCACTTGGCAGCAGACGGTCACCGCGTTGGCCTACTAACAGGTGACGTTCCACAGAAGAAACGTGAAAAAATCCTTGAGCAATTCACTAAGGGTGAAGTCGATATCCTTGTTGCAACCGATGTTGCGGCTCGCGGCCTACATATCCCACAGGTAACGCACGTATTTAACTACGACCTACCTGACGATTGTGAAGATTACGTTCACCGTATTGGCCGTACTGGTCGTGCTGGTGCTAGCGGTCACTCGATCAGCTTTGCCTGTGAAGATTACGCTATCAACCTACCAGCGATTGAAGAGTATATCGAGCACTCAATCCCAATGTCGGAGTACGACTCATCTGCGCTGATCGAAGATCTTCCAGCGCCGCTACGTATGCGTTCCCGCAACCCTCAGCAACGCCGCTCTAACACAGGTGGTTCTCGCTCAGGAAACCGTCGACCAAACAACCGTCGACCAAGACAGCAACGTCAATCACAATCGCAATAACAAGGAAGCTATAGTCGTTTATGAATCAGGCAGTCTCATCACCGCTTTACGCAGCCATCGACCTCGGGTCGAACAGTTTTCACATGCTCGTTGTGCGTCATATCGATGGCAGCGTTCAAACAATGGCGAAGATAAAACGCAAAGTACGTTTAGCCGCAGGGTTAGATGAAAATAATGCGTTAGGTCAGGAAGCTATGCAGCGTGGCTGGGACTGTTTGAGTCTCTTTGCTGAGCGACTACAAGATATTCCGAAGCAAAACATCCGCATTGTGGGCACAGCGACACTTCGCACTGCAACCAATGTGGATGTCTTTTTACGTAAAGCCAATCAGATTCTAGGCTATGACATTGAAGTCATCTCTGGCGAAGAAGAAGCCGCTACCATCTATAAAGGTGTCGCACACACCTCTGGTGGCATGGGGCGCCGACTCGTAGTCGATATTGGCGGAGCAAGCACTGAACTTATCATCGGCGAAGGATTTGACGCTAAAGCACTCACCAGTTTGAAAATGGGCTGCGTGACTTGGCTAGAGCGCCACTTCAAAGACCGTCAACTGACGGCAACTAACTTTGACAACGCAATCGCAGCAGCGAAAGACACATTAGCCCCTATCCTAGAGCAATATACGCAAATTGGCTGGGACGTCTGTGTGGGTGCGAGTGGTACCGTTCAAGCGCTACAAGAAATCATGCTGGCGCAAGGGATGGATGAAGTCATTACCCATGCAAAACTTAAGCGACTGCAGAAACAGGCCATGCTAGCCGACCACCTGGAAGAGCTTGAGATCGAAGGGTTAACATTGGAAAGAGCTCTGGTATTCCCGAGTGGCTTATCCATTTTGATTGCCATCTTTGAGCTACTCAACATCGACTCGATGACACTGGCCGGCGGCGCACTCCGTGAAGGGCTGGTCTATGAAATGGTCGATGGCCTACGTCAAAACGACATTCGTGCTCGCACCATTTGTAGTGTACAAGCACGTTATCAAATCGACGTGGCTTACGCCGAGCAAGTATCCAACCTCGCAGGTAAACTGCTTAAACAGTGTGGCGGCGATAACTGGATTGCCGAACCACAAGGTGCAGTATTACTGCAAACTGCCGCCAAGCTGCATGAGATTGGTTTAACCATCGATTTTAAAAAGGGTGGCGAACATAGCGCATACCTTTTAAACCACTTAGATTTGCCGGGCTACACCCGCGCACAAAAGCACTTTCTAGCCGAAGCTGCTCGTCGCTACCGTGAGCAACTTAGCTCACTGCCTGAACAACACGCTTTATCAGGTACCAGCGGCAAACGAGTGTTGCGCTTATTGCGTTTAGCAGTACTACTTACACACAGACGCAGTTGTGAATTAGAGCCAGCAGTGACACTTCGTGCTGAACAAGACACACTCACCTTGTCCATCGACAAGCAGTGGCTTGAATCGAACCCACTCACCAGTGCTGAGCTCGAGATTGAAGCCAACCGACAAACCGATATTGGTTGGCCTTTATCGATTATTGAATGCTAAAAAAGCCCTCTTCGGAGGGCTTTTTTATTGCTCACCCACCACAAGTAACTCAATTATCAATAGATGACTTAAGCGCAAAAATTCAAACAACATCATAAAAATCATTACATTATGCCATATACTGTTTTTGATGGAGTTCGACACTAAGGAGCACGGTGCATGGTGAGTAAGGCGACTAGCTTTAATATTGATGAATGGTCTTTCATTCCAAATGAAGGGCAGATTGTGTTTAGCGATAAGACCATCAACATCGACAAGCGCCTTAGTAAACTGCTGGAGTTCTTTTGTCAGAACCCTGGGCAGACGCATACCCGTGATGAGCTGATTGAAAATGTCTGGAATGGCATGATTCTGACTGATCAAGTCGTCACCCAAGCTGTGTTCGAGTTGCGCAAGGTTCTAAAGCAAAACTCGACCAAGAATGAAAGCTATATCATTACTGTTCCCAAACGAGGTTATAAGTTTTTTGCCGAAGTAGGCGTCAGCTATGAAACCAGCAACAGCGGGGTTACCGACTACCCTCAGCCTGAAACTAGACCGGAAATTAAAGAAGACACCGCCCCTTCTACAAAAACTCCTACCCCAAGGACAAAGCCTTGGTTACCAATAGCACTCGCAACCATCATCTGCTTCGAAACAGGCTACATCCTATATTCCGCCTTGGGCAACCAAACTTCACCTCCCATCAGTCAGCCGACTCGGCTAGGAAACTTTGAGTCTCGCTACGTGGTATTAGAGATCAGTGACGACATTCAACAGGATCCGGTTTTGTTTGGTGTGGTCACTAAATTTATTGAATATGTTGGCTACTACAGCAATATCCGCATTGTCCATAGTCCTGAGTTGCAGAAAATCGCTGCGATTGAGCTGAAACTGGCGACCTCTCCTAGCCGTGATGGCCAATACACTCGCTTAACCATGCGCTATCACAACCGCGTGTCTAATCAGGGCCACCTTAGCCGACGCTACCCCACCGAGCTGGCATCGATTCATCAAACGCTGTTCTCGATGTTGGATGACATGTTGGGCGCACTGTATATCTCACCACCCAAGCAAGAGTTGATGCAGCTACTTGAACAACTTCCTAGTGATGAAGCAGCGTTAGAACACGTTCTTACTGGCATTGGTTACTTGTATAACGGTGAGCCAATGGAAAAGGCTTTAGTGAACCTTCGCCTCGCCAAACAGTTAGCTCCGGATCACGACTTCACCTACACCGTGAATTACATCGGTGAAATGTTCCGTATCTTCAATTCCAATGATTCAAACAAGCAGCAGATGACTGTTGCTCTTAATGATGAGTATCGCGATAGACTCACCCGTCTGCTTGAACAAGGGAAAATGCCACGTGTTTATGATGCGATGGCAATGATGGCACTTTCTGAAGACAATCCAGAAAAAGCCATGCGCATACTGCTATCTCTGCCCGATCAAAAACATTCTATCCTGTCTTACTTGTTGCTTGCCAAAGCAGAAGAGTCACGAGGAAATGGCGGCGCAGCAAAAGAACTGTACCTCAAAGCCACGCAGAGTAACTCATCATTACGAGCAGTACAGTTTGCTTCACCACTATTCTTTGACAGCAACTTAGACCCACTACTTAAAGAATTTGAGTAGCTTCCAGTCGTTGACGAAACTTTTCATCAGCCGCTACCTCAGATAGGGAGCGGCTGATATTTTTCTGCTGCCTATCCAGAATAATGTGCAGAATCTCAAGCGTTAGGCCAAATGCAAGCACGACATAGGTGTAGCTCTTGTCCACTTCAAACCCAGTACCTTCAAATACCAACATCGCCCCCAGAAGAATAAGAAACAGTAGTGCTAATAGCTTGAGTCCAGGATATGCCGCGATAGTGAGCTGAATTTTTTCCGCCAGTGCCAGCATAATAATGGCGGAAATCACAATCGCGGCAACTATGATCTCGATATCATGAACCAAGGCAACCGCCGTGATCACCGAATCAAATGAGAATACTGCGTCAATCGCAATGATTTGCAGAACAATTAAGGTCACGCTTGCGGTCATAGCGCCTTTTTCAGCGTGCCCTTTCGACTGCAGCCAAGCCAGCAACTCCTTTAAGCTCTTTAACAGCAAAAAAGCACCACCAAAAATCAAAATTAAATCTTTACCCGAAAACATCCATGTTGAAATGCCAACCACTGGCTCGGTTAATGACATAAGCCAAGACACCGAAAATACCAAACCAATACGAGAGACTACTGCCAAGCCGATACCTAAGTTACGCACTTTTCGTTGTAGCCCTGTCGGCAAACGCTCAACCAAAATCGAGATAAATATGACGTTGTCGACGCCGAGAATCACTTCCAGCAATAACAAAGTACTAAACGCAACCAAATAGTCAGTGACCATCACTTCACCCCCTGACACTTAATAACTGAAGATGAAAGATTGGACTGTCTATTACGCCATTTATAAACGCATACACTGACTAGTTTGATTGCAATAAATATCATGGTTTTCCCACCTGAAAGTAAAAAGGTCGGCCATTCTACAAATCAATAAATCTGTGACATCAGCAAAGCGTCACCTATCAATAACCAGAATATAAAAAAAATATAAAGCAATTATTTTCAACTACTTAAATATAAAAACACTAACCACAGCCGAGTGCGTGGAGTTCGAAGCCGACTAGCAATTAGTGGAAATGATAAAAAGATAAGAGTTTGATGATGCGGAAAATAGCGCCGCTTTACACAATACCCTCTCATTCATTTAGGGGGCGCTATGCTAGACACCATCTATACAATTTTTGCCACGCTACGAGAGTACGACATATTGCTTGGGTTGCTTTTCTTACTGGTATTTTGGCTACTTAAACGTTTTACCAACAGAACCATCACCACACTGGCGCACAATAAAGCGGTTTCATCGACACGCAGCGCGTTCATCATTCGTTGCTTCAATATCACCTATTTTGTGTTTCTGTCGGCCAGTTACATCATTGTTAGTGGTATCGGCTACGGTAATTTCTCGATTTTTATCTCGTCTGTGTTTACGGTGTTTGGTGTCGGCTTCATCGCCCAATGGTCTATTTTGAGTAACATCACCGCCAGCTTTTTAATTTTCTTTGTCTTCCCGTATCGAATCGGAGACTTCATAGTGGTCGCCGATGGGGAAGGCATCGAGGGAAAAATCCTTGAAATACGCATGTTCCACACCTTAATTCGTCACCCAGATGGCAACATTATTACCTACCCTAACTCGCTACTGCTGCAAAAGAGCGTGACAAAGGTGATACAGAAAAACATTACCACCACGATAAAGAACGCAGAGATCCGCAGGCAATCTAAGCTGGAAGAAAAAGGCAAGGCATAAAAAAGCCCCTTGGCTGATAACAACCAAAGGGCTCTCGAAATAACATCAAGGGTGGTTTAGCGACTAAGCATTCACACCCGAAGCTTTGAAGCTAGGATTCACTGCTGTGATTTTCTTCACGATGTAGTTAAGAAGCACACCGTACATTGGCACAAATAAGCCAAGGCTGATCACGAGCTTGAAGCCGTAGTCCACCAGCGCGATTTCAGTCCAGTGCTCAGCCATAAACGGATCTGGGCTTTGGTAGAAAGCAATCGCAAAGAAAGCGATGGTATCCAACGCATTACCAAACAGCGTTGAACAAGTTGGTGCAATCCACCACTGCTTGAGTTGACGCAGGCGGTTAAACACATGCACATCTAAAATCTGACCGAGTAGGTAAGCCATGAAGCTTGCGATCGCGATACGCGCAACAAATAAATTGAACTCACTTAAGTGGCCGACACCTTGGAATTGCCCTTCAAAGAACAGTACCGATAAAACGTAAGACACTGCCAGTGCGGGTAACATCACCAAGAAAATAATGCGGCGCGCCAACTGAGCCCCAAAAATACGTACTGTTAGGTCAGTGGCTAAGAAGATAAATGGAAAAGTGAATGCGCCCCAAGTGGTATGAAAACCAAACACAGTGAACGGCAGTTGTACCAGGTAATTACTGGATGCAATGATGATCAGGTGAAATAGGACTAATAAGAAAAGGGCTTTGCGCTGCTGCGCAGGGGTAAAGTTACTCATGCGATACCTTTTTAGTTTGGTTTGGGGGCGAGGGAACCCAAATTGAATGGAGCTATTTGTAGCGCCGATTCATACCAACAATGTAAAAAATTAACCCGCTGAACTCGTTTGTTTGATGAGTCACAGCGGCGGGCGATTATACATTAACCAATTCCTGTCGCAAGGGTCAGTTTTTGCGCAATCGATTAAACCCATCAAATAAATTTAAATGATGGGAATCATTTTTCTATATGTTCGAATTGATATTTATGACGCAGCTTTAGAAGCCGCGGCGAAACAGACCGGCTAAATAATTGAGTTCTTCTTGTGAGTCTGCGACTGATAAAGCTTCTAACCAAAGGGACTCACTGTAATGCTCTGCTTTGAGGAATAATTGGCAACCTTCAAAGTCAATCAACCAAGAGTGTATATCGGCATCCCACTGTTTCTCTATCACACTGGCCGACAGCATCGATACCAACTGTTCACCCAACTCCGGAAAGTAATCGAAATCAAAGCTTGGTGCGCTAATTAAAATACGCCCTTCACTTTGCTGGTACTCCATTAAACCAAATTGCTTATCCATGATGAGTTAAATGCTCCTGAATGAGATCTAAAAATGGGTCTGCGTACTTCTCTAGCTTGCGTTGCCCAACTCCATTTACGGCCAACATTTCACCGTAAGAGGTTGGCAGAATTTCGGCCATATCAATTAAGGTGGCGTCACTGAATACCACATAAGGTGGCAAGCCATCTTCATCGGCAATCGCCTTACGCAGTTTACGTAGCTTAGCGAACAGCTTTTTATCGTAGTTTTTGCTCGATAGCTTATCCGATTTAGCCGCGCGCGCAGCGGTATCGAGCCTTGGAACCGCTAACTCGAGCTCCATATCACCACGCAGCAATGGGCGCGCTTCTTCAGTGAGCTGTAACGTCGAGTTACGGGTGATGTTTTGGAATAATAACCCTTTGTGGATCAGCTGGCGGAAAATACTCACCCAGTAATCATGACTATGATCCCGACCAATCCCATACGTGGAAAGCTTATCGTGGCCATTTTCTCGAATACGAATGTTCTGCATCCCACGTAGCACTTCCACAACATAGCCAATACCAAAGCCTTGGTTAACTCGGTACACACAAGACAACGCTTTTTGCGCTTCTTCTTTGGCGTCGAATCGTTTTGGTGGATCGAGGCAAATATCGCAGTTACCACATGGCTGCTCGCGATATTCACCAAAGTAGTTAAGTAGAACTTGGCGGCGACATGTCTGCGCTTCCGCAAAAGCATTCATCGCATTGAGCTTATGACTCTCAACCTGCTTTTGCGGGCCATCGTCTTTTTCATCCAACATACGGCGCAGCCAACTGATATCAGCTGGGTCGTAGAGCATCATTGCTTCTGCTGGTAAGCCATCACGCCCTGCTCGGCCAGTTTCTTGGTAGTAAGATTCGATGTTACGTGGAATATCAAAGTGCACCACAAAGCGAACATTGGGTTTATTGATCCCCATGCCGAATGCCACTGTCGCGACAACGATTTGAATATCGTCTCGTTGGAATGCTTCTTGAACGTAGGCACGCTCGTCGGTTTCCATACCCGCATGATAGCCCGCGGCACGAATGTGGTTGTTGCACAACTTTTCAGTCAGCATTTCCACTTTCTTACGGCTACCACAGTAGATAATGCCGCAGTTACCTTTTTGAGTATCAAGGTAACGAATCACCTGAGAAACAGGTTTATGTTTTTCGACCAAGGTGTAGCGAATGTTTGGGCGATCGAAGCTGCCTAAGTAGCTATGTGGTTCGTTTAGACTGAGGCGATGGACAATGTCATTGCGAGTCGCATCATCGGCTGTCGCAGTCAGAGCCATAAATGGCACGTGAGGGAACTGTTGCTTCAACTGCCCTAGCGACGCGTATTCCGGTCTAAAATCATGCCCCCACTGAGAAATACAGTGCGCTTCATCAACGGCAATCATCGAAAGCGGCAAACTTTCCAATCGTTCGATGAAATCGCGCATCAGCACACGTTCTGGCGACACATACACTAATTTAAGTGCGCCAGAATTCATGCGGTTGTAGACGCTAATCAGCTCTTCTCTTGGCATTGCAAAGTTAATGCACTCAGCCGCCACACCATTGGCTTTAAGCTGATCGACTTGGTCTTTCATCAATGAAATCAAAGGCGAAATCACTAAGGTTAAACCAGAGCGCACCAATGCCGGAATTTGGTAACACAGCGACTTACCGCCACCGGTTGGCATAATCACTAGGCTGTCTAGGCCGTTGACTGCCGCTTCGATGACCTCAAGCTGACCATCACGGAAACTTTGATAGCCAAATACATCTTCTAAGATGCCTTGCGGCGTAGGCGCTTCCGCTTCTGGTTGCTGGGCTAACAGTGTCGAGGTCATGAATTATCTCAGTTGAATATCTACGGGTGCGTTACATACGTAAGGGGCACATTGTAGTGGGGAATTGGGGTGAATAAAACCGCAAATTGTTAGGTGAATCTGCACCGCCCTCGTATACTGACCTATCCATCCTAATCACTTTGCACTGTGACGTTCCATGACATTAGAAGAACAACAAAGAGCACGCCAAGGCGTGTTACTCGCGATTGGCGCTTACACCATGTGGGGTATCGCCCCGATCTACTTCAAAGCGCTCGGTGAAGTCTCCGCATTTGAAATTCTGAGCCACCGTGTAGTGTGGTCATTTTTCTTGCTAGCAGGATTGCTGCACTTTAGCCGTCGCTGGCGAAGTGTGCGCGGTGTAATGAAGTCAAAGACCAAGATGATCTACCTCGTGACAACGGCAGTCCTAGTTGGCATAAACTGGTTAATTTTCATTTGGGCGGTGAACGCGAATCATATGCTGGATGCCAGCTTGGGCTATTACATCAACCCATTGATAAACGTGTTGCTCGGAATGATTTTCTTAGGCGAAAGACTAAGAAAGCTGCAGTGGTTTGCGGTTGCGTTAGCCGCATGTGGCGTATTAGTCCAACTGATTGCGTTTGGCTCAGTGCCTGTCGTGGCAATTGCGCTTGCGATGACTTTTGGCCTCTACGGGCTGCTGCGTAAAAAAGTCAGCCTAGATGCACAAACAGGTTTGTTCGTTGAAACCTTAGTGTTGCTACCAGCAGCGTTGGTTTACTTACTGTTTATTGCCGACTCGGCCACATCCAGCTTCGCAGACAACCCAATGACGCTCAACCTGCTCCTGATCGCCGCAGGTGTAGTGACCACCCTACCACTACTGTGCTTTACTGGCGCGGCCACGCGTTTAAAGCTGTCGACTCTGGGCTTCTTCCAATACATAGGCCCAAGCTTGATGTTCTTATTAGCCGTGCTGATCTACGGTGAAGATTTTACCCCAGACAAAGCCATCACTTTCGCCTTTATCTGGGGCGCACTGGTGGTATTTAGCTTCGATGGTTTACGTAATAACAAGAAAACCAAGCGTGCTAATCAAGTATCGAAGTAACCACTGTTCGAATTGATCGTTTTTTACAAGACAAGTTCAAATTTGAAAGATAAGCTTGGTTATATTCTAACCAAGCTTTTTCGTGCATGGATACTGTTCACTACTACAACACCGCCGATAGCTCGCTCAATTTAATTGAGGCGAATTACCACAAGTTCGCATTTCAGCGCCATTATCACTTGGATTACCATATTGGCTTAATCACCCAAGGTGAACAGAAGTTCCACACCAAAGGCAGCAGTCATCATGTCGGAAGTGGGCAGATTGTGATTATGCCGCCAGACGAACTGCACGATGGGCACTCCCAACTTGATTCTGGCTACCAAGTCCGTGTCTTTGCGATCGAACCACACTGGCTGAGCGATCTGGCCGATCTTAAGCAAAGTGGTCAAATGATGCGCTTTAATCAGTTGATCATCTCGGATCGAGCTGTTTTTTCACAATTATTTAACCTTCATCGTGCATTAAGCCAAGATAACCTCAGCCAACTAGAGAAAGATTGCCTACCTTACCAAGGACTTAGCCATTTATTTACCCATTATGGATCCGTCCAACAAAAAGATCCGATTGCGCTGGGTAATCAATCGCTGGCAACCTTAAAAGACTACTTACTGGCGAACCTCGACCAAGCGGTACGATTAGACCAGCTGTCCGATTTATGCCAACTCAGTCCAACCCAGTTTCAGCGCCACTTTAAGGCCAAAACTGGCTTTACCCCTTATGCATGGCTGAGCCGCCTACGCTTAGAGCAGGGAATGAAACTACTCAAATCGGGCTGCAAAGGCACACAAGTCGCCCATCAAGTTGGCTTTTACGATCAAGCTCATTTCAGCAAAGCATTTAAAATGACTTATGGTGTTTCCCCTTCTTATATTAGCGGCTGTCAATAATTTACAATCGCGGTACTTTGGGTTGTGGCACACTCTGAGCCATTAATCTGCTTACAAGTACCACACCCATGAACGAAACCACTATTTTACTCACCTTAGCCAGCGTCCATTTCATCGCGTTAATGAGCCCAGGACCAGATTTCGCCTTAGTGGTACAAAACGCCACTCGTTATGGACGACAAACGGGTTTGTATATTGCTTTGGGGCTGTCGGTTGGCATCTTACTTCACTCATTACTGAGCCTGACAGGCGTTAGCTACTTAGTGCACCAGCACCCTACTCTGTTTGCCTTATTGCAATTAGCTGGAGGTAGTTACTTAGCCTACTTGGGCTACGGTGCACTGACAGCCACCACAGCTCGACTGCGACAACCAAACGATGGCTCACAACCTACGGTTAAGCCGCATTTGCTATTGAGCAACAAACGCCAAGCATTCTCACGTGGATTCGCCACTAACATCCTTAATCCAAAAGCCTTAGTGTTTTTTGTCAGCTTGATGTCGAGCTTAGTTCCAGCGGGTATGTCGTTGGTTGGAAAAGGCATCGCGCTAGTGATCCTATTTGGTTTATCTATGCTGTGGTTTTCGCTACTGGCTTGGGTTCTGTCGACCGCCAAGTTACAAACTAAGTTGCTTAAGGCCAGCGTGTATATAGATGCGGTTTGCGGCCTAATCTTTAGCACCATTGGCGTCAGCATCTTTATTCAGTCAATCCTGTCGCTGGTCGGCTAATTCGCAAACTTGAATCACGCTTACAATTTGATAACAAAGGGCTAGACCTGCTCAATATCCACTGCCAATCTGTCTCTGAAAACTGATACCTCTGTTTCAGTCTTAAAAAACCATGTCTCAGAAAATAATAACAAGGAGAACACGATGCTGTGGAACAAAAAGCTCATCGTAACTTGCGGGGCTCTACTCGCATCCCAAGTCAGTTGGGCTAATCAAGCTGCCGATGCCGTCGCTCCAGAACACAGTTCTGGTTTCGAAAAGAAATCTCTGGTCAAAGCCAGTGATTGGATGGTGACAGCGGCCAACCCTATCGCAACTCAGGCAGGCGCCGATATCCTCAAACAAGGCGGCAACGCGATTGATGCTATGGTGACCGTACAGCTGATGCTGGGGCTAGTCGAGCCACAGTCTTCGGGTATTGGTGGCGGCGCGTTCTTGGTGTACTGGGACGCGAAGAACAATCAGCTCACCAGTTACGATGGCCGAGAAACAGCCCCGCTCAACGCAACACCCAAGTTGTTCCTGGATGAATCGGGTCAACCCATGAAGTTCTATGACGCCGTGGTCGGTGGCCGCTCTGTTGCGACGCCGGGTACTGTTCAATTGATGTGGGATACCCACCAAAAGTACGGCAAGCTAGAATGGGCAAAGCTGATTGCTCCTGTGATCAAAGTGGCTGAACAAGGCTTCGAAATCAGTCCACGTCTCGCTACGCTGATCGACAAAGACCAACAACGCTTAAGCCGCTTTGCGGCTACTAAAGCCTATTTCTTCGATGATAATGGCCAGCCCAAGCAAGCAGGGACCTTACTGAAAAACCCAGAGTACGCCGCAACCTTAACGGCTATTGCTGAGCAAGGGGCGAAAGCCTTCTACCAAGGCGACATCGCGCAGAATATCATAGATACAGTAAAAAACGCCCCGGGTAACCCAGGCGTGCTGGCTCAAGTCGATTTCGACAGTTACCAAATTAAACAGCGAGAACCGGTATGTTCACCGTATCAAAGCTATCAGGTATGTGGCATGGGGCCACCAAGTTCAGGCGCGCTGACCGTTGGGCAAATTCTGGCAATGACCGAACAGTTTGATCTACGTTCATGGGGAGCCAACAGTGCGAAATCTTGGCAGGTGATTGCCGATGCTTCCCGTCTCGCGTTCGCTGACCGAGGCCTGTACATGGCCGATCAAGATTTTGTTCCTATGCCAACCCAAGGTTTACTTGATACAAGCTACATGAAAGACCGTGCAAAGCTGATTACTCCGGGCAAAGCGTTAGAGTCGGCCCCTGCGGGTAACCCTCCTTGGGCTCACGCTATGAAACTCAGCCAAGATGAGTCGATTGAACTCCCTTCAACCAGTCACTTTAATGTCGTCGACCAAGACGGCAACGTGGTATCCATTACCACCACTATTGAGAATGCCTTTGGTTCACGCTTAATGGTGAACGGCTTTTTACTCAATAACGAACTGACTGACTTTTCTTTCCGCACACATAGTGACGGCAAGCCAATCGCTAATCGGTTAGAACCAGGCAAGCGCCCACGTTCATCAATGGCACCGACAATCATGATGCAAGATGGCAAGCCTTATATGGCTATAGGCTCTCCCGGTGGCAGTCGCATCATCGGCTATGTCGCACAAACCATTATTGCCCACACTCAGTGGGACATGGATATTCAGCAAGCAGCTAATCAACCGCGCTTACTCAACCGCTTTGGTGAGTTGGATGTAGAACAAGGGACATCTGCGGAAACGCTTAAACCTGAGCTAGAGAAAATGGGCTTTGACGTTAATGTACGCGACCTAAATTCGGGTATTCATGCAATTAGATTGACTAAAGATGGATTAGAAGGCGCAGCCGACCCACGCCGAGAAGGGACAGCGATAGGCCACTGATCACATACATTACTCGATCCGCTCACCCTCTTGTGCGAGATCTCGCACAAGAGGGTGAGTAAAACTCTCTTTTTACTACAGATAAAAGAATATAAAAAAACATAACCCATTGATTCAAATGGACATGACTAGTTATTAACCACTCTATTGAGTCAAGTATTTATACTGAGTGCGTTGCTGATAAATCAGGAATCGATAATATTAACCCTGTCGGAAGGAGTCTGACACGGAACAGGAAAAAGCCACGGACTTGGTTATCTTCAGGATGAAGATTCGATTATTTAGGATGAATAATCGGCATGGATAGCGAAATGGACATTGAATGGACGCAATAGTAACTAGGATGGTTGCTACTAAGGAAAGACAATGGACACCTCTGGACGAGGAAAGGACTGAACATCAGGATGATGTAAGGGACACCGCTCAAGGAACAAGTGAAGCGCGCTAACGAGGATTGTTGGCAGACCAGGATAAGGTCATGGACACCGCTAGGATGGCGACGAAAGGAATACGCTGAAGGATTACAGCACACTATCATGGATTAGATGCATGGAGCACACTTAGTAGCCGGATTGCTGCGAGTAAGACTACGACCCCGATGAGCGCAAGCTCTCGGGGTTTTTCTTTTTTAATCCTACTATCTTTACCCCTGTGGATTTCTATCCAACTTAAATGGGATAAATCCCCTCTCTCACATAAAAATTCACACTTTCACGGTTCACTTCTTGGCCATCTCTACGTAATGTAGTTGCCATGAAATTCAATCAGTTTCATAACCACACACATAATAAGGACTATTATCATGTCAAATGTAACTTTTCAAGGCGCTGCTGTACCCCTTTCTGGCTCTTTCCCTGCGAAAGGCACTCAAGCCACTTCCTTTTCTCTTACTGCAGGCGACCTTTCAGAGCTGACTCTTGAGGCGCTCAAAGGAAAGAAAGTTATTCTAAACATCTTCCCAAGCATCGATACGCCAGTGTGCGCTCAAAGCGTCCGTGCGTTCAATGAGAAAGCAGCTAACCAAGACAACACGGTTGTGCTATGCATCTCGGCTGACCTCCCATTTGCAGCAGGCCGTTTCTGCGAAGTAGAAGGCATTGAAGGCGTACAACACGCTTCAACGTTCCGTTCTCCTGACTTTGCTCAAGCGTACGGTGTTGCGATCGCAGAAGGTGCATTGGCTGGCCTAACCGCACGCGCAGTCGTGTGCATCAATGAAGAAGGCCTGATCACTCATAGCGAGTTAGTAGCAGAGATCACTGAAGAGCCAAACTACGACGCGGCACTGGCTGCGCTGTAATAGACTCGACTCAATAGTAAAAGAGCTGCCAATGGCAGCTCTTTTTTATTAACAGTTAGGTACGTGAAGGCTTTACAGCTTTTCTAGCCGCGCATACGCCGTGACCAACCACTTGATCCCTTCACCATTAAAAGCAACTTGTACGCGGCCTTGTGGGCCACTGCCCTCAAAGTTAATGATGGTACCTTCACCAAACTTAGGGTGCATCACGCGTGAACCAAGTGCAAAGCCGGTTTCATTGAAGTTCTCTTTCACCGCAGTCTGACTAAAGCGACCACTGCTCGCTGGGCGACTGACTTGGGCTTTCATACGTACTTCGTCTAAACAGCCTTCTGGCAGTTCACGGATAAAGCGTGACGGTTTGTGATATTTGTCCTGACCATAAAGACGACGCATCTCGGCATAAGTAATGTAGAGCTTTTCCATTGCACGCGTCATTCCTACATAACATAAGCGACGCTCTTCTTCTAAACGCCCCGCTTCTTCCGCAGACATCTGGCTTGGGAACATGCCTTCTTCGACCCCAACCATAAACACCATTGGGAACTCTAGACCTTTTGCACTGTGCAGCGTCATCAATTGCACGGCATCTTCAAATTCATCTGCCTGCCCTTCACCGGATTCCAACGCCGCGTGAGTTAAGAAGGCCGTTAGCAAGGTCATTTCTTCCGCTTCTTCCGGCTTCTCGAACTGGCGAGTTGCGGTCACAAGCTCTTCCAAGTTCTCAATACGCGCCTTGGACTTTTCACCTTTTTCCTGCTCATACATGGCATACAAACCAGAGTACTTGATCACATGGTCAGTCTGCTCATGCAGTGGCATTTCTACCGAATCGTCTTCCAGGGCATTAATCAGCTCAATAAAGCGACTTAATGCTCCCGCAGCACGGCCTGGTAACACTTGTTCGTCCAAAAGAGCTTGAGAGGCATCCCACATTGTCGCGCCGCGATCTCGCGCCGCAAAACGAATGGTCTCTAGCGTTTTATCACCAAGGCCACGTGTTGGGGTATTCACTACTCGCTCAAATGCTGCGTCGTCGTTACGGTTAGCCATCAAACGCAGGTAACTTAAAGCGTCTTTGATTTCCTGACGCTCGAAGAATCGCATGCCGCCATAGATTCGGTAAGGTAAGCCCGCTTGAATTAACGCTTCTTCCAACACGCGTGACTGGGCGTTATTTCGGTATAGCATTGCAGAGTCGTTCAGAGCTCCACCTTTATCCTGCCACTCTTTGATCTTGCTGACCGCAAAGCGTGCTTCGTCTAGCTCGTTGTAAGCAGAATAAACCGAAATGGGCTCACCCTCTTTACCCTCTGTCCACAGCTCTTTACCCATACGCTCAGTGTTATTAGCAATCAGGGTATTCGAGGCTTCCAGAATAGTTTTGGTCGAGCGGTAGTTTTGCTCGAGGCGAATCGTATTAACGCTTGGAAATTCAACAGTGAATTTTTCAATGTTTTCGACTTTAGCACCACGCCAGCCGTAGATAGACTGGTCGTCATCACCAACGATCATTACGTGACATTCAGGCCCAGCCATCATACGTAGCCACGCATACTGAATGTTGTTGGTATCTTGAAATTCGTCAACCAAAATATGTTTAAAGCGCGCTTGGTAATGCTCACGAATGTGTTTTTTATCACGCAGTAACTCGTGTGCTCGCAGCAGAATTTCCGCGAAATCGACCAGGCCAGCACGATCGCAGGCTTCTTGATATGCCGAGTAAAGCTGCAGGTACGTTTGCGTCACCGGATCGTGGTAGGCATCAATGTGGCTCGGGCGTAACCCTTCATCTTTCTTGCCATTAACCCACCATGCCGCTTGCTTAGCTGGCCACTGCTTTTCATCTAGGTTCTGTGCTTTGATTAAGCGACGCAATAGGCGAATCTGGTCATCGGTATCGATGATTTGAAAATCTTCCGGTAGCTTGGCATCAAGATAGTGCGCTCGAAGAATACGGTGACAGATGCCATGAAAAGTACCGTTCCACATGCCAGATGCGCTGCCCATCATCAGTTCTTCAATACGACCGCGCATTTCTGCTGCCGCTTTGTTAGTAAAGGTGACCGACATAATGGAAAACGGAGAGGCTTGCTCGACCGACATCAGCCACGCAATACGGTGTACTAAGACGCGAGTCTTACCACTACCCGCACCCGCAAGCACCAACAAATTCTCTAACGGCGCAGCGACAGCTTCACGTTGTTTATCGTTGAGACCGTCGATTAAAAGGTTGGGATCTATCATGGCTAAGCTACTGGTTATTTATACATGGACGGTGATTATAACCTAAACAACTCACCGATATCAGACAAAAAACGATAAAAAATTCGCTGATTTTTTACACACTAAATCAATAAGTTAAATTAAAATTTGAAATAAATTGATAATAAAACATAACTTTTGTGAAAGTTTTTCAGCGCATTTTCTATCCTTTAATTTAAGCAAGTTGATGAATTACCTGATGATTCACTTGCTCAATCAAACAAAGGAATAAAGTCTGAGGAAATTACTATGAAAAAGTCTAATCTTGCTGTTACCGCTGCTGTTACTGGTCTTCTTGCTCTAGGTGGCACTATGCTTACTGCCGCTCCTGCTGTCGCTGCTGAAAAAGAAAAATGCTACGGCGTTTCTAAAGCAGGTAAAAATGATTGTGCAACTAAAACAAGCTCTTGTGCAGGTACTGCAAAAGAAGATAACCAAAAAGATGCGTTCGTAGTCGTTCCTAAAGGACTGTGTGGCAAACTTACTGGTGGTAGCACCGAGTCTGCTTAAGCAAGCTCTGCAAATAAGTAATCTAAGGTGTGCTGACGCTCAACCAGCACACCTGATTTATTTCTACTGATTGCTTGTTTCTATCTGCCGTTAGCTTCTACAACATTAAATTAGGATTATCGCCGTGTCGCATGCCACTTATCACAATAAAGTTGGGGTTGGTTTACGCACACCTCACCTTGAGTTTTTCGCTTCCCAACCGCCAATGCTGGATTGGTTGGAAATTCATAGCGAGAATTACTTTCAGCCGCATTCGTCGGCGCGCAAAGCACTCAGGGCGATGTCCAATCAATATCAAATCAGCTGCCATGGCATCGGCTTGTCACTCGGTAGTGTCGAGCGAGTTAGCCAATCACATCTCGCCCAGCTCAAAGAGCTGATTAACGACATTAACCCCTTCCTAGTGTCTGATCATTTGAGCTGGAGCGAGAATGGCGGCGTCTATTTCAACGATTTACTTCCACTACCCTACACAGAAGAAGCTTTGCAAGTTTTTTGCCGAAATGTACTGGAAGTACAAGACACGCTGGGTCGTGAGTTGTTGATTGAAAACCCATCCAGCTATTTGAAATTTAACCATTCCACTATTTCGGAATGGGAGTTTCTAGCCGAAGTGCATAAGCGTACCGATTGTCGGCTGTTGCTTGATCTCAATAACGTGCACGTCTCAGCGTTCAATCACGGTTTCGACTGCGACACCTATCTCAATGCCATTCCGGCCCATGCCGTCGATGAAATTCACTTAGCTGGTTTTACCGTTAAGGAGCTTGAAAAAGGTAAAATATGGATTGATACCCACAGCCGACCAGTCAGCCAAGAAGTGTGGCACCTATTTGAAAAGTGGACCACGCAGCACGGTGCGAGGCATACGCTAATTGAATGGGATCTCGATATCCCAGAACCGCAAGTGCTGCTGCACGAAGCCAGTAAAGCCAGCGATCTGCTTTTGCATATTGAGCAACTCAAGAGGCAAGCGTCATGACGGTTTCACTTGCACAATTGCAGGGCCAGTTTGCTAAAGCGCTGCATTATCAGGCCACAGGAGAAGAATGCCATGTCGTTAGCGATTTATTCAGCGCTGATGAACGGATGCAAATCTACCGCAATAACTTTGTGATCAGTTTGAGTGAAGTGCTGAGTGCCACCTATCCTATGGTCGAGCAATTGCTTGGCGAAGAATGTTTTGCTCAGCTGGCACGTCAGCATGTCCTCGGCTACCCACTGACTCAAGGTGACGTCAGTCATTATGGTGAGCATTTCGCTCGTACTATTGAGCAATTTCCTGCGGTATTAGAAGCGGCGCCCTATGCAACAGAGGTGGCTCGTTTCGAATGGTCGATAGACCTCGCTCAACAACAATTTAACTCTCTCGATTTGGCCACTGACGTCCGCCCGCTGAGTGAACTCAGCCAAATTGCCCCCGAATTACACGGCCAACTGCGATTCCATCTTCAGCCTAGTGTGATTGCGTATGCTTCACAGTATGCAGTGTTCTCTTTGCAGCTTGCCATTTTGAACCAACAATTCGACGGCTTAGAAATCAATCAAGCTGAGCAAGGTGTGATCGCATGTGATTCCCAAGGCACCCCATACAGCAAATCGCTGCCAGAAACCCAATTTCAACTGCTTAGCCACTTACAGGCTGGGCAATGCTTGGCTGATGTTCCAGCCGAGTTACTTGGCCAATTGAATGGCCTGATTGAGCTAGCCCTTATTGCTGGCTTCACCCTTTCCCACGAATAAGGACAGAGCGATGACAAATTCTATAAAA
Organism: Vibrio paucivorans; assembly: GCF_054053395.1. NCBI lineage: Bacteria > Pseudomonadati > Pseudomonadota > Gammaproteobacteria > Vibrionales > Vibrionaceae > Vibrio > Vibrio paucivorans. The sequence goes on from NZ_CM133230.1 coordinate 3,195,098, forward strand.
AACCTCGCCGAAACATACGACAGCTTAGTGTCCAAACTGCAATGTGGATTTGTACCACTGCTGCTGCTTTTCTGCCGACTTTGGGTCGCTTGGGTATTCTTTAACTCCGGACTCGTTAAAATCGCCTCTTGGGACAGCACGCTGTATCTCTTTGAATACGAGTACCAAGTCCCGATCCTACCTTGGCAACTCGCCGCTTACATGGGTACGGCTGCAGAGCTTATTCTGCCAGTATTCGTTGCACTAGGCCTGCTCACTAGACCAATGGGCGCTATCTTATTTGTGTTTAACATCATTGCCGTGGTTTCCTACCCACTCCTTTGGGAAAAAGGTTTCTACGACCACCAGCTATGGGGGTTAATGATTTTGATCTTCGTGGTGTGGGGGCCGGGACCTCTTTCAGCCGACAAATGGCTACGCAGTAAGTTTCTTTAAGCCGAGTTCATCTCACAGCCTGAATACCTAAACACAAAAAAGCCCACCGACTGGTGGGCTTTTCATTACTGATTGTTAGCGATTAAGCACTGCTATTACGCTTCAATTCCAGAATGGCGCAACAAGGCATCAATTTGTGGCTCACGACCACGGAAGCGTTTAAACAACTCCATCGGTTCTTCACTGCCACCCATCTCTAAAATATTATTCAAGAAGCTCTGGCCAGTTTCAGTATTGAAGATACCTTCTTCCTCAAAGCGAGAGAATGCATCCGACGACAAGACTTCAGCCCATAGGTAGCTGTAGTAACCAGCGCTGTAACCACCCGCAAAGATATGACCAAAGCTGTGAGAGAATCGGTTCCACTCTAAGCTTGGCAGTACTGCCACTTTCGATTTCACGTCCGCCAGAGTTTCTAGCACTCGCGGGCCGATTTCTGGGTCAAATTCCGTGTGCAGCGTAAAGTCGAACAAACCGAATTCAAGCTGTCGCAAAATAAACATCGCTGATTGGAAGTTCTTCGCAGCTAACATCTTATCGAGCATCTCTTTTGGCAGAGCTTCACCCGATTCATAGTGACCAGAAATAAAGGCTAGTGCTTCTTCTTCCCAACACCAGTTTTCTAGAAACTGACTTGGCAGCTCAACCGCATCCCAAGGAACACCGTTGATACCCGACACTGCTCCCGCATCGACTTGCGTTAGCATATGGTGAATACCGTGGCCAAATTCGTGGAACAGAGTTACGACTTCATCATGAGTAAATAGCGCTGGTTTGTCGCCAACAGGCTTGTTGAAGTTACAGGTAAGGTAAGCCACAGGAGATTGCAGTTCACCCGACTGAGTAATACGACGACCGCGGCAATCATCCATCCAAGCACCGCCACGCTTATGCTCACGTGCATACAAGTCTAGATAGAAGCTACCACGCAACTGGCCTTCAGCATCGAAAATCTCAAAGAATCGAACCGAGTCATGCCAAGTATCAACGCCCTGCTTTTCTTTTACGCTCATACCAAATACGCGGTTAAGCACTTCAAATAAACCACTAATCGCTTTCTCTTCAGGGAAATAAGGGCGCAGTTCTTCATCAGAGATCTGGAATAAGTGCTGCTTTTGTTTTTCGCTGTAGTAAGCGATGTCCCATAGGTTCAGCTCTTCTACACCAAAGTCGTTCTTAGCGAATTGGCGCAGCTGCTCTACTTCACGCTCACCTTGAGGTTTCGCTTTCACGGCAAGGTCGTTCAAGAAACCCAGTACTTGCGCGGGAGTTTCCGCCATCTTAGTCGCTAATGACTTTTCGCTGTATGTGTTGAAACCAAGCATGCGCGAAATCTCGTGGCGCAGTTTAAGTTGCTCAGCGATGATCTCACTGTTGTCCCACTTACCCGCATTTGGACCACGATCAGACGCACGCGTTACGTACGCTTCGTACAGCTCTTTACGCAACTCTTGATTGTCACAATAAGTCATCACAGGCAGGTAAGACGGCATGTCTAGTGTCAGTAGGTAGCCTTCAAGCTCTTTAGCTTCTGCTGCCGCTTGCACTGCGGCTAATGCCGATTCCGGTAAGCCTGCCAGTTCTTTTTCATCTGTGATGTGTTTGTTCCAGCCCATAGTGGCATCCAACACATTGTTTGAGAACTGCGAACCTAGCTCAGACATGCGCTTGCTGATCTCACCGTAACGGTGTTGCTCATCAGCTGGTAAGCCGATGCCCGACAACTCAAAATCACGCAACGAATCCGTGACCGTTTTCTTCTGAGCTTGAGTGAGCGTGGCAAACTCATCGCTCGCTTTAATGCTCTTGTAGGCTTCAAATAGCCCTTTGTGCTGACCTACCCACGTGCCGTACTCCGATAACAGAGGTAGACAGCTTTCGTAAGCTTCACGCAGTTCGTCACTGTTAACGACAGAATTCATATGGCTAACTGGCGACCAAATACGGCTTAGACGATCATCCACTTCTTCAATCGGTGCAATTAAGTTGTCCCAGCTAGGCTGCGTATTGCCTTCCAACACTTGCTCTATTTTTGCACGGCAATCCGCGATCGCTTTTTCTACCGCAGGCTTTACATGTTCTGGCTTAATTTCTGAAAATGGAGGCAAATCGGTGAAGCTAAGAAGTGGGTTCGACATAAATCTTTCCTTTTATTGGGGAAGCGAACTGACGGGTTCGTCTTAGTTATTTGTAGTTCGGTCTTAATCGTTCTTAAATACTAAATATAGGTAGGTTCAGCAATTTTCAATAGTAACGTATACTATCGACTATTATTCTTTGCACCCATTTGAGAGTGTTATTTTGTTAAGTTATCGCCACAGCTTCCACGCAGGCAACCATGCTGACGTGGTAAAACACATTGTTCAAAGCCTTATTCTTAATTCTCTGAAACAGAAAGAAAAGCCTTTTGTCTACCACGATACACACTCTGGTGTTGGTCGCTACGACTTAACGCATGAGTGGTCAGAAAAGACAGGTGAATACAAACAAGGTATTGCACGTGTTTGGCAACAAAACAACATCCCAGAAGACATTCAAAGCTACCTTGAGTCGATAAAGGCACTCAACAAAGGCGATGCATTACGCTACTACCCTGGTTCACCACGCGTTGCTCGCGCCCATTTGCGCCAACAAGATCGCATGGTTCTGACCGAGCTGCACCCAAGCGATCACCCACTGCTTGAACAAGAGTTTCACCGCGACCGCCAAGTATCGATTTATAAAGAAGACGGTTTCCAACGCCTGAAAGCCAGCCTGCCACCAAAAGAGCGCCGTGGTCTGGTACTTATCGACCCACCGTACGAGCTTGCGAAAGAATATCGAGATGTCGTTCAGGCTATCGCACAAAGTCATAAGCGCTGGGCTACAGGGATCTATGCGATTTGGTACCCAGTGGTTAACCGCTGCGATATCGAAGACATGTTGGAAGGCCTAGAAGGGCTCGGTATTCGTAAAATCCTGCAAATCGAGTTAGGTGTTTCACCAGACACCAATGAGCGCGGCATGACAGCTTCAGGAATGATTGTCATCAATCCCCCATGGAAGCTAGAAAGCCAAATGAAACAGATTTTGCCTTTCTTGAAAGAGGCCATTGCCCCTGCAACTGGCCACTTTAAAGTGGAATGGATTGTTCCAGAGTAACCGCCCCCCAAGAATGGAATATTTCATTAAGGCGTAACCGATTGAAGTTACGCCTTTTTTATAGACGCTCCCAAAATAATTTTTTATTTTTACCCAATAATTTCGTCTTTTGAACTTCCATAGCGTCTTAGGTTATGTAAATACCTCAGATTTAGGAATTCAGACCATGATTAAAATTGTTAGCTTTAAAATTTGCCCATTTGTTCAACGTGTTACTGCCGCTCTTGAAGCGAAGAAAATCCCATACGAGATTGAATACATCGAACTAAAAAACAAACCACAGTGGTTTTTAGACATTTCACCCAATGGCCAAGTGCCAATCTTGGTAACGGAATCGGGTACAACGCTGTTTGAATCGGATGCCATCATCGAATACATCGAAGATGAGTACGGCCCACTTGAGCAAGGTGTCACCAATGAGCAGCGCGCACTTGATCGCGCATGGAGCTACTTAGGTTCCAAACACTACCTTGCACAATGCGGCACGATGAGCAGCAAAGACAAAGAAACCTTTGAGCAACGCGCAGAAAAGCTTATCACTGCGTTCAAAAAAGCAGAAAAGCAACTGTCTGGCGACACTAAGTTCTTTAAATCAGATAACCTAAGCAACGTCGATATGGCTTGGCTGCCATTATTGCACCGCGCGGCGCTGGTTAAGGCGCACTCGGGTTACGACTTTTTCTGTGGACTACCAAAAATGCAAGCATGGCAAAACAACCTGCTGGACACTGGTTTGGCCGAGAAAACCGTTTCTAGCGACTTCGATAAGAAGTTCTCGAGCTTCTATCTAACCAACACCTATGTTGGTGAAGGCAAAGATATCCAAGCGCAAAGCGGCTGCGGTCCTGCTAACTGCTGCGGCTAATCATTCTAGCTGGCGCTTTGCTTCCCATCACAAAGCGCTTTACGGGTGAAAAATCAGCGGAATAACCCCTTATTCCGCTTTCTTAGCCTCTCATCGCTATTTGTCATAAGTAATGTCACTTTTTTCCATTTAGGAAATAGCCATTCTCGACTTATGATAGGAGTATAGGATTACTGTTGGTCACCTTGAGATCACTTGAGGTGACCCCAATGTATTTGTTAGCAATAAAGAATAACTAAGCTCGGAGAAAGTCATGGCGACTCATTTTGATTACATCTGTATCGGTGGCGGCTCAGGCGGCATCGCATCAGCAAACCGCGCAGCAATGTACGGCGCAAAAGTAGCACTGATTGAAGCACAAGACCTAGGTGGTACCTGTGTGAACGTTGGTTGTGTGCCTAAAAAAGTAATGTGGCACGGTGCTCAAATCGCTGAAGCGATGCATTTATACGCAGAAGATTACGGCTTCGATGTGGATGTAAAAGGCTTTGACTGGAGCAAGCTAGTTGAAAGTCGCCAAGCCTACATTGGCCGTATCCACCAATCTTACGACCGTGTACTTGGTAACAACAAAGTAAATGTTATCAAAGGTTTCGCTAAGTTTGTCGATGAGAAAACGGTTGAAGTAAACGGTGAACACTACACGGCAGACCACATTCTTATCGCAGTAGGTGGCCGCCCGACTATTCCAAACATTCCAGGTGCTGAGTACGGCATCGACTCAAACGGTTTCTTCGAGCTAAACGAGCAACCTAAGCGTGTTGCGGTTATCGGTGCCGGTTACATTGCGGTTGAAATCGCAGGCGTACTGAACGCGCTTGGTACTGAAACACACCTATTCTGCCGTAAAGAGTCACCACTACGTAGCTTTGACCCAATGATCATCGAAACACTGGTCGAAGTGATGGAAGCAGAAGGCCCAACCCTGCATACACACTCAGTACCGAAAGAAGTGGTAAAAGAATCAGACGGCAGCCTGACTCTGCACCTAGAAAACGGTAACACTCAAAACGTTGACCAACTGATCTGGGCAATTGGTCGTCACCCTGCGACTGATGCTATCAACCTAGCTTCAACAGGTGTGGCAACCAACGACCGTGGTTACATCAAAGTAGACGAATTCCAAGCGACTAACGTGCCTGGTATCTACTGTGTTGGTGACATCATGGAAGGCGGTATCGAACTAACTCCAGTTGCGGTTAAAGCAGGTCGTCAGCTATCTGAGCGCCTATTTAACAACAAGCCAAACGCTAAGATGGACTACGACTTAGTTCCAACGGTGGTGTTTAGCCACCCGCCAATTGGCACTATCGGCTTAACCACTCAAGAAGCGGAAGAGAAGTACGGCAAAGATAACATCAAGGTATACACCTCTGGCTTTACGGCAATGTACACAGCCGTTACCAAGCACCGTCAACCTTGTAAGATGAAGCTAGTGTGTGCTGGTGAAGAAGAAACGGTTGTTGGCCTACACGGCATCGGCTTCACGGTCGATGAAATGATTCAAGGCTTCGGTGTTGCTATGAAGATGGGCGCAACCAAAGCAGACTTCGACTCTGTTGTTGCTATCCACCCAACAGGCTCTGAAGAGTTCGTTACTATGCGCTAAACCGTAGTAAGTCATTAGACATAATAAAGGGCCATCAACCTAAGTTGATGGCCCTTTTGTTTGGCAATCGAATCACTAAGCGCTAGTTGATCGCACGTACCAGCTCAGCGATACCTTCCCAATCACCGTTATCCATCATAGCGGTTGGTACCATCCAAGTGCCGCCACAGGCTACGACAGATTTCAGCGCTAGGTAGTCGGCTACGTTAGATGGGCTTACACCGCCAGTTGGCATGAAGTTAACTGGGTAGACTGCTGTCAGTGCTTTTAGCATAGACACACCGCCAGATGGCTCAGCTGGGAAGAATTTTAGGGTCTTCAAACCCATCTCCATAGCTTGCTCAACAAGGCTTGGGTTGTTCACACCCGGAACAATCACCGCACCACGTTGCTGACAGTATTTCACTGTCGTTGGGTTAAGCCCTGGGCTTACGATAAAATCAACACCCGCATCAATTGCGATATCAACTTGCTCTGTTGTTAACACGGTACCTGCGCCAATAAGTAGCTCTGGGTATGCTTCACGCATGATACGAATTGACTCAGCTGCTGCCTCGGTGCGGAAAGTCACTTCGGCACAAGGTAGACCGTTTTCTACCAACACTTTCGCCAACGGCAGCGCGTGCGCTACGTCGTTGATAGCAATAACTGGGACGATTTTGATTTCTCTTAATCGTTGTTCAATGGTTTTCATGCAGAACCTCTAAAGAATAAAGCTTAATGTAGCAACAATGACGAACGCGATAGTACCCAGTAGGGTTTCCATTACGGTCCACGTTTTCAATGTTGTCTTCTCATCCATTTCTAGCAAGCGCGAAACCAGCCAGAAACCTGAATCGTTAAAGTGAGACAGTACCGTTGCACCACCTGCAATTGCAATAACGATAAAACATAAATCGAGTTCGCTCAGGCCAGTTGAAGCTGCAACAACAGGTGCAATCAACGCTGCAGTAGTCGTCAGTGCGACCGTTGCAGAACCTTGAGCCACACGCAAACAGGTTGAAATGACAAATGCAGCAACAATCACTGGCATACCTGTGTCAGTTAGAACACCCGCCAGTGCATCACCAATGCCACTCGCGCGAAGTACACCACCGAACATGCCACCCGCACCAGTTACTAGAATCACACCACAAATAGGGGCTAGTGACTCACCACAAAGTTTTTCAAGCTTAGCCATGCCGTAATCTTTGGCAAATACCGCAAGACAAACCATCAGGGTGATAAGCAATGCAACAGGTGTTTTACCTAGCATGCGCAGGAATTCCACGACCGGCGAGCTGCCGTCAATCACGCCAGCAACTGCCAATGTATTTAGGCCTGTATCTAAACAGATAAGAATGACTGGCAGCACAAGGATGCTCATTACCGTGCCGAACTTAGGCAGCTTAGACTCATCCACTACCGTGTCGCTGTTGAAGAACGCTTTCGAAAGTGGGATATCAAATTTCTTACCTGCATATAAGCCGTATAGGTAAGCGCCGAAGTACCAAGTTGGAATAGCAACGAGAATACCTACCACTAGCAGCAAACCAATATTCGCGCCTAGGAAATCCGCGGCTGCAACTGGGCCTGGGTGTGGAGGAACAAAACCGTGCATTACCGCAAATGCACCAGCAGATGGCAGAGCATATTTAATCGGAGAGCCGCCAAATCGCGCAGCAACACTTAGGATGATAGGCATCATCACCACAAGGCCGACATCAAAGAAGATTGGGAAGCCGAACAAGAGTGACGCTACACCTAAAGCGAATGGCGCGCGCTCTTTACCAAAGCGACCAATCAAAGTATCTGCCAGCACCTTTGCACCGCCAGTCACTTCAAGAATTTTACCAATCATGGCACCAAGACCAACCAGCAATGCAACCGAGGCAAGTGTTCCACCGAACCCTCCCATCATGGTTGGTACAACTTGGTCTGTCGTAACGCCAGTCGCCAACGCAGTCAGCAAGCTGACAATGGTCAGAGACGCGAACGCGTGCACTTTCAGTTTAATAATCAATACCAACAACGCAGCAATAGCAAGGGCTGCAATCGTCAGTAAGTAGGTTGGGTCAGAGGCTTGGGCTAGCTGCTCCATAAGTTCACCTTTCAAAAATTATTGTTTGTGTTGTAGTTCACATTTATTTTAGTTACCGGTAACATGTTACCGATAACATGAATAAGATAAACCCATATTTTTAAGTGAATGCCAAAATTGGGATCACGCGCAAATTTGTTATGAGGATAGGTTATGGCTGGTAGTAGTGTCATCGTAATGGGCGTCTGCGCATGCGGAAAAAGCACCGTTGGCGAGCATCTAGCAAAGAAGCTCGGGCGTAAGTTTATTGATGGAGACGATCTTCATCCACGAGCAAATATTCAAAAGATGTCATCGGGTCAACCGCTAGATGACGAAGATCGTAAGCCGTGGCTGGAACGTATCCGTGATGCTGCTTATAGCTTAGAAAGCAAAAACGAACATGGCATCATTGTTTGTTCGGCACTAAAGAAAAAGTACCGAGATCAAATCCGTGAAGGCAACCATAACGTGACGTTTCTGTTCCTTGATGGCAATCAAGAGCTAATCCTTGAACGAATGAGAAAGCGCCAAGGCCACTTCATGAAGGAAAACATGGTGAAGAGCCAGTTCGAAACCTTAGAGCGCCCAGACCATGAACCACAAACTCTAGTCATCAACATTGATGGTGAGATTAGTGATGTGGTCGAGCGTGCGGCCGCAGGCCTAACGCAAAGCCAAGAGGTAGCATAATGACTCATTCTGTAATTTTGGCGGTGACGGAACGATTACGTAACCGCAGCCAAGCAACACGTACTGAGTTTCTCAAGCGCACGCAAGCTCAAGCCGCTTTAGGCAAGGGCCGAGCAGGTTTGTCCTGCGGAAATCTAGCACATGCGGTGGCGGCTTCTTGCTCAAGCGAGAAAAAATCGATCCTCGATTTCACTCAGTCCAATGTTGCACTGATCAGCTCCTACAACGATATGCTCAGCGCCCACCAGCCCTATCAGCACTACCCTGATCAAATCAAACAGGTACTGGCTCAGTATGGTCATACTGCGCAAGTCGCAGGATGTGTTCCAGCGATGTGTGATGGGGTGACTCAAGGCCAAGCTGGTATGGATATGTCTCTGTTTTCCAGAGACTTAATTGCCCAGTCGACAGCGATGTCCCTGAGCCATAACGTATTTGACTCTACTCTGCTGCTGGGGATCTGCGACAAGATCGCTCCGGGGCAACTGATGGGCGCCCTCTCTTATGCTCACCTCCCTACTGCATTTATACCGGCAGGCTTAATGGCGACGGGGATCAGCAACGAAGAGAAAGTCGATGTTCGCCAGAAATACGCTGCGGGTGAAGTGGGTAAAGATGCGCTACTCGATATGGAGTGCCGCGCTTATCACTCGCCGGGCACCTGTACTTTCTATGGCACTGCCAATACCAACCAGCTGGTCTTTGAAGCCATGGGTCTAATGCTACCGGGGTCCGCCTTTGTTCACCCGCATTCGGATCTTCGCCAAGCGTTAACTGAGCACGCAGCCATGAAAATCGCATCCATGACTGAAGGTTCGGCGCACTTCCGCCCATTATCGGAAGTCGTAACTGAAAAGAGCCTCATCAACGGTATCATCGCACTGCTGGCTTCAGGGGGCAGCACCAACCATAGTATTCATATGGTCGCGGTCGCTCGCGCTGCTGGACTTATCTTAACTTGGCAAGACATCAGTGATCTGTCTGAAGTGGTGCCGCTGCTCGCCCGCGTCTATCCAAATGGACCAGCGGACATGAATGCCTTCCAGCAAGCGGGGGGCGTACCGGCACTATTACAACGGTTAGATCAATCTGACCTACTGCACCGCGACGTAACACCAGCATTTGGTGACTTTGCCAGCCAAATGAGCTTACCGGAGATCCAAAACGGTCAGCTGCAATGGGTAGCTTGCCAGCAATCAGGCGATAGCGATGTAATCGCAGCACCAGACAAGGTATTCCAAGCAACTGGCGGTACACGTGTACTAAAAGGTAATTTGGGTAATGCGGTAGTAAAAGTCTCGGCTGTGAAAGAAGACCAACGCATTATTGAAGCACCAGCTAAAGTGTTCCAATGCCAGCATCAAGTCGAAGCCGCCTATCAGCGTGGCGAGCTCAACCAAGACTGTATTGTTGTTGTGACTCACAATGGCCCTGCAGCCAACGGTATGCCTGAGCTGCACAAGCTAATGCCAATTCTAGGTAATGTGCAAAAATCCGGTTTCCAAGTGGCATTGGTAACAGATGGGCGCTTATCAGGCGCGTCAGGCAAGATTCCTTCTGCTATCCACCTTTCTCCAGAAGCACTGCGTGGTGGAGCGATCGGTTTGGTTCGTGATGGTGATATTATCCGCCTTGATTGTCAGTCAGGTGAACTGAATAACCTTACAGACACCAGTGGCCGTGAAACATTAAGCGCGAACACTGAATCTGAACAGCAAACTTGGGGGCGGAACTTGTTTAGTGTGATGCGACATAACGTATCCAGCGCTGAGCAAGGGGCTAGTTTTATCGTCTAGACATATTTCTGGACGGGACAATAACGACAAAAAGGGCGAAGCCATTGGCTTCGCCCTTTTACGTTGTTCCTACTCGTTCAAAGCGATTAGATGCTCTCGCCTTCAGTGATCTGGTAGCCCATATCGACAATGGGCTGTTCTACTTCTTCGCCTTTTAGGCGAGCCAATAGGAGTTCGGCACTCTTTTCACCAATCTGAAAACGGGGTGTATCGACACTGGTCAGTTTAGGACTGATTGTTTGGCCAATATCCAACGCATTGTAGCCCACAACCGACAATTGCTGAGGCACTTGAATCCCACGCTTTTGGGCACTGAGTAAGGTACCAATCGCAATGTCATCGTTAGTACAAAATACCCCATCCAGATCTGAGTGCTCGGCAAGCGCTTTATCGAGCAGAGCATCGGCGAGCGAGAAGCTTGAGTGCTCCTCGGTAAGAATGTGTTTAACCTCAAACCCAGCTTCCTGCATCGCTCGATCATAGCCTTGCATACGGAGCTGAGTACGAGTATCCAATCGCGCGCCAAAGTAAGCAATTGAACGCTTGCCGGCTTCTATCATGCGCTTCACAACATGGTAAGACGCATCAACGTGGTCCAATCCAACCGCCATATCAATTGGCGCTTCCGGCAATTCCATCGTTTCTACCACAGGTACACCAGCATTCTTAATCATCTGCAAAGTACGCGGAGTGTGGTGACTCTCGGTTAAGATAAGTCCATCCACTTGGTACGACAGCAAAGAGGCAATCTTGCGCTCTTCTTCTTCTACATCATAGCTAAAGTGTGCCAGCAACGTTTCATAGCCATTGGCACGCGTGACGGTTTCAATACCTTGTACGAAAGACGCAAAAATTTGGTTTGATAATGATGGCAACAGCACACCAATCGCTTTACTGGAAGACTTCGATAGCATAGCGGGGGCACGGTTTTCGATGTAGCCTACTTCCTCGATCACTGCAGCGATTTTAACGCGAGTTTTTTCAGCCACGGATTCTGGACTACGCATGTAGCGTGATACCGTCATCTTTGTTACACCCACTTTATCTGCGACATCCTGAAGCGTTGTGCGGTTCTTTTTATTTTGTTGAGACATAGAGTTTTTATTGAGCCGTCATTTGAGTTGGTAATAATGTTACAAGTAACATTATTACCAACTTGCATCACTCGACACAAGCTTAGTTCTGCAATTGAGGGAGAGAAGTGTGTTAGGTGTGGAATTAAAAACCAACCAAGGTGATTTTTCCTGCTTCGAAGCCTTTTAGCTCACAGGAAAAATCGATGCGCTTGTCAGCCCCTTTCCCATACAGCACTTCCAACTTATCAAAGGCTTTGGCGACAAAGCTGACGTTCTTCAACTTCAAGCTCTTACGGGTTTGGTTATCTAGAAATGCCAACGATGACGCTTCAAGTACCTTTTGACAGCTTTCAGCCATCTCGTTACTCAAAGTCTGGCTACCTAGAGCCTGTTTGAGTTGTTGGGGAGAAATTTTTGATGAGCCTTGCGCCATAACGCAAATGGCATGCATATCGAGCAACGCCACCGCGCGAGGTTTTTGAGTATCGGGGTCGGCATAGATCGCCATTAAGCACGGCACTTTGGTTTCATCGAACGGTTGCTGCGGAATCGCTTTAAGGGTGATGCCATCCCCGACGGCCTTTTTCAGCAATTTTTCTAGTTGAGTGAGTTTTGGAAGGGCGAGCTCTTCATGAACTTCGACTCCTTCACCTGCATCCAATAGCCCCTGCTCTATGGCATATACCAGTGGGCGAAGCTCTCGATGCAGGGCTTCGTCGTCGAATGGTTTCGATAGAACGAACAAGGCCCATGCGTTTTCGGCTTGTTTAATATGTGGCGGGTCATCGACAGTGGTGAGCATCGCAACCTTAATTCCTTGATTAAGCTGCATGATTTCTTTGGTTAGCTCTAAGCCACTTTTTTCCGGCATATACCAATCGGTCAGCACAATATCAGGGTGCCAGCTCTCAACGATCTCTAGAGCTTTCACTCCATTTTCAGCGGTCTGAATTGTTAAGCGGCGGTAGTCGAACGCCTCTAATGCGCGTCGAATTATCTCTACGGTCGCCTTGCTATCATCAACGATTAATATTTTCACAGCATGCTTTTCTAGCCCTAACCTGTTCAAAGTATAGGCACATTTTTCAGTAACAACTAAACTTACCCCGAGAGAAACTAACTGTTCTGGGTGTTAAAAATGTCAATACAGGAACTACTCACAGAGAAAGTGTTATCCATACTGGCGATTGATCTCGGCTTAGTCATCTTGCTGATGTGGTTTCTGATCTTGCTACTTATCATCCGTGAGTTTAGAAAGTTTGCTCAAAAGTTCTCTCAGCCGACCTCTGGAGCTGATGGTTTGGACCCTGCCACGCTCCAGTTGTGCCAACAATCAGTGGATAACGCACTCAACTACATCTCTGAAAATGGCGATACGCTGAACGACTTAATCCAGATTCAAAAAGCGCTTGAGCAGCAAGTCGCCATCATTCAAAAATCTACCGGGGGTAATATCAGCCCAGAAGACCAAGCGTCTATCGATGAACTCAATAAAAAGCTCAACAAGTCCCATAAGCTGATCCGCAAACTCAAAGGCGACCTAGATAAGAGCGTGAAAGGGCTCAAAATGACCCGTAAAAAGCTATTCGACCAAAATGATACGGTAGAGAGCTTGCGTGAAGAAAAAGCCGCAGTAGAGAAAGAATTCGAGAAACTAGAAGAAGAATATATTCAGATAAGCAAAGCGGGCGGTTTCTATGAAATGGCACAAGGCTATCAAGCCGAGAAGAAAGAATTGCTGGAAACCATCGAACAATATAAAGAGTTGGCCGATCAAGGCGGTGGGAACTCAGAAGAGCTAGAAAGCATGCAACAAGAGCTACAAAACACGCTGCTCCAGCTTGAGCACATGACTAAAGAAAAAGAGTTTGTCGAAAAACGCTATTTAGATTTAGTGGATGGTGCCAAAGACTAGTTACCCTCTGAAGCTATTTCACGCAAATCACATTGAGTAGCGAAGTCCCCTTCAACTGGCTGATTTTGCCACTGGTAAATAGCCCTTTTTTGGCAAAGCCCCAGTACGGCAGGTGCATTGGCCACTTTTCCGTTTCCATGACTTTGGATTCCAGCAACTGCTTCCACTCTGCTTCGACGGGTAAGCGCATCGCTAGGCTACTGCAGGTTTTGCTCGCAGTTTGGTAGTTCATACGGTTCCAAGGCAAGCTATGTTCCATATAGAACTCTTTGTGCATCATTTTGTACGGCACGGCGTATTTCAGCCCAGAGACGGTGGTACTAAGGCGAATGTCGATATCGTTGCTTGGTTTATCTGCACCCACTACAGGTAATGCTTTTGCGACAGGGGCGCTCTGTGGGTTCGCTACAGGTGCTTTAGTCGCCGCTGTCTTGGTAGGCTCTGCTTTATTGGTTTTAGAAGCTGATGGTTTTGTGGCTGGTTTGGCTGCTACTACCTTAGCAGCAGGTTTCGACTCCATTGCCACTTGTGGTTTCGCTTTCGTCCCTTTAACCACTTCACGAATGAAGGCTTCCTTGTAACCTGATACTTTCTTTACCTTGCGTAGCTCTGTGCTGGCTTTGGTAAACTCGTTGTACGGACCAATCAAACAGCGGTAGCCTTTTGCTTCAGGCTTAGCCCAAACATCGACAGAAATTTTTTCGTACAGTTTTGCTGCTTTGGCTAACGGTAGAGGTTTCGAATAGACCCCACATTGAATCCAGAATACAGATTCTTGCCCTTTCGGCTGTTGCTTGCCCCACAATCCCTTGCCTATTGGGCAAGATTTGTCGAGAACAGGAAGTTGACTGGTGGATGCTTGAGTTGCATCGCAAAGGAACTCTTCTGCCATTGCTGGGCTGGAAATAGCCGGTAAAGCCAATACAGCAACGCTCAAAAGCTTGGTTAAAGCCGTGATCGACTTGGCTGCCATTTTACTATCCATACTCTCTACTAAACCTTATCTACTGCGATATTCTTTCACGTTCAGTGTTGAGAAAACGTGAATACATCATTCGCCACAAGAAGTGCGTGCCATCCTGCTCACACCAACCTTGCCGTGACATCATTACTATAAAAACAATGCAAAAAAAGAGCCGTAATTGCTTACGACTCTAGTTTAGGTAGATTATTGATTAGAAATCAATTGGCTCCGATCACCCTTTGTAGATTTTAGGGTTAAATACGTCGCGTAACCAGTCACCAAGTAGGTTAATAACCAACACAAGAGTAACCAGTACGATGCCAGGGAATGCTGTGATCCACCAAGCACCTGAGAAGATGTAGTTAAAGCCAATGCTGATCAAGGCACCCAGTGACGGTTGGTCTACCGGTAGGCCTAAACCTAGGAACGATAGTGCCGCTTCCGACATAATTGCATTCGCCACCTGTACAGTAGAAATAACCAAGATTGGTGACAGGCAGTTCGGCAGAATGTGGCGGAACATAATACGTGGTGCTTTGAAGCCCATGACACGCGCTGCTTCGACGTATTCCTTCTTCTTCTCAGCCAGTACTGATGCACGAATAGTACGTGCATACTGAGGCCATTCAGCCACACCGATGATCACCACCAGCATCACGACCGCATACTGACTGTAGAAGTCACTGCCAAAACTGGCTTTAAAGATCGCCGATACAATGATCGCAACCATCATGGTTGAGAACGATAACTGAACATCCGCGAAGCGCATTAGGAAACTATCGATACGGCCACCGAAGTAACCCGCAGACAGACCAATAACAATACCGAGAACCAATTGTAGGCCAACCGCTAAGAAACCAATCGTTAGCGATAAGCGCGAGCCATAAAGAATAGTCGAAAGAATATCGCGACCTTGCTCGTCAGTACCCAGAACAAAACGCTCATCGCCATCTTCCATCCATGATGGAGGAAGCTCTGAATCCATGATATCGATCGATGATAAATCGTAAGGGTCGGTCGGTGATAGAATCGGTGCTGCAAGTGCCAACACCAAGAACACCATAAACACACTAAAGCTCGCCATAGCGACTTTATCGCGCTTAAAGTAATACAGAAAATCTGACTGTTTGAAACGCTCCCAACGAGATGGAGCTGCTGATACTTGTTCCATTATTAAGCTCCTTTACCAGTTAGGTTCACGGTTGGGTTGATCACACCGTACAGCAAGTCAACGATCGTGTTAGTCACAACGAAAATCAGGCCAACGAAGATAACGTAAGCAGTGATAAGCGGAGTATCTACACGGTTAATTGCTTCTAGGAAAAGGAAGCCCGTACCAGGCCACTGGAATACGGTCTCAGTAAGGATGGTGTAAGCCACCATAGTACCAATTTGAACACCACCGACTGTCAGTACCGGTAGCATGGTATTTTTCAGTGCGTGCTGGTAGTAGATTTTATTAAGCGCTAGGCCTTTCGCCTTACCAAACTTAATGTATTCAGAGCTCAGCACTTCTAGCATTTCAGAACGTACCAAACGGATGAACAGTGGCAGCATGATGGACGCCAGTGCAATACACGGCAAGATTAGGTGCGCTAAGCCATCAAGCGTGAAGAAACCCGACTCCCAGCCTAATACGTTG
Organism: Vibrio paucivorans; assembly: GCF_054053395.1. Taxonomy (NCBI): domain Bacteria; kingdom Pseudomonadati; phylum Pseudomonadota; class Gammaproteobacteria; order Vibrionales; family Vibrionaceae; genus Vibrio; species Vibrio paucivorans. The sequence continues at coordinate 3,211,293 of NZ_CM133230.1, forward strand.
GCGGTTTCACCCCGCCCATAGGACGGCAACCAGCCGAGTTCGATAGAGAAAACATACATCAACATTATCGCGGTTAAGAAGACCGGTATTGAAATCCCGATACTACTGAACGCCATTACTGCTTTGGTAAATATACTTTTTGGGTGAATGGCAGAGTAGACACCGAGTGGAATAGAACACACGACAATGATTAAGGTTGCGCCGAACACCAACTCGAGCGTCGCAACTAATTTATCTAAAATAACTTCAACAGCAGGACGCTTGAAGAAGTATGAAGTGCCAAGATCGCCCTGTAGAGCTGCGCCTACAAAACGAGTGTATTTTGTAACGAAGGGATCATTTAGGCCCAGTTCATCACGCAGTGCTTGACGCTCTGCTTCCGAAACCGACTGCCCCACAAGCTCACGCAACGGGTCACCCAGGTTATCCTGAATGGCAAACGCCACCAAACTGATCACAAACATCACTATCAGTGCCTGAAACAGGCGCTTGACCAGAAACGAAAACATTCCTTGCCCCTTAAACTATCCATAGATTTCAGTCTGAATTACGGTGCCTAGCCCGACTGAAACAAAGCTAGGCACCCTATCCTTCCCAGTATTCAAGCTTCCATGTGGTCGCCTGAATACTTAACTTTTACAGTGAGTTGTTACTTAACAACTAGGTCACCGAAGTAAGGGAAGTTCATCGCGTTTACGATTGGAGCGATATCTACGTTAAATTTCGCGCCCCATGCTAGGTTCTGCCAGTGTAGAGGAACGAACGCTGCTTCGTTGTACAGCGTTGCTTCTACTTTCTGTAGCATTTCTGCACGTTTCGCTGGGTCAGTTTCTACGTTAGACGCCGTTACTAGTTCATCTAGCTCTGGGTTTGAGTAGTGACCACAGTTGTATTGGCCTTTACCAGTCTCTTCGTTACGAGTCATGGTTAGGAACTCAGAGAAGTTCGCTGAATCTTCTGTATCTGAGTGCCAGCCGATCATTAGCATGTCTGCTGCACACTTATCGAACTCAGGCCAGTACTGCGCTTTAGGCATTGTCTTCAGGTCAACTTTGATGCCGATCTTAGAAAGCATTGCCGCTGTCGCTTGTGCGATTTTCGCATCGTTAACGTAGCGGTTGTTAGGTGCCATCATAGTTAGCGTGAAGCCATCTTCGTAGCCCGCTTCCTTCATTAGCTCTTTCGCTTTCTTCAGGTCGTAGCGTGGCACTAGATCAGCTTGGTAACCTGCGTAACCTTCAGGACCTTGTTGACCAGCAACAGTAGCGAAGCCTTTCATGATTTTCTTCACGATACCTTCGTTGTTCACTGCGTGAACAATCGCTTGACGAACGCGAACATCTTTTAGTGCTTCATTGCTGTTTTGGTTCATTTGGAACGTGATGATACGAGTACCTGGTAGTGTTACTAGGTCAACGCCATTTGCACCTTTCACACGCTTGTGATCGTTTGGTGCTACTGGAGCAATCATATCTACGTCACCAGAAAGAAGTGCAGCAACACGTGTTGCGTCTTCTTTGATTGGTACTAGAGTTAGCTTGTCAACGTTACCCGTGTCTTTGTCCCAGTAATCGCCAAAGCGCTCAAACGTTACTTTTACGCCTTGCTCACGCTGAGTCACGATGAATGGACCAGTACCAGAAACGTTGGTTGAAGCGAACGAGTTACCGTGCTTAACCACTTCTGACTTGTCTTTGCCATCTTCTGTCTTACCAGAGTAGAACTTGCTGTCCATTGGGAAGATGTAAGTCGCTGTTTGAAGCACTAGTGGGTAAGCGCCTTTAGAAACTAGCTCAACTGTGTAGTCGTCAACTTTAACCATCTTCTCGTACGGTTCGAAGATAGCTTTAAAGTCTGGAGAGTTTTTCAGACGGTCGAACGTCCAAACCACATCATCTGCTGTTAGCTCGTTACCAGAGTGGAACTTCACGCCTTTACGTAGAGAGAAACGGAAAGTCGTGTCATCTACACGCTCCCATTTTTCAGCTAGACGAGGTTCAAAATCCAATTTCTGTGTGTAACGAACTAGTGGATCAAATACCATGTGAGACATTTGTAGCGTGCCGCCAGATAGCTGCTCATGCGGGTCAAGCGATACTGGGTCTGCGTCATACGCTACTGTGATATCTGCTGCCGCTGCGCTAAAGCTTAGGCCTGCTGCCATCAAAGCCACTGCTAGTTTGCTTTTCATGGTTTTCATTGCATAACTCCTTATGCGGGAATCCAAATCCCTAGTTGTTGTGTTTGCTTCTGTTTATTCACGCCAAGCTCGCTTGGCTTTATACCAAAGGTATGGTCACGACTTACGCCGTTTTTACTTCTTCTCTTAAGCCTGTAAATTCAGGCATTAAAGAAATCAGTTGTTTGCTGTATTCATGCTGAGGCGATTGGAACAGTTGCTCGGTAGGAGCCACTTCCAATAGCGTCCCCATCTGCATCACACCCACGCGATCACACATTTGGCGAATCACTGGTAAATCGTGACTAATAAACAGCATGGTGAGGTTTAGCTCATCCTGAAGGTCTTTCAGTAGGTTAAGGATCTGTGCTTGAACCGATACATCCAGAGCAGACGTTGGTTCATCACAAATCAATAAACGTGGGCGGGTTGCCAGTGCACGTGCAATAGAGATACGTTGGCGCTGACCACCAGAAAATTCGTGTGGATACTTCACGCCAGCCATTTTTCCTAGGCCTACGTGATCCAATAGATCGTTGACGATCTGTCTGGTTTCCGTTTCATTACGTGTCAGTTTGTGGAAACGAATTGGCTCCGCAATGATATCGAAAATCTTCATACGCGGGTTCATTGAAGTGTACGGGTTTTGGAATACCATCTGCATTTGACGGCGCAGCGGTCGACGCTCATTTTCCGACTTCAAGCTGGTTAAATCGATACCTTCAAACGTCACTTTGCCAGAGTTTGGCGCATATAAGCCGGCAATCACACGAGCGATGGTCGATTTGCCCGAACCTGACTCACCTACTAGACCAAATGTCTCACCTTCGAACACTTCAAAGCTGACATTGTTTGATGCTTGCACGTACTCTCGGCGACTTTCAAATAACGAATCTTTGGTGACAAAACGTAGGTTAACGTTCTCTACAGTGAGCAGTGAACCACTGTAATCTCGGTGATCTTGGCTCTGACCTAACCAGTGGTTTTTCACATCTAGTGGTTCCATTTCGTGGGCTTCTTCGATGTAGCTCACCAATGGGAAACGAGAAAGTTTTACGTCTGATCGAGGAACAGCAGAAATAAGGCTACGCGTGTATGGATGGTCGGGATCGCCAAGTACTTTTTTCGTTGGACCGAACTCAACCAAGTCACCACGGTACATAACCGCAACGCGATCAGTGACGTTAGATACCACACCCATATCGTGGGTTACCAACATACAACCAACGTTGTTCTTGATACACAATTCACGGATCAAGCTTAGAATTTGGTCCTGAATCGAAACATCCAATGCGGTGGTTGGTTCATCAGCAATAATTAGGTCTGGCTCGCCAGCTAACGCAATTGCGATAACAACACGTTGGCGCATACCACCAGAGAACTGGTGAGGATACTGCTTCAATCGGTTTTCAGGCTGCGGGATACCTACTTGATTCATCAATGACAGCGCGCGTTGATACGCTTCTTCGTCTGTCACTTTCATGTTGGCATGAATCGTTTCAGTCAGCTGCTGCTCAACCGTAAAGAGTGGGTTTAGAGAGGTCATTGGATCTTGGAAAATGAATCCAATTTTAGAACCGCGTACTTTGCGCATCTGTTCAGGAGTTAGGCCAGATACCTTCTCTCCATCAAGGAAAACGTCACCACTCGCGATACGGCCAGGAGGGCTCAACAAGTCAATCACCGCGTTACCCACAGTGGATTTACCTGCACCAGATTCCCCTACTACACCGACAATTTCGCCACGCTCTATATTAAATGATAGTGACTTCACCGCCGCGTGCACGCCATGGCGAGACGGATACTCTATTCGAAGATTTTTAACTTCTAAAAGTGACATTAATCAGACCTCTACTGCTTTGACAGTTTTCTGCCTTGTCTGATACCAACTCAAATATGAAACTGAGCTGGTATTACATTGAATCCATTCTTGTCAGTATATTGTTCTGACAATTTACAAGGTCATCAATTTGGCAAATATTTCACAGAAAAGCAACATATAGAGTATAAAAAGTCGAGTTCGAATTAAAATAGAGCAGCTTACCGACATAATTATGCATTTTGCATGCATTAACTATTGGTAAGACCAATGCAGAGCAAGAGCAGGCACAGCCTTAGCCTGTAGTGAAATTGGCCATAGAGAGCGGTTTTTATAAAACAATATAAACTTAAGGCAGAGAATAAATCATCAGTAGTTAAAACCACCCGAACATTAACATAGCAGAAACATAATCCAGCCAGATAAATACACCTAGCACTTAACACTAATCTTTAGGTTTTATTACAGAACATTACACTGATAAATTTATCTAAATACAAACCTAGACTTATAGGCCATAGGTATTGGAACAACTGCAAAGCATAGAAGAACACTAAGTATCTGATGTGATATTGGTCTTCATTTAGCGATATCACCGAGGCTTTTTGACGTAAGCTTAATCAAAGTCACAACAATAGAGAAAAGCAGATAGAGCAGAGACAAACAGCCTGCATTTTCCCTTTTCGAGCACAGCAACTCACTGCTGGAGAATAAAAAGCTTCGTCATTTATGACGAGTTTTTAATACTGGTGGTAAAGAGACATACCTTGAACATCTGGCGAACCCCATTTGGTTCGGATCAATATAAACCAGAATTCAAAAAGCCCCGCTCTTTCGAACGATGCTTCTGATAGTGGTCGGTGAAGATACATACCTGAACATCAGACGAACCCCATTTGGTTCGAATCGATATGGACCTGAATGTAAAAAGCCCTGTTCTTTCGAACAGGACTTCTAATGCTGATCGGTGAAGAGACATACCTTGAACATCAGACGAACCCCATTTGGTTCGAATCAATATGGACCAAAATGCAAAAAGCCCCGTTCTTTCGAACAGGGCTTCTAATGCTGATCGGTGAAGAGACATACCTTGAACATCAGACGAACCCCATTTGGTTCGAATCAATATGGACCAAAATGCAAAAAGCCCCGTTCTTTCGAACAGGGCTTCTAATGCTGATCGGTGAAGAGACATACCTTGAACATCAGACGAACCCCATTTGGTTCGAATCAATATGGACCAAAATGCAAAAAGCCCCGTTCTTTCGAACGAGGCTTCTAATAGTGGTCGGTGAAGAGGGATTCGAACCCCCGACCCTCTGGTCCCAAACCAGATGCGCTACCAAGCTGCGCTATTCACCGAAATCAATGGGGTGGCTAACGAGATTCGAACTCGCGACCACCGGAATCACAATCCAGGGCTCTACCAACTGAGCTATAGCCACCACTGATTCTTTTTTATAACCGCTGTTGCGATTATTGAAATTGTAGCCGGTGGAGAGCCAATTCAAGGAACTGACGAACCCCCGACCCATTCTTACGTTATCAAGATAACCCAAGAAATAGATAGTGGTCGGTGAAGAGGGATTCGAACCCCCGACCCTCTGGTCCCAAACCAGATGCGCTACCAAGCTGCGCTATTCACCGACGATGTATTTTTTTACTTGGTTATACTGCTATTAAAGCAATTCCAATTTCATCTCGAACTGAATCAAGATAGGAAGCCGAAGCTACCGAAATAATGGGGTGGCTAACGAGATTCGAACTCGCGACCACCGGAATCACAATCCAGGGCTCTACCAACTGAGCTATAGCCACCATTATATTGCCAATTTCACTTACCTTAATAAGCGTCCGGATGGCGCGCCCGAAAGGATTCGAACCTTCGACCTTTGGCTCCGGAGGCCAACGCTCTATCCAGCTGAGCTACGGGCGCATGCCCTATCGGCGGAGTGGAATAATACGTATATCACACTATGCCGTCTAGTACTTTTTCAACTTTTTTTCCCGTTTGATTCCTTTTTGGGCAATTAAAGTGTGACAAAGACCTATTTCAGAAGTTATTCCCCATATAAAGGCAGTAACTTGTTGTTTATTGCAACAAGTTAACAGGATATAATCACCCATTATTTACATTGATTTAACAGCAATAGTGCTATTTGAATCAAAACATACACTCTAGACAATATAAATTGGTAAGCACGCACTTACCTTGGGAATGTGAAGTGAGTTTTATGGATATGTCTCGACGAATGATCAGCGTTTTGTTCGCTGCTTTAACTTTTTCTACAGCAGCATTTGCAGCTGACGTGAGCCAAGAAGAATACGATGCAATCGCAGAGCGCATCAAACCAGTCGGCGATGTTTACCTAGCGGGTAGCGAGCCTGTAGCAGCAGAACCAACTGGCCCTCGTGATGGTGCAACAGTTTACGGTATGTTCTGTACTGCATGTCACAGCTCAGGCGTAAGCGGCGCACCAAAAACAGGTGATGCGGGTGACTGGGCTCCGCGTATCGCACAGGGTAAAGACGTGCTAAAAGACCACGCGATTAACGGCTTCAACGCAATGCCAGCGAAAGGTTCTTGTATGGACTGTTCAGACGATGAAATCGTTGCGGCAATTGATCACATGATCAAAGGTCTATAGCTCACAAACGTTGAGTGACCCAACAATCGATTAATAAAAGAAAGGCTTGAGCAATTAACTCAAGCCTTTTTTATTTCCTCTATATAGAAGAACGCTTTTTACTTCTTAAACATTGCCCTTAAGTTAGCAATATGAGCTTGGCCTTTTTCCATTCTCTCTTCAGCAGAAACCGGCTTTTTGGTTTGCTCCCATTCCACATCATCAAATGGCAACTCATCTAAGAATCGACTCTGTGTCGGCTTAATCAACTCACCAAACTGGCGGCGTTCTTTACACATGGTAAAGGTCAGCTCTTTTTGTGCGCGAGTAATCCCCACATACATCAAGCGACGCTCTTCTTCGACGTTGTCTTCGTCAATACTGGTTTGATGCGGTAATATCCCTTCTTCACTACCAATCAAATAGACATAAGGAAACTCCAGACCTTTTGACGCATGCAAAGTCATCAGTTGTACTGCATCGCTGTCTTCATCTTCTTCTCCTCGCTCCATCATGTCACGTAGGGTCAGGCGCTGAACCACTTCCTTGAGCGTCTTCTCTTCCTGGTCGTAGTTATCACCTTCTAGGTCAGCGACAATCCAGGAATAAAGGTCGGATACGTTTTTCATGCGCATCTCTGCCGCTTTCGGGCTCGCCGACGTTTCGTATAGCCAGTCTTCGTAGTTGATGTCGCGAACTAATGAACGTACCGCATCTACCGTATTACCGCGTTCGGCGTTATCTGAAATAGACACAATCCACTGAGTAAAACGACGCAAGTTTTCCAAGCCTCGACCAGTGAGATGCTGCTCGAGGCCAATCTCAAAGCTGGCTTCAAACAAACTCTTACCTCGCATATTGGCGTAGCTGCCGAGCTTTTCTAGCGTTACAGGGCCAATCTCACGGCGCGGTGTATTTACAATACGAAGAAACGCATTGTCATCATCGGGATTCACTAACACACGCAGGTAAGCCATGATGTCTTTGATTTCCGCACGAGCGAAAAATGAAGTGCCACCCGACAATTTATAAGGCACTCGGTTTTGCATCAGTGACTTTTCGATCAAACGCGATTGGTGATTGCCTCTATATAAGATGGCGTAATCACGATACTCAGTGCGATTGAGGAACTTATGCGCAATGAGCTCACCAGTCACCCGTTCGGCCTCATGCTCTTCATTTTTCGCCAGCAACACTTTGAGCTTTTCACCATCAGGGATCTCTGAGAATAGTGACTTCTCGTAAACGTGTGGGTTATTGGCAATCAAGATGTTCGCAGCACGTAGGATGCGGCTGGTTGAACGGTAGTTCTGCTCAAGCTTAATCAGCCTCAAGTTCGGGTAATCTTCACCAAGCAACACCAAGTTCTGCGGTTTAGCACCACGCCAGGAGTAAATCGACTGGTCATCGTCCCCTACTACCGTCAAGCGACCACGCTCACCAACAATTAAACGCACCAGTTCATACTGGCTGGTATTGGTATCTTGGTACTCATCTACCAGCAAGTAACGAATACGATTTTGCCAGCGCTGACGCACTTCTTCGTTAGTGCGCAGTAAAAGAACAGGCAATGAAATGAGGTCGTCAAAATCGAGCGCGTTATAGGCTTTCATCTGCTTTTGGTACATCTCAAAGCAAAAAGCAAACAGCTGTTGCTGCTCGCCTTGCGCGCGCGCTTTCACTTGCTCTGGCGTCAACATGTCGTTTTTCCAGTTGGAAATAGAGCTGAGTAACTGACGCAGCAGATCTTTATCACCATCCAATTGCTTTTCGGTCAGCTCTTTCAGTAACGCTAACTGGTCTTGGTCATCAAACAGTGAGAAGCCAGCCTTAAGGCCCAGCGCTTTGTACTCGCGACGAATAATATTCAAGCCCAGTGTGTGGAACGTCGACACCATTAAGCCTTTTGCTTCTTGTTTGCCCAGCGTCTGGCCAACACGCTCTTTCATTTCACGCGCGGCTTTATTGGTAAATGTCACAGCAGCAATGTTACGTGCCTTGTAACCACACTGCTGAACCAAATAAGCAATTTTATTGGTAATTACACGGGTTTTACCCGACCCAGCCCCCGCCAGTACTAGGCACGGACCAGAAACGTATTTTACCGCTGCGTCTTGATTTGGGTTCAGCTTCATAGCGTTCTCAGGATGGTAATGGAAATTGGCGACTATAATAATGCTGCAACAGTGCGATTGCTACGCTCTCGTTGACAAGATTTTCACCCATTAAGCGAAATAATAGGTTGCATATACCTATACCTTTTGCACTATAATGAATGAACGTTCATTCACTGACAGCTAAATGTAAACTATGTCTGATTCTGATCCTATGGTAGACAAAAGACAAAAAATCATAGATGCCGCTGAGAAACTGATTGCAGAATCAGGCTTTCAGGGGCTCTCGATGCATAAACTCGCCAAAGAAGCGGGCGTTGCTGCAGGAACGATTTACCGCTACTTCTCTGATAAGGACGACTTGTTGCGACAAGTTCGTTTGGCCGTCATACAACGCAACGCTGAGATTATTCAGCGTGGTGTTGAAAGCTCTATGACGCTAAAAGAACGTTTTCGCAAAATGTGGTTAAACATTTTTGATCTTTCGGGCTCTAACCTAGGAACACTGAAGAATCGTGCTCAGTACGATTCTTTGCCTTGTGTTCGTAGCCACGAAACCAAAGAGATCGAACGCAAAATGTTTAGCAAGGTCGATCAGCTTTTCTCTGAAGGGCGCGAGCAAGGGGTATTTAAATCCCTCGACAACCCAGTGTTAGCTGCACTTAGTTTAGAGGTCAGTGTCACTCTGGCTCGAAAACAATCACTCGGATATTACCATCTGGACCAAGACGCGATTGAAGGCGCGATTGAAGCCAGCTGGGATGCGATTACAAAACACTAATTTGGAGTTCTTATCAGAATGAAAAAGTGGACTTTCTTTATGCTACTTATCGCGATACTACTGTTTGGTAGCGTGATAGGTTTCAATCTATTCAAACAGCAGAAAATCGCTGAGTACTTGGCTAACCGCCCTGAACCTGAGTTCCCTGTCACGGTGACTGAAGTTCAACCAGTTGACTGGGTTCCAGTGATTGAAGCAATCGGCTTTATCGAACCGAATCAAGGTGTGACCATTTCTAACGAAGCGGCCGGCGTCATCGACAAAATCGCATTCAACTCTGGTACTCAAGTAGAACAAGACCAACCGTTGGTTCTATTGGATTCAGATGTAGAAAAAGCGAACTTGAAGAGCTCTCAAGCACGCTTACCTGCTGCAGAAGCAAAATACAAACGCTACCAGGGCCTATACAAAAAAGGCTCGATTTCTAAAGAAGCGTACGATGAAGCAGAAGCAAACTACTACTCACTGGCAGCAGATATTGAAAGCCTAAGAGCTTCAATTGATCGCCGTGAAATCAAAGCGCCATTTGCGGGTGTCGTTGGTATTCGTAATGTATACCTAGGCCAATACCTACAAGCAGGTACTGACATCGTTCGTTTAGAAGACACCAGTGTAATGCGTCTGCGCTTTACCGTTTCTCAAACGGATATCTCTCGTATCAGCCTTGGCCAGGAAGTCGATATTTTTGTTGATGCTTACCCAGAGAAGCCTTTCAAAGGTTCAATCTCGGCAATCGAGCCTGCGGTAAACATCCAAAGTGGTCTGATCCAAGTTCAAGCGGATATTCCAAACAGCGACGGTACACTGCGTAGCGGTATGTTTGCGCGCGCAAACATCATCCTACCTAAGCTAGATAACCAAGTAACGCTGCCGCAAACCGCAATTACTTTCACTCTATACGGCGACAACGTCTACATCATCACTGAAGAAGATGGTGAGAAGCGCGTTAAGCAACACGTAGTGAAAGTGGGCGAGCGAACTAAAGACATCGCACACATCCTAGAAGGCGTGAAGCCTGGTGATGTAGTTGTCACGTCTGGTCAGGTTCGTCTAAGTAACGACGCAAAAGTTCGTGTAGTAGAAAGCGATGCAACTACTCCACCAGCTGAAACACCAATGCTGTAATTGGAGGCCTCATGCGCTTTACTGATGTTTTTATTAAACGTCCAGTTTTAGCGGTATCGATCAGCTTTTTGATAGCGCTGCTTGGTTTACAAGCCGTATTCAAAATGCAGGTTCGTGAATACCCTGAAATGACAAATACTGTAGTAACCGTCACCACGAGTTACTACGGCGCCAGTGCCGACTTAATCCAAGGCTTTATTACTCAGCCATTGGAGCAAGCCGTCGCGCAGGCAGACAATATCGACTACATGACCTCGTCATCGGTGCTTGGTAGCTCGACGATTACCGTAAACATGAAGTTGAACACCGACCCGAACGCAGCACTGTCTGACATTCTGGCCAAAACCAACTCGGTTCGTTCGCAGCTTCCTAAAGAAGCGGAAGATCCGACGGTAACCATGTCGACCGGTTCTACGACGGCGGTACTCTACATTGGTTTCACCAGTGACGAGCTGTCTTCAAGTCAGATCACTGACTACCTTGAGCGTGTAATCAATCCTCAGCTATTCACCGTAAACGGTGTGTCTAAGGTTGATCTCTACGGTGGTATGAAATACGCACTGCGCGTTTGGTTAGACCCTGCCAAAATGGCGGCGCTTGGCCTAACGGCGACTGATGTGATGAACGTCTTGAATGCGAACAACTACCAGTCGGCGACTGGTCAGGCTGTCGGTGAATTCGTTCTGTATAACGGCAGTGCCGATACTCAGGTATCTAACGTTGAAGAACTGTCGAACCTAGTAGTGAGCTCAGACGAAGGTGACATCACCCGCCTAAGCGATATTGCCAAAGTAACCCTAGAGAAAAGTCACGACGTCTATCGCGCAAGTGCGAACGGTCAGGAAGCCGTGGTTGCAGCAATCAATGCGGCACCAAGTGCAAACCCAATCAATATCGCTGCTGATGTTCTGGACCTGTTGCCTCAACTAGAGCGCAACCTGCCTAGCAACATCAAAATGAACGTCATGTACGACTCAACTATCGCGATCAACGAGTCCATCAATGAAGTAATCAAAACTATCGTTGAAGCGGCACTGATCGTATTAGTGGTTATCACCCTATTCTTAGGTTCGTTCCGTGCGGTAATCATTCCTATCGTTACCATCCCGCTATCACTAATCGGTGTAGCTATGGTAATGCAGGCGATGGGCTTCTCATGGAACTTGATGACGCTGCTGGCGATGGTACTTGCGATTGGTCTGGTGGTAGATGATGCAATCGTTGTACTGGAGAACGTCGACCGTCACGTTAAACTCGGCGAATCTCCGTTCCGTGCCGCCATCATCGGTACTCGCGAAATTGCTGTGCCAGTAATAGCGATGACCTTAACGCTGGGTGCAGTATACGCGCCGATTGCGCTAATGGGTGGTATCACCGGCTCGCTCTTTAAAGAGTTCGCGTTAACCCTAGCAGGTGCGGTATTTGTATCGGGAATTGTGGCATTAACCCTGTCTCCGATGATGTGTTCAAAAATGCTGAAGGCAAACGAAGAGCCAAGCAAGTTTGAGCAGAAAGTACATGGTTTCCTAGACCGCATGACTAACCGCTACGCGAAAATGCTTAATGCGGTAATGCAGCACCGCCCTGTGGTGATTGCATTCGCTATTATCGTATTTGCTAGCCTTCCAGCGCTGTTCAAGTTCATTCCAAGTGAACTAGCTCCGTCGGAAGATAAAGGCGTAATCATGCTGATGGGTACAGCGCCATCGAATGCCAACTTAGACTTCATGCAAAATACCATGAACGATGTAAACCGAATTCTGTCTGACCAGCCAGAAGTTTCGTTCGCTCAGGTATTTACTGGTGTACCTAACTCAAACCAAGCCTTTGGTATCGCATCAATGGTGCCTTGGAGTGAGCGTGAAGCTAGCCAATCTGAAGTGGCAAACCGTGTAGGTGGTTTGGTGGGTAATGTTCCTGGTATGGCAGTAACTGCATTCCAGATGCCAGAACTGCCAGGTGCGGGTTCTGGTCTACCGATCCAGTTCGTTATCACGACACCTAATGCGTTTGAAAGCTTGTTTGCTATCACAACTGATATCCTTGCTGATGTGAAATCAAACCCGATGTTCGTTTATTCAGACCTTGACCTGAACTACGACTCGGCAACGATGAAAATCAACATCGACAAAGATAAAGCCGGTGCATATGGCGTAACCATGCAGGACATTGGTATCACGCTAAGTACTATGATGGCTGATGGCTACGTCAACCGTATCGACTTAAACGGTCGTTCTTACGAGGTTATCCCTCAGGTTGAGCGTAAGTGGCGTCTAAACCCAGAATCAATGAACAACTACTACGTTCGCGCTGCGGACGGCCGAGCGGTTCCACTGGGCAGTTTAATCACCATTGATGTTGTAGCAGAGCCTCGCTCACTACCGCACTTCAACCAGCTAAACTCAGCTACCATTGGTGCGGTTCCAGCACCAGGTACAGCAATGGGTGATGCTATTGCATGGTTCGAAAGCACCGCGACAGACAAACTTCCAAATGGCTACAACCACGACTACATGGGTGAAGCTCGCCAATACGTAACTGAAGGTAGCGCTCTTTACGCGACATTCGGTCTCGCACTGGCCATCATCTTCCTAGTTCTGGCGATTCAGTTCGAATCTCTGAAAGACCCGCTGGTTATCATGGTATCCGTACCATTAGCAATCTGTGGTGCTTTGATCGCCTTAGCATGGGGTGCGGCAACCATGAACATCTACTCGCAGGTTGGTTTGATTACTCTGGTTGGTCTTATCACCAAGCACGGTATCTTGATCTGTGAGGTAGCGAAAGAAGAGCAGCTACACAATAAACTGGGCAAAACAGAAGCGGTGATGGAAGCGGCGAAAGTACGTCTGCGCCCTATCCTAATGACGACTGCAGCAATGATTGCAGGCCTTATCCCGCTTATGTACGCAACAGGTGCAGGTGCCGCACAGCGCTTTAGTATCGGTATTGTAATCGTTGCTGGTCTAGCAATTGGTACTATCTTTACCTTGTTCGTACTGCCAGTGATTTACAGCTACTTAGCTGAGAAACACAAACCACTGCCAGTCTTTGTAGAAGATAAAGACTTAGAGAAACTAGCACGCGTTGATGAAGCGAAAGCGGCACATCGTGAAATGGCTGATAATAATTAGTCGATATAGACTCATCGATAACGACGAGCGTATCGTGTGTTAATCGGTCAGCACTTTAAGTAAAAGGTCACTTCGGTGGCCTTTTTTATTGCTTGCTGATCCCCTAATAAGGTCGAATTTTTGCCATCCAAGTAGCGACTTTCTATCGGCAATTACTTAGAATGAGCACAAATTGAAAGGAGTTTTCATCCCCATGTTTGATCCAAAGAAACTAGAGCAAATCGCTAAACAAATTCATGACTCTATGCCAGCTCCTGTAAAAGAGCTTGGTGCAGACGTAGACCAGAAAGTTCGCCAAGTTATCCAAGGCCAACTAAACAAGCTAGACGTAGTAAGCCGTGAAGAATTTGACGTGCAAACTCAAGTGCTACTTCGTACTCGCCAAAAGCTGACTGAAATGGAACAAAAGCTCGCTGACCTAGAAGCGAAGCTTGCTGACAAGTAAGCTGTAATCAAAGATACAAAGGGCTGACGCAAAACGTCAGCCCTTTTTCGTTTTGGTCACGTTCTAAATGAGCCGCCCAAACCCACAATCCAGATAAACAAAAAAGGCTTGGTCAACGGCAACCAAGCCTTTTTATTTGATGTTGTGTTATTTGTATTTTTAACCCCATCTGCCTGGGGTTCTTACTAACCTATTATCTAGGTTATTCAATTACGCTGAATTAAGGTTTCATTTCTAGGAGAAGGCGCGGAGTTTACGATAGTAAATGAGCACCTTCGACACCGAAATGGAACCTTAAGGCAAGTAATTAGCCGCCTACTGCGATGTTCTTCATATCCGTCATGTAACCACGTAGCTCTTCACCGATGTACTCAACTGGGTGGTTGCGGATAGTATCGTTTACTGCGATTAGCGTAGCGTTGTCTACTTGGTTAGACGTTTCGCCTAAACCTTTACCGATTACATCAGTACCTACTGAAGGCATGAACTTCTCACGTAGTAGCGGAGTTGCTACGTTAGCAAATAGGTAGTTACCGTATTCCGCTGTATCTGAAATTACAACGTTCATTTCGTATAGACGCTTACGTGCTACTGTGTTTGCGATTAGTGGTAGCTCGTGTAGTGACTCGTAGTACGCTGACTCATCAATGATGCCTGATGCAGTCATTGCTTCGAATGCTAGTTCAACACCAGCACGAACCATTGCTACTAGTAGGATGCCGTTGTCGAAGTACTCTTGCTCAGAGATTTCGATATCGCCTGCTGGGTAGTTTTCAAACGCTGTTTCGCCTGTCTCTTCACGCCAGCCTAGTAGGTTTGCGTCATCGTTCGCCCAGTCAGCCATCATAGTGCTTGAGAACTCACCAGTGATGATGTCATCCATGTGCTTGTTGTAAAGCGGACGCATTAGCTCTTTTAGCTCTTCAGAAAGCTCAAATGCTTTGATTTTCGCTGGGTTAGATAGACGGTCCATCATGTGAGTGATACCACCGAACTTCAGTGCTTCAGTAATGGTTTCCCAACCGTATTGTAGAAGTTTACCTGCGTAGCTTGGGTCGATGCCGTCAGCAACCATCTTCTCGTAAGAAACGATAGAACCCGCTTGTAGCATGCCACATAGGATAGTTTGCTCACCCATTAGGTCAGATTTAACTTCTGCAACGAATGAAGACTCTAGACAACCTGCACGGTGACCACCAGTACCTGCAGCCCATGCTTTTGCGATATCCCAACCTTCACCTTTTGGATCGTTCTCTGGGTGAACCGCGATTAGCGTTGGTACACCGAAGCCACGCTTGTACTCTTCACGTACTTCTGTACCAGGACACTTAGGTGCAACCATTACAACTGTTAGGTCTTTACGGATTTGCATACCTTCTTCAACTACGTTGAAGCCGTGTGAATAACCTAGTGCAGCGCCTTCTTTCATTAGCGGCATTACCGTCTCAACAACGTTAGTGTGCTGCTTGTCTGGAGTAAGGTTGATTACTAGGTCTGCTTCTGGGATTAGCGTTTCGTAGCTCGCTACTTCAAAACCGTTCTCTTTCGCGTTTTTGTACGATTGACGCTGCTCGTCGATCGCTGCTTGGCGTAGTGCGTATGCTACGTTCAGGCCAGAATCACGCATGTTTAGGCCTTGGTTCAGACCTTGAGCGCCACAACCTACGATTACGACTTTCTTACCTTTTAGGTAATCAGCTTCTGTTGCGAATTCTTCGCGGTCCATAAAGCGACAACGACCTAGTTGGTCTAATTGCTCACGTAGGTTTAGGGTATTGAAATAGTTAGCCATATTGGGCGCTCCTTTGAAATTATCCATAATGGTCGGTCGTTCTCTTACCGAGTGAGGTCATACTAAAACAGACACGAAGTTGCTTAAAGTGATATATTCACAATTAGTTATTGCAATTTATGCAACGTAAGATGACCTATTTATGAATATTAAACACCTGCAGATGTTCATTCATTTGTGTGATAGTAAAAACTTCAGCAAGACAGCTTCGGCAATGCACATCAGCCCTTCTGCACTCAGTCGTCAGATACAAAAACTGGAAGAAGAAACTGGGCAAAATTTGTTTCTGCGCGATAACCGGAGTGTTGAACTTACGCCGGCAGGAAAAAAGTTGCTACCGGTGGCAATGAAAATATTGTCAGAATGGCAGCAATATAACGCTCAGTCAGAAGGACATGAGCAAGAGCTAACAGGCGAGATTCGATTGTTCTGTTCCGTCACCGCCAGCTACAGCCATTTGCCAGAACTTCTATCTGATTTTCGCCTGCAACACCCTCTGATCGAATTTAAGCTTTCGACAGGCGACCCAGCCCAAGCAATAGAGAAAGTACTGGCCGACGATGTCGACATTGCAATCTCCGCCAAACCAGAGCAACTTCCGGCTCGGATTGAGTTCGAAACCATCAGTGAGATTCCTCTTTCGGTCATTGCCCCTATTGGTGTAAGCAACTTTGCTGATGAGTTGCAGAAAGACAAGCCTGATTGGTCTTCCATTCCTTTTATCGTGCCAGAGTCAGGTACTGCGCGAGATCGCGCCAATGCTTGGTTCAAAGCGATGAAAATCAAGCCAACCATCTATGCTCAGGTATCAGGGCATGAAGCGATTGTCAGTATGGTGGCGTTAGGTTGTGGTGTCGGTATTGCACCCGATGTGGTGATCAACAACAGTCCGGTGAAAGAGAAGATCCAACGTTTAAAAGTCGCTTCAATCAAACCTTTCAAACTGGGTGTGTGTTGCAAGCGCTCACAACTAGACAACCCACTGGTAAAAGCCTTATGGGAAATGGCACACGATACCTATATCGCCCCATAACTTTCCAATATCCAGAAACAACAAAGCCACCGCTTTTTCAGATCGAAAGAAAAACAGTGGCTTTTGCATTAAAAGCAGTTTTCTAGATAGTTGGAGTCACAGCTAGGTGTCGAACAACCTTATTCCCATGAGCATAGTCCGCTATGTGATTGGGATGAGATTGTGAAGACAACGACGCTGTAGCTTCAAATATGACGAAAACTTAGATGACGCGAGAGAACTGCTGCTGCCTAGCCTTAGCTCTTAAATACTTGTCAAAACACATACAGATGTTACGTATCAGCAAACGACCACGCAAAGTGACGCGGATTTCGTTGTCATCGACTTCAACCAATTCATCATTAATGAAAGTCTGAAGAAGCTGCAGATCTTCTTTGAAGTATTGGTTAAATGGCACATTGAATTCAGCTTCAATCTGGGTTTTATCCAACTTGAAGTTACAGATAAGCTGCTTAATCACTTCACGGCGAAGTAAGTCATCACTATCTAAAGCAACCCCTTTCCATAAAGCATGGCGCTCATCGTTTACTTGCGCATAGTATTTCTTCAGTTCTTTTTGGTTTTGCGCGTACGCATCACCAATCATGGAAATGGCTGAGACACCAAAGCCTACTAAATCACATTCGCCTTGAGTGGTATAACCTTGGAAGTTACGGTGCAGTACACCTTCACGCTGCGCAACAGCCAACTCGTCATCAGGTTGGGCAAAGTGATCCATGCCAATGAATTGATAGCCCGCACCAGTTAGTGTCGTAATGGTATCTTGCAAGATCGCCATTTTTTCTTCGGCTTTCGGTAAGTCTTCATCTTTGATTTTACGCTGCGCTGCAAACAGTTGCGGCATGTGCGCGTAGTTAAAGATAGACAGGCGGCCAGGCTGCATCTCTAGTACTTGCGCTAGCGTATCAGCAAAGCGCTGTTGCGTTTGCTTTGGTAAGCCGTAGATTAAGTCTAGATTGGTTGAGCGGAAGCCTAGCTTTTTCGCTCTTGCTACCATCGCAATAATGAAGTCTTCATCTTGCTCGCGGTTAACCAGTTTTTGTACTTCTTTATTGAAGTCCTGCACACCAATACTTAAACGGTTAAACCCTTCACTGCGCAGGTGATCGAGCATATCGAGTTCAATCTCACGCGGATCGACTTCGATGCTGATTTCTGCAGTGTCTTCAAATTGGAATTCGCCACGTAGAATCGCCATCAAACGGCTAATTTGCTGCTCAGTTAAGAAGGTTGGCGTGCCGCCACCAAAGTGTAGCTGCGTTACTTTGCGTCCTTGAAGCAAACTCGCGCGTTGGCGGATTTCATGCTCGAGTACATCAAGGTATTCGTCGGCTTTGTGCGAGTGGCGAGTAATAACCTTGTTACAGCCACAGTAGTAGCAAAGCTTGTGACAGAACGGGATATGAATATACAGAGACAGTGGACGCTCAGGATACTGAGTACACGCCATATCGTAATCGGCAATCGTAAACGCTTCGTGAAACTCTAACGCCGTTGGGTATGAGGTATAGCGAGGCCCAGAATAGTTATACTTATCTAGAATGGCTTGATCCCATACGATTTGCTGGCTGGCGACAACTGACTGCGACATGATGGTACTTTCCGTTTGTAACGAGGTTTCAATTCACTGTGGCCGCAATAGCGATTAAAGTTCGCTGTTGCGATAACGGGCTATTTTGCCACACGACTATGACGAACGTCGGTAGGCAAAACAAGTTTTGGTTAATATTGTTCAGAACTGCTAGCCCGATCACTTACTTAAAAGTATAGCGACTAGGCCAGCAATAAGATGCGGTTACCCAGTAATAGGTAGCCTTAATTAAATCATCTGAATGTTGATTTGATTGTTGAGAGGCTTAACGGTTTGTTGCAGCTGCTTCAATTCTTCGACTATCGCATCGTTCAAACGTGATTCCGCTTTCTGACGAGCTAGGTTCTGCTGCATACGCTCTTTTTTCGCGAGCTGCTGTCTGTCTTCTCCACGCGCCATGTCTTTCACTATATGGTATAGCTCAGACGTAGCTGGGTAAGTCGCATCAAAATCGACTCTCGCCTCACCTTGTACGTAGTCCATGATGTTATACACACGGATGCTAATTTCAGACAAGTCACACTGCCCTTGGATTCCCGCTAGACAGAGGGTATGTACATTCTCGAAGATATTGGCGTTACGTTTTTCGATAGCCAACTCTTGATGACGCAGTTGCAATTCCTTTTGCTTCTTAACTTGGAGCAGAAGGTAACCTGCATAGGATGCTAAGCCGAGAATAATGATTCCACCCGCAATGGCTAACAAGGTTACATTCATATTAGTGCTCTACTCTTTAAAGTCGTTAAGGTCTAAACCTTCAAACTGAGAAAGAAGGTCATCGTCAGAAGCTGGCTTCTTGCTCGCTTTTTTCGCTTTCGGCGCTGGCGCTTCGACTTCTTCTATCTCGTCTTCTTCATCTTGATACAAGCCAAGCTGCTTCATAAGTACTTCGATGCGATCTAGCTTCTCATCAACATAGCTTTGTAAGCCTGCACCTAGGTTGTCGCCGTTATCTAAACGATCAAGCAACACATTCAATTGCGCATCATTTTCCAACATTTCTAGCTCTTTTTCAGCTGAGATGCGGCGCTCTTGTTTGGTGAGTTTCTTCGGCGCTTCAACGACCAAAGGAATCTTCTTTTTACTGCCTAAGCGAGGATCGCGTTTTTGCTGCTCTTGGCGTTGCTTCTGCTTTGACGCTTCAGAGTTACGGTTACCGGTTTTTAGGCCTTTACGCTTTTTTAGTCTTTTACGAAGGCGACCTTCAACATCAGACTCTGTGCGATTACGAGTAACGACAACTTCATCTTGTCTTAACGCACTCGGTTTTCTTGATTTCTTACTACGACTCATTACTGGAGTTTCCTCAGCAAAATTACATCATTGCCAATAAATTCTAGTTCGAGCTTATCCCGCTCTGCCAAGTATTGAAAGGTTCGACGACTAAAGAAGATAACGTGGGTTACGTCGTTCTTATAGTGCCATGTTGCAAACGCTTCTTTATCAATGACCATTTTGGTCATAAGACCAATCCAGCCACCCGGCTTAACTAAATTTAACCATTGCTGCCACACCTTATCGGGCTCATAGAGATGCTCGATAACTTCTGTCGCAGTCATAAAATCATACGTTTTCTCAAACACCACTTGATTCGGGTGATAATAGATATCGTACAGCTCAATATCGTGGCCACGCTCTTGCAACATTAATGATAATGTTGGGCCTGGGCCACAACCAAAATCTAACCCATGTGAGTTAGGTTGAATTCTCTCTGTTATCGGGTCAGCAATACGCGACAAGAACTTACGATAGCCCATATCGCTAGGATCATTTTCATGCAGATCATAGTGGGCTTTTTCTTCATTCGCCTCCAAGCGCTGGCTTGGATCCACAAACACCAATTCACAATTATCGCACTGTAAATAGTCACGTCGTTTATCCGAGTGGTAGTGCGTGACGGTGGGATTGTGGCATAACGGGCAGCTGTGCATATTTCCATCCTCAAACAGGGATGCGAAACATACCAGAAACTCGATTCAGAGTGGAGTAAAATTGAGCAATTAATCACCAAAACCAGAAAAAAAACCGTTACTGGCGACGAAACATAAAAAAAGCGATGATCTAAGACCATCGCTTTCTAAATACCACCCTAGGTGGTGAAACTGTGTTGCACTCAAATTGGTGCACAATCTTCCATTTGTTTTTAGCGCTTTCCCTGCAAAAAGGTGTTGTTCTTCATCATCCTGATGAATTTTGGCTTTCCGTTTAACTTCCTGTACGAGTTAGCTTCCCGTATCTGGGCTAGTCCTTAGCCTGATCCTTGCGCTGTCTAAATCCTTAGACAAGTTGACCATCCATATCAGGTTGGCTTCATGCCGACCTTAATCCTTTTTGACCACCATGCTTCCTTAGCATGCATCCTTGGAGACCATCGTGGTCTGAATTCCTGTTTCAGCTCCCTGCTGATGTGATTACTTTACTCCAGCTCGATTTTGAAACAACGACCAATAAGAAAAAAAAGGTCTTTTTTTACTGCGGCGGATTAAGATCTTTATTTTTCATGTGCTTACAAAGAAGACATAGTGATCGTTGCGTTAACGTATGGCAGATCTCTTACAAAGGGTTAAGCAAACTTGGTAGCACGATAAAAAAGGCACCGTGCTGCATGTCTCAAAGTTGGCGCGCAACCAGACCGTGAAAGATGAATGCTCTACAAAAGAAAACGCCCCAGCAGGCAGCTGAGGCGTTTTCATTTAACTTTGCTCGAACGATTTAGGGCTTAGTGTAGGCCACCAACATATTTAGACAGTACAACAATTTCTTCATCTGTTAGTTTCTTCGCAACGTCGCGCATCATTTCATTCATGTCATTTGCACGAGTGTCGTCACGGAATTTTTCTAGCTGAAGCTTGATGTAATCAGCATGTTGACCAGAGATTTTCGGGAACCCTGATAGCTCAGTACCATTACCACGTGGGCCATGACACGCAATACACGCCGTTAAGCCACGCTCTGCATCACCTGCTGTGTACAGAGTTTTACCCTGTTCAACTACATTTTCTGGCGTAGTATTTGGTGAAATAGGCAATGAAGCATAGTAAGCCGCTAGATCAGCCATATCTTGCTCAGACAGTGGCATCGCCATACCGCCCATCACAGGGTCGACACGACCTTGCTTACCGCCACTAGTCATACCTAGCTTTAGGTCTTTCAACTGCTTCTCAAGATACTTAGCATGTTGACCCGCTAGCTTAGGGTACATCGTTAATTGACTGTTACCATCTGCCCCGTGGCAGGCAACACATGTTTGGGATTTTGCTTTACCAGCTTCAATACTACCTTGGGCCCATACTGAGCAGCTGGCTAAAAGACTCAAGATTAGCGCTAATTTCTTCATGACATTCCATTATAATTATCAAGCTTCCGGTACCACTCTGCGTTGCCACTCATGGTACAATAGGCGACCTTATGCCGAGCACGGTTATTTTACACAATTTCACAAAAAAGTAATCAATCGACTACACAAAGTCGAGATGGAGTTAACAGTGAGCGTAAAAATTCATTACCAAAACACGCATTTCATTACCAGTGCGCCTGATATTCGTCATTTACCAGAAGACGAAGGAATCGAAATTGCGTTCGCAGGACGCTCCAATGCGGGAAAATCCAGTTCATTGAACCGCTTAACGAATCAACGTGCACTGGCCAAAACCAGTAAAACCCCTGGCCGTACACAGTTGATAAACCTATTTAAAGTCGATGAAGGTTGTCACATTGTCGACTTGCCAGGGTATGGTTTTGCCCAAGTTCCGCTAGAAATGAAAAAAAAGTGGCAAAAGTCACTGGGTGAATACCTACAAAAGCGCAAATGCTTGAAAGGCTTGGTTGTGTTGATGGATATTCGTCATCCAATGAAAGACCTAGACCAGCAACTTATTTTCTGGGCGGTCGATTGTGGCATTCCAGTACAAGTTTTGTTAACAAAAGCAGACAAACTAAAGAGTGGCGCACGTAAAGCTCAAGTATTGAAGATCAAGAAAGATGCAGTTGGTTTTGGTGGTGATGTGAGTGTTGCTGCTTTCTCTTCATTAAAGGGAATCGGTGTCGATACGCTACGTAATAAGCTAGATGAGTGGTACGCACCAGCTTTTGCCCACCTAGATGCTGATATAGAAGACGCAGAGAGCGGAGATAGCGACACACAAAATGAGAGTTCAGAAGATTAAACACTTCTGACTGCGTAATACCTCTAAGAAGCCCTGCCGACTGTGTGGGGCTTTTTTTGTCGCTAGCGTTATTACAGGCATAAAAATCCCCACCATCCTGGTGGGGCAACGGGAGAGAAATAGAAGTAATTATTATTATGCCGCTAGCATCACTGATACTCGGATAATTTTCAACCATTAGATTCCCGGCTCTGGGAGCAGTTCAAATATCTATTAACTCATTAATAAAAAACAGATTATTGATAAATCCCCTACTCCAAACTCACTTGGTTAGTTACAGAAAATAACAAAACTGTGAAGGAAGCAAAATTACTAAAGCAGCGTTAAGAAAGCGCTCATAGAAGTGAAAGTTTAGAACGGAAAGGGGATGGATTACACCAGCGAGAAATTTTCTTTCGCCCAATAAAAAACGCCCCAGTCAAAAACTGACTGGGGCGGCTGAATCAGCCTAATCCAATAACGTGAAACAAAAGGTCTGAAAGATAGAACATCTTACCTCTGTACCCTACGCCGATTAATGTACAACAATTGGTCAGAAATAGAAACTGTTTTTGTAGTTTTTTTTCATTAAATTTTTCTTAAAGTACAAATGGCGATTTTTATCAGGCTCTTTTTTAGCGACAAAAAAAAGCCAGCGTTTGTGCGCTGGCTCATGATTATTCACTCAAATTGACTAATATTTGTCTAGTGGGCCTGATCCCAGTTGTCACCATGGCCCGCTTCGGCCACTAGAGGCACATCTAACTCCGCAGCCGATTCCATCAATTGTTGTACTTTACTTTCAATTTCGGTCAAAGCTGACTCTTCCACTTCAAACACCAATTCATCGTGTACTTGCATAAGTAGTTTCACTCGGCCCGCGCCTTCAGCTTGAATCCACTCATCCACCAACAACATCGCCTTTTTAATAATATCTGCTGCTGTACCCTGCATTGGTGCGTTGATAGCGGCACGCTCAGCGGCTTTACGACGCATACCATTACGCGATTTGATTTCAGGTAAGTGCAAACGACGGCCAAAGATGGTTTCAACAAAGCCCTGCTCAGCCGCTGCACTACGAGTGTCTTCCATGTATTGCATCACACCAGGGTAACGCTCGAAGTACGTATCCATATACTGCTGTGCTTCACCACGTGGAATACCCAGTTGCTTAGCCAAACCAAACGCACTCATGCCATAGATAAGACCAAAGTTAACGGCTTTTGCACGGCGACGCTGTTCGCTACTGACTTGGTCGATATCAACACCAATGATCTCTGCCGCCGTCGCAGCGTGGATATCTTTACCTTGCTGGAAAGCATCCAATAAGGCTTTATCACCCGATAGGTGCGCCATGATACGCAGTTCGATTTGAGAATAGTCGACAGCAAGAATCTTATGCCCATGAGGTGCAACGAAAGCTTGGCGGATTCGACGGCCTTCTTCATTACGAATTGGAATGTTCTGTAAGTTAGGATCGGTTGAAGACAAACGCCCTGTCGCCGTGACAGCTTGATGGTATGAGGTGTGAACTCGCCCGGTTTCTGGGTTAATCATCTTAGGCAGTTTATCGGTGTAGGTCGACTTCAGCTTCGCCAAGCCGCGATACTCCAGAATCAACTTCGGTAGTGGGTAATCCAGTGCCAATTCTTGTAACACTTCTTCGTTGGTCGAAGGTGTACCCGATGGCGTTTTCTTGATGACAGGTAAACCCATCTTCTCAAATAAAATCGCCTGTAACTGCTTAGGAGAATTCATATTGAATTCTTGCTCCGCAATTTCATACGCCTTTTGTTCTAGCTCATCGAGACGAGCAGCGATCTCTTGAGATTGCGCACCAAGTAACATGTCATCGATAAACACACCGGTTCTTTCAATACGAGATAAAACAGGCACCAATGGCACTTCAATATCTTGGTAGATGGCTTTGAGCTTTTCATCTTGTTCAATGTTGCTGTAAATGCGGTTATGCAATCGCAATGTCACATCTGCATCTTCAGCCGCATATGGGGAAGCTTGCTCAAGATCGATTTGATTGAAAGTAAGCTGGTTCTTACCTTTACCTGCAATTTGTTCAAATGAGATACAGCTATGCTGCAAGAAGCGTAGCGCTAAACTGTCCATATCGTGTTTGCCACCAACGCTATTGAAAACGTATGAAGCAAGCATGGTGTCATGCTTAATGCCCTTCATCTCAATACCGTAGCGAGCCAATACGCTTGCATCGTATTTCAGATTTTGGCCAACCTTGGCTTGAGTGTCATCCTCTAAGATAGGCTTCAGTTGCTCAAGGACCCAATCGCGATCCAGTTGCTGTGGTGCATCAAGGTAGTCGTGCGCAACAGGTACATAGGCTGCGATCCCTTCCTCTGTCGCAAATGATAAGCCGACAAGGTTGGCAACCATGTAGTCTAAGCTATCGGTTTCAGTGTCAAACGCAAATACGTCGCTGGCTTTTAGCTTCTCGAGCCATTGATTGAAGCTCGCTTCATCCAAAATGGTTTCGTACTGGCTGCGATCAATCGTTACGGCTGAGGTATCCATCTCTACAGTGCTGGTTGCCGCAACGCCACTACGGACAGCTCCTGACTTTTCGTCGGCTTCCACAACGCCAGTGCCGCCTTCTAATAACTCATTCAGCCATGATTTAAATACTAACTGACCGTAGAGTTTGATCAGCTCATCTTTGTTTGGCTCAGCTTTTAGCAAAGATTCTGGTGTTTCTTCTAACTCAACATCCAATTTAATGGTAGCCAGCTCATAAGAAAGCTCGGCATTTTCTTTGTTGTCGACCAGCTTTTTAGCCATCGTTTTTGAACCGCGGAAACCAAGCGGTGCTATGTCGTCTAGATTTTCGTAAAGCTTGTCTAAGCCACCAATGCCTTGCAGTAAAGCGGTCGCGGTTTTATCACCGACACCCGGTACGCCCGGAATGTTATCCACTTTATCACCCATCAGAGCGAGGTAGTCGATGATGAGCTCTGGTGGGATACCGAATTTCTCTATCACGCCCTCTCTGTCCATCACGACATTAGTCATAGTGTTGATCAAGGTAACATTGTCATCGACTAGCTGAGCCATATCCTTATCACCGGTACTAATCAATACCGGCATACCAGCTTTGGAGGCTTGCGCCGCGAGCGTACCGATTACGTCATCGGCTTCTACACCAGGGATAGAAATAAGAGGCAGCCCCATTGCACGAATAACATTGTGCAATGGTTCGATCTGGCAACGAAGATCGTCCGGCATAGGTGGTCGGTTCGCTTTGTACTCTGGATACATATCATCACGGAATGTCTTACCTTTCGCATCGAAGACCACTGCAATACGATCAGAAGAAAACTGGCGCATCATACTGCGTAGCATATTCACTACACCGTAGACTGCGTTAGTTGGAATATCACCGTTGCTCATGGTGCCAGGGTAAGCATGAAAAGCGCGGTAAAGGTAAGAAGAACCGTCGATTAAAATCAACGGATTATCAGGTATGCGAGCCATAGTCTTTTGTATCCAAAGAGAATGCAGAATAAGATCTGCCTAGAATGCCATGACTGCCATTTTGATTCCATTTTAAGTCGATAAACCTTACTCACACATTTGAAGATTTATTCACCTTGAGCCGACACCATCTGTGGATAACTCTGTTTATATAATTTTCATGCTCGCGTTGCGCAACTCAAACAATATGAATTTGATAGGTATAATGCATTGATTTAAATGAATATTGATCAAGATCGTTCATTCCCACCATGATCCCTAAGCGATCTTGCATTGTGGAAAAGACTGCTGGTGTCCTTTTATTCGCACACCAAGATCCAAATTTTAGGCAGAAAAAAAGCGACACCCGAAGATGTCGCCTAGCATAAGGGGTCAAAGCTGATTCAAGGTGAATGAACAACTTTGCCATAAAGCTATAAATTACACTGGAAGCAATGTGAGCAATGTCGTGTCAAAAAGAACTAGTGCAAGTTCGTTTAAGTTCAGTGTCATCACCGTCTCCAATCTGAATCTGGTAATTCAACGTCCTTGTGAACTTTTCCTCATTCCCTAAGACAGGTTTAATAATAATGATTCTCATTTAACAGTCAACACCTAAATGAGATTTTTTCTCATTTATTTTTTAAGCGACTTAACAAACTCGATCCTAGATTCAATAATAGGATCTCTTTTTTCATAATTTTCAATTAGATATGAGTTTCTAATCAGAAGCCTTAACATCGCAGGAAATTGATTGCGCGATTTTACTTTCAGCTGTGTATAGCCGTGCTCCACCACCCACTGTTCTTGGACGTCCAATAATTTTTGCGCCACCCCTTTATTTCTCGCTAAAGGGGACACACCACCAAACCAACTATAGAACGTCTCATTATCGATCTCGTAGCCAATCTTAAATCCAAGTAACTGCCCCCGCTCTTCTGCCACTAAGACTAATGACGTTTTCCCATCCAATCGTTTCAGCAGAGATTGTACGGTTTCTTTTTGGGCAAATTCTTGAATTGCTGAGACAACTTGAACCACTTCTTCCAAGCTACCTTGTCGAACTACTACACTCATACCTTCTCCCAAAATTAAAAAAGGCCAGCATGATGCCAGCCTTATTCTCTAACTTAACAGACCCTAGTCTTGATTCAGATGCTGAGCCGCTTGAGCGTTTTCTTCCGCTAGCCACTCGGCCACGTCTTTTGCAAAATACGTCAGGATGCCATCAGCACCAGCTCTCTTAAAGCACAACAAAGATTCCATCACGGTATCACGCTCACTTAGCCAGCCATTTTGAATCGCCGCTTTATGCATCGCGTACTCACCAGAAACTTGGTAAGCAAAAGTTGGCACTTGCAGCTCAGTTTTCACACGACGAACAATGTCTAGATAAGGCATGCCAGGCTTAACCATTACCATATCAGCGCCTTCATTGATATCTAGCGCCACTTCTTGGATCGCTTCATCGCTGTTGGCCGGATCCATTTGGTAGTTCTTCTTGTTACCACCTTTCAGGTTGGATGCCGAGCCGACTGCATCACGGAATGGACCATAATAGCAAGACGCATACTTAGCCGAGTAAGCCATAATTTGGGTATGAATGTGCCCCGCTTCTTCTAGCGCTTCACGAATCTTACCGATACGGCCATCCATCATATCTGACGGAGCAACCACATCTGCACCGGCTTCAGCATGAGACAGAGCCTGTTTAATCAACACTTCAGTGGTCTCATCGTTTTGCACATAACCATCTTCATCAATGATGCCGTCTTGACCATGGGTTGTGAATGGGTCCAGTGCCACATCAGTGATCACACCAATTTGTGGGATGTGTTCTTTCAGTGAACGAACAGCACGTTGAACAAGGCCTTCTGGGTTATACGCTTCTGCAGCACATAAGCTTTTCGCATCTTGGTTAACCACTGGGAATAGAGCGATCGCAGGTACACCCAAATTCGCTAAGTACTGCGCTTCTTCCAGCATTAGGTCGATCGACAAACGCTCAACACCTGGCATGGATTCCACAGGCTCACGACGGTCTTTACCCATTAAAATGAACATTGGGTAAATAAGATCGCTCACTGATAGCTGATTCTCCGCCATTAAACGACGGCTAAACTCGTGCTTACGCATACGGCGCATACGACGCCCTGGAAATTGCCCTTGGATAGATACAGACACTCTATTCTCCTTGTCTGGTTAAAGTGCGTAGCAAAATCATATCACTCTCGCTTGCTGACGCTAGCAGCAAAATTGAAAAATTAGAAAAATGACCAAAGGTTCACACTACCGTATACTTTGCCCAGATAGTCTGATAGCCCACAACGAGAGTGACCATGATCGATACACATGCCCATATTTACGCCACCGAATTTGATCAAGACCGCGACCAAGTGGTTCAGCGAGCGTTAGAGCAAGGCATTGAAAACATCCTACTACCAAACATCGACTTAGATTCCATTCAACCGATGTTAGCCACAGAAGCCGCATACCCAGAAGTATGTCGTTCTATGATGGGCTTGCACCCTTGTTATGTAGACGCCAACGTTAAAGATACTCTAGCAACCATTCACTCTTGGTTTGATAAACACAATTTCATTGCTGTCGGTGAAATCGGTATCGACCTGTATTGGGATAAAACCTATAAAGCAGAACAAGAGATGGCGTTTGTTACTCAGCTTAACTGGGCCAAAGAAATGAACTTGCCCGTAGTAATTCATACCCGAGACTCCATCGAAGAGACACTCACTTTACTTAAAGGCGAGCAAGATGGGTCACTCAGTGGAGTATTCCACTGTTTCGGCGGCAGCATTGAAGAAGCCAAAACCATTAATGATCTCGGTTTTCACCTTGGTTTGGGCGGTGTATCGACGTTCAAAAACGGGGGAATGGATAAAGTCATTCCACACCTGAACTTAGATTACGTCATTCTAGAAACAGACTGCCCTTACTTAGCGCCAGTGCCACATCGCGGCAAACGTAATGAGCCTGCCTACACGTCATTGGTCGCACAGCGCGTAGCCGACTTACGTGAGCTTAGCCTAGAGCAAGTAGACCAGTTCACCACCGCTAATGCTCGCGCTCTATTTAAGCTGTAAAGGTAAACCTAGCGCTGTCTAAAGTGATCGCCTCGAATAATCGATGAGCAGGCCCTAACAACGAAAAAACAGCAATAAAAAGGCTTGCCGATTGGCAAGCCTTCTCTTTATCTGCTTCAGTAAACTAGTCTGCTTGTTGCTCTTCTTCGTCTCTGTCTTTTCGTACATAGAAGCGGGCGAAGAACAATCCAACTTCAAACAGTAGACACATTGGAATAGCAAGTAAGGTTTGCGAAATCATATCTGGCGGTGTCAGCATCATGCCGATGACAAATGCACCAACTACTATATAGGGGCGCTTCTCGCTCAGACTTTTCGGATCCGTTGCACCAGTCCAACATAGCAAAATGATCGCTACAGGCACTTCAAAAGCGATACCAAACGCCAAAAACAGTGCTAGGACAAAATCTAAGTAACTCGAGATGTCAGTGGCAAACTCCACACCACCT
This sequence comes from Vibrio paucivorans, assembly GCF_054053395.1. Taxonomy (NCBI): domain Bacteria; kingdom Pseudomonadati; phylum Pseudomonadota; class Gammaproteobacteria; order Vibrionales; family Vibrionaceae; genus Vibrio; species Vibrio paucivorans. The sequence continues at coordinate 3,241,108 of NZ_CM133230.1, forward strand.
AATGAAATTGCGGTAAAGAAGCCAAACACCAGTGGAAACACCACAAAGTAGGCGAACGCAACACCACAGTAAAACAGTAGCGAGCTCGAGAACATCAACGGCATAATCAGCTTACGTTCATGCTTATACAAACCCGGAGCAACGAATGCCCAGACTTGATAGAGAATAAACGGCACCGCAACGAAAATAGATGCGATCAACGTTAGCTTTAACGGGGTAAAAAATGGCGATGCAACATCGGTTGCAATCATCGTTGCCCCTTCTGGTAGGCGGTCTACCAAAGGTGCAGAAACAAATTCGTAGATATCGTTAGCAAAATAAATCAGCCCGAGGAACACCACCAATACGGCCAGAATAGCGCGTAATAAGCGGTTACGAAGTTCCAACAAGTGGCTGATTAAAGGTTGTGTCTGCTCAACCGAAGACATATCAAACCTCAACTATATAAGATCGAAAAGGAGCTACAAACTCATTACCTTAAGCTGTAGCTCCTATAATGCGAGACTATTCGGCTTTTTTATCTGCCGTTGTACTTGGTTGCGTAGCGTCGTGATTCACCACTTTGCTTTCAACTGTACCTGCGTCATCGGCGCTTGGAATGGACTCAATGCTCTCATTCACAGCCTCTGCCTGTTTCGGTGCAGAGTCGCTTTTGCTCGCATACGGACGTTGGACATCTTGCGCAGCCTGCTTGAGCTCTTCAACAGAAGATTTCAGCTCAGGAGACAGGTCTTCCATCCCCATCTTTTCTGCTTTACGCAAGTTTTCTTGCAGCTCTTGAACTTTAAGCTCGTGTGACAATTCATCTTTCACACTGTTTGCCATGTTTTTCGCTGCGCCCACAAATTTGGAAACACTGCGAATCGCATGAGGCAAACGCTCTGGCCCAAGTACCACCAGCCCCACTACAGATATTAATACCAGTTCCCAAAAACCGATATCAAACACTTGTTACGCCTGCTCTTTGTCTTTCTTAGTTTCTGTATCAGCGGCTTCTTTTTTCTGCTGCTCTACGCTCTTTTGCTGATCAACAGCTTTTGGTTCGAAGTCAGCGTCTTTCTTGTCTGCTGATTCGTCTTCGCTCATCGCCTTCTTGAAGCCTTTTACTGCGCCACCCAAATCACCACCGATACCGCGTAGTTTCTTTGTTCCGAACAGCAATACAACAATTACGGCAATGATAAGAAGTTGCCAAATACTAATACCACCCATTCTTTTTACCTCGGGTCTTTATTACACACAATTTTTTCAAGAGTTTAACGTCTAACGACGGTAAGCTCGCCAACTAAGCAACCAAAATGTGACACCTGCGACGCCACTTACCACTGATAGCTGCTCATAAGCGTTGTTCACCAATATTGCCGAGCATACGACTAAAGTGGCTCCAACACCAAATAAAAACTTTCCTGTCGCCTGCTGGCGCTTGCTTTCTCGATAGCCTTGATAAAGCTGATCCATTCTCTGGTTCATCGCTTTACCTTGTCGCAAGCTATCGTATAGCAGCTCCGGCAGTTCCGGTAACTTCTCTGCCCAAAACGGCGCGCGATCTTTCACCGCATTGATCACCGCTTGTGGGCCCACTTGATTCATCATCCACTCTTCTAAGAATGGCTTTGCGGTTTCCCATAAATCAAGTTGTGGGTAGAGCTGACGCCCTAATCCTTCTACATACAGCAATGTTTTTTGCAACAACACCAACTGCGGTTGTACTTCCATATTAAAACGGCGAGCCGTATTAAATAGGTTAAGTAGTACATGGCCAAACGAAATTTCACACAAAGGTTTGGCAAAAATCGGCTCACATACAATACGAATCGCAAACTCAAATTCATCAATGTTGGTTTCACGTGGAACCCAACCAGAATCGACGTGCAATTCCGCCACTCGGCGATAGTCTCGGTTGAAGAAAGCTAGGAAGTTTTCCGCTAGGTAGCGCTTATCTTCACTGTTCAATGTCCCGACGATGCCACAATCCAAACCAATCCACTGTGGGTTTTCTGGATGCTCAGGCTGAACAAACACGTTACCTGGGTGCATGTCCGCGTGGAAAAAACTGTCGCGAAATACCTGAGTGAAGAACACACTCACACCACGCTCAGCTAGCAGCTTCATGTTGGTGCCGTTCGCTTTCAAACCTTCAATATCAGAGACTTGAATACCATAGATACGTTCAGAAACCATGACAGTTTCATTACTGTGCTCGGTAATCACTTCTGGTACGTAGAGTTCCTCACTGCCTTCGAAGTTACGACGCAGTTGAATCGCATTCGCGGCTTCACGACGCAGGTCAAGTTCGTCGAGTATGGTCTTTTCGTACTCACGTACCACTTCAACCGGTTTTAAACGACGTGCTTCAGGTTGCGCCTTTGCAACAATTTTTGCCATGCGATGCATCAATTTTAAGTCAGCATCTATGACAGGTTTAATGTCTGGGCGAATGACTTTCAACACGACTTCACGACCAGACTCTTTCAGTTTAGCAGTATGGACCTGAGCAATTGAGGCCGATGCCAGTGGTGTAATATCGAAATCCGTAAACCACTGCTCGAGTTCACCACCTAATGCCAGCTCCATTTGCTGTTTGGCTAACTGGCCATCAAAAGGCGCGACCTTGTCTTGTAACATCGCAAGTGGATCGGCGATATGCGGAGGGAAAAGATCTCGCCTGGTCGACATCATTTGACCAAACTTAATCCACACCGGACCCAACTCTTGCAAGGCAAGGCGCAGTCGGTCACCCAGAGGTTTATCGGCGTGTTTGTTTTTAATCCAAAATAGAGATTTACGTGCCAGAAGTGGCGCTTTGGTCAACTCATGAGTAGGCAAGAGCTCATCTAAGCCATACTCAAGCTGCACTTTAATAATATGGTAGAGGCGTTTTACTTCGGTTGGGGTCATGCGTTCTCCACCAAGCGGTTTAAGCGTTCTTCAATACGAGCAGCTTGGCTTTTCACCTCATCGACCTGATCGCAGAAATACGCGACTTCCAATGGCCCAGGCGCGACTCTCCATTCCTCAGTTAATACTTGTGCGAGATGGTCTTGATGCTTAGCCACTCGTTTTTGAACAAAGGCACCAACATCTTTCGCACCTTGTACGAGAGTGTGTGCAACCACATCACCCGTTGCACGAGATAACCATTCTTCGACGTTAGGCTTGCAGTCCGTCATCAATTGAGCAAACTTTTGAGCCAGCTGGATATCGCCTTCTAACACCAGTTTATCTTGCTTGATCAGCTTAGTGATATTGGCTTGCTCACGCAGCTCCGGCAATACTGATAGGTTCAGTGACAAGTAACAGTCGGGTTGACCTTCATAGTTACCCAATACATCTATCTGTTGGCTGAAGATAAAAGTTAGGGTTTTGTTTAACTCTTTAAGGTGAACCTGAATGACTTGACCTTTTAGTCGAGCCAAACGACGCACCAACTCTGGGTCATCGTTGACTAAAGTATTCAGTGACGTTTCAATCGCTGCGGTAACTAACGGTTCAAATGGCATATTGGCCCCTAAAACTTGTAACCGCGGTGCAGTGCAACAATACCGCCAGTAAGGTTGTAGAAGTTAGCATTTTCAAAGCCAGCTTGTTCCATCATACCTTTTAATGTTTCTTGGTCTGGGTGCATACGAATAGATTCCGCTAAGTAGCGGTAGCTGTCTGCATCGTTAGCAATGATTTCGCCCATTTTAGGCAGCAAGTGGAACGAGTATGCGTCGTACACTTTTGATAATGGCTCAAGAATCGGCTTCGAGAATTCAAGTACCAGCAAACGACCACCTGGCTTAAGAACGCGGTACATTGAACGAAGTGCTTTGTCTTTATCAGTGACATTACGTAGACAGAAGCTGATAGTAATCGCATCAAAATAGTTATCAGGGAATGGCAGCTCTTCCGCATTCGCTTGAACGTAATGTACGTTGCCAACAATTCCGCTGTCGCGCAGTTTGTCACGGCCTACGTTTAACATCGAATTGTTGATATCAGCCAGAATGACATGGCCTTTCTCACCAACAATACGAGAGAACTTAGCGGTTAGGTCACCGGTACCACCACCCAAATCCAGAATACGTTGCCCAGGACGAGCACCGCTGCAATCAATAGTGAAACGCTTCCATAGGCGGTGAATACCACCAGACATCAAGTCGTTCATGATGTCGTATTTCGCTGCCACAGAGTGGAATACTTCTGCTACTTTGGCGACTTTCTCTTCTTTCGCCACGGTTTCGAAACCAAAGTGAGTGGTTTCATTCGTTTCTAACGCTGTTTTTGATTGCACGTTTGTATCCGTCATGATGATTCCTCTTGTGCAGCACTTAACCAACATGAGCAAAGAATCGCCCTTGTACTGCGGGCGATTAGTTTACTTTATCCTCAGCTTGATGTCTTTCTTTGATGCTCAAAATACCTATTCAGATTTAGCTAATGCGTAGTCAGCGCTATCTGATTGATTTGATGAGTGAACCTCAAGGCTATCTTCCTCATCATGACCAGCTAACTCCACAAGGCTGTGAGAGATAGGCCGCTTCACCTCCACCCCTAGCTGTTTAAAGGATTCAGCCTGACGGATAACATTGCCACGCCCTGTCGCCAGTTTATTCATCGCCCCTTGGTAGTTTTGGTTGGCTTTGTCTAGCGCACCGCCCAAACTCTCCATGTCATCGACAAACAAACGTAGCTTGTCATACAGCTTGCTGGCTTTATCGGCGATGTGTTGAGCATTTTGATTCTGGCGTTCATTACGCCACAGATTATCTATGGTCCGCAGTGCCACCAGCAAGGTAGTCGGGCTCACCAAGATAATGTTTTGTTCCATGGCATCTTTGACCAAACTAGGGTCAGCTTGAATGGCCACTTGAAAGGCAGGTTCAACCGGAATAAACATCAAGACATAATCGAGGCTTTGAATGCCTTTTAACTGATGGTAATCCTTCTGACTTAAACCTTTGATATGAGCGCGCAATGCCACTAAGTGATCGGCCAAAGCGCGTTCTTTTGCTTGATCGGATTCTGCGTTGAAGTAACGCTCAAAAGCAACCAACGCCATCTTGGAATCCACTACAACTTGCTTATCGTGAGGCAGATGGACAATCACATCCGGTTGATAGCGTTTGCCTGCTTCATTTTGTAAGCTGACTTGAGTTTGGTACTCATGCCCTTCACGAAGGCCTGATTCTGCCAATACTCGCGCTAAGACCACTTCCCCCCAGTTACCTTGCTGCTTGTTGTCCCCTTTGAGGGCCTGAGTCAGGTTGACAGCTTCTTTGGTCATTTGCTCATTAAGGCGCTGAAGGTTTTTTAGCTCATGGACTAAGGTATGACGTTCTTTCGCCTCTTGGCTAAAACTGTCGTTGACCTGTTTCTTAAAGCCTTCCAATTGCTCTTTTAAAGGTGAGAGCAACCCTTCCAAACTTTGCTTGTTCTGCTGATCGACTTTAGCTGTCTTGGTTTCAAATAGCTGATTAGCAAGGTGTTCAAACTGTTGTTTTAAGCGCTCTTCTGCTTGCTCTAACAGCTGCAGCTTTTCTAGATTGGCTTTGTTTTCTTGCTCATGTCGTGCTTCTTGCTCACGCAGTTGCGCTTCAAGCTGAGACTTATGCTCACGAATCTGGTTAAGGTCATCAGCATACTGCTGGCGCTCTTGCTTAACGGCTTCAAAGTAACGCAGCTTTTCCATGACCGCCATTAGCTTGCCGTGTGATTGTTTAAGCTCATAGGCCGATTTATCACGCTCGCTGTCGAGCTCGTCGAGCTCCGACTGGGCTTCATGCAGCTCTTTTTTGGCTTGCTCCAATTGGGCGGTATAAAGCTGCTGATTAGACTCAATTTGCTGCTCCAATAAACGAGTATGGAACTGCATTTTTTGCTTCACCCACCAACCAGCAGCGCCACCAGCGATGATTGCACCGCCAAAGGTACTGATCAAAATCTCTTGATGCTCAATAATCCATTGCATTGTAAAGGCGTAACCTACCGTAAAGACAATTAGTTAAATGGTATTTCGATACTGGATAAATGTCCAGTTTGTCGCATTTCTAATCAACAGATAGACTAGGCGCTTCTCACCTCAAACTACCGTTAGAAAGGACACTATGAACGAGCGTCGCGCAATAGGATTTGGGCTTTCAGCCGTATTACTTTGGTCTACCGTAGCGACAGCGTTTAAGCTGACTCTGGCGGAGTTTACTCCGATACAAATGCTAACGATGGCGAGTGTGGTTTCAGCCATCGCGTTGATCATCATTTGTGCGCTGCAAGGTAAGCTCAATCAGCTGTCTACCACCTTTTTATCCAATCCAGGTTATTACCTGCTGCTTGGCCTAATCAACCCACTGGCCTACTACCTGATCTTATTTAAAGCCTACGACTTGTTGCCCGCTTCCCAAGCTCAAGCTATCAACTACAGTTGGGCGATCACCCTGACGTTAATGGCCGCTGTTTTTTTGGGGCAGGCAATACGTAAAAAAGATTGGATAGCGTGCGCGTTCAGCTACTTAGGTGTGGTGGTCATTGCCACTAAAGGTGATTTACTCGGATTACAGTTTGATAGCCCACTTGGGGTTGGTTTAGCGCTACTTTCAACGCTGCTTTGGGCTGGCTATTGGATTTTAAACACCAAGAACAAAGCTGATCCGGTTGTCGGTGTGCTACTTGGCTTTTTAATTGCTATTCCGTTTGCCATTGGACTGAGCATTTATGAAGGTGCACCATGGAGCCAAATCACCACGAAAGGTTGGGCTGCGGTCACTTATGTGGGCTTATTTGAAATGGGAGTGACCTTTGTACTGTGGCTAAGTGCATTAAAGTCGACTCAAAACACAGCACGAATCAGCAATTTGATTTTTGCCTCACCGTTTATCTCTCTGATGCTATTGGCAACCATCATTGGTGAAGAAATCCACCCTGCAACACTAGTTGGCCTGGTACTTATCATTACAGGCCTTGTGATCCAGCAGATCAAATGGGGCAAAAAAGATCGCCCCGCAGAAAATCAGATCTAACCAGTTAAAAAAGCTGATAGGCCATTTCACTGCCTTGCCCGCGAATCCCGTCAATATCGCTGGCAAGGTCGGCTGATAGTCCTAATGCCTTGGCAGCTGGGTGATTGGCTAAGTAATGCTGCTTCTCGTCTTCCTCTAGCATCGAATCCCACCGACGATGAATATCTCGCGCTAAGTACAATACACAGGCCAAGCGCTTCGATTCATTAGCCTTGCTCGGCTGATTCACGTTCGCGATCGCATCTACCATTGCGGCTGGGAATTTCCACGTTTCCGCTAACACGGCCCCCAGTTGCTGGGCATCGGTTTTGAGTACGTCTCGCTGTACTTGCAATGGGTCTTCACCCGCTTCAACTCGCACGGTAATTTCTTGCGCTTTATCTGGCACTAACGAATGAATCATCAGTTCGCCGATGTTGTGCAATACCCCTGTGGTGAACACTTCATTTGGATCCAACTTAGCACTTTTCGCTAGCGTGCTGGCAATCATGGAGATCTCAAACGTATTGGCCCAATAGTCTTTAATGTTGAGCGTCTCTAACTTGGGAAAAGTGGTCGAGAGGATCGAGGAAGAAATAAGCGTACGGATTGCTCCAGCCCCTACCCGGACTATGGCATCGTTAATAGTCGACACCCCTTTTACGCCACCGAAGTGAGCCGAATTGGCCATGCGAAGCACACGCGCACTGAGTACCTGATCCATTGACATTTTTTTCGATAGCTCACCAAAATCTATGGTTTCTCTGTTCACCATATCGAGCAATTCTTGCAACACACTTTCAATACGAGGCAGTTCGTTGATTCGAGAAATAAGCGCTTCTTGACTCATTCGTCTACTCCTTCCGCTTAATCAATAGCACTCCATTAATATAGGTCAGGATCGGTGAGTTCGGACGTCAAAATGCACGCATATCATCACGCACTTTGCAGTTCGGCGTATGCTTCATAGCGTATCTATTGAGCAAAGTGTTACAATCTAGACAGCCTTGAGCTGACTCTTTGCGCAATACAAGACAATAAATAGCGCAGATGTTGAACACTTTATTGATATTGCTTGCTATGCCAGATTACTCATTACCCTCTAGTCAGGTGGAAAGTTGGCGTCAACTTTTCCATCAATATGGTTCAGATTCTCTGAACTGTTATCAGCTGTACTGCCTACAAGATGGTGTAACTTGGCAGCCCATATTCGCGCCATGTGACGAGCAATCTGACTCAGAAGGTTTACTTGAAGAGCTCACTCAGCTGCATGCTCAGATAAACCCAATGACTATCCAGTGTCATCACATCAACACTACAGAATCCCAACACCTCACTTGCCCAATTTGGCGCGAAAATGGTGTGTTGTTTGGCTTTCTGGTGGCTAAAACTCAACCTTCAGTCCAAACAAATGCTAAAGATAGTATCGAAATACTGTGCGCAAAAGTGAGTTACGATCTCAGCCAATTGTTTGTTCCAACGCCAGGTTCACTGCCAACATTGCAGGAGTTTATCGACAGCTTAGAAGACCACACCTGGATAAAAAGCGCGGATGGTCAGTACTTGATGTGCAATCACAGCGTCGAGCAAGCATGGGGGCTCAGTACCGACAAGATTGTCGGCAAGTATGATAACGAGCTTTTTGACCAAGAACTGGCGAACAAGTTTGCAGACACCGATAATGTCGTGATTGAAAGTGGCAAGCAGTTCATCGTTGAGGAGTGCCCTTCCGAGGGAAAAGACAACGAGAGTGTTTGGCTAGAAACTATCAAGTCTCCTGTTAATAACCGTAAAGGCGAACCGTTAGGCGTACTAGGCATGACGCGAAACGTCACCCGCAGGAAGATGGTTGAGAATCAGCTTGAGCTAGCATCAAAGATATTTAACAACTCCCAAGAAGGCATGCTGATAACAGACAGCCGCGCCAACATTATTGACGTCAACGCAGCCTTTACGACAATCACTGGCTACGATGCTAAAGATGTTATTGGTCGAAATCCCAAAATTCTGCAATCTGGCCATCATGATGATGAATTCTATAAGCAGCTGTGGGAACAGTTAAACAATAAAGGCCAATGGAAGGGCGAATTTATTAACCGTCGCAAAGACAACAGCGTTTACCCTCAAATTGCCACTATCAGTGCTGTTCAAGACGACCACCAGCAACTGATTAACTACATTTGTGTGTTCGAGGACATTACCACTCAGCGGGCTCACGAAGAAAAACTAGAAAAGATGGCGTTCTACGACCCATTAACTGAGCTGCCCAACCGAAGTCATATCATTAGCCTGCTGGGTCAACAAATTAAACACGACCAAGCGTTTGCTACGCTGTTTATGGACATTGACCACTTTAAGCATATTAACGATAGTTTAGGTCACTATAGCGGCGACCAAATCTTGATCGAGCTGGCCGATAGACTCAAGCATACACTCAGGCATCACGATCATATTGCTCGAATTGGTGGTGACGAATTCGTTATTGTTCTCACCGAGTACGACGATACTGAAAATCTGAAGGTCGTAATCCACAAGATTTTGTCTCTGTTTAACCAGCCTTTTTCGCCGCTTGATACTCAGTCTCTTAGACTTTCTACCAGTATTGGTGTAGCGCTGTACCCTCAAGATGGTAATGACACCGAGACTTTACTAAAAAACGCCGATACAGCGATGTATAAAGCCAAGAAGAATGGCCGCAACGGTTACGCATTTTATACCCCCGACCTCACCACTCGCTCTGTCTCACACGTCCGTTTGCAAAGCGCACTACATGAAGCCATTGAACTAAACCAACTGAGTTTACGCTACCAGCCACAATACAACTTACGCACGATGCAGTTGCTCGGCTTTGAAGCATTACTACGTTGGTACCACCCTCAATTTGGTTTTGTCTCGCCTGAACAGTTTATCCCGGTGGCAGAGAAAGCGGGTTTGATCAATCAAATTGGAGAGTGGGTACTAACAGAAGCGTGTAAACAAGGTAGAGCTTGGTTAGATAGGGGCTATTATTTTGAGCGGCTGGCCGTCAATGTATCAGCCATTCAATTGCAGCACAGTGGCTTCACCAATCGCTTAAAGCAAATTCTTCAGCAAACCGCCTTTCCTGCGGAACACTTGGAAATCGAAATAACCGAAGGGTTCTTTATGCAAGACCCGACTCAAGCAGCGAACTACCTAAATGATCTTCGCTCACTGGGTGTCGTTGTCTCATTAGATGATTTCGGAACGGGCTACTCTTCGCTTTCCTATCTAAAAGGTCTACCACTCGACAAATTGAAAATTGACCGTTCATTTATCAGTGATGTGCCGAACAACCCTGATAGCAACGCCATCGTCAATGCTATCTTGGCTATGGGGAAAAGCTTATCTTTAACCGTTATTGCAGAGGGTATCGAGACCCAAGCGCAACATGAATATCTATTGGATCATGGCTGCTCTTGTGGGCAAGGCTTTCACCTAGGAAAACCAGATAAGCCCGAAGCACAAACTCGCTTGTTAGAACCTTAAGACGCTCCATCTACAATAAGTATTAACACCAATGAGGAAGCTTTGGTTTCCTCATATGGTGGTAGAAAATTAACGACTATCTTATCTTGGGTCATCTAATAAATTGACCCAAGCTATAACTCTACACAACTCACAGCCCACCCAAGTCAAATCGACACAAAAGAAAAAATTAGACTCAAAAAACAACAAGGTCAATTAGACCCAAACAGAAATAAAACCAATAAATACAATCACATAAAAACTGGCATACTTTCTGATATATCGACTCTAGTTGTATAAGTCAGGAAATTTAATATGTCGTTCAAAAATAAACACTATCAACCAGAGAGCTTGTCAGAAAAGGCAGCTCTACTGGTCACTCGACTTCTTAAAAAAACGCTCAACCTTTTCTATGGTAAACACCTTGCCAAAAGAGCCATGTTGCTGGAAACCATTGCAGCTGTCCCTGGGATGGTTGCTGGGGTCAGTAACCACCTCAAGGCTCTGCGCAGGATGAAAGATGATGGCGGCTGGATAAAGGAGCTGTTAGACGAAGCAGACAACGAGCGAATGCACCTAATGATTTTCCTCGATGTCACTCATCCTTCTATTTTTGAGCGCATCATGGTGATGTCGCTGCAATTCATCTTCCTGATCATATACGGTTTTATTTACTTAGTTTCTTCTAAGACCGCGCATCGTATTGTTGGTTATTTTGAGGAAGAAGCGTGTAACAGTTATTCCGAATACATATCGAAGATTCAAGATGGAACCCTCCCCAACCAGCCTGCACCACAGATTGCGATTAACTACTACCAACTACCAAGCGATGCCAGTTTCTTAGATGTACTTGAAAGAATCAGAGAAGATGAAGCTGAACACCGCGATAAAAACCACGAATTTGCTGATTCCTATAAAAACAAACAACTTCCCGCTCACCAAAGCTAGCGACCAAAATAACAAGAGCCAGCATTACGCTGGCTCTTTTGAACAAATATGAAGGCTGATTAACTACACTCGCTGCCCGGCTGCGAAGCCTGAACTCCAGCACCACTGGAAGTTGTAGCCCCCTAGCCAGCCAGTAACATCCATCACCTCACCAATGAAGTACAAGCCCGCTACCGATTTGCATTCCATCGTCTTCGACGAAATCGTGTCGGTATCAACACCGCCCAAAGTTACCTCTGCCGTTCGGTAGCCTTCAGTGCCATTAGGTACTATCTGCCACTGTTCTAACGTGCTGACAATAGCGCTCAGTTCTTTGGGATTATATTGTTTAAGAGGCTTGTCTGAGATCTCTTTACGCTCAATCAGAACTTCGACCAGGCGCTTAGGTAACACTTTGGCTAGCGTGTTCTTCATGCTTTGGTTAGGGTGCTTCTCACGCGAGGCTTCTAGTAGCTGCGTAACATCCGCTTCTGGGACTAAGTTAATCGTTACCTTCTGACCCGCTTTCCAGAATGATGAGATCTGCAATACAGACGGCCCAGAAAGGCCACGATGCGTAAACAGCAAAGCTTCTTTAAATACCGTTCCATCTTCCGCTGTGATTTCCGCCGGTATCGCAATGCCAGATAACTCAGCAAAATCTTCTTTGTCTTGCTTGTGTAATGTAAACGGCACTAAGCCCGCCGTCGTAGGCACAACAGGTAGCCCGAATTGCTCAGCAATTTTATAACCAAATGGCGTCGCACCAAGCTTAGGCATGGATAAACCGCCCGTTGCCACCACCAACGACTCGCATTCAATCACGTCAGTATCAAGATGCAGTGAGAAGCCGGATTCTGTTTTCTCTATATGGTGTACATCGGTTTTATAACGCTGTGAGATGTTGGGCATGTCACACTCTTTGAGCAACATCGACACGATGTCTTTTGCCGAATCGAGGCAGAACAACTGGCCATGGTCACGCTCTTCAAACTCGATCCCATATTTGCTGACCATCGAAATGAAATCCCAGTTGGTGTACTGAGACAACGCCGATTTAACGAAGTGAGGGTTACGACATAAGTAATTATTCGCCGACACGTCATAATTGGTGAAATTACAACGACCACCGCCTGAGATAAGGATTTTTCGTCCTGGTTTCTTTGCGTTATCAACCACCAGCACTCGGCGCCCTCGCATACCAGCTTGGGCAGCGCACATTAAACCTGCAGCGCCTGCACCAATGATAACGACATCAAACTTGTTACTCATGACCGTGTCTACTCGAACTATTGCAATAAAAAAGGATGTGCGAAAGCGCACATCCTTACTAACTTTGGCCGCTATTCTAACGGCTATTCAGCACAATGCCAATCTAGGGTTACACCATGAAGGCGGCAAGTAACGTAACAGCAAGTAGCCCAGAAGAGAGAATGAAGAGCTCACGGACTCTATCGCACTTACCAGTAAATACTGGGTCGTGGTGGTGATGGTACTCTTTACTCTTAAGATAGTGGAACAGCCGCACTTGTTTAGTGACGTTACCATGAGTGGTAAAGAATCCGCCGCCATCCACTTGCTGATAAAGCAAAGGATGCGCTTCACGCATGATGTAAATAAGTGAGCGTAGCGCCGTTAGATAGCGCGCCATGTTGACACAGGTAACCAGCATCAACGCTAGTAGAATGGTATCTCCACTGATCATCTTCTCCTCCCTACACCTTCTAACTGTGCCCGAGAGAAAAAGACGATCAATTAAGAGGTCTTTTCGCTGAAATTACTCAGCTGGGGCATCCATGATAGAAGATGAACCTTCTTTTGCCAGTGCTGCTAGGTCTTTGTCGATAAAGAACAGCGCTTTGCCGTCTTCGCCTACTAAGTCTAGCTTGTCTAAAATCCCTTTAAACAACTTCTCTTCTTCGTGCTGTTCAGCAACGTACCACTGCAGGAAGTTGAATGTAGAGTAATCTTGGGTAGTGAAAGCAACGTGAGCCAGCTTGTTGATTTTTTGCGTAATCATCTGCTCATGCTCGTAAGTTAAACGGAATACTTCGCCAAGGCTGCCAAATTCATGCTGCGGGGCTTCAATTGCACCTAGAATTGGCATCGCACCTGTTTCACTTACGTAAGTGAAAAGACGCTGCATGTGCTCCATTTCTTCCACTGCATGAGTACGAAGAAACTCGGCTGCGCCTTCAAAACCTTTGTCTTCACACCAAGCACTCATTTGTAAGTATAGATTGGATGAGAAAAATTCGAGATTAATTTGCTCATTCAATTGATCAACCATAGCTTGAGGCAACATTTTCGACTCCTAATGACTCTATCTAGTTGTATTTACTATATCAGTTTTCATAACCATAACATCTTGCGCAGTGAATGTGGATCTGAGATCGCTGCTGCAAATTTATTCTCCTCCCGGTGCTAAATTGTAGATAGACCCTTACAAGGAGATAGCATCATGAGTTATCAACATATTTTGGTTGCCGTCGATCTTTCTGAAGACAGCAAAGTGTTAGTGGATAAAGCCGTGGCGCTCGCTAAACCATTGAACGCCGAAATATCCTTTATTCATATCGATGTGAACTACGCAGAGCTCTACACTGGCTTAATTGACATCAACCTTGCAGAAACCCAGCACCAAGCGATGGAAGCGTCGCAGAAGCAGTTACAAGCCTTTGCCGACCATGCTCAATACCCAGTGAAACACACCCTAGTGGGAAGCGGCGATCTTGGCAGTGAGCTGTGCGACACCATTAAAGAGTTCAATATTGACTTGGTTGTATGTGGGCATCATCAAGACTTTTGGAGCAAGCTTCTGTCTTCGACCAGGCAACTGATCAATTGCTCTCCAGTAGATATGCTGGTGGTACCACTCAAAGACTGACTCTAGCGTCAAACTCGGTTAGACTGCAGGCACTTATTGATAATGAATATTAGTCATGTTTTATCTATCTGCAGTCACCCTACTTTGGGCATTCTCATTTAGCTTGATCGGCGTTTACCTCGCCGGTCAGGTCGATTCATGGTTTTCGGTTTGGATCCGTGTCGCTTTAGCCAGCGTAGTGTTTCTACCGTTCCTTAAATTCCGTGGTGTTGAAAAGTCATTGATCGCTAAGTTAATGGTCATTGGTGGTTTTCAACTGGGCTTAATGTACTGTTTCTACTATCAGTCTTTCCTTCTTCTATCAGTCCCAGAAGTCCTACTATTTACGGTATTTACTCCTATATACGTCACTCTAATCTATGACTTACTCAAAGGACGTTTTTCTCCTTGGTATCTCGTTACCGCAGCCATTGCAGTTGCTGGTGCAGCGTTCATCAAGTTTGATGGTATCAATGAGAATTTCATCTTAGGCTTTTTGGTCGTGCAGGGTGCCAACCTATGTTTTGCCATTGGTCAGGTTGGTTACAAGTACGTTATGGAGCAATCGCCAGTAGAACTACCACAACACACGGTCTTCGGTTACTTCTACTTGGGAGCTTTGTGTGTTGCGACAGTGGCATTTGCTTTGATGGGTAATATCGACAAACTGCCTACTACCCAGCTGCAATGGGGCATTTTGATCTACCTAGGCTTGATCGCCTCAGGATTGGGGTACTTTGCTTGGAATAAAGGCGCATGTCTTGTCAACGCTGGCGCACTCGCGGTGATGAACAATGTGCTGGTTCCCGCTGGTTTGCTGGTCAACATTGTTATCTGGAATAGAGATGTCGATTTAGTACGCCTGTCGATTGGTGGCGCCATTATTGCGCTATCTCTGTGGGTGAATGAAACTTGGGTTAAGCGCCGCGTCGCGCAGCAATACCAACAAGCCTAATCCATTTCAAATAGCAAAACGCCCGCAATACTGCGGGCGTTTTTATATTCGTTTTATTCTGACTTAATGGTTTTTAATGAACCTGTGAGTGTGTACTCACTTCCAGTGGTGTATTACTTAGCGTTGCTAATTGGCCATTCACTCGAGCGAACTTACCTTCTAGCTTTTGATGCTTCTTAAGTAGTTTCTGTTGCTTCTTAAGCACCTTGCTGAGCTTCTTGTGATATTTCTTCTGCTTCTTGAGTGCTTTGCTGGCTTTCTTCAATGCTTTCTTCGATGCTTTCTCACTGGGTGCTGCAGTATCCACCGCTTCAACCTCTACACTAGGCAAGACAGCAGGTGCAACCTGTTCTAGTTTAGTTTCTTGGTTGTCCGGTAAAGCCTCAGCGAGCAAGCCACATTGGCGTTGTTGCTCAATCGGTTTATCTTGGCAAGATTTTGGCGGGATGGCAGCAGGTTTACACAACGAGCTTTTACTCGCAGAAGAACGAGCGCATGAACGACAAACATATTTCGGCTCCGTCACCAGTTGGTGTATCTCGCCTAAATTACTCGCAATGTCATGTCGATTAAGCTTACAAAATCGTTTAGCCATACTACTCACCAAGCTAAGAATAAAAATGATTCTTAGTTAGATATACCTTTAGCTCAGCAAGTAAGCAAGCAGAAAATAGTGTACTTTTGTCAGTTAAACGTTAAGTCATTGATGCGATTACATACACATCAAAGCGATTTTTTTTGGTTTCTATCGCCATCGTCGGTTTTTGCTGATCCAACCATTGGGCGTAGTCTGGACGCTTCACCACTACCCGTTTGGTCGCTAACGCCATTGCGGGTTCCAGTAGTGCGTCGGCATCGTTGTCGGCCCCAACCAAGGATTGGAAAACACGCATCTCCTTTTTCACCAAGGCAGACTTTTTCTTGTTTTCTGGATGAGGATACATAGGGTCAAGGTAGACTACATCAGGCTTAACGAAGGTTCCGTCCTCTGCAAGTTTATCTAACGCATCATGGCTGGATGCATGGATAAGTGAAAGCCGTTCCGTAACCCATACACCGATTTCAGGGTCTTGCTTGGCACGTTGTAAGCCATCATCCAGTAATGCAGCTACCACTGGGTGCCTTTCAACCATTTGCACACGACACCCCAAAGACGCCAGTACAAAGGCATCTCGCCCTAACCCAGCCGTACCATCTAAAATGGTTGGCGTCGCACCTTTATTTAACCCAGCAGCTTTAGCAATCGCCTGGCCTTTACCACCACCAAATTTACGCCTGTGACCAACTGCGCCGCCGATGAGGTCTACATAGATCGCCCCCAGTTTGGGTTCGTCGAGCTTACGTAACTCTAGCCGTTCATCAGTCAGCACCAATGCAAATAAGCTGTCAGTGTCGTGAACTAACCCCCATCGCTCCGCTATCTCGTCTAGCTGTAGGGTTTGACTTGGGTTTTCACAAATCAGTTGTAGATGCAACGTAAGCTCCAGATAAGGTATATCGGTCGTAAGTGAGCTGCAGTTTACCTAACTTTAGCTTCGGCGACTATTGGATTGAAGGCATGGAATTATCGCTATGATTCGTATCGCGCAACTCATTAGATTCACTTACAGCTAACTAAGCCCTGCTTGCTTCCCCCTCTAACTCGGCCACCAGCTCCGCGAGCGGTTTGGGCTTACCGATGATATAACCTTGAGCATAGTTCACCCCAAGCTCTTGCAACTTATCAATGATCTGGGTGTTCTCTACAAACTCAGCGACGGTTTTCTTACCCATTTGCTGAGCTAAGTCGTTAATTGCTCGTACCATGATGTAGTCCATTTCATTGACATCAATATCGCGAACGAAAATTCCATCGATTTTCACCACATCAACTGGCAGCTTTTTCAAGTAACCGAAAGAAGATAAGCCTGATCCAAAATCATCCAATGCAATTACACACCCCAACTGCTTGAGTTGAGTAAACAACTCAATAGCTTGGTTCATATTACTCATTGCTGCTGTTTCAGTGATTTCTAAACATATCTTCTCACACGGTACCGGGCTGGTTTCTAGGGTATGTAGCAGGAAGCGGATAAACTCCCGGTTGCCCATCGAATGCCCGGATAAATTAATTGAACATCGGCTTAGCTGATCTAGTGAGTTAGGGTTCGCCTCAAGCCAATGAAGAGTCTTAGTTATGACTTGTTTATCGATCAGATGAGCAATGTTGTATCGCTCGGAAGCTGGCATAAATATCCCGGGAGAGATGTATTCACCTTTAGGGTTACGAATACGTACGAGTATCTCAAAGTGCATATTGGCTTGCTGCTCAGACAGGTCGAGGATGCGCTGAGCAAACAGTTCAATGCGGTCATGAGCTAATGCATCGTGGACAAGGTTAACGCTTTCCATTTCACGCTCTCGGCGCTGCAAATCCGCATCATCTGGGCAATATAAGTTGAAACGGTTACGCCCCTCTTCTTTGGCAGCATGACAAGCGGTGTCAGCTTGAGCATGAACCATTTGCGGTGAAGAAGCGGTATGGTCTATCAATCGAATACCAATTGAACAAGTCAGGTTTAGGCGAATATCATCCCACAGGAACGCTTGCTCGCTGAGTGTAGTAATGATCTGTTTCGCCAACCTTACCGCGTCGTTCTCGGTGCAGTCTTTCAATAATATCGAGAACTCATCGCCCCCCATCCGAGCCAGTAAGGCCTTATACGGCAGTATCTCTTCCAGCATACTGGCGCAGAACTGAATCGCCGCATCGCCCGCTTCATGGCCAGCGGTATCATTAAGTACCTTGAGTTGATCCATATCGAGGTACAGCATGGCATGAGTGCGCATATGGCTCTGTGTTTCTTTCAGCGCTTTGTCTAGTTCCAACTCAAAGTAGTTACGGTTGTAGGTATCGGTGAGCAAGTCGTAACGTGCTTGATATTCCAGTTGTGCTTCAAGCTTTCTGTTTTGCGATACATCTTCACCCACAATTAAGATGCTTCCCGATTCAACCATAGGACGGATGTTTTCCCTCACCCACACAGCATGCCCATCATGATGGCGATACTCTATTTCACGACGCCATACACCTTTCATCACTTGTTTTGGCTGCAGCAGAACCTGCCTAGGTTCGATAGATTCTTTATGGGTATAAAACTCTTTAAGTTTTCGTCCTAACAGATCACCAGAGCGATGGCCCAGTAGTTGCTCGGCGAACCGGTTAACTTGTTGGATACGATTGTACTCATCGAGTGTAATCATCATTACTGGTTGTTGGTCGTAGTAGTGACTAAGCTTAGCTTCTCGCTGAAACAGTTTATCTTCAGTAATTTTTCTAGAGGTGATGTCCCGCGCTTCAAACAGGTACTGATGCTCTCGATCGCTCTTTATCTGCATTTGCTTGAGTGTAATCTCAAGCACCATAGACCCCTGCTCACGATGCCAGAACTCACCTTCAAACTGGCTGACACTGGCACTATCATTGCTGTCTGGATTGAAGAATGCTTCGATCTGCTCTGAAGAGTCGCGATGCCAATGTTTGTGCTGCCAAATAGGTTTATTCAATTGGTAATGCTTGTCGTAAAGCAGTTCCTGCAGTTTGCTATTGTTCGACTGAATACGTCCAAACTGATCTAGGATGCCAATATACTGATAGGTCTGGTCGAATACCGACTCCAGTAATACCTGGCTGTTAATCGCCGCTTGCTGGCTGACTTTAAGTTTTCGTAAGTAATAGACAAGGAAGAAAATAATCGCGCTGAAAATGGAGATGATTGCCGCAAGCCATTTGAGCTCTTGTTGGTAACGTTCAGCGAAAGTCTTAGGCTTATTGAACAACACCGCATCAGCAACATTATCGACACCGAGCCCCCAGTGCTCCAAAGCTTGATAGTCCAACTTAATTTCAGGGGTACCGACTTTCACTTTCGGTAGCGGTTTATCGGGGTTATTCAACGCTTTTATCAGAACTTGCGCGGTTTCTCGCCCTTGCTGCTTACCACTTTGAATCACCCCACCGACAGCGCCGTTGCCCAGCCCTAGGTCATGAACCATATAAACGGGTGCTGATGCGTACTCATTGAACGACTGCCATACTTTATCGTTCACTACCCATCCGTTCTCATCTCGGTAATAAACCCAGAATAAAACACTTTCCTCACTATCAATCTGACCTACCCACGTTTTCAGCTGTTGGTAGGTAGTGGGCGTGTAGTTTTCAACCAGCGATTGGTAACTAGGATGAGAATTAAGAAACTTGGTTACTTGTTGGCGCACTGCTTTGCCAGTCACCGAATGGTCGCTTACTACGTAGACTTTCTTAACATTCGGCTGCAGTTTTTTAATTAGGGTGATGTTACTCAGGATATCTGTGTCTTCATTGACACCGGTCGCTTTAAGCCCAGCATGTAAAGCTGGTTGGTAGTCGTTGATACCACCAAATACCACCAGCGTATCGCCTAATTGTGGAGCCAGCCGCTTCATCAAATCTAAGGCGTTATTGTCACTCACAACCACAGCGCGATATTGCTCTTGCTCAAATTTGGTTTTGTACAGCTGGTACAGTTGTTCTAAGTACTCAGGGCTCTGTAGCCTTTTGGTATCTAAGTAGACAACTCGAGTAGAAACATCTTGCTCTGATAGCACATTTTCAAGTCCTTTCTGAAAGGCATCAGTCCAGAAAAAGCCTTGGTGATAGGAGTGAACAACGAGCACATCCTTTTCTTGTGCGAAACCACTGAAGCTAATCAAGCTAGCGAATAATATAAAAATAAAGCGCAAAGGATGTTTCTCGTTGTTGAGTATGGGTAATAGAATCGATAGTGATGATAAATTATACTCGCTCCATCCCCAAATTTCTGATTCGAAATTGTCTAAGGACACACAATGCAAAGCGCCACGACAAAACTAGACACGCTAGATAAAGCCATTCTCAAGACGCTCATGGAAGATGCCCGTAAACCCTACGCAGAAATGGCCAAACAGTTTGAGGTAAGCCCTGCCACCATTCACGTTCGAATCGAAAAGATGAAAGCGGCTGAGATAATTCAGGGAACCGAGGTCATCGTTGATACCAAAAAGCTTGGCTATGACGTGTGTTGCTTCATCGGCATTAATTTGAACGCAGCGCGCGATTACCATTCTGCACTAGAAAAACTCAATGCTTTAGAGGAAGTGGTTGAAGCATACTACACCACTGGTGCGTACAATATCTTCGTGAAACTGATGTGCCGTTCGATTGAAGAGCTGCAGTATGTACTGATTGATAAGTTGCAAGCCATCGATGAGGTACAGTCGACCGAGACTCTTATCTCGCTACAAAACCCGATCAACCGTAACGTGAATCCATAAAAAAAGCTCATTATAGCAATGAGCCCTTTTCAAAATTGTTTTAAGACGAGACGGTTCGACTAACGTTCTAAGTACGCTTTCAGTTCTTCAGCTGAAATCCCCTGCTCGGCTAGCTGCTTAGCCATCAACTCAACTTGTTCGTCTTTTCTGGCTTCAATCACCTGCTGAAATTGAAATACGATATCACGAAGCATATGAATCGGTACTTGCTTGGCTGCGCTACGAATACGCTCGCCACTTTGGTTCCCCAACTCGTTCAGTAGCTTGCCGAACATAACCTTCTCAGGTGAGTCTTCAAGCTGCTCTAAAACGCGAGCCATTTCATAAGTCGTCATTGCCATTACAGGTGTTATTCCAATTAGTTAACTTGTTGGTGAACGGTAAATATACACCTGTTTTAACAGCAGGAAAACACTCTTTACCTTGATTTACGCCATCGCATGTTGATGCCAGCGCTTACCTGCTTTGGAAAACAGGATAATCAAAGCCGGTGCCACTAACCACATTTGCAGCGCAATCATAAACTGCGGTTCTAGACCAGTACGTTGCATGATTCCCACTACTAGGCCCGAACCACTCATTTGAAATAAACCAAGCAGTGCCGCAGCTGTTCCGGCTTTGTCTCCAAAAGGAGCTAACGCCTTGCCCGCGGCAGAACCAAGTATCCAAGCAAAACCGACCGACGAAATGAAGATTGGCAGCATGAACGCAAATGCTGTTGGGGTATTAGCTAATAGCAACATGATAACACCCGCCAGCAGTAGCATGACTACACCAACAATCAGAGACAGACGTGTTCCAAACTTATCCATGAACTTCGGTGCACTCATACATGCGGCAATGTTGATCACCGCATTAACTCCGAACCAGAAGGTAAACTCATTCATAGTTAGCCCTAGGTTTTCCATCAACACAACGGGTGCGGAAGTTACATAAGCTAGGATGACCGCCATCGCCAACATACACATCGACGCATGGAATAAGAATGAAGGTGTCTTCAATACCGACCAGTAACGTTCAAACTTAAACACCGCTTGCTTTTCAGTTGCAGGATTAGTTTCTTTCATAGAAGTCAGCATCAGCAGGCCAATCACTAGCGCGAAAATTGCCATAAAGCTGAAGTTGCTTCGCCAACCAAATTGCTGAGTCAGCCAGCTACCTAGTATCGGAGCCAATGCTGGGATAAAACAAATCGCCCCATTCAAGTAACTGATCATCTTGCCACTTTTCTGTGGACCGAAAATGTCGCGAACTGTTGCAAAAGCTGCTACCGATGTCGCGCACGCACCTAAGCCTTGTAGCAGCCTAGCCATTAACATCCACTCAATGCTTTGAGCTGCCCACGCCAAGCAAGCACTCAAGCCATAGATGCCAATTCCCGCCAATGCAACAGTTCGACGTCCGAGTTTATCTGCCAGTGGGCCAGCAAACAGTTGGCCTACACCCATGGCAAATAGGAACCATGTAATAGTGTCTTGTGCTAGAGCGTGTTCCACGTGAAACGCCTGAGAAATTAGGGGTAACGCAGGCAAGTAAATATCAATAGCCAATGGGCTAAACAGTACCAACAAAGTCAGTAACATCATTTGCAACTTGCTGTTTGGCATTACGCTCGTATTCGACACAAGAAACTCCTATAAACTTTACTTCAATGGCGCTCATCTTAGAGAAACTATGATATGAATGAAAATGGCATATACTCATTACCATTATTCCAATTTGGAAAATCACAATGAATATCGAAAAGCTGGCCCGTATAGACCTCAACCTATTGGTGTGCCTCAATGTTTTATTTGAAGAACTCAGCGTTACTCGTACTGCTCACCGCTTGTGCTTAAGCCAGTCTGCCGTGAGCAAGTCATTGGCAAAGTTGCGCGAACAGTTTGATGATCCCTTGTTTATCCGCTCGTCACACGGATTAAGAGCAACGCCTAAATCTCTGTTTTTAAAACCAAAGCTTGAAGTACTAGTTAATCAGCTTGAGCTAATAACTCAGCCTGAAGAGTTCTCACCAAGCTCTAGTGAATACCGCTTTCACGTTGCTGCAGTAGAAAGTGTGTACCCGCTAATACTCCCTCACTTTTTGCCAGCTATTTTTCAACATGGCCCAAATTTAAACATCTCCACACACCCGTGGACTGACCAAACTTTTAAAAGGCTTCAATTGGGTGAATTAGATTTGGGTATCACAGGGCGAGATATCGATATCAATGATGCAAAGCTGACGATGCTCCCTCCCGATGATATTTGTGAGCAGGAGATCTATCGAGATACACAAATGTGTGTAGTCAGGAAAGACCACCCTGTTCTAAGCGGCAACTGGACGCTCGAGACCTATCTTTCGATGCGTCATGTTCAAGTACGCTGCGACGGCAATGATCGTTGGCTACTCGATTATCGTTTGGCCGATATTGGCGTTGAACGAGACATCGCAATCACGGTGCCGGATTTCAATAGCGCGGCGAGCCTATGCACCTACACCGACTTTGTGTTCACTGCACCTAGCCACTTTACCCACTTAGTCGCGAAACAGATGGACTTAGTCGTGCTCCCTCTGCCAATGGAATTTCCGCCAATGGCCTACACCCTTTTCTGGCATCTAGACAGAGAGAATGACCCAGCACTGACCTGGCTAAGAAATATTATTAAGCAAAAAACCCTTCACCTCAGATAATTTGCAGGCTGACGGTAAAAGGAGTAGCTTATTCGTCTACCGTCCTTAACTTTCAATGAGATTCTCGCGATAGGACATCAAAACAAGGATAATTTCAGATGCTACATTCAACTAATGAGCGTGTTTCCGCTTTGCGTGCTTGGCTTAATGACAACAACTTCGACGCTATCATCATTCCTCACGAAGATGAGTATCTTGGCGAATACGTCCCTGCCCATAACGAACGACTACACTGGCTGACAGGGTTTACTGGTTCAGCGGGCGCGGCCGTCATCACCCAAGATAACGCAGCCATATTTGTCGATGGTCGATATACCGTTCAAGTACGTAAAGAAGTACCAGGTGAATTGTTTGAATACCGCCACCTAATCGAAGAACCAGCTCTCGATTGGATTATTGATAACGTAGCTAAAGACAGCAAAGTCGCCTTCGACCCACGTATGCATAACGCAGCGTGGCTAAATCACGCGCAAGCAACCTTGAGTGCCACTCATCACTTATCATCTATTGAAATCAATCCAATAGACCTACTTTGGGCAGATCGTCCAGAACCAGTGATCTCTGAAGTAATGTTGATGACAACGGAGCAAGTTGGACAATCTAGCTCCGAGAAGCGCACTCAAATAGCAGAACTCATCAAAAAAGCAGGCGCAGACAGTGCGGTCATCACCGCCTTAGATTCAATCTGTTGGCTGCTTAATGTTCGCGGACTTGATGTCTCTCGACTACCAGTGTTGCTTTCACATGCTATCTTGCACAGCGACTCAAGCATTGAATTTTTCCTAGACCCAAACCGTTTACCACAAGAGTTCAACCAACACTCAGGGCCTAACGTTGAAGTCCATCACCCGGATACCCTTCAAGTTCGCCTAGAAGCACTAGAAGGAAAGCGAGTCCTTGTTGACCCAACCACAAGTAATGCTTGGTTTAAGTTAGTACTTCAAAATAGTGGTGCCAAAGTGGTTAGCGCAGCTGACCCTTGTTTGCTACCGAAAGCGACTAAAAACCCAGTAGAGATCGAAGGCATGAAACAATGCCACCTGCGTGACGGTGCTGCGATGGTTGAATTCCTATATTGGTTAGATACCGAAGTCGCTGCAGGACGCCTACATAACGAAGCAAAGCTATCTGACCAGCTTGAAAGCATTCGTCGTAAAGATCCAACCTTAAAAGACCTTAGCTTTGATACCATTTCAGCCGCTGGCGGCAACGCAGCCATGTGTCACTATAATCACGAGAATCAGCCTCAACCAGGCGAACTCACCATGGATTCTTTGTACTTAGTTGACTCAGGTGGTCAGTACCTTGATGGCACAACGGACATAACACGTACGATTGCCATCGGCCAACCAAGTGCAGAGATGATTAACCAGTTCACTCTGGCACTTAAAGGCCATATTGGCATTGCAAGAGCGCGCTTCCCACAAGGCACTAAGGGCTATCAAATTGACGCACTTGCTCGTCAGCATCTATGGGCAGAAGGTTATGATTATGACCATGGAACTGGTCACGGTGTTGGTCACTTCCTAAGTGTTCATGAAGGACCACAAAGCATTTCGAAGAAACAAATCGATGTATCACTATTGAAAGGTATGGTTCTATCCAATGAGCCTGGCTACTACCGTGCTGATAAGTTTGGTATTCGTATAGAGAACCTCGAATTGGTCGTTGAGTTAGAAACTGAAGGTGATTTCCCAGTCCTTGCATTTGAGTCTCTTACTCGTTGCCCGATTGACTACCGAAACATTAACGTTAATAAGCTGACCAAGTTTGAGCTTAATTGGCTTAATAACTATCACGAAAAGGTATGGCAGGAAATTAGCCCATTAGTGAGTGGCGAAGCTAGATCATGGTTACGCAATGCGACTCAACCTCTTGCCTACAAGAACTAGAAATCTAACGTAAACAAAAAGGCTACTCACTCTTGAGTAGCCTTTTTTGTTTCACGTGAAACACTCAAACGGGAGGTTGTGCTGAACTACCCTGAATAAGCGTTATGCCAATCTTTCCATACAGGATCAAAGCCGCGTTGCTTAATCATGCTTTCAACACTTTGGGCCGAGCGTTCATCACTAATTTCAAATTGCTCTAGCTCTACATCTTCTAAAGCGTAGCCACCAGGTTGAGTTTTTGACGCCGCAGACATACTCGTAATCCCCAATGGCAACACATTATCTCTGAAGTGCGCGGACTCCCTTGTAGACAGAGAAAGTTCAACTTCCGGATTTAGCAAACGGTAAGCACAAATTAATTGCACCAACTGCTTATCCGACATAACAGATTTAGGCTGCAACCCACCTTCACATGGTCGTAAACGAGGGAATGAAATCGAATAACGCGTTTGCCAATAAGTTCTCTCTAAGTAATCTAAATGCGATGCAACGTAGAAGCAATCTGTCCGCCAATCTTCCAACCCGATAAGGGCGCCAATACCTATCTTGTCGATGCCCGCCCTTGCCAAGCGATCTGGTGTTTCTAAACGGTATTCGAAATTTGTCTTGTTCCCTCGTAGATGATGCTCAGCATAAGTCGAAGGATGATACGTTTCTTGGTAAACCATTACAGCGTCAAGGCCTAAAGTTTTCAGCTCAGCGTACTCATCTTGCTCTAGAGGTTGAACTTCCATCGCAAGGTAACTGAATTCTTGCTTAATTTGTGGCAAGGCTTGGCGGAAATACTTCATTCCAACTTTAGTTTCATGTTCCCCAGTCACGAGTAGAACACTGTCAAACTTCATCTGCTTAATGGCTTTGATTTCTGCATCAATTTCTTCGCTATTGAGAGTGCGACGCTTAATGCGGTTCTCCATCGAGAAACCGCAATAGGTACATGCATTGGCACATAGATTCGAAAGATATAATGGAATGTACAACGCCATCGTATTACCAAAACGTTGGCGTGTTAGTGCTAAAGAACGTTGTGCCATCTGCTCTAAGTAAGGTTCTGCGGCAGGAGAGATAAGCGCCTTAAAGTCTTCCAAATCGCACTTTGGCTTAGCGAGCGCCCTTTCTACATCAGCTGCCGTTTTTGTACGGATAGACAAAGAAATGTCATCCCAATTCATTTGATTAAATTGCGTAAGAAAGCTCATTAAAAAGCCCCGTTAATCTAAGAAGGCTGTGAGTGGACTGGAAGCAACGGCGTGGTTAGCCACTGAAGCCATACCAGATTCGTAAGCAATTCGACCTGACTCCACTGCCATACGAAACGCTCTTGCCATCGCTACAGGGTCTTTCGCTGCAGCAATCGCTGTATTAACCAATACCGCATCAGCTCCAAGTTCCATGGCATAAGCAGCATGTGAAGGCGCTCCAATACCAGCGTCGACAACAACCGGTACGTTCGCTTGATCGATGATGATTTTAAGGAACTCTTCGGAGACTAAGCCTTTGTTTGAACCTATAGGCGCACCTAGCGGCATTACTGCTGCACACCCAACTTCTTCTAGCCTCTTACACAACACAGGATCGGCATGGCAATAGGGCAGCACATTAAATCCGTCTTTGACCAATTGCTCAGCGGCCTTCAGTGTTTCGACTGGATCTGGCATTAAATACTTAGGGTCTGGGTGAATCTCCAGCTTTAGCCAATTAGTTTGAAGTGCTTCTCTAGCAAGGTGCGCCGCGAATACGGCATCTTCAGCATTCTTAGCACCAGAAGTATTGGGTAATAGATTTACTCCGGCCTTTACGATTGGACTCAGAATATCGTCGTCTTGGTTGCCGATTTCAACTCTCTTAAGTGCCATAGTCGAAAGCTCAGAACGTGACTCGATAATGGCATCAATCATTAGCTGATTGTTGGCAAACTTTCCTGTACCCGTGAATAGACGAGATTGAAACGTTTTATCTGCTATTTTTAACATAGTTAACCTCCTGCGAATGCTTGAAACAGTGAAATGGCGTCGCCTTGATTAACTTGGGTTGTATTCCAATTGCTACGAGGGATTACGACATTGTTGATTGAAAAAACGCAGCCTAGTTCAGGTAAACCAAACTGGTGGATAATATCGCTAAGCGAAGCACCTGATGAGATCGACTCTGCTTCACCGTTAATTTGTATTTCTATACAAGACATTGCTCTACTCTATTTGCTATTAGCCGCTTGCTTACTTTGAGCAAGTGGTGCATTGCGAATCTTTTGTAATTGATAATTGCTGCCAATCCATAGATTTGCCGTCAAACATTTTTATCGCGTTGGTAGGCAGTAAGAACTCACCTACCGAGATCTTCTGAATCGCGGCTAGCGCTTGGAGGTTGCCCATCGTGCCGACCACAGGGCCGACAATACCGCCGGCCGTGCAATTCGTTTCTTGAGGTAACTCATCAAACGGGTAAGCACATCGATAACAAGGTACATCATCTCCAGTGAAATCAAATACAGATAGTTGCCCCTGCCAACCTATCGCCGCTGCAGTCACGAGAGGTGTTTGAGAGTTAAAACAAGCTTTATTAATTGACTGCCTTGTCGGCATATTGTCACAACAATCTAGTACCAAGTCAGCCAGCATGACTTCGAGCGAAAGTTGACTATCATCCATTCGCTTTCCGACTGTTCGTACTTGGCAATCAGGGTTAATGTTGGCTACTTGTTTTTGTACCGATAGGACTTTCGACTGATCTAAATCACTTTGGCGATAAATCACTTGGCGCTGTAGGTTACTGCTGTCAACGGCATCGTCATCAACAATAACGAGTTTCCCTACTCCCGCAGAAGCAAGGTACATAATCGCCGCACTACCTAACCCCCCACATCCAATCACTAACACATGGCTGTTAAGTAATCTCTGTTGGCCTACTTCACCAATGTCTGACAAACAAACTTGTCTTTGATAGCGAAGAAACTGGCTATCCGACAACATGTTGTTTTTCCTTGTCTATACAAGATTGTGGTTTATTGATGAGCGAGTTAAACCAATCAACGACCTGTTGAGGTTGATCTGCCAAAGTAATTGCGCGAACGACTGCAAGACTGGTCACTCCACACTCCCAAACTTGTGGTGCAGTATTGCTATCAATTCCACCGATTGCCACTGTCGGGAACCCAAGATCGTTGTGATAAGGAATCGTATCGATTAACTGTTGATAAAGCTTAAGGCGCACTAAACCTTGAGGCTTTGAAGGCATTTCCTTAGTTGTGGTTGGGAAAATATGCCCCAGTGCAATGTAGCTCGGTGAAATTTGGCAAATACGCATCAACTCATAATACCCATGGGTAGATAAACCAAGTTTGATGCCAGCTTGAGATAGAGAAACTAAATTTGATTCTTCGATATCTTCCTGACCTAAGTGAACGCCGTATGCGCCATGCTTGATAGCCAGTTGCCAATAGTCATTAATAAAGACTTGCGCATTGTATTCTCGCCCTAGGCGAATAGACTTACTTATTTGATGTTCTAAGTCTGGAAGCTCGCTGTTTTTGATTCGTAGTTGAACCGTTTTAACACCCATTTTTAGAAGAGCTTCGATCCACTCGACACTGTCAACAACCGGGTATAAACCTAGCTTTTCCTTAGCTATTTGTGGGAATTGAATACTATGCTCACCTATTCCCCAACCAACATGAATGCCTAGCTGATCGAGTTCCAATATTGGTGTCGGATAATCTTCAAACTGGGTCGGCCATGTTTCACGTGAAACATTCATTGCCGCTCTTGCAACCATTAAAGCATCTTCTATCGGGAAATCTAATGCCAATAAAGCCACAACCCAACTGGAATGTCGCTCAATTTCATTTTCACTGATTGTGGATGCTGATTGAATCGCACGTTGAGATGTAGGTCCGCGCCAGACATCTAAATACTGAGTGGTAATTTCTGCCGACTCACCTAGAGCCAAGTCCAAATTGAACTCGACATTAATATATATGTGGTGAGGCTCAACAACATTTCGCTGCAGTAGTGTATCGAAGCGTTCGATGGAATAATCCAGAAGCACATCTTGGTGACTATCTGAAGTATGACACTGATGAGAACGCTTTATACCTATAGTCTGAAGTTGGCCTTCAAGGCCAACTTCAAGATACGGAGTTGAGCTTACACCCAACTCGATATCCTCAATAGCGAAGCCATAGGACTTCGCTACCAATAAGCATTGCTGTATCTCACCCGTTAAGTTTATATTTTGGGTTGGTATAAGGATTTTCACTTTTCGCCTTCAAGTTCGAGTGATTTGCTATCAACCGCTGGATGGTAAAGCTCAGAGCCAGTTTCAAGGAACTCTTTGGACTTCTGACGCATACCTTCCAATGGATCGTCTAGCATTTTGATTTCTATCGCCTGATCTGCCGCGACTTGCTCCGTGTCTTTTGCGTATTCGCGAACCTCTTGAGAAATCTTCATTGAACAGAACTTAGGCCCACACATGGAACAGAAGTGCGCCACTTTTCCAGATTCCTGAGGCAGAGTCTCATCATGGAAAGCGCGGGCGGTTTCAGGGTCCAATGACAAATTAAATTGGTCTTCCCAACGGAATTCAAAGCGCGCTTTTGACAGAGCGTTATCGCGGATTTGTGCACCAGGGTGACCTTTTGCCAGATCAGCGGCATGAGCAGCCAATTTGTAGGTTATTAAGCCTGTTTTTACGTCTTCCTTGTTGGGTAGGCCTAAGTGCTCTTTTGGCGTCACATAGCAAAGCATTGCACAGCCGTACCAACCAATCATCGCAGCGCCGATTCCTGAGGTAATATGATCATAGCCAGGTGCTACATCTGTAGTTAATGGGCCAAGAGTATAGAAAGGTGCTTCGTGGCAATGCTCCAACTGTTCTTCCATGTTCTCTTTGATCATGTGCATTGGAACATGCCCAGGGCCTTCAATGATGACCTGTACATCGTACTCCCAGGCTACTTTGGTTAACTCGCCAAGGGTACGTAGTTCCGCAAATTGAGCTTCGTCGTTCGCATCTGCAATCGAGCCTGGACGTAAGCCATCACCAAGGGACAGCGCGACATCGTACTTAGCACAAATTTCACAGATCTCTCTAAAGTGAGTGTATAGGAAGCTTTCCTGGTGGTGAGCTAGACACCATTTCGCAATGATAGAACCACCACGAGACACAATGCCAGTCACACGCTTAGCTGTCATTGGGACATAACGCAGCAGCAAACCAGCATGGATAGTGAAGTAGTCAACCCCCTGCTCGGCTTGCTCTATCAAAGTATCTCGCATTACTTCCCAGTTAAGGTTCTCTGCAACACCATTTACTTTTTCCAGAGCTTGGTACATTGGTACAGTACCAATTGGCACAGGGCTATTACGTAGAATCCATTCACGAGTTTCGTGAATGTTTCGCCCAGTAGAGAGATCCATCACGGTATCCCCACCCCAACGCGTCGCCCAAACAAGCTTTTCTACTTCTTCTTCAATAGAAGAGCTCACCGAAGAGTTGCCAATGTTTGCATTTACTTTAACTAAGAAGTTACGGCCAATGATCATCGGCTCAGCTTCAGGGTGGTTGATATTGGATGGAATGATTGCGCGACCTTCAGCGACTTCTTTCCTAACAAACTCAGAAGTGATCTCTTTAGGTAGATTAGCACCAAAGTTCTGCCCTGGATGTTGATGGTTAAGTTGCTCATCAGCATACTTTCGACGCCCCATATTTTCGCGAATAGCGATATACTCCATTTCGGGTGTAATAATCCCCTTGCGAGCGTAATGAAGTTGGGTGACGCAAGAGCCTTCTTTCGCTTGGCGGATGCGCGGTAAATTGCCATAGCGCAGCTCATCTAGAGTTTCGTCTTCCAAACGAGATTTAGTATAAACAGAGCTCACATCATCAAGTAATTGAGTATCTTCACGCTCTTCAATCCAGTGTTCACGTAGCTTTGGCAACCCTTGGTATAGGTCAATGGTATGAGTAGAGTCGGTATAAACACCAGAGGTATCATAGACGTGAATTGGCTCATTAGGCTCAAAAACAGGTTCTTCTTTGGTACCGCCAATCAAGCTATCTGCTAGCTTAATTTCTCTCATTGGTACTTGGATATCGCTACGTGTTCCTTCTACGTAGACTTTAGATGAGTTTGGATATGGCTCTACCGACAATGAATCGATGAACTGTTTAGCTTCCAGTCTTGCTTGTTTACGACTCGACATAGCATTTTTCCTTGCGTGTAATTATTTACTTTGGATAAAAATGCTTGGCGGATTGATGCTACAAGAGCGATCACTCGGACGAGTAATCAGATGATAGAATAACCAGATGAATCTCTAGTTTAGTATCTTCTCTTGTTCCCTTCGCAGGTATTAGCCTGATCAGGTTCAACGGATCCCGAGTTAACGGTCTCAGCCTTATGGCACTCCGACAAGTGAATTTTATTATATGGAATCGAGTAGGATTTACAAACCCGATTTGTATACTTTTTGCTTAGTTTTTGTTCACGATTTGATCAACAACTGAAATCCTACCCAAGCGGCAGAAATACTAAGCACAACGTTGAGTAAGACATTCAATCCCATTTTGAAAAATGCGCCCTGCTGCATAAGCAACACGTTATCCATTGAGAAAGTTGAGAAAGTAGTCAGTGCACCTAGAAAACCTAAGCCTATAATTTGCCTCCAAGGTTCAGTCGCTAATAGTTCATTCTCAAACGCCGCGATTAGTAGACCCATAGCAAACGAACCAATTACGTTGACTGTGAGCGTTCCATATGGGAACCCTCTACCAAACAGTGCAACACATAGTTCGGAGACTAGATAACGTGAGCACGCACCAAATGCCCCACCTAATGCAATGAAGCCGAGTATTGATAGTTGTCCCATAATATTCCCCAAATTTTTGTATGGCTATTTTAGCGTTTGATACAAAATATGCGAGAAATCAAACTAACATACGTAGAATAATAACTTGATTACTCATCTACTTTTAAAAAGTTACAGGTGTCACTTAACTTCAATATAACCCATCAGCCCAGTCTTCATATGTTCAATGACATGACAGTGGTACATCCAACGCCCAGGGTTATCTGCGACAAACGCGGCCTTAGCCGTTCCGTTTTTACCGAGCAACACCGTGTCGGTATGGAATGGTTCTGATAGTTGTTTTCCATCAAGTTCCAATACGGTAAATGTATGTCCATGAAGATGGATCGGATGGTGATACTGAGTGACATTTCTTAGATTGAAGATATAAGTCTTGCCTAGCTCCAACGATGCTAATGGTGCGGGTATATTATCTTTACTCATACCTTCCCATGCACGCCGATTCGTCAGCCAAAATGTCGGCTTCGATTTACCATCTTTGCCCGTTGGAGATATAGCACCTTCCCATTCAAAAACAAAGTCAACCTGCTGAGCGTTTTTAATATCAAGCTCAGGTACGGGGTTTAGTGGCAAAGCAGGGAGTTCCTTACCTTTTGGTAGGCTGGAATCGATAATCTCAAATTCACATAGTGGGAAAGGAAATCGCCCTTTCATGTGTCGGACGTATACGCGCTTCCCAGGCTCTGGCGCGATTAAGCCGACATCAAACCTCATTCCTGGCCCTATCTTATGCTCAGATAGCTTATAGGGGCTTCTAATGGGGTTCCCATCTATTGCAATTACCCAAGCTTCTGCACCTTCAATAGCTATAGGGTAGGTAATTGTATTATCGACGTTAGCAATGCGCAGCCTCACTGTCGCATTGGATTTAAGAGTATAAGCAGGCTCATGTACACCATTCACTGTTCCCCACTCGCCCGGAGTCCCCATTCGAGCGCTAAGGCGAGGAATCATTAAATCTTTCCACTGACCTTGTTTATCTAAATGCCAGTGTTTGAGCATCAAGTCATATTCTTCATCAAACTCAACAGGAATTGCTTCTTCAACCACAATCAACCCAACGAGCCCCATTCCCAGCTGCTTAACGCTGTTCATATGCGGGTGGTACCAAAATGTACCGGCATCTGGTGGAGTAAATTCATAATCAAAGGTTTCACCTGGCATGATAGGAGGTTGACTTAAAAAAGGCACACCATCCATTTCAATAGGGATTCTTAAACCATGCCAGTGAATTGTCGTTGGCTCAGAGAGTCCATTAGTAAAACGGATCACTACCTTTTCACCTTGCCTACAACGAATTGTAGGTGCAGGGATGGTACCGTTAAAGGCAAGTACACTGGTCTTATTGTCACCAACCAAGCGTGCAGTAGAAGGCTCAGCAGTAAGATAAAAAATTTTGTTGGAACCCTCGTTTTGTATCTTGGTTAATGAGCAAGCAGGCAATGCAAATAGAGCGGCTACAGCTGAAGAACAGCGCAGAAAATTCCGGCGAGTTGTATCCATCAAAACAATCCATTCTAGTGAAATATCACAATTTTATATCACTAATGAAAATCATTCTTAATAAGGCGTTATAAATGTGGGTGGTGTCTTAACAGACTTAAGGGTGACGACAAATACCATAAAGAGTTATAGCTACTAATTAGATATAAGAATAAAGAGAGCCGAATACTAGTAGTATTTTTATATTAGCGTAAACGAAAAAGCCCAGTCTTTTGACTGGGCTTTTTAATAAATAGCGAGTAGTTGAAACTCAAATTTTCCGACTCTGTATGACAGATCGCATTCCTTTGAACATCACCTAACTGACTGAACGACTACTCTGTTTTGGTAACTCGCTGCTTCTATTTGCTCCAAATGCAAAAAGACCTCAGCATTTCTGCTGAGGTCTCGAAATAAATGGCGGAGTGGACGGGACTCGAACCCGCGACCCCCGGCGTGACAGGCCGGTATTCTAACCAACTGAACTACCACTCCGCAGTGGTATCATCCGCCTGAGCAGATGTACTAAATTTAAAGCCTGGCGATGTCCTACTCTCACATGGGGAAGCCCCACACTACCATCGGCGCTATTGCGTTTCACTTCTGAGTTCGGCATGGAATCAGGTGGGTCCACAACGCTATGGTCGCCAAGCAAATTCTTTATCAATTTGCTCGCAAATTCAAACGCACTTTAGTGCGGCCCTTTAGGGTGAGATTTGCTTGCAAATCGAATAATTCGGAAAACTGATTTTAAGTTCTACTTATACACATTCAATGTTCTATTTGAGTCCATCAAAACCCCTTGGGTGT
This sequence comes from Vibrio paucivorans, assembly GCF_054053395.1. Lineage (NCBI taxonomy): Bacteria > Pseudomonadati > Pseudomonadota > Gammaproteobacteria > Vibrionales > Vibrionaceae > Vibrio > Vibrio paucivorans. The sequence goes on from NZ_CM133230.1 coordinate 3,275,380, forward strand.
TGTATGGTTAAGCCTCACGGGCAATTAGTACAGGTTAGCTCAACGCCTCACAACGCTTACACACCCTGCCTATCAACGTTCTAGTCTCGAACAACCCTTTAGGACGCTTAAAGCGCCAGGGAAGACTCATCTCAGGGCTCGCTTCCCGCTTAGATGCTTTCAGCGGTTATCGATTCCGAACTTAGCTACCGGGCAATGCGTCTGGCGACACAACCCGAACACCAGAGGTTCGTCCACTCCGGTCCTCTCGTACTAGGAGCAGCCCCCTTCAATCTTCCAACGCCCACGGCAGATAGGGACCGAACTGTCTCACGACGTTCTAAACCCAGCTCGCGTACCACTTTAAATGGCGAACAGCCATACCCTTGGGACCGACTTCAGCCCCAGGATGTGATGAGCCGACATCGAGGTGCCAAACACCGCCGTCGATATGAACTCTTGGGCGGTATCAGCCTGTTATCCCCGGAGTACCTTTTATCCGTTGAGCGATGGCCCTTCCATACAGAACCACCGGATCACTATGACCTGCTTTCGCACCTGCTCGAATTGTCATTCTCGCAGTCAAGCGGGCTTATGCCATTGCACTAACCTCACGATGTCCAACCGTGATTAGCCCACCTTCGTGCTCCTCCGTTACTCTTTGGGAGGAGACCGCCCCAGTCAAACTACCCACCAGGCACTGTCCTCACCCCAGATAATGGGGCTAAGTTAGAACATCAAACATACAAGGGTGGTATTTCAAGGATGGCTCCAACGATACTGGCGTACCGTCTTCAAAGCCTCCCACCTATCCTACACATGTAGGCTCAATGTTCAGTGCCAAGCTGTAGTAAAGGTTCACGGGGTCTTTCCGTCTAGCCGCGGGTACACTGCATCTTCACAGCGATTTCAATTTCACTGAGTCTCGGGTGGAGACAGCGTGGCCATCATTACGCCATTCGTGCAGGTCGGAACTTACCCGACAAGGAATTTCGCTACCTTAGGACCGTTATAGTTACGGCCGCCGTTTACCGGGGCTTCGATCAAGAGCTTCGACCGAAGTCTAACCCCATCAATTAACCTTCCGGCACCGGGCAGGCGTCACACCGTATACGTCATCTTACGATTTTGCACAGTGCTGTGTTTTTAATAAACAGTTGCAGCCACCTGGTATCTGCGACTCTCAATAGCTCCATCCGCAAGGGACTTCACCGTCAAGAGCGTACCTTCTCCCGAAGTTACGGTACCATTTTGCCTAGTTCCTTCACCCGAGTTCTCTCAAGCGCCTTGGTATTCTCTACCCGACCACCTGTGTCGGTTTGGGGTACGATTCCTTACAATCTGAAGCTTAGAGGCTTTTCCTGGAAGCATGGCATCAATGACTTCACTACCGTAGTAGCTCGACATCGTGTCTCAGCCTTAAAAAGAGCCGGATTTACCTAACTCTTAAGCCTACGCACTTGAACCTGGACAACCGTCGCCAGGCCCACCTAGCCTTCTCCGTCCCCCCATCGCAATTGTAAGAAGTACGGGAATATTAACCCGTTTCCCATCGACTACGCCTTTCGGCCTCGCCTTAGGGGTCGACTTACCCTGCCCCGATTAACGTTGGACAGGAACCCTTGGTCTTCCGGCGAGGAGGTTTTTCACCCCCTTTATCGTTACTCATGTCAGCATTCGCACTTCTGATACCTCCAGCAGACTTTACAATCCACCTTCAACGGCTTACAGAACGCTCCCCTACCCAATACAATAAATTGCATTGCCGCAGCTTCGGTGTATAGCTTAGCCCCGTTACATCTTCCGCGCAGGCCGACTCGACTAGTGAGCTATTACGCTTTCTTTAAATGATGGCTGCTTCTAAGCCAACATCCTAGCTGTCTAAGCCTTCCCACATCGTTTCCCACTTAGCTATACTTTGGGACCTTAGCTGGCGGTCTGGGTTGTTTCCCTCTCCACGACGGACGTTAGCACCCGCCGTGTGTCTCCCGGATAGTACTTACTGGTATTCGGAGTTTGCAAAGGGTTGGTAAGTCGGGATGACCCCCTAGCCTTAACAGTGCTCTACCCCCAGTAGTATTCGTCCGAGGCTCTACCTAAATAGATTTCGGGGAGAACCAGCTATCTCCAGGTTTGATTGGCCTTTCACCCCTAGCCACAAGTCATCCGCTAATTTTTCAACATTAGTCGGTTCGGTCCTCCAGTTGATGTTACTCAACCTTCAACCTGCCCATGGCTAGATCACCTGGTTTCGGGTCTATATCCAGCAACTCGACGCCCAGTTAAGACTCGATTTCTCTACGGCTCCCCTAATCGGTTAACCTTGCTACTGAATATAAGTCGCTGACCCATTATACAAAAGGTACGCAGTCACACCACGAAGGTGCTCCTACTGCTTGTACGTACACGGTTTCAGGTTCTATTTCACTCCCCTCACAGGGGTTCTTTTCGCCTTTCCCTCACGGTACTGGTTCACTATCGGTCAGTCAGTAGTATTTAGCCTTGGAGGATGGTCCCCCCATATTCAGACAGGATATCACGTGTCCCGCCCTACTCGATTTCACTGATTATGATGTGTCGGTTACGGGGCTATCACCCTGTATCGCGAGACTTTCCAGACTCTTCACCTGCATCATTAAAAGCTTAAGGGCTAGTCCAATTTCGCTCGCCGCTACTTTCGGAATCTCGGTTGATTTCTACTCCTCCGGGTACTTAGATGTTTCAGTTCCCCGGGTTCGCTCTGTTAACCTATGTATTCAGTTAACAGTAACTGCTTATGCAGTTGGGTTTCCCCATTCGGAAATCCCAGACTCAAATGGTTTTTACTACCTAATCTGGGCTTATCGCAAGTTAATACGTCCTTCATCGCCTCTGACTGCCAAGGCATCCACCGTGTACGCTTAGTCACTTAACCATACAACCCGAAGGGGTCTTTACGTATGGCAAACAACCAAGGTGTTGTCTCTCATTATTTGAATGAGCGAGAGACATTCGATTTTGCCGGACTCAAATATGAATAACTCGAAAGTTATTCCCAAGAACACTTGAATGTGTGTTGGTACCTACATCTCTAAGAGACATAGGATTTGAGAACTTTTATTTAGATAACAATCAATCAAATTGTTATCTGTCAGCTTTCCAAATTGTTAAAGAGCTAGATTTTGCTTTCTACTTAAAGAAAGAAACCATTTTTAAGAACACTTACGCAAATGTGCTTAAAGATGGTGGGCGATACCGGGCTCGAACCAGTGACCCCCTGCTTGTAAGGCAGGTGCTCTCCCAACTGAGCTAATCGCCCACATTAGTTTTAATTCCTCGTGGAGAAGAATTTCAAGATGGTGGAGCTAAGCAGGATCGAACTGCTGACCTCCTGCGTGCAAGGCAGGCGCTCTCCCAGCTGAGCTATAGCCCCATTCTTGAGAGTCATTCTTTAAATAAGAATGGTGGGTCGTGCAGGATTCGAACCTGCGACCAATTGATTAAAAGTCAACTGCTCTACCAACTGAGCTAACGACCCAATGGTATCCCGTAGGGGAGTCGAACCCCTGTTACCGCCGTGAAAGGGCGGTGTCCTAGGCCTCTAGACGAACGGGACACTAGTGCGAAATGTCTTGGGGGACATCTCTATCTCTTAAACTTCTTAAACCATATCAATCTGTGTGAACACTCATCGCAATAATCATCGTATAAGGAGGTGATCCAGCCCCAGGTTCCCCTAGGGCTACCTTGTTACGACTTCACCCCAGTCATGAACCACAAAGTGGTGAGCGTCCTCCCGAAGGTTAAACTACCCACTTCTTTTGCAGCCCACTCCCATGGTGTGACGGGCGGTGTGTACAAGGCCCGGGAACGTATTCACCGTAGCATTCTGATCTACGATTACTAGCGATTCCGACTTCATGGAGTCGAGTTGCAGACTCCAATCCGGACTACGACGCACTTTTTGGGATTCGCTGACCATCGCTGGCTCGCCGCCCTCTGTATGCGCCATTGTAGCACGTGTGTAGCCCTACTCGTAAGGGCCATGATGACTTGACGTCGTCCCCACCTTCCTCCGGTTTATCACCGGCAGTCTCCCTGGAGTTCCCGACATTACTCGCTGGCAAACAAGGATAAGGGTTGCGCTCGTTGCGGGACTTAACCCAACATTTCACAACACGAGCTGACGACAGCCATGCAGCACCTGTCTCAGAGTTCCCGAAGGCACCAATCCATCTCTGGAAAGTTCTCTGGATGTCAAGAGTAGGTAAGGTTCTTCGCGTTGCATCGAATTAAACCACATGCTCCACCGCTTGTGCGGGCCCCCGTCAATTCATTTGAGTTTTAATCTTGCGACCGTACTCCCCAGGCGGTCTACTTAACGCGTTAGCTCCGAAAGCCACGGCTCAAGGCCACAACCTCCAAGTAGACATCGTTTACGGCGTGGACTACCAGGGTATCTAATCCTGTTTGCTCCCCACGCTTTCGCATCTGAGTGTCAGTATCTGTCCAGGGGGCCGCCTTCGCCACCGGTATTCCTTCAGATCTCTACGCATTTCACCGCTACACCTGAAATTCTACCCCCCTCTACAGTACTCTAGTGAACCAGTTTCAAATGCAGTTCCGAGGTTGAGCCCCGGGCTTTCACATCTGACTTAATCCACCACCTGCATGCGCTTTACGCCCAGTAATTCCGATTAACGCTCGCACCCTCCGTATTACCGCGGCTGCTGGCACGGAGTTAGCCGGTGCTTCTTCTGCAGCTAACGTCAAACACCAAGAGTATTAATCTTAATGCCTTCCTCACTGCTGAAAGTGCTTTACAACCCGAAGGCCTTCTTCACACACGCGGCATGGCTGCATCAGGCTTTCGCCCATTGTGCAATATTCCCCACTGCTGCCTCCCGTAGGAGTCTGGACCGTGTCTCAGTTCCAGTGTGGCTGATCATCCTCTCAGACCAGCTAGGGATCGTCGCCTTGGTGAGCCATTACCTCACCAACTAGCTAATCCCACCTAGGCGTATCCAATAGCGCAAGGCCCGAAGGTCCCCTGCTTTGCTCCGAAGAGGTTATGCGGTATTAGCCATCGTTTCCAATGGTTATCCCCCTCTACTGGGCAACTTCCTAGGCATTACTCACCCGTCCGCCGCTCGACGCCGTTACCATCCCCCGAAGGTTCAGTTAACTCGTTTCCGCTCGACTTGCATGTGTTAGGCCTGCCGCCAGCGTTCAATCTGAGCCATGATCAAACTCTTCAATTTAAGATTTTCTCGGCTCAATGAATACTGAACATTACATAAAGTAATGTTTGAATTGACTGTGCTGAATCCGAAGATTCAATGGTCACTTCGTTTCATTGAAACCTAAATTGATACCGAAGTATCTATTTGGATTATCATCAACGAGTGCCCACACAGATTGATAGGTTTAAATTGTTAAAGAGCTTTCCGAACTGAGCTACGCTCAAAACGGACGGCCATTTTAGCGAGTTAAGTTTTAGTGTCAACCACTTTTTTCAAAACTTTTTTAAGCACTTGGCTTAGCTATTTGACCTTGCTGATTGGGCTCTCGTTCCTTGTGGAGCGTTGCCGTGTCAGCGAGGGGGCATTATAGAGATCGCCATCACATTGGCAAGCCCTTTTTCGAGTTTTTTTTGATTTTTTTATTGTTCGAGTAAAAAACGTTCAAAAGGGACTAAAAGTGGTGTTTAAAGCTACATATTTACAAACTTTTTCGCGAATAAAGACACTTTTTTCCAGTTAGTATATTCAACTTCTTTATTGGTATCCGTTTCACCACCTGTCATCGTCATAATGAAACGAATCATCACTCGATCGAACCATTTATAGCGTGGGTAGTATAAAGCACCAGCAAACACACCTATTAACTCGGGCTGCCAAGCTGACTTAGTCAAAAAGGTCTTAATGTATGCGCTACCTTCGGGCGTATCTTTCCCTTGGTCTTCTTTTCTTGCTGTCAGGTTTACACAAAAGAACGCCACTTTGTTTTGCTTAAGCTGCTCAACATTGTTTTCAATAAATTGGTATAGCTTCTTATTGAAGTGGCCATAGCGAATCGAAGCGCCAATAAGAACTCTGTCATACTGCGTAAAATCGACTCTATCTACAGAGTGAAGATCGACAACTTCACATTCAAATTCGGATAACTCTTCTTCTATATAGTGGAGAATCTTCTTAGTTTGTCCTTCACGACTCGAGTAAAGAAATAAAGCTTTCATGACTTTTTGTCCTTAGCTACGCCAAAATGTTGGAGTAAGTAAAATAAGTAAGGTAAATATTTCGAGACGACCGAATAGCATTGAAACAATCAGAACCCATTTAGCTTTGTCGTTAATCTCACCAAAATGCAGGGCAACTTCACCTAAGCCCGGGCCAAGGTTATTCAAAGTAGCGGCAACGGCAGAAAACGCACTAAGCTCATCAATTCCTGTTGCGATTAGGGCCAACATACAAACCACAAATACCAACGCATATGCAGAGAAGAATCCCCACACAGCATCAACGACACGCTGGCTCAATGCAGTTCCTCCGACTTTGATGGTGTAGACTGCTCTTGGGTGGATTAGACGCTTCATCTCACGAGCTCCTTGCAAGGTCAGCAGCAAGATACGTATCACCTTCATACCACCACCAGTCGAACCAGCACACCCACCGATAAAGGATGAGAACAGCAACAGTACCGGCAGAAACAATGGCCATTCCGAGAAGCCTGTTGTCGTAAAGCCTGCCGTAGTTGAAATAGAAACCGTTTGGAACAGCGCCTGATCGAAAGCATCGTAAGTGGAGTCGTAAGAATGGTGGTTTAGCAATACAAGAAAACACACTACGAAAAGTACGGCTTGGATAAATAAGAAAGCACGAAATTCTGGATCTTTCCAATAATATTTTGGATGAACGCCACCAGACGCAAAGGCCGCGAAGTGAAGTGAGTAGTTACACGCTGAAATGAGTAGAAAGACTACGGTAATCATATTGATTGCGTAGCTATCAAAGTAGCCCATGCTCGCATCATGGGTAGAGAAACCACCAATGGCAATCGTTGAGAAGCTGTGACTAATGGCATCAAATGGGGACATTCCCGCTAACCAAAATGCCAATGCACATGCGATAGTTAAGCTCAGATAGATATACCACAGCGCTTTTGCTGTCTCGGCAATCCTTGGGGTCATCTTACTGTCTTTGACAGGGCCAGGGATCTCAGCTCGGTAAAGCTGCATTCCACCGATACCTAGAACTGGCAGTATGGCTACAGCAAGTACAATGATACCCATTCCACCAAACCATTGCAGAAACTGGCGATAGAACAAGATTGCTTTGGGCAAGTCATCAAGACCAACGATGACAGTCGCCCCGGTAGTCGTTAATGCTGAAAAGGATTCAAAGAAGGCATCTGTAACTGAGACACTCGGATTGTCAGACAACAGAAAGGGAATTGAGCCTGCACTACCGATTACCGTCCAAAACAGAACAACAATAAGAAAGCCATCACGTGCTTTCAGTTCATGCTTGTGTCTTCTATTTGGAAACCAACACAGCCCGCCGAAAAACAAGAGAACAAAAAACGTCGTTACGAATGGTACACCCGCACCGTCGCGATACAGTAATGCGACGAAAGCAGGTGCCAGCATAGAGACACTAAATAGCGCGAGCAGCAGCCCGACGATTCGGATGATTGAACGAAATTGCATTATTGTTGAATTGAAGCAGTGCTTCCTGACTTCCTAGTTATCTTTTACTGGGGTGACAATTGCCTTTGCACCACTCTTATTAACGATACTTTGAGTGAAAGCATCAACATGACGCAATTCAATCTCTAATACCAATAGCACTTGATCGCTATATTGCGCTTCAACCTCTACGGCTTCAAACTGAGCCATAACGGACTGTGCGATCGGCATAAACCCATAGTCTAACGCTAGGTTTAATTTTGTGGTTATTTTTTTCTCGATTGTTTGAAGCAGCTTAAGCGCTTGTTGAACCCCGCCACCATATGCTTTTACTAACCCACCAGTACCTAGCTTAATTCCACCAGAGTAGCGCGTCACAACCGCAGAAATTTCCCCAACCCCAGAGCCAGAAAGTTGAGCCAAGATAGGTTTGCCTGCGGTCCCAGAAGGTTCACCATCATCACTGAAACCCCATTTCATCGAGTCTTCACTTCGCCCTGCGACAAATGCCCAACAATTATGCCTTGCCGCTGCATGCTGTACTTTGACCTGGTCTATAAATGCTTTAGCTGCATCTACACTTGGAGTATGGGCAAGTTGTGTGATGAAGACGCTTTTTTTTATTTCTTCTTCAAATGTCGCGCTTGCAGCAGGAACAAGATAGGGCTGATCGTTCATAGGGTTAGTTCAGTGAATTCAATGCCGCAGAGTGTATCACGTGCTGAATAATAAAGTGGCAATGATCTGCACCAACGCACAATGTTAAACACTTGTTTAAAAAATGTATTGAATTTAACCAAATCGACGTTCACACTAGAACAACTGGTCTAACCAGAAGTAACACAACTATCAATAAGTACAACAATACTCTCACACACAATCTAGCATTGTATGTCACGGAGATAGACGATGATTTACCAAGCCAACACCCTACAGGTAAAGGAACTACACGACGGTATCGCGGAGCTTAGCTTCTGCTCTCCACAATCCGTAAATAAGCTTGACCTTGCTACCCTAGAATCTCTCGATAAAGCACTGGATGCCATCAAAGCAAAAAGTGATATTCGCGGGCTTATCCTCACTTCAGACAAAAGCGCCTTTATTGTGGGTGCTGATATCACTGAGTTTCTAGGCCTATTTACCAAACCCGAGGAAGAACTTGATCAGTGGCTTCGATTTGCGAACAGCATTTTTAGTAAGCTGGAAGATCTCCCATTTCCTACTCTTTCGGCACTTAAGGGGCATACCCTAGGTGGCGGATGTGAGTGTGTACTCGCTACCGATTTCCGCATTGGTGACAAAACCACCAGCATAGGATTGCCAGAAACCAAGCTAGGTATTATGCCTGGGTTTGGTGGCTGTGTTCGCCTACCAAGAGTAATCGGCGCAGATAGTGCGATGGAAATCATTACTCAAGGTAAAGCATGCAGAGCAGATGAAGCCCTCAAAGTGGGATTGCTTGATGCTATTGTTGAGTCGGACAAACTGCTTGAGTCGGCCATCAATACCGTTTCTGCCGCTGCCAACGAAAAACTTGATTGGCAAACCAGAAGAAAACAAAAAACATCAGCTCTTTCTTTGAGCAAACTAGAAGCGATGATGAGCTTCACTATGGCGAAAGGGTTAGTGGCACAAAAAGCAGGACCACATTACCCTGCACCAATTACATCGGTTATAGCCATTGAAGAAGCAGCGCGCAGCGCTCGAGATGAAGCACTAGATATTGAGCGTAAGCACTTTATTAAGCTGGCGAAGTCAGAAGAAGCGAAAGCACTTGTTGGCCTATTTCTTAACGATCAGTACATTAAAGGGCTAGCGAAGAAAGCTGCAAAATCAGCAAGTAAAGACACTCAACGAGCAGCAGTGCTTGGCGCAGGAATTATGGGTGGCGGCATCGCATATCAGTCGGCACTGAAAGGTGTACCTGTTCTGATGAAGGACATCGCGCAAGCCTCGCTAGATTTAGGCATGACAGAAGCCTCTAAGCTGCTGAATAAACGCCTATCTAGAGGTCGGATTGACGGTTTTAAGATGTCTGGCATCTTAGCGTCAATTACACCAAGCTTACATTACGCAGGAATCGAGCAATCTGACGTTATCGTTGAAGCGGTCGTCGAAAACCCGAAAGTCAAAGCTGCGGTCTTAAGCGAAGTAGAGCAACATGTCGATGACGATACGGTTATTACATCAAACACGTCTACTATTCCAATCAACCTATTGGCTAAATCACTGAAGCGACCAGAAAACTTCTGTGGTATGCACTTCTTCAACCCAGTGCATCGTATGCCACTAGTCGAAATCATCCGTGGTGAGCACACTTCTGATGAAACAATCAATCGAGTAGTTGCTTACGCGGCACAAATGGGTAAATCACCAATTGTCGTTAACGACTGCCCAGGGTTCTTCGTAAACCGAGTGCTCTTCCCATACTTCGGTGGCTTCAGCATGCTACTTCGTGATGGTGCGGACTTCACTCAGGTCGATAAGATTATGGAACGCAAGTTTGGCTGGCCAATGGGCCCTGCCTACTTACTTGATGTTGTTGGCCTAGACACAGCCCACCACGCACAAGAGGTCATGGCGCAAGGTTTCCCAGAACGAATGGGTAAACAAGGCCGTGATGCGATAGACGCGCTATTTGATGCTAATAAGTTTGGTCAGAAGAATGGCAGCGGATTCTATAGCTACAGTGTGGATAAGAAAGGTAGACCGAAGAAATCATTCTCTGATGATATCTTGCCAATCTTGAAAGACGTATGTAGTGAAGTACAGCAATTCGACGATCAAACCATCATCCAACGCATGATGATTCCAATGATCAATGAGGTCGTATTGTGTTTAGAAGAAGGCATTATCGCGACCCCACAGGAAGCCGATATGGCACTTGTATATGGTTTAGGTTTCCCTCCATTCCGTGGCGGAGTGTTCCGTTACCTAGATAGCGTGGGTATCAGTAACTTTGTGGAAATGGCCAAAGGCTATCAAGATCTTGGTGCTATGTACCAAGTGCCACAGATGCTGATTGATATGGCAGAGAAAGGCGAAAGCTTTTACGACGCCCAACGAGTTAGCTCGTTATAACCCACATTTGGAAAAGGAATAGCAAAATGAATAATGTAGTTGTTGTTGATTGCCTTCGTACCCCAATGGGACGCTCCAAAGGTGGGGCATTCCGCCATACTCGTGCAGAAGACCTTTCCGCACACTTAATGAAAGGCATTCTAGAACGTAACCCTCAAGTTAACCCAAGTGAGATCGAAGACATCTACTGGGGCTGTGTACAGCAAACTCTTGAACAAGGCTTCAATATTGCGCGCAACGCAGCTTTATTGGCTGGTCTACCAATCGAAATCGGTGCAGTTACCGTCAACCGCCTTTGTGGCTCTTCAATGCAAGCACTTCACGATGCAGCACGTTCGATTATGGTCGGTGATGCGGAAATCTGTTTGATTGGCGGTGTAGAGCACATGGGCCATGTTCCTATGACTCATGGTGTCGACTTCCATCCAGGTATGTCGAAGAATGTTGCTAAAGCGGCAGGCATGATGGGCCTCACCGCCGAAATGCTTGGTAAGCTGCATGGCATCAGCCGAGAACAACAAGATGCCTTTGCGGCACGCTCACACGCTCGTGCTCATGCAGCGACGGTAGAAGGACGTTTCAAGAATGAAATCCTACCAACAGAAGCACATGCCGAAGACGGCTCACTGTTTACTCTCGATTACGATGAAGTGATTCGCCCAGAAACCTCTGTTGAGGGCCTATCTCAACTTCGCCCAGTATTTGACCCTGCCAATGGTACGGTAACAGCGGGAACATCTTCTGCGCTATCTGATGGGGCATCAGCTATGCTGCTGATGAGTGAAGAGAAAGCGAATGAGTTAGGGCTGACCATCCGTGCTCGAGTCAAATCAATGGCTATCGCGGGCTGCGATCCTTCTATCATGGGCTACGGCCCAGTACCTGCAACCCAAAAAGCACTTAAACGTGCAGGGTTGTCAATTGAAGATATGGATGTCATTGAGCTTAATGAAGCCTTTGCTGCTCAATCTCTACCGTGTGCGAAAGATCTTGGCTTACTCGATGTTGTCGATGAAAAAGTAAACCTCAACGGCGGTGCTATCGCGCTAGGCCACCCACTAGGTTGTTCTGGTTCTCGTATTTCAACCACCCTAATTAACCTGATGGAAGCAAAAGATGCTAAATATGGTTTAGCGACCATGTGTATCGGCCTTGGACAAGGTATCGCTACGGTATTTGAGCGACCTTAGTCAATCCTTTGGAACCGAAAAGCCAGTGAATATTCACTGGCTTTTTATTTGTTTCGCATTCCCGATAGCCTTCGCCCTAGGCTTTCAGCCAATCATGATGTAACTGCTGACTTCTGCCAAGATAGTCTACCATCCACTTAATTAACCGGTGATTATCGTCCTTTCTCCATACCAAACAACACTGACTGAGCGGCTTATCTTCGGGCAACGTTTTCTCCACCAGCACACCGTCAGAGATAAGCGGTTGCGCGATATGGCGAGGCATGTACCCCACTCCAACGCCGCTTTTCAAACACTCTATAGCGCTATACCAATTGGGCAATAATAGCCTTCTTTGGCTTGGGTAATGGACAGTATGTCGCTTGGGCAACACGCTAGATGTGTCATCCAAACAGATAGCTGGAAACTGGCTAACAAACTCTTCGGTCAAGTTTTGTTCTCGGACACATGGATGGCAGGGCGACATGACAAATGCCCAATCAAGAATCCCCATATCTCTGACTTCGAAATCTCCACCAACAGGAACGGCAGAAGTCGCACCAATGACAATATCTGCTCTTCCCTGTGCAATCGCTTCCCAAGAACCATTAAATACCTCCATGTTGATTTGCAGTTCTGCAAATTCAAACTTGCGGTAAAAGTCCTCAATAAGAGGCTTCATCTTGTCGAGTTTAACCACATTGTCCAATGTTAGTTTTAGTGTTTTCTGCCAGCCATGTGCTGCACGTTTGGTTTGAGCTTTAACCTCTTCCATATGGCGCAACATAATTCGGGCTTCTGTTAGAAAAAGTTCCCCTGCCGGTGTCAACTCTACCTTTCTGGGCAAACGCCTGAACAATACCACATCCAAGTCTAACTCTATTTGGCGCACGCCATAACTGATCGCAGAAGGGACTTTATGCAAAACCTCAGCAGCAGCGGTAAAACTGCCTAGCCGAGCAACAGTATCGACCATTTCCAGTGAAGATTTAGAGAACATATATCTTTCAAATTTTTTGATTCATAACTAACAATTTTAGCGCTTAATTTCTTTCTTTACCAAAAATAGAATGACGCGGCACTCACATAGGGTTTGGTATAAATCAATTTATGTGAACAACAAGCAAATTAGATAACGATTAAAATTTTTGAATGGATAATTTATGAAAGTTTCCAAATTGCAGCTTTTCTACTTGGCTGCGCTCTCCATGCTCGGGTTTGTTGCCACTGATATGTATTTACCTGCATTCAAAGCAATGGAGGTCGATTTTGCAACTGGGCCAGAACAAATTGCCCTATCACTCACCGTATTCTTAGTTGGTATGGCACTAGGCCAGCTGGTATGGGGCTTAGCAAGTGACAAATTTGGTCATAGAAAAACACTCGCCTCTGGGTTGGTACTATTCACCATAGCTTCATTTGGCTTAGCGTTCAGTGAACAAGTCTGGCAGCTACTTAGCCTTCGCTTTATTCAAGCAATTGGTGTCTGTGCTCCTGCGGTAATTTGGCAGGCCATGGTTATTAAGCGTTACCCAGAAAAAACCAGCCAACAAGTCTTCGCGACTATAATGCCGCTTGTTGCTCTTTCTCCAGCCCTTGCGCCTCAGCTAGGCGTATTGCTAGCAGACAGTTTGGGTTGGCACAGCATTTTCATCGCCCTCACTCTAATTGGTTTACTTTTGGTTGCTGCAACGCTGGGACAACCGAAGCAGCCTTTAGAAACCAAGCAAACGTCTGTGGCCAATGACATCAAAACCCTGTTTAAGTCCAAAACCTACTTAGGTAACGTTGCGATGTTTGCAACGGCTTCAGCCGCGTTCTTTGCCTACTTAACAGGTATGCCAGAGATTATGTCGCAGCTTGGTTACTCTGCAAAAGACATTGGTTTGAGTTTTATCCCTCAGACAATCGCCTTTATGGTAGGTGGCTACTTAGGAAAAGTGGGGGTAAAGAAATTTGGTGATGAGAAAGTTCTTAAGCAACTACTAGGGCTGTTTACAGTGGCGAGCCTACTGGTGTTTATCGCTTCACAATGGCAGTTAGTCTCTATCTGGCCGATTCTAGCGCCATTCTGTCTGATTGCAGTTGCCAATGGTGCATTGTATCCAATTGTGGTTAATCGTGCCTTATCAAGCGCTAAGCAGAGCCCTGCAACGGCGGCAGGATTGCAAAACAGCATGCAAATCAGTGTTAGTAGCCTCGCCAGTGCTTGGGTCGCTATGATGGCAAGCCAAGCACAAATGGTGACTGGCGTCGCTATCATCATTTGTACCATAGGATTATGGATCGGTTACATCATTTCAAATAAGCAATTAGCGCAGCAGTTTACCACCCCAGATAATGCTCGCGTTGTTGGTGAGGAATAAAATAAGCGCCGCTTTATAGCGGCGCTTTTTTACGATTAAACAGTACTCATGGCTAAAGGCTCTTCAGCCCCCACTTTTCTGCCGTCCGGTCAAAAAAGCCTTGAGTCTTTTTCAGTTCAACCCAGTGGTTGATGTAGTTAATCCAAACTTGGTCATTTTGTGGCAATAGCATTGCTATCGGCGTTGGTTTCCTCGGCTCCTTAACCGGAACCACCGCAAGCTGCTTAAACTTAGTGACCAATGTCGCTGCTTCAACATTCGATGTCACCGATACATCCGCTCGGCGCGCTAACAACTCCTGAAAATCTCGCGCAGGCGCTTCAATAACAATATGCTGAGCAGATGGGAAGAACTCTTTCACCATTTTTTCTTGCACCGTACCTAGCGTTGCAGCCACTTTGACATCGGCATTGTCGAAGTCAGCCCAGTCAGAAAACTTAGCGATATCTTTTTTCTGTACAACAGGCACAAATGCGAGATAAAAATATGGCTGACTATAACCCGCCACTTTGGCACGCGACATATTGAGTGATGCACTACCGGTAATGTCATACTTATTTGCCGTGATGCCATTGACCAAGGTTTTCCAGTCTGTCGCAACAAACTCAACTTTCACGCCAAGATCTTTAGCAAGCTCAGTAGTGACGTCGATATCAAAGCCTCGATAGCTATTCGTGGCCGGATCTTTCATTGTCATTGGGTTCCAGTCACCAGTAGTCCCAACTCGTAATACACCGCTATCCAATATTTCATGTAGTCGGCTACTCTCAGCTGCCAAAGCACTAAAGGAAAGCAAACACATCCCAACTAACGTGAAGAACTTCTTCATCTTTCTCATCCTTAAAATAGTGTACGTTTTGTGTCATATCGTTGCTAACATAGCAGCAACAAATGGATTTTTTTAGCTTGATTAAGGGATTGTGTGAACTTTCGTACGCTTACAGTTTTATTGACAACCTTACTAGTATCGGGATGTTCTGATTATCAATGGGGGTGGTATGTTCTGGACCCAAGCACAGAACAAGGCAAAGTGAACCTAGCCTTTTTAACTGCTGGGTTTTACGACACGATATCCATTTCCTTGCTTAGTATGTTGCTTGCCATGCTGCTCGGCCTTATTGTCGCCCTGCCCGCTCTATCTAACAGCAAACTACTACGGGGCATCAACCGCGTTTATGTTGAAGTAATCCGTTCTATCCCTGTATTGGTGCTACTACTCTGGGTTTATTACGGGATGCCTACGTTACTGGATGTTTCTCTCAACCATTTTTGGGCCGGAGTCATTGCATTAACGGTCGCAGAAAGTGCATTTATGGCGGAAGTATTTCGAGGAGGGATCCAATCCATCAATAAAGGCCAACATGAAGCTGCAGAAGCTCTGGGACTAACCTATTGGAGTAAAATGCGCTTAGTGATCTTCCCACAAGCTTTTCGATTGATCTTACCTCCACTTGGCAATCAATTTGTCTATATTTTAAAAATGTCTTCGCTAGTCAGTGTGATAGGGCTTAGCGATTTAACTCGACGAGCAAATGAGCTGGTGGTTACAGAATACTTGCCTTTGGAGATCTACACCTTTCTAGTATTGGAATACTTAATACTGATTTTATGTGTATCTCAAGCAGTTCGATGGTTAGAAAAAAGAATCGCTATCCCACAAAACTGATCAAAAAAGGATGGAATCCACCAGCCTTTTTTATTTCGCACGATAAAGGTTATTTGTTTTTGGTAGGGCGCTGCCAACCAGTAATCTTACGCTCTTTAGCGCGAGTGATAACTAACTCACCCTCTCCCACATCTTTAGTTAATGTAGTACCGGCACCAATAGTAGCGCCATCAGCAACGGTTACAGGTGCAACAAGTTGACTGTCAGAACCGACAAACACGTCATCACCAATAACCGTTTTGAACTTGTTTGCGCCATCGTAGTTACAAGTGATCACACCAGCACCAACATTGACGCGCTGACCGATTTCAGCATCACCTAGATAAGTTAGGTGATTGGCCTTTGAGCCCTCTCCAAGACGTACGTTTTTCACTTCAACAAAGTTACCAACGTGGGAGTCATTGCGCATGTCAGCACCAGGGCGCAAGCGCGTAAACGGACCAACCGTACAATCTTCACCTACCGTTGCACCTTCAATCACACTGTATGGGCGGATTACTGTGTTGTCGTCAATTTCACAGTCTTTCAATACACAACCAGCACCAATGATAACGTTATCGCCAAGTGATACAGAGCCTTCAATGATCACATTCGCGTCAATTTCACAGTCCATACCACATTGCAGCTCACCTCGTAAATCAAATCGAGATGGGTCACGCAGCATAACCCCTTGCTCTAGTAGCTTTTTAGCCTGCATTGATTGGAATGCACGCTCTAAACGAGCAAGTTGAGCACGGTCGTTCACGCCTTCAACTTCTATTGGGTTTACAGGGTGTACTGCTTCTACTGCGCGGCCTTCATCGTGCGCAGCTGCAATAACGTCTGTTAGGTAATATTCACCTTGAGCATTTTCATTGTTAAGCCCAGATAACCAACGTTTCAAGTCGCCACCTGTTGCAACCATAACACCCGTGTTGATCTCTTTGATCAGTTTCTGCTCTTCTGTGGCATCTTTTTGTTCAACAATGGCAACCACTGGACCATTACGACGTACGATACGTCCATAACCAGTTGGGTTATCGAGAACGACCGTTAATAACGCTATTCCACCAGTAGGTTGAGCATCGAGAAGGCTTTCTATCGTTTCTTCGGAGATAAGTGGCACGTCGCCATATAAGACAAGTACTTTTTCGTCGTCTTCAAATTGTGGTGAAGCTTGGTCAACCGCATGCCCTGTACCTAACTGATCTGCTTGAAGCACCCAGTTGACAGGTTCGTTGGCTAATACCTGTTGCATCTGATCACCACCGTGACCGTAAACCAAATGGATATTTTGTGCGCCTAACCCGTTGCATGTATCAATAACATGCTTGGCCATAGGTTTACCTGCTAGCGTATGGAGAACCTTTGGCATATTGGAATACATGCGAGTACCTTTACCCGCAGCGAGAATAACCGCACTAAATTTCATTCGATAACCTACTAACAAAAAAGTTTGAATCGTGATTTTAGCTACTAATACTCAATTAGTTAATTGAGAATGGAAAATTTCCCTTAAAAAATAAGCAAAAAGGCGGTCAAATGACCGCCTTTATCATACTGCACCACTAATTTTATTAGCGACGCTTTTTCGTCAACTCGATTACTCGTAGCTGAGCAATGGCTTTAGCCAATTCACTGGCCGCTTGCGCGAAGTCCATGTCGCCATGCTGATTATGGATATTCTCCTCAGCCTTGCGTTTGGCTTCTTCTGCCTTAGTTGCGTCTAGTTCATCACCACGGATTGCAGTATCAGCTAACACTGTAGCTGTACCAGGTTGAACTTCAACCATGCCACCAGAGACATAGATGAATTCTTCCTCTCCATGTTGCTTAACAACACGCACCATTCCAGGCGTAATAGCGGTCAGCAGCGGTGTGTGGCCATGGAAAATACCAAGCTCACCTTCGCTACCGGTCACCTGAAACGTTTCAACACGACCAGAAAATATTTTCTTCTCTGCGCTGACTACGTCTAGATGAAAGGTTATTGCTGCCATATCGCCTCCTAGTTAGCCTTATAGCTTCTTAGCGTTCTCTAGAGCGTCATCGATAGTACCGCAGTACATGAATGATTGCTCTGGAACGTCATCGTATTCACCAGCTAGTAGACCTTTGAAGCCACGTAGAGTCTCTTTAAGAGGTACGTAAACACCAGGGTCACCAGTAAATACTTCCGCTACGTGGTAAGGCTGAGTTAGGAAACGCTCAATCTTACGTGCACGAGATACAACTTGCTTATCTTCTTCAGATAGCTCGTCCATACCTAGAATCGCGATGATATCTTTCAGCTCTTTATAACGCTGTAGAGTAGACTGAACGCCACGAGCGATGTCGTAGTGCTCTTGACCTACTACTAGAGGGTCTAGCTGACGAGATGTCGAATCTAGTGGGTCGATCGCTGGGTATAGACCCATAGCTGCGATGTTACGGTTAAGTACAACCGTTGCATCCAAGTGAGCGAATGTTGTTGCTGGAGACGGGTCAGTCAAGTCATCCGCAGGTACGTATACCGCCTGTACAGACGTAATAGAACCTTGCTTAGTTGACGTGATACGCTCCTGTAGAACACCCATCTCTTCTGCAAGAGTTGGCTGGTAACCTACCGCTGAAGGCATACGACCTAGAAGTGCCGATACCTCAGTACCTGCAAGCGTGTAACGGTAGATGTTATCAACGAACAGAAGTACGTCACGACCTTCGTCACGGAAACGCTCTGCCATTGTTAGACCAGTCAGTGCAACACGTAGACGGTTACCTGGTGGCTCGTTCATCTGACCGTAAACCATCGCTACTTTTGATTCTTCAGGATTTTCAACGTTTACAACGCCTGCTTCCTGCATCTCAAAGTAGAAATCGTTACCTTCACGAGTACGTTCACCTACACCCGCAAATACTGATAGACCAGAGTGTTGCAGTGCGATGTTGTTGATAAGTTCCATCATGTTAACGGTCTTACCTACACCTGCACCACCGAATAGACCGATTTTACCACCCTTAGCGAATGGACAAACTAGGTCGATTACTTTTACACCCGTCTCTAGAAGAGCTGTCTCGTTTGATTGCTCTTCGTAGCTTGGCGCTTCACGGTGAATCGCGTAATGCTCTTCTGCACCGATCTCGCCACACTCATCAATCGCGTCACCTAGTACGTTCATAATACGACCTAGGGTCTTAGTACCTACTGGTACTGAGATTGGAGCGCCAGTGTTTTCAACTGTCAAACCACGACGTAAACCATCAGAGCTACCCATAACGATTGCGCGAACTACGCCACCGCCAAGCTGCTGTTGCACTTCAAGAACAAGACGTTCTTTAGACTCAACAACATTCAGAGCGTCATATACACTAGGTACTTCACTCTGTGGGAACTCTACGTCGACTACTGCACCGATGATCTGTACGATCTTACCTGTAGCCATCGTTAATCCTCTAAACTGTTTAATTTCCTAAGCTTAAACCGCTGCGGCACCCGATACGATTTCCGACAGTTCTTGTGTAATCGCAGCCTGACGGGCTTTGTTGTACACAAGTTCTAAGTCTTCAATCAGGTTACTCGCATTGTCAGTTGCAGCTTTCATAGCAATCATTCGAGCCGCTTGCTCACAAGCAAGGTTCTCAACCACACCTTGATAAACCTGAGATTCTAGGTAACGCAACAATAGTGCATCAAGTAGAACTTTTGGCTCAGGCTCATAGATGTAGTCCCATGAGTGATTGCGCTGCATCTCTTCGCTGTCCGATTTAGGCAAAGGTAGCAATTGATCAATCGTTGGTTCTTGAACCATAGTGTTAACGAAGTGGTTGTACACTACGAACAAACGGTCCAATTCACCTTCATCGTATTTCTTAAGCATTACGCCAACAGAACCGATTAAGTCTTCAAGGCTTGGGCTATCGCCTAGACCTGAAACTTGAGCAGCTACTTTGGCGCCGCTGTTATTAAAGAATGCTGTTGCTTTTGAACCAATAATGGCCAACTCAACTTCTGCACCTTTTTCTGTTCTGTCTTTCATGTCCAACATGGCTTTCTTAAACAAGTTAATGTTTAAACCACCACACAGGCCACGATCTGTAGAAACGATGATGTAACCAACGCGCTTAGCTTCACGCTCTTCTAGATACGGATGACGATACTCTAGACTAGCGTTTGCTACATGACCGATCACTTTACGTATTGTTTCAGCGTATGGACGAGAAGCTTCCATTGCGTCTTGAGAACGACGCATTTTTGAAGCTGCTACCATTTCCATTGCTTTCGTAATCTTTTGAGTGCTTTTAACACTACCGATTTTATTACGTATCTCTTTTGCGCCGGCCATCGTTACTCTCCGTTAGTTGGTGGCGTTAGCTGCCACCGACTTATTACCAAGTTTGGGTTGCTTTGAAATCGTCAACCAGTTTCTTCAACTGAGCTTCAACTTCGTCGTTGTAAGCACCCGTCTTGTTGATCTCAGCTGTAAGTTCAGCGTATTGACCATGAGCGTACGATAGTAGAGCCGCTTCGAAATCTAGCAGTTTGCTTAGTTCAACATCTGCTAAATAGCCGCGCTCTGCCGCAAAGATAACTAGTGCTTGGTCAAATACAGACATAGGAGCGTACTGCTTTTGCTTCATTAGTTCTGTAACTTTTTGACCGTGGTCTAGCTGCTTCTTAGTTGCGTCATCAAGGTCAGACGAGAACTGTGCGAAAGCCGCTAGTTCACGATACTGAGCTAGTGCAGTACGGATACCGCCAGATAGCTTCTTGATGATTTTCGTTTGCGCTGAACCACCTACACGAGAAACCGAAATACCTGGATCAACCGCTGGGCGAACGCCCGCGTTGAACAGTTCAGTTTGTAGGAAGATCTGACCATCGGTAATCGAGATTACGTTAGTCGGTACGAATGCAGATACGTCACCAGCTTGAGTTTCGATGATAGGAAGAGCAGTCAAAGAACCCGTCTTACCTTTCACTTCACCGTTAGTGAACTTCTCTACATACTCTTCGCTTACACGAGCAGCACGCTCTAGTAGACGTGAGTGAAGGTAGAAAACATCACCTGGGAATGCTTCACGACCTGGTGGACGCTTAAGTAGTAGCGAGATCTGACGGTAAGCTACCGCTTGCTTAGATAGATCATCATAAACAATCAGTGCATCTTCACCGCGATCACGGAAGTATTCGCCCATCGCACAACCTGCGTATGGCGCTAGGTATTGTAGCGCTGCAGATTCAGAAGCAGATGCAACAACAACGATAGTGTTTGCTAGTGCGCCGTGCTCTTCTAGTTTGCGAACTACGTTAGCAATAGTCGATGCTTTTTGACCGATTGCTACGTAGATTGAGAAAATACCAGAGTCTTTTTGGTTGATGATTGCATCGATCGCCATTGCTGTTTTACCAGTCTGACGGTCACCGATAACAAGCTCACGCTGACCACGACCGATTGGGATCATTGAGTCAACAGACTTGTAACCAGTTTGTACAGGTTGATCAACCGATTTACGGTCGATTACACCTGGTGCAATCACTTCTACAGGCGAAGACAGTTTCGCTTCGATAGGACCTTTACCATCAATTGGTTCACCTAGTGTGTTCACTACGCGACCTAGTAGTTCTGGACCTACTGGTACTTCAAGAATACGACCAGTACCTGTAACTTTCATGCCTTCCTTAAGGTCAGCATATGGGCCCATTACAACTGCACCAACTGAATCACGGTTCAAGTTAAGTGCTAGCGCGTAACGGCCACCCGGTAGTTCAATCATTTCACCTTGCATCACGTCCGCTAGGCCGTGAATGCTAAGAATACCATCGCTTACCGATACGATAGTACCTTCGTTGCGAGCTTCACTAACAACGTCGAAAGCTTCGATACGTTGTTTAATTAGATCGCTAATTTCCGTGGAATTAAGTTGCATGCTCCAATCCCCATCAAGACTGCAATGCATCGCTCAGGCGGTTTAAACGACCGCGTGCTGAGTTATCGATGACTAGGTCTCCGGCTCGAATTATAACCCCACCAAGTAGGGTCTCATCTACACTGCAATTCAGCTGAACTTTGCGCTCAAGACGCTGCTCTAGTTTGCTGCTAATATCTGCAAGTTGTTGCTCCGAAAGCTCAGTGGCTGATACAACATCAACATCCACTTCCTTTTCATGTTCTTTTTTCAGAACAAGGAACTCCTCACAAACATATGGAAGGGCCTTTAGACGACCATTCTCTGCCATTACCTTAAGTAGGTTTTGGCCATATGCATCAAACTGTTCGCCACAAACTGCGATAAATACTTCTGCTAGTTTCTCAGCAGAGGTAGAGCTATTTAATAACTCTTGAATTTGCTCGTTGTTTGCAACTTCGGCAGCAAAAGCAAGCATTTGACCCCATTGGTCTAGCTGCTCTTTCTCCACCGCAAAATCGAATGCTGCTTTAGCATAGGGGCGTGCGATTGTAGTCAAATCAGACATATGCGCCCCCAGACTTAAAGTTTTGCAGTAATGTTGTCGAGAATATCATTGTGCGCATCTTTATCGATTGAACGCTCAAGAATCTTCTCAGCACCAGCTACAGCCAGAGTAGCAACTTGTTTGCGCAGCTCATCGCGGGCACGTGTGCGCTCAGCTTCAAGTTCAGCTTCAGCTTGAGCAAGGATTTTCTGGCGTTCTGCCTGAGCTTCCTCACGAGCTTCGTCGATGATTTGAGCTTTGCGTTTGTTTGCCTGTTCAATGACCTCAGTTGCTGTGCGCTTCGCTTCTTTCAATTGGTCAGAAGCGTTGGCTTGTGCTAGATCCAAGTCTTTTGCAGCACGCTCAGCGGCTGCAAGACCGTCAGCTAATTTCTTCTGACGTTCTTCGATCGCTTGCATGATTGGTGGCCATACATACTTCATGCAGAACCATACAAACATTGCAAACGAGATTGCTTGACCTAGCAGAGTTGCGTTCATATTCACAACAGCTACCCCTCTATATTGGACTTAGTGTTAATCAGACAAACGTAAGTTTGTCGTTGATAAACGGATTAACCAGCTAGTTGACCAACAAATGGGTTTGCGAAAGTGAATAGTAGTGCTACTACGATACCGATCATTGGAACCGCATCTAGTAGACCAGCGATGATGAACATCTTAACTTGAAGCATTGGAGCCATTTCAGGTTGACGTGCTGCGCCTTCCAAGAATTTACCACCAAGAATAGCAAAGCCGATTGCTGTACCAACAGCACACAGGCCAACGATGATTGCTACTGCAATTGCAGAGAAGCTCAATACAGTTTCCATTTAAAATCTCCGATAAAATTTAATGGGGGTTAAAAATAATAAAAATTAGTGATCACTGTCTTCATGTGCCATAGACATATAAACAATGGTCAACATCATAAATACGAAAGCCTGAATCGTAATAACAAGAATATGGAAAATAGCCCACGGTAGTGAACCCATCCATTGTAGGTACCATGGTAACATTGCGGCACAGAGTATGAATACAACCTCACCCGCGAACATGTTACCGAATAGACGCATACCTAGTGATAGAGGCTTCGCCAGTAGCGATACGACTTCAATAAGTAGGTTAAACGGAATCATGATTGGGTGATTAAATGGATGTAAAGCCAACTCTTTCGCAAATCCACCTAGACCTTTTACCTTGATGCTGTAGTAAATCATCAAAGCAAATACACCAATAGCCATAGCCATGGTGATGTTTACATCAGCAGAAGGAACCACTTTCAAGTAAGGGATACCTAGCTGTTCCGCTGGATAAGGTAAGAAATCGATAGGAACTAGGTCCATCACGTTCATTAGCAATACCCAACAGAAGATAGTCAGTGCCAGCGGAGCTATTAGTGGATTGCGTCCGTGGAAGGTGTCTTTGACGTTCTGATCGACAAATTCAACTACCATTTCAACAAAACACTGCAGCTTGCCTGGTACACCAGCTGTTACCTTCTTAGCTACTAAATAAAATACTCCGAGGAAGATCAATCCAGTAAACCAAGAAAAAAACAGGCTATCTATATGTACGTTCCAGAAACTTGTCTCCTCTACAAGACCTAGTTTAGCTAAAGACAGGTGCTGTAGATGGTGTTCAATGTATCCGGATGCTGTTGGCGCAGCCATAACACATCCTATTTTTTGTTGTTGATAAAAAGCACTGGTGCACAGATATTAATACCTAGAACCAGCAAATAGGTTAGTTTTAGGGGAACAAGTTCCACCTGCATATACACGTAGACCAAAGAGAACAGCACAGCAGTTATTACGAGCTTTAGTGCTTCGCCAGCATAGAAAGAAGCCGCTACTAGCTTAGCTAGTCTGGCTCCACTGAACATAAAAGCACACAGTGCAAACACCGCATTGGCAATGACAAAAATACCACCGCCAATTAAGGATGCTTTACCCCACTCGACATTAAATGCCGCCGCCATCGCTATGGCCGTAAATATAACTGCGCTTGCTTGAATCATTAACAATCGCTTTGCAAGCTCTCGCCCTGGTCTTGCTAACGCAGCTACCATGTATTCGTACCTCTAGTAATATCCACAGCGCTTATACAACATATGGGGGCTGGGAAATTGGCGAAAATTATACGGTGAGATGGACTGATTGCAATTAAAACGCTGCAAAAAGTTACATTTTTGTTTACAAACCGACAACTTTCACATAAATAATCGTTTTGGGCATAATTGATTCAAATCAATTATCTCACTTAGCTTTCGAGCTTGGCAATTAACTGCTCTAATTTGTGAGGCTCATCAAGACTAATCGTCATTTTAGATTTGCCACCTTTTGAGCGAGTAATAGAAACTTTTGCCCCAAGTATTTCACCCAATCTTTGTGACATTTGTTGTGCATCTGCGTCTTCCGGCTGATTTTCTTGCTCAGAAGGCGATTGGAGACACTTTTTCACAAGTTGTTCTGTTTGACGTACTGTGAGTTGCTTCTTAGCAACATGCTGAGCAAGCTCTATTTGTTGCTCGCCTTCAAGAGCGAGCAGTGCTCTAGCATGTCCCATATCTAGTAAATTATCCGAAACCAGACGCTTTACGTCATTTTCAAGCTGATTTAGACGTAATAGGTTACTGACGGCAGCACGAGACTTACCAATAACCTCAGCCACTTGCTGGTGAGTAAGAGTGAACTCATCTTGCAAACGTTCTAGAGCTTGCGCTTCTTCGATGACATTTAAGTCTTCACGCTGAATATTTTCAATCAACGCCATCGCTATCGCAGCGCGATCTTCAACTTTCTTGATAAGACAAGGAACACGCTTTAATCCAGCTTGTCTCGCCGCACGCCAACGACGCTCACCAGCTATGATCTCATAGTGATCTTCCGAAACAGGTCTCACCACGATCGGTTGAATTATCCCTTGAGATTGAATCGACGCAGCCAACTCTTCTAGAGCTTCAGCGGACATGTCTTTACGCGGCTGGTAAACACCCGGCTTGAGTTGGGATGTCGCTAAATCGATGAGCTCCCCATCAGAAGACAATGCTTGGCTGTGCGTCGCAACATTCTGTTTTTCGCGCGCAAGTGAACTGGTAGCTAATAGGGCATCTAATCCCTTTCCTAAACCACGTTTAGACATAAGAGCAGTTTCCTTGAATGAGATTAGGCAGTGATTTCTTCACGGCGAAGCATTTCACCTGCGAGAGCAAGATACGCTTTAGCACCCGCTGAATATTTGTCGTAATACATAGCTGGCTTACCATGACTTGGCGCTTCAGCTAAGCGAACATTACGCGGGATGACGGTACGATAGACTTTGTTACCAAAGTGTTTTTTGAGTTGATCCGATACTTCATTGGATAATCGGTTACGAGGGTCGTACATGGTTCTGAGCAATCCCTCAATTTTGAGGTTCTCGTTCACCACCGCGGCCAACTTGCTGATGGTATCCATTAATGCTGTCAAACCTTCAAGCGCAAAATACTCACACTGCATTGGAACCAATACAGAGTCCGCTGCAGCCATGGCATTGATTGTAAGAAGGTTTAGAGATGGAGGACAATCGATAAAGATGAAATCATAGTTATCACGCACTGATGCGAGCGCATTTTTCAAACGCACCTCGCGAGCAAACACTTCCATCAACTTGATTTCAGCAGCCGTTACGTCACCATTAGCCGCCACTAAATCATAGTGACCAGTAGTCTTTCGACACACAACATCTTCAAATGGGACATCTTCGACAAGCAGTTCATAGGCCGTGGCTTCGACTTGGTACTTATCAACCCCGCTAGCCATGGTTGCGTTGCCTTGCGGATCGAGATCAATTACCAATACCTTGCGCTTGGTCGCCGCCATAGACGCCGCCAAGTTAATGCATGTTGTTGTTTTTCCAACGCCACCTTTCTGGTTGGCAATTGCTACAATTCTACCCACGATGTGCCTCGCTTTTATTCCTTGCGCGATAAGATTACAAGATGACGGTCACCATCCAATTCAGGAACCTTCAAAGCTTTGACAGCGATCACAGAACACCATTCAGGAAGTTGTTCAATCTCATCCTGTGGTAATTGACCTTTCAATGCTAAGAACACACCCGATTGATGCTTAGGAAGGTGATGACACCACTCCACCATATCTAGCATTGAAGCAAATGCGCGACTTAGAACACCATCAAATTTTTCTTCAGGTTGGAATTCTTCTACTCGGCTTTGGATCGGAGTCACGTTTTCGATTCCTAACTCGTGCAAAACCTGCTTTATGAAGCGAATGCGCTTTCCTAAGCTATCGAGCAAGTAAAACGTCTTATCTGGGTTCATAATTGCCAACGGAATACCCGGCAATCCAGGTCCAGTACCAACATCAATAAAACGCTCACCTTCAAGATGTGGACTTACCACAATACTATCGAGAATATGTTTAACCAACATCTCCATCGGATCACGTACAGAGGTTAAGTTGTAGGCTTTATTCCACTTATTGAGCATTTCAACGTAGCCAACCAGCTGACTACGCTGCTTAGCTGAGACTTCTAATTGAGTCTGACCAATCAATTGGTCCAATTTGTTGTTTAACGAGCTCATTACGCGTCTTCACCTTTTTTCAGCAAGCCCTGCTTTTTGAGATACACAAGTAAAATCGAAATGGCAGCAGGTGTAATACCAGAAATTCGAGAAGCAATACCGACCGTTTCTGGTTTGGCAGTACTAAGCTTGAGAACAACTTCATTTGATAAACCTTTAACTTGGCTGTAATCAAGATCAACGGGCAGCTTGGTGTTCTCGTGACGAAGTGATTTTTCAATCTCGTCCTGTTGACGCTGGATATAACCTTCGTACTTAACCTGAATTTCAACTTGCTCAGCTGCTTGCTGATCGTCTAATGCCGGAGCAAAACGATCTAACTGAGTCAATTGTGAATAAGTAATTTCAGGACGACGTAAAAGATCTTCTCCACTCGCTTCACGAGACATCGGAGTCTTAAGCAGTTGGTTCAATGCGTCGATCCCTTCAGATTTAGGGTTCATCCAGGTTTCTTTCAAACGCTGGCGCTCTAATTCCATATTATTGATCTTTTCGTTGAATCGTTCCCAACGGGCGTCATCCACCAAACCAAGTTCACGCGCTTTTTCAGTGAGGCGAAGATCAGCATTGTCTTCGCGTAACAACAAGCGGTATTCCGCTCGTGAGGTGAACATGCGGTATGGTTCTTTGGTTCCCATTGTTGAAAGGTCATCGATCAACACGCCCATATATGCTTGGTCACGGCGAGGGCTCCAACCTTCTTTGCCTTGGCTGTACAAGCTAGCATTCAAGCCGGCCATCAGACCTTGCGCTGCAGCTTCTTCGTACCCAGTCGTGCCATTAATCTGTCCAGCAAAGAACAAACCGTTAATAAATTTGGTTTCATAGGTTTGTTTAAGATCTCTCGGATCAAAGAAATCATATTCAATCGCATAACCAGGACGGACAATATGAGCGTTTTCAAACCCTTTCATCGAACGAACTATTTGCACTTGAACGTCAAATGGCAAGCTGGTGGAAATACCATTTGGATACAGCTCATGAGTTGTTAAACCTTCAGGTTCAATAAAGATTTGATGGCTGTTTTTATCCGCAAAACGCATGACTTTATCTTCAATAGATGGGCAGTAGCGTGGTCCAATACCTTCAATCACGCCCGCATACATCGGGCTACGATCTAAGTTACTGCGGATCACATCATGAGTTTGCTCATTGGTATGAGTGATGTAACACGGGATTTGACGTGGTTGTTGTTCACGTTTGCCCATGAATGAAAATACTGGGGTTGGATTATCACCATGTTGTACTTCAAGCGCTGAGAAATCGACACTACGAGCATCGATACGAGGTGGCGTTCCTGTTTTTAAACGATCGACTCGAAACGGCAAGGCTCTTAATCGATCCGCTAATGCGATCGACGGAGGATCGCCTGCACGTCCACCAGCAAAGTTTTCCATACCAATATGGATCTTCCCACCAAGAAATGTACCTACAGTAAGCACGACGGATTTGGCATGGAATTTAAGACCCATTTGAGTCACTACTCCAACCGCTTGATCATTTTCTACGATCAAGTCATCTACCGACTGTTGGAATAGGGTTAAATTTGGTGTGTTTTCAAGC
The DNA here is from genome assembly GCF_054053395.1 of Vibrio paucivorans. Classification (NCBI taxonomy): domain Bacteria; kingdom Pseudomonadati; phylum Pseudomonadota; class Gammaproteobacteria; order Vibrionales; family Vibrionaceae; genus Vibrio; species Vibrio paucivorans. The sequence continues at coordinate 3,303,869 of NZ_CM133230.1, forward strand.
GCGTTGCGTACATATGCTTTGTACAGTGCTCGATCGGCTTGAGCTCGAGTAGCACGAACAGCTGGTCCTTTTGAAGCATTCAAAGTACGGAATTGAATACCAGCATGATCAATTGCTTGCGCCATTAATCCGCCCATTGCATCCACTTCTTTTACGAGATGACCTTTACCAATACCACCGATTGCTGGATTACAAGACATTTGTCCTAGTGTGTCGATGTTATGGGTAAGCAAAAGCGTACTTTGTCCTGTACGTGCTGCTGCGAGTGCGGCTTCCGTTCCTGCATGGCCGCCACCAACAACAATGACGTCAAATTTTTCGTGATAAAGCATGAACCGACCTCAGGTGTGTAATGAAGTTTTATGGACAGATAAAGGAGCCGTATTCTACCTTCTTTCCGCTATCTAGAAAATCGCTTTTGTACTTTTTTCAATTTAGCGAGTTCATTAAATATATATAAGATCTATATAGAGATCTTTTATTAGATCTATTATTAAGATCACCCATTTCTGTGGATAACTAGAAAATGATCAACAAGATCATGGATCTTATGACGATCATAATATGTGATCTGATCTTGATCATGATGAGGATTAGCTGGGATCAAAAAGTGGGGTTATACACAGGGGGGGAAAGGGGTATGAGTTATTATTTGGATAACTATAGGTTGATCACTGTAAATCTATATGTTTATCCACAGTTCGTTTGGTTAAATAATGAGCAATTAAACCAATGGTCATCAAGAAAGTTATTCACAATCGGATGTTTATGGACAAAAAAAGCGGCTCTAAAGCCGCTTTTCGACATGTTCTCTCAGTTCAAAATTGCTCAATATGAGCTAATAGCCACTCTTCTGCCGCATCTTCTGGTACGGGGTGGTTCAGAACATCGATTGTGAGACAGTCGGCTAGTGGAGTCGCTCCGATATCTTGGAGTAGGGCATGGGCATGTAGCCCTGCGGCACAAAAGGTATCGTAACTCGAGTCGCCAATCGCAACGACGGCGTATCGAACATCAACCATTTTAGGTGGAGTCGATTGTAGGGCTTCGATGAAAGGCTGGATGTTATCTGGATAGTCTCCCGCTCCATGGGTGGAGGTCACGACTAACCAGGTTCCCTGAGATGGAACTGTATCAATAGCGGGTTGGTTGTGGATGGTTGTCTCAAGCCCTTTTTCTACCAACAGATCGCTAAGGTGGTCACCAACATACTCTGCACCACCAAGGGTGCTACCGGTAATAATGTGAATCATAAAGTTGTCCTTTTCTACAAAAAAGCGTGACGGTTAAGTCACGCTTTTATCTATTTACCAATACAGAATGAGGAGAAAATACGGCCAAGCAGATCATCTGAACTGAATTCGCCGGTGATTTCATTAAGGTGTTGCTGGGCGATGCGTAGTTCCTCTGCCAGTATCTCACCGGCCATATAGCCTTCAAGCTGTTGTTGGCCTATGTCTAAATGCTCAGAGGCACGTTCCAATGCATCCAGGTGGCGTCTACGCGCCATAAAACCGCCTTCAGTGTTGCCTGAGAAACCCATACACTCTTTTAGGTGGCTGCGTAAGGCATCGATACCTTGGCCTGTTTTAGCGGACAAGCGAATTAACGTAGGCGCATTGACATGGCAAATGCCCAGCTCTTCGCCTGTTTGATCCGCTTTATTGCGGATCACCGTCATACCAATACTGTCAGGTAAACGATCAACAAAGTCTGGCCAAATCTCTTTAGGGTCTGTGGCATCGGTAGTGGTACCATCGACCATAAAGAGTACTCGATCAGCTTGGGCAATTTCATCCCAAGCGCGCTCGATACCAATTTTTTCTACTTCATCAGAAGCATCACGCAGTCCAGCGGTATCAATGATATGCAGCGGCATACCATCAATGTGGATATGTTCACGCAGAACGTCTCGTGTTGTACCTGCTATGTCGGTCACGATAGCGGATTCTTTACCAGAGAGAGCATTCAGCAGGCTAGATTTACCAGCATTCGGCCTGCCAGCAATGACGACTTTCATGCCTTCACGCATGATAGCGCCTTGATTGGCTTCTTTTCGAACCGCATCAAGGTTATCGATGATGGCCTGTAAATCAGCGGAAACTTTACCGTCTGCTAGGAAATCGATTTCTTCTTCTGGGAAATCGATAGCGGCTTCTACATAGATTCTCAAATGGATAAGCGATTCGACCAAGGTGTTAATCTTGTTTGAGAACTGGCCTTGCAGAGATTGCAGCGCGGATTTAGCGGCTTCTTCTGAACTAGCGTCAATTAAGTCTGCAATGGCTTCCGCTTGGGTTAAGTCCATTTTGTCGTTGAGAAACGCTCGTTCTGAAAATTCCCCTGGGCGAGCTGCTCTTACCGCTGGTATCGTCAAGATACGCTTAATCAGCATATCCATTACCACAGGGCCGCCGTGCCCTTGGAGCTCTAGCACATCTTCACCCGTGAATGAGTGTGGGTTAGGGAAGTAGAGAGCAAGGCCCTGATCAAGCTCTGTTCCGTCTTGTGCTTTAAATGGCAGGTATTCTGCGTAACGAGGCTTGAGTGTTTTGCCCGTAACTTCTAGTGCCACTTGAGCCGCTTTAGGCCCTGATACTCGAATAATGCCTACACCACCTCTTCCGGGGGCTGTAGCTTGAGCGACAATCGTATCTGTAGTCATAGTTTTGCCAAATTCGATGAAATTAGCTGAATTGTAATCAGCCCAAAACAAAAAGGCGACCTTTTGGCCGCCTTTCTTACATTAATTAGTCTTACTTAGAGTGTAAGCCTTTCTTTTCCAGCGCTCTATAAATCAGCGTTTGCTGGATAAGTGTTACGATGTTCGACACCAACCAGTATAGAACTAGGCCTGATGGGAACCACAGGAAGAAGAAAGTAAACATAACCGGCATAAAGGTCATGATCTTCTGCTGCATTGGATCCGTTACTGTCGTCGGGCTCATCTTCTGGATTAGGAACATCGATGCCCCCATCAGTAGTGGCAAGATGAAGTAAGGGTCTTGCGCTGATAGATCGTGAATCCAACCGAAGAATGGTGAGTGACGTAGCTCAACCGACTCCATTAGTGCCCAGTACAAAGCGATGAAGATAGGCATCTGTAGCAAGATAGGCAAACAACCACCCAGTGGGTTTACTTTTTCTTTCTTGTACAGTTCCATCATTTCTTGGCTCATGCGCTGACGGTCATCACCGATGCGCTCACGCATAGCTTGCAGTTTAGGCTGAAGCATACGCATTTTCGCCATAGAGGTGTACTGCGCTTTAGTTAGTGGGTACATCGCACCACGAACAATGAACGTTAGGATGATAATCGCTACACCCCAGTTCGATACGAAGCCTTGAATGAACGAAAGTAGAGTATGCAGTGGTTTCGCGATGAACCACAACCAGCCGTAATCAACTACAAGGTCTAGGTTAGGCGCTGTTTCCGCCATTTCGCTTTGCAGCTTAGGACCAACCCATAGAGTCGCTTCAAAGTTAGCTTGTGCACCGTCTGCCACTGTTTTGTTTGGCATGCGAACACCGATATCAGCAAGGTTACCGATTACGCGAGTGTATAGGTTTGAACCTGGTTCATTGCGTGGAATCCAAGCGGTTGCAAAGTAGTGTTGGATCATTGCAGCCCAACCTTGACCATCCGGTAGGTTTAGCGACAAGTTACGATCTTGCATATCATCGAAGCTGTACTTCTTATAACGAACATCTTCCGTTGAGTATGCACCACCACGGTATGTCGGCATTGTGATGCTGCCACCTGAATCCATAACGTTTTGACGCAGGTGAGCGTACATACCAACTGTTGCGTTGTTGCCTGAGTTGTTCACTACATCGAATGCAACGTCGATAGCATAGCTACCACGTTTTACGATGAATGTTTTCGTGTACTCAATGCCATTCGCTTGGTAAGTCAGTGGAATACGTAACTCATCTTGACCGTCAGCAAGCGTAAAGCTTTCTGCTGATGCTTGGTAATGAGGGCGGTTTGTGCTGCTAAGATCGATACCTTGAGGGCCAACTAGACCACTCTGAGCGATAAACTGGTGACCTTGCGTATCTCGTAGAAGAACGAAAGAGTCGTCCGAATCTAGCTCTGCAGAATATTCGTTTAGGTCTGCTGCAACTACGTCACCACCAACCGTGTCGATAGACAGAGTCAGCACATCAGTTGTCACTGTAATGGTTTTCGCAGATGGCGACGACTGAGCTGGATGTGGATCCAATTCATTAGCAAAAGATGGTGCAGGCAGAGTGCTGCCAGATTGTGCCTGTTCAACCGCTTGAGGAGCAGGAGTCTTTTCTACTTGCCATTGTTGGTAAAGTAGAAATGAAACCAAAGCCAGTGCGATTAACAGAATATTACGTTGAGAATCCATCGTTATTTATCTCTGTCTTGTTTTTGGACTGGTGGAACGGGGTCAAACCCCCCTTCGTTCAAAGGGTGGCATTTTAATAGACGTTTGCCTGATAACCAACACCCTTTTACAAAACCGTGAGCTTTCAACGCTTCTATCGCATATCGCGAACAGGTTGGAGTAAATCGGCAGCGGGGACCAATCAGAGGGCTAATTGTCCATCTATACAGATAGACGAGGCCAATGGTTATCCACGCGAAGGGCGAGACAGGCGTAGCCATAGCTTATCAAACAACTTAAATATTTCATCATTGCTTAAATCTTGCGCGCTCTTCTTAGCAATAACAACAAAATCTTTGTTAGGAAGCTGATGTTGTTTGTTACGAAAGCTTTCACGTGCCAATCGCTTGAAACGATTACGAGCAGGTGCAGTTTTGATTTGCTTTTTAGGAACGGCTAATCCCAATCTAGGGTGAGAAAGAGAATTATTGCGGGCAATGATAGTGAAATGTGGTGAGCCAGCTCGATGAGCTTGCTGGAAGACGTTTTGATAATGCTCGGGAGTTAACAAACGTAACTCCCGATTAAACGCGTACGTGTTCAAAATAATCAGAGATTATTTAGAAAGACGCTTACGGCCTTTAGCACGACGTGCATTGATAGTTGCACGACCGTTCTTAGTTGCCATACGTGCACGGAAACCGTGAGTACGCTTGCGCTTTAGAACTGAAGGTTGAAAAGTGCGTTTAGACATGGTTATTACCTTTACTGATCAGTAGTTTTAGGTTCTTAGTTAACCCGGCGTGGGCATTTATTTCTCTCTATATATAGAGGGAATTACCGACGCCTCTCAACAAAGAGGCGGAATTGTAATCACTGTCACAAAAAGTGTCAATAATTGGGTTTACCTAAATTCCGGTCGGGCGATTATACGTAGTGTGAGTAAAATCTCAAGGATCTTTAGATCCTACCAAGCGATCTTTAGCTCGCAGCTACCTGGTTTAAAAATTTCTGTAAACGAGGATCTTTCGGATTATCAAAGATTTCCTGAGGCGATCCCTGTTCTACAATGTTGCCTTCTGCCATGAAGATCACTTTATCAGCCACTTCTTTAGCAAACTGCATTTCATGCGTCACCACCAGCATGGTTTGGTGTTGAGTCGCAAGCTTTTTCATCAGAGCCAACACTTCGCCAACCCATTCTGGGTCGAGAGCAGATGTAGGCTCATCAAATAACAATAATTCTGGCTGAAGCGCCATGGCTCGGCCAATACCGACACGTTGTTGCTGACCTCCTGACAATGCAGCAGGGTAGCTATCTCCTTTATCGCCGAGGCCAATATCGTCTAGGATTTGCTGCGCTCGTTCCAAGGCTTGGTCTTTTTTCCATCCTCGGACGGTAATCAGCCCTTCAGCAATGTTTTGGCGTGCATTCATATGGGCAAATAGTGCGTAGTTTTGGAAAACAAAGCCCGTTTTACGGCGTAGAGCTAACACTTCTGCTTTTGCATGCGATTGGGTATCAACACTGACATCATCAATGGTAATACGGCCTTGATTGGCCTGCTCTAAGAAGTTCACGCAGCGTAATAGCGTTGATTTACCAGTGCCGCTTGAGCCAATGATGACCACAATCTCGCCCTGTTTTATATCGAGATCAATGCCTTTAAGGACTTCAGTTTCCCCAAAATACTTATGAATATTGTCGAGTTTGATCATCGTACGTACGCCTTATTCAATCGTTCTTCTGCCCAAATTTGTACACGGGTAAGGATGACTACCACACCCCAGTATATGAGTGCTACGGCGAGGAAGGCTTCGAAAAAGCGAAAGCTTGAAGAGGCTTCCATCTGAGCTTTAGCCATGATCTCAGCAACACCTAAAGTGAAAGCTAGGGAAGTTGATTTGATCATATCAATGAAGTAGTTCATTAAAGACGGCAGAGCGACTCGGGTTGCTTGAGGCAAAATAATGCGGCGCATTGCTTGACTGGTTGTCATGCCAACAGAGAGGCTCGCTTCCATTTGGCTGCGATCGATACCAATAATAGCGGCACGAATACTTTCTGCCATGTAGGCTGCAAAGTGCAGGGTTAAACCAATCACTGCGGCACTAAAGGCATCTAAGCCCACCAAAAATGGGAAGACTTGTGGCAGGCCGTAGTAAAGTAAGAATAGCTGGACTAACAGTGGTGTCCCGCGGAAAAAACTGATGTAAAGCTGGCTCAGTTGATCAAGAACTGGGATTTTAAATACGCGAATATTGGCCAGTATTACCGCTAAGATCAAAGAGAATACTAGTCCCCAGGTGGCCATTTCCATGGTGGTACCAAGATACTTCAAAAGTATCGGCATTAGTTCCAGCATGTAATTGAAATCAAATCCCATCGTCTCCCCCGAATAAAAAATGCAAAACCCACTGCCAAAGGAAGGGAAGCAGTGGGTTATTTAAGTTCGCTTAGTATTGATGTAGCGAATAAAAAGTAAGTGGTTACTTCTTGGTGATGTCAGCGCCAAACCACTTTTCAGAAATTTGCGCCAGTGTACCATCTGCACGCATTGCGGCGAGAGCTTGGTTCACTTCTGCTTGAAGTTTCTTGCCGTTGTCGTTATCGACAAATGGCCATGCGTTTTCGATTGTCTCGAACGGCTGACCGGCTAATTGAAGTGGTAGACCAGTCTTCTTAATCAATTCAAGTGCAGATAGTCGGTCCATAACAAAAGCATCAGCGCGACCTAGTGCGACATCATGCTCAATACCAGTGTCGTAAGTTTTGATGGTGATCTGGTTATCTTTATCGTAGCTACGCAGTAGTTGCTCGAAGTTAGAACCTAGGTTCACTGCGACAGTCTTACCTGCAAGATCTTCGATGCCTTTGATTCCATCATTACCTTTACGCACGGTAATCTGAGCGCCATCAACAACGTATGGGTCAGCAAATAGGTACTTCGCTTTACGTGTATCAGTAATAGTAATTTGGTTTGAAATTGTATCAATACGGCCTGTTTCTAGTAGGCCAAATAAACCAGAGAAGTTCGCAGTGACGTACTCCACTTTGTAGTCGTTACGTTTACCGATTTCATTCCAGAGATCGACTTCAAAGCCTTGTAGTTCATCTTGTTTAACAAAAGTGAAAGGGAAATAGCGTCCTGACATTCCTACTTTTACTTCAGTAGCTGCTTGAACTGTAGCAGCAGACAGTGCGATAGCGGCAATTGCCACCTTAATCCAGTTTTTCATAATACAACTCCATATTTATGTAGGACGGAATACTACTGTTACTTTGAACAATTAGAGAAATAACCAAGTGCAATAACCTAGAGCTGTAGGTAATAAGTTGAAGTGACTCGCAGAATAAAAAAGACGATTGTGCATTGAATTCTGGGGGCGTTTATCACCTGTGGAAGAAAGCGGTAAAAGCTGGGGGAGATCAAAACAACTCACAGAGTTATCACCAATCTTACGATCTACTCAAAATGGCACTAATGTGGATCAAAGTGTGGGTAATTTTAGGGCAATATGTGTTGATCCATAGGATTAAGTCGAAAATATTGTGAATAACTTAGATCTTATTCACTGGATCACCGATCAATTGCTGGCGATCTTGGTTATCAACAGGTAAAATTGCCAATCTTTTCCGATCATTAATTACGAGTGGGGGCACC